>AP035768.1:5000000-7643438 GCA_042850305.1 Streptomyces haneummycinicus
GACCTTCGTGACGACGGCGATGTGAAGGCCGGCGACACCCTCTTCCTCTGGAAGTGAAGCGGCGCCGTCCATGACGGCCACCAGGACAACCAACGCGGCGGCGAAGTCCGTCGCACTAATCGGAGACGGGTCAGATGGAGACAACGCTGCGAGGCGTCGGCGTCAGCCACGGTGTGGCGATCGGCGAGGTACGGCACATGGGTACGGCGGTGCTCGAGCCGCCGGCCAAGCAGATCCCGGCCGAGGACGCGGAGCGTGAGCAGGGACGTGCCCGCAAGGCCGTGGAGGCGGTCGCGGCCGATCTGACGGCGCGCGGCAATCTCGCCGGCGGCGAGGCCCAGGCGGTGCTCGAGGCGCAGGCCATGATGGCTCAGGACCCTGAGCTGATGGCCGACGTGGACCGGCGCATCGCCGTCGGCAGCACGGCCGAGCGCGCGGTGTACGACGCGTTCGCCGCGTACCGCGAACTGCTGGCGAACGCCGGTGAGTATCTGGCGGGCCGGGTGGCCGACCTCGACGACGTGCGGAACCGTATCGTCGCGCGGCTGCTCGGGGTGCCGATGCCGGGAGTGCCGGACAGTGACGAGCCGTATGTCCTCGTGGCACGGGATCTCGCACCGGCGGACACCGCGCTGCTCGACCCGACGCTCGTGCTCGGCTTCGTGACCGAGGAGGGCGGCCCCACCAGTCACAGCGCCATCCTCGCCCGCGCCCTGGGTGTCCCGGCCGTGGTTGCCCTGCCCGGAGCCGGTGAACTCGCCGAGGGCACGCTGATAGCGGTCGACGGCAGCACCGGCGAGGTCTTCGTGAACCCGAGCGACGAGAAGAAGGCACTGCTGGAGGCTGCGGCCGCCGAGCGCAAGGCGGCGCTGGCAACGTCCACCGGCCCTGGTGCGACCGCCGACGGTCACAAGGTGCCGCTGCTCGCCAACATCGGTGGCCCGGCGGATGTGCCGGCCGCCGTCGAGGCGGGTGCGGAGGGCGTCGGTCTCTTCCGTACCGAGTTCCTGTTCCTGGACGACGACAAGAACGCTCCTTCCGAGGAGAAGCAGGTGGTGGCCTACCGCCAGGTTCTCGAGGCGTTCCCCGAGGGCCGCGTGGTCGTGCGCGTGCTGGACGCCGGTGCCGACAAGCCGCTGCACTTCCTCACTCCCGCGGACGAGCCGAACCCGGCGCTGGGTGTGCGTGGTCTGCGCTCGCTGCTGGACCATCCCGCGGTGCTGCGTACCCAGCTGACGGCGCTGGCGAAGGCGGCGGAGGGACTGCCGGTCCACCTCGAGGTCATGGCCCCGATGGTGGCGGACCGCGCCGATGCCAAGGCCTTCGCGGACGCCTGCCGGGAGGCGGGGCTGCGGGCGAAGTTCGGTGCGATGGTCGAGATCCCGTCGGCCGCGCTGCGGGCGCGTTCGGTGCTGCAGGAGGTGGAGTTCCTGTCGCTGGGCACCAACGACCTGGCGCAGTACACGTTCGCCGCCGACCGTCAGGTGGGTGCGGTGTCCCGGCTGCAGGATCCGTGGCAGCCCGCGCTGCTCGACCTGGTCGCGCTGTCCGCCGAGGCGGCGCGGGCCGAGGGCAAGAGCTGTGGTGTCTGCGGTGAGGCCGCTTCCGATCCGCTGCTCGCGTGTGTGCTGACCGGTCTGGGTGTCACCTCTCTCCATGGGTGCGGCGTCCATTCCGTATGTGCGGGCGTCGCTGGCGAAGTTCACGCTGGCGCAGTGCGAGCGGGCCGCCGCGGCGGCCCGGGCGGCGGACAGTGCCGCCGATGCCCGTGCCGCCGCTCAGGCGGTGCTGTCGGGCGAGTAGCCGGCACCCGTCCGGTCAGCCGGCGGGATCGGTGTCCTTCGGAGGGCGCTCCACCTGGAGGTGGGGCGCCCTCCGGGCGTTCCCGGCTCAGTGGCGGTGGTCCGGCGGTCCCTCCCCGAGGCCGGGTGGCTCGCAGTAGTCGACGTTGGACTCCGGGGAGATGAGGTCTCCGGACTCGGCGTCGGTGCAATAGGCGTCGAAGACCTCGCCGGCGGTGAGGGGAACCAGGCCGCCGGCGCGCAGGCGCCAGCCCTGGACCCGGTCGGGCGTGCCGGGTCCGCTGGACCGCATGACCAGTCCGCCGGGGCTCGCGGTGGCAAGGCCGACGGCCAGGACCGTGGTGAATTCGAGGGCTTCGGACTCGTCGACCTCCACGCGGCCGGCGATGTCCTCGGCGTGCAGGACGGCGATGAGGTTCTCAGGTGGTCCCGAGACGCTGCACACGAGGTGCCGCTCACCGGGCGGGGCCGTCTCGAGAATACGGACGAGCAGATGCGAGGCGCGGGCGAAGGCGGCGCGGCCCAGGTCCTCGCCGCACGAGACGCAGGCACCCAGACCGGCGAGGAGTGTGGTCGCGTACTCCCGGGTGGCGCGGCGGACTGCCTCGTCCACGAGGGTGGGCAGGAGGTCGGTCAGGGGCCGGCCGTCGTAGGGGACCGTGGCGCCGCCTGCCGCGAGGTCGGCCGTGAACAGGGTGCGGCTGGTGTGGCTGTCGGGGTCCAGCCCCGTGTTCATGCAGTACTCGGCGTAGTCCTCGGGATCGAAGAGCGCCACCGTGGTGTGGCCGCCCTGCAGGGCGCGTGCCCTGAGGACGGCCTCCATGTGTTTGAGGTAGGTGGTGTGGTCGTCGAAGAGGAAGCTGCGGTAGCGCCGCATGGCGCGGAAGTCGTGCTCGTCCGCCAGCAGGCCGATGATGCCCGCGACTTCGCGGCGCAGGACGCGTCGCAGGGTCCGGTGGTCGGTGGTTGCCATGTCTCCCCCTCGGCACAGTCGATCAATGCTCACTCACAGTAATCGGGGGCACTGACAACGGCGTCCGGGCGGGTGGGCCGGAGGGGAGGGCCGGTCCGCCGCGGGGGCGGGTCAGGGGCGCTTGCGGGCGAGTTCCTCGTAGAAGGCGAGCAGGCCCAGGTTGTCGATGGAGCCCGGGTTGACCGCCTTTTCCAGCGGAGTCCCCTGGAGGAGTCGCTTGACGGGTACCTCGATGCGTTTGCCGGTGAGGGTGTGCGGGACGCCGGGGACTTCGATGATCTCGTCGGGTACGTGACGCGGTGACAGCTGCTCGCGGATGGTCCGCTTGATGCGGCCGCGCAGCTCCTCGCCGAGGGTGGCTCCCGGAGCCAGGTGGACGAACAGGGGCATCCAGTAGCCGCCGTCGGGCTGTTCGACGCCGATGACGAGGGATTCCCTGATCTCGGGGAGGCGTTCCACGGCTTCGTAGATGTCGGCCGATCCCATGCGGACGCCCTGCCGGTTCAGTGTGGAGTCCGAGCGGCCGTGGATGACGACCGAGCCGCGGGAGGTGAGGGTGATCCAGTCGCCGTGCCGCCAGACGCCGGGGTAGGTGTCGAAGTAGCTGTCGTGGTAGCGGGTGCCGTCGGGGTCGTTCCAGAAGCGGACCGGCATGGAGGGCATCGGGTGGGTGACCACGAGTTCGCCGACCTCGTCGGTCAGCGGCTTGCCGCTGGGGTCCCAGGACTGCAGGTCCGTGCCGAGGCCGGGGGCCTGGAGCTCGCCGATGTGGACGGGGAGGGTGGGCACGGCTCCGGCGAAGCAGGAGCAGACGTCCGTTCCGCCGCTGACGGAGGCGATCCACAGGTCGTCGCGTACCTCGTCGTGGAGCCAGCGGAAGCCGTCGGGGGGCAGCGGGGAGCCGGTGGTCGCGACGCACTTCACGGCGGAGAGGTCGAAGTCGCGCGCGGGGCGCACTCCGGCTTTGCGGCAGGCCATGACGTAGGCCGCGGAGGTGCCGTAGAGGGTGGCGCCGGTGCGTTCGGCGATGCGCCACTGGGCGCCGGTGTCCGGGTAACCCGGGCTGCCGTCGTACAGAACGATCGTCGTTCCGGTCAGGAGGCCGGAGACGAGGAAGTTCCACATCATCCAGCCGGTGGAGGTGTACCAGAAGAAACGGTCCTCGGGGCCGAGGTCGCAGTGGAGTCCCAGTTGCTTGAGGTGTTCGACGAGAATGCCGCCCTGGGACTGGACGATCGCCTTGGGAAGTCCCGTGGTGCCGGAGGAGTAGAGCACCCACAGCGGGTGGTCGAAGGGCACCTGTTCGAAGACGGGTTCGGTGTCCGCGGCGGTGAGGTCGGACCAGTCCAGTGCCCCGTCGGGGTCTCGCCGCCGAGCAAGGGGATGTGCACGACGGCGCGCAGGGTGGGCAGTTCGCGGCGGAGTTCGGCGACGACGTCGCTGCGGTCGTGTTCCTTGCCTCCGTAGCGGTAGCCGTCGACGGTGAACAGGACGACGGGTTCGACCTGCTGGAAGCGGTCGAGGACGCTGCGGGCGCCGAAGTCGGGGGCGCAGGAGGTCCACACGCCGCCGACGGCGGCGGTGGCGAGGAGGGCGACGACGGCCTGCGGGATGTTCGGGAGGTAGCCGCTGACCCGGTCCCCGGGACGTACGCCGAGGGAGCGCAGCTCCGCCGCCAGGGAACCGACCTGGCGGCGCAGCTCCGCCCAGGTGACGGGGCGGGGGTCATGGGTCTCGTCGACGTACAGCAGGGCCGCTTCGTCCGCGCGGGAGGCGGTCGCGCGCAGCGCGTGCTCGGCGTAGTTCAGGGTGGCTCCGGGGAACCACTGGGCTCCGGGCATGGAGCGCTCGCCCAGCACACGCGCGTAGGGCGTGGTGAAGCGGACGTCGAACCACTCGGTGACCGCTTTCCAGAAGGTGTCCAGTTCGTCCACGGACCAGCGGTGGAGCGCCGCGTAGCCGCCCTCGGCGAGGGCTCCGTGGTGTTCGGCGGCCCATGCCTGGAATGCGGTGATCCGTGCCTGGGCGATCTGGTCCCGGCTCGGCTGCCAGAGCGGCTGGGGGTTCACGGTCGACATGGGCGGCTCCCGGACTGTGCGCATCGTGTGCGTGCTCCGCGCACGGGCTGGGGTGTGCGCGTGACGCGGCTGACAGGGACGATGCCACGTGATCGACTTCCGCACCAGGGCGACCCCCACATAGTCCGTGCCGTGAAGATGTGGTCCGATCACGGGTGAACGGCAGTTGAACGAGACGCATGACGGGCGCGGTCAATGGCAGGGTGATCAGCATGGACGGTCGTGACCTGGTGCGTTCGGTGATTTCGGTCGGTTCGGCGGGGGCGGCTCAGGGGTTGCGTTCCGTACGGGCAGCGTGGCGCAGGCGGCGGGCCGACGCCAGCGGACTGCCGCCCCGGGGCCGGAGCGGGCCCGGGTACCCGGAACGGTGCGGGAGGTGGAGCCGGGGCTCGGTGGCGGGCTGCTCCGGTTCGACCGCTCGGTGCTGCGGATCTTCGTCGCCGTGAACGGGGCGGTCTTCTGGGGCTGGGACGGGGCAGCTCCGGAGCCGTCGTACGCGCTGCCGGGCCGCTGTCCCGAGCCGGATCCGCGGGCCGCGCTGGAGCCGGACAAGGACGGCGGCTGGCGCGTGGTCGCCGAGCGGGTGACGGTCGTGGTCTCGCGGCACGGCGCGGTGCAGGTGCTCACTCCCGGGGTGTGATGCTGCGGCGCGATCTGCCGCCGCGCTGGTGGGAGCCGGTGGGTGGTGGCACCGCGCGGTGGATGCTGCGGTCCGAGGTGGCGGCCGACGCGCGCTTCTTCGGGCTCGGGGGCATGGGTCGGGTCCCCGGCTGCGTGACGGTACGTACAGGCTGTGGAACTCCGCGCCCGGCCGTGCCGCCGGCTCCGGCGGTGCCCCGCTGTCCGTGACGATGCCGGTGCAGATGGTGGTGGCCGACGCGGGCACCCATCTGGCGTTCCACGACAGTTCGTGGGACGGCACCGTGACGCTGGGGGAGGGTGAGGAGGGTGCCGGTTCCGGGCACGACCGGGCGGGGACGAGCGAGCTCCGGATGGACGGCGGCCCGCTGCGCTGCTGGGTGGTGGTGGGCACTCCCGCGCGGGTGCTGCTCGCCTGGGCCTCGCTCACCGGTGCGCCCGCGCTGCCTCCCGCGTGGGCACTCGGTCACCATCACGTGTATGCGTCCTCCGGCGGCGAGGAGGAGGTGCGGCGGATCGTCGCGGGGTACCGGGAGCACGGGCTGCCGCTCGACGCCGTGCACCTCGGTGTCGGCCACCTCTCCTCCCGCCGGGTGTTCACCGTCGACGACGAGCGGTTCCCCAAGCTGCCGGTTCTCGCGGACGAGTTGCGGCGCGAGGGGATCAGGCTGGTGTCGGTCGTGGGTCCGGCGGTCGGATCGGAGCCCGGCGTCGCCGTCTACGACGAGGGCGTGGAGCGGGACGCGTTCGTGCGGGACGCCTCCGGGCAGGTCGTGCGGGGTGTCGGGTGGACGGGGGACGTGGTCTTCCCGGATTTCACGGACGCGCGCGTGCGCGCGTGGTGGGGCGGTTTGTACGCGGAGCGGCTGGCGCAGGGTTTCGCGGGCTTCTGGCACAGCGTGAACGAGCCGACGTCCTTCACCGCGTTCGGCGAGCCGACGCTGCCGCGGTCGGCGCGGCACGCGCTGGACGGCCGCGGCGGTGACCATCGCGAGGCGCACAACGTGTACGGGCTGTGCATGGGCCGGGCCGCGTACGAGGGGCTGCGGGAGCGGGCCCCCAGGAGCGTCCGTTCGTGTTCTCGCGTTCCGGGTGGGCCGGGATGCAGCGGCACGGCGGGGCGTGGTCGGGCGAGGTGGTGACGGGGTGGGCCGGCTTGCGGGCGTCGCTGTCGCTGGTGCTGGGGCTGGGGCTGTGCGGTGTTCCCTACGCGGGCACGGACGTCGGCGGCCTGGGCGGGGAGGTGTCGCCCGAGCTGTATCTGCGTGGGCTCCAGTTGGGGGCGTATCTGCCGTTCTTCCGCACCCGTGCACGTGCCGGTGCGCGTGCGGGGCGGGGTGAGCCGTGGCAGTCCGGCGCGGAGGTGCTGCGATACGCGCGTGAGGCGCACCTCGAACGCCGGCGGCTGCTGCCGTACTTCATGACGCTGGCGCATCTGGCGCGGCGTACCGGAGCGCCGTATGTGCGGCCCCTGTGGTGGTCGGCGCCCGAGGAGCGCGCGTTGCGGGACTGCGAGGACGCTTTTCTGCTCGGGGACTGTCTGCTGGTGGCGCCGGTGCTCGCTCCGGGGGTGGACGGGCGGTCCGTCCGGCTGCCGCGCGGGCGGTGGTACGACACGGCGACGGAACGGGCGTACGACGGGCCGGTCCGGGTGTGGGCCGACGCGCCGCCGGGGCGGATACCGGTGTTCGCGCGCGGTGGCTCGGTGCTGCCGGTGCTGGGTGAGGACGGCGGTGTGGAGCTGGAGGTGTGGGCGCCGGTCCGGGGGCGGACCGGGGGCGGGCTGGTGGTGCCGGATGCCGGGGACGGGTGGGAGGAGCCGGAGGCCGAGAGGTACGGGGTGCGGTGGTCGGGTGCGCGGATCGTCGTCGAGCGGGAGGATCAGGACGGCGGCTCGCAGCCTCGCCGGCCGGTGCGGGTCCGCGGGCTGGTGGAGGGCTGAGGGTCAGATGTAGCGGCCCTCGAACCACGCGCGGGCGGCCAGGGTGTGCAGGGGAAGGCGAGTTCCTCGGGTCGGCGCAGCAGCCGGCGGTCGTCGGTCTCGTCGGTGGCGGTGAAGGGCGGCAGGTCGTCGGCGGGGCGTTCGGGGAGGAGCCCGAACAGCAGCAGGTGTCCGTCGGGCGAGCTCATGGCGTCGGCGAGCCGGACGTCGCGGATCGCCGCGCCGATGCCGGTCTCTTCCTCGAGTTCGCGGACGACGGCCTGGCGCCAGTCCTCGCGGTCGTCGACATAGCCGCCGGGCAGGGCCGTACGGCCGCGCGCGGGGGCGATGGTGCGGGCGATGACGACGAGGCCGGTGCCCTGGGTGTCGTACACGGGCTGGAGGGCCACCGCGACCGGCAGTGGGTTGCGGTAGGCGACGGTCCCGCAGGCCGGGCAGGTGCGGGGCCAGCCGGAGACGCCCGCGCCGAAGGACGTGCCGCAGCTCGAACAGTGGGAGCCCGGTGCGGAGTTGGGAGCCGTGGCGGGAGATTCGGACACGCGCGGACTGTATCCGATCGCGGTGGGGGCGTCTCCTGGGGCCGGTCAGTTGTGGCCGGTGAGTGACCTTCGGGACACCGGGAAGTCGAAGTAGGTGTCCGGGTGGGTCTCCGGCTTGAAGGTGTAGTGCCACCACTCCTCGGCGAGGTTCACGAAGCCGAGGTTCTCCAGGGTGCTCTTGAGGAGCAGCCGGTTGGCGCGCTGTTCGCCCTGGACGCGGGGGTCGAGGGTGTGGCTGAGGGTGTCGAAGCAGTCGTAGCCGGTGCCCATGTCGACGGAGGTGTCGGGGAACCGTTCGTTCTCGGGGGCGGAGCAGGGGTGAGGGGCTCTCCGGGGTGGTAGGGCCGGGCCGGCCCCGCGGGAATTCTCACGAGGGTGAGGTCGACGGTCGAGCCGCGGCTGTGGCCGGACTTCTCCGCGATGTAGCCGTCTGCGAACAGCCGGGTCTTGTCTACGTTCGGGTAGAACTCGGCCTTCATCTCCTGGTCGTCGAGGTCCTCGGCCCAGCGGACGAAGTGGTCCACCGCGCGTTGCGGCCGGTAGCAGTCGTACACCTTCAGGGAGTAGCCCTGGCGCAGCAGCTTCCGCTGCGCCGTGTGGAGGGCCTGCGCGGCGGGGCGGGTGAGGATGCAGAGCGGTTGCCGGTAGCCGTCCACGGGCTGGCCGACGAAGTTGTGCGGAGTGAAGTAGCGGATCTCCTCGATGATCGTCGGGTCCACCGTGTCCAGTGCCACGAAGTCCGGGGTGCCTGGGGTTCGGGCTTCGCCTGGGCGGTGGTGGAGGCGGCGGTCGTGGCGAGCAGGGCGGCGACGGTGGTGACCAGACCGCGTACCGCGCGAGGGAGTCGTGTCATGTCTCCTGCGTCTATCAGGAGTCAGCCGCTCCGGGGAAGAACCCGTCCTCCGGCCGTCGGTCCCGCGCGTCGCAGCGGAGGTGAGACTTCCGGACGGATGGCCGATCACCGTCGCGGTCGGCTGCCTTGACGCCCTCTGAGGCGTGCCGGTGATCCGGCCCGGGCTCTTGGAGACGACCCGCCTGGGCGCCGCCTGCGCGGCGGATCTCGCCACCGGCGTGTGTGGGACGGCCTCGCCGAGCCGAAGTCCCACCGGCGGAAGGACGCCGAGTGGAGTCCGCCCATGGCGGCGCCGGTGCGCGACCGTGAGTACCGCAACTGGCGCAGGGCGGTGGAGAAGAGCTTCGGCTGGATGGAGGAGGGGACGGCCGACCACACACGCGTGGGGCGTCGTTTCCCCGCGCCGCGGCCCGTGCTCCGGTCGGCGGAGCACGGGCCGCGGGCCTGTCTCCGTCTCAGGTGCCGACCGTCTGGCGGTGCTGTGCGGCCCGGGTCATGGCGTGCTGGACGACGCCGATGAGGGTCTCCTTGACCGACTCGCGGTCCCGCGCGTCCGTCATCAGCAGCGGCACGTGGTCGTCGAGGTCGAGGGCCCGGCGGACGTCCTCGGCCGGGTACCGGGCAGCTCCCTCGAAGCAGTTGACGCCGACGAGGAACGGGATGGCGCGCCGCTCGAAGTAGTCGATGGCCGCGAAGCAGTCCTCCAGCCGGCGGGTGTCGGCGAGGACGACGGCCCCGAGGGCCCCTCGGACAGCTCGTCCCACATGAACCAGAACCGCTCCTGGCCGGGTGTGCCGAAGAGGTACAGCACCAGGTCCTCGCGGAGCGTGATGCGGCCGAAGTCCATGGCCACGGTGGTGGTGTGCTTCGCTTCCACACCGGAGGTGTCGTCGACCGGGCGCCCTGCCTCGGTGAGGAGTTCCTCGGTGCGCAGCGGCCTGATCTCGCTGACCGCGCCGACGAGCGTGGTCTTGCCCACGCCGAAGCCGCCGGCCACCAGGATCTTGAGCGTGACGGGTTCGACCGGGGTTTGCCGCGCTCAGAACGCCCGAAGATCATCGGTCTCTTCTCCTGCTTGATGGGGTCGGGCGGCGGGCCGTATCCCCGCCGCCGGGGGTTTCGATGACGAGTACGTCGTCGGGGCCGACGTCCGCCGAGTCGCTTCCGGCGAGCCGGGTGACCGTGCCGTCCGCGCGTTCGATCCGGTGGGCGCCGAGGGCGCCCGGTGCGCCACCGGCCATGCCGTACGGGGCACCCTGCGGTGCTGGGACAGCGTGGAGACGGTCATGGGCTCCAGGAAGCGGATGCGGCGCACGGCTCCGTCGCCGCCGCGCCAGCGTCCGGTGCCGCCGCTGCCGCTTCGTACCGCGAACTCCTCCAGGCGGACGGGCAGTCGCCACTCCAGGATCTCGGGGTCGGTGAGCCGCGAGTTGGTCATGTGGGTCTGCACGACGGACGCGCCGGGGAAGCCGTCCCCGGCGCCGGAACCGGAGGCGATGGTCTCGTAGTACTGGTGGCGGGCGTTGCCGAAGGTGACGTTGTTCATGGTGCCGGAGCCCTCCGCCTGGACGCGGAGGGCCGCGTAGAGGGCGCCGGTGATGGCCTGGGAGGTCTCCACATTGCCCGCGACGACGGCGGCCGGCGGCTCGGGCGCCAGCATGGAGCCGGGCGGCACGATGATGTCCAGCGGACGCAGGCAGCCGTCGTTGAGCGGGATGTCGTCGCCGACCAGGGTGCGGAAGACGTACAGGACGGCGGCGTTGACCACCGCGAAGGGGGCGTTGAAGTTGGTGGGCAGCTGGGCCGGGGTGCCGGTGAAGTCGATGGTGGCGCGGCGGGCGGCGCGGTCCACGCGCACACGGACGCGGATGACGGCGCCCGAGTCGGTCTCGTAGGCGTACGCGCCCTCGTCGAGGGTGTCGACGACGCGGCGGACCGCCTCTTCGGCGTTGTCCTGGACGTGCTTCATATAGGCCTGCACGACGTCGGGACCGAAGTTCTCGATCATGCGGCCGACCTCGTCGACACCCTTGTGGTTGGCGGCGATCTGGGCACGCAGGTCGGCGAGGTTGGTCTGCGGGTCGCGTGAGGGTGGGGCGCTTCGGTGAGGAGGCGGAGGGTCTCGTCCTCGCGGAAGCGGCCGTTCTCGGTGAGCAGCCAGTTGTCGAAGAGGACGCCCTCCTCGTCGATGCTGTGGCTGCCGGCCGGCATGGAGCCGGGGGCGATGCCGCCGATCTCGGCGTGGTGGCCGCGGGAGGCGACGTAGAAGAGGACCTTGTGGTCACTCTCCGTGCCGTCGGCGGGTTCGGCGGCGAAGACCGGGGTGATGACGGTGACGTCGGGAAGATGGGTGCCGCCGTGGTACGGGTCGTTGACGGCGTAGGTGTCGCCGGGGCGCATGGCGGGGCCGCGCCGCCGGATGACCTCTTTGACACTGGTGCCCATGGAGCCCAGGTGGACGGGGATGTGCGGGGCGTTGGCCACCAGGTTTCCGTCGGGGTCGAAGAGCGCGCAGGAGAAGTCCAGACGCTCCTTGATGTTGACGGACTGGGCGGTGGACTCGAGGCGGGCGCCCATCTGTTCGGCGATGGACATGAAGAGGTTGTTGAACACCTCGAGCAGCACCGGGTCTACTTCTGTGACCGCTCGGGAACTCTGCGTGACCGCGACGCGTTCCATGACCAGTTGCCCGTCGTCGGTCGTCGCGGCCCGCCAGCCGTCGTCGACGACGGTCGTCGCACCGGACTCGGTGATGATCGCCGGGCCGGTGACGCTCTCGCCGGGGGAAGGTCCTCGCGGCGGCGGAGGGTACGTCGCGCCAGGTGCCGCCGGTGTGGAGGCGGACGGTCCGCGGGGCGGTGGTGCGGTGCGGCGGGGTGCCTTCGTAAGGAGCGAGGGCGGAGAGATCGGGGGTTCGGTGAGGCCGGTGGCTTCGACGGAGAGGGCTTCGACGACGATCGGGCGGTCGAGCGTGAAGGAGTACGTGGCGCGATGACGTTCTTCGAAGGTGCGCCGCATCGTGGCGGGGTCGGTCAGTTCGACGGTGAGGGTGGTGTCGGTTCCGTCGTAGCGGAGCTGGGCGCGGCGGGTGACCTCGATCCGGTCCTCGGGGACGTCCTCGGCGAGGAGTTCCGCGCGGGCGGCCGCCTCCAGGCCGGCGGCGGTGGTGTGGACGCCGGGCATGGAGGCGGGTTCCAGGGGGCCTCGACGGACTGTTCCCGCATGGCCGTGGTGTCGGCCAGACCCATGCCGAGCGCGGACAGGACACCCGCCATGGGCGGGACGAGGACGGTACGGATGCCGAGGAGTCGGCGACCATGCACGCGTGCTGTCCGCCCGCCCCGCCGAAGGTGGTGAGGGCGTACCGGGTGACGTCGTGGCCCTTCTGTACGGAGATCCGCTTCACGGCGCCCGCGATGGCGGCGACGGCGATCCGCAGGTAGCCCTCGGCGACCTGTTCGGGGTGCGGTCGTCGCCGGTCCGGTCGCGGATCTCGTGGGCAAGGGCGGTGAAGCGGTCGCGGACGAGCCCGTCGTCGAGTGGCTGGTCCCCGTCGGGGCCGAACACGGCGGGGAAGTGGGCGGGCTGGATCCGGCCGAGCATGAGGTTGGCGTCGGTGACGGCGAGCGGGCCGCCGCGCCGGTAGCAGGCGGGACCGGGTACGGCACCGGCGGAGTCCGGTCCCACGCGGTAGCGGGAGCCGTCGAAGTGGAGGACCGAGCCGCCCCGGCGGCGACGGTGTGGATGTCCAGCATGGGGGCGCGCAGCCGGACGCCGGCGATCCGTGTCGTGAAGACGCGTTCGTACTCGCCCGCGAAGTGCGAGACGTCGGTGGAGGTGCCGCCCATGTCGAAGCCGATCACCCGGTCGTAGCCGGCGAGCTGCGACATCCGGGCCATGCCGACGATGCCGCCGGCCGGCCCGGACAGGACGGCGTCCTTGCCGCGGAAGCGCCCCGCCTCGGTGAGACCGCCGTTGGACTGCATGAACATCAGCCGTACGCCGTCGAGTTCGCCGGCGACATGGCGGACGTAGCGGCGCAGCACGGGCGAGAGGTAGGCGTCGACGACGGCGGTGTCGCCGCGCGGGACGAGCTTCATCAGGGGCTGACCTCGCTGGACAGCGAGATCTGCGGGAAGCCGACGCGGGCGGCGAGGTCTCCGACGGCCTGTTCGTGGGCGGGGTGGAGATGGCTGTGCATACAGACGACGGCGACGGCCCGGATCCCGTCGTGGTACGCCTGGCGCAGCGGTCCGGTGAGGGCGTCCAGGTCGGGGGCGCGCAGGACGGTGCCGTCGGCGGCGACGCGTTCGTCCACCTCGACGACGCGTTCGTGCAGCAGTTCGGGCAGGTCGATGCGGCGGGCGAAGATGTGGGGGCGGTTCTGGTAGGCGATGCGGAGCGCGTCGCGAAAGCCGCGGGTGATGACCAGCAGGGTCCGTTCGCCCTTGCGTTCGAGGAGGGCGTTGGTGGCGACGGTGGTCCCCATGCGTACGGCGTCGACGGGGTCGCCGGATCCCGCCAGCAGTGCGCGGATGCCCACGACGGCGGCGTCGGCGCCGGGTGTCCCCGGCTCCCGGGGTGTTCCGGGTCCGGGTTGTCGGACAGCACCTTGTGCGTGAGCAGCCGGCCGTCGGGGCGCCTTGCGACGATGTCGGTGAAGGTGCCGCCTCGGTCGACCCAGAACTGCCAGCCTGTCACTTCAGTATCCCGCTTCCGCGCCGGTCACAGCGCCCGGAGGCCGTTGATCACGTCGCGCAGAATACTCTCGTCCGGCAGTTCCGCCGGGGGCACCGGCCGGTTCACATGGACGAATTCGAAGTCCACGAGGTCGCCGACGAGGACCCGGACCACGCCGATGGGCAGATCGAGTTCGGCGGAGAGTTCGGCGACCGTCTGCGGGGTGCCGCGGCACAGTTCGACGATGTCCACGTGCTCCGGGGAGAGCGTGGGGTCGGTCTCCGGATCGTCCGCGTGCGGTTCCGTGACGACGACCGCGATCAGGTCGAGGCGGTGCTGGGCCGCACTGGTGGTGCGGCCCCGCGTCATGGCGTACGGACGGACGACCGGTCCGGCCTCGTCGTCGAACCAGTGGCTTCTACCCTGACCGTCGGCACTCATGTCATCCCACTACCCGCCCGAGGGCAGATCGGTGCGTGGAGCGGCGCCCAGATGCACACCGACCCGCTTCACGAGGAGGGTCATCTCGTAGGCGATCTGTCCGACGTCCGAGTCGGCGTCCGCGAGGACGGCGAGGCAGCTGCCGTCACCTGCGGCGGTGACGAAGAGGAACGCCTCGTCGAGTTCGACGACGGTCTGGCGGACGTCGCCGGCCTCGAAGTGGCGGCCCACGCCCTTGGCGAGGCTGTGGAAGCCGGAGGCGACGGCGGCCAGATGCTCGCTGTCCTCACGGGTGAGGTCCTTCGACGCGCCGGTGGCCAGACCGTCGCTGGAGAGCACGATCGCCTTGCGGACGCTGGCGACCCGGTCCACCAGGTCGTCGAGGAGCCAGTTCAGCTCCCCTTGTCGGGCGTGCTGTGGCCGGTGGCCCTCGGTGCGGTCATCGACCGTCCCCTTGTTCGTTCGTCGTGGTGCTGTGCCGCTGTCGGCTTCGTCGCCGGCGGCGTTCTCCTCGCGGCCGCGCTGCCAGCCGCGCTGGAGCGAGGCCATGCGGCTGCGGACTTCGTCGGCATCCCGTTCAACGGGCCGGGTGCTGCCCTCGTTCCGCCGTTCGGCGCTCTGCTTGAGCTGCGGGGCGAGGCTGGCCTGCCGTACGCGTTTGGGCAGCGAGCCGAGCGGTGCGGCGTCGGCGCGGTCCGCGTCCGGTGCGGAGTCATCGGTGCCGTTCGCCTCGGCGGCGTGCAGGGGAGCGCCGGCG
This sequence comes from Streptomyces haneummycinicus, assembly GCA_042850305.1. Classification (GTDB taxonomy): domain Bacteria; phylum Actinomycetota; class Actinomycetes; order Streptomycetales; family Streptomycetaceae; genus Streptomyces; species Streptomyces haneummycinicus. The sequence continues at coordinate 5,014,705 of AP035768.1, forward strand.
GGGGCTCCTGCCGGTCCTCTCGTACGGGGCCGGAGGGCGCCGGAGGGGTGCTCCGGTTCCCGGGCCCGGCCGTGGGCCGGGACGGGTCGGGGCTCCGGCGGCGAGCGGGGAGGGAGGCAGGGAGTCCGTGTCCGGCTGTTCCCGCTCGTCGTCGGAGGAGAGGCGGCTGGTGCGGCGGCGGGCGGGGAGCGGGGGCAGCGTCTCCGAACCGGGGCTGCCGGGAGCCCGGCGTTCCGCGGAGTCCGCTCCGCGCCGGGCGGGCAGCGGCGGTACTCCTTCGAGCTCGGGCCGGGCCGGCGAGGTGTTCGTGTCCTCCCCGTCCGTCCGCTCCGCGCGAGGGCGCGTCTCGCGGACCGGCCGCCCGTGGGAGGTGACGAGCTTGGGCGCCCTTCTGCGGGCCAGCGGGACCGGGGCGTTCCGGTCGCCGCCGTCCTGGCCCGTGTCCTCACGCGGGTCGGGGGCCTGCTGATGGTGCTCGCGTCCGGACCGTTCGTCCTTGGGGCCGGTGAGGGAGCGGCGGTGGCGGAAGAGGCCGCCGTGCTCGCTGTCCTCGTCGCCGAGCGCGCCGGGGAAGCGGCCGAGCACGTCCGGGTCGACGGGGCTTCCAGTTCGACCGGCCCGTCCAGTACCGAGGCGGGGATCCGGGGCAGTGGTACGGGCACCTGGGAGAGCGCGGCGCGGCGGCTCTCCTCCGGTTCGCGGTCCGCGGTGCGCTGGGGGCGGTCGAGGCGGAAGCCGATGCCGTTGGTGTCCGGGACGTCGTCCGTGAGGAGCGCGTCGGGGATGAGGACGATCGCGGTGGTGCCGCCGTACGGGGAGGGCTGAAGGGAGACGCGTACGTTCTGGCGCTGGGCGAGACGGCTGACCACGAACAGTCCGAGCCGGTCGGTGTCCGAGAGCTCGAACTCGGGGGTTTCGGCGAGTCTGAGATTGGCGTCCAGGAGTGCGTCGGCCGCCATGCCGAGCCCCCGGTCGTGGATCTCCAGGGTGAAGCCGTTGGCCACGCGCTCGCCGAGGACCTGGACGGCGGTGTGCGGCGGGGAGAACACCGTGGCGTTCTCCAGGAGTTCGGCCACGAGATGGGTGAGGTCGGCGACGGCCGGCCCGGTGACGGCGACCCTCGGCAGCCGGCGGACCTCGATGCGCTCGTAGTCCTCGACCTCGGCGACGGAGGCGCGTACGACGTCCATGAGCTGGACGGGCTTGCGCCACTGCCGGGAGGGCGCGGCGCCGGAGAGGATCACCAGGCCCTCGGCGTGCCGGCGCATCCGGGTGGTCAGGTGGTCCAGCCGGAACAGGTCGGCGAGTTCCTCGGTGTCCTCGGTCCGGCGTTCCATGGTGTCGAGCAGGGTGAGCTGCTTGTGCAGCAGGACCTGGCTGCGGCGGGCGAGGTTGACGAACACCTCGGAAACGCCGGCGCGCAGTTCGGCCTGTTTGACGGCGGCTTCCACGGCGGCGCGCTGAAGGGTGTTGAGGGCCTGGCCGACCTCGCCCATCTCGTTCTTGTCGTACTCCAGGCGCGGGGCCTCGGTCTCCACGTCGACCTGTTCGCCCGCCGAGAGGCGGCGCATCACGCTGGGCAGCCGTACGCCGGACGCCTCGTGGGCCTCCAGGCGCAGCTGGCGGAGGTCGCGGATGAGCCCGCGGCCCACGCGTACGGAGAGGACGAGGGAGACCAGGAGGGCGATCAGTCCGAGGGCACCGGCGACGACGGCCTGGGTGATGACGCCCATGGCGACGGGACGGACGCGGTCCTGGTAGCGGTCGGCGGCCCGGTCGTTGAGGGTGCCGAGTTCGGAGAGCACCTTGCCGGCGGCGATGTCCCAGCTCTGGGCCGTGATCCCGCGGGGCTCCCCGGTGCCGGAGGAGACGGCGGCCTCCTCGGCGACGCGCAGCGGGGCGGACGCGCCGTTCTCCCAGAAGGCCTCGTAGCGGTCGCGTTCGGCGGAGGGCAGCTGTGGCAGACCGGCGTCGTACATCAGGGTGCGCTGGGCCATGAGGTCGGAGATGCCGCGCACTTCGGCACGGGACAGTTCGCCGACGATCAGGGCGGAGCCGAGCAGGGCGTCCTCTCGGGAGAGCAGCTCGCGGGCGCGGGCGAGATTGACCAGCGCGCGGTACTGCTTGTCGAGTTCGACGTCGTCGACGACATGCAGATTGGCCAGCAGGACGTAACACGGGTCGATCAGCCGGTTGTAGAGGCCGAGGGCCTGGGAGCGGTCGACGGTGCCGTCCTCGACGCTGCGGCGCAGGGACTCGATGCCTTCGAAGGAGTCCAGTACGGCGCTCAGCTCGCCGGTGTCCCCGTGCATGGCCTCGCGCACACCGCTGTCGTCCGCGCTTCGGCGGACGTATGCGACGGCGTCGTCGGTGGCGATGCGGCTGCGCCGCAGTGCGGCGAGTCCCTCGGAGTCGCGGGGGTCGGCGAGATGGACGAGGGTCTGCCGGCGCTCCTGCTGGAGGAGGCGGACGGTGTCCTCGACGGGGTAGCCGACCTCCTCCATCACCGAGGACACGTCGAACAGATGGCTTGCCTCGCGGCCCGTGAGCACGGTGGTGAAGGCCCAGATCGTCGTCAGGGACACCAGCGGCACGAGGAGCAGCGCCACGATCTTCCGGCGGATGGACTTCCCGCGAAAGCGCATGGCCTCCCCCTGCTCGGCCCCCGACCGGCCGGGGGTACACGTGTGCGTCAACAAACGGCGCGAGCCTACTACCGCCCGGGGGTGAACTCGAAGAGCCGCCCCGAAGGTGTAGTCCCGCTACAGGGGCGGGAGATGGGGAGTTGTCCGGCCATTGCGGGAGATCGCCCCCCGGTTTCCGGCGCGCGTCCCCGGGACGATCTCCTGAGCCGGCGGGGACAGTTGTCCGATTCGCTTTCCCGTCCGGGAATCTTCGCGACGTGCCGTTCGTCCTTCTCTGTGGGAAATGGGGGCGGAATCGGCCACAGGAGCCGTGTACCGCACCCGGGCGGCGTAGACGGGCGTATGCGGGGCAACCACAGGAGAACCGGGTCTTCGAGCCCGGGTGGATGCCTGCTGGCGGTGGGGAGTGACATGTCGATGGGCACGGCGGAGCGGCGCGAGGCGCCCGCGGAGAGCACGGCGGCGCGGGTGACCGCGCGGCCGCACGCCGAGAAGCGCGAGAGCCACGGCGGCGGTGCGGCGCCGGAGACCGCGCGGGGTACCGGCGGCTCCGGCGGACGGGCCGCCTACCGGCCGCTGTGGGTCGAGGAGCCGGCCCGGCGGCGCCGGTTGCCGGATCCGGTGCGGACGGCGGCCGTGCGGGCGGTGCTCCTCATCGCGGTGACACTGATTCAGGCCATGGTGGCCTTTCTGTGCACGCTCGCCGAGTCGTGGCTGGCGTTCCCCATGGTCATCAGCAGTGTGGTCAGTACGGTCCTGGCGACCTGGGGAGTCCTGGACGTGTGGGTGACCCGCCAGGTCTGGAATCAGCGCAACGGCGTGGTGTCCGCGCCCAGCAGCACCGCGCGGACCCTGCGGCGCGAGCGGCGCCGGGCCCGCCGCCGGGAGAGGGCGGCCGATCGGGCGCGGGCCCGGATACGCCGGCGCGGCGGAGCCGGGCAGCTGTCGCACCCTGAGGCGAACCGCTCACCGGGATCCGGGCCCTCGGTACGCTGAGGTCGCGTACGACGCGACAGTGTGCGCCCCGCGCAACGGATACCGACGGACGGTGAGAGCCCAGCCATGACCGGCGAGCGGAGTCAGCCCGGGGAACGGGAAGAGCACGACGAGCGCCGTGCGGTCGGTGGACCGTGCCGTGAGTGTGCTGGAGATCCTGGCCCGGCTCGGCGAAGCGGGGGTCACCGAGATCGCGGTCGAGCTGGGTGTGCACAAGTCCACGGCGTTCCGGCTGCTCGGTGTCCTGGAGAACCGCGGTCTCGTGGCCCAGACGAAGGACCGCGGGAAGTATCACCTGGGGGCCGGGGTGCTGCGCCTCGCGGGGCGGCGGCCGTGCGCCTCGACATCTCGCAGGAGGGCGTCCCGGTCTGCCGGGAGCTCGCCGACGAGCTGGGTGAGACGGTGAACCTCGCGGTGCTGGACGACGACGCCGCCGTCAACATCATGCAAGCCCGGGGCACGGCGGCGGTCACCGCGCAGAACTGGCTCGGCAGACGCACCCCGCTGCACGCCACGGCCGGCGGCAAGGTGTTCCTGGCCCATCTGCCGCCCGCCGTCCGGGAGAGCCATCTCGCCCGCCCGCTGCGCCGGTTCACCGAGCGGACGATCACCGGGGCGCCGGAGCTGCGCGGTGAGCTGGCGGCGGTGATCGAGCGGGGTTACGGCGCCACGCTCGAGGAGCTGGAGCTGGGCCTCGCGGCCGTCGCGGCGCCGGTCCACGCGCACGACGGCTCGGTGATGGCGGCGATCAGCGTCTCGGGACCGGTGTACCGGCTGCGCGCGGACCGGCTGCCCGAGCTGGGCGGCCGGACGGCGCTGGCGGCGGCCGAGCTGTCCCGGCGCATGGGCTACGGCTTCTGAATTTCCGCCAGGTGACGCCGGGGCAGCGGGATCAGCCGCCGGCCGGATCAGCCGCCGCCGGCGCAGGCCGCTTGAACATGCGGGTCGCCGTGATCTCGCTGTGCGCCGCCTCACCCGGGTCCTGCTGGGGAAGCCCCGGCCGCAGGTGCTCCTCCACGCTGATGTACTTCAGCCCGGCCCGCAGGTCGGCGTCGTTGCGCAGCCGGATGACCAGCGGGAACTCGGCGAGTGCCGTGGTGTCGAACAGGCCGGTGGTGTACAGCAGCTGGACGCCGAGCGCGTCGGAGACCGCGCGCTGGAGCTCCAGGAGATAGGTGGCGTTGGCGCGGCCGATGGGGTTGTCGAGGAACAGGGTGCCGGCGTGGCGGTGCTTGTCCCGGCCGCGGTCGTTGGAGCGCAGGGCGGCCATGGTGCAGTACAGGGCGATGGCGGCGGTGAGCAGCTGGCCGCCGGAGAAGACGTCGCCCATCTGACCGACGGGCACGCGTTCGGCGCGCAGTACCGCGTCGGGCTTGAGGATCTCGACGGCGATGCCCTTGGGCTGGAGGGCGGCGGCGACGCCGCGCAGCAGCAGGGACATGCCGTCGCGCCGCAGGTCGGAGTTCTTCTTGACGGCCGCCCGGGTCGCCTCGTCGACGACCTCGCCGAGCCGTTCGGTGAGGGTGGCCTGGTCGGGCTCCTCGAAGCGGATGCGCAGGAACTCCTGCCCGGACCACTCGCCGAGGCCCTCCGGCAGCCGGGACAGCCGCTGGGCCGAGCGAAGGGTGGCGAGCGCGGACTCGACCAGACCTCGCAGCCGGTCCACGATCGAGTCGCGGTTGCGTTCCAGCTGCTCCAGTTCGTCGGTGAGGACGCGCAGCCGGGGCGCGAAGGCGTCCGCCCACTTCTGGGCGTGCTCGGGCAGCGCGGAGGCGGGCAGTTCGCGGATCTGCTGGCGCGCGGGGGTGCGGACCTGCTCGTAGCGCGTGGAGTTGGCGTGCCGGACGAGGACGTCGCTCGCCTCGCGCACGGCGGACTCGGCGGCGGACAGGTCCGCGGCGCAGCCGCGCAGCGAGCGGCGGGACTCGGCCGCGGACTGCCGGGCGTCGTCCAGACCGCCGGGATAGGGCTCGGGCTTCTCCTGCTCCTCGTCACCGGCGGGCTCGCGCAGCAGGTCGCGGAGCATGGCGGCGATCTCGTCGAAGCCGCCGGCCGCGTCCTCGGCGGCGCGGTGGGCGTCGAGGAGTCCGGCGTGGGCTTCCCGGGCGTGGTTCAGGGCGCCGCTGTGGGAGGCGAGTTCGGTGGTGGCGGTGCGCAGGAGGGCCTGTGCGTGTTCGGCGTCGCGCGGAACCAGCTCCTCGGGGAGTCCGGTGTACGTCTCGCCGTCCTCGGGTGCCAGCCGTTCGGCCTCGCCGCGCAGTCGTCCGAGCTGCTCGCTGGCGCTGGACATGCGGGTCTCCAGGAGCTGCACCAGTTCCTCGGCGCGGGCGGCGGCGGCCTGCCGGCTGGGCCCGTCGGAGCCGTCGGGCGACTGGAGCAGCTGCTCGGCGCGGGTGCGGACCTTGTTGCTGAGCCGGTCCAGTTCGGTGCGGGCGGAGCTCTCGTCGCTCTCCGCGCGGGCCTGTTCGGCGCGCAGGTCGGCGCCGACACCGACCTTCTCGTACAGCTGGGAGGCGGCGCGGTAGGCCTCGCGCAGGGCGGGCAGGGAGGACCGGGGTCTCCAGTGCCGTTCTCGGGCAGGTCGGGCACGTCGTCGGGGGCGCCGGCGATCTCGGAGCGTTCGGCGCGCAGCGCGCGGGCGGTGCGGCGGGCGTCGTCGGCGGCGCGCTGGGCGCCGCGCCGGTCCTCGTCGGCGGCGCGCGCCCGTTCCAGACAGCTCTGGGCGCGGGCTTCCGCCTCGGTGGCGTCGTCGGCGAGTTCGCGCAGCCGGCCCTGCCAGCCGGCCCGTTCACGCAGCCGGAAGGCGAGTCCGGCGAGGGCGTCGGCGGCGCGCCGGGCCCGCTGGGCGGATTCCTGCCGTTCGTCACGGACGGCGACGGCCTCGGCGGCGGCTTCCTCGGCCTCCGCCCGCACCGTGCGTGCCTCGGCCAGTTCGGCCTCGGACTCCTCGGCGAACGCCCGGGCGTCGTGGGCCGCGGCGGCCAGTTCCGTGAGCCGGCCGGCGGGGCAGCCGGTGCGCCAGGAGGCGAGCCGTGCGGCGAGCTCCCGGTCCTTGCCGAGCCGGGCGGCGAGTGCGCGGATCTCCTCGTCCCGCTCGGTGGCCCGGGCGCGCAGTGACTGCCGTTCCTCGTCTGCGGCGTACTCGTCGTGCATGGCCGGGTTCGGCGGTACGAGGAAGACGTCCCCGGTGTCGGAGCCCGGCGCGGGGGTGGGGGCGAGAAGGGCGGCGGCGGTGCCGACGGCGACGGCGGACCGGGGCAGCAGGGCGGCGTCGCTCAGTGCCTCGCGGGCGCGGAGGTGGGAGTCGGGGTCGGTGATGATGACGCCGTCGACCAGTTCGGGGCGGGCGGCGAGCACGCGCGCGTGGTCGGCGGGGGCGACGGACTGGGCGAGATAGCGCCAGCCCGGGAGCGCCGGGATGCCGTGCTCGCCGAGGAACTCGACCGTCGCCAGGACGTCGGGACCGGGCGGCAGCAGTCCGCCGTCACCGAGGGCGCCGAGGATGCGGGCGTCGTCGGCGGCGGCGGTGCGCAGATCGAAGAGCTGCCGTTCGGCGGAGGTGACGGCGTCGTCGAGCAGTTCCCGCAGGGCGTCGGCGAACCGGTCGAGTTCTTCCGCGGTCAGGGCGCCTTCACCCGGGGTGGGCCCGGCGTCGGTTCCGGCGTGGTCCGTGTCCGTGCGCTGCCCCGGCACAGTGGCCCGTGGTCCGTCGAAAGCCCCCGGCAGGCTGAGCAGTTCGGCCGGCCGTTCCTCGGCGGCGAGGGCCTCGGCGGTGCGGCGCTCGCTCTCGTGGGCGCGCTCGGCCGCCGTGGCCGCGTCCGCCGCGCGGGCCGCGGTGAGTTCCGCGCGGCTCTCGGCGGCGGACGCCTCCCGCGCGTGCTCGGTGGCCCGGGAGGCGGCCTCGCGAGCGGTGTCCCAGGCGGCGACGGTCGTCTTCTCGGCGTCGCTGGCCGCGAGCGCGGCCCTGGCCGGGTCGGCGTCGGGGGCGCTGTCGTCGAGCCAGCCCGCCCGTACCGCCTCGGCGGTCTCCTGCTCGACCTCGGTGAGCCGCTGGCGGAGGTGCCCGATCTCGCTGCGGGCCCGCTGGGCCGCGGTGGCCGCGGCGGTGGAGTCGCGGTAGGCGCCGTCGCTGACCTCCTGGAGGGCGGCGGAGCGCTCCTCCTCCTCGTTGGCGAGGTTCTCGGCGTTCCGCGCGGCCGCGTGCAGGGCGCGGACCAGGTCGACGGCGGCCTCGGCACGGGCGGCCAGCGCGGGTGCCGCGTCCCGCTCGGCCTCCTGGATCGCGGCGGCGACACGAGTCACCCGGTCGGCGGAGGCACGGTGGCGCAGTACGGCCTCGGCGGCCTGCCAGGCGGAGGAGAGCGTGCGCGCGTCGGCGAGTTCGCGTTTCTGCGCGGCGGCGGACTTCTCGGCGGCGGCGAGCGCCAGGGAGGCGTGCCGGTAGGCGAGTTCGGCGGAGATCAGCGCACTGTGCTCGCGCGCGGACTCGGCATGGGTGACGGCGTACGCGGCGGCGGTCACCCGCTGTGCGAGGTCGGCGGCGCGGACGCGTTCCTGGGCGCCGCGCGCGGAGAGCCCGCGGGCCAGGGTGCGGGTGCGGCGTTCGGCGGTGGTGTGGATCTCGCGGGCGCGGGCGCGGGTGTCGGCGGCTTCGACGATGCGGCCGAGCAGGTCGGCGGATCCGGCGGTGAAGTCGCGTTCGGCGATCAGTTCGGCGCGCCGGCCGAGCTTGTTGCCGAAGCCGCCGACCAGGTCGGCGAGTCCGTCGGTGTCCCGGGTGTCGGTGACGGCGCGCAGCAGCAGGTCGGTGAAGTCGGAGTCCTTCTTGACCGCGAAGAGGCCGGCGGCCTCGCCCTCGTCGGCGTTCATCTCTCGCTGGTAGCGGAAGAGTTCGGGGTCGAGTCCCAGGTCGCCGAGGTGTTCGGTCCAGCGCTCGTGGATCTCCTCCCAGTGCACCTCCAGGTGCGGGTAGTTCTTGCCTGCCTCGGTGAGGGCGTCGCGGAAGCCCTTCATGGTGCGGCGTCGTCCCCGTGCGCCCGACTGGCCCTCGACGGGCCGGCGTACGGCCGTGGACTCGGCGACGGGGAGACTGTCCAGGCTGAGGCCGGGGCCAGGGCGGAAGGAGTACCAGGCCTCGGCGAACTTCCTCGGGTCGTTGGAGACCTGGCGGCCCCGCCATTCGCTGGCCTTGCCCACGACGACGCACTCGCCGGTCAGCACGTGCTGCCATTCGAGCGCCACATGGCCGCAGTCGTCGGCGAGCAGGAACTTGCGCAGCACTCCGGAGCTGGCGCCGCCGAGGGTGTTGCGGTGGCCCGGGAGCATCACGGAGAAGATCAGCTTGAGCAGGACCGACTTGCCGCCGCCGTTCTCCAGGAAGAGCACTCCGGCGGGGGCGGGCCGGCGCGGCGGTCCGACGGGCTCCTCCTGGAAGAACTCCGCCTGTGCGGGGGCGGGGTCGGGCACGGGCCCGCCGACACCGCGCAGGTCGAGCACGGTGTCGGCGTAGCGCGCACCGGCCGGCCCGATGGAGTAGAGGCGGACCCGGGACAGCTCGTACATGGCGGACTCTCGTGAGGCTTCGTGAGGGGAGGTGTTCAGGCGGAGTGGAAGGGCAGGCCGGCGTCGGCGACCAGTTCGAGGTCGTCGGCGTCCTGCGGCGGCAGCAGGGTGGGGGTGCCGTCGGTGACCGGGACGACGCCCAGTTCCAGCAGTTCGGCCATGGCGGCGCCGCCGGCCATGTCGCGGACCTGGAGCTGGTAGCGGGCTGTGGTGCGGTACGTGCCGCCGTTGTCGTCACCGGTGCGCTGCAGGAAGCCGGAGTCGGTGAGGAAGCCGACGGCCTTGGCGATGATGCCGGTGGTGGATCCGGCGAGCCGGCGGGCGTCCTTGGTGGCGCCGGTGGCGCTGCGCCGGGCCCAGATCCGCCAGGCGGCCTCCAGACCGGGGGCCTCGCTGGCCGGGTCGGTGTTCTCGCCCTGCTCGGCGGCCCGCTCCTCCAGGCGGTGGCAGGCCTGGCGGACGAAGGCGTCGACCCCGTTGACGGTGACGCGGCCGATGTAGCCGTCGTCGGCGAGGTCCTCGGGGCGCGGGAAGGCCATGGCGGCGACGGCGAGATGGGCGAGTCCGTGCAGGAAGCGGTCGCTGCCGTCGGCGGAGGTGCGGCGCGCGTAGTCGCCCATGCGGACGGCGAAGACCGAGTCCTCGGCGGCGGTGACGGCCATGCCCGCGCGCGGGGACACCTCCAGCACGATCAGTCCGAGGCCGGTGGCCACGGCGTCGGCGAGCCGCGCGAACGGCGGGTCCTCGCGGTAGCGGCGCAGCAGGTCCGCGTACTCCTGGTCGCGGGCGGGCTGGAGCCTGGGCTGGAGGCCGAAGGCGACGAGCCGTGCCGCGTCGGCGGCGTCGGCGGGGGTGACGGCGGTGCTCGCCGGTGCGGCCGCGGCCTCCGGCTCGCTCCACTCGACGTGCTCGGTCACGGTCGGGACTCCTCGTGGTGGGATACGTCGGTACGGTCGGCGTGCGTCGTCATGCCGCCTCCGTACGGTCCGCGGCCATGCCGGCCGCGTCGAGCAGGGCCGTGCCGACGACGAGGTCGGCACCGCCGAACTCCGGGTCGTCGAGTTCGGTGCCGTCGTCCACGGCGAACAGCAGCTTCCGTTCGCCCTGGCGGTAGGCGGTGCCGACCGGGGGCTGGCGGCGTGGACGGCCAGCAGGGCGACCAGGTAGGGCAGTTCGGGGTCCTGCGAGCGGGCGTCGGAGAGGAGGCCGGAGAGCCGGCGCGGCGCGTCGGCCGGAAGGTCCAGCAGCTCGGTGGCGGCCGCCAGCTGTTCCTCGCTGAAGCGGCTGTCGTCGGGCGTGGCGATCAGGTCGGGCTCGGGCATCTCGGCGCCGAGGTGCTCGCGCTCCACGGGCGGGGTCAGCAGGATCTCGACGAGGTCGGCGACCCGGACGGAGACCGGGGTGCGCAGTCCGGTGCCGTGGGCGAAGAAGGCGTCGGTGACCCGGGCCGCCCGCTCCACGGGCAGCGGCAGCAGCGGCGCCAGCAGATGGCCGTAGAGGTCGGTGCCCGAGACGGACGTGGGGGTGGCGAAGGCCTGGCGGTCCTGTTCGGCGCGGAACAGCGGGCCGGCCTCCAGCAGCCGGGACTGCAGCTGGGTGTGGCGCCGGATGCAGTCCTTGACGATGTCGACCAGCTCGGCCGCGCGGCGCTTGTGCTCGCGGTCCTCGGTCTCGTCGCGGGCCTTGCGGATGTTGGTGAGGATCGCGTTCTCGTGGCGGTAGCGGTCCGCCACGTGGTCGAGCGCCTCGGTGATCATGTCGGGTACGGCGGTCAGCCAGTCCACCGCGCGGACGTTGCGCCGGGTGGCGTCCAGGGCACGGCGGAGGGTCTCGGAGTACTGCACGGTCCGGTACCGGGCCTGTTCGGCGGCGAGCTGGGCATCCGCGAGCCTGCCCCGGCTGATCAGCACCTCCAGCTTGACCTCGGCGGCGATCTGGGCGCTGGTGACGTCGGTGTCGAGGGCGCCGACCAGGACGTTGACCGCCTCGTCGGTGGTGCGCAGGTACACCGTGCCGCCGGGGCCGGGGACCTCTTCGATCAGCTTGAAGTCGTAGTCGCGGCGCACATACGAGCCGTCGGCCCCGAAGACGCCGTACACGGCGCGGAAGCCGCGGTCGACGCTGCCGACGTTGATCAGGTTCTCCAGGACCCAGCGGGCCACCCGCTCGTGCTCCGCGGCGGGGCGGCCCGGGGCCTGGGCGGCGATGCGCGGGATGAGCCGGGCCACTATCTGGTCGTGGTCCGCGCCCGTGTCGAAGTCCATGTTCAGGGTGACGAGGTCGATGCCGGCGAGGGCGATCTCCGCCATGCCGTACACCGAGTACTCACCGGCGAGGTTGGCCTTGCGGGCGTCGAGGTCGTGCAGCGGCGCGGTGCACGCGAGCGCGCGCAGCCGCCGCGCCAGCCCTTCGTCGGCGGCCGGGCCCGGCGCGGGCCGCGGCCCCGCGCTGAGCTGGGGCGGAACGCTGTCCGTCGGTGCAGGCGAAGTCACGGTGCACAGACTAGGTCCTCGGTCTGACAACAACCCAAACGACCGGGTTGCGCTCCGGCGCGACGGTCGTCACACCCTTGCTCAGCCGTCCTGGCTGTCCTCGCCGACCCTTTGCTCAGCCGTCCTGGCCGTCCTCGCCGACCCGCCGCCGGTACACCTCGACGACCCGTTCCAGCGACACCTCTAGGTAGTCCGCCAGCAGCGCCTCGGTCCGGTCGCGGTCGCCGTCCCGCAGTGCCTGGAGAATGCCGGCGTTGCGGGCGATGTACGGTTCGTGCAGCCGCCGGGGTTCGTCCACCACGTGGAAGGCGAGCCGCAGTTCGGCGAAGACGCTGCGCATGAACTCGTCGGTGCGCTCGCTCGCGGCGAGGGCCACCAGTTCCCGGTGGAAGTGGATATTGGCCGTACCCACCGCTTTCCAGTCACCTTCGCGCGCCGCCGAACGCCCCTGCTCCACCACTTCGGCGAGCGCGCCGAGCGCGTAGGGCGGCTCGCCGAGTCCGCGGACGACGGCGCATTCGACGAGCCGGCGGGTGCGGTAGATGTCCTCGACGTCCTCGACGGTCAGCACCCGGACGAACACGCCCCGGTTCAGTTCGTGGACCAGCAGCCGTTCGTGCGTGAGCAGCCGGAACGCCTCGCGCAGGGTGTTGCGGGAGACTCCGAGCGCGCCGCCGATGCTGTCCTCCGACAGCCGTGTCCCGGGCGGGAAGTAGCCCTCGGCGATCCGGCTCCTGAGGATGTCCGCGACCCGCTCGGCGGTACTGGTACGGCCCAACAGGGCGCGGTCGTCGGCCAGTCCGCTCAGCTGCTCCGTCATGCCCGGAATTCAATCGCACACAGAAGTACGAAACAACATGGGTATTGAAGGATCGTTCAACGATCCCTACCTTGCTGCGCACGGCTCAGTTCTGCCCGCACCCTCCGTCCCCCTCTGCGAGGTGCCCATGAGCACGACCCGTTCACAGCGCACCGCGACCGGTACCCCACCCGCCGCCCTGTCCGATCCCGTCCTGGACGACGGGGCGTTCGGCTGGCTGCGCGCGCTGGGGCCGCGCGGCCGGCGCGCCTTCGGCGGCGCGTTCGGCGGCTATGCCCTGGACTCGTACGACTACTTCACCCTGCCGCTGACGATGGTCGCGCTGTCGGCGTACTTCGGGCTGAACAGCGGCCAGACCGGACTGCTCACCACCGTCACCCTGGTCGTCTCCGCGATCGGCGGCGCTCTCGCCGGTGTGCTGGCGGACCGTATCGGCCGGGTGAAGGCGCTGCTGCTGACCGTGATCACCTACGCCGTGTTCACGGTGGCCTGCGGCTTCGCGCCCAACTACGAGACGCTGCTGGTGTTCCGCGCGCTGCAGGGTCTCGGCTTCGGCGGCGAGTGGGCCGTCGGCGCGATCCTGGTCGCCGAGTACGCGAGCGCCAGGCACCGGGGCCGCACGCTCGGGGCCGTCCAGAGCTCCTGGGCCGTCGGCTGGGGCCTGGCCGTGATCGTGTACACGATCGTCTTCTCACTGGCGGGCGACGACCTCGCCTGGCGCGTGATGTTCTGGACCGGCGCCCTGCCCGCGCTGCTCGTGGTGTGGGTGCGCCGCAGTGTGCGGGACGCGCCCGAGGCGGCCGCCGCGCGGGAGTCGGACGCCCGGAAGGGCTCCTTCGCGACGATCTTCCGGCCGAGCCGCCCCGGATCGCCGGGACTGCTGCGCACCACGCTCTTCGCCGTGCTGCTCTCCACCGGGGTCCAGGGCGGCTACTACACCCTCGCCACCTGGGTGCCGACGTATCTGAAGACGGAGCGCGACCTGTCGGTGGTCGGCACCGGCGGTTATCTGACGTTCCTGATCTCGGGTGCCTTCATCGGCTATCTGACCGGCGGTTACCTCACCGACCGGCTGGGCCGCAGGCGCAACATCTGGCTGTTCGCGCTGCTGTCGGCGATCTGCGTCCTGGCGTACACGAACATCCCGAGCGGTGCCAACACCGCGATCCTCGTGCTCGGTTTCCCGCTCGGGTTCTGCATGTCGGCGATCTTCAGCGGCTTCGGCTCCTATCTGAGCGAGCTGTATCCGACGGCGGTGCGCGGGACGGGACAGGGCTTCACGTACAACACCGGACGTGCCGTGGGTGCCGTCTTCCCCACGACGGTCGGCTTCCTGGCCGACAGCTGGGGCGTGGGCGGGGCGCTGGTGTTCGGCGCGATCGGCTACGGCCTCGCGGCCCTGGCGCTGCTGGGGCTGCCGGAGACACGCGGAAAGGAACTGGAGTGACCCCACCGACGACCGTACGCCGGCCACCGTGGACGACCGCCCCGTGGCCCTCGTCGACGCGCACGCACACGCGTGGAGCCCGCGCACCGCACGCGCCCGCTTCCGGGAAGGGCTGGCGGGCCCCACGGCCGGTGTGGCCGCGGGGCACACCCAGGCCAATCTGATCGCGGTGCCCGCCGACTGGGCGTACGACATGCTGCTGTTCTGCCAGCGCAACCCCAAGCCCTGTCCGGTCCTGGACGTCACCGACGCCGGGTCGACGTCCACCGTCCTCGCGCCGGACGCGGATCTGCGCACCGATCTGCCGCGCTACCGCGTGTGGGAGAACGGCGAGCTGGTGGGCGAGCCGACGGATGTGCGGGCGTACTGGCGCGGTGATCTGGTGTCGTTCCTGATCGGCTGCAGTTTCACCTTCGAGTGGGCGCTGACGGCGGCGGGCGTTCCGGTCCGGCACGTCGAGCAGGGCCGGAACGTTCCCATGTATGTGACGAGTTGGCAGTGCCGTCCGGCGGGGCGGCTGAGCGGGCCGATGGTGGTGTCCATGCGGCCGGTGCCGCCGCGGCATCTGTCGGCGGCGATCCGGGAGAGCAGTCTGCTGCCGGCGGTGCACGGCGGGCCCGTGCACTGCGGCGATCCCTCGGGGCTGGGCATCGACGACCTCGGCCGTCCGGACTTCGGCGACCCGGTGGAGTCCGAGCCGGACGACATCCCGGTGTTCTGGGCCTGCGGGGTGACCCCGCAGGCCGCGGTGATGGCCTCGCGTCCGCCGTTCGCCCTCACGCACGCGCCGGGGCAGATGTTCCTCGGTGACGCCCGCGACGAGCAGTTCCGCGTGGCCTGACCGGCCTTGTCGTACGAGAACGGAAGAGACGAAGGACTCATGACCTCGATCGATCTGAACGCCGACCTCGGCGAGGGATTCGGCCGCTGGCGGCTCACCGACGACGAGCGGCTGCTGTCCGTGGTCACCAGCGCCAACGTGGCGTGCGGTTTCCACGCCGGGGACGCGGCCACCATGCGCCGGGTGTGCGAACTCGCCGCCACGCGCGGGGTGCGGATCGGCGCCCAGGTCTCCTACCGGGACCTGGCGGGCTTCGGACGGCGCGCGATGGACGTGCCGCCCGCCGAACTGGCGGCCGAGGTCGCCTATCAGATCGGCGCCCTGGAGGTCTTCGCCCGCGCGGCGGGCGCCCGCGTCGCGTACGTCAAACCGCACGGGGCGCTGTACAACCGCGTGGTGCGCGACGAGGAACAGGCCGGCGCGGTCGTCGACGGGGTGCTTTGGCGGACGCCACGCTGCCGGTGCTCGGCCTGCCCGGCTCCCGGCTGCTGGAACTGGCCGGGAAGGCGGGGCTGCCGGTGATCACGGAGGCGTTCGCCGACCGGGCGTACACCGACGAGGGCACACTGGTGCCGCGCCGTCAGGAGGGCGCCGTGGTCGCCGACGCCGAGTCCGTCGTGGCGCGCTCGGTGGACCTGGCCCGCCACGGGACGGTGGACGCGCACTCGGGGCGGCGCATCGAGGTGCGGGCGCGCTCCCTGTGCCTGCACGGGGACACGCCGGGCGCGGTGGATCTGGCGCGGCGGGTGCGGGCCGCGCTGGAGGCGTCCGGGGTCCGGGTGGAGGCCTTCGTATGAGGGTGCTGCCCGTCGGCGGGGACGCCCTCCTCGTCGAGGTCTCCTCGGACGACGAGGCGCAGCGGCTCCACGCGGAGCTGCTGCGGCGCCGCGCGGAGGGGTCGTTGCCGGTCGGCGAGATCGTCCCGGCGGCGCGCACGGTGCTGCTCGACGGCGTCCTCGATCCCGCCCGGCTGGCCGCCGAGCTGATCTCGCGCGAGCTGCCGCCGGTGCCTCAGCGCGCGGGCGAGACGGTGGAGATCCCGGTGCGCTACGACGGCCCGGACCTCGCGGACGTCGCCGCGCACTGGGGTGTCCGCACGCGGGAGGTGGCCCGTATCCACGCGGGTACCGGATTCCGTGTCGCCTTCTGCGGGTTCGCGCCCGGTTTCGGCTACCTCACCGGTCTGCCGGAGCGCTACGACGTTCCCCGCCGTTCCACTCCGCGCACCGCCGTCCCGGCCGGCTCCGTGGCGCTGGCGGGGCCGTACACGGGCGTGTACCCGCGGTCCTCGCCGGGCGGCTGGCAGCTGATCGGTACGACCGACGCCGTGCTGTGGGACCACGCGCGCGTGCCGGCGGCGCTGCTCTCCCCGGCACGCGTGTGCGTTTCGTCCCGGTGGCCGCGGTATGACGGACCGTGCGCTCGCCGTCGTCCGCGCGGGGGCGCTGACGACGGTGCAGGACCGGGGCCGTCCGGGCCACGCCCATCTGGGTGTGCCGCGTTCCGGGGCGCTGGACGGGCCGGCGGCGGCGCTCGCCAACCGGCTGGCCGGCAACCTGCCGGACGCGGCCGTCCTGGAGACGACCCTCAGCGGCTGCTCGCTGCGGCCCCGTTCGGCCGTCACCGTGGCGGTCACCGGGGCGCCCTGCCCGGTCGCCGTGGACGGCCACCCGGCCGCCTGGGGCGCGCCGGTCCGGGTGCGCGCCGGTTCCGTGCTGGACGTCGGGGCGGCGGTCCGCGGTGTACGGGCCTACGTGGCCGTCTCCGGCGGGATAGCCGTGGAACCGGTGCTCGGGAGCCGTTCCACGGACCTGCTCTCCGGTCTCGGCCCGGCGCCCCTCACGGACGGTTCGGTCCTTCCCCTCGGAACGCCCGGGGAGCGCCACGCGCGCGTGGACGGCGCCCCGCAGCCGGCGCCGCCCGGCGAACTGGTGCTGCGGGTGACGCCGGGCCCGCGCGACGACTGGTTCACCCCGGAGGCGCTACGGCTGTTCACGTCCCGCGCGTACCGCGTGTCCCCGGCGAGCAACCGCATCGGACTGCGCACGACCGGGCCCGCCCTGTCCCGCGCCCGGCATGACGAACTCCCCAGCGAGGGCATGGTGCTGGGCGCGGTCCAGGTCCCGCCCGACGGGACGCCGGTGGTCTTCCTGGCCGACCATCCGACCACCGGGGGCTACCCGGTGATCGCGGTCGTCCACCCGGCCGACCTCCCGGCCGCCGCCCAGTCGCCCCCGGGCACCCCGGTCCGCTTCATCGCCGTACGACGCGCGGGCGGTGCGTGACACCCCGGGCAGGGGCGCGGGTCCGTCCTCCGCCCCGGCCGCCGGCAGGCCCTCCGGTGCCGTACCGCACGCGCGGGGACGGCAGCCGGGCCGCGGACCGGTCAGGCGGCCCCGGGCGGCGTTCCGCCGTGGACAGGGCGGCCAGGGCCGCCGAGACGGCGGTGGTGGTGCGCAGGTCGAGGCGGACGGTGGTGCCGCGTGCGCGGTGGCGGATCTCGTCGGCGGCCAGGGAGAGCAGTTGGGGCAGGAGGTCGGTGCAGCGGCGGGCCACCCAGCCGGTGCCGGCCGTGGCCAGCCAGCGCAGGCTCTCCCACCGGGTGGGCGCCGGGGAGTCCGGTTCGGGCGAGGGGCGGGCCCGGTGGCGACGCCGTGTTCCGTCAGCAGCGCGTGGAACCGTACGGCCAGTTGACGGTGTCCCGGTTCACCGGGATGGAGCCGGTCCGCGCTCCACATCGCCCGGTCGCTGATCCAGTCCCCTTCGCAGGCGTGCAGATGCGCCGCGCCGTACCGGTCGGACAGGGCGTGGACCACGGTGTTCACCGCCCGCTGCCGCCGGGCGAGCGGGCGGGCCAGGGCGCCCGGCAGTCCCAGCATCCCGCCCGGATCGGGCAGGCACGCGGTGAGCAGCAGGGTGCCCCGCGGTCCGGTGCAGGCCGCGTACACCTGGTCCAGCCGGGTCGCCACGTCCCGGATGTCGAAGGTGCGGCGCAGGGTGTCGTTGACGCCGACGACGACGGAGACGAGGTCGGGCCGCAGTGCCAGCGCGGCCGGGAGTTGCCGTTCGAGCACGTCGCGCGTCTGCGCCCCGCTCTCCGCGAGGTTGGTGAACCGTACGGGCCCGGCGCACAGCGACGGCGCGAGCAGCGCGGCCCAGCCGCGCCATCCGCCGCCGGTCCGGTCCCCCACGCCCTCGGTCAGCGAGTCCCCGAGGGCCACGAACAGGGGCGGTCTCACGACAGCCCCGGGAGACGGCCTGCCGCACCGGCGTCACCGGCGCGTCGAGGGCCGTGAGGAAGGCCGCCACGGCCGTTCCCCAGCCGAAACGCTCCGCACGCGCGCGTGCCGCCTCGCGCCGGACCGGCTCCGCCCGCGCCAGCAGCAGGTCGACGGCGTCCGCGAACGCCTCCCCGGTCCTCGGCGACCGCGCCCGCCGGGCCGATCACCTCCGGAAGCGCCGACGACGCGCTCGCCACGACGGGCGTGCCGCACGCCATCGCCTCCAGCGCCGCGAGTCCGAAGGTCTCGGCGGGCCCGGGTGCCAGACACGTCGGCGGACGCCTGGAGGGCGCCCAGCAGCCCCTGGTCGCGCACGTGTCCCAGGAAGGACACCGGCAGTCCGCGCTCCCGCGCGCGCTGTTCGAGCCGCGCCCGCAGGGGCCCGTCGCCGGCGACGACCAGCACCGCGCGCCGCCCGCGCCGCAGCAGCGCCTCCAGCGCGTCCAGTGCCGTGCCGGGCCGCTTCTCCAGGGAGAGCCTGGAGCACATCACGAGCAGCGTCTCGGGCCCGCGCGCGTACCGGGCCCGCAGCAGGGGGTCGTGGAGCGCCGGGTGCCGTTCCAGCAGATCGACGCCCAGGGGGCCCGAACGACATTGCGGGCCCCGATGCGTACGAACTCGCGTTCGGCGAACTCGGTGGTGCACACCACGCGCGAGTACGCGTGTGCGGTACGCGTGTTGAGGGCGTCCGCGGTGCGCCGGGCGGCCGTTTCGGGCAGCCCCCAGGTGCGCAGCACGCCGTCGGCGGTCTCGTGGGAGACCATGACCGCGGGGACGCGGGCCCGCCGGGCCCACCGTCCGGTCCAGCGCAGGGTCGTCCGGTCGGACACCTCGAGCCGGTCGGGGGCCAGGTCCTGGAGCAGGGCGGCGAGCCGCCGTCTGTCGGTCAGGACGCGGTAGCCGCCGGTGCCGGGCAGCAGCGGGCCCGGGAGGGTGATCACCCTCCCTGCCCGGTCTCCTCGTCGCTCTCGCGTTCGCCCGGGACGACGAGCACGGGCCGGTGCCCCGCCTCCAGGTAGCCCTTGCCGAGCTCCCGCAGCGCGGTGCGCAGTCCCCCGACGCGGGTGCCACGAAGTTCGCCAGCCGGACGATCCGCAGGGATGCGTTCATGCCGCCACCGCCGTTCTGCGTCCGGCGAGCACGTCGCCGTAGTGGCCGATGAGCCGGTCGCCGACGGCGGCCCAGGTGCGGCCCTCGACCATCGCGCGCCCCGCCGCCCCGTACGCGGCCCGCAGGCCGGGGTCGGCGGCCATGGACCACACCGCGTCGCGTACGGCGGCGGCGTCGCGCGGGGGTACGAGGGCCCGGTGCGGCCGTGCGCGACCAGATCCAGCGGGCCGCCCACGGCGGGCGCGACCACGGGCACGCCGCTCGCCATCGCTTCCTGCACGGTCTGGCAGAACGTCTCGAACGGTCCTGTGTGGGCGAAGACGTCCAGTGAGGCGAAGATCCGTGCGAGCTCGTCTCCGGTGCGGCGGCCGAGGAAGGCTGCGCCGGGCAGCGCCTGTTCCAGGGACGGCCGGCTGGGCCCGTCGCCGACGATCACGACCCGTACACCGGGCAGGGTGCGGACCCCGGCCAGCAGTTCGACCCGCTTCTCCGGGGCGAGCCGGCCGACGTAGCCCACGATGAGCTCGCCGTCCGGGGCGAGGGCGCGGCGCAGTGCCTCGTCGCGCAGGCCCGGCCGGAAGCGGACGGTGTCCACACCGCGCGGCCACAGCCTGACCCGGGGCACGCCGTGTGCCTCCAGGTCGCGCAGGGCGGCGCCGGACGGGGCCAGGGTGAGGTCGGCGGCGGTGTGCACGGAGCGGATGCGCCGCCAGGCGGCCGCCTCGCCGGCGCCCATGTACGTACGGGCGTAGCCGGCGAGGTCGGTCTGGTAGACGGCGACGGCGGGCAGGCCGAGCCGGGCGGCGGCCGCCATGCCGCGTACGCCGAGGACGAAGGGGCTGGCCAGATGGACGACGTCGGCCCGGTGCTCGGCGATCGCGGCGGCCAGGCGCCTGCTCGGGAGGGCGACGCGGACCTGGGGATAGCCGGGGAGGGGGAGTGAGGGGACGCGGACGACGGGGCAGGGCGCCCCGTCGCCGTGGTCGTCGCCCGCGACCTGCGGAGCGACGACGAGGGGGCTGTGGCCGCGCGCGACGAGGTGCCGGGCGGTCTGGAGCGCGCAGTGGGCCACGCCGTTCACATCGGGGGGAAAGGACTCGGTGACGATGACGACACGCATACCCGTGTTGTCGCCGCGCCGGACGTGGCCACGTCAACGTGGATCTTTCCTGGCGGGGAACGCGCCATGAGCGTTGCCTCCCTCACCCGCGCAGGTCAGGCGGCATCCACGCGCACCTGACCCGCGGGTCACCCGGCGTTCACACGGCGTCGGTGGCGGGGGGTCACACGGCGGTTCCCTCGGGACCGATGCGGCTGCGTACGGCGGTCTGCACCTCGGCCTCCTCGGCAGGGTCCGCGGCGAGCCTGCGCAGCCGTTCGACGACCCGGGTGTCGCCGGTCTCGGCGTGCCGGGCGGCGATCTCGCGGGTGGTCTCCTCGCAGTCCCACAGGCACTCGACGGCGAAGCCGGTGCCGTAGGAGGGGTCGGTCGCGGCGAGGGCACGCGCGGCGCGGCCCCGCAGATGGGAGGAGGCGGTCTCGCGGTAGATGTGGCGCAGTACGGGGGCGGCGCAGGTGATGCCGAGGCGTCCGGCCCCGTCGACGAGGGTCCACAGGGTGGGCGCGTCGGGGCCCTCGCCCCGTACCGCCTCCCGCAGCGCCGCGAGGACCAGATCGCGGTCCGGCAGCCCGCCCCGGCAGGCGAGGACGCGGCCGGCGGCGGCGCCCAGCGGGTCGGGCCGGCGGGCCCAGCCGCGGGCACGGTCCACGGCGGCGAGACCGCGCATGCGTTCGAAGGCGTCGAGTGCGGCCTCGACCACGGGCGACGAGCCGGTGGCCACGGCAGCCTCGATCAGGTCGAGGGCGGCGGGATCGCTGCCGTCGGCGAGATAGCGCAGGGCGGTGCACCGGGCTCCTCGGTGCCGTCCTGGGCGGCCCGGACGATCTCGGGCCGGTCCTCGGGGCCGGCCACGGCGGCGAGACATCGGGCGGCCGGGACATGGAGCGCGGCGCCGCGTTCGACGCCTTCCTGGGCCCATGCGAAGACCGCCCGTACGCTCCAGCCGGGGCGGGGCCCGCCGGGGCGCATCTGCCGCTGCCAGCGGTCGAAGGAACCGGCCTCCTGGGCGGCGCGCACGCGCGCGGCGACGGCCGCGCGGGGATCGTCGGCCCACAGGCGCCAGGGCCGTGGTTCGAAGGCGTCGCGGACGGTGGCGGCGAGCTCCGCCTCGCCCTCGGCGTCGGTGGTGAACCGCGCGAGGACCGGGGCGGCGAGGGCCCGCAGCCCCGCGTCGTCGTCCCTGAGGGCCAGCTCGTCCAGGGCCCAGGCCCAGTTGGTGCCGTGCGCGGCGTACCTGCGCAACAGGTCGAGGGCGTCCCGCCTGCCGTAGGAGGCGAGGTGCCCGAGGACCGCGAGGGCGAGTCCGGTGCGGGACTCCTCGGTGTCGAGGACGTCCTCGGGGTCGAAGAGGTGGGCCTCGATCGCGGCCAGGTCGCCGTGCAGATCGAGGTAGAGGCGGGCGTAGTAGAGGGAGCGGTTCTCCACCTGCCAGTCGTGGCGCGGGTCGCGCAGAACACAGTGGTTGAGCGCCGCGAGCGCTTCGGGGCGCGGGGCGGTGAGCGCGTGCAGCGTGCCGTCGCCACGGCCCCGCTGGAGCAGGCCGAGCAGCGTACCGCTGGGCGCTATGACCGGATCGAACATGGGAAACAGCCTCACATCAAGCGTCGACGCAACCGGGGACCTGCGTTACCTGGCCGCGTGACAACACGTCGGGGCGCCCGCCGTTTCCTGCTTGCTGTAGACCATCTCTCTGCCTCTCGTCGGTGGCCCGTGCGGGCCGCGTCACGGTCCGCGCGGTGCGGCAACACCTGCCCAGCCATCGCGTCCGTGAATCACGTCGTCATGATGACCCGGCGGTCACATCCACCGCGACCGAAATTACGGCGGCCCTGTACCGCCTCCCCGTTTTCCGTGTCGTCGCTGGTCGGAGCGGGTGGCTCAGTGCTCGCCGAACAGCTCGAGCAGTTCCGTACGGGCGAACATCCGGGCCGTGTCGACGGCCGAGGGAGTGCCCGCGGCCGGGTTCGCGCCGCCCTTCAGCAGGGCCCGGATCACCTCGGTCTCGCCCTTGAAGACCGCCCCCGCGAGTGGTGTCTGGCCGCGGTCGTTGACGCGGTCGGCGTCGGCGCCGCGCTCCAGCAGCGCGCCCACCGCCTCGGCGTGGCCGTGGTACGCGGCGAGCATCACGAGGGAGTCGCCCCGGTCGTTGGTGAGGTCGGCCGGCACGCCCGCGTCCACGTAGGCCACGAGTTCCCCGGTCCGGCCGCGACGGGCCAGATCGAAGATCTTGGTCGCCAGCTCCACAACCTCGGGGTCGGGGGCTTCAGTCATCGGCCGGACCGCCTCTCACTGCACATGCTGCACACATCGGGGACAGGACGTACGTCTGCGAGCGGTGCAGAGCCGTACGGGTGAATCGCCAGCGTACTGGCTCACCGGGTACATGACCCGCTGCGCCCGAGGTAATGATCACAGCAGGACCATCCGGGGGGAAATGCCAAAAATCCACCCAGTTGCACCTTTAATCGTATAGATACATTCTGTGATCCTGGAAGTACTCATGGTGACTGTCCCCGCGAACCAGGAGAACTCACATGATCGTCTCGATCTCATGCGTGGCGCTGCTCGGCGTCGTCGTCTTCATCTTCTTCCGCAAGGACGGGCTGAAGGCGTCGCACGCCCTGGTGGCGATGCTGTTCGGCTTCTATCTGGCCAGCACGGCCATCGCACCCAGCATCAAGGCGGGCGGCGAAAGCCTGGCCGGCCTCCTGGGCGGGTTCAAGTTCTGATCCGCCCGACCACGCACCGCCCGCCCGTACGCACCCCCAGGAGACAGCAGTGGCCCGGCGCCCTCTCCCCCGCATCCTGACCAACGGCGGCGCACAGCTCGCCCGCAGCCGGGAGCTGGCCAGGACGGCGGCCGACAGTGCCACGGACGTCCTCCACCCGCTGATCACCATCACGCGCGGTCTGCGCCGGCTGGCCTCGGCCGGGCGGCGCAGGTGGGCCGGCACGCCCAAGGACCGGCGTGGCGCGCTGCTCTTCCTGGCGGCGTCGGTCGTGCTGGTCGTGGCACTGGCACCGTACGGTCCGCTGCTCGCCGTCGTCACCCTGATGGCGGCAGCGGCCTGGCAGGGCCGGGACCGTGCCCCCTCGGCGCCCGCCGGGCCCGATGAGTCACAGCTCCAGCGGCTGAAGTCGCTGTACGACGCCCTCGTGCCGTACTTCTCGGCCGCCGAGGACCCGGAGCCGCTCTACGCGCACGGCGGCGACTGGGAGAAGGTCTTCTCCGAGTACGAGTTCGACCCCACCGGCCGGATCGCGCACCTGGTGATCGGCTACCCCGCCTACTTCACCGACGGCGAGCCGGAGTCCCGGGCGCGGATCGAGCATCTGCTCGGCGCCAAATCGGGGCGTGGCCGCGAGTACCAGTTCATCTGGGACGAGGAGGCCAACCAGCTCACGGTCCGCGTCCTCGCGCCCCTGCCCACCGACATCGCCGCCCAGCCGTTCGTCACGGCGCCGGGCGAGACGGTGCTCGGCTTCACCGATCCCACCAGGGTGCAGCGCACGCTGCCGCTCACCCACGGCACGCACGGCGAGGAGCGGCGCGACGCCCCGCCCGTCGTCTGGCGCACCGGCATCCGCTCCACCGAACCGCATCTGCTCGCCGTCGGCCAGCCGGGCAGCGGCACCTCCACGCTGCTGCGCTCCATCGCCCTCCAGGCGCTGCACCACGGTGACGTGGTGATCGTCGACGGTGGCGGCACCGGCGAGTACGCCTGTCTGACCGGACGGGACGGTGTGCTCGCCGTCGAGTGCGGGCTGCCGGGGGCGCTGACGAGCCTGGAGTGGGCGGCGCACGAGACGGAGCGGCGGCTGATCGCGGCGAATCAGGCGCATCAGGCGGGCGATCCGCCACCGGACGACACCCGGCGGCCGCTGTGGCTGCTGCTGGACCGGCCGAGCGCGTTCTCGCACCTGGCGGCCGCGGACGGGCGCGAGGATCCTCAGGCGCTGCTCGGCGTTCCGCTGCGGCACGGCCGGCCGGCGAACGTCACCGTGGTCGTCGCCGAGCAGTTCGACGGGCTGGAGTCGCTGGCGGAGCCGGTGCGGCAGCACGCGTGCGCGTGTGGTGCTCGGGGCCGCTACGGCGGGGCAGTTGGAGGCTGTCCTCGGGGCCCCCGCGCACACCACTCCGGTCGAGCAGGTGCCACCCGGACGGGGGTATGCCCGGCTGGGGCGCGGGCCTGTGCACCGGCTGCAGGTGCCGGCCACGCCGGATCCGTACGACGATGCGACGAGCGACGCCCACCGGCAGGCTGTGCTGGAGCTGTTGCCGCCCCGGACGACGCCGGTGGATGAGGGGCCGGGGGTGGGTGAGGCCGTACGCCTCGAAAAGGTTCGGGACGAGGATCCCTCGGACGGAGCCGGGGCCGAGGGGCTGTCCGCGGAGGCTGTCGGGGCCGAGGCGGCCGGGGCGAAGCCCAGCTCCTGACGGCCGGCCGAGCGCGGATCACCGCCGCCGGGGTGCCTCGCGGCACGTGCCGCGGCGCCCACCCATACCGCCCTGCGGGTTACCTCCCAGGTCCTTCAGGCACTGGGGGAGGCACGATCGCCCGCGGTTGGACGGCACCGTCGCCGCACTGAAACCTCCGCGCGCGGGCACGCGGCCGGACGGCACCATCGCCGCCCCGAACCTCTGCGCCCGCACGCGGCCGGACGGCACCGCCGCCGCCCCTCACTTCTTTACGCGCGCACGCGGTTGCCGGCCGTGGTCCTCCGTGTGGGTGCCCCGGTGCGGGTCACGCCACGAAGGGGCGGGGGATCTCCGTGCCCGATGTGGCGCCCGTCTCCACCAGGTGGGCCGCCGCGGACAGGCGGGTCGCCGCCTCCTCGGCCACCGGGCCGCCCACCGTGAAGGGGAGGCGGACGTAGCCCTCGAAGGCGCCGTCGACGCCGAAGCGCGGGCCCGACGGGACCCGGACGCCGACGCGTTCGCCCGCCTCCGCGAGCCGGGAGCCGGAGAGGCCGCCGGTGCGCACCCACAGGGTGAGTCCGCCGCGCGGTACCTCGAACTCCCAGTCCGGCAGCTCCCGCCGTACCGCGGCCACCAGCTCGTCCCGGTTCTGCCGGGCCTGCGCGCGCCGTATCTCCACCGCCTGCTCCCAGCCTCCGGTGCCGAACAGCCAGTTCACCGCGAGCTGTTCCAGTACCGGCGTCCCCAGATCCGCGTACGCGCGTGCGGCGACGAGGCTGCGGATGACGTCGGGTGCCGCGCGCACCCAGCCGATGCGCATCCCGGCCCAGAACGCCTTGCTCGCCGAACCGACCGTGATCACCGTGGATCCCGCCGGGTCGAAGGCGCACACCTGGCGCGGCATCTCCACGTCCGGGTCGAGCCAGAGCTCGCTCATCGTCTCGTCGGCGACGAGCACGGTCCCCGCGGAGCGCGCCGAGTCCACCAGGCGGCGCCGCTGGTCCTCGTCGGCGAGCGCGCCGGTCGGGTTGTGGAAGTCGGCGACGACGTACGCGATCCGGGGCGCGGCCTCACGCAGCACCTGGCGCCAGCGGTCCATGTCCCAGCCGGTCAGGCCCGCCGCCATGGCCACCGGGACGAGCCGGGCGCCGGCCTCCTGCATCAGCTGGAGGATGTTGGCGTAGGACGGCGACTCGACGGCGATGCGCTCACCGCGTCCGCCGAAGAGGTGGCAGATGGCGTCGATGGCGCCCATCGCGCCCGTCGTCACCATGATCTGCTCGGGCATGGTGGGGATGCCCCGCGCGGTGTAGCGGTCGGCGATCATCGCGCGCAGGGCGGGCAGCCCGGCGGGATAGTCGCCGTGCGTGTGCGCGTACGGCGGCAGTTCCTCCAGCGCGCCCTGGACGGCCCGGGTGAGCCAGGGCTCGGGGGCGGGCAGCGCGGCGCAGCCGAGGTCGATCATCGAGCCGAGGGCCTCGGGCGGCAGGGGCTCCAGTCCCCGCGCGGGCACCGGGTTCCCGGCCGGCACGGCGGTCCAGCCGCCCGCGCCGCGCCGTGACTCCAGGAATCCCTCGCTGCGCAGCGCCTCGTAGGCGGCGGCGACAGTGGTGCGGCTGACCGAGAGGGCGAGGGCCAGCTCACGCTCGGCGGGCAGCCGCGCGGCCACCGGGACCCGTCCTTCCAGCACCAGCAGGCGGATGCCGTCGGCGAGCGCGCGGTAGGCGGGCGGACGCCGGGTCCCGGGGCCGGCGGGGCGGTCCTGCTGGGAGTGGAGCAGTCGGGCAAGTTGCGCCACCCCCACCGCCGAGGTCCACTGCGCCATGAGAATCAGTCCACCTTCCCCGAATTGGCCGTGGATGACATCATCGGCCACGCCACAGGGTGTCACGGGTCGGTCCACTTCCACCACAGGGGGCATGTCTTGGCCAGGTACTCGTCCCGGCACGGCCATCTCACTCGCCGGCTGTTCCAGCTCTACGCCGGTCTGGCGCTGTACGGCGCGAGCTCGGCGCTGCTGGTGCGGTCGGGGCTCGGTCTGGAGCCGTGGAACGTGCTGCACCAGGGCCTGTCCGAGCGGACGGGGCTGTCGATGGGCCTGGTGCTGACCCTGGTCGGCGCGGCGGTGCTGCTGCTGTGGATCCCGCTGCGTCAGCGGCCGGGGCTGGGCACGGTCTCCAACGTGCTGGTGATCGGCGCGGCGATGGACGCGACCCTCACCGTGGTGCCGGAGGCGCACGCCATGGCCGTACGCGTGCTGCTGCTGACGGCGGGCATCGTGCTGAACGGGGCGGCGACCGGGCTGTACATCGCGGCCCGTTTCGGTCCGGGCCCGCGCGACGGGCTGATGACGGGGCTGAACCAGCGCACCGGGGTGTCGGTCCGTCTGGTCCGCACGGCCATCGAGATCACCGTCGTCGTCACCGGCTTCCTCCTCGGCGGCACGGTGGGCGTGGGCACCCTGCTGTACGCGGTGGCCATCGGCCCGCTCGCCCAGCTCTTCCTGCGCGCCTTCGCCGTCCCCTCGGCATCCGACGGCAGCACGGTCGTCGCCGCCGGTCAACCGGGACGCGCGATACTGCGTTCGTGACCGAGCGGATACGCCACCCCTACCTCGACCATCCCGGCCCGATCGCCTTCGCCCACCGGGGCGGTACGGCGAACGGCCTGGAGAACACCGCGCGGCAGTTCCGCCGCGCGGTCGAGGCGGGCTACCGGTACATCGAGACCGATGTCCACACCACGCGCGACGGCCGGCTGGTCGCCTTCCACGACGCGACCCTCGACCGGGTGACGGACGGCACGGGCCGGATCGCCGATCTGCCGTGGCGGGACGTGGCGCGGGCGCGGGTGGCGGGCGAGGAACCGGTGCCCCTGTTCGAGGAGCTCCTGGAGACCTTCCCCGAGGTGCGCTGGAACGTCGACGTGAAGGCCGAGGCGGCGCTCCTGCCCTTCCTGGACCTGGTCGGGCGCACCGGCTCCTGGGACCGGATCTGCCTCGGCTCGTTCTCCGAGGCCCGCGTGGTGCGCGCGCAACGGCTGGCCGGCCCCCGGCTGGCCACGTCGTACGGCACCCGGGGGTGCTGAACCTGCGGCTGCGGTCCTGGGGGCTGCCGGCCACGGTGCGCCGTTCGGCGGTCGCCGCCCAGGTGCCCGAGCGGCAGTCGGGCATCCAGGTGGTCGACCACCGGTTCGTGCGCGCCGCCCACGCGCACGGGCTGCGGGTGCACGTGTGGACGGTCAACGAGGCCGAGCGGATGCACCGGCTCCTGGACCTCGGCGTGGATGGCATCATGACCGATCACATCGGCACACTGCGCACGGTCATGGAGGACCGCGGCATCTGGGTCTGACACCGGCCGCGCCCCGGCGCCCGCGCGCGTCACACGGGGAAGCGAGGGCACGGGTGGACACGGACACCGTGCGGTCAGGGGCGCCGGACGAGGCCGCCGGCAGGAGGCGCGAACAGCGCGGCTGGTACTTCTACGACTGGGCGTGCTCCGTGTACTCCACGAGTGTGCTCACGGTGTTCCTCGGCCCCTATCTGACGTCGGTCGCCGAGGCGGCGGCGGACGCGGACGGGTTCGTCCACCCGCTGGGCATACCGGTGCGCGCGGGCTCCTTCTTCGCGTACTCGGTCTCTCTGTCGGTGATCGTGGCCGTGCTGGTGATGCCGCTGGTGGGCGCCGCCGCCGACCGGACCGGCCGCAAGAAGCCGCTGCTCGCGGCGGCCGCCTACACCGGGGCCGCGGCCACCGCGGGCATGTTCTTCCTCGGCGGTGAGCGCTATCTGCTCGGCGGCCTGCTGCTGGTGGTGGCGAACGCGGCGCAGTCGGTCGCGATGATGCTCTACAACTCCTACCTTCCGCAGATCGCCACGCCCGAGGAGCGGGACGCGGTCTCCTCGCGCGGGTGGGCCTTCGGCTACGCGGCCGGGGCCCTGGTGCTCGTCGCGAACCTGGTCCTCTACACCGGCCACGACAGTTTCGGGCTCTCCGAGGGCATGGCGGTGCGCATCTGTCTGGCCTCGGCCGGTCTGTGGTGGGGCGCCTGGGCGCTGGTGCCGCTGCGCCGGCTGCGGGACCGCCGTGTTCCCGCGCGGGAGGCGGCCCTGCCGGGCTTCCGGCAGCTGGCGGCGACCGTCCGGGACATGCGCCGGCACCCGCTGACGCTGTCGTTCCTGCTGGCGTATCTGGTCTACAACGACGGCATCCAGACGGTGATCTCCCAGGCCTCGGTGTACGGCTCGAAGGAGCTGGGGCTCGGCCAGTCGACGCTCATCGTGGCCGTGCTGCTGGTGCAGGTGCTGGCGGTGGCGGGCGCGCTGGCGCTGGGCCGACTGGCCCGGCGGTACGGCGCGAAGCGCGCGATCCTCGGCTCCCTGGTCGCCTGGACCCTGACCCTGGCGGCCGGGTACTTCCTGCCCGCCGGGGCCCCCGTGTGGTTCTTCGTCCTGGCCGCCGGGATCGGTCTGGTCCTCGGTGGCAGCCAGGCGCTGTCCCGCTCGCTCTTCTCCCATCTCGTGCCGCCCGGCAAGGAGGCCGAATACTTCTCGGCGTACGAGATGAGCGACCGCGGGATGAGCTGGCTCGGGCCGCTGCTGTTCGGTCTGACCTATCAGCTGACCGGCAGCTACCGGGACGCGATCATCTCCCTGGTGGCCTTCTTCGTCCTGGGATTCGCGCTGCTCGCGCGGGTGCCGGTACGGCGGGCGATCAGCGACGCGGGCAACCCGGTTCCCGAACGGATTTAGCGCTCGGCGCGAAAGGGCTGTAGTGTACGCGTTTGGCCTGCCAGGCGTACCGTTACTGCGCGTCAAAGATGCCGAACGGTGTGTCAGATCTCCTTATAGATGTGACAAACCGGACGTCCGGGGGTACTGCACTGGTTGACAAGGCTGCGGCTACGACGGCGACGTACAACCCGGATCGGGGCTCCGGACGGGAATCTTTACCGCCGCCCGGACGTTGACCGGATGACGACGACAGCGACACACCTGTCCTGTGGGCGACAAGCCCGGGAGGCACGATTCATGAGTGAGCGAGCTCTTCGCGGCACGCGCCTCGTGGTGACCAGCTACGAGACGGACCGCGGCATCGACCTGGCCCCGCGCCAGGCCGTGGAGTACGCATGCGAGAAGGGGCACCGCTTCGAGATGCCCTTCTCGGTCGAGGCGGAGATCCCGCCGGAGTGGGAGTGCAAGGTCTGCGGTGCCCAGGCACTCCTGGTGGACGGTGACGGCCCCGAGGAGAAGAAGGCCAAGCCCGCGCGTACGCATTGGGACATGCTGATGGAGCGGCGCACCCGAGAGGAGCTCGAAGAGGTCCTCGAGGAGCGTCTCGCCGTTCTGCGTTCCGGTGCGATGAACATCGCGGTTCACCCCAGGGACAGCCGAAAGTCGGCTTGATCCCGGCGGGGACCTGGGCAAGGCCACCACACAGAGCGCCACACGACCGCGGGCGCCGTACTTCAGGGTACGGCGCCCGCGGTCGTGTGCGTGTGGGCCGCCTCCTGGTGGGGCTTCCTGAAGAGTCCGGGGCCCCCGCCCCGGAGGGCCAGGGCCCCGGGCCCTGTCGTCCTCAGCGGGTGAGCGGCGGGCGCGGTCCCCGGGTGGTGTCCCCGGAGGGGTTCCGGGCTCGTCCCGTATGACCTCGCCCGGGACGACCTTGCCGTCGGGCCGGTGGATGCGCGCCTGCTGGAAGGCGTCACCGAACGGCCCCTGCCCGGCCTCGCGGAGCTTGCGCTCGAAGGTGCGCTGGGCGGAGCGGCTCACGGCCTTCTGCACCGGCGGCACCAGCAGGAGGAGTCCCGCGGCGTCCGAGAGCACGCCGGGGATGATCAGCAGCAGGCCGCCCAGCATCGTCAGGCCGTTGCCCTCGCTGTTGGGCCGGGGCTCGGGCGGCACCCCGTCCTGCTGTCGCTGCAGCGTCTCGGTCAGGTTCTGGAAGGCCCGCCGGCCGGCCCGCTTGACGACCACCGAACCGAGGACGAGACCGGCCACCAGGACCAGGAAGACCACCAGCCCGCTCGACGCCCCGGCGACCACGGTGAGCAGCCAGATCTCGAGCACGAGCCATGCGGCGACACCCAGCGGCAGGAGGGTGCGCAGCCGGGAGCGCCGGGGCCGGGCGGGATGCGGGGTCTGAGCGCCAGTCGTCATGCTCCCAGTGTGCCTGGGCCCGGCTCAGCACGGGATAAGCGGGGCGACCGGCGCTCGTACGGCTACGCGGTGGGCCGCTGCTTCTCTTCGCCGCGGCCGAGGACCTTGCCGACCCTCTCCCCACACCCCACGCCGTGACCCGCCACAGCGCCTCGACAAGGATGTCGCGGCTCATCTTGGAGTCGCCGTGCTCGCGTTCGACGAAGGTGATCGGCACTTCCACGACGTGGTAGCCGGCCTTCACCGCGCGGCGGGCCAGGTCGACCTGGAAGCAGTAGCCCTGGGAGGCCACTTCCTCGAGCCCGAGGCCCTCCAGGGTCTCCCGGCGGAAGGCGCGGAAGCCGCCGGTGATGTCGCGCAGCGGCAGATCGAGCGCCACGCGCGAGTAGAGGCTGCCCCCGCGCGAGATGACCTCCCGGGACTTCGGCCAGTTCACCACCCGGCCGCCGGGCACCCAGCGGGAGCCGAGCACCAGGTCGGCGCCCTTGAGGGCGGTCAGCAGACGGGGCAGTTCCTCGGGCTGGTGGGAGCCGTCGGCGTCCATCTCGATCAGTACGCCGTAGCCGTGCTCCATGCCCCAGTGGAAGCCCGCGAGATAGGCCGCGCCGAGGCCTTCCTTGACCTTGCGGTGCAGCACCTGGACGTGTTCGTCGCCCGCGGCCAGTTCGTCGGCGAGCTTGCCGGTGCCGTCGGGGCTGTTGTCGTCGGCCACGAGAACGTGCGCCTCGGGAACGGCCTCGCGCACCCGGCCGACGATCGCCTTGATGTTCTCCGCCTCGTTGTAGGTCGGGATGATCACCAGAGCCGTGCCGAGCGGGCCGAAGTTCCTCCCTGGGATCCTGTGGTGAGGGTCCCGTCGCCGTCGTTCACTGCTGCCCCTTCATGTCCTGTGCGCAGGGTCCCACCATAGTGGGCACGGCCTGTGCCGACGTGACAGGACATTCGTATGGTGGTGTCGTTTACCGAAGATCGGGTAGGAAGACACGTTTTGGGCGGGTGAAGGGGAAGAGGGACAGCCGGATGGGGGCCCGGCGCCCTTCGGGCCGGCCCGGGACCCGCCGGCTGCGGATCGGCCTGAAGCCGTTGTCTACTGAGCGCCCGGGCCCCATCCGGGGTCGCACCTCCCCGGCCGGCTGGCACGTCCCTCGGTACCGCGCCGCCGCTGAGCCTGGCTCCCAGTGACGGTGCCCCGGTGCGGCACACCGTCCCTGACCCAGCGGCGCTGACACGAGTGGCCGGACGTTCTCCGGTCGGGCGTCCGGTGGTGGACACGGGCGAACCTACCGGCCCCCTGCGGCCGCCTGTCAACAGTCGTTTGACCTGCGTAATGTGGTGCGAATGCCTGGTCAGCGGCGAGGATGCGCAGGTCGCGAGACGGGGGCGCGGCGCATGATCGTCACCGCGCCGTCCGCGTAGATCACTCGCCCGGCCGTACGAAGACCGTACGCCCGCCGACCACCGTGCGCAGGCAGACGGGCAGGTCGCCGCCCGGGGCGAGGTCGGGCAGTCCGGGGTGCCGGAGCGGGGGTCGGTGGACCAGCGCGCCACCCGGTCGTCGGGCGCCTGGACGACGAGTTCACCGGTGCGCCAGAGGGCGTAGTCGGCGGGTGCGCCGGGCACCAGGACGCCCGCGTCGTCGCGTCCGACCGCCCGCCAGCCGCCGCGCGTGTGCGCGGTGAACGCGGCGCGCACGGAGACACGGTGTCCGGGTGTGCGGTGGAACGCGGCGGCCCGGACGGTCCCCCAGGGGTCGAGCGGGGTGACGGGGCTGTCGGAGCCGAAGGCGAGCGGGACGCCGGCCCGCAGCAACGCCGCGAAGGGGTTCAGGGTGCGGGCCCGCTCCGGGCCCAGGCGCTGGGCGTACATGCCGTCCTCGCCGCCCCACAGGGCGTCGAAGGCGGGCTGGACGGAGGCCGTGAGGCCGAGTTCGGCGAAGGCCGCGATGGTCTCGGGGGTGAGCATCTCGGCGTGCTCGACGCGGTGCCGGGCGGCCCGGATCCGGGCGAGACCGACCTCCTCGGCGGCGGCGCGGACACCGTCCACGACGGCGGTCACGGCGGCGTCGCCGATGGCGTGGAAGCCCGCCTGGAGTCCCGCCTCGGTGCAGGCGACGACATGGGCGGCGACGGCGACGGCGTCCAGGTGGGCGGTGCCGGTGTGACCGGCGTCGGCGTACGGCTCGTGGAGGCACGCGGTGTGCGAGCCGAGGGCGCCGTCCGCGAACAGGTCGCCCGCGGCGCCGATCGCGCCCAGCTCCTCGCCTTGGCGACGTCCTGCTCGGCCCAGTAGCCGACGACGCGGGGGCCGTTCTCCTCGGCGGCGAGCCGCAGCAGGCCGGTGAAGTCGTCCTCGGAGGAGATCTCCGGGCCGCCGCACTCGTGGACCGTGCCGATACCGAGAGCGGCCGCGTGGGCGAGGGCGGCGCGCTGGGCCTTGGTGCGCTGGGCCGGTGTGACGGCGGCCAGGGCGGCGGCGCGTACCGCGTGGTGGGCGTCGCCGGTGAGCGGGGCGTCCGCGCGGGTGACCGCGGCGGCCGGGACGAGGTCGAGGAGCGCGCTGGTGACGACGGCGGAGTGGACGTCGATCCGGCTGAGGTAGAGGGGCGGCCGCCGGTGGCCTCGTCGAGTTCGGCGCGGGTCGGCGGGCGGCCGCCGGGCCAGCGGGCGGCGTCCCAGCCGTGGCCGAGGAGGACCCGGTCGTGCGGGCGGGCGGCGGCGAACTCGCGTACACGGGTGAGCGCGGCGTCCAGGGAGGGGTGGTGGAGAGGTCCAGGCCGGTGAGGGCCAGGCCGGTGGCGGTGGTGTGGACGTGTGCGTCGGTGAACGCGGGGGTGACCAGGGCTCCGTCGAGGTCGATCACCTCGTCGGCGCTGTCGGTGAAGGCGTCCGCGGCGCCTTCTGTGCCGACCCAGGCGATGTGGCCGTGCTCGATGACCATCGCTGTCGCGAAGGGGTCGGCGGGGCTGTGCACTTCCCCTCGGCGGAGGAGGGTGGTGCGTGCGGGGGCGGTGCGTTCACTCATGGGGGACAGTTTCGCGCGCCGGGGAGTGAGGGGCTCGGGCAGGGGCGTTCTCCGCCGGGTCAGACCCTCGGCGGGCGGGATTCGTACGGGGTCGAGAGGACCACCGTCGTGCGGGTGGAGACTCCTGCCAAGGTGCGGACTCTGGCCAGGAGTTCTTCCAGTTCGTGGGGCGTGGACACGCGTACCTTGAGGATGTAGTTCTCGTCGCCCGCGACGCTGTGGCAGGCCTCGATCTCGGGGACGTCGGCGAGGCGGTCCGCGATGTCGTCGGGGGCGCTGGGGTCGAAGGGTTTGACCGAGATGAAGGCGGTCATGGGCAGACCGACGGCCTCCGGGTCGACGACCGCGGCATAGCCGCGGATGACGCCACGCTGTTCCAGCCGGCGCACCCGCTGGTGCACGGCCGACGTGGACAGGCCCGTGGCCTTGCCCAGGTCGGTGTAGCTCATCCGCCCGTCCTTGACGAGCAGCTGCACGATCTGTCGGTCCAGCTCCTCCATGGCGCAAGAACCTACAGTGCGCTTGATCTCCCCGGATACCTGAACGGTCCAGGTCATACCCGGTTCGTGATGCGGGCACGGGCCCGCGAACATGGCGGCGGCATGTGCTGTGTGATGAACGCCACACCCCTGACGCACTCTCCGTGATGTTCCCGTGATTACCCCGCAGGGGGGACGGGAAGTGCTTGCTGTGGTCGAGGCCGCAGTGCCTTCACGGCCCAGCCCGAGGGGGAGAACCCAATGCAGAGTCTTAAGCGCCCTGGTCGTACCGCGTCCAAGCGGCAGCAGCCGGTCATCGAGCTCGTTCCGGAGTACGTCGAACCCGACGCCACGGACGAGGAACTCGACACCTACGACACCTTCGAGATGTACCGGGTCGTCTGCCCGGACTGCGCGCAGCCCATCGCCCTGCTCGCGGACGAGGACGTCCTGCCGGAGCACGCGCTGTGCGCCTCGCCGTGGAACCCGTTCGGGCTCACGGTGTGCGCCGGCACCGGCCGCAGCGCCACCGAGGCGCGGCCGGCGGACGAGTCCGTCACCCCCCAGGAGCAGGACACCGCCCTGCTGCTGACGCTTCCTCAGGGTCTCGACTGGCGCACCCAGCCGTTCTCGCACGTCGGTGGTCCGGGCTCGCGCCCGATCCGGGTGCCGGCGATGCGGCGGCAGGCCGCCGCCTGAGCGCACACCGGTACGGGGGCGGCGCGGTCCGCCGCCCCCGCCCGCGCGGGACATCCGCGAACGCACGTCCTGTTCCGGGGGCCGGTGACCCGCCCGGTCACTGCCGCGTCGCCCCGGTATGACGACCCCCGCGTACTCGACGACCGGGCGTCAACGCCATGCCTTCGTGCCGCCGCCCGTGGCGGCGGTCGTACCCGCGCCGCCACGGCTCCCGGATCCGCGGATCCACCGCGATCTCATGCGGGGGCCGGCCGGGGCCGTACGCTGCCCGGCCGGCAGGATCCGGAGTGGACGCGGCTCGCCGCGCCCTGGCGGGGCCTCGACGGGTTCAGCGGGTCTCCGGCCCCGCGAGGTGACGGGCGATGACCATGCGCTGGATCTGGTTGGTGCCCTCGACGATCTGCAGCACCTTGGCCTCGCGCATGTAGCGCTCGGCGGGGAAGTCGGCGGTGTAGCCGTAGCCGCCGAGGATCTGTACGGCGTCGGTGGTGACCCGCATCGCGGTGTCGGTGCAGTGCAGCTTGGCCATGGCCGCCTGCTTGGCGAACGGCCGCCCCGCGTCGCGCAGCCGGGCCGCGGCGAGGTACAGCGCGCGCCCCGCCTCGATCTGGGTGGCCATGTCGGCGAGCATGAAACGCAGCCCCTGGAAGTCGGCGATGGGCCTGCCGAACTGCCGCCTCTCGGTCGCGTAGCCGAGGGCCTCGTCGAGCGCCGCCTGGGCGACGCCGATGGCGCAGGCGGCGATGCCGAGCCGGCCGCCGTCCAGCGCGGACAGGGCGATCGCGAAGCCCTGCCCCTCCTCGCCGATCCGGCGCGCGTCGGAGACCCGGACGCCGTCGAGATGGACCTGGGCGGTGGGCGAGCCCTTCATCCCCATCTTCTTCTCCGGCACGGCGGCGCTCAGCCCTCCGCGTCACCGGGCACGAGGAACGCGCTGATGCCGCGCGGGCCCTCCTCGCCGGTGCGTGCCATGACCAGTGTAGAAGTCGGCGACGCCGCCGTGGGTGATCCAGGCCTTGGTGCCGGTGATCACCCAGTGGTCGCCGTCCCGCACGGCCTTGGTGCGCAGGGAGGCGGCGTCCGAGCCCGAGGCGGGCTCGGAGAGGCAGTAGGCGCCGAGGAGGCCGCCGCCGAGCATCGCGGGCAGATGTTCCGCCCGCTGTTCCTTGGAGCCGAAGGAGGCGAGCGCGTAGGAGGCCAGGGTGTGCACGCTGACGCCGAGGCCGACGGTGAGGCGGGCCGCGGCGAGCTCCTCGAGGACCTGGAGATAGACCTCGTACGGCTGGTCGCCGCCGCCGTACTCGGAGTCGTAGGGGAGGCCGAGGAGGCCGGACTCGGAGAGCAGGGTGAACAGCTCGCGGGGAAGCGTTCCGCGGCCTCGTCCTCGGCCGCGTTCGGGGCGATCTCGTGCTGCGCGATGTCGCGGACGAGCGAGATCAGGTCCCGGGCCTCGTCCGTGGGCAGTTGCCGGTCCACCGGCTGCGGGGCGCGATCGGGCATGGCGACGCTCTCCTCCCTGTTCGGGCACATCGGCGTGCGCCTTGGGTGGAGGCGGCCGCGCCGGGGTCGTATCGGTGCCTTGCCGATGCTCGCAGTTCCGGGTCTCGGAAGCTGCTGACCAGCGGCTGTGCGCAGTGAGTATGCCCGATCGGCTGCGGCAAGTCACTTGTTAACGACCGCTTACTTCAAGAAAGCCGCGCACCGGTCCCTGGTGATCAGATTTGGTCCGCACCATGGACCAACTGGTCTAGTCCTCTTGGGGTTTCGCTCCACACCGAGTCTCCGCGTCCATGCCAATCGACTCGTGTTCCCCTACCCCCAACGCGGAGACAACCGCATGTCAAGGCGATCCGGCAGGACCGCCCGAAGGGCCGGGGCGGGGGTTCCACGGGGGACCCCGCCCCTCGCCGTCCGGGGCCGGCTCAGCCGTCGCGCCGGGCGGGCGCCGGGGCCGGGCAGGCGGGGTCCAGCTCCTCGATGGCGCGCATGGTGCCGCCGAGCGTCTTCACCAGCAGCGCGCTCATGGTCTCGCGGGTGAGTTCACCGCGGGCGATCCAGGCGAGCGCGGCACCCTCCACGCTGCACACCCAGGCCAGCAGCCCCATCCGCGCCACCGGCGCGATGTCCGTACGGCCGTAGGCGCCCTCGGCGATGGTCGCGACGATGGCCTCGCGCACCCCGTCCCGGATGGCGTGCACCTCGGTGTCGAAGCCGACGCCGCCGCTGACGATCGCGCGGTAGGCGGCCTGATTGTGCTCGGCGTAGCGCAGATAACTGTCGATGGTGCGGTGCACCCGCTCCACCGGGGCAGCCCGGCGCCGCTCGCGGCGTACGTGACCAGACCGGCCACCGAGTCCTCGATGATCGCCAGGTAGTAGCCGCGCTTGGAGTGGAA
Source organism: Streptomyces haneummycinicus (assembly GCA_042850305.1). Classification (GTDB taxonomy): domain Bacteria; phylum Actinomycetota; class Actinomycetes; order Streptomycetales; family Streptomycetaceae; genus Streptomyces; species Streptomyces haneummycinicus. The sequence goes on from AP035768.1 coordinate 5,052,193, forward strand.
GTAGTAGTAGATCAGCCCCTTGGCGACCCGCGCCTGGCGTGCGATGTCGTCCATGGAGAGCGCGTCGTACGACGTGTCCGCGAACAGGCTCCGCCCGATGGCGATGAGTTCGGCGCGGCGCGCGGACGAACGCTCGGTACCGCGCGCCGCGGGGCGTACGGCGGACTGCCGGCTGATGTTCAATGTCGACCCAGGTCTTCCTGCGGGCGGTGTCAAATCCCGCCGCAGTATGTCAGGTCATCCCGAAGACCCGGGCCGGGAGCCCCTGGCCTCGGACTACAGCAGTCCCAGTTGGGTCACGAACATCGCGAGGACCACGACGAGGGTCCATCCCATGACGTGCTCGAGGACCTTCGGGCCGTCCTCCGGGGGCCGCCGGTGCGGGCGCGGGTGACGGTGGCGGTGTTCGCGGTCATGGCTTCTCGCTGGTCTCTGCGGTGCGGTGGACTCCCCTGCGACGCCGTCCACTCTGCCACCACGAGCGCCTTTCGCCGCCGAGACACCGGTCACACACGACGGCGGGCCACGGGCCGTCCTGGGGCCCGCCGTGCGGCCTGCTCAGCGCACGCCCACCGCCGCGAGCGCCTTGCGCTGGCGCGGGGTCGGACGGGCCGGGAAGTACAGGTAGCAGACACCGCCCGTACCGGAGACGACCTTGCCGGAGGCGTTGTACCGCTTGGTCCGCAGCCAGACGTTCTCCCACTCGCGCCGCTGGTAGACCCGGCGCACGGCCTGGTCGTCGTCCGAGGCGGGGTCGTTGGCGATCACGTCGCCGTCGGCGGTGAAGCCGATCACCGTCATCAGATGCCCGGACGTGCCGTACCCGGCTCCGGTCAGCTCCTCCGCCAGGAAGGACTGGGAGGTGATGGCCGGGATGCCGGCCGCGATCAGCGTCTCCAGGTCGGTGAGGGAGCCGAGTCGGGTGACCACCCCTGGAGCCCGCGGAAGGTGGCCGCGTAGGCGGCGTTGAAGGGCCAGTTGCCGCACCCCTCGTACTGGTGGTCGAACGTGTACCGGGCCGCGTGGCAGATCTGCGGGTCCGCGTAGGACGGGTCGACCCAGGCGAGCTGATCCTCGGTGAGCCGGCCGCCCCAGTACTCGATGATCATCTGCGAGGAGGTGGGGCTGCACCAGGCCTCGCCGCCGTTGTCGTACTCCGGGTACTGACCCTTGTGGATCTCCTGCGAGTAGCGCGGGACGATCAGCTCCTGGCCAGGCCGGGCTCGGAGGCGGGGACGGTGAACCGGTCGGGGACGTCGGAGCCCATCGCCCCGGCCCGCCACACGGTCGGGCTGAGCCGGGTACCGGGGCGGCGGTGGAGGGTCAGGCGCAGCCGGTACGACGCCAGGCGCAGTCCGGAGGCCGCGTCGTCGACGGAGAACGTGTCCGTCCAGATGCTGCTCCGGCCGTCGCTCTGGTCGTCCACCGAGGTGCGCCGGATGTCCTGGTCGCCGGCGGCCCAGCGGCCCATGACGTACCAGGGGTGTCCGTGCCGTCGGAGTAGGTGCCCTTGAGCTCGATCTGGAGCCAGGTGCCCTTGGGGGTGTGCGCGTTCCAGGAGGCGATGGCCTCGGTCGCCGGGACCTTGAGCCGGTGCACCGGCGAGGTCCAGGTCGCATACTCCCAGGCCGTCGTGGTGCCGGTGTGCGGGTCCGTGTAGTCCGTGGTGCCGGAGGGCTTCGCGATCACCAGTCCGGGGCGGTCACCGGCGACGGCACGGGTCCCGTCGGCGGCACCTCCGCGCCAGTCGGTGTACGAGGTCCAGGCCCGGTTGTCGACGGGGCGGGCGGCGCTCCCGCCCCCGGGGGCACCTCCTGCCGGGGTTCCGATGGTCGGGGTTCCGGTGGTCGGGGTGCGGGCGGACGCCGGGCCGGCGCTCCCCGCGACGGCGGCGACGACCGCCGCGGCCAGAAGGGTTCTGCGGGACGGCAGTTCGGCTCTGCTCATGGGTGGAGGACCCCCAGGTGTCGGAGTCGGGACGGGACCGGTGCACGGCCCGCCGGACGTGGTGTGCGTCCGCCGGGTGAACGGGTGTGCGCCAACTATGGACGCAGCCGGGCGGACCTGCCAGCACCCCGGCCGGTACCGCGCCTACCAACATCGGACCCGACCAATGACGGGACCTGCGGCGACCGCGCCTGCCGGGGGCCCGCCGGGGACCTAGAGTGCTGCGGTACGTCCCGCCCCTCCCCTGGAGCCGGCCATTCACGATCTCGCCTCCCGCATCCGCGGGCTCGCCCTCCTGCGGCCCGGTCCGGCTCGTCGGTGTCGACGGGCACGCCGGCTCGGGCAAGTCGACGTTCGCCGGGCGGCTGGCCGAGGCGCTGGACGGCGCCCCGTGCTGCGGCTGGACGACATCGCCAGCCACGCGGAACCGTTCGACTGGACCGGGCGGCTGCGGAGCCAGGTGATCGAACCGCTCGGCCGCGGCGAGACCGCGCGGTACTCCCCTACGACTGGCGCGCGCGCGGCTTCGAGCGCCCCGCCCGCTGCCGCCGGCCCCCGTGATCCTCGTGGAGGGCGTCGGCGCGGGCCGCCGCGCCCTGCGCCCGTATCTGGCGCTGCTGCTGTGGATGGAACTCCCCGGGAGGACTCCTGGTCACGGGGACGGGCCCGGGACGGCGCGGAGCAGCGGGAGTTCTGGGACGGGTGGGTTCGCGCGGAGCGCGAGCACTTCGCCGGCGACCCCTCGCGCCCCTTCGCGGGACTTCTGGTGCGGCAGCGCCCGTCGGGATACGAACTGCTTCCCGGGCCGGCGGGGACTGCTGAAGCGCCCCCTCCTCTCACTCAGGGTGACGATCCACCCGCGATGTGGTGATCCGGTGAAGACGGGTCCCGGACAAGTTGCCGGAGTACCCCAACTCCGCTTGACCGGGGGCCCGTACAGGTCTTACGTTCTCAATGTGCGGCCCTTCGGAGCCGCCAGCGGACACGAAGCCCCCGGTTGTTCCCCCGTGATCGGGGGCTTCGTTCTGCCCTCTTCGCGCCTTTCGGACGCCCAGCGGCATATGACGATCACCCAGGGTCACCGCATACCGCCCGCGCTCCCCTCCCACCTTGGCGTTCGGCATGCCGGGCACCCTACGGACGTGCCGTCCACGCGGGTACGATGCCCTCGGTGCGCCCTGCGGACGCTGCTTCGCGCACCTTGCAACTCCGGCCCGCGGCACAGCGGTTCGTCCTACGGGAGCCGACGGACGAGGGCCGGCCGGTGACCGACGGGGGCACGGTTCGTGGGGGACGTGATGGACTTCGGCACGCAGGGCCCGCAGGCCCCGGCCGACCTCGCCTGGCTGCGGGGCGTGGACGCCTACACCATGGGCGCCTATCCGCAGGCGGAGGAGGAGTTCCGGGCCGCGGTGCGGATCGACCCCGGGATGGCCGACGGCTGGCTCGGACTGCACGCGCTGCGCGTCGACACGACGGCGGCGCTGCTGCGGATGTTCCGGCACCGGGAGCGCTTCGGCGAACAGCGCGCCAAGCACCGCCGCACCCTCAACTCCTGGTACTGGCTGGGCTGGTGGGTACAGCCGGTGCTGGAGAGCCCCGCGATCTGCTGCTGGCGCACGCCTCCCACTGGCTGGACGGACGCCACGTCCCCGAACTGGACCGGGCGCTCGCCGGGCTGCCCCCGGTGGACACCGATCAGCAGGTCCGCTTCCTGCACGCATGCCGCGCCTATCTGGTCAAGGACTGGGAGCAGTTGGTCCGGCGCACGGACTCCCTGGTCGACGATCCGATGCTGGGCATCGAGGCCGGTCTGTTCGGCGGGATGGCCCGGGTGCGGCTGGAGATGTACGGGCAGGCCGAACCACTGCTGTCGGCGGCGCTGATGCGGTGCCGCAGCGAACAGCCGCAGCGCAAGGAGCTGCGCTACTGGCTGGCCCGCGCCCACGAGGGCACGGGCCGCAGCGCCGCCGCGCTCCCCTGTACCGGGCCGTGCACCGGGTCGATCCGGCGTTCATGGACACCTCCGCGCGGCTCGCCGCGATCGCCGAGGGCGACGGGTACGACGACTCCGGTCTCGCGGCGATCACGCTCACCGGGGCCGGGCAGGACATGGTGGACGGCCCCGACCTGCTCGACCCGCTCTTCGGCACCGAGGGCCGTGATCTCCGGCTCCCCGACCTCGAGCCCCGCCGGGTCCCCTGCCCCCGGTCGCCCCCGCGGGCGTACGGCAGCGGACGGGCGCCGGGACGTCGCAGCTGCCGACCGGGCCGACGGATCCCGCGTTACTGGAGGAGGCGCTCGCCGAACTGGAGCGCATGGTGGGCCTCGAACCGGTGAAGCGGCAGGTCAAGGCGTTGTCGGCGCAGCTGAACATGGCGCGGCTGCGGGCCGGGCAGGGGCTGCCGGTGCAGCCGCCGAAACGCCACTTCGTCTTCTCGGGGCCGTCGGGGACGGGGAAGACGACGGTGGCCCGCATCCTCGGCCGGGTCTTCTACGCCCTCGGGCTGCTCGGCGGTGACCATCTGGTGGAGGCGCAGCGGGCGGATCTGGTGGGCGAGTACCTCGGGCAGACCGCGGTGAAGGCGAATGAGCTGATCGACTCCGCGCTCGGCGGGGTGCTGTTCGTGGACGAGGCGTACTCGCTGTCCAACTCCGGGTACGGCAAGGGGGACGCGTACGGGGACGAGGCACTGCAGGTGCTGCTGAAGCGGGCGGAGGACAACCGGGATCACCTGGTGGTGATACTCGCGGGGTATCCGGAGGGGATGGACCGGCTGCTGACCGCGAACCCCGGGCTGTCGTCGCGGTTCACCACCCGGGTGGACTTTCCCTCGTACCGGCCTCTGGAGCTGACCTCGATCGGGGAGGTGCTGGCGGGGAGAACGGGGATGTGTGGACGAGGAGGCGCTGGACGAGCTGCGGTCGATCGCCGGGCATGTGGTGGACCAGGGGTGGATCGACGAGCTGGGGAACGGGCGGTTTCTGCGGACGCTGTACGAGAAGAGCTGTGCGTACCGGGATCTGCGGCTGTCCGGGTATCCGGGGGTGCTGAGCCGGGATGATCTGGCTACGTTGCGGTTGCCGGATCTGATGCAGGCGTATGGGGAGGTGCTGTCGGGGCGGGGGCCGGCGGATCCACCGGGGCTTTGAGCCCCGGTGGGGTTGGTACGTCACGGGGCTGTGAGGTCCCGGTGCGGCCGTCTGCGGGGGCTGCGCTCGCCCCGCTGGAGGGGTGCCGCTGTGGCCGTCTGCGGGGGTGGGTACGCGCTCGCCCCGCTGAAGAGGTGCCGCTGCGCCCACCCGTGCCGCCACAGCGGCACGATTGCCCGCAGTCGGGCGGCTCAGCGCCCCGCAGTCGGGCGGCTCAGCGCCCCGCAGTCAGGCGGCTCAGCGCCCCGCAATCGGGCGGCTCAGCGCCCCGCAATCGGGCGGCTCAGCGCCCCGCAATCGGGCGGCTCAGCGCCCCGCAATCGGGCGGCTCAGCGCCCCGCAGTCAGGCGGCTCAGCGCCCCGCAATCGGGCGGCTCAGCGCCCCGCAGTCAGGCGGCTCAGCACCCCGCAATCGGGCGGCTCAGCGCCCCGCAGTCAGGCGGCTCAGCACCCCGCAGTCAGGCGGCTCAGCACCCCGCAGTCAGGCGGCTCAGCACCCCGCAGTCAGGCGGCTCAGCACCCCGCAATCAGGCGGCTCAGCGCCCCGCAATCGGGTGGGGCGAGTGCCTGTAGTCAGGCCAAGGCGTTTTCCTGGTCGCCGCTTGGTCTTGGGTGGGTGAGGGTGACTTCTCGGTGGGCGGGGTCTCGGACTTCTCCCACCAGGAGTTCCAGGACGTCCTCCATGGCCACCAGGCCCAGGACCTTGCCGGAGGGGCCGGCGACCTGGGCCAGGTGGGTGGCGGCGCGGCGCATCACGGTGAGGGCGTCGTCCAGGGGAGTTCGGGGCGCAGGGTCGTCATCGGGCGCCAGAGGTGCTGCGGGACGGCGCGGTCGGAGTCCTCCAGGTCCAGTACGTCCTTGACGTGCAGGTAGCCCATGAAGGGACCCCGTCCGCGGCCACCGGGAAGCGGGAGTACCCGGTGCGGGCGGTCAGCTCCACGATCTGCCCCGGGGTGACCGCGGGCGTGACCGTCACCAGCGACTCACGGCCGAGCAGGACGTCCGTCACCGGGCGCGAACCCAGCTCCAGCGCGTCCTCGAGGCGCTCGGCCTCCTCGGGGTCGAGGAGACCGGCCTGGCCGGAGTCCTCCACCAGCCGGTTGAGCTGTTCGCTGGTGAAGACGGCCTCGACCTCGTCCTTCGGCTCGACGCGGAACAGCCGCAGGATCGCCTGCGCGCAGGCGCCGAGCGCGATCGTGACCGGCTTGCACAGGCGGGCGAACCAGACGAGGCCGGGGCTCAGCCACAGCGAGGCCTTCTCGGGGGCCGCCATCGCCAGGTTCTTCGGGACCATCTCGCCGATGACGAGGTGGAAGAAGACGACCGCGGCGAGCGCGATGACGAAGCCGAGCGGGTGGATCATGCCGTGCGGCAGGTGCATCCACTCGAAGACCGGCTCCAGCAGCCGGGCGACCGTCGGTTCGGCGACCGCGCCCAGGGTCAGCGAGCAGACGGTGATGCCGAACTGGGCGGCCGCCATCATCTGCGGCAGATGCTCCAGGCCGTACAGCACCTGGCGGGCGCGGGTCGTGCCGAGCGGTTCGATCTGGCTGCGGCGGACCGAGACGAGCGCGAACTCGGCGCCGACGAAGAAGCCGTTGGCGAGCACGAGCAGCGCGGCGAAGAGGAGTTGGAGCAGGCTCATCCGGCCACCTCCACGAGCGGCAGCGGGGCCGTTCTCACCAGGCGGACGCGTTCGGCGCGGTAGTGGCCGACGCTGCGCACCGACAGGCGCCAGCCCGGCAGTTCCGCGTGGTCGCCGACGGCCGGGATCCGGCCGAGCAGATCGGCGACGAGGCCGGCGACCGTCTCGTACGGGCCCTCGGGCGCTTCCAGGCCCATGCGCAGCAGGATGTCGACCCGGACGCCGCCGTCCACGTCCCAGGCGGGGTTGCCGTCCTCGGGCGGGGCGGGGGCGAGTTCGGGGACGTCCTGTCCGTCGTGCTCGTCGCGCACCTCGCCGACGATCTCCTCGACGATGTCCTCCAGGGTGACGACGCCGGCCGTGCCGCCGTACTCGTCGACGACGACCGCGATGGGCTGTTCGCTGCGCAGCCGGGTGAGCAGCGGCCGTACGGGGAGGGTCTCGGGGACGAGCAGCGCCGGGCGGGCGATACGGCCCACGGGGGTGCGCAGCCGGTCGCGCACGGACACCGCGAGGGCGTCCTTGAGGTGCACCATGCCGACGATCTCGTCGATCCGCTCCCGGTAGACGGGGAAGCGGGACAGTCCGGTGGCCCGGGTCAGATTGACCACGTCCTCGGCGGTCGCCGAGGAGTGCAGGGCGCTGACCTTCACGCGCGGGGTCATGACGTGCTGTGCGGTGAGTTCGCCGAGGGACAGGGTGCGGACGAAGAGGTCCGCGGTGTCCTGTTCCAGGGCGCCGGCCTGGGCGGAGTGCCGGGCCAGGGAGACGAGTTCGCCGGGGGTGCGGGCGGAGGCCAGTTCCTCGGTGGGCTCGATGCCCAGGGCCCGCACCAGCCGGTTCGCCACGGCGTTCAGCCCGGCGATGACCGGGCGGAACAGGCGGGCGAACGCGTGCTGCGGGCCGGCCACGAAGCGGGCGACCTGAAGCGGGCGGGAGACGGCCCAGTTCTTGGGCACGAGTTCGCCGATCACCATCTGCACGGCGGAGGCGAGCAGCATGCCCACGACCACGGAGACACCGGAGACGGCGCCCCCGGGTACGCCGATGCCGGTGAAGGGGCCGCGCAGCAGTCCGGCGAGCGCCGGTTCGGCGAGCATGCCGACGACGAGGGAGGTGATGGTGATGCCGAGCTGGGTGCCGGAGAGCTGGAAGGACAGCTCCCTGAGGGACTCGACGACGCGGCGGGCGCGCCGGTCGCCGCCGGCGGCGGCCCGTTCGGCGTCCGGTCGCTCGACGGTGACCAGGCCGAACTCGGCGGCCACGAAGAAGCCGTTGGCCAGGATCAGCAGGAAGGCGGCTGCGAGGAGCAGCAAGGGGTGGTCATGATGCCGCCGCCTCCGCATGCGCGCGGACCGCTGAGAGCGGGTCGGCGCTATGTCGGCAGGGGGCGGCGCAGGTACTACAGGACGATCCGTCCATCGCCGGAGAGGGTCACTCCTCGGGTAGCTGGAGCCCCTGGGCTCCGGGCGGGGCGGCAGGGGCGGAGGCGCGGTCGTCGCGCCTCCGCCACCAGATTAATCAAGACATGGGCGACTGCGGCAGGTGGACGTCGCCGACGCTTCCCGGAGAGCCGGTCCCGGGGCGCCCCGGAATCAGTTCCCGGGTGCCTCGGGTCCGGGGGCGGAGCGGGTCTCGGCGAGGGCCCGCAGGGCCGTGCGTCGGCGATGGCCTGCTGTTTGGCGATGCCGGGCTGGATGCCGAGCGCGGGCAGGCTGGTGCCGTCGCTGAGGTCGAGGAAGACCCAGGGGTCACCGGGGCGGAGGTTCACCCGGAGGATCTCCGCCCAGTCCAGGCGGCGCCGGCTCACGATGTTGACGACGGTGACGCCGCACTCGTCGGCGACGACCTTCGGCCGGGCGAGCAGGAACAGCACGCCGGCCAGCAGCGCGGCGGTGAACACGAAGCTGATCCGCTCCCCGGGCTGAGCTGCTCGAGCAGCAGCGCGATCAGCGTGATGACCACGAAGAGCGCGGCGCCGGCGGTGAGCAGCACCGCGCGGGTGCGGCCGGGGCGGAAGGTGACGGGCAGCTGGTCCGGGGTGGTGTCCGGCATGATGGTGGTCCGGTCCCGGTCAGAGGCGGCAGGCGTGGATGGCCGTGGTGAGGATGGCGCGGGCGCCGATGTCGTACAGATCGTCCATGATCCGCTGGGCCTCCCTGGAGGGGACCATGGCGCGGACGGCGACCCAGCCCTCGTTGTGCAGGGGGACACGGTCGGGGACTCGAGGCCCGGGGTGAGGGCGACGGCCTTCTCGAGCTGTTCGACACGGCAGTCGTAGTCCATCATCACGTACGTCCGGGCGACGAGGACGCCCTGGAGGCGGCGCAGGAACTGCCGCACCTTGGGCTCTTCGACGTCCGCGCCGGTACGGCGGATGACGACGGCCTCGGACTTCATGATCGGCTCGCCGACGACCTCGAGGCCGGCGTTGCGCAGCGAGGTGCCGGTCTCGACGACGTCCGCGATGACCTGGGCGACACCGAGCTGGATGGCGGTCTCGACGGCGCCGTCGAGGTGGACGACGGAGGCGTCGATACCGCCGTCGGCGAGGTGTGCAGCGACGATGCCCTCGTAGGAGGTGGCGATCGTCTTGCCCGTCAGGTCCGCGAGGCCGTCGAGGGTGCCGGGCTTGGTGGCGTAGTGGAAGGTGGAGCGGGCGAAGCCGAGAGGGAGGATCTCCTCGGCGTCGGCGCCGGAGTCGATCAGCAGGTCGCGGCCGGTGATGCCGATGTCGAGCTGCCCGGAGGCGACGTAGATGGCGATGTCGCGGGGGCGGAGGTAGAAGAACTCGACCTCGTTGGTCGGGTCGACGGTGCGCAGTTCCTTGGATTCGCGGCGCTGCCGGTAGCCGGCCTCATGCAGCATCTCCCCGCGGGGCCTGACAGGGAACCCTTGTTGGGGACGGCGATGCGCAGCATGAGGTCGGCTTCCTTCGTGTGGTGGGTGGTGGGGCGAGGGCGCGGATCTGTGGATGGGCTCTACAGATGGGCGTAGACGTCGTCGAGGAGATGCCGCGGGCGACCATCATCACCTGGACGTGGTACAGCAGCTGCGAGATCTCCTCGGCGGCCGCCTCCTTGCCCTCGTACTCGGCGGCCATCCAGACCTCGGCGGCCTCTTCGACGACCTTCTTGCCGATGGTATGGACGCCCTTGCCCACCAGTTCGGCGGTGCGGGAGGTGGCGGGATCGCCGTGGGCGGCCTTGTGCTGGAGCTCGGTGAAGAGCTCCTCGAACGTCTTCTTGGACATGGTGGTCCTTACCCTACGCGCTGACGGGGTCTGCTCACCGCCAGGGTTCGGATACCGAACGCAGGCAGGCCGCGGTCGCCACCGCCGCGGTGACGGCCTCGTGCCCCTTGTCCTCGCTGGAGCCGGGCAGTCCGGCGCGGTCGAGGGCCTGCTCCTCGTCGTCACAGGTGAGCAGGCCGAATCCGACGGGGACGCCGGTGTCGACCGAGACCTGGGTGAGGCCCTGGGTGACGCCCTGGCACACATAGTCGAAGTGGGGTGTGCCGCCCCGGATGACGACGCCGAGGGCGACGACCGCGTCGTAGCCCCGGCCGGCCAGGACCTTGGCGACGACGGGGAGTTCCCAGCTGCCGGGGACCCTGAGCAGGGTCGGTTCGTCGATGCCGAGGTCGTGCAGGGCGCGCAGGGCGCCGTCGACCAGTCCGTCCATCACCTTCTCGTGCCACTGTGCGGCGATGACGGCGACCCGCAGGTCGCCCACATCGCGTACGGACAGTTCCGGTGCACCCTTGCCGCTCACGTCTCTCCTCGGTGGTTCTCGTTACTGGTTGCCGCAGGCGGGCACGGTCGGTGTGTCCAGCCAGGGCAGGTCGTGGCCCATCCGGTCCCGCTTGGTGCGCAGGTAGCGGAGGTTGTGCTCGCCCGCGGTGACGGGCATCGGCTCGCGGCCGGTGACCTCGATGCCGTGGCGGACGAGCGCGGCCGACTTGTCGGGGTTGTTGGTCATCAGGCGGACGCTGCGCACGCCGAGGTCGGCGAGGATCTGCGCGCCGGCGCCGTAGTCGCGGGCGTCGGCGGGCAGGCCGAGCTCGAGGTTGGCGTCGAGGGTGTCCCGGCCGAGTTCCTGGAGTTCGTAGGCGCGCAGTTTGGACATCAGGCCGATGCCGCGTCCCTCGTGGCCGCGCAGGTAGACGACGACGCCCTGGTCCTCGGCCTGGACGCGGTCCAGGGAGGCGTCGAGCTGGGGGCCGCAGTCGCAGCGCTGGGAGCCGAAGATGTCGCCGGTGAGGCATTCGGAGTGGACGCGGACGAGGACGTCCTCGCCGTCGCCGATGTCGCCGTGGACGAGGGCGACGTGTTCGACGCCGTCGACGGTGGAGCGGTAGCCGTACGCGGTGAAGACGCCGTGCGAGGTGGGCAGCCGGACCCCGGCCTCGCGGCGGACGGTGGGTTCGGCGGAACGGCGGTAGGCGATCAGGTCGGCGATGGAGATGATCGTCAGGCCGTGCTTGCGGGCGAACGGGATCAGTTCGGGCAGCCGCAGCATGGCGCCGTCCTCGCCGGCGATCTCGACGATGGCGCCGGCCGGGCGCAGTCCGGCGAGGCGGGCGAGGTCGACGGCGGCCTCGGTGTGGCCGTCGCGCACGAGAACGCCGCCGGGGCGGGCGCGAAGCGGGAAGACGTGGCCGGGGCGGACGAGGTCGGCCGGTCCGGCGGTGCCGCCGGCGAGCAGCCGGAGCGTGGTGGCGCGGTCGGCGGCGGAGATGCCGGTGGTCACGCCGTAAGCGGCGGAGGCGTCGACGGAGACGGTGAACGCGGTCTTCATGGACTCGGTGTTGTCGTCCACCATCTGCGGGAGGCGCAGCCGGTCGAGTTCGTCGCCCTCCATGGGGGCGCAGATCAGGCCGCGGCACTCGCTCATCATGAAGGCGACGATCTCGGGGTGGCCTTCTCGGCGGCGATGACGAGGTCGCCCTCGTTCTCGCGGTCCTCGTCGTCGACGACCACGACGGGGCGGCCGGCCGCTATGTCGGCGATGGCCTGCTCGATGGGGTCGAGGGTGAAGTCCTCGTCGCCGTCGGTGCCGTAGAGGATCGAGGGGGCGGCGCGAGGCGTCTCGTTCAGGGTGGTGGCGGGTGACGGGCGGGCGCTCATGCGGGCGCTCCTTCCAGAGTGGGCCGCGCGTCGCGGGAGCGCAGCCACCAGTCGCGCATGCCCCACAGGACGAGCGCGCCGTAGATGACGTAGACGAAGCCGGAGAAGGCGAAGCCGTTGGCGAAGTTCAGGGGGACGCCGACGAGGTCGACGAGCAGCCAGGCGAACCAGAACTCGACCATGCCGCGGGCCTGCGCGTACATGGCGACGATGGTGCCGACGAAGATGTACGCGTCCGGCCAGGCGTCCCAGGACAGGGACGGGTAGAGGGTGAACAGCCCGCCGACGGCGAGCGTGCCGACGGCGGCGGCGCCCACCAGGAGGGCCCGTTCGGAGTTGGTCGCGAACCGTACGGCGACGGAGCCGTCCTGGGCCTGCCCCCGGCCCCGGTTCCACTGCCAGAAGCCCCAGGCGGCGACGAGCATGACGACGACCTGCTTGCCGGCGCTGCCGGAGAAGTGGGCGGTGGAGAAGGCGGCGAAGAGGATGAGCCCGGAGACGAACTGGGCGGGCCAGGTCCAGATGGACCGGCGCCAGCCGAGGGCGAGGGCGATCAGCCCGATCACGTTGCCGATCATGTCCGACCACTTGATGCGCTGGTCGAAGACGGTGAACGCCTCGGAGTTGAGCCAGCTCACCGGTCCGTCCCCCACCGAGGGCGCGGTCGCCGAGCATCCGCTCGACGTACTTGGCGATGACGTCCACCTCGAGGTTGACCGGGTCGCCGGGCTGCTTGATGCCGAGCGTGGTCAGGGCGAGGGTGGTCGGGATCAGGCTGACGGTGAAGAAGTCGGCCGCGGCGTCGACGACGGTGAGGCTGATGCCGTCGACGGTGATGGAGCCCTTCTCCACGACGTAGCGGGAGAGGCCGGCGGGGAGGAGATCTTCACGATCTCCCAGTGCTCCGACGGCTCGCGTCCGAGGATCTCGCCGGTGCCGTCGACGTGTCCCTGCACGATGTGGCCGCCGAGGCGGGAGCCGACGGCCGTGGGCCGTTCGAGGTTGACGCGGGAGCCGACGGCGAGGGCGCCGAGGCTGGAGCGCTTCAGGGTCTCGGCCATGACGTCGGCGGTGAACTCGTCGCCCTCGTGGGCGACGACCGTGAGGCAGACGCCGTTGACGGCGATGGAGTCGCCGTGCTTCGCACCTTCGGTGACGACGGGGCCGCGCAGCCGGAAGCGACAGGCGTCGTCGAGGTTCTCGACGGCGGTGATCTCGCCCAGCTCTTCGACGATTCCGGTGAACACTTCCCGGGTCCTCCTGCCTCTTCGGGCACGGACTCCGGGGCTGTCGATGACGACAGAAACCGCGGGTGAGGACACCGGGAGCGACGCCGGACAGGGTCCGCCTCGACGGCGAACCGGTACGGCGGCGCGCATGAATGCCCGCCCGCCGCGCACTGCCTCCCATCCGGACTTTAACCGTCGGTCCAGGAATTTCACCTGGTCAACCGGTCGCTGGAGGCGACCGGGTCGCGGACTGTAACCGCCGGTTCGGACTTTCACCGACCCCGGAGTGCGCTGCTACTGGTACAGAGCCAGTCTGCCACGGCCGGCCGCCCTCCATACGGGCGAGGGTGTGGGGTGGCTCACAAGGGGTGACGTGAAGCCTGCCGTGCGTGGCGCGAGGAACAACTCCCGCGCGTTGCCCCGCCCTTGATACAGGCTCCATTGGTCCATACCTATTGACCATCATGGTCTAGTCCATTTAAGGTCACGCCAACTCCCGTGGCGAGAACCCCAGACCGGCCCGGCGGCGGTGAAGACGGCCCTTGCCCGCCGCCGGGCCTCACCATGCCCGGATGCGCCCGGTGCCGGACCCGGGAAAGCTGGATCCCGTACGGGGCGGGTCGGCCGATCCGCCTGGCCGGTGGCCGAAGGACGGCACGACATGACCACGATCCTGGTGACCGGCGGCACCGGCACGCTCGGCCGGCCTGTCGCCGAACGGCTGCGGACGGACGGGCACGAGGTGCGGGTGCTCAGCAGGCACAGCCGTCCGTACGCCGTCGACCTGCGGGAAGGCGGAGGCGAGCTCGACGCGGCCGTCACGGGCGTGGACACGGTCGTGCACTGTGCGACGTCCCCGCGCGGTGGCGACGAGACGGCCGCGCGGAATCTGATCGCGGCGGCGCGGCGGGCCGGGGTGGGACACCTCGTGTACATCTCGATCGTGGGTGTCGACCAGGTGCCGTACGGCTACTACAAGTCCAAGCTCGCCGTGGAGCGGCTGGTGGAGGAGTCCGGGCTGGGCTGGACGGTGCTGCGTGCGACGCAGTTCCACGATCTGGTGTTCAAGGTCCTGCGGGGCATGGCGAAGCTGCCGGTCGTGCTGTTGCCGGCCCGGGTGAAGGATCAGCCGGTCGATGTACGGGAGGTGGCGGAACGTCTGGCCGGGCTGGCGCAGGGCGCGCCGGCGGGGCGGGTCGACGACATGGGCGGTCCCGAGGTCCGCACGTTCGACTCTCTCGCCCGCGCGTATCTCAAGGCCGCGGGGCGGCACCGGCCGGTGGTGAAGGTCCCGCTCCGCGGAGCGGCCTACGACGCGTTCCGTACGGGCCGTCATCTGGCCCCGGACCATGCGGTCGGCAGGGCCACGTTCGACGAATACCTGACGACACACGTCACCCGGCCCGCACACCGCTGAACGCCGGAATGTCGCCCCCGCCGCCTTGAGTCCGCCGGACGGTGCCGAAGGATCAGCCTGTCCGGCGTTCGGGGACGAGGCCCGAAGGGGCTGGCAAGGGGGTCTGGGGCGCAGTCCCCAGGGAGGAAAGGGCGCGGGATTCCCTACGCCTACGGCGTACCGAACAGCTCGTCCTGCGCATGATCACGAGCCGTGAGCAGCGCCCCCGCAACACCGCCCCGCCCCCAGACCGCTGGGCCGCACATCCGCCGGCAGTGGTGACATGGCGGCCAGCCGCTCCCGCACCCGCCCGGCCAGGGCCTCCCCGCCGGCCTGCCCCACCTCTCCCCCAGCACCACATGCCCGGGATCCAGCAAGGCGACCAGCGAGGCGACACCCACGGTGACGCGATCGGCCAGCGCGTCAAGGAAACGCGCCCCGACGGCACCGGGCACATCCGCCGCGACAGCCGCACGGACCGCCCCCGCCGCAGCCGGCGGACCCCCGCCTCCGCCACCACCCCGCAGGACTCCGCCAGTCGGGCGACCGCCCCCGACCCCACCAGCGAGTGAAACCCGCCCTCGCAGTCGGTGGCCGACGGCAGCCCACCGGTACCCGGCACCGGCAGAAACCCGATCTCCCCGTACCGCCGGACGCTCCCCGGCGCAGAGTGCCGTCGAGGATCACCGCGGCGCCGGTCCCATGCCCCAGCCACAGCAGGACGAAGGTGTCCCGCTCCCGCGCCGCGCCATCCCGCTGCTCGGCCAGCGCCGCGAGGTTGGTCTCGTTCTCCACGCTGACCCGGGCCTCGGGCAGCCGCTCCTGGAGGGCGGCGACCAGCCTCCGGTGCCACGCGGGCAGCCCCGTGGAGTCCCGCAGTTCGCCGCTCGAGGGGTCGATCAGCCCGGGGGCCCCGATCCCGACGGTGTGCAGCCGGTCGGCGCCCGCCTCCTTCAGCGTCCGCTCGACCAGGGTGACCGCCTGTTCGACCGCAGGGCCGGTGCCCGCGTCGCCGGTGATGGGCAGGGCGGCCTCGGCCAGCACCTTGCCGACAAGGTCCGATACGAGCACGGTGACGCCTTCGGTGCGGACGTCCAGCGCGGCCAGGTGCGCCCGGTCGGCGACGATGCCGTACAGCTTGGCGTTGGGGCCGCGCCGCTGCTCCCCGACTCGCCGACCATCCCGATCAGTCCGGCCGCGGTGAGCCGCTCGACGAGGTCCGCGACGGTCGGCCGGGACAGCCCGGTGAGCTGCTTCAACTGCCCTGCGGTCAGCGGGCCTTCCTGCTGGAGCAAACGCAGGGCAAGCCGGTCGTTGAGGGCTCTGGCGGTGCTCGGTGATGCGGCCATGCCGGGATCCTTCCAGATCGGCGGGACCGGTCGGCGCCTGCTCGGCCGCCGGAAACCCCTTATCTTTCAGGCAGGGTCCCTGATAGTTTACGGCGGCGCGTGCGGAGAGCGGCGACCGGAGGGGCGGGACGATGAGCGCAGTGGTCCATCAGCAGCGCGACGTGAGGCGGGCGCGGTACGCCGTCGCCGCCGTGTTCGCCGTACATGGCGCGGTGACCGGCTCGTTCGCCACCCGCGTCCCCTGGATCCAGGACCACGCCGGGGTGAGCGCCGGGCAGTTGGGCCTCGCGCTCGCCTTCCCCGCGCTCGGCGCGTCCCTCGCGATGCCGCTCGCGGGCAGCATCAGCCACCGCTTCGGCGCCCGCACGGCGCTGCGCGGGCTGATCGCTCTGTGGACGCTGGCGCTGATCCTGCCGTCGGTCGCCCCGAACCTGCTGACCCTCTGTCTGGCCCTGTTCGTCTACGGCGCCACGGCCGGCATGTCCGACGTGGCGATGAACGCGCTGGGCGTGGAGGTGGAGAACCGGCTCGACAAGTCGATCATGTCCGGGCTGCACGGCATGTGGAGCGCGGGCGCCCTGATCGGTTCGGCGGCCGGCACGCTCGCCGCCCACATCGGCGCGGACGCCCGGCTGCACCACGCGCTCGCCGCGGCCGTCCTGACGGTGGCCGGTGTGACCGCCTGCGCCTGGGTGCTGGACCTGCGGCCCGCCGAGGACGAGGAGCCGCCGCCCCGGTTCGCGCTGCCGCCCCGCTCCGCGCTGCTGATCGGCGCGATCGGCTTCTGCGCGGTGTTCGCGGAGGGCGCGAGCCTGGACTGGTCGGCGGTCTATCTGCGGGACCAGCTGGAGACCTCGGCCGGTCTCGCGGCGGCCTGCACGACCGGTTTCACGCTCACCATGGCGATCGCCCGGATGGCCGGGGACCATGTGGTGGACCGCTACGGCGCGGTGCGCACGGTCCGCGCGAGCGGTGTCGTCGCCGTCCTCGGCGGAGTGCTGATCGTGTTCGCCGAGCACCCGGCGCCGGCGATGGGCGGGTTCGCGCTGATGGGGCTCGGCATCGCGGTGGTGGTGCCGCTGTGCTTCGCCGCCGCCGGCCGCAGCGGCGCCAACCCGAGCCTGGCCATCGCGGGCGTCGCGACCATCACCTACACCTCGGGCCTGATCGCCCCGAGCGCGATCGGCCTGCTGGCCCAGGCGACCAGCCTGATGGTGTCGTTCGTCCTGGTCACCGTACTGTCGTGCGGTATCGCCGGCTTCGCGAGCGTGCTGCGTGCGGGGGACCGTACGAAGATCACCCGGCCGGACGCAGCAGTTCCCGGCCCGCGTCCCTGAACGCCTCGCTCCAGGGCGCCGGGCGCAGGGTCGCGGCGTCCAGCCGCACCAGCACCCGGCTGCCCCGCGCGTAGGTCACCGTCCCGTCCTCGGAGCAGAAGCGGAAGCCGTACGTCAGCCCGGTCCTGCCGAGCCGCTCCAGCCACAGCTGGACCGCGTAGGTACCGGTCCGGGTGACGGGGGCCTCGTAGCCGATGCGCAGTTCACGGACGGCGTTGCAGGCGTCACCGGCCGCGGCCCAGTCGCCCTCGAAGCGGAAGCCCTTCTCCTGCCACAGCTCCGTCCACGCCCGCTCGACGAGCAGCGGATAGCGGGCGTTGTGCAGCAGTCCCAGCGCGTCGAGGTCGTCGAAGTGGACGGTCACGGGGATCAGCCGGCCGTGGTGCAGGGCGGGGGCGAGCGGGGCTTCGGCGGTCACGGGTGGGACTCCTGGGACGTGCGGGATGAGTGCCGCATACATCGAACAGCGGCGCGCCCTCATCCTAAGCGGACGCTCAGCATGCCCGTCCGGGCGCCGCCCACCTGTACGAAGCACGGCTGGCCAGCCCTCACAATGGTCCGGACACGCTGCACGTACGACGAAAGCGACAGCCCATGGATCTCGGCGTCCGGTGGACACTGCACGGCGACGGACGCACTCCGGCCCCCGGCGCGGTGGTCCGCCCCGACGAACGGCTCTCCTGGCCCCGTACCGCGGGTCTGGGCGCCCAGCACGTCGTGGCCATGTTCGGGGCCTCTTCGTGGCCCCGGTACTCATGGGTCTGGACCCCAACCTGGCGATCATGATGTCGGGTGTCGCGACCATCGTCTTCCTGCTGGCCACGCGCGGCCGGGTGCCCAGTTATCTCGGCTGCTCGCTGTCCTTCGTCGGTGTCGCCGCGGTCATCCGGGCCGACGGCGGCTCCAGCGCCACCGTCACCGGCGCGGTGTTCGTGGTCGGGGGCGCGCTGTTCCTGGTGGGCCTGGCGGTACGGAAGTTCGGCGCGCGGATCATCCACGCCGCGATGCCGCCGATCGTGACGGGCGCGGTGGTGATGCTGATCGGCTTCAACCTGGCGCCGGTGACGGCCTCCACGTACTGGCCGCAGGACCAGTGGACCGCCCTGTTCGTGATGCTGTTCACCGGTCTGGCCGTGGTCTGTCTGCGCGGCTTCTGGTCCCGGATCGCGATCTTCCTCGGGCTGGTCTTCGGCTACGTCCTGTCCTGGGCGCTGGACCGGGTCTTCGGACAGATCCACTCGGCGAACGCGAGCGGCAAGATCACCGATCACTGGCGGCTGGACCTGTCCGCAGTGGGCCAGGCGGACTGGATCGGTCTGCCGGCGCTGCACGGACCGTCCTTCGAGTGGTCGGCGATCCTGGTCGCCCTGCCGGTGGTCATCGCGCTGGTCGCCGAGAACGCCGGGCACGTCAAGGCGGTCGGCGAGATGACCGGCGACAACCTCGACGACAAGCTCGGTACGGCGATCTCCGCCGACGGTGTCGGCTCGATGCTCTCCACCGCGGTCGGCGGCCCGCCCAACACCACCTACTCCGAGAACATCGGCGTGATGGCCGCGACCCGGGTCTACTCCACCGCCGCGTACTGGGCCGCCGCCGTCTTCGCCCTGCTGTTCGGTCTCTGCCCCAAGTTCGGCGCGGTCGTGGCGGCCGTCCCGGGCGGGGTGCTCGGCGGGATCACCGTCATCCTGTACGGCATGATCGGCCTGCTCGGCGCCCAGATCTGGATCAACTCCGGGGTGGATCTGCGCAATCCGCTGAATCTCGTACCGGCCGCGGCGGGCATCATCATCGGCGTCGGCAATGTCTCGATCGAGTTCACCGACACCTTCTCGCTGAGCGGTATCGCGCTCGGCACACTGGTCGTCATCACCGGCTACCACGCGCTGCGCGCCTTCGCGCCCGCCCACCTCAAGACGCAGGATCCGCTGCTCGACGAGGGCACGTCGTCCTACGACACCGGCGGCGACGGGGACGGTCAGCGCGCCAAGTCGTAGGCGTACGACGGGGTGAAGGTGCCCGGTTCCCCTTGCAGCCGTCGGACTCCCCGGGAGTTTCACCCACAGGTAGGCGTCGATGCCGGCCTCGCCGGTCCGGAGCGTCGGGGCGTGGCCGATCCTGCGGCCGGCGGGGTCGCACCACGCGCCGTCGGCCGGGGCGCCGTTGCCGTTGCGGCTGGTGTCGATCACGGCGCCGAGGCCGGGCGGTCCGCCGAGGGCGTCGAGCACGGCACGGTCGTAGGCAACCTCGTCGGCGGTGGCGTGGAAGTTGGAGACGTTGCTGAAGACGCCGTCGGAGGAGGCTGCCGAGGCGGCACCGGCCTGCCGCAGCAGGGCGGCCTGCTCGGCGGGTGCGCGCCAGCCGGAGTGCCCCGCGTCGAAGTAGACCCGGGCCTTCGGGTCGGCGTCCTTGAGCACCCGGCCGGCACGGGCCAGCGAGGCGAAGCGGTCGGCGCGCTCCCCGGCGGAGAGGCACCCGGACTGGGCGATCGCGTCGGGCTCCAGGATCACGATGACCTCGGCTCGGCCCAGCCCGGCGGCGAACCGGTCGATCCAGTCGTCGTAGGCGGCCGGATCCGGCGCCCCGCCCTCGGAGTACCCGCCGCAGTCCCGGTCGGGCACGGCGTACGGCACGACCACGGGCACCCGGCCCTCAGCAGCGCCGGCGGACACCACGGCACGCACCCGGGACGTGATCGTGTCCGGGGAGTAGTCGGCGAACCACACGGCCGACGGCCGCCCGGCGATCCGGGACTCGATGACAGCGCGGCGCGGATCGTCGGGATGATCCCGCACCCAGTCCAGCACCTGGGAGTCGGGATGGCGGTACAGCACCGAGGACGCGGGGACGGCCTTCCGCTCCTTCTCCGCCGTCCTGGACGGCGACACCTCGGCGATCGCCCCGGCCTTCGGACCCACCGTGACGGAAGGAGAACCGGACGGCGACGGCGACGGCTCGACCGACGGTACTGCCGGCCGTGGCGAGGAGGTCACCACCAGCAGCGCCTCGTCGGGTTCCCTCCGCCACCGGACGCCGACAGCATTCCCGTGACGGTGCCGACGGCGACCACCACGGACGCGACCGCGACCATCGCGCCGCGCCGGACGGCCCGCCGCCCCACTGCCTTACGCACGGACGTCCACCGGGCACGCGAGCCTGACACCGTACCGCTCCCCTCCCCACGACGGGCACGTTCCCCGTTCCGGGGATGCGCCGGGCCCGCCGCCACCCGGGGCAGCCTAAAGGTGCGACTCTGCGCTCATGGCGCAATGCGAACAAGTCGTCACGCTCGTGGACGGGGTCATCTCCCGTATGCGCGCCCTGGACGCGGCCCTGCCGGCGCGGGACGGGGTCGCCGTCTTCAACCGTGTCTACCTCGCCGTCACGGAGGCCGTGGACCGGCACCTCGACGCGGGCGGGTTCCCGGACGCGCGGGCGGCGATCACGCTGGACGTGCGCTTCGCGGAGCGCTATCTGGCGGCCGTGGACACCGTACGAGAGGGGCGGCCGCCACCGGCCTGCTGGCGCCCGCTGTTCCAGTCCCGCCACCACCCGGGGTAGGTCCGCTGCAGTTCGCCCTCGCGGGCATCAACGCCCACATCGGCCACGATCTCGCCCTCGCCGTCGTGGACACCTGCCGTACGCTCGCCTGCGAACCCGTCGATCTGGAGGACGAGTTCGACGGCGTGGGCGAACTGCTCCTCTCGCTGGAGGAACGCATCCGCGAGGAGTTGACACCGGGCCCCGAACTGCTGCGCATCACCGACCCGTTGACCCATCTGCTGGGCGCGTGGAGCCTGGACCGTGCCCGGGACGCGGCCTGGACGGCGGCCCGCGCGCTGTGGGCGCTGCGCGGACTGCCGGACATCGCCGGGGAGTTCACCGAACGCATGGACGCGGCGGTGGGGTTCGCCGGCCGTATCCTGCTCACCCCGCTGCCGGACTGACCCGGCGTGATCAGTCCTCGGGCAGTTCGACCGGGGCGATCTCGTCGTAGAGGTCGCCGGGGCCGGGGTTGGCCGGGTCGGTCTCGCCGCCGAAGTGGTGCATGACGCCCCACACCGCGTTCAGCGCGGTCTGGACGGCGCCCTCGGCCCAGCCCGCCGTCCAGGAGATGTCGTCACCGGCGAGGAAGATGCCGCGCTTGTCCTCGGGCAGCGCCTCCTGCATGAAGTGCGTGAAGAGCCGCCGCTGGTAGCGGTAGTGGCCGGGCAGGTTGGCCTTGAACGCGCCCATGAAGTAGGGCTCGTTCTCCCAAGAGACCGTCATCGGGTTGCCGATGACGTGCTTGCGGATGTCGACCTTGGGATAGATCTCGCCGAGCGACTTCAGCATGACGTCCATCCGCTCGTTCGCGGACAGCGGCAGCCACTTCAGGCTGTCGTCGCACCAGGTGTAGGAGAGGCAGATGACGGCGGGCCGGTCCGGACCGTCGTCCAGCAGATACGTCCCGCGGGTCATGCGGTCGGTGAGCGTCATCGACATGACGTCCCGCCCGGTCTCCTCGTCCTTGTCCAGCCAGAAGGGCCGGTCGACGGGCACGAAGAGCTTGGAGCTCTCCATGTAGTGGGTGCGCTCGATGGCGGTCCAGTGGTCGATCGGGAACAGCGAGTCGTCGCAGGCGATCTTGGACAGCAGCATCCAGGACTGGGCGGTGAAGACCGCGGCGGCGTACGTACGGATGTCCCCGGCGGCGTCGGTCACGGTGATCCGGTTGCCGGCGGTGCGGTGGAGCCGCGTCACCGCGGGGCGGGGCTCACCACCCGGATGCAGGGACCGCAACGAGGTGCCGTAGGGCCAGTGGACGATCTTCTCCGGCTCGCGTTCCCAGAGTCGCAGCGGCAGTTGCTGCGAACCGCCGACGATGCCGCGGTGATGGTCGTCGGCCTCGGTGTAGACGACGCGCAGGATCTCCAGGATCGAGTTGGGGAAGTCGGTGTCCCAGCCGCCGGTGCCGAAGCCGACCTGTCCGAAGATCTCCCGGTGCCGGAAGGATGTGAACGCCTCGGAGTCGCAGAGGAAGCCGTAGAAGGTCTGGTTGTCGAGCTTCTCGACCAGCTTCGCCCAGATCTCGCGGATCCGCGGCACGTCCCGCTCGCGCAGGGCGCGGTTCATGTCGGAGAAGTCGGCACCCTCCTCGAGGCACTTCGCCCAGGCGTCGGCGACGTCCCGGTAGACCTGGGGCAGGTCGTCGAGGGTCTCGGCGTAGTGCGACTCGCCCTTGAGGTCGACGACGGTCGAGGGCGTCGCCTCGGACAGCGGGTTGGGAAAGGCCCGGGTCTCCAGTCCCACCAGGTCGATGTAGTGCTGGAGCGCGGTGGACGACGGCGGGAACCGCATGGCGCCCATCTCGGCCGTCAGGGACGGATCGCACCCTCGAACCCCACGGTCCGCAGCCGCCCGCCGATCCGGTCGGCCTCGTACACGACCGGCCTGAGCCCCATCTTCATCAGCTCGTACGCGGCGATGACGCCGGACAGTCCCCCGCCGATGACGGCGACCTCGGCGCCGTGCTCGGTCGCCGGGACCTGCCCGAGCCCGGCGGGGTGGCCGAGGAAGTCGTCGTACGCGTACGGGAAGTCCGGGCCGAACATGGTGATCGGCGGCTGCTGCGCGTCGGCGTGCTCGATCGCGTTGGGCACGGTGGACGTCATGGGGTACGGACTCCTTGCGGGGGTGGTACGGGGGTTCAGACGAGGGATCCGTACAGGCCGGGGCGGCGGTCGGCCAGATACGGGTTCGCCGTGCGGGAGGCGGCGAGGAAGACGGGGTCGGTGTCGGCGAGGAGGAGTTCCTCGTGGGCGCCGCCGCGGGTGCGGGCGACTCCGTCGGGTCCGGCGAGCGTGGACCGTCCGACGAACTCGAACTCGCCCTCCGGGCCGGTGCGGTTGACGTACGCCACGTACATCTGGTTCTCGAAGGCCCGCACCGGCACCATCTGTTCGGCGACGAACTGGAACGGGTGAAGGAGCGCGGTCGGCACGAGCAGGAGGTCGGTGCCGGCGAGGGCGTGGGCGCGCACGTTCTCCGGGAACTCGACGTCGTAGCAGATCAGCAGGCCGATGGTGAGGCCGTTGAGCTGGGCCTGGACGACGGGCTGGTCGCCAGGGGTGAAGAGGTCGCGTTCGTAGCAGCCGTAGAGATGGGTCTTGCGGTAGTTCGCGAGGCGGGTGCCGTCGGCGGAGATCAACTGGACGGAATTGAAGACGTGCTCGCCGTCGCGCTCGGGATAGGCGTAGGCGATCGCGAGGCCGTGGCGGGCGGCGCTCTCCGCGATCGCGTCGGCGGCGTCGCCGTCGGCGGGCTCGGCGAGCCGGGGATGTCGTCGCCGATCGCGTACCCCGTGAGGAACAGCTCGGAGGTGACGAGGAGCCCGGCGCCGGCGGCAGCGGCGCGGCGGGCCGCGTCGTCGAGGACCTTGAGGTTCTCGACGACGGATCCGGGGCGGCCGGAGCTCTGGAGCAGGGCGGTGCGCATGCGTGTTCCTCACGGGTACGTGGGGTTTGGGGGCCAGGTAGACGGTACGGGCGCGTCGGCTGGGGGACAAGACGGAGGTGTTGCGTGTCGGTGGGGGTTTGTTGCGTGGGGTCGGGGGTGGGCGGCGATTCGTTGCACGGGCCTCGGGGGCGGGGCGGTTTGGTGGGCCCGGGGCCCCTGGAGGGCGGCCGGGGTTGCTCCCCTGCGGGTTGGGGTGAACCGGGGCTGGGTTCACGCAGCCCTGCGCGTCGGGGAACCGGGCCTGTGTTCACGCAGCCCAGCGTGTCGGGTGAACCGGGGCGGATTCGCGCGGCCCGGAGCTGAACGTGTGCCGTCGCGTTGGTGTGGTCCGGGGTGTTCGCGCGGCCCGGCGCTTGCGGGGTGCCGTCGCGCCCACCCGTGCCGCCCCAGCGGCACGACTGCCCGCGGGAGCGGAAGGGGGCAGGACGCGGCCGAACCACGGACAGCGGGAAGGGGCAGGACCCGGCCGAACCACGCAGAGCGGGAAGGGGCCGGAGCGCGGCAGGACCGCGGGAGCGGAAAGGGGCAGGACCCGGCCGAACCACGGACAGCGGGAAGGGGCCGGAGCGCGGCAGGACCGCGGGAGCGGAAAGGGGCAGGACCCGGCCGAACCACGGACAGCGGGAAGGGGCCGGAGCGCGGCAGGACCGCGGGAGCGGAAAGGGGCAGGACCCGGCCGAACCACGCAGAGCGGGAAGGGGCCGGAGCGCGGCAGGACCGCGGGAGCGGAAAGGGGCAGGACCCGGCCGAACCACGCAGAGCGGGAAGGGGCCGGAGCGCGGCAGGGCCACGGGGTGGGGGTGCGGGGTGACGCGAACCCTGCCGGACGGGCGGCTGCCGGACGCTACGGGCGGCGGCCGGCGGTCGTGGTGAGGAGTAGGAGGGCCGTGGCCAGGTAGGGCAGCGCCAGGATCGTGAACGCCGTGCTGTGCGTGTGGCCCGACGCGATCAGCGCGTAGACGCCGAACGTCGCGACCGTCGTCAGTTCCGTGGCCAGGCCCGCCACCGACGTCAGTGTGGCCCGCCCGCCGTCCCCGATGCGCCGCTGAAGCCGCGCGTCGGCCAGCACCGTCGCCGCCTGGAACCCGCCGAACGCCACCGCGACCAGCACCAGTCCCACCGGTGTGCCCGCCGCGGCGCCCACCCCCAGCGCGAGCCCCGCCCCGCCCAGCACGACCGCCGGCCCCACGCCCCCAGCCGCTCCCCTCGCCCGCCAGCAGACTCCCCGCGGTCGCCCCGGCCCAGATCAGCAGCAGCAGATAGGGCACCGTCCCGTCCGCGACCCCGGTCCCCCGCACCAGCAGCGGCGTGTACTCATCCAGCGCACCCCACACCGCGCTCACGGCCGGCACCAGCAACAACGCCCCCGCACCGACCGGTCCGCACGCACCTCCGCCAGCCCGCCCCGCAGCACGGCGATCCAGCTCTCGCGCCGCCCGGCCTCACCGGCACGATGCTCGGGAAACCGCAGCGCCACGACCGCCGTCAGCACACACCAGCACACTCGCGGCACCGGCGGCCGTATGACCACCCCAGGCGAGCACGGGCCCCGCGAGCCCCATCGCCGCCATCACGGCGACCATCCCGGCCGCCCGGGCCCGCCCCATCACCCGGGCGTAACGACCGGCCGCGCCGAGCCGCGACAACTCGTCGTGGACAAGGGCCTCCAACGCCCCGGACGCGAGCGCCCCGCCCGCGCCCCACAGCAGGAAGCCGGCCGCGAAGGCGCCGTAGGACGGAACGGCGACCCACAGGACGAACCCGGCCCCGGTCAGCAGCGGCCCGGCGCACAGCAACAGCCGCCGCGACACGGTGTCAGCCCATACCCCGGAGGGAACCTCCAGCAGCACCCCGGTCACCGACCACACCGCGAACAGCGAGGAGATCTGCTCGACGGACAGCCCGGCGTCGCTGAACAGCAGCGCGTACACCGGGTACAGCAGAATGAAGTCGTCGAGGAACGCGTAGCCGTACAGCGTGTTCGTCAGCCGTCGCACGCGGACGTCGGAGGCACGCGGGGGCGTGAGAGTCATGAGGCCTTCCCGAGGGGGCGGTTCGGACACCGGACGTCGAGGACGTACGGCGCCCGAGGCGGCCCTCGGGAGGCGCGACGGGTGAATCAATGTCGCCAGGTCATGGCACCGAGGCTAGAGCAGCTCGGCTCCCCGGCCAAGGAATTACGTGGGCGACCCCGACGAGAACCGCCGCAGCAGCGGCGACAGCACCAGCACGGACTTGGTCCGCTCGACGAACGGCTCGCCCGCGATGCGCTCGAGGACCCGCTCGAAGTGGCGCATGTCGGAGGCGAAGACCTGGGCGACCGCGTCCGCGTCACCGGTGACGGTGGAGGCGGCCACGACCTCCTGGTAGCGCTCCAGGCCCCGCTGGATGGTCTCCGGGGAGGTGTTGCTGCGGCAGTAGATCTCGACGAACCCCTCGGTCTCCCAGCCGAGGGCGGCGGGGTCCACGCGGACGGTGAACCCGGTGATGGCCCCGGTGGCGCGCAGCCGGTCCACGCGGCGTTTCACGGCGGGCGCGGACAGGCCGACGAGCTGCCCGATGTCCGCGTAGGAGCGGCGGGCGTCCTCGGCGAGGGCGTGCACGATGCGTTCGTCGAGATCGTTCAGCACTGCGGGTGGTTCACTTCGCTTCTGGTACGGCGGGAACGGCCAGCCGGGAGCGGCGGTAGCCGTAGAGGAAGTAGAACACGAGCCCGACGGCCATCCAGACACCGAAGACCACCCAGGTGACGGTGGACAGGCTGCCCATCATCCACAGGCAGAACGCGAAACCGACGGCGGGCAGCACGGGCGACAGCGGCACCCGGAAGGTGCGCGGCATGTCGGGCCGGGACCGCCGCAGCACCACGACGGCGACATTGACCAGCGCGAAGGCGAACAGGGTGCCGATGCTGGTGGCGTCGGCGAGCTGCCCGAGCGGGATGGCGGCGGCCAGCACACCGCAGAAGAGGGAGACGATCAGGGTGTTGGTGCGGGGCGTGCCCGTCTTCGGGCTGACCTTGCCGAACACCTTGGGCACCAGCCCGTCCCGGGACATGGCGAACAGGATGCGGGTCTGGCCGTAGAGCACGGTCAGCACGACGCTCGCGATGGCGATGACGGCGCAGAACGCCAGCAGGGTGCCCCAGAAGCTCTGCCCGGTGACCTCGCGCATGATCTGGGCGAGTGTGGCCTCGGAGTCGGTGAACTGCCGCCAGGGCTTGGCGCCCACGGCGACGGCGGCGACGAGGACGTACAGCGCGGTGATGATGGCGAGGGAGAGCAGGATCGCGCGGGGCAGGTCGCGCTGGGCGTTCTTGGCCTCCTCACCGGCGGTGGAGGCGGCGTCGAAGCCGATGTACGAGAAGAAGAGCGTCGCCCCGGCGGCGCTGACGCCGGCCATGCCGAGCGGCATGAAGTTCTCGTAGTTGCCGGAGCGGAAGCCCTGGACGCCGATGGCGCAGAACAGCACGAGGGCGCCGATCTTCACCATGACCATGATCGTGTTGGCGCGGGCGGACTCGCGGGCGCCGCCCATCAGGAACGCCATGGCGAGCAGGACGACGATCAGCGCGGGGAGGTTGAAGACGCCGCCGTCGCCGGGCGGGGCGGAGAGCGCGGCGGGGAGGGTGACGCCGATGGTGCCGTCGAGGAGTTCGTTGAGGTATTCGCCCCAGCCGACGGCGACGGCGGCGACCGACACGCCGTACTCGAGCATCAGGCACCAGCCGCAGACCCAGGCGATCAGCTCACCCATCGTTGCGTACGCATACGAGTAGGAGGAGCCGGAGACGGGGATGGTGCCGGCCAGTTCGGCGTAGGAGAGGGCGGAGAAGAGGGCCGTCAGGCCGGCTATCACGAAGGACAGGGTGACGGCGGGACCGGCCTTGGGGACGGCTTCGCCGAGGACGACGAAGATGCCGGTGCCGAGGGTGGCACCGATGCTGATCATGGTCAGCTGCCAGAGCCCGAGGAACGCCGCAGGGAGCCGCCCTCACCTTGGCCACCCTCCGCGACCAGGCGTTCCACGGGCTTGCGGCGCATCAGGCGCGCGCCGGGGCCAGGGGACGACGGGGCGGCGGGAGCGCCGTTGTGCGGGGTGCGCCTTGGTCGAGCACGCGCTGACTCCTTCGTCGCTGCCGGTCTTCCGCGGCAGGGACGGACGGCGTCCCGCGACAGCCGGGCCCCGTCGAGCGGAGTCCCCGCCACACACGTACAGCGCGTAACCCTACGAGGTTCTTCGTTGCTCCTGAAATGCAGCAACCTTGCGCATCGGCGCAAGATCATTGCGTTCCCCGGGGCGGGGCGGGTGTTCGTTGCGCCGGCGCTGTGAACCGTCGCACACCGGCCCCGCTCCCGGGGAATCGTCAGTTCCAGCTGTCGTGGAGCGGCTTGCCCTCGGCGTAGCCGGCGGCGCTCTGGACGCCGACGACGGCGTTCGCGGCGAACTCCTCGAGCGATCCGGCGCCGGCGTAGGTGCAGGAGGAGCGAACGCCCGCGATGATCGAGTCGATCAGGTCCTCGACGCCGGGGCGGGCCGGGTCGAGGAACATGCGGGAGGTGGAGATGCCCTCCTCGAACAGCGCCTTGCGGGCACGGTCGTACGCCGACTCCTCGGAGGTGCGGTTGCGCACGGCGCGCGCGGAGGCCATGCCGAAGGACTCCTTGTAGGGGCGGCCGTCGGCGTCGTGCTGGAGGTCGCCGGGGGACTCGTAGGTCCCGGCGAACCAGGAGCCGATCATCACGTTGGACGCGCCGGCGGCGAGTGCCATGGCCACGTCGCGGGGTGCCGGACGCCACCGTCGGCCCACACGTGCTTGCCGTACTTCCTCGCCTCGGCGGCGCACTCCAGGACGGCGGAGAACTGGGGCCGGCCGACACCGGTCATCATGCGGGTGGTGCACATGGCGCCGGGGCCCACGCCGACCTTGACGATGTCGGCGCCGGCCTCGATCAGGTCGCGGACGCCCGCGGCGGCGACGACGTTGCCGGCGACGATGGGCACCCGCGGGTCGAGGTCGCGGACCAGCTTCAGCGCGCTGATCATCGACTCCTGGTGCCCGTGGGCGGTGTCGATGACGAGCGTGTCGACGCCGGCGTCGAGCAGTTCCAGGCCTTGCCGGCGACGTCGCCGTTGATGCCGACGGCGGCGGCGACGCGGAGCCGTCCCTGGGCGTCGGTGGCCGGGCTGTACAGGGTGGCGCGCAGGGCGCCCTTGCGGGTGAGGATGCCCGCCAGGCGGCCGTCCTTGTCGACGGCGGGGGCGTAGCGCCGGTTGGCGGCGTCCAGGGTGTTGAACGCCTCGCGCGGGTCCAGGTCGGCGTCGATGAGGATCAGGTCCTTGGACATGACCTCTTCGAGCTGGGTGAAGCGGTCCACGCCGGACAGGTCGGTGTCGGTGACCACGCCGACCGGCCGGTGCCCGGCGTCGACGACGACGCCCGCGTTGTGCGCGCGCTTGGGCAGCAGGGCGAGCGCGTCCGCGACGGTCTGGTGCGGGGCCAGCACGATCGGGGTGTCGAGGACGTGGTGACGGCCCTTCACCCAGGAGACGACGTCGCTGACGACCTCGTTCGGGATGTCCTGCGGTATGACGACAAGTCCCCCGCGGCGGGCCACGGTCTCGGCCATGCGGCGGCCGGCTATGGCGGTCATGTTGGCGACGACGAGCGGGATGGTGGTGCCCGTGCCGTCCGGGGAGCTGAGGTCCACGCCCTGCCGCGAGCCGACCGCGGAGCGGCTCGGCACCATGAAGACGTCGTCGTACGTCAGGTCGTACGCGGGCTGGATGTCGTTGAGAAAGCGCACGTGCTGCACATCCCGGTCGATCAGAGGTGGCCCCCGGACAGGTCAGCCAGGGGAAGAGCACGTACCTCATTGTCCCATGCGGTCCGGAACGCCCGCTCCGGTCGGATCATCCAGGCCGGTCGGAGCGCTGCCCGGAGGATCCTCCGAGGGCCGGGGCCACGGTGAGCGACGGGGTGCGGTCCGCCGCCTCGGCGAACACGTCCTGGGCGGTCCGCCGCTCCCGGGGCGCGCTGTCGGGTACGCCCGCCGGCGGCGTACGACGTGCCCCGGCGGGCCGGTCGTCTCCTGGACCGTGCCCATGCCGTCGGCCCGGGCGGGTGCCGGCCCGTCGCCGCCGGCGGAGGAGCGGCCGGACAGCAGGACGGGCAGGCAGGCCGGGAGGCGGAGGAGCAGGGCCGGTCTGATCGTGCCGGACCCGCCCCGCCGCAGCCGCTGTCAGGGGCCGTCCGGGTCCGCGCGGTTGAGGGCGGACCTCGGGGCGGGGCCCGCCGACATCAGATAGTCCGCGGCCGACGTGTCCGTCACCAGGCTGGTGACCAGCCCGGAGCGCAGTACGGCGTCGATCGCCGGGCCCTTGCGCTGTCCGCCCGCGATCGCGACGACCTCGGGCACCCGGCGCAGCTGGTCGGTCTTGACCGTGATGCACCGCTCCCCAGGTCCCGGCCGACCCGGCGCCCGTCGGCGTCGAAGAGGTGCGCGGACATCTCGGCGGCCACTCCGAGGGACGCGTAGTGCGCCCGCTCCTCGTCGCTGAGCATGTCGTGCACCGTGGAGATGCCGGGCTCCCAGGAGCCGATGGAGACACAGGCGACGGTGACCTTGTCGAAGTACTCGAAGGCCCGCGCGATGCCGGTCTGGTGGCGCAGCGCCTGGGCGGTGGCGGCGTCGGGCAGCAGCATCGGCGCATAGATGGGGTGGGCGTCGCCGCCCGACACCTGCGCGGCCCGCCGTACGGCCTCCACCGAGCCGCGCTCGGCGGTCCCGGCGTCGTACACACCCGTCAGCTGCACGACCGTGCAGGGCGGCAGCCGGTCCAGGGCCGCCGCCATGTGGATGGTGGAGCGGCCCCAGGCCAGGCCCAGTACGTCCCCTCGTCGACCAGTTCGCCGAGCAGGTCGGCGGCCACCTCTCCCAGGTTCTCGGGGTCGGGTGTCTCCTCGGCCTCGGCCGGGGACTCGACCACGACGGCGTGTCTGAGGCCGTAGCGGGCACGGAGCGCGTCGGAGCGCTCCGCGTCCAGCTCGGCCGGCACGCGGATCTCGATCCGTACGAGATCCCGTTCGAGGGCGGTCTCCAGGACCCGGGCCACCTTGAAGCGGCTGACGCCGAACTCCTCGGCGATCTGGATCTTGGATTTGCCCTCGAGGTAGAAGCGGCGGGCCATGGCCGCCGCCTGCACCAGCTCAGCGGGTCCCATCCTCATGGCTGACCGGCCCGCCGACATACCCGACACGGCGATCTCCTCACTGCTTGTTCACACTCTGGATTCGCTGTTCATCCTTGCAGATCCACGGCGGTCGATCAGCCGTGCCGGGCGCCGTTCACGTTCCTGACGCTCAGTGGCCGCATGCCCACGACGCCTTGCCCGTCGCCGCCGCGGCCTGGTCGCGCAGTGCGCGTACGGCTTCGGCCGGGTCGTCGGCCCCGTATACGGCGGAACCCGCGACGAAGACGTCGGCGCCGGCGTCGGCGCACCGCTCGATGGTGGACTCCGAGACCCCGCCGTCGACCTGCAGCCAGAGCTCCAGACCGTGCTTGCTGATCAACTCGCGGGTGCGGCGGATCTTGGGAAGCATGATGTCGAGGAAGGCCTGTCCCCCGAATCCAGGCTCGACGGTCATGATCAGCAGCATGTCGAGCTCGGGGAGCAGGTCCTCGTACGGCTCGATGGGGGTCGCCGGCCTCAAGGCCATGGAGGCGCGGGCGCCCTTGGCCCGGATCTCCCGGGCGAGCCGGACAGGCGCGGCGGCGGCCTCGACGTGGAAGGTGACCGAACCGGCCCCCGCCTCCACGTACTGGGGCGCCCAGCGGTCGGGGGCCTCGATCATCAGATGGCAGTCCAGCGGGGTGTCCGTCGCCCGGGCGAGCGACTCCACGACCGGCACGCCGAGGGTGAGGTTCGGGACGAAATGGTTGTCCATGATGTCTACGTGGAGCCAGTCGGCGCCGGCGACCGCTTTTGCCTCGTCGGAGAGGCGGGCGAAGTCGGCGGAGAGGATGCTGGGGTTGATCTGCGGGGCCATGCGTCAAGCGTGCCATGTCCTGCGGGGGTTGTGTGCGTGGGTCTTGTGCGGGGACCGGACGTGTGTCGACCGCGGGCCGTCGTGGGCTGGTCGCGCCCGCGTGGCGGAGCCGCGGATGTCACTGCCCCGCGCCCCTCACAGGACGTTGCTGCGGAGGTGCTATGAGCGGTGGCCGGGGTGTTGCGCGGCTGGTGTGCGGGCGGCGGTCCAAGTGGCTGGTGCTCGGACTGTGGATCGTGGTGCTGTTCTTCGTGGCGCCGTTCGCGCAGAAGCTCAGCGGGGCTCAGGACAACGACGCCGCCTCCTGGTTGCCGGGGTCCGCCGAGTCGACCCAGGTGCTGAAGGCGTCCGAGGACTTCCGGCCCGAGCAGATTCCCGCGGTCGTGGTGTACGCCCGGGACAGCGGGCTGACGGCCGCCGATCTGGAGCGGATCGACGAGGACGTGGAGCGGCTCAGGCGGTTGAGCGACCACGGCATCCGGGGCGACGAGACCCGCGGCCCGGTCTTCGACCGGCGGACGGACCCGCGTGCCGCGCAGGTCCTGGTGCCGATCACGATGGACGAGCAGGGCTGGGAGCGGATCGGACCCGCGGTCGACTCCATCCGGGACGACGTCGGCGAGAGCGAGGGCGGCCTCGCCGTGCACATCACGGGTCCGGGCGGCACGTCGGCGGACTTCGCCAAGGCGTTCGAGGGCATCGACTCCACGCTGCTGCTGGCCGCGACGGGCGTCGTCGTGGTGATGCTGCTGATCACCTACCGCAGTCCGACGCTGCTGCTGGTGCCCCTGCTGTCGGTGATCTGCGCGCTGTTCACGGCGCAGGCGCTGATCTACTTCATGGCCGAGTACGGCGGTCTGACGGTGAACGGGCAGAGCGCCGGCATCCTCACGGTGCTGGTCTTCGGCGCGGGCACCGACTACGGCCTGCTGCTGGTCGCCCGCTACCGGGAGGAGCTGCGCCGGCACGAGGACCGGCACGAGGCGATGGCGCTGGCCCTGCACCGCGCGGGCCCGGCCGTGCTGGCGTCCGGCGCGACCGTGGTGCTGAGCATGCTGGTGCTGCTGACCGCGGAGATGAACTCCACCCGGGGTCTCGGTCCGGTGGCCGCGATCGGGGTCGCGGTGGCCCTGCTGGCCATGACGACGCTGTTCCCGGCGCTGCTGGTCATCTGCGGGCGGTGGGTCTTCTGGCCGGTGATCCCGCACCGCGGCACCCCGACCCTGCCGAGGGGGTGTGGGCCCGCACGGGCCGCCGTATCGCCCGCCGGCCGCGCATGGTGTGGGCCGTGACGGCGGCGGTGCTGGCGATCTGTTCGCTGGGGCTGATCCAGCTCCGCGCGGAGGGTATCGGCAACGCGGACGCGTTCACCGGAAAACCGGACTCGATCACCGGGCAGGAGGTCTCCGCGCGGTACTTCCCGGCGGGGAGCGGCGATCCGCTGGTCGTCGTCAGCAACCGGGCGCGGGCCGAGGAGGTGGGCCGCGCGGTCGCCGGTACGGAGGGCGTCGTACCGGAGTCCCTCGGTCTGCCGCCGGGCACCAAGCCGGTGTTCGAGGGCAAGGTGCTGTTCGAGGCCACCCTGGTCGCGCCGTCGGACAGCGAGGCGGCCAAACGGACTGTGGAGCGGGTCCGTGACGCCGTGCACGCGGTGCCGGACGCCGACGCGCAGGTGGGCGGCGGTACGGCGGCGCTGCTGGACATGGACGAGGCGACCACGCATGACAATCTGCTGATCATCCCGCTGGTGCTGGTGGTCGTCCTGCTGATCCTGTGTGCGCTGCTGCGCGCCCTGATCGCGCCACTGCTGCTGATCGCGACGGTGATCCTGTCGTTCGCGGCGGCGCTGGGCCTCAGCGCGCTCGCCTTCCGGTACGTCTTCGACTACGCGGGCGAGTCGACGGACTTCCCGCTGTTCGTCTTCGTCTTCCTGGTGGCCCTGGGCATCGACTACAACATCTTCCTCACCACCCGCATCCGCGAGGAGGCGGCCCGCCACGGCACCCGGCCGGGCGTGGTCACGGGTCTCGCGGCCACGGGCGCCGTGATCACCTCGGCGGGCCTGGTCCTCGCGGGCACCTTCGCGGCCCTCGGCACCCTGCCCATGGTCGCCTTCGCCGAGATCGGCTTCGCGGTCGCCCTGGGCGTGCTGCTGGACACCTTGGTCGTACGGTCGGTCCTGGTCACGTCCCTGTTCCTGGACACGGGCCCCAAGGTGTGGTGGCCGCACCGGCTGTCCCGCGAGGACCCCGGCGCCGGGGTCAGCCGGTCCGGCGGATGAGGGCCAGGTACATCGCGTCGGTGCCGTGCACGTGGCCACAGCTGCACGTCGGGGCCCTCGCCCAGATCGGGCACGCCGGGCAGCAGCGGGCGGGCGTCGATCAGATCGGCGTCCGGGAACTGCTTGAGCAGGTCACCGACGACGGCCCGGGTCTCCGCGAGGTGCGGGGAGCAGGTGGCGTAGCCGACGACACCGCCGACCCGTACGGACTCCAGCGCGGTGCGCAGCAGCCCGCGCTGGAGCGGGGCGAAGCCGTCCAGATCCTCGGGGCGGCGCCGCCAGCGGGCCTCGGGACGGCGGCGCAGGGCGCCCAGGCCGGTGCACGGCACGTCGACCAGGACCCGGTCGAAGCTGCCGGGCCGCCACGGCGGGCGCGTCCCGTCGGCGGCGACGACCTGGTACGGCCCCGGGTTCCCGGCGAGCGCCTTGGCGACCAGTCCGGCCCGGTGCGGCTGCTTCTCCGAGGCGAGCAGCATCGCGCCCCGCTCGGCGGCGAGCGCCCCGAGCAGCGCGGCCTTTCCGCCCGGTCCGGCGCAGCCGTCCAGCCACATCCGGTCGGGGCCCTCGACGGGCGCGTTGGCGAGGGCGAGCGCGACGAGCTGGCTGCCCTCGTCCTGCACACCGGCCCGGCCCTCCGCGACCGCCGTGATGGCACCCGGCTCCCCGCCCTCGGTGAGCCGCACCGCGTACGGCGACCAGCGGCCGGGGGCGGCGGCCTCCTCGTCGAGCAGTTCGGTGGTCGTCGCCCGTCCGGGGCGGGCGACCAGGGTCACCTCGGGCCGGTCGTTGTCGGCCCGCAGCAGTTCCTCGATGCCGGTCCGGCCGCCGCCGAGGAGTCCCACAGCGCGGAGACGACCCAGCGGGGGTGCGAGTGCACGACGGCGAGGTGGTCCTCGGGGTCCTCGTCGTAGGGCGGCGCGACCCGCTCCAGCCAGCCGTCGAAGTCGTCCTGGGCGATCTTGCGCAGCACCGCGTTGACGAACTTGGCGCGGCCGTCGCCGAGCACCACCCGGGCCAGCTCGACGGTGGCGGACACAGCGGCGTGCGTCGGGATGCGCGTGCCGAGGAGCTGGTGCGCGCCGAGGTTCAGCACGTCCAGCACCGGCGGGTCCACCTCGCGCAGCGGCCGGTCGACGCAGGCGGCGACGACCGCGTCGTACGTCCCCTGACGGCGCAGGGTGCCGTAGACCAGCTCGGTCGCCAGCGCCGCGTCGCGTGCGTCGAAGTCGTCGTTCTCGCGCGCCTTGCGCAGGAGCGGGGGCAGGACGAGGTTGGCGTACGCGTCCTGCTCGTCGACGGCCCGCAGGGCCTCGAAGGCGAGGATGCGGACGGGGTCCTTCTGGGGCCGGCGGTAGGGCTTGGCGGGCTTGCGGGGCCGACGGGGCTGGTCGCTCACGAAAAGGTGCTCCGGATGTGAGGTGAAGTGCGCGGTCCAGCCTACGTCGTGGAGGTCGCGGCGGCGTCAGCCGCCGACGGTCTCCCCGCCGTGATGCGCACCCCGCGCGCCCAGTCCGCCGCGCGCATCGGCTTCTTGCCCTGGGGCTGCACCCACAGCAGCTCCACGGCGTACGAACCGGTGCCCGCGTACACGTTGTTCTTGCCGGCGGACAGCTGCCCGGGCGCGAGCCCGGTCATGGCCGGCACCGGGGCGGCCTGGACGATCTTCAGCCGCTCGCCCCGGAAGGTGGTCCAGGCGCCGGGAGCGGGGTGCAGCCGCGCACCACGCGGTCGACGCGCAGCGCCGGGGTGTTCCAGTCGACGTGGGCGTCCTCGACGGTGACCTTGGGGGCGAGGGTGATGCCGTCGGCGGGCTGCGGTACGGCCGTCAGGGTGCCGTCCTCGATGCCGTCCATGGTGGCGGTGAGAAGCCCGGCGCCGGCGAAGGCGAGCCGGGTGAGCAGGTCGCCGCTGGTGTCGGTGGGGCGGATGACCTCGGTGACGGTGCCGTAGACGGGGCCGGAGTCGAGGCCCTCCTCGATGAGGAAGGTGGCGGCGCCGGTGATCTCGTCGCCGGCCATGATGGCGTGCTGCACGGGCGCGGCTCCGCGCCAGGCGGGCAGCAGCGAGAAGTGCAGGTTGACCCAGCCGCGGGCGGGGATGTCGAGGGCGGCCCTGGGCAGCAGGGCTCCGTAGGCGACGACGGGGCAGCAGTCGGGGGCGATCTCCTCGAGCCGCTCCAGGAAGTCGGGGTCCCTGGGTTTGGCGGGCTTCAGCACCTCGATCCCGGCCTCCTCCGCGCGCTCGGCGACGGGTGAGGCGACGAGCCTGCGCCCGCGTCCGGCGGGCGCGTCGGGCCGGGTGACGACGGCGGCGACCTCGTGCCGCCCGGAGGCGAGAAGAGCGTCCAGTGCGGGAACGGCGACCTCGGGGGTACCGGCGAAGACGAGCTTCATGGGGTGCGGAGGGCCTCTCGGGCGAGAACGGACAAGGGCAGCGCACCAGTCTATGGCGCGGACCGCGGACCCCTGCGGGGCGGGCCGCCGACGGCGAGGCACCCCGCGGCGGGCGTCCACTCGTCGGCGTACCGGAAACGGGTGGTGCGCATGTGAAAGATCACGCGGGGGGCCGACGGCCGAGGCGCATCCGCGCCGGGGGCGTACGCATATGCCCCCGCGCCCCCACCCCGTGACCCGCGGACCGCTCCCGCGTTGGTCAAGAAAGAGTTGACCACGGGCCCCTACACCGGGCCCGATCCCTTCAACGCCGGTTCGAGAGGCTTGTTCATGGCCGACCATGCAACCCACGACGCCCAGGCTCGGGCCAGCCTGCACCTGCTGGTGCGGGACATCGAGCGGGTCCGCCGGCAGGTGGACGCGCTGCGCACCCTCACCGCCCAGCTCGGCAACGTCTACCGCCCGCGCCGCTCCGGCCCCTCCACGGGCTTCGTCGTCTACGGACGCGCCCCGCCCCCACGGTCCGTCTCGCCCAGGAGCTGCGGGACAGTGTCGAGACCCTGGTCACGGCGGCCGTGGACTTCGACCGCTCCCTCGGGTTCTCGTGGGACGCCGTGGGCTCCGCGCTCGGCGTCACCAAGCAGGCGGTCCACCGCCGCTACGGCGCCCGCCGTGCCGCCGCCCAGGCCTCGGCGGCCGCCGAGCCCGCCCCGGAGGCGTCGGCCACGCGCCCGGTCAACGTGGGCGCCGGTGTCACCACGGTGCCGACGGTTCCCGCCGCCCGCTCCATGCCGACCCAGCCCACGGCCGGCAGCCCGGCCCTGCGCGACGACTCACGCCCGACGGCCTTCCCCGCCCCGCGCAACGGCTGAACACGGCCGCGCCCTCCCGGACGCACCGCCCCCGGGAGGGCGCGGCACGGTCCGGCCCGGTCATGCCCGGTCAGCCGATGTCCGGGGGTCGACGCGGACCCGGACGGGAGTGCTGCCGCCGCGGGCCATGCGGGCCGCCTGGGCGGACTTCAGGGCGGCGGTCAGCGCGGCGCCGTTGCCGGGCGGCACCCGGACCAGCGCCCGGTCCCACTGCTCGCCGGGAGGGGCGCACCCGGCCGGCGGGGCGGTCCGGCGGTGCGGCCGGCACGGGGACCGGGCCCAGGATCTCCGCCTGCGGGGGCAACTGCACCGCGCGCAGGAACTCGGCCACCGCCTCCGTCGGCCCGGACACCGCCGCCATCCGTGACACCGGCGGGAATCCCAGTTCGCTCCGCTCGGCCAGCTCCCGTACCGCGTGTCCGACCGGGTCCCACCGGACCAGCGCCTGGACGGGCCGCAGGGTCGGCTCGGCGACCACGACCACCGTGCCGCCCGCCGACTGCGGCCGGACCAGCGCCGCCGCGCCGGTCCAGCGGCGCAGCGCGTCCTCCCCGGCCCGCAGATCGGGCCGGCTCAGCATGGCCCACCCGTCCAGCAGCAGCGCGGCCGCGTAGCCGCCCTCGGCGACCGGCTCCGCGCCGGGTGTGCTCACCACCAGGGCGGGTGCCCCCGGCACGGTGTCCAGCACATGTTCGTGCCCCGAGGTCCGTACCGGCACCGCGGGGAAGGCCCGGCCCAGCTCCTCGGCGGTCCGCCGCGCCCCCACCACCTGGGCGCGCAGCCGGAACCCGCCGCACTCCGGGCAGTGCCAGCCGCTCTCCGCACGGCCGCACCAGTCGCACCGCAGATCGTCGGCCCCCTGGGCCTGCAGCGGTCCGGAGCAGTGCACACACCGGGCCGGGGCACGGCAGGTGGCACACGCCATCCGCGGCACATAGCCCCGCCGGGGCACCTGGACGAGCACCGGCCCGTGCCGCAATCCCTCCCGGGCGGTCTGCCAGGCGAGGCTCGGCAGCCGCGCCGCGCGGGCGGCCTCGTCGCGTGCCAGGTCCTGGTCGCCCACGGTCCGTACCAGCGGGGCGGCGGCCCGCACCCGCTCCCGGCCGGCGACCAGCGGTCCGGCCCAGCCGGTCTCCACGAGCTGGGCGGCCTCCACGGTGCAGCTCCAACCGCCCAGCAGGAAGCCGCATCTGTCCTGGGCCGCCCGTAGCAGGGCCACCTCGCGGGCGTGCGGCTGGGGGCGTGCTGCTCGCTGTGGCTGTCGTCGCCGTCGTCCCAGACGGCCACGAGTCCGAGGTCCCGTACCGGGGCGAACATCGCCGCCCGGGTCCCGATGACGGCCCGCACGGAGCCCCGCCGCACGGCGAGCCACTGCGCGTACCGCTTCTCCGGTCCGGCGTCGGCGGTGAGCACCGCGTGCCGTCCCCGGCCGAGCAGGGCGGTGAGGGCCGCGTCGACGCGAGCGACGGACCGTCCGTCCGGCAGGACGGCCAGCGCGCCGCGTCCGGAGGCGAGGGTCGCGGCGACGGCCCGCGCCAGCTCTCGCTCCACTCCGGCCCCGGCAGCGCGTTCCACACGGCCCGGGGGCACCGCCGGCGGCCAGCGCCTCCAGGAACGCGGGCCCCGCTCGTACCGCTCCCAGGAGCCGGGTACGGGCGCCGGGGGCGGCGGCAGGGGTCGGGCGAGGGCCGCCCCTCGGCTCGGGCGTTGCGCGGCGGCACGGCGAGCTGGAGGACGTCGGCGAGGCTGCCCGCGTACCGGTCGGCGACCGCGCGGGCGAGGCCGAGCAGTTCCTCCCCGAGCACCGGTTCGGGCGAGACGACCTGCGCGAGCGCCGCCAGCGGCCCCGCGTAGTCGGACTCGGCGAGCCGCTCGACGAGGAACCCGTCGATCAGCCCGCCGCCCTCGCGCCGTCCCTCGCGCACCCGGTGCCGGCCGGCGCCGAAGCGCACCCGCACCCGCACCCCGGCTGTGCGTCGGCGTCGAGGTCCTCGGGCACGGCGTAGTCGAAGTAGCGGTCGAGGTGGAGCACGCCCTTGTCGACGAGGACACGGGCGACCGGCAGCTCCCTGGCGAGCGCCGCGCCCCGCCAGGTACGCGGTTTGGCGCGGGGGCCTTGGCCTTGCGCACGCTCTCCCGGATGAGCGCGAGCTGCTCCGGCGGCGCGCTCTCCGCGCCGCTCTCCTGCTGTCCGTCCTCGCTGCTCACGCCTGCATTCTTACCAAACGGGACTGACAGCGACGCCCGGCCCGAGATCGGCCCGGGTACGGATCACATGCGCCCGGAGGCGCTTTCTGCCTTGGTCCGCTCGGCCATACCGGTCCGGGACCGGCAGCAGGATTCGAACCTGCGGGGAGTTCACCCGGAAGTATCCGTGCCCGTCGCACCGGGCCGGGACGTCGCCGCGTGCCCAGCGTAGGACTCTCCCGCACACGGGTGCGCGGGGTTTACGGCGGCACGCGCCGAGGCCCGGCACGCCCTCGACGGGGTGTGCCGGGCCTCGGGGAGACGCGGGGGCCGGGACTAGGCTCCGGCGGCCTTGCGCAGGGCGTCCACCCGGTC
This sequence comes from Streptomyces haneummycinicus, assembly GCA_042850305.1. GTDB lineage: Bacteria > Actinomycetota > Actinomycetes > Streptomycetales > Streptomycetaceae > Streptomyces > Streptomyces haneummycinicus. The sequence goes on from AP035768.1 coordinate 5,092,033, forward strand.
GGTGCGCTCCCAGGTGAAGTCGGGCAGCTCACGGCCGAAGTGGCCGTAGGCGGCGGTCTGGGCGTAGATCGGGCGCAGCAGGTCGAGGTCGCGGATGATCGCGGCCGGGCGGAGGTCGAAGACCTCGTCGATGGCGCGCTCGATCTTCTCGGTCTCGACCTTGGCGGTGCCGAAGGTCTCGACGAACAGACCGACCGGCTCCGCCTTGCCGATGGCGTACGCCACCTGGACCTCGCAGCGGGCGGCGAGGCCGGCCGCCACCACGTTCTTGGCGACCCAGCGCATCGCGTACGCCGCCGAGCGGTCGACCTTGGACGGGTCCTTGCCGGAGAAGGCGCCGCCGCCGTGGCGGGCCATGCCGCCGTAGGTGTCGATGATGATCTTGCGGCCGGTGAGGCCGGCGTCGCCCATCGGGCCGCCGATCTCGAAGCGGCCGGTCGGGTTGACCAGCAGCCGGTAGTTCTCGGTGTCGAGCTTGATGCCGTCGTCCAGGAGCGCCTTCAGCTCCGGCTCCACGACGAACTCGCGGATGTCGGGGGCGAGCAGCGACTCGAGGTCGATGTCGGAGGCATGCTGGGAGGAGACCACGACGGTGTCCAGGCGGACCGCCTTGTCGCCGTCGTACTCGATGGTGACCTGGGTCTTGCCGTCCGGGCGCAGGTAGGGGATGGTCCCGTTCTTGCGCACGTCCGAGAGGCGCTTGGACAGGCGGTGGGCGAGGAAGACGGGCAGCGGCATCAGCGTCGGCGTCTCGTCCGTCGCGTAGCCGAACATCAGGCCCTGGTCTCCGGCGCCCTGCCGGTCCAGTTCGTCGTCGTCGCCCTCGACGCGGGCCTCGTAGGCGGCGTCGACACCCTGCGCGATGTCCGGGGACTGCGCGCCGATGGACACCGAGACGCCGCAGGAGGCGCCGTCGAAGCCCTTCTTCGAGGAGTCGTAGCCGATCTCCAGGATCTTGTTGCGCACCAGCGTCGCGATGTCCGCGTACGTCTTGGTGGTGACCTCACCGGCGACGTGCACCAGGCCGGTGGTGATCAGGGTCTCGACGGCGACCCGGGAGGTGGGGTCCTCGCGGAGCAACGCGTCGAGAATGGTGTCGCTGATCTGGTCAGCGATCTTGTCGGGGTGACCCTCGGTCACGGACTCCGAGGTGAACAGACGACGGGACACAACGCTCCCTGGGGTTGCAGCGGCTGCTGGCTGATCATTGGCGGACGGCGGGGCTGCACCCGACGCCGTCCGTGGAACAGTTTATCGGTCGCGCTCCGCCGCGGGTCCCCCGTCTCGCCTCGCGAGAGGGCTGTGACCTGCGGCACGGGCATTCTCTCCATGACGAGCGGCGTTGGCCAGAGGAGCGATGCCCCGACGCGTGAGGTTTCGGCTCCCCGGAGGGTGATCCGGCCGCTCATCCGAGCCGGTCGGCGACCAGGTCCCACACGGTCTCGGCCAGAGCCTCCTTGGGGCCGTGGGCTATGGGGGTCTCGCTGCCGTCGGCGCCCAGCACCACGGCCTCGTTCTCGTCGGAGCCGAAGGTCTTGCGCTCCCCACCTCGTTCACCACCAGGAGGTCGCAGCCCTTGCGCTTCAGCTTGGCGCGGCCGTTGGCGAGCACGTCGTCGGTCTCGGCGGCGAAGCCCACGATCACCTGTCCGGCGCGCACCCGTTCGCCGGAGATCTCGGCGAGGATGTCCGGATTCCGCACCAGGGTGATGGGCTCGGGCTCCTGGCCGTCCTTCTTCTTGATCTTGCCGGTGGCATAGGCGGCCGGGCGGAAGTCGGCGACGGCGGCGGCCATGACGACGGCGTCCGCGTCCGCGGTGGCGGAGAGGACGGCCTCGCGCAGTTCCAGGGCGGTCCCCACCCGGACGACGTCCACGCCGGCCGGGTCGGGCAGGGCGGCGTTCGCCGCGATCAGCGTGACGCGGGCGCCGCGGGCCGCGGCGGTACGGGCGAAGGCGTAGCCCTGCTTGCCGGAGGAGCGGTTGCCGAGGAAGCGGACGGGGTCGAGGGCTCGCGGGTGCCGCCGGCGCTGACGACGACATGCCGGCCCTCGAGGTCGGGCTCGGTGACACCGCGGGCCAGCACCCGGCGGCAGACCTCGAAGATCTCTCCGGGTCGGGCAGCCGGCCCTTGCCGGTGTCGACGCCGGTGAGGCGGCCGACGGCGGGTTCGATCACGACGGCGCCGCGGCGGCGCAGCGTGGCCACGTTCTCCCGGGTCGCCGGGTGTTCCCACATCTCGGTGTGCATGGCGGGGGCGAAGACCACCGGGCAGCGTGCGGTGAGCAGGGTGTTGGTGAGGAGGTCGTCGGCCAGGCCGTGGGCCGCCCTGGCGAGCGTGTCGGCGGTGGCGGGGGCGACGACCACCAGGTCGGCGTGCTGTCCGATGCGGACGTGCGGCACCTCGTGGACGTCGTCCCAGACCTCGGTGGAGACCGGGTTCCCGGAGAGCGCGGACCAGGTGGCCGCGCCGACGAAGTGCAGGGCGGAGGCGGTGGGGACGACCCGGACGTCGTGCCCCGACTCCGTCAGCCGCCTCAGCAGCTCGCAGGCCTTGTACGCGGCGATGCCGCCACTGACCCCAAGAACGACCTTCGGCTTGTCCACCGTCTCTCCCCGACCTCGGAAATGTTCGACCACCCCCATGAGACACCACAGGCCCGGCAGCGTGCTGCCGGGCCTGTGGAAAACTCAGCCTTCTTCAGCTGATACGACTTACCAACCGCTTACTGACCGGGGCCTTCGACGGCCTCGGAGGTCAGCAGTCCCGCGTTGATCTCGCGCAGGGCGATCGAGAGCGGCTTCTCGTGGACATGGGTGTCGACGAGGGGACCGACGTACTCGAGCAGGCCTTCGCCGAGCTGCGAGTAGTACGCGTTGATCTGGCGGGCCCGCTTGGCCGCGTAGATCACGAGGCTGTACTTCGAGTCCGTGGCCTCGAGGAGCTCGTCGATCGGCGGGTTGATGATGCCCTCGGGCGCGGAGATGGAAGAGGACACGCTCTACCTTCCGATGGATGGGAAAGATTCAGTCAGCATGATGAGTGAACGATTGCTCACGATCACACGACGTTTATCAAGGCTAGCAGCTCGCGGGCCACGTCCTCGACGGAGGTGTTCACCAGGCTGGTGTCGAACTCCGGCTCGGCCGCCAGTTCGGTCTTCGCGGCGGCCAGCCGGCGCTCGATGACCTCGGGCGACTCGGTGCCCCGGCCCGTGAGCCTGCGCACGAGCTCCTCCCAGGAGGGAGGAGCCAGGAACACCAGCTGCGCCTCGGCCATGGACTCACGGACCTGCCGCGCACCCTGGAGGTCGATCTCCAGCAGCACGGGCACACCCGCCTCCAGGTGCTCCAGCACCGCCCCGCGGGGCGTGCCGTAGCGGTTGCCGGCGAACTCGGCCCACTCCAGCAGCTCACCGTTGGCGATCAGCTTGTCCATCTCCTCGTCGGTGACGAAGAAGTAGTGGACTCCGTGCTGCTCCCCGGGGCGGGGCCTACGGGTCGTCGCCGACACCGAGAGCCAGACCTCGGGGTGTTCCTTGCGCATATGGGCGACAACCGTGCTCTTGCCGACCCCGGAGGGGCCGGAGAGCACGGTCAGCCGCGGACGTTCAGTCATGCAGCGATTATTCCAGCAATCACGGGATGCCCGGGACGGCGGCCCCGGACCGTCCGCGCTTCAGGAACCGGTGCTGCCGAACTCACGCTCCAGGGAGGCGATCTGGTTGGAACCGAGACCACGCACACGGCGGCTCTCGGAGATGCCCAGTCGCTCCATGATCTGCTTGGCGCGGACCTTGCCCACGCCCGGCAGGGACTCCAGCAGGGCGGAGACCTTCATCTTGCCGATGACGTCGTTCTCCTGGCCCTGCTTGATGACCTCGTGAAGGGAGGCGCCGGAGTGCTTGAGTCGATTCTTGACCTCGGCCCGCTCCCGGCGAGCCGCGGCGGCCTTTTCGAGCGCGGCTGCGCGCTGTTCAGGGGTAAGGGGCGGAAGAGCCACGCCTACGTCACCTCGGATGTCGAACTGTCGGATACGGACCGGTGAGGAACGTGGTCGCCCCACACCTGGGGAGTCACGAGCCACATGCACGCCCGTTCACTCTCCGTCGGAGACTAGCGGCCAAGTCCGCCGGAGTCAGCGAGAACTGCGGAAAAGTCCTGGTCAGCCTCCGTCAGGCCGGGCATTTAGGACATAATCCCCCGGATTTGAGGGTGTATCCAGAGTCCGGCGACCACGGATTCCGTCGTCGGCGGGCTCAGCCGGCCGTCACGGCGGTCCTGATCCCGTCCGCGAACCGCTCCGCGGCGTCACGCAGAGCGACCGCGTCGGGACCGTGGCGCAACACTCCCCGGCTGACGCTCGGCACCACATTGCGCACCGCACCGCCGAAGACCGCCGGGAGATCGGCCGCCGTGGCGCCCTGGGCACCGATTCCGGGCGCGAGGATCGGCCCGCCCACGTCCAGTTCGTACGAGGACAGGTCGCCGAGGGTCGCGCCGACCACCGCCCCGAAGGACCCCAGCGGCTCCTCCCCGGCGTTCTCGGCGGCCAGATGCCCGAGCATGGTCGCCCCGACGCTGCGCCCGTCGGCGCGGACGGCGTGCTGCACCTCGCCGCCCTCCGGGTTGGACGTCAGCGCCAGCACGAACAGTCCCGTGCCGGTCTCCCGGGCCAGCGCCACGGCCGGGCTCAGCGAGCCGTAGCCGAGGTACGGGGAGACGGTGAGCGCGTCGGAGAACAGGGCGCGTCCTGGTGCAGGAACGACTCGGCGTAGGCGGCCATGGTGGAGCCGATGTCACCGCGTTTGGCGTCCATGAGGACCAGCGCGCCGGCCGCCCGCGCCTCCTGGACCGTCCGCTCCAGTACGGCGACCCCGCGCGAGCCGAAGCGTTCGAAGAAGGCGCTCTGCGGCTTGAGCACGGCGACCCGGTCGGCGACCGCCTCGACGACCGTGCGGCTGAACCGCTCCAGGCCCGTCACGTCGTCGTTCAGGCCCCACTCGGCGAGCAGGGAGGCGTGCGGGTCGATGCCCACGCACAGCGGGCCGCGCTCGTCCATCGCCCGGCGCAGCCGCGCGCCGAAGGGTTCCCGTCCGGTCATGCCGTCGTCCTCACGTCGGCGCCCACCGCGTCGGCGAGCGAGGCGTACGGGCTGGTGCGCAGCCGCGCCGCCAGTCCCTTGTGCATGGCACGGCCCCAGAAGGGACCCTCGTAGATGAACGCGCTGTACCCCTGGACCAGCGTGGCGCCGGCCAGGATGCGCTGCCAGGCGTCCTCGGCGTTCTCGACGCCGCCCACGCCGACCAGGGTGATGCGGTCGCCCACGCGCGCGTAGAGGCGGCGCAGCACCTCGAGGGAGCGTGCCTTCAGGGGGCGCCGGACAGGCCGCCGGTCTCCGCGACGACGGCCGGGGCGGACGTCAGGCCGAGGCCCTCGCGCGCGATGGTGGTGTTGGTGGCGATGATGCCGTCCAGGCCGAGGTCCACGGCGAGGTCGGCGACCGCGTCGATGTCCTCGTCGGCGAGGTCGAGGGCGATCTTCACCAGCAGCGGCACCCGGCGGGCGGGGACCGTGCGGTCGGCGGCCTCGCGGACGGCGGTGAGCAGCGGGCGCAGCTGGTCCACGGCCTGGAGGCTGCGCAGTCCGGGCGTGTTCGGGGAGGAGACGTTGACGACCAGGTAGTCGGCGTACGGTGCGAGCCGCTCGGCGGACTTCACGTAATCGGCGACGGCCTCGTCCTCGGGTACGGCCTTGGTCTTGCCGATGTTGACGCCGACCACCGTCCGGAAGACGGGCGTACGGGAGGCCAGGCGCGCGGCGACGGCGAGCGAGCCCTCGTTGTTGAAGCCCATGCGGTTGATCAGCGCCCGGTCCGCGGTCAGGCGGAACAGCCGTTTCTTCGGGTTGCCGGGCTGCGGCTCCCCGGTCACCGTGCCGATCTCGACGTGGTCGAAGCCGAGCATCGCCGTGCCGTCGATGCCGACGGCGTTCTTGTCGAAGCCGGCGGCGAGGCCGAAGGGGCTGTGCAGGCGCAGCCCGAGCGCCTCGGTGCGCAGTTCCCGGTGGCGGGGGCGAGCACGGCGGCGGCGAAGGTGCGCAGCACGGGGACGCGCGCGACGCGGCGGATCCAGCGGAAGGCCAGGTGGTGGGCCTGTTCGGGATCCAGCCGGCGGAAGACCAGGCGGAAGAAGAGGTGATACATCAGGAGTCCTCGTACCGAGGGGGACGCCGTTCCCGGGGTCCCCCTCATCGGCGGCTGGGCCCGCGCCCCGAGGGGCGCGGGCTTGTATCGATGTGCGGCTTCGCCGCGTGGGCGCGACCGGCCGCGGACAGCCCGCGCCGTGGCGACCGGCCTTCGCGCGGAGTGCTAGTCGCGGGCCGCGGTCAGGTGTTCCGCGTGTTCCTGCAGTGAGCGGACGCCCACGTCCCCGCGGTTCAGCGCGTCGATGCCCTGGACGGCGGCGGCGAGCGCCTGGACCGTCGTCAGGCACGGCACCGACCGGGCCACCGCCGCCGTACGGATGTCGTAGCCGTCGAGGCGGCCGCCGGTGCCGTAGGGGTGTTGACGATGAGGTCGACCTCGCCGTCGTGGATGAGCTGGACGATGGTCTTCTCGCCGTTCGGGCCGGTGCCCTCGGACTGCTTGCGGACCACGGTGGCGTTGATGCCGTTGCGCTTGAGGACCTCGGCGGTGCCGGAGGTGGCGAGCAGCTCGAAGCCGTGGGCGACCAGCTCCCGCGCGGGGAAGATCATCGAGCGCTTGTCGCGGTTGGCGACCGAGATGAAGGCGCGGCCCTTGGTCGGCAGCGGGCCGTACGCGCCGGCCTGCGACTTGGCGTACGCCGTACCGAAGACGGAGTCGATGCCCATGACCTCGCCGGTGGAACGCATCTCCGGGCCGAGCACGGTGTCGACCCCGCGGCCGTGGATGTCCCGGAAGCGGGACCACGGCATCACGGCCTCCTTGACGGAGATCGGCGCGTCCAGCGGCAGCTCGCCGCCGTCGCCGTTCGCCGGGAGCAGGCCCTCGGCGCGCAGCTCGGCGACGGTCGCGCCGAGCGAGATCCGCGCGGCGGCCTTCGCCAGCGGCACCGCGGTCGCCTTCGAGGTGAAGGGGACGGTGCGCGAGGCACGCGGGTTGGCCTCCAGGACGTAGAGGACGTCCCCGGAGAGCGCGAACTGGATGTTGATCAGACCGCGCACCCCGACACCGCGCGCGATGGCCTCCGTGGAGGTGCGCAGCCGCTTGATGTCGAAGCCGCCGAGTGTGATCGGGGGCAGGGCGCACGCCGAGTCGCCGGAGTGGATGCCGGCCTCCTCGATGTGCTCCATGACGCCGCCGAGGTAGAGCTCCTCGCCGTCGTACAGGGCGTCCACGTCGATCTCTATGGCGTCGTCGAGGAAGCGGTCGACGAGGACCGGCCGGGAGGGGCTGATCTCGGTCGACTCGGCGATGTAGGACCCCAGCCGGGTCTCGTCGTAGACGATCTCCATGCCACGGCCGCCGAGCACGTAGGACGGGCGGACGAGGACCGGGTAGCCGATCTCGTCGGCGATGGCCTTGGCCTCGGCGAAGGTGGTGGCGGTGCCGTGCTTGGGGCGGGCAGGCCGGCCTCGGCGAGGACGCGGCCGAAGGCGCCGCGGTCCTCGGCGGCGTGGATGGCCTCCGGGGAGGTGCCGACGATCGGTACGCCGTTGTCCTTGAGCGCCTGCGACAGACCGAGCAGGGTCTGGCCGCCGAGCTGGACGACGACGCCCGCGATCGGTCCGGCCTGCTGCTCGGCGTGGACGATCTCCAGGACGTCCTCCAGGGTGAGCGGCTCGAAGTAGAGCCGGTCGGAGGTGTCGTAGTCGGTGGAGACGGTCTCCGGGTTGCAGTTGACCATCACGGTCTCGTACCCGGCGTCGCTCAGCGCGAAGGAGGCGTGGACGCAGGAGTAGTCGAACTCGATGCCCTGGCCGATGCGGTTCGGACCGGAGCCCAGGATGATCACCGCGGGCTTCTCGCGCGGCGCGACCTCGCTCTCCTCGTCGTAGGAGGAGTAGAAGTACGGCGTCCGGGCGGCGAACTCGGCGGCGCAGGTGTCGACCGTCTTGTAGACCGGGCGGATGCCGAGCGCGTGCCGCACCTCGCGGACCACGTCCTCGCGCAGGCCGCGGATCTCGGCGATCTGCTGGTCGGAGAAGCCGTGCCGCTTGGCCTCGGCGAGCAGGTCGGTGGTCAGCTCGGGGCGGCGGCCAGCTCGTCGGCGATCTCCTTGATGAGGAAGAGCTGGTCGACGAACCAGGGGTCGATCTTCGTGTGCTCGAAGACCTCCTCGGGGGTGGCGCCCGCGCGGATGGCGCCCATGACCGCGTTGATCCGGCCGTCGGTCGGGCGGATCGCCTCGCGCAGCAGCTCCTCCTTGTCGCCGGGCTCGCCGACGAAGGTGAACTGGCTGCCCTTCTTCTCCAGCGAGCGCAGCGCCTTCTGGAGGGCCTCGGTGAAGTTGCGGCCGATGGCCATGGCCTCGCCGACCGACTTCATGGTGGTGGTGAGGGTGGAGTCGGCGCTCGGGAACTTCTCGAAGGCGAACCGCGGCGCCTTGACGACCACGTAGTCGAGCGCGGGCTCGAACGAGGCCGGGGTCTCCTGGGTGATGTCGTTGGGGATCTCGTCGAGGGTGTACCCGACGGCGAGCTTGGCGGCGATCTTGGCGATGGGGAACCCGGTCGCCTTGGAGGCCAGCGCGGACGAACGCGACACACGTGGGTTCATCTCGATGACGATGATCCGGCCGTCCTCGGGGTTCACCGCGAACTGGATGTTGCAGCCGCCGGTGTCGACGCCGACCTCACGGATGATCGCGATGCCGACGTCGCGCAGCACCTGGTACTCGCGGTCGGTGAGCGTCATCGCGGGCGCGACGGTGATCGAGTCGCCGGTGTGCACGCCCATGGGGTCGAAGTTCTCGATGGAGCAGACGACCACGACGTTGTCGTTCTTGTCGCGCATCAGCTCCAGCTCGTACTCCTTCCAGCCGAGGATGGACTCCTCCAGGAGCACCTCGGTGGTCGGCGAGAGGGTGAGGCCCTGGCCCGCGATGCGGCGCAGCTCGTCCTCGTCGTGCGCGAAGCCGGAGCCGGCGCCGCCCATGGTGAAGGACGGGCGGACGACGACCGGGTAGCCGCCGAGCGCCTCGACGCCCTTGAGGACGTCGTCCATGGAGTGGCAGATGTGGGAGCGGGCGGACTCGCCGTGGCCGGTCTTCCTGCGGACCTCCTCGACGACCTCCTTGAACAGGTCGCGGTCCTCGCCCTTGTTGATCGCCTCGACGTTGGCGCCGATCAGCTCGACGCCGTACTTCTCCAGGACGCCGTTGCCGTGCAGGGAGATGGCGGCGTTGAGGGCCGTCTGGCCGCCCAGGGTGGGCAGGAGCGCGTCGGGGCGCTCCTTGGCGATGATCTTCTCGACGAACTCGGGGGTGATCGGCTCGACGTAGGTGGCGTCGGCGATCTCCGGGTCGGTCATGATCGTCGCCGGGTTGGAGTTCACCAGGACGACGCGCAGGCCCTCGGCCTTGAGGACGCGGCACGCCTGGGTGCCGGAGTAGTCGAACTCGGCGGCCTGGCCGATGACGATCGGGCCGGAGCCGATGACCAGGACGGACTGGATATCGGTGCGCTTAGGCACGCTGGCCCTCCATGAGGTTCACGAAGTGGTCGAACAGGTAGGCGGCGTCGTGCGGGCCCGCTGCCGCTTCGGGGTGGTACTGGACGCTGAAGGCCGGCTTGTCGAGGAGCCGGAGGCCCTCCACGACGTTGTCGTTGAGACACACGTGGGAGACCTCGGCGCGGCCGAACGGGGTGTCGGAGACCTTGTCGAGCGGGGCGTCGACGGCGAATCCGTGGTTGTGCGAGGTGATCTCGACCTTGCCGGTCGCGCGGTCCCGCACCGGCTGGTTGATGCCGCGGTGGCCGTACTTCAGCTTGTAGGTGCCGAAGCCGAGGGCGCGGCCCAGGATCTGGTTGCCGAAGCAGATGCCGAACAGCGGGGTGCCGCGCTCCAGGACGGCCCGCACCACGGAGACGGGGTGGTCGGCGGTGGCGGGGTCGCCGGGTCCGTTGGAGAAGAACACGCCGTCGGGTCCGACGGCGTAGACGTCGTCCACGGTGGCGTTCGCGGGCAGCACGTGCACCTCGATGCCGCGCTGGGCCATGCGCTGCGCGGTCATGCCCTTGATGCCGAGGTCGACGGCGGCGACCGTGAACTTCTTCTCGCCGACCGCCGGCACGACGTAGGGCTCGGTGGTGGCGACCTCGGCGGCGAGGTCGGCGCCCTCCATCGGGGGACTTCCAGCACGCGGGCCAGCAGCGTGGCGTCGTCCGGCACGGTGGCACCGCTGAAGATGCCGACGCGCATGGCGCCCCGCTCACGCAGGTGGCGGGTGAGCGCGCGGGTGTCGATGCCGCTGATGCCGACGATGCCCTGGGCGGCGAGTTCCTCGTCCAGGGGACGGCGGGAGCGCCAGTTGGACGGCACGCGCGCCGGGTCGCGCACCACGTAGCCGGCGACCCAGATCCGCTGGGACTCGGGATCGTCGTCGTTGACGCCGGTGTTCCCCACGTGCGGGGCGGTCATCACCACGACCTGGCGGTGGTACGACGGGTCGGTGAGGGTCTCCTGGTAGCCGGTCATGCCGGTGGAGAACACCGCTTCGCCGAAGGTCTCCCCCACCGCCCCGTAGGCACGGCCGCGGAAGGTCCGGCCGTCCTCCAGGACGAGTACGGCGGGAACCTTGGCGGCTCCCTGGTGGAGGTTGTCATCGTGCGCCTTCCGTCTGGTTGATCATGTGGTTGAGGGCTTCCACCCACGCGTTGTGCTCGGCCGCGTGGTCGGAGCGGAAGCCGGAGTCGATCAGTTTGTCGCCGTGCGCCCAGGTCACGACCAGCAGTCCGCCCTCGGTGAGGACCTTGCCGGCGATGCCCTTGTCGAGGCGGGCCTCGCGCAGGGCGTCCGCCGGGACGAAGAAGTCGCCCGCACCCGGGCGTACGACGTCCAGTCCCGCGTCCGTCAGCGTGAGCTCGGCCCTGCTGCGGGTGCCCAGGCCGTGCGCCACGATGCGGTCGAGCCACTGTCCGGCGGTGGTGGAGCCGTGGTAGCGGCCGCTCATCGTCAGTTTCGCCTCGCCGGGGTCGTCCGGCGCGCTGTGCGGCTCGGGCAGGTCGCCCTGGAGCGTGCCGCGCCACTTCCAGCCCTCGCGCATCAGCCAGTAGACGAGCGCGACGAAGAGGGCGAGTCCGACGACCCAGCCGATCCGGGCGGCCCAGTCGGTCACTTCCGCCGATTCCTTACCGGCGGCCAGCAGGAGTACAGGTGTCACGTGAGCTTCCCGTCGACGAGCGTGGCCTTGCCCCAGAGCCAGGTGTGGGTGACACGGCCCGGCAGCTCGCGGCCCTCGTACGGGGTGTTGCGGCTGCGCGAGGCGAAGCCCCGGGGTCCACAGGGCCACGGTATGCCGTGTCGACGAGGGTGAGGTTGGCGGGCTCACCTGCCGAGACGGGGCGGCCGTGGCCCGCGGCCCGGCCGATGCGCGCCGGTGTGAAGGACATCCGGTCGGCCACGCCGGCCCAGTCCAGCAGGCCCGTGTCCACCATGGTGTCCTGCACCACCGACAGCGCGGTCTCCAGGCCGACCATGCCCATGGCGGCGGCGGCCCACTCGCAGTCCTTGTCCTCGTGCGGGTGCGGGGCGTGGTCGGTGGCGACGATGTCGATCGTGCCGTCGGCGAGCGCCTCGCGCAGCGCCATGACGTCCCGCTCGGTGCGCAGCGGCGGGTTGACCTTGTAGACCGGGTCGTACGACCGGACCAGTTCGTCGGTGAGGAGGAGGTGGTGCGGGGTGACCTCGGCGGTGACGTCGATGCCGCGGGACTTGGCCCAGCGGACGATCTCGACGGACCCGGCGGTCGACAGATGGCAGATGTGCACGCGGGAGCCGACGTGCTCGGCGAGCAGCACGTCCCGCGCGATGATCGACTCCTCGGCGACGGCCGGCCAGCCCCGAGGCCCAGCTCGGCGGAGACGACGCCCTCGTTCATCTGGGCGCCCTCGGTGAGCCGGGGCTCCTGGGCGTGCTGGGCGACGACGCCGCCGAAGGCCTTCACGTACTCCAGGGCGCGGCGCATGATCACGGCGTCGTGGACGCACTTGCCGTCGTCGGAGAAGACGGTGACGCCGGCCGCGGACTCGTGCATGGCGCCCAGCTCGGCGAGCTTGGCCCCTTCCAGGCCGACGGTGACGGCGCCGATGGGCTGCACGTCGCAGTAGCCGGACTCCTGGCCGAGCCGCCAGACCTGCTCGACCACGCCGGCGGTGTCGGCCACCGGGAAGGTGTTGGCCATGGCGAAGACGCTGGTGTAGCCGCCGCTCGCCGCCGCGCGGGTGCCGGTCAGGACGGTCTCGGAGTCCTCGCGGCCGGGCTCGCGCAGATGGGTGTGCAGGTCGACCAGGCCCGGCAGGAGCACCTTGCCGCCGGCCTCGACGACCTCGGCGCCGTCGGCGGACAGGCCGGTGCCGACCCCGGTGATCGTTTCGCCGTCGATCAGGACGTCCTGCGGCTCGCCGCCGAGCACCTTCGCACCGCGGATAAGGATCTTGCTCATGGTTCTTACTTCTCCTCGGTGGTGGTTCGGGCGGGGGTGAGGGCGGGTTCGTTGCCGCCCAGCAGCAGGTAGAGGACGGCCATGCGGGTGGAGACGCCGTTGGCGACCTGCTCGATCACCGTGCAGCGGTCGGAGTCGGCGACCTCGGCGGTGATCTCCATGCCGCGGACCATCGGGCCGGGGTGCATCACGATGGCGTGCTCGGGCATCCGCGCCATACGGTCGCCGTCGAGGCCGTAGCGGCGCGAGTACTCCCGCTCGGTGGGGAAGAACGCGGCGTTCATCCGCTCGCGCTGGACGCGCAGCATCATCACCGCGTCGGACTTGGTCAGCGTCGAGTCGAGGTCGTACGACACCTCGCAGGGCCAGGTGTCGATGCCGACCGGCAGCAGGGTCGGCGGGGCGACCAGGGTGACCTCGGCGCCGAGGGTGTGCAGCAGGTCGACGTTGGAGCGGGCGACCCTGCTGTGCAGGACGTCGCCGACGATCGTGATGCGGCGGCCCGACAGGTCCTGCCCGAGTCCGGCGTCCCGGCCGACCAGCCGGCGCCGCATGGTGAAGGCGTCGAGGAGGGCCTGGGTGGGGTGCTGGTGGGTGCCGTCGCCCGCGTTGATGACATGCGCGTCGATCCAGCCGGAGGTGGCCAGCCGGTACGGGGCCCCGGAGGCGCCGTGCCGGATGACCACGGCGTCGACGCCCATGGCCTCCAGGGTCTGCGCCGTGTCCTTCAGGGACTCGCCCTTGGAGACGCTGGAGCCCTTGGCGGTGAAGTTGATGACGTCCGCGGACAGCCGCTTCTCGGCGGCCTCGAAGGAGATCCGGGTGCGGGTGGAGTCCTCGAAGAAGAGGTTGACGACGGTCCGGCCGCGCAGGGTCGGGAGTTTCTTGATCGGCCGGTCGGCGACCCGGGCCATCTCCTCGGCGGTGTCGAGGATCAGGACGGCGTCGTCGCGGGTGAGGTCGGCGGCCGAGATGAGATGACGCTGCATCTGTCAGGCTCCGTAAGGCGGTTCGATATGGCGAGATCAGCGGCTGAATCGGGCAGCGGGGTACGCGTGGGGCGTGCCGGGCCGGCGCACGCCCTCGGCGTGCGCGCGCCGAAGTGCTACGGGTAGGTCTGCTTGGCGCCGAGCAGCACGGTGTCGCGACCGTCCTCCTCGGCGAGCAGGACCTTGACCGTCTCCCGCAGCGACGTGGGGAGGTTCTTGCCGACGTAGTCGGCGCGGATGGGCAGTTCGCGGTGGCCGCGGTCGACGAGGACGGCGAGCTGCACCGCGCGCGGGCGCCCGATGTCGTTCAGCGCGTCGAGGGCGGCGCGGATGGTGCGGCCGGAGAAGAGCACGTCGTCGACGAGGACGACCAGGCGCCCGTCGATGCCGTCACCGGGGATCTCGGTACGGGCCAGCGCACGCGGCGGGTGCATGCGCAGGTCGTCGCGGTACATCGTGATGTCCAGCGAGCCGACCGGGACCTTGCGCTCGGTGATCTGCTCGAGCTTGGCGGCGAGCCGCTGGGCGAGGAAGACGCCTCGGGTCGGGATGCCGAGGAGCACCACGTCGTCGGCGCCCTTGGCGCGTTCGACGATCTCGTGGGCGATGCGGGTCATGACCCGCGCGATGTCCGGGGCCTCGAGAACGGGGCGGGCATCGGGCTGAGGATGCTGCGTGTCCTGCTTGTCCATGTGAAAACGGACCTCCTTCTCCGCCTCACGGGACGGATCTTAAAGGACGTCGGGTTGCGTGTCCCACGCTATCAGGTGGGATTCCGCCCGTAGCGACACCCCCGATCACTCCGATGGAGTAGCCGATCTTCGCTACCACGGAAGAGTCGGTGTGGACCATTCGGCTTGACGAGGAGAGTAACGCTGCGTAACCTCACAGTGAGTTACCAGCCGCGCGGCATGGAAACCAGCCAGAGCCGCGTCGACACAGTGCCGGGGAGCTATATGTCCAGCGAATACGCCAAACAGCTCGGGGCCAAGCTCCGGGCGATCCGCACCCAGCAGGGCCTTTCCTCCACGGTGTCGAGGAGAAGTCCCAGGGCCGCTGGAAGGCGGTCGTGGTCGGTTCGTACGAGCGCGGCGACCGCGCCGTGACCGTGCAGCGCCTCGCGGAGCTGGCGGACTTCTACGGCGTCCCCGTGCAGGAGCTGCTGCCGGGTACGACCCCGGGCGGGGCCGCCGAGCCGCCGCCGAAGCTGGTCCTGGACCTGGAGCGGCTGGCCACGGTGCCGGCCGAGAAGGCGGGCCCGCTGCAGCGGTACGCGGCGACGATCCAGTCGCAGCGCGGCGACTACAACGGCAAGGTGCTCTCGATCCGCCAGGACGACCTGCGCACCCTCGCCGTCATCTACGACCAGTCGCCCTCGGTCCTCACCGAGCAGCTGATCAACTGGGGCGTCCTGGACGCGGACGCGCGCCGCGCGGTGGCCTCGCACGAGGACGCGTAGCCGCTCCGAGAGATCGCAGAAACGTGCCGCCGGGGTGGCCGGAACCTGATGGTTCCGGCCACCCCGGCGGTTTTCTCGCTGGCACTTCTTCACACCCTGGAGGCAGCGCCCCGAAGGGCGCGGGACCGCGCGACCGGTGACGACCGGCCCGCGGTCACCTCTCGGGGCGCGCCCCGCGGCGCACAGGCCCGGCGCCTACGCCTCGCGTCGAAGCGACGGCTTCAGCTCCTTGAGGCGGCCCAGCAGCCCGTTCACGAACGAGGGCGACTCGTCAGTCGAGAACTCCTTCGCCAACTGCACCATCTCGTCGAGGACGACCGCGTCCGGGGTCTCGTCGACCCAGATCAGCTCATACGCGCCGAGCCGCAGAATACTGCGGTCGACGACCGGCATACGGTCGATCGTCCAGCCCACCGAGTACTGGGCGATCAGCTCGTCGATGCGCCGCGCGTGCTCCGCGTAGCCCTCGACGAGCTGCATCGTGTACTCGCTCACCGGCGGCTGCCGGGTGTCGGACCGGGCATGCCGGACCCAGTCCGCGAGGACGGTCAGAACCCCGACGCCGCGCTGATCGCCTTCGAAAATGATCTGGAAGGCACGCTTGCGGGCCGTATTGCGGGCAGCCACGGTTAGCTGTTCACCCGGCCGAGGTAGTCGCTGGTGCGGGTGTCGACCTTGATCTTCTCACCGGTGGTGATGAAGAGGGGACCTGGATCTGGTGACCGGTCTCCAGGACGGCGGGCTTGGTGCCACCGGTGGAGCGGTCGCCCTGGACGCCCGGCTCGGTCTCCTGGACGGTCAGCTCGACGGCGGCCGGAAGCTCGACGAAGAGCACCTCGCCCTCGTGCTGCGCGACGGTGGCCTCGAAGCCCTCGATGAGGAAGTGGGCGGCGTCGGCGACCGTCTTGCGGTCGATGTGCAGCTGGTCGTAGGTCTGCATGTCCATGAAGACGAAGTACTCGCCGTCCATGTACGAGAACTGCATGTCGCGCTTGTCGACGGTGGCCGTTTCGACCTTGACGCCGGCGTTGAAGGTCTTGTCGACGGTCTTGCCGGACAGCACGTTCTTCAGCTTGGTGCGCACGAAGGCCGGGCCCTTGCCGGGCTTGACGTGCTGGAACTCGACGACGGACCAGAGCTGGCCGCCTTCGAGCTTGAGCACCATGCCGTTCTTGAGGTCGTTCGTGGAAGCCACGGTTGCGGAATCTCCTGGACTGGACTGACGTGGACGACGGCCGGGGCCTGCGCCCGTGCCCGACGCGGGGCTAGAGCGCGAGCAGCTCCTTGGTCGTGATGGTGAGTAGCTCGGGTCCGCCGTCCGCCTCGGGGCGTACGACGAGCGTGTCATCGATCCGGACTCCGCCCCGGCCGGGGAGGTGGACCCCGGTTCGACGGTGACCGGCACGCAAGCGTCCAGTTTACCCATGGCCGCGGGGGTCAATTGAGGGTCCTCGTCGATTTCCAGTCCCACACCGTGGCCGGTGAGTTCGGGAAGGGCCTCGGCGTACCCCGCGGAGTCCAGCACCTGGCGGGCCGCGCGGTCCACGTCGCGGCAGGCTGCGCCGGGGACGAGGACTCGCGTCCGGCGCGCTGGGCGGAGAAGACGAGGTCGTACAGCTCGATCTGCCAGTCCGCAGGGGCCGTGCCGATGACGAACGTGCGGCCGATCTCGCAGCGGTAGCCGCGGTAGGTGGCGCCGAGGCAGACGGAGAGGAAGTCGCCCTCCTCGACGCGGCGGTCGGTGGGGCGGTGGCCGGGGCGGCCGGCGTGCGGGCCGGTGGCGACGGAGGTGGGGAAGGCCGGGCCGTCGGCGCCGTGGTCGACCAGACGGCGCTCCAGTTCGAGGGCGAGGTGGCGTTCGGTGCGGCCTACGAGGATGGACTCCAGGAGTTCACCCAGTGCCTGGTCGGCGATCTCGGCGCCGATGCGGAGGCAGGAGATCTCCTCCTCGTCCTTGACGACGCGCAGCTGTTCGACGGCGCAGCCGATGCCGGTGAGGCGGAGGCGGGGGCGGTGTCTCGGATGGCGTGGTGGCGCGTGACGGTGAGGTGGTGTTCCTCGAGGGCGAGGAGTCGGCGCCCTGGGTGACGGCCAGGCCGGCGGCTGCGACCGCGGCGTCGCCGCCGCTGCCGAGGCGGCTGCCCAGGGCGCTGCCGAGGCCGGGGACGGTGTGGACGCGCAGGGCTTCGTCGGGGCGGCTCTGGGGGAGCGGTCGTCGGGTGGGCCGACGCAGACGAGGAGGTCCTCGGTCCTGCCGAGCAGGAGTACGGCGCCTTCGGGGCGGCGCCGGCGAGGTAGCGCACGTTGGCGGGGCGGGACACCAGCGCCGCCGCGCTGCCACCCGCGTTGCAGCATTCCCGTAGCCGCGTCCGGCGTCCCGCGTAGACCTCTGACATTCTTCGAGCGTAGAAGCGGTGGCCGGATGTCGCCGGTCGAGCGGGGCCGAGTGGGGGCGGATACGGTCGCGTCACGGGATCGGGGTGTGGTGCCGCGGTGAGTCCGCCGCACCCCACCCGGCGCACAACAACGCCCACCCACAGGCAAGCCCCACCCCAACCGCGGGCAATCGTGCCGCTGAGGCGGCACGGGCGGCCACGACGGCACCCCGCCCACGCGGGCGAGTGACACCCCACCCGGCAAACGGCCACGCCCCACAACCACAGGCAAGCCCCACCCCAACCGCGGGCAATCGTGCCGCTGAGGCGGCACGGGCGGCCACGACGGCACCCCGCCGACGCGGGCGAGTGACACCCCGCCCGGCGCGCGAACACGTCCCGCTGATGCGGGCGGTCGTGACGCTGGGGCGGTGGGGGTCCCCGTTCGAGCAAGGGGCGTGCTCGGTCCCGGTGTCACAGACACGGGGCCGCTACACGCACCCCGCGTTCACCACGGTGGCGGGCTGGCTATCGAGCGGGCCAGGACGTCGTCCAGGATGCGGGCCGTTTCCGGTATGCCCAGCTGGGAGTTGTCGATGATGGGCAGCCCCGAGCCGTACCAGCCGGCCATCCGGCCATGGATACGGGCCACCTCCTCGTCGGTGAGCCGGCGATTGCCGGACCGTTCCGCGTTGCGTTCCAGGACGATGTCCAGGCCGGGGAGGAGGACCACCGGCAGCAGACCGGGACCCACGTGCCGCTTCCAGCCGCCGAGACCGACGACCGGCCGGTCGGGGAAGACCGCGTCGTCGAGGATGCAGGAGATC
This sequence comes from Streptomyces haneummycinicus, assembly GCA_042850305.1. GTDB lineage: Bacteria > Actinomycetota > Actinomycetes > Streptomycetales > Streptomycetaceae > Streptomyces > Streptomyces haneummycinicus. The sequence goes on from AP035768.1 coordinate 5,110,328, forward strand.
CCGTTGGCGAGAAAGTTGCGCGCCGCGAAGCCGCAGGTACGGCGGGCGAGACGATACTGCGCCTCCGAATGGTCGTTCCACCCGGACTGCGGGTCCGCGAACCCCGAGCGCACCCACTCGCGTACGTCGTCGAGGCTGATGTGCGCCGTCGGAACCCGGCGGTGGTCCGCCCAGTACTTGGCCACACTCGTCTTGCCCGCGCCGGCGGGACCTATCAGCAGCACCGCGATGATCGTCCCGGCCAGGTCGGGCGCCGCGGGCGCCTGCGGCGGACGCGGCATGGCGACCAGGCCGCCGGGCGGCAGCGGTACATGGCCGGAGGTGTCCGGAGGCGGAGGCATCGAGGCGTGCTGCGGGCCCGGGTGGGCCGTGCCGGGTCCGGGCGGCGGCGGCACCGGATAGCCCGGTGCCGGAGGCGGCACGGGCAGAGGCGCGGAGCCCTGGTGCGCTCCCGGGTGCTGGCCCGGGTGGTGTGCGGCCGGCGACCAGCCGGTGGCCGGTCCGTGCCCCGGCTGATGGGGCGGCGGCAGCGGAGAACCCACTGCGTGCTGCATCCGGTGCCACTCCGTCTCGTACAGGCGATGGGGCGCTGACTGCGGGCGACGCCCGCGTGCTACCGAACGGTACCGCCCCTGCCGTCGTTGTGTGAACGGCCGGGGGCGGTGATGAGTGCCCGGGGCTACTCCCCACCTCGCCGTACGCGGCGAGCAGGACGGCCGGGTCCGGACCCTCCAGCACCGTGGGCTTGGCGAGGCCGTCGAGGACGATGAAGCGCAGCAGGTCGCCGCGGGACTTCTTGTCGACCTTCATGTTCTCCAGCAGCTTGGGCCACTGGTCGTGGCGGTAGTGCAGCGGGAGGCCGACCGATTCGAGGACCGTACGGTGGCGGTCCGCGGTGGCGTCGTCCAAGCGGCCCGCGAGGCGGCCGAGTTCGGCCGCGAAATGCATGCCGACGGCGACGGCCGCGCCATGGCGCCACTTGTAGCGCTCGTTCTTCTCGATGGCGTGGCCGAGGGTGTGGCCGTAGTTCAGGATCTCCCGGAGGCCCGATTCCTTGAGGTCGGACGAGACGACCGCGGCCTTGACCCGGATCGAACGCTCGATCAGCTCCGCCGTGTGCGGGCCGGACGGGGTCCGGGCGGCCTGAGGGTCGGACTCGATGAGGTCCAGGATCACCGGGTCGGCGATGAAGCCGGCCTTGATGACCTCCGCGAGCCCGGAGACGTAGTCGTTGACCGCGAGAGAGTCCAGCGCGGCGAGGTCGCACAGGACGCCGGCGGGCGGGTGGAAGGCTCCGACCAGGTTCTTGCCCTCGGCGGTGTTGATGCCCGTCTTGCCGCCGACGGCCGCGTCGACCATGGCCAGGACGGTGGTCGGGATCGCGATCCAGCGGACCCCGCGCAGCCAGGTCGCGGCCACGAAGCCGGCCAGGTCCGTCGTGGCCCCGCCGCCCACGCCGACGATGACGTCGGTGCGGGTGAAGCCGGACTGGCCGAGCGCCTTCCAGCAGTAGGCGGCGACCTCGGCGGTCTTGGCCTCCTCCGCGTTGGGCACCTGGATGGCGATCGCCTCGTAGCCCTGCCCGGCGAGGTCCTCGCGGACCGCCTCGCCGGTCTCGGCGAGGGCTTCCGGGTGCACGACCGCGACGCGCTTGGCCCGCTCGCCGATCAGTCCGCCGAGCTCGCCGAGGAGCTGACGGCCCACCAGGACCTCGTAGGGGTCGGTGCCCGCCGTGCCGCCGATCTGGATCCGCGTCACTGCTTCGCTGCTCATGCGTCCTTCAACTCCAGTGCGTCCAGGGCCGCTTCGGTGACTTCCTCGGGCGTACGGCCGTCGGTGGGCACGACGGCTGTGGCGGCCTCCTCGTACAGCTGCCGGCGGGCTTCCATCAGCTCGCGCCACTGCTTGCGCGGGTTGACCGCGAGAAGCGGGCGGGCGGCGCCCAGGCCGGTGCGCCTGACCGCCTCCTCGACGTCCATCGAGAGGTAGACGACCCGCTGCCCGGCGAGCAGCGCGCGGGTCTCCGGGTCGAGGATCGCGCCGCCGCCGAGCGCCAGCACACCCTGGTGACCGGCCAGCGCCGTACGCACCGCGCGCTTCTCGATGACACGGAACGCGGATTCGCCCTCGTCGACGAAGATGTCGGCGATGGTCCGACCCTCGGCGGTGACGATGTCGTCGTCGGTGTCGCGGAAAGCGACACCCAGCCGCTCGGCGAGCAGCCGCCCGACGGTGGACTTGCCCACGCCCATCGGGCCGATCAGCACGATGACCGGTGCACCCGTCATCGGATGGCCAGGTTCTCGAGGTACGACGTCACATTGCGGCGGGTCTCGGTGACGCTGTCGCCGCCGAACTTCTCCGCGACCGCGTCCGCGAGGACCAGTGCCACCATGGCCTCGGCGACGATCCCGGCCGCCGGCACGGCGCCACGTCGGAGCGCTGGTGGTGGGCGGCGGCCTCCTCGCCGGTGACGACGTCCACGGTCTTCAGCGCGCGCGGCACGGTCGCGATCGGCTTCATCGCCGCGCGCACACGCAGCAGCTCACCGGTGGTCAGCCCGCCCTCGGTGCCGCCGGAGCGGCCGGACGCGCGCCTGATGCCGTCGTCGGTGACGACGATCTCGTCGTGCGCCTTCGAGCCGGGGACGCGGGCGAGGTCGAAGCCGTCGCCGACCTCCACGCCCTTGATGGCCTGGATGCCCATCAGGGCGGCGGCCAGACGGGCGTCCAGGCGACGGTCCCAGTGGACGTGGGAGCCGAGGCCCACGGGCACGCCGTACGCCAGTACCTCGACCACGCCGCCGAGGGTGTCGCCGTCCTTGTGGGCCTGGTCGATCTCCGCGACCATCGCCTTCGAGGCGTCCGCGTCCAGACAGCGCACCGGGTCGGCGTCGAGACGCTCCACGTCGGCCGGGACCGGGTAGACGCCGTACGGCGCCTTGGCGGCGGCCAGCTCGACGACGTGGCTGACGATCTCGATGCCGGCCGTCTCCTTCAGGTACGACCGTGCCACCGCGCCCAGCGCCACGCGGGCGGCGGTCTCGCGGGCGGAGGCCCGCTCCAGGATCGGCCGGGCCTCGTCGAAGCCGTACTTCTGCATGCCGGCCAGGTCGGCATGGCCCGGGCGGGGACGGGTCAGCGGGGCGTTGCGCGCCAGGCCGGCCAGTACCTCGGGGTCGACCGGGTCGGCCGCCATGACCGTCTCCCACTTCGGCCATTCGGTGTTGCCCACCATGACCGCGATCGGGGAGCCGAGGGTCAGACCGTGCCGGACGCCGCCGAGGAAGGTGACCTCGTCGCGCTCGAACTTCATCCGGGCACCGCGTCCATAGCCCAGCCGCCGCCTCGCGAGGTGGTCCGCCACCATGTCGGTGGTGATCGGTACGCCGGCGGGAAGACCCTCCAGCGTCGCCACCAGGGCGGGACCGTGCGACTCCCCGCGGTCAGCCAGCGCAACCTGCTCAACGGTGCTCCTCACATACTCGCGCCCCGGTACTGCCCCGCGTACACGTCTCCTCGTGCACGACTGCGGCGGGACGGGTGCGCGGCCCCGGTCCGCCGTCTTCGATCCTCCCACGTCCCCGCCGGGTGTCCGGCCGCCGGTCCATCAGACGGACGGGCCGGATCACCGGCCGGGCGGTACGGGAATCAGGCCGGGCCGCCCTCGCCCCGGCGCTGCTGCGGGGCGTAGGCGCCGAGGAAGTCGGCCCCGCTGCCCTGTTGCCGCGACTGCCGGGGCGCGTACGGGCCCAGGTGGTCGGCGCCGCTCCCTGGCCGTACGGGGCCGCCGCGGGGACCGGCTGTCCGCCCCGGACGGCGCGGCGGTGCGCGATCCTGCGCTTGAGCTTGACGACCCAGGACGCGAGGACGGCGAGCACGATCAACGCCAGCACCGTGATCTGCACCCAGTCGGGCAGGAAGCCCAGCACGGACTCGAAGATCTGGGACTTCACCGACGCCAGCGGTATGCCTGCGGACATGGAACGCGTTCCCCTCCCGTGTTCCGCCCCTGCGGAACCGACGGTGGATCTTATCGGGCCGCGAGCGCCCGCTCCCCGCTTTTCGCATGGCGTCCAGGGGCGCCGGCGCACGCCCCGTCATCTGCTCCACCTGGAGCACCGCCTGGTGCACCAGGAGGTCCAGCCCGCTGACCACGGCGCCCCCGTACGCCGACCAGCGGGCGGCGAGCACGGTCGGCCACGGGTCGTAGAGCACGTCGAAGAGGGCCGCCGGGTGCTCCGGGACGGCCCTGGCGAGGGTGTCCGTGACACCGGCCGGGGTGGTGCTGACGACCAGCGGGGCGTGCAGGGCCTGCTCCGCGTCGTCCCAGGCGGCGATACGGACCGCCACGTCGAGCCGCTCCGCCCACTCGCGCATCTCCGTCGCGCGGGTCTCGCTGCGGACGTAGACGGTGACCTCGCCGGAGCAGATCCGGGCCAGCGCCGCGAGGGCGGAGGAGGCGGTGGCGCCGGCGCCGATGACGGCGGCCGCCTCCACCTTGTCGATGCCGTGCTCGCGCAGGGCGGCGACCATCCCGGGGATGTCGGTGTTGTCGCCGGTCCGGCGGCCGTCCGGTGTGAGGACGACCGTGTTGACCGCCTCGACCGAGGTGGCGGTCTCGCTGACCGAGTCGAGCAGCGGGATCACCGCCCGCTTCAGCGGCATGGTCAGCGACAGCCCCGCCCACTCCGTGCCGAGCGTGTCGAAGAAGCCGGCCAGGGACGTCTCGTCGACCTCGAAACGGTCGTACGTCCAGCCGTCCAGGCCCAGTTCGGCATAGGCGGTGCGGTGCAGCACCGGGGAGAGGAGTGGGCGATCGGGGAGCCGAGTACCGCGGCCCTGCGGACGGCCGCCATCAGTTCTTCCTCGTCGCGTTGAACTTGTCGACGAGCTTCTGGTGCTCCGCGATGGTCTTGGCGAACTCGGTCTTGTTCGCGCCGTCCGTCGCGACGAAGTACATCCAGCCGTCGCTCGTCGGCTTCAGCGCGGCCTGGAGCGCCTCCTCGCCGGGATTGCCGATCGGGCCGGGCGTCAGACCCTTGTTGGTGTACGTGTTGTACGGGTCGGGGTTGCTGTTGATCTCCGACTCGGAGATGTCGATCTCGCTCTGGCCGAGGAGGTAGTTGAAGCTCGAGTCGAACTGGAGCTTCTGGTACGTCTCGGTGTTGCTGGGCTTGAGCCGGTTGTAGATCACTTCGGACATCTTGCGGAAGTCGTCGTGGGTCTTGCCCTCCGCCTGGACCAGGCTCGCGACCGTCACCAGTTCCCACGGCCCCTCGAGACCGAGCTTCTTCGACTGCCCTTCGAAGTCCAGTTCCTCGTACTTCTCGGTGGCTCGGGCCACCATCTGTTTCAGCACCTCCTCGGGCTTCTGGCCCTTGGCGACGGCGTAGCTCGACGGGTAGAGGAAGCCCTCCAGCGGGTCCTTGACGTCGTCGTGGTTCACGGCCCAGTCGGGCAGGCCGAGGCTCTTCCACTTGGTCTCGGCGACCTTGGCCGTGGTGCCGTCGGCCACCTTGAGGCGCTTGTCGATCAGCTCGTAGATGGCCACGTTGCGCTTGCCCTCGGCGATGATCAGGTTGTCGCGGCTCTTCGGGCTGAGCATCAGCTCGACCGCGCTCGACGCCGACATCTCCTTCTGGAGCGTGTAGACGCCGTCCTGGATCCCCTGGCCGCCCGGGTTGGCCCCTGAGCCGCGACGAAGGCGTCGACGCTCGCGACGACGCCCGCCTTCTTGAGCACCTGGCCGATGGCGTATCCGCCGGATCCCTTGGGAATCGTGACGGTCACCTGCTCGCCGTTGCCGGCCCCCGCGAAGTCCGGGGCGCTGCCGAAACGATCCTGGTAGAACTGGTAGCCGAAGTAGCTGACACCCGCGAGGCCGCCGCCGAGGACTCCGACCACGACGAGGCAGGCCATGCCACTGCGCCGCTTCTTCTCCTTGCCGCCGCGCCCTTGCGTTCGCCGCGCCCGCGCCGCTCGGCCGGCTCGTCGTCGCCTTCGTCATCGTCGTCGTCGCCACCGCCCGAGAAGAACGCGTGTTCGCCCTGGTCGGGGCCCGGGTCCCAGCCCGTCTTCGGCTCGGGTTCCGGTTCGGGCGCGGGTTCGGGTTCGGCGCGGCGGCGGCCGGGCGGCTCCGGCGGCGGGTACGCCTCCGGGGTGGCGTAGTGGTCGGGCTGTTCGCCGCCGTACGTCCCCGGCTGCTGCTGCCCGTACGGGTCCGTCGGGCCGGCCGCGTAGGGGTCCTGGGGGTAGGAGCCGGCGGGCCAGCCGTTCTGGTCGTACTGCGACTGCTGCTGCTGAGCGGCGTACTGCTGCTGGTCGTACTGCTGCTGCTGTTGCTGCTGGTCGTACTGGTGCTGGTCGTACTGCGGGTGCTGCTGACCGCCGTACCCGTGCTGCTCACCGGTGCCCCAGTCGCCGTACTGCTGCTGCGCCTGCGGCTGCTGCGGGTGGTCCTGTGGCTGGCCGCCGTAGGGGGACTGCTGACCCTGCTGGGTCTGCTGTCCGCCCCATCCGCCGTCCCCGTACAACGGGTCGTCCGGATGCCACGGTTCGGAGCCCTGGCCCCGGCCATACTCAGTCATCGATCCCCTAGAGCCGCGAGGCGGCGGATACACGGTCATCCGAAGACCGCGACTCCCGTCCCGCCTCTCTCGTGCGGCGGCTGTTCGAACACCGTCCGCATCGCGCGGAACGTTACCGTATCGCGATCAGATGACCACTTCGACGCCCTCACCGGGTGGCCTGCCTGACACCCGTTCGGATTCCAGCGCCTGCTGGAGGATGATCACGGCGGCGACCTGGTCGATCACCGACCTGCCCTTCCTGGAGCCGACGCCGGAGGCGCGCAGTCCCTGGCTCGCCGTGACCGTGGTCATCCGCTCGTCGACCAGCCGCACCGGAATGGGCGCGATACCGCGCGCCAGTTCCTGTGCGAAGCCCCTGACCTTGGCTGCGGCCGGCCCTCGCCGCCCTTGAGGGAGCGGGGCAGGCCGACGACGAGCTCGATCGGCTCGTACTCCTCGACGAGTTGCCGCAGCCGCCGGTGCGCGGCCGGGACGTCCCGGCCGGGCACCGTCTCCACCGGCGTGGCGAGGATCCCGTCGGGGTCGCACGAGGCGACCCCGATCCGGGCGTCCCCCACGTCGAGGGCGAGCCGGCGGCCCCGGCGCAGAGCCGGGGCGTCGCCCTGGTTCCCGGTCACTTGGCGGTGTCCGCCACGAGCCGCTCGACGGCGTCGACGGCCTCGCCGACGGCGGCCGGGTTCTGGCCGCCGCCCTGGGCGACGTCCGGCTTGCCGCCTCCGCCGCCGCCGAGGGTCTTGGCGGCCGTGCGGACCAGTTCACCGGCCTTGAGGCCGCGCTCGCGGGCGGCGTCGTTGGTGGCGATGACCGTGAGCGGCTTGCCGTTGTTCACGGTGAACAGGGCGACGACGGCGGCCCGGCCGCCCTGGATACGGCCGCGTACGTCGAGGACGAGCTTCCGCAGGTCGTCCGGAGTGGTGCCGTCGGGGACCCGGCCGGTGACGACGGCGATGCCGCGGACGTCCTTGGCGGACTCGGCGAGACCGGCGGCGGCCTGGAGCACCTTCTCGGCGCGGAACCTCTCGATCTCCTTCTCGGCGTCCTTCAGCTTGCCGAGCATGGCGGAGACCTTCTCCGGAAGCTCCTCCGGGCGCCCCTTGATCAGCTCCTGGAGCTGGGCGACGACCGTGTGCTCACGGGCGAGGAAGTTGTAGGCATCGACGCCGACGAGGGCCTCGATACGGCGCACACCGGAGCCGATGGAGGACTCGCCGAGGAGCTTCACCAGGCCCAGCTGGGCGGTGTTGTGCACATGGGTGCCGCCGCACAGCTCCTTGGAGAAGTCGCCGATGGTGACGACGCGCACGCGCTCGCCGTACTTCTCGCCGAACTCGGCGATGGCGCCCTGCTTCCTGGCCTCGTCGATGCCCATGACGTCGGCGCGGACGTCGAGGTCGCGGGCGAGCACCTCGTTGATCTTCTGCTCGACGTCGGTCAGCACGGCCGTCGGTACGGCGGACGGGGAGCCGAAGTCGAAGCGGAAGCGGCCGGGCTGGTTCTCGGAACCGGCCTGGGCGGCCGTCGGGCCGAGGGCGTCGCGCAGAGCCTGGTGGGTGAGGTGGGTGGCCGAGTGGGCGCGGGCGATGGCGGTACGGCGGCGGCCGTCGATGGAGGCCTGGGCCTTGGCGCCGACCGTGACCTCGCCGACCTGGACGACGCCCTTGTGGACGTACACGCCCGGGACGGGCTTCTGGCAGTCGCGGATCTCGATGACGGCGCCGGTGTCGACCCTGATGCGGCCGGTGTCGCCGATCTGGCCGCCGCCCTCGGCGTAGAAGGGGTGCGGTCGAGGACGATCTCGACCTCGTCGCCCTCCGTGGCGGCTGGGGAGGAGGCGCCGTCGACGAGGATGCCGACGATCGTGGACTCGCTCTCGGTGTCGGAGTAGCCGACGAAGTCGGTGGCGCCGGCCTTGTCGGCGATCTCCCGGTAGGCACCGGTGCCGGCGTGGCCGGTCTTCTTGGCGCGGGCGTCGGCCTTGGCGCGCTCCCGCTGTTCCTTCATCAGGCGGCGGAAGCCGTCCTCGTCCACGGAGAGGCCCTGCTCGGCGGCCATCTCCAGGGTGAGGTCGATCGGGAAGCCCCAGGTGTCGTGGAGCAGGAAGGCCTTTTCGCCGGCCAGGACCCCGCCACCGGACTGCTTGGTCTCGGTCACGGCGGTGTCGAGGATGTTGGTGCCGGCCTTCAGCGTCTTGAGGAAGGCGTTCTCCTCGGCGAGGGCGACCTTCTCGATGCGCTCGCGGTCGGTGATCAGCTCCGGGTACTGCTGCCCCATCATGCCGATGACGACGTCGATGAGGTCCTTGACGACGGGGCCGGTGGCGCCGAGGAGGCGCATGTTGCGGACGGCGCGGCGCATGATGCGGCGCAGTACGTAGCCGCGGCCCTCGTTGCCGGGGTGACGCCGTCGCCGATGAGCATCACGGACGTACGCATGTGGTCGGTGACCACGCGCAGGGAGACGTCCGAGGCGTGGGCGTCGCCGTAGGCCACGCCGGTCAGCTCGGTGGCCTTGTCGATGACGGCCATGGAGGTGTCGATCTCGTACATGTTCTGCACGCCCTGCAGAATCATGGCGAGGCGCTCCAGGCCGAGGCCCGTGTCGATGTTCTGGCTCGGCAGGTCGCCGAGAATCGGGTAGTCCTTGCCCGAACCCTCGCCCCGCTCGTACTGCATGAAGACGAGGTTCCAGATCTCCACGTAACGCTCGTCGTTGACGGCGGGGCCGCCCTCGACCCCGAACTCGGGGCCGCGGTCGTAGTTGATCTCGGAGCAGGGGCCGCAGGGGCCCGGGACGCCCATGTCCCAGTAGTTGTCCTTCTTGCCCAGGCGCTGGATGCGCTCGGCGGGGACACCCACGACGTCGCGCCAGATGCGCTCGGCCTCGTCGTCCTCCTCGTAGACGGTGATCCACAGGCGCTCGGCGTCGAGGCCGTAACCGCCCTTGTCCTGGGGGCTGGTGAGCAGCTCCCAGGCGTACTTGACGGCGCCTTCCTTGAAGTAGTCGCCGAAGGAGAAGTTGCCGCACATCTGGAAGAACGTGCCGTGGCGGGTGGTCTTGCCGACTTCTTCGATGTCGGGGTGCGCACGCACTTCTGCACGCTGGTGGCGCGGTCGAAGGGCGGCTTGACCTCGCCCAGGAAGTAGGGCTTGAAGGGCACCATGCCGGCCGGGACGAGGAGCAGAGTCGGGTCGTCCGCGATGAGCGACGCCGAAGGGACGACGGTGTGCCCGCGCTCCTCGAAGAAGCTCAGCCAGCGGCGGCGGATCTCGGCCGACTCCATCAGTGGTCCTCATTCCGGTTGTACGGGTACGTCGGGTACGTCCGGCCCGGCTCGAGTGCCGGGCCGTCGACGTACTTGGTGCTGTTGCGGTTCTCGATGACGGCGTAGCCGCGGGGTGCGGGAGTTCGCGGTCGACGGGGCGCCCAGCCCGAGCGCGTCGCCGAGTTCGGCCTCGCGCCGGTCCATGTGGTCGCGGACCTCGAGGGCGAAGTCCACGGCGCGGTCCTTGAGCCGGCCGCCGGCCTCGATCGCCTTGTTCGCCGCGGTGACGGCGAGGTGCTCGGGCGTCAGCTGCTTGAGCTTGCGGTTGACCTTGGTGGTGGCCCACACTCCGGCGGCGACGCCGGTGGTGAACCAGAACGTTCGGCGGAACATCGCTGGGTCAGTCCCTCTTTCCCCGGGTCCGCTTCTCCCGCCGCGCGCCCGGGACGGTGCGGCCCACGATCACGTTGCGCCGCGACGGCTTGGCCGGGGCGTCGTCCTTGCGGCCGCTCACGGCGCGGCGTACGCCGTAGCCGAAGGCGGCGACCTTGACCAGGGGGCCGCCGAAGGTGGAGGCCACGGTGGTCGACAGCGCGGAGGCGTTGGAGGTGACCTCCTGGACGTCGGAGGCGATCGCGTCGACCCGCTCGATCTGGGTCTGCGCGGACCGCACCGCCGTGGAGGCGTCCGCCAGCAGGGGACGGCCTGGTCGGTCACGTCCGCCACCAGCCTGGTGGTCGCCCGGAGCGTCTGGGCCAGCCTCGCGAGCGCGACCGCGAGGAAGGAAACCAGGATCGCCCAGAACACGGCCACCAGGATTCCGGCCACCTCGCCACCGGACACTGTGTGCACCCGCTCCCTTGAAACGCGCCTGAACATCGAGAAAAGTCGTGTGCCCGAGCCTATCGCGCCGGTGACGGGACTCCGTACCGGATTTGCCGTCCGCAGCGGGTGGAGTCGCGGGGAGGAACGACGAACCTGCCGCCTCGCCCGCCCGGAGGGGCGGGGAGACGGCGGGTTCGGGATACCGCTCGCCTGCTGGGTCTAGCGGGCGTAGAACTCGACGACGAGCTGCTCGTCGCAGATCACCGGGATCTCCTTGCGGTTCGGCTCACGGTCCAGGCGGAACGCCAGGGACTTGAGGTTCACCTGGAGGTAGCGCGGGGTCTCACCGTCGGGGGCGAAGCCGCCTTCACGGGCGATCGTGAAGAGGGTCTTCTCCTTGCTGCGCTCACGGACCTGCACCACGTCGTCCGGGCGGACACGGAAGGAGGGCTTGTCGACCTTCTTGCCGTTGACCTGGATGTGGCCGTGGACGACCATCTGACGGGCCTGGTAGATCGTGCGGGCGATGCCCGAACGCAGAACCAGGGCGTCGAGACGACGCTCCAGCTCGATGACCAGGGCCTCACCGGTCTTCATCGTGGTCTTCGCGGCACGCTCGTAGGCGCGGACGAGCTGGCGCTCGGACACGTCGTACTGCGCGCGCAGACGCTGCTTCTCCAGCAGACGGACCTTGTAGTCCGAGTTCTGCTTGCGGCCACGACCGTGCTCGCCCGGCGGGTAGGGGCGGGCCTCAAAGTACTTGACGGCCTTCGGGGTCAGCGCGATGCCGAGGGCACGCGACTTCTTGACCTTGGGACGGGGCTGGTTCGCCACTTCTTTTCCTTTTCCTTTTCGGCTGCCTCAGAGTTACGGGAGGTCGCATCCGCAGCCGGGGAATCCCCGAACGGGTCCGCGAGGACCCGAAGGGCAGCCGTTCCCTGGTCTGGGCACATACGTGCAGCACACGAACGGCCCACCGACCGGTCCCTGGACTTACGGGGTGGTGGTGGGCTGCCCGCGACACCTACGACGGTGCGCGACGCTCCTGGATCGAAAGATCCGGCTGGATGTCCCGCCTGAGGCGCCGACCGGGGCCGGACACGGGACTCAGCTCTGCGGAGAGTCTACAGGGCGGTCAGGACCGCTTCCGACCGAGGTGCTTCCTGGTCCACTCCGCCGCGTCCGCGTATCTCGCCTCCGCGCCGTGCCGGGTGGGCTCGTAGTACTCACGGTCCTTGAGGGCGTCCGGCGCGTACTGCTGTGCGGCGATGCCCTCGGGCAGGTCGTGCGGGTAGGTGTAGCCCTTGCCGTGCCCCAGCTTGGTCGCGCCCTTGTAGTGGCTGTCCCGCAGATGCGACGGCACGGGTCCGGCCAGTCCCTTGCGTACGTCGTCCAGGGCGGCGCCGATCGCGGTGGTGGCGGCGTTGGACTTGGGGGCGAGGGCGAGGGCGATGGTGGCGTGGCTGAGGGTGAGGGCCGCCTCGGGGAAGCCGATCATGGCGACGGCCTGGGCGGCGGCCACCGCGATGGGCAGCGCGCCCGGGTCGGCGAGGCCGATGTCCTCGCTGGCGGAGATCATCAGGCGGCGGGCGATGAAGCGGGGTCCTCGCCGGCCTCGATCATGCGGGCCAGGTAGTGCAGGGCGGCGTCCACGTCGGAGCCGCGGATGGATTTGATCAGGGCGCTGGCGACGTCGTAGTGCTGGTCGCCGTCGCGGTCGTACTTCACCGCGGCCCGGTCGACCGTCTCCTCCAGCGTGGCCAGGGTGATCGACGCCTCGCCCTTGTCGAGCGCGGCTCCGGCGGCGGCCTCCAGGGCGGTGAGCGCGCGGCGGGCGTCGCCGCCCGCGATCCGCAGGAAGTGGTTCTCGGTGTCCCCGGGGAGCGTGACGGCGCCCTTCAGGCCCCGCTCGTCGGTGAGGGCGCGCTTCAGCAGATCCCGGACGTCGTCGTCGGTGAGCGGTTCGAGGGTGAGGAGGAGGAGCGGGACAGCAGCGGGGAGATGACCGAGAAGTAGGGGTTCTCGGTGGTGGCGGCGATCAGGGTGACCCAGCGGTTCTCCACGGCGGGGAGCAGGGAGTCCTGCTGGGCCTTGCTGAAGCGGTGGATCTCGTCGAGGAAGAGGACGGTCTCCTGGCCGTACCCGCCGGTGGCGCGGCGGGCGCCGTCGATGACCGTACGGACCTCCTTGACGCCCGCGGTGATCGCCGACAGTTCGACGAAGCGCTTGTTGGTGGCCTTGGAGACGACGTAGGCGAGGGTCGTCTTGCCGGTGCCGGGCGGGCCCCAGAGGATCACCGAGGAGGGTCCCGCGGGGCCCGAGGCGCCCTCGCCGACCAGTCTGCGCAGGGTGAGCCCGGCTTCAGCAGATGTTGCTGGCCCACCACCTCGTCGAGGGTGCGCGGGCGCATCCGGACCGCCAGGGGCTGCCGGTCGGATCCTTCGCCTGGCGTTCTTCGGCTGCGGCGGTGAACAGGTCGGGCTCCACGCTGAAACCCTAAGCTACCGCACCGACAGCGCCCCGCCGGGTGATCAGCTGGTCCAGAACTCCCACCAGCGGGTCAGGATCAGCATGCCGATGATGCCGATGTGCAGGACCGGCATGACCCAGGTGAACTCGCCGAAGAAGCTCTTCAGCCAGCCGGGGGCGGGCAGGAAGCCCTGGCGGACGTTGAACGACGTCACGTACCAGAACATGATGATCGTGGCGACCCAGGCCAGGCAGCACCACAGGCACAGGGCGTTGATCCGGTACAGCGACTGGACCATCAGCCAGGCGCAGAAGACGACGCCGAAGAGCGTGCCCGCGTTGAAGGTGAGCCAGTACCAGCGCGGGAAGCGGGCCCGGGCGAGCAGGCTCATGCCGACGCAGACGACGATGCCGTAGGTGACGAGGCCGAGCATCGGGTTGGGGAAGCCGAAGACGGACGCCTGGTCGCTCTCCATGACGCTGCCGCACGAGACGACGGGGTTGAGGCTGCAGCCGGGGACGAACGTCTCGCCCTTGACCTTGGCCTCGAGCAGTTTGAACTTGTCGAGCGTGATCACCCAGGCGGCGAGTACACCGGCGGCGCCGGTGATCACCAAGAGCAGGGCCAGGGCCCGGCTCGCGCCTTCCGCGCGCGGCACGGCGGCGGCGCGCGGCGGTCCGGCCGAGGGTTCGGGCTCCATGTCGACGTCCCTGACTGTCGTCTTGCTCATCACGCCGATTCCGTCACTGGGGAGTATGGACCTGCTTCGGGCAGGGGCCATTGTGCCGTACGAAGCTGTGGTCCGCCGTTGTGCGGGCATAAGGACATACCGGGGTTCGCCCGTGGGCGTGGGGTTTCGGCCGATCTCTGTGGGAGGGCCGTACACACGCTCCCTTCCGGGTCGTCCGGCCGGGTGACGGCGAAGGCGCCGGTGCCCCGCGGGGTACCGGCGCCTTCGTGGGTGCGTGCGGCTCAGCCGAGCCGCGACTCCAGCTCCGCCACGATCTCGTTGACGCCGACCGCCGTCTGCTCGCCGGACTCCATGTCCTTGAGCTGGACGACGCCCTCGGCGAGGTCACGTTCGCCGGCCACGATGGTGTAGCGGGCGCCGGAGCGGTTGGCGTTCTTCATGGCGCCCTTGAGACCCTTGCCGCCGTAACTGAAGTCCGCCGCCACCCCGTTCTTGCGCAGTTCGGTGACCTTGGCGAACAGCACCTGGCGGGCCTCCTCGCCGAGCGGGACGGCGAACACGCTGGTGGTGGTGGGGAGTTCGAGCTCGACGCCCTCCGCCTCCAGGGCCAGCACGGTGCGGTCGACGCCGAGCGCCCAGCCGACGGAGGGCAGCGCGGGGCCGCCGATCATCTCGGACAGTCCGTCGTAGCGGCCGCCGCCGCCCACCGCGGACTGGGAGCCCAGACCGTCGTGGACGAACTCGAAGGTGGTGCGCGTGTAGTAGTCCAGGCCGCGCACCAGCTTGGCGTCGTCCTCGAAGGAGACGCCCGCCGCCGTGATCAGTTCACGGACCTCCTCGTGGTACGCCTTGCAGGCGTCGCAGAGGTAGTCGCGCAGCAGGGGCGCGCCGGTGAGCTGCTTCTGCACCGACTCGCGCTTGTCGTCCAGGACGCGCAGCGGGTTGATCTCCGCGCGGCGCAGCGTGTCCTCGTCCAGGTCGAGTCCGCGCAGGAAGTCCTGGAGCGCGGCCCGGTACACGGGACGGCACTCCTGGTCGCCGAGGCTGTTGAGCAGGATGCGGAAGTTCTGGAGGCCCAGGGAGCGGTACGCCTGGTCGGCGAGGATGATCAGCTCGGCGTCGAGCGCCGGGTCCTCCGCGCCGATCGCCTCGGCGCCCACCTGCGAGAAGTGGCGGTAACGGCCCTTCTGGGGGCGCTCGTAGCGGTAGTACGAGCCGGAGTACCAGAGCTTGACCGGGAGGTTGCCCGCCTTGTGCAGGTTGGCCTCCAGAGCGGCGCGCAGTACGGAGGCGGTGCCTTCGGGGCGCAGGGCGAGCCGGGTGCCGCTCTTGGTCTCGAAGGCGTACATCTCCTTGGAGACGATGTCGGTGGACTCGCCGACACCGCGCGCGAACAGCTCGACGCTCTCGAAGCCGGGCGTCTCGATGTAGCCGTAGCCGGAGTTGCGCAGCGGCGCGGCGATGGCCTCGCGGACGGCGAGGTACTTGGCGCTGTCCGGCGGGATCAGGTCGTAGGTGCCCCTGGGGGCCTTGAAGGTGCTCACGGAAGGTCTTGTCACATTCCTCGTCGGGGAGCCTCGGTGGCGCCGCGTTCTTGGCGGTCTGCCGCCACCTGCCGCAGATACGGGTTGGCGGCGCGCTCCTGGCCGATGGTCGTCTGGGGGCCGTGGCCGGACAGCACCACGGTCGAGTCGTCGAGCGGCAGGCACACGCGTGCCAGCGAGTCGAGCATCTCGGCCATGTCACCGCCGGGCAGGTCGGTGCGTCCGATGGAGCCGGCGAACAGCAGGTCGCCCGAGAAGAAGACGGGCGGGATGTCCGCCGCCTCGGGCAGGCCGAAGGTCACCGACCCCTTGGTATGGCCCGGCGCGTGGGACACGGCCAGTTCCAGACCGGCCAGTTCCAGCCTCGCGCCGTCGGTGAGCTCCTTGACGTCGTCCGGCTCCCCCACCGTCAGCTCGCCCATCAGCGGCATGCCGATGGCACGTCCGATGCCCTTCTCGGGGTCGCGCATCATGTACCGGTCGTCGGGGTGGATCCAGGCCGGTACGCCGTGCGCTCCGCACACCGGGACGACCGAGGCGACATGGTCGATGTGGCCGTGGGTAAGGACGACGGCGACGGGCTTGAGCCGGTGTTTGCGGACCGCCTCCGCGACGCCGTCGGCGGCCTGATGGCCGGGGTCGATGATCACGCACTCCTCACCGGCGGCGGGGGCGACGAGATAACAGTTCGTCCCCCAGGCCCCGGCGGGGAACCCGGCAATGAGCACGATCGTCCTTCGTTGTGTGGATACGGGAGGCTTGCGACGGGGCTGCGCCCGTGGTCAGAGCCTACCGGCGCTGCCGATTCCTCAGCGAACCCATATACGGTACGGGGCACACGCAGGCGGTCGGCTCACCGCACGCACGCACGCGTACCGGCCGGCACACGAGACGCATTGAGGAGAGAACCCGGTGGTCAGCCAGGAACAGCGGCGGCGTCAGCTCGCCCGGGAGAAGTTCTTGCGGCAGCAGCAGCGGCGGACCGAGGCGCGGCGGAAGTCGCGTGTCCGCAACTCGGTGGTCGCGTCCGTGCTCGGTGTCATCCTCGTGGGCAGCCTCGCGCTGTACACGACCGGGACGCTGAAGCAGGACGACGACAAGACCAACGCGAACGCGGAGGTCACGCCGAGCCCGTCCGCGCCGAGCAAGGCGCCGGACCCGTGCGAGAAGCCCGCGGAGGGCAAGGTCGCGTCGAAGACCTGGAAGAAGGAGCCGGCGATCTCCATCGACAAGTCGGCGGAGTACACCCTGACGCTGGACACGACCTGTGGTGCCATCGACGTGGCGCTGAAGGCGTCGGCGGCCCCGCACACGGTCAACTCGTTCGACTTCCTCGCGAACAAGGGCTACTTCGACCACAGCACGTGCCACCGGCTCACCACGAACGGCATCTACGTGCTGCAGTGCGGTGACCCGACGGGCACGGGCACCGGCGGTCCCGGCTACACGATCCCGGACGAGAACCTGAAGGACAAAAGCCTCAAGGACAACATCTACCCGGCGGGCACGGTCGCGATGGCCAACACCGGGCAGAAGGACAGTGGCGGCAGCCAGTTCTTCCTCGTCTACGAGGACAGTCAGCTCCCGCCCAGCTACACACCGTTCGGCACTCTCTCGGACGCCGGCATGAAGGTCATGCGGAAGATCGCCGAGGCCGGGGAGAGCACCGGAGCCGGCGACGGGGCGCCCAACGCGACGGTCGTGATCGACAAGGCGACCGTCACCAAATCCTGACCCTCAACTGCGAAATTTCGGTCGCGCGGGATGCGGACAGGCATCCCGTCGGTCGCCTATGTTGGCCGTGACGAAACTGTGGACGATGCCCGGGGAGCTGCGAGGCCCCCTCGGCGGCATCATGTGGAGGAGGCGCTGTGAGCAGCGACCCGTGGGGCCGCGTCGACGAGACGGGGACCGTGTACGTGCGTACGGCCGACGGCGAGCAGGTCGTCGGTTCCTGGCAGGCCGGCTCCCCGAGGAGGCGCTGGCCTACTTCGAGCGCAAGTACGAGGGCCTGGTTGTCGAGATCGGCCTCCTCGAGAAGCGAGTGAAGACCACCGACCTGTCGTCGAAGGACGCCCAGACCGCGATCGGGCATCTGCGTGAGCAGGTGGACGCACATCACGCGGTCGGCGATCTGGACGCGCTCAGGGCCCGGCTGGACAAGCTCGTGGAGCTGGTGGACGCGCGCCGTGAGGAGCGCAAGGCGCAGCGGGCCAAGCAGTCCGACGAGGCGCGGCACGCCAAGGAGGCGCTGGTCGTCGAGGCTGAGGGGCTGGCGCAGTCCGACCAGTGGCGGGCCGCCGGTGAGCGGCTGCGGGCGCTGGTGGACACCTGGAAGGGTCTGCCGCGGCTGGACCGCAAGTCGGACGACGAGCTGTGGCACCGGTTCTCGCACGCGCGGTCGGCGTTCTCCAAGCGGCGCAAGCAGCACTTCGCGCAGCTGGACGCGCAGCGCGAGGATGCCCGTCAGGCCAAGGAGCGGCTGGTCGCCGAGGCCGAGGCCCTGTCGAACTCGACGGACTGGGGGCAGACGGCCGCCCGTTACCGCGAGCTGATGTCGGACTGGAAGGCCGCGGGCCGCGCCCAGCGCGAGCACGAGGACGATCTGTGGAACCGCTTCCGCGGTGCGCAGGACGTCTTCTTCGCCGCCCGCAGCTCGGTCTTCGCCGAGCGTGACGCGGAGCAGACGGAGAACCTCAAGCTCAAGGAGGAGCTGGCCGGGGAGGCCGAGAAGCTTCTTCCGATCACGGATCTGAAGGCCGCGCGGGCCGCGTTCCGCGCGATCAACGAGCGCTGGGAGGCCATCGGCCATGTGCCGAGGGACGCCCGCCCGAAGGTCGAGGGCCGGATGCACACCGTGGAGCGGGCCCTCCAGGAGGCCGAGGAGTCGGAGTGGCGCCGCACGAACCCGGAGGCACGCGCGCGTGCCGCGGGTCTGACGGGTCAGCTCCAGGCCGCCGTGGACAAGCTGAAGGGCCAGATCGAGCAGGCCAGGGCGCAGGGCAACTCCGCGAGGGCGGACAAGCTCGAGCGGGAGCTGGAGGGCCGCCAGGCCCTGCTGGACCAGGCGCTGAAGGGTCTGCACGAGTTCGGCGGCTGAGGCCGCGCCCGGCATCCGGAAGAGGGCCCCGTACTTCGCGTACGGGGCCCCTCTTCCGTGTTCCCGCGTGCGGGTGCGGGGTTCCTGTGTGCGGTCGCGGGGTTCCTATGTGCGGTTGCGGGCCGAGGTGACGCGGTAGACGTCGTAGACGCCCTCCACGCCGCGTACGGCCTTCAGAACGTGGCCGAGGTGCTTGGGGTCGCCCATCTCGAAGGTGAAGCGGGAGGTGGCGACGCGGTCGCGGGAGGTCTGGACGGCCGCGGACAGGATGTTGACGTGCTGGTCGGACAGGACGCGGGTGACGTCCGACAGCAGCCGGGAACGGTCCAGGGCCTCGACCTGGATGGCGACCAGGAACACCGAGGACTGGGTGGGGGCCCACTCGACTTCGAGGATCCGCTCGGGTTCCCGGGACAGCGAGTCGACGTTGACACAGTCGCTGCGATGCACCGATACACCGCTGCCCCGGGTCACGAATCCGATGATCGGGTCGCCGGGTACCGGCGTACAGCAGCGGGCCAGTTTCACCCACACGTCCTCGACGCCCTTGACGACGACACCGGGGTCGGCGCTGGAGCGGCGTTTACGGCTGCGGGCCGGCGGGACCGACTCGTCGATCTCCTCGGTGGCCGCCTCCTCGCCGCCGAGGGCCTGGACGAGCTTCTGCACGATGTTCTGCGCGGAGACATGGCCCTCGCCGATCGCCGCGTACAGCGCGGAGATGTCCGAGTAGCGCATCTCGTGCGCCAGCGTGACCAGGGAGTCGCCGGTGAGGATGCGCTGGATCGGCAGGTTCTGCTTGCGCATCGCGCGGACGATGGAGTCCTTGCCCTGCTCGATCGCCTCGTCGCGGCGCTCCTTGGAGAACCAGGCGCGGATCTTGTTGCGGGCGCGCGGTGACTTCACGAAGCCGAGCCAGTCGCGGGAGGGCCCGCGCCGGCCGCCTTGGAGGTGAAGACCTCGACCAGGTCGCCGTTGTCGAGGGTCGATTCGAGCGGGACGAGACGGCCGTTGACCCGTGCCCCGATGGTGCGGTGGCCGACCTCGGTGTGGACCGCGTACGCGAAGTCCACCGGGGTGGCACCGGCGGGGAGCGCTATGACGTCGCCCTTGGGGGTGAAGACGAAGACCTCGTTGCGGGACAGGTCGAAGCGCAGGGACTCCAGGAACTCGCCCGGGTCCTCGGTCTCCTTCTGCCAGTCGAGGAGCTGCCGCAGCCACGCCATGTCGTTGATGGCGTCCTTGTCCTTGCCGGAGCCCTTCGGGACGTCCGTACGGACCTTGGAGGCGCCCGCGACGGCCTCCTGCTTGTACTTCCAGTGCGCGGCGATGCCGTACTCCGCGCGGCGGTGCATGTCGAAGGTGCGGATCTGCAGCTCGACGGGCTTGCCGCCGGGTCCGATCACCGTCGTGTGCAGCGACTGGTACATGTTGAACTTGGGCATCGCGATGTAGTCCTTGAACCGGCCGGGGACCGGGTTCCATCGCGCGTGCACCGTGCCGAGGGCCGCGTAGCAGTCGCGGACGGTGTCCACGAGGACGCGGATGCCCACCAGGTCGTAGATCTCCGCGAAGTCCCGGCCGCGGACGATCATCTTCTGGTAGACGCTGTAGTAGTGCTTGGGCCGGCCGGTGACGGTGGCCTTGATCCGGGCGGCGCGCAGATCCTGCTGCACCTCGTCGGTGACGATGGCGAGGTACTCGTCGCGCTTGGGGCGCGCTCGGCGACGAGACGGACGATCTCGTCGTACATCTTGGGGTAGAGGATCGCGAAGGCGAGGTCCTCCAGCTCCCACTTGATGGTGTTCATGCCCAGGCGGTGGGCGAGCGGCGCGTAGATCTCCAGGGTCTCGCGCGCCTTCTTCTCCTGCTTCTCGCGCTTGAGGTAGCGCATGGTGCGCATGTTGTGCAGGCGGTCGGCCAGCTTGATGACTAGGACGCGGGGGTCCTTCGCCATGGCGACGACCATCTTGCGTACGGTCTCGGCCTGCGCGGCCTCGCCGAACTTGACCTTGTCCAGCTTGGTGACACCGTCGACGAGGAGGGTGACGACGTCGCCGAAGTCGCGGCGCAGGTCCTCCAGGCCGTACTCGGTGTCCTCGACGGTGTCGTGCAGCAGGCCCGCCATCAGCGTCGCCGGGTCCATGCCCAGCTCGGCGAGGATGGTGGTCACGGCGAGCGGGTGCGTGATGTACGGGTCGCCGCTCTTGCGCTTCTGGCCGCGGTGCCAGCGCTCGGCGACCTGGTAGGCGCGCTCGATCTGGCGGAGCGTGGCGTTCTCGATCTTGGGGTCGTTACCGCGGACGATCCGCAGCAGCGGCTCCAGGACCGGGTTGTACGGGTTGGCGCGCTGGACGCCGAGGCGGGCGAGGCGGGCGCGGACGCGGTTGGAGGAGCCGGAGCGGGGCTGGCCGGTGTTGGGGCGGGCCAGTGTCGCGGAGCGCTCGGCCGGGGCCGGCTTGGGGCGCGGCTGCTCGGGCTTGTCCACGGGCGCGGACTGGGCGTGCCGGACCGGCCCGCGCGAGTCGTTCTTCGCGTGGGGCGCGCTGGGCGCTGGCTTGGCCGCGGCCGCCGAGGCGGACTCGGGCTTGGCGGCGGTCAGGTGCTGGGCCTCGTCTGGCAAGAGGACTCCTCGTGCGCGATCCGGGTCCCCCGGTCAGGCTCCGGAGCCCCCATGGTAGCGAGCCCCCGCCCACAGATGCCCTGCGGGCGGCTCTGATCCCCCTCCACACCCGCAACACCAAGGACACCCCCGCATTCCCCACCCCTCCCCCGAACCCCGCTCTCCCCGCACATCGCCGCAGACCACCCCCGCCGCACACCTCCGCTCCCGCGGGCAGTCGCGCCTCCCCCAGTGTCTGAAGGGCCTGGGAGGTACCCCCGGGGCGATGGGGGCATTCCCGCTCGAGCGAGGCCGAGAGTGGGGGAGGGTGGACACGACGGCACCCCGCAAACGCCGCTCCCGCGGGCAATCGCTCGCCCATCCGCGGGCAATCGTGCCGCAGGGCGGCACGGGTGGGCGCGACGGCACCCCGCAAGCGCCGGGCCGCGCAACCGACCCCCGCCCAGCCCACACAGCGGGCCACCGCCGAACCCCACCGCACGGGCAGGCGCGGCACCCCGCGAACGCCGGGCCACACCACCAACCCCCGCCCGAACCCACACGAGACCCGCACCGAACGGAGCTCGCAGCGGCATACCCGCGGACACACCGCACGGGCGGGCCCGAAGAAAACCGGGCCCGCCCGCGGGATGGTGCGCGTCGGCGGAGGTCAGACGATGAGCAGCGCCTCCAGCGGGGCGCCGCCCAGCGCCGGCTCCAGCCGGGCCCGGCCGCCGAGGAAGCCGAGCTCCATCAGGACCGCCAGGCCCGCGACCTCGGCCCCCGCCCTGCGGATGAGCTGGACCGACGCCTCGGCGGTACCGCCGGTGGCGAGGACGTCGTCGACCACCAGAACACGGTCGGCGGCGCTCAGATCCTCCGCGTGCACCTCGATCTCCGCGGAGCCGTACTCCAGGTCGTACGCCTGGCTGAGGGTCGCTCCGGGAGCTTGCCCGCCTTGCGTACGGGGATGAAGCCGAGCCCCGCGCGGATCGCGACCGGGGCGCCGAGGATGAATCCGCGGGCCTCCAGGCCGACGATCTTCGTGGCGCCACTGGCACGGGCGATGTCGGCCAGGGCGTCGCTGAGCGCGGTGAACGCCGCGGGGTCCGCCAGGAGCAGGGTGATGTCCTTGAACATCACACCCGGCTCCGGGTAGTCCGCCACGTCCCGGATGCGGCTGAGGAGCAGATCCCGGATCTCGGTCATCGGCGCTTCCCGGAGGGACGGCCCCGGCCGCGGGTACGGGACCCCGGCTGGCTGCGCGGGCCGACGACCGCGGGTGCGGCGTCCTCGAGGTCGTCGTCGTAGTCCCCGTCGGCGCCCGCGGCGTCCCGCGCCTCGCCCGTGGCCCCGCCCTGCGCGCGCTTGGCGAGGACGCGCTTCTTCAGCGACTTCATCGACGGCTCGAGTTCCTTGAGGTCGGCCACGAGCGGCGTGGCGATGAAGATCGAGCTGTACGCACCGGCGGCGAGGCCGACGAACAGCGACAGCGAGATGTCGTTCAGCATGCCGGCGCCGAGGACACCGCCGCCGATGAACAGCAGAGCGCCGACCGGCAGCAGCGCGACCACCGTCGTGTTGACGGAGCGGACCAGGGTGCTGTTGATCGAACGGTTCGCGATCTCGCTGTACGTCCAGCGGGTCTGCTTGGTGATGTCCTTGGTCTGTTCCTTGAGGCTGTCGAAGACGACGACCGTGTCGTACAGCGAGTAGCCGAGGATGGTGAGCAGACCGATCACCGTGCCCGGCGTCACCTCGAACCCGACGAGGGCGTAGATGCCGACGGTGATGGTGATGTCGTGGATCAGCGCGACGAACGCGGCGACGGCCATACGCCACTCGAACGCGATCGCCAGGTAGATCACGACGAGGAACATGAAGATGCCGAGGCCCTGCCAGGCCTTGTTGGCGATCTGTTCGCCCCAGCTGGGGCCGACCAGTTCGGCGTTGATCCGCTCGCTGTCGACCTTGAGGTCCTTGGCGAGCTGGTCCTTGATGCCGTCCGAGGTCTTGGTGTCGATACCCGCGACCTGGATGCGCATGCTGCCGTCGCCGAGCTGCTGGACGATCGCGTCGTGGCCGGACGCGTCCTCCGCGTAGCCCTCGGCCGTGGCGACGGAGACGGTCATGTTCTTCGGGGTGGTGAAGACCGCGCCGCCCTGGAACTCGATGCCCATGTGCAGGCCGCGCACCGCCAGGCCGACGATGGCCGTGATGGTGATCAGGATGGAGATGCCGTACCAGAGCTTGCGGTTCTTGATGAAGTCGTAGCCGACCTCACCGTGGTGCAGTCGGGCCCCGAGGGTGCCGAGTTTCGACATCGCTCACGCCTCCTTCGTCTGCGTGGGGGCGGAGGTGCGGCGGGTACGGCGCAGGGGCGGTTTGGCGCCCAGTGCCTTCGGGTCGAGACCGGACCACTTGTGACCGCTGGCGAAGAACGTCCGGCGGGCCATCAGCGTCAGCAGCGGCTTGGTGAAGAGGAACACCACGACGACGTCGAGCACGGTGGTCAGACCCAGCGTGAACGCGAAGCCCTGGACCTTTCCGACGGTGACCACGAAGAGGACCGCGGCGGCGAGGAACGACACGAAGTCGGAGACCAGGATGGTGCGCCGGGCGCGCGGCCAGGCCCGCTCCACGGAGGGGCGCAGGGTGCGGCCCTCGCGGATCTCGTCCCGCACCCGTTCGAAGAACACGATGAACGAGTCCGCCGTGATGCCGATCGCGACGATGGCACCGCACACGGCGGGCAGGTTCAGCGCGAAGCCGATCGTCGGGCCGAGCAGCGACATGATCACGTAGGTGAGGGCCGCGGAGACCAGCAGGGAGGCGATGGCGATGAAGGACAGGCCGCGGTAGTAGACCAGCAGGTAGAGGACGACCAGGGCGAGGCCGATGGCGCCGGCGATCAGACCGGCCTGCAGCTGCTCGCCGCCGAGCGCGGCGGTGACCGTGGTGACGCTGTCCTCGCGGAAGGTCAGCGGCAGGGCGCCGTACGACAGCATGTTCGCCAGTTCCTCGGACGACTGCTGATTGAAGTTGCCGGAGATCTCGGCGCTGCCACCGGTCAGGGCCTGGCTGACGTACGGGTCGGAGACGACCTCGTTGTCCAGGACGATGGCGAACTGGTTCTGCGGGGACTGGTTCTGGGCCAGCTTGCCCGTGATGTCGGCGAACTTCTTGGAACCCTTGTCGCTGAAGTCCATCGTGACGGTCCAGCCGGCGCCGGACTGGGTGTTCAGGACGGCGTCGGCCTTGTCGACCTCGGTGCCGTCGACGGCGGCGGGGCCGAGGAGGTACTTCTGCCACTGGCCCTGGGAGTTCTGGCCGCAGGCGACCGTGGAGTCGGTGGGCTTGGAGCCGTCACCGGCCTTGGCGCGGGCGCTCTCCTTGGTGCAGTCGAGCGCGGCGTACTGGGCCTGGAGCTTGCTGTCCGCGTCGCCGGCGCCGCCGGTCGCGGAGGGGTCGGCCTCGTCCTCGGTGGTGCCGCTCGGGGAGGCGGCGGGCGTCTCGTCGGCCTTCAGGGCGCCGGTGACGGCACGGCCCTGGGTGTTGGCGCTCGCCGAGGGGCGGAACCGTCGGTGGCCTTCTCCGTGGACTTGTCCGTGGCCTTGTCGGTCGCCTTGTCCTGGCCGGTCTCCTGCTCCGGGCCGTCGCCGGTCGCGCTGGGCGTCGGAGGGCGCCGCCGCCGGCGAGTTCGGTGGCGACGACGGGACGGAAGTACAGCTTGGCGGTGGTGCCGACCTGTTCCCGGGCCTGCTTGGAGTTCGTGCCCTTGGGAATGTTGACGATGATGTTGCGGGTGCCCTGCGTCTGGACCTCGGCCTCGGAGACACCGAGACCGTTGACACGGCGCTCCATGATGGAGACCGCCGTGTCCATATTGGTCTTGTTGATCGCGGACTCCTGGCCGGCCTCGGGGACCGCTGCCAGCGTGATGCTCGTACCGCCGGCCAGGTCGATACCGAGACGCGGAGTTTTGTGACCGGAGACGAACATCCCTCCGGTGAGCGCCACGATGGCGATAAGGATCAGAGCTAGCGAGCGCCACGGCTTACTTGTGGCGCTCGCGTTCTGTCCCTTTGAGTGCAGCCACCTTCTTGTACTCCCTCTCGGGCCGCCTCGCGCCGGATCGCCGGACGGGCGGCCATGACGTGGTGTCGGGACCTCGTGCGAGTCGGGCATGTCCTGGGGCGCGCGGGCAGCACCCGCGCGCCCCGGGACACGACTACTTCGCCTCGGAGTCTCCGTCGGACTTCTTCGGCTGCGCGTCCGCCTTCGCCTCG
The DNA here is from genome assembly GCA_042850305.1 of Streptomyces haneummycinicus. Lineage (GTDB taxonomy): Bacteria > Actinomycetota > Actinomycetes > Streptomycetales > Streptomycetaceae > Streptomyces > Streptomyces haneummycinicus. The sequence goes on from AP035768.1 coordinate 5,135,703, forward strand.
TCGGCGGGCTCGGCGTCGGCCGGCTCGTCGACCGGCTTGTCGGCCGGCTCATCGGCCGCGTCCTTCTTGCCGAGGTCGACAGGCGTGTCGTCGGATGCGGCGGCAGCGTCGGAGGAGTCGTCGGTCTCGGTGAGGAGGAGGCGTCGTCGGGGACGATGTCGGCGTCGGACTTCAGGTCGTGCTCGATGCCGTGGACGATGCGGTTGTACTCCTCGTCGGTCAGGACGGCACCGATCGAGTTCTTGGCGAACAGCAGTTCCACACCCGGGCCGGCGTCGAGGAGGACCGTGTCCTCACTGACCTCCTTGACCGTGGCGTACATGCCCCCGATGGTGCGGACGCCGGAACCGGGCTGCATCTGGTTCCGCATGTCGATGGCCTGCTGCTGCTTCTTCTTGGCCGACCGGGTCATCAGGAACATGGCCCCGATGAGCACAATGAACGGGAGGAGGGTCAGGAGACTCACGGGTCGGAACTTCCTTCACACGACCGCCCTGGTGAACGGCCCTGTTGGTTGGGGGTATGTGGTGCCGCCGACAAGGGTGGCATCGGCGGAGTCTAGGCGAGTCCGCGCGCAGGGAACAACGCTCAGCATGGCACCGGGGTTCCTGCCCGGACCACCCTCCTCGCCGTCACGCCCCGAACAGGTCCCCTTGTCCGTTTCCGGAGGTCCCCGGGCGGGGCGGCGTGAGGCCGAGGTGGGCCCATGCGGCAGGGGTGGCCACCCGCCCGCGCGGGGTGCGGGCGAGCAGCCCCTCCCGTACGAGGAAGGGTTCGGCCACCTCCTCCACGGTCTCACGTTCCTCACCGACCGCGACGGCGAGCGTGGACAGGCCGACGGGTCCGCCGCCGAAGAGCTTGAGCAGTGCCTCGAGGACGGCCCGGTCCAGCCGGTCCAGGCCCCGGGAGTCGACCTCGTAGACGGCGAGGGCCGCCCCGGCGATGTCCTGGGTGATCACTCCGTCGGCCTTGACCTGCGCGTAGTCCCGGACGCGGCGCAGCAGCCGGTTGGCGATACGGGGTGTGCCGCGGGAGCGGCCCGCGATCTCCGCGGCGCCGCGGGAATCGATCTCCACGTCGAGGAGGCTCGCCGAGCGGTGGACGACCCGCTCCAGCTCGGCGGGCTCGTAGAACTCCATGTGCGCGGTGAAGCCGAAGCGGTCGCGCAGCGGGGCGGCAGCAGGCCCGCGCGGGTGGTGGCGCCGACCAGGGTGAACGGGGGCAGTTCGAGCGGAATGGCGGTGGCGCCGGGGCCCTTGCCGACGATCACGTCGACGCGGAAGTCCTCCATCGCCATGTAGAGCATCTCCTCGGCGGGCCGGGACATGCGGTGGATCTCGTCGAGGAAGAAGACCTCGCCCTCCTGGAGGGAGGAGAGGATCGCCGCGAGGTCACCGGCGTGCTGGATGGCGGGGCCCGAGGTGATGCGGATGGGGGCTTCCATCTCGGCGGCGATGATCATGGAGAGGGTGGTCTTGCCGAGGCCGGGGGCTCCGGAGAGCAGCACGTGGTCGGCGGTGGCGCCGCGCGCGCGGGCGGCGCGCAGCACGAGGTCGAGCTGTTCGCGGACCTTCTCCTGGCCGATGAACTCGCCCAGGTCCTTGGGGCGCAGGGCGGCCTCGACGGCCTGGTCCTCGCGGTCGGCGACAGAACCCACCAGCCGCTCGCCCGCGGCGTCGGTTTCGGTGGTGTCGTCCCAGTTCATCAGGGGTGCCTCGGCTCTCGGGTACGGGCTATCGGGCGCGGTTCAGCGTCTGCAGGGCCGCCTTCAGCAGCTGCCCCACCTGCGGGGTGCCGCCGACGGCCTCCGCCTGGGGGGCGACGGCGGAGACGGCCTCGTCGGCCTCGCGGGTCGCGTACCCGAGGCCGATCAGGGCGGCGTGCAGCTGCTCGCGCCAGCCGGTGCGGGCCGGGGCGCCGGCGGCGGGTGCGCCGAGCGGCTCGCCGAGGCGGTCCTTCAGCTCGAGAAGCAGCTTCTGGGCGCCCTTCTTTCCGATGCCGGGGACGGCGGTCAGCGCCTTCTCGTCGCCGGTGGAGACGGCTCTGCGCAGGGCGTCGGGGGTGTGCACGGCGAGCATCGCCTGGGCCAGCCGGGGGCCCACCCCGCTGGCGGTCTGCAGCAGCACGAAGACCTGCCGCTCGTCGTCGTCGGCGAAGCCGTACAGGGTCAGGGAGTCCTCACGCACCACGAGGGAGGTGGCGAGCTTCGCGGGCTGTCCGAGGCGGAGCGTGGAGAGTGTGTTCGGCGTGCACTGGACGGCCATGCCGACCCCGCCGACCTCGAGCACCGCGGTGTCGGGAGCGAGGGCGGCGACCGTGCCGCTGACGAAGGCGATCATGCCGTACGGCCTTTCGATGCGTGCGGGGCCCGGGGGCGCGGGAGGTCTTCGAGGCGTGCAGGGCGGCGGCCTGCTGGAGCCGGTTCTGCGCGGGGGCTCGCCAGATGTGGCAGATGGCGAGCGCGAGGGCGTCGGCGGCGTCGGCGGGCTTCGGCGGCGCGGCCAGCCGCAGCAGGCGGGTGACCATGGCGCCGACCTGGGCCTTGTCGGCCCGTCCCGAACCGGTGACGGCCGCCTTGACCTCGCTGGGCGTGTGCAGGGCGACGGGGATGCCACGGCGGGAGGCGCACAGGATGGCCACGGCGCTGGCCTGCGCGGTGCCCATCACCGTACGGACGTTGTGCTGGCTGAAGACGCGCTCCACCGCGACGCACTCGGGCCGGTGCTCGTCCAGCCACTGCTCGAGCCCCTGCTCGACGGCGACCAGGCGGTGGCCGAGATCGGCGTCGGCCGGCGTGCGGACGACGCCCACGCCGAGCATCGTGAGCGGCCGGCCCGCGACACCCTCCACGACCCCGACGCCACAGCGGGTCAGCCCCGGGTCCACCCCCAGTACGCGCACGCCCCTGCCCTCTTCCCTCGATCACCTGTTTGTGCAGGCTATCGGGTGCCACTGACAGAGCGACGGGCCGACGGGGTGTGTCCCGCCGGCCCGCTGAGCGGTGGACGCGTTACGCGTCGACCTTCTCCATGATCTCGTCGCTCACGTCGAAATTGGCGAAGACGTTCTGCACGTCGTCGCTGTCCTCCAGCGCGTCGATGAGCTTGAAGATCTTCTTGGCGCCCTCCTCATCCAGCTCGACATGCATGGTCGGGATGAAGTTGGCCTCGGCGGAGTCGTAGTCGATCCCGGCCTCCTGCAGCGCGGTGCGCACCGCGACGAGGTCGGTGGCCTCGCTGAGCACCTCGAAGTTCTCGCCGAGGTCGTTGACCTCCTCGGCACCGGCGTCCAGGACGGCGGTGAGGACGTCGTCCTCGCTCAGCTCGCCCTTGGGGACGATCACCACGCCCTTGCGGTTGAACAGGTACGACACCGAGCCGGGGTCGGCCATGGAGCCGCCGTTGCGGGTCATCGCGACACGGACGTCCGAGGCGGCACGGTTGCGGTTGTCGGTGAGGCACTCGATGAGCACCGCGACACCGCTCGGTCCGTAGCCCTCGTACATGATCGTCTCGTAGTCGGCGCCACCGGCCTCCAGGCCGCCGCCGCGCTTGACCGCGGAGTCGATGTTCTTGTTCGGGACCGACTGCTTCTTCGCCTTCTGGATGGCGTCGTACAGCGTCGGGTTGCCCTCGATGTCCACGCCGCCCATGCGCGCCGCGACCTCGATGTTCTTGATCAGCTTCGCGAAGAGCTTGCCGCGCTTGGCATCGATCACGGCCTTCTTGTGCTTCGTCGTAGCCCATTTAGAGTGGCCGGACATCTGCCTGTCTCCTTCGCGTAACCCATCTCCTGAAACGAACGCAGGAATCCTACTAGGACCGAGGGGTCCGATTCGCGCGCACCATGTCGGCGAACAGACCGTGCACGCGGTGGTCGCCGGTCAGTTCCGGATGGAAGGACGTGGCCAGCGCGTTGCCCTGGCGGACCGCGACGACATGGCCGTCGTGCTCGGCGAGCACCTCGGCTCGGGCGCCGACGGACTCCACCCAGGGGCGCGGATGAAGACGCCCTCCACCGGGCCGCCGGTGACGCCCTCGAGGTCGACGGCCGCCTCGAAGGACTCGTTCTGCCGGCCGAAGGCGTTGCGGCGCACGATCATGTCGATGCCGCCGACGGTCTCCTGGCCCGAGCGCGGGTCGAGGATCTTGTCGGCGAGCATGATCATGCCGGCGCAGGTGCCGTAGACGGGCAGACCGTCGCGCACACGTGCGCGCAGCGGTTCCATCAGGCCGAACAGGACCGCCAGCTTGGAGATCGTGGTGGACTCCCCGCCGGGGATGACCAGGCCGTCGACCTCGGCGAGTTCCTCGGGGCGCCTGACCTCCTGGCCACGGCGTCGGCCGCGGCCAGGGCGACGAGGTGTTCCCGTACGTCGCCCTGGAGGGCCAGAACACCGATGATCACGGTCACCAGCCGCGGTTGGCGTAGCGCTCGGTCTCCGGGAGGGTGTCACAGTTGATACCGACCATGGCCTCGCCCAGGTTGCGGGACGCCTCCGCGATGACCTTCGGGTCGTCGTAGAAGGTGGTCGCCTTGACGATGGCGGCGGCACGCTTGGCCGGGTCGCCGGACTTGAAGATGCCGGAGCCGACGAAGACGCCCTCGGCGCCGAGCTGGCGCATGAGCGCGGCGTCGGCCGGGGTGGCGACACCGCCGGCGGAGAACAGCACGACGGGCAGCCTGCCCAGCTCGGCGACCTCCTTGACCAGCTCGTACAGGGCGCGCAGCTCCTTGGCGGCGGCGTACAGCTCGTTGTTGTCGTAGCCGCGCAGACGGGCGATCTCGTTCTTGATCTGACGCAGGTGGCGTACGGCCTCGACGACGTTGCCGGTGCCGGCCTCGCCCTTGGAGCGGATCATCGCGGCGCCCTCGGCGATGCGGCGCAGGGCCTCGCCCAGGTTGGTGGCGCCGCAGACGAACGGCGTGGTGAAGGCGAACTTGTCGGAGTGGTTGACCTCGTCGGCCGGGGTGAGGACCTCGGACTCGTCGATGTAGTCGACGCCGAGGGACTGCAGGACCTGGGCCTCGACGAAGTGGCCGATGCGGGACTTGGCCATCACGGGGATGGAGACCGCCTCGATGATGCCCTCGATCATGTCGGGGTCGGACATGCGGGCCACACCGCCGTCCTTGCGGATATCGGCCGGGACCCGCTCCAGGGCCATGACCGCGACGGCGCCGGCGTCCTCGGCGATCTTGGCCTGCTCGGGCGTGACGACGTCCATGATCACGCCGCCCTTGAGCTGCTCGGCCATGCCGCGCTTCACACGGGCGGTACCGGTCGCGGGACCCTGGTTTTCGGAGAGCGTGCTGGACACGAATGACCTCGCTGAGGGGAAGGAGGGGGTTTCTGCAGCACTGAGGAAACGTGAACGGAGCAGTCCACTGCAAGGGCCAATGGGAAGCCGGTGGATCGTTTTCGGTCCGCGGCGGTCGGCAGCGTGCGTTTACGCGGCCCGCTCGATCAGGGCGGCCGGGGGCTCGTCGTCCATCTCGACGGCCATCGGGAAGGGCGCGTGCCCGGCCAGCCGGAACCAGCGCACCTTGCGATGGCGGCGCAGCGCGCGCGCCGCGCGTACGGCGTCGTTGTGGAAGCGGCGGGCCATCGGCACCCTGCGGACCGCCTCGGCGAGTTCCAGGGCCGCCTCCTCTCCCCGGGCGCCTCCCGGACCGCGTCCACCTGCTGCGCGTCGGCGAAGACCGCGCGCAGGGCCTGGCCGAGTTCGCTCTCGGCGACCTCGCGCTGTTCCTCGGCCGCCTGCCGCGCGGCGTGCGCGGCCTCGTAGAGCACGATCGACGCGGCGGGGTCGAGCACACCCGAGGTGGCCAACTCCTGGGCCACGGAGGCCCGGCGCAGCAACTGGGCGTCGAGCGCGGCGCGGGCGGCGTCGATGCGGGCGTGCAGCCGGTCCAGACGCCCCGCCGTCCAGCTCAGATAGAGGCCGATGGCGACAAGGGCGACAAGGATCCAAATGAGAGTTGCGGTCACGGGCGGCAAGGCTAGTACCGCCGGGGGCGGTCACGTCCCCGGGGGCACCACACCGCCCCGGCGCCGCGTGCGTGGCCCCGGGTCCCCGGGGCCACCGGTGGCGTCCGGCCCTCGGGGCGACAGGCCGCTCCCGGGGCCGCGCCGTATCCCACGTCCAGGGCCGAGCCCGGCCCCGGCCTCGGGGCCGGCGCCGGGACCAGGTCAGTCCCAGGCCAGGCCGAAGCGGGCTCGCAGGCCCGTCGTGCGGTCGTCCGTGGCCACCGCTGCCGCGCCTGCCGTCACCGTCTCGTAGACCGACAGGATGTCCGCGCCGACCGTCGACCAGTCGAAGCGGCGGACGTGGGCGCTGCCGCGTTCGCGGAGTTCCGTCCGGCGTTCCGGGTCGGCCAGGAGCCGTACGGCCGCGTCGGCGAGGGCGTCCGCGTCCTCGTTGGCGAACAGCTCACCCGCCGCGCCCTGGTCGAGGACCTGCGCGAACGCGTCCAGATCGGAGGCGAGCACCGGCGCGCCCGCCGACATGGCCTCGACCAGGATGATGCCGAAGCTCTCGCCGCCGGTGTTGGGCGCCACGTACAGGTCGACGCTGCGCAGGAAGCGGGCCTTGTCCTCGTCGCTGACCATGCCGAGGAACTCCACGCGCGGGCGCAGCTCACGCGGCAGCGACTCGACCGCCTCCTTCTCGTCGCCGCGCCCGGCGACCAGCAGCCAGGTCTGCGGGCGGGCGGCGAGGATCTTCGGCAGGGCCTTCATCAGCACGGGAAGGCCCTTGCGGGGTTCGTCGATCCGGCCGATGAAGCCGATGGTGTCGCCCTGCCACTCGGGCCGGGGCTCGGCCTCGGCGAAGAAGTCGACGTCGACGCCGTTGGGGATGACCACCGCGTCGCCGCCGAGATGCTCGACGAGGGTGCGGCGGGCGTACTCGCTCACCGCGATCCGCGCGCTGATCTTCTCCAGGGCGGCCTGCAGGATCGCGTACGCGGCGATCATCGCGCGGGAGCGCGGGTTGGACGTGTGGAACGTGGCGACGATCGGCCCCTCGGCCGCCCAGCAGGTCAGCAGCCCGAGCGAGGGCGCGGTCGGCTCGTGGATGTGGACGACGTCGAAGGCGCCCTCGTGCAGCCAGCGGCGTACCCGCGCGGCGGACAGGAAGCCGAAGTTGAGCCGGGCCACCGAGCCGTTGTACGGCACGGGCACCGCGCGGCCCGCCGAGACGACGTACGGCGGCAGCGGAGTGTCGTCGTCGGCCGGGGCGAGGACGGACACCTCGTGACCGAGCCGGATGAAGTACTCGGCCAGGTCACGGATGTGGAACTGCACACCACCCGGTACGTCCCAGGAGTACGGGCAGACGATGCCGATCCTCACGAGGTCCCCTTCTGGTCCGGTACGGGGGCGGTCGCGGGGTCCCGCGCGGGGTCGAGATCCTTCAGCCACAAACGCTGCAGCATGTGCCAGTCCTCCGGGTGCTCGGCGATGCCCGTGGCGAAGGCGTCGGCCAGCGCCTGTGTCATGACGGACGTCTTCTCGGGCCGCGTACCCGACTCGGGGACCCCGACCGGCGGATGGACCCGGCCCCGCATCACGGGCGAGTCGTCGTACCAGAGGGTCACCGGCAGCAGCCGTGCACCGGTCTGCTGGGCGAGCAGGGCGGGGCCGGCCGGCATCCGGGCCGTCTCGCCGAAGAAGCCGACCTCGACACCGGAGGCGGACAGGTCACGGTCGGCGACCAGGCAGACCAGTCCGCCGTCGCGCAGCCGCCGGGCCAGGGTGCCGAAGGCGGAGCCGCCGCTGTGCGGGAGCACCTCCATGCCGAGGCTCTCCCGGTAGGCGACGAACCGGTCGTACAGCGTCTCCGGCTTCAGCCGCTCGGCGACGGTGGTGAACGGTATGCCGAGCTTCGTGGTCACCCACGCGCCGGCGAGGTCCCAGTTGGCGAGGTGCGGCAGCGCCAGGATGACGCCCTTGCCCTCCGCCATGCCGTCGGTGAGGTGGTGCAGGTCCTTGGGGTCGAAGCCGCCGGCGACGCGCTCGGCGCTCCACGCGGGGAGCCGGAAGGACTCCATCCAGTAGCGCAGATACGACCGCATCCCCGCCCGGGAGAGCTCCGCCAGCCGCTCCGGACCCGCGTCCGGCACCACACGCGCGTAGTTGGCCTCCAGCCGGAGCACGCCCTTGCCGCGCCGTTTCCAGGCGAGGTCGGCGATACCGTGTCCGAGGCGTACGGCGACGGGCTCGGGGAGTTTCTTGACGGTGCCCCATCCGGCGCCGTACAGGGTGTCGGCCAGCCGCTCCTGGGCGCTCACTTCGCGGCCTCGCTCCCTGGGCCTCCTGCCGTTCCGCGGCCTCCGCCTCGGCGGACTCGCGGCGCACGGTGACCACCCGCTGGATCAGCGTGACCAGGCTGCCGACGGCGACGATCCACAGGGCGACGGGCAGCAGGTACTGGATGCCGGGCACACCGAAGGTGTGCAGACCCGCGAAACCGGCCGCGACCAGCGAGATCACCAGCCGCTCGGCCCGCTCGACCAGGCCGTTGACCGCGACGGGCAGGCCGATCGACTCGCCGCGCGCCTTCGTGTACGACACCACCTGACCGCTGGCCAGACAGAAGATCGACACCGCGCACAGGGCGATGTCGTCGCCGCCCCCGGCGTACCAGAGGGCGAAGCCGCCGAAGATCGCGCCGTCGGCGACCCGGTCCAGGGTGGAGTCCAGGAAGGCGCCCCAGCGGCTGGAGCGGCCGAGCTGGCGGGCCATGTTGCCGTCGACGAGGTCGGAGAACACGAACAGCGTGATCACGACCGTGCCCCAGAAGAACTCGCCCATGGGGTAGAAGACCAGCGCGCCCGCGACCACTCCCGCGGTGCCGATGAGGGTGACCGTGTCGGGGCTGACCCCCGCCGGATGAGGAACGCGGCGAACGGTGTGAGGACACGCGTGAAGAAAGCACGCGCGTACTTGTTCAGCATGGTCTTCCCGACGGTCGGTAGAGCCACGTGGCCCCTACTGACCACCCGGCGCGCCCAATCGTAGCCACGCACACACGCGAGCGACGGCACGGCACCCGAACACCCGCACGGAAAACGGCAGCCCCGAAGCGCCTCGCGCGCGCGGTTTCCCACCCGCGGCACGCGGTAAAACATCCCGGACCGCCCTGACATCACCCCCACCCCCGACCTGCCGGCAGAAGCCGCCCTCCCTCCGGATCGAGCCCGCGCGGCGGGCCACCGCGCGGGGTGCCGTCGGCGGTGAGATCGCGTCGTTCGTATGGACGCGTCGTGACGGGAGTGGAAAGCTCGAAGGACCGCGGGCGCCGCCGGAGCCGCACCGCACGCGGATTCCGCGGGTCCGCGCCCACAGTGACCTCACCGTGCACGGGAGGCAGGATCATGGGCGACAAGGCGCACACACACCCTGGGGCCGCCGGCAGGCACAAGCGGCCGACCACCCCACGTCCGTACGGAATGTGGTGCTGGTCGGCCACTCCGGATCGGGCAAGACCACCCTGGTGGAGGCTCTCGCGCTGACCGCGGGAGCCGTGAACCGGGCGGGCCGCGTGGAGGACGGCGGCACCGTCTCCGACTACGACGACATCGAGCACCGGCAGCAGCGCTCCGTACAGCTCTCCCTGGTGCCCCTCGAATGGGACGGCATCAAGGTCAACCTCCTGGACACCCCGGATACGCCGACTTCGTCGGGGAACTCAGGGCCGGTCTGCGGGCGGCGGACGCGGCCCTCTTCGTCGTCTCGGCCTCCGACGGCGTGGACGGCACCACCCGCATGGCGTGGGACGAGTGCGCGGCGGTCGGCATGCCGCGCGCCATCGTCGTCACCCACCTGGAAGCGGCACGCGCGGACTTCGACGAGATGACCCGTGTCTGCGCGGAGGCCTTCGGCGACGACGACCCCGACGCCGTACTGCCCCTCTACCTGCCCTTGCACGGCCCGGAGGGACCCGACGGGCACGCGCCCGTGACGGGCCTGACCGGACTGCTGTCGCGGAAGCTGTTCGACTACTCCACCGGCGAACGCGAGGAGTCCGAGCCCGGCCGGGAACAGCTGCCGCCGATCGAGGAGGCCCGCGGCCGGCTCATCGAGGGCATCATCGCCGAGAGCGAGGACGAGACCCTCATGGACCGCTACCTCGGCGGCGAACAGGTCGACGTCAAGACCCTCATCGAGGATCTCGAACGGGCGGTCGCGCGCGGGGTGTTCTTCCCCGTCCTCGCCGCCGCCCCGCCGCCGACGGCGCCCGCCAGGGACTCGGCACGGTCGAACTGCTGGAACTGATCACCGGCGGCTTCCCGACCCCGCTCGAGCACGGCATCCCGAACGTGACCACCGTCGACGGCAAGCCGCGCGAGCTGACACCGTGCGACCCCGAGGCCCCACTGGTCGCCGAGGTCGTGAAAACCTCCTCCGACCCGTACGTCGGCCGGATCTCCCTCATCCGGGTCTTCTCCGGCACCCTGCGCGCCGACCAGACGATCCACGTCTCCGGACACGGGCTCACCGACCGCGGCCACGAGGACCACGACGTCGACGAGCGCATCGGCGCGCTGTCCACCCTGTTCGGCAAACAGCAGCGCCCCGTCTCCCACGTCATCGCCGGCGACCTCGCGTGTGTGGCGAAGCTCAGCCGCGCGGAGACCGGCGACACCCTGTCCGCCAAGGACGACCCGCTGCTCATGGAACCCTGGGACATGCCCGACCCGCTGCTGCCCCTGGCCATCCAGGCGCACAGCAAACCCGACGAGGACAAACTCTCCCAGGGCCTGTCCCGGCTGGTCGCCGAGGACCCGACGATGCGGCTGGAACAGAACCAGGACACCCATCAGGTCGTCCTGTGGTGCCTGGGCGAGGCGCACGCGGATGTGGCCCTGGAACGGCTGCGCAGCCGCTACGGCGTCCAGGTCGACGTCGTCCCGCACCGCGTGTCGCTCAGGGAGACCTTCGGCGACCGGGCCGCCGGGCGCGGCCGGCACGTCAAACAGTCCGGCGGGCACGGGCAGTTCGCCATCTGCGAGATCGAGGTGGAGCCCCTGCCGAACGGCTCGGGCATCGAGTTCGTCGACAAAGTGGTCGGCGGCGCCGTGCCGCGCCAGTTCATCCCCTCCGTCGAGAAGGGCGTACGGGCCCAGGCCGGCAAGGAGTCGCCGCCGGACATCCCCTCATCGACATCCGCGTGACACTCCTCGACGGCAAGGCCCACTCCGTGGACTCCTCCGACGCCGCCTTCCAGACCGCCGGGGCGCTCGCCCTGCGGGAGGCCGCCTCGGACGCGACGATCCATCTGCTGGAGCCGGTGGCCGAGGTCAGTGTCCTGGTCGGCGACGACTACGTCGGCCCCGTGATGAGCGACCTGTCCAGCCGGCGCGGCCGGGTGCTCGGCACCGAGCAGTCGCCCGGCGGACGCACCCTCATCAAGGCCGAGGTCCCCGAGATCGAGATCGGCCGGTACGCCATCGACCTGCGCTCCTCTCTCACGGCACCGCCCGCTTCAGCCGCCACTACGCACGGCACGAACCCATGCCGCCGCAAGTGGCGGACCGGGTCAGGGAAGAGGCGCGCGCCGCCTCGTGACCGGCGCCGACAGGCCCGGTGTGCGCCCGCGCACGCGCCGTCACCGGGGAGGCTTCGGAACGCCTCACTCCGTAGTGACGGACGGCTTCGGCAGTCCGCCCACAGCGGACAGTTGCGGCGGATACGCTGAAGACCTGATCAACAGGTGTGCGCAGCACCGAAGTCGGGAAGGCCGCAAGACGACAGTCGCGGCGATCGAGGGCGGGAATGACCGTTGAGAGCGGTTACGCGGATTTCTTCGGTCCGCAGGTACCGCGCACGGGCGACGAAGGGCAGACGCCGACGTTCGCGCTGGCCTCCGCCGCCTACCGGGACAACGAAGCGGACGAGATACTCAAGGCCAACAGCGAGTGGCACAAGTCGGCCGTCAGCAAGCCCAGGCTGAAGCTGTTCCGGCCGAACCTGGGCGAGGCCTACTCCAGAGCGATCATCGACCGGATGCTGGGCTCCGGCCGCGCACCACTCATCCAGTCCTTCGGCGCCCAGCCCCAGGTCGTGGTCGAGCACTCACTCGCGGCGCACCGCATCCGCCGCGAACGGGACAACTGGCTGAGCGCTATTATGGTCCTGTGCGGGGTGCTCTTCCTGCCCGGCCTCCTCGTCTGGCTGCTCGTCTTCCAGATCCGTACGACCATGGCCAAGCGGGACGACAAACGGGCCGGCGCGCTCGCCACCGCCCTGCTGGTCGCGGTGGGCGGCCTCGCCGTGCTGTTCCTGATCCGCATGCCCTTCGACGGTTTCTGGGGCTGGTACGCGCGCGCGTCGATCGTCGCCCCGGTGCTCGGCTGGTTCTGGGCCAAGCGGATCTGCGAGCGCACGGCGAGGGATCTGCGCGAGCGCTGGGACAGCCTCCTCTCCGGCGGCAGCGTCGGCGCCAAGGTCCCCGAGGCCGTACCGAGCAGCCCCGGCGAGACGGCCGCCGAGCAGCTGCGCCAGTCCCTGGCCCGGCTCAGCGCCGAGCAGCAGTCCAACTCCGTCTTCTACGCCGGTCCCAAGGGCATACTCGGCATGGGCACCCGCTGGGGCAGCTGGCAGCTCGCCGAGGAACTGGTACCCGCCGACCCGGACCGGGAGATCAACCCGTTCCGCAGCTGGGACGTCATCAAGTCCATCCACGACCGGCTGCGGATGCTGGAGCGCGGACCGCTGCACACCGGCGGCTTCACCAAACCGTCCGTACGGCACTGGATCGTCTCCCCGATCGGGGAGAACGCCGGAGGCGTGTCCCGGCCCGAGGGCGCGGACGTCGAGGCGTACCAGATCAAGTCGCACGCCATACAGGAGATCTGCAACAAGCAGCAGTTCGGCGCCGGCGACCGGCACTACCTGGGCGTGCAGTGGACGCTGTGGGACGGCCAGTTGGTGATCACGATGCTGATCACCGTGACCGTGCTGCACGAGACGCTGCGCATCGAGGTCACCGGACACGCGCTCGGGCCGGTGCACTCGCTGTTCACCAGCAAGCCGGCCGCCAAGGAGAAGGAGGTCCAGAAGTCGGTCAGGTTCTGGGAGACCCGGAAGGTGAAGCTCCCGCTGGTCGACTCGGACGAGGTGGTACGGCTGGCCGCGCGGGCGCCGCTGACCTGGTATCCACCGCTGCTGTACTGGCTGGGCGGCAAGCTGAGCCTGCCGGAGCCGTTCGGGCTGCGGCACGCGTGGGCGGACAAGCCGTGGCGGCACCGGTTCATGGCGGACGACGCGCTGCGGGCGGCTACGCCGGTGTTGCGGGCGGTGCACTCCGCCGCGATCAAGGTGCTGGGGAGAACGGGGTGGACACGGAGAAGTTCGGGTCCCGGTCGTCGTCCCTGAGCTCGGCCGTGCAGGACGCTTCGCCCCGGAAGGCCGACCTGTACGACGCGTGAGCGTTCGGATACGGACCGTGATGGCTGGGCGGGGGTGGGTACGCGGCTCGGCGCCGACGAGGTGCCGCCGCGCCCACCCGTGCCGCCCTGGGGGTACCTCCCAGGCCCTTAAGGCACTGGGGGAGGCACGCTGGCCCGCGGCTACGGTGCCGGCCAGGCCTCCGCGAGCATCTTCCTCGTGTCGGCCAGGAGTTGGGGCAGGACCTTGGTGTGGCCGATCACGGGGAGGAAATTGGTGTCGCCGCCCCAGCGGGGACCACGTGCTGGTGGAGGTGGGCGGCGATGCCCGCGCCGGCGGCCATGCCCTGATTGATGCCCAGGTTGAAGCCTTGGGCCCCGGAGGCCGTACGCAGCGCCGCCATCGCCTGCTTGGTGAGTTCGGCGAGTTCCGCCGTCTCCTCCGCGGTGAGGTCCGTGTAGTCGGCGACATGCCGGTAGGGCACCGTCATCAGATGACCACCGGTGTACGGGTACAGATTCAGCACCGCGTACACCCGCTCGCCGCGCCGCAGAATCAGCCCGTCCTCGTCGGACTTGGACGCGATCGAGCAGAACGGGCAGCCGTCGTCGGCACCGGGGCCGCTCGGCTTGTTCTCGCCCTGGATGTACGCCATCCGGTGAGGCGTCCACAGACGCTGGAACGCGTCAGGCGTTCCCACTCCCAGCTGCTGTTCCGGCTCACTCGTCATGCGTGCAGCATATGGCTTCACCCGGGACCACGGAGAAGGCCCCGGGAAACCCGGGGGCCACAGAGCCCGCTGCGGCGGGAGCACGCACCAGCGACCGTGCCCTGTTTCATGCCGTGCGGACCATCCCCGCCGGACCATCCCCGCGCTGGCGGGGAGCACATCACACCTGAACCCGGCGCTCCACCACGTCAACGAGCTTCGCCAGCGCCTGGTCACGCGGGATGCCGTTCTCCTGCGAGCCGTCGCGGTAGCGGAACGACACCGTGCCCGCGTGCATGTCCTCGTCACCGACGATGATCATGAACGGGACCTTCTGCTTCTGCTGCGTGCGGATCTTCTTCTGCATCCGGTCCGAGGAGGAGTCCACCTCGACCCGCAGCCCCTTGCGCCGGGCCTCGCCCGCGAACTCCTCGAGGTACTGCACGTGGGCGTCACCGACCGGGATGCCCACCGCCTGGACCGGCGCGAGCCACGCCGGGAACGCGCCCGCGTAGTGCTCGAGCAGTACCGCGAAGAAGCGCTCGATCGAGCCGAACAGCGCACGGTGGATCATGACCGGGCGGGTCTTGGAGCCGTCTCCGGCCGTGTACTCCAGGTCGAAGCGCTCCGGCAGGTTGAAGTCGAGCTGGATGGTCGACATCTGCCAGGTGCGGCCGATGGCGTCGCGTGCCTGGACGGAGATCTTCGGGCCGTAGAAGGCGGCGCCGCCCGGGTCCGCGACAAGCTCCAGGTTCTGCTTCTCGGCGACCTGGCGCAGCGTCTCGGTGGCCTCTTCCCACGCCTCGTCGGTGCCGACGAACTTCTCCGGGTCCTTGGTGGACAGCTCCAGGTAGAAGTCGGTCAGACCGTAGTCGCGCAGCAGGTTCAGGACGAAGGTGAGCGTCTTGTCGAGCTCCTCCGACATCTGCTCACGGGTGCAGTAGATGTGCGCGTCGTCCTGGGTGAAGCCGCGGGCGCGGGTCAGACCGTGCACCACGCCCGACTTCTCGTACCGGTACACGGTGCCGAACTCGAACAGGCGCAGCGGCAGTTCACGGTAGGACCGGCCGCGCGCGTCGAAGATCAGGTTGTGCATCGGGCAGTTCATGGGCTTGAGGTAGTAGTCCACGCCCTCGTCGAGCTGCATGGGCGGGTACATGCCGTCGGCGTACCAGTCCAGATGGCCCGAGGTCTCGAAAAGCTTCCCCTTGGTCGCGTGCGGGGTGTAGACGAACTCGTAGCCCTCCTCCTCGTGCCGGCGGCGTGAGTAGTCCTCCATGACCCGGCGGATGATGCCGCCCTTGGGGTGGAAGACGGCGAGGCCGGAGCCGATCTGCTCCGGGATGGAGAACAGGTCGAGTTCGGAGCCGAGCTTGCGGTGGTCGCGCTTCTCGGCCTCGGCGAGGAACTCCAGGTGGGCCTTCAGCTCGTCCTTGGTCGGCCAGGCGGTGCCGTAGATGCGCTGGAGCTGCTTGTTCTTCTCGCTGCCGCGCCAGTACGCCGAGGCGTTGCGCATCAGCTTGAACGCCGGGATGTTCCGGGTCGTCGGCAGATGCGGGCCGCGGCAGAGGTCGCGCCAGCACAGCTCGCCGGTCTTGGCGTCCAGGTTGTCGTAGATCGTCAGCTCGCCCGCGCCGACCTCGACGTCCGCGCCGTCGTCGTGCGAGGCGGAGCCCTTGAGGCCGATCAGCTCCAGCTTGTACGGCTCGTCGGCGAGCTCCTCGCGGGCGGCCTCGTCGGTGACGACGCGGCGGAGAAGCGCTGGCCGCGCTTCTGGATCTCCTGCATCTTCTTCTCGATGGCCTTGAGGTCATCGGGGTGGAAGGGCGTCTCGACGTCGAAGTCGTAGTAGAAGCCGTCCTTGACGGGCGGGCCGATGCCGAGCTTGGCCTCGGGGAACAGCTCCTGCACGGCCTGGGCCATGACGTGCGCGGTGGAGTGGCGCAGGATGTCGAGGCCGTCCGGGGAGGAGATCTCCACGGCCTCGACGGTCTCGCCGTCCTCTACCTCGTAGGAGAGGTCCTTGAGTTCGCCGGCCACGCGCGCGGCGATGACCGAGCGCTCGCCGGCGAAGAGGTCGGCGGCCGTGGTGCCCGTCGTCACCACGCGTTCGTCCCGCTCGGAATCGCGTTGGATGATCACACGGACGTCTGACACCGGTCTCTCCTGACTGAAGGCTTGGCCGCGGCGCCATACCGGAGCGCACGCATGGGTGCGATCGTACCGACCCGGGCCCTCGGTCCGCGAAATCATTCCCCGCAGCCGGGCCCGCGGGCCTCGCCGAAGAGGGCGGCGGTCTCGTCGTCGGCCTGGAGCGCCTTGTGCAGCCGGTCCCGTTCGGCGTCGTCGACCGGGACGGGGCGATCTCCTGGACGCCGGTGAGCCGGCGGAAGCCGCCCCGGCTCTCCAGCCGCCCGTACACCCGTAGGGGCAGGCCGACGAGGTGGGCGTGGCCGGCGACGCGGTAGTTCTCCTCGTCGAGGGTGGTCCGGACGTGGCCCACCTCCGCCCCGTCGAGCACACGCAGCCGGACCATGCCCTCGCCACCGGGTCCGAGCGGTACATGCGGACGACCGTGCCGGTGATCCGGACGATGACGGACGGCTCGGTGTGCCGGTAGCGCAGGCCCGCCTCGAGCAGGACGGGCAGGTCGCCGGGTGAGAACCCGACGGGTTCGGCGGAGCCGGCGCAGCCGCCGGGGACACCGGCCGCCGGGGACCAGGCCACGGCGACGCGGGCGCTTTCGGTGCCCCGGACCAGGGCGACGAGGGCCTCGGTAAGTTCCTGGCTGACGCCCGTCGCGACGGCGGTGTCGAAGGCGTCCATGCCGCCGGTGCGCCGGCGGTGGTCGATGGCCTCGCGGGTGGCGTGCAGGGCGTGGTGGAGGCGTACGGCGAGGGAGCGGCCGGTGGCGACGGGGGCGTAGGCGGTGAGCCGGTGTCCGCCGGGGGCGGGTGCGACGAGGACGGCGTCGAGCGCGGCGGTGGCGGGGCGGCGGTGCCGGGCGCCGTGGAAGCCGGCGCGGGCGCGGGTGGCGAGTGCGGCGGCGAGGAGGGTCCGGCGGGCGGCGGAGCGCAGTTGCTCCTCCGTGGTCCAGGGGTGGCGCCGCCGGGTCCGGTGGGGATGTCGCGCGTCCAGTGGATCTCATCGCTGGGTACGGCGAGGGCGAGCAGGATCGCGCGGGCGGAGGGGTCGCGCAGCGGGTCAGGGCGAGCAGGGCCTCGGTGAGCAGGTCGTCGCTGTCGGGGTAGGTGCGGCTCGCCGGTACGAGGAGGCTGGTGCCGGTGACGGGTCCGGGTGGGGTCCAGCGGCCGTAGCGTCCCGGGGCGCCGCCGCGTCGCCGCCAGCCGTGCCGGTCGAGGAGGGCGGTGAGTACGGCGGGGTCGATGTCGGCGGGCTCGGGCGGGCGGGTGCCGAAGCCGGGGCCGTCGGGGTGGGGCCGTACGGGCCTCAGGGGTTCGCCGGTCGGGCGGTGCGTCACGGTTTTCCTCCCGTCCCGACCCGCGTCATGATCTCGCACAGCGCCCGGTCGTCGAAGATGCGTGAGGTGGGGATCCGTACGGTGGTGCGGTGCCGGCCGGTGACGGGGTGTCCGGCGAGGTTGGTCCAGTAGCAGCAGTGCCGCAGGTCGAGGCGGTCGTGTCCGGCGCGGAGCCAGTCGTCCTGGGAGCGGGGCACGATCATGACGACGAGGATCTTGTGTACGGAGACGGGGGTGCGGGCGAGTTTCTCCAGGTGCGCGTTGTCGAGCGTGAAGGAGAAGGAGGGACCCGGCGGTTTGGGGGCGAGCTGGTAGGTCGCTTTGAGCTGCACCTTGATGGTGACCTCGTCGTCGACGAGGTGTCCGGGGGCGCTGTGGCTGACGTGCCAGTCGATGCCGTTGTCCGGGAAGGGCTGGGACAGTGAGCAGCCGGCGGCGGCCGCGACGGCGTGGAGGTAGCCGACCTGCAAAGTCTCCATGCAGGCGGTGGTGGCGAGTGTGCCGCGAGTGGGTGGCGTGCGCTCGGGCAGCAGCCCGCCCCGTTCGGGCTGCGCGATGGCCATGGCCAAGTGCCTTTCGGACCAGGTGTTTTCTCGCTGTGGGTCGCTGAACTGCCTTGACCCGTACTCCTGTTGTCTCCTTGCGGCGTACGGCGCAAACAGCCCGGGTATCACCTTTCCGGGCGGTGGGCTGTGCGCCGACTGCTCCTGGTGAGTGAGGGGTTGGTGGGTATGGCGTGCTGGTACGAGGGGCCGCTGGCCGCTTTCGACACGGAGACGACGGGTGTGGATGTCGAGAGCGACCGGATCGTGTCGGCCGCGCTCGTCGTGCAGGACGCCCTGGGTGGGCTGCCGCGGGTGACCCGCTGGCTGGTGAATCCGGGGGTGCCGGTGCCGGCCGGGGCGACCGAGGTGCACGGTCTGACGGAGGAGCATCTGCAGCGCAACGGCCGTTGGCCGGCGCCGGTGATGTACGAGATGGCCCAGGCACTGGCCGAGCAGGCGGCGGTGGGGCGGCCGCTGGTGGTGATGAACGCGCCGTTCGATCTGACGTTGCTGGACCGGGAGTTGCGCCGGCACCGGGCGTCGTCGCTGGACCGCTGGCTGGAGCGGCGGCCGCTGCTGGTGCTGGATCCGTGGGTGCTGGACAGGCATCTGGACCGGTACCGCAAGGGCCGGCGCACGCTGTCGGATCTGTGCGCGCACTACGGCGTCGCGCTGGAGGGTGCGCATGACGCGGCGGCGGACGCGGTGGCGGCGCTGGAGGTGACCCGGGCGGTGGGGCGGCGTTTCGCGTCCCGGCTGGAGCGGCTCACCCCCGGTGAGCTGCACGCGTTGCAGGCGGTGTGGCATGCGGCGCAGGCGCGGGGGCTGCAGGCGTGGTTCGCGCGCACGGGCGCGGACGAGGAGGTGGATCCGGCGTGGCCGCTGCGTCCGGAGCTGCCGGCGGCGGCGTGAGCGGTGGCGTCCGGGGTGCAGAAAGCCGGTCCGTCGGGGACGGACCGGCTTTTCCCGGTGGGCGACGGTGGACCCCACTGGAACACAAAAGCCCAGCTCCAGTACCTTCGGCACGTCCTCAGCACGATGCCAGGGCCCGAAGTTCCACCAGCCAAGCAGGAACAGCCGAAGCGGCCACGTCGCGCCGCCAAGCGCCTCAAGGCTGCCCAGGTCGCAGAGCTGGTCGAGGCGTACAAGTCTGGTGCCACGACCTACCAACTTGCTGAGCGCTTCGGCATCAAGCGGCAGACCGTGAGCGACAACGCAACGGCATCACACCTCGATGGCGTCGGCTCACTGAGGCAAACGTTGACGGAGCTGAGCGGTTGTACGCAAGGGGCCTATCAACGGCCCGCATTGCGGACCGCCTGAATGTCGATCCAGAAACAGTGCGACTACGTCTACACAAGCGCGGGGTGCAGATGCGCGACCCGCACGATCGCCGGTAGGTACACGGCTTGCCGGTCACGCCAGCCCCATCTGTCGTCACTGGGGCTGGCTACTCCTTTCCAATTATGGACGAGACCTTACGCTCGGATAGCTATAAATAGAAAGCAGCAACCCTAAACGGAAGGAGTTTCAAAATGAGCGAACACCACCCAGATGCACAACCGCCGGCACCAGCGGCAGAAGAGGAACGCAAGGTCGTGGTCTTTGCCGTAAGAATTGATCCCACCCTGCGTGAGCAGATCGAGGGCCTACGCGGCATAACTGGGCACAGCGTGAACGACGTTGGCGTGGAAGCCCTCAACGACTGGGTCGCGAAGACCCTCACCGACGAGACGGTCCAGCAAAAAGCCATGGCAGAGTTAGATGCTGAGGAGAGGCAGCTCCAAGACCGGCGAGCCGCTATTGCGGGCATCCTCGGGCAGACAGCTGCGGCGACCGATGCACCTGAAGCCCCAGCCGAGGGTAGTAACAGACGCGGAAAGACACGACCGCAGTCGTAAAAGTGGAGCGACCATGGCAGCTATCGCTGGAGTCCTGCCCAACGTCTTCGCTACACGCCCCCAGCCCACTCGTTCAAAGCGCTGGCCGTCTCCTGAATACATGTGTCGACCAACCCGCTCAGTCCCTCGAAGTCGTAGGCAGGAAAGTATTGAGGAACCAGACCAAAGACCGGCTGCCTTAGGTCCACCCTCGCAGTATCAGCACTGGGCAGCAGGTTGTAGTGCATCAAGGTGTTTCGGAAATGCCGCACGGAACGGTCCGTGACAATGCGGCCGGCGGGCGCGGCCAGGATATTTTCGATCACTGCGGTTGACGCCGACGACAGCGGATAGTGAGCATCATCCTTGAGGAGCGCGAGGCTCTGCAACACCGCATACACTGTGATGAACCGAATCTTGAACACGGTGTACTCAAGGTCGAGAACGTCAGCACCGGCCGTGATGACCTTGTCGATGAAGTTCATCATTACCTGGAAGTCAGTCAGTACGCCGTTGATCCCCTCGTGGCGCTGCCGTTGAAAGCCCGTTGGTAATAGTCAGACGCCCGCACGTCTGCCCGCTTCACGAGATGCCCTGAAAGATGACGGACGAACGTGTCCTCACCGGGCGCGTCAAGTCGAGCGCCGAGCCCGTAAAAGCACCGACCAACCTTCTCCATGGTGCCGCGTATGTAAACACCATCATCGTCACGGAACAGATTCTCAGGCTTTATTCCAAGATGGAAGGCAGCCGCGTGGGAGGTTGTAACAAGTATGCCTCCGTAGGTGAAGAGTCCTAGGTCATTCTCCCACCGCCGAGCAAAGGGGAGCCAGGTATTACCAAGGAAGCGTACAGAGTGCTTAGCCAAGATGTCGTTCTTGAAGAACTCCAGCTGCCCATCGATGCCGCGCCTATTATCCTCGAAGAGCTTCAGGCTGTGTCTCGCACGCGCACTTACCTCGGCGGCATCAGCGGAGAATCCGTCGAACGCAGAGGGGTCGATTGCATGTGGCTTGCCCTTTGCTTCGTGGATAACCAGCGAGAAGTACGGTGCCATGCACAGCGGGATAGAACCGTATAGGTTCGAGTCATCGACGCTCTGAAGGTCACGAAACAAGCGGCCCATATAGTCGGCATCGCTTGCTACACCAGCCTTGATGACATCATCATTCACGGACACATCGACCTCCTTAGAGTTCTTATTGAAATTATCATCCCTTCTAGCGCCAGGCGCAAACGATTTACAATCCGCACGATTGCAGACTCTTCCTATTTTTCACCAACGAATGGACTCGCATGGTTGAAGCCGTCAGCAGCGAGCGCAGAGTCAGCACTGCCGTAACGGACAGACGACCACTCAGGAAAACGCAACTCGCCATCCGTGCGCCGATCAGTGAAGTACGCCCCTTCGAGGCCTTCGCCGGGCTGTGACCCTATATACAACTCTGCCGCCCCCTTATGTCGCTCACTCCGATCACGTACACCAGGGCGAGGCGTATTCACGTATTGCCAACTCAGCCTCCACCGTCCATCAGGATCATGAATGAGCTTCGCATGCTCAGAGATCGACTTCGACTCACCAGTGAATAGCGTGACGGTCCATCTGGACGCTGACTGGGAAACGTAAATAGCGGTGGGAATCGGCGGAACGCTCTCCCCATTAGGACGCACGTAAGAAGAGACCAACTCACCTCGCCACGTTCCTGCGATCAGCGGTACGCCCGTGAAGTACCTCACCGGTTTCCACTTCCAGATGAAGCGCTCCCACAAAGCAAACGCCAACGCAGCCAACGTTCCGGCCACCGAATAGATACGCAACGGAGTTTGCGAGAAACCTTGGCCGGCGAGTAGGGCCAGCGCCAATCCGACAAGCGCCGCAATACCGATTCCTACTCGAACCTTGATTCCTTCCATCAGCTCAGCCCCAGGTTCTGCCATGCTTTGAGTGCAAGTTCGTGCGCATCTTCCATGGACCACTTCAGCCCAGGACCAAACAACGGCTTGATTCCGTTCGGCTCATGCCAGTCTTTGGCAGAGCCTCCGGGTTTAGTCTGATTCCAGATGTAGCCGATGACAGCACTGATGTCATCGGTCAACGGCGTCACACCTCCATGGTTCAAGTGCCCATCTGGTGTGCAGTACACAAGACACTCCATGAAGTAACTCGGTAGCGCATCAATCTGTCCGGCTGCAACCAAGTCGTTTTCCACTCGCTTGAGAATCCGAACCATTTGCTTGTATCGCGTGCCCGTACGGTTATTCTTGGCAACGCCATTGTCATACTGCTGCTGAGGGTAGTTGATAACCCACTCGCCGTTTGTGCGCCACGTCTTCGTGCCCTCGCG
Source organism: Streptomyces haneummycinicus (assembly GCA_042850305.1). Classification (GTDB taxonomy): domain Bacteria; phylum Actinomycetota; class Actinomycetes; order Streptomycetales; family Streptomycetaceae; genus Streptomyces; species Streptomyces haneummycinicus. The sequence goes on from AP035768.1 coordinate 5,158,059, forward strand.
ATAGGTCACCTTCCCGAGCGTGTTGTAGTGGTAGTAGCGGTAATGAAAGGACGGAACCACGTCCGCCTTAACACGCCCACCATTCTCGGCAATTTCGATAGCTGTGGTACCGGACGTGTCGCAGTCACTGCCGTACGCATAGCGCATAGCTTTCTCGAGCTCAGATCTGAAACCTGGACCATCGAAATGCTTGATGGACACCGAACCGTGAATCTTGTCGGCGTCATACAGGGCACTGTCGTCGTAGTAGTAAAATCCCTCATGGATCACGGCGATATCAACATCACTGTCGGTTCGCACGTTTGTATTGTTCTTGTAGGACCCCTTAGGCAAGAAGCTTGTGCGGATGTCGTTGAAGCCGCTCCATCCGTTGACTGCCTTGCGCACCATGCGCTCGGCTCGCTCCTGCTTGTCCTGTTCGGTGTTGCTGGACGGCGCCCTGTAACGCGCCAGCTTGTCTTCCAGTACTGTCATAGCTAATCCTTGTCCTTACGCTTCCTGCATGTCGCAAGCGGCCTCATACCCGCCAGCCCCACGGTCTTCGCGCTTCGCACCCTGCACCTCGACACGCTAGCCGGTCGCACTGACAATCACTCACGCTCCGTCAGGTTCGGGGCAGACAAAGGGAGTAAACCACCCACGCTCCTGACCGAACGTGATCACTTCTGTCGGCTGGTGACCGTCTGCATCTCCCGCTCCAGCACCCACACGAACGCCACGCCACCCTTGGGGAACGTCCAGCCTTCGTAAGCAACTTCGACGCTCGGTGACGGATCCGATGCGGGGTGCTGCGTGTACCGCGGCTGACGTGGAGCAGAGAGGTAGTCCAAGACGTTCATGTAGCGGATACCGCAATCGCCGTACCAGAGTTCAGCCCGGAAGTCCTTGGTCGGTTGGGCGAGGTCAAGGTGCAGGACGTGCCCGTGCTGCTGGACGAGCACGCGGTAGGTGTACGAGACAGTGACCGGCTCCCCGGTCTTCACGTCACTGCCGAGGCCCACGGTGAAGACCTGGCCCTCCTTGCGGACACTGCGGCGGATGCTCTGCGCCTTGCCGTTCACGGCGACTTGCACCACAGCTCGAAGACCTCGGGTGACGAAGCGTCGCGACCGTCTATGGGTTCGAAGTACCACGTAGCTGTAGACGCCGGGTCGGTCAGAAGCTCCCGGTACGCGCAGTAGGATTTCCGCGGGCCGTCATCTCTTGGGCGGCTTTGCCTACGCGCCAACGCTTGAGGTGCCCGTGATCTTCAGGTCGGCAATATCTGCCTTCTCAAAATTCTTCGGAAGTCATCGTGCAGGCCACGACCAAGCTCCTCCAAGCCCAGCTCACGAAACAGCTTCGTGCGCTCGACACCAAGGAGAGCAACCTCATCGACCTGGCTGCCGACGGCGGCCTGCCCCAGGGCAAGATCAAGGCCAAGCTGCGAGACATCACCAAGCAGCGGGATCGCCTGACGACCCGGCTCCATGACGTCGACGAAGACCTCAGCACGGGAGCAGAGATCATCGAGACGTGCTTGCAGCTTCTGCAAGATCCGCAAGCGCTCTACCGGCGTTGCAACGATCAGCAGCGCCGCCGGCTGAACCAAGCGCTCTTCGAAGCGCTGTACATCGACGAGGACTTAGACGGCAACGTTCGGGTGGGCCACAAGCTCAAGGAGCCGTTCGGCACACTGCACGCGGCATAAGCCCAACACCAAGCCCCCACAAGGCCGCCGCAGGCCCCGGCCACCCTCCAAGCCGTCCTGCCTGCCCCCAAACGGCACAGCGCCCCTCCCCAGCCGGGGACGGGCGCTGGCCTGCAACTAACAGGGGCCGCCCTAGCGGGCGGCCCCTGGAAGGCACCGGGTTCCAATGAACTTCTTATGGTGGGCGATACTGGGTTCGAACCAGTGACCTCTTCGGTGTGAACGAAGCGCTCTCCCACTGAGCTAATCGCCCGGGAACGGACTGAACAATACAGGTCCGGGGAGGCTTCCTTCAAACCGCTTCCAGGTGGGCGGCGAGACCTCGCTCTCCGGCGCGCATCATCCGGTTGTGGTTGGCGCGGAGGATCGGTCGTGCGGGTACGGCGAGCAGGCGCAGGAGGCGTTTGCGGACGTCGACCTCCTGCTCGTAGTGGGCGAGGCAGCGGTCGGCGCCGAGGCGGGTGACGGTCCAGCGGGCCCAGCCGTCGATGTCGCCGGACAGGCCGACCTCGAGAATGCCGGTGTCCGGGTCTCGGCGCCCTTCGCGCAGGGTCGAGGTGAGGTCGTAGGGCAGGAGGGAGCGGATGGTGACGATGCCGCTGGTGTCGTCGAGCCGGGTGACGTCGCGTACCTGGGGCCACCACAGCGGGTAGTCCTCGATCCGCCCCAGGACGTGGAAGACCACGGGGGCGGGCGCGGACAGGGTCCACAGACTGCGGAAGCGGTAATGGTTCCAGTCCATGGTCGCAGTGTTCCCGTCCGCGCCCGTTGTGTGCGTCTACGGCATGCGGTCTCCGAGGAGTGAGAGCAGTTCGATGGCGGCGAGGCCGTAGAGGGCGGTGTCGTTGGTGGAGACCCAGGTGGCCTCACTACCGGCGACGAGGGCGGTGGGGCCGCTGATCTTCTCGGTCTTCCAGGGTGCCGATTCCTTGTAGCCGTCGGAGTCGTAGAACTTCTGCCAGGCCCGCTCGGCCAGTTTCCGGTCGCCGGTGCGTACGGCGGCGTAGGCGTCGAGGCGGGAGTGGCCCTGGAAGAGGATCAGGCTGCCGAAGTCGGCGCCGTAGCGCTCGGCCTGTTCGGCCTTGCTCGCGTTGAAGTAGCGGCAGTAGTCGTAGTAGGCCTCTTCGAACTCCGGCATGTCGACGAGGTCGATGAGTTCGGCGCAGAGTTCGCCCAGGCCGAAGACGGCGGACAGATGGGAGACCTCGACCTTGGGGGTGTCGGCGACGGCGAATCTGCCGGTGGCGAGGTCGTACAAGCCGCTGCCCTGGACGAAGCCGTTGGGCTGGGCGGCGATGGTCTCCATGGTGGAGAGCACGCGGGCCCTTGCCTTCTCCCACTTGGGGCCCTTGCGCTCCCATTCGGTGAGCCAGGCGGAGACCAGTCCGCTCCAGTCGGTGCCGAAGCCGATGGACAGGGCGCTCGGGTCGGGGGTGTAGGGCTCGGTGCGGATCTTGCGCAGGGGTCGAGGGCGAGGAAGGTCTCGTCGGAGTCGACGCCCGCGTGCATGAGGTCGCCGACGCGTTCGTCGGCGGTGAGGAAGTAGTAGAAGCGGCGGTAGGTGGTGTTGGCGATGCGCTGCTGTTTGGCGCTGTCGGCGTAGTGCTGGACGCCGTGCCGGGTGCCGAGGCCGGCCCATTGGCCGAGGTGGTAGACGTCGACCTCGCCAGTGTGGCGGGTCATGGATTCGGCGAAGCGGAAGATGTCGGCGCGGCCGGAGCGCAGGTAGGCGTACCAGAGCCAGAGGTCGGGCGAGAGTTCGGAGTTGTCCCAGGCGTAGCCGCCGACGTCGTACCGCCACTGGTGCCGGACGGTGTCGTAGGTGTGCATGATGTCGCCGTAGTCCCAGAAGCCGTACCAGCGGCGTTGCTCCACCTGGTCCTTGTAGTAGGTGAAGAGGAAGTCGAGGTGGTCCTCGATCTTCGCCTTGGCGGGGGTGGAGCGGTCCGGTTCGGAGTACAGGCCGGCGCCGAAGACCTTGGCGTCGATGAGCTGCTTCGGTGGGGCGGCGAGCTGCGGGAGGACGCGTACGGCTTCGATCTGTCGCGCGAGTTCGTCGGCCGTGGGGGTGGACGCGTTGGCCCAGAAGAGGAGTTCGGAGGTGCGGGCGATGCCGTAGGGGGTGCCGAATCCGGGCTCGTAGTCCTCGTAGGTGATGTTGAGGCCCTCGAGCTGTTCGGGGAAGGTGTCCTGGCCCAGGCCGTCGTGGTAGAAGCGCAGGTCCATGGGCTGGGCCTCGGGTGACCAGAGCCAGAGGGTGACCTCGGCCGCGTCGGTCTGGGCGTCGCGGATGTCGAGCTGGGCGGGGTGCTTCTCCCAGAAGTCGCGCAGGCCGAAGGAGAGTCCGCCGCCGGCTCCGCCGACGTAGCCGAAGCCGGAGGCGCGCCGGCCGCCGCCGGCGCCGATCCAGCCGTGGCCCTTCTTGGTGCGTTTGCGCAGGGTGAAGCCGTCGGCGGAGAGCTGGGAGAGGGTGTAGTCGCCCCATTCGGGGATGTAATGGAGGCGGGTGGTGACGCGCTGGTCCCAGGTGGCGGGGTCGGGCAGTCTCTCGCCGGCGAACTGGGCGGCCTGTACGGCGGCTCCGGGGTCGCGGCGCAGTCCGGTGATGCCCTTGACGGCCTCGCGGAGCAGTCCGGTGCCTTCGCCGCCGAGGCGGATGTGGCGGTCGTAGGACGCGTCGCGCAGGGGGACGGTGAAGCGGACGCCGATGCCGCGCAGGAAGTCGCCGCTCGCCTTGCCGGGTTCCTGCTTTCCGTCGTAGGTGATGGTGTGCACCATGCGGAAGGAGTCGGCGCCGGCGTAGAAGTAGAGGCGGACGGAGAACGGCAGCAGGTCGCGGTGGCCCCTGCGGTGTTTCCCGTCGACGCGGACGACCGCGCGGACGGGACCGTCCTGTTCGACGGTGACGTCGGAGATGGTGCCCTCGAAGCGTTCGGTTCTGACCGTCGTCTGGTCGCCGTCCTCGAACTCGGGCTGGCGCAGGACGACGAGGCGGCCGTTCCTGGCGATCTCGGTGGTGCCGCGCCGGACGGATCTGATGATCGTGGTGCCGGATTCTCCGATCCTGGCGGTGATGACTCCGGTCGATACGTCGAGGGTGGCGCCGCGTCTGTCGACGGTGACCTTCTTCTCGGGCGCGGTGGGCGCCCCGGCGGTCAGGGTGAGCTTGCCGGAGCCCGAACTCACGGCGTGCGCCGTCCACTTGAGGGAGCCGTCGGGCCAGTGGGCGAGCGGCCAGGACTGGACGGGTACGGACCTTCCGGCGGCGTCGGTCAGTGCGAAGGTCCGGTCGCCCCGGTGGGCGCCCTTGGGCCAGGGCACGCCGACGGTGGAGCCGGGGGCCGCGCCGAGGCCGCCGTCCTCCAGCCAGTCGAGGGTGACCGGGCCGTCGGCGGCTTCCGCGCGGGGTGCGGCGGCGGCGTTCCGGGTGCCGAGGGCCCAGCTGAACTGGGCGGCGGCGCCGGCGACGGCGGCCGCCCTGAGCAGGGATCTGCGGGGGACGGGGGACATGGCCTTTCCTCTCCATTGCGGTGATGCAGGGATGTCAAGGGCATGACAGTCAGAGGCGCGGCGCCGGAGCGCCGGCCCCGGGGTGCGGGCACCGCCGCTCAGCGGTGCCGGTACCGCTCCTCCACGGCGACGGCAGCCGCCGCGACGGCCCCGAGGACGGGGACCGCCAGGGGCAGGACGAACCAGGCGGACAGGACCACCACGGCCAGTCCGCAGACGACCAGGAAGGAACCGGCGGGATCGAGTACGGTCCGCCGCCCGGCGTCGGCGAGCAGCGGCCGCCAGGACGCGCCGGGCGTCCAGGCGGCGGCCGCCCGCAGCAGGGCCACGACGGCCCCGATCAGCGCGACGACACCGACGGCCCCGACGAGCGGACCGCCGGGCAGCCCGGCCCGGACGGCGAGGACGTCCACCCAGGCCGCGGCCGCCACCGCCCACCCGGCGAGCCCGACGGCCCACCCGCCGCGCACGGCCGTACGGAAGTCGGCGGCGAACTCCCGCAGCCCGCCCACCTGATGGGACGTACGACGCCGCAGGTGCCGCGCGCCGGCGGCGAACGCGGCCGGGTAGGTGACGACGCCGAGGCAGGCCACGGCGATCCACACGCCGGTGAGCAGGCACTCGGCGAACACCGCGAAGCGCTCGCCGAACACCGGATCCCCGCGTGGGGCAAGGGCCTTCACGCGTGCTCGCGCCATGGTGACCCCTCAGCCCTTCAGTCCGGAGGTCGCCATGCCGTCGATGAGATAGCGCTGGAAGGCCATGAAGAAGGCGACGACCGGCACCAGTGCCACCAGCGACATCGCGATCATGCTGCCGTAGTTGGAGACGCCCTCCTGGTCGCGGAACATCATCAGACCGAGGGAGACCGTGTACTTCTCGGGGGTGTTGAGGTAGATCAGCGGCCCCATGAAGTCGTTCCAGGCGTTGATGAAGGTGAAGATGGCGCTGGTGATGATGGCGGGCCGGCTCAGCGGCAGCACGATCGACCAGTAGGTGCGCAGATGCCCGCAGCCGTCGAGCTTGGCGGCCTCGTCCAGCTCCCTGGGCAGTCCGCGCATGAACTGCACCATCAGGAAGACGAAGAAGGCCTCGGTGGCAAGGAACTTGCCCGCGACCAGCGGCACCAGGGTGTCGGTGAGCTCGAGGTTGCGGAAGAGCACGTACTGCGGGATGAGCAGCACGTGGTACGGCAGCAGCAGCGTGCCGATCATCAGGGTGAAGAGCAGGTTCCGCCCGGCGAACCGGATCTTGGCGAAGGCGTACGCGGTCAGCGAGCTGGACAGCACGACACCGATCACGGCGAGGACCGCGTACATCAGGGAGTTCGAGAAGAAGCTGCCGATGGAGATGCCGGAGATGCCGTCGGCGAGCCCGGAGAAGTTCTCCCAGACCGGTGCGGTGGGCAGCAGGTCGAGGCTGGCGATGATGTCCTTGCTCGGTTTGAACGAGGCGCCGATCACCCAGATCACGGGGTAGAGGACGACCGCGAGGACGGCGAGCGCGCCCACGTGCCAGGCGATCGATCCGTGACGCCGCCGCCCGCGGGCGAGGGGCGGGGCGGGGCTGGTGGTGGCACTGGTCACTTGGCGGCCTCCTCGTAGTGCACCCACTTCTTCTGCGACCAGAACAGGACCGCCGTGACGAGCGCCACCGCGATCACCAGCGTCCAGGCCATCGCGGAGGCGAAGCCCATCTGGGCCTCCTTGAAGCCCTTCTGGTAGAGGTAGCAGGTGTAGACGAGCGTGGCGTCGGCGGGCCCGCACCGGGTGTCGGAGACGACGTAGGCGGAGCCGAACACCTGGAACGCGTGGATGGACTCCAGCAGCACGTTGAAGAACAGCACCGGGGAGATCATCGGCAGGGTGACGTTCCAGAATCTGCGCAGCGGTCCGGCGCCGTCCATCTCGGCGGCCTCGTACAGCTCCTGCGGGACCTGCTTGAGGCCGGCCAGGAAGATGACCATCGGGGCGCCGAACTGCCAGATGCTCAGGGCCACCAGGGCGTAGATGACGTAGTCGGGGTTGCCGATCCAGCCGCCCACGTCGAAGCCGAAGATCTTCTGGGTACGGTCCACGACGGCGTCGTCGGAGAACAGTGCCCGCCACACGAAGCCGACGGAGACGCTGGCGCCGATGAGCGAGGGCATGTAGAACGCGGCCCGGTACAGGCCCTGTCCGCGCCGCCTCTGCGCGAGCAGCAGCGCGACGCCGAGCGCGAGCAGCAGTTTCAGCGGGGTCGCCACGACGACGTACTCGAGGGTGACCTCGACCGACTTCCGCCAGCGCGGGTCCTGGAACATCGTGGTGAAGTTGTCGAGGCCGATCCACCGGGGCGGCGTGAACAGGTTGTAGCTGGTGAACGCGTAGTACAGCGACGCGATCATGGGGCCCGCCGTGAGCAGCAGGAAGCCCGCGATCCACGGCGACATGAAGAGATAGCCGGCGAGATTCTCGCGGCGCCGCCCGCGCCGCCCGGCGACGGGAGCGGCGGGCCGCTTTCCGGCCGGGCGGGCGGGCGCTTCCTTGACGAGCGTCATGGTCGTACGTCCCCTCAGCCGGCGAACGCGGCCTTGGCCTCGCTGAACAGAGCCTTGGCGGCGTCGGCCGGCTTGGTCATGCCCTGGGCGACCTCGCCGCCGATACGCAGGAACGCCGCCTCGATGACGTCGGCGCCCGACGGGTGCGGGGTGATCTTGCCGAGAACGCCGGCCTTCGCGACCTCGTCCTCGTAGGCGGCGACGCCCTTGTTGCTGGCGTCGGCAGGCTTGAACGCGTCGTACTGCTCGGTGGTGGCGAGGATGCCGCGGTCGTAGCCCATGATCTCGCCGACCTCGGGGTCGTGGACCATGAAGTCGATGAACTGGGCTACTTCCTTGGGGTGTTTGGTCCCGGAGAAGGCGCTCAGCATCAGCGAGCCGAGGTACTGGCCGGTGTCCTTGCCGTCCGTGGTGGGAATGGGGGCGAGGCCGTAGTCCGACTCGCCCTCACCCTCGTAGCGGATGGAGAAGTTGTCCCAGGTGAACTCGGACGCGGCGAGGCCCGCCGAGAGCGCGGACTTGGGCTTGACCTGTTCGACCTTCTTCGGGTCGGCGACCAGCCCGGACTTCACCCGCTTGTAGCCGTCCTGCCACCACTGCGTCAGATCGTCCTCGGTGAAGCCGAGATCGCTGTCGGTGAAGAATGCCTTGCCGTTCTGCCGGAGGTAGAGGTCGTAGAGGTACATGATGCTGAAGTAGCCGGTGTCACCGGCGATCTTCAGTTTGTCCTGGATGGTCTGCAGCGCGGTGAAGTACTCGTCCCAGGTCCAGCCGAACCTCGCCTCCACACCGGCCTTCTCGAAGGCCTTGAGGTCGATGACGAGCGCCATGGTGTTGGCGCCTACGGGGACGGCGATCTGCTTGCCGTCGACCTGACCGTTCGCCAGCACGCCGTTGCGGAAGTTGTCCAGGCTCAGATTCCCGGCGTCCGCCTGGGACTTGAGGTCCAGCAGAACACCGCGCTTGTCGTACTTGCGCAGGAATCCGACCGCATTCTGGAAAACATCCGGGGATTTCCCCGGATGCCTGGGTCTGGAACTTCTCCCAGAACGCTTCGTAATCGGTGAATTCGGGCTTGATCTTGATCTTGGGGAACTTCTTCTCGAAGAGCGCGATCGTCTTCTTGATGGCGATGGTGCGCGGCTCGCCGCCCCACCACGCGTAACGGAGTTCGACCGTCCCGTCACCCGAACCGCTGTCGCCGCCGCACGCCGTGACCGTCGCACCGATTCCCGCGACGGCCAGCGAGGCCCCCGCCGCTTTGAGGATCGTCCGCCTCTCCACATTGCCACCCTGCTGCATATGAGCCTCCCCGCGACGTTCGCGTCCGCCTCATGAATCGTTTCAAGTAAGCGCTTGCTGGCACAAGCTACGGAGGGCCTCCGGGCACGTCAATGATTCGGACAGGAATTCATCCGCGACACTGCGGGGCGATGGCGGCGGGGGTCACGTCCCGCGGCCGGAGGTCGGCCGCGAACGCCCAGGTGACGCCCCTGCGGCCGACGGGCCGAACAGCTCGGGGAGCGCGGGAGGGACCGCGGCGGAAGGTCACGGTTGGATGAAGGGGAGCGGAAGCGGAAGCCCCGGACACCCCGGAGCCGCCTGCCCTTGGGTACGACGAAGCGGCCCGGCTCACCATGAGTGAGCCGGGCCGCTTGATGATCCGGTGGGCGATACTGGGTTCGAACCAGTGACCTCTTCGGTGTGAACGAAGCGCTCTCCCACTGAGCTAATCGCCCGGACGCAGGGAGAACATTACCCCATGTCAGGGGTGCCCGTGACCAGCGGGAGCCGGGCCGGACGCCCCCTCCGCGGACTACTGGTCCTTGATCTTCCAGGGCATCTCCAGGCCGAACTTCCACAGGTAGACCCCGGCCAGCACCGCGATGATCACCACACCGACGGAGGTCAGGATGATGTTCCGGCGCCGCACCCTGGGATCCAAGGCGCGCTGTGCCGCCTCGGTGACTTTGCGCTTGGTCCAGCGCAGCACCAGCTGGGCCCAGACGAACTCGGTGGCCCAGATCGCCATGCCGCCGAAGATCACGACCCAGCCCGGTCCGGGCAGGGGCAGCATGATGATGCCGGTCACCACGACGGCCAGGCCGACGATGAAGACCCCGACCTGCCAGCTCAGGTGCAGCGCGCGGCGCGCTTTGACGAATTCCGGTGCCCTGGAACCGAGCCCCGCTCGGCCTGGCTCTCACCGTCTCCGTCGATCGCCGCCTCCCCGTGGGCCGCGACGGCGGCCTCGCCGGGCTTGTCACTCCCCGTGTTCATACGCCCGAACACTACCGGAGCGAAAGACACCACCGGAATGGGTGATGGGCGCGAACGATCTTTCGGCCGGAAGAGTTACGTAAACACACGCAAAACCCTCAGAGGGGTTTACAACGGCACCGTAGGTGGCATGTCGATTTCGCCGACGTGCGAATCCCCGAGCGCACACTGAGCGAAAGGCCCTGGCGCTTATGAACACCACGGTCAGCTGCGAGCTGCACCTGCGCCTCGTTGTGTCGAGCGAGTCCTCCCTGCCTGTCCCCGCAGGCCTGCGGTACGACACGGCCGACCCCTACGCCGTGCACGCCACCTTCCACACCGGAGCCGAGGAGACCGTCGAGTGGGTGTTCGCCCGCGACCTCCTCGCCGAGGGGCTTCACCGTCCCACGGGCACCGGCGACGTCCGCGTCTGGCCGTCACGCAGTCACGGTCAGGGCGTCGTCTGCATCGCCCTGAGCTCACCGGAGGGGAGGCCCTGCTGGAGGCCCCGGCGAGGGCTCTGGAGTCCTTCCTGAAGCGCACAGACGCCGCCGTGCCGCCCGGTACGGAACACCGGCACTTCGACCTCGATCAGGAGCTCTCGCACATCCTGGCGGAAAGCTAGGCAAGGCTCACGAAGCCGCCCGACGCCGTCCACTCGGGGAGACGGCGCGGGCTCGGACAGCCGCCTGCGGCGTGCCGCGGACGGCTCATACACAACGGCGCCGACACCGCGGGGTTCCGCGGGCGGCGCCGTTGCGCTGTGTCCCCAGGGGTGTGCAGGGCTTGGACGGGCCGGTGCGGAGATCTCTGGGGCCACCCCGCGGATCATGCGGGCAGCGGGGCACGGCGGACCCTCCCCGCTGCCCGGAGGGCGAGAGCGTCGGCGGTGTCGTCATCGGCCTCCGGCTCGGCTGCCCTCGCGCGCGAGGTGCCCCATCCCGCTGACGCCCTCCTCCGCCCGCTCCTGGCACTCCTCACCCGGGCCCCGAGGTGCCGCCGGTGGCCTCCGCTCGATCGCCGGGCCGGCGCTGAGCCGAACGGGTGATCGGGAACGTCGGCGGGGGTTCCGGCGTTGGAATCGAAGCCATGTGCGGAGCGGGGAGGTGCGGGGCACGCCGGAGCCACTACGATCGGCCGTCACCGGCGGGCGCCCGCCCGACCCCAGGCCAGGGAGCTGACTGTGCTGATCACCCACGACACCCGGTGCGCGCTGGACACCGTGGTGGATCTGGTGAACTCCGCACCGGAGGACGACACGACACCGGAGGGGCTGCCGGACGTCGCGGCGCTCGAGGAGTTCGTGCGGCGGCACGAGGTGAGCGAGGTCGGGGTGCTCACGGAGTTCGACCTGACCGCGGTGCGCAGGATCCGCAGCCGGTTCGCGGCGGTCTTCGCCGCTCCGGACGCCCGCGCCGCCGCCACGCTGATCAACGAGCTGATCGCGGCCGCGGGCACCACACCCCGGCTCACCGACCACGACGGCTATGACTGGCATGTGCACTACTTCGCGCCCGGTGCCTCCGTGGCCGACCATCTGGCCGCCGACGGCGGGATGGCGCTGGCGTTCTTCGTGGTCGCCGGGGAGCAGGAGCGGCTGCGGCGCTGTGACGCGCCGGACTGCCGGCACGCCTTCGTCGACCTCTCCCGCAACCGCTCGCGCCGCTACTGCGACAGCCGCACCTGCGGCAACCGTCTGCATGTGGCCGCGTACCGGGCGCGGCGCAAGGAGGCGGCGGGCTGACCCGCGCTCGCGGGGCGGGTTCGATGCCGTGCCGACGCGGTCCCGACGGGTGACGCCGGGTACCGCGGGTACGGCTCACAGCCACAGCAGGTCGTGCAGGGCAGCCGTGAGCAGCAGACACCCGATCACCGCAAGGAAGATCATCAGCGGTGGCTGGGAAAGGGCGAAGAGGCATCCGCGCGGCTCGTCCTGCTGCCGTGTGGCATCGCTCTGTGTCGTGTCCAGCATCTCGCCGCGATGATGACGCATCGGGAGCGTCCTACGCGATCAACGCTCACGGAGTGAATGCCGGTTCGCCGATTCCGTGATCTACGGTGCGGCTTGTGATCACTTCCGGGCGGTACGGGACACATCTGTGGCGTTTCCGCCGGTCACGCGCCTCTGTTCAGCGGCGGTACGCCGCGGTCATATGCCGTGCTTCTTGAGGATGGCCTCGATGTCGCTGAAGTCTTCGTCGCCCCGGGATGCGGGGTGCGGGGCGGGTGGCGGGGCGGGAGCCCTGGCCCAGGGAGGGCGCGGAGGCCCCGGGCGCCACCGCCTCGGGGCGCGCCGCGGCCCGGGCCGCCTTGCGCTCCTTGCGGGTGCCGCCGCCGCGCCTGCGCTCCACGGTGCGGGTGGTCGCGAACAGCATCCAGGACAGGCCCAGCACTCGAAGCCGGCCCATGCCGTCGGGCTGAACGCGGTGTCGGCCAGCCAGTCCACGACGCCGGTCATCACCAGGCCGATGGGGACGAGCGAGTAGGCGGCGATGCGGGCGGCCGCGAGGAAGCGCTTGCGGTAGGCCGTGACAGCCGCGATGCCCAGGCCCGCCACGGAGACGGCGGAGCAAACGGTCTCGGCAATCATCCGGTCCTCCAGGGCAGGTGCGATCACATGGCACGTCGTCCCCTCCATCCTGCACCTGCGACCCCCGGCGGGCCATGCTCCGCCCTAACATCAGGGACATCTCCGGGTCACCACTCCTCCGCAGGGGCGACCGGGGTGCGGCCGATGGCCCGGTGACCGGCGCTCCCCGCAGGGGCTGCGGGCCCTCCGTCCCCGTTTCGGTCCCGGACGCGCCACGCCCTCAGACGGCATGGCGCCACGCCCCCGGCCCTCGGTTACCAACCTCCCCGCAGCGGTCTCGCCCAGCCGCCCCGCCCAACGGCGCTCCCCGCAGGAAGGGACACCCCCACCATTCCGTTCCGGAAGAGTTCCCCATGTCCTGGCAGCGGACTCAGCCCTCGAACCCGGGCTCCGGCACGGGCTGCCGTTCCAGCACCGGCCATCGGCGCTGCCCGCCGGGGGCACGCCCCGGACGGTCACGGCCACCCGATCCCGACCGTCCCGGCAGCAGACCAGGTCCCTGCACCGGGATCCCCCGCCGCGGGCTTCCGCCACAGCCGCCGGACTCCCCCGCCGCGGCTACGGCCCCAGCACGGCTCCCACCGCTCCCCCGCCGGACCAACGCCTCCGGCCCAGGTAGGACCACGCCCCCGCACCCCGTGCGGGACGCGCGGACGTGCCGGGCACGGGGTCCCGGAACCGGTGGGCTCTCGTGGTCCGGTGTCGTCCCAGGTGCGATTGGGTGGTCCGGGAGCTCGGCTGGAAGACTGGGGGCATGAGCGACTCCTCCCCGCCCGCCCCGCCGCCCCCGTCCTCGACGTCTGGTGCGAGCTGCAGTGCCCCGACTGCCGAAGCGCCCTCGACGACCTCCGCGCCCTGCGGGCCCGCTACGGGGACCGTCTGGAGCTGCGGCTGCGGCACTTCCCGCTGGAGAAGCACAAGCACGCGTTCGCCGCCGCCCAGGCCGTCGAAGAGGCGATGGAGCAGGGGCAGGGGTGGCCGTACGTCGAGGCCGTACTGAACCGGGTCGAGGAACTGGACCGCCGGGGCGAGTCCTTCCTCGTCGAGGTCGCCCGGGAACTCGGGCTGGACGCAGAGGAGTTCGACACCGCGCTGATCGACGGGCGGCACATCCTGATCGTGGACGCGGACCAGGCCGAGGGCAAGGCGATCGGGGTGACCGGCACCCCGACGTATGTCATCGACGGCGAGCGTCTCGACGGCGGCAAGAGCCAGGAGGGCCTGCGCGAACGCGTCGAGGAGATCGCGGACAGGCTGCTGGCCGAGCAGGGTTAGGACCTGCCCGGAACCACTTCCGGGCCGAGGAGCCGGGCGGGCTGGGCACCCGGCGGGTCGCTGCCGCCGGGCTCCTCCCCGCGAGCGGGGGCGTCGAAACGTGACGGATTCTCAGCCGGCGACAACCCCGCCGGCTCCGGTGAGCAGGGCCCTACCGGCCACAACCCGCGACCCGGCACCATCCGGGCAACCGTCCGTCCTCAGAGTCCTCAGAGCAGCGGTTTGTACATCGAGTACTGGGTCGTGGTGTAGCCGAGGGAGTCGTAGAGGCGTTCGGCCGGGGTGTTGCCCGCGAATACGTTGAGGCCGATACGGCGCTTGCCGGACGCGGCCGACTGGGCCTCGGCGAGCAGCATGAGCGTACGTCCGTGGCCCCGGCCGCGGTGGCCAGCGGCGGTCTCGACGTCGAAGACGTAAGCCCGCTCCCCGCGCACCGACAGCCACAGGGTGCCGACGGGGGCGCCCTCGTGTTCGAGGACGCTGAGGAGCATGCCCGCGGCGGCGCGGCCATCGGGCAGCAGCGAGGCGTGGTCCGCCGCCGCCTTGGCCCGCGCCTCGGACTCCGGCGCCCCGCGCCGTATCCAGCCCCCGCGTAGATCTCCTGCGCCTTGGCCAGCCAGGGCCCGAACTCGGCGTCGGTCATGGGGCGGACCGTGCTGCCGTCCGGCAGCACGGGCGGGGTGTCCCCGAGGGACTTCTCCATGTTCCGGTTGCGTACGACATAGCCCAGCGCCGTGGCGAGCGCGAGGGCGGCCCGCGGATCCGCGGGGACCGAGGCCTCGATACGGCGGCAGCCCCAGCCGCGCGCCACCTCCTCGGCGGCGAGGGCCGCCACCGTGCCCCGGCCGCGCCGCCGGTCCGGCTCCTCGATGCGCAGGCGCGTGATCCGGGCCACGGCACCGCCGAAGACGGGATGCGTACCGAGGTGGATCGCCCCGACGGGACGGCTGTTGACGCACACCTGGTAGCGGCGTGAACGCGTGCCGTCGGGGTTCTGCTGAAGCGGCTCGGCCGGCCGCAGGGTGGTGGTCATCGGAGGTGTTCTACCCGCCCACCCCTGCCGTCCGCGCCCTGGACCGGCCGAATTCCGGGCCCGTCACGGATCCAGGTCCGCGCCGGAGCGTTCGTCGAAGATCCGCATGGCCTTGGTGGTCACCGGGCCGGGGGCGCCGGGCAGTTCGCGGTCGTCGACGCGGTGCACGGCCTGGACGTCGCGCAGGGTGGAGGTGAGGAAGACCTCCTCGGCCCGCTCCAGGGCGTCCAGCGGCAGGTCGGTCTCCTTGGCGCCGGTCCACTCGACGGCGAGGGCACGGGTGATGCCGGCCAGGCAGCCGGAGGCGAGCGGCGGGGTGAGGAGTTCGCCGTCGAGGACGACGAAGACGTTCGACCCGGTGCCCTCGCAGAGCGCGCCGACGGTGTTGCCGAACAGCGCCTCCGTCGCGCCCCGCTCGCGCGCGCGGGCGAGGGCGACGACGTTCTCGGCGTACGAGGTGGTCTTGAGGCCGGTGAGCGCGCCGCGTTCGTTGCGGGTCCAGGGCACGGTGACGACGGCCGTGGTGTCGGGGCGGCGGGTGGTCTCGCCGACGGCGACCACGAGGGTCGGTCCGTGGTCTCCCCGGTCGGAGCCGAGCGGGCCGTGACCGCCGGTGTAGGTGAGGCGCAGCCGGCCGAGCGGCATCGGGTTGGCCTCCAGGACGGCGGCGCAGGCGCGGCGGACCTCGTCGAGGTCGGGGTCGGGCAGTCCGAGCCCGCGCGCCGACCGGGTCAGCCGGTCGAGATGCCGGGTGAGCGCGAACGGGCGGCCGTCCACCGTCTTCATCGTCTCGAAGATGCCGTCGCCCACGGTCAGTCCGTGGTCGAAGACGGAGACACGGGCGGATTCGGTGTCCTGCAGCCCACCGTCGAGCCAGATCTTCACCTCTGGGTCCCTTCACTCATCTCGTACGTTCCCGACGCTACCGCGAGCAGCCGGGAGGCCTTCAGCTCGGTCTCCCGCCACTCGCCCTCGGGGTCGGAGCCCCAGGTGATGCCTGCGCCGGTGCCGAACCGCAGGACGGCTGCGCCGCCCGGCGCCCGGTCGATCCAGAAGGTGCGGATGCCGACCGCGAGCACCCCGGTGCCCCGGTCGGCGTCGACCCAGCCGAGCCCTCCGCAGTAGGGGCCGCGGGGTGCCGTCTCCAGCGCGTCGATGATCCGCAGCGCGCTGGACTTGGGCGCGCCGGTGACGGAGCCGGGCGGGAAGGCGGCGTCCAGCAGCGCGGGCCAGCCGGCACCGTCCCGCAGCTCGCCGCGCACGGTCGACACGAGGTGGACGAGACCCGGGTGCTTCTCGACGGCGCACAGGTCGGGCACGGTCACCGTGCCGGTCGCGCAGACCCGCCCGATGTCGTTGCGGACCAGGTCGACGATCATCACGTTCTCGGCGTAGTCCTTCTCCAGCAGGTCGGCCTCGGTGCGTCCGGTGCCTTTGATCGGCCCGGACTCGACGGCACGGCCCTGCCGGCACAGGAACAGTTCGGGGGACGCGGTGGCGATCTCCACGCCGTGCGCGGGCAGACGAATCGTTCCGGCATACGGCGCCGGGTTGCCCCGGGCGAGCAGGGCGGTGAGGGCGTCCACATCGGCGCCGGCCGGTACGGGCGCGGACAGGACGCGGCAGAGGTTCGCCTGGTAGACCTCGCCGGCGGCTATGTGCGCGCGGATACGGCGTACGGCCGCCGTGTACGCGCCGTGGTCCAGCGAGGACGACCAGTCGCCGGCCGCCGGTCCTCGCCAGGCCCCCGGCACCGGGGCGGGTACCGCCTGCTCCCGGACCTCACGGAAGCGGGCGCAGGTCAGCCGCCCCTCGAAGTCGGCGGCGACGGCCCAGAATCCCGTGGAATCCAGGGCGGCGGGGTCGTCGGTGACGTCGAGGAGGCCGGTGGCGACGCGGTCGCTGAAGCGGGCGAGAGGGGCAGGTCCAGCACGTGTCGAGTCTATGGCGGGCGCGGTTCCGGCCGCCCGGGCACATCGGCGGGCGAGCGCAACGCAGCACGCTGCACAAACGGGTTTTTGTCCTGGCCCGGGAATCCGCTAGAGTTCACTTCGTCGCCGGGACGCGCAAGCCGACCGAAACGACAGGCGGACGTAGCTCAGTTGGTAGAGCGCAACCTTGCCAAGGTTGAGGTCGCGAGTTCGAACCTCGTCGTCCGCTCGAAGGAAGAGGGGGCTTCCGGGTCCCCCGCACTCCTGGTGGAGTGGCCGAGAGGCGAGGCAACGGCCTGCAAAGCCGTCTACACGGGTTCAAATCCCGTCTCCACCTCCAAGGACGATTAGCTCAGCGGGAGAGCGCTTCCCTGACACGGAAGAGGTCACTGGTTCAATCCCAGTATCGTCCACTGGATCTTCGGATCCCGGATCTCCGGATCCCCCGCGCGATTAGCTCAGCGGGAGAGCGCTTCCCTGACACGGAAGAGGTCACTGGTTCAATCCCAGTATCGCGCACGCAGTGCCCATGATCCGCTCCATGGAGTGATCGTGGTCCCGAGGACGATTAGCTCAGCGGGAGAGCGCTTCCTGACACGGAAGAGGTCACTGGTTCAATCCCAGTATCGTCCACACCGCTCGAAGCCCCCGGTCCCGCGACCGGGGGCTTCGTCGTGTCCGGCGTCAGCTGGAGAAGAGCATGCGCCCGAAGCCCTTCTGACGGTGGTGGCCGTGGTGGCCGCCGTGCGGGGCTCCCCAGGCGGGGGCCGGCGCGGCCGGGTACGCCTGCGGGGCGGGCGGCACCGGCGGGGCGGGCTGCGACCACTGGGCCTCGAGCCGGGTCAGCGACTCCAGCTCGCCGTAGTCGAGGAAGATGCCGCGGCACCCGCTGCACTGCTCGATCTGGACACCGTTGCGGTTGTAGGTGTGCATCGGGGCGTGGCACTTCGGACACTGCATGATCGGGTCAACTCCTAGCCGGTCGTTCCTGCTTCGCGTATCGCCAGGACAGACTCTGTCCGGCTGCGGGTCGGTTGCACCCTACTTCGGGAAACTTCCGCTCAACTCCCCGGGGACGAAAGGCTTACGGAACCCATGCGCGCGCAGGCGTCGACCAGTGACCGCTCCACCTCGTCCAGGGGCCGGCCGGCCGCGACGGCCTTGGTGACGGAGCGGGCGGCGGTCTGGGCCGTGAGGGCGCGGGCCGGAACGTCGAGGGCGGTCCAGGGGTCGCCGGCGGGCGGTACGGCCGTGCCGCCGGCGGCACGGTAGGCGGTCAGGAAGCGGTGCCACTCGTCGGGGGTGAGCAGTCCGCAGGCGTACCAGGCGGCCGGGCGGGCCAGGTCCCACTCCGGTACGCCGGTGCCGAGGTCGTCGACGTCGATGAGCAGCCAGCCGTGATGCTCGGGGTGGCGTATGAGCTGGCCGAGATGGAAGTCGCCGTGGCAGAGGGTGGTGGTGTCCGGCATCGGGGCCTCGTCGCGGGCCCAGGGCGGGAGGGCGGCCCAGGCGTCGAGGACGGGGGTGGTGGCGGGGTGGTGGGGAGCGGTGGCGCGGAGGAGCTCTATGGCGCGGGCGGCTTTGGCGGGGCCGCGCATGGGGGTACGGCGGTGGGGGCGGGGGTGCGGTGGAGGTGGGCGAGGAGGGTGGCCGCGGCTTCCCAGGGGCGGCGTCGGGGTCGTCCGGGTCCACGGGGGTGCCGTACGGCCAGCGGGTGACGAGGCGTCCGCGCAGTGCTGTGGGGGCCGGGGTGAGCGGGGGAGGAGGGTGCCGGGGAGTCGGGTGGCCACGGTGAGACGGCGGGTCAGCTCGGTGGGGTCGGCGTCGGGGGCATGGGCCTTGGCGACGGTGCCGGCGTGACGTACCACGGTGGCGTCCTCGCGGGCTGCGAGGGTGGTGGTGGGGCAGTGGCAGACGCGGTTGCCCGGGTGGACGGTTGCCGTGAGATGCGCGGTCAGGGCGGGGAGGAGGTCCGTGGTCACGGGGTGAGGGTACGGGGCTCGGCGTTCTGCCGGGCCGGTGCGTGTGGGGCTGCGCTGCGTTGGTGTGCGCTCACCGGCGCCTGCGGGTGCCGTCGCCGGCCCCTGCGGTGTTGTGCGGTGCGGGGCGTTGGTGCGGGCCGGGGGTGGGGGGCGCAGCACCGGCGTCTGCAGGGTGCCGTCCTCTGCCTCTGCGGGGTGTTGTGCGGTGCGGGGAGTGGGTGCGGTGCGGGGAGTTGGTGCGGGCCGGGGGTGGGCGGCGCAGCCCGGCGACGGCGGGGTGCCGTCGCGCCCACCCGTGCCGCCCCAGCGGCACGACTGCCCGCGGCTGGGCGGTCGTCAGGCTGCGGCTGGGCGGCAGTCAGGCTGCGGCTGGGCGGTCGGCCGTCGGGGGGCGGGCAGAGCAATGCCGGCGCAGCTCCCCAGCTGCGCCGGCATTTTGCCGTCCGCCGCACCCCCGTCCCCACGGGGTTTCATGGGTGGATGTCCCCGCCCGGACCGCTCTTCCGGGCCTGGGGTCGCTGTTCAGCGCCCCAGCATCTCGCCCACGGACGACGCCTGTGTGGCCACCGTCTCCCACCCGTCGAAGACGAGGAGGAGCAGGACCGCCAGGGGCAGGGCCATCAGCGTCGCCACCAGCGGATGGCGATTACCGTCGCCGCTCTCCCGCGTGTACGCCATGGTCCCTCTCCCGGCTGTTTCTGTTGTCGTTGACAGCGGCGGGCGTCTGACCTCGGGGGACGAGTGCTGCACCCGCCGCTTGACCTCAAATCTAGGGGCCGTGCCCTCCCCGGCGTCATGCCCTCGTACCGATTGCCGGGCCTCCCGGAGGATGAGCCCTCCCCCACCGCGTACTCCCCTGGGTGGAGACGGGCTCCTACACCTCAGGGACATCCCCGAAGGGCCGCCCGCTCTGCCCCGCTTTCTCCGAGCCGTCCTCCCGCGGCACCGGCTGCTCCACCAGCGCGAGCACCCGGTTCGCCATGAACCGGGCGGTCCGCACCACAGCACCGGTTCGGGTGACTTCGCTCACTTCGACCACCCCCGGCGCACCGCGGTCTCCACCCGGCGCCCCGCCCTGCTCGCCACCACCTCGTACGTACGCGTCGTGTCCCCCGCGTCCACGACGATCTCCACCCGGTCACCCTTCACGCGATCAATCCCCTTCACCGTCGGGTGGTTGGGATCACCAGCCGCACGGACCAGGCCCGCCCGCGCGCTCCCTGACCACCCCTCAAGTGTCCCACCCGGCACTGACAATCCGCCGCTTCGAGAGGGCGCGGCCTCTGCGCACGGGCGGCCGTGGAAACGTAAGCTGTGGCTCGTCACAGGACCGGGCAGCGGGGATGAACATGGCGATGATGCGCCTGAGGCGCGAGGACCCGCGCGTCGTCGGCTCTTTCAGGCTCCACCGGCGCCTCGGCGCGGGCGGGATGGGCGTGGTCTACCTGGGCTCCGACAAGAAGGGCCAGCGGGTCGCGCTGAAGGTCATCCGGCCCGATCTGGCCGAGGACCAGGAGTTCCGCTCACGCTTCGCGCGTGAGGTGTCGGCGGCCCGCCGTATCCGGGGCGGCTGCACGGCCCGGCTGGTGGCCGCGGATCTCGACGCGGACCGGCCCTGGTTCGCCACGCAGTATGTGCCGGGGCCCTCGCTGCACGACAAGGTCGCCGACGAGGGCCGCTGGTCGCGGCCGATGTCGCCGCCGTCGGCGCGGCCCTCTCTGAGGGACTGGTCGCCGTGCACGAGGCGGGGTGGTGCACCGTGACCTCAAGCCGTCCAACATCCTGCTGTCCCCCAAGGGGCCGCGGATCATCGACTTCGGCATCGCGTGGGCGACCGGCGCGTCGACGCTCACGCACGTCGGTACGGCGGTCGGCTCGCCCGGTTTCCTCGCCCCGGAGCAGGTGCGCGGCGCGGCCGTCACCCCGGCCACGGACGTGTTCTCGCTGGGCGCCACGCTCGCGTACGCGTCGATGGGCGACTCCCCTTCGGGCACGGCAGTTCGGAGGTGATGCTGTACCGCGTGGTGCACGAGGAGGCCCAACTGCACGGCGTCCCCGACGCCTTGGCCCCCTGGTCCGTGCCTGTCTGGCGAAGGATCCCGAGGAGCGGCCCAGCACGCTCCAACTGTCGCTGCGGCTCAAGGAGATCGCCGCGCGAGAGGCCCAGGGACTCGCCGACGTCCGTCCGCCGGCCCCGCGTGAGGCCGAGCCGGAGCGGTCCACCGCCCGCTTCTCGGACACCCACCCGGAGCGGACCCAGCGCCGGCAGGGCGGTCAGGGCACTCCGCCTCCGCGCGGGCGGGGGCCGGCCCCCAGGAACAGCGGTTCGTCCTCCGGGCGCGGCGGCCGGAGTGTGCCCGCGTCGCGGGGCGGCGGCACGCGTGACAGTTCCTCGCGCGGGGGTACGCCGTCCCGCAAGGGCGCGCGCCCGACCCCGGCTTCCCGGAACTCGACCCGCTCCGGCACCGGGGCCCGTCGTCCGGGGCCCGGACGACGGGGACGCGCCTGCGGCCGGCCAACCCGCGGCTGCTCAGACAGCGGCTCTTCGTGTTCGTCGTCGTGACGCTGATGGTGGCACTGGGCATCGCGCTGGTGCAGGGCTGCCAGGGACCGGGCTAACACCTCTGCGGCGGGACGATCCCGCCGCTACTCCCGCGGACGCCCGGTGGCGACCGCGTAGAAGGCGACCGCCGCGGCGGCTCCGACGTTGAGGGAGTCGACGCCGTGCGACATCGGGATGCGGACCCATTCGTCGGCGGCGGCCAGGGCCCGGCGGGACAGCCCGGCCCCTTCCGCGCCCAGCATCAGGGCGACCCGGTCCATGCGGTGCGGTGCCACCTCGTCCAGGGACCGGGCCTTCTCACCGGGGGTGAGGGCGAGCAGCCTGAACCCGGCCTCGCGCACCGCCTCCAGGCCCTGCGGCCAGATGTCGAGACGGGCGTACGGCACGGAGAAGACGGCGCCCATGGAGACCTTGACGCTGCGGCGGTAGAGCGGGTCGGCGCAGTCGGGCGAGAGAAGAACGGCGTCCATGCCGAGGGCGGCGGCGGAGCGGAAGATCGCCCCGATGTTGGTGTGGTCGTTGACCGACTCCATGACGACGACCCGGCGTGCGGTGCGCAGCACGTCCGGCACCGAGGGCAGGGGGCGCGCTGCATGGAGGCGAGCGCGCCCCGGTGCACGTGGTAGCCGGTGACCTGTTCGGCGAGGGCGGGTTCGACGACGTACACCGGGGCGTCGGCGCGGTCGATGACGTCGCGCATGCTGTCGACCCACTTCGCCGACAGCAGCATGGACCGCATCGCGTAACCGGCTTCCCGGCCCGCCTGATGACCTTCTCGCCCTCGGCGATGAAGAGGCCCTCGGCGGGTTCGCGGCGGCGGCGCAGTTCGACGTCGGTGAGGCCGGTGTAGTCGTGCAGACGCGGGTCGTCGGGATCGTCGACGGTGATGATGCCGGCCATGTCAGACGGTCCCGTCCGGGCCTACGGCGACGACCGCGCCGATGACGATGACGGCGGGGGCCTGACCTCCTGAGCGACGACCGTCTCGGCGACCGTGGCGAGGGTGGCGTCGACCCGGCGCTGGGCGGCGGTGGTGCCCTCCTGGACGAGGGCGACGGGGGTGTCCGGGGACTTGCCGTGGGCGACCAGGGTCTCGGCGATCTTGCCGATCTTGTCGACACCCATGAGGACGACGAGGGTGCCGGTCAGCTTCGCCAGGGACGGCCAGTCGACGAGGGAGCGCTCGTCGTCGGGGGCGACATGGCCGCTGACCACGGTGAACTCGTGTGCGACACCGCGGTGGGTGACGGGGATGCCGGCCGCGCCCGGAACCGAGATGGAGCTGGAGATGCCGGGGACGACGGTGCAGGGGATGCCCGCTTCGGCGAGGGCCTGGAGTTCCTCCATGCCGCGGCCGAAGACGTACGGGTCGCCGCCCTTGAGCCGGACCACGGACTTGCCCTGTACGGCGTGCTCGATCAGCGCGTTGTTGATGGCCTCCTGGGCCATGAAACGGCCGTACGGGATCTTCGCCGCGTCGATCACCTCGACGTGCGGCGGGAGTTCGGCGAGCAGGTCGCGGGGGCCGAGGCGGTCGGCGATGACGACGTCGGCCTCGGCGAGGAGGCGGCGGCCGCGCACGGTGATCAGGTCCGGGTCGCCGGGGCCGCCGCCGACGAGGGCGACGCCGGTGGTGCGGGTGCGGTGGTGGGGGCGACGAGGGTGCCGTCGCGCAGGCCCTCGACGACGGCGTCGCGGATGGCGGCGGTGTGGCGGGGGTCGCGGCCGCCGGCCTTCGTGGTGAGGACGGCGACGGTGACGCCTTCGCTGGAGCCGGTGGCGGGGGTCCAGGCGGTGGCGGCGTCGGCGTTGTCGGAGCGGACGCACCAGACGCGGTGGGCTTCCGCTTCGGCGGAGGCCCTGGTGTTCGCGTCGGGGTCGCTGGTGGCGATGAGGGCGTACCAGGCCTGGGCGAGGTCGCCCTCGGCGTAGGGGCGGCGGTGCCAGGTGATCTCCTGGGCGTCCGCCATGGCCTCCACGGAGGGGTGGCCTCGGGGGAGATGAGGTGGATGTCGGCGCCCGCGGCGATCAGGGCGGGGAGGCGGCGCTGGGCGACCTGGCCGCCGCCGAGGACGGCCACGCGGCGGCCGGCGAGGCGGAGGCCTACGGGGTAGGCGGGGTGTTCGGCCATCAGGTGAGGCTCCTCGGGCAAGCGGTGGGTCAGCGGGCACGCTGCGGCTGTGGAGCGAGCCTGACGTGGGGATTTTATGCGCGCGTCCGGTGGGGGCGCCGGGGTGGGTGAGGTGACTTCCCAGTCCGCCCCGTCGCGAAACCGGGGGCGCCGCCCCGGCCCCCGCATGTGCGGATGGGCGGGCGGCTGTGCCCACCCGTTCCGCCTGGGGAGACCTCGCAGGCGGAACGGGTGGGCACAGCCGCCGGCCTACTTTTCGGTGACTCCCGCCGAGTCGAAGGTCGCCACCTCGTGCATGGCCCGGGCCGTGCTCTGGACCAGCGGGAGGGCCAGGAGGGCGCCGGTGCCTTCGCCGAGGCGGAGGTCGAGGTCGACCAGGGGCGCAGGCCGAGCTTGTTGAGGGCGGCGACATGGCCCGGCTCGGCACTGCGGTGGCCCGCGATGCAGGCGGCCAGGACCTCGGGGGCGATGGCCCGCGCCACCAGGGCGGCGGCGCCGGCGCTGACGCCGTCCAGGATCACCGGCGTGCGCAGCGAGGCGCCGCCGAGGAGCAGGCCGACGATGGCGGCGTGTTCGAAGCCGCCGACGGCGGCGAGGACGCCGATGGGGTCGGCCGGGTCCGGCTGGTGGAGTTCCAGGGCACGGCGCACGACCTCGGTCTTGCGGGCGAGGGTCTCGTCGTTGATGCCGGTGCCGCGGCCGGTGACCTCGGCCGGGTCGGCGCCGGTGAAGACGGAGATGAGGGCGGCGGACGCGGTGGTGTTCGCGATGCCCATCTCACCGGTGAGGAGGGCCTTGTTGCCGGCCGCGACCAGGTCACGGGCGGTCTCGATGCCGACCTCGATGGCCTTCTTGGCCTCCTCGCGGGTCATCGCGGGTCCGGTCGTCATGTCGGACGTACCGGCGCGGATCTTGCGCGGGAGCAGGCCGGGGGTGGCCGGGAGGTCGGAGGAGACGCCCACGTCGACGACGCAGACCTCCGCGCCGACCTGGGCGGCGAAGGCGTTGCAGACCGCTCCCCGCCGAGGAAGTTGGCCACCATCTGAGCGGTGACCTCCTGCGGCCAGGGGTGACGCCCTGGGCGTGCACGCCGTGGTCGCCGGCGAAGATCGCGACGGCCGCGGGTTCCGGGATGGGCGGCGGGCACTGCCGGGACAGACCGGAGAGCTGGGCGGAGATGATCTCCAGCATGCCGAGCGCCCCGGCCGGCTTGGTCATGCGCTTCTGCCGCTCCCACGCCTCGCCGAGCGCCTTGGCGTCCAGCGGGCGGATCTGTGCGACGGTCTCGGCGAGCAGGTCGTGGGGTCCTCTCCGGGCAGGGCGCGACGGCCGTACGTCTCCTCGTGCACGACCCAGGAGAGCGGGCGGCGCTTGGACCAGCCGGCCTGCATCAGCTCGGGCTCGTCCGGGAACTCGTCGACGTAGCCGACGCACAGGTAGGCGACGACCTCCAGGTGTTCGGGCAGGCCCAGCGCGCGGACCATCTCGCGCTCGTCGAAGAAGCTGACCCAGCCGACGCCGAGGCCCTCGGCGCGGGCGGCGAGCCAGAGGTTCTCGACGGCGAGCGCGGAGGAGTACGGCGCCATCTGGGGCTGGGTGTGCCGGCCCAGGGTGTGCCGGCCGCCCCGGGTCGGGTCGGCGGTGACGACGATGTTGACCGGGGTGTCGAGGATGGCCTCGATCTTCAGTTCCTTGAACTGCTTCGCCCGGCCCTTGGGAAGGGACTTGGCGTAGGCGTCGCGCTGGCGCATGGCCAGTTCGTGCATGCTGCGCCGGGTGTCGGCGGAGCGGATGACGACGAAGTCCCAGGGCTGCGAGTGGCCGACGGAGGGCGCGGTGTGGGCGGCCTCCAGGACGCGGAGCAGCACCTCGTGCGGGATGGGGTCGCCTCGGAAGCCGTTGCGGATGTCCCGGCGTTCGCGCATGACCTTCAGTACGGCCTCGCGCTCGGCGTCGTCGTAGCCGGGCGCGGCCGGGCCGGCGGGCCGCGCCGGCGCCGCGTCCACACCGGCGCCCCGGGTGTCCAGGTCGTCGGGGTCCTGGGCGAGTTCGGGGTCCGGTGCGGCCGGTACGGCGGTGGCCTCGCGGGGCTCCTCGGCGGGGACGGTCACGCCCTGGGGCGGGGTCGGCGCGAGGTGCGGGGCGGTGGGCACGGCCGCGTCCTGGGGGACGAACTCCCCACGGGCAGCCCCGGTTCGGGCTGCGCGCCGAGGGCGCCGGGGAGGGGGCGGTGGGGGTCTGCTGGGGGCCCTGGACGGGGGTGACGTCGCCCGTGATGCCGGAGCCGGCCTCGACGACGGCGCCGGGCGCTCCCGCTTCGACCGTCTCGGGGAGTACGGCGGTGCCGGCGCCCGGCACGGGGACCTCGACGCCAGGCACGGAAGCCTCGGCAGCCGGTACAGAAACCTCGGGGGCTGAAACGGGGACCTCGGCACCCGCCACGGAGGCCTCGGTGACCGGTACGGGGATCTCGACGCCGGGCACGGAGGCTTCGGCACCCGGCACGGGCACCTCGACGCCGGGCACGGAGGCCGCGGCACCCGGCACGGGGGTCTCGGGAGTCGAAACAGGGACCTCAGGAGCCGGAACAGGCACCTCGGCACCCGGCACGGGGACCTCCGCGACAGGAGCGGGGGCCTGGACGGCCTCCGGTACGACCGGCTGCGGAGCCGCCTGGACGATCTCGGGTTCCTGGGCCTGCTCCGGGACGACGGGGGCCTCGGGCACCTCCGCGACACCGGGCACCTCCGCGACCTGGGGCACCTCCGCGACCTGGGCCACGTCGGCCGCCGGCTCTCGTACGGGCTCCACCGGTTCGGGCTCGGCCGCCTGGACGGCCTGCGGCACCCCGGTCTCCTGGACCTGGTCCACGGCGACGGCCACCGCGTCCGGTACGGGAGCGTCCTGCGGCACCTCGGCCACCGGGGCCCGCACGGGCAGCGGTACGGCGGTCTCCGCGCCCACCGGCTCGGCGGCCTGCGGAACTTCGGTGACCTCGGCGTGGCCGGGCACGGCGACGGGGACCGGGACCGGGCCGGCCTGCGGGGCCTCGGGCACCTCGGCGGGTTCCGGGGCGACGGCCTCGGCGACCGGGGCGGGTGCCGGCTCGGGCGCGGGCGTCAGCACCGCCTCGGCGGCCCGAGCGGGCTCGGCGACGGGGATGCCGGGAAGGCTCTGGTCCATGACGGGCACCGCGGCCGGCTCCGGAACCGGAACGGCCCCTGCTCCCGCCTTCGGCGCCGCCACCGGCGACACCCTCGGGGTCCTGCTCGGCGACGGGGACCGCGACGGCGACCGCACCCGCGACCCCCTCCTCCGTGCCCTGCGCGGCGACACGTGCCACGACCGCCTGGGCCGCGTCCACCACGTCCGGAGCCGGAACGGCTGCCGCCACCGGAACCGGAGCCGGGACAACCGTTTCCCCGGCCCGCGCCCCCAGGGCGCGGCGGCCTGCGGGGCCGCCTCACGCGCGCGCGGAACGTCCAGGTATTCGGGGCCGATGGTCGGCGGACCCGCGTGGCGGGCCGGCAGATCGGCCGGGCCGCGGTCGGCGAGGAGCGGACCGGGCCCGCGTTGAGGTTGGGAATGGGCGGCCCGAGGTGCAGCGGGCGGCGCGGCGCGGCCGGCGCCGGCGGCTCGGGGAGCCGGACCCCGCTGAGGTCGACGGAGCCGCTGTCGCGGCCGGACGTCTCGTGCGGGCCCGGCTCGTGCACGGCCTCGACGACCGGCTCGGGCGCGGGCGGGGCGACTTCGTTGCCCCAGGCACCCTGGGCGCCGGGGAGCAGCAGGTCTTCTTCCTCGGCGGGACTGTCGGAGAGGTAGGTGTACGCCTCGGGCGCGGGTACGCCTGGCTGCTCCACCATGCCTGCGTTCTCCGGCAGTCCCTCGCCCGGGACCTGGCCGGTGTCGGTCATGCGTACCCCTCGCCCATCGGTTGGTGCTCCTACGACCAGCTCACCCGGAACGGCGCGCCGACCGCCCCACACTGAAGAACGAGCGTGCGTCCCCAGCGGCACGAACAGCCCGTCCGAAAAAGGCGACAAAGCCATTCACTGGCATTGTCGCGGCCGTACCGCCGTCGCGTCAGCTTGATCGGCGACGGTGCCACTGTGGACTGCGCCACGTTGCGCGTCCTCCGGTTCATGCCGTACCACGACCCACCCCAAAACGGGCGCGCTGTCCGGACATTGGCCGACGAAGTGCCGGGCGTCCGGGTGCGGTACAACAATCGGCCAGCTTACCTCGCGCGGTCGGACAATCCGATCACGGGGACGGCAATCGGATCAGTTGCCGCGGGCGGGCAGCACCCCGCTGAGCAGGAACGCGACGCTCCGTTCCTTCTCCGTCCAGGCCCTGGTGTCGAGTTCGACGGACTGCAGCAGGGCGCACTCGACCTGGTAGCCGTGTTCGGCGAGGTTCCTGCCGATGAGTTCGGCCCCGTCGCGGGTGGCGGCGTGGGTGACGATGCGCTGCGGGCGACGGTCGGCGACCGCGGAGACGACGGCCGCTCCTCGCCGCCGACCCGGACGACGTCCGGTTCGGGGAGGTTCTCCAGGATGTGCGGTGCGGTGCCGTGGACGATCTGCGGCTGGAGTCCGTGCCGGCGGGCGATGGCGTCGGTACGGGCGCAGGCGGCCGGGTCGCGGTCGACGGCGATGACGGCGGCGCCCGCGCGGGCGGCCTCGGTGGCGAAGGCGCCGCTGCCGCAGCCGATGTCCCAGACGAGGTCGCCGACGCGTGGTCCCAGCCGGGCGAGTTGGGAGACGCGCAGCGGTTCCCGCTCGCCCTCGCCGAGTTCGCCGCCGTACTCCCCGGCGGGCAGCGACCAGCCGCGGGGGCCGGCGGAGGGTCGCGTCCGGCGAGCCAGCCGCCGGAGTCGGCGGCGGCGGCCCGGCCGCCGGCGACGATGACGATGTTGGGGTCGCGCCAGGTGTGGTCGGCGGCCTTGTCCGAGGTGACGACGGTGACCCGTTCGCGGGTGGTGCCGAGTTCCTCGCAGATGACGAAGGTGCGGTGGACGCCCTCCATCAGCAGGCCGAGTTCGGCGGGTCCGGCGCCGGGTGAGGTGAGGACGGCGACCTTGGTGTGGGCCCGGCAGACGTTCACCGCGCGTCGCAGGGTGCGCGGGTGTGCGACGACG
Organism: Streptomyces haneummycinicus; assembly: GCA_042850305.1. Classification (GTDB taxonomy): domain Bacteria; phylum Actinomycetota; class Actinomycetes; order Streptomycetales; family Streptomycetaceae; genus Streptomyces; species Streptomyces haneummycinicus. The sequence continues at coordinate 5,186,702 of AP035768.1, forward strand.
ACCTGGGCGTCGTCCCAGGGCATGCCCGCGCGGGCGAAGGCGGCGGCGACGGAGGAGACGCCGGGGACGACCTCGACCTCGAGACCGAACTCGGGTGCGCGCAGGGTCCGTACGACGCCGAAGAAGCCGGGGTCGCCGTCGGCGAGGACGACGGCGGTGCCGCGGTGTGCGGCGATGCGGCGGGCGGCGAGGGCGACGGAGCCGAGCCGGACGCGTTCGGCGCCGGCGGGTACCTCGGGGAGTGCCAGATGGTGGGCGGCACCGGCCACCAGGGTGGCGGCGCCCAGTGCGGCACGGGCCGCGTCGGTCGGCGGCGAACCGTCCCAGCCGATCACCGTGACCCGGTCGGCCATCGTCGTCAGTCTCCTGGGGTCTGCGCAGGTCGTCGGCTGTCCCGCCGTGGTGCGGGCTCCGTGAGACTACCTGGTGCGGTCACGGACCGTGCCGCCGGTGTCCGGTCCGGAGGTCAGTTCCATTCCGGGTACTGGGTGTAGCCGCCGATGTCGGCCAACTGCCCGTCGGCGCCCTCGATGTCCTCGGGCAGCAGGCTCCATACGATGAAGTCGGTGCGTACGTCGCTCCAGCCGCCGTCGTCGGTGCGGACGTGGGCTATGCAGGCATTGCGCAGCACGCCCTCGCTGATACAGCCGATCTTCTGGGCGACCTGCTGGGAGGCGGTGTTGTCGGCGGCGGTGCGCAGTTCGACGCGTTCGAACTTCTGGTCGCCGAAGAGCCACTGGGCGGTGGCGAGCGCGGCCTCCGAGGCGTAGCCCTCGCCGCGCGCCCAGGGGGCGATGAGGTACGACAGCTCGGTGGACCGTACGTGCCAGTTGGTCTTGGTGAGCTGGATGAGGCCGACCAGGCGCTGGGTGAGGAACTCGGTGACGGCGAGGTCGAGCCCGTGGCCGGCGGTGCGTTCGGCGGGGGCGTACTCGGTGATCCAGGTTCGGGCGGACTCTTCGGTGAAGGGCCGGGGGACGTCCGTCCAGGCGGCGATCTGCTCGTCCTTCATCATCTCGGCGAGGGCGGGAACGTCGTCCGTGTCGAGGGGACGCAGCACCAACCGCTCCGTGCTGATGGAGATGCTGGGGAAGGTGCTCGTCATGCGCCGCTCCGTTACCTGAGAGACCGTCGGGTACCGCTGAACTGCCCAGCATGCAGCATGAAAGCACCGAACCGCACCACGGGGTCCACCCCTTGTGCCGGAGTGGACCCCGTGCGTGGCCGGCGGGCCGGAATCAGAAGGAGGCGAGCACGGAACCGGCGTACTTGTCCTCGATGAACTTCTTGACCTCGGGCGAGGTGAGGAGCTTCGCGAGCTTCTTCACGCGCGGGTCGTTCTCCTGGCCCTCCTTGACGGCGAGGAGGTTGTTGTTCGGGTTGCCCTTGGCGGCCTCGAGGACGAGGAGTCGGTTGCGGGCTTGAGGTCGGCCTCGATGGCGTAGTTGCCGTTGACCACCGCGGCGTCGACGTCGTCCAGGGAGCGCGGGGTCTGGGCCGCCTCCAGCTCCTTGAACTTCAGGTTCTTCGGGTTGCCGGTGATGTCGGCGGGGTCGCCGCGGTGCCGACACCGTCCTTGAGCGTGAGCAGGCCGTTGGCGGCGAGCAGCTGAAGGGCGCGGCCCTCGTTGACGGTGTCGTTCGGGATGGCGATCGTCGCGCCGCTCTTCAGCTCGTCGGCCTTCTTCACCTTGTGCGAGTAGAGGCCGAGCGGCTCCAGGTGCACGTCGACGACGGACACGACGTGGGTGCCGTTCTTCTTGTTGAAGTCGTCGAGGTACGGCTGGGTCTGGAAGAAGTTGGCGCCGACCGAGCCGTCCTCGGTGGCGGTGTTCGGGGTGACGTAGTCCGTGAACTCCTTGACCTCGAGGTCGAGGCCGGCCTTCTCGGCGAGGTTGTCCTTCACGAAGGTGAGGATCTCGGCGTGCGGCACGGGGCTCGCGGCGACGATCAGCGGGCCGGAGGTGTCGGAGGCGGCGTCCTTGTCCGAGCCGCAGGCGGAGAGTCCGAGCAGGGCTCCGGCGGCGAGGACGGCGGTGGTGATCTTGGCGGTGTTACGCACGAAAAGTGCCTTTCCTTGGGTGGTGCGGCCCCTTGGATCAAGGGTGCCGGCGCGAAGCGCCGTCGTTTGAGGGGTGGCCGGTGGGGTTACGCGGCCTTGCCGGCGTCGGCCGTCGCGGGCTCCTTGGGCTTGAGCAGCCGGAGCTTCGGCGAGGGGCCGGAGCGGCCGCCGCGGCGGTGCTGGGCGCGGGCCGCGTAGTCGCCGGCGAACTGGATGAGGGAGATGACCACGGCGAGGATCGCGATGGTGATCCACATCAGTCCGGTCTCGAAGCGCTGGTAGCCGTAGCGGACGGCGAGGTCGCCGAGTCCGCCGCCGCCGACGGTGCCGGCCATGGCCGAGTAGCCGATGAGGGCGATGACCGTGGTGGTGGTGCTGGCGATCAGCGAGGGCAGGGCCTCGGGGACGAGGACCTTGCGGACGATCGTCCAGGTGTTGCCGCCCATGGCCTGTACGGCTTCGACGAGCCCGTGGTCGACCTCGCGTACGGCGGTCTCGACGAGGCGGGCGAAGAAGGGATGCCGCCGATGGCGAGCGGCACGATCGCCGCCTCGCTGCCGATGGTGGTGCCGGTGACCCAGCGGGTGAAGTTCATCAGGGCGACCATGAGGATGATGAACGGCAGCGAGCGGCCGATGTTCACGATCTGCCCGATGACCTTGTTCACCAGGGCGTTCTGGAGCAGTCCGCCCTTGTCGGTGAGGACGAGCAGGATGCCGAGCGGGAGGCCGCCGACGACAGCGATCACGGTGGACCAGCCGACCATGATCAGCGTCTCGGTACAGGCCTGTTCGAGCAGCGGCTGCATCTCGGACCAGGTCACTTGGCCCCTCCTTCACGAGCGCGGGCTCTTCGCGGCCCACGATGTCGATCTGCAGGCCCTGTTCGCGCAGGAAGCCGACGGGGACGACGTTGTCCTCGTAGCGGCCGGGCAGTTCGATGCGCATCCGGCCGACCTGGAGGCCGCCGACGGTGTCGATGGCGGCGCCGAGGATCGATATGTCGATGTTGTAGGTACGCGAGAGCTGGGAGATGACCGGCTGGGTCGCGCTCTCGCCGTGGAACGTGACGTCGAGGACGGTGCGGTCGTCGCCGGTCGCCTCGCCGCCGACCGGGAAGAGCGCGGCGGCCAGTTCGGAGCCGGGGTGGCGAGGAGTTCGGTGACCGTGCCGGACTCCGTGATACGGCCGTTCTCCATGAGGGCGGCCGAGTCGCAGATCGACTTCACGACGTCCATCTCGTGGGTGATGAGCAGGACGGTCAGACCGAGCTGGCGGTTCAAATCGCGCAGGAGGTGCAGGATCGAGCGGGTGGTCTCGGGGTCGAGGGCGCTGGTGGCCTCGTCGGAGAGCAGCACCTTGGGGTCGCCGGCCAGGGCGCGGGCGATGCCGACGCGCTGCTTCTGGCCGCCGGAGAGCTGGGCGGGGTAGGCCTTGGCCTTGTCGGCGAGGCCGACCAGGTCGAGCAGTTCCAGCGCCTTGCGGGAACGTTCCTTCGCCGGCTTTCCGAGGATTTCCAGCGGCAGTTCGACGTTGTCCTGCACGGTGCGCGAGGAGAGCAGGTTGAAGTGCTGGAAGACCATGCCGATACGGCTGCGCGCCTGCCGCAGTTCCCGGCCGGCGCGCGGTCCGCGGCCGGCGAGCGCGGTGAGGTCCTGGCCGGCCACGGTCACGGTGCCCGAGGTGGGGCGTTCCAGCAGGTTGACGCAGCGGATGAGGGAGGACTTGCCGGCGCCGGACTGGCCGATGACGCCGTAGACCTCGCCCTCGCGGACGTGCAGGTCGACGCCGTCGAGGGCGGTGACCTCCCGGCCGCGTGAGCGGTAGACCTTGGTCAGGCCCGAGGTGGTGATCACGTGGGTATCCGTCACTGTCGAGTGCGCGACGCGTCGTGGCGCCGGGCACGAGGCATTCTGGGTCGGAGTTCTGCGGGCCGCACGGATCTCGCGGGCCCGGTGAGGGACCCGTCTCAAGGGGAGAAACGTGCGCGCGGGGCGTGGCTCGGCCCATGCGGGCGTACGTGAGCCGGCTCTCGCTTCGGGGCGCGAGGCTCAGATGGTGCAGGGGCCCTCTAGAAAGCGCACATTCGGCACTGACACATACAACGAGCACCGGGCGTCATGGTCGCCTCGGTCGCAGGGATGCGGTCGCTCGTCGTGGTCATGCGGTCAGTAAAGCAGACCTTCCATGCTGACCGGACTCGGCTGTCCGCATAGTGGACAGCCGTGGACAGGGCGGGCCGGCGCCGTGCGCACGTCAGGGGCGTACGGAGATCTCCACTCCCCGTCGGTGACCAGCGCGGACAGGGCCGAGAGGTCCTTCACGACGAGGTCGGCGGTGAGTTCGTGGGCCTCGTGGGTTGTGGCCAAGGCCACGGTGGTCATACCGGCGGCACGGCCGGCCTGGAGGCCGGCGGGGGCGTCCTCGAAGACGACGCAGTGGGCGGGGTCGACGCCGAGGGTGCGGGCGGCGAGGAGGTAGGGCTCGGGGTCGGGCTTGCCCCGGGTGATGTCGTCGGCCGCGATCAGGGTCTTGGGCAGGATGCCGACGGCCCCCAGCCGCGCGTCGGCGAGACGCCGGGTGGCGGAGGTGACGACCGCCCAGCGCTCGGCGGGCAGCGCGGCGAGGAAGTCCCGGGTCCCGGGCAGCAGGTGAACACCGTCGTTGGGCACGTCCTCCACCTCCAGGTCCTCGATCCGCGCCACGGCCTCCGCAACGACCTCGGCGGGCAGCAGGTCGGCGGCTATCTCCGCGGCCGGCCGCCCGTGCAGCTCGACGCTCCCGAACCGCTCGGCCGTGATCCCGTACTCGCCGGCCCACCGGGTCCAGCAGCGGTTCACCGAGGCGAGGGAGGAGACGAGGGTTCCGTCGTTGTCGAACAGCAGGGCCTGAGCGTGAATGGTCATGCCATCGACCATACGGTCCCGGCAGGACTGCCCGGCGGGAGCCGGTCCGGGGGCGGGGACAGCGGGGTTTTCCGGCGTAATAGGGTCACTGCCATGCTTGATGTCCTGATGGTGGTGACCGGTGTCGCCGCGCTGCTGCTCGGCGCCTGGTGCGGGTGGGCCGCCTACCGTGACCAGCCGACGAAGGACTGGCATTTCATCGGGATGGCCGTGGTCACGCTGCTGACGCTGGTGCAGCTCATCGCCGGGATCGTGCAGCTGGCCCGGGGCGAGAAGCCGGAGCAGGGCACGACGATCTTCGTGGCGTATCTGCTCGGCTCGTTCGCGTGTGTTCCCGCGGCCGGCTTCATGTCGCTGGGCGAGCGCTCCCGCTGGGGATCGCTGACGGTCGCCGCGAGCGGACTCGTGCTCGCCGTCCTCGAGGTGCGCGTCTATGACATCTGGGGAGGCTGAGATGGCCACGGCACAGGACAGGCCGGACCGGACCCGGCTGATCGGCGGGCCCGGACTGCTGCTGGTGTGGCTGTACGGGGTGATGGTCGTCGGCGCGGTGTCGCGCTCCGCGTACCAGATCGCCACCGAGTTCGACCGGGCGCCGCTCGCCTACGCGCTGTCGGCGGCGGCCGGCGTGGTCTACGGCTTCATCACCTACACCCTGGTGCGCGGTGGGAGACGGCCCGCAGGGCGGCGCTGGTGTGCTGCGCCGCCGAGCTCGTGGGCGTACTGACCGTGGGCACCTGGACGCTGGTGGATCCGTCCGCGTTCCCCGACGCCACCGTGTGGTCGGACTACGGGATGGGCTACCTCTTCATCCCGGTGCTGCTGCCCCTGACGGCCATGTACTGGCTGCGCACGGCACGTTCGAGCAGCGGCCCGCGTCCTGATCAGGCGGTCGTCGCGTAGTCCTGCGCCTGCTTCTCCAGCACGATCATCGGTACGCCGTCGGCGCCCTGGGACGTGCCCACCCGCTGGTAGCCGACCTTGCTGTAGAGCCGCAGATTGCTCTCGCTGCGATGTCCTGCGTGCAGCCGGAACATCCGGGCGCCGCGCTCGTCCGCGAGGGCGGACTCGGCGGCCCGGAGGAGACGCGCGCCGATGCCGTGCCCCTGGAGGCGGGGGTGGACGCAGAGCTTGCCGATCGCGGCGGCGCCCTCGTCGGTGATCCTGCCGCGCACCGAGCCGACGATCTCGTCGCCGAGGCGGGCCACGAAGACACAGTCCGCGGCGACCTCCGCGCGGACCGAGTCGAGGGTCTGGACGAGCGGATCGATGCGGTAGTTGCCGTAAAGGGCCGCCTCACCCTGGAAGCACAGGTACTGCAACCTGAAAATCTGCTCCGCGTCCTGCTCGGCCGCCGCAGAGATGGTCACGCTCATGCCCATGTGCGCACGCCTCCCGCTCACCTGATCACCTGTTGTCCCTCACTCCTATCCCCGTCCTCCACGCGCCGCAACCTCCTGTGTGAGCAATCGCCGCAGACATCCCAGGCATCTGGAACGTTCCGGTCCGAGACTGCCCTGTGAGATACCCAACTCCCCCGCGATCTCCCGGTATGTCGGGTCGCGCGGCGACAGCAGCGCCTCCAGCAGCCGGGGGCAGCGGCCGGGCAGCCGTCGTACGGCGTCCCGCAGGGCGCGGCGGCGGGCGGCGGCGAGCGCGAGCCGTTCGGGATCGTGCCCGCCGGTGTCGGCGGGGTCGCCGGCCGGCGCCGTCTCACGGCGGGCGGTACGGCGCGCGCGGCGGGCCTCCGTGCGCACGGCCCGGCGGAGCCAGTCCGGCGGGTCGGACGGCGGGCCGCCGGCCTCGAGGCGTTCCAGGAGCCGGAGCCACACCGCCTGTTCCAGGTCCGCCGGTTCGGCCCCGGTGCCGTGCGTCTCGGCGGCGGCCTCCGCGGCGAGCAGCGGGCGGAGGGAGGCGACCAGTTCGTACGCCGTCACCGGCTCGTGTCTCATACCCGCCACGACTCGGCCGCCCCGGGCACGGTTGCCCGGGACGGCCGGAAGTCACCCTGCCGGGGCAGGAGGGGTCAGCCGTTGACGAAGTCCTCGCGGGCCAGCACTCCGGTGTCCGGGTGGTCCGTGAAGACGCCGTCGATGCCGGTGGCGAAGTAGGCCCGGTAGGCGCCGAAGACGTCGCCGTACGCGTCGGGGTCGGTGCCCTCGCGGAACTCGGAGGGCAGGAAGGGTTCTCGTTGCGCAGGGTGTAGGGGTGCAGGATCAGGCCCGCCCGGTGCGCGTCGCGGACCAGGGTCGTCGGCTCGGTGAGCCGGCCGGCGGCGTCGCGCGGGATGACCAGGTCGAGGGTGGGGCCGATGCCCTGGGCGTAGGAGGCGATCTCCTTGAGGCCCTTGGGGGTGATGAGGTCGGCGACGGTGCGCGGGTCGCCGGACTCGACGAAGTCCCAGGGCCGGCTGCTCGCCCCGGAGAGCAGGACCACGAGCGGGTTGTCCACGAGCCTGTTCAGCCGCTGGATGCTGGTGGGCTCGAACGACTGAAGGATCACCGGCGAGTTCCGGCGGTCCTTGCCGTGCCTGCGGAGGATCTTCGCGAGCCGCTCCTCCAGGCCCAGGCCGAGACCGCGGAAGTAGGTGGGGTGCTTGGTCTCGGGGTAGATCCAGACCTGCTTGCCGCGCTTGCGGGTCTGCTCGTCCTGCCAGCGCAGCACCTCTTCGAAGGTGGGGATCTCCCAGCGTCCGTCGTAGAGGGTGTTGTGCGGGCGGTTGGCGGGGATGCGCTCGACGGCGCGCAGCCGCTTCAGCTCGGCGAGCGTGAAGTCCTCGGTGAACCAGCCGGTGACGGCGGCGCCGTCCAGCGTCCTGGTGGTCCTGCGGCCGGCGAACTCGGGGTGGTCGGCGATGTCCGTGGTGCCGCCGATCTCCGGCTCGTGACGGCAGACGAGGTGGCCGTCACGGGTGGGGACGAGGTCACCCGCCTCGACGATGTCGGCGCCCATGTCGAGGGCGAGCTGGTACGAGCCCAGGGTGTGCTCGGGCCGGTAGCCGCTGGCCCCGCGGTGCCCGACGATGGCCGGCACGGGCAGGTCCTTCAGCCCCCGGCCGCCACCACCGTGCCGGGCGTCGGCCGCTCTCGCCGTGCCGCCCTGTGCCAGGACCGTTCCGCCCGCGCCCAGCACCACGGCGCCGAGGAGGGCCCGCCGCCCGGTTCCGCCCGGCTGTCCGTTCGACTCCCGCGTTCCCATGAGGACCCCTCCTGCTGTCGGCTCGTCCGGTGCGCCGCGATCGTAGGGGTGCGTGGATGACGCACGGGAGACCCCGGGCCGAACAGACGGATGATGTTGTATGGCGTACGCCCCTCATACGTATGACGTACGTCTGTCGTATTCCGGCGGGGATGTGACGGCTCGTCCGGTTGGGCCGGACGGACGCGGGAACGCGGGCGGGGTACGGCCGCGAGACCCGGTACGGGTGAGTCGTGCCGGGTCAAGAGTGAGTAAGACCTCGGTGAACTCCCCGATCCCGACGTGCGCAACACCCCGCGCCGCGAGTAATGTCCTCACCTGCACCGCTCGTACGGCATCCGCCGACATCCGTTTCCCACCGGAGGGCCACGTTGTCCCGCTTCGCGTTCATCAAGGCAGTGCTCGGTCCGATCATTCGCCTGATGTTCCGCACACGCGTGGAAGGTGCGGAGAACATCCCGGGCGACGGTCCGGTGATCCTCGCCGGCAACCATCTCACCTTCATCGACTCCGTGATCATGCCCCTGACCTGCGACCGGCAGGTCATGTTCATCGGCAAGGACACGTATGTCACCGGCAAGGGGCTCAAGGGCCGGCTGATGGCCTGGTTCTTCACCGGCGTCGGCATGATCCCCGTCGACCGGGACGGCGGCCGGGGCGGCGTCGCCGCGCTGATGACGGGGCGCCGGATCCTGGACGAGGGCAAGGTCTTCGGCATCTACCCGGAGGGCACACGCTCCCCGACGGGCGGCTGTACCGGGGCCGTACCGGCATCGCCCGGCTCACGCTGATGACGGGCGCGCCGGTGGTGCCGTTCGCCGTCATCGGCACGGACAAGCTGCAGCCGGGCGGGGCGGGGATGCCCCGGCCGGGCCGCGTGACCGTGCGGTTCGGTGAGGCGATGGAGTTCTCTCGGTACGAGGGGATGGACCGGGACCGCTATGTGCTGCGGGCGGTGACCGACTCGGTGATGGCCGAGGTCATGCGGTTGTCCGGGCAGGAGTACGTGGACATGTACGCCAGCAAGGCGAAGGCGGCGTAACGCCCGCAGCGGCGGCTGGGGGACCTTGCGCGTGCGGCGCCGTCGTGGCCTGTCGCGGAGTTCCCCGCGCGCCCTGAGGCAAGCGGCTCGGTCCGGCTTCCCTCGCGGGGGTGGGAGGCGCGGACTTCCCGGTCCCCGCGTCCGTTTGCTCAGTGCCAGGGCAGTTCGCCGCGTCGTGCCCAGTAGGCCTGGGGAGACTCGACCAGCGTGGCCAGCCGGGTCATGTGGGCTTCCGTGAGGTCCACCGCCGGTGCGTGCAGGTTGGAGGCCAGTTGGGGGATGGTCGCCGCTCCCGAGAGAACCACGCCGGCCCACGGCTGACGCAGGACCACCGCGAGGGCTACCGCGTCGGCGCCCAGGTCCGTCTCCTCGGCCACCGTCCGCAGTGCCTCGGGCGCGTGCTCGGCGGCCAGGCGGCCGTTGGCCATGCCCTCCTTGACGATCACCGTGAGCCCGGCGTCATGGGCCTCGGCGAGCGCGGGGCCCGCGGAGGTCTCCAGGGCGTTGTACGTCGACTGAACCGTACGGAACAGGGCTCGCCGTCGACCTCGACGGCGAGGGCGGCACGGATGGCGTCGGCCTGGGCGGGGCCGCTGGTGGAGAAGCCGATGGTCAGGCCGCCGCGCGCCGCCTCCGCGAGCCGGGCGTGCAGTTCCTTGTCGGTGAGGGCGGGGCTCTCCGGGGTCACCGAGTGGATCTGGTAGAGGTCGAGCCGGTCCCCGAGCAGCGCGCCGGACTCGGCGAGCTGACGCTCGTAGGCCACGAGGGAGTGGTCCTTGACCTCGTGCTTCTCGGCGTCGGTGGTCCAGCCGGCGGTGTAGGTGTAGCCCCATTTGCTGCCGATGACGACGTCGTCGACGTCGGTGCGCTTCTTCAGCCAGTCGGCGAGGAACTCCTCGGAGCGGCCGTAGGAGCGGGCGGCGTCGAAGTAGCGGACGCCCTGGGCGTAGGCGGCGTCGAGGAGTTCGTGCGTGCGCGTGTGCAGCGTTCGCACGCTGCGCTCTTCTCCGAGGTCTTCGTCCCGGCCGAGGTTGATGTAGCCGGGGCGGCCGATGGCGGCGAGGCCGAGGCCGATGTGGCAGGTGGGGTCGTCGCTGTTGCCAGTCGGGCGAAGGGCATCGCGGGCTCCGTTCGGTGGGATCCGGTACGGTTCCCGACCAACGTAACCCGCGATGACCTTGGCGTGGCCCAAGAGCCCGGGGCAGCGGTTGTTTCGCGGGTGCGGCGCCGCGGGGGCTTGTCCCGCCCACGCGGCGGAGCCGCACCTCGGTACAGCCCCGCGCCCCTTCAGACCCGCTGCCGCGCCGTCGCCCAGGCATGCTGGGCCGCCACGTTCGTCTTCACTTCCGCCAGCTGGGTCGCCACCGCGGCCGGGGCCGTGCCACCCCTGCCGTCGCGGGAGGCGAGGGCGCCGGGGACGTTGAGGACCGACCGGACCTCCGGGGTGAGGTGGGCGGAGATCTTGGCGAACTGGTCGTCGGTGAGTTCGTCGAGTTCCTTGTTCTCGGCCTCGGCGGCCTTGACGCACTCGCCGGCGACCTCGTGGGCGACGCGGAACGGGACGCCCTGCTTGACCAGCCACTCGGCGATGTCGGTGGCGAGGAGAAGCCGGCCGGGGCCAGTTCCTCCATGCGCTCGCGGTGCACGGTGAGCGTGGCCATCATGCCGGTGAAGGCGGGGAGCAGGACCTCCAGCTGGTCGATGGAGTCGAAGACCGGCTCCTTGTCCTCCTGGAGGTCGCGGTTGTACGCGAGGGGCAGCGCCTTGAGCGTGGCCATCAGGCCGGTCAGATTGCCGATCAGCCGTCCGGACTTGCCGCGCGCCAGCTCGGCGATGTCCGGGTTCTTCTTCTGCGGCATGATCGACGAGCCGGTGGAGAAGGCGTCGTGCAGGGTGACGAAGGAGAACTCCTTCGTGTTCCAGATGATGATCTCCTCGGCGATCCGGGAGACGTTGATCCCGATCATCGCCGTGATGAAGGCGAACTCGGCGGCGAAGTCCCGGGAGGCGGTGCCGTCGATGGAGTTGGCCGCGCTGCCGTGCTCGAAGCCGAGGTCCGCGGCGACGGCCTCCGGGTCCAGGCCCAGGGAGGAACCCGCGAGCGCGCCCGAGCCGTACGGGGACACCGCCGTACGCTCGTCCCACTGGCGCAGCCGCTCCGCGTCCCGGGACAGTGCCTGGACGTGGGCGAGGACATGGTGGGCGAAGAGCACCGGCTGGGCGTGCTGGAGATGGGTGCGGCCGGGCATGGCCACGTCCGGGTGGGCCTCGGCGAGGCCGACGAGCGCGTCCTGGAGGTCGGCGATCAGTCCGCCGACGACGCGGGCGTGGTCCCGCAGGTACATGCGGAAGAGGGTCGCCACCTGGTCGTTGCGGGACCGGCCGGCGCGCAGCTTGCCGCCGAGGTCGGGGCCGAGCCGCTCCAGCAGGCCCCGCTCGAGGGCGGTGTGGACGTCCTCGTCGGCGATGGTGCCCACGAAGTCGCCGGCTGCCACGTCCGCTTCGAGCTGGTCGAGTCCGGCGAGCATCCGGGTCAGCTCGTCCTCGGTGAGCAGTCCCGCCGAGTGCAGCACACGGGCGTGGGCACGTGAGCCGGCGATGTCGTAGGGCGCGAGCCGCCAGTCGAAGTGGACGGACGCGGACAGCTTCGCCAGGGCCTCGGCGGGCCCGTCGGCGAACCGGCCACCCCAGAGCCGTACGTCACCACTGTTGCTGCTCACTGCCTGCGCTCCTCGAGGAAGGTGGTGTACAACGCGCCCCGGAGGGACGCGGGGCAATGCCGGCCCGCGAGTTCCGCCGCGGGGCGCGATCAGCCGCGGCGGGCCCGCGGTTGCGCTCCCGCGGCGACGACCCGACGCGTCAGACCAGGTCCCGCTTCGCGGCGATCTTCGCCGACAGACTGTAGATGTCGATGAACCCCTTCGCCGCCGCCTGGTCGAACGTGTCGCCCGTGTCGTACGTCGCCAGGTTGAAGTCGTACAGCGACGACTCCGAGCGCCGGCCGGTGACGACGGCGCGGCCGCCGTGCAGGGTCATCCGGATGTCGCCGTTGACGTGCTGGCTGGCCTCGGTGATGAAGCCGTCCAGGGCGCGCTTGAGCGGGGAGAACCACTGGCCGTCGTAGACCAGTTCGCCCCAGCGCTGCTCGACCTGCCGCTTGTAGCGGGCGAGTTCGCGCTCGACCGTGACGTTCTCCAGCTCCTGGTGGGCGGTGATCAGGGCGATCGCGCCGGGAGCCTCGTACACCTCGCGGGACTTGATGCCGACGAGGCGGTCCTCGACCATGTCGATCCGGCCGACGCCCTGGGCGCCGGCGCGCTCGTTGAGCTGCTGGATGGCCTGGAGCACCGTGACGGGCTTGCCGTCGATGGCGACCGGCACACCCTCCTTGAAGGTGATGACGACCTCGTCGGGCTCACGCTCCACGGCGGGGTTCTGCGTGTACTCGTAGACGTCCTCGATCGGGGCGTTCCAGATGTCCTCGAGGAAGCCCGTCTCGACGGCGCGGCCGAACACGTTCTGGTCGATGGAGTACGGGGACTTCTTGGTGGTCGCGATCGGCAGGCCCTTGGCCTCGCAGAAGGCGATGGCCTTGTCACGGGTCATGGCGTAGTCGCGGACCGGGGCGATGCACTTCAGGTCGGGGGCGAGGGCGACGATGCCGGCCTCGAAGCGGACCTGGTCGTTGCCCTTGCCGGTGCAGCCGTGGGCGACGGTGGTGGCGCCGTGCTTCTGCGCGGCGGCGACGAGGTGCTTGACGATCGTCGGCCGGGACAGCGCGGAGACCAGCGGGTAGCGGTCCATGTAGAGGGCGTTGGCCTTGATCGCCGGGAGGCAGTACTCGTCGGCGAATTCGTCCTTGGCGTCGGCGACCTCGGCCTCGACGGCACCGCAGGCGAGGGCGCGCTTGCGGATGACGTCCAGGTCCTCGCCACCCTGGCCGACGTCGACCGCAACGGCGATGACCTCGGCGCCCGTCTCCTCGGCGATCCAGCCGATGGCGACGGAGGTGTCCAGACCGCCTGAGTAGGCGAGTACGACGCGCTCGGTCACGGGTTTCTCCTTACAGTGCATTCGCTGACATGCATGAGTATGCAGCACTCTGCATGAATCGTCAATCTGCCGTCGATCCGGCGGCCCGTTGAACGCTCGGAACCGCTTCCGCGTACTTGTCGCCGGACGCAGGCGCCGCGTCGGACCGAACGAGCCAGTACGGCTGACCATTCGTGACACCCCCGACCCGAGTGAGGCAATCCGCATGTCCAGGGCTCTTCCGAAGTACAACAAGCGCCGTGTCGGCCTCGTCGGTGGTGCGGCCGCGGTGGCGCTGACCGGCGCCGTGATCGCCGGTACCGCGCTCGCCGGTGAGCCTTCCGGGGACGGCGGCGACGCGAAGGGCGCCCGGACACTCGCGGGGCCCGGCACGATCTCCTGCCCCGAGGTGGCCCCCGAGCTTCCCGCGATCCCCGCCTCCGCGCAGGTCGAGGTCGACCGCAACCTCGGCGAACTCGACAAGCAGATCACCGACGCCGGCAAGCGACTCGTCGACACCGCCGGACAGGGCGGACCCGACTTCGTCCAGAACGCCATCCTCGGCCCCTCAAGGACAAGCGCGTCGCCGCCATCAACCGCATCGCCACCGCCATCGGCCGCACCGCCGAACGCCCCGCCGGGCTCGACGCCCTCGCCCCGTGCTCGCTCGGCGCACCGGGTGCGGCGGGGCAGGACGACGCGGGCGCCGGCGGGGAGGAGGCGACGCCGCCGCCCGCCCAGGAGGCTCCGACGCCGCCCGCCGCCGGGGAGGAGGGCGGGCAGAACGCCGGCGCGGGCGCGATCTCCTGCCCCGAGGTGGCTCCGGAGCTGCCCGCGATCCCGGCCTCCGCGCAGGCCGAGGTCGACCGCAACCTCGGCGAACTCGACAAGCAGATCACCGACGCCGGCAAGCGACTCGTCGACACCGCCGGACAGGGCGGACCCGACTTCGTCCAGAACGCCATCCTCGGCCCCTCAAGGACAAGCGCGTCGCCGCCATCAACCGCATCGCCACCGCCATCGGCCGCACCGCCGAACGCCCCGCCGGACTGGACTCCCTGGCCGCCTGCACGCTCACCAAGTGAGGTGACAGGCGCTGTGGCCGCCCCGCACAAACGCCGGCCGGGGCGGCCACGGCGGGCGGTCGCCCCTCCGTCAATTGCTTAGACAAACGAAAGACCGTGTCCCATAATCGGTGACCATGGGAAAGACGTATGAGCGCATCGACGGCCGACTCCGCGCCTTCATAGAGGAACAGCCGGTCTTCTTCACCGCGACCGCCCCTGTCCGCCGACGGCACGGTCAATCTCTCGCCCAAGGGCCTCAAGGGGTCCTTCGCGGTTCTGGACGAGCTCACCGTGGCCTACCTCGACTTCGCCGGCTCCACCGCCGAGACCATCGCGCATCTGCGGGAGAACGGCCGGATCACCCTGATGTGGTGCGCGTTCCAGGGGCCGCCCAACATCGTGCGGGTGCACGGCCGCGGCGAGCCCGTGTTCCGTGACGACCCCGCTTCGCGGGGCTGCTCGCCCGTTTCCCCGGCATCGACCCCTCGGTCCACGGGCTGCGCGCCATCGTCGTCGTGACGGCCGAACTGATCCGGGACACCTGCGGCTACGCGGTGCCCTTCATGGCGTACGAGAGCGAACGGGACCTGCACGAAAGACGGTTCGCGCGGGAGGACGACGCCTCGCTCGACGCGTACTTCACCAGGAAGGAGTATGTCGCGACCAGCCTGGACGGTCTTCCCGGGCTGCCGCTGCCGCTGCCCCCTCTACCGTCTGAGCCATGCGCCCAGGTGCCGCCCCCGCCGCCGTACTCGTCTGTCTGTCCCTGCTCACGCTCGGCGCCGGACGGCTGTCCGCGCCGCTGCCGGACCGGATGGCGGACACCGGGGGCGGCACCCAGCTGATCACCGCGGTGGCCGCGGCCACCGGGTCGACGACCGGGACCGTCACCTGGTGGGACCGCGAGGGCGGCCGCTGGGTCGCGGCCGGCTCCGCCCCGGCCCGCTTCGGGGCGAACGGCCTCACCGAGGGCGCGGCCCGGCGGCAGGGCACGAACACCACACCGACCGGGCTGTACGGGCTGCCGTACGCCTTCGGCATCGAGGCGGCGCCGCGCGGGACCGCGTACAGGTACCGTCCGGTGCGGCAGAACTCCTGGTGGTGCCAGGACAACGACTCGCGCTCCTACAACCGCTGGAGCGAACCCCGCGCGGCCGACTGCCGGGCCGGCCGGGCCGAGCATCTGATCGGCTACCGCGCGCAGTACGCCCACGCTCTGGTCGTCGGTTTCAACTACCAGCGCCCGGTGCGCGGCCGGGGCGCCGGGATCTTTCTGCACGTCAACGGGCGCGGGGCGACCGCGGGATGCGTGTCCGTGCCGAAGGCGGCCATGCGCGAGATCCTGCGCTGGGCCGATCCCGCGCGCGGTCCGCACCTCGCGATCGGCACCGGGAGCGGACGCACGGCGATCACCCGGTACTGAAATCGGATTTTCCCTGAACACTCCAGCGTGACGGCACGTATGTGTGGGCCAAGGGTCAATTCCCCACGGAGGAACCGTGACCACCACACTCGCAGGCGGCCGTGCCGCCCGTCGCCAGACGATGCGCCGCATCCGTCCGCGCCGCTCCCCGCCGTGCCCCTGTTGCTCGCGGTGGCCGCGGGCGGGGTGGCCGTGCTGTGGTTGTGGTGGAGCAACACACCGTCCATCGCCGACACCACCGGGAGGATCATCGCCGCGGGCCGGATCACCGGTCTGCTGGCCGGCTATCTGATGGCCCTGGTGGTGCTCCAGATGGCGCGCGTGCCCGCGCTGGAACGCCGGGTGGGCTCCGACCGGGTCGCCCGCTGGCACGCGATGAGCGGCCGCTACACCGTCAGCCTGGTCATCGCGCACGTCTTCCTGATCATGTGGGGCTACGCCCGTCTGGCGGGCAAGAGCCTCGGCGACATCGCGCAGCAGACGATCACGTCCGTCAACACGCTGCCGGACATGGGCAAGGCCGCCATCGGCACCGGTCTGCTGTTCGTGATCGCGTTCATCTCCATCGGCCCGATCCGGCGCCGGCTGCCGTACGACGGCTGGTACCACGTACACCTGCTGACGTACGCGGCGGTCTTCCTGACGTTCTGGCACCAGATCACCACCGGCAACGAGTTCGCCGTCCAGCCGACCGCGAAGACCTTCTGGTACGGGCTCTACGGCATCGTGACCGCGCTGGTGCTGTGGTACCGGATCATCACCCCGGTACGGCTGAACCTGCGGCACCGGATGCGGGTCGAGGCGGTCATCGAGGAGACGCCGGGCATCGTGTCCGTGCTGATCGGCGGGCGCAAGCTGCACCGCATGGGCGCGGAGGCCGGGCACTTCTTCCGCTGGCGGTTCATGGCGCCGGGCATGCGGTTCAGCTCCCACCCGTACTCGCTGTCGGCGGCCCCCGCCCCGACACACTGCGGATCACGGTCAAGGCGATCGGCGACCACACCTCCCGGCTGCGCGAACTGACGCCCGGCACCAAGGTGTGGGCGGAGGGCCCGTACGGCGCGCTCACCGCGCAGCGCCGCAGCCGCGGCAAGGTGCTGCTGGTCGCGGGCGGGGTGGGCATCACCCCGATGCGGGCGCTGTTCGAGACGCTGCCCGGCGCCTCCGGCGACATCACGCTGCTCTACCGGGCGAACACCACGCAGGACCTGGCGCTGTGGGGCGAGCTGGCGAAGATCGCCGAAGAGCGCGGCGCCCGGCTGATGTACGCGGTGAACAGCCCCGACGGTGAGCGCCCCGACATCTCGGCGGAGAGCCTGCAGCGGAAGATCCCGGACGTCGACCGTCACGACGTGTTCATGTGCGGTCCGCCCGGATTCGCGCAGTCGGTGTACGAGGCGCTGCGCGGCGCCGGAGTCCCCGCGCGCCGTATCCACCACGAGTCGTTCGAGATGTGAGCGGCGGATCAGCCACGCGATCCAGCCGGGTCGTCCACACCCATCAGGAGCTTGAGAAACGATGAGGAAGAGTCACCCCGTCCGACGGGCCGTGCTCGCGACCGCCGCCACCGTGTCCGGCATCGTGCTGCTGCTGTCGCTGAAGCCGGCGTCCGACCCCTCGGCCGCCGCGGCCGGCGGCAGGGCCCCGCCCGCGGCGGCCCAGTCCCCGCAGGGCGGCGCCGCGCAGCCGATCGGGAACGGCACCGTCACCGGTGACGCCGCGCAGACCCAGTACGGGGCGGTGCAGGTCCGGCTGACGGTGAGCGGCGGGAAGATCACCAAGGCCGAGGCGGTGCAGGCGCCCAAGGGCGGGCAGAGCGACCAAGTCACGTCCAGCTCCGTGCCCCGGCTGAACCAGGCGACCGTAGCGGCGCAGAGCGCGGACATCGACGCGGTGTCGGGGGCGACGTACACGAGCGGCGGGTACAAGAAGTCCTTGCAGTCGGCGCTGGACAAGGCGCGGGCGGCGGCCGGGCCCGGACAGGGCTCCGGGCAGGAGGGCGGAGCGCGCAGGCGCGGACCGTCACCGGGGACGTCGCCCAGACGCAGTACGGACCCGTCCAGGTACGCGTCACCGTCAGCGGCGGGAAGATCACCAAGGCCGAGGCGGTGCAGACGCCGAAGGGCGGCCAGAGCGACCAGGTCAACGCGAACGCGGTGCCGAAGCTCAACCAGGCCGCGGTGGCGGCCGGGGACGCGGAGATCGACGCCGTGTCGGGGGCCACGTACACCAGCGCGGGATACCGGCAGTCGCTCCAGTCGGCGCTCGACAAGGCCGGTGGCTGAGACGGTGGCCGAGCCGGCCGAGGCTCCCGCCGCGGTGCGTCACGTGGAGGAGACGATGGGGACCGTCTTCTCCTTCGACGTCCGCGGCGGGGAACCCGCTGTGGTGCGTGCGGCGCTGGAGGAGGCGGTCGCGGGGCTGCACCGGGTGGACGAGGTGTTCAGCACGTACCGCGACGACAGCCAGATCTCGCGGCTGGCGCGCGGGGAGCTGGACGTCGGGGAGTGTGCCGCCGAGGTCGCCGAGGTGCTGGAACTGGCCGCGGAGGCGGAGCGGGTGAGTGAGGGCTGGTTCAGTCCACGCTACCGGGGGCGCTGGATCCCACGGGGATCGTCAAGGGATGGGCCGTGGAGCGGGCCTCGCGACGGCTCGCCGCGGCGGGGGCCACCGGGGTGAGCGTCAACGGGGGCGGGGACGTGCAGTTGCTGGGGGTGCCCGGCGCGGGGCGGCCCTGGCGGGTGGGGGTGTCGGATCCGTTGCGGCCCGGGGGCTGGCGGCGGTCGTCTCGGCGGCCGGGGCGACGGAGCTGGCGGTGGCCACGTCCGGGACGGCGGAGCGGGGGATCACATCGTCGATCCGCGGACGGGGCGGTCGGCCGTGACCGATCTGGTCGCGGTGACGGTGGTCGCGCCCCGGCTGACATGGGCGGACTGCTGGGCCACGGCGGCGTTCGCGATGGGTGCGCGGGAGGGGCTGGCGTGGCTGGAGGCCCTGCCGGGGGTGGAGGCCCTGCTGATCACTGCGGGAGACGAGGTCCGCTGCACGGGGGTTTGGCGGGCTGGCTCGGCTGAGCGGCGCTCACGGCCTCACCCGCGCCGTCAGCTGAGCTACCCGCGTGTCACTCCCCCGCGTCGGCAGAGTGCCGCCGCGCCCACCCTCCCCACTCTCGGCTGCGCTCGAGCGGGGGACCCCGTCGCCCTGGGGCACCTCCCAGGCCCTTCAGGCACTGGGGGAGGCACGACTGCCCGCAGTCCCCTAGGGGCGCGGGGAACTGCGCGACCAGCCACGACGGCGCCGCACCGGCACGACTGCCCCCAACTCCCCACGGGCGCAAGAAACCGCGCGACCAGCCACAACCACGCCCCACCAGCACAACTGCCCCCAACTCCCCACGGGCCGCGTGGAAGTGCGCGACCAGCCACGACGGCGCCGCAGGGGCGTACCCGGAAACCCGCGGAGCGTTCAGTGGCCGTTCTGGGCCAGGCGCAGCAGGTGGTCCGCCAGGGCCTGACCTCCCGCCGGCTCCCGGCTGATCAGCATCAGCGTGTCGTCGCCGGCGATCGTGCCGAGGATGTCGTGGAGTTCCGCCTGGTCGATGGCCGAGGCAAGGAACTGCGCGGCACCCGGCGGCGTACGCAGGACCACGAGATTCGCGGAAGCCTCCGCGGAGATCAGCAGCTCCTGCGACAGCCGCCGCATCCGCTCCTCCTTCGCGGACTCCCCAGCGGCGCCCGCGGCGTACGGAACCCGCCCTCACTGGGCACCGCGTAGATGAGGTCGCCCTCATGGTTGCGGATCTTCACAGCGTTCAGCTCGTCCAGGTCGCGGGAGAGCGTCGCCTGGGTGACGCTCAGCCCGTCGTCCGCGAGCAGCTTCGCGAGCTGGCTCTGCGACCGCACCGGCTGCCGGTTGAGGATGTCCACGATCCGGCGGTGGCGCGCGGTACGCGTCTGCGGCACGGCAGGCCCCGCCTGCTGTCCCTGGTCCTGCTCCTGGCTCATCGTCGTCTCATTCTCCGGATCGTCCTTCCCCGCCCGCCGTACCGGCCTGGTCCAGGATGCCGGGCAGCGCCCCGAGGAAGGTGTCCACGGCGTCGCCCCCGAGGGTCAGCGGCGGCATGAGCCGTACGACATCGGGGGCGGGCGCGTTCACGAGGAATCCGGCGTCCTGGGCCGCCTGCTGCGCCTGGGGCGCGAGCGGCTCGGTGAGCACGATACCCAGGAGCAGTCCCGCACCCCTGACATGGTCGATCAAGGCGTGGCCGAGCGCCTCGATCCCGTCGCGGAGCCGCTCGCCCTGCCGCTTGACGTTCTCGAGGAGCCCCTCCTCGGCGATGGTGTCGAGGACGGCGAGTCCGGCGGCGCAGGCGACGGGGTTGCCGCCGAAGGTCGTACCGTGCTGGCCGGGCTTGAGCAGGTCGGCGGCGCGGCCGAAGGCGACGGTGGCGCCGAGCGGCAGCCCGCCGCCGAGCCCCTTCGCCAGGGTGACGACGTCCGGCAGGACGCCCTCGTGGGCCTGGTACTCGAACCAGGTCCCGGTCCGGCCGACCCCGGTCTGCACCTCGTCCAGCACCAGCAGCGCACCCGTGGCGGCGGTGATCGCGCGGACCGCCTTGAGATAGCCGGGCGGGGGCACGACGACGCCGTTCTCGCCCTGGATCGGCTCGATGACGACGAGTGCCGTGTCCTCGGTGACGGCGGCGGCGAGCGCCTGGGCGTCGCCGTACGGGACGTGGGTGACGTCGCCGGGCAGCGGCTCGAAGGGTACGCGCTTGGCGGGCTGGCCGGTGAGGGCGAGGGCGCCCATGGTGCGGCCGTGGAAGCCGCCGTCGGTGGCGACCATGTGGCCGCGCCCGGTCAGCCGGCCGATCTTGAAGGCGGCCTCGTTTGCCTCGGCGCCCGAGTTGCAGAAGAAGACCCTGCCGTCGCGGCCGAACAGCTGGACGAGCCGTTCGGCGAGCGCGACGGGCGGCTCGGCGACGAACAGGTTGGAGATGTGGCCGAGGGAGGCGATCTGCCGGCTCACGGCCTCGACGACGGCCGGGTGGGCGTGGCCGAGCGCGTTGACGGCGATGCCGCCCACGAAGTCGGCGTACTCCCTGCCGTCGGCGTCCCAGACGCGCGCGCCCTCGCCGCGTACCAGTGGCAGCCGCGGGGTGCCGTAGTTGTCCATGAGCGCGCCCTGCCACCGCCGGGTCAGCTCTTCGTTGCTCACGACTCCCCTGTGCGTCGGTCGTAGGGTCGGGCACGACCATCGTGCCGATGCCCTCGTCGGTGAAGATCTCCAGCAGGATCGAGTGCTGGACCCGGCCGTCGATGACGCGGGCGGTGGTCACGCCGTTGCGTACGGCGTGCAGGCAGCCCTCCATCTTCGGCGCCATGCCCGAGGACAGCTCCGGCAGGAGTTTCTCGAGCTGGGAGGCGGTGAGGCGGCTGATCACCTCGTCGGAGTGCGGCCAGTCCTCGTAGAGTCCCTCGACGTCCGTGAGGACCATGAGCGTTTCGGCGCCCAGTGCAGCAGCGAGTGCCGCAGCCGCCGTATCAGCATTGACGTTGTAGACATGGTGGTCGTCCTGGCTGCGGGCGATCGAGGAGACGACGGGGATGCGGCCGTCGGCGAGCAGTGCCTCGATCGCGCCCGTGTCGATCGCGGTGATCTCGCCCACCCGCCCGATGTCGACCGGTTCTCCGTCGATCGTGGGGCGGTGCCTGGTGGCGGTGAGGGTGTGCGCGTCCTCGCCGGTGAGACCGACGGCGAGCGGTCCGTGCCGGTTGAGCAGTCCGACCAGCTCCCGCTGCACCTGTCCGGCGAGCACCATGCGTACGACGTCCATGGCGTCCTCGGTGGTGACGCGCAGGCCGGCCTTGAACTCGCTGACGATGCCGTGCCGGTCGAGGGCGGCGCTGATCTGCGGTCCGCCGCCGTGCACGACGACGGGTTTGAGGCCGGCGTGCCGCAGGAAGACGACGTCCTGCGCGAAGGCGGCCTTCAGCTCCTCGTCGATCATGGCGTTGCCGCCGAACTTGATGACGACGGTCTTGCCGTGGTGCCGGGTCAGCCAGGGCAGCGCCTCGACGAGGATCTGTGCCTTGGGCAGCGCGGTGTGCTTCCGCGTGGGTCCGTTGCTCATGAGGCGTACGCGCTGTTCTCGTGGACGTAGTCGGCGGTGAGGTCGTTGGTCCAGATGGTGGCGGTGGCGTCGCCGGCGGCGAGGTCGGCCACGATGTGGATCTCGCGGTAGCGCATGTCGACCAGGTCGCGGTCCTCGCCGACGCCGCCGTTCCGGCACACCCAGACGCCGTTGATGGCGACGTTGAGCTCGTCGGGTTCGAAGGCGGCCCGGGTGGTGCCGATGGCGGAGAGGACGCGGCCCCAGTTGGGGTCCTCGCCGTGCAGGGCGCATTTGAGGAGGTTGTTGCGGGCGATGGAGCGGCCCACCTCGACGGCGTCGTCCTCGGTCGCGGCGCCCACGACCTCGACCCTGATGTCCTTGCTGGCGCCCTCGGCGTCGCGGATGAGCTGCTGGCCGAGGTCGTCGCAGACGGCCCGTACGGCGTCGGCGAACTCCTCGTACTCCGGGGTCGCTTCGGAGGCGCCGGAGGCGAGCAGCAGCACGGTGTCGTTGGTGGACATGCAGCCGTCGGAGTCGACGCGGTCGAAGGTGACCCGGGTGGCGTCGCGCAGGGCCTTGTCGAGGACGTCGGCGCCGAGGTCGGCGTCGGTGGTGAGGACGACGAGCATGGTGGCGAGGCCGGGGGCGAGCATGCCGGCGCCCTTGGCCATGCCGCCGACGGTCCAGCCGTCCCTGGTCACCACGGACGTCTTGTGCACGGTGTCGGTGGTCTTGATGGCGATGGCGGCCTTCTCCCCGCCGTGCTCGGAGAGCCGGCCCGCCGCGGTCTCGACGCCGGGGAGCAGCTTGTCCATGGGGAGCGGGACGCCGATGAGCCCGGTGGAGCAGACGGCGATCTCGCCCGCGCCCGTGCCGAGCACCTCGGCGGCCTTCTCGGCGGTCGCGTGGGTGTCCTGGAAGCCCTTCGGTCCCGTACAGGCGTTGGCACCGCCGGAGTTGAGGACGACGGCGGACAACTGCCCACTCTTCAGCACCTGCTCGGACCAGAGCACGGGTGCCGCTTTGACGCGGTTGGAGGTGAAGACGCCGGCGGCGGCGCGGCGGGGGCCGGTGTTGACCACGAGGGCCAGGTCGGGGTTGCCGTTCTCCTTGATCCCGGCGGCGATGCCCGCCGCCGTGAATCCCTGTGCTGCCGTCACACTCACGGCGCAACTCCGATCGTCGTCAGCCCGGTGGTCTCGTCGAGACCCAGGGCGAGGTTCATGCTCTGGACGGCACCGCCCGCGGTGCCCTTGGTCAGGTTGTCGATGGCGCTGATCACGATGATCCGGTGCGTGGCGGCGTCGTACGCGACCTGGATCTGGACGGCGTTGGAACCGTGAACGGACGCGGTCGCCGGCCACTGGCCCTCGGGGAGCAGCCGGACGAAGGGCTCGTCGGCGAAGGCCTTCTCGTAGGCGGCGCGCAGGGACTCGGCGGTGACGCCGGGCTTCGCCTTGGCGTTGCAGGTGGCGAGGATGCCGCGGGGCATCGGCGCGAGGGTCGGGGTGAAGGAGACGGAGACCCGCTCGCCGGCCGCCGCGCTGAGGTTCTGGATCATCTCGGGGTGTGCCGGTGCCCGCCGCCCACGCCGTACGGCGACATGGAGCCCATGACCTCGGAGCCGAGGAGGTGCGGCTTGGCGGACTTGCCCGCGCCGGAGGTGCCGGAGGCGGCGACGATCACCGCGTCGGGTTCGGCGAGGCCGGCGGCGTACGCCGGGAAGAGGGCGAGGAGACGGCGGTCGGGTAGCAACCGGGCACCGCGACGCGCTTGGACCCCTCCAGCGCGGCGCGGGCACCCGGCAGTTCGGGCAGGCCGTAGGGCCAGGTGCCGGCGTGCGGGGAGCCGTAGAACGCCTCCCAGTCGGCGGCGTCCGACAGCCGGAAGTCGGCGCCCATGTCGATCACGAGCACCTCCTCGCCGAGCCGCTCGGCGACGGCGGCGGACTGGCCGTGCGGCAGCGCGAGGAACACGACGTCGTGCCCGGCGAGCACCTCGGGCGTGGTCGGCTCCAGTACGCGGTCGGCCAGGGGCGGCAGGTGCGGCTGGAGCGCGCCCAGCCGCTGTCCGGCGTTGGAGTTGCCGGTCAGGGCGCCGATCTCGATCCCGGGGTGTGTCAGGAGCAGACGCAGCAGCTCTCCGCCCGCGTACCCGCTCGCTCCGGCCACCGCCGCACGTACCACCATGGGAAACCCTCCTCCTGGACAGCATGACTATACGTATCCATGCACGTTTATGCAATGCGGGCCCGAAACGATTCCGCGGCGGCGGTGGCGCGGGTCAGGCCAGGAGTGTCAGGCCGACGACGATCACGACGGGGGTGACGAGCAGGGCGGCGAGGTGTCCGACCAGGGTGCGGGGCAGGCCGAGCGCGGCGAACAGCACGGCTCCGCCGACCAGCCAGCAGCCGTAGATCCGCAGCGCCAGTTCCTGGGCGGCGCTCTCCTCCTCGCGGGTCGCCGGACTGCCGATCCCGCCGATGGCGAGCCACAGGAGTACGCCGCCGACCAGGACGTTCGCCGCCATGACGAAGAGTGCGACGGACCTGTCGGTCCGCCGTACCCTCTTCCAGACCCTCAGGACGCTCATGAGTACGAGACCGTATCCCGGAGGGTCCGCGGTCACCGCCGCTCGATCCGCGGGAACGTCACCGAGTTGGCCGGAAAGGTGTACGTGAAGGCGTCATCGACGCCCCGGAACGTGGACGTCACCGGGGTGACCGGTGTGTCCGTCTCCGTGTCGACCGCGTCCGCGCCGGCGGCCGGCGTGGTCACGCGGGCCGCCGGGGCGATCCGGGCGCCGCCGAGGTCGATCGCGGTGCGGGCCTCGGCCGGCCGGGCGTTGACGACCTTGACGATCAGGTCGCCGGTGCGGGCGCCCTCGGTGACGACCTGCCGGGAGGCGGCGGCCGTCAGCAGCGCGGTGGCGGCGGTACCGAGTCCGAGCCGGGCGCGGTGGCGTGCTCTGCGTGACATGGATACTCGGCGGCTCTCTCCAGGAGTGGGGGCGACTCCAGGAGGTGTTCGCCACATCGAGCAGTGCTCAGCACTTCGGACGGCAAGATAGGGAGGAGGCAGGGGCACGTCAATGGGTCGTGCGAGGGCGGAGACGACGCGGGAACGAGGCGGGATGAGGGAGTTCTGGCCGGTGCCCGACGCGCTGGACTATCTGACCGGCCGCTGGAGGGCGGATCGGACCGTGCGGGACCTGGCGGGCGACGAGGAGGGCCGCTTCGAGGGGACGGTCGTTTTCGGCCCGCTGGAGGGCGGCGGTCTGCTGCAGAGCGAGTCCGGCGACTTCACCTGGCGGGTGTCACCCGGCCCGCCGAGCGGACCCTGCGCTTTCTGCCCGGTCCGGGCGGCACGGCGGACGTACGGTTCGCGGACGGCCGGCCCTTCCACGGCCTGGACCTCACGACGGGCCGGTACGTAGCCGACCACCCCTGCTCGGCGGATCTCTACCGGGGCGAGTTCACCGTGCGGGACGCGGACCACTGGCGGACGGTGTGGCGGGTACGCGGCCCCGCCAAGGACCTGGAGCTCACCACCGCCTACGCGCGCGTGGGCTGAGCGGACACCCTTCGAGGCGCAGGTTCCAGCGGCCCGCACGGCCGGCGACACCGATCGTCGACAGCGGACGGACGTCGATGTTCCAGTACGTGGACACCGGCGCCCTGAGCACGTACACCAGGGCCGCCCGGATCACGGACGGCTCGGCCACGGCGACGACCCGGCAGTCGTCCTCGGCCGGCCGGGTGTCGAGCCAGCCGCCGACCCGGCCGATGAACTCCAGCAGCGACTCCCCGCCGTGCAGGGTGGAGCGCGGGTCGGCCAGCCAGGCGTCCACGGCACCCGGCTCGCGGGCCATCGCCTCCCCAGGGTCAGCCCCGCCAGCGGCCCATACCGCAGTCGCGCAGGGCGAGTTGCACGAGGGGCGCGTAGCCGAGGCACGCTCCGGTGGCGCGGCTGCGCGGGGCCGGTGAGCAGTAGCGCAGATCGGCGGCGGCGAGGGGCAGCAGTTCGTGCGTGACCCGTTGCACCTCACTCCAGCCGGCCTGGTCCAGTGGCCGGTCGTCCTCGAAACGTTCCGCGAGCACCGAGGAGCTTCCCGCGGCGGCGACGAACGTGACCCGAAGTGCCATGCGGCGATCGTGGGACGCCTGCGGGGCCGGGTCAAGGGTGTCGCCGAGCCGTCACTTACGGTACATCCGGCCTTACCGGCTGGCAGGGCCGAGCCGGCCGGCCGCCCCGGGCACCCGTCATCCGTCGACGAGCGCCATCCACTGTTCCGGCCGCTCCAGCGGCCGGAATCCGAGCCGGGCGTAGACCTCGTGCGCGTCGTGCGTGGCCAGCGCGATCCGGCGCAGCCCGTAGGGCCGCAGCTCCTCCCGTACGGCCGCCACCAGCGCCGTGCCCAGGCCCTTGCCGCGTACGGAGGGGTGCACGTCACATCGCACAGCCAGGCGAACGTCGCCCGGTCGGTGATGACGCGGGCGTAGGCCACCTGCTCACCCGAAAGCGTGTCGTAGACACCGAAGTTGAGCGATCCCCCGACCGCCCGGTCGTGCTTCTACGGGTGCGGCCCAGCGCCCAGTAGGCGTCGCCGGCCAGCCACCGGTGCACGCGCCCGGCGTCGATCCGGGCGGGGTCGGTGGAGATCTCGTAGCCGTCGGGCAGGCGCGGGATGTCGGTCATGGCGGGATGCTCGCAGCTCACGCGAGGCGACGTCGAACGCTTATCCCCGCGTCTCGTCGCCGGGGAAGGACGGCGGCGAACGCCCGTTTCCGGCGGCCCACCCGACGCGGCGCGGCAGCGAACGTCCGCCCGGCCGCCCGGCACGGGAGCGGCGACGGACACCCCACCCCGGCAGCCCACCCGGCCCGGCACGGCGTGGCGTCGAACGTCCGCCCGGTCACCCGGCCCGGCACGGCGTCGAACGTCCGCCCGGCCACCCGGCCACCCGGCCCGGCACGGCGTCGAACGTCCGCCCGGCCACCCGGCCACCCGGCCCGGCACGGCGTCGAACGTCCGCCCGGCCACCCGGCCCGGCACGGCGTCGAACGTCCGCCCGGCCACCCGGCCCGGGAGCGGCGACGGACACCCCAGCGGCCCGCCCCGCACGGCGCCGGGCGCCTACCCACGGACCTCGTCCCAGGCCGCGCGCAGACGTCGTACGCCTTCCGTGATCTCCTCGGTGCCCGCCACCGCCGCGAAGCTCAGGCGGAGGTGGGCGGCCGGGGTTCGGCGCTGAAGTAGGGGCGGCCGGGGTGACGGCGACACCCGCGCGCAGGGCCGCGGCGGTCAGGGCGGACTCCGCCGTGCCGTCGGGCAGCCGCGGCCACAGGTGGTAGCCGCCGGACGGGATGTGCGGCAGGGCGAGCTCGGGCAGCTGGAGGCGGAGCGCGGCGGTCATCGCGTCCCGGCGGATGCGCAGCGCGGCCGAGATCGCGCGCAGATGGCGCGGCCAGGCCGCCGAGCCGACGAGTTCCAGCGTGGCCTCCTGCAGCGGCCGGGGCACGAAGAAGGTGTCGACGATCTGGATGGCCCGCAGCCGTTCCAGGACCGGCCCGTGCGCGGCCAGCGCGCTCACCCGGAAGCTGGGCGAGGTCGCCTTGGTCAGCGAGCAGACGTGCACCACCACCCCGTCGGGGTCGTCGGCGGCGAGCGGACGCGGCAGCGGGCCGGCGTCCTCGTGCACCAGCCGTCGTACGAAGTCGTCCTCGACCACGAAGGCGCCCGCCTCGCGGGCGATGCGCAGCACCTCGCCGCGCCGCTCGGGGGCGAGCACGGCGCCGGTGGGGTTCTGGAACAGCGGCTGGCAGACGAAGACCCGGGCGCCGGTCGCCCGGAAGGCGTCGGCGAGCAGCGCGGGCCGTACGCCGTCCGCGTCCACCGGGACGGGCACGGGGCGCAGTCCGGCCGCGCGGGCGATGGCGAGCATGCCCGGGTAGGTGGGCGACTCGACGAGGACGGGGCGCCCGGCGGGGCGAGTGCGCGCAGGGCGGTGGTCAGCGCGGACTGTCCGCCCGCGCCGACCAGCACACCGGCCGCCGCGACCGGCCCGCCGATGCCGCGCGCGAACCATTCGCGCAGTTCGGGCAGTCCCTCCATGGGCGGCCGCCCCCAGGCGCCCGGCCGGCGTCCGGCGCGGGAGAGTGCCGCCGCCATGGCCTGTTCCGGCTGCAGGGTGGGGTGCAGATAGCCGCCGTTGAACTCGATCACCCCGGGCGGCGGGGCCGCCAGCGAGACCAGCACCCCGGAGGCGTCCACCGAGCGCGGTACGAGGTCGGCGGCGCCGTCCGCGCTGAGGGTCACCTCCTGCCAGGAGGTGTCCCCGGCGGGCGCGGAGGTCACCCGCGGCTGTGCGCGGAACGCGCCGGCGCCGGGCCGGGTGACCACCAGGCCCTCGGCGGCGAGCCGCGCCAGCGCGCGGGAGACGGTCACCGGACTGACCCGGAACCGCTCCACCAGGGCCCTGCTGGACGGGAGCTTTCCACCGGGAGAGTAGCGGTCCAGCTCCTTTCGCAGCTGATCCGCCAGTTCGCCGACACTGCTACGCTCATACATGAGAGCACAGAGTAGCGCTACCGCCTCGACGCCGATAGCAGTCACCGCCCCGCACGACCGGCGCGGATCCGGCACCGTCCAGGCCGCCCTCGGCGTGATCGCCTTCTCCCTCACCTTCCCGGCCACCGCCTGGGGGCTCGAAGGGTTCGGGCCCTGGTCGCTGGTGGCCGTCCGCAGTGTCCTCGCGGCGTTCATCGCCGGCGGCTGTCTGCTCGCGCTGCGGGTACCGCCGCCGGACCGGAAGCACTGGCCGGGCCTCGCGGTGGTCGGCGCCGGAGTGGTCCTCGGTTTCCCGATGCTGACCACGCTCGCCCTGCGGACCTCCACCACCGCGCACGCGGCCGTGGTCGTGGGTCTGCTCCCGCTGACCACGGCACTGATGTCCGCCCTGCGGGTCGGCTCCCGCCCTCGCGCACCTTCTGGGTGGCCGCCCTGGCGGGCGCGGCGGCGGTGCTGGCGTTCACCGTGCGGCAGAGCGGCGGCGCGCTGACCACGGCCGACCTGTATCTCTTCGGCGCGCTCCTGGTGTGCGCGGCCGGCTACACCGAGGGCGGCAGGCTGGCCCGGGTGCTGCCGGGCTGGCAGGTGATCGGCTGGGCGCTGCTGCTGTGCCTGCCGCTCACCCTGCCCGTCGCCGCCGTGGCGCTGAGCGTGGAGCCGGTGGAGCCGACCGCGCGGGCCGTGGCCGGACTGCTGTGGGTGGCGGCCGGTTCGCAGTTTCTCGGGCTGATCGTCTGGTACCGGGGCATGGCGGCCATCGGCATTCCCAGGGCCAGCCAGTTGCAGCTCGCGCAGCCGCTGCTCACACTGGTGTGGTCGGTGCTGCTGCTGAACGAACAGCTGACGGTGGCCGCCCCGCTGACGGCAGCGGCCGTGCTCGTCTGCATCGCCGTCACCCAGCGGGCCCGCGGCTGAGAGGAGGCCCCGATGCGCGCAACCGAGGGTGACCAGCTTGTCCAGCACGGCAGGGTGGTCGGCCAGCAGGACAAGGTCGGAGAGATCGTCGAGGTGATGGGCCGGCAGGGGAACCCGCCCTACCGCGTCCGTTTCGAGGACGGGCACGAGGGCGTGTGCTCGCCCGGCCCCGACACCGAGATCCGGCACCGGGCGACACAGCGGTGACTCAGCGCGGGAGGTCCGCCGGCCGGCCGTAGTGGTCGGCGACCACCCGCGCCATCGCCCCGGCCGGATCGGCCGCCACCTCACGGGCGGCGAAGAAGACATGCCCGCGCACCTCCGGGTACGTCCCGGCGAGCGTGAGGTGGCGGGACAGCTCGGCCGGATCCCGCCAGGGCGCGGGCTGGGCCGGATCGCCCGCCTTGTAGAGGGCCTCGCCGGCGTACAGCCGCGTCCCGGTGCCCCGGACGACGCCGGCCCACCAGGGAAGCAGCCTGGCGTAGTCGGCGGCGGCGAAGCCGATGTTCCAGTACAGCTGCGGGCAGATGTAGTCGATCCAGTTCTCCCGCGCCCACCGGCGGGTGTCCGCGTGCAGGTCGTCGTACGTCTGCACGCCCGCGCGCGTGTCCGAGCCCCGCTCGTCCGTCTCCGCGTTGCGCCATACGCCGAAGGGGCTGATGCCGAAGCGCGTGCCGGGCCGGATCCGCTTGATGTGGTCGGCCGTTTCGCGCACCAGGCGGTCGGTGTTGTCCCGCCGCCAGGCTGCCCGGTCCTCGAAGCCGCCACCGAAGGTGTCGTAGGCGAGGTCGTCGTCGAAGGTCTGCCCGGCCACCGGGTACGGGTAGAAGTAGTCGTCGAAGTGGACCGCGTCGACGGGGTAGCGTCGCACCGCGTCCAGCATCGCCTCCCGCACGAACGCGCGGACCTCGGGCAGGCCCGGGTTGTAGTACAGCTTGCCGCCGTACGTCACGACCCATCCGGGATTCCGGCGGGCGGGGTGGGAGGCGGTGAGCCGGGCGGGGTCGGCGTGTGTCGCCACGCGGTACGGGTTGAACCAGGCGTGCAGCTCCAGCCCGCGGGCGTGCGCCTCCTCGACGGCCGTGCCGAGGGGGTCCCAACCGGGATGCCCGCCCTGGGTACCGGTGAGGTACTGCGACCAGGGCTCGTACGGCGACGGCCACAGCGCGTCGGCGGTGGGCCGTACCTGGAAGACCACCGTGTTGAGGCGGTCACGGACGGCCGTGTCGAGGTGCGCCAGCAGTTCGGCACGCTGCCGGGCGGCGCTCAGCCCCGGCCGGGAGGGCCAGTCCCGGTTGGTGACGGTGGCCACCCACATGCCCCGCATCTCCCCGGCCGGCGCGGCCGGCACCTCGCGCCGTACGGGCGCGGCCGACGCCCGCGGCCCCGTCGCCAGCCCGGTCAGCGCCGCCGTGGCGAACACCCTGCGTGACACCCGCCCCATCGCATCCCCCTGGAACACCGTCGAAACCCCTGGTCAGGCACGGTCCTGCGGTCAGGATGCCGCACCCGTGCGATCGATCATCGATACTTCCGGGTAACGTGCACGGACGGAGCAGGCCCTGGGACCCGGAACCTGCCACAGCCGTAAGCAGGAGCGAAAGGACCGATGTGACCGACATCGAACGCGTCGGAGTGGTGGGCTGCGGTCAGATGGGTGCCGGGATCGCCGAAGTGTGCGCCCGGGCCGGACTGGACGTCAAGGTCGCCGAGACCACCGGCGAGGCCCTGGAGATCGGCCGCACCCGGCTGTTCAACTCCCTGTCGAAGGCGGCCGAACGCGGCAAGATCTCCGCGGAGGAGCTGGAGGCGACGCAGGCGCGGCTGAGCTTCACCACGGACCTCGGCGAGTTCGCCGACCGCGATCTGGTGATCGAGGCCGTGGTCGAGAACGAGCAGGTCAAGACCGAGATCTTCCAGGTTCTCGACCAGGTGGTGACCCGGCCCGACGCGATCCTGGCGTCCAACACCTCCTCCATCCCGCTGGTGAGGCTGGCGGTCGCCACCTCGCGGCCGGACCACGTCATCGGCATCCACTTCTTCAACCCGGCCCCGGTGCAGAACCTGGTCGAGCTGATCCCGGCGCTCACCACCTCCGAGGGCACGCTGAGCCGCGCCCAGGCCTTCACCGAGAAGCTGCTGGGCAAGCACGCGATCCGTGCCCAGGACCGCTCCGGGTTCGTGGTCAACGCGCTGCTGATCCCGTACCTGCTCTCCGCGATCCGGATGTTCGAGTCGGGCATCGCCAGCCGTGAGGACATCGACAACGGCATGGAGATGGGCTGCGCCCACCCGATGGGCCCGCTGAAGCTGTCCGACCTGATCGGCCTGGACACGGTGGCCTCGGTGGCGTACTCGATGTACGAGGAGTACAAGGAGCCGCTGTACGCCGCTCCCCGCTGCTCCAGCGCATGGTCGACGCGGGCCGCCTCGGCCGCAAGAGCGGCTCGGGTTTCTACACCTACTGAGCGCCCGGTGAGGGCCCGGCATCCCGCGGCCCGCGGGATGCCGGGCCCCCGGCGTTTCAGGGCCGGTCGTCCTGGCCGAGCCTGAGGTGGTGCAGCAGGAGCAGCGCCGCGGCCATGCCGGCGGCCGGGACCTCGCCGGCGGCGACCAGGTCGGGGACCACCTTCAGGGGCACCCACTCCCTGCGGTCCGACTCGAAGTCGTCGACCGGGTGGCCGACGTACTCGCCCTCGTCGGACCAGTAGATGTGGTGCCGGGCGTCGGTGAGGCCGTTGGACGGCTCCACGCTCATGAGATGGTGCAGCGGCCCCGGCCGCCAGCCGGTCTCCTCCTCCAGCTCCCTGGCGGCGGCCACGGCGACGTCCTCGCCGTCCTCGACGACGCCGGCGGCGAGCTCCCATCCCCAGCTGTCGGTGATGAAGCGGTGGCGCCACAGCAGGAGGACCTCGTGGGCCTCGTTCACCACCGTGGCCACGGCGACGGGCCGCAGCCGTAAGAGGAAGTGGTCGAGGTGCCGGCCGTCCGGCAGTTCGACATCGGCGAGATTGACGCTGAACCAGCGGTTCGCGTACACGGTCTTTTCGCTCTGCTTCGTCCACTGCATGGTGCTGCCACCTTCCGACGGGTAAGGCGCAATATCGCAGCAGCGACGGCCCGGCAGGCAGGCGCACGGGAGGCCGCCCGCGGCGCAGCGACGGGCGCGGCGGGGCGCGGACAGGGCACGGGAGCCGCGGGAACGCGCCGGTCGCCAGGGGCGTCCGGCCCATGAGCCGCGATGCGCCGCGAGCGGGTGCCGGACTTCCCCTAGAGCGGTACGCGCAGTGCCCCGTCGATGAGTTCGGCCGCCTCGGCGGTGCCGGCGCCGCCGCTGCGGACGAGGTGCTCGCGCACCGCGCGCAGCCGGTCCCGCAGTCGCTGCGACTCCATTCCCCTGGCCAGTTCGGCCATCTGCACGGCGAGGGCTACCGCCTTGTCGGCATTACCCTGGCGCAGTTCGACGGTGCTCAGTATGGCCAGCCGGTGCACCCGGCCCCGGTCGTGCGCGGGCGTGTCCACGGCGGCCGCCGCGTGCTCCCCGGCCGCCGCCAGTTCGCCCAGGCTGAGCAGTGCCTCCGCCACCTGGACGTTGACCAGGCCGGGCTGGACATAGCCGGTCTCGTCGGGTTCGGTGCCGCGCCGGATCCGCTCGGCGGCCCGCTCGGCCCGCCGGATGCGGACAGCGCGCCGCTGCCGTCGCCGAGGTGCGCGTACGCCTTGGCCTGCATCGCGTACAGGTCGGAGGCGAGCGCCGGGGTGATGTGGGGCCGGCGGCGCGCAGCGCGGCCTCCGCGAAGGCGACGGCCTGCCGGTACTCCCGCATGTACAGCGACTGGTTGACGAGCAGCGCGATCACATAGGCGCCCAGTCCCCGGTCGCCGCTGGCCTTCGCCAGCCGCAGCGCCTGGTGGAAGTAGCGCTGGGCGAGTCCGTGCGCGTCGGAGTCGTACGCGCAGATGCCGGCGATCGCCACCAGACCGCCGGTGGCGCGGTGGAGCTGGCGGCCGGTGGCGTCGGTGTAGCCGCCGCGCAGCAGGGTGCGGCCTCGGCGTTGAGGAAGCCGACGATCCGGGCGCGGGTCGCGACCCCGCCCGCCTTGCGGTACAGCCGCTCGTAGTGGGTGCGGGCGGTGCGCAGCATGTCGAGGTCGCCGTCGGTGACCCGGTGCCGGCCGCCGCGGGAGACGTCCACGTCCTCGGGCGGGTTCTCCCACTCCCATACGGGCATCACCGCGGGGGTGCCGGTGACGGCGGGGGCGCCGAGTATGTGCGGGCGGCGCTGCTGGTCGGAGCGCCACAGCGCGGTGGCCCGCTCGACGAACCCGGAGAGCGAGCCGGTGTGCGCGGCGGCCGGTTCGCCGGGTACACCGAGGCCGATGTCGTCGAGGGTGACCTGGCGGCGCAGCCGGGCGGCGAGCACCTCGCAGATCAGGTCGGGTACCTGGCCGCGGGGCCGCTGTCCCTTCAGCCACCGTGCCACGGCGGTGTGTTCGTAGCGGAGCGACAGTCCGCGTGCCCGTCCGGCCTGGTTGACGTGGGCCGCGAGGCCGGCGTGCGAGATCCCGGACTCGTCCAGGATCGCGTCGAGGAGAGTGTTGGGCTGCATCCAGGCCCCCGCCTGCTCGGTGGCGGACAGAGTAGTGGCTGCCGGTTCACACGGGGTGTGAACGGAGTGCCCCGATCCGTAGTGTGCGCACACTGTCGCCGAGCGTGCGCGGACGGTTGACTGAACTGCCTCGAAAGAGGCCGGCCGGGCCGCCGGCTCCCCTCGTACAGTGCGGCGGCCCGTTTCCACGCCGTCCGCCCTGCTGCCTGCCCGACACTCCGTGGCGGGACGGACGGCGTGGCACTGCCGGTCACGCGGGGGACTGGAGGTGGGGTTTCGCGTGCGGGTGCGCGGGGGTGATGCCCAGGTGCCGCTCGTTTCTGAGGATCAGCAGCGCCACGTCGTCGTTCGGCGGGCCGGCGGTGTGCCGCAGGAGTGCCGTGAGGACCGCGCACAGCACGGACCGGGGTGTGAGGGGGCGTTCGCGGGCGGCCGCGGTGAGGACGTCGCGCAGCGGGAAGAACCGGCCCTCGGCGTCGCGTGCCTCCTCGGCTCCGTCCGTGTGCAGGACGAGCGCGTCGCCGGGCAGCAGAGGGCCGCGGAGGACGGCGGGGAGGTCCGCGGGCAGCGGGAACAGGCCGAGCGGCGGGAGCGGCTCGGTGCGGGCAAGCGGTTCGGCCCGTCCGCCGGTGAGCAGATACGGCCAGGGGTGCCCGCAGTTCAGGGCCCGTACGACGCCGTCCGGGAGGATCTCCAGGAGCAGGACGGTGACGAACTCCTCGCCGGGCGGGCCGTCCTGGGCGCGGTCGCGCAGATGCCGGGCCATCGTCCGGTCCAGCCGGCGCAGCACCCCGGCGAGGTCCGCCTCGTCGTGGGCGGCCTCGCGGAAGCAGCCGAGGACGGCGGCGGCGGTCCGTACGGCCCCGAGGCCATGGCCGCGGACGTCACCGATGACCGCGCGGACGCCGTGCTCGGTGGCGACCACCTCGTACAGGTCGCCGCCGATCCGGGCGCCGGGGTCGGCGGAGAGGTGGACCGCGGCGGCGGCCAGGCCGTCGACCTCCGGGGGCGGCGGCCTCAGCAGCGCGCTCTGCGCGGCCTCTGCGGTCCGGCGGGCCCGGCGCAGGTCGCGCAGGAGGCGGTGGCGTACGTGCATCACCAGACCGGTGACGAGCGCGCACATGACGGCGCTGCTGATGAGGCGGGCGGTGAGGGCCTCGTCGTGGGCGAGCGGGCAGGTCGCGCGGTAGGCCACCGCGGTGGCGCCCAGGGCTGTGGGTACGGCGTAGGTGGGCAGCCGTGTGGAGCGGGACCGGGGTGGCACCCTGCGGGGAGCCCCGGGCTTGAAGCGGATCATGCCGATGGCCCCCATTTTGGCCCGGACAGCGCAGACCGGCCTCTCGAGGCCGGTCTGATTCTGTCCACTGGATGGCGCGAAATGGGGGTATCCGGGTGGTTAGTCACCCGAACGAGTGAGGTGACCGGCGGGTTGAGGGGGTGAGGGAGGCGCGGGAGGTTTGTATCGCGCCCCCGCGCCCCCGTGCCTCCGGGGGCGGAGTCTTTTCGCCCCCGCCGCCCCTTCCTGCCCCGTCCCCGGGGTTGTGCCCCCCCAGGCCCCCTTCAGCCTTCGGGCCTCGTCCTCGGGCGCCGGACGGGCTGAGAGGACTCAGCCCCTCAGGACTGCTCCCGTGCGGTCTCCCGCCAGGGTCACCGCCGCCTCCCGGGCCGCCGACGCCTCGTCGACCGTCAGTGTGCGGTCACTGGCCCGGAAGCGAAGGGCGTAGGCCAGGGACTTGCGGCCCTCGCCGAGCTGTTCGGCGTTCTCGTACACGTCGAACAGGCGGATGGACTCCAGCAGTTCACCAGCGCCCTCGCGCAGCGCCGCCTCCACCTCCGAGGCGGGCACGAACGCGTCGACGACCAGGGCGACGTCCTGCGTGGCGACCGGGAAGGTGGAGATGCCCGGCGCCTGCGGGGTGTCGTCGCCCACCTGCTCCAGGGCGTCCAGGTCCAGCTCCATCGCGCAGGCGCGCGCGGGCAGGCCCAGGGTCTTCAGAACGCGCGGGTGCAGCTCGCCGGCGTGGCCGATGACCCGCTCCTCGCCGTCGACCGTGACGGTCAGCTCGGCGCAGCGGCCGGGGTGCCACGGGCCGTACTGGCCCTTGCGGACGCCCAGTTCGGCACCGGCCTCGCGGGCGACGGTCCGGGCGGCCTCGACCGCGTCGGCCCAGTCGCCGGAGCGGCCCTTGCCCCACCAGCCGGCCTGCTCGCGGGCGCCGGCCAGCACCACGGCGATGTGCCGGGGCTGGTCGGGCAGCGCGGCGTCCAGCGCGGCGATGTCGTCCGCGCCGGGGCGCCGGTCGACGGGCAGGTTCGCGGCGGGCCGCTGCTCGTCGCGCGGCTGGAAGACCAGGCCGGTCTCGAACAGGGCGAGGTCGTGCGAGCCCCGGCCGTCGTTGCGGCGCAGCGCGCCGAGCAGGCCCGGCAGCAGCGAGGTGCGCAGCGCGGGTTCCTCGTCGTTGAGCGGGTTGACCAGCTTCACGACCCGGCGGGCCGGGTCGTCGGCGTCCAGGCCGAGCTGGTCGAAGACCTGCTCGCTGACGAACGGGTGGTTCAGCGCCTCGACGTAACCGGCCCCGGCCAGGGCGCGGCCGATCCGGCGGTGCAGGCGCTGACGGGCGGTCAGCCCCCGGCCGGCCGTCGGCCTGGGCAGTGTGGAGGGCAGGTTCTCGTAGCCCTCCAGCCGGATGACCTCTTCGGCCAGGTCGTTCGGGTCGGTGAGGTCGGGCCGCCAGGACGGCACCGTGACGATCAGCTCGTCCTGGCCGTACACGTCGCAGCCGACCTCCTGGAGGCGGCGTACGACGGTCTCGCGGCCGTACGTCACACCCGCGACCTTGTCCGGGTGGTCGGCGGGCGCGGTGATGGTGTGCGGCGCGGCCGGGGCGATGACCTCGGTGACGCCGGCCTCGGCGGTGCCGCCGGCGAGCAGCACCAGCAGGTCGACGGTGCGCTGCGCGGCAGCGGCGGCGGCCTGCGGGTCGACGCCGCGCTCGAAGCGGCGGGACGCCTCGGAGGACAGCTTGTGGCGGCGGGCGGTGCGCGCGATGGACACCTGGTCGAAGTGGGCCGCCTCGATCACCACGTCACCGGTCGGCTTCGCGGCGGCGTCGTGGTCGGCGATCTCCGTGTTCGCGCCGCCCATGACGCCCGCGAGGCCGATGGGGCCGCGGTCGTCGGTGATGACGAGGTCCTCGGCGTGCAGCTTCCGCTCGACGCCGTCGAGGGTGACGATCTTCTCGCCCTCGGCGGCCCGGCGGACGCCGATGGTGCCCTGGACCAGGGAGCGGTCGTAGGCGTGCAGCGGCTGGCCGAGCTCCATCATGACGTAGTTGGTGACGTCGACGGCGAGCGAGATCGGGCGCATGCCGACCTTCTGCAGCCGGCGCTTCAGCCAGATCGGGGAGCGCGCCTCGGGGCTGAGGCCGGTCACCGTACGGGCGGTGAAGCGGTCGCAGCCGGCCGGGTCGGACACCTTCACCGGGTAACCGAACGCGTTCGGGCCGGGCACGTCGAGGAGGGCCGGGTCGCGCAGCGGCAGGCCGTAGGCGATGGCGGTCTCGCGGGCGACGCCGCGGAGGGACAGACAGTCGCCGCGGTTGGCGGTGACGGCGATGTCCAGGACCTCGTCGACGAGTTCGAGGAGCTCGATGGCGTCCTTGCCGACCTCGGTCTCCGGCGGCAGCACGATGATGCCCTGGGTGCCGTCGTCGCCCATGCCCAGCTCGTCGGCGGAGCAGATCATGCCGTGGGACGTCTTGCCGTACGTCTTGCGGGCGCTGATCGAGAAGCCGCCGGGCAGGGTGGCGCCGGGGAGGACCACGACGACCTTGTCGCCGACGGCGAAGTTACGGGCGCCGCAGACGATCTCCTGGGGCTCACCGGTGCCGTTGGCCCGGCCGACGTCGACCGTGCAGAAGCGGATCGGCTTCTTGAAGCCCTCCAGCTCCTCGATGGTCAGCACCTGGCCGACGACGAGGGGCCCTTGAGGTCGGCGCCGAGGTGCTCGACGGTCTCGACCTCGAGGCCGGCCGAAATGAGCTTGGCCTGGACGTCGCGGCCGGTCTGCGTGGCCGGCAGGTCGACGTACTCCCGCAGCCAAGAAAGCGGGACCCGCATCAGATCTCCATCCCGAACGGCCGGGTGAACCGGACGTCACCCTCGACCATGTCTCGCATGTCCTCGACGTTGTGGCGGAACATCAGCATCCGCTCGATGCCGAACCCGAAGGCGAAGCCGCTGTACTTCTCCGGGTCGACGCCGCAGGCGGTGAGCACCCGCGGGTTGACCATGCCGCAGCCGCCGAGCTCGATCCAGCCCTCGGACGAGCAGGTGCGGCAGGGCCGGTCGGGGTTGCCGACGGACTCGCCCTTGCACACGTAGCAGAGCATGTCCATCTCGGCGGACGGCTCGGTGAAGGGGAAGAAGTTCGGCCGCAGCCGGGTCGTGATCTCGGCGCCGAACAGCGACTGGACCATGTGGTCCAGGGTGCCCTTGAGGTCCGCCATGGTCAGGCCCTCGTCCACGGCGAGCAGCTCGACCTGGTGGAAGACGGGGGTGTGCGTGGCGTCCAGCTCGTCGGTGCGGTACACCCGGCCGGGGCAGATCACGTAGACCGGCAGTTCACGGTCGAGCAGGGAGCGGATCTGCACGGGCGAGGTGTGGGTGCGCAGCACGACGCCGGACTCGGTGCCGCCCTCGGGTCCCTGGACGAAGAAGGTGTCGGCCTCGCCGCGGGCCGGGTGGTCCGGGCCGATGTTGAGGGCGTCGAAGTTGAACCACTCGGCCTCCACCTGGGGGCCCTCGGCGACCTCGTAGCCCATGGCCACGAAGATGTCCTCGATGCGCTCCGACAGTGTGGTGAGCGGGTGGCGGGCGCCGGCCGGGACGCGGTCGTGGGGCAGCGTGACGTCCACGGCCTCCTCGACCAGGACCCGCGCGTCGCGCTCGGCCTCGAGTTCGGCCTGGCGGCCGGCGAGCGCCTTGTTCACGGCGCCGCGTGCCTGGCCGACGCGCTTGCCGGCCTCGGCCTTGGCCTGCGGGGGCAGGGCGCCGATCTCGCGGTTGGCCAGCGCCAGCGCGGAGGCGCCGCCGGTATGGGCGACCTTGGCCTCCTGGAGCGCGTCGAGGGAGTCCGCGGCGGCGAAGGCGGCGAGCGCCTCGTCCCGCATGCGCTCGATCTCTTCCGGTTTCAACGCCTCGACCTCGACAGGGTCGTACGACTTATTCGGTGCCGACATCTCTTCCCGTGCTTCCCGATTGAGCTGGCTGATGGTCCCCGTACCGACTCCTGGACAGTGCGTCACGGTTTTGGGACACAAAGGTGCCAAAGGCCGAGTCTAACGGTGCGGGGTGAGCGAATGCGCCCGTGGGGCCGGGCCCGGATCTCAGCTGAGATACGCGGGTGCCGCCACGGGCAGGGTAAATCGGAACTCGGCGCCGCCGCCGAGGGCGCGTCCGACCGTGATGGTGCCGCCGTGGGCTTCGACGATGCCCTTGACGATGTACAGCCCGAGGCCCGTGCCGCCGCGTTTGCTGCCCCGCCAGAAGCGGGTGAAGACGCGGTTCATGGACTCCTCCGGGATGCCGGGCCCCTCGTCGCTCACCGTGACCGACGTGGCCGCGCTCTCGCCGGTCTCCCGTTCGCGCGGGGACGCCGAGGGCGTGATGTCGATCGTGACGGTTCCCTCGCCGTGGCGCACCGCATTTTCCAGCAGGTTGCCGAGCACCTGGTCCACCTTGTCGGGGTCGGCCCACAGGTCGGGCAGCGGGTACTGCACCCGGAGCAGGAAGCGGTCGGCCTCCTGGCCTGCGGCGACGTGGGCCTGGACGTGCCGTTTGACGGCGGCCCCGATGTCGACGGGCTGGCGGCGCACCTCGAGGCGGCCGGAGTCGATGCGGGATATGTCGAGCAGCTCGGCGATGAGCCGGGTGACGCGGTCGGCGTCGGCGTCGACGGTCTCCAGCATCAGCCGTTTCTGGTCGTCGGTGAACCGCTCCCATTTGGCGAGCAGGGTGGCGGTGAAGCCCTTGACGGAGGTGAGCGGTGAGCGCAGTTCGTGGGCGACGATGGCGATCAGCTCGGCGTGGCTGCGCTCGGTGCGGCGCCGGGCCTCGGTGTCGCGCAGGCCGACGACGACGCGGCGGACGGGGCCGGTGGGCCGGGTGCGGATGTAGCGGGCCGAGACGAGGACCTCGCGGCCGCCGGGGAGCAGCAGGTTGCGTTCGGGCTGGCGGACGCGGATGGCGAGGCCGCCGTAGGGGTCGGTGAGCTGCCACCAGCGGCGGCCCTCGAGATCCTCTAACGGCAGGACGGTCTCCAGCGGCTGCCCGAGGGCTCGCTCGGCGGGGACGGCGGTGATGCGGGCGGCGGCCGTGTTGAAGCAGATCACTCGTCCGTGCTCGTCGGCGACGACGAGTCCGTCGGGCAACTGGTCGGGGTCGATGCCGAGTTCGGCGAGATCACCGGGCCGGGGCGCGGGCGGGCGCGCGGCCCGCCGTGCCCCCGGTGCGCTGCTCGTGCCGACACTCATCCCCTACCCCACCTCTCGGACCATCTTCGGGGCGCCCCGTGCTCGAGCCCCTGCCGAGAGCTTGGGGAGGGTCCCCCGGGCTGGTCACCCTACTAGCTCCCGGTGACGGAGCGGCACCCTCCGGCGGCGCGCTGTGCACGGGCCGACGCGTAGAGACATACGGCGGCGGCGGTGGCGAGGTTCAGGCTCTCCGCCTTTCCGTGGATGGGAACGCTGACGACGGCGTCGGTGAGGGCGCGGGTCTCCTCGGGCAGGCCCCAGGCCTCGTTGCCGAAGAGCCAGGCGGTGGGGCCGCCCATGGTGCCCCGGTCGAGCTCGTCGTCGAGGTCCCGGTCCCCGGCGCCGTCGGCGGCGAGCAGCCGTACGCCCGCGTCCCGCAGTCCGGCCACGGCCTGTTCGACGGGGACGCCGACGGCGACGGGAAGGTGGAACAGGGAGCCGACGGAGGCACGTACGGCCTTGGGGTTGTACAGGTCGACGGAGGCGTCGGTGAGGACGACGGCCTCGGCTCCGGCGGCGTCGGCGCAGCGCAGCACGGTGCCGGCGTTCCCGGGGTCGCGTACATGGGCGAGGACGGCGACGAGCCTGGGCCGGGCGGCGAGGATCTCCTGGAACGGCGTGTCCAGGAACCGGCACACGCCTACCAGCCCCTGGGGGTGACGGTGGTGGAGATGTCGGCGATGACGTCCTCGGACGCGAGGTGGATACGCGCCCCGGCGGCACGGGCCGCCCCGACGATGTCGGCGTACCGCTCGGCGGCCTCGACGGTGGCGAACAGCTCGACGAGGGTGTCCCCGTGCCCGGCGGCCTCCCGCACGGCCTGCG
Organism: Streptomyces haneummycinicus; assembly: GCA_042850305.1. Classification (GTDB taxonomy): domain Bacteria; phylum Actinomycetota; class Actinomycetes; order Streptomycetales; family Streptomycetaceae; genus Streptomyces; species Streptomyces haneummycinicus. The sequence goes on from AP035768.1 coordinate 5,227,995, forward strand.
GCCCCTCGGCGAGGAACAGCCGCTCCTTCCCCCGGACATTGCGTCTGCCGAGCCGCCGGGCGGCGGCGACACGCTGAGAACGGGGAGAGATCAGCTCAGGGCTGACGGGGACCATTTCTTCACCTTCGGAGAAATCGCGATGTGCGGGGTTGCGGCAACTGTGTCGTCCCCCGGCACCGCTGGGGTGCGCCGCCGTACACGCGGCGGCGGCTGCGACCTCCTGGGGCCCTGTCGTCCGATTGCCGCCTGCGACGCGGCGGACGACGGGAAGGTGACGACAGGCCCTGGGGCGCGGGGAACTGCGCGACCGGCCGCAACCGGCCCGCACCCGAAGTACCGGCCGGGGAACGGCAGACGACAGGACCCGCAGGCTCAATGGCTTGCGGGTCCTGAACTCACGTCGGCCTCAGGCCAACGCAGTGCTTACGCTGCCTTCGGCGCGTTGACGTCGGCCGGCAGCGCCTTCTGCGCGACCTCGACCAGCGCGGCGAACGCGGTCGCGTCGTTGACGGCCAGCTCCGCGAGGATCTTGCGGTCGACCTCGACGTTCGCGGCCTTCAGGCCCTGGATGAAGCGGTTGTACGTGATGCCGTTGGCGCGGGCAGCGGCGTTGATGCGCTGGATCCACAGCTGGCGGAAGTCACCCTTGCGCTTCTTGCGGTCGTTGTAGTTGTAGACCAGCGAGTGGGTGACCTGCTCCTTGGCCTTGCGGTACAGGCGCGAGCGCTGACCGCGGTAGCCGGAGGCCTGCTCGAGGATCGCCCGGCGCTTCTTGTGGGCGTTGACTGCCCGCTTGACGCGTGCCACTTGTTAACTCCTTGTAGCGGGGCCGTGGTTGTGGTCACACGGCCCGGAAACGATTGGGTCCCGGTGTACGTGGATCAGGCGCGGCGCGCCCGACCTCACTTGCCGAGAAGCTTCTTGATCTTCGCGGCGTCGCCCGGGGCCATCTCGGCGTTGCCGGTGAGGCGACGCGTCACGCGGGACGACTTGTGCTCGAGCAGGTGGCGCTTGCCGGCGCGCTCACGGAGCACCTTGCCGGAGCCGGTGACCTTGAAGCGCTTGCTGGCACCGCTGTGCGTCTTGTTCTTCGGCATAGCGCCGTTCTCTCCTCGTCGGTGGCGCTCCGATGCCCGGTCTTGAGAACCGGGCACGGTGGAGCGTCGTACTTGTTTTCGGTTGCTTCCTGGGGCTCGCACCCCGGGAGTCACGCCTCGGCGGGCTCTTCGGCCGGCAGGTCGTCCTCGGACTCCGCGACGTTCTGCGACTTGCCGGGGTTGGCCTTCGCGTCCGCCTTGCGGGCTTCCTGTGCCTGTCGGGCCTCGGCCATCGCCTCGGTCTTCTTCTTGTGCGGACCGAGAACCATGATCATGTTCCGGCCGTCCTGCTTCGGGTTCGACTCCACGAAGCCGAGGTCGGCCACGTCCTCCGCGAGACGCTGCAGCAGTCGGTAGCCGAGCTCCGGCCGGGACTGCTCGCGACCACGGAACATGATCGTGATCTTGACCTTGTCGCCCTGCTTGAGGAACCGGACGACGTGACCCTTCTTGGTGTCATAGTCGTGCGGGTCGATCTTCGGCCGGAGCTTCATCTCCTTGATGACCGTGTGCGCCTGGTTCTTGCGCGCTTCACGGGCCTTCATGGCCGACTCGTACTTGAACTTCCCGTAGTCCATGAGCTTGCACACGGGCGGACGGGCGTTCGCCGCGACCTCGACGAGATCGAGGTCGTACTCCTGCGCAAGCTCCAGGGCCTTGGCAAGCGGGACAATCCCGACCTGCTCGCCGCTGGGACCGACAAGTCGCACCTCGGGAACGCGAATCCGGTCGTTGATGCGGGGCTCGGCGCTGATGGATCCTCCTCGGTAGCACCACGCGACGGTCTGGCGGACAGCCGCGTAACGTCTGTATTCGTGAGACCTGACCGCGCCGAGACAGAAAAAACGCCCCGGACGATCACAGGCGGGGTTCCTCGAACTACCGGAACACCGCCGCGATGACCGCGGGGCGCGCTTTCGGGCCGATCGCCGCCTCGGGGACGGGACCGCCTGACCGGTGACCCGCCGCCCGGAAGGCGGTCAGGTGGGAGTTCGAAGCCTCCACTTGTGGGCCGGGCTCCTACGCCGCGAGGCATAAGGGTCCGACCGGTCGTTACACAAGGTTAGCAGCTCCCGGTGGGCCGCACCAACCGGCTGTACCCGGCCTCCTGCCGTCAAGGGGGCGTCCCCCTTGCGCCTATCGTGTGGGGCATGAGTGAGACCTCCCCTTCGGACACCCCCGAGACCTCCGGTGACCCCGACTTCGACGCCATGGCCCGCGACATCGCGGAGGTCCCGGCCGTCGAGGTGATCGTGACGGTCGCCGTCAATCTGATGAGCGCCGCCGCCGTGAAGCTCGGTCTGACCGAGGAGGGCGACAAGTTCAAGGACCTGGACGAGGCCCGCAAGCTGGTGCACGCGCTGGCCGGTCTGCTGGACGCCTCCGCGACCGAGATCAGCTCGTTCCACGCGGCGCCGCTGCGCGACGGTCTGAAGTCGCTCCAGCTGGCGTTCCGTGAGGCCTCGCTGGTCCCGGACGAGCCGGGTCAGGGTCCGGGTGAGAAGTACACGGGCGCCATCTACGGCTGAGGTCTCAGGGACGTACGTACAAGGGCTCGCCGGGAGGCGTGGTGCCGGCCGGCAGGACTGCCAGGTCGAGGCCGCGCACCAGGCGGGCCCTCAGTGTCTCGTCGGCGGCCAGCCGCCGCGCCACGGCGCGGGCGGCCTCGGCGGCCGGTACGGCGGGGTCGAGGACGAGGGCGAGGGTGCCGTCGGCCTGGCCCGGCCCGAGATGGGCGCGCAGCACGGCGGGTTCCGCGGCGACCGCGGCCCGTACGGCCTCGACGACGGCCGGGTCGGAGAGCGGGTCGGTGCTGGTGCGGCCCTCGGCGAGGGCGAGCAGGGTGGGGCCGGTCAGTTCGAAGGGCACGGGACCGGCCAGGTCCAGTACGACGGTGTCCGCCTTCTCGTGCGCGGCGGCCTCCAGGGCCTGGTGCAGCGGTACGGCGACGGGGCGGGCCTCCGGGTCCCAGCGGGCGAGCGACTCGGTGGAGGTGAAGGCGGGAAGCGCGGTACGGTGACCCGCCTTCAGGGTCGGTACGGCCATGTCGCTGGTCTTCTCACGGCGCAGCCCGTCCTCGCCCTCCTCGACCTCGCCGAGCACGGCGACCACGGGGACGAGCAGCCGGGCGCCCTTGAGCGCCGCCAGCACGGGGGCGACGGCGTTGCCGTCCTCCGCCCAGGCGGCGAGCGCGGCGCTCAGCCGGGGTCGGCGGTGCCGTCGTCGTCGCGGAACGGGGAGTCGGGGATGTTCTTGTTCGCCACGGTCACCGACCCTATCGGGGGCGGACCGGGGTTCCGCATCGGCCTCTCACCGGATTCCGAGCCGGATCCCGGCCCCGCCCCAGGGTCCGCGCAGGCGCCGCGCCCCGATGTCCCGCGGCCTCGCCCTGGTCACCGCCGGGTGCGGTACGGCGGCGGGGACGATGTACATGACCTCGCAAGCGGACAGGGAGGAAGCGGTGGAGAGCGCGACGGAGGCTGCGGTGGACCGGGACGCGTTGCTGGCGGCGGCCATGGGGCGGGTGGACGTGGCGGACGGCGCCGAGGTGTCGGTGGCGGTGCTGGAGACCGGCTCCGGGAAGGGCGCCTCGTACGGCACGGGTGCCTTCGACACGGCGAGCATCGTCAAGGTCGACGTCCTGGCGGCGCTGCTGCTCCAGGCGCAGGACGCGGGGCGGACGCTGACGGCGGTGGAGCGGACGTACGCGACCGCGATGATCGAGGACAGTGACAACGACTCCACGTCGGCGCTGTGGCGGTCCATCGGGGCGGCGCGGGGGCTCGACGCCGCGAACGAGCGGTTCGGGCTGACGGGCACGGCGGGCGGGGAGGGGCCCTGTGGGGGCTGACGCAGACCACGGCCGTCGACCGGATCGGGCTGCTGCGGCAGGTGTTCGTCGCGGAGGGCTCGCGGCTGAGCGAGCCCTCGCGGGCGTATGTGCGGGAGCTGATGGGGCGGATCGCCGTGGGGCAGCGGTGGGGGTGTCGGCGGCGGCCGACGGCACGGGGTGGGCGCTGAAGAACGGCTGGCTGCGGCGCGGCACCACCGGGCTGTGGGTGATCAACAGCATCGGGCGGGTGACGGCGGGCGGCCACGACCACCTGGTGGCGGTGCTGTCGCGGGGCAGCGCGACCCGGGAGGAGGGGATCGCGCTGGTCGAGGCGGCGGCGCGGGCGGCGGTGTCGGTGTTGACCGGGGCGGGCCGGCCGGGGCTCAGGCCTCGTCGTAGCGGGGCGGCGGCCTCGCCACACGACCACGGCGGCGACCAGCAGCACGCCGCCGGCGCCGCCCGCCAGGGGCCGCCCAGTCGGCGGTGTCGCCGCCGGAGTCCGCGGTGTCCGGGCCGGGGCCGAAGTACTTGTCGCCGTACGCCGCCGACTTCAGGCCTTCCGGCTTCAGCCGGGACGCGGCCTCGATCGCGGCGGCCGGGTCGATGAAGCCGAAGCCGCGGGAGTCGTCGCGCCCGTCGGCGGGGGCGTTGCGGGCGGTGTCCTTGAGGAGGTCCTTGATCTGGGCCGGGGTGAGGTCCGGGTGGGCCGCCTTGACCAGGGCGACGGCGCCGGAGACGAAGGCGGCGGCGGCGCTGGTGCCCCAGCCCTCGTAGTACCTGTGGTCGGGATCGGCGATGATCACGTCGACGCCGGGGGCGCTGACCGTGGCGTACCAGCGGCGGGTGGAGAACGGGGCGCGGGTGCCGTAGCGGTCGACGGCGGTGGCGGCGATGACGCCGGGGTAGGCGGCCGGGTAGGAGACGTGGTCGCCCTTCTCGCCGCCGTTCCCGGCGGAGGCGACGACGGTCACGCCCTTGCGCAGGGCGTACTGGATGGCCTGGTCCTCGCCGGATTCGGGGTGTGCGGAGGCGGAGTCGTCGCCGAGGAGAGGTTGATGACGTCGGCGCCGTGGTCGGTGGCCCAGCGGATGCCGTCGGCGAGGGCGTTGCCGCGGGTGCGGCGGGCCTTGGCGCGGGCCTCGTCGCCGTCCTCCAGGATCACGCGGACGGGGAGGATCTTCGCCTCGGGGCGATGCCCATGACGCCCTCGGCGTTGCCGGCGCCGTGTCCGTGGCCGGCGATGATCCCGGCCATGGCGGTGCCGTGGCGGGCCCAGGCGCGGTCGCCCTCGCTCGCGCCGAAGCCGACGAGGTCCTTGCCGGGGAGGACGTTGCCGTCGAGGTCGGGGTGGTCGGCCTCGACGCCGGTGTCCAGGACGGCGACGGTGACGCCGGCGCCCTTCGTGGTCTGCCACGCCTCGGCGGTGTGCATGGCCTCGAGGGCCCACTGCCGGGCGCGGATGCTGTCCGCGTGCGCCTCGGTGACGGGGACGAGGACGAGGGCGGCGGCGAGGAGGCCGCCGAGTGCGGCGGTGCCGGTGCGAGGACTCATGACGGCTGCTCCGTGGCGGTGCCGGCCTTCTTGCGCAGGCCGCGTTCGACGCGGTCGGCGAGGCCCTGGGCCTCGTGGCCGAGGCCTGCCTGGGCGGGGGCGGTGGTGGCTCCGGACGCCATGGCGTCCTTGGCGGGCTGGGGGTGTCGACGGTGCGGCCGTCGGCCCAGCCGGTGACGGCGTAGACGACGACGGGGGCGTCCGTGAGGACGGAGACCGTCCAGGAGGCGCGCTGCTTCGCGCCGAACCCGGCGGCGGCGGTGCCCTTCGCCGCGTACGGCAGGGGCATCAGGTCGGTACGGCGGTCCAGGCGCTCCTTGTCGAAGCGGCGGGCGAGGCTGGTCATGGCGGCGGCGTCGGCCTTGGTGAACAGCAGGCCGACGGTGGTGACATGGCTCTGGGTGGCGTCGGTGTAGGTGGCGCGCAGCAGGCGCTCGCAGCCGACGGGGGCGAGGACCTGGCGCATCAGGGTGTCGAAGGCGCCGTCGCAGTCGCTGTCGGGGGCCACGGCGATACGCGTCCAGACGCGGTCGGCGCCGCCGGGGCCCGCGCCCTTGCCCTGCACGGTGGGCGGGAAGAGCTGGTCGACCGGGACGTCGTGCCAGATGTCCTGGGCGGCGGCGAAGCCGGGCCGGGCGCTCGGCCCGTCGGGGTCCCCGGTGAGCCAGTTCCCTGCGACGGCACCGCCGATGAGTCCGGTCCCGAGGACCAGGCAGGCGGCGGCCGCGACGGCCTGGGACCGTCCGCGCCGACCGAGCGGCCGGGGCCGCGCGTCCGCGCCGTACCCCTCCGGCTCCCCGAACGACACCACGGGCCGCCCCGCCCCGGGCGCACCGCCCGGCGCCAGGGGCGCGCTCCAGGAGAACGCGGGATCGGGCTCACGGCCGCCGGTGTCCGCGGGCGGGGCCCCGTACGCCGGGCCCCCGCCGGGGCGCGGGTCCGGGGCCTGGTGGCCGGCACCGGGACGCCGCGCGGGGCCGGGTGCACCGGCCGGCGCGTACGGCGGAGGTGAACCGACACCGCGCGTATCGCTCACACCCGGACGCGTATCGCTCACACCCGGACGCGCGTCGTCCGAGGGACCGCGCACCTCGCTCGCACCCGGACGCGTGTCGTCCGACGGCCCGCCCGCATCGGGACGCCCGGCCGGGCGGGACGTATCGGCCGGCGAGTACGACGGGGCCGCCCCGGCAGCGCCCGTCCCCGGACGCGCGCCCGGAGACTGCCCGCCCGCATCGGGACGCCCGGCCGGGCGGGACGTATCGGCCGACGAGTACGACGGGGCCGCCCCGGCAGCGCCCGTCCCCGGACGCGCGCCCGGAGACTGCCCGCCCGCATCGGGACGCCCGGCCGGGCGGGACGTGTCGGCCGGCGAGTACGACGGGGCCGCCCCGGCAGCGCCCGTCCCCGGGCGCGCGTCCGGGGACTGCTCGCCGTCACCCGGCTGCCGCGCGGGGCGCGGCGGAGCAGTCGGCGGGTACGCCGGGGGTGCCCCGGCGCCGCGCGGATCGGCTGTGCCCGGGAGGCGTTCGCCGGTGTCCGGTCGGCGGGTGGGGCGGGGGGTGTCCCCCGGCGGGGGTGTCGCGGGGTGGGTGTCCGGGGTGCGGAGGGGGCGCAGGCGGCGGGTCGTCTCCGCGGGGGATTCGGGTGGGGCGGGGCGGTGGGTGGGCTGTGGGGGACGGAGGCCGGGGGCCGGGTCTCGCCGCCGACGGTCGGCGGGGTGTCGGGGAAACGCGCGGAGGCGCGCGGCGGCGGGGGCGGGAGCGTGCCGTCGCCGGTGCGCGGGCGGGGTGCCGTGGGGCCGGTGGTCCCGGCCGCCGGCTCGCGCCGCTCGAAGGCTCCGGAGGTGCGTCCACGCGGTCCGGCCGGGCCGTCGGCGTCCGTGGCGACCGGTTCACGGGGGTCGAAGAGTCCTGCGCCGCCCAGGGTGCGGCCTCGGGGGCGCCGGGTTCCGGGGCCTCCCGGGCGTCGCGTTCGCCCGGCGGGGCGTCGTCCGGTTTCGGCGGGTGCGCGGGGCGCGGCGGGACGGCGGGTCGTGGCGGGTGGGAGGCGCGGCGCGCTTCCGTGCTCATGCACCCCCGTTTCGTCGTGCCCGCCCGGCACGGACTCGTCCCGGGCACAGATACCCGCACGGACGGTGCGTCATCCCGGCCCGGCCTGACGGCCGTCGGCTGTTCCGCCGTGCGTGCGCGTCACTCTACGGCGTGATCCGCGTCGGACGGGAACCAGTCCGCAGGCCCGCGGCATCTGCCCGGAACATCCCCTACCGTGCGGTAATCGCGTCTGGCAGGCTGCGTTCATGACTGCGCGCGCCGCCGACCGGGCTCGTTACGACCGGGCCACCGCACCGCTCGACGCCCCTTCGCGATCGTGGATCTGGACGCCTTCGACGCCAACGCGGACGATCTGGTCCGCCGGGCCGGCGGGAAGCCGGTCCGGGTCGCGAGCAAGTCCGTACGCTGCCGTGCGCTGCTCGAACGGGTGCTCGCCCGGGAGGGTTTCGCGGGGATCATGTCGTTCACCCTGGCCGAGTCCCTGTGGCTGGCCCGCTCCGGGTTCGACGACGTCCTGTTGGCCTACCCTCCGCCGACCGGTCCGGCTACGCGGAGCTCGCCGCCGATCCCAAGCTGGCCGCCGCCGTGACGGTCATGGTGGACGATCCGGCGCAGCTGGACCTGATCGACGCCTCGCGCGGGGACGGCGGCGAAGTGGTGCGGGTGTGCCTGGAGTTGGACACGTCCCTCAGGCTGTTCGGCGGGCGGGTGCGGATCGGCGCCCGGCGTTCCCCGCTGCGCTCCCCGCCGAGGTCGCCGAGTTCGCGCGCGCGGTGGCCCGGCGGCCGGGATTCGACGTCGTCGGGATCATGGCGTACGAGGGTCATGTGGCCGGTGTCGGTGACGCGGTGGCCGGACGTCCGCTGCGGTCGCGTGCGGTGCGGCTGATGCAGTCCGCCGCGCGCGGGAGCTGGCCGAGCGGCGGGCCGCGGTGGTGCGGGCGGTGCGGGCGGTGGTACCGGATCTGGAGTTCGTCAACGGCGGCGGCACGGGCAGTGTGCAGCACACGGCCGCGGAGGACGCGGTCACCGAGATCGCGGCCGGTTCGGGGCTGTACGTGCCGCGGCTGTTCGACAACTACACGTCGTTCACCGGCCGTCCGGCCGCGCTGTTCGCCCTGCCTGTCGTACGGCGGCCCGGGGTCGGCGTGGTGACGGTGCTGGGCGGGGGCTATCCGGCGTCGGGCGCGCCCGGCGCGGACCGGCTGCCGGTGCCGTATCTGCCGGAGGGGCTGCGCTACGACCCGCAGGAGGGGGCCGGGGAGGTGCAGACGCCGCTGCTGGGGTCGCCCGCCGACGATCTGCTGATCGGCGACCGGGTGTGGTTCCGGCACGCCAAGGCGGGCGAGCTGTGCGAGCGGTTCGACGCGCTGCACCTGGTGGCGGGTGACACGGTGACGGCGACCGTGCCGACGTACCGCGGCGAGGGCCGCACGTTCCTGTAGCGGCTCAGTCCGCCGGGCCGATGCTGCTGCCGACGCCCCCGGAGGAGGCGGTGTCGGTGACGGAGCGGATGCCGTTCGTGATGCGGTCCATGTCGGTCAGGGGCGGACTGTCCTCCCCGGCCTCGAAGACGTACCGGACGAGGACCGGGGACTCGGTGCCGACGCTGGACGGGAACACCAGCGACTGGACATGGCCGCCGGGGCCGTCGGCGGTGGTGACGCGCCAGCGCACGAGGTAGCCGGCCCGGCCCGCCACCGCGACCGGGCCGGACTTCACGACCTCGTGGGACTCCAGGCCGCCGTACGGGCGCCGGCCGAGGGCGTCCTTGTCGAAGGCGGCGTCGGCCGCGTCGGAGATGTCCTCCTTGGCGAGCAGTTCGGGCGAGGTCTCGTCGTTCCCGGTGACCGTGCGGGAGATGACGAGGCCGTGCCGGCAGACGCCGTCGTCGCCGGGGCAGTCGTGGGTGCCGTCGGTGGTCATGACGACGTCGTCCTGCGCCACGTGCTCGGGCCGGACCCAGCCGTCGAGCAGCGGGAAGGTGATCCCGTTGAGCTGGTCCTCGACCGTGTCCGGGTCCTCGGCAAAGGACGGTGCCGGTGACGACGGCGGGGGCTGCGGGGCGGACGTGGCGGCTGTCGGACCGCTCCGCGTCTCCGGGTCGCCGTCGTCCCGGCCGAGCAGCACCGCACCGGTGACGACCGCCGCGACCAGCACGGCCCCCGCCGTGGTCAGCGCGATCGCCTTGGTACGGCCGCCGGACGGTGCCTGCGGCACGGTGGGAGCCCCGGGGTGCGCCGGTGCCCGGTCCAGGCCGTGCCGTCCCACCAGCGTTCCAGGTGCGGGGCGTGCGGGTCGGGGTACCAGCCGGGCGGGGGCGTCATGCTCATCCGGGCACTGTAACGACGAGGGCTACAGGGGTGACGTACGCCCCGAGATCCCGCCGTCGACGAGGAAGTCGGTGGCGTTGACGAAGGAGGAGTCGTCGCTGGCCAGGAAGGCGACGGCGGCGGCGATCTCGGTGGCGTCGGCGAACCGGCCGAGCAGGATGTGCACCAGGCGGCGGGCGGCCCGCTCGGGGTCCTTGGCGAACAGTTCCCGCAGGAGCAGGGTGTCGACCGGGCCGGGGCACAGGGCGTTGACCCGGATGCCCTCGCGGGCGAACTGCACCCCGAGTTCCCGGGACAGGGCGAGGACGCCGCCCTTGGAGGCGGTGTACGAGATCTGGCTGGTCGCCGCCCCCATCCGGGCGACGAAGGACGCCGTGTTGATGATGGAGCCCTGCCCTGGCGCCGCATGTGGGGGATGGCGGCCTTGCAGCACAGGAAGACGGAGGTGAGGTTGACCTCCTGGACGCGCTTCCAGGCGTCGAGCCCCGTCTCCAGGATGGAGTCGTCGTCGGGCGGGGAGATCCCGGCGTTGTTGAAGGCGACGTCGACGCTGCCGTAGGTGTCCCAGGCGGTCCGGAACAGTGCCTCGACCTGCTCGGGGTCGGTGACGTCGACGTTCACGAAGAGGCCGCCGGTCTCCTCGGCGGCGGCCTTGCCGCGTACCTCGTCCACGTCCGCGCAGACGACGTGCGCGCCCTCGGAGGCGAGCCGGCGGGCGGTGGCGAGGCCGATGCCGCTGCCGGCTCCGGTGACCACGGCGGTACGGCCGGCGAGCCGGCGGCAGATGATCTCTTCGCTCATGTGCGGTCAGGCCTCCGTGCTGATGAAGACGTTCTTGGTTTCGGTGAAGGAGGTCAGCGCGTCCGGGCCGAGCTCGCGCCCGACCCCGGACTGCTTGAACCCGCCGAAGGGGTCCAGTAGCGCACGCTGGAGTGGGAGTTGACGGACAGGTTGCCCGCGCGGACGGCGCGCGAGACGCGCAGGGCGCGGCCGACGTCGCGGGTCCAGAGGAGCCGGAGAGGCCGTAGTCGGTGGCGTTGGCCAGGCGTACGGCGTCGGCCTCGTCGTCGAAGGGGAGGACGACGGCGACGGGGCCGAAGACCTCCTCGACGGCCACCCGCGCGTGCGGGTCGACGCCGGTGAGGACGGTGGGCGGGAACCAGTACCCGGGGCCTTCGGGGGCCTTGCCGCGGATGCCGTCGAGGCCGTCGGGAACGTAGGAGCGGACGCGGGCGAGCTGGGCGGCGGAGATCAGCGGGCCCATGTCGACGCTCTCGTCCGCCGGGTCGCCCACCCGGACGGCCTCGATCGCGGGGGCGAGCAGTTCCAGGAACCGGTCGTGCGCGGAGCGCTGGACGAGGACGCGGGTGCGGGCGCAGCAGTCCTGGCCGGCGTTGTCGAGGAAGGACATGGGGGCGGCCGCGGCGGCGGCCTCCAGGTCGGCGTCGGCGAAGACGATGTTGGGGCTCTTGCCGCCGAGTTCGAGGGTGACGCGCTTGAGGGTGGCGGCGCCCTTGGCCCACACCTGTCTCGCCGACGGCCGTGGACCCGGTGAACACGATCTTGGCGACGCCGGGGTGTTCGACGAGGGCGTTCCCGGCGACCGGGCCGTGTCCGGGGAGCACCTGGAACAGGCCCTCGGGCAGGCCCGCCTCCAGGGCGAGTCCGGCGAGGCGCAGGGCGGTGAGGGGGTGGTCTCGGCGGGTTTGAGGAGCACCGCGTTGCCGGCGGCGAGGGCGGGTGCGGTGCCCCAGGCCGCGATGGGCATCGGGAAGTTCCAGGGGCGATGACGCCGACGACGCCGAGCGGTTCGAGGAAGGTGACGTTCACGCCGCCGGGGACCGGGATCTGCCGGCCGGTGAGGCGTTCCACTCCGCCGGCCGCGTAGTCGAGCAGGTCGCGGACGTTGCCGGCCTCCCAGCGGGCGTTGCCGAGGGTGTGGCCGGCCTCGCGGACCTCCAGGCGGGCCAGTTCCTCGAGGTGCTCGTCGACGGTGGCGGCGAACCGGCGCAGCAGCCGGGCCCGGTCGGCGGGGGCGAGGGCGGCCCAGGCGGTCTGCGCGTGTGCGGCGCGGACGACGGCGGCGCCGACGTCGGCGGGGTGGTGGCCGGGACGGTGGCGATCAGCTCCTCGGTCGCGGGGTTGCGTACCTGGAGCCCGGAGGACTGGTCGGTCACGGAGGGCCTCACATGCGTTCGAAGGAGCGGCGCAGCTCCCAGTCGGTGACCGCGGCGTCGAAGGCGTCGGTCTCGACGCGCGCCATGTTGCGGTAGTGCGCGACGACCTCGTCGCCGAAGGCCGCCTTGGCGATCGGGCTGGTCTCCCACAGCTCGGCGGCCTCGCGCAGGGTGGTGGGGACGTGCGCGAAGTCGGCCGAGTAGGCGTTGCCCACGCAGGGCTCGGGCAGTTCGAGCTTCTGCTCGATGCCGTACAGCCCGGCCGCAACCATGCCGGCCACGGCGAGGTACGGGTTGACGTCGCCGCCGGGGAGCCGGTTCTCGAAGCGCAGGGAGCGGCCGTGGCCGACCACGCGCAGCGCGCAGGTGCGGTTGTCGTGGCCCCAGGCGACGGCGGTGGGGGCGAAGGAGCCGGGCTGGAACCGCTTGTACGAGTTGATGTGCGGGGCGTGGAGCAGCGAGAACTCGCGGAGCGCGACGAGCTGCCCGGCGAGGAAGTGTCGCATGACCTCGGACATGGCGTCCGGTACGGCGGCGGAGTCCGGCATGGCGGTCTGCCCGTCGAGGCCGGCGAGGAGAGGTGGATGTGGCAGGAGTTGCCCTCGCGCTCGTTGTACTTCGCCATGAAGGTGAGCGAGACGCCCTCCTGGGCGGCGATCTCCTTGGCGCCGGTCTTGTAGACGGCGTGCTGGTCGCAGGTGACCAGGGCCTCGTCGTAGCGGAAGGCGATCTCGTGCTGGCCGGGGTTGCACTCGCCCTTGGCGGACTCGACGGTGAGTCCGGCGGCGGCCATCTCGTTGCGGATACGGCGCAGCAGGGCTCGACGCGGCCGGTGCCGAGCACCGAGTAGTCGGCGTTGTACTGGTTGGCGGGGGTGAGTCCGCGGTAGCCGGCGTCCCAGGCCTGCTCGTAGGTGTCCTTGAAGACGATGAACTCCAGCTCGGTGCCGACCTGGGCGGTGTAGCCGAGGGCGGCGAGCCGGTCGAGCTGGCGGCGCAGTATGTGCCGGGGGAGGCGGCGACCGGGGAGCCGTCGGCCCAGGCGAGGTCGGCGACGACCAGGGCGGTGCCCTCGTTCCACGGCACCCGGCGCAGGGTGCCGAGGTCGGGGTACATGGCGAAGTCGCCGTAACCGGTCTCCCAGGAGGACATGGCGTAGCCGTCGACGGTGTTCATGTCGGCGTCGACGGCGAGCAGGTAGTCGCAGCACTCGGCGCCGTGCCGGAGGACCTCGTCGAGGAAGAAGCGTGCGGCGAACCGCTTGCCCTGGAGGCGTCCCTGCATGTCGGGGAAGGCCAGGACGACGGTGTCGATCTCACCGCCGGCGACAAGGGCGCGCAGTTCCTCGACGGGGAGCGGGGTGTGCGGTCTGCCACGGGAGGGCCTCCTCGGGCCGCTGCGAGTTGCTGTGCGGAGGGTGCGGGCTTCTGCGGTCGGGCCGGGAGCCATAAGGTATTGCCGGAAACCATTGCTTGGGAAGGGGCGCGGCGGGATGCCGGAGGATGCGGGCGGCGGGGTCGGGGACCGGCTGGCGCCGGTGCTGCGGCAGGTCCGCGCGGGCAACGGCTTCGAGGAGGCCCTGGAGCAGGTCCTCCAGGTGGTGCGGCTGGGTCTGGTGGCGGGCGGGGAGCGGCTGCCGGCCGAGCGGGAACTGGCGGAGCGGCTGGGGATCAGCCGGGTGACGCTGCGCGAGGTGCTGAAGGTGCTCCAGGACCAGGGGCTGGTGGAGTCGCGGCGCGGCCGCTACGGCGGGACGTTTGTGCTGCCCCGCCCGACGGACACCGGCGGGGAGGAGCTGCGGCGGCGGATCGCCGAGGTCGACATCGAGGACGTGCTGCGCTTCCGGGAGGTGCTGGAGGTGGGCGCGGCGGGGTTGTGCGCGGCGCACGGGCTGACGCACGAGCAGGCGGAGCGGCTGCGTGAGGCGCTGTCCGGCACCCGGGACGCGCCGCTGGCGGAGTACCGCCGCCTGGACACGCTGTTCCATCTCACGCTGGCCGAGCTGAGCGGCTCGCCGACGCTGGCGGCGCGGTACGCGGCGGTACGGGCGTCGGTGAACGACCTGCTGGACCGCATCCCGCTGCTGGTGCGCAACCTGGAGCACTCGCAGCGGCAGCACACCGCGCTCGTGGAGGCGGTGCTGGAGGGGACGCGGACGGGGCGCGGGAGACAGCGCGCGAGCACTGCGCGGGGACGGCGGCGCTGCTGCGGGGTTCCTGACGTGAGGGCGTGACATTCGCCCGGACGGTTTGCGGCGGCTTGGCGCACGGGTCTTGCGCTCACGCCGTTCACCCCACGAAGGTATGGGCCGACAAAGGTCTGGATCCGCTCCATTAACCGTTGCTCGCCACCGCCCCTGCGGAGTCGCCCCGTGAGCCTGCCGTCCGCGTCCCCCGAACCCGCCGGTGAGGCGGACGACTATCTCGAACGCCGCAGGCTGCGCCGTGGCAGCGCCGGCTGGCTGCTGCTGACCGGCCTCGGTGTCGCCTACGTCGTGTCCGGCGACTACTCGGGCTGGAACTTCGGCCTGGCCGAGGGCGGCTTCGGCGGTCTGGCCATCGCCATGGTGCTGATGGGCGCCATGTACACCTGCATGGTGTTCGCACTGGCCGAGCTGTCGTCGATCCTGCCCACGGCCGGCGGCGGCTACGGCTTCGCCCGCCGGGCGCTCGGGCCGTGGGGCGGGTTCCTCACCGGGACGGCGATCCTCATCGAGTACGTCCTCGCCCCGGCGGCGATCTCCATCTTCATCGGCGACTACGTCGAGTCCCTCGGCCTGTTCGGCCTGGAGTCCGGCTGGCCGGTGTACCTGGCCTGCTTCGTCGTCTTCATCGGCATCCATCTGTGGGGCGTCGGGAGGCGCTGCGCTTCAGCTTCGTCGTCACGGGCATCGCGGTGGCGGCGCTGGTGGTGTTCGCGCTGGGCGCGCTGCCGGAGTTCGACGCGTCCTCCTCGACGACATCCCGGTGGACTCCTCGGCGTTCGGGGCGAACTCCTGGCTGCCGATGGGCCTGCTGGGCATCTGGGCGGCGTTCCCGTTCGGCATGTGGTTCTTCCTGGGTGTGGAGGGCGTACCGCTGGCCGCCGAGGAGACGAGGAGCCGGCCCGTACGCTGCCGAGGGCGATCCGCTGGTCCATGGGCATCCTGGTGGTGCTGGCCGTGGTGACCTTCGTCGCGGCGGCCGGGGCGCGGGGCTCGGCGGCGGTCCAGGACGCGGGCAACCCGCTGGTGGAGGCGCTGCGCCCGGACGGCGAGGCGACGACGCTGAGCCGGATCGTCAACTACGCGGGCCTCGCCGGTCTCGTCGCCTCGTTCTTCTCGCTGATCTACGCCGGTTCGCGCCAGTTGTTCGCGCTGTCACGGGCGGGCTATCTGCCGAAGTTCCTGTCCCTCACCAGCCGTCGCAGGGCGCCGTATCTCGGCCTCCTCGTGCCCGGCGCGATCGGCTTCGCGCTGGCCGCGGGGACGGGCAACGGCGCCCGCATGCTGAACATCGCCGTCCTCGGCGCGACGATCTCGTACGCGCTGATGTCCCTCTCGCACATCGTGCTGCGCCGCCGGGAACCGGAACTGGCCCGGCCGTACCGGACCCCGGGCGGGGTGCTGACCTCCTCCGTCGCACTGGTGCTGGCCTGCGCGGCGCTGGTGGCGACGTTCCTGGTGGATGTGACGGCGGCGTTCATCGCGCTGGCCGTGTACGGCGTGGCGGTCGCCTACTTCGGGCTGTACAGCCGCAAGCATCTGGTGGCGAAGGCACCGGAGGAGGAGTTCGCGGCGCTGGCGGCGGCCGAGGCGGAGTTGTCGCGGGAAAGGTGAACGGCATGACGGCGAGGCCACTCATCGGCATCAGTACGTACGCGGAGCCCGAGGTGAGCTGGGGGCGTGGCGGCTCGACGCCGCGCTGCTTCCGGTGGGCTATCCGCGCCTGGTCCAGCGGGCGGGCGGACTGGCCGCGATGCTCCCGCCGGACGCCCCGGAGCACGCGGCGGCGACCGTGGCCCGCCTCGACGGCCTGGTCGTCGCGGGCGGCCCGGACGTGGAGCCGGTCCATTACGGCGCCGAGCCCGACCCCGCACGGGCCCGCCGGACCGGGCGAGGGACGCCTGGGAACTGGCCCTGATCAAGGCGGCCCTGGCCCACGGCATCCCGCTGCTCGGCATCTGCCGGGGCATGCAGCTCCTGAACGTCGCGCTGGGCGGCACCCTGAACCAGCACATCGACGGCCACGCGACCACGCCCGGCACCTTCGCCCACCACTCGGTCAAACCGGTCCCGGGCACCCTCTACGCGGCGGCAGCCCCCGAGGAGACCACGGTCCCCACCCACCACCACCAATCGGTGGACCGCCTCGGCAAGCGCCTGACCCCTCGGCCCACGCGGAGGACGGCACGGTGGAAGCGATCGAACTCCCCCACCCACCTGGACCCTGGGCATCCAATGGCACCCGGAAATGTCCAACGACCTACGCATCATGCGGTCCATGGTCACCGCGACCCACGACCGATAGCACCACGCCGCCCCCACAGCACCCCACCAGCACCGAACCGCACACCCGCCCCGGCCCCCGCTCCGGCTCCCGCCCCCGCTCCGGTTCCGACTCCCGCTCCGGTTCCGGTTCCGCTCCCGTTCCGGCTCCCGCTCCCGTTCTGGTTCCGGCTCCCGCTCCGGCTCCCCTCCCGCGGGCAATCGTGCCGCAGGGCGGCACGGGTGGGCGCGACGGCACCCCGCAGGCGCCGGGCCGCGCGAACACCCCCGCCCAGCCCCCGCCGACCTCACCCCCGCGTGAGCGACAGCAGATCCCGCGCCGGCCCGGCAGGCCGATGCCCCGTGGGCCACACCGCCCGCAAGTCCCGAGCCAATGCCACCCCGTCCACAGGAATCCGCACCAACCGCCGCAACGCCAGTTCCTCCCCCACCGCCAGCTCACTCAGCACCGCCGGCCCCGCCCCACCCACCACCGCCGCCTTCACCGCGGTCGTCGAGGACAACTCGATGAGCGGCCGGGCCAAACCCCCAGCGCCGCATCCAGCACCTGCCGGGTCCCCGACCCCTCCTCCCGAAGAATCAGCGGCGTCGCCGCCAGCTCCTCCGCCGCCAGCGCCCTCCGCCGCCGCGCCCACGCATGCGACGGCGCCGTCACCACGATCAGCCGGTCGTGCCCGATCACCGCGGAGTCCAGCCCCACCGACACCGTGAGCCCCTCCACGAACCCCACGTCCGCCTCCCCCGACAGCAACCGCTCCGCCACCGCCGCCGAGTTCCCCGCGAGCAGTGACACCGCCGTCCCCGGCCGCTCCGCGCGCAGCGCGAGCAGCCACCCCGGCAGCAGATACTCGGCGATCGTCATGCTCGCCGCCACCCGCAGCCGCGAGTCCCTGCGGTCCCGCAGCGCCTGCGCGCCCACGTCGAACGCCTCCGCCGCCTCCACGATCCGCCGCGCCCAGTCGGTGACGAGCGCCCCCGCGTCCGTGAGCCGCGACCCGCGTGGCGACCGGTCGACGAGCGCCACTCCCAACTGCCGTTCCATCGACCGGATACGGCTGCTGGCAGCGGGCTGGGTGATACCCAGTTCCCGTGCCGCCCCGCCCAGACTCCCCAACCGGGCCACGGCCAGCAGCAGTTCCAGCGCTCCGAGGTCCGGCACCCGGTGTCCCAGGGACCCCGGACTCACCGTGCGCTGCCCCGGATGATCAGGGTCGTCCGTCTTGCTCATAAGCCCAGCTTATGCCGCCATAGAAGAGTGCTCCCTGGTCACGGCGCTCCACCGGTCCGACCGTAGGACCATGGTCACCGCAACCCGGCACCTGCCGCCCCTCCCCGTGCCACCGCACGGCCCCCGCGCACCACGGCCGTCCGTCACCTCGGACCCAACTGGTACGCCTGCGTCATGGGCACCGCCATCGTCGCCGGAGCGGGAGCCACGCTCCCCGTCCTTCCCGCGCACGCACCCGGTCTGCGTCCCGCGCTCACCGCCGTCTGGGCCCTGTCCCTGATCCTCCTCGCAGCCCTCCTCACCGCCCGCACCCTGCACTGGGCCCACCACCGCGACCGCGCCCGCGCCCACCTCCTCGACCCGGCCATGGCCCCCTTCTACGGCTGTCTCTCCATGGCCCTGCTGGCCGTCGGCGGCGCCACCCTGACCCTCGGCCGGGACTGGATCGGGCTGCGCGCGGCGGTCGTCCTCGACGCCGTGCTGTTCACCGCCGGTACGGCCGTCGGACTGGCGGCGGCCGTGACCGTCCCGTACCTCATGGCCGTACGCCACCGGGTGACGGCGAAGGACGCGTCGCCCGTCTGGCTGCTGCCGCTGGTCGCGCCCATGGTGTCCGCCGCGCTCGGTCCCCGCCTGGTGCCGTACCTGCCGGAGGGCCAGGCCCGCGCGACCCTGCTGCTCGGGTGCGTCGCGATGTTCGGGCTGAGCCTGCTGGCCACCCTGATCACGCTGCCGCTGGTCTTCGGCCGGCTGCTCACCGGCGGTCCGCCGCCCCTCACGCTCACCCCGGCGCTGTTCCTGGTGCTCGGGCCGCTCGGCCAGTCCACGACCGCCGTCGGCGCGTTCGCGGACGTCGCCCCGGGGTCCTGCCGGCGCCGTACGCCGAGGGCTTCGGGGTGCTCGCGGTCCTGTACGGGGTGCCGGTCATGGGGTTCGCGCTGCTGTGGCTGTGCCTGGCCGCCGCCCTGGTCGTACGGGCATGGCGGCGGGGCATGCGGTTCGCGATGACGTGGTGGTCGTTCACGTTCCCGGTCGGGACCTGTGTCACCGGCGCGGGAGCCCTCGCCGCGCGCACCGGGCTGGTCGCCTACGACGTACTGGCGCTCGCCCTGTACGCCCTGCTGGTGGCGGCCTGGGCCGTCGCCGCCCGGTGCACCGCGCGCGGGCTGGTCAGCGGCGCGCTGCTCGCAGGGCCCGTGCCAGCTCTGCCGGGGCCTCGGTCAGCGACGGCCCGTACCAGGTGAGGTGCCGGCCGTCGACGAGCGCGCAGGGCAGTCCGGGGAAGGCCTCCGGGCCGTCGTCGGCGGTGAAGCGGTAGGGCTCGTCGGGGAGCACGACGAGGTCCGGTTGCGCCGCGCGCAGCACGTCGGCCGGGACGCGGGGATAGCGCTCCGGGTGGCTCGCGTACAGGTGGTCGACGCCGAGGCGGGCGAGCAGGTCGCCCGCGAAGGTGTCGCGGCCCAGCACCATCCAGGGCCGCCGCCAGATCGGCACGACCGCCGTCCGGCGCTCCGCGGGCGCGGGCACCGCCGCCCAGGCGGCCTCGGCCTCGTCCAGCCAGCGGGGGCGGGCGGTGACCCCGCACGCGGTGAGCACCCGGTCCAGTTCGCGGAAGGCGGCCGGAAGGGTCCGTACCTCGGTCACCAGCACGTCGAGCCCGGCCGCGCGCAGGGCTTCCAGGTCCGGTGCGCGGTTCTCCTCCTCGTTGGCGATCACCAGGTCGGGGGCGAGTGCGACGATCCGGTCGGTCTTGGGGTTCTTGGTGCCGCCGACGCGTACGACGTCCAGCCGGGCCGGGTGGGTGCACCAGTCGGTGGCGCCGGCCAGGGCGCCGGGGCGGAGAGCGCCACCGCCTCGGTGAGCGACGGGACGAGGGAGACGATCCTGGCGGGGCTCATCGGCGCGGCTTGTCCCGCAGCGCCTCGATGTGTTCGGCGACGGCGACGACCAGCAGCCGGGTCTCCGGCACCGTGGCCCGCCAGCGGTGCCGTACGCCGCCGGTGAGGTAGAGGGTGTCGCCGCGGCCGAGCCGGTAGGCCCGCCCCTCCGCCTCGATCTCCACGGCGCCGTCCGCCACGTACATCAACTGGTCGTTGCGGAACTGGAGTTCACGGCCCGCGTCATGGTCGCCGGTGAACTCGGAGGCGTACATCTGATGGTGGCCCCGCACCAGGGACCGCACCCGCGGTTCGGTCCACGGCTCGGCGCCGTCGGCGCGGACGACGTCCACGCTGCACGCCGGGTCGGCGGCGGCGAGGAGCTCCACGGCGGTGGTGCGCAGGGCGTCGGCGACCTTTTCCAGGGAGGTCTGGCTGGGCCGCGCCCGCTCGTTCTCGATCTGGCTCAGGAACGGGACCGACAGGCCGCTGCGCTCGGCCACGACGGCGAGCGTGAGGTCCAGCGCACGGCGTCGCCGCCGTACGGCCGCGCCCACCCGCAGGGGCTGTTCTTTGTGGTCGCCCATCGCTCCGGCTCCTCCTCACCGATCGTCCCGCACCCCGTGCGCCGCTGTACGGGCGCACTCCTTCTGTTGGGTTGTCTGCACCCTACGCATGTTCGGCAAACCGTTTCAGGCGCCTGTCGCGTCGGCGTCCCGCGCGACCGGCGCCGACCCGCCAGTTCGCGCCAGCCGCTGTGGGGGCCCTCGGTTTCCCCGCATGCGATAAGGGGTGTTCCCGCCATTGTTCACCCCTCCGCCGGAAGGTCACGGGGAGGTCCGGGTAGGGCTTCGCGCTACGTGGTTGTCCGGATTCCTACCGTGTTTCCGGTCAGGTCAGGAGGGGCGGGAGGTCCGGAGAGACCGAAGGGGCGGGCCCGGGCCGCGCCGTCAGGTGCGGGTCCGGGCCCGCCCCTTCGGGCGCGGCCGGTACGGCGGTTACTGCGGGGTCATCCGCTCCACCATGCCCGGGTGCTCCTTCAGCCAGGCCTCGACGGCCTCCTCCTCGTGACCCTGGCCGCGGTCCTTGATCTCGGCCTCCAGGCTGCCGAGCTCGTCCTCGCTCATCGTGAAGTTCTTGATCCACTCGGTGAGCCGCGGATACTGCTCGGGGAACTTCTTGCTGGAGATGGTGCGGATCGTGTTGCCCTCGCCGAAGGCCTTCTTCGGGTCCTTCAGCTTGGTCAGCTCGTAGTCGTTGTACGCCCAGTGCGGGGACCACAGGGTGACCGCGATGGGCTCCTCCTTGGCGAGGGCGCGCTTGAGCTCGGCCAGCATCGCCGGCGTGGAGCCGTCGACGACCTCGTACTCGTCCTCCAGGCCGTAGCCCGGCAGTACCTCGTTCTTGAGCAGCTGCATCTCACCGGTGCCCGGCTCGATGCCGATGATCCGCCCGTCGAACAGGTCCGCCTTGCCCTTGAGGTCCGCCAGGGACTTCACGTCCTTGACGTACGACGGGACGGCGATCTCCAGCGACGTGGGCTCGTACCAGGTGCCCAGGTCGGTGAGCCGGTCCTTGCTCTTGTCCCAGTAGTTCTTCTGCGCGTACGGCAGCCAGGCGTCGAAGTTGAGGTCGAGGTCCCCGGAGGCGAGGCCGGTGTAGACCGGGCCGACGTCCATCTGCTTCAGGTTCATCGTGTAGCCGCGCCGCTCGAGGACGTTCTTCCACAGATAGGTGACGGCGACGTCCTCCTCCCACGGGAACCAGGCCACGTCCAGTGCCCGCTCCGCCTCGGCGGGCGTACCGCCCGAGCCGGACTCGACCGGCGCCAGCTTGTCGACGACACCCGGGTTGTCCTTCAGCCAGGCGCGGACGGCGTCCTGCTGCTTGCCCTTGCCGGCCTTGTTGATCTCGGACTCCAGGCTGGTGAGCTGCTTCTCGGTCATCGAGAAGTCCTTCAGCCACTGGCCGACGGCGGGGTGCTCGCCGGTGAAGCCCTTGCGGGACAGCGTGTGCACGCCGTCGCCCGTGCCCCAGGTGCCCTTGGGGTCCTTCAGCTTCTTCAGGTCGTAGTCGCTGTACGCCCAGTGCGGCGACCAGAGGGTGACGACGACCGGTTCCTTCTTGCTGTAGGCCCGCTTCAGCTCGGCCAGCATCGCCGGCGTGGAGCTGTCGACGACCTTGTACTCCTTGTCCAGGCCGTACTCCTTGAGGACCTTGCTCTTCAGCAGGCCCATCATGCCGGCGCTGGACTCGATGCCGGTGATCTCACCGCCGAAGACGGACGCCTTGCCCTTGAGGTCCTCGAGAGAGTTCACGTCCTTCATGTACGACGGGACACTCAGCTCCAGCGAGGTCTCGTCGTACCAGGAGCCGAGATCTTCGAGCTGCTTGCCGTACTTCTTCCAGTACGCCTCGTGCGTGGTGGGCAGCCAGGAGTCCGTCTGGAAGTCGATGCTGCCCTGCGCGAGGGCGGTGTACAGCGGGCCGGCCTCGAACTGCTTGGCCTCGACCTCGAAACCGCGCTGCTCCAGGATCTCCTTCCACAGGAACGTGGAGGCGACGCCCTCGTCCCAGGGGATGTAGCCGATGGTGATCTTCTTGCCGTCGCCGACGTTCTTGCCGCCCGCGGCGGGGCGGAGCCGCCGGAGCCGCCACCGAAGATCCCCATGCCGCCCGCGACCAGCGCGAGGACGACGACACCGACCACGGCGACCTGCGGACGGGGCCGGTACGACCAGATCGTCAGCCCCTGTGCGGCGCGCGCCTTGGCGGCGGCACGCCGGCCGAGCGGGGAGACCTGGGTGCCCAGGGCGCTGGTCATACGGTCCAGGTAGATCGCCAGGATGACGATGGCGATACCGGCCTCGGCGCCGAGCCCGATGTTGAGCTGGCCGATGGCCTCGATGACCGCGCCGCCGAGTCCGCCGGTGCCGACCATGCCGGCGATCGCGGCCATGGACAGGCCGAGCATGATCACCTGGTTGACGCCCGCCATCACCGTGGGCAGCGCCAGCGGCAACTGCACACGCAGCAGGGTGTCGCGCGGGGTGGTGCCGAACGCCTCGGCCGCCTCGACCAGTTCCTTGTCGACCTGGCGGATGCCCAGCTCGGTCATGCGCACGCCCGGGGCGAGCGCGAAGATCAGGGTGGCGACGATGCCCGGGGCGGAGCCGGTCCCGAAGAACAGGATCGCCGGGATGAGGTAGATCATCGCGGGCAGCGTCTGCATGAAGTCCAGAATCGGCCGGACCACGGCGCTGACCCGGTCCGAGCGGGCCGCCCAGATGCCCACCGGCACCGAGATGACCAGCGCGATCACCGTGGCGACGATCACCAGGGCCAGCGTCACCATCGAGTCCTCCCACAACTCCATGGAGTCGAGGAAGGCGAAACCGACGAAGGTGAGGACACCGGCGAAGGTGCCGCGCAGCCAGAACGCGATGACCGCGAACATGCCGCAGAGGATCAGCGGCTCGGGGCCTGGAGTGCGGCGTTGACGCCGTCGTAGGCACCCGTGAAGACGGCCTTGAAGAAGTCGAACAGCCAGCTGACGTGGGCGAGCAGCCAGTCGACGGCGCTGTTGACCCAGTCGCCGAGCGGAATCCTAGGCACGGGCCATCACCTTCTCGCCGCCCTTGTCGCGCGGGGTGTCGCACACCCGGGACCGTCCTCCTCGTCGCCGAGGAAACCGACGAGACGCTGCCGCGGCACGACGCCGACCAGCGCGCCCTCCTTGTCGAGCACGGCGACGGGGTGCGACACCCGCGCGCTGATCGCGCAGAGATCGGTGAACGGCGTGTCGGGCGTCGCGGTCTCACAGCCGCAGTCGGCCTCGTCGCCGCCCACCTCGCGCTCCATCACGGCACCGGCCGTGAGGACGCGCGAGCGGTCGACGTCCTGGGTGAAGGAGGCGACGTAGTCGTTGGCGGGCCGGATCAGGATGTCCTGCGCGGTGCCGATCTGCACGATGCGGCCGTCCCGCATCACCGCGATCCGGTCACCCAGACGCATGGCCTCGTTGAGGTCGTGGGTGATGAAGACGATCGTCTTCTTCAGCTTCTTCTGAAGTTCGATCAGCTGGTCCTGCATGTCGCGGCGGATCAGCGGGTCGAGCGCGCTGAAGGACTCGTCCATCAGCAGCAGGTCGGCGTCGGTGGCGAGCGCGCGGGCGAGACCGACACGCTGCTGCATACCGCCGGACAGCTCGTCGGGCCACGACTTCTCCCAGCCGGCCAGGCCGCACAGGGCGAGCGCCTCGTCGGCGCGGCGTTCGCGCTCGGCGCGGGGCACGCCCTGCACTTCAAGACCGTAGGCAGCGTTGTCGCGGACACTGCGGTGCGGGAACAGCGCGAAGTGCTGGAAGACCATGCTGATCTTCCTGGAACGGACCTTGCGCAGTTCCCGGTCGGGCAGCGCGGTCAGGTCCTCACCGTCGAAGCGCACGCGTCCGGCGGTCGGCTCCAGCAGGCCGTTCAGCATGCGCAGCAGGGTGGACTTGCCGGAGCCCGAGAGACCCATGACGACGAAGATCTCGCCCGGCTCCACGGTGAACGACGCGTCGATCACGGCGGCGGTGGTGCCCTCGGCGCGCAGTTCCTCCCGGTCTGCCTTCTTCTGGCGCAGTCTTTCGACCGCCTGGTCCGGTCGTCTGCCGAACACCTTGAACAGGCGCTCGGCCTCAAGCCTGGATGACACGCGTACCTCTTGTCTCGACGGCAAATGGCTGAACGATGCCGGACGGGCAGCCGCACGCGGCCCCAAAACAGTTGAATCCGTAACCGGCATCGCTCCGTGGCCGCGCCTCCCCGGTTTCTCATGTCGCAAACTCGTTCGTGTGCCGCCTCACAGGGGTAGCGCTGTGCGCAACTCGTTGCGAAAGGGGCGGCGGGCGATCGTGCCGCAGGGCGGCAGCGCCCCGGTGTCGGCGGGGTGCGGCATGATGCGCAAGGTGACCGGACGACTCATGCTCCTAGACACCGCCTCCCTCTACTTCCGCGCCTACTTCGGCGTCCCCGACTCCGTCAGAGCCCCCGACGGCACCCCGGTGAACGCCGTCCGCGGGCTCCTCGAGTTCATCGACCGCCTGGTCAAGGACCACCGCCCGGACCACCTCGTCGCCTGCATGGACGCCGACTGGCGCCCTCACTGGCGGGTGGAGCTGATCCCCTCCTACAAGGCGCACCGCGTCGCCGAGGAGCGCCCGTCCGGCCCGGACGAGGAGGAGGTCCCCGACACCCTCTCCCCCCAGGTCCCGGTCATCGAGAGCGTGCTCGACGCGATCGGCATCGCCCGGGTCGGAGTCGCCGGGTACGAGGCCGACGACGTGATCGGCACGTTCACCGGCCACGCGACCGGCCCGGTCGACATCGTCACCGGCGACCGCGACCTGTACCAGCTGGTGGACGACGAGCGCGCGGTGCGCGTGCTGTACCCGCTCAAGGGCGTCGGCACGCTCCAGATCACCGACGAGGCCCTGCTGCGCGAGAAGTATGGCGTGGACGGCAAGGGGTACGCGGACCTCGCGCTGCTGCGCGGTGACCCGAGCGACGGCCTGCCGGGCGTACCGGGCATCGGGGAGAAGACCGCGGCCAAGCTGCTGGCCGAGTTCGGTGACCTGGCCGGGATCCTCGCGGCCGTGGACGACCGGCAGGCCGCACTCACGCCGTCGCGGCGCAAGCGTCTGGACGAGGCGCGGCCGTATCTCGCGGTCGCCCCCAAGGTCGTCCGGGTCGCGGACGACGTCCCGCTCCCGGACGTCGACACGGCACTGCCGCGCGGGCCGCGCGACCCGGCCGCGGTGGAGTCCCTGGCGGCCCGCTGGGGGCTGGGCGGCTCGCTTCAGCGGCTGCTGACCACGCTTTCGGTGTGAGCCACCCCGAGGTGCTAACTTAGGTAACCCTAACTGTGATAGCTGGGAGGCTCCTCATGGCAGAGCGACCGGGACGCGCTCCGCGCGCGCCGCACACCGCCGAGGTCGTCCGCACCGAGCGGCTGACCCCGCACATGCAGCGCGTCGTGCTCGGTGGTGAGGGGCTCTCCGACTTCTCGCTGGACAGCTGCACCGATCATTACGTCAAGCTGCTGTTCCCGTCGGGGGCGCGACATATCCGGAGCCGTTCGATCTCCAGCGCATCCGGGAGGAGTTCCTCGCGAGCAGTGGCCGGTGACCCGGACGTACACGGTGCGGCACTGGGACGCGGTGCACCGTGAGATCACACTGGACTTCGTGATCCACGGCGACGAGGGCTCGCCGGGCCGTGGGCGGTGAACGTCCGGCCGGGTGAGGTCGTCCGCTTCCTCGGCCCCGGCGGCGCGTACGCCCCGACCTGGCCGCGGACTGGCATCTGCTGGCCGGCGACGAGAGCGCGCTGCCCGCGATCGCTCGGTCGCTGGAGGCGCTGCCGGACGGTGCGAGGGCGTTCGCGTTCGTGGAGGTCTCCGGTCCGGAGGAGGAGCAGAAGATCGACTCGGACGTGGAGGTCCGCTGGCTGCACCGCGGTGGCCGCCCCGTCGGCGAGGCCCTGGTGGAAGCCGTCAGCGGCTTCGACTTCCCGGAGGGCCGGGTACACGCCTTCGTCCATGGCGAGGCCCACGTCGTCAAGATCCTGCGCCGTCTGTTCCGGGTCGAGCGCGCCGTCCCCCGCGAGGACCTGTCCATCTCGGGCTACTGGCGCCTGGGCCACAACGAGGACGGCTGGCAGGCCTCGAAGCGCGACTGGAACGCCCGAATCGAAGCAGAACAGGAACCCACCCCCGTCCGCTTGACCACCACCGCCTCCGGTGGGGTCCTGGGCCGCACCCAGGACCCCGCGGGCAGTCGTGCCGCTGCGGCAGGGATCCCTCCCCTTCCGCTCCCGCCCCGCTCCCGCGGGCAATCGTGCCGCAGGGCGATGGGGGTACCTCCCGCCCGAGCGAAGCCGAGAGTGGGGAGGGTGGGCGCGACGGCACCCCGCGAACGCCGGGCCGGGCGACCCACCCCGCCCAGCCCTCACACCGGGCCACCGCACAACCCGCCCCCACGGGCAGGCGCGGCGCCCCGCAAACGGGCCGCGCGACCGACCCCCGTGCACCCACACCCCCGTACCCTTGCCCGATGTGAGACGCAGACGCCCCGCCCCGCCCCTCCGCTGCCGCAGCGTGACGGAGTGGACCCGGTACGGGTCCGGCTCCCCGCCGGGGGACAGGGCGCCACCGTCAGGGAGCACCTGGTGCAGCGCCTCTCCACCACCCCCGGCACCGTGGACCGCATGTTCGCCGAGGGGCAGATCGTCGGCGCCGACGGACACCCCGTACCTCCCGGCACCCCGTACGAACCCGGCCTCCACCTGTGGTTCCACCGCGAGCTCCCCGAAGAGGCACCCGTCCCCTTCCCGCTGGAGATCGTCCACCGCGACGACCACATCCTCGTCGTCGACAAACCGCACTTCCTCGCCACCACCCCCGCGGCAGCCACATCACCCAGACCGCCCTCACCCGCCTGCGCCACGAGCTGGGCATCCCGGAACTCGGCGCCGCACACCGCCTCGACCGCCTCACCGCCGGCCTGGTGCTGTTCATCGTCCGGCCCGAAGAGCGCGGCGCCTACCAGACCCTGTTCCGCGACCGCCTGGTGCGCAAGGAGTACGAGGCCGTCGCCCCGTACGACCCGGCCGTCACCCTCCCGCGCACCCTGCGCAGCCGGATCGTGAAGGAGCGCGGGGTGCTCACCGCCGAGGAGGTCGAGGGTGAGCCGAACGCCGAGACCCGGATCGGCATCGCCGCCCACCGCGCGGACGGTCTGGCCCGGTACCGGCTGGTACCCGGCACCGGCCAGACCCACCAGCTCCGGGTGCACATGAACGCGCTCGGCCTGCCGATCCTCGGCGACCCGCTGTATCCCGAGGTCGCCCCGCCCGTCCCGGCCGGCGACTTCCGGCGCCCGCTGCAACTCCTCGCACGGAAACTGGAGTTCACCGACCCGGTGACAGGGGTGGAGCACCGGTTCGCCAGCGGACGGGAGCTCGCGGCCTGGACGTCGTACGACGACTGGGCGGCGGGCGGTCAGTAGCCCCGCCACCAGCGCAGCAACCGCTGCCAGGCGCCCCGCGGCTCAGGCCGCGGCTCAGGCGCGGGCGGGGGCGCCGGCATGGACAGGGGCGCCTCCCCGACCGGCTCGGGTGCCGCGACCGGCGCGGGACCCGGCCGGTTCACCCCGATGTGCCAGTCCTGCCGCGGCGGCGCGTCGTTCTCGTGGCTCGGCCGCTGCAGCACATCCTGCTGCGGCCGCGGGATGAAGTGGACGGGCAGCTCCACGAGATGGCGGGACGCGATGGACTCGGTGAAGCGCAACTCCGACTCCGGCACGCTCAGTTCGACATCGGGCAGCCGCATGAGCAGGGCGTCGACCCCGACTTCCGCGACGACACGGCCGATGTCCTGCCCGGGGCACTCGTGCGTGCCGCCGCCGAAAGCGAGGTGCGAGCGGTTGCCCATCATGTCGGCGGTCGGGTCGGGGCGTACGCGGGGATCCACGTTGGCCGGTGCCGGTGCGAAGAGCAGTCCGTCGCCCTTGCGGATGCGCTGCCCGCCGAGCTCCGTCTCCTGCTTGGCGAAGTAGGCGAAGATGGTGCTGAACGGCGGCTCGTCCCACAGCAGTTGCTCCACCGCCTGGGGCACGGTCATCTGGCCGCCGTTGAGCTGGGACCGGAAGCGCGGGTCGATCAGCACCTGGCGCAGCACATTGGCGAGAAGGTTGGCGGTGGCCTCGCAGGCGGCGATGAGGACCACCCGGAGGTGCTGGGCGATCTCCTCGTCGGTCAGCCCGGCCGGGTGCCTGGTGAGGTGGCCGGCGAAGTCGTCCAGCGGTTCGGCCCGGCTGCGGGCGGTGAGGCGCTGGAGGGCGTCCATGATGTAGGCGTTGCTGGCGATCGCGGTCTCGGTGCCCCGGAGCATGTCGCGGGCGGCCTCGACGATCCGGTCGTTGTACTCGTCGGGCATGCCGAGGACATGGCACATCACGGCCATCGGCAGATGTTCGGCGTACTGGCCGACCAGTTCGGCCTCGCCCGCCTCGCAGAACCGGTTGACGACGCGCTGCACACTGCGGTTGACGTGCCGGCGCAGGCCCCGGAAGTCGGTGGCCGCCACGGCGACGTCGATGGCGCCGCGCAGCCTCCGGTGTTCGTCGCCCTCGGCGTGAGCGCACATCGGCTGCCAGGCGATGTGCGGCATCAGCGGGTGGTCCGGCTTGACCAGGCCGTCGCCGAGCGCGGACCAGATGCGGCTGTCCTTGCAGAAGTGCGCGGGGCTGCGCACCAGTTGCTGGCTCTCGGCGTGGCCGAGGACCACCCACAGCGGAACGTCGTCGTGGATCAGCGCGGGTGCCACCGGGCCGTGCTCGGCCCGCAGTTGCTCGTACAGCGCCTTCAGGTCCGTGGACTCGTGGAGCCGGCTCAGCCCTCCGGGGCCCTGACCGTGCGCGGGGCAGCCGGGGGCGGGGCGGGCCGGGAGGAGTCCGCGCCGGCCGGGGACTCTCCCGTCAGGGGGTTCGATTCAGTCGTCACAGTGGTCGCTCCGGAGGGAAGGACGGGGGTCTGGGGAGGGGACGGATCCCGGGGTCAGGTGAGCGAACCCGTCATGGCGAGCGAGTGCAGGAACCGCATCAGGGTCATCAGGACGTCACGGCTGGAGGCGCGGCGCCGCACATCGCAGTCCAGGATGGGGACCCGCTCGGACAGATCGAGGGCGGACCGCAGGTCGGCGATGGGGTAACGGGGGCGTCCGGGAAGGAGTTGACGGCGACGACGAAGGGCACGCCGCGTTCCTCGAGCCGTCCCATGACGTCGAAGCTGACTTCGAGACGGCGGGTGTCGACCAGGACGACGGCGCCGAGCGCGCCCTCGAACAGCCCGTTCCACAGGAACCAGAAGCGTTCCTGGCCGGGGTGCCGAACAGGTACAGCACCAACTGGTCCGTGATCTTGATCCGGCCGAAGTCCATGGCGACGGTGGTGGCCGTCTTGGAGGCGGAGCCGAAGTTGTCGTCGACGCCGACGCCGGCCTGGGTCATGGTCTCCTCGGTGGTCAGCGGTTTGATCTCGCTGACCGAGCCGACCATGGTCGTCTTGCCGACCCCGAACCCGCCCACGATCACGATCTTCACCGCGGCCTGTGCCGTCTGCGGCAGCTGGTCCTCGGCACGGGGCCCGGGATGGTCTCAGAGCCTTTGAAGTCCATGCATCACCGCTTCGAGAAGGGAACGGTCCGGGAGCGCCTTGCGGACGATCGGGAAGCGCGCCTGGACCAGTTCCGCCGCCAGCATGTCGGTGAGCAGCACGGTCACCACGCTGAACGGCAGGCTGAGATAGGCCGACACCTCGGCCACGGACAGGGGCGGCACAGAGCCGGAGCAGCGCCGCCTGTTCGGGGGTGGCGGAGGGCGGGGGTCCGGGGAGCCGGCCACGATAAGCGTGACGAGGTCGAGGTCCGCCCGTTCGCCGTCCGGTCCGGCGACCACGTACAGCCGCTCCGGGTTGCCGCCGCCCTCCTTCTTCCCGGCCGGTCCGGCCCGCTTCGGGGTGGGGGCGGCCCGGGAAGCGCCTCTGGCGTTGCGGAGGAGTCATACGGTCTGCCCGTTCCGTCGGGGCGGGCTGGTCAGATGGGCGCCGATACGGACGACGAGGTCGCGCATCATGCCGCCCATGCGGCCCGGTTCGCAGGTCATGTCGGAGAGGACCGCGAGATAGGCGTTGGCGCCGGCCGCCATCAGATAGAAGTAGCCCTCGTTGATCTCGATGAGGACCATCTTCATCTCGCCGTTGCCGTACGGGAGTTCCTGGGCGACGGCCCCGGCGAGGCTCTGTACGCCCGCGCAGGCGGCGGCGACCCGGTCGGCGGCGTCGGGCTCACCGCCGTAGCGTGCGATGCGCAGGCCGTCGGCGGAGAGCACCACGATCATCTCGACGCCGGGTACGCCGTCGGCGAGCTCCTTGAGCATCCAGTCGAAGTTGGCTCGTTGCTGGATCACTTGAGGTCCCCTCGTCATCGGCCTCGGTGCGGGCCGGTTCGTTGATGAGATGCAGGTAGGCGGTCGGGTTCCGGGTGAAGTCGGTGGTGGGGACGTCCGGGTCGAGGCCCTTGCGCATGCCCTCCCAGAAGGCGTCGACCCACAGGCCGGGTTCGCGGTCGTCCTGCTTCTTCTCGGGCTCGGGCGTGGCCCAGATGTCGTGGTACTCCTCGCCGCGTTCCCTGGCCTCCCGCTCGGCCCGTTCGGCGGCGGCCTGCTCGGCGTAGCGCTGGTGGATCGGGGTCTTCACCCGGCTGCGGCGCTGCGGCAGGCCGCCCGCGGTCCACTCGGTGACCTCGGGGACGTCGTCCTCCAGGGACACCGTCCCGGGGATGCGGGGGCTGGTGGGGCGGCGCTTCTTGGGGTGCGCTCCGGGCCCGGGAGGGCGTCGACCGGGCGGGGCACGGCGGTGGCGCCGATGCCGTGGGCGAGGCCGACGCCGGGCTCGTCGGTCAGCATCTCGCTGGGCACGATGAGGACGGCGCGGACACCGCCGTACGCGGAGGCGCGCAGGGAGACCTTCATGTCGAAGGCGGTGCAGAGGCGGCCGACGACGGCGAGGCCGAGGCGCGGGTTCTCCGTGATCTCCTGGAGGTCGGTGCCTTTCTGGGCCTGTTCGAGGATGCCCTCGATACGGGCGCGGGCCTGCTCGTCGAGGCTGACGCCGGCGTCCTCGATCTCGATGGCGACGCCGGTCTGCACCTCGGTGGCGGTGACGCTCACCTTGCTGGTCGGCGGCGAGTAGCGGGTGCCGTTGTCGAGGATCTCGGCGGCGGCGTGGATGACCGGCTCGACGTAGATGCCCTTGATGTTGACCTTGGCGATCGATTTCAGGTCGATGCGGCGGTATTCGAGGATGCGGGACATGGCGCCGCGCAGCACGCTGTAGAGCGCGACGGGCATGGGCCACTGGCGTCCGGGGCGGCCGCCGCCGAGGACGGAGATGGAGTCGGCGAGGCGGCCGATCAGCGCGGTGCCGTGGTCGATGCGCAGCAGGTCGTCGAAGACCTCGGGGTTGCGGCCGTGGTCCTCCTCCATCTCGCGGAGTTCGTTGGCCTGCTGGTGGACGATCGCCTGGACGCGGCGGGCGATGCTGACGAAGGAGCGCTGGGCGGAGTCGCGCAGGTTCTCCTCGTCGTCGATGATCTTGAGGATCGTGCGCAGCAGGTCGATCTGGTACTTGGGCAGATCGCGCCAGGCCGGGTTGAGCCGCGGCAGGCCGCGGATGACTTCGTCGGAGTCGTTCCCGCTGTGCAGGAAGTCCAGGGCCGCGGGGAAGACCCGCTGGGTGAAGTACTGCGTCTCCGTGTCGTGGGCGGCGATCCGGGATTCCAGATACGTACGGTGACGGTGGTACTCGGCCTGCGACTCCCGCAGTACCCGGCCGCGGCGTACCGCCTCGGTCGCGGCGGCGGTCACCAGCAGGGTCGCGACGGCGCCGCACACGCCGACGGCGATCCGGGCGGGCTCCGTCACCAGGGCGACGGCGGCTCCGGTCGCCGCGGCCATCACTATGGCCGGTAGCAACAACACGCGTGCGTAGGGAAGTTGGACACTCGCCATGTGAGCCCTCTGAGACGAATCGACGGTTGGCCGGGGAACATGCACATAGGGGAACAAGCGCACGAATTCATCTCAACTCGGCGCGCTGCGGGCGAGCTTAGTCCGACGGGATCATCGCCATGTCATATTCGGCAAGTGCCGGAAATGGCCCCTGGGGCAGGAGTACGCTCGGGTCGTTTGCACGCTCTGCGGCCGCTCGAACACCACGCGTCACGACGTTCAGGCGTACGAGACTCACTCACCGTAACGAGTGAGAAAGGCGCCGGGGCTCCCTGATCCTGCCCGCCGATGGGGGCGTCGATGCTCGGTGAACGGCGGAAGCCCGGCGCGCACTTGGCGCACCGGGCTTCGAAGTCCCTTCGGTCCGGCTGGTGTTCAGCCCACGGACGAGTAGGCGACCACGCCGCGCAGCAGTCCGTCGACCGCCTTGCGGGCGTTCTTGGCGACCGTCGAACCGTCGCCGGCCGGTGCCGCCGCGGAGATCTGGCCGAGCACGTCGATGACCTGCTTGCACCAGCGCACGAAGTCACCGGCCGGCATCTCCGCCTCGCGCAGCACCTCGTCCAGGCCCTTGCCCGAGGCCCATGAGTAGGCGGCCCAGGCGAAGCCGAGATCGGGCTCGCGCTGGCCGACGCCCTCCGTCTGGCTGATCCGGAAGTCCTCCTCCAGGGCGTCCAGACGCCCCCAGATCCGGACCATCTCGCCGAGCGCCGCCTTCGCCCTGCCCGACGGCAGCTTGGGCGCCATCGCGTCGTCGGCGACCCGGGCCTCGTACACCAGGGCCGAGACGCACGCGGCGAGTTCGGCGGGGGCGAGCCCTCCCACACGCCGTCGCGCAGGCATTCGCTGGCCAGCAGGTCGAGTTCGCCGTACAGCCGCGCCAGCCGCTTGCCGTGTTCGGTGACCTCGTCGCCGCGCAGATAGTCCATCTCGGTCAGCAGCGCGACGATACGGTCGAAGGTCCGGGCGATGGTGTTCGTCCGGCCCTCGATACGCCGCTCCAGCTGCGAGGTGTCGCGCAGCAGCCGGTGGTGGCGCTCGGCCCAGCGGGCGTGGTCCTCACGGTCCTGGCAGCCGTGGCACGGGTGCGCCCGCAGCGCCTTGCGCAGCCGCGCGATCTCCCGGTCGTCGGCCGCCTCGGACCGCTTCTTGCGGTGCCGGTCCGGGGAGATGTGCCCGGCCTTGGTGCGCAGCGCGGAGGCGAGGTCCCGACGGGACTGCGGGGAGCGCGCGTTGAAGGACTTCGGGATCCGCATCCGCTCCAGCGCCTCGACCGGCACCGGGAAGTCGATCGACGCCAGCCGCTTCACCTGCCGCTCGGCGGTCAGCACCAGCGGGCGCGGACCGTCGGAGTACTCGTAGCCGCGGTGGCCGTCGGTGCGCCCCGCGGGCAGGCCGGGGTCGAGGACCAGCGCCAGCCCCGCGTACTTCCCGGTGGGTACGTGGATGACGTCACCGGGTTTGAGCTTCTCCAGCGCGACGGCGGCCTCCGCGCGCCGCTGCGTGGCGCCCTGCCGGGCCAGTTCGTTCTCCCGGTCCTTCAGTTCGCGGCGCAGCCGCGCGTACTCGTCGAAGTCGCCGAGATGGCAGGTCATGGAGGCCTTGTAGCCCTCGAGACCCTCCTCGTTGCGCTGCACCTGCCGGGAGATGCCGACGACCGACTTGTCCGCCTGGAACTGCGCGAACGACGTCTCGAGGAGTTCGCGCGAGCGATGCCGGCCGAACTGCTCGACCAGGTTGACCGCCATGTTGTACGACGGCTTGAAGCTGGACCGCAGCGGATACGTACGCGTACCGGCCAGTCCCGCCAGATGGTCGGGGTTCATGGAGCGCTGCCACAGGACGACCGCGTGACCCTCGACGTCGATGCCGCGGCGGCCGGCCCGGCCGGTCAGCTGGGTGTACTCACCGGGGTGATGTCGGCGTGCTGCTCGCCGTTCCACTTGACGAGTTTCTCCAGGACCACCGAACGAGCGGGCATGTTGATGCCCAGGGCG
This sequence comes from Streptomyces haneummycinicus, assembly GCA_042850305.1. Classification (GTDB taxonomy): domain Bacteria; phylum Actinomycetota; class Actinomycetes; order Streptomycetales; family Streptomycetaceae; genus Streptomyces; species Streptomyces haneummycinicus. The sequence goes on from AP035768.1 coordinate 5,262,235, forward strand.
AGGGTCTCGGTCGCGAACACGGCCTTCACCAGGCCGCGGAGGAAGAGCTCCTCGACGACCTCCTTGAACGTCGGCAGCATGCCCGCGTGATGGGCGGCGATGCCGCGCTCCAGGCCCTCCAGCCACTCGTAGTAGCCCAGGACGTGCAGATCCTCGGCCGGGATGGAGGCCGTGCGCTCCTCGACCAGGGAGCGGACCCGCGCCCGCGCGGCGTCGTCGTTGAGCCTGAGGCCCGCGTACAGGCACTGCTGGACGGCGGCCTCACAGCCGGCGCGGCTGAAGATGAAGGTGATCGCGGGCAGCAGGCCCTCGGCGTCGAGCCGCTCGATGACCTCGGAACGGCTCGGCGTCCACACACGGGAGCGCTGTCTGCGCTCCCGCTCCCGGTCGGCCTCGCGCACATTGCCCCGCCCCCGCTTGCGGTCGCCCCAGGACGGGCGGCTCGCCTCCAGGCGGGCCATGCGCGTGATGTCCGGGTTGACGGCCTTCTTACGTCCCTCCTCCTCGAACAGGTCGTATATCCGGCGGCCGGCGAGCACGTGCTGGAACAGCGGCACGGGCCGGTGCTCGGAGACGATCACCTGGGTGTCACCGCGGACGGTGTCCAGCCAGTCGCCGAACTCCTCCGCGTTCGACACCGTCGCCGACAGTGACACCAGGGTCACGGACTCGGGGAGGTGGATGATCACTTCCTCCCAGACGGCGCCGCGGAAGCGGTCGGAGAGGTAGTGCACCTCGTCCATCACCACATGGCCGAGGCCGAGGAGGGTCTGCGAACCGGCGTACAGCATGTTCCGCAGCACCTCGGTCGTCATCACGACCACCGGGGCGCCGGAGTTGACGCTGTTGTCGCCGGTGAGCAGGCCCACCCGCTCCGCGCCGTAGCGCCGGCACAGGTCGGCGTACTTCTGGTTCGACAGCGCCTTGATGGGTGTCGTGTAGAAGCACTTCTTGCCCTGCTGGAGCGCGAGATGGACGGCGAACTCGCCGACGATCGTCTTGCCGGAGCCGGTGGGCGCGGCGACCAGGACGCCCTTGCCCGACTCGAGCGCCTGGCAGGCCTCGATCTGGAAGGGGTCGAGGCCGAAGTCGTACATCTCGCGGAAGGAGGCGAGCGCGGTGGCCTGCTCGGCGGCGCGCCTGCGTGCTGCCGCGTACCGCTCGGCCGGTGAGAGGTCCTCTGTCATCGTGCTTTCGAGCGTACCGGGCCGCACCGACAACGGACGATCATTATCCGTTCAGGGGCCGACGACCCGCAGCGCCCCGGCACACACCGGGCGGTCAGCGGCAGCGGTCCCACCGGTTCCCCGTCCGCGTACCCGGTGACCCCTCGGCGGCCAGCCCGACCGTCGCCGCCCGCAGTACGGTGATCGCGGGATGGTCTGTGTGCGTGCCGCGGTACACCCTGGGGAACACCCGCAGCAGCGTGGCCCTGCTGCACTCGCCGACCACCGTGATGTCCAGCAGACCGTCGGTCAGATCCGCGCCGGGACAGATCCGCATACCGCCGCCGTACGACGGCCCGTTCCCGACGGCCACCAGTGTCGCCTCGACCTCGCGGACCTCGCCGCCGTCGAGGGTGATCCGGTACGGCAGCGGCTTGAAGGCGGCCAGCTCGGCGACCATCGCCAGGTCGTACTTGAAGCGTCCGAGGGGCATCCGCATACGGTTGCCGCGGTCGTTGACGCGGGAGTCGAAGCCGGAGGCGAGTACGGCGCCGAACCAGCGGTCGCCGACCCTGCCGAGGTCGATGTCGCGGACCCGGCCGCACCTGAGGGCGTCGGCGATCATCCGGCCGGCCGCCGCGGGTTCCCGCAGGGGCATGCCGAGCGCGCGGGCGAAGTCGTTGCCGGTGCCCGCGGCCACCAGGCCGAACAGGGTGCCGGTGCCGACGACGGCCTGCAGCGCGAGGTTCGCCATGCCGTCGCCGCCGACCGCGATCAGGGCGCCGGTGCCCTCCTCGACGGCGGTACGGGCCCGGGCCAGGGCGTCCTGGGGGTCGTCGCCGAGCACGGTCCGCACCGAGAAGCCGGCGTCCCGCAACGCGGCGGCGGCCGGCCGCGCCGCGCGGGCGCCCCGGCCGCGGCCCGCGGTGGGGTTGACGAAGAGGGTGATCTCGCTGGTCACGGGGTGACCCTACGATCTGCGGGACGCTCCTCAGGTCACGTCGTCATAACCGTTGACCCGGTCCCGGGTGGTCTGTTCGGGCACGGCGGCCACGGGCTCGGCGGGATCGATGTCCTCGGGGTGAGATCCAGGTCCGAGGCCTCGTCGTCGGCGGGGCCCATGGCCTCGAGACGGCGCTTGCGACGGTCGTTGAGCAGCGCCACGGCGACCGCGGCGAAGTACAGGATCCAGATCGGCCCGGCGAGCGCGAGCATGGTCAGCGGGTCGGTGCTCGGCGTGGCGATGGCCGCGAACAGCGTGATGCCCATGATCATGCCGCGCCACCAGCCGAGCATCCGCCGGCCCGTGAGGATACCGGTGAAGTTGAGCATCACCAGCAGCAGCGGCAGTTCGAAGGAGAGGCCGAAGACGATCACCATGCGGGTGACGAGGTTCAGCAGGTCGTCCAGCGGCAGCAGGTTGTCGACGTTGGACGGCGTGAAGGTGAAAGCACCTCGGCGGTGGTCGGCAGCACCGCGTAGGCGAAGTAGGCGCCGGCCAGGAAGAGCGGGAAGCCCGTCGCGACGAACGCGTAGGCGTACTTCCGCTCGTGCCGGTGCAGGCCCAGGGCGAGGAAGGCCCACAGCTGGTACAGCCAGACCGGGGAGGCCAGTACGATACCGGCCATCAGCGAGACCTTCAGCGCCAGCGTGAACGGCGTGAGCAGACCGTTGATCGTGATCTGCGCGCACGGCTCCTCGCTGTCCGAGCGGGCGAGCTCCGCGAAGGACTTCTCGCACCCGACCGACTTGAAGACCGGCTCGGTGAAGAAGTTGATGATGTCGTTGTAGAAGAAGGCTGCGACTACCGTCACGGCGATGATGGCCAGCAGCGCCTTCGCGAGCCGGTTGCGGAGCTCACGAAGGTGCTCCGCCAGGGGCATCCGCCCCTCGGGATCCTTCTCCTGTTTGCGGGCAGACTTCAGCAACCCACGTTCCCATCTCGTGCGGCGGGCCGGTGGTCACCGGCCCTGCGTCAGCGCTTGGTCGTGTCCGTCGGCTCCGCCACCGGGCGGGCGCTGGTCACGTCGCCGGGGGCGGCCTGGATGGTGCGCTGCGCGGAGGGCTCCTCCGGGGAGCCGGCGGGTCGGCGGGGGCGGAGGACTTGTCGTCCTTCATCGCCTTGGCCTCGCTCTTGAGGATGCGGGCCGACTTGCCGAGCGACCGCGCCATGTCCGGGAGCTTCTTGGCGCCGAACAACAAAATGACGACGACCAGGATGAGAATCAACTCGGGAGCGCCGATCTTGCCACCGAACATAAGTCTTTACCTTCTCACCGAGGCTGCTGGGGGTGGGATGCCGTCCGACCGGACCGTCCGACCCGTCGGACAGGCGTCCGAACGATCGTGTCGTCAGCGATCGTAACGCCCGGGGTGAACGTGAGGCAATCCCCGCGCGTACTCCCGTCCGCGGTCCGGGCCTCGTCTCCGGGCCGCGATCTGCAGGGTACCTGCCACGCCCCGCCACCCAACAGGCCGAAGCCCGCCGAACCCCCTGCAAGCAACCCCGCTCCGTCCCCAGCCTGCGGCCGGGCCGGCCTTGGCAGCCTGCGTGCCGCCCTGCTTCCGCAGCCTGCGAGTGCCCCACCTCCGCAGCATGCGGGCAGACTCACTTCGGCAACCCGCGTTCCGCAGCCTGCGGGCAATCGTGCCGCCAGGGCGGCACGGGTGGGCGCAGGCGGCACCCCACCAGCGGGCAGCGCTCCCACTCCGCCCGGACACCCCCACCCCGGCACCCCTCCAGCGGGCAGCGCTCCCATTTCCACGCCCCCGCCGCCCCTTCCCATCCTGTCCATGGGGCTGCGCCCCAGACCCCCTCCGGCCCTGAACGGGCCTTGTCCTCAAACGCCGGACAGGCTGAGGGGGACGGCCCGCCCCCAAACGCCGGACAGGCTGAGGGGGACGGCCCGCCCCCAAACGCCGGACAGGCTGAGGGGGACGGCCCGCCCCCAAACGCCGGAAAGCTAGGGGTGCCGGCCCCGGTGGACACCGGCCCGCGGGCCGGGATTCAGGTGCGGGCGCGTTGGCTACAGCGCTTCCGCCGACCGAGCCGTGCTGCTCGCCGCCCGCTCCAGTTCCTCCGCCGCGCGGCCGATCCGGCCGGCCGAGTCCGCGACCTGTCTGCCCAGCCGCTCCGCCTCGACGAAGACCCGGATGGCGAAAACCGCGAGCACCAGCAGCCCCAGAAACCCCACGGCGACAGCGAACATAGGCCAGAACATGACGCGAGCCTAGACCGTCGAGTGCAGCCGCAGCGTACGCACCCCGCCACCGGTCAGCAGTTCCACGATCCGCTCCCCGCCGGCTTGCGGACGGCCACCCCGCACTCGGGGCAGGTGAAGGAGTAGAAGGTCGTACGGCTGCTCGCCCCGATGGCGAGCCGCAACGCACTCGCGGCGAGTTCGAACCGTTCCCGGCAGTCCGGGCACCCCGCCCGGAACAGCACCGGGGCCACGCTTCATCCCCGCGAACGCGGACGCCGCCGTCATACCGCGCGTACCGGACGTCACCGACTCGCTCAAAGCCCTCGCTCCTGCCTGTCGTCCTGCCCGTCCCGCACCCCGCGCGCGGGGGCGGTCATCCCGCCGCCCCGGCCCCGTCGTACGCCGCGAGCGCCTCGCGGGCGACCTGCCGGGCACTGTCGGCCAGCGCCTGCGGCGCGACGATACGGCCGTCGCGGCCGAGCCGCAGGGCCAGCCGTCTGAGCGAGGCCGGGTCGGGGGTGCGCAGGGTGATACGCAGCCCGCCGTCGGGAAGCTCGTCCGCGCTGTCGTGCGGGTAGTACTCGGCGACCCAGCGCCCGCCCGGTCCGACCTCGACCACGACCTCGGGGTCCTCCGCCGCCGGCTGCACCAGCCCTTCCGACAGATCCCGCAGCTCGACCTCGGGCGGCGCGGACGGCTCGTCGAGGATGCGGATCTCGGCGACCCGGTCGAGCCGGAAGGTGCGGCGTGCCTCGGAGCGGCGGCACCACGCCTCGACATACGTATGACCGACGCTGACCAGGCGGATCGGGTCGATCTCCCGCTCGGTGAGCTCGTCACGGGCGGGCGAGTAGTAGCGGATCCACAGTCTGCGGCGCTCGGCGATGGCCCGGTCGACGTCCGCGAAGACACCGCCCTCCGACTCGAAGGTGACCGACAGCCGGGAACTGGCGCCGGCCGCCTCACCGGCCGAGGTCTCCACCTTGGCGGTGGCCCGCAGCAGTGCCTGCCGGTCGCCCTCGCGCAGTCCGGGCAGGGTGGCCACGGCGCGGGCGGCGACCAGCAGGGCGGTGGCCTCGTCGGCGGCGAGCCGCAGCGGCTCCGCCGCCTCAGCCCCGAGGGCGGCCGGGTTGTGCCACCAGATGCGCTCGCCGTCGGTGTCGATGTCGAGCAGATCGCCGCCGCGGAAGCTGGTGCCGCACATGGGCAGCACATCGAGGTCGGAGACCAGCTCGTCCTCGGTGATGCCGAAAGCGCGCGCCACGTCCTCGATCCGCGCGCCGGGACGCTCGCGCAGATAGGTGACCAGGGAGAGCATCCGCCGGGTCTGGTCGATGGCGTTCACGGGCCTGACCGGTTTGCCTGCCACGTTCTTGTCCGCTCCCCTCAGCCCTTGGCCACGGCACGCAGCCGGTCCACCACGTCGGCCCGCAGCTCGGCGGGCTCGAGAACCACCACGTCCGGCCCGAACTCCACCAGCCAGGCGTCCAGCCCGTGCCCGTACGGAATCTCCAACTCGTCCCAACCGTCGCCGAGTTCCCGCACCACCGTGGCCTTCGCCCGAAGGGGTAACCGGCGTCGGAACGCAGCCGGATCCGCGCCGAACGGTCCGCGCTCTCCCCGCCCAGCTCGCCACGGTCTCCCGTACGGTGACGACGTCCGGCACCGGGACGGTGAAACGGCCGCTGCGCGAGCGCACCTTCCCGGTGATCCGGGACAGCCGGAAGACGCGCTCGGCGCCCCGGTCGCGGTCCCAGCCGGCCAGATACCAGTGGCCGCGCCAGCACTCCAGCGCCCACGGCTCGACATTCCGCTGACCGGGCTGGGCGGCGTTGGCCTTGCGGTAGTCGAAGACCACCGGGCGGCGGTCGCGGCAGGCCAGCATCAGCGGTTCGAACGCGGCCTCGTGCACGGGGATGCGCGGCTCCAGCGCGCCATGGGCACCGTACGGGTCGACGTCCTCGGGCAGTCCGGCCGCGCGCAGCTTCTGCAGGGCGCCGCTGGCCGCTCCGGCGAGCCGGGCCTGCTGCCAGACCTTGGCGGCGAGCCCCAGCGCGGCGGCCTCCTCGGCGTCGAGGGTGATGGGCGGCAGCCGGTTGCTGTCGCGGCGGGCGAGATAGCCGACCTCGCCGTCGAGGTTCTCCACGGTCTCGATGACCAGTCCGAGTTCGCGCAGATCGTCCTTGTCGCGCTCGAACATGCGGTTGAAGGAGTCGTCCGAGCCCGCCGCGCCGTTTCCCGGCCGGAAGGCCTCGACGTACGCCTCGATGGAATCCCGCAGCTCACGCTTGCTGAGCGGCCGGCGCGTCCCGAGCAGACACAGCGCCAGATTCATCAGCCGCTCGGCCTTGGCAATGGCCATCGACCCGCTTCGCCTCCCTATGGTGCTTACGAGCGATGACCGTACCGCCCCGGGGTGGCGCGGTAAAGCCGGAGGCCCATGCCCGGACAGGCATGGGCCTCGGATGATCGGCTCCGGTCGGATCAGACGCCGAGCAGGTCGACCACGAAGATCAGGGTCTCACCGGGCTTGATCGCCGGGGTGGGGCTGTGGTCGCCGTAAGCGAGGTGCGCGGGGACGGTCAGCTGACGGCGGCCGCCGACCTTCATGCCCTGCACGCCCTGGTCCCAGCCCTTGATGACCCGGCCGCCGCCCAGCGGGAAGCGGAAGGGGTGCCGCGGTTCCAGCTGGCGTCGAACTCCTCGCCCGTGCTGAAGGAGACACCGACGTAGTGCACGGTGACGGTCTGGCCCGCCCGCGCCACCTCGCCGTCGCCCTCCCAGATGTCCTTGATCTCGAGGTCCGCCGGGGGCTCGCCGCCCGGGAAGTCGATCTCGGGCTTGTCGCTGCTCACGTCTAACGCTCCTGCTTGTCTGCGGAAAGGCGAACACGCACAGTCTTACATCCTCACGGCCTCACAGCTTCGCGAGGATGTCGACCGAGAAGACGAGGGTCGAGTCCTTCTTGATACCGCTGCCCTGCGGGGATTGTCGCCGTAGCCCAGCTCCGGCGGGATGACGATGAGGACCCGGCTGCCGACCTTCTTGCCGGTCAGTCCCTGCGCCCAGCCCTTGACGACCTGCTGGAGCGAGAACGAGGTCAGCTGTCCCCGGGCGTACGTGGAGTCGAACTCCTTGCCGCCGTCCCACAGCACGCCCTTGTACTGCACCAGGACACTGCTGTCGGCCGCGACCTTCTCGCCGTCGCCCTCGATGACATAGCTGGACACCAGCTTCTTCGGGGCGTCCGCGTCGGGTACCTCGATGGAGGGTGCCTTGCCGTCGGTGTTGGTGCCGACCTCGGGCAGGGCGGTGTCGTCCTGGGCGACGTCGGTACCCTTGGCGGAGCTCTTGGCGTTGTACGAGTCCTCGATGTCGACCACGAACACCAGCGTGTCGGTGCCCTTGATGCCCGCCTGCGCGTTGCCCTGCTCGCCGTAGCCCCAGGTGGGCGGGACGGCCATCTGGACGCGACTGCCGGCCTTCTTGCCGGTCAGCGCGTACCGCCAGCCGTCGATGATGGTGCCCTGGGCGAGCTGGATGGCCAGCGGGGCCTTGCGGTCGTAGGAGTTGTCGAAGACCTTCGCGGTGCTCCACACCTGGCCGAGGTAGTGGGCCACCACGAAGTCGTTCTCAGCGACCGTCTTGCCGTTGCCCGCGATGACCGTCTTGACCGCGAGGTCCTTGGAGGGTTCGCCGCTGCCCTTGGCGACCGTCGGCTTCTCCCCGAACTCGGTGCCCGCCGTGATCGCCGGCAGCGGTCCGTCGACGATCTTCGGCGAGGGGCCGCGGACGTCTGGGGCGCCGAGGGGAGGCGCTGTCGCTGGCCTTGCCCGAGTCGGACTTGTCGTCGCCGCACGCGGCGAGCGTGGCCAGTCCGGCGGGAACGGCAATGAGAAGTGAGCGTCGGCGCACGGTGGGGGCCTCGTAATCGTCGATCTTGTGGGTGGCGTCCGCGCAACTCTACGGCGTGAGAAGGGCGCCGCACGGTGTAACGTACGGCGCCCGTGTGACGTTCCGGGAATTTTGGGACCTCCCGGCGGAACGTCTCTCTCACATTCCGGCGATCAGCTTCTCCACGCGTTCGTCGACCGAGCGGAACGGGTCCTTGCACAACACGGTGCGCTGGGCCTGGTCGTTGAGCTTGAGGTGCACCCAGTCGACGGTGAAGTCGCGGCGCTGCTCCTGGGCACGCCTGATGAAGTCGCCGCGCAGCCGGGCCCTGGTGGTCTGCGGCGGAACGGACTTGCCCTCGAAGATCTTCAAATCGTTGCAGATCCGGGCCGCTTGTCCCTTTTCTCCAGCAGGTAGTACAGGCCCCGCCGGCGGTGGATGTCATGGTAGGCGAGGTCTATCTGCGCGACCCGCGGGTGCGACATGGTCATGTTGTGCTTGGCCCGGTACCGCTCGAGGAGTTTGTACTTCATGACCCAGTCGATCTCGGTGCCGATACGGTCGAGATCCTCGGCCTCGATCGCGTCCAGCGTACGGCCCCACAGCTCCAGCACCTGCTCGACGGTGCCCGTGCGGATCCCGCGGCGCTCGCAGAAGTCCACCGCCTTCTCGTAGTACTCGCGCTGCACGTCCAGGGCGGACGCCTCCCGGCCGCTGGCGAGGCGCACCTTGCGCCGTCCCGTGATGTCGTGGCTGACCTCGCGGATCGCCCGGATCGGGTTCTCCAGGGTGAGGTCGCGCATCACGGTGCCCGCCTCGATCATGCGCAGCACCAGGTCGGTGGCGCCGACCTTGAGCAGCATGGTCGTCTCGGACATGTTGGAGTCGCCCACGATGACATGCAGCCGCCGGTAGCGCTCGGCGTCCGCGTGCGGTTCGTCGCGCGTGTTGATGATGGGCCGCGAGCGGGTCGTCGCCGAGGAGACGCCCTCCCAGATGTGCTCGGCCCGCTGGCTCACGCAGTACACGGCGCCGCGCGGCGTCTGCAGCACCTTGCCGGCGCCGCAGAGCAGCTGCCTTGTCACCAGGAACGGGATGAGGATGTCCGCGAGCCGCGAGAACTCCCCGTGCCGGGCCACCAGATAATTCTCGTGGCATCCGTACGAGTTGCCCGCGGAGTCGGTGTTGTTCTTGAAAAGGTAGACGTCGCCCGCGATTCCCTCCTCGTGCAGGCGTCGTTCGGCGTCCACCAGGAGCCCTTCGAGAATGCGCTCGCCGGCCTTGTCGTGGGTGACCAGTTCGGTCACGTTGTCACATTCCGGCGTTGCGTATTCCGGATGTGACCCCACGTCGAGATAGAGGCGGGCGCCGTTCCGCAGAAAGACATTGCTGCTGCGGCCCCATGACACGACACGGCGGAAGAGGTACCGCGCCACCTCGTCAGGCGACAGGCGGCGCTGTCCCCTGAACGTGCACGTGACGCCGTACTCGTTCTCCAGCCCGAAAATGCGGCGGTCCATGAGGGAACATTACGCCCGATCCCCCGAGCTCAAACGAGGTTCGGCAGCACGATTTGGATCATTTTCCGAACGGGCCGCGACAATCGCTCGTCCGGCGGGAACTGCCAATACCCGTCCGGTGGCGATCAAAACCAGCAGCGACACACCGCCCGCGACGCCCGGCACCGCGAAGCCCCACAGCGCCCCGCCCCCCTCGACGACCACGCCGGTCACGCCCGTGCCGACCGACGCGCCCACGGTGAAGGTCGTCACCAGCCAGGAGAACGCCTCCGTGACGGTCCCGCGCGGGGCGTGCCGGTCCACGAGCACGAAGGCACAGGCGATGGCCGGCGCCAGGAAGAGTCCCGCGACCACGGTGAGCAGCGTCATGGCCACCGGGCCGGGCATCAGCATGAGCGGGAGATAACACACCGCCAGAAGGGCCACGAGCACCCGCAGTCGCCGCGCGGGTTCACCGGCCCACTGCCGCGCCCCGTACACCGCGCCGCCGATCAGGGCGCCCAGCCCGATCCCGGCCATCAGCCAGCCGTACACCTGATCGCCGCCGTGCCCGTCCGCGTACGTCATGGACGCGACGGTGATGGAGCCCAGCGCCATGCCGACGGCCAGGAAGGCGCCCAGCAGCGCGAGCAGCCCCGGGAGCGCAGCGCGCCCAGCCAGTGTGCCTCGCGCGGCTCGGACCGCCACGCGCGCGAGGGCGGCGACACGACGACGGAGAGGGCGCCCAGCACCCCGATGACGTTCAGCACGAGCAGGGCGGCCTGCGCGGACCACAGGAGGCGCACACCGTCACCAGGAGCGGCCCGACGGTGAACATCACCTCCTGGGCGACGGCGTCCATGGCGTACGCCCGGTGGACGTGGTCCTCCTTGGGCAGCACGGAGGCCCACAGGGCCCGCAGCCCGCCCTCCAGGGGCGGTGTGAAGAGCCCCGCCGCGGCCACCGCGGTGTACGCCACCACCGGCGAGCCGGTGCCCGCGAAGGCGAACACGGCCATCGCCAGCGCCGACAGCACCGCGGCGGGCAGCTGCACCCGCGGCTGCCCGCGCAGATCCACCAGCCGCCCCAGCACCGGCTGCCCTACGGCGTTGGCGACGCCGTACACCGCCGCCAGCACGCCGGCCAGGCTGTACGTACCGCCCTCCGCGCGCACGAACAGCACGATCGCGATGGCGGCGGTCGCGTTGGGCAGCCGTCCCACGAGCGTGCCCACGAGCAGCCGGGTGGCATGCCGCGCCCGGAGGATCTCCAGGTACCCCGTGGCCATGCGGGCCTCTCCTCTGTAGGTTTTACGTATAACTTGGTTCTCCATACGTACCATGTCGGCTGTTCACCAGTCCAGACGAAGGAGCGGCGCGACGATGCCCCGAGCCGGCACCCGCCCCACGAGCCGGGACGTCGCCCAGGCCGCCGGTGTCTCCCAGGCAGCGGTCTCCTGGTCCTCGGCGACAAATGGCGCGGCCGGGTCTCCGAGGCCACGGCGGAACGCGTCCGGGAGGCCGCGCGCACACTGGGCTACCGGCCGAATCTGGCCGCCCGCAATCTCCGCCTGGGCCGCACCCGTACGGTCCTGCTGGTCGTCCCGGCGCTCACCACGGAGTTCTTCGCGGGTGTCTACACGGGTGCGGCCCGGGTGGCCTCCCGGCACGGCTTCGGCGTGGTCCTCTACCCCTCCCCGAGGGCATCGGACCCGCCCGCGACCCCTTCGCCTCCGCCCAGGCGGCCCTGGACGGCGTCATCGCCTCCTCCATGGCCGCGGAGGCGCTCACCGCGATCCGCGGCGAGGCGCTGCCGCTGGTGATGCTCGACAGTGATCCCGCGGGCAGTGTGGGCGCGGCCACGGTCAACCTCGACATCGCCGACGGCGTCCGCCAGGTCACGGACCACCTGCTGGCCCTGGGGCACCGCCGGTTCCTGCATCTGGCGGCGGACGTGCCGTCCTGGACCTTCGAGGTGCGCGCGCGGGAGCTGGCGGCGCGGCTGCGGGGGTGGCGGGGGCGTCACTGGTCTCGGCGCGGGCGCCGCTGTCCATCAAGGGGCGGAGGCGGCCGCGGAGGCGGCGCTGTCCGCCGCCGCGGACCGGCCCACGGCCGTGGTGTGCGACGACGATCATCTGGCGGCGGGCACGTACAAGGCGGCGCGGCGGCTGGGGTTGCGTGTGCCGGAGGATCTGTCCGTCACCGGGCTGGACGATCTCGCGCTCGCGAGCGCGATCGATCCGGAGCTGACGACGGTGCGGCTGGATGCGGAGCTGTTCGGTGAGCGGGGGATGGAGGCGCTGCTGGCGGTCCTGGAGGGCCGCGCGCCCGCCTCCGGGGACATCCCGGTCGAACTGGTCCTCCGCGGCTCCACGGCGCCGCCGCCCCTGACGACCGCGCTCCCGCGGCAGCGGGCACCCGGGTATCGCTCGAGCCGGCTCCACACATCCCGTCACCACGCGGGTGCGAGCCGGGGAATCGCGCGTCCCAGCGCCTACGGGGTCCCGCCGCACCCACCCAGGCGGGTGAGATTGGCCGGCGGCCCGGTGCTTACGGGCTGCCGTCGCGCCTGCCCCGGAGGCGCGCGGGTGGCCCGGTGTGGGGGCTGGCCGGGGGTAGGTTCCGCAGCCCGGCGCTTACGGGGTGCCGTCGCGCCCACCCGTGCCGCCCCAGCGGCACGACTGCCCGCGGAGTGCGGGGTGCGGGGTGCTGGGGATGTGCCAGCGCCCGCACCGCAGCCCGAAACCCCGTGCCGCGAGGCAGCCCGACCGCGCACGCGCGCGTCAGGGCGGTGTTCCGGTTACTCGACGTCTCCGCCGGAGTCCGTCTCCGGGTCGGAGTCGGGGTCCGTCTTCGACGCCGACTCCGTGACACCGGCCTCCAGGAGCCGCGACAGCGGCCCCCACTGATCCGCCGGAACTTCCGCTTCTGCGGGCGTGTGCGGTCCAGTACCGCCACCTCCAGCCGCTCCGCGGGAATCTCCCGCTCGCTCCCGTTGGTGTCACGCGACAGCGCCTGCCTCGCCAGCCTCAGCGCCTGGGCCAGCGTCATCCCGTCCCGGTGCCGCTGGTCCAGGTATCCGCTGATCTGCTCCGCGTTGCCGCCCACCGCCACCGAGCCGTGCTCGTCCACGATGGACCCGTCGTGCGGCAGCCGGTAGATCTGGTCGAAATCCGGGGTCTCCCCGACCTCGGCCACCACCAGCTCCACCTCGTACGGCTTCTCCCCCACGCTCGAGAAGATCGTCCCCAGCGTCTGCGCGTACACGTTCGCCAGGCCCCGGGCCGTCACATCGTCCCGGTCGTAGGTGTAACCCCGCAGATCGGCGTAGCGCACGCCCCCGATCCGCAGGTTCTCGTACTCGTTGTACTTACCGGCCGCGGCGAACCCGATCCGGTCATAGATCTCGCTGAACTTGTGCAGCGCACGGGACAGGTTCTCACCGACGAACACGATCCCGTCGGCATACTGCAGCACCACGAGGCTGCGACCACGGGCGATGCCTTTACGGGCGTACTCCGCCCGGTCCGCCATCGCCTGCTGGGGTGAGACATAGAACGGCGTCGACACCGGTTATCCGTCCCTTTCTGTCGAAGTCACTGGACCACCCATCAACCGAACAACCCCCACGCCGGCTACAGCAGCGAGGCCCGCGGCCCGTCCGGCTGCTCCAGCCGCCGCTCCAGCACCGCCCGGGCGATGTCGGACGACTCGTCCTCGGTGAGCCGGCGGAAGCCGTCATCGGTGATCACGGTGACGATCGGATAGATCCGGCGGGCGACATCGGGACCGCCGGTCGCCGAGTCGTCGTCTGCCGCGTCGTACAGCGCCTGCACCACCAGTGTGGTGGCCTCGGCCTCAGTCAGATCGTCCCGGAACAGCTTCTTCATCGCACCGCGCGCGAAGATCGACCCGGACCCGGTCGCGGCGAACCCGTGTTCCTGGGAACGGCCGCCCGTGACGTCGTAGGAGAAGATCCGTCCCCTCTCCCGGTCCACGTCGTACCCGGCGAACAGCGGCACCACGGCCAGCCCCTGCATCGCCATGCCCAGGTTCGAACGGATCATCGTCGACAGCCGGTTCGCCTTGCCCTCCAGCGACAGCTGCGCGCCCTCGACCTTCTCGAAGTGCTCCAGCTCCAGCTGGAACAGCTTCACCATCTCCACGGCGAGACCGGCCGTACCGGCGATCCCCACCGCCGAGTACTCGTCGGCCGGGAACACCTTCTCGATGTCCCGCTGCGCGATGACGTTCCCCATGGTGGCCCGCCGGTCACCGGCGAGGACCACCCCGCCGGGGAACGTCACGGCGACGATCGTCGTGCCGTGCGGTGCCTCGATCACACCCTGCACGGGCGGCAACGACCGCTTGCCCGGCAGCAGTTCCGGCTGATGCTCGGAGAGGAAGTCCATGAACGAGGAGGACCCCGGCGTCAGGAAGGCGGCCGGCAGACGCCCGGTGCTACGAGTGTTCGCTTCCACGAAGTTCCTTCCAGGTAGGCGGCTGCCCGACGAACAGCGTCGGGATCGTCTCCCAACTTGCCGATGGCCGAATCGCAGTTGAAGCACAGTACGCCACGGACCCTACCCGCCCCGCGGCAATGATCCACATTTACGGCGGAGGCTTTCGGGCGGCCCGCACGGCCGGCCCCCGGAGCGCGAACGCTGCCCGCGGCCGGCCGATCCGCACCACGGACAGCGCTCCACGCCGTCTTCGACTCTCACCCCGGACGCCCCCGCAACCTTCGGTCCGAAGGTTACTGGCCACCCTTCTGAACGAATGAGCGAACGAAATCCTCGGCGTTGGCCTCGAGGACGTCGTCGATCTCGTCCAGGACGTCGTCCACGTCCTCGTTCAGCTTTTCCTGACGTTCCTTGAGGTCTTCCGAAGCCTGCGTCTCCGCCGCCTGCTCCTCGACCTCCTCCGTGGACCGGGTGGCCTTCTGCTGTCCGCCGCCGGTGTCCTTGGTCGCCATCACCCTCACCCCGCTCGGTTCGCCCGACACACTTGCTCGGTCAAGATCAGACCCTACTCGCCGGGTCCGACAATGCCCCCGCAGTTGCTCCAACGTACGGGGACCACCTCGATGATTCCCGGACCCGGCGATTTCCACCCTGTCCGGCCGGCCCTTCCCGGGTACCCCGGTACCCGCTCAGTTCCCCGACAACACCCTGACCAGGTCTTCCGCCGTGCGGCACCGGTCCAGGAGCTCCTTGACGTGATTACGCGTTCCGCGAAGCGGTTCCAGGGTTGGGACCCGCTGCAGCGAGTCCCGGCCCGGCAGATCGAAGATCACCGAGTCCCAGGAGGCCGCCGCGACGTCGTCCGCGTACTGCTCCAGACAGCGCCCGCGGAAGTACGCGCGGGTGTCCTCCGGAGGTGCCGTACGGGCCCGCTCGACCTCGCCCTCGTCCAGCAGCCGCTTCATCCGCCCGCGGGCCACCAGACGGTTGTACAGCCCTTCTCGGGGCGTACGTCGGCGTACTGCAGGTCCACGAGGTGCAGCCGGGCGGCGTCCCAGTCCAGCCCGTCCCTGCGCCGGTAGCCCTCCATGAGCTCCCGCTTGGCGACCCAGTCCAGCTCACCGGCCAGACTCATCGGGTCGTTCTCCAGCCGCGTGAGCGTGTCCTCCCATCGCCCGAGGACGTCCCTGGTCTGCTCGTCCGCGTCGGCCCCGAAGCGCTCCTCCACGTACTTGCGGGCCAGCTCGTAGTACTCCATCTGAAGCTGTACGGCGGTCAGCGTCCGCCCGCTGCGCAGCGTGACGAGCCGCTTCAGCGTGGGATCGTGCGAGACCTTGTGCAGGGTGCGCACCGGCTGGTCGACCGCCAGGTCCACCGCGATGAACCCGTCCTCGATCATGGACAGCACCAGCGCGGTCGTGCCCAGCTTCAGATACGTCGAGATCTCGGACAGATTCGCGTCGCCGATGATCACATGCAGTCGCCGGTACTTCTCGGCGTCCGCGTGCGGTTCGTCGCGCGTGTTGATGATGGGCCGCTTGAGGGTCGTCTCCAGGCCCACCTCGACCTCGAAGTAGTCCGCCCGCTGAGTGAGCTGGAAACCGTGCTCGTGCCCGTCCTGGCCGATGCCGACGCGGCCGGCGCCGGTGAAGACCTGACGGGAGACGAAGAACGGCGTCAGATGGCGCACGATGTCCGAGAAGGGGTCTCCCGCTTCATCAGGTAGTTCTCGTGCGTGCCGTAGGACGCGCCCTTGTTGTCGGTGTTGTTCTTGTACAGGTGGATCGGCTGGGCGCCGGGAAGCTGGGCGGCCCGTTCCGCCGCCTCGGCCATGATCCGCTCGCCGGCCTTGTCCCAGAGGACGGCGTCGCGCGGGTTGGTGACCTCGGGGGCGCTGTACTCCGGATGGGCGTGGTCCACGTAGAGCCGTGCGCCGTTGGTGAGGATCACGTTGGCCAGGCCGATGTCCTCGTCGGTGAGCTGGCTGGAGTCGGCGGCATCACGGGCGAGGTCGAACCCTCGCGCGTCCCGCAGCGGATTCTCCTCCTCGAAGTCCCAGCGGGCCCGGCGGGCCCGGTGCATCGCCGCCGCGTAGGCGTTCACGATCTGGGACGAGGTGAGCATGGCATTGGCGTTGGGGTGGCCGGGGACGGAGATGCCGTACTCCGTCTCGATGCCCATTACTCGCCGTACGGTCATGCGGCCCTCCTTGCCCGGCGGCGTCCCCGGTCGGGGACGCTGCTGTACCGCCGGCGCTCCGGTGCGTGTGCGGTGCCCGTCCCGCACTGCGCGACTCGGCGATACGGAAGAGCCTAGAACGCCTTTGCGCTGGTGGGGAGATCATTTGCGTCATTGCTGTGCTCCAACGGTGGCCCGAAAAGCAATCGGCTGCGGGTACCCGTCGGGGGCACCCGCAGCCGCCCTGGCTTTTACAGGTACTGACCGGTGTTCGCCACCGTGTCGATGGAGCGTCCGGTGTCCGCACCCTGCTTTCCGGTGATGAGCGTACGGATGTAAACGATCCGTTCGCCCTTCTTGCCGGAGATGCGGGCCCAGTCGTCCGGGTTGGTGGTGTTGGGCAGGTCCTCGTTCTCCTTGAACTCGTCCACGCAGGCCTGGAGCAGGTGGGAGACGCGGAGACCCTTCTGGTTCTTTTCCAGGAAGTCCTTGATCGCCATCTTCTTGGCGCGGCCCACGATGTTCTCGATCATGGCGCCGGAATTGAAGTCCTTGAAGTAGAGGACTTCCTTGTCGCCATTGGCATAGGTGACTTCCAGGAAGCGGTTTTCCTCGGATTCGGCGTACATCTGCTGCACGGCGGTCTGGATCATGCTCTGGACCGTCATGCCCTTGTCGCCACCGTGCTCGGTGAGGTCGTCGCCGTGCAGCGGGAGGCGTTCCGTGAGGTACTTGCCGAAGATGTCCTGGGCGGCCTCGGCGTCGGGACGCTCGATCTTGATCTTCACGTCCAGCCGGCCGGGGCGCAGGATGGCGGGGTCGATCATGTCCTCACGGTTGGAGGCGCCGATCACGACCACGTTCTGCAGGCCCTCCACACCGTCGATCTCGGCGAGCAGCTGGGGGACGATGGTGTTCTCCACGTCCGAGCTGACGCCGGAGCCGCGGGTGCGGAAGAGGGATTCCATCTCGTCGAAGAAGACGATGACGGGGGTGCCCTCGCTGGCCTTCTCCCGGGCCCGCTGGAAGACCAGGCGGATCTGCCGCTCGGTCTCGCCCACGTACTTGTTCAGCAGCTCGGGGCCCTTGATGTTGAGGAAGAAGCTCTTGCCGGAGGCCTGGCCGGTGACCTCGGCGACCTTCTTGGCCAGCGAGTTGGCGACGGCCTTGGCGATGAGCGTCTTTCCGCATCCGGGGGCCCGTAGAGCAGCACACCCTTGGGCGGCCGCAGTTCGTGTTCCTTGAACAGGTCCGGGTAGAGGTACGGCAGCTCGACCGCGTCGCGGATGGCCTCGATCTGGCCGCCGAGGCCGCCGATCTGCTCGTAGCCGATGTCGGGGACTTCCTCGAGGACGAGCTCCTCGACCTCGCTCTTGGGGACGACCTCGTAGACATAGCCCGAGCGGGGCTCCATGAGCAGGGCGTCGCCGGGGCGGATGGTGACGTCCAGCAGCGGCTCGGCGAGCCGCACCACCCGCTCCTCGTCGGTGTGCCCGAGCACGAGGGCCCGCTCGCCGTCCTCGAGGATCTCCTTGAGGGTGACGATGTCACCGACGCGCTCGAAGGCCATGGCCTCGACCACGTTGAGCGCCTCGTTGAGCATGACTTCCTGGCCGCGCCGGAGCTCGTCGAGCTCGACGCCGGGGCTGACGTTCACCCGCAGTTTGCGGCCGCCGGTGAAGATGTCGGCCGTGCCGTCCTCGTTCGCCGTGAGGAAGACTCCGAAGCCTGCCGGTGGCTGCGCGAGCCGGTCGACCTCCTCCTTGAGGGCCACGATCTGGTCGCGGGCCTCACGGAGTGTGCCCGCGAGCCGTTCGTTCTGGGCGGACACGCCGGCCAGGTTGGTCTGCAGCTCGACGATCCGCTCTTCGAGAATTCTCGTGTGTCGCGGAGAGTCGGCGAGCTTGCGTCGCAGGACGGCGATCTCCTGCTCAAGGTAGGCAATCTGCCCGGCCGGGTCGTCGGACCCGCGTCCTGGGCGGATGCCGCGGTTCATGTCGTCGTCGTGGGCTGCCACGGTCCTCACCTCCTCCAAGGGGAGCTGGACGCTTCCAGACCCTACCTGGGCGGGTGTCGATTGAAACCCCTAGATCACAAAGACGGTCGGGGTGTGTCCGATCTTCACCCTTGCGCTCTCCCTCACGCCAGGGGAATACCCACCGAGGATGATCGGAACCCCGGCGCGGGTAGGGTCGACGTGTTCAACACCCGTCGGAGCTGGCCGGATTCCCGTCCGGCCCGACATGAAGGAGACGGCAGGAGAGATGAGCGTGCAGCAGGAGGCCGGTGCCGGCGGCGAGGCCCTGGAGGTCTGGATCGACCAGGACCTGTGTACCGGTGACGGCATCTGCGTCCAGTACGCGCCCGAGGTGTTCGAGCTGGACATCGACGGTCTGGCCTATGTGAAGAGCGCCCAGGACGAGTTGCTGCAGGACAGGGGGCGACGACGCCGGTGCCGCTGCCGCTGCTCATGGATGTGGTCGACTCCGCGAAGGAGTGTCCGGGCGAGTGCATCCACGTCCGCCGCGTTTCGGACAGCGTCGAGGTGTACGGCCCCGACGCCGGGTGACCACCCTCGCACGGTGCGTCACTCCTGTCCGGACTTCTCACGCGCTGTCCACGCGCCCTGCCGCACGCCCGCGCACGCGTCAGACGCCCGTGGCGGCGGAGGGAGCGGAGCGCACGAAAGCGCCGTTCTCCCAGCGCCACTTCACGCCCTCATGCAGATCGGGGCAGCAACTGGGCACATCGGACGAGGAGTAGCCGAAGAGGGTCGCGACGACCTCACCGTCGCGTACGGCGAAGTCGTCCACGTTGGTGCGGTCCGCGGGGTCGACGAGGGTGGCCACCACGCGCGGTTCGCCGCTGTCCGCGCCCTGGACGAGGACGTAGACGCCGTCGGGCGGAGTGCCCATCGGGGAGTCGCAGTGGACGACGGCCACCGTCTCGGGGCGGCCGTCGCCGTCCAGGTCTCCGGAAGCCCTCTTCTTCACGACGGTCTTCACCCGACCGCAGTCGAGGGGGAACTCGGCGGCCGCGGGGTCGGGCGGGGCGGTGTGCGCCGGGGCGCTCTTCGTCTGCGGTCCGGGCGGCGGGGCCGCGGTGGCGGCGTCGGGCTGGAGGACCGAGGAGAGGGCCACGACCCCGGCGAGGGCCGTGGCCGTGGCGACCCAGTGGATGGGCCGCGTGTGCGTGTGGGCGAGCTCCGGGACAACGGAAGGCTGCACTAGGAGTGTCTCCTGTGAGGGCTGTGCCGGTGGGGGTGGCCAGCATCGTGCCACACGTCACAGGGGGAGGAACGGCGGGGGTGGCGGTTCCGGTGCCGGAGGGGAGACCGGGAGCGCGGGGTGCCGCCGGTTCAACGTGAGAGCGCCGTGGCGCAGTTCCCGGTGCTGGTCGGGAACTGCGCCACGGCGCCTGTGCGTTGTCCAGTGGGCGGATCCGCGTCAGCGGGCGGCGCCCGCGTCGGCGTTCGGTCCCGTGTAGTCCTCACCGTAGGCGCCCTTGGCGGGGCGGCGCCGGCGCATCGGCGGCTCGACGCCGTCGGCGAGGCGGCGGGCGGTGAGCAGGAAGCCGGTGTGGCCGATCATCCGGTGGTCCGGGCGGACGGCCAGGCCCTCGACGTGCCAGTTGCGGATCATCGTCTCCCAGGAGGTCGGCTCGTTGAAGCAGCCGATCTCGCGGATGGACTCCACGGTCCGGGCGAGCTGGGTGGTGGTGGCGACGTAGCAGCAGAGGATGCCGCCGGGGACGAGTGCCTTGGAGACGGCCTCCAGGCACTCCCAGGGGGCGAGCATGTCGAGGATGACACGGTCGACGTCGCCGTCGGACAGGTTGTCCTGGAGGTCTCCCACGGTGAGCTGCCAGGCGGGGTGCGGGCCGCCGAAGTAGCGCTCGACGTTCTGCCGGGCGATGTCGGCGAAGTCCTCGCGGCGCTCGTAGGAGTGCAGCATGCCCTGGTCGCCGATGGCGCGCAGCAGGAAGCTGCTCAGCGAGCCGGAGCCGACGCCGGCCTCGACGACGCGTGCGCCGGGGAAGATGTCGGCGAAGGCGAGGATCTGCCCCGCGTCCTTCGGGTAGACGACGGCTGCCCCGCGGGGCATGGACAGGACGTAGTCGGGGAGCAGGGGCGCAGCGCGAGGTAGGCGACGTTCCCGGTGGTGCGGACAACGCTGCCCTCGGGAGCACCGATCAGTTCGTCGTGGGGAAGGAACCCTTGTGGGTGTGGAAGTTCTTCCCGGCCTCGAGCGTGAACGTGTAGTGGCGGCCCTTGGGGTCGGTCAGCTGAACCTGGTCCCCGACCTTGAAGGGCCCGCGCCTGCGGGCGGCACCGGTCGGTTCGGACATGTGACCAGCCTACCGGTCTCCGGAGGGGCCGCCGACCACGGGCGGACCGGTCAGCTGGGCCTGGCCATGGCCTTCACGAAGGCGCGCTCGACGTCGGCGGCGGACAGGACGCCGTAGATCTCGCCGGTGTCCTCGACCACGAGGTACTCGGTGGCGGGGGTGGCGCGCAGGGCGTCGAGGAGGTCCTCTCCGGCGAGCTCGGCGGAGACGTGCATGCCGTCGGTGATGTCCTGGGCGAGTCCGCCGACCGGTACCCAGGGTCGGCGGTGCTCGGGTACGCCGACGATGGCGGCCTCGCGGACCAGGGAGAGGGGACGCCGTCGGGGTCGACGACGACGAGGGCGCGGGCACCGGCCGCGTTGGCGCGGCGCAGGGCCTCGGAGAGGGGGTGTCCGTCTCGACGGGAACCGCGCGGCGGGTGAGGTTGCGGGCGCGCAGCTCGGGGAGATGCTCGCGGAGCCGGGCCATGCGCAGGCTGTTGCCGGCGCCGGTCCAGATGATCGCGGCGAGGATGGCGGCGAGCAGGGCGTCCATGACGGTGTCCATGCCCACGTTGTCCACGGCGTCGGAGCCGAGGACGCCGGACTGGGTGAGCAGCGGGAGGCCGATCAGGACGGCGACGGCGAGGGCGCGGCCGACCCAGGCGGCGGCGATGGTGCCGGTCATGGGCTTGCCGGTGATGGCCCAGACGACGGCGCGGAGCATCCGGCCGCCGTCCAGGGAAGGCCGGGCAGCAGGTTGAAGACGGCCACGATGAGGTTGGAGACCATCAGGCCGGCCAGCAGGACGCCGGGGACGCTGCTGGGGTCGACGGCCAGCAGCGCGAGGTAGAACAGGCCGGACAGGACGAGGGAGAGCAGGGGCCGACGAAGGCCAGCACGAACTCGCGTGCGGGGTCTCGGCCTCCTTCTCGATCTCGGAGACGCCGCCGAAGAACTGGAGCTGGATGCGGCGCACCGGGAGCTTGAAGCGGAGGGCGGCGATGGTGTGGGCGAGCTCGTGGACGAGGACGGAGGCGTAGAAGGCGACCGCGAAGAAGAGGGAGACGAGGTAGCTGACGGCGCCGAGCTCGGGCAGTACCCGGTCGATCTGTCCGCCGAACACCCAGGTGATGAGGATGGCGACGAGGAACCAGCTGGGCGCCACGTACACGGGCACGCCGAAGGGGCGTCCCATCAGCAGTCCGCCGCGCTGCCTCTCCTGCGGGCGCTGGGGCGGTGGCGTCCGGCCGGTGCCGGAGTGGGCGAGGTGGCGTCCCGTGCCGGTGGCGGCGGGGGCGGGTTCTTTCGCCCGTCGTCGGACCCGGCATCCGGAGCAGGGGGTCCGGTTCCGAGGCCGGGGGCCTCGGCTCCTCGGGGGCGGCGGGCCGTTCGTCGGTGGGGTGGCCGGGCTCGGCAGCCGGGTGCCGAGTGCCCGTGCCGTCGGGCGACTCGTCGTTGCCGGGCCGCGGCTGTCCGCGCCCGCCGCTTACGTCCACCGGTGTCCCCTCGTTCGCTGCGTCTCCCGCGCCTGCCGGGCGGGAGGGTCTCGTGTCGATGGTATGCGGCCAGTGCCGTGCGTTCCGCCCCGGCACCCTGTCTCTGCTCTCCTTCCCTTCCCTCTCACCTGTCACTCGCTGCCGTGCGCTTGTGATGGCGGGCCGGCCGCGTAGGGGCTGTCGGTGGCGGGCCGTAGGGTCTGGGGCATGGAGACGAGCATCGAGGGTGGGGAGCGGGCCGGCGCCGGCCCGGTCGCAGAGGGTGTACGAGCGGACACGGCCACCGCCATAGCGCCTTCCTCGCTGTCGCCCTCGCGTGCGAGCGACTTCATGCAGTGCCCGCTGCTGTACCGGTTCCGGGTGATCGACAAGCTGCCGGAGAAGCCGAGTGAGGCGGCGACCAGGGGCACGCTGGTGCACGCGGTGCTGGAGCGGCTCTTCGACGCGCCGGCCGCCGACCGGACCGCGCCCCGGGCCAAGTCGCTGATCCCGGGTCAGTGGGACCGGCTGCGGGAGAGCAGGCCGGAGGTCGTGGAGCTGTTCGCCGACGATCCGGACGGCGAGCGGCTCGCGCGCTGGCTGGCGGAGGCGGAGCGGCTGGTCGAGCGCTGGTTCTCGCTGGAGGATCCGAGCCGGCTGGAGCCCGCCGAGCGGGAGCTGTTCGTCGAGACGGAGCTGGAGAGCGGGCTGCGGCTGCGCGGCATCATCGACCGGGTGGATGTCGCGCCGACGGGCGAGGTGCGGATCGTCGACTACAAGACGGGCAAGGCGCCCCGGCCGGAGTACGCCGAGGGCGCGCTGTTCCAGATGAAGTTCTACGCCCTGGTGGTGTGGCGGCTGAAGAAGGTGGTCCCACGCCGGCTCCAGCTCGTGTATCTCGGCAGTGGTGACGTGGTGACGTACGACCCGGTGCTCGCGGATCTGGAGCGGGTGGAGCGCAAGCTGCTGGTGCTGTGGGACGCGATCCGGCTGGCGACCGAGACGGGTGACTGGCGTCCGCGTCCCACGAAGCTGTGCGGCTGGTGCGATCACCGGGCGCACTGCCCGGAATTCGGGGCACTCCCCGCCGTATCCGCTGCCGGTGAGGGCGCCCGAGTCCGGCGGGGGCCCGGAGGGCAGAATGGGCGCGGACTAGCGAAGGAGACTCACGTGGCCATCCGCGTCCTACTGGTCGACGACCAGCCGCTGCTGCGCACCGGGTTCCGGATGATTCTGGAGGCCGAGCAGGATCTCGCGGTCGTCGGCGAGGCCGGGGACGGCCTCCAGGCCCTGGACCAGGTGCGGGCGTTGCAGCCCGACGTGGTGCTGATGGACATCCGCATGCCGCGGATGGACGGGGTGGAGGCGACCCGGCAGATCACGGGGCCCGAGCGGGACGGGCCGGCGAAGGTGCTGGTGCTGACGACCTTCGATCTCGACGAGTACGTGGTGGAGGCGCTGCGGGCGGGGGCCAGCGGCTTCCTGCTGAAGGACGCCCCGGCCAATGAACTGGTGCAGGCGATCCGGGTGGTGGCCGCCGGGGAGGCGATGCTCGCGCCCAGCATCACGCGCCGGCTGCTGGACAAGTACGCCACGCATCTGCCGTCCGGTGACGAGCCGGTGCCGGACACGCTGCACACGCTGACCGAGCGTGAGGTCGAGGTGCTGAAGCTGGTGGCGCGCGGGCTGTCGAACGCGGAGATCGCCGCGGATCTGTTCGTCAGCGAGACCACGGTAAAGACGCACGTGGGCCATGTGCTGAACAAACTGGGGCTGCGCGACCGGGTGCAGGCCGCGGTGTACGCCTATGAGAGCGGGCTGGTGCGTCCCGGCGCGCAGTAGTCCGGCACGGCTGTCGTACGACGAGGGCGCCCTCCCGGTGGGGAGGGCGCCCTCGTCGTGTTGTCACGGTGTCGGCTCACCGGCTCGGGTCAGCCGCTGACGCCCCGTCCGAGCTCCCAGAGCTGGAGCGTGGAGGACGAGTTGAGCGCGTAGGCGGTGCCGGTGACGCCGTCGCGGACGGCGACGTACTGCTTGCCCTGCCACAGCGGGAGCACCGGGACGTCGTCGGCGACGATGTTCTGGATCTCCGTGAGGCTGTTGGAGGCGGACAGCCGGTCGGCCTGGCGGCGCGACTCGGGGATCAGGTCCTTGATGATCTTGGTGTTGGAGTAGGGCGAGTTGAGGAAGTTGTCCTTGTCCAGGAACGGGGCCGTGAAGGCGTCCGCGTCCGGGTAGTCGGGGAACCAGCCCATGCCGTAGACGTCGTACTTCGCGTTCTGAGCGGCTGTCTTGTACTTGGTCCAGGTCTCGCTCTTGATGTCGGTCTCGAACAGACCGCTGTCGTTGAGCTGCTTGCTCAGCTGCTCGAACTCCGTCTTGGCGGCGGGGCCGTAGTGGTCGTGCGTGTAGTGCAGGGTCAGCTTCACCGGAAGGCTGACACCGGCTTCCTCCATCAGGTCACGGGCCTCGGCCACGCTCGGGTCGCCGTACTTGTTGAAGAACGCGTTGGAGTGACCGGTGACGCCGGCGGGGACGAGCGAGAACAGCGGCTCGGCCTGAGAGCCGTAGACGTTGCCGACCAGCTCGCTGCGGTTGATGACCTGGGCCATCGCCTGGCGGACGGCCTTGTCCTTCACGGAGGGGGCCTCGGTGTTGAAGGCCAGGTAGCGGATCTCCAGACCGGGCGACTCGACCAGCTCGATCTCGTCGTCGGTGGCGGCGCCGAGTTCCTGGATCTGCTCCGGCGACATCGAGCGGGTCATCAGGTCGATGTCGCCCTTCGCCAGCGCGTCGCCCATGTCTTCGGCGCTGTCGTAGGAGACCAGCTCGACCTTGTCGTTGTTCACCTTCAGAGCCCCTTGTAGGAGGGGTTCTTGGTGAAGGTGGCACTGACCATCGTGCCGTCCTCGACCTTGCCCTTCAGCGTGTACGGGCCGGAGGAGTCGATCTCGAAACCTTCACGCAGCTTGTTCTTCTCGTAGTCGTCCGGGTTGACGATGCCGGCGACCGGAGTGGAGAGCTTGTACGGGAAGGTGGCGTCGGCGCCCGTGAGGTGGAAGATCACCTCTCGGTCGCCCTGCGTCTCGACGGTGTCGATGGTGGACAGCAGCGCGAACACACCACTGTCGCCCTTGATGTCGAGGGCGCGCTCGATGGAGAACTTCACGTCCTCCGCGGTGATCGCGTCGCCGTTCGAGAACTTCAGGCCGTCCCGCAGGGTGCAGCTGTAGCGCTCGCTGCCGGCGTCGGTGAATCCGCACGACTCGGCGGCCTCGGGCACCGGCTCACCGTCACCGCGGGGCTGGACCATCAGGGTCTGCACGGTCTGCCGCAGGATGTTCCAGGTACCGACGTCGTAGGCCCAGGCCGGGTCGAGGGGCGCGGGGCCGTCCTCCTTGGAGGCGGTGAACCGGTCCGTGGTGCCCACGACGATCGCATCGCCGTCTCCGCTCCCGCCCTCGGTGTCGCCGCAGGCGGCGAGCACCGGCGCGAGCAGGCCCATCGCGGCCGCCAGCACCAAAGTCTTGCGGTTCATGCTCGAGTTTCTCCAGGACTGTCGACTCCGTGTATCCGGCATGCGGTGGATGTCGCGGCGGACCACAGGATGGGGGCGAGGTTCTCGCGATGACATTAGTCCGCGCCCGCAGGACGGTTCGCAGCCGCCGGAGTTGAGGGCTCATCACGCAGTGAGACCGGGTGTGAACGCACCGGTAAAGGCGACCGGGGCACGATTGGTGCAGCTTCCTATGAATCGGGACACAAGGGCGCGCCGGCGCCTCCCGAAAGGGGCGGAATGCACATGTGGACATCGTTGTCGACCCCGCTTCATGTGGTGAACCTCACATGCGAAAACTGCTCGGCGGCTCCGGAGCGCGGCCGCCGGCAACGCTCCGAATTCCTTCGAATACGTACACCGGGAGTCTCCGCGGCCGGAATGCGGAATTCCGGCGGGGTGGCACCGCTGCGCTGGGTGAACGCCTAGCGCATTTCCGTCATCACACCGTGCAGGAAGGGCAGGTCCACGATTTCCAGGGTGGGGACGACCGTCCGCCGGGCGGCCGGGGTGATCGGGCCCACCGAGGGCACGGCGACGACGCGGCAGCCCGCCGCCTCGGCGGCGGTGACACCGGTCACGGTGTCCTCGACGACGGCGCAGCGCACCGGGTCGACACCGAGGCCGGCGGCGGCCAGGAGATAGGGTCGGGGAACGGCTTGGTGCGCGGCACCTCGTCGCCGGCGACCGACAGCGCGAAGTGCTGGGGGCCCAGCGTGGTCAGCACCCGGTCGATGATCCGCCGGTGGGAGGCGGAGACGAGGGCCGTGGGGATCTCGTGCTCGGACAGTTCGGCGAGCAGCCGCGCGGCGCCCGGCATCAGCGGCAGGGCGAGGTCGATACGGTCCTCGAAACCCTCGTTGAGCAGGACCGTCAGTTCGGCGAGGCCGATGTCGGCGCCGGTGGCCTCGATGAGGAAGCCGGCGCTGCGGGTCATGGGACCGCCGACCACGACATGGCGCCAGGAGTCGTCGAGGGTGTGGCCGAGGGAGGCGAAGACCTCGACCTCGACATCCCACCAGAAGCCCTCGGTGTCGACCAGGGTGCCGTCCATGTCGAGAAGCACAGCTTGTAGGGCCGACCCCTCGGCCGTCCGGGTTCCGAGCGCGGGAACCGTACTGGTCATCCGCGTACCTCCTTCACAGGGACGATCAGGCCGGTTCCCACGAGGGGAACCGGCCTGCGGTGGACCGACAAGTGTACGTCGTGCGGGGCACGAACGCCTGGTGTGACGCCCGCGGCCTCAGCGGGCGTTGAAGTACTTGGCCTCCGGGTGGTGGATGACGATGGCGTCCGTGGACTGCTCGGGGTGCAGCTGGAACTCCTCGGACAGCTCGACGCCGATGCGCTCGGGTTCGAGCAGGGCGGCGATCTTGGCGCGGTCCTCCAGATCGGGGCAGGCGCCGTAGCCGAGGGAGAAGCGGGCGCCCCGGTACTTCAGGGCGAACATGTCCTCCATCTCGGCCGGGTCCTCACCCGCGAAGCCGAGTTCGGAGCGCACCCGGGCGTGCCAGTACTCGGCGAGGGCCTCCGCCAGCTGTACGGAGAGTCCGTGCAGCTCCAGGTAGTCGCGGTAGGCGTTGGCCTCGAACATCCGGGCGGTCTCCTCGCCGATGCGGGAGCCGACGGTGACGACCTGGAGACCGACGACGTCCTGCTCGCCGGACTCCTCCGGGCGGAAGAAGTCCGCCAGGCACAGCCGGCGGCCGCGGCGCTGGCGCGGGAAGGTGAAGCGGGTGCGCTCGTTGCCCTGCTCGTCAAGGATGATCAGGTCGTCGTCCTTGGAGACGCACGGGAAGTAGCCGTACACCACGGCGGCCTCCAGCAGGTTGTCCGTCTGCAGCCGGTCGAGCAGTCCGCGCAGCCGGGGCGGCCCTCGGTCTCGGCCAGTTCCTCGTACGTCGGCCCGTCGCCGGTGCGGGCCTGCTTGAGGCCCCACTGGCCCTTGAAGAGGGCGCCCTCGTCGAGCCAGCTCGCGTACTCCTTGAGCTGGATGCCCTTGACCACGCGGGTGCCGCGGAAGGGCGGGGTGGGGACCGGGTTGTCGGTGGCGACGTCGGAGCGGACGTGCCCTCCTCGGGGCGCTCCTCGATCTCCACGGTGGCCGCGCGGACCCTGCGCTGGCGCAGTTCGGGCAGCTGGGCGCCGGGCACTCCGCGCTTGATGCCGATGAGGGCGTCCATCAGGCGCAGGCCCTCGAAGGCGTCGCGGGCGTAGCGGACCTCGCCCTGGTAGATCTCGTGCAGGTCCTGCTCGACGTAGGCGCGGGTGAGGGCGGCGCCGCCGAGGATCACCGGGTAGTCGGTGGCCAGGCCGCGCTGGTTGAGCTCCTCCAGGTTCTCCTTCATGATCACCGTGGACTTCACCAGCAGTCCGGACATGCCGATGACGTCGGCCTTGTGCTCGTCGGCGGCGTCCAGGATCGCGGAGACCGGCTGCTTGATGCCCAGGTTGACGACGTTGTAGCCGTTGTTGGTGAGGATGATGTCGACGAGGTTCTTGCCGATGTCGTGCACGTCGCCGCGCACGGTGGCGAGCACGATGGTGCCCTTGCCGGCCTCGTCGGTCTTCTCCATGTGCGGCTCGAGATGGGCCACGGCGGTCTTCATGACCTCGGCGGACTGGAGGACGAACGGCAGCTGCATCTGGCCGGAGCCGAAGAGCTCGCCGACGACCTTCATGCCGTCCAGCAGGGTCTCGTTGACGATGGCGAGGGCGGGCCGCTCGGTGAGGGCGTCGTCGAGGTCCTGTTCCAGGCCGTTCTTCTCGCCGTCGATGATGCGCCGCTTCAGCCGCTCGTCCAGCGGCAGCGCGGCCAGTTCCTCGGCCTTGCCGGCCTTGAGGGACTTGGCGGTGGCGCCCTCGAAGAGCTGCATGAGCTTCTGCAGCGGGTCGTAGCCCTCGGCGCGGCGGTCGTGGATGAGGTCGAGCGCGGTGCGGACCTCTTCCTCGGTGAAGCGGGCGATGGGCAGGATCTTCGAGGCGTGGACGATCGCCGAGTCCAGGCCGGCCCTGACGCACTCGTCGAGGAAGACCGAGTTGAGCAGGATGCGGGCGGCCGGGTTGAGGCCGAAGGAGATGTTCGACAGGCCGAGCGTGGTCTGCACCCGCGGGTGGCGTTCCTTCAGCAGCCGGATGCCCTCGATGGTGGCCAGGCCGTCCTTGCGGGACTCCTCCTGGCCGGTGCAGATGGTGAAGGTCAGACAGTCGACGAGGATGTCCTCCTCACGGATGCCCCAGTTGCCGGTGAGGTCGTCGATCAGCCGTTCGGCGATCTCGACCTTCTTCTCGGCGGTGCGGGCCTGGCCCTCCTCGTCGATGGTGAGGGCGATCAGCGCGGCGCCGTGCTCCTGGGCCAGCCGGGTGACGCGGGCGAAGCGGGATTCGGGGCCGGCGCCGTCCTCGTAGTTCACCGAGTTGATGACCGCGCGGCCGCCGAGCTTCTCCAGACCGGCCCGGATGACGTCGACCTCGGTGGAGTCCAGGACGATGGGGAGGGTGGAGGCGGTGGCGAAGCGGCCGGCCAGTTCCTTCATGTCGGCGACGCCGTCGCGGCCCACGTAGTCCACGCACAGGTCGAGCATGTGCGCGCCCTCGCGGATCTGCTCGCGGGCCAGCTCCACACAGTTGTCCCAGCGGCCTTCGAGCATGGCCTCGCGGAACTTCTTCGACCCGTTGGCGTTCGTCCGCTCGCCGATCGCCAGGTAGGCGGTGTCCTGACGGAAGGGGACGCTCTGATAGAGGAGGCGGCACCGGGCTCCGGGCGCGGGTCGCGCTCGGCCGGGGCCAGTCCGTGCACACGCTCCACGAGCTGCCGCAGATGCTCGGGCGTCGTACCGCAGCAGCCGCCCACCAGGGAGAGGCCGTAGTCGCGGACGAAGTTCTCCTGGGCGTCGGCGAGCTCTCCCGGGAGAGCGGGTAGCGGGCGCCGTCCTTGGTGAGCTCCGGCAGGCCGGCGTTGGGCATGCAGGAGAGCTGGACGCGGGAGTGGCGGGCCAGGTGGCGCAGGTGTTCGCTCATCTCGGCCGGGCCGGTGGCGCAGTTCAGGCCGATCATGTCGATGCCCAGCGGTTCCAGCGCGGTGAGCGCGGCGCCGATCTCGGAGCCCAGCAGCATGGTGCCGGTGGTCTCGACGGTGACCGACACGATCAGCGGGACCTCGAACCCGGCGGTCTCCATCGCGCGGCGGGCGGCGATGACGGAGGCCTTGGTCTGCAGCAGGTCCTGGGTCGTCTCCACCAGGAGCGCGTCCGCGCCGCCCGCGAGGAGGCCCTCGGCGTTCTGCCGGTAGGCGTCGCGGATGGCGGCGAAGGTGGTGTGGCCGAGGGTGGGCAGCTTGGTGCCGGGGCCCATCGAGCCCAGGACCCAGCGGGGCGGCCGTCCCGCGCGGTGAACTCGTCGGCGGCCTCGCGGGCGATGCGCGCGCCGGCCTCGGACAGTTCGGTGACGCGCTCGGGGATGTCGTACTCGCCGAGGGCGGTGAGGTTGGCGCCGAAGGTGTTGGTCTCGACGCAGTCGACTCCGGCGTCGAAGTACGCGGAGTGGACCGAACGGACGATGTCCGGGCGCGTCAGGTTCAGGATCTCGTTGCAGCCTTCGAGGTTCTCGAAGTCCTCGAGCGTGGGGTCCTGTGCCTGGAGCATGGTGCCCATCGCTCCGTCGGCGACCACCACGCGGGTGGCGAGCGCCTCACGGAGGGCGGACACACGGGTCCGGCTGTCGGCGGAAGGGGTCAGCGGCGACGAGGCCATGTACGGGGCTCCCTAGATGCGACGGCTGTCGGCTTTGCGGCTGCCCGGGATCTCCTCACGGAGCGTCCCCGGCTGGGCGCACCTCGCCAGGGTATCCGGGACCACGCCCTGATGTTCAGGGCGTCCACGGGGCGGACGATGATGGCCGGTCTCCGACGGTCGGAGTACGCGTGGGGGTACCGATCGCGTCCGATCGTTGGCGAGAGGTCGGCATCGACCGGTAGTGTTCGGCATTGCCGAACAGTGGCAGCGGCGCGTCGCGGGTCGACGGCCGAAGGGGACGGAGGCAGTACGGCGATGGCACGGAACATCCAGTCGCTCGAACGGGCGGCGGCGATGCTGCGGCTGCTCGCGGGTGGCGAGCGGCGGCTCGGCCTGTCGGACATCGCCTCGTCGCTGGGCCTCGCCAAGGGCACCGCGCACGGCATCCTGCGCACCCTCCAGCACGAGGGGTTCGTCGAGCAGGACGACGCCTCCGGGCGCTATCAGCTCGGCGCCGAACTGCTGCGCCTGGGCACCACCTATCTCGATGTGCACGAGCTGCGGGCGCGCGCCCTGGTCTGGACGGACGACCTGGCCCGTTCCAGCGGCGAGAGCGTCCACCTCGGTGTGCTGCACCAGCGGGGCGTGCTGATCGTGCACCACGTCTTCCGGCCGGACGACAGCCGGCAGGTCCTGGAGATCGGGGCCATGCAGCCGCTGCACTCGACGGCCCTGGGCAAAGTGCTGTCGGCCTACGACCCGGTGGCGCACAGCGAGGCCCTGGAGGCCGACCGCAAGGCGTTCACCGACCGTACGGTGTGCGACCTGGACGCCTTCGAGCACATCCTCGACCTCACGCGCGCGCGGGGTACGCGGCGGACGTGGAGGAGACCTGGGAGGGCGTGGCCGCCGTCGCCGCCCCCATCCACGACCGGCGCCGTATGCCGGTGGGCGCGGTGGGCGTCACGGGGGCGGTGGAGCGGCTGCGCCGGGACGGCGAGCTGCGCCCTGAGCTCATCGCGGCGGTACGGGACTGCGCCCGCGCGGTGTCGCGGGATCTGGGCGCCGGACGCTTCTGAGCGTGTCACGAACGAAACCGGGGCGCCGCACGGCGTCCCGGTCGCAGGCATGTCCCGAGGCGGGCGTTCCGGGGCCGGACCGTGGGCAGAGATCGATAACCCGGAGCGATCAATAACGATCGCGTTTTCGATAACCAAACCCTTGACGGGTGCCGGGCACCGGGAAAGACTCCCGTCCATCGGTCGGCATTGTCGAACACCTACCGGCAATACGCGTTAGAGTGGGACAACGCCAAGGGCCGGCATCGCTCTCACCCCTGAGGGCGCCAATCCCCGGTGGGACCCGGGGTCGGTTTCCCTGGACGAAGGACAAAGGAGTCGCGGGTGTCCAGCTCCGACATCTTCATCGGCGAGACCATCGGTACCGCCGTACTCATCCTGCTCGGCGGCGGCGTCTGCGCCGCCGTGACGCTGAAGGCCTCCAAGGCCCGTAACGCCGGCTGGCTCGCCATCGCCCTCGGGTGGGGCTTCGCCGTCATGACGGCGGTCTACATCGCCGGACCGCTCTCCGGCGCCCACCTCAACCCGGCCGTCACCGTGGCGCTCGCCCTCAAGGACGGCGAGTGGAGCAACGTTCCGGTCTACTTCGCCGGAGAGTTCCTCGGCGCGATGATCGGCGCGGCCCTCGTCTGGCTCGCCTACTACGGCCAGTTCCTCGCCCACCTCACCGACAGGGAGATCGTCGGCGGGCCGGGCGCGCAGGCCACGGCCGCCAAGGCCGTCGAGGCGCGGGAGAAGGGCGCGGGTCCGGTGCTCGGCATCTTCTCCACGGGTCCGGAGATCCGGCACACGGTGCAGAACCTCGCCACGGAGATCATCGGCACCTTCGTGCTGCTGCTCGCCGTCCTCACCCAGGGTCTGAACGACGCGGGCAACGGACTCGGCGTCCTGGGCGGCCTGATCACGGCCCTCGTCGTCGTCTCCATCGGCCTGTCGCTCGGCGGCCCGACCGGGTACGCCATCAACCCGGCCCGCGACCTCGGTCCGCGCATCGTGCACGCCCTGCTGCCGCTGCCGAACAAGGGCGGCTCCGACTGGTCCTACGCCTGGATCCCGGTGGTCGGTCCGCTGATCGGCGGTGCCCTCGCGGCCGGCCTCTACAACGTCGCCTTCGCGTAGCCCCGCATCCCCGACAGCGCCGTACGTACTGCCCCGTAACCCAAGGAACTCCCAGGAGCCCACAGTGACCGACGCCCACACCGCCGGCCCGTTCATCGCCGCCATCGACCAGGGCACCACCTCCTCCCGGTGCATCGTCTTCGACCGCGACGGGCGCATCGTCTCCGTCGACCAGAAGGAGCACGAGCAGATCTTCCCCAAGCCGGGCTGGGTCGAGCACGACGCCACCGAGATCTGGACCAACGTCCAGGAGGTCGTCGCCGCGGCCATCGACAAGGCCGGCATCACCCGCGACGACATCAAGGCCATCGGCATCACCAACCAGCGCGAGACCACCGTGCTGTGGGACAGGAACACCGGTGAGCCGGTCCACAACGCCATCGTCTGGCAGGACACCCGCACCGACGCCCTCTGCCGCGAGCTCGGGCGCAACGTCGGCCAGGACCGGTTCCGCCGCGAGACCGGCCTCCCCTCGCCTCCTACTTCGCCGGCCCGAAGGCCCGCTGGCTGCTCGACAACGTCGACGGCCTCAAGGAGCGCGCCGAGGCGGGCGACATCCTGTTCGGCACCATGGACACATGGGTCATCTGGAACCTGACCGGCGGTGTGAACGGCGGCCACCACGTCACCGACGTCACCAACGCGTCCCGCACGATGCTGATGAACCTGCACACGATGCGGTGGGACGAGAAGATCGCCGAGTCCATCGGCGTCCCCTGGCGATGCTGCCCGAGATCCGCTCCTCCGCCGAGGTCTACGGCGAGATCACCGGCGGCCGGCTGGGCGAGCTGCTCGGCGGCATCCCCGTCGCCTCCGCGCTGGGCGACCAGCAGGCGGCCCTGTTCGGCCAGACCTGTTTCGCCGAGGGCGAGACCAAGTCGACGTACGGCACCGGAACCTTCATGGTGATGAACACCGGCGACAAGATCATCAACTCCTACAGCGGGCTGCTGACCACCGTCGGCTACAAGATCGGCGAGCAGGACACGGTCTACGCCCTGGAGGGCTCGATCGCCGTCACGGGTTCGCTGGTGCAGTGGATGCGCGACCAGATGGGCCTGATCTCCACCGCCGCCGAGATCGAGACCCTCGCGCTGTCCGTCGAGGACAACGGCGGCGCCTACTTCGTGCCGGCCTTCTCCGGTCTGTTCGCCCCGTACTGGCGCTCCGACGCCCGCGGTGTGATCGCCGGCCTCACCCGGTACGTCACCAAGGCGCACCTCGCGCGCGCCGTCCTGGAGGCCACCGCCTGGCAGACGCGGGAGATCGCGGACGCCATGACGAAGGACTCCGGCGTGGAGCTGACCGCCCTCAAGGTCGACGGCGGCATGACCTCCAACAACCTGCTGATGCAGACCCTCTCGGACTTCCTGGACGCCCCCGTGGTGCGCCCCATGGTCGCCGAGACCACCTGCCTCGGCGCCGCCTACGCCGCCGGCCTCGCCGTCGGCTTCTGGAACAGCACCGACGACCTGCGCGCCAACTGGCGGCGGGCCGCCGAGTGGACCCCGCATGGACGCGGAGACCCGCGACCGTGAGTACAAGAGCTGGCTCAAGGCCGTCGAGCGGACCATGGGCTGGATCGCCGACGAAGACTGACGAGGAGCAAGAACCGCCATGACCACCCAGTCCACCCTGCAGTCCGTGCCTGCCCTGGGGACGCGCCCGGCGTCCGGCTCGAACCCGAGCCGCGCCGAGACCCGGGAGCAGCTCTCCAAGGCGTCGTACGACCTTCTCGTGATCGGCGGCGGCATCCTGGGCATCTCCACCGCCTGGCACGCCGCGCAGTCCGGCCTCAGGGTGGCTCTGGTGGACGCCGGTGACTTCGCCGGCGCCACCTCCTCCGCCTCCTCCAAGCTGCTCCACGGCGGTCTGCGCTATCTGCAGACCGGCGCGGTGAAGCTGGTGGCGGAGAACCACTTCGAGCGCCGTGCGATCTCCCGCGAGGTGGCCCCCACCTGGCGAACCCGCTCACGTTCTACCTCCCCGTGTACAAGGGCGGGCCGCACGGCGCGGCGAAGCTCGGCGCCGGTGTCTTCGCGTACTCGGCGCTGTCCGCCTTCGGCGACGGCGTCGGGCATCTGCTCTCGCCGGCCAAGGCCGCGCGGGACGTGCCGGAGCTGCGCACCGACAACCTCAAGGCCGTGGCCGTGTACGGCGACGACCAGATGAACGACGCGCGGATGGCGCTGATGACGGTCCGCGCGGCGGCCGAGTCCGGCGCGGTCGTCCTCAACCACGCCGAGGTGACGGGCCTGCGCTTCACCCGGGGCCGGGTCACCGGCGCCGAGCTGCGCGACCGGCTCTCGGGCGACGAGTTCGGGGTGAACGCCCGGCTGGTGCTCAACGCGACCGGCCCGTGGGTCGACCACCTGCGCCGTATGGAGGACCCGGACGCGGCGCCGTCCATCCGGCTGTCGAAGGGCGCCCACCTGGTCCTGAAGCGGACCTCGCCGTGGAAGGCCGCGCTGGCCACGCCGATCGACAAGTACCGGATCACCTTCGCCCTCCCTGGGAGGACATGCTGCTGCTCGGCACCACGGACGAGAAGTTCGAGGGCGACCCGGCGGACGTCGCGGTCACCGAGAAGGACACCGCGCAGATACTCGACGAGGCCGCGTTCTCCATCCGCGACCAGCAGCTCGACCGTGAGCTGATCACGTACTCCTTCGCGGGTCTGCGGGTACTGCCCGGCGGTCCCGGGGACACGGCCAAGGCGAAGCGGGAGACCGTCGTCACCGAGGGCCGGGGCGGGATGCTGTCCGTCGCGGGCGGCAAGTGGACCACCTTCCGCCACATCGGCCGTACGGTGATGCGGAAGCTCCAGGCGCTGCCCGGCCACCCGCTGGGCGACGACTTCGAACCGGTCGCCGCGCTGCCGAAGAAGCTGCCGCTGCCTGGTGTGGCCAACCCCCGCGCGGTCGCCCACCGGCTGCTGGTGGACGGTCCGGCGCCCGGCCCGCGCATGGCGGCGGACACCGCCAGGCACCTGGCCACCCACTACGGTTCGCTGGCCTTCGACATCGCCCGCCTCGCCAACGAGGACCCGGAGCTCGCCCGGCGTGTCCACCCGGACGCCCCGGAGATCCGGGCGCAGATCGTCTGGGCCCGGGACCACGAGTGGGCCGAGACCCCGGACGACGTGCTGCGCCGCCGTACGACGCTGACGATCCGGGGCCTGGCCACGGACGAGGTCCGCGCGGATGTGCGGGAGCTGCTCGACAAGAAGTAGCCGCGGTACCCCGGCTCCCCCGCGCGGGAGCCGGGTGTACGCCGCCGGGGGCGGCTCCGTGCCGACGGGGCCGCCCCCGCCCCGTACATAATGGGCCGGATACATCGGAGGTCTGGCCCGCAGGGAGGCGCGCTATGGCAGTGACCGACGAGGCGATCGAGAAGATCAAGGCAATGATCGTCTCGGGTGCGCTGCGTCCCGGCGCCCGGCTGCCCAGGGAGAGCGAGCTCGCGGCCGAGCTGGGGCTGTCCCGCAACTCGCTGCGCGAGGCGGTGCGCGCCCTGTCGCTCATCCGCATCCTGGACGTACGGCAGGGCGACGGCACGTACGTCACGAGTCTGGACCCGCAACTCCTGCTGGAGGCGCTGAGTTTCGTCGTCGACTTCCACCGGGACGACACGGTCCTGGAGTTCCTCGCCGTACGCCGCATCCTGGAGCCGGCCGCGACGGCTCTGGCGGCCGGGCGGCTCGGCGACGAGCAACTGGACGCGCTGACAGAGCAGTTGGACAAGCTCGGTGACGAGCCGTCGCTGGAGGACCTGGTCGCCGCCGATCTGGAGTTCCACCGGGCCATCGTGCGCGGCTCGGGCAACTCGGTGCTGTGCTCCCTGCTCGACGGTCTGTCCGGGCCCACCACCCGGGCGCGGATCTGGCGCGGGCTCACCCAGGAGGACGCCGTCGGGCGCACCCTGCGCGAGCACCGGGCCATCCTCGCCGCCCTGCGGGACCGGGACGCGGAGGCGGCGCGGTCCTGGGCGACGGTGCACATCGCGAGTGTGGAGCAGTGGCTGCGGTCGACACTGTGACGGGTGTTTCCGTGTGCCCGGCGGGGCAGTGATGGGAGCACTCCCTTGTGAAGGGGCTGCGGGCGTCCCCGGGGCACGCCGTAGGTTGGGGCGTACGCGAGGGCACGTCGGAAGGAGGCGCTGGGTGATCGAGCTCGAGGGGGTACCCGAGCTGATCGACCCGGTCATGGTGGCCGCGTTCGAGGGCTGGAACGATGCCGGTGACGCCGCCTCCACCGCGGTCGCGCATCTGGAGCGGGAGTGGAAGGGCGAGGTGTTCGCGGCGCTGGACGCCGAGGACTACTACGACTTCCAGGTGAACCGCCCCACGGTGTTCATGGACGGCGGGGTGCGCAAGGTCACCTGGCCGACGACGCGGCTGTCGGTGGTCCGGGTCGGCGGGGACGAGCCGCGTGACCTGGTGCTGGTCCGCGGGATCGAACCGTCGATGCGCTGGCGTTCGTTCTGCAACGAGATCCTCGGTTTCGCGCACGAACTCGGTGTGGAGCTGGTGGTCGTGCTGGGCGCGCTGCTCGGTGACACCCCCACACCCGGCCGGTCCCGATCAGCGGGACCACGTCCGACCCGGACCTGGCCCGCCGGATGGATCTGGAGGAGACCAGGTACGAGGGTCCCACGGGCATCGTCGGCATCCTCCAGGAGGCGTGCACGCACGCGGGTGTGCCGGCCGTGTCGTTGTGGGCGGCGGTGCCGCACTACGTCTCGCAGCCGCCCAACCCGAAGGCGACGCTGGCCCTCCTGAACCGCCTGGAGGACCTGATCGACGTACGGATCCCGCTGGGCGAGCTGCCCGAGGACGCGCGTGCCTGGCAGGTGGGCGTGGACCAACTGGCCGCGGAGGACAGCGAGGTCGCGGAGTACGTCCAGTCGCTGGAGGAGGCACGGGACACCGCGGAGCTGCCGGAGGCGTCGGGCGAGGCGATCGCCCGCGAGTTCGAGCGCTATCTGCGGCGCCGTGACGGTGCGTCGGGTCCGCCCGGCGGGCACGCCACGGCGGACGGCTCGGACGGTACGTCGTACCGCCGCGAGGGCCCGCCCGGACGTCCCCGCCCGCCGCGTCCCCGAAGCCGGATCCGGATCCGGATCCCGAACCGGACTCCGACACGGACGGCGACGAGTCGTCGGAGGACTGAACGAGAAGGGGCGCCCCGGTTTCGCCGGGGCGCCCTTTGCCGTCGTGGCCGGCTGGGGCGCCGGTACCGGGGCACCGTCCAGCCGTCCCGCTTCGGGACCGCCCACCGTCACGGGCCGCCACAACGACACGGACCGCCCCGTTTCCGAACGGGGCGGTCCGTCGTGTGTCCGGCGTGCGGGAAACGGCGCCGGGTGTGCGGCCGGCCGTTACAGGGCGACGCCCAGCAGGGCGTCCACCGCGCGGGAGACGACGCCGGGGGCGCCGGCGTCCGTGCCGCCGGTCTCTTCCTGGAGGACGGCCCAGCGGTCCACGGCGGCCAGGGCCGCCGGGGCGTTCAGGTCGTTGGACAGGGCCTCGCGGATCTCCTCGACCAGCGCCTCGGCGGGCGGGCCGTCGGGGCGGGAGACCGCCGCGCGCCAGTGACCGAGACGGGTCCCCGCGTCCTGGAGGACCTGGTCGGTCCACTCCCAGTCGGCGCGGTAGTGGTGGGCGAGCAGCGCCAGCCGGATCGCCGCCGGGTCCACGCCGTCGCGGCGCAGCCGGGAGACGAAGACCAGGTTCCCTTGGACTTGGACATCTTCTCGCCGTGCAGGGCGACCATGCCGGCATGGACGTACGCCGTGGCCATCGGGAACTCGCCGGTGAGCGCCTGGGCGTGCGAGGCGCCCATCTCGTGGTGCGGGAAGACCAGGTCGGAGCCGCCGCCCTGGACGTCGAAGCCCATGCCGAGGTGGTCGAGGGCGATGGCCACGCACTCGATGTGCCAGCCGGGGCGGCCCCGGCCGAGCGAGCCGCCGTCCCAGCTCGGCTCGCCCTCGCGGGCGGCCATCCACAGCATCGGGTCGACGGGGTTCTTCTTGCCCGGACGCTCCGGGTCGCCGCCGCGTTCGGCGGACAGCAGCTTCATGGCGGCGGCGTCGAGGTTCGAGACCTTGCCGAAGTGCGGGTCCGCTTCCACGGAGAAGTAGATGTCGCCGTCGAGCTCGTAGGTCGCGCCGAGGTCGCGCAGCCGTTCGACGAGCGGGACGATGCCGGGTATCGCCTCCACGGCGCCTATGTACTCACGCGGGGCAGCATCCGCAGCGCCGTCATGTCCTCGCGGAACAGCGTGGTCTCGCGCTCGGCGAGCTCGACCCAGTCGACGCCGTCCCGCTCGGCCCGCTCCAGCAGCGGGTCGTCGACGTCGGTGACGTTCTGGACGTAGTGAACCTGCCGCTTGGTGTCGAGCCACACACGCTGCACCAGATCGAACGCGTTGTAGGTCGCCGCGTGTCCGATGTGGGTGGCGTCGTAGGGGGTGATGCCGCAGACGTAGATACGGGCGACGGGACCGGGAGCGGAGGTGATCAGGCCGCCGGTCGCGGTGTCGTGGATCCTCAGGTCGCGGCCCTGACCAGGCAGGGCGGGGACCTCGGAAGCGGGCCAGGCATGCATGTCATGAGCCTAACCGGACCGCGGTTCGGAAAACGAACGGGAGCAGGCCGGATGACCGGGAAGGCACTCTTGCGCGAGGCGCTCCGGCGTGCCCGCGCTCCCGTCGGGGGCGGGCCGCCAGGTCCCGGGCAGGGGTGGACGTCTCAGACCGGGGGCCAGGGGATGGCCGGCCAGTCGCCGCCCGGCCGCGGGTGGACGGCGGTGGTGCGGAGCGCCTCGACCCGCGCACGGGTGGCGGCGATCTCCGTGGGGGTGATGTGGGGGTCAGGGCGGCGGTGAGGGGGCCGGTGGGGGTGAGGGCCGTGCCGAGGGCGTCCAGGACGTTCAGGGCCTCGGTCGTCAGGGGCTCGCCGGCCCAGCCCCACAGCAGGGTGCGGAGCTTGTCCTCGGCGTTGAAGGTGACGCCGTGGTCGATGCCGTACAGGGTGCCCTCCGCGGTGGGCAGCAGATGGCCGCCCTTGCGGTCGGCATTGTTGATCACCGCGTCGAGGACCGCGAGCCGGCGCAGCCGCTCGTCGTCGGCGTGCACGAGCAGCGCGGTGCGGCCCTCGCCGACCTCCGCGAGACCGATCGCCTTCCAGCCCGGCTCCGGCTCCTCAGCGTCCACCAGGGCGAGGAGTTCCGCGCCCGGCGCCGTCTCGATCCACAGCTGGCACATGCCCTCGCCGTACGGGCCGTCGCGGAGCACGGTGGGCGGGACGAGGTCCCAGCCGGTCGCCCGGGAGACCTCGTACGCCGCGACCTCGCGCCCGGCGAGCGTGCCGTCGGGGAAGTCCCACAGGGCCGCTCCCCCGCGACCGGCTTGTAGACACGCGGCCTCACGGCCGTCGTACGTCACGGTGCAGTACAGCGCCGCGTTCGACGCCTCGGAGATGCGTCCGCGCACGGTCAGCTCGCCCTCGGCGAGCAGCACGGCCGCGGCCGGGTCGGCGGCCGTCACGCTCCGCGGCGGTATCCGTTCTGGCGCGGACATACGTGTCCTTCCGGGTCGAGCGGGAGACTGCACAGCGGGCACGGCGGCCGCCCGGCGTTGACGACGTCGAGGGCGCGCTTGGCGAAGGCCCGGGCCTGCGCGCCGGTGAGCCGGACGCGGAGCATCGAGGGCCCGTTCTCCTCGTCCTGGAGCAGCCGCTCCTCGGCCTCGGCGAGGTCCTCGTCCGTCTCGGCGTCCAGCTCGACGAGAGCCTGCGCCTCCACGACCATGCGCTGCTCCTCACCGTCCCAGGCGAGCGCCATCGTGCCGACGCGGAACTCCTCCTCCACGGGGGTGTCCAGCGGGGCGGAGTCGGAAATCTCGGTCGGCGCCATCGCCGGCACGGAGGCGCTGCCGCCGCTGCGGCGCACGACCTCGTCGAGTAGTTCGTCCATGCGCTCGGCGAGGGCCGCGACCTGGGTCTTCTCCAGGGCCACGCTGGTCACCCGGGAGCCGGCGGAAGCCTGGAGGAAGAACGTACGGCGCCCTGGCAGGCCGACCGTGCCGGCCACGAAACGTTCCGGTTGGTCGTAGAGGAACACCTGACGGGACACGTCCTGTCTCCATTGAGAGTCGTGGGGATACGGGCGGCCGCGGGAACGGGCCGCACCGCGGCGACCGCTTCACCCTACTGCGCCCGACGATCACGGTGCGCCCGCGCCGCCTCCGACCGTGGCATCGCCGGCCGGCGGCTCCTCGCGCGGCGCCAGGGACGCGAAGTCGCCGGTGTCGCCGAGGCGGACGAGAAACGGCCGCAACCGTGTGTAACGGATCGCGGTGATGGAACACGGTTCAACGGTGATCCGCTGGAAGAGGTCGAGATGAAGTCCGAGTGCGTCCGCGACGAGAGACTTGATGATGTCGCCGTGCGAGCACATGAGGTACACGGCGTCGGCGCCGTGATCGCGCTCCACACGCGCGTTCCACTCGCGTACCGCCTCGGCGGCGCGCGTCTGCATCGCGCGCATGGACTCCCCGCCGGGGAAGGCGGCCGCCGACGGGTGCGCCTGCACCACCTCCATCAGGGGCTCGTCCTTGAGCTCGGCGAGTTTGCGGCCCGACCAGTCGCCGTAGTGGCACTCGCCGATGCGATCGTCGGTGTGCGGGCTGAGGCCGGGGCGTTCGTCCAGCAGCGGCTGAATCGTTTCCTGGCAGCGCTGGAGCGGGCTGGTGACGATCTCGGCGAGCGGCAGCGCGGCGAGCCGTCCGGGCAGTGCGGCGGCCTGGGCGGCCCCGCGGTCGTCGAGGGCGACACCGGGTGTCCACCCGGCGAGCAGTCCCTCGGTGTTGGCGGTGGAACGTCCGTGCCGGACCAGGAGCAACGTGGGCATGCGGCCCAGGGTAGGCGCACGCGTGTGTGGTGCCGGACGAAGAGAAGGGAGTGCGGTTCGTGATCGTCGACTGTGCCATCTACCGGGAGGGGCGTCGGTCGGAGGGGCCCCGGGACTTCTCCGACGCGCTGGACGAGGCGCGGGCGGCGGGGGATTCGTCTGGATCGGGCTGCACGAGCCGACGGCGGACGAGTTCGGCCTGGTCGCGCAGGAGTTCGGACTGCATCCGCTGGCCGTCGAGGACGCCCTCAAGGCCCATCAGCGACCCAAACTGGAGGTGTACGACGACTCGCTGTTCGTGGTCCTCAAGCCGGTCGAGTACGAGCCGCAGAGCGACACCGTCTCCTCCGGCGAGGTCATGATCTTCCTCGGTGACTCCTTCGCGGTGACCGTACGGCACGGCGAGGGCGCGCCGCTCGCCGCCGTACGGCAGCGGCTCGAGCGGGAGCCCGAACTGCTCGGGGAGGGCCTACGTCGGTGCTGTACGCGGTCGCCGACGCCGTCGTCGACCACTATCTGGACG
The DNA here is from genome assembly GCA_042850305.1 of Streptomyces haneummycinicus. Taxonomy (GTDB): domain Bacteria; phylum Actinomycetota; class Actinomycetes; order Streptomycetales; family Streptomycetaceae; genus Streptomyces; species Streptomyces haneummycinicus. Next base: position 5,304,361 of record AP035768.1, read on the forward strand.
TGGCGACCGAGCTGGGCACCGACCTGGAGGAACTGGAGGCGGAGGTCTTCACCCCCGACGGGGCGGCTCCCGGCACACCGCCTCCCGGATCTACAACTTCAAGCGGCAGATCCTGGAGTTCCGGCGGGCGACCGGGCCGCTGGCGCCGCCGATGGCCCGACTGGCGGGCGTGGGCTCGTACGGGGCCGGGGTGCCGTTCGTGGAGGACAGGGCGCGGCCCTTCTTCCGTGACGTGCACGACCATCTGACCCGGGTGAACGAGTCCGTGGAGGGGCTGGACCGGCTGGTCTCCGACATCCTCTCGGCGCATCTCGCGCAGATGAGCGTGCGGCAGAACGACGACATGCGGAAGATCTCCGCGTGGGCGGCCATGGCGGCGATCCCGACGATGCTCGCGGGGATCTACGGGATGAACTTCGAGCACATGCCGGAACTGCGGTGGGAGTGGTCGTATCCCGTGGTGATCGCGGCGATGATCGCGCTGGAGGTGCTGCTTTTCCGGCTGTTCAAGCGGCGGGGGTGGATGTAGGGGACGGGCGGGGGCCGGAGCGGTCCGCTTCGTGGGGTCATGGGCGATCTGCCTGGTGGGGTCCGGGGCGGGCCACCTCGTGGAGTCCGGGGCGGGCCACCTCCTGGGTTCCGGGGCGCCCGCCTCGTGGAGTCCGGGTGCGCCTCGTAGCTCCGGGGTGGCCCGCCTCGCCGTTCCGGGGCGGTCTGCCTCGCGATTCCGGGGCGGTCTGCCTCGCGATTCCGGGGCGGTCTGCCTCGCGATTCCGGGGCGGCCGCCTCGTGGAGTCCGGGGGCCCGCCCTGTCAGGCCGCTTCGGGTTCCGGGTTCGCCGGGCCGCCCAGCGCGTCGCGGCGTTCCGGCGTCTTGAGCGACACCATGCGACGCCAGCCGCCCGCGCGTTCGTACGCGTACACCGCGTGGATGCCGGCCGCGAGGACCGCCGCCTTGGACCTGGGCCAGCCCAGAATGCGGCCCATGTGGGCCATCACCGCCAGGCTGACGTCCCGGTACACACGGATCTCCGCGAGCGCGCACTCGCGCAGGGCGCGCTGGATCGCGCGGCCGTGTCCGGCGTACGCGAAGCGCAGCAGCTCCTCGTGGCAGTAGGCGAGGTGGTTGTCCTCGTCGTCGGAGATCATCCTGACCGCGCGGCCGAGGTCCGGGTGGTCGGCGAAGTGCCTGCGGAGCAGGGTCATCTGCTCGGAGGCACGCTGTTCGGTGACCCTGCTGTGGGCGAGGTAGGTGACGATGTCCTGCACCGTGAGCGGCTCGTCGCGTCGCAGCTTGTCGTGGGCCAGGCCGATGCCGTTGTTCTCCAGAAGCATCGTGTAGTCCGTGTCCCAGGGGACCGGGACGGGCTCGAGGCCGCGCTTCTTCATCAGGGCGTTGAAGATGCGGCCGTGCTTGTCCTCGTCGGCGCCGTGCCTGGTGATCTTGGGGCGAGGTCGCGCTGGGCCTCGGGCACCAGCGCGGCGATACGGGCGTTCTCCCAGCCGCCCTGGGACTCTCCGCTCGCGGCGATGGAGCAGAAGAGGGCGAAGGAGTCGTCGTGGTCGACGATCTCCTGGAACAGCGTCTTGGCCGAAAGCATGGTGGGCCGCCTCTCCACACGGATTCTGCAAAGAGCAAGTCAAGTGCGTGGGGTGCGGGGCGGCAACAGGTGAGGCGGGTAACTCCGCCGAACGGAGTACGGGGCGGGATCGTGCGGGCGTAACCGGGTGACACGCGGGGGCGTTGATGCAGTGACGGCCGTGGCGGGGTGGGCCCCCGAGCCCCCACCACGGCCGTGGTGCCTCTACGCCAGGCCCGCGTGTTCCAGGGCCTCGGTGCCGGCGCGGAGTGAGGCGAGGCGCTCGTCGAGCGTGAAGCCGGCCGGGGCGAGGGTGAGGGTGGTGACCCCGGCGGCGGCGTACGCCTTCATCCGGTCGGCGATGCGGTCCACCGAGCCGAGCAGGGTGGTCTTGTCGATCAGGTCGTGCGGTACCGCGGCGGCCGCGCCCTGCTTGTCGCCGGTCAGGTACTTGTCCTGGATCTCGGCGGCCTCGCGCTCGTAGCCCATGCGCCGCGCCAGCTGGTTGTAGAAGTTCTGCTTGCGGCTGCCCATGCCGCCGACGTAGAGCGCGGTGTACGGGCGGAAGGTGTCGGCGAGCGTGGCCACGTCCTTGTCGTCGCCCACGGCGAGGGGACGGTGGGGCAGATGTCGAAGCCGTCGAGCGTCTTGCCGGCCTTTTCGCGGCCCGCGCGGAGGTGCTTGACGGCGGTGTCCTCGAGGTGGTCGGCGGAGGGGAAGATCAGCAGGGCGCCGTCGGCGATCTCGCCGGTCTGTTCGAGGTTCTTCGGGCCGATGGCGGCGATGTAGAGGGGATGTGCTCGCGCTGGGGGTGCACGGTGAGCTTGATGGGCTTGCCGGGGCCGCCGGGGAGGAAGCGTCCAGTGGTCGCCGTCGTAGGAGAGGCGTTCGCGGGTCATCGCCTTGCGGATGATCTCGACGTACTCGCGTGTGCGGGCGAGGGGCTTGTCGAACTTGACGCCGTACCAGCCCTCGGAGACCTGGGGGCCTGAGACGCCGAGGCCGAGCCGGAAGCGGCCCTGGGAGAGCGAGTCGAGGGTGGCCGCGGTCATCGCGGTCATCGCGGGCTGGCGGGCGGGGATCTGGAAGATGGCCGAGCCGACGTCGATACGCCGGGTCTGGGCGGCGACCCAGGTGAGTACGGTGGCGGCGTCGGAGCCGTACGCCTCCGCCGCCCAGCAGACGGCGTATCCGAGGCGGTCGGCTTCCTGGGCCACGGCGAGGTTGTCCGCGTCCATTCCGGCACCCCAGTAGCCGAGGTTGATCCCTAGCTGCATGACCGTCTCCCTTACCGATGAGTAACGTCGCTTGTGCGGAGACCATATACCTCCGGTGGGGCTGGGGTCCGGTGCCTGGCGCACCTTCGGTCCGGTGGGGGCGACGGCACCCCGCAAGCGCCGGGCCGCCACCGACCCCGGCCCGCACCGAAGCGCGGCAGCCGGCAGACGCCCCCGCGCATCGGGCCGGCGCGGATCCGCCCCCGGGCCACGGCAGCGGCGGGGCGGCCCACAAGACAGCGGGCCCCGGGCGAATCCGTTGTCCACAGGCCGACACACCCGACGCTCTGCCCAGTAATCTCGGCGTTCATGGAGCAGAGGCATCTCGGCCGTACCGGCCTGCGTGTCCCGGATCGGGCTGGGGACCCTGACCTGGGGCCGGGACACCGACGAGCACGACGCCGCGGACCTCTTGAAGACGTTCTGGGAAGCGGGCGGAAACCTCGTCGACACCGCCGACGTGTACGGCGACGGCGAGTCCGAGTATCTGCTCGGCAAGCTGATGGACGGCCTCGTACCCCGCCGGGACCTCGTCATCTCGACGAAGGCCGGCAGCGTGCCCGACCCGGACCGACGGTTCGACGGCTCACGCGGCCACCTGCTCTCCGCCCTCGACGCCTCCCTCGCCCGCCTCGGCACGGACCATGTCGACGTGTGGCACGTCCACGCCTACGACCCCGCCACCCCGCTCGACGAGACGCTGGAGGCGCTCGACATCGCCGTCGGCAGCGGCCGCGTGCGCTATGCCGGTGTCTCCAACTTCTGCGGCTGGCAGCTCGCCAAGGCCGCGACCTGGCAGCTCGCCGCGCCCGGCGCGCGCACCCGGCTGGCGAGCACCCAGATGGAGTACTCGCTGCTCCAGCGGGGCGTGGAGCGCGAGGTCCTGCCCGCCGCCCTCGATCTCGGCATCGGCCTGCTGCCGTCCTCACCGCTCGGCCGGGGCGTGCTCACCGGCAAGTACCGCAACGACTCCGCGCCGCGGGACTCCCGCGGCGCCTCGAGCATCTCGCCCCTTCGTCGCGCCGTATCTCGACGACACGGCCGGCAGGATCGTGGAGGCCGTGACCACCGCGGCGGACGGCCTCGCCGTGACCGCGCTGCAGGTGGCCCTCGCCTGGGTCCGTGACCGGCCCGGGGTGGCCGCCCCGTCGTCGGCGCGCGCAACGCGCGGCAGCTCACGGCGGCGTTGTCAGTGGAGGCCCTTAGTCTTCCTGACGAGATCTGCCGGGCGCTCGACGATGTGTCGGCGCCCGTGCACCGCTATCCCGATCACGACTGGAGCACGCTGTGAGCACGGAGCCGTCCGAGACCGCGGAGGACGCCGAGAAGCCGGGGACCCCCGCCGAGGACGCGCAGGTGTCCGAGGCCGAGGCCGAGCTGGCCGCGCAGCGCCTGGAGCGGGAGCGGATCGAGCGGCGCAAGGCGGAACGGCAGGAGCCGATCGAGGCCGGGACCAAGCTGAGCGGCACGGCCGCCGATCTGCTGGCCGCCGTACGGGCCGTGGAAAGCGGGGAGAAGCCGGCCGCCACCGTGTTCGCGGAGGCCGCGCCCGCGCCGCGGAGGCCCGCGCCCGAGTCCGTACGGCGGGCGCCGGCCGTGGCTCCCGGGCCGGTGGTGCCCGCCGCGGAAGCCGTCGAGGAGGTGCGGGAGGTACTCGTCCAGGGGGCGCGCCGGAGGGTATCGCGGTACAGGCGGCCGAGGTCGGCGCCGAGGTGCTGCGCGCGGATCCCTGGCAGTTGCTGCGGGTCCCCGGGGTGCGGCCGGAGCAGGCGGACGGGTTCGCGCGGGCGCTGCTCGGTGCCGGGGCCGGGCCGGACGACGAGCGGCGGGGACGAGCCGTCACCGTGTGGCTGCTGGAGCAGGCCGCGCTCGCCGGGCACACCGCGCTGGAGATGGCCGCACTGGTGGTCGCGCTGGACCGGCAGGGAGTGCCGGAGGCGGAGCAGGCCGTGCAGAACGCCGTCTCCGAGGGTGACGTTCTCGTTTTCCAGGACGCCGTCGGCGAAGCCGGGGACGCCGAGGAGGAGGAGCGGCCGGTTCGGGTGCTGGTGGGGCTGGAGCGGTACGCGCTGGCCGAGGAGAGTCTGGCCGACGGGCTCGGGCGGCTGATCAACTCCGTGACCGAGCGGGGCGCGGAGTGGGAGCGGGCGGCCGCCTCGGCGGAGGGTTCCGCCGGGGAGCTGATCCGGGCCGTCGCGGGGCACGGGCTGGTGCTGCACACCGGCGGAGAGGCCTCGCTCGCCGAACCGGCGGCGCTGGTGGCTGCCGCGCGGGGTGTGGGGCTGCGGGCCTGGGCCGTGACCCATGGCCCGGTCGGGCGTGCGCGGTTCGCGGCCCTCGTGGGCGGCGAGGACGCCGGCGTCGTCACCGCGGCGGGGCTGCTGTCCGGTGCCGAGGGGCCCGGACGGGACGCCGACGGGGCGCTGGACGTGGATCTGCTGGTGGTGCTCGACGCCCCGCAGCTGGATGTCGAGACCGCCGCGCTGGTCACGGAGTCGCTGCCGGACGGGGCGCGGCTGGTGCTGGCCGGTGATCCGGGGTGCTGTGGTCGGTGGGGGCGGGGCGGGTGTTCGCCGATCTGCTGGCGGCGCGGGTCTGTCCGCAGATCGCCTCGCGGCGCCCGGATCCCGGGCCGCTGGGCGAGCTGGTGTCCGGGATCGGCGTCGGCGAGCTGAACCAGGTGGCGGCGCCCGGCAAGGAGGTCGTGATCGTGCCGGTGCGGGACGCGGGAGAGGCCGTGCACCGGGCCGTGCAGCTGGTGGTGGACTCGGTGCCGCGCGCCATCGGCGTGCCGGTCGAGGAGACCCAGGTGATCACCCCGGGGCACGGGGGCGCCGTGGGCACCTGGGCGCTGAACGCCGCGCTGAAGGAGCGGCTGAATCCGGGGCCGGGGCGCTTCGGCGGGTTCGACCCGGGTGACCGGATCGCCTACTCCCCGCTCCCGGCCGTACGCTGCCGGGTCGCGTGGCCTCGGCCGACGCCGAGGGGCTGCACCTGGAGTGCGGGGGCGATCCGATCGTCGTACCGAGGGAGCGGGTGGAGTCGGCTGTACGGCACGGGTGGGCGCTGACCGCGCACCAGGCGGTGGGCTGCCGTTGGCCCGCGGTGGTCGTGGTGCTCCCCGGTGACGCCGCACCGGTTCTGAGCCGGCCGTGGGTCTATACGGCGTTCAGCCGGGCGGACCGGCATCTGTCCGTGGTGCACGGGGTGGAACAGGCACTGCCGCGCGCCGTGGCCGAGGTGCCGGCGAGGCCGCGCACCACCCGGCTGCCGACCCTGCTGGCCCCGCAGGTACCGCCGATGGCGGAGGCCTGAGCCGCGGCGTCGTACGCGGGACACGGCATCCGGCCGTGCCCCGCCCTGCGGGGCCGCACACCCCACGGTTGCCGGTATCGGCGGCCGCACCCGGTGCCGTGGCCCAGGTGGCGGCGAAGCCGCGCACCGCGCGTTGGCCGGCACCGGGTGGTGCTGCCGCCGGGGTCAGCGGGTGGTGGCGTCGAGGGGGTCCAGGTCCTCGTCCTCGTCCTCGTCCAGGCTTGGATCCAGTTCGTCGTCGAGGTCGTCTTCGAGGTCTTCGTCGTCGAACACCGCGCTGACGTCGAAGCGGCACACCACCTGTTGCGGGTCGACCTGCTCGAACGGCGACTCCAGCCACTCGCCGGGTTCGGCGGGTTCGTCCGATGCCGCCACCCAGAGCGTGGAGTCGCCCTCCTCCAGCCCGAACTCGGTGTGCCGGGATGCGATCTCGTCCGGCTCGAACTCTCCGAACAGCAGACCGAGGGCGCCGTGGACGGTACCGGACGTCTCCGTGCTCTCGTCGTCGTCCGCCGCCTCGATCCGCTGGGCGTGGGCGCGCAGCCGCTGGGGTTCCACGACGGCGTAGTCGCGGCGGATCAGCACGCTGACCGCCGCCGGTTCCTCGGGACCGGTGTACGGCGGTGCGTCCTCGGCGCCGGGGATCTCGAAGGGGTGACCTCGTCGTACCGGTCGTAGAGCAGTTCGTCGTACGTCTCCGCGGCCGCGGCCAGCTGGTTGAACGCCTCGTAGACGGCCGGGTCGTCCTCCCCGACCGGCGTTCGACCGCGGCCAGATGGCGGTCGAGCGCGGTCTTGACCGCCTCGGCGGCGGCGCGTACCTCGGCAGCGGTGGGCTGCGCAGCATCAGACATAGTGCAGACGCTATCCGTACCGGGGCCCGGCCCGCACAATAGATGCGATGCCGGAATACGAATTTGCCGACGTGTACGTACCGCGCGGGATCTCCCGCAAGGAGACGGCACGCCTGCTGACGGACCATGCCGAGTACGGTCACTGGGAGTTGTACCGCTTGACGCTGATGCGTGACGGCAGTCGCAGGGTGCGGCTGCGGAGGCGGATCATCCGCCAGGTGCGAGCCACCTGGTGATCCAGGGCCCGACCGGGCCCTGGCTAGGACGCCCGACCGGAATCACATACGGAGCGGACCCCGCGATCGCGGGGTCCGCTCCGTATGTGGGGTGTCACGCGGCGGCCCGTGCCTTGCGGTAGAGGACCGCGCCGGCGAGCAGCGCGCCCGCGCCGACGGGCAGGACGAGGCCCATCGGCAGCTCGCTGCCGGTCTGCGCGAGCTGCGTGTCGGGCAGGGGCTGGGTGCCGCCGCCCGGCTCGTCACCGGTGGAGGGGCGGTCCGGGGTGCCCGGCTGTCCGGGGTTGCCCGGGTCACCAGGGTTACCGGGGTTACCGGGGTTGCCAGGGTTATCGGGGTTACCGGGGTTACCGGGGTTGCCCGGATTACCGGGGTCACCGGGGTCGCCGGGCTGACCGGGGTTACCCGGGTCACCGGGATCGCCAGGATCACCCGGGTCACCGGGATCGCCGGGCTGCCCCGGGCCACCGGGGCCACCGGGGTCACCCGGGTGTCCCGGGTGACCGGGATGCCCCGAGCCGCCGTTCGCGCAGTCGTTGCCCGCTGTGCCGTTCCCCAGGCCGACGACGTTGACGGTGTTGCCGCAGGCGTTCACCGGAATGTGGACCGGTGCCTGGATGTGGTTGCCGGACGCCACACCGGGAGAGCCGGTGGCGTGGCCGCCGGCGTGCGCGCCGCCGTGGCCGCCGGAGTCGCCGTAACCGCCCGCGGAGGAGCCGCCCCGGTTGGCGCAGGAGTTCCCCACGGCCGGGTTGAGGAGGCCCACGACGTTGACGGTGTTGCCGCAGACGTTGACCGGCACGTGCACCGGCGCCTGCACGGTGTTCCCGGAGAGGACGCCGGGCGAGCCGGCGGCGTGGCCCGCCGCACCGGAGTCGGCGTGGGCGGCCCCGCCGGCGGCGGCGAGCACGCCCGTGGCGGCCGCCATCGTCATCAGGCCCTTGCGGGTGACCTGTCGCATTGCTGAAATCCCTGCCTTCGACCTGGTGCCGGGAATGGGCGCTGCGCCGCATTCCCCGTGTTCCGACGTTCGGTGAGACCGGTCGGCCCCGGAGCGCATGGCGCGCGCTCCGGGGCCGACGGGCTCAAACCCTCAGCGGGCGTGCCCTAGAGGGCGAGGCACAACGTCACTTGTTGATGCAGACGTTGCCGAAGGCGGGGTTCAGCAGGCCGATGACGGAGATCGTGTTGCCGCAGACGTTCACGGGGACGTGAACCGGGACCTGCACGACGTTGCCGGAAACGACACCCGGGGAGTGCACGGCGGCACCCTGGGCACCGGAGTCGGCGGCGGCCAGACCCGCACCCGCGAGAACCAGACCACCGGTGGCAGCGGCGACGGCGACGACCTTCTTGAGCATTGTTCCTCCTAGTTGGCAAAGCGATCCAAAGTCGCGGATCACATCATGGGTAACGAGGAGGGAGTAATGAGGCTACGAGCTTATCGTCGCATTCACTCGTAACGGTCAACTCCGTACGTCTGCACGATTGTTGACCCCTTTCGGCAGCAGGGTCAGGACGCGTCGAGGAACCGGTCGAGCACGCGTACGCCGAACTTCAGACCGTCCACCGGCACCCGCTCGTCGACCCCGTGGAACATGCCCGCGAAATCCAGCTCCGGGGAAGCTTCAGCGGGGCGAAGCCGAAGCCCCGGATTCCGAGGTCGTCGAAGGACTTGGCGTCCGTCCCGCCGGAGAGCATGTAGGGGATGGCCTTGGCGGCCGGGTCCTCGGCCACCAGCGCCGACTGCATCGCGTCCACGAGGGCGCCGTCGAACGTGGTCTCGACGGCCTTGTCGGAGTGGACGTCCTCGCGCCGCACGTTCGGGCCGAGGATCCGGTCGAGGTCGGCGAGGAACTCCTCCTCGTGTCCGGGCAGGAAGCGGCCGTCCACGTGCGCGGTCGCCTCGCCCGGGATGACGTTGACCTTGTAGCCGGCGCCCAGCTGGGTGGGGTTGGCGGTGTTGCTGAGCGTCGCGCCGATGAGCTTGGCGATGCCGCCGAGCCGGGCGAGGGTGCCCTCCATGTCCTCCGGGTCGAGTTCGGTGCCGAGGGCGTCGCCCAGTTCGTCGAGGAAGGCGCGGGTGGTCTTCGTGACGCGGACGGGGAAGGTGTGGCGGCCGAGGCGGGCGACGGCCTCCGACAGCTCGGTGATGGCGTTGTCGCGGTGGATCATCGAACCGTGTCCGGCGGTGCCGGCCACGGTCAGCTTCATCCAGTGCATGCCCTTCTCGGCCGTCTGGATCAGATACAGGCGGCGCTGCTCGCTGACGGTGAACGAGAAGCCGCCCACCTCGCTGATCGCCTCGGTGACGCCCTCGAAGAGGTGCGGGTGCCGGTCGACCAGGTGGCGGGCCCCGTACGTGCCGCCGGCCTCCTCGTCGGCGAGGAAGGCGAGCACGACGTCGCGCGGGGCTTGCGTCCGCTGCGCATCCGGTCGCGGACGACCGCGAGGGTCATCGCGTCCATGTCCTTCATGTCGACGGCGCCGCGCCCCCAGACGCAGCCGTCGGCGATCTCCCCGGAGAAGGGGTGGTGGGTCCAGTCGTCCGCGTTGGCCGGTACGACGTCGGTGTGGCCGTGGATGAGCAGCGCGGGCCGGGACGGGTCCTCGCCCTCGATCCGGGCCACCGTGGAGGCGCGCCCCGGGTGCGACTCGAAGATCTGCGGTTCCAGCCCCACCTCGGCGAGCTTCTCGGCGACGTATTCGGCCGCCTTGCGCTCGCCGGGGCCCGAGTGGTCGCCGTAGTTGCTGGTGTCGATCCGGATCAGCTCGCGGCAGAGGTCCACGACCTCGTCCTCACCGGTGACGCTCCTGGCCGTGTCCGTCCCGCTCACGTGCTTCCTCCCGCTGCTGGTGTTCCCGCTGGTGGGTCGTCCCCCATCCTCCCTCCCCGCGGGCGGTCCCCAAGACCCGGCCCCGCCCGTCATCCGCCGTTCACACCTCGGCGCGGCCGGGCCGGGGTGATCGGCCGCCCCGGAACACCTGGTAATGTTTACGTCGTCGCCACGGGGAAACCCCGCGCGGCAGACACCTTGTCCGGGTGGCGGAATGGCAGACGCGCTAGCTTGAGGTGCTAGTGCCCTTTATCGGGCGTGGGGGTTCAAGTCCCCCTCGGACACATGAAGCGCGAGGGCCGCGACCACGAGGTCGCGGCCCTCGGGCGTTGCCGCGGAGGGTGACCCTTTGAGCACGCGTTCCTGCCCCTGCGGGCTCCCCGAGGCGTACGAGGCCTGCTGCGGCCGTTTCCACTCGGGGGCCGCCGCCGCGCCCACCGCCGAGCGGCTGATGCGGTCGCGGTACTGCGCCTTCGTACGGCGGGAGGGCGCGTATCTGCTGCGCACCTGGCATCCGCGGACGCGACCGGAGCGGCTCGACCTCGATCCGCGGACGCGGTGGACCGGGCTGGAGATCCTGGAGACGAGCGACGGGTCCGCCTTCCACTCCACCGGGACGGTGACCTTCCGGGCGTCCTACCGGGGCGGCTCGCTGCACGAACGCAGCCGGTTCGAGCGGGTCGACGGGGCCTGGGTGTACGTCGACGGGGAGTTCCTCGACTGACAGGCCGGATACCGGCCATCGCGGGGCAGATTGGCTGTTTCTCGTCTGCCTCAGCACCCCCTTCGAGCGCTTAATGGTGCTCCCGCGCGATACGCGGGTGCGGGTGACGGCGAGTCGGGGGAGCCATGAACCACACGGGAAACGTCGGCACACCGCCGCCTCGGCCGCCGTCCCAGCCTCCTCCGCCGCCACCGACTCCTCCCAAGGGGCCCCTCTGGTCCTCCGGGTCAGCCGCCGCGTGCTGTGGGTGGGGACGGCCGCCGTCCCGCTGCACAACATCGCCTGGGTCGACGCCTTCAGGCTCAAGCCCGACTGGGGCGCGGCCTTCCTCCGCCTGCTGAAGTGGCTGTTCGGGGCCTTCCTGGTCTATGTCGCGATCTACTACGCCAGCGAGGGCGAGGCACGTCTCGGGGACGACGGCGGCCCGGCGGTCATCGTCTTCGTGATCGGCCTGGTCGTCACCTTCTCCGAGCTGTTCTCGTCGAAGAAGCCGGTGCTGGTCGTCGAGATGAACAGCGGCTCCCGGGTGATCGTGACGCTGCCGACGGTGGACGAGCTGCGGCAGATCGCCGGCCGGATCGTGGACGCGATCGACAATCCGGCAGCCGAGTTCACCACCATCGTGCAGAAGGTCAACAACCGGCAGACGAACAACTACGGACCCGTCGTCAACATGACCGGCGGCCGGGAGAATACGGGGTTCAAGCTGTGAGTGGGGAATCGAACTACTACGCGCCCGTGGTCAACATGAACGGCGGCCGCAAGAACATCGCCTTCAACTACGGCGGTACGACTCAGGACACCGAGCTCCGCACCGCCATCGTGGATCTCACCGGCCTCCTGCGGGACCTGCGTCCGCATCTCGCCCCGGACCAGGACCGGACCGTCGAGGACGCGCTGCCCGAGCTCGTTCCGGACCGGGATGTCCTGAACCAGCGCGGCATCGTCCTGGAGTCCCTCAGACAGATCGCGGTCACCGTCGGCGAGGTGGGCCGGCCCGCCGCGGAGGCCGTGAGCCGGCTGCTCGCACTGCTGGGCTGACCGGCCGTCAGGGCGCCAGGATGTCCAGTTCCTGGAGGGCGCCCTCGGTGATCTCGCGGGTCAGTTTCTCCGCGCGGGCCGCGTCGCGTTCGCGGACCGCCTCGGCGAGCTGGACGTGGAGGGTGACGGCGGCGGGGTCGGGGTCCTCGAACATCACCTCGTGGTGGGTGCGGCCGGACAGCACCTCGGCGACGACGTCGCCGAGGCGGGCGAACATCTCGTTGCCGGAGGCGGTCAGGATGACCCGGTGGAAGGCCACGTCGTGGAAGAGGTAGCCCTCCAGCCGATGACCGCTGGAGTTGGCGACCATGCCGAGCGCGCACTCGGTGAGCTCGGCGCACTGCTCCAGGGTGGCGTTGCGGGCGGCGAGGCCGGCCGCGATCGGTTCGACCGCCGAGCGCAGCACCGTCAGCGAGCGCAGCTGGCGGGGGCGGTCCGCGCCGGCCAGGCGCCAGCGGATGACCTGCGGGTCGTACACGTTCCACTCGCAGGTCGGCAGGACCGTCACGCCGACGCGGCGGCGGGACTGGACCAGGTACATGGACTCCAGGACACGGACGACCTCACGCATCACGGAACGCGACACGTCGAAGCGCTGGGCCAGCTCGTCGGTGCGCAGAACGCTGCCGGGCGGGTAGGCGCCGGCGGTGATCTCGGGGCCGAGGGTGTCCAGTACGCGGCCGTGCAGTCCCCGGCCCGTGATGCTCATGCACTCAGCGTACGGGGCGGGTCACCCGAATAAAAATCAGACTTATACGTCACACACTCTTGAATTTGTCGTACCTAATGGGCTTCAGTTGCGTCGACATCACGTGTCAACGAAGACAGCAGACAGTGAGGCAGCGATGAACACCCCCATGTCGTCGTGGTCATGGGCGTCGCGGGCACGGGCAAGACCACCATCGGTCCCCTGCTCGCGGCCCGGTTCGGCGTCCCGTACGCCGAGGGCGACGACTTCCACCCGCCGGCCAACATCGCCAAGATGTCGGCCGGTACCCCGCTCACCGATGACGACCGGTGGCCCTGGCTGGACGCCATCGGCGACTGGGCGCACGGCCGGGCCGGACTCGGCGGGGTGGTCAGCTCCTCGGCGCTGAAGCGGTCGTACCGCGACCGGCTGCGAGCGGCCGCGCCCGGCGTGGTCTTCGTGCATCTCACCGGTGACCGCGCGTTGATCGAGGACCGGATGTCGCACCGCGAGGGCACTTCATGCCCACGGCCCTGCTCGACTCCCAGTTCGCCACGCTCCAGCCGCTGGAGCCGGACGAGGCCGGGGTCGCCGTGGAGGTCTCCGGCAGTCCCGAGGAGATCACCGCGCAGGCGGTCGCCGCCCTCACGGACCTCTCCGGAGCGACCTCGTAGCTGCCGGCCGAAGTCGCCTCCGCCGGTCGGTCCCCTTCCGTCCGAGCCGACGCCGCCCGCCGCCGCTCACCCCTGAACCCCGGGACGCCCCCGTCGCCCCGGTCCTCTCCCTGTTTTCCCTTCTCCCCGTACTCACAAGGAATCCACCGTGACCAGTCTCAGTGTCGAGATGCTGGCAGCGGACGTACCCGAGTCCATCACCTCGGCCGGCCACGCACAGCTGGGCATCGCAGTCCTGGCGGGTATCGCCGTCATCGTTCTGCTCATCACCAAGTTCAAACTGCACGCCTTCCTGGCGCTGACCATCGGTTCGCTGGCGCTCGGCGCGTTCGCCGGGGCGCCGCTGGACAAGGTCATCGCCAGTTTCAGCGCGGGCCTCGGTTCCACCGTCGCCGGTGTCGGCGTGCTCATCGCTCTCGGAGCGATCCTCGGCAAGATGCTCGCCGACTCGGGCGGCGCCGACCAGATCGTCGACACGATCCTCGCCAGGGCCAAGGGCCGCACCATGCCGTGGGCGATGGTGCTGATCGCCTCGGTGATCGGTCTGCCGCTGTTCTTCGAGGTCGGCGTCGTCCTGCTGATCCCGGTCGTGCTGATAGTCGCCAAGCGCGGCAACTACTCGCTGATGCGGATCGGCATCCCGGCGCTCGCCGGTCTGTCCGTGATGCACGGCCTGGTGCCTCCGCACCCCGGCCCGCTGGTCGCGATCGACGCGATCGACGCCAACCTCGGCGTGACGCTCGCGCTGGGTGTGCTCATCGCCATCCCGACGGTGATCATCGCCGGTCCGCTGTTCTCCAAGTACGCGGCCCGCTGGGTGGACGTCCCCGCCCCGGACCGGATGATCCCGCAGCGCCCCTCCGAGGACCTGGAGAAGCGTCCCGGGTTCGGTCCGACGCTGGCGACCATCCTGCTGCCGGTCGTGCTGATGCTGGGCAGGGCCCTGGTCGAGATCGTCGTCGACGACCCGGAGAACGGCGTTCAGCGCGTGTTCAACGTCATCGGCTCCCCGATGATCGCCCTGCTCGCGTCCGTGCTCGTCGGCATCTTCACGCTGGTCCTGCCCGCCGGGTTCAGCAAGGAGCGGATCTCGGGGCTGGTCGAGAAGGGCCTGGGCCCGATCGCGGGCATCCTGCTCATCGTCGGCGCCGGCGGCGGCTTCAAGCAGACGCTGATCGACTCCGGTGTGGGTCAGATGATCCTCGACATCTCCTCGGACTGGGCGATCCCGGCCCTGCTGCTCGGCTGGCTGATCGCGGTGGCGATCCGGCTGGCGACCGGTTCGGCGACCGTGGCGACCATCTCGGCGGCCGGTCTGGTGGCACCGCTGGCGGCCGACATGTCGTCCACGCACGCCGCCCTGCTGGTGCTGGCCATCGGCGCCGGTTCGGTCTTCTTCAGCCATGTCAACGACGCCGGCTTCTGGCTGGTGAAGGAGTACTTCGGGCTGACCGTCGGACAGACGATCAAGACCTGGTCGGTGATGGAGACGATCATCTCGGTGGTCGCCGGTGGTCTGGTGCTGCTCCTGTCGCTGATCATCTAGCGGCAGACCGTGCGCGTACGGCCCATCCGTTCCTCTTCGAGGGGCGGGTGGGCCGTAGGCCGTCTCAGGGGCGCCACAGCGGGTGTTCGCGTTCCGCCCAGTCGCGGTCGACGGAGCCCGTGCGCATGCCGCGCCGGGCCTCGGGGTCCGCCAGGGCCATGCCGATGTGCCCGGCGAGGACGATGCCGACGGTCAGCGCCAGCCAGTCGTGCACGAAGGTCGCGCTGGTGCGCCACACCAGCGGGGTGAGGTGGGTGAACCACATCATCAGCCCGGTGCCGAGCATCACCAGGGTGGCACCCGCGATCCAGGCCGCGTAGACCTTCTGGCCCGCGTTGAACTTGCCGGCCGGCCGGGACGACGGCCGCTTGTCGCGGCGCAGGGCGGCCCGCAGCCAGGTCGCGTCGTGCGGGCCGAAGCGGTTCAGGCGGCCGAGGTCGGCGCGGAAGGCGCGGGAGACCAGACCCGCGAGGACCGGGACGGGCAGGGCGAGCCCGGACCACTGGTGGACGGTGACGACGAGCGCGCGGCGGCCGACCAGTTGGGCCAGCTGGGGGACGTAGAGGCAGGCCGCGGTGAGGACGCAGACGCCCATCAGTACGGCGGTGGCGCGGTGCACCAGGCGGGGGCGGGGGCGAAGCGGCGTACGGCGGTGTCAGGGGGCAGGGTGTCAGCTCGTGGGCTCATCGTCGCGTCCGTTCGAGCGGCCGACCCAGGCGTCGATGTCGTAGCCGCGCTCCTCCCAGTAGCCGGGTTCGACGTCCTCGGTGACGGTGATGCCGGAGAGCCATTTGGCGGATTTGTAGAAGTACATGGGAGCCACGTAGAGGCGGACGGGACCGCCGTGGGCGTGCTCCAGGTCCTCGTCCCGCATGCGCAGGGCGACCATGACGTCCGCGCGGCGGGCTTGGTCCAGGGTGAGGCTCTCCGAGTAGGCGCCGTCGAAGCAGGTGAAGCGCACCGCGCCGGCCGGGGAGCGCACTCCCGCGGCGTCGAGGAGCCGGGACAGACGCACCCCTCGAACGGTGTGTCCGGTACCCGCCAGCCGGTGACGCACTGGACGTCCTGGACCATGCGGGTCTGTGGAAGGGCCTTCAGTTCGGCCAGGGTGTAGGTGGTGGGGCGGTCGACGAGGCCGTCGACCGTGAGGCGGTACGTGTCCTCGTTCTTCTTCGGGACGGACGAGGTGACCGAGTAGTAGCGGAAGCCGCCGCCGTTCGGCAGGAGTCCGGTCAGGCCGGTGGGGTCCTTGTCGGAGGCTCCGGCGAGGAAGGACTCCAGGCCGCGCTGGAGGGTGGGCGCGGCGGCCACGCCGAGGGCGCCCAGTCCGAGGGTGCCGAGGAAGACGCGGCGGCCGACGGGTGTGCCCCGCGTCTTTCTGCCGTCGTCGTCCGGGGCCTGCGGGGGCTGTTCGGGGTTCACTCCTCCATTCGAGCACCCGCGGCCCCGTGGGGCCAGGGATCGCGGGTGCCCGTCGGAATTTCGTGAGCCGCCGTGCCACGCGTCGACCGCGGTGCTGAAACGGGCTGCCGGTGACAGCGGGAGCGGGGACGTCCGCTGGTTGGGTGACTCCTCCCCTCATAAATGAGGGGCTTCTCGCTATGCCGGTGCGGCTTCGCGACGGACCAGCCCGGCCCGTAGAACGTTCAGGGCGCCCACCGTGTCAGCGTGAGCCTGGTGGCCGCAGCTGACGCAGTGGAACTTCTCCTGTGTGGGCCGGTTCTCCTTCGCGGTGTGCCCGCATGCGGGACAACTCCGGGAGGTGTTGCGGGGGTCCACGGCGATCACTTCTCGTCCGGCGCTTTCAGCCTTGGCGTGCAGGATCGTCAGGAACACCCCCATCCGGCATCCGAGATCGAGTGGTTGAGCCCACCCTTCGCGCCGGCCCCGTTGGGCAGGAAGCCGCCCGGCTGTTCGGGGTTCGGCTTCGGCGCGGGGGCCTTGACCATGTTGCGGATGTTGAGGTCCTCGTGCGCGATGAAGTCGTGTTCTCGCACGAGATCGAGCGCGGTCTTGTGGGCGTGGTCGAGACGCCGGCGTCGGACCTTGCGGTGCAGGCCGGCAACCTTCTGGACGGCCCGTTCGTGGTTGCTGGTGCGCTTGTCCCGGCGGACACGGGGGAACCGGGTGAGGGCCTGCTGTGCGGCTTCGAGTTTCGCGGCGGCCTTGCGGCCGTGGCGGGGTTGGGGACGTGTTCGCCGCTGGACGTGGTGAGGAACGACGCTATGCCCATGTCGATGCCGACCACGGACCCGGTCGCGGGCATCGGATCGGGCTGGGTCTGCTCGGCGGTGAGCACCACGTACCAGCGTCCGCCCTCGCGCTTGACCGACACGGTCTTGACCTTGCCGGCCACCTGCCGGTGCTGGTTGACCTTGACATGTCCGACGCCTTGGAAGCGGACGCGGGTCACCGGGTCGTGCGGGGTGGAGTTCCAGCGGCAGCCGTCCCCGTCCTTGGGGAAGTCCACGGTGTCGAACCAGTTGACTCCACGGAAGCGCGGATAACCCGGCGCCTGCCCGGCCTTGACGCGCCGGAAGAACGCGGCGAACGCCTTGTCCAGGCGGCGCAACGTGGCCTGCTGGGACGAGAACGACCAACGGCTCTGGCATTCGGAGTCGAACGCCCGGATCTCCTTGAGCTGCGCGGACTGCTGCCCGTACGTGATGCTCGTCCTGCTGGTGTGCCGGTAGGCGTCGCGGCGTTCCTGCAGGGCTCCGTTGTAGAGCGAGCAGTGATCACGCAGCATCTCGCCGAGCGCGGCTTGCTGGCCCATGGTGGGCCGCATGAGGAACTTGTACGCGCGGATCACCCGGCCCACCCCTTTTTCCGGTCAGCTCCGAAGAGAGTACTACGCTTGGCGTATGTCACCGCGCTGGGAACCAAACTCCGATATTCGCACCGGGCGACATGTCTCCTGCCACCTTCACGCTCACTTGGTGTTTGTCACGAAGTACCGGCGCGGCGTCTTCGATGACGCCATGCTGAAACGGTGCGAAGAGATCATGCGGGAGGTGTGCGGAAAGTTCGAGGTGGAGCTGAGGGAGTTCAACGGCGAGGCCGACCACGTGCACCTGCTGGTGCATTACCCGCCGAAGATCGCCCTGTCGAAACTGATCAACTCCCTCAAGGGAGTCAGCTCCCGATATCTGCGGGCCGAGTACACCGGACGCATCAACCGGATCGGCATGGGCTCCGTCTTCTGGTCCCGCTCCTACTTCGCCGCGTCGTGCGGCGGCGCACCACTCGCCGTGATCCGTCAGTACATCGAGCAGCAAAGACGTCCGCTGTGACGTGCCGGTCAGAGCAGTTCCGAGATGCGTTTCCCTCCCCGGCTGAAGCCGGGGACACCCACGCAAGATCAGGAGATGGACGTATGAGTGCCGAAGAGATCATCGACATCGTCGACGAGAACGACCGGGTCGTCGGACAGTCCCCGCGCGGGGAGGCCTACGAGCGCGGGCTGCGCCACCGCTGCGCCTTCATCCTCGCGCGGGACGCCGAGGGGCGGATCTTCGTCCATCGCCGCACTCCGGCGAAGCTGGTCTTCCCCTCCTGTACGACATGTTCGTCGGCGGTGTCGTCGGCGCGGGCGAGAGCTACGACGAGGCGGCGCTGCGGGAGGCGGAGGAGGAGCTGGGGGTGAGCGGGCTGCCGCAGCCCGCGTACGCGTTCACGTTCCGGTACGACGGGGAGAGGGGCCGGAGCTGGTGGTCGGCGGTGTACGAGGTGCGGTGCGACGGGGCGGTGCGGCCTCAGGCGGAAGAGGTCGCCTGGTGGGACTTCCTGTCCGAGGCGGAGCTGGAGCGGCGGCTCGGGGAGTGGGAGTGGACTCCGGACGGGGTGGTGGCGTACGAGCGGTTCAAGGCGTATCGCGCGGGGCGGCCGGCGGGGGGCTGAGCGGGGGTCCGTCGCTGGGCTGGGCGGGATTCCGTCCCTGGGCTGGGCAGGGGTCCGTCCCTGGGCTGGGCAGAGGTCCGTCCCTGGGCTGCGCAGAGGTCAGTCCCCGGGCTGCGCAGGGGCGGCTCCGGTCGTCGGGGTGGTGCCGGGGCGGTCCCGGTAGGGTCGCGGCGTGATCGACTTTGTGCGGAACGTCCGGTTGTGGTGCGCGCCCGAGGAGGTGCGCCGGGAGGGCGACACGCCCGACTACCGGTTCTCCCTGGCGAACGAGCGGACGTTCCTCGCGTGGCTGCGTACCGCGCTCGCGCTGATCGAGGGCGGGTTCGCCGTGGACCAGTTCCTGCCGGAGCTGCGGTGGGGGTTGCGGGTCGGGCTGGCGCTGGCGCTGCTGGCGGCGGGCGCGTTGTGCGCGTTGCGGGCGGTCAACCACTGGGTGCGGTGCGAGCGGGCGATGCGGCGGGGTGAGGATCTGCCGGTGTCGCGGTTTCCGGCTCTGCTGAGTCTGGTGGTGGCGGTGGTGGCGGGTGTGATGGTCGTGGCGGTGCTGGTGGGGTGGAAGGGGTGAGCGGGGGGCTGCCTCGGGGGTGGCGGAGCGGGATCCCGGGCTGCAGCCCGAGCGGACTCGCCTGGCCTGGCGGCGTACGACGCTGTCGGGGACGGTGGTGGCCGTGCTGGCGGGCAGGGCCGCGCTGGCGGGTGGGGGGTCTGTGGGCGGGGTGGTGGCCTGTGCGGTGTGCTGCTTCGGGTGGCTGGGGTTCCTGATGGTGGCCCATCGGCGGATTCGGGGGCTGGCGGGTGGGGTGCCGGGGTGATGGCGCCCCGGGCTGCCGCCGGGGCGGTGTTGTGCACGGTGGCGATGGTGGTGTGTGGGGCCGTGATCGTCGTGGAGGGGTGAAGGCGGGTGCTCCTCTCGCCCCCGCCGCCCCTTCCCGCCCCTGGGGGCTGCCCCGGACCCCTTGTCGGCCCTTCGGGCCTCGTCCCCGAGCGCCGGACGGACGGTATCAGCTCACCCTCACTACGATCTTGCCCCTGGTCCGGCCCTCCTGGTTCAGGCGGTGGGCTTCCGCCGCCTCCTCCAGGGAGAAGGTCTTCGCGATGTGGATCGTCACCGTGCCCTGATCCGCGAGGTCCGAGAGGCGCTGGAGGTCCTGCGGGTCGGGGCGCACGAACCAGTAGTGGCCGCCGTAGGTGACCACCTCGGGATCGGCGATCGAGGCCAGGCGGCCCTCGGGGGTCAGGAGGTTCGCCGAGGCCTTCAGGGCGTCGCCGCCCACCGAGTCGAAGACCGCGTCCACGCCCTCGGGGGCCAGTCCCCGCACCCGTTCGGTCAGGCCCTCGCCATAGGTCACCGGCTCGCCGCCCAGCCCGCGCACGAAGTCGTGGTTGCGTTCGCTCGCCGTGCCGATGACCCGGGCCCCGAGGTGGGCGGCGAGCTGTACGGCGATGGAGCCGACGCCTCCGGCCGCCGCGTGCACCAGGACGGTCTCGCCCCGTCCGACCCCGAGGACGCGGCGGAGCACCTGGTACGCGGTGAGTCCCGCCAGCGGGAGGCCGGCCGCCTCCTCGAAGGACAGGCCGCGCGGCTTGCGGGCGAGGGTGCGGACCGGGGCGGCCACGTACTCGGCGAAGGTGCCCCGGGAGAGCATGTCCTCGCGTACATAGCCGATGACCTCGTCGCCGGCCGCGAACTCCGGTACGGCGACCCCGGGGCGGACGACCACGCCCGAGACGTCCCAGCCGGGGATCACCGGGAACACCGGCTTGAGAACGGAGTCGAGATAGCCCTCACGGCACTTCCAGTCGACCGGGTTGACGGCCGCCGCCCGCACCTTCACCAGCACCGAGTCGGGACCGACCGACGGGTCGTCGACCTCCCCGAGTCCGAGCACCTCGGGGCCGCCGTACCGTGCGTAGCTGATCGCCTTCATGGGTCCGACCCTCCGTGCGGCACGCCCCGTGCAAGCCGAATGGCTCGGGATACGCCATTCGCGCGGGTGGGCCCGATCACGTTCGGCTGCCGCTCTGGACGGCATACCGACCGGTCGGCATCATAGGCGGGTACTGTTCGCCTGCCCGTAGGAGCGACGATGAGCCCCGACCACCCGCCCGGACTCGATCTCGACCGGCTGCGCGGCCTGCTCGAACGGGAGCGGCCCGGCCTGGTGAACGGCCCGCTCACCGGCCGGCTGATCGAGGGCGGCAGGTCGAACCTCACGTACGCGGTCGCCGACGGCACCTCGAAGTGGGTCGTACGGCGGCCCCCGCTCGGCCATGTGCTGGCGACCGCGCACGACATGCGGCGCGAGCACCGGGTGATCAGCGCGCTGCGGCCCACCCCGTACCGGTGCCGCGCACGGTGCTGCTGTGCGACGACGAGGAGGTGCTCGGGGCGCCGTTCTACGTCATGGAGTTCGTCGAGGGCACCCCGTACCGGACGGCCGGGCAGCTCGCCCCGCTCGGTGCCGGGCGTACCCGGGACGCCGTACTGAACCTGGTGGACACGCTCGTCGAGCTGCACGCAGTCGACCCCGAGGCGGTGGGGCTCGGGGACTTCGGGCGGCCCGAGGGCTTCCTGGACCGGCAGCTGCGGCGCTGGGGCAAGCAGCTGGACGCCTCCCGCAACCGTGAGCTGGCCGGGATCGACGAGCTGCACGCGGCGCTCGGGCGCGAACTGCCGGCATCCCCGCGCCGACCGTGGTGCACGGCGACTACCGCCTCGACAACGCGCTGATCGGACAGGACGACCGGATCAAGGCCGTCCTCGACTGGGAGATGTCCACGCTCGGGGACCCGCTGACGGACCTGGGGCTGCTGGTGATGTACAGCATGCCGCTGGGCATGCCCGACTCCCCGTCTCCACGACCGCCGAGGCGCCCGGACACCCCACCCCGGCCGAGCTGATCGAGCGGTACGCCGCGCGGTCGGGGCGCGATGTCTCCGCGGTGTCCTGGTACACGGCGTTCGCCTGGTTCAAGCTCGCCGTGATCCTCGAGGGCATCCACTACCGCTACACGCTGGGCCAGACCGTCGGCCACGGCTTCGACCGCATCGGCGATCTGGTCCCGGTCTTCATCGACCACGGTCTGACCACTCTGCAGGAAGGCTGACGGACATGGACTTCGCGTTCGACGCGCGCACCGAGGAACTGCGCGGCGGACTGCTCGCCTTCATGGACGAGTACGTCTACCCGGCCGAGGCGGTGGCCCATGAGCAGCGGGCCGGGCTGGACTCTCCGTGGGAGAACGTGCCCGTGGTGGAGGAGCTGAAGGCCGAGGCGCGCCGGCAGGGGCTGTGGAACCTGTTCCTGCCCGACTCCGCGTACGGTGCCGGGCTGACCAATCTCCAGTACGCGCCGCTCGCCGAGATCATGGGCCGCTCCCCGCAGCTCGCCCCGACCGTCACCAACTGCGCGGCGCCGGACACCGGGAACATGGAGGTGCTGGCACAGTTCGGCGACGAGGCGCAGCGCAAGCAGTGGCTGGAGCCACTGCTCGCCGGGGAGATCCGCTCCGCCTTCGCGATGACCGAGCCGGAGGTGGCCTCCTCGGACGCCACCAACATCACCACGCACATCGAGCGGGAGGGCGACGAATACGTCATCACGGGGCGCAAGTGGTACATCTCCGGGGCGATGCACCCGGACTGCGCGGTCTTCATCGTGATGGGGAAGACCGACCCGGACGGGGCGGACATCCGCCGTCAGCAGTCCATGGTGCTCGTCCCGCGTGACACACCGGGTGTCACGATCAAGCGCGCCATGCAGGTGTTCGGTTACGAGGATCACTACCACGGCGGTCACGCCGAGGTGGTCTTCGACCGCGCGCGGGTACCGGTGTCCCACCTGATCGGCGAGGAGGGGCGGCTTCGCCATCGCGCAGGCCCGGCTCGGTCCCGGCCGGATCCACCACTGCATGCGGCTGATCGGCATGGCCGAGCGGGCCATCGAGCTGATGTGCCGCCGCGCGGTGTCGCGGGACGCGTTCGGCAAGCCGCTGGCGCAGCAGGGCGTGGTGCAGAACTGGATCGCGGACGCGCGGGTGGCGGTCGAGCAGTTGCGGCTGCTGGTGCTGAAGACGGCCTGGATGATGGACACGGTCGGCAACCGGGGCGCCCACACGGAGATCCAGTCGATCAAGATCGCGACCCCGCGTACGGTCGTCGGCATTCTCGACCGGGCGATCCAGCTGTACGGCGCGGGCGGGGTCAGCCAGGACTTCCCGCTGGCCGAGCTGTACGCCGGGGCGCGCACGCTGATGATCGCCGACGGGCCGGACGAGGTGCACCAGCGCTCGCTGGCCCGGCGGGAGCTGAAGAAGTACCTGTAGGGCCCGGGCGGTGGCCGCCGTACGGAGACGGCCGTGCGGCGGCCGGCCGCGTACTGGGGGCTGCGGCGCCGCGGCGCGTGTGATGTCACGCGGGCGGGGCTGCCGGTGCGCCCGGGACCGGGGTGGCGTTCGTGCCCCGGCCGATCGGTGAGCGGGCGGGGCCGCCGTGCGTCGCGGTCCGCCGGCCCGGTCCGGGGGCACGGTGGTGGCGGGGCGGGTGCCGCGTCCGTGCGGCCCGGGCGCGGCGGCCCTGCTCGGCCGGCTGACGGGCCGTCCGGCGGGCGTCAGGGACGCAGGGCCCGCAGCAGCAGGTCGGCCAGGTGGTCGGCGACCTGCTGCGGGCTGAGCGGGCCGTCGGGGCGGTACCAGGTCGACAGGTGGTGGACGGAGCCGAAGTGGTAGTCGACCACCAGGTCGGCGGGGTCGCCGTGGAGAAGACGCCCTCGCGCTGACCCTCCTCGATCAGCGCGCGGAAGCGTTCGTGGTAGCGGCGGCGCTCGGCGCGTACCTGCCTGTTCTTCTCCGCGCCGAGGTGGTGCATGGAGCGGAAGAAGATCGACGCGTCGTCGAGGTTCTCGATCGTGGTGACGACGACGTCGGCCGCCGCGCCGCGCAGCCGCTTCTCGATCGGCTCGTCGGCGTCCGCGTACCGGTCGAGACGTTCCTGCTGGAGGCGCAGCACCCGCGCGTACACCTCGTGGAGCAGGTCGTCCTTGGAGCCGAAGTAGTGGTAGAGCGCCCCTTGGTGACGCCTGCCGCCTCGACGATCTCCTGCACCGAGGTGCGGTCGTAGCCCTGCTCGGCGAAGAGCCGGGTGGCGGCGGCCAGCAGCCGCTGTGGCACGGGAGTCCCGTCACCGTCCGTCGTCCTGGGCACTGCCGCCACCCGCCTTTCCGTGTCGCTGCTGGTTCTCCTGGGCCGGGGAACGCAGTTCCCGCCGGAGGATCTTCCCACTGGCCGTCTTCGGCGGCTCGGGCAGGATCTCCACCTGGCGCGGATACTTGTAGGCGGCCAGTCTCTCCCCGCAGTGGGCGGCGAGTGCCTCCGGGGCGGCGCCGGCGCCGGGGCGCAGGCTGATGAGGGCCTTGACGGTCTCGCCCCGGTAGCCGTCGGGCCCGCCGACGACGGCGGCCTCGCGCACCGCCGGACGCGTGTGGAGGACGTCCTCGACCTCGCGCGGCCACGTCTTGCCGCGTTCTGTGGGGGACACCCCCAGGCCCCCGGCGGACGCGTTGATCATGTCCTTCGCCGCGCTCCAGGCCGCGTGGCGAGAAGGCCGGCGGCGGAGTCGCTGAGCTCGTCGGCCTCGGGATGGGTGAGGCGGCCGTCGAAATGGGCGGTGAAGGGCCGGTCGGGGTCTCGGCGACCGCGCGGCGCAGGGCGTGCACCGGGGAGCCCGCGGGGTCGGCCGGGGCGCGCCGGACGTCGGTGAGGAGGGCCGGCCAGGGCTTGGCGGCGTACCGGGAGGCGGTCACCGGGTGGCCTCCCACTGCTGCTGGAGGCGGTTCATGCCGGCCAGCCAGCGGTCCGGTTCGGTGGCGCGCGTGCGGTAGTACTCGGCGACCTCGGGGTGCGGCAGGATCAGGAAGCGGTCCTCCTCGATGCCGCGGAAGAGGGCGTCGGCCACGTCCTCCGGTTCGATCGCGGTCGGCTTGAGGACCAGGTCGCCCGCGCTGCCGGTGGCGTCGAGCATGTCGGTGCGCACTCCTGCGGGCAGATCGCGTGGACCTTCACCCCGCGGTGACGGTACGTCAGGGACAGCCACTCGGCGAAGGCGTAGGCGCCGTGCTTGGTGACGCTGTAGGGGGCGGTGCCGATCATGGTGAGCAGTCCGGCGGCGGAGACGGTGGAGACGAAGCGGCCGCTGCCGCGCTCCAGCCAGTCGGGGAGCAGGGCGTGCGCCGCGCGCACGTGTGCCATGACGTTGACGTCCCAGGAGAGTGCCCAGTCCTGTTCGCCGAGCGGCTCGCCGGGCTCCCCGCCGTCCCGTCCGACGCCCGCGTTGGCGCAGTACACGTCGACCGTGCCGCCGAGCGCGTCCCGGGCCTCGGCGACGATCGAGGAGGCGTCGCCCGGCACGGCCAGGCCCCCGATCTCCTCCGCGACGGCCTTCGCGCGGCCGGCGTCCAGGTCGTTCACCACGACCAGCGCCCCCGCGCGGCGAAGCGGCGGGCGAGCGCCGCCCCGATGCCGCCCCCGGCCCCCGTGACGACCACCTTCGCACCCTGCTCGGCTTGCACCATCGGTCTCCTTCGACGCGGCTCCCAGCGGTTCCGGCGTCAGACTAACCGGTCGGTATGCCCGGTGGAAGGGTCGTCGGGCGCGGGCCCGGTGCGGTGCGTTCCCCGGCGCGGTCACGCGCGCTAGCGTGCGTGCCCATGACACCCGCCGCGATCACGGAGGTCACCGTATGAAGCTGTCCAGACGGAGCCTGCTCGCCGCCACCACGGCCGCGGTGGCGGCCTCCGCCGCACCGGCGGCCGCCGCGTCCGGGCCGGGGCACGGGGCGGGCCGGGAGCTGCGCACCGGCTTCGACCGGCTCGCCGCGGACGGCTACGCGCCGCTCGACGGGCAACGCGTGGGCGTGGTCACCAACCCGACGGGCATCACCCGGGACGTGCGGCACATCGTCGACGTGATGCACGCCGACGACCGGGTGGACCTGACCGCCGTGTTCGGCCCCGAGCACGGCTTCCGGGGCACCGCCCAGGCGGGCGGCTCGGAGGGCCGCCACGACGACCCGGCGACCGGCCTGCCCGTCTACGACACCTATCTGAAGAGCGGTCAGGCGCTCGCCGACGTCTTCACCGCGTCCGGCGTGGACACGGTCGTCTTCGACATCCAGGACGTCGGCGCGCGCTTCTACACGTACATCTGGACCCTGTACGACTGCATGGAGGCGGCCGCGCTCGCGGGCAGGCGGTTCGTCGTACTGGACCGGCCGAATCCGCTCACCGGGCGGGCCGCGCTGGGGCCGGTGCTGCACAGGGAGTTCGCGACGTTCGTCGGACGGCAGCCGATCTCGCAGGCGCACGGGATGACGGTCGCGGAGCTGGCCCGGCTGTTCAACGGGGAGTTCCTGACGACGCCGGTACCGCTGGAGACCGTGACGATGTCGGGCTGGCGGCGTTCGGACTTCTACGACGCCTCCGGGCTGCCGTGGGTGCCGCCGAGCCCGAACATGCCGACGCCGGAGACGGCGTTGGTGTACCCGGGGACCTGCCTGTTCGAGGGGACGAACCTGTCGGAGGGGCGCGGGACCACCCGGCCGTTCGAGCTGCTGGGCGCGGAGGGGATCGACGGGCGCTGGGCGGAGGCGGCGAACGCGCTGGGGCTCGCGGGCGTGCGGTTCCGGGAGGCGTACTTCACGCCGACGTTCTCCAAGTTCCAGGGGAAGACCATCGGGGGTGTCCAGCTGCATGTGCACGACCGCGCGGCGTTCGATCCGGTGCGGACCGGGATCGGGCTGCTGATCAGTGCCAGGCGGTCGTGGAGCGGGTTCGCCTGGCGTCCGGACGCATGGATCGACAAGCTGACCGGCTCCTCGCGCGTACGCACGATGATCGACGCGGGCGCGGACCCGGACGAGGTGGTCGCCGGCTGGCGGGAGGAGCTGGCTGGGTTCCGGCGGATGCGCCGGGGGTACCTGCTGTACCGCTGAGCGGGCGGTGCGCGGCGCACGGCGGTGGGCGGTGGCCCGCCGCCGTTTTCCGCCGGGCACGCACCGCCGTTTTCCGTCGGGCACGCATATCGGCGGGTTCTTCAGGAACCCGTAGAGGTCGCGGGGAGTTCTCAGGCTGGCGGGGAGAGGTTTCTCCCCGCGGGGAACGCAGCGAGCGGGTTACCGCCGGTATCCCCGTGTACGACCACAACTGAAGCAGGGATCACGGGGGGTTGACCCGTGGGTCCCCGCGGCCGGCTGAGGGGGCCATCGAAAAAGGATGG
Organism: Streptomyces haneummycinicus; assembly: GCA_042850305.1. GTDB lineage: Bacteria > Actinomycetota > Actinomycetes > Streptomycetales > Streptomycetaceae > Streptomyces > Streptomyces haneummycinicus. The sequence goes on from AP035768.1 coordinate 5,331,301, forward strand.
AGCCGAATCGCGTGTCGATACGTCTATTCGGCGACGTCCGTTCGACGACGCCGAAGTGACCGGATTACAGGTGCAGGTGTGACGGAGGTGCAGGACGATGGCCGGTTTCCGGAGTCTGGCGAGACAGGTCCGAGATCCCCGGAGCGATCTGGCGCTGCGGCGCTATTCGCTGCGCAAGTGCCTTGAGCGGTTCGCTCCCTATGGGCACCGGGCGACCTGGAACCATCTGTGCGCGCGGGCCGGGTTCGATCCCGAGGACCGCTCCGTCGACCCGGCGCGGCTCGTGGCCGCACTGGACGAACTGGAGGAGGCGCGGGCGGTCTGGCTGGCCTACGAGGTGGAGTTCGCCGACCGCCGCAGGAAGGAGAAGCACGACGGGCTGCGCAGGCCGGGCAGTGTGGACGACTGGCACCGGCTGACCTGGGGCGGTTTCGGTGTGGCCTGGTGCGACGACCCGCGGGTGCATCCGGGTGAGCCGCTGGCGGAGGTGCTGCGGCGGCTGATAGCCGCGCTGGAGCGGGAGCCGGGTACGGCGTGCCCCGTGTGCCGGGGGAACGGCTCATGTGGCGCTACGACCTGTCTCACGAGCCCTCGACGGGCCCCGTCTGCACGGGCTGCGGAATCCTGGTCCCGCGCCCGGTACTCAGCCCCGACGCCCTGGCGGACGCGCGGCGCACGCGCCAGCTGGTCTCGGCCTGAGGGTGAGGTGGGGGTGCGCAGGGGATGCCGCACCCTCGCGACCACTGCCCCAGCCCGCGTAGCTACGGGCACCTGTGCCGCTTAGCTGCGGGCACCTCTGCCGCCTGACTGCGGGCACCTGTCCGCTTAGCTGCGGGCACCTGTCCGCTTAGCTGCGGGCAGTCGTGCCGCTGGGGCGGCACGGGTGGGCGCAGCGGCACCCCTTCCAGCGGGGCGAGCGCACACCCACCCCCGCCCAACAGGAACCCGGGGTGACTGTTCAGCGGGGGACGTCGCGCAGCCCGGCGCCAACGGGGTGCCGTCGCGCCCACCCGTGCCGCCCTGCGGCACGCCTGCCCGCGGACCGGCGAAGGGCCCGCGGATCGGCGGATCGGCGAAGGGCGCGGGAGCGCGGGACGAGGCGGGTGCGCGAGGCGGGTGCGCGAGGCGGGTGCGCGAGGCGGGTGCGCGAGGCGGGTGCGCGAGGCGGGTGCGCGAGGCGGGTGCGCGAGGCGGGTGCGCGAGGCGGGTGCGCGAGGCGGGTGCGCGAGGCGGGTGCGCGAGGCGGGTGCGCGAGGCGGGTGCGCGAGGCGGGTGCGCGAAAGCGCGGAGGGCGGCGACTCCGGAGTCACAGGGACGCGGGGACGCGGAGTCACGAGGACGTGGCACACGCGGACGTGGGAGTCGGGGTGGCGGGAGTCAGGGGGTGTTCGGGGTGGGGTCGGACAGGAGGCGGGAGCCGGTGAGGTGGTCGCCGGAGATGTCGTTGGGGTTGGAGAGGACGCAGCCGTCCAGGGACAGGCAGCCGCAGCCGATGCAGTCCGTCAGGTGGTCACGCAGCCGGTTGAGCCGACGGATGCGTTCGTCCAGCTCCGAGCGCCACGCCTCGGACAACCGCGCCCAGTCGTCCCGCGTAGGCGTACGCCCCTCCGGCAGCTCCGCCAGCGCCTCCCGGATCGTGGCGAGCGGGATGCCGACCCGCTGGGCGGCGCGGATGAAGGCGACCCGGCGGAGCGTGTCACGGGTGTAGCGGCGCTGGTTGCCGGAAGTGCGCCGGCTGCCGATCAGGCCCTTGGCCTCGTAGAAGTGCAGGGCCGACACCGCGGCCCCGCTGCGCGCGGAGAGCTGCCCTACCGTGAGCTCGTGGATCTTCTCGGGAATCTGGGGCACCCCTCGAACCCTACCCACCCCGCCCGGCAGGCCGGCCGTCGTTGACAGGGACCGCCCCGCCCACCATGCTAAGCAGTTGCTTAGGCATGCGCACACGGATGCGCTGCGACCACGTGACGCGAGAGGCCGGGACATGGCAGAGCCGAGGATCTTCACGTCCGCCGACGAACTGAAGGCGGCGGTGGGCGAGCAGTTGGGGTACACCGACTGGCTGGAGGTCGACCAGAAGCGGATCGACCTGTTCGCCGAGGCCACCGGGGACCACCAGTGGATCCATGTGGACCCGGAGAAGGCGGCGGCGGGACCGTTCGGGACGACGATCGCGCACGGCTACCTCACGCTGTCGCTGCTCCCGCTGTTCGGCCCTCAGCTGATCTCGGTGGAGGGCGTGAAGATGGGCGTCAACTACGGCACCGACAAGGTCCGTTTCCCCGCCCCGGTACCGGTCGGCTCACGGGTGCGCGCCACCGCGACGATCACCTCGGTCGACGAGGTGCGGGGCGAGGTGCAGGTGGCCACAGCCTTCACCGTGGAGCGCGAGGGCGGCGACAAGCCGGTGTGCGTCGCCGAGTCGGTGGCCCGCTACTACCTCTAGCCCCTCGCGGCCCCGACCATCCTGAGCACGAGGTCGGCGTAGAGCGCGCCGACCTCCTCGGGGTGCGGGGGCCGTCGACGTTGAACCAGCGGGCCACGTCGATGCAGAGGAGAGCACGGCGAGCGTGGTGCCCGGCACGTCGGGGACGTCGAACTCGCCGGAGCCCACGCCCTCCTCGATGATCCCGCGCACCTCGGCGTCGACCTGGCGGCGCAGCCCGACGATCTCCGCGCGGGCCTCGGGGCCCAGCGAGTCGAGTTCGTACTGCACGACCCTCGCGGTGGTACGGCCGCCCGCGTGCCAGCGGACGAAGGAACTGACCGCGTCGGCGAGCCGCTCGGCCGGGCCGCCCTCGGCGCGGGCCGCCGTGCGCAGGATCTCCACGGCCTTCTCGTGGCCGATCCTGCTGATCCGGTGGAGCAGCTCTTCCTTGGTCTTGTAGTGGATGTAGAGCGCGGCCGGGCTCATCCCGGCCCGGCCCGCGATGTCGCGGGTCGTGGTGGCGTGGTAGCCGCGCTCCGCGAACGCCTCCACGGCGGCGAGCAGCAGCCTTCGGGCCGCGTCGGGCGTGACCTCACCCCACGGCTGCGCCTCACCGCCGGCCGTCTCCTCCGCCGTATTCATCGCTCACCCCATTCGCTGACAGGGGTAACACCATACCGGCAAGGGTGAGCGGGCGCTTAGGGACCGTTCGGCGGATCATGCCGGCGACGGGGCCCGGCACCCACTCCCCACTGCCGAAGGGCCCGGCCACCCGAGCCGCGAAGGCGCCGCCGGTTTCCTCCAGCCCGATCCGCCGGACAGACCCTGGCTGCTGCCTTCGTCACAGCTTCTGCAGCGGGTCGTACTCGGAGAGCATCTTCTCCAGGCGGGCCTGGTCGACCCGGTTGACTATCTGCCCGGCCTCCTGGCGGTCGCGGATGACCTTGGCGAGGGTGAAGGCGGAGGTGACGAGGTACATGACCGCGATGCCCAGGAAGGCACGGACCCAGGCGTCGGTCTGGAGGTTGAAGATACCGACCGCGGTGGCACCCAGGGCCACCCCGAAGGACGCGACGGCCTGACCGTAGAAGGCGGCCGTGCTCTGCTGCTTGACCGGTGTGTCGCTCATGGGGACAAGAATCGGCGGATGCGGCCGCGGCCACATCCGCTCAGCTACTCAGACCGTACTCAGAAAGCCGAAACCCCGGTGAGCGCACGGCCGATGACCAGTTTCTGGATCTGGCTGGTGCCCTCGTAGAGGGTCATCACGCGGGCGTCGCGCAGGAGTTTGCCGGCCGGGTACTCGTCGATGTAGCCGTAGCCGCCGAAGACCTGGAGGGCGTTGCCGGCCGCCCGGACGGCGGCCTCCGAGGCGAAGAGCTTGGCCTTGGAGGACTCGACGGCGAAGGGCCGGCCCCGGTCGATCAGGTCGGCGACCCGCCAGGTGAGCAGCCGGGCGGCGTCGACGTCCACGGCGATGTCGCTGATCAGTTCCTGGACGAGCTGGTGGCGGGCGATGGGCTTGCCGAACTGCTCCTCTCCCCGCGTACCGTACGGCCGCGTCCAGGGCGGCCTGCGCTATGCCGACACAGCCGGCCGCGACCGACATCCGGCCCTTGGCGAGGGCGGACATGGCGACGGAGAAGCCCTTGCCCTCCTCGCCCAGCATCGCGGAAGCGGGCACGCGCACGCCCTCGAGGACGACTTCGGCGGTGGCCTGGCCGCGCAGGCCGAGCTTGCCGTGGACGGTACGGCGGGTCAGGCCGGGGTGTCGGTGGGGACGAGGAAGGCGGAGACGCCCTTGTGGCCCGGGGCGTCGGTGGAGCGGGCGAAGAGCAGGACGACGTCGGCCCAGGTGCCGTTGGTGATGAACATCTTGGTGCCGTCGATGACGTAGTCGCCACCCTTACGCACCGCGCGGGTGGTGAGGTTGGCGGCGTCGGAGCCGGTGCCCGGTTCGGTGAGGCCGAAGCAGCCGACGTACGCGCCGGAGGCGAGGCCGGGCAGCCAGGCGCGCTTCTGCTCCTCGCTCCCCACGCGGCGACGGTCTTGGCGACCAGGCCGAGGGAGACGGAGACGATGCCGCGCACGGAGGAGTCGCCGCGGCCCAGCTCCTCGGTGACCAGGCAGTACGCGAGATGGTCGCCGCCGCTCCCGCCGTACTCCTCGTCGACGGTCAGCCCGAGGAAGCCGACCTCGCCGAGCTTCTTCACGATGCCGCGGTCGACCTCCTCGGCGCGGTCCCAGGCGGCCGCGTGGGGCGCCACCTCGCGCTCCACGAAGTCCCGGGCGAGCCGGCGGACGTCCTCCTGCTCCTCGCTGAGCTCCAGATTCATACCGAGTCACCCCATGGGAAAGCCGCCGAGACCGCGCATATTTAAATTAGCACTGCTAGTTTCTGGTCGCGGTCCTACTATGTGCGCCATGGCCCGACCGCGCAAGCCCCTGCTGAGCACCGACCGGATCGTCGGTACGGCCCGAGCGCTGGTGGACGCGGAGGGCCTCGCGGCCGTCTCCACGCGCCGGCTCGCCGCGGAACTGGGGTGAGCGGGCCCTCGCTCTACAACCACTTCCGGACCAAGGACGAGATCCTGGAGGCGGTGGCCGACTCGGTGAGCGCGCTGGTCGACCTGTCGATGTTCGAGGACGCCCGGGACTGGCGGACCGCGCTGCACGAATGGGCGGTCTCCTACCGGGCCGCACTGCGCGATCATCCGAACATCGTCCCGGTGCTGGCCCGCGGTCCGGGCCGCCGTCCGGCGGCGCTCAGGCTGGCCGACGCGGTCTACGGCGCGATGGTCGAGGCCGGCTGGCCGCCCGCGCAGGCCACCTCCGTCGGCGCGCTGATGCGGTACTTCATCATGGGCTCCGCGCTCGGCTCCTTCGCGGGCGGCTTCGTGGACGACGCGAGCGCCTACGATCCCGCGGACTACCCGCACCTCGGCCAGGCCCATCTGCTCGCCGAGCAGCAGGAGAAGATCGACGAGCGGGCCTTCGAGGCGGGCCTGACGGCGCTGCTGGACGGGCTGGCGCTGCAGTACGAGCAGGCGCGGGCCACGACGTAGCCCCGGGACGTTTCGGTGAGCGCCGAAGCGTCCGTGGCCCATGCTGGAGGGCATGACCACCAAGGACCCCCGGGCGGCCGGTCTGGCGCGGTTCGCCGCGCTGGTCGCCGACGAGACGCGCGCGGTGTGTCTGCTGGCGCTGCTGGACGGGCGGGCCTGGACGGCGGGCGAGCTGGCCCGGCACGCCGGTGTCGCCCCGTCCACCCTCAGCGAGCACCTGGGCAGACTCGTCGCGGGCGGGCTGCTCGCCGAGGAACGGCAGGGCCGGCACCGGTATGTACGGCTGGCCGACGCGCGGAGCGCGCAGCTGGTGGAGGACCTGGCCGCGCAGGTGGCACCGGGCGTGCGCCCGCGCACCCTGCGGCAGGCGGGCGCCGGGTCGGCGATGGCCCGCGGGCGCACCTGCTACGACCATCTCGCCGGGCGGCTCGGCATCGCCGTCACCGACGCGCTCACCGGGCGCGGACTGCTGCTCCAGGACACCGGGTTCGCGCTCACCGACGCGGGGCTGCGCTGGTTCGCCACGGCCGGTATCGGGCTGGACCGCGGGAGCCGCCGTCCGCTGGCCCGCGCCTGCCTGGACTGGACGGAACGCCGCCCTCATCTCGCCGGAGTGGCGGGCGCGGCCCTCTGCCGGCACGCCCTCGACACGGGGTGGTGCGTGCGCATCGGCTCCGAACGGGCGGTGAAGGTGACGGCGGCGGGCGAACGCGCGCTGTCCGGACTGCTGGGGATCGAGGCGGAGGCGCTGCGCTGACCGGCGGGCCTCCGTCCGGGGATGCCCCGCGCCGCCCGGCGCTCCCCGCCCCCGAAACCGCCGCGCGAACCAGTGCCGACCGTCACGCCCCGTCCCGAAGCCGGTACGGAGACACCGCGCCGACCAGCACACCGGCCCTCCGCCGGCCGGCACCCCTCGTCCGAAATCCGCGGGCTTTCCGCCCGTGTCCCCTTCCAGCCTCTGGAGCATGATGAAGCTCTCCTCCCGTCCCGCCCCTCGTCCGGAGGTGCTCGCCGCCTGTGCGGCCGGTGTCACCGTCGTGCTGTGGGCCTCCGCCTTCGTCTCCATCCGCAGTGCGGGGGCCGCGTACTCGCCGGGGGCGCTCGCGCTCGGGCGGCTGCTGGCCGGGGTGCTGACGCTGGGGGTGCTGTGTCTGCTGCGGCGGGAGGGACTCCGCCCCGGGCCGCGTGGCGGGGCATCCTGATATCGGGGCTGCTCTGGTTCGGGTTCTACATGGTGGCCCTCAACTGGGGTGAGCAGCAGGTCGACGCGGGTACGGCCGCGCTGGTGGTGAACATCGGGCCGATCCTCATCGCGCTGCTCGGCGCCCGGCTGCTCGGGGACTCGATGCCGCCGAGGCTGCTGGCGGGAATGGCGGTGTCGTTCGCCGGCGCGGTGACGGTGGGGCTGTCGATGTCCGGCGAGGGCGGATCGTCGGTGCTCGGGGTCGTGCTGTGCCTGCTCGCGGCCGTGGCGTACGCGGGAGGTGTGGTCGCGCAGAAGCCGGCCCTGGGTGTGGCGAGCCCGTTGCAGGTGACGACGTACGGGTGCCTGGTGGGGGCGGTGGCGTGTCTGCCGTTCGCCGGGCAGCTGGTGGGCGAGGCGGCCGACGCGCCGCTGTCCGCCACGCTCAACATGGTCTATCTGGGCGTGTTCCCGACCGCTCTCGCCTTCACCACCTGGGCCTACGCCCTGGCCCGTACGACCGCGAGCCGGATGGGCGCGACCACGTACGCGGTGCCGGCGCTGGTCGTGCTGATGTCGTGGCTGGCGCTCGGCGAGGTACCGGGCGCGCTCACGCTGGTGGGCGGTGCTCTGTGCCTCGCGGGCGTGGCGGTGTCGCGGTCCCGGTCGCGGGCGGCGGCGCGGGCGGCCACTCCCTGGCGACGCCCCCGGTCACCCGCGAGGAGACCGCTCGCGAGCCGCGTTAGCACCGCGTCAGAACACCACCAGCGCCCGTCCGCCCTTCCCCGCCCGCATCGCGTCGAAGGCGGCGGGGATGCCGTCCAGGGCGATGTGGTCGGTGACCAGGGCGGAAAGGTCAAGGCGGCCGGCGCGGACGTGGCCGGCGAGGACCGGGAGGTCGCGGGCGGGGTCGGAGTCGCCGTAGACGCAGCCGGAGAGCGTGCGGCCCCAGTGGAAGATCTCCAGGGCGTTGAAGGTGACCTGCTGGTCCTTGCCGCCGATGCCGACGACCGTGGTGCGTCCGCCGCGCCGGGTGGACTCCCAGGCCGTACGGATGGTGACCGCGCGGCCGACGCACTCCACCGCCACGTCCACGCCCTCCTTGCCGGTGAGGGCGCGGATCTGCCGGGCGGTGGTGTCGGAGGCGACGACGTAGTCGGTGGCGCCCGCGGCTCGCGCCAGCTCCTCCTTCTCCGGGGAGACGTCGACCGCGACGATCGTGGACGCGCCCGCGATCCGCGCCGACTGGAGGGCGGCGAGGCCCACTCCCCGACGCCGAACACGGCGACCCGCTCGCCGGGTCGGACCCGCGCGGAGTGGTGGACGGCGCCGTAGCCGGTGAGCACCGCGCAGCCGAGCAGGGCGGCGTCGGTGAGCGGGACACCGTCCGGGGCGGGCAGCACACAGGACGCGGCCACCACGGTCTCCTCGGCGAACGCGGCGACGTTCAGGCCGGGGTACAGGTCGGTGCCGTCGTCGGCGCGCCGGGCGTGCACCTCGGCGGCCCCGGCCAGGGCATCCGCGCACAGCCACACCTCGCCGCGCGCGCAGGCGGGGCAAGTGCCGCAGGAAGGAGCCCAGTTGAGGACGACGCCGTCACCGGGCGCGACATGGGTGACGCCCTCGCCGACGGCGACGACCGTGCCGGCGCCCTCATGGCCGAGGACGGCCGGGACCGGCAGGCGCATGGTGCCGTCGGACAGGGACAGGTCGGAGTGGCAGACCCCGGCGGCGGCGAGCCGGACGCGGACCCGGCCGGCGCCCGGTTCGGGCAGCTCGATCCCGGTGATCTCCAGCAGGGCTCCGACGGCGGGCAGAACAGCGGCACGTACGGCCATGGTGGCTACGACTCCCCTAGAACTGGAGGGACTTGGTCTGGAGGTACTCGGCCAGACCGTGCGAGCCGAGTTCGCGGCCCACACCGGACTGCTTGTAACCGCCGAAGGGGCCAGCGGGTTGAAGCGTCCGCCGTTGATGTCGACCTGGCCGGTGTCCATACGGCGGGCGAAGGCCACCGCCTCCGCCTCGTCGCCGGCCCAGACGGCGCCGGCCAGACCGTAGACGGTGCCGTTGGCGATGCGCAGGGCGTCCTCCTCGTCCGCGTACCGCAGGACCGAGAGGACGGGGCCGAAGATCTCCTCCTGGGCGATGGTCATCTCCGGGGTGACGTCGGCGAAGACCGTGGGGCTGACGTGCCAGCCCTTCTCGTGCGGGGAGCCGGGGCCGCCGGCGACCAGCCGGGCGCCCTCGGCGACGCCCTTCTCGATGTAACCCCGCACGCGTTCCCGCTGCCTGGCGCTGACGAGGGGGCCGATGCGGTCGCCGTACTTGGCGGCGGCGGCCGCGGCGAGCTCCACGGCCTCGTCGTAGCGGTCCTCGTGGACCAGCATGCGGGTCCAGGCGCTGCAGGTCTGGCCGGAGTTGGACATCACGTTGGCGACGCCGACGTTGACGGCGCGGGCCAGGTCGGCGCTGGGCAGGATGACGTTGGCGGACTTGCCGCCGAGTTCGAGGGCGACCTTCTTCACCAGGCCCGAGGCGATCGCGCCGATGCGGCGGCCCACCGCTGTGGAGCCGGTGAAGGAGACCAGGTCGACGCCGGGATGCCCGGCGAGGGCCTGTCCGGCGACCGGGCCGAGGCCGGTGACGAGGTTGAACACGCCCGCCGGGATCCCGGCCTCGTGCACGGCCTCCGCGAACAGCCGGGCCACCAGCGGGGTGTCCTCGGCGGGTTTGACGACGATCGTGCAGCCGGCCGCGAGGGCGGGGGCGGTCTTGGCGACGATCTGGTGCAGCGGGTAGTTCCAGGGGTGATCGCGCCGACCACGCCCACGGGCTCGTGGAACACCGTCGAGTTGCCCGCCCGCTCCTCGAAGGCGTACGTCGCCGCCAGCTCGGCGTACGAACCGGCCACGGCGATCGGCACACCGGCGTGGACGGCGTCCGAGAGCTTCGGCGGCGAGCCGAGTTCGGCGGTCACCGTCTCGGCGATCTCGGCCCGCCGGGCCACGAGCACGTCCCGCAGCGCGGCCAGCCGGGCCGCGCGCTCGGCCGGCGGGGTGGCGGCCCACCCGGGAGGGCCGCCCGGGCGGCGCGTACGGCGGCGTCGACGTCCTCGACGGTGCCCGCGGGGACGGTGGCGATCACCTGTTCGTCGGCCGGGTTCACCACCTCGATCACGTCCGGACCGGCGGCGGGGCGCCAGGCGCCGTCGATGTACATGCCGTCGTATGCCTTCATCGCGCTTCCTCCGGGGCGGGGCGTGGCTGTCCGGCCGCTCGGTTCGGCCGAGACTCCTAAACTAGCGATGTTAGTTTTCCCGCGCCAGGGGTCGCCGTACGGCCGTGTCACTCCTCCAGGTCGGGCAGTCGCGCCGGGTTGGGGCAGATCCGTTCGCCGCTCTGGTCGAAGACGAAGAGGTGGGCCAGGTCGACCAGGAGCGGTACCTGCATACCGTGCCGGAGGTGGATGTCGGGGGTGGTGCGGACGATGAGGTCACCGGGCAGGCGCGGCTCGGCGGAGACGGGGCGGGTTGTCTGCCCCGGAGGGTCGAGCGTCGCCACCGTGCCCGCGCGGCGCGCCCCGGCCCGGAGCCGCAGCCGGTCCAGGACGGTGCCGTCACGCCGGCGGCGCCGGTCCGGGCGCTCGGGTCTCGGGCGCGGGGCCTCCAGATCGGGGACCACGGCGGGGCTGGAGCCGGTGTTGAAGTGGACGAGGACCTCGTGTCCCTGGAACTCCAGATGCTCCACCAGTCCGGTGAGCACCACCTCGCCGCTGCGGGCGGCGGCCGGCTTGGCGATCCGTACGGCCTCCGAGCGCAGGCCGACGATGACCTCGCGGCCCTGCTGCACCCTGAGCAACCGGTGGTCCAGGCTGAGGGTTCGGGCAGGCGCAGGAACTGCTTGCCGAGGCTGATGGTCATCGCCCCGTCCAGCGGGGCTCGCACCAGGCCGCGCAGCAGATTGATCCGCGGGGTGCCGATGAACGCGGCGACGAAGACGTTGCTCGGCAGGGAGTACACCGCGCGCGGGGTTCCGACCTGCTGGAGGACGCCGCCGCGCAGGACGGCGACCCGGTCGCCGAGCGACATCGCCTCGGCCTGGTCGTGGGTGACGTAGACGGTGGTGACGCCCAGCTCGCGGGTGAGCTGGGAGATCTCGGCGCGCAGTCGGTTGCGGAGCTTGGCGTCGAGGTTGGACAGCGGCTCGTCCATCAGGAACGCGGAGGGATGCCGGGCGATGGCCCGGCCCATCGCGACGCGCTGCCGTTCACCGCCGGAGAGCTGGGCGGGGAAGCGGTCGAGGAGGTCCTCGATGCCGAGCATGCGGGCGGTGGCGTCGACGCGCGGGGCGGGGTCGGCGCCGGGGGACTCGATGCGGAGGGGGAAGCCTATGTTGGCTCTGCTGGTCATGCTCGGGTACAGGGCGAAGTTCTGGAACACCATCGCCATGTCGCGGTCGGAGGGGGGCAGTTCGTTGGCGTGCTCGCCGTCGAGGAGCAGTTGGCCGTCGTCGATCGCCTCCAGTCCGGCGATCATCCGCAGGACGGTGGACTTGCCGCAGCCGGAGGGGCCGAGCAGGACGAGGAACTCGCCGGGTGCGATGTCCAGCGACAGCCGGTCCACGACGGGGACGCCTCGCGTGAATGCCTTGCTGACATCGTGCAGGGAGATGGCGCGTGTCATTCGGGTGCCCCCGGGGGCTGTTCAGGGCGCGGAACGTCCCCTGCGGGGCGCAGGGGACGTATGAGTCACGGAAGCTAACGGAAAGTAGCACCCGGGGGAAGAGACCGGACGCAATCGGCCCCCTCCGGGGAAAACCGGACCCCCACCTTCCACACCCACCCCGCTCCAGCCCGCCCAGCTGCGGCCGGCTCTGCCCACCTGGTGATCATGAAGGTGGTGGAGCCGTCGCCGTCCAGGGAGACGATCGCGGCGAGCAGTGCGGTGCCGACGACGATCCGCATGGGGTCCGCTCTGCAGAACCGCAGGATGCCGCGGACGATCGGGGCGAAGAGCCCGACGTCGATCATCACACCGAAGCAGACGATCGCGAACTTGACTTCCCCCCCTCCCGAAGGAGGGGGAGTTCCCCGGTCTTCTTGAGTGGGCGGCTGAGGGTAGACGCCGGTCCGCCCTGGCGGCGAACCGGCTTTCACCACACTGCTCCGCAGGAGCTTCCTTTCCTCCCCGCCCTGAAGGACGGGGTATCCACGAAGGACAAACCCCGACGAATGGACACCTAACGTTCGCCCTTGAACTCCCACCAGGGCCGGCGGTCCGATGGACGTCAGGTGCCGTGAAGCGGCGTCAACAAGACGTCGGCGTGCGAGCAATAAGCGCAAAACCCGAGGTCACGGCTTTGCTCCGGTCAGCGCGGCGAACGTTTCGGTCACGGCGGCCATCGGGGCCACCTCGACGGGTACGCCGTTGAGGACGGCGGTGCCCGACAGCGGGTCGAGGAGGCTGCCGTCGAGGAGCTGGTTGACGTTGGCGCCGGGGTCGGCGGCGGCGTGCCTGGTGCGGGTGCCGGGCCGGTCGTGGCCCCAGCCGTGCGGCAGGCTCACCACGCCCGGCCGTACGCCGTCGGTGATCTCGGCGGGCACGGTCACCTCTCCCCGGCGCCCTTGACGCGTACGGGCTCCCCGTCCCGTACGCCGAGGCGTGCGGCGTCCTCGGGGTGGAGGTGCAGGGTGCAGCGGTTGGTGCCGCCGGTGAGGGCGGGCACGTTGTGCATCCAGCTGTTGTTGGACCGCAGATGGCGGCGGCCCACGAGGACGAGTCCGCCGGGGCGGTCCCGGAGGGCGGCGCGCAGCCGGGGAGGTCGGCGGCGATGGGGTCGGGGAGCAGTTCCACTGTGCCGCTGCGGGTCCTGAGCGGCTGGGGCAGCCGGGGGCGGAGCGGGCCGAGGTCGATGCCGTGCGGGTGGGCGAGCAGTTTCTCCAGGGTGAGCCCGTCCGGGTCGGCGCCGAAGCCGTCGCCGTACGGGCCGAGGCGCAGCATCATGTCGAGGCGCCGTTCGGGGCCGTCCGCGCCGGTGAGGAGGGCGGCGAGTTCCCCGGGGTCGCGGCCGTGGACCGGGGAGTGCGGTTCGCGGACGGCCTTGCCGAGGGTCTGGCCGACGACCATGGCGTCGACGGCACCGGGGTCGGCGCCGTGCATGCCGGTCGCGGCGAGGATCAGCCGGGCCAGGATCTCCGTCTCGGCCATCCGGCCGGGCTCCAGGGGAGCGCGGGGCGGGTGTAGCGGACCTGGTTGCGCACGGAGAGGCTGTTGAAGGCGAAGTCGTGGTGGGGGCTCTGCGCGGGCGGCGGCGGGGGCAGGACGACGTCGGCGTGGCGTGAGGTCTCGTTGAGGTAGGGGTCGACGCTCACCATGAAGTCGAGCGAGCCGAGCGCCTTGTCGAGGCGGTCGCCGTCCGGGGCGGAGAGCACGGGGTTGGCGGCGACGGCGATGAGGGCGCGGACCGGTTCGCCCTCGTCGGTGGGGGTGTCGATCTCCTCGGCGAGGGCGGACAGCGGCAGTTCGCCCTTGGCCTCGGGGTGCCGGCCGACCCGGGAGTGCCAGCGTCCGAGGGCGAAGCCGCGGCCGGGGCCGGCGGGGCGTGGAGTCCTGTCGGTGGCGGCCTGCGGGAAGAGGGCGCCGCCGGGACGGTCGAGGTTGCCGGTGAGGATGTTGAGGACGTCGACGAGCCAGCTGGCGAGGGTGCCGTGCGGGACGGTGCAGCTGCCGATGCGGCCGTAGACGGCGGCGGTGGGGGCGGCGGCGAGTTCGCGGGCGAGGGTGCGGATGGTGCCGGCGTCGACGTCGCAGGCGGGGGCGACGGCTTCGGGGTGAAGTCGGCGAGGGCCGCGGCGAGTTCACCGAGGCCGGTCAGGTGCGGCGCGAGTTCCCCGGGGTCGGTCAGGTCCTCTTCGAACAGGACGTGGGCCATGGCCGCGAGCAGCAGCGCGTCCGTGCCGGGCCGGACGGCGAGGTGCCGGTCGGCGAGGCGGGCGGTGCGGGTGCGGCGCGGGTCGATCACGGTGAGGGTGCCACCGCGTGCCCGGAGGGCCTTGAGCCGGCCGGGGAAGTCGGGGGCGGTGCACAGACTGCCGTTGGACTCCAGGGGTTGGCGCCGATCAGCAGCAGATGGCCGGTGCGGTCGAGGTCGGGCACGGGGATGGCGTTGGCGTCGCCGAAGAGCAGTCCGCTGGAGACGTGCTTGGGCATCTGGTCGACCGTGGAGGCGGTGAACAGGCTCCGGGTGCCGAGCCCGGCGAGGAGGACGGGCGGGTAGAGGGCGCCGGCCATGGTGTGGACGTTGGGATTGCCGAGGACGAGGCCGACGGCGTGCGGTCCGTACCGCTCGACGACGGGCCGTATCCCGGCGGCCACGGCCTCGAACGCCTCCTCCCAGGTGGCCTCGCGCAGCTCACCGCCGTCCCGGACGAGCGGGGTGCGCAGCCGGTCGGGGTCGGAGTCGAGGGCGCCGAAGGCGGCGCCCTTGGGGCAGATGAAGCCCTTGCTGAAGACGTCGTCGCGATCGCCGCGTGCGCCGGTGACCCTGCCCTCGTCGATGGTGAGGGTCAGGCCGCAGGTGGCCTCGCACAGGGGGCAGATTCGAAGGGCGGTGCGGGACACGGGACCTCCCGGGTACGGCGGCTGCGGTGGCGCACGGACGAGCCGAGCATACCGACCGGTATGCATGCTGGGGAGGGGCCGGCTCAGTCCAGGGTCCGGGCGAGATGGGCGCGCAGCATCTCCCGCAGTTCACGGATGACCTTCTCGTCCCCCTCGGGCGTCATCCGGAACGCCAGGTGGACGAGGGCGTCGGCGGTCTCGACGGCGACGAGGAAGGCGCGGCGCAGATCGTCGTCGGCCTCCCGGCCGAGGTAGCCGGCGAGCAGGGCGGTGAGGCGGTCGGCGACGCGGTGGTTGGGTTCGGCGCGGCGGGTGCCCACGGGGATCTGGTTGCCGAAGTCGACGAGGGAGAAGCCGGGGGCGGTGCGCTTCATCTCGAGATATCCGTCGAGTACGACGTCCATGGCGTGCCGCCAGCCCCGGTCGCCGGTGGCTCCGAGGCGTTCGGCGACCCGCTCCGTGAAGCGTTCGAGGTTGCGCTGGGCGAGCGCGTCGGCCATCTGGCGTTTGTTGCCGAAGAAGCGGTAGACGGAGCCGATGGGCACTCCGGCGCGCTCGGCGACGGCGCGGGTGCTCAGATCGTCGTAGCCGACCTCGTCGAGGAGGGCGGCGCAGGCGTCGAGGATCCTGGCCAGCCGTTCGGCGCTGCGCCGCTGTACCGGCGCCCGGCGGAGCGGTGTCGCGTGGGGCACGGGCCTCATCATGCCCGTCCGGCCGTGCCCGGTGAACCTCGCCCTCCGCGACGGCCCCGTCCGTCTCGCGCGCTTGCCTGTTCCGGGGTGTGGTGGCGATCGGCTCGACGCTCGGGTCGGGGCTGGGTTCCCGCAGCGACACGGTGATGTCGGCGGTGCTCTCCACGGGCTCGCCGTCCACGGCCCACACCGAGCCGTCGTCGGCGTAGAGGCGGGCGGTGACCTGGTGGGTGCCGCGCGGGACGGAGTCGGCGGAGAGGTGGTACTGGGGAGTGCGCAGTACGGCGACGCGGCGGCCGTTCAGTTCGAGGTGCGCCAGCCCGCGGCCGGCCACCGCGCCGCCACGGGCGCCGTCCGGCGTGAAACGGAAGTTGCGCACGGTCAGCCGTACGTCCCAGCCGCCCTCGGAGTCCGGGGTGACCTGGACGCCGACGGCGGGCGCGCCCTGCTCGGCGACCTCACGGTAGGGACTGCCCTCCTCGTCCCGTTCGTCCAGGAGTTTCCCCGCCGGTGAGGGCGACACCCCGTCCTGCCCCCGGGTGTCGGCCGGACCGCAGCCCGCGGATCCGGCGCCGAGAGCGACACAGACCGCGAGCGCGGTGATCAGGCTCCGCGTCCACGACATGCAGGGGAGCGTAGAACACCGGTACGACATCGCGGATCCCCCTGAAGTCGGTCCGGGCACTCCACCGGGAGGAGGAGGACACGGGCGGGCGCGTGGCCCTCTTGCGCCGGGGACAACGCAATCCTATGGTGCTGCATAGGAATCCGACGGCGAGGAGCACCGGGCATGAGCGATGGGCGTACCACCCGCGCGAGCGCGTTCGAGCACGCGGGAGCGCGCAAGATCGCCGAAGGGCTGGAACACCTCTCGGGCTTCGGCAACGAGCACAGCTCCGAGGCGGTCCCGGGCGCCCTGCCCGTGGGCCGCAACGCGCCGCAGCGCGCGCCGCTCGGGCTGTACGCGGAGCAGCTGAGCGGTACGGCGTTCACGGAGCCCCGCGCGGAGAACCGCCGCTCCTGGCTGTACCGGATCCGCCCGTCGGCCGCCCACCCGGCGTTCACCCGTACGGGTAACGGGCCGCTGCGCACCGCGCCCTTCGCCCAGACCGTGCCCGACCCCAACCGGCTGCGCTGGAACCCGCTGCCGGAGCCCGCCGAGGGGACGGACTTCCTGGCCGGCCTGTGGACCCTGGGCGGCAACGGGGACGTCACCCAGCGCACCGGCATGGCCGTGCACCTGTATCACGCGAACGCCTCGATGGACCGTGTCTTCAGCGACGCCGACGGTGAGCTGCTGATCGTCCCCGAGCGCGGCGGGCTGCTGCTGCGCACGGAGTTCGGACTGCTGCATGTGGAGCCGGGACACATCGGGCTGATTCCTCGTGGGGTGCGGTTCCGTGTGGACCTTCTCGGGGACTCTGCCCGCGGTTATGTGTGCGAGAACTACGGGGCGCCGTTCCGGCTGCCCGATCTCGGCCCGATCGGCGCCAACGGACTGGCCAATGCCCGGGACTTCCGGGCACCCGTCGCGGCGTACGAGGACGTCGAGGGGCCGGTGGAGGTGGTCAACAAGTTCTGCGGCAACCTGTGGTCGGCCACGTACGACCACTCGCCACTGGATGTCGTCGCCTGGCACGGCAACCATGTGCCGTACGCCTATGATCTGCGCCGTTTCAATGTGATGGGCACCATCTCGTACGACCATCCGGACCCGTCGATCTTCACGGTGCTGACGTCTCCGAGCGACACACCGGGTCTGGCCGGGGTGGACTTCGTGGTGTTCGCGCCGCGCTGGCTGGTGGGCGAGGACACGTTCCGGCCGCCGTACTTCCACCGGAACGTGATGAGCGAGTACATGGGCCTGATCGAGGGCGCGTACGACGCGAAGGCGGAGGGTTTCGTGCCGGGCGGGGGCTCGCTGCACAACATGATGTCGGCGCACGGCCCGGACCGGGAGACGTTCGACCGGGCGAGCGCGGCGGAACTGCGCCCGCAGAAGATCGACGACGGTCTGGCCTTCATGTTCGAGACCCGCTGGCCGCTGTCCCTGACCCCGCAGGCGGCACGCGCGGATCATCTTCAGCAGGGCTACGACCAGGTGTGGCAGGGCCTCGAGCGGCACTTCCGGGCGCTTTGACCGGGTTCGCCACGGGGGTGCTCCGGTCTCTCGCGGCCCGCATTGCACAGGACGTTCCCCGACCGGTACGGATAGCCCCGTGACCTCCTTCGCTCCGGACTCGATCGTCCTGAACCGCAAGTTGCCGCTCTGGTATCAGGTGTCGCAGTCGCTGCGCGCCTCGATCCTCGGCCGCTCGCCGCAGGACCCGCTGCGCCTGCCCACCGAGGAGCGGCTGGCCGGGCACTACGGGGTGAGCGTGCTGACGATGCGGCAGGCGCTGAAGGAACTGGAGGACGAGGGGCTGATCACCCGCCACCGGCGGCGCGGCACCTTCATCGAGCCCGGCGTCCGGCGGGGTACCCCGGTGCGGCTGCTGGGCTCGGTGGACGCGATCGTGGCCCAGCAGTCCGGGATGACCACCGAACTGCTGGAGCACGGTCCGGCGCCGCTGCCGGCGGAGCTCGCCGAGCACTTCCCGGATCTCTCCGAGGCGGCGGCGTACCACCGATTGCGCAGCGACGAGAAGACGGCCGAGCCGACCAATCACGCCCGCAACTACGTCCGTCCCGAACTGGCCGCCCGTATCGACCCGGCCGATCTGGTGCGCTGGCCGATGACCAAGGTGCTGCGCGACGCCGTAGGGGCGGACATCAGCCGGATCACGGACACGGTGGAGGCGCGGCTCGCGGACCCGGAGACGGCGCGGCTGCTCCAGGTCCCGCTGCTCAGCCCGATCCTGCACTACACGGGCGTCACCTACGACAGCGGCGGCCGGGTGCTGGACGTGGCCGTCATCCACTACCGGGGCGACCGCTTCTCCTTCACGGTGACCCTGGACGCCACCTGATCCGCCGCACCCCGAGGCCGTACGATGCCCTGCGTGACGCACGACGACGCTCCGCTCCTCGCGGACCTCATGCCGTGGTCCGTCGCACCGCCCCGGCTGGGCCGGGCGTGGCCGGCGGCGCCCGACGCGGCGTCCCTGAGGGCCCGTTGGGACGCCCTGCTGAAGGCGGAGGGCCCGGACCGTGAGGCCCTGCTCCGGCCGACCCGCGCGCGGACCGCGCACACGGCGGTCGGACGACTGCCCGGCCGTGAGGGCGGCACGGAGAGGCTGGCCCGCGCCACCGGCCCGTGCGCCGAGCCGGTACGGGTGCTGTACGCGCCGTTCGACGAGCAGTGGCTGATCCCCGACCAGCGGCTGATCGACGCGGCCCGGCCGGAGCTGTGGCGGGTGGCGGACGAGCGGCAGATCTTCGTCGTGGAGCCGGGCACCGGTCCGCCCCTGCTGGCGACCTCCCTCCTCCCGCTCCTCCGCCCCGCCCGGGTGCGCCCGCTGTACCGCAGGCCGGGCGCGGCCGAACCCGCTCTGGCCCCGGGCCTGGTCGGCCACCTCGCCGCCCGGCTCGGCCTGGACGTCCGGCCGGCGGACGTCCTCGCCTGGACGCTGGTGGCGGCACGCGGCACGCCCGCCGGGACCGCGGTGCCGCTCACCGGGGACGCCGGCGTCTGGCAGCGGGGCGTGGCGGTGGGCCGCCGCGTGCTGTGGCTGTCGCTCCGCGACGGCGAGCGCCCCAGACTCCCCGGGGGACGCCGCCCCTACGTGCGCGCGCCCCTGCCCTCCCGGCCGCTGGCCATCGGCTACGACCGTGCCGAGGAGACCCTCCTCCTCGACGGGGGCCGCATCTCCCCCGTCCCGCCCGGGGCATGGGACTTCACATCCGGCGGTGTCCGGGTGCTGGAACAGTGGTTCACGGCCCGCACCCAGCCGTCCGGCCCGGACACCCTGGCCGCGATCGGCCCGTCCGCCTGGCCTCCGAACCGGACCTCGGAGCTCCTGGAACTGATCACGGTCCTGGCCCTGCTGTCCGAACCGGGCCCGCCCGGGACCGCGCCGGCGGACATCGCACCGATCACGCCGGCCGAACTGCGCGAGGCGGGCGTACTGCCGGTACCCCCCTCCGCCCGCCGCCCCGCCTCGGTCCTGGACACCCACGAGGAGGGCCCGGAGGGACAGCTGACGCTGATCTGAGGATCAGCGACGCGGCTCGAAGCCGTCCAGCATCCGCCCGATCGCCCGCTCGAACACCGCCTCCAGATCGATCGGTCCGGCGTCCTCCGCGAAGGCGGCCGCCATCCGCGGGTACTCACCGGTCGCGATCCTGCCGCCCAGATAGGCGATCCGGATCGCGTTCTCCCGCTCCTGCGGCCAGGGCAGCGAGCGGGTGCGTTCGGCGGTGGCCAGTTCGTTGGTGACGTAGGTCGTGACGATGCCGTTCAGCATCGCGATCAGCTCGAGCTTGGTGCCGTAGGGGCCGGGGAGCGGGTCGAGACAGGCCAGGCAGTGCTCGAGGTAGCGCAGGGAGTTGGGGCTGAAGCCGTAGACCGGTGACATCAGCCGGGGCAGCCACGGATGGCGGTGCATCAGCGCCCGGGACTGGTGCGCCACCCGGACCATGCCCGCGCGCCAGTCACCGTCCGGCTCCCACAGCTCGTGCTCGCCGCCGGCCGCGTCGACCATCAGCTCGTACAGGTCCTCCTTGCGGGGGACGTAGTTGTAGAGCGACATGGTGCCGCAGCCCAGTTCGGCGGCGACCCGGCGCATGGTGACGGCGTCCAGGCCCTCCGCGTCGGCGATCCGCACCGCCGCCGCCGCGATGTCGGCGCGGGTGTACGCCGGCCTCGGTCCACGGCCGGTGCGCTCGGGGCGCGCCCAGATCACTTCGGGTTCGGCCGCTCGGCCCGCCATCGTTCATCACCTCGCCCACCATCGTAGTTACGTACACCGTACGTAGTGCGCTATGGTCGGGCCATGACTACTACGTACGCTGTACTTAGTGAGGGTCTGGAGAAGCGTTTCGGTACGGTCCACGCCCTGCGCGGGCTGGATCTGGCGGTGGCCGAGGGCACGGTGTGCGGGGTGCTCGGACCCAACGGGGCGGGCAAGACCACGGCCGTCCGGCTGCTGACCACGCTGCTGCGGCCCGACGCCGGCTCCGCGCGGATCGCGGGCCACGACCTCGTCCGCGAGGCCGCCGCCGTCCGGCGCCGGATCGGCGTCACGGGCCAGGACACCTCGATCGACGGTGATCTGACGGGCCGCGAGAACCTGCGGCTGTTCGCCCGGCTGCACCGGGTGGACGGGCCGGCCGCGCGGGCCGCCGGACTGCTGGAGCGTTTCGGGCTGACGGAGGCGGCCGACCGGCCCGCGTCCGGCTACTCGGGCGGTATGCGGCGGCGGCTGGACCTGGCGGCGAGCCTGATCCGGCGTCCCGAGGTGCTGTTCCTGGACGAGCCGACGACCGGGCTCGACCCGGCCAGCCGCAATCTGATCTGGGACGTGGTCCGTGAGCTGACCTGCGAGGGCACGACCGTGCTGCTCACCACCCAGTACCTGGAGGAGGCCGACCGGCTCGCCGACGACATCGCCCTGGTGGACCGGGGCCGGGTCGCGCAGACCGGCTCACCGGCCGAGCTCAAGGCGCTGGTCGGCACGCACGCGGAGGTGGTCGTCGCGGACGCGGACGCGCTGCCGGCAGCGGCCGGGGTGCTCGACCGGCTCACCGGCTCCCTGCCGTCCGTCGACCCGGAACGCAACGCGGTGGGCGCGGTCGCCAAGGACCCGACCCTCACCCTCCCGCGCCTGGTGCGCACGCTGGACGCCGCGGGCGTACCGCTGCTCGACGCGAGCCTGCGGCCGCCGACCCTGGACGACGTGTTCCTGCGGCTGACGGACGGACAGAACGTCCACCACCCTCCGACGACAAGGAGCGTGCCGCATGAGCACGTTGGCGTACGACGGCACCGCGATGCTCGGCCGGCAGCTGCGGCGGGCGCGGAACAATCCGGGGCTGCTGGTCCTCACCCAGACGATGCCCATCAGCATGCTGCTGTTCTTCGGCTATGTCTTCGGCAGCGCGCTCGCCGTGCCGGGCGCCGGGTACCGCTCCTTCCTGGTGCCGGGGCTCCTGGTGGCGACGGCGGCGGGCGGTGTCATGACCGGCATGTTCCAGTCGGCGCAGGACGTCCACCGGGGAGTGACGGACCGGTTGCGCACGCTGCCGATGAGCCGGGCGGCCGTGCCGGTGGGCCAGGCGGCGGCGGATGTGCTGGTCACGGCGGCCGGGACGGTGCCGTTCCTGCTGGTCGGGCTCGCGGTGGGCTGGCGGGTGGAGGGAGCGCGCTCGAAGCCGTGGGCGCCATGGCACTGTTGCTGCTGTTCCGGTTCGCCTGTGTGTGGATCGGGATGTACCTGGGACTGCTCACCCGCAACGAGGAGGCGGCCGGTCAGCTCGGCGGGGCGACCTTCCTGCTGCCGCTGCTGTCCAGCGCCTACATCCCGACGGCGGGGCTGCCCGACGGGCTGCGCACGGTCGCGGAGTGGAATCCGATCAGCGCGGTGGCGACGGCGCTGCGGGAGCTGTTCGGCAACGCGTCGGCGCCCGAGGGGCGGCCTGGCCGGTGGCGCATCCCGTCGCCGGGTCGCTGGGGTGGTGTGCGGTGCTGCTCGCGGTGTTCGTGCCGCTCGCGGTACGGCAGTACGGGCGCGGGAGGGAGTGACGGAGCGCGCGGGGTGTCAGGTTCCTGCCAGGGCGGACCGAGCAGGGAGGTGCCGGGTGGGGAAGGCGCCGGTGGCGGGCGGGGCGCCGGGACGGTGGGGCCGTCCGGGCGCCGGCGCTAGCGGCTGCTGAACAGGGAGCGGCGCAGTCGGCGCAGCGGGGCGAAGAGCGAGACGCGGCTCGCCCGGGCCCGCGCACTCCTGGCGCCGCGGTCGTGCGCGGTGTCACGCGCGATGAGCTCGCGCATCAGCAGCGTCGCCTCGGCCGTCTCCCGCTGAGGGAGCGCGGGCCCCCGAGAACCGAGAGATGGCGGTCGAGGCGCATGCTGGTCGCGCTGCCGCCGCAGGTGATCGCAGGGACCCTGGCCCTGCTGCGCACTGTTATCTGTTCCATGTCACTCCCCACCCGTACGAGTCCACCCGGCCCGGGCAGGGTAACCCTATCGCCCCAACCGGGCACTCGTGTATCGAGGTCACATGATTCACCTTCCCCACAAGGGGTTGACGAACACTCGTCGATTACTCTCCGAATCCGACCGTTTTCAGGGCGAGTTGGGTGATGGGTTGTGACGTGGGCTGCGCTGACCCGCCGTCAGGCTCGACGGTCACGGCGAGCGACGTGGCCGCGGTGTCGAGGCCGGAGACGACCAGGGCGCCTCGCCCTCGAACAGGCCCAGGGAGCGCGGCCGCGCGTCCGCGCCCATGAGCCAGAGCTGGCGCACACGTCCGTTCGGAGGGTCGCCGTATCCGCCGAGGGTGACGACCGCGCTGCGGTTCGACGCGGAGGCGATCACTCCGATCGTGCGGTCCCGCGCGTCCCGGCCGCTGTTCGCACGGGCGTCCGGGGCGGCGAGAACGCGGGCGATCTCACGGGACCGGTCGCGTTCGGCGTCCAGCCGCTCCTGGGTGCCGTTCGCCTGAACGGCGAAGAGCGCGGCGACGACGAGGGCGGCCGCGGCGGTGGCCGTCGCGAACGGCACGAACAGCGTGGCGCGGCGCGGGCGCGGCGGGGGCGCGGTGCCCCAGACGTGCGGCGGGAGCTGCGCCCTCCGCGCGCGGGCCGGTTCCGGGGCCGCGGGCTCCTGCGGGATGGTCCGTACGGCGGCCAGCACACGGTCGCGCAGCGCGGCCGGGGCGGGGGCGGCCGTGGACCAGGCGAGCCGGACGGCGTCCTCGGCGAGGGCCCGTACCTCAGCCGCGCAGCGGGCGCAGGTGTCCAGATGCTTCTCGAAGCGCACCCGTTCGGCGGGCTCCAGGGCGTCCAGGGCGTAGGGGCGGCCAGCGAGTGGAGGTCCGCGCGGCGCGGCAGTCGGTCGAACAGGCTCATACCGCGCCTCCCAGGCAGCCGCGCAGCCGGGTCAGTCCGTCGCGCATACGGGTCTTGACCGTGCCCAGCGGCAGCGACAGCCGCTCCGCCACCTCGCGGTAGGTGTAGCCGTCGTAGTAGGCGAGGGTGACCGACTGTCGCTGGAGCGCGGTGAGACGGTCCAGGCAGCGGCGTACCCATTCGCGTTCGAGTCCGGCCTCGACCTCCTCGGCGACCTGGTCGAAGGCGGGTCCGTGGCCGCGCCGGGCCTCGCGCTGCTCGCGTTCGCCGGCCGCGCGGGCGCTGCGCACCCGGTCGACGGCGCGGCGGTGGGCGAGGGTGAGGACCCAGGACAGCGCGGTGCCCCGGCCGGGGTCGAACCGCGCGGCGGAGCGCCAGAGTTCGAGCAGCACCTCCTGGGCCACCTCCTCGGACTGGGCGGGATCGCGCACCACGCGCCGTACCAGCCCGTACACCGGCCCCGAGACCAGCCCGTACAGGTCCTCGAACGCCTTGTGGTCACCGCCGGCCACCCGCACCAGCAGCTCGTCCGCCTCCAACGCGCGTCCCCTCTCCGGCCCCTCGCGGGCCGCCCAGTTCGGCCGAGGCATGCGCGGCGAGCGAGCCTCCGGACGGTAAGTACGGATCGGCGCACCGAAAACGCGGGCCGGCAGCGAGAAATGCTACGGGCGTACGGCGCCGGCGGGAGGGGTCGGAAGAATTTCCGAACTCGACCAATCCGGCCCGCCCTTCGCTCCGAAATCCAGTACGTCACAGCAAGTCGGCACGGAGGACGGACGGCATGACAACTGACTCGAGGACCGGAGTGGGGCGCAGGAGTGCCGCGACCCTGATCTGTGGCGCGCTGGCCGCCGGAGGGCTCGCGGCCGCCGGCGTGACCGCGCTGGAACCCGGGGAGGCCGCCGCCTCCTCCCACCGGGAGGCCCCGCTGATCTCGGGCACCCCGCAGTACGACAACACGGACCTGTACGCCTTCGTCAGCCCCGACAAGCCGGACACGACGACGATCATCGCGAACTGGATCCCCTTCGAGGAACCGGCCGGCGGACCGAACTTCTTCCCGTTCGCCGAGGACGCGCAGTACGACATCCACATCGACAACAACGGGGACGCGCAGGGCGAACTGCTGTTCCGCTACACGTTCGAGACCCGGACGAAGAACGACAAAACGTTCCTCTACAACACCGGCCCGGTCACCAGCCTGGACGACCCGGACCTCAACATCACGCAGACCTACGACATCGAGCTGCTGAAGCTGAAGGACCAGCGCACGGTGTCCCGTACGAAGATCGCGGACGATGTGCCGGTGGCGCCGTCGAACGTCGGCAAGGCGTCCATGCCCGACTACGACACCCTGCGCAAGGAGGCGGTGCGCGAACTGGCGGGCGGCACGACGACGTTCGCCGGGCAGGCCGACGATCCGTTCTTCCTGGACCTGCGGGTCTTCGACCTGCTGTACGGCGGGAACCTCTCCGAGGTCGGGAACGACACGCTCAAGGGCTACAACGTCAACTCGCTGGCCCTGCAGGTGCCGACGCACATGATCGCCGAGTCGGCGGACCAGCCGGTGGTGGGCATCTGGTCGACGACGCAGCGCAAGAACGCCGAGGGACACTTCGTGCAGGTGTCGCGGCTGGGCAGTCCGCTGGTGAACGAGGTCGTCAACCCGCTGAAGGACAAGGACACGTTCAACGCGTCCGCGCCGTGGGAGGACGCGCAGTTCCTGAAGAACGTCACCGAGCCGGAGCTGCCGAAGCTCATCGAGGCGATCTACAAGATCCCCGCGCCGAAGGAGCCGCGCAACGACCTCGTCGACGTGTTCCTGAAGGGTATCGAGGGGCTCAACCAGCCGCCGCACGTGACGCCGTCGGAGATGCTGCGGCTGAACACGTCGATCGAGCCGGCCGCCGAGCCGAAGCGGCTGGGTGTGCTGGACGGGGACAACGCCGGCTTCCCCAACGGGCGTCGGCTGACGGACGACGTGATCGACGCCGCGCTTCAGGTGGTCGAGGGGAACTCGTCGGGGCGGAGAACGACCTGGGTGACGCGGTCGACGCCAACGACAAGGAGTTCGGCGCGGCCTTCCCGTATCTGGCGAACCCGACGGAGGGCTCGCGCGGGCCGCTCGCGCAGGGCGTGGACAGCGGCAACGACGTCCGCAACCAGCTCGGTGACGCGCTGCGGCCGGCCGGTGCGGACGGGGCGGACAACACGACGCTGATCGCCGCGTCCGCCGGTGCGGGGCCGGTGGGCTGCTGCTGATCGGCCTGGCGCTGATGTGGTGGCGCCGGATGCGCAGCCGGGCGTACTGACCCCGGTCGGGCCGGTCCGCCCCGGCCCGCCCACCGTCCCGCGCGGCACGGGCCGCGCCACCGCACCACCGAGGAGAGGTCATGGCTCCGGGCACGAACGACAGCACGGGCGAGGAAGGGCAGGCGCCCCCGGCGCCATCTGCTTCCGGTCCCGACACCCCGCCCCGGCCCGCCGGGCAGGCGGGCGGGCCGGGGCAAAGCCCGCCCCGCGCACCCCGCCGACCCGGAGCCCGAGCACACGCGGGACACCGGCGACGGGACGCGGCCCGAGGCCCCGCCGGGGCCGGCCACCCGGCGGAGGCCGAACGCGCGCCCGGGACCGGCCACCCGGCGGCCACCGAACCGGAACCCGGGAGCGGCGACGACCGCGCCGACCGGGAGATCGCCGAGTGGCGGGCGACGGCGTGGCGGCGGTTCGCCGCTGCCGCGCGGCGCGGGCGGGGCTGCATGCCGCGTCCTGTGCCGTTCTGCTGGCCGTCGCGCTCACCGCCGGAAGTGTCGCGGTGGGCGGCGGCCGGGACGGGGCCGACGCGGCACCCGCGGCCGGGGCGGTGGCCGCCGGTGTGCTCGCCGGGGGCGACCTCGAGGCCGGGATCCGGTCGTTGCAGGCCCATCTGCGGGCGCAGCCCCAGGACTTCGGCGGCTGGGCCACACTCGGCACCGCCTATGTCGAGCAGGCCCGCACCCAGGGCGACCCTCTCGGTATCCGCAGGCCGAGCGGGCGCTGAGGCGTTCCTCGCCCTCGAACCCGGCAACGAGCCGGCCCTCGCCGGGCAGGCCGCCCTCGCCGCCGCGCGGCACGACTTCACCGGCGCCCTGGCCTACGCCGACCGGGCGCTGAAGCAGAACCCCTACAGCGAACGCGCCCTGTGCTCCCGTATCGACGCGCTGGTCGAGCTGGGCCGGTACGACGAGGCCGCCGACGCCGCCGCCACCGCCGACCGCAGGCGGCCCGGGGTGCCCGTGTTCACGCGGTACGCCTACGTACGGGAGCTGCGCGGCGACGTACGCACCGCCCGGGAGGTGCTGCGACGGGCCCTCGACAGCGCGTCCTCGCCCGGCGACGTGGCGTACGTCGCGACCATGCTCGGGCAGCTCGCCTGGAACCAGGGCGACTACGGGACGGCGCTCACGCACTACGCGCGGGCGCTCGCCGCCGACGAGAACCATCTCCCCGCCCTGGAGGGCCGGGCCCGCGCGCAGGCCGCGAGCGGCGAGCGCGCGAGCGCCGTCGAGACGCTGGAGCAGGTCGTCGTCCGCTCCCCGCTGCCCGGCCCGCTGGTCGCGCTGGGCGAGCTGTACGAGGCGCGCGGCGCCGACGGCGACCGCGCGAAGGCGGGCGACCAGTACGCCCTCGTCGACGCCTGGACCGCGCTGGCCCGGACCGGCGGGATGGACGCCGACCTCGACACCGCGCTCGCCGCCGCCGACCACGGGGACGCCGGTGAGGCGCTGCGCGCGGCCCGCGCGGAGTGGGACCGGCGGCACAGCGTGCACACCGCGGACGCCCTCGCCTGGGCGCTGCACGTCAACGGCCGTGACGAGGAGGCCCTGCCGTACGCCCGCCGGGCCACGGCGACCGGGTACCGCAACGCCGCGTTCCTCTACCACCGGGGCATGATCGAGCGGGCCGCCGGGCGCGACGACGAGGCCCGTGACTCCCTCACCGCCGCGCTGGAGCTGAACCCCGGCTTCTCCCCGCTCGGCGCCCGCGAGGCCCGGGCCGCGCTGAAGGAACTGGGGGCGGCCCGGTGAGGCTCCGTCGTCGCGTCGCCGCCGTGCTCACCGCCGCCGGCGTGCTCGCGCTGGTCCCGGCCGGCACGGCGGGCGCGCACCCGCTCGGCAACTTCACCGTCAACCGCTACGACGGGCTGGTGGCCGCACCGGGTGAACTCCGGGTCCGGCACGTCGAGGACCTCGCCGAGATCCCGGCCACCCAGGCCGGTCCGGACATCGAGCGGCTGGGCAGGGACACCTGGGCCCGGCAGCGCTGTGCGACGGCCGCGCGGGACAGCGAGGTGCGCGTCGACGGGCGCGCGGTCCCGCTCACCGTACGCGGCACGCTCGCGCGCGTGCGCCCCGGTCAGGCCGGGCTGGACACGCTGCGCGTGGAGTGCGCGCTGACCGCTCCTCCCGGAGGACAGGACGGTGGAGCTCCGCTTCCGCTCGGCGGGCGCGGAGTCCGGTCCCGGCTGGCGGGAGATCACCGCGCGGGGCGACGGTACGACGCTCACCGCCTCGGACGTGCCGGCGGCCTCGCTCTCGCGCGAACTGACCCGGTATCCGGAGAAGCTGCTCTCGTCCCCGGCCGACACCCGGACCGCCGCCCTGCGGATCCGTCCGGGCGGTCCGGCACTGGCGGCCGGGGAGGAGGGTGACGCACCCGCCTCGGCCGTGCTCCCGCGCGGTGCCGACCGCTGGACCCGCGCCCTCGACGACCTGGTCGCGCGGCGCGACCTGACCGCGGGGTTCGCCGCGCTGGCGCTGCTGATCGCCGTCGGGCTCGGCGCCATGCACGCGCTCGCCCCCGGGCACGGCAAGACGCTGATGGCCGCGACGGCGGCGGCGCGCGGGGGCAGGGCCCGGCTCCGGGACGTCATGCCCATGGCCGCCTCGGTGACGGTCACCCACACGCTGGGCGTGGTCGCCCTGGGCCTGCTGGTCACGGCCGGTTCGGCCGCCGCGCCCTCGGTGATCGCCTGGCTGGGCATCGCGAGCGGCGCGCTCGTCACCCTGGCCGGCGCGAGCCTCGTACGCCGCGCCCTGCGCCACCGGAACCACACCCACAGCCACGCGCACAGCCACGCGCACGACCACGCGCACTCGCACTCGCACTCGCACTCGCACTCGCACTCGCACGAGGGCCACACCCACACGCACGGCGGTCACGCCCACACCCATCCCACCGCCCCGACCCTGCGCGGCACGATCCTGCTCGGCTTCGCGGGCGGGCTGGTGCCGAGTCCGTCCGCCGTCGTGGTGCTGGTCGGTGCCGCCGCGCTCGGCCAGGCCTGGTTCGGGCTGCTGCTCGTCGTCGCGTACGGCGTCGGCCTCGCCCTGACGCTCACCGCCGCCGGGTACGCGGTCGTCAAGGCGGGCAGCGGGGTGAACAGGCTGCTCGCCCGGCGCCCCCGCTGGACGACGGCCCCGTGGGCGGCACTTGTGCGCCGGAGTGCGCCCCTCGGTTCGGCGTTCGTCGTCGTGGTCCTCGGAGCCGGATTGGTGTTCAGGGGGCGGCATCCGCCCTCGGCTGAGCTACTTTCATGAGGAAAAGGGAATTCGCCCGGATGCGAAGAGGGGCGCCGTGTCCGAGGAACCGGGCAGTGAGCGGGTGATCGCGGGCCGGTACCGGCTGCTGTCACCGCTGGGCGAGGGCGGGATGGGCACCGTGTGGCGGGCCCGCGACGAGGTGCTGCACCGCGAGGTCGCCGTCAAGGAGGTGCGGGCGCCGGCCGGACTGCCGGCGTCCGAGGTGGAGCGGATGTACGCCCGGCTGGAGCGGGAGGCGTGGGCGGCGGCCCGGATCACCGACCGCAATGTGGTGACGGTGTACGACGTGGCGGCCGAGGACGGGCGCCCGTGGATCGTCATGGAGCTGGTCCGGGGCCTGTCGCTGGCGGAGGTGCTGGACGCGGAGGGTCCGCTCGCCCCGCCGCGCGCCGCGCACATCGGCGCGGAGGTGCTCGCCGCGCTGCGGGCCGCGCACGCGGCGGGGTGCTGCACCGGGACGTGAAGCCGGCCAATGTGCTGATCGCGAACGACGGCCGGACCGTGCTCACCGACTTCGGGATCGCCACGGTCGAGGGCAGTTCGGCGCTGACGATGACCGGGGAGGTCGTCGGGTCGCCGGAGTTCCTCGCGCCGGAGCGGGCACTGGGGCGCACGCCGGGGCCCGAGTCGGATCTGTGGTCGCTCGGTGTGCTCCTGTACGCGGCGGTCGAGGGCGCCTCGCCGTTCCGGCAGAACACCCCGTTGAGCACGCTGCGGGCGATCGTCGACGAGGAGCTGCCGCCGCCGCGCCGGGCCGGTCCGCTCGCCCCGGTGATCGAGGGGCTGTTGCGGAAGGATCCGGCCGAGCGGCTGCCGGCGGAGCGGGCGCTGCGGGACCTGCGGCTCGTGGCGGCGGGGGCACCCTCCGCGCGGACACCGCGCCTTCGGCGCCGTACACCCCGACGGTGGCGGCGCTCCCCAGCCGCACCCCCACCCGCGGCCCCAGCCGCACCCGCAGACGCCCTCCCCGCGCCGCCGGCGGTCACCACCGCCACCGCCCCCGCCCGCCCCGGGCGCGACCGGCGTACCGCGGTCGCCCTGGTGGCCGGGGTGGTCGTCCTGGTGCTGGCGGTGGCCGGGCTGGCGTACGCGCTGCTGAACCGGGGGACGACGACCCGGACGCCAAGGGCACCGGCGGCCCGGCGAGTTCACCGGCGCGGACCGGTGCCGGGACGGAGGGCGGCGGGGAGACGAGGACGGACGATCCGGCGCCGTACCCGACCGGGGGCGACGGCAAGGAGACGTCCGCTCCCCGCGGCAGACGGTGTCGGTGACGGTGAAGGGCGCGCACACGGAGTACGCGGGCGGCTGTCCGCCGGCGCACGAGCGGGCGCCGGCGTTCACGGCGACGTTCACGGTGGGGCGGTTGCCCGCCGAGGTCTCCTACCGCTGGGTGTCGGAGGACGGCTCGGTGGCCGATCCGGGCTGGCGGAAGCTGTCGTTCCCCGAGGGCGGGGGCGTACGAAGCACGACACGGTGGTGGTGACGACGTACTCGGAGACCGGGGTGTTCGAGAGCGGGATCGGGGTGGAGGTCCGGGAGCCGGTGCGCACGACGTCCGAGACGGTGCCGTTCTCGGTGAGGTGCGAGACGGAGACCCCGACGGGCGGGGCCTCCGCGTCTCCCTCCGGTGCGGACGACGGGTACTGACGGACGCGGGCCGCTCAGGCCGCTGAGGCGAGCACCGGCAGATAGCCGCCGGACTGTCCGGCCGCCGTCGGGTGGTACGACTGGCCAATGTTGAACAAGTCCACGCTGTGCAGCCAGGAGCTGCCGGAGCAGAGCTCGTGGCCGGTGAAGGTGGCGCGTACGTCGCCGAAGGTGAAGCCGTGCGCGCCGGCGCGCCGGGCGATGGCGTTGTCGAGAAGGTCGGCGGCGTCGTTGATGGCCTTCCGCTTGGTCTCGGAGAGACCGATGCAGGTGGCGCCGAGCTTGTAGAAGCGGGGTAGCCGATCACGATGACACGGGCGTTGGGGGCGCGGTCGCGGATCGCCGTGTAGACGCTGTCGAGCTTGCCGGGCAGTGTCGAGTCGACGTACGCCTTCGCGGTGTTGATCCGTGAGAGGCAGGAACTGTCTGACTGGAGCACACAGGTCGTCATGACGTCGGCGAATCCGGCGTCGTTGCCGCCGACGCTGATCGAGACGAGCCCGGTCGCGGTGGAGAGCGGTCCGAGCTGCCCGGAGAGAACATCACCCGTCCGGGCGCCCGAGCAGGCCGTGAAGTCGAAGGACGAGGGTGAGTGCGCGGCCGCCCAGAGGTACGGATGCGCCTTGGTGCTGCGCTTGCAGTCACCGCTGTTGGAGAGGTAGTCGCCGGCTCCGACACCGGACGCGTAGGAGTCGCCGAGCGCCACATAGCCGTCGGCGGCGGCCTGTTGGGACGCTTGTGCCGTCGTGGCCCCGGTGAGGGCGGTGGTGACGGCGAGGAGGAGTGAGCCGAAAGAGAGGACAAGTCGGGAACGTCTCATGGAACCTCCGTTTAGCAGGATCTCTGCCCCGACCGTGGTACCAACTACGCGTGTCGATCGGAAGTGTTCATGCCAAAACTGTTGCCGTCCAACCCTGGACGAGTTCAGGACGCCGACATTTTCCGCCCTTGACGGCCCGTCACGGAATACGCCACATTGAAGCCCGGCATCCGTTACTTCAGGGGGCAAAGCCGACGGTGCGGATGCGCACAACCAGGCAAGAAGAATGAATAACGGTCATTTCATATGAAAGGTCATTGACCGTTCCAGGTCTTGCCATTCGACTCCAATCGCCAATACCGTCATACATCTCACTCGCATCGGTGCGTCGGCATGCGGCTCCAGGGGAGGGCTCAGGGCCGCGACGGACCGGTGCGGGGCGCGGTAGGGGGGTGCCGTGCCCGGTGACCGCAGGCGGTGACCGGGCCGTGCCGCGCGGTCCGCCACCGTTCTCGTGGCCGGCCGGATGTGTCAGCTCACCCGGCGCGCACGTCGGCGCCGTCGATCGTGCCGTGGGGTGAGAACCCCCCTTTCGAACCGGAAGAACAGCCGGGCTGCCCGAGGGGCGGGCGGTCCACCGGACGAGAGGGACCAGAACCATGAGTTCCGTTCTGCAGCCGGCGACCGAGGACCAGGATCCCCCGGTCGCCCGCAGCTACCGGCCCGTCTCCCCTCACCTGGCCATCGCGCCGCCGGTGAGCGTGGTGATACCGGCCATGAACGAGGCGGAGAACCTGCCGTACGTCTTCAAGTCGCTGCCCGACTGGATCCACGAAGTGGTCCTGGTCGACGGCAACTCCACCGACGACACCGTAGAGGTGGCCCGCGGACTGTGGCCCGGCGTCAAGGTCGTCGGGCAGCGCGGCAAGGGCAAGGGGACGCCCTGCGCGCCGGCTTCGACGCCTGCACCGGCGACATCATCGTGATGGTCGACGCGGACGGCTCCGCCGACGGCAACGAGATCGTCAGCTATGTCTCCGCGCTGGTCTCCGGCGCGGACTTCGCCAAGGGCTCCCGCTTCGCCAACGGCGGCGGCACCGACGACATGACGCTCATCCGCAAGCTGGGCAACCGGGTGCTGTGCGCCGTCGTCAACCACAAGTTCGGCGCGCGGTACACCGACCTCTGCTACGGCTACAACGCCTTCTGGCGGCACTGCCTGGACAGGATCGAACTCGACTGCACCGGCTTCGAGGTCGAGACCCTGATGAACATCCGGATCGTCAAGGCCGGCCTCAGAGTGCAGGAGATACCCAGCCACGAGTATCTGCGCATCCACGGCACCAGCAATCTGCGCGCCGTCCGCGACGGATTGCGGGTGCTGGGAGTGATCCTCGGGGAGCGCTCCAACCGGCGTGCGCTGCGCCGCCGCCCGCGTCCCTCGCCCCTGCTCGGCACGGCCCGGGGAAGGCGTCGTGAGCGATCCCGGCGCCCCGGGCGTCTCGGTCGTGATCTGCGCCTACACCGAGGACCGCTGGGCGGACGTCCTCGCGGCGGTCGCCTCGGTGCGGGCGCAGTCACGGCCGGCCCTGGAGACCCTGCTGGTCGTCGACCACCACCGGCCCCTCCTGGACCGTCTGGGCGAGGAGTACCGGGAGACCGCCGGGGTGCGGGTGCTCGCCAACGCGGGCCCCCGCGGCCTGTCCGCGGGCCGCAACACCGGAATCGCCGCCTCGCGCGGCGATGTCGTCGCCTTCCTCGACGACGACGCCGTGGCCGAACGCGACTGGCTGCGGCACTTCGCCGAGGCGTACGACGATCCGCGCGTGCTGGCGGTCGGTGGGCGCACCGAACCGGTCTGGGCGTCGGGCCGGCGCCCCGACTGGTTCCCCGAGGAGTTCGACTGGGTGGTGGGCTGCACCTACCGGGGTGTGCCGGACGGCCGGGTGCGGGTCCGCAACGTGCTCGGCGGCAACGCCTCCTTCCGGCGCGAGGCCTTCGACGCGGCGGGCGGCTTCGCCACCGGCATCGGACGCGACGGCAGCGGGCGTCCGCTGGGCGGCGAGGAGACGGAACTCTGCATTCGCCTCGGCCGCGCCCGCCCCGACGCCGTGCTGCTGATCGACGACCGCGCGGTGATCCATCACCGGGTGCCCGAAGTCCGGGAGCGCTTCCGCTACTTCCGCACCCGGACCTACGCCGAGGGGCTGTCCAAGGCGCTGGTGGCCCGCAGTGTGGGAGCGGGGAAGGGGCTGGAGTCCGAACGCCGGTACACCACGCGCGTGCTCCCCGCCGGGGTCGTGCGGGGACTGCGCGACGCCCTGCTGGCCCGGCCGGGCGGCGCGGGACGCGCGGCGGCGATCGTGGCCGGGGTGCTCACGGCGGCGGGCGGCTACGCGGTGGGGAGCCTACGGGCCAGGCGGGACGGGGTCACGTTCTCCGTGACCCCGATCGGGGAGGGCGGCCATGACTGACGTACGCGTGCCGGTCCTGATGTACCACGCGGTCGACGCCGATCCGGTGGAGGCGACCCGCGCCCTGTCCGTGACGCCGGAAGCCTTCGCCGGGCAGATGGCGGTGCTCGCGGAGCGGGACTCACCCCGGTCACCACGGCCGGGCTGGCCGCGCACTGGCGCTCGGGCCGCCCGCTGCCCGCGCTGCCGGTCCTCGTCACCTTCGACGACGGCTACGAGGGCGTGCACCGGCACGCCCTGCCCGTCCTCGCCGGACACGGCTTCCCGGCCACCCTGTTCGTCTCCACCGGCTGGCTGAGGGGCCCGTACGACAACGGCGGCGGCCCCGGCACCATGCTCGACTGGGACCAGGTGCGCGAACTGGCCGGCGCGGGCGTCGAGATCGGCGGGCACAGTCACAGCCATCCGCAGCTCGACCGGCTCGACGACGACCGGCTGCGGACCGAGCTGATCCTGTGCAAGGAGATCGTCTCGGACCAGCTGGGCACCGTACCCGCATCGTTCGCCTATCCCTACGGCTACTCCAGCCGCCGGGTGCGCCGCGCGGTGCGGGAGACGGGCTACGCCCAGGCACTCGCCGTCGGCAACTCACTCGCCCGCCGCGCCCAGGGACCGTACGCCCTGCGGCGGGTGACGGTGCGCCGGACCACGTCCGACGCCGAGTTCGCCCGGCTGGTGGAAGGCCGGTCCCTCGCCCGCGCCTTCGCCCGGGACCGCGCGCTGACCAAGGGATACGCGATGGTCCGCCGGGTCCGGCAGGCGCGGGACCGGATCGGCCGACCGGACGACTGAGGTCCGGACCACCCGTGCGCCCGGAAACCGGGTGCACACGGTGCCCGGGTGACCGATCATGGCGGCATGTCCGCCCCACCGCACGACGCCCTGCCGATCCGGCTCAACGTCGACGACAGCGACTCCCCGTCCGACGTCGTCGACGCGCTGTTCCTCGGCCGCTTCGCGACGGGCGAGCAGCCGCACTCGCACGCCGTCAACATCGACCGCGTACGCTCCGGCGCGCCCTGCTGCCCGCGAACGCGCGGGTGCTGCGCAGCGCCTGGGACGACGACCGCAGCGCCACCCTGGCCGAGGGCGAGGGCTGGACCCTGCTGGTCTCCCGCTGGAACCGGGGTGCCGACGTCACCGTCACCGCGACCAGCGCCGACCTCGCCGCGAAGATCCTCGACGAGACCACCGACGGCGCGGCCGACGAGCCCGAACCGCAGCCGGAGAACGTCACCATGGGCTTCTGGTACGTCTCCCCGCGCCGTGGTCCGCACCGCACCACCCGGCAGATCTCGGCGGGCACCTGGGAGGAGGTGCGGCCCAACTACACCGCGCCGGTGGCGGACGCGATGGACCGCCTGATGGCGACGACGCCCGACGACATCTCGGGCCGGCTGCTCCTGCTGCACGGCCCGCCGGGCACCGGCAAGACCTCCGCGCTGCGCACACTGGCCCGGTCCTGGCGGGACTGGTGCCAGGTGGACTGCGTACTGGATCCCGAGCGGCTGTTCAGCGACGTCGGCTATCTGATGGACATCGCGATCGGCGAGGACGACTCGACGGGCAGGAGCCGCTGGCGGCTGCTGCTCCTGGAGGACTGCGACGAGCTGATCCGGGGCGAGGCCAAGCACACCGCCGGGCAGGCGCTGTCGAGGCTGCTGAACCTGACGGACGGTCTGCTCGGCCAGGGCCGCAACGTCCTGGTCGGCGTCACCACCAACGAGGACCTGGAACGCCTCCACCCGGCCGTGGTCCGCCCCGGCCGCTGCCTGGCCCGCATCGAGGTGGGCCCCTGACCCGCCCGGAGTCGGCCGACTGGCTGGGCACGACGGAAGGCATCCCCCGGGACGGAGCGACCCTGGCCGAGCTCTACGCCCTGCGCCGGGGCACCTCCCCGACGTCCTTGCCGGAACCCCGGACGGACACGGAAGCGGGCCTGTACTTGTAAGCACGCGGTGGCGGCGCCCCCAAGGGGCGCGGGGAACCGCGCGACCAGCCCCCACGAACCCGCACCGGGGCTCGAAGCCCCACCGCCGCGGCGCTCCCGCACAAGCGGCCCGCAGGGCACCGGCGCTCACCGATAAGCCG
This sequence comes from Streptomyces haneummycinicus, assembly GCA_042850305.1. Lineage (GTDB taxonomy): Bacteria > Actinomycetota > Actinomycetes > Streptomycetales > Streptomycetaceae > Streptomyces > Streptomyces haneummycinicus. Next base: position 5,366,851 of record AP035768.1, read on the forward strand.
CACGCAGTGCGTCCCGCACCGCGGCGACCGCCTCCTCCTCGGAGGAACCGAGCCGCCGCGCCCGAGCGGCGAACTCCTGCGCCGCGGACGCCAACTCCCGCTCCGCGCCCTCCCCCGCGGCAGCGATCAGCGTCCCGTTGCGCCCCCGCGTCTCGATCACCCCGTCCGCCTCCAGCGCCCGGTACGCCTTGGCGACCGTGTTCGCCGCGAGCCCGAGCGTCTCGGCCAGCCCCCGCACCGTGGGCAGCCTGTATCCCACCGGCAGCGCCCCCGACCGTGCCTGCGCGGAGATCTGCGCCCGTACCTGCTCGTACGGGGGCGTGCCGTCATCGATCCGGATCTTCAAGGTCACGGCCCGATTGTCCCGCACCCCGGCCGAAAAGGAGAGGCGCCCCCGACGCCTCCCCGTAGCGTGCGCCCATATGACCATCACCGTCCGCGATCTCCGGCCCGGCGCCCGCGCCGACCTCGAGGGCTTCGCCCGCGTCCGGCACGCCGCCCTGCCGTTCATCCTCATCACCCCCGAGTCCCTGACCCACGACCTCACCCGTCTCCACCCCGACGCCCACTACCGGCCGCTGATCGCCGTGGCCGACGGCGAGGTGATCGGCACGGCGCAGGTGCATCTGACGCACGAGAGCTCCGAGCCCGGCCAGGGCAACGTCAATCTGTACGTCCACCCCGAGCACACCCGCCGGGGCGCCGGAACACTGCTGGTACGGGCCGCCGAGCGGCATCTGGCAGCACACGGGGCGACCCGGCTGTTCGCCTGGGTGCTGGACGAGCCGGGCAACCGCGCCTTCGCCGAACTCCACGGCTACGGGGCGAGCCGCAGCGCCCACTTCCTCCGCCTGGACCTGGCGAACGGCACCCTGCCCCCGCTCCAGGACCTCCCGCCGGACGTGGAACTGCGCCCGGCCGCCGACTTCGCCGCCGATCCGCGCCCGCTGTTCGAACTGGACGCGGAGACGACGGCGGACGAGCCGAGCGATGTGGACACCGAGTTCACGGACTACGGGACCTGGCTGGAGGAGACCTGGCGGCACCCCTGTTCAGCCACGAACTCACCACGGTCGCACTGGTCGACGGCCGCCCCGCCGCGTTCTCCGCGGCCCGCACGGACGGCGGCACCCGGTACGCCACGGCCATGACCGGCACCGCCCGCGCCCACCGGGGCCGGGGCTGGCCAAGCTCGCCAAGAACGACTCCCTGCATCGCGCCCGCGCGGCCGGGTACACGGAGGCGTTCACGGGCAACGACACCGGAAACGGTCCGATGATCGCGATCAACACATGGTTCGGCTACGAGATCTGCGGGACGGAGGTGCGCCATGTCCGCGCACTCGGCTGAGGGACCCCCGATGGTGGAGGTCGTCCTCGTCAAGGCGGGGCGGATGAAGATCCGCTATCCGGCCGAACTGGTCGCCGACGACGGCACCCGCGCCAGCGTGCGCGCCCCTGGGCGGGCAAGGGCGTGCGCGACTTCGGCTTCGTCCGCTTCGAGCCCGGTGACGTGTTCACGGAGCACTACTGGCGCGACCGGTGGTACTCGGTGAAGGAGGTCCGCGCCCCCGACGGCACCCTCAAGGGCCACTACTGCGACATCACCCGCCCCGCGGAGCTCTCCGCGGGCCGGCTGGTGGTCGAGGATCTCGACCTGGACCTGTGGGTCTCCGCGGACGGCACCGACGTACGGCGGCTGGACGAGGACGAGTTCGCGGCGAGCGGGCTGCTCACCACGGATCCCGAGGCGGCGGCCGCCGCGGTGGCCGCCCTCGACGAACTCGACGCGCTGGCCCGCGAGGGCGGGCTCGGCACGCTGCTCCGCTGAGGAGCCGATCAGTCCGGGACGGCGACCACCGCGTACCGCTCGTCGTCCACATCCCGGCCCCACAGCGCCGGGTCCCCGGACAGCCGCTCCACGCTCACCCGGCCGGCGAGGGAGCTAGGCCCTGTCGTCACATTCCCGCCTGCCGCGCGACGCCATGCACGCACTCTCGCCGCACCGGGCCCTGAGCCAAGTACGTCCAGTACGAGGCTCAGGGCCCGGCACGCCGAGAGCACGCACCTGACGCCGCGCGGCCCGCCCTTCGGGCGGACGCCGGGAATGTGACGACAGGGCCTAGGAGGGCGGTGAGCCGGTCCGCCGGTATGCCCACCGGGCTCACCGTCCCCCACACGCCCTCGACCAGCACGAGCCGGCCGCCCGGCCGCAGCAGCTCCCGCCAGTGCCGCAGTGCCCGGTCCGGTTCGGGCAGGGTCCACAGCACATGCCGGACCAGGACCGCGTCGTAGCGCCGCTCCCCGACCGGTGGTGCCGTCGCGTCGCCGACGAGGAACACGGCGTCATGCCCGGCGAGCTTCTCCCGGGCGAGCGCCAGCATCGCCGGGGACCGGTCGACTCCGGTCACCCGGTGTCCCTGCCCGGCGGCAAGGAGGACAGGCTGCCGGTGCCGCAGCCCAGGTCCAGGACGTCACCGGGCCGTCCGGGCAGCCAGGTGCGCAGCCGGGCCGCCCAGGCCGCGCGCACCCGCGGGTCGCGCAGCCCGTGGTCCGGCTCCTCGTCGAAACCGGCCGCCTCCGCGTCCCAGTCGACCTCGTCCGTGGCCGTCCCGTCACCGCTGTGTGTGGTCATGGCCCCAGAGTGGCACCTGCCACTGACAATCGATTCGTGACCGCGGCCACAGACAGCTCGGGTCCGATGAGGAACTCTCCCCGAACGGTCTGCCTCCGTGAACGCGGAACCCGGTGGACCCCGAAGGAGGCAGCCATGCGCCGTGTCACCCTGCGGAAGCCCACGAGGAGGACGGATGCCCGCCGGGGTCGCGAGGAGGCCGAGGAGCGTCCGCGGGGCGGCCCGAGGTCCGCCGGGACATCGCCCGCACCTGGTGGCCGGACGGAACCTGATCCCAGCCTGAGCACTCCCTTAACGCGGCCATAAGGATCTCCCTCCGGGGCCTTCGGCAGGCGATTTCGCTGGTCCGGGCGGCTAGTTTCTGAGCCACCCCCCCACGGGATCCACCACCCCCACCCCGATCCAGTGATCGCTGTCGAGGAGTCGCCCCATGTCCGCACGCCGCAAGGCCGCTGTCGCCGCCGTCGGTCTCGTTCCGCTCGCCCTGACCGGGCTGTCCGCCACTCCGGCGGCCGCGCACGGTTCGATGGGCGACCCGGTCAGCCGGGTCTCGCAGTGCTACGCCGAGGGACCGGAGAGCCCCAAGTCGGAGGCGTGCAAGGCGGCGGTCGCGGCGGGCGGCACCCAGGCGCTCTACGACTGGAACGGCATCCGGATCGGCGACGCGGGCGGCCGCCATCAGGAGCTCATCCCCGACGGCAAGCTGTGCAGCGCCAACGGCGAGGCGTTCAAGGGCCTTGACCTGGCCCGCGCCGACTGGCCGGCGACGAACGTGAGCAGCGGCTCGTACACCTTCAAGTACCGGGTGACCGCCCCGCACAAGGGGACGTTCCAGGTGTACATCACCAAGCCCGGCTACGACCCGTCGAAGCCGCTGGCCTGGGGCGACCTGGATCTGGCGAACCCGGTGGCGACCTCCACCGACCCGGCCGCCGAGGGCGGCTTCTACACCTTCTCGGGCACCCTCCCGGAGCGCTCCGGCAAGCAGCTGCTGTACGCGGTGTGGCAGCGGTCGGACAGCCCGGAGGCCTTCTACTCCTGCTCGGACGTCGCGTTCGGCGGCGGTTCGGCGAGCGCCGCCGGCGGCGGTGAGACGGTCAAGTCGGACACGGGTGAGAACACGGGCGACACGCCCAAGGAGGCCGCCGCCCCGGCGCCGGTCGCCTCGGCCCCGTCCGAGCGGCAGATCGAGGAGGGGCCGACAGGTCGACCGTCGAGAACCACGGGCACGGCGACGACGACCCCAGCACCTCGGCGCGGCCGGTCGCCGAGCACGACGACCACCCCGCCCAGGACGAAGCCGCCGGGACCGCCGACGACGGCGCCACCGCCAACCAGCCCAAGGCGGCCGGTCAGGCGCAGAACCTCGCGGAGACCGGCGGCGACGACAGCACGCCGTTCCTGATGGCCGGCGGCGCCGCGGCGCTGGCGCTGGGCTCGGCGGCCCTGTTCGCCTCCGCGCGGCGGCGCTCGGCCACCGGGCGGACCGGCGCCTGAGGGTGACCCGGGGCCCTGTCCGGCGGCTCAGGCCGGACAGGGCCCCGCCGTGTGCGCCCGCGTGGACACGTGTCAGCTGAACACGGAAGCGCAGGTGGTGCGTTCGGCGTGGGCCGGGTCGAGGGCGTTGGCGACCTCGTGGAAGGCGATCCGGTCGAGCAGGCCGATCGCCAGATGCTCGGAGAGGTCGAGCGGGCACAGGTCCTGGAGCAGGACGTTGCGCACGTCCGGCCCGGTCAGAAACGCGCTGCTGTAGGGGGTGACGACCTCGTCGTAGCGGGTGGCGATGACGGTGTAGCGGACGCCCGGCACGGTGTCGCCGCCCGCGTTGAGCCGGGTGAGGAAGTCGGAGCCGGCGACCTGGTCGGCGAGGGCGGGGTGGCCTCGCTCAGCAGGTCCTCGGCGCCGGGGAAGTACGGCAGCAGCCGGGTGAGGCCGCTCAGGGTGGTGCCGTGGTTGCTGGGGGCGATGCCGATCAGGGCGTTCACCTCGTCGGCGCCGCCGAGGAACTTGAGGTAGTGGCGCGGCATCATGCCGCCCTGGGAGTGGCCGACGAGGTCGGTCTCGCGGGCTCCGGTCGCGGCGAGCACCTTGTCGACGTAGGCGTCGAGCTGTTCGGCGGACTTCTCGGTGGGGCCGAGGCCGTGGAAGAGGGGGACGCCGGGGAGCTGTCCGTAGTCGAGGGAGAAGACGCAGTAGCCGCGGTTCTTCAGATAGGGCGCGAGACCCAGCCAGTTGTCGACGGAGTTGCCGAAGGTGCCGTGGACCAGGACGACGGGGCGGGGGTGGGCGGCGGTGGGCCTGCACGACCAGTCGTTCCAGCCGGAACCGGGGGCCGCGGCGGCGTGGGCGCCGGCGGCGGTGGGGAGGGTGAGGCCCGCGGCCAGCAGCAGCGCGGCGAGGGTCTGATCACTCGCTTCCAGGGCAGCATCGCGTGATCTCCTTGCGGTACGAGGGTGGGGGTCCTGCGCCCTGTGATCCGGATCACGAGGATGTTGTTCACTCGTCAAGTTACGGGTGAGTAGCAAAAGTGGGAAGTTACGCGTCGGTAAAAACTTCCGGTGCTAACCGACGGCAGCGCGCCCGTCCCTGACAAGGCGTCACCAAGCGGGGCGAATCGGCCCGCCGGGGGCGATGCGCGGCAGCTTCCGCGCCAGCTCGCGCACCTCCGCCTCCCCCAGCACCTCGCTCCAGCCCCGTACGGCCTCCGCCGCCGCCTCCTCGGCCGCGCGGGCGCAGGCGCGGCCCCGCTCGGTCATCACCACCAGCCGGGCCCGCGCGTCCCCGGGGTGCGGGTGCCGCTCGGCGTACCCTTGCGCACCAGGTCGTCGACGAGCTGGCTCGCGGCCTGCTTGGTCACCCCGAGATGGACGGCGAGGTCGGTGACCGTCGCGCCGCCTGGGGCGAGCCGGGTGAAGGCGAAACCGTGCATCGGCCGCACCCCTCGAAGCCCCGCGCGACCACTCCGTCATGGATGCGCTGGACGAGCCCGCCGGCGACGGCGAGCAGGGCGGCGGACAGGGCCATGGCCTCGGAGTTCTGCACGGGGAAATTCAAGCACCTTGACGAAATGGTCAAGCAGGTTGACCATATGGTCAAGCAACTTGACCAATCAGGGAGACCGCCATGCCCGTCGTCCGCCCCTCCGACGCCGTCGTCCACGAGATGCACGGCGCCCGTTTCGTCTCGTACGCCGCCCCGTCCACCGGCAGCAGGGAGCTGTGCGCCTGGCGGGGCGAGATCCCCGCCGGCACCCGTGCGCCCGCGCACACCGTCAGCCGGGAGGAGATCTTCCATCTGCTCGCCGGCGAGCTGCTGATCACCCTCGACGGCACCCCCACCGCGTCACCGCAGGCGACACGGTGGTCATCCACCCCGGTGCCACGCTCGCCGTGGAGAACCCGGGCGACGTGACCGCCGTCTCCTGGGTCACCACCTCCCACGGTCTGGAGGCGACCCTGGCCGACGGCACCCGTATCGTGCCGCCGTGGGCCAACTGAGCCGGACCGCTACGCGGCCAGCGAGCCCGGCATCACCGCGCGGGGGCCGAACTTCGCCCGCGCGCGGTCCGCGACCTCCTCGATCCGGCGCAGCTTCTCGTCCACCGGATCGAAGGTGAGCTGGTGGGACGCCTGCTCGGCGGGGTCGAGGCCCTCCGCGCGGAGCGCGATCACGCGCACCCGGGCGCGCTGCAGACCGAGCGCCTCGTAGAGGCCGTACGCCGCCCCGGTGAGCGCGGCCGAGTGCGCGGTCGGCTCGGAGAGCGTGCGGGTGCGGGTGGTGGCGGACCGGTCGGCGTAGCGGACGGTGAGGGTGAGGCTCCGGCAGACCTTGTCGAGGGCGCGCAGCCGGACGCCCAGTTCCCCGGCGGCCGAGAGCAGGGCGCGGCGGTGCCGGCCGGGGTCCAGTTCGTCGCGGGTGAAGGGGCGTTCGGTGGCCAAGGACCGGGAGACGTCGTCCGGGACGACCCGGCCGCGGTCGACGCCGTTCGCCTTCTCGCGCAGCTCCCGCCCGGCCCTGGCGCCCACCAGCCGCTGGAGCGTGGACAGCGGGGCGGCGGCGACCCGGCCGAGGGTGTCGAGGCCGTACTCGCACAGGGTGCGGGCGGTCTTCGCGCCGACGCCGGGCAGCGCGGCGACGGGTTTTCCGGCGAGGAAGTCCCGCACCTCGTCCCCGGCCACCGCGCGGGTGAGTCCCGGCCGGGCGTCCCGCAGCGCCATGCGGGCCAGCATCGGGCCGGGCCCGGCGCCGATCACGCAGTCGACGCCGTGCAGGGCGAGGGCACGGACCCGGATCACCGAGGCCAGTTCGACGGCGGTGCGTCCGAAGTACCGTTCGGCGCCGCGCAGATCGGCCAGTGCCCCGTCCGGCGGCAGGGCCTGGACGACGGGGTGAACTCCTCCAGCAGGCCGAGCAGCCCCGGCAGGGCGGCCTCGTACATCGGAGGCAGCTGGAAACGTACGCAGAGGATGGTCATCCCGCACTCCCCGGACTCTGGTGCCACAGCTTCCTTCCCACCGCGGGCCCTTCGCCCGCGGGGCGCAGATCGGCCCAGGGGTGCATCTCGTACCCCGTGGGCATGCGGATCGTCCGGTCCTCCACCGGGTCCCGGGCGGCGGAACCGGCCGGCGCGGGCCGCCCGTCCGGACCGGCGAGCCGGCGGCGCTCCGGGCCGTCCCCGGGGTCGCCGCCCCGGCTTCCGCCCGCTCCGGCCAGCCGGGCCGCGACGCCCTCCAGCCCCTCCTCCCGGCGCACCTGGAGCAGGTCGGCGAGGTTCCAGGCGGCGGAGCCGACCACGCTGAGGCTGCGCGGGCCGCGCCGCTGCACCACCCCGCGCACCAGCAGCAGCCAGGAGTGGAAGACGGTGTGGGCGCAGGCGTCGTGGGAGTCGTCGAAGAAGGCGAGGTCGACCAGGCCGGTGCCGTCGTCCAGGGTGGAGAAGATGACCCGCTTGCCGGAGCGGATGGGCGGGGTCTGGGTGGCCGCCTTGGCGCCCGCGACCAGTACCGTCTCCCGTGCCGTGCCTCGCGCAGCCGCCGCGCGGAGACCACGCCGAGTTCCTCGAGGAAGGTGCCGTGGTCGTCCATCAGATGGCGTGAGGCGTCCATGGACAGCACGCCCAGTTCGGCGCTGAGCCGTTCCTCGGGGTGAGGTCGGGCAGCCCGGCCGAGGCGGTCTTCCGGCCGCCGGCCAGGGGAGCTGGTCGCCGCGTCCGCCGCGGGCACCGCGGTGCAGTTCGGTCAGATGCAGTTGCAGGTCGCGGCGGTTGGCGCCGAACGCGTCCAGCGCGCCGACCTGGGCGAGGCGTCCGGCGAGCGGGCGGCTGGGGCGGGCCCGCTCCCAGAAGTCGAGCAGGGAGGCGTACGGCTGCCCGTCGGCGATCCGCGCGGCCTCGGCCTCGCTGATGCCGTGCACGTCGGAGAGCGCCAGCCGCAGTCCCCACACCTTCCCCGTGATGATTCAGACACCAGTTCGATCCGGTGGGTGACCCCCGACTTGTTCACGTCCAGCGGCAGGACCGGCACGCCCCGCCGCCGCGCGTCCGCCAGCAGCAGCCGCTTCGGGTACATCCCGGGGTCGTGGGTGAGCAGCCCCGCGTAGAAGGCGGCCGGGTGGTGCGCCTTCAGCCACGCGGACTGGTACGTCGGTACGGCGAAGGCGACCGCGTGCGCCTTGCAGAAGCCGTAGGACCCGAAGGCCTCGACGATCTCCCAGGTGCGCTGAATCGTTTCTTCGTCATAGCCCCGGGCCGCCGCGTGCTGGGCGAACCAGACCTTGATCCGCCCCTGCGACTCCGGGTCGGACAGCCCGCGCCGCACCCGGTCCGCCTCGCCGCGCCCGCAGCCGGTCATGACCGCCACGATGTCGATGACCTGCTCATGGAAGACGACGACCCCGTACGTCCCTTCCAGCGGCTCCTCCAGGTCCGGGTGCGGATAGCGCACCGGCGCCCGTCCGTGCCGCGCCTCGATGAACGGGCGCACCATGTCGGCGGCGACCGGGCCGGGCCGGAAGAGGGAGATGTCGACCACCAGGTCGTGGAAGGTGGACGGCTGAAGCCGTCCGACCAGGTCCCGCTGGCCCGGGGACTCGATCTGGAAGCAGCCGAGCGTCTCGGCGGACCGGATGAGCCCGTACGTCGCCGGGTCGCCCTCCGGCACCGCGTCCAGGTCGATCCGCTCCCCGTCGCCCGCTCCACCTCGGTGACCGCGTGCGCCATCGCCGACTGCATGCGCACGCCCAGCACATCGAGCTTGAGCAGCCCAAGGTCCTCGACGTCGTCCTTGTCGAACTGCGCCATGGGGAAGCCCTCACCGCTGGTCGGCATGACCGGCGTACGGGTGAGCAGGGAGGCGTCGGACAGCAGGACGCCGCAGGGGTGCATGGCGACACCGCGCGGGAGCGCGTCGAGGGCCTCGACCAGCTCCCACAGCCTGCCGTACCTCTCCTTCTCCCCGCCAGTTCCCGCAGTTCGGGCAGCTCGTCGAGCGCCGCGCGGGCGTCGCGGGCGCGGATGTGCGGGAAGGACTTGGCGACCCGGTCGATCTCGGCCGGGTCCATGGAGAGCGCCGCGCCGACGTCCCGGATGGCGTGCCGTACCCGGTAGGTCTCCGGCATGGCGACCGTGGCGACCCGCTCGGTGCCGAACCGGCCGATGATCGCCCGGTAGACCTCGAGGCGCCGCGCGGACTCCACGTCGATGTCGATGTCCGGCAGCACGACCCGCTCCTTGGACAGGAAGCGCTCCATCAGCAGCCCGTGCTCGACCGGATCGGCGTGCGCGATGCCGAGGAGGTGGTTGACCAGCGAGCCGGCGCCGGAGCCGCGCGCGGCGACCCGGATGCCCATGTCCCGTACGTCGTCGACGACCTGGGCGACGGTGAGGAAGTAGGAGGCGAAGCCGTGGTGGGCGATGATGTCCAGCTCGCGGTGCATCCGCTCCCAGTACTCCCGGCGCCCCGCGTGACCGCGCAGCACCATGCCGGCCGCCGCGCGGAGGCCAGCGTCCGCTGGGCGGTGCGGCGCCCGGCGCCGACGAGGTGCGGTTCGGGGAAGTGGACGCTGCCCATGCCGAGGTCGTCCTCGGGGTCGACCAGGCACTCGGCGGCCGTGGCCCGCGTCTGTTCCAGCAGCCGCAGGGCCGTCTCGCGCCGGAAGCCGGCGGCCTCCACGACCCGCTCGGCCGCCGCCAGCATGGCGCCCTCGCCCTTGAGCCAGGCCTCGCCGGAGTCCAGCCCTTTGGCCGGGTCGACGGGGACCAGCCGGCGGGCGGCGTCCAGCACGTCGGCGACCGGGCCGAGCCCGGGGTCGGCGTAGCGGACGGCGTTGCTCAGTACGGGCCGGACGCCCTGCTCGGCGGCGAAGCCCAGGGTGCGGGCGGCCAGCCGCAGGGAGCCGGGGCCGGTGCCTTCACGGCCGTGCCAGACGGCCTCCAGCCGCAGGGCGTCGCCGTGGACCTCCCGCCAGGGGCGAGCAGCCGGGCGGCGCGGTCGGGCCGGCCCGCGGCGAGGGCGCGGCCGACGTCGGAGTCGGGGCCGAGGAGGACGGTCAGCCCGTCGGCGTGGTTGTCGTCCCAGGTCAGCTGCGGGAGGCCGGGGGCGGTGTGGGCGGCGGAGACCAGCCGGCACAGATCGGCCCAGCCGCGGGCACCGTCCCGGGCGAGGAAGGTGACACGGGGTGTCGACTCGTCGATGAAGGCACCGCCGCGCACCGGGGTGCGGCGCCTCTCCCGTCGTACGGACTCGTCGCCCGCCGCCGCGGGAGCCGTCACCGCCAGTTCCGCGCCGAACAGGGGCGCACGCCCGCCTTCGCGCAGGCCTTGGCGAAGCGGACGGATCCGGCGAGGGTGTCGCGGTCGGTGAGGGCGAGGGCGTCCATGCCCCGTTCCGAGGCACGCTCGGCCAGCCGCTCCGGGTGGGAGGCGCCGTAGCGCAGGGAGAACCCGGAGACGGTGTGCAGATGCGTGAAACCCGGCACACGCACCTCCCGCACTCGTGAGCCCTGACCGACTCTCGAACAATTGTTCCAGCTATCTCACCCCCACCATAGACCAATTTTCGAATGCGTGTGCGACATCCGGTCGACCCCTTCCCACCTGCGCAAACACCCCTTCCCACCTGCGCGAGCACCCGTGAAAGCACGACGTCCCGCCCCTCCGTCGCGGAGGGGCGGGACGTCGTGACAAGGAGTGTTCAGCCGATCCGCGTGCCGGTCGCCGAGAGGGCCTCCGTCACCGACTGGAAGAAGGTCGTGCCGCCCGAGGCGCAGTCGCCGCTGCCGCCCGAGGTGAGGCCGACCGCGCCGCTGCCCGAGAAGAGCGAGCCGCCGCTGTCGCCGGGCTCGGCGCACACGTCGGTCTGGATCAGACCGTTGACGATGTCGCCGTTGCCGTAGTTCACGGTGGCGTCCAGACCCGTGACCGTGCCGGAGTGTACCTGGGTGGTGGAGCCGCTGCGGGTGACCCGCATACCGACGGTGGCCTCGGCGGCGCCGGTGATCGCCTGGGCGGAGCCGTCGTAGAGGTTCACCTCGCTCGGGCGGGCCACGTCGGCGGTGTACTTGACCAGGCCGTAGTCGTCGCCCGGGAAGCTCGAGTCCGCGTTCTCGCCGATCACGTTGCCTGAGGAGTCCGACCAGACGGAGATGCCCTCGGTGCAGTGCCCGGCGGTGAGGAAGTGCGGCTCGCCGCCCTTGGTCACGTTGAAGCCGAGCGAGCAGCGCCCGCCGTTGCCGGTGATGGCGTCGCCGCCGGCCACGAAGGGTTTGTACTCACCCTGGGTGCGCTGGAGTTCGGCCTTGGCGCCCAGCCCGTCGACGACCTTCGTCAGCTTGGCCCACTCGGCCTCGGAGACGGTGCGGTCCGCGGTGACGACGACCTTGTTGGTGGTCGGGTCGGTCACCCAGGAGGTCCCCGGGATGGTGGCGTCCTGCTTCAGGGTGGTGTGCGCGCTCTTGAGCTCGGCGAGGAGTTCGCCACGACTCTCGCCTTGGCGCCGGCCGACTCGACGGCCTCGGCGGCCGTCTCGTCGAGCACGTTCACCACGAGGGCCTTGCTCTTCGCGTCGTAGTACGTTCCCGCCGCGTCGGTGCCCAGGTCCTGGGTGAGGGCCGAGGCGAGCTTTCCGGCCGCTCCGATCGACAGGATCCGGGGCGCGGCGTCCGCCGAGGGCTCGCTGGCGTTCGCAGTCTGGAAGGTGACCGCGCCGACGGCCAGTGCGGCGATACCCGCACCCGCCATGACCGCACGTCGCCCGGGTATGCGTCGGTGCTTCAACTCACGTCCTCCTGTGGGGGACGGTCCGGGAGGTTGTGGGGACCCCGCCGGACCGGAAGATGTACGGCGACGGGGCGGAACACAGTAGAAGCCACGCCCGTGCCGGTGGTCGAACGGCGCCTACTCTTCCGAACCCCCAGGGAGCACACAAGGTCGACTTCAGGACGCGCGTACGACAACGGCCGCGCGCCCCTATGTCCTGACAGTTCATGGAGACGCGGGACGGTTCGCACTGCAAACGCTACAAGTGGGTAACCCGCGGTACGGCCCGCGGGATCGGACCGTGGCCCGAATTCGACCCCTGGCGGCCCGGACGCACGGACGACGCGAGGGCGGGGGCGTTGCTTCCGCACCGGTTGCGGAGCCGGCCGCCGGACCCGTCCCGGGAAGGGCGGGACCCGGGCGGAGTTCCTCCCGACGGCGGGTCGGTGAAACGGCGATGCCACCACGCCAAGGACGAGCCCCGCACGGCGGTCGCGTGCGAGGGCTCGTCGTACTGCTGCCGGCCGCGGGTGTCACCCGCGGGTCCGGTGGTGGTGCGGGCCGGGTCCTAGTAGACGCTGACCCCGTAGGCGCTCAGGGCCTCGGTCACCGGCTGGAAGAAGGTCGTGCCGCCGGAGGAGCAGTTGCCGCTGCCGCCGGAGGTCAGACCGTACGCGGTGCCGTTGCTGCCGTAGAGCGAGCCGCCGGAGTCGCCGGGCTCGGCGCAGACCGTGGTCTGGATCAGGCCGGAGACGATGTCGCCGCCGCCGTAGTTGACGGTGGCGTTCAGGGCGGTGACGCGGCCGCTGTGGGTACCGGTGGTGGAACCGTCGCGGATGACGGTGGTGCCCACGGCCGGGGTGGCCGCGCTGGTGATGTCCACGCCGTTGGCGGTGCCGGGCCGGCTGACGGAGCCGCTGTACCGGACGATGCCGTAGTCGTTGCCCGGGAAGCTGGAGCCGGCCGTCGATCCGATGACCGTGGTGTTCGAGGAGTTGGAGTACCAGGTGCCCGCGCCGTCGGTGCAGTGACCGGCGGTCAGGAAGTACTCGACGCCGCTGCTGCTGCGGACGTTGAAGCCGAGGAGCAGCGCCAGCCGCTGGTGTAGATGGCGTCGCCTCCCTGGATGAGCTTGCTGAAGGTACCCGGGGTGCGCTTGACGGTGATCGCGCCGGCGTCGTCCCCGGCCTGCCGCTTGATCTTGTCGATCTCGGCCTGGGAGACGGTGCTGTCGACCGTCAGGAGCACCCGGTTGGTCTCGCTGTCGACGGCCCAGGCGGTGCCCGGGACGTCGGCCTTCAGCACCGAGCCGCTGACGCCCTTGAGTTCGGCGGAGCTGAAGGTGGTGGGGGTGTCGGACGCGTTCGCGCTGGGGACCGCGATCGCGGCGGCGGCCACGAGGCCGGTGGATACGGCGATCAGCCGAGTCCGTCTCGAGATGCCGCTGCTGGGGGTGGTGCGCTTGATCCTCACTTCTCGTTCCTCCACAAAGGAAGTAGGGGGCCCTCGTGGGGTTGTGGGCCCGGTGAGGCGCAGCCAGGGGGCATGGATGTCCGGATTCCGAATATGCCGTGCCCCTGACAAGCGCTGTGGGCGAGTATTCGGCCGACCGACCGTTCGGCGCAAGGGTGCCTTTGGCCGTCGGCCTTTGAACCGTCTAGGAGATTTGATCCCCGCGCGGGGGCGCGTCCCCGTGGTCACACGGGTGTCCCGGCTGGTCGAACGGTCGCACCGTGGCCGGAATTCACCCTCCGGATGGCCCGTCCGTCAGCAGTCGCAGCCGCAGTCGCAGCCGTCGCCGCAGCATCCGTCCTCACCGCAGCAGTTGCAGCACTCACAGCAGTTGCAGCAGTCGCCGCACCCGCCGCAGTCGCAGTTGGCGCAGGGCCCCTGCTTCTGCTCCCGGCTCCAGGGGTCGTCGTAGGTGCCGCAGCACAGCTGACAGGTGCAGGCGAGCCCCAGCCACACGGCGCAGCCGGCCAGCAGCCCGCGCGGGTCACGGCGCGGCGGTCCGGGCGGCGGCGGGGCGGCGGGGCCGCCGGGAGGGGCGTAGGGCCCCGTTCCGTGGGAACAGGAGACCGTACCGAAGGCGCGATGGACGGAGTTGGGCAGTTCATGGACGAGCAGCCGGTGCGCGAGACCACCGTCGGTGAACTCGGCCTCGCGCAGGGCGAGCCGGATGCCGTGCACCGCGTCGTCGGCGAGCCGGCGGGCCTCCTCCAGCGGGGTCCCGGTGGCGGTGAGCGGGTTCCAGGCGCCCGACGCCGCGTCGGCCTCCCGGTCCTCCACGGCGTCCAGCAGATGCGCGAGGCGCCCGAAGAGACGCCCCGCCTCCGCGAGCGGTACGGCGTTGCCCGGCCGTCCCGCGAGCACCGCGGTGTGCGCGAAGGCCGCGGCGGTCGCGGTCTCGGTGGGCTCGGTGACGGTGAGGACCGGGGTACCGGGTCCGGCGAGGGTCTCGATGCCGGTCTGCCGGTCCACGGCGTCGACGAGGACGGCGGTGTCGAAGCCGACGGCCGAACCGGTCCGCGCCCCCGCCCGGTCCCAGCCCGCCGCCACCCGCCGCGCGGCGAGCGCGACCGGCTTGCGCGCCAGCATCCCGTCACCGTCGGCGACATGGTCGCGCACCTTGGCGGAGGCGAGGACGAGGAGACGGCCGCCGCGAGCCGCGCGCCCTCACCGTGCGCGACGGACGCGGTGCGCATCCCGCGCAGCGGACACGGCCCCGCGGTGCGCCGCCCCGCTCCCGGGCGGTCCGCCTGAGCCTCCGTCAGGACGGAGATCAGCAGTCCGTCGTAGTTGGTGACGATCCGCGCGAGCTGCCCGTGATCTCCGCGCAGGGCGAGGCACAGCCCGCACAGATGGGCCGTCCACTGGGCGGTGAGCCTCTCCCGAGCCGGTGCCGACACGGCCTGACCATTCCGAACACGACATCCCCCGTGCAGTTGTACGACGTTCAGCGGCGGCATCGTACCGGCCCCGGCGTTCACCCGTACGTACCCTTCCTCACCCGTACGCCGGGAAGAATCATATTTCACTCACAGTCAGCATCCGTTTACACCAAGACCCTTGGGAGACACGGACTCTCGACGGATCAGCTGTGCACCAGTACCGTCACAAACCCCCGCGCGGCGTCCATTCACTTGGCGCGACGTCCGCATCATGGTCGACCATAGGGATGCGGAAAGCAGACAAGACCGCTGTGAGAGGAGGCGTCCATGGGATCGGTACGCAAGGCGAGTGCCTGGCTCGGCCTCGTCGACGACAACGAAGACGAGCGCTACTACGACGACGACTACTCCGACGGGGCCGAGCCCGGCGAGGCCTGGGTCACCGATCCGCGGGTCAAGGTCGCCGCGGACGTCGCCGAGGAGCAGGGGCGCCGGATCGGCACGGTCACCCCGGACAGCTTCCGGGACGCCCGCGCCATCGGCGAGCTGTTCCGCGAGGGCGTTCCCGTCATCATGAACCTCACGGCCATGGACGCCGGTGACGCCAAGCGCGTCGTCGACTTCGCCGCGGGTCTGATCTTCGGTCTGCGCGGCTCCATCGAGCGGGTGTCGAACCGGGTGTTCCTGCTCAGCCCGGCCGACACCGAGGTCGTCAGCGGCGAGCCGGCCGCGCACCGTTCCGACGGCTTCTTCAACCAGAGCTGAGGCAGGGCCGCTCGCCGGCCCTGCCCCCTCGGGCACTCACCGGAAGGCGTCGAGCCCGGTGAGCGCCTTGCCCAGCACGAGCTGGTGCATCTCGACGGTGCCCTCGTACGTCAGCACCGACTCGAGGTTCGTCGCGTGCCGCATGACCGGGTACTCCAGCGAGATCCCGTTGGCGCCGAGGATCGTACGGGCCGTACGGCAGATTCCGAGGGCCTCGCGGACGTTGTTGAGCTTGCCGAAGCTGACCTGCTCGGGACGCAGGCGGCCGGCGTCCATGCGCCGCCCCAGATGGTGGGCGAGCAGAATCCCCTTGTGCAGTTCGACCGCCATGTCGGCGAGTTTGGCCTGGGTGAGCTGGAACCCGCCGATGGGCCGCCCGAACTGCTCCCGCGACTTGGCGTAGTCGACGGCCGCCTCGAAGCAGCTCCGCGCGGCGCCCATGGCGCCCCAGACGATCCCGTACCGGGCGTGCGAGAGACAGCTGAGCGGGCCCTTGAGACCGGTCACCCCGGGCAGTACGGCGTCGGCGGGCAGCCGTACGCCGTCGAGGACCAGCTCGCTGGTGACGGAGGCGCGCAGCGACCACTTGTGCTTGATCTCGGGCGCGGAGAAGCCGGGGGTGCCGGTGGGGACGGCGAAGCCGCGGATCCCGTCCTCGGTCCGCGCCCACACGACGGCGACTCCGGCCACGGAACCGTTGGTGATCCACATCTTGCGTCCGCTGAGCACCCAGTCGGTGCCGTCCTTCTTGGCGTGGGTGCGCAGGGCGGCGGGGTCGGAGCCGACGTCGGGCTCGGTCAGCCCGAAGCAGCCGATGACCTCACCGGAGGCCATCCGGGGCAGCCACTCCCGCTTCTGCTCCTCGCTGCCGAAGCGGTGGATGGCGTACATGGCGAGCGAGCCCTGGACGGAGACCAGGGACCGGATCCCGGAGTCGGCCGCCTCCAGTTCCAGACAGGCGAGCCCGTACTGGACGGCGCTCGCGCCCGCGCAGCCGTAGCCGTCGAGGGACATGCCGAGCGCGCCGATTCCGCCGAGCTCCCGGGCCAGCTCCCGAATGCCGGGCAGCTCACCCCGCTCGTACCAGCCGGCGATCTCCGGGAGCACCCGGTCGGCGGCCCAGGCCCGCACGGTGTCCCGCACGGCCAGGTCCTCCGGCTCCAGCAGCTCGTCGAGGCCGAGCGGATCGGCGGGGTCGAAGGGGGCGGCTTCGCGGACGCGGACATGGATTCACCCTCCGAAAACGAAAACTAGCACCGCTAGTTCCAACACTTCGCCGACGCTACGCCCCACCCTCCCGCGACGTCCACCCTGCTCCCCCATCCGGACCCGGGGACGACGACGGCGGTCCGTTCCCGCGGGCGGCGTTCGCTTCGCGGTGGGCGGTGGCGCGCGGGTGGGAGGACAGCCGCGGTCACACCGACACGCGCGACTCCACCGCTCCCCGGGGCGCGGGCACCTCCACCGCGGCAGCCTCACACCGCATCGCCCGCGGCAGCCGCAGCGCCATCAGCGCCCCGAGCAGCAACAGCCCCGCGCTGACCAGCAACGTCACATGCAGCCCGTGCACGAACGCCTGCCGCGCCGCATCCCGCAGCGCGCTCCCCACCGGCCCCCGAGCCCGTCGGCCACCTCGTACGCCTCACCCAGCGAGTGCGACGCCGCCGAGGTCGCCGCCCCCGGCACCCCGGGAACCCCGGCAAGGCCGGGCGCATACGCCGCGTTCATCACACTGCCGAGCAGCGCGATCCCGATACCGGCGCCCAACTGGTACGAGGTCTCACCGATCGCCGCCGCCCCGCCCGCCGACGCCTCCGGCGCCTCGCTGAGCATCGACTCGTACGCCCCGAACAGCGTGGTCTCCAGACCGAAGCCGAGCAGCACGAACCCGGTCAGCAGCAGCGGCCAGTCGTCCTGCCCGCCCATCCCGGTCAGGGCCACCACCGCGGCCGCGGTCAGACAGAAGCCGGCGCAGACCATGCGGCGCGGCCCGAACCGGCGCAGCATCCGCGCCCCCGCCAGCCCGGCCGTCATCGCGGCGATCGTCAGCGGCAGCAGCCGCAGCCCGGTCTCCAGCGGGGAGAGCCCGAGCACCAGCTGGAGGTACTGGGCGGCGATCAGTTCCAGCCCCACCAGCGCGAGCATCGCCAGCACGATGCACCCCACCGACGTACTGAACGCCGGCCGGGCGAACATCCGCAGGTCGACCAGCGGATGCGTACGCCGCCGCTGCCGTCGTACGAACGCGGTCAGCAGTCCGGCGCCCACGAGCAGCGGCAGCAGGGTCCACACACCGACGGCGGACGCGCCGCCGCCGAGCCGCTTCACACCGAGGACCATCGCGAACAGTCCGGCGGCGGCCGTCAGCGCGCCGACCACGTCCCAGGGCCCGTCGCCCGCGCCCTTCGACTCGGGCAGCAGGAGCCACCCGACCGGGAGGCTGACCAGCATCAGCGGGATGTTGACCAGGAACACCGAGCCCCACCAGAAGTGCTCCAGCAGGAACCCGCCGAGCAGCGGGCCGACCGCCGCGCCGACGGCGGCGACCGCGCTCCAGATACCGATGGCGAGCGCCCGCTCGCCCCGGTCGGGGAAGACCTGGCGCAGGATCGACAGCGTCGCCGGCATGATCATCGCGCCGCCGACGCCGAGCAGCGCCCGCGCGACGATCAGCACCTGCCCGCTGTCCGCGAGGGCCGCCATGCCGGAGGCGACGCCGAACAGGGCGTAGCCGAGCAGCAGTACGCGTCTGCGGCCGATCCGGTCCCCGAGGGTGCCGAAGAGGATCAGCAGCGAGGCGCAGACCAGCGGGTAGGCGTCGACGATCCAGAGCAGTTCCATCGCGCCGGGCCTGAGGTCCTCGGTGACCGCGGGAACCGCCACGTGCAGCACGGTGGCGTCGACGGCGACCAGGAGCAGGCTGGCGCACAGGACGACGAGCACCACCCAGCGGTTGGCACCGGCCCCGGCCGCCCGACGGCGCAGCGCGGCGGCGGCCGTGGTCGTCCCGGACATGTACGTACCTCCCAGATGTTCCCTCGCGATCGGCGGGCTCACGGGGTCGGGGACTCCCCATGACTCGGCCGGGGAGGAGCGGTGCTCTCCGGCCCGCGCAGCGATCGGCGAGTGACACGTCAGAGTACGCGAGTGGAAGCCGGGGCCGAGTGGCGTACCTCTCACTGTCCGGACGGATCAGTGTGGCGTACGCCACTCTTCCCTTGGTGGTCACACGCCTGTTCCGGGCGGACCGGTTCCCCGCCGGGTCGATAATCGGGCGGGTGAACGATCTCGATGTGCGCGTCGCCCCGGTCCGCTCCGGCGCCCTGCGCCGCGCCACCCCGCCCTCCTCGGGTACGCCGCCGTGCGCGCCCTGGGCCTGGTGGTGCTGGCCGTGTGGAGCGGGGCGCGCGGCAAGGACGCGTACACGCTGCTGACCGCCCGCTGGGACGCGCTCTGGTACACGAGGGTCGCCGAGCTCGGGTACGGCTACGAGGTGCGGCTGCCCAACGGCGACGTGCACTCCAACCTGGCGTTCTTCCCGCTGCTGCCGTGGCTGGAGCGGCTGGTGGCGGCGGTGTCCCCGCTGTCGTACGCCGACGGCGGCTTCGTGGTGAGCCTGCTCGCCTCGCTCGCGGCGGCCTGGGGGATCTTCGCGGTGGCCGACCACGTGTACGGGCGCCGGGCCGGGGTGTTCGCGGTGCTGCTGTGGGCGGTGCTGCCGGTCGGGATCGTGCAGTCGATGGCGTACAGCGAGTCCCTGTTCACCGCCCTCGCCGCGTGGTCGCTGTACGCCGTGCTGACGGGGCGCTGGGTGACGGCGGGCGTCCTGGCCGCCCTGGCGGGCCTGACCCGCCCGGTGGGGCTGGCGGTGGTCGCGGCGGTCTGGACGGCGGCCATCGCCGCGTTCCTCCGTGAACGCACGCGGGAGGGCACCCCTTTCGCGCAGCACCGCAGCACGGCGCCCGCGGACGGCGCGCGGACGGGCGAACACTCCGGCGCGTCCGCACCGGACCGGCGCGCCCCCGCACCGGACGGCGCCCCGGGCGCGCCGTACCTCCCGGACGCGCGCCTGCGCCGGATCGCCGGCATGTTCCTCGCGCCCCTCGGAGCCGCCGGTTACGTTCTGTGGGTCGGCCACCGCACCGGAGACGGACCGCTGGGATATCTCGACGTACAGGCCGGATGGCGCAACGGCTTCGACGGCGGCTACGCCTTCGCCCGTTTCGTCGCCGACAAGTTCACGTCGTTCCCGTCCGCCCTCGCGGGCCTCGGCCTGCTGATCGGCGTCGGCCTCCTGCTCCGGCTGTACGTCGTCTGTGTACGGCAGCGGCAGCCGCTCCCCCTGCTGGTGTACGCAGGTGTCGTGACCGCGCTCGCCCTGTGCGCGTCGAGCTACTTCGGCTCGAAGCCGCGGCTGCTGCTGCCCGCCTTCCCCCTGCTGCTGCCCCTCGCCCTGGCCCTGGCCCGGCTGCGTACGCGCAGGTCGGCGCTGGTGGTGGGGGCGGTCGCGGCGGCCTCGGCGGTGTACGGGGCCTTCTGGCTGAACGGCTCCGGTCCGCCGTGACCCGCCCCCGGACGGCCGATGAGCACCGGGGAAATTCCGTACGAGCCCCCGGTGAACGAATTTAAAAGCGCGATAAAACCCTCACCCTGAATGATCAAAGGAATTGAAGTCCGGGGCATCCGGGGTTTGCGGATTCGCCGGCATTAAAAGGTCCTCCTGAGAGGAATGCCACATCACATCGTCATCACAAAGAGGCTGATTCGACAGGGTTCCCCGCTCACTCGCTGTAACGTCGATTGGGTGCGTACCGAACGGAAGCCCACCCGTCTGGACCGGGTGTTCGCGAGGCTGGATCGTGAGCCGGAACGACCGGCTCACATCGGCGTGCCGCGAATGAGCCGGCACCGGGTGGTGCTGTTCGGCGCCTCCCTGGCCTTCTACGTGGCGATCGTGTGGGCCGTGCTGATCACCTCCTGGCTGGTCCGGCTGGACTGGCAGGTGATGTTCTTCCGCCCCTACCAGCAGTGGTCCGAGATCCACGCCTTCGTCGACTACTACGTGGTGCTCGGCCAGCGCGGCCCGACCGCCGTGATGGTGGCGGCCTGGCTGGGCTGGCGCTCCTGGCGGCAGCACACGCTGCGCCCCTGCTCGCCCTCGGCGTCTCCCTGCTGCTGCTCAATGTCACCGTCGGTGCCGCGAAGTACGGCATGGGACGCCTCGGCCCGCACTACGCGACCGAGATCGGCTCGAACGAGATGTGGCTCGGCGGCGATATATTCCCAGCGGCCACACCGCGAACGCCGTGGTGACCTGGGGAATCCTGGCCTATCTGGCCTCCACCCCGAGAGCGCGCCGCTGGCTGTCCGCCCTGTCCGCGGTCACCTCGCTCGGCGTGGGACTGTCCACGGTGTACATCGGGACGCACTGGCTGAGCGATGTGGTGCTGGGCTGGGTCGCGGGCCTGCTGATCCTGCTGGCGCTGCCCTGGTTCGAGCCGCTGATCGCCCGCACGGAGGCGCGGATCTTCGACCTGCGGGCCCGTCGGCGGCTGCGCCGGGCGGGCGCGGCGGAGACCGGCGCGCTCGCGCGGCCCGTCATGCTCAAGCCGCTCACGGACCGCGCCGACCCGGCTCCCGAGCCGCTCGCCACGGGCCGGCCGTCCACCCGGCCGCCGGCCTATCTGGCCTCCGGGTCGCGCATGACCCGCGCGGAGCGCCCCGGTCACCCCGGCGGGCAGCCGCCGCCCGCCGCACCCGGAGCGCCACCCGCGCGGCACGACATCGGCGACCCGCCCCTGACGGCGGGCGTCAGCCCTTCCAGGCCCGCGCCACCCGGCCGTCCCGCACCTCGAAGTTGAGCCGGCCCACGCGGTACTCCATGGTGATGATCGTCCCCGGCGCGAGCGCCCGCACCGTCGGCCAGCCGCGCTCGCGCGCGAGGCGCTCGGCCCGCTCCGCGGCAAGGCCGACATAGGCGTCCGGGCTGTCCTGGGGTTCCGCCAAGGGTGTCGGAAGGGGTGCCATACGGCCACGCTATGCCCTGCCCCGCGAGCGGGGAAGCCCGCCCCGGGAACACCCGGCCGGATCCTCCGGCGGTCACACTTCTGTCACAGGATCACGACAGACGTTCGTGACGGCGACCCTCACCCGTACGGCCGATCCCTTACCTCTTCCGCAGGTATTCGAACGTAATTACCGCGTGTCACACCAGCGGCGTCATTGGCGTCGGCGGAAAATGCCGTGAGAAGTACTCCCGGGACCTCATTCGTTTTCCGCCGTCACGCCTGACCGCACAAGCCGGTGCGCACAGAAAATGCGCTTTTCCGCCACACGATCCGCCACGCCCCCTGTCGGAAACGGGCAGGGGCGAGCATCATGGCGCGGGCCCGGAGGGACAGGCGGCGCGGGCTTCGAGCGGGCCCGGCGCGGGAGGAGCGAAGGGGCGAGCGATGGGGACGCAGACCGTCCAGGCGGCGGCTCGACCGGCGCCGCGGCAGCGGCGCGGACGACTGGTGATCGACTGGCTGACCACCACGGACCACAAGAAGATCGGCCATCTCTATCTGATCACGTCGTTCGTGTTCTTCCTCATCGCCGGCGTGATGGCCCTGCTGATGCGGGCGGAACTGGCCCGGCCCGGACTGCAGATCATCGACAACCAGCAGTTCAACCAGTTGTTCACCATGCACGGCACGATCATGCTGCTGCTGTTCGCGACACCCAGCTTCGCCGGTTTCGCCAACGAGCTGATGCCGTTGCAGATCGGGGCCCCCGACGTGGCCTTCCCCCGGCTGAACATGCTCTCGTACTGGCTGTTCCTCTTCGGCGGGCTGATCGTGCTCGGTTCGCTGGTGGTCACCGGGGCCCGGCCGCCTTCGGCTGGTTCGCCTACGCGCCGCTGAACAGCATGACGTACTCGCCGGGCCTCGGCCCCGACCTGTGGATCATGGGGCTCGCGCTGGCCGGGTTCGGCACCATCCTCGGCGCGGTCAACTTCATCACCACCATCGTCGCGATGCGCGCGCCCGGGATGACGATGTTCCGGCTGCCGCTGTTCACCTGGAACACGCTGTTCACGTCGATCCTGATCCTGCTGGCGTTCCCGGTGCTGGCGGCGGCGCTGCTGGTGCTGGAGGCGGACCGGCGGTTCGGCTCCCAGGTCTTCGAGGCCGCCAGCGGCGGGGCGGTCCTGTGGCAGCACCTGTTCTGGTTCTTCGGCCATCCCGAGGTGTACATCATCGCGCTGCCGTTCTTCGGCATCGTCACGGAGATCATCCCGGTCTTCAGCCGCAAGCCGCTGTTCGGCTATCTGACGCTGGTGGGCGCCACCATGGCCATCACCGGCCTGTCGGTGGTGGTGTGGGCGCACCACATGTTCGCCACCGGCGCGGTGCTGCTGCCCTTCTTCTCCTTCATGAGCTTCCTGATCGCGGTGCCCACCGGCGTGAAGTTCTTCAACTGGACCGGCACCATGATCAGGGGGTCGCTGTCCTTCGAGACACCCATGCTGTGGGCGACCGGGTTCCTGGTGTCGTTCCTGTTCGGCGGGCTCACCGGGGTGCTGCTGGCGTCGCCGCCGCTGGACTTCCATGTGACGGACTCGTACTTCGTCGTCGCGCACTTCCACTACGTCGTCTTCGGCACCGTCGTCTTCGCGACCTTCGGCGGGTTCTACTTCTGGTGGCCCAAGTTCACCGGGAAGATGCTGGACGAACGGCTCGGCAAGATCCAGTTCTGGACGCTGTTCGTCGGCTTCCACACCACGTTCCTGGTGCAGCACTGGCTGGGCGCCGAGGGCATGCCGCGCCGCTACGCCGACTATCTGGCGGCGGACGGCTTCACCGCGCTGAACACCGTCTCGACCATCGGCGCCTTCCTGCTCGGCATGTCCACGCTGCCGTTCCTCTACAACGTCTGGAAGACCGCCAGGTACGGCGAGAAGGTCGAGGTCGACGACCCGTGGGGTTCGGGCGCTCCCTGGAGTGGGCGACCTCGTGTCCGCCGCCCCGGCACAACTTCACGACGCTGCCCCGGATCCGTTCGGAGTCGCCGGCGTTCGACCTGAACCATCCGGAGTACGCGGCGCTGACCGCGCAGCCCGAGCCGAAGAGCGAGCAGGCCGGTCAGGGCTCGTAGGCGAGCTGCGGCACCTCGAAGCAGGTGCGGTTCATGTCGCCCTGCGCCACCCAGCCCTCGCGGTCCCGCCAGCGGGCCACGGACAGACAGGTACGGCTCGTCGACGGTGGCTCGGGCGACCGCTCGAACGAGACGGGCAGCAGCAGTCCGCCCGCGGTGTAGTCCCGGGTCCGGCCGGCGTAGCGGTCGACGCACGCGCGGGTGATGCCCGTACGGGCGCAGGAGGCGGCCGCGTCGGTGAACCAGCGGGCCGCCGCCCAGCCCTCCAGCTGCCACTGGGAGTGCGTCCTCAGATCCTTCGTGGCGTCCCGGAACGCGCGGACGGCCGGATGGGCCGTGTCCTCGTAGTCACGGCTGGAACCGGTCGCCCAGAGGGCGTTGCGGCAGTGCGGCGCGTCCTTGTATTCCTCGGCGACGGTGGAGGTCCAGTTCTGCACATTGGTGACCTTGGCGGTGACCCGGACGCCGGCGTCGTCCATCGCCCGGCACAGGCGGGCGTTGCCGTTCGCGTCGATGGCGTCGAAGACCAGGTCGGCGCCCTGCTCCTTCAGGTCGGCGGCGACCGCGCGGAAGTTGGGCAGGGCGAAGTCGACCTGCTCGGTGACCACCTTGTAGCCCTCGGCCTTCAGACCCCGCTCCACGAGCCGGGCGTAGGCGGCGGACGCGGACTGGTTGTAGGAGACGACGGCGGCGGTACGGGCGCCGTGCTCACGCTTGAAGTAGCGGTAGACCTCGGTGCCGCCGTACAGCCTGCCGTCCCAGCCGGGGGTGCCGTTCCGGGGCGCGTCGCTGCCGTAGATGCCGTAGAGGTGCGGATACGTGTCGTAGGCGGCGCCGATGGGCTGGCCGCCGATGTCGGGGACGCTCGCGCGGGAGACGCGGGAGGCGCCGGCGTAGTCCAGGGCGGTGGTGGCGACCAGGGCGACGACCTTCTCCTCGTCGATCAGCCTGCGCACACACTCGTTGTTGCCGACGCCGCTGCCGCCGTCGTCGCACGTGTGCACCTCGACGCGCCGGCCGTCGATGCCGCCGCGCGCGTCGAGCCGGTCGAACCAGGCGTTCGCGCCGTCGCGAGGGCCGGTGAAGGCGCCGCCGCCGACCGGGCTGGTGGCGCTCGCGACGATGCCGACCCGGATCGGCTCGCGCGCGGTCGCGGAGGGGCGGTCGCCGTGCCCGAAGTCGCTCTCCGGCAGACGGCTGCCGCAGGCGGCGGTCAGGACGAGGAGCGCCGCCGCGGCGAGGGCCTCAGCAGCCCGGGATGTCCGGGGGCGATTCATCGCCGCTCAGCTGGACGAGCGCGCACAGGGACTTGGCGGACACCTTCCAGGTGCCGTCGTCGTCGACGGCGACACCGGAGGCGTCCGGGAGGGCGGTGGCCCCTTGAGCGTCAGGGTGAACGTCACGTCCGCCTCGGTCGGTGAGGTGAACGCGATCCCGGTGACCTGGGCCTTCACCTGTCCGGCGCGGTTGTCACCGCTGAACACCTCGAGCACTGGGCCGAGCAGCTCACCGTTCTGCAGGAGCTTCTTCTTCTCGTCCACGGGCGTCTGGGGGTCGAAGAACTTCTCCCAGTTCTGCCGGATCTCCTTCTCGGCCGCCGCGGGGTCCGCGGGCGCGCTCGGTTCGTTCGTCGTGCGCTCCGCCGTCGGTGTGGTGTTCCCGCCGCCGTCCCCGCCGTAGCCGCCGTCGCCGCCGCATGCCGCGAGGCCGGGCGTCAGCACCAGGAACAGGGCGGCGGCCAGTGCCGGGCCCCGCCCCGCCGCCCGGGGGCGGTGCCGGTCCGTCCTTGTGCTCCCCGCCCGATGCCACTGCCGAGAACCATCTGGCTCACCAATCGGGTGTCGGTCCGGACCGGGTGCGTCCGGTGCTTTCAGGGTCGGGGCGTAAGGGGCATAGTGCAAGCCATGCGGACATCCCGACTGCGGATCGCGTACCCCGCCCGGTGGGCGGGCTGGGCCGCGCTCGCCGCCGGGGCGGTGCTGTGCGTCGTCGGCTGGTACGGCGTCTCGGGCGAGCGGTACGCCGAACGGCAGCTCCCCTATCTGGCCTCGTGCAGCATTCCCGGCGCCGCGCTGATCATCGCCGGGGCGGTGCTGCTCGCCCACGGCCGGGAGACGTTCGCCGCCGCGCGCGCGGAGGAGCCGAACGGCCTCCCGGACGAGCCGGGGCGGCCGGCCGGCGGGCCGCTCGCGGTCGCCGCGGAGACGCTGATGGTGCCGGGCGGCACGCTGTGGCACCGCGCGGACTGCCCGCTGGTCGCGGGGAAGGCCGAGGCGGTTCCGGTGGACGGGAGACTGGTCGCGAGCGGTGAGCTGAGGCGCTGCCCGATCTGTGAACCCGCCGACGGGACCGGCTGACCCTCGCCGATGTCCTCGCTGACGTACGACCTCACGCTGGCCGGACTGTCGGTGGGCGCCGCCGCGGCGCTCACCGGGATCGGGCTGATCGTGACGTACCGGGCGACCGGGGTGCTGAACTTCGCGCACGGCGCGATCGCCATGGTGTGCGCGTACGTGCTGCGCGCTCTGGTGGTCGACGGGGCCTGCCGCTGTGGTGGGCCGCCGCGCTGACGCTGCTGGTGGTGGCGCCGGGGATCGGGGTGGTGCTGGAGCGGTGCGTGTTCCGGCCGCTGTCGGTGCGGGGCGGCGATCCCACGCGGACGCTGGTGGCGTCCATCGGGGTGTTCGTGCTGCTGGTGGGCGGGGCGGCGCTGCTGTGGGGGCAGGGGGCGCGGGACGACGCGCCGGTGCTGCTGCCGGCGGAGCCGTGGGGGCAGCTGGCGGTGGTGGCGGTGCTGGCCGCGGGGGTGGGGGCGGTGGTCCGCCGGACGCGGTTCGGGCGGGAGCTGCGGGCCGTCGTGGACGACCGCCGGCTGGCCGTGCTCACCGGTGTCGACGCGGACCGGGTGGCGGCGGCGGGCTGGGCGTTCGGCTCGTTCACGGCCGGTCTGACGGGGTCCTGCTGGCGCCGTACGTGCGGCTCGACCCGTACGGGCTGCCGCTGCTCGTGATGGAGGTCATGGCGGTCGCGGTCGCCGCGCGGATGCGCGCTCCGGTGCTGGCGGTGGCCGTGGCGCTCGGCATCGGGGTGGCGCAGAGCCAGCTGACGCGGCTGCATCCGTCCGGGTGGGGCGAGCCGTTGCTCCAGGCGGTGGGCGCCAATCTGTTCGTCGTGGCGCTGCTGTTCGCCGCCCTGGTGCTGCCGGGCGTCGGGACGGACGACGCGCTGCCGCGCACGGCCACCGCGCGGGTGCCGGCCCCGCCGGGCGCGTGGGTCGTGGCCGGGGTGCTGTTCCTGCTGCCGCTGGGCCTGGCCGGGCGCGATCTGCATACGGCGGTGCAGGTGCCGGCGCTGGGGGTGGTGCTGCTGTCGCTGGTGGTCGTCACCGGCCGGGGCGGGCAGATCTCGCTCGGGCAGGCGGCGTACGCGGGTCTGGGCGCCCTGTTCACGGCGCTGCTGGCGGCCGGCCGTTTCCCGGCCTGCCCCGCATGCCGGAGCTGGCCGCGCTGGCGGTGGCGGTCGTCCTGGTCGCCCCGCTGGGCGTGCTGACCGGGTGGCCGGCGATCGGCCGGCGGGGACCGGCCCTGGCGCTGGCGACGTTCGCGGTGGGCGTCGGGGTGAGCCGCTTCGTCTTCGACCAGCCGTACGCCACGTCCGGACTGTCCCTGGACCGCCCGGCGGGGTTCGACGGCGACCGCGCGTACTACGTCCTGGAGCTGCTCCTCCTCGCGTGCGCGCTGCTCGCGACCGGGGCGTTGCGCCGGGGCCGCACGGGCCGCGCCCTGGCGGCGACGCGGGACCACGAGTCCGGGGCGCGGGCGGCGGGCGTGCGGGTGCCGTCGCTGAAGCTCCTCGCCTTCGTCTGCGGTGCCGCGCTGGCCGCGCTGGGCGGCGGCCTGCTGGGCATGGGGCTGCGCGCCTTCGACCCGGCCGGGTACGACCCCGTACGGAGCCTGCTGTGGTTCGCGGCGGTCGTGGTCCTCGGCGCGGACAGCGCCCTGGGCGCGCTGGCCGCCGCGGCTCTTCTGGTCGGCCTGGACGCGGGCACGCACGGGGGCGTGGCGGCGGCGGTGATCGGCATCCTGGCGCTCCTGACGGGCCGCTTCCCGAACGGCCCCTACGAGGCCCTGCGCGACCGTCTCCGCCCGACCCCGTCGACCACACACGTGCGCGCCCGTCCGCACCGTCCGCAACCACCGCCCCGGAGCCCCTCGGGCGCGACGGCGACGGGCCTGCGCCCGCACACCCGGCCGGGCGAACCCACCGGCCGGCCCACGCCCCTGCCCCCGGGCTCCGCTCGCGCGGGGATGCCTGGCTCGCCGCCCGGGGACTGACCGTGCGGTACGGCGGGTTCGTCGCGCTGGACGGGGTGGAGCTGGAGGTGGTGGCCGGGCGGGTGAGTGCCGTCGTCGGGCCCAACGGGGCCGGGAAGAGCACGCTGTTCCACTGTCTGGCCGGGACCGTGCGCCCCGCGCGGGGGACCGTTTCGCTCGGCGGGCGGGACATCACCCCGCTGTCCGCGCAGGCCCGCACCCGGCTCGGGATCGCGCGGACGTTCCAGCAGTCGGCCGTCTTCCCGACGCTGACCGTCGCCGAGAACGTCCGCGTCGGTGCCGAGCAGGGCCGGCCGTGGGACCCCCGCGCGGTCGAGCGGACCCTGCGGCTGCTCGGCCTCGACGGACCCGTACGGGCACGGCCCGCCACCGGACTGCCCACCGGGACCCTGCGCCGGGTGGAACTCGCGCGGGCCCTCGCCGCCGCCCCGCGCGTGCTGCTGCTCGACGAGCCCGCCGCCGGTCTCGACACCGCGGAGGTGACCGCGCTGGCCCGGATCCTGAAGGCACTGGCCGCCGACGGCATGGCGCTCCTCGTCGTCGAGCACGACCTCGACCTGGTCGCCGGCCTCGCCGACATCGTGCACGTGATGACGGCGGGCCGGATCGTCGCCTCCGGACCGCCCGGAAGCGTCCTGCACACCCCGGAAAGGCGGTCGGCCCGTGACCACCACCATCTCCCTGCGGCACGCGCGGGTGCGCTACGGCCCCCTGGAGGCCCTGCACGGCGTCACCCTCGCCGCACCCGGCCCCGGCCTCACCGTGCTGCTGGGCCGCAACGGCTCCGGCCGTACGACCGCCCTGCGCGCGCTCGCCGGTGATGTGCCGCTGTCGGGCGGGGCGGTGGTGTGGGACGGACAGGACATCACCGGCGTACCGGCGTACGAGCGGGCCCGGCGCGGGCTGTGCCTGGTGCCGGAGCGGCGGGCCGTGTTCGGTTCCCTCACTGTGCGGGAGAACCTAGGCCTGACCGCCCCCGACCCCGTGGAGGCCCTCGACGCCTGTCCGCGGCTGCGGCCGCTGCTGGACCGCCGGGCCGGCACGCTCTCCGGGGCGAGCAACGGATGCTGGCCCTGTGCCGGGCCCTGCGGTCCGGCGCCCGCGTGGTGCTCGTCGACGAGCCCGCCCAGGGCATGTCACCGGCGGTCGCGGCCCGTACGTACGCGCTGCTGGCCGCGCTCGACGCGTGCGTGGTCGTCGCGGAACAGCGGCTGCCGCCCGCCCTGTACGGACTGCCGGCCCTCGTGTACGAACTGCGCCGGGGCGCCGTGGTGTTCGCCGGTGAGGCGGCCGAACTCGGCCGTCCCGGGAGGCGATAGGGCCCCGTCCCCACGCGTGCCGCACCTCGGACCGGGGAACCCGGGGACCCGGGTCGGCCAACGTCCTTTCGCGGCAGGCCAGTTGCCGCTTACCCTGGGTAGCGGCTGTTTTCGGCCACCCGCTTCATTCCCTGATTTCCGGATTTGTCGACACTGGACGGAACACCCCCGTGAGCCACCTCACCCCTTCAACCGCCGCTCATCAAAGGCGAGTTGAGGAGGAATGGCCGATTCCGCGCCGAACGTGACCGGGTGCGCCGGATGGTTCGATTCGGTTCGCCCCGGGGCGTGACCACCGCCGCGGATCGCCCGTTGTCTTCTTCATGAGCCGGGGACCCGCCCCGGACCACGGGCCGGGAGCCACCCGGCCTCGCCACGCACCGCATCCCGAGGAGCCACCCGTGCCGCGCATGCTCGACGTCAGCGACGAGGTACGCGCCGAGATCGGCGACGAAGAAGCAGACCGCCTCCTCGCCGGAGAGTCCGCCCCGGGCAGTTACGACTGCACCTCCTGCCGTACCCCGGGCGACCCGGAGCAGGAGCGCACCAGCACCGTCCTGTTCGTCGGGGACGAGACCGCCGTGCTCGCGTTCGCCCACTCCACCTGCCTGCCCTCCCAGGTCGTCCAGGTCACCGAGGAACAGCTCCAGGGGGCCGTACGGGCCATCGGCGGCGACTCCCCGCAGCCGGCGCCCGCGGACGCCACCCCCGAGCAGGCCGTGCTCGGCGTGACCAGCGGACTGGTCCTGATCGCCGGGGAGCTGCACCCGGCGCTGGTCGTCGAACCGACCGCGCCGGTCGCCCGCCCCGGCACCCTGGGGGCCGGTGACGACTTCCTGCCGCTCCTCATCGAGCAGGGCTTCATGCCGCTGACCGAACTGTCGGCCGTACCGCCGGTGCTGCACGGCTGGTCGGTGCTGCTCGCCGCGGGTCAGCTGCACGCCGTACTGCAGCCGAACCCGGGCGGCGGCGGACGTCCGGTGGCGTGGTGGCAGGCGCACCAGCCGCTGCAGGTCACCGACGGCTGGCGGTCGGCCGCCAACAAGCACCAGCAGGTGCTGCTGTTCGCGGCCCCCGTCGGCTCGATCGGCCGTCAGCCGCGCGAGGACCTGCTGCGCGACGCGCTGGACAAGGCGGCGGCGAACGGCAAGCTCGTCGCCTCGGCGCTGCCCCTGGCCGGCCTCTGACCGACCCCGCCCAAGCACCGGCGCCGAAAGCCGCGAAAGGGCCGCATCCCTTACGGCACGGGGTCGTTTGGACATTACGTGCACGCATACGACGTTCCCCGCCGCCAGTCCCTTGCCTCGGTCCCCGCACCCGTGCGCCCGGCGCAGGATTCCCGGAGCGGCCACTCGGCCACGCCGATCTACGACGCTTTGTACACCGAGTACGTCAAGTCCTACCGTTCGCTGCCGGGTGACCGCAGCGGCGAGGAGGAACTGGGCTTCACCGCCTTCGGGGACATCCCGCACAGTGCGCGGCCGTACGGCGGGCACAGCCCGGGGACGTTCGGCGCGTCCCTGGTGAGCGGCGCCTACGGTGCGGGGGCGGGCGGCCGTCAGAGCGCGGCGCCGCAGTGGCAGCGGGTCGGCACCGTCGGCCGGTCCGCCACCGGCATGCAGCATGTGCCGGCCGGGCTGCCGCCGGCGCCGCGCAGGGGCGCCTGACCCGGCGCACGACGAAGGGCGGTCCCGGTGGGACCGCCCCTTCGTCGTGTGCCTACTTCTTCCGGCCGCGCTTCTCCCGCACCCGCACGGAGATGTGGATCGGCGTCCCCTCGAAGCCGAACTCCTCCCGCAGCCGGCGCTCGATGAACCGCCGGTAGCCCGCCTCGATGAAGCCGGACGCGAACAGCACGAACCGGGGCGGCTTGGTGCCCGCCTGGGTGCCGAACAGGATGCGCGGCTGCTTGCCGCCCCGCACGGGGTGCGGGTGGGCGGCGACCAGCTCGCCGAGGAAGGCGTTCAGCCTGCCCGTCGGGACGCGGGTCTCCCAGCCCTCCAGGGCCGCCTCGATGGCGGGGACCAGCTTCTCCATGTGGCGGCCGGTGCGCGCCGACACGTTCACCCGCGGCGCCCACGTCACCTGGCCGAGCTCGGTCTCGATCTCCCGCTCCAGGTAGTAGCGGCGCTCCTCGTCGAGGGTGTCCCACTTGTTGAACGCGAGGACGAGCGCGCGGCCCGCCTCCACGGCCATGGTGACGATCCGCTGGTCCTGCACGGAGATGGCGTCGGCTGCGTCGATGAGGACGACGGCCACCTCCGCCTTCTCGACGGCGGCGGCGGTGCGCAGCGAGGCGTAGTAGTCGGCGCCCTGCTGGAGGTGGACGCGCTTGCGGATACCCGCCGTGTCCACGAACTTCCAGGTCTTGCCGCCGAGTTCGATCATCTCGTCGACCGGGTCACGGGTGGTGCCGGCCATCTCGTTGACCACGACGCGGTCCTCGCCCGCGACCTTGTTCAGCAGCGAGGACTTGCCGACGTTGGGCCTGCCAATGAGGGCGATCCGGCGCGGGCCGCCGACCGCGGTGCCGAAGGTCTGCGCGGGGCCTCCGGCAGCGCCTCGAGGACCTGGTCCAGCATGTCGCCGGTGCCGCGGCCGTGCAGGGCGGAGACCGGGTACGGCTCCCCAGGCCCAGGGACCACAGGTACGAGGCGTCGGCCTCGCCGCTGGGGCCGTCCACCTTGTTGGCGCACAGCACGACGGGCTTGCCCGCCTTGCGCAGCAGGCGGACGACGGCCTCGTCGGTGTCGGTGGCGCCGACCTTGGCGTCGACCACGAAGACGACCGCGTCGGCGGCCTCGATCGCGTACTCGGCCTGCGCGGCCACGGAGGCGTCGATGCCGAGGACGTCCTGCTCCCAGCCGCCGGTGTCGACGACCTTGAAGCGGCGGCCCGCCCACTCGGCCTCGTAGGTGACCCGGTCGCGGGTGACGCCCGGCTTGTCCTCGACGACCGCCTCACGACGGCCGATGATGCGGTTCACCAGGGTCGACTTGCCGACGTTGGGACGGCCGACGACGGCGAGCACGGGCAGCGGGCCGTGGCCCGCGGCCTCGATCGCGCCCTCGACGTCCTCGAGGTCGAAGCCCTCCTCCGCGGCGAGCTCCATGAACTCCGCGAACTCGGCATCGCCCAGCGCCCCGTGGTCGTGCTCGTGCGCGCCCTCGTACGCGTCCGAGCCGTCGGGCTGGATGTGGTCGTTCATGAAGTCCGTACCTCTGCGTTCATCGTGGTGATCGGTGGACCGCCCCTGTACGGGGCGGTCCACTACTCGAGTGTCGCTCAGCGCCCGGTGAGGCGCCTGGCGTTTTCCAGGTGCGCGGTGAGCTGCTTCTGGATGCGTTCGGTCGCCTCGTCCAGCGCCTTGCGCGTACGTCTGCCGCTTCCGTCGCCCGCTTCGAAGGGGTCGCCGAAGACGACGTCCACGCGGGAGCGCAGCGGGGCAGCGCCTTTATCAACCGTCCGGGCCGCCCGGAACTTCCCAGGACGGCCACGGGCACGATCGGCGCACCGCCGCGGACGGCGAAGTAGGCGAGCCCCGCGCGCAGCGAGGCGAAGTCGCCCTCGCCCCGGGTGCCCTCCGGGAAGATACCGAGGACGCCGCCCTGCCGCAGCACGCCCAGGGCCCGGGAGATCGCGGTGCGGTCGGTGGTGTCCCGGTCCACCTTGAGCTGGCCGATGCCGGTCAGGAACGGGTCGAGCGGGCCGATGAACGCTTCCTTCTTGATCAGGAAGTGCGTCGGCCGGGGTGCCACGCCCATGACCATGGGGCCGTCGATGTTGTGGGAGTGGTTCACGGCGAAGATCACCGGGCCGGTGGCGGGCACCCGCCAGGCGCCCAGCACGCGCGGTCTGAAGAGCCCGTACATCAGGCCGACGCCGATGCGCCGGCCGACCTCGGCGCCCCGCTCCGTTGGGACGTCGGTCACTTGCCGGCCCGCTTCTCCCCGACGAGGGTGACGACGCATTCGATGACCTGCTGAAGGGTCAGCTCGGTGGTGTCCACCTCGACCGCGTCGCCGGCCTTGGCCAGCGGGGACGTCTTGCGGCCGGCGTCGGCCGCGTCCCGCTTGATCAGGGCCTCGCGGGTGGTGTTCAGGTCGGCGCCCTTGAGCTCGCCGCTGCGGCGGGCGGCACGGGCCTCCGCGCTGGCGGTGAGGAAGATCTTCAGGTCGGCGTCGGGGAGCACGGTGGTGCCGATGTCACGCCCCTCGACGACGATGCCGGCGGCGGCGGAGCCGGCGATGGACCGCTGCAGCTCGGTGATCCGGTCCCGTACCTCGGGCACCGCGGAGACGGCGCTGACCTTGGAGGTGACGTCCTGTCCGCGGATCGGGCCGGCCACGTCGACACCGTCGACGGTGATCGTCGGGTCCCGGGGTCCGTACCGGAGACGATCTCGGGCTTCCCGGCGACGGCGGCGATCGCGGACGGGTCGTCTATGTCGATGTGGTTGGTCACCATCCACCAGGTGATCGCCCGGTACTGGGCGCCGGTGTCCAGGTAGCTCAGGCCGAGCTGCGCCGCCACGGCTTTCGACGTGCTCGACTTGCCCGTGCCGGAGGGGCCGTCTATGGCGACAATCACGGGCTGGGCGGCGCCGTTTTCCACGGGGAACACCTTCCTGGTGCGCTGGAGTGGTGTGAGCGGGACGCGGACACGCCCCGCACCAGATTACCGGCCCCCGGAACCCCTCCGACATGCGGACGTGGCCGCCCCCGCGGGGACGGACGGTCACTGGCGGATCGCCCAGCCCCGCTCCCGCAGCCCGGCGGTGAGGACCGGTGCCGCCTTGGGCTCCACCATGAGCTGGATCAGACCGGCCTGCTGCCCGGTGGCGTGCTCGATGCGGACGTCCTCGATGTTGACCCGGGCGCGCTCGGCGTCCGCGAAGATGCGGGCCAGCTGGCCGGGCTGGTCGTCGATGAGCACCGTCACGGTCTCGTAGACGCGCGGCGCGGAGCCGTGCTTGCCGGGGACGCGGACCTGTCCCGCGTTGCCCCGGCGCAGCACGGTCTCGATGCCCGTACTGCCCTCACGGCGCTTGTCCTCGTCGGAGGACTGCAGCGCGCGCAGGGCGCGCACGGTCTCCTCCAGGTCGGCGGCGACGTCCGTGAGCAGGTCGGCGACCGGGCCGGGGTTCGCGGAGAGGATGTCGATCCACATCCGGGGGTCGGAGGCGGCGATCCGGGTGACGTCCCGGATGCCCTGCCCGCACAGCCGTACGGCGGCCTCCTCGGCGTGCTCCAGGCGCGCGGCGACCATGCTGGAGACCAGGTGGGGCATGTGGGAGACGAGGGCGACGGCCCGGTCGTGGGCGTCGGCGTCCATGACGACCGGCACGGCGCGGCAGTGGGAGACCAGCTCCAGGGCGAGGTTCAGCACCTCGGTGTCGGTGTCCCGGGTCGGGGTGAGCACCCAGGGGCGGCCCTCGAAGAGGTCCCCGGTGGCGGCCAGCGGTCCGGACCGCTCGCGGCCGGACATGGGGTGGGTGCCGATGTACGGGGTCAGGTCGAGCCCGCGTTCCTGGAGCTCGCGGCGCGGTCCGCCCTTGACGCTGGCCACGTCGATGTAGCCGCGGGCCAGGCCGCGCCGCATCGCGTCGGCGAGCACGTCGGCCACATGGGCGGGCGGAGCGGCGACGACGGCCAGGTCGACGGGTCCGTCGGGGCCGCGTCCGTGCCGGCGCCGAGGGCGGCGGCGGTGCGGGCCTGCTCCGGGTCGTGGTCGCTGAGGTGGACGACGACGCCCCGCCGGGTCAGGGCGAGGGCGGCGGACGTGCCGATGAGTCCGGTGCCGATGACGAGTGCGGTTCTCACTGGGCGATGTCCTTGCGCGGGGCGGCCGCGGCGCCGGGGTGGACGGGCGCGAGGCCGGTGCGGGGCCGGTCGGAATCGATGTGGGCGAGAACCCGGGCGACGCGGGGCATGGCGCCCTCGGTGTCCGCTTCCCGGGCGCGGAGGAGGGGATGTCGGCGATGCCGGGCTTGCGGACGGCGGCCGCCGGGAAGTCGCCGCGCGGATCGGGGGTGGCGGTGAACCAGAGACTGATCGGGTCGCCGGTGCGCGGTTCGTCGCGTTCCAGGACCGCGGTGAGCGGCGCGCCGGCCCGCTCCTCCATGTGACCGGCCTCGTCCCGCTCCCACTGGACGGCCCCCGGACCGCGCGTACCGCCACGACGATGCTCCTTGCTGTGCGTGCTGGTGGTTCGGTCGTCCAGCCTAGTCAGCGCGGGGCGGGCGCGGCGCCGGGCGCCCGCCCGCTGAGACGGGCGATATGAGCGTTTCATGGTGCTTCGCCGCGAGTTGCTTCTCTCTGGGTGGATTCGGTGTCAGGATGCACGCACCGCGACCTTCGGGAGTGACACCATGACCCCTCGTGCGACGCGCCGCACGGTCCTGCTCGCCTCGGGTGCCACGGCGGCTCTGGCCGCGGGCTGCGGCTCCGGCGACGGAGACGGCGGGGCCGACACCCCGGCGGGCACCGCCGGACAGGAGCTGACCCCACGGCCGACGTGCCGGTGGGCGGGGGCAGGATCCTCCGGGACGAGAAGATCGTGGTCACCCAGCCCGAGGTGGGTGAGTTCAAGGCCTTCTCCGCGATCTGCACCCACCAGCACTGTCTCGTGTCCGAGGTCAAGGACCGCACCATCGACTGCCCCTGCCACGGCAGCCGGTTCCGGATCACCGACGGCTCGGTGGCCCACGGCCCGGCGACCAGGCCGCTGCCCGAGGAACGGATCGCGGTGGAGGAAATTCCGTCCACCGGGCGTGATCCGCCGCGTACGCTCCCGGGCATGCGCCCCGAGACCCTGGTCCGCGACCACACGATCTACGCCTGTGTCATGGGCTCGCGCGCCTTCGGTCTGGCCACGGAGGACAGCGACACCGACCGCCGGGGCGTCTTCCTGGCGCCCACCGCGCTGTTCTGGCGCTTCGAGAAGCCGCCGACGCACATCGAGGGCCCGGCCGCGGAGCAGTTCGGCTGGGAGCTGGAGCGTTTCTGCGAGCTGGCCCTGCGCGCCAACCCCAACATCCTGGAGTGCCTGCACTCCCCGCTGGTGGAGTACGCCGACGCCACCGGCCGTGAACTGCTGTCCCTGCGCGAGGCGTTCCTCTCCCGCCGGGTCCACGGGACCTTCGTCCGGTACGCCCACGGCCAGCGCCGCAAGCTGGAAGCCGACGTCCGCGCCCACGGCGCCCCGCGCTGGAAGCACGCGATGCATCTGCTCCGCCTGCTGACGAGCGCCCGCGATCTGCTCCGTACGGGCACGCTCACGATCGACGTGGGCGAGGACCGCGAGCCGCTGCTGGCGGTGAAGCGGGGTGAGGTCCCGTGGTCCGGGTTCGAGGCCCGGATGACCCGCCTGGAGCGCGAGGCCGAGGAGGCCGCCCACCACAGCCCGCTCCCCGCGGAGCCGGACCGCCGCCGCGTGGAGGACTTCCTCATCCGCGCCCGCCGCGCCTCAGCCCTCGAGGCGGGCCCGTACGACGAGGTCGTGCAGGGCGTCGTACGCGACGGGGGCGTCGGGCAGGCCTGACGTCCTCTGCGCCTCGTCCAGCACACCGTGCAGCCGCTCCACGTCGGCCCGCACGCGCGCGTGGTCGACGCCGGCGTCCCCGTGCTCGCGCTCCGCCTTGGCGGCGATCAGCTCCGGGAGCACGTCCGGGGCCTCGTCGACCTGCGCGGCGAGGGTGGGCAGATGGGGCTGCACCTCGCCCGAGCGCATCAGATGGATGCCGGTGAGCAGCACCCGGAAGGTGTAGAGCAGCGGCTTGAGTTCGCCGGTCTTCTCGAACAGCCGCCACTGGTTCTGCGCGAACCCCGGTAGTGGTGGGCGTTGTGGCCGGTGAGGGTGCCGGGGGCGAGCGCGGCCAGTTCGCGGTGGGTGTCGGTGGTGTGCACGACCAGCGGGGACAGGAGCTGCTCGAGGACGTAGCCGTTGCGGCGCAGCATCAGGCGGACGAACTTGCGCAGATCGTGGGTGACGAGGTCCATCTCGACGCCGTCCCGGACCCACATCCTGGACCGGGTCTCGTCCGGCTCGCGCAGTCCGACGAGGGCGGCGGCCGGCAGCAGGTGCACGCCCCGCAGGTCCACGTCGGAGTCGCGGGACGGGAAACCGTACAGGTGTGCGCCGGAGACGGTGGCGAACAGCACCGGGTCGGGCTGTTCGGCGATCACCGGGCGCAGGTCGAGGTCCAGGACGTCGGTCATCGGTCAAGCGTCCCAGAGCGTTCCCAGCGCTGTCAGTTCACTCCGGTATTCGATGCGGTCCGCCCAGTCGGCCGGCCAGGCGTCCGCGCCGTGGTGGGCGCCCGCGAAGGCACCGGCGAGGCAGGCGATGGAGTCGGAGTCGCCGGCCGTGCAGGCGGCGCGGCGCAGGGCGGTGAGGGGTTCGTCGACGAAGAGGAGGAAGCAGAGCAGGCCGGTCGCCAGAGCCTCCTCGGCGATCCAGCCCTCGCCGGTGGCCAGGCAGGGGTCGGTCTCGGGCGAGACGGTGCGTACGGCGTCCTGGAGCCGTTCCAGGACGTTCAGGCACTCGTCCCAGCCGCGCGCGATGAAGTGCTCCGGGGTGGGGTCCTGGGCGCGGGTCCACAGGTCGCCGAGCCAGACCTCGTGGTAGCGGGTGCGGTTGTCGTGGGCGTAGGAGCGCAGCAGCCCGATCAGGCCGGTCGGTTCGGCGCCCTCGGCGAGCAGCCGTACGGCGTGCGCGGTGAGGTCGGAGGCGGCGAGCGCGGTGGGGTGACCGTGGGTGAGGGCCGACTGCAACTGGGCGGCGCCGGCCCGCTGTTCGTCGGTGAGGCCGGGGGCCAGTCCGATGGGGGCGACGCGCATGTTGGCACCGCAGCCCTTGGAACCGATCTGGCTGGCGTCCTGCCAGGCCCGGTCCGCACGGGACAGGAGGTGACAGGCCTTGAGGCAGGTGTTGCCGGGGGCCCGGTTGTTCTCGGGCGAGCGCCACCATTCCACGAACTCCTCGCGCACCGGCCGCTCCAGCCGCTTCGGGGCGAGCCGTCCCCGGTCCATGGCCGTGCGCAGCCCTCGCCCGAGCGCGAGGGTCATCTGGGTGTCGTCGGTGACGATCGCCGGCCTGGGCAGGTCCATCCCCGCCAGGGTCCGAACTTCGCGAGGATCGACGGCACGTCGTTGAACTCGGTGGGGAACCCCAGCGCGTCCCCCAGGGCGAGTCCGGTGAGGGCTCCCGTGGCGGCGCGTTTGGTGACGGTGGTCGTGGTCATGCGGGGCGTCCTTCCGGAGTGGGCCGGAGCAGGGGCGGGTGGAGGGCGGAGGCGGTGCCCGCGCGGTAGAGCGCGGCGGGTTTGCCCCGGCCGCCGGTGAGGCGCGCGGCGCCGGGTACGGCTTCGACGAAGCCGGGGTGGCGAGTACCTTGCGCCGGAAGTTGGGGCGGTCCAGGGCGGTGCCCCACACCGTCTCGTAGACCTGTCGCAGCTCCCCGAGGGTGAACTCGGGCGGGCAGAAGGCGGTGGCGAGGCAGCTGTACTCGAGCTTGGCGCCGACCCGGTCCCGCGCGTCGGCCAGGATCCGGCCGTGGTCGAAGGCGAGCTCCCGCGCGCGGTCGTACGGCGTCCAGCGGGCCTGTGCCGCGTCGCTGCCGCCGTGTGCCTTGGGGGCGTCGGGGAGCAGGGCGGCGAAGGCGACGGAGACAACCCGCATCCGCGGGTCCCGGCCGGGTTCGCTGTAGGTCCGCAGCTGCTCCAGATGCGGCCCGGACACGTCCGTCAGCCCCGTCTCCTCGCCCAGTTCGCGCCGCGCGGCGCTCTCCGCGGACTCGTCCGGCCGGACGAAGCCGCCGGGCAGGGCCCACCGCCCGGCGTACGGCTCCTGGCCGCGCTCGACGAGCAGCACGTGCAGGGCGCCCGCTCGGAGGGTGAACACGGCGAGGTCCACGGTGACGGCGAAGGGCTCGAAGGCGTACTTGTCGTAGCCGTCCATGACGCGCACCCCTTTAATAGTCGCAGTGACTATTAAAGGGGTGCGCGTACGGGCCCACAAGCCCCTAGAGCTCGACCTCCTGCATGAGCATCCCGACCTCGGTGTTCGACAGCCGGCGCAGCCAGCCCGACTTCTGGTCGCCCAGGGTGATCGGCCCGAAGCCGGTGCGCACCAGCCTCTCGACCGGGAACCCGGCCTCGGCCAGCATGCGGCGCACGATGTGCTTGCGGCCCTCGTGCAGGGTCACCTCGACGAGGTAGTTCTTGCCGGTCTGCTCCACGACCCGGAAGTGGTCCGCGCGCGCGTAGCCGTCCTCCAGCTGGATGCCGTCCTTCAGCCGCTTGCCCAGATCGCGCGGGATCGGGCCCACGATGGCCCCCAGGTACGTCTTCTTCACGCCGTACCGGGGTGGGTCAGCCGGTGCGCCAGCTCGCCGTGGTTGGTGAGCAGGATGACGCCCTCCGTCTCGGTGTCGAGCCGGCCGACGTGGAAGAGACGGGTCTCGCGGTTGGTGACGTAGTCACCGAGGCACTGCCGGCCCTCCGGGTCCTCCATGGTGGAGACGACACCGGCGGGCTTGTTCAGCGAGAAGAACTGGTACGACTGGGTGGCGACGGTCAGGCCGTCGACCTTGACCTCGTCCTTCTCCGGGTCGACCCGCTTGCCCTGTTCCAGCACGATCTCGCCGTTGACCTCGACCCGCGCCTGCTCGATCAGCTCCTCGCAGGCACGCCGCGAGCCGTAGCCCGCGCGGGCGAGCACCTTCTGGAGCCGCTCGCCCTCCTGCTCGGCGCCGGGGAAGGTCTTCGGGAGCCTGACGTCCTTCTTGCCCGCGTACCGGTCGCGGTTGCGCTCCTCGGTCCTGGTCTCGAGCTCACGGGACCTGGCGGGTGCCGTACGGCCGCGCCCGCCCTGCTGGGACTGCTTGGGGCCGCCCTTGGCGCCCCCGCGCGCGGAGCCGCCCCGGCCGGACTTCGGGCCTTCCTGCGTGCCCGTGGGGCCCACGTCGTAGCGGCGCTCCTCGGGGCGGGGCTTGCGGGGGCGGCCCTGCCCCTGCTTCTGGTCCCTGTCGTTGCCGGCGCCGCGGTGGTTACCGCGCCCGCCGCCGCTCTTTCCGCTGCCGCTACCGCTACCGCTGCTTCGCATCAAAATTCCGTCGTCGTCGTGTTCATCGGTGGACCGTCGTCCAAGTCCGGAGCATCCGGATCGAACGACGGCACGCCTTCCTGTGTCTCGGCCTCGATCGCCTCCGCCTCGGGGAGGAAGGGCGCGAGCTCCGGGAGCTCGTCCAGACCGCGCAGGCCCATCCGCTCCAGGAAGTAGTTCGTCGTCGTGTACAGGATCGCACCTGTTTCGGGTTCCGTGCCCGCCTCCCCGATCAGACCGCGCTGAAGGAGGGTGCGCATCACACCGTCGCAGTTGACTCCGCGTACCGCGGAGACCCTGCCGCGGCTGACCGGCTGCCGGTACGCGACGACCGCGAGGGTCTCCAGGGCGGCCTGGGTGAGCCGGGCCTGCTGGCCGTCCAGGACGAAGCGCTCGACGGCGGCGGCGTACTCGGGGCGGGTGTAGAAGCGCCAGCCGCCCGCGACGAGGCGCAGCTCGAAGCCGCGGCCCTGGACGGTGTAGTCGTCGGCGAGCGCCCGCAGCGCGTCCGCGACCTGGCGTCTCGGGCGTTCCAGGATCTTCGCCAGGTGCTCCTCGGTGGCGGGCTCGTCCACGACCATCAGGACCGCCTCCAGGGCGGGCCTGAGGTCGAGGTCCGCGACGGTGCGGGGCCCGGCGGGGGTTCCGGTCGTCTCCTCGTTCACGGTTTCCTCTCCTCCTCGGGCTGCTCCGGCGGCCGGTCGAACTCGTCGGTGACCGCCGGCGCGGTGTCTTCCTCCCCGCCGGTCCAGCGCACGGTGAGGTCGCCGAGCGCGGTCTCCTGGTCCAGGGCGACGGCCTTCTCGCGGTACAGCTCCAGCAGGGCGAGGAACCGGGCCACGACGGTCAGTGTGTCGTCCGTGTCCTCGACGAGGGCCCGGAAACTCGTCTCGCCGAGTTCCCTGAGGCGGGCGACCACGATCCCGGCCTGTTCCCGCACGCTGACCAGCGGCGCGTGGATGTGGTCGACGTACACCTGCGGCTCGGGCCTGGGCTGCATGGCCTTGGCGGCGAGCCTGGCGAAGCCCTCGGCACCGATGCCGATGACGACCTCGGGCAGCAGCTCGGCGTGGTGCGGTTCGAGTCCGACGGTACGGGGTGGCGGCGGCCCTCGTCGTCGAGGCGCCGGCCGAGGATGCCGGCGATCTGTTTGTACGCGCGGTACTGCAGCAGCCGCGCGAACAGCAGGTCGCGGGCCTCCAGGAGGGCGAGGTCGGCCTCGTCCTCCACCTCGGCGACGGGCAGCAGCCTGGCCGCCTTGAGGTCGAGCAGCGTGGCGGCCACGACCAGGAACTCGGTCGTCTCGTCCAGGTCCCAGTCCGGCCCCAGGGCCCGGATGTACGCCATGAACTCATCGGTCACCCGCGACAGCGCGACCTCGGTGACGTCCAGCTTGTGCTTCGAGATCAGCTGCAACAGCAGATCGAACGGTCCTTCGAAGTTGGCCAGCCGGACCTTGAACCGCCCGCCGCCGTCCCCGGCCTCCTCCGCCTCGGCCGGCGAGGAGACCCGCGCGGGAGGTCCGGTGGCCGGCGTGTCCCCGGGTGGGGCGTGCCGGGACGCGTCCGGCGAAACCGGCTCCCCGGCTCGGCGGCGCCGCTCTCCGGCGGCACCCCGGTGCGACGCCCCCGAGACGCTCCGCGCCCTCGGCGGGCGTGCCGTCCGGCGGCGCCCCCGGCCCCGGCCCAGGGCGCGGCGGCGGTTCGGCCGGGCGCCGGGGTGGGTGCGTCGTGCGGGGTCATCGCCTCCGCAGGCTACCGCTACCGGCCCCGGAGACGTCGTACGAGGATGCTGGCGTCGCCCCGGCTCTCCAGGTCGGCGAGGACCACCGCGACCGCCTCGCGGACGATCCGGCCGCGGTCCACCGCCAGCCCGTGCTCGCCGCGCAGCACCAGCCGCGCGTGCTCGAGGTCCATCAGTTCCTCGGCGGACACGTACACGGTGATCTTCTCGTCGTGCCGCTCCCGGCCGCTCGGCCGGCGTGACGCCGCCCGTCCCCGCTTCCCGCGCTGGGCCTCCGCACCGTCCTGGGCCAGCGGACGCCGTCCGGGGCCCGCCGCGTCGCGGCTGCGGGACTCCCCGGCCCCGTCCTGCTCCGCGTCCGCCGCGACGTGCTCCGCACCCTCGCCGTCGCCGCCCCGCGCGGGCACCGACTGCGGCGCGTCCTCGGCGGCGGCCGCCGCGTCGCCCTCCCCGCGGGTGCGGGGACACGGGCGTCGCCGTTGGCCGGGCGCCGGGGGTCGACGCCTGGAGCGCCATCCCCCTGTCGTACGGAAGAGTTCGTCGGCCCCCGGCAGACTCACTCGGCGTGACACCGGGCGAGCACCTCCCTGGCGAGCTGGCGGTAGGCGGCGGCACCGACGGAGTTGGACGCGTACGTGGTGATCGGCTCACCGGCGACCGTGGTCTCCGGGAAGCGGACC
The DNA here is from genome assembly GCA_042850305.1 of Streptomyces haneummycinicus. Classification (GTDB taxonomy): domain Bacteria; phylum Actinomycetota; class Actinomycetes; order Streptomycetales; family Streptomycetaceae; genus Streptomyces; species Streptomyces haneummycinicus. The sequence goes on from AP035768.1 coordinate 5,409,714, forward strand.
GTACGCCCGATGACCGTGTGGTAGACGTGGTCGTCGAACGCCTCGACGACACGCGCGAGCACCTCACGGCTGTGCACCGTGCGCGAGTCGTACATCGTGGCGAGGATCCCGTCGAGCTCCAGGTCGGGGTTGAGCCGCTCCTGGACCTTCTCGATCGTCTCGGTCAGCAGCGCCACACCGCGCAGCGCGAAGAACTCGCACTCCAGCGGCACGATCACCTTGTGCGCGGCGGTCAGCGCGTTGACCGTGAGCAGGCCGAGCGAGGGCTGGCAGTCGATCACGATGTAGTCGTAGTCGTCCAGCAGCGGCTTCAGCGCCCGCTGCAGCGTGGACTCGCGCGCGACCTCGCTCACCAGCTGCACCTCGGCCGCCGACAGGTCGATGTTGCTGGGCAGCAGGTCCATGTTGGGGACCGCGGTCTTCAGCAGCACCTCGTCGGCCGCCATGCCCCGCTCCATGAGCAGGTTGTAGACGGTGAGGTCGAGTTCCATCGGGTTGACGCCGAGACCGACCGACAGCGCGCCCTGCGGGTCGAAGTCGACGAGCAGCACCCGGCGTCCGTACTCCGCGAGCGCGGCACCCAGGTTGATGGTCGACGTGGTCTTGCCGACGCCGCCCTTCTGGTTGCACATCGCGATGATCTTCGCGGGGCCGTGATCGGTCAGCGGACCCGGGATCGGGAAGTACGGCAGCGGGCGCCCGGTCGGGCCGATGCGCTCACGGCGCTGCCGTGCCGCGTCGGGCGCGAGCGTGGCCGCGTACTCGGGATCGGGCTCGTACTCGGCGTCGGGGTCGTAGAAATGCCCCTCGGGCAGTTCGTCGTAGTCGGCGAAATGGTTGTGGGGCGCGCCACTTCCGTCGCCGGCCATGGCGTTCACGTGATGGCCATCCATGCTCTGGTGTGCTGGGTGAGTCACCCCTGCTGTCTGGTGACCCCGGTGGGCTGCGAAGGTGCGCACTGCGACGGAGCCGACAGCAGCGAATCCCGCGGACCCCTGGCCCGGTGCAGGCATTCCTGGTTGACCACCCCGGGAGTAAATGTCGACTCATTCACAAGTCGTCTTACCTCCTTGGTGACCAGGAAACTTCTAGACAGGTCAGCGTGGCACCATGCCGACGATTGGCGACTCTATGGCGTGTCGGCCGTCCGCAGCAACACAATCCGCCGGACCCGGCCCGATGTGTCGGCAATGAAACATCCCTCTGTCAAGGGCGTAAGGCCGTCGCACGGCAGGCTCCACGGGTGCGCGAATCGGTGGAAGGGTTACGTTCGAGGCGAGTTGTCCGGGAATCAGGAAGTGACCATACACATCCGGCCGGACCTTGTGGGCAAGGTCCGGCCGGATGTGTGGCGTTGACGACCTGTGTTGACGTATCGCCTTTGGCGACGGACGACTTGGTCGACTTACCGTCCTGGCGGCTCAGTCGAGCAGCGAGGACAGCTCGACGTGCTCCAGCCCGTGCGCCTCGGCGACCTGCCGGTAAACCACCTTGCCGTCGTGCGTGTTGAGGCCCTTGGCGAGCGCGGCGTCGCGGCGCATGGCCTCCGCCCAGCCGCGGTTGGCGACTTCGACGATGTACGGCAGCGTGGCGTTGGTCAGGGCGTAGGTGGAGGTGTTGGGCACCGCGCCGGGCATGTTGGCGACGCAGTAGAAGACCGACTCGTGGACCTTGAAGGTCGGCTCGGCGTGCGTGGTCGGGTGGGAGTCCTCGAAGCAGCCGCCCTGGTCGATCGCGATGTCGACAAGGACACTTCCCGCCTTCATCCGCGAGACCAGCTCGTTGCTGACCAGCTTCGGGGCCTTGGCACCGGGGACGAGGACCGCGCCGACCACGAGGTCGGCCTCCAGGCAGGCCTTCTCCAGCTCGAAGGCGTTGGAGACCACGGTCTGGATCTTCGTACCGAAGATCCGGTCCGCCTCGCGGAGCTTGTTGACGTCCTTGTCGAGCAGGGTCACGTGGAAGCCCATGCCGATGGCGATCTCCGCGGCGTTCCAGCCGGAGACGCCGCCGCCGATGACGACGGCCTTGCCGGCCAGCACACCGGGGACACCGCCGGGCAGCACACCGCGGCCGCCGTTGGCGCGCAGCAGGTGGTAGGCGCCGACCTGGGTGGACAGCCGGCCCGCGACCTCGGACATCGGCGCGAGCAGCGGCAGCGCGCGGCTGGGCAGCTCGACGGTCTCGTAGGCGATCGAGGTGGTGCCGGACTCCAGGAGGGCGTCCGTGCACTCCTTGGACGCGGCCAGGTGCAGGTAGGTGAAGAGGGTCTGGTCCTTGCGCAGGCGGTGGTACTCCTCCGCGACGGGCTCCTTGACCTTCAGCACCAGATCGGCGGCGGCCCAGACCTCGTCGGCGGTGTCCAGGATCTGACCACCGGCGGCGATGTACTCGCCGTCCGGGATCGAGGAGCCGACGCCTGCGCCGCGCTCGATGACGACCTGGTGGCCGTGGCGCACCAGCTCATGCACGCCTGCGGGGGTGATGGCCACCCGGAACTCGTTGTTCTTGACTTCGCGGGGGATGCCGACCTTCACGACGATCACGGTCCTTGGCTCAGAGGGTATGGGGATATCACTACACATACCCGGGCACGCACGGGCACACCGGGAGAGACCGCAGGAGATGGTGCGGCAGAGCCAGTCTAATGAAGGCGTTCTTTCTGTCTAGCCTTTCATTGCATCAATCTTCAGTAGATGTGCTGCGGATTTCGCAGGCGTCAGCGCCGTGTTCCGGTTCGGCCGCCTCGTCCTGGTCCTCCTCGGCCAGCATCCGCTCGGCCGTGGCGCGGTGCAGCGCGGCCGACGCGGGGTCGCCCTCGCGCTCGTAGGAGTCGGCGAGCCGCAGGTGCAGCGCGGCCTGCAGCCGGGTGTCCTCGGCCCGGCGCGCCCACTCCACGGCCTCCCGGCAGGTGCGCAGCGACTCGTCGGGCCGGCCGGCGTACTCCTGCACCCGGGCCAGTTCGCTGAGCGCCCGCGCGTACGCGGCGAGGTCCCCGTCCCTGCGGTGTCCGGCGGCGGCCGCGCGCCAGTCGCGCAGCGCCTCGCCGTAGCGGCCCGCGTAGGTGTGCGCGGCGCCGATACGGCCGTAGAGCCGGGCGGCCTCCTCGCGCTCGCCCCGGGCCAGCCGCTCGGCCAGGGCGCGGCCGAACCAGTCGGCGGCCCGATCGTAGTCCCCGAGCTCCAGATGGGCGCCGCCCACGGATTCCATCGCGCGGCCGGTGGCGTACGGGTCGTTCGCCTCGCGTCCGGCGTCCAGCGCGGCCCGGTAGCGGGCCAGGGCGTCGCCGGTGCGGCCGGTACGGGCGTCGAGGTCGCCGAGGTTCAGCAGGGCCGCCGCCCGCTCGCGGGGCAGGTTCCGGCGCTCGGCGACACCGAGGACCAGGCCGTGGACGTCGTACAGGTCGCTCGCGGCGGCCTGGGTGCCGAAATGCGCGACCATGGCCCGCACCAGCTGGGACATCAGGCGCCGGGCGAGGGTGTCCAGCTCCCCGTCGGCGACGGCGAGCCGCGCGGAGGCCAGCAGGGCGGGCCGGCGCAGGCGCAGCCAGTCGGCGGCGGCGCGGGGCTGGGGAAGCGCAGGGCGCGCGGCATCTCGAGGAGCTTCTCGCGTGCCCTGTCGCTGTCGGTCTCGGTGATGGCCCGGCACGACTGGAGCAGCCGTACGGTCCGCTCGAGCATCCGGGCGCGGGCCAGCCGCAGCTCGGCGGGCCGCTCGTGCTCCTCGGCGAGGGCGGCGAGCAGCGGGTGCAGGCAGCAGGGCACCTCGTACTGCGGCGGCGCCGAACCGGCCGGGTGCAGCAGCCCGTGGGCGACGAGGCCGTCCAGGGTGGCGCGGGCGGACTCCACCGAGCAGCCGGCGAGGGCGGCGGCGGTGTGCGGGTCGACCAGGCCGGCCGGGGCGAGGCTGAGAAGCCGCAGGGTACGGGCGGTGGACGCGGGCAGCGAGGCGTGTACGAGCCTCAGCACCCTGCTGACGACGGTGCCCTGGCCGGTGTCCGTGTGGAGCTGCTTGGCGAGGTCGGCGACGGCGGTCTGGGGCCGGGCGGCGAGCCAGCCCCGGCGAGCACGAGGGCGGCCGGCTGGCCCTGGCACTGCTCGGCGAGCCGCTCGGCGGCCCGGGGGTCGACGGTGACGCGCACCGCTCCGGTGAACCGGGACAGCACCTCGACCGCGGACTTGGTGTCGAGTCCGCCCAGGGTGCAGGGCGGACGTCGGCGATGCCGGTCAGCGGCCCGGAGGAGACGGCGACGGCCAGGCAGTCCGGGTTGTCCGGCAGCAGCGCGTCGACCTGTTCGGCGTCGGCCGCGTCGTCCAGGAGGAGCAGCACCCGGCGGTCGGCCAGCGCGGTGCGCAGTGCCTCGCCGAGCTCGTCCTCGGCGGCCCCGGCGGGGGCGGGGGTGTCCAGCGCGTCGAGCAGTTCCCGCGCGGCGCGCCCGACGGGCACGCGGGTGCCGTCGGGTTCGCTCAGCCGTACGCGCAGTACCCCGTCGGGGTAGTGGCCGGCGACCTGGCGCACGAGTTCGCCGGCGAGGAGGTCCGGCCGGAGCCGGGCCGGCCGGCGATGAGGAGCACACGCGCGCGGGGTGCCTTGCGGCCGGAGAGGGTGTCCAGTCCCGCGCGCTCGATGTCGGCGCGCAGCTCTTTCAACTCCCTCGTACGGCCCAGGAATCGTCCCTCGTCGGGGGCGTCCCGAAGGAGCCGTACACCGCCCGGGTCCACCGCCTGATCCGTCACGGGCCTCACTCCCGTCCCACCGCCGCGCACAGAGCCCGCCGGGACTCCGACCGGGCGTTTTCCCGAGCCTAGTTCACGCTCTGCGACGTTCCATGAGGAGCGCGGCTCCGGGACAGGACTCCCCCGATCGGATCAACGGATCGTAGGACCGTCAGCCCGCCCTATCAGCCCCTCCGGCACTTGAGGAGCACCCCTAAGCCCCTCCGGCGTTTGAGGAGCGGGGTCCGGGGGCAGCGCCCCCGGGGACGGATGGGGGTACCTCCCGCTCGAGCGAAGTCGAGAGTGGGGAGGAAGGGGCGGCGGGGGCGATCAAAGACCCCCGCCACCGTCACGCCTCGAAAGGCCGCGCCGGCCAAGGCGAAAGCGCCGGACGCAACGCGTCCAAGCCGTCACCCGACCGCGCGGCGACCAGCGAAAGCACACCCACGACCAGACAGTTGTTGTGCAGCTCACCGGCCAGCACACCACGCGCCAGCTCCCCGACGGGGACCCGCGCCAGCTCCATGTCCGCCTCTTCGTCCTCCACCTCGAAGCGGTCGCCCTCGGCCTCGGACAGCCCCCGGGCCAGGAAGATCCGTACGGCCTCGTCGCAGCCGCCGGGCGTGGTGTAGACGTCGGTCAGCACCCGCCAGTCCTCCGCCTTGACGTGCGCCTCCTCGTACAGCTCGCGCTGGGCGGCGTGCAGCGGGTTCTCGCCGGGGACGTCGAGCAGGCCGGCCGGGATCTCCCACAGCTTCTGGCGCACGGGGTGGCGGTACTGACGCAGCACCAGCACCCGGTCGGCGTCGTCGAGCGCGAGGACGGCCACGGACCCGGGGTGCACCTGGTAGTCGCGGCGGACCACGGTCCCGCCCGGCATCACCACGTCGTCGGTGCGCACGGAGGTCTTGTTGCCGGTGAACGGGGTCTCGGTCCCGCGGATCTCCCACTCCTCCGGGGTGTCCTTGATCGTCATGGCTGTCCTTCCCGGCGTACCGCCAAGGTGCGCGTGCCGTGCGTGAACGTGTGCGGAAAAATGGCCGGGGTGCGCACCTTGAAGGTTCGCACCCCGGCAACCGTACAACTGGCTGTGTTACTTCGAGATCTTCCGCTCGACCGACGCCTTCACCAGGCCGGCGAAGAGCGGGTGCGGGCGGGTCGGACGCGAGCGCAGCTCCGGGTGCGCCTGGGTCGCGACCAGGTACGGGTGGACCTCGCGCGGGTACTCGACGTACTCGACGAGCTTGCCGTCCGGGAGGTGCCGGAGAAGACGATGCCCGCCTTCTTCTCCAGCTCCGCGCGGTAGGCGTTGTTCACCTCGTAGCGGTGCCGGTGCCGCTCCTCCACGTACTCCTTGCCGTCGTACACCTCGCGCACGATGGAGTCCTCGGCCAGCTTGGCCGGGTACATGCCGAGCCGCATGGTGCCGCCCATGTCGCCCTCACCGGCGACGATGTCGAGCTGCTCGGCCATGGTGGAGATCACCGGGTGGGCGGTGCCCGGGTCGAACTCGGTGGAGTTCGCGTCCGAGATGCCGGCGAGGCTGCGCGCGGCCTCGATCACGATGCACTGCAGCCCCAGGCACAGGCCGAGGAGCGGGATGCGGTTCTCGCGGGCGTACTTGATCGCGCCGACCTTGCCGAGCACCCCGCGGTCGCCGAAGCCGCCCGGGATGCAGATCCCGTCGACGTCACCGAGGTGCGCCTCGGCGTCGGCCGGGGTCTTGCAGTCGTCGGAGGTGACCCACTTGATCTTCACGCGGGCCTTGTTGGCGAAGCCGCCCGCGCGCAGCGCCTCGGTGACCGAGAGGTAGGCGTCGGGCAGGTCGATGTACTTGCCGACCAGGGCGAGGGTGATCTCGTGGTCGGGGTTGTGGACGCGGTCGAGCAGGTCGTCCCAGGTCGTCCAGTCCACGTCCCGGAACGGCAGGTCCAGCTTGCGGACCACATAGGCGTCCAGGCCCTCGCCGTGCACGGTCTTCGGGATGTCGTAGATCGAGCGGGCGTCGGGACAGGCGACGACGGCGGCCTCCTCGACGTCGCACATCAGCGAGATCTTCCGCTTGATCGCGGTGGGCACCTCGCGGTCGCAGCGCAGCACGATCGCGTCCGGCTGGATACCGATGTTGCGCAGGGCGGCGACGGAGTGCTGGGTGGGCTTGGTCTTCAGCTCGCCCGAGGGACCGATGTACGGCAGGAGCGAGATATGCACCACGAACACGTTGTCCCGGCCGACCTCGTGCCGGACCTGGCGGACGGTCTCCAGGAACGGCAGCGACTCGATGTCGCCGACCGTGCCGCCGACCTCCGTGATCACCACATCGACCTCGTCGGTCGCCATACGGCGGATGCGGTGCTTGATCTCGTTGGTGATGTGCGGGATGACCTGGACGGTGTCGCCCAGGTACTCGCCGCGCCGCTCCTTGGCGATCACCGTCGAGTACACCTGACCCGTGGTGACGTTCGCGGAGCCGTCGAGGTCGCGGTCGAGGAAGCGCTCGTAGTGACCGATGTCCAGGTCGGTCTCGGCGCCGTCGTTGGTGACGAACACCTCACCGTGCTGGAAGGGGTTCATCGTCCCCGGGTCGACGTTGAGGTAGGGGTCGAGCTTCTGCATCACGACACGCAGACCCCGGGCCTTGAGCAGCATGCCCAGGCTGGAGGCGGTGAGCCCCTTGCCGAGCGAGGAGGCGACACCCCCGGTGACGAAGATGTGCTTGGTCGTCGTAGATTTCGGCGGCATGGCCAAGAGGGGGCTCCCGTGGTCGCGGCTTGTGAGTGCGGTTCCGGGGTTTTCTCGCCCACCGGTCCACGGGCTACCAGCGTAACAGCGACGCGGCGATGCGGCGTCCGGCCACGCTCCGCGCACGGGCCGCCACGGGCGGGCACCGGGCACGGGACCATCACCCTCTGGTCACTCGTTCGGCTCAACCGGGATATCCGGAGCGGCACACAGATCAACTTCGTGCGTCGTATCCTGCTCGGACGCTTGCTGCCGAGCCCGGCCGGCCGAACGGCACCACCCCAGCCCGTGACTTCCGGAACAACGTGAGCTCGTCAGTTCGTTGAGCATAGATTGGCGTTCTGTATTCAAGGCTCAGCCAGTGCTTTGCATGCAAGGCTGAGCGACTGCTTTGCTTCACAGCTCAACGACGCATTTCACACATCCTTGACCGCACTAGCGACAACCCCCTTGAGGGGTGACGTGGCCGTTCGACTGGAGTTGCACGTGGCCGGGCGCATCGAAGACTACGCACTCATCGGAGACATGCAGACCGCGGCGCTGGTCTGCCGGGACGGCACCGTGGACTGGTTGTGCCTGCCCTGTTTCGACTCCCATGCCATCTTCGCCGGCCTGCTGGGCACCGAGGAGCACGGGTTCTGGCGGCTGGGTCCCGCGCACGCGAAGGACACCGGGCCGCCCGCGGCGACCCGGCGCGCGTACCGCGGCGACTCGCTGATCCTGGAATCGGAGTGGGACACCCCGCGCGGCACGGTCCGGGTGACGGACTTCATGCCTCCGCGTGACGGCGCCCCGCAGCTGATCCGCGTCGTGGAGGGCGTCTCCGGCCGGGTGCCGATGCGCTCGGCGCTGCGCATGCGCTTCTCCTACGGCCGTATCGTCCCGTGGGTGCACCGCCACGAGGGCCGCACGGTCGCCGTGGCGGGCCCTGACTCCGTGTGGTTCGACACCACCGCAGAGACCTACGGCGAGAACCTGACCACGTACGCGGACTTCACCGTCGCGCCGGGCGAGCGGATCGCGTTCACCATCTCCTGGGAGCCCTCGCACAAGCAGCCGCCGGCGCTGCCGGAGCCCGAGCAGTCGCTGGCGGCGACCGAGGAGTTCTGGCGCGAGTGGGTGGAGCACTGTACGTACCACGGCCCCTACCGCGAGGCCGTCATCCGCTCCCTGATCACGCTGAAGGCGCTGACGTACGCCCCGACCGGCGGCATCGTCGCCGCGCCCACCACCTCCCTGCCCGAGGACATCGGCGGCGTCCGCAACTGGGACTACCGCTACACCTGGCTGCGGGACGCGGCCATCACCCTGTCCTCGCTGCTGCGCACCGGCTACCGCGAGGAGGCCCGCGCCTGGCGCGAGTGGCTGCTGCGCGCGGTGGCGGGCGACCCCGAGAACCTGCAGATCATGTACGGCATCGCCGGTGAGCGCGAGCTCGGCGAGGCCGAGCTGGACTGGCTGCCCGGCTACGAGGGCTCGGCCCCGGTCCGGGTGGGCAACGGCGCGGCGCACCAGCTCCAGCTGGATGTGTACGGCGAGGTCACCGAAGCCCTGCACCTGGCCCATATGACGGGTCTGGCCCGGAACGACTACGCCTCGCTGCTCCAGCTGAAGCTGATCCAGTACCTGGAGCAGCACTGGCAGGAGCCGGACGAGGGCATCTGGGAGGTGCGCGGCCCGCGCCGGCACTTCGTGCACTCCAAGGTGATGGCGTGGGTGGCCGTCGACCGCACCATCAAGCTGATCGAGTCCGGCGACGCCGACGGCCCGGTCGAGCGGTGGAAGCAGCTGCGCGACGACATCCACCGGGACGTGTGCGAGAAGGGCTACGACAAGGAGCGCAACACGTTCACCCAGTCCTACGGCTCGAAGGAGCTGGACGCCTCCCTGCTGCTGATCCCGCAGATGGGCTTCCTGCCGCCGGACGACAAGCGGGTGATCGGCACCATCGAGGCGATCCAGCGCGAGCTGTCCACCTCGGACGGGTTCATCCTGCGCTACCCGACGGAGGGGCAGCACGAGGGCGTCGACGGTCTGCCGGGCGACGAGGGCGCGTTCCTGGCCTGCTCGTTCTGGATGGCGGACGACCTGGCGATGATCGGCCGGGTGGACGAGGCGCGCAGGCTCTTCGAGAAGCTGCTCGCCCTGCGCAACGACCTCGGTCTGCTGGCGGAGGAGTGGGACCCGCGCCTACAGCGCCAGGTGGGCAACTTCCCCCAGGCCTTCAGCCACGTCCCCCTGATCGACACGGCCCTACGCCTGACAGCGAGCGGCGCCTACGGAGGCTGACCCCCGCGGCTACGCCTGATCCCGTAGCTGCGGCCGTCCCGTGGCTGCGGCCGTCCCGTGGCTACGGCCGCCCCGTAGCTACGGCCGCCCCGTAGCTACGGCCGCCCCGTAGCTACGGCCGTCCCGCGGCTACGCCTGATCCCGTAGCTGCGGCCGTCCCGTAGCTGCGGGCAATCGTGCCGCTATGGCGGCACGGGTGGGCGCAGCGGCACCACTCCGACGCCGGGCCCCGCACCCACCCCCGCCTCACCCCGGGTAGCGTCCGTTGCATGAACACCGGCGCACCCCCGCCCACGGGCATCACCGTGCAGCGTGCCCTGGAGCTCCCGGGGCTGCGCAGCGGCCTCCCCGAGGTCCTCGCCGGCGCCGACCGGCTGGACCGCCCGGTGCGCTGGGTGCACGCCGGCGAGGTGCCCAACATCGCCTCGCTGCTCAAGGGCGGCGAGCTGCTGCTCACCACCGGGTACGGACTCGGGACCCGCCCGGCCGACCAGCGGGCGTTCGTCCGCACGCTGGCCGAGCGGGGGATCGCCGCCCTGGTGGTGGAGCTGGGGGCGCGGTTCACCCGGCTGCCCGCCGCCGTCGCCGACACGGCCCGTACGGCGGGGCTGCCACTGGTCCAGCTGCACCGCGAGGTGCCGTTCGTGACGGTGACGGAGGAGATCCACACCGAGATCGTCAACGGGCACTACGCGCTGCTGCAGCGCGTGGAGGAGGTGCACCGCCGGTGCACCGAGGCGCTGCTGGGCGGCGGCGGCATCCCCAGGGTGCTGGAGGTCCTCGCCGGGTTCACCGGCAACCCGGTGTTCCTGGAGACGGCCGACGGACGGCTGCTGTACGCGGCCGGTGAGGGCCCCGAGGGCGCGGACCCGCTCCAGGTGTGGGAGGGGCTGCGCGACCGGCACCAGGGCGATCCGCCGGCCGGTTCGGCGCTGGTGGACGTGCCCGGCGGCGGTCCGGGCAGCGGTGGCGTACGGGCCCGTCTGGTGCTGCTGCCGGTGCGGAATCCGCCGGAGCCGGTGCACCGTATGGCGGCCGAGCGGGCGGCGGGACTGCTCGCGGTGGTGCTGATGCAAGCACGTCAGGAGGAGGAGCTCGCGGCGCGGGGCGCGGTGACTTCCTCACGGACCTCGCCGAGGGCCGGATCGGCGCCACGGACGCGCCCGCGCAGGCGCGTGTGCTGGGCTTCAGGCCGGGGTCGGGTCCGCTGCTGCCGGTGGTGATGCGGCTCGGTGACTCGCTGTCCCCGCAGGGTGGCGGCTGGGCGGTGCTGGCCCGCGCGGTGGGCGAGGAGCTGGCCGCGCTGGGGGTGCCCGTCCTGCTGGGCGTACGGCCGGTGGAGGGCCGGGTGCCGCTGCTGCTGGGGCTCCGCGCGGAGACCGAACGGCCGGCGGTCGCGGACCGGGTGGCGGCGGCGCTGCGGGCGGGCGTGGAACGCGCGGGCATGCTGCGTCCCGGCGGCCGGGCGCCCGTCGTGGTGGTCGGTCCCGCCGGGGACTGGGCGGCGGCGTCCACGGGGCTGCGGCACGCGGCGGAGACGGCGACGGCGGCGCGGGGGCTGCCGGACCGCCCCTGGTACGACGCCCGCCGGCTGGACATCGACCTGCTGCTGTGGCGGCTGCGCGACCACCCGGACCTGGCGGCCTTCGTGGACCGCTCGATCGGCCCGGTGCTGGACCACGACGGCCGTTCCAAACCGGCGCTGCTGCCCACCCTGGAGGCCTATCTGGCGCACGCCGGACGCAAGGCGGAGACGGCCCGCGAACTGCATCTGAACCGGCAGACGCTGTACAACAGGCTCGCCCGCATCGGCGAGTTGCTCGCCTCCGACCTCGACGACCCGCACACCGTGCTGGCGTTGAGCCTGGCGCTGCGCGCCCGACGGCATCTGCCGTGACCGCGGCGGACGGTGTCAGATCATCGGCCGGAGCCGCGTCAGCTCGTCGTAGACGCTGAGCACTTGGGTGACCGTCTCGTCCTCGGTGGGCCAGGTGGCCGCCTGCCGCACGCCCCGCTCCTTGAGCGACTCCCGCCGTCCGGGATCGTCCAGCAGCCGTACGACGGCGTCGGCGAGCGCCCGCGCGTTGCCGTACGGGACGAGTTCGGCGGCGTCGCCGACGAGTTCGGGGATGCCGCCCGCGTTGGCCGCGACGAGCGGCACGCGCGCGTGGAGGGCCTGCTGGGCGAGCGTGGAGCGCGCCTCCCATCGGCCGGGCAGCAGGGCGAGGTCGGCGGCGGCCAGCAGATCACCGATGTCCTCGCGCGGTCCGAGGAGCCGGACCGGCAGTTCCTCGAGGTCGATCCTGCGCCGGAGTTCGTCGCGCAGCGGCCCCTCCCCGGCGAGCGCCACCAGCGGCAGCGGGTCGAGGCGCTGCCACGCGTGGGCGGCGTCCAGCAGGACGCCGTAGTCCCGGTGGCGTTCGAGGGAGCCGGCGGCGATGAGCAGCGGGCGCCCGATGGCGCCGAGTTCGGCCCGGAGCTTGGGCCGCAGCAGATCGGGGTCGTCCGCCACCGGGGAGGTGCGGGGGCCGGGGAGGAGACGGCGGCGAGCCGCGCGTCCCGCGCTCCGGTGCGGCGTGCCCGGTCGACGAGGGCGGAGGTCGTGCCGAGCACCACGGTGGCCGCCTTGGCGACCCGCCGCTCCAGCAGGCGCAGGAAGTGGCCGCGCGGGCCGTCGGCGTGCGCCCGGTCGTGCCAGGTGACCACGAGGGGCGTACGCCGTCCGCTCAAAGCCAGCGCGGTACGGAACGAGGCGTGCAGTCCGTGCGCGTGGACCAGGTCGGCGCCGCCGCAGACGGCCCGCAGCGCGGCCACCGAGCCCGGATCGCTGCTGCGCGGCACCGGCACATGGTCGGCGCCGACACCGCTGAAGTCGTAGGTGTGATCGGCCTCGGCGGGGGCGCACACGGTGACCCGCACGCCCCTCGCGACGAGCCCCGCGGCCAGCGAGCGCACATGGGCGCTGCTGGCGGCGTTGCCACCGCCCAGCACCTGCACGGTGCGCAGCGGTGAGTGGCTGCTCACGGGGTCACGCGGCCGGGCTCCTGGTTGGGTTCGTGCGGTCACGAAGAACGTACCGGAGGATCGGGCCCGTTCCTTCACGTACTCCGTCAAGGATGCCAGGCCGTACGGCCGTTCCGGGAACGCCGAGGTGACACGCGCGGGTCCGCCCCGGACACAATGTCACCCACATGAGTGACAAAACCCCGGGGCGGCCCCGCGCTAGACGTCCGCCCGGGCCGTCGCCAGGAGTTCCTCCGCGTGGGCCCGGGCCGTCTGCGAGTCCTCCTGGCCGGCGAGCATGCGGGAGAGTTCCCGGACGCGCTCCTCGCCCTCCAGGACCTTCACGCCGGAGCGGGTGACCGATCCGTCGTTGGTCTTCTCCACCAGCAGCTGCCGGTCGGCGAACGCGGCCACCTGCGGCAGATGCGTGACGACCACGACCTGCGCCGTCTTCGCCAGTTTCGCGAGCCGCCGCCCGATCTCCACCGCCGCCTTGCCTCCGACCCCGGCGTCGACCTCGTCGAAGAGGTACGTCGGCACGGGGTCGGTTCCCGCGAACACGACCTCCACGGCCAGCATCACGCGGGACAGCTCACCGCCGGACGCCCCCTTGGCGATGGGGCGGGGCGGCGCGCCGGGGTGCGGGGCGAGCAGCAGCTCCACCTCGTCCACGCCCGACGGACCGTAGGCGACCGGGCGCCCGCCCACCTCGACGCCTTCCGGGTCCTCGGTCTGCCGGATGTCGAACGACACCCGCGCGTGCGGCATCGCGAGCGAGGCCAGTTCGGCGGTGACGGCCGACGCGAACCGGTCCGCCGCCTCCGTCCGCGCGTCCGTCAGCTCCTGCGCCAGAACGCCCAGTTCCGCGCGGAGCGCGTCCCGTTCGGCGGTGAGCTCGCCGGTCCGCTCGTCGTCGCCGTCCAGTTCGGCCAGGCGTGCGGCGCCCTGCTCGGCCCATGTCAGCACGGACGCGATGTCCTCGCCGTATTTGCGGGTCAGCGCGGTGAGCGCGGCCCGGCGTTCCTCCACCGCCGCCAGCCGCAGCGGATCGGCGTCCAGGTCGTCGGCGTACCCGGCCAGCTCCCCGGCCACGTCACGCAGCAGGATGCCGACCTCCCCGATCCGGTCGGTCAGCGCGGCCAGCGCCGGGTCGTGCGCCCGTACGGCCTCCAGGGCCCGCTGGGCGCCCGCGACGAGCGTGCTCGCGTCGACGCTCTCGGGGTCCTCCGGGTTGCCCGCGAGCGCGGCGTGCGCGACCGCGGCGGCGGACGCCAGCGCCTCGGCGTGCCCGAGCCGCTCCGCCTCCTCCGCCAGCTCCACGTCCTCGCCCGCGCGGGGCTCCACGGCGGCGATCTCCTCGAGCCCGAAACGCAGCAGGTCGGCCTCCTGCGCCCGCTCACGCGCACGCGTGGTGATCTGCTCCAGCTCCGTGACCACGGCCCGCAGCCGCTTGTACGCCTCGGCGTACTTGCCGAGCGGGCCGGTGACCGCGTACCCGGCGTACCGGTCGAGCGCCTGCCGCTGCCGGGACAGCTTCAGCAGCCCCTGCTGGTCGGTCTGCCCGTGCACGGCCACGAGGTCGTCGGCGAGCTCCGCGAGCAGCCCCACGGGCACACTCCGCCCGCCCAGGTGCGCGCGGGAGCGCCCTCGGCCGACACGGTCCGACTGACCAGCAGCGTCCCGTCGTCCAGCTCGGCCCCGGCCTCCTCGGCCCGTACGACGGCCGCGGTGCCCGCGGGCACCGCGATCCGTCCTCGACCACCGCGCTGCGCGCGCCGATCCGCACCAGGGCCGCATCCGCGCGTCCACCGAGCAGCAGGCCCAGGCTGGTGACCACCATGGTCTTGCCCGCACCCGTCTCACCGGTGACGGCGGTGAAGCCGGGCGACAGCTCGACGACAGCGTCGTCGATCACTCCGAGCGACCGTATCCGCATCTCCTCCAACACGAACTAGACCTTACGAGGTCCGAGCCCAGGAGTGCGACCGCCCCACCCTTGTCACCCGCGCGAGTGGACGTGCCCCGACGGGGCGCGGGGCGGTGTCGACGCTCCGCCGCGTGGGTGCGAACGGCCCCGTTCGGCCCGCACCCGCCCACGCCGCGGAACCATCCCGTCGAGACGGCTATTGCGGTGCTCCGCGCCACCCGGACACGGGCAAGGCGAATTTCGCGACCAACCGGTCGGTGAAGGACGCGTGGTGCAACCGAGCCAGCCGCACCGGCACAGCCCCTCTCCGCACCTCCACCCGCGCCCCCACCGGAAGCTCGACGGTCCGCCGCCCATCGCACCACAGCACGCCCGGAGGGACGTGCGGCAGCATCTCCACCGCCAGTACCGAGTCCGGCGAGGTCACCAGCGGCTTGGCGAACAGCGCGTGCGCCGAGATCGGCACCAGCAGCAGCGCCTCGACCTCGGGCCACACCACGGGCCCGCCGGCGGAGAACGCGTACGCCGTCGACCCGGTCGGGGTGGCGCACACGATCCCGTCGCAGCCGAACCCGGTGACCGGCCGCCCGTCGATCTCCAGCACGATCTCCAGCATCCGCTCGGCGGACACCTTCTGCACGGCCGCCTCGTTCAGCGCCCAGTCGGTGTGCACGATGTCGCCGTTGCGGTGCACGACGACGTCGACGGTCATCCGTTCCTCGACCTCGTACGCCCGGCTCACCACCCGGTCGACAACCTTGTCGAGGTCGTCGCGCTCGGCCTCGGCGAGGAATCCGACGCTCCCGAGGTTGACGCCCAGCATGGGCACCCCGGAGGCGCGGGCGAACTCGGCGCCGCGCAGCAGGGTGCCGTCACCGCCCAGCACGATCAGCAGTTCACAGTCGTCCAGGCACTGCGGGGTGGCCTCCTTGACGGTCTCCACGTCCTCGGGCAGCGGCAGGTCGCGGGCCTCGTCCTCCAGGACCCGCACCCCCAGCCCGGCGCGCAGCAGTCCTCGGACCACGAGTTCGGCGCTGCGGATGGCAGCGGGCCGGCCGGTGTGGGCCAGCAGGAAAACAGTACGAGCTCGGTTCTGCGTCAACGCGGCCCCTCCGCCACAGCACGGTCAGCATCCGCGGGATCCAGTTCCGGAGCACCGGCCCGCAGCCACAGAAAGTATTCGACGTTCCCGGAGGGTCCGGGCAGCGGACTGGCCGTCACGCCCTTCACTCCGAGTCCCAGCTCCCAGGCCTTCGCGGCCACTCCCCGCACGGCCTCGGCGCGCAGTTGCGGGCTGCGGACGACTCCGCCGCTGCCCAACCGTTCCTTGCCCACCTCGAACTGCGGTTTCACCATCATCACCAGATCGGCGTCCGGTTTCACGCACCGCTTCAGGGCGGGCAGTACCAGTCCGAGCGGGATGAAGGACAGATCCCCCACGACAAGATCCACAGGCTCCCCATCGATGATCTCGAGCGTCAACTCGCGTACGTTCGTACGGTCCTTGACGGTGACGCGTTCATCGTTGCGCAGAGACCAGGCGAGTTGTCCGTATCCGACGTCCACGGCGACCACGTGCGCGGCCCCGGCGCGCAGCAGTACGTCGGTGAAGCCGCCGGTGGAGGCTCCGGCGTCCAGGGCCCGCCGCCCCCGACCACGAGGCCCCGCGGTACGAAGGCGTCGAGGGCGCCGGCCAGCTTGTGGCCGCCGCGCGAGACGTAGTCCGGGTCGCCGGCGTCGTCGGTGACGACGATCGCGGCGGCGGTCTCCACCTGGGTGGCGGGTTTGGTCGCGACCGTCTTGCCGACGCTGACCCGGCCGGCGGCGATCAGCTGGCTGGCGTGCTCGCGCGAGCGCGCGAGTTTACGGCGGACCAGCTCCGCGTCGAGACGGCGGCGTGCGACTCCTGCCACGTTCGGTTCAGCTCCTGTGTCCATGGTGCGAAGGGGAGGGTGGCCCGCTGGGCCGCCTTGAGGGTGGTGGCCGGGGGTCGGCGGGAGCCGGGGCTCCCGGCCGGGCGTCGAGCGCGGTGAGCGCGTCGCGCAGCCCCGGTGCACATGTTCGTACACGTCGGCATGGCCGTCGGTGGTGAGGTGGTCGGTATCGGCCAGCCGCCGCACATGGGCGTCGATCTCGGGGTGGCCGGTGGGGGTGCGCGGCACGTTCAGGGGCGCGGGGGCGGCGGGGCCGCCGTCGTCCTGGGCCGGTGCCTGTCCGGGCTCCGCCTCCGGCACTGCGTCGTTCATGCCCCGACGCTACCGCGAACGGCTGCGGTACCGTCGTCCGCGATGGCCACGATCGAGGAGTGCCGTTGCGCACTCGACAAGCTTTCGGACAGCATGCGGGGCGCCGAGGGCGACGTCCGCGCGGCCGCGGCGATGGACCGCTCGGTCAGCTGTCACATCACCGACCTGGACGTGACGTTCGCCGGCCGGATGACCGGCGGCGGGATCGAGGTGCGCGACACGTTCCCCGGCCCGCCGCGCGAGCGGGCGCAGATACGGCTCGCGATGACGGGCGACGACCTGCTGGCCCTGGTCGACGGCGAGTTGCACTTCGCGAAGGCGTGGGGTTCGGGCCGGGTGCGGTTCGAGGCGGGACTGCGGGACCTGTTCCACCTCAGAAAGCTGCTGTGACGCTCACTTCGTGGCTCCGGCCTTCTCCTGCGCGGCGCCCTTCACCCGTGCCTTCCGGGCCGCCGGCACCACCAGCGGGGTGCCGGTCTCGGGGTCCTCGATGACCTGGCAGCGCATCCGGAAGACCTCCTCGACCAGCCCGGCGGTGACGATGTCCTTCGGCGCGCCCTGGGCGACGACCTTGCCCTCGCGCAGGGCGATGAGGTGGGTGGCGTACCGGGCGGCGTGGTTGAGGTCGTGGAGGACGGCGACGAGGGTGCGCCCCTGTTCCTCGTGCAGGTCCGCGCAGAGGTCCAGTACGTCGATCTGGTGCTGGATGTCGAGGAAGGTGGTCGGTTCGTCGAGCAGCAGCAGCGGGGTCTGCTGGGCCAGCGCCATGGCGATCCACACGCGCTGGCGCTGACCGCCGGAGAGCTCGTCGACGTGGCGTTCCGCGAGTTCGGCGACGCCGGTGCGGGCCATGGACTCCTGGACGACGCGCTCGTCCTCCGCGGACCACTGGCGCAGCAGTCCCTGGTGCGGGTAGCGGCCGCGGCCGACGAGGTCGCCGACGGTGATGCCGTCGGGCGCGACCGACGACTGGGGCAGCAGGCCGAGGGTGCGGGCGACCTTCTTGGCCGGCATCGACTGGATGACCTGCCCGTCGAGCAGGACGCGTCCCTTGCTCGGCTTCAGCATCCGCGACAGTGCCCGCAGCAGGGTCGACTTACCGCAGGCGTTGGGGCCGACGATCACGGTGAAGGAGTTGTCCGGTATCTCCACCGACAGCTGTTCGGCGATGACCCGCTGGTCGTAGGCCAGGGTGACGTTCTCGGCGGACAGTCGGTTCACGGTGCTCCTTCGGTGGTTCGGTGTGCTGCCGGTGCCGCTCATATCCGGCCCGCCCGGCGTTCGGTGACCAGCAGCCACAGCAGGTAGACGCCGCCGAGCACGCCGGTGACGACGCCGACGGGCAGCTGCTCGGACCCGAACGCCCGCTGCGACACCCAGTCGGCGGTGACCAGGAGGGCCGCGCCCATGCACAGCGACGCGGCCAGGTTGGGGCCGGGCGCGCGGGTCAGCCGGCGGGCGAGCTGCGGCGCGGTGAGCGCGACGAAGCTGACGGGTCCGGCGGCGGCGGTCGCGGACGCGGTGAGCAGCACGGCCGACAGCATCAGCAGCAGCCGTACGCGCTCCACGCGCACGCCGAGGGCGTACGACACGTCGTCGCCCATCTCCAGCATCCTGAGCCCGCGCGCGTTGGCCAGCACCAGCGGTCCGAGGACGGCGCACAGGGCGAGCAGCGGCCAGACCTGGTCCCAGTCCCGGCCGTCGAGGGAGCCGGTCATCCAGACGACCGCGCGGGCGGCGTCGACGATGTCGGACTTGGTGAGCAGATAGCCGTTGACGGCCGTGACGATCGCGGAGACGCCGATGCCGACCAGGACGAGCCGGTATCCGTGCACGCCCCGCTTCCAGGCGAGGGCGTAGATGGCGAACCCGGTCACCAGCCCGCCGACGAGCGCGCCGAGGGCGACCTGGCCCGCGGTGCCGGAGAACAGCACGATCACGGTGAGGGCTCCGGCCGTCGCCCCTGTCCGAGGCCGAGCACGTCGGGGCTGCCGAGCGGGTTGCGGGAGATGGACTGGAACAGCGCGCCGCCGAGCCCGAGGGAGGCGCCGACGAGCAGTCCGACCAGGACCCGGGGCAGCCGCAGTTCGGTGACGATGAACTCCTGGCCGGGGTCGCCCTCGCCGAAGAGGGTCCTCAGCACGTCGCCGGCCGGGATCGGGAAGTCGCCGGTGCCGATCAGCACCACGCTGGCGGTGAGCGCGGTGAGCAGCAGCACGGCCACGACGGTGAGGGCACGCACGTCGAGCCGGACCGAGAGGCCGCCGGGACTGCGCACCGCGCGGTTGGTCTTCACAGCTGGGCCGTCCTCCGGCGTCGTACGAGAAGGATGAAGACGGGGCCGCCGAGGATGGCGGTGACGATGCCTACCTGGAGTTCGGCGGGCCGGGCCACGATCCGTCCGATGACGTCGGCGCCGAGCAGCAGCACGGGCGACAGGACGGCCGCGTACGGCAGGATCCAGCGCTGGTCGGGCCCGGTGAAGGAGCGCACGACATGCGGCACCATCAGGCCGACGAAGATGATCGGCCCGCAGGCGGCGGTAGCGGCCCCGCACAGTACGGTCGCGGCGAGCATGGACAGCGCCCGGGTGCGGTTGAGGTTGGCGCCGAGCGCCTTGGCGGTGTCGTCGCCCATGGCCATGGCGTTGAGCGGCCGGGCGAGCGCCAGCGCCAGCAGGGAACCGGCGACGAGGAACGGCAGCACCTGGGCGATGGTCGAGTTGCTTCCGGAGGCCAGGGAGCCCACGGTCCAGAAGCGCATCCGGCCGAGCGCCGCGTCGTCGAGGATCATGACGGCCTGGAGGTAGCCGAACAGGGCCGCGCTGATGGCCGTACCGGCGAGCGCCAGCCGGACCGGTGTCGCGCCCGGCTGCCGCCGAGGAACCACACCAGCGCGCCGACGGCGGCCGCACCGAAGAAGGCGAACCACACGTATCCGGACAGTGAGGTGACGCCGAAGAAGGTGATGGCGGTGACGACGGCGGCGGACGCGCCCGCGTTGATGCCGAGCAGTCCGGGATCGGCCAGCGGGTTGCGGGTGAGCGCCTGCAGAACCGATCCGGCAAGTCCGAGCGCGGCGCCGGCGAGCACACCGAGGACGGTGCGTGACAGTCTGTCGGCCACGACGACGTCGCCGAAGGTGCCGGAATCCTCGAAGAGGCCGTGCCAGACCTGCTCCAGGGACAGCTCCTTCGCCCCGATCGCGATGCTCGCCAGCGCGACGAGCGCCAGGAGCACGAGGGAGGCGAGCAGTCCGAAGGCGCGTACCGCCCGGCGGCTCGGGGGCGCGGGGGCGGTCTCCGCGCGCTGTTCTGGGGGCTCTCGACCAACACGTGGTTAGGTTAGCCTACCCTCCCAATCGATCATGATCCCGAGCCCTCGGGCGGCGAGGGGCATTTCAGGTTTTCACAGCCCCAGCCGGGCCAGCGCCTTCCCGCCGTCCAGCGTGCACACACCGTCCCCGGCCGCCGTCCACGCCGCCGCGCACAGAGCGCGCAGCCCGTCCAGCGCGCCGCCTTCGCCGTCCAGCTCGAGCTGCCCGGCACCGGCCCGCGCCGTCCACCCACCGCACCGGAACCCGTCGTCCGCGGGGGCGACCTCCGGCTGGCCGGTGAGCATCCCGCGCAGATCGGCGTCGACGTACGTCGGCCGGTGCCGGGGCGGCGCGGCCAGCAGCTGGGCGCCGTCCGCCACGCCGGTGAGCACCAGCAGCGAGTCCACCTCGCCGTTGAACGCGCCCTCGATGTCCGTGTCCAGCCGGTCCCCCACCACCAACGGCCGCTTCGCGCCCGTACGCAGGATCGTCTCCCGGTGCATCGGCGGCAGCGGCTTGCCCGCGACCTGCGGCTCGGCGCCGGTGGCGATCCGTACGACCTCCACCGCCGCGCCGTTGCCCGGGGCGATGCCCCGGCCGCTGGGAATCGTCAGGTCGGTGTTGGACGCGAACCACGGCAGCCCGCGCGCAACGGCGTACGACGCCTCCGCGAACCGCCCCCACGCCATATCGGGCCCGCCGTACCCCTGGACGACCGCCACCGGATCGTCGTCCGCCGACTCCACCGGCACCAGCCCGCGTTCGCGCAGCGCCACCCGCAGCCCCTCGCCGCCGATGACCAGCACCCGGGCGCCCTGCGGCACCTGCTCGGCGACCAGTCGCGCGACCGCCTGCGCGGAGGTGATGACATCGCCGGCGTCCGTGGGTATCCCCAGCTCGGTCAGATGCGCCGCGACGGTGTCCGGGGTGCGCAGGGCGTTGTTGGTCACATAGGCGAGGTGCATCCCGCCCGCACGGGCCGTGGCGAGCGACTCGACCGCGTGGACGATCGCGCTCCCACCCGCGTACACCACACCGTCGAGGTCGAGCAGCGCCGTGTCGTACGCCTCGCTCAAGGCCTGCCCGCTGCCCTCGGGCCTCGTCCTGACGCTCCGGCTCATTCCGCATCGCTCCTCGTTCGACCGCTTTCCCCGATCATCCCCCATGCCACCGACAGCCGTACGATGCCGGGATGAACACCTGCAGGTCACTCGACGGCAAAGGCGCCCCGGGGCCTGGAACTCACCCCGTTCCGCGGCCTTCGCTACGACCCCGACCGGGTCGGCGGCCTCGCCTCCGTGACATCCCTCCGTACGACGTCGTCGTCCGCCCCGACGGCCTGCACCACCTCCAGTCCGCCGATCCGCACAACATCGTCCGGCTGATCCTGCCCGAGGCCGACACGCCCGGGGCGCGCAACGCCCAGGCCGCCGACACCCTGCGCCGCTGGCGCGCCGAGGGCGTCCTGACCGCCGACCCCGAACCCTGTCTCTACGTCTACGAACAGCGCGACGGCGACGGCATGGTGCAACGTGGCATCATCGGCGCCCTTCGCGTCTCCGAGCCCGGCGAACGGCTGGTCCTGCCGCACGAGGACGTCATGCCGCACATCGTCGCCGACCGTGCGGAGCTGATGCGGGCCACCTCCGCGAACCTCGAACCGCTGCTGCTCACCTACCGCGGAGACGAGGGTGACGGGCGGCCGGCCTCGACCGCCGCCCTGATCGAACGCACGGCCGGGACCCGGCCCCTGCTGGCGACCACCACGGAGGACGGTGTCCACCACCGTCTGTGGTCCGTCACCGATCCCGCCGGCCTGGCGGCCATCCAGGACGAACTCGCCGGTCATCAGGCCCTTATCGCCGACGGCCACCACCGCTGGGCGACGTACCGCCGCCTCCGCGCGGAGCACCCTCACCGAGCCCCTGGGACCACGGCCTGGTCCTGCTGGTCGACACGGCCCGCTATCCGCTGCGCGTGCGGGCCATCCACCGGCTGCTGCACAGCCTTCCGGTCGCGGACGCCTTGGCTGCGCTCGACGGCCTGTTCCGCGTCCGCCGCGTCGACGCGCCGCGGGCCGGGGCGATGGACGTCCTGGGCGAGGCGGCCTCGGCGGGCAACGCCTTCCTGCTCGCCGGGGACGGCGCCTTCCATCTGGTCGACCGCCCGGACCCGGACCTGCTGGCCCGCACGGTCCCGTCGGACCCTCCGGCGGCCTGGCGGACCCTGGACGCGACGGTCCTGCACGCCACGCTCCTCGACCGGGTGTGGCGCGTCCCCGACTCCCCGCCCACATCGCGTACATCCACGACACGGCCGCCACGGTCGAGAAGGCGGAACGCGACGGCGGAACGGCGGTCCTGATGCATCCCGTACGCGAGGACGTCGTCCGCGACCTGGCCCGGCAGGGGTGACGATGCCGCGCAAGTCGACGTCGTTCGGCCCGAAGCCGGCGTCGGGACTGGTGCTGCGCGCGCTGGACCTGTGACGAGGGGCGGGCCTCCGCAGAGACCCGCCCCTTCGTTCCGTTCCTTGCTCCGGACGTCAGTCCTTGTCGTCCTCGGGCGCCGTGGTGTCGCCGGCCTCGACGGCTTCCTCGGCTTCCTTGACCTCTTCGGCCTCGACGGCTTCCTCGGCTTCCTTGACCTCTTCGGCCTCGACGGCTTCCTCGGCCTCTTCGGCCTCGTCCTCGGCGAGGGCGTCCATGAACTCGACACCGTCCATCTCGGCCAGCCGGTCGGAGGCGTCCGTGCTGCCGTCCCGGTCGGCCTCTACGGCCTTGGCGAACCACTCCCGCGCCTCGTCGCTGCGGCCGGCCGCGTGCAGCGCGTCGGCGTAGGCGTAGCGCAGACGCGCGGTCCACGGCTGGACGGAACTGGACGCCAGCTCGGAGCTCTGCAGGGTCACGATCGCCGCGTCCAGCTGCTCCAGGTCACGCCGGGCGCCGGCGGCGACGAGCCGCATCTCGACCTGCCCCGCCTTGTCCAGCTTCTGCACCTCGGGGCCCCGGCCATGTCCAGCGCCTTCTCCGGCCGGCCGAGCCCACGCTCGCAGTCGGCCATGAGGGGCCACAGCTCCACGGTCCCGGTCATCCGCCGCGCGGCCCGGAACTCGGCGAGCGCCTCGGAGTACTTCTGGTTCGCGTACGCGGCGAACCCGGCGGCCTCCCGCACGGCGGCGACACGCGAGGCCAGCCGCAGGGCCACCCTGGAGTAGCCGTAGGCGCCCTCGGGGTCCTCGTCGATCAGCCGGGCGACCATCACCAGGTTCTTGGCGACATCCTCGGCGAGCGTCTTGGGCAGGCTCTGCAACTCCTGCCGTACGTCCTTGTCGATCTCGTCGCCGGTGACGTCCTCCGGGATCGGCAGCCGCTTGATCGGCTCACGGTCGCGGTCGCGCTCCTCACGGAAGCGCCCGCCACCGTGCCGGTCGTCGCGCTCACGGAAACCGCCGGGACGTCCGCCCCGGTCGTCCCGACGGGGCCCACGGTCGTCCCGGCCGCGGAAGCCACCACGGTCGCCGCCGCGGCTGTCGTCACGCCGCCCGAAACCGCCACGCTCACCACGGTTGTCGTCGCGGCGGAACGAGGGGCGGTCGCCACGGTCGTCACGCCGGTCACCGCGGTCATCACGGCGGAAGGCGGGACGGTCGCCGCGGTCACTGCGGTCATCGCGGCGGAAGGAAGGACGGTCGTCCCTGCGGTCATCGCGGCGCTCGCCACGGTCGTCACGGCGGAAGGCCGGACGGTCACCACGGTCACTGCGGTCATCGCGACGGAAGGAAGGACGGTCGTCCCTGCGGTCATCGCGGCGCTCGCCACGGTCGTCACGGCGGAAGGCCGGACGGTCACCACGGTCGCTGCGGTCATCGCGACGGAACGAGGGACGGTCATCCCTGCGGTCATCGCGGCGGAAGGAAGGACGGTCGTCCCTGCGGTCGTCCCTGCGCTCGCCACGGTCGTCACGGCGGAAGGCCGGACGGTCACCACGGTCACTGCGGTCATCGCGACGGAACGAGGGACGGTCATCCCTGCGGTCATCGCGGCGGAAGGAAGGACGGTCGTCCCTGCGGTCGTCCCTGCGCTCGCCACGGTCGTCACGGCGGAAGGCCGGACGGTCACCACGATCGCTGCGGTCGTCACGACGGAAGGAAGGACGGTCGTCCCTACGGTCATCGCGACGGAACGTCGGACGGTCACCGCGCTCGCCACGGTCGTCGCGGCGGAACGAAGGGCGGTCGCCACGGTCGTCACGACGCGGCCCACGGTCACGGTCGTCCCGGCGCGCGTATCCGCCGCCCCGGTTGTCGTCACGCCGGCTGTCGCGACGGTCGTCCCCGCGGTCATCGCGGCGGAAGGTCGGACGGTCACCACGGTCGCCGCGGTCATCGCGACGGAAGGAAGGACGGTCGTCCCTGCGCTCGTCACGACGGAACGAGGGACGGTCGCCACGGTCGTCACGACGCGGCCCACGGTCACGGTCGTCCCGACGCCCGTACCCGCCGCCCCGGTTGTCGTCACGCCGGAAGCCACCACGGTCACCGCGGTCATCGCCTCGTCGGTCGTCACGGCGGTCGTCACGACGGAAACCGCCGCGGTCGTTGTCGCGGCGGAAACCGCCACGCTCTCCGCTCCGACCACCGCGGTCACCACTGTCCCGTCGCCGCTGGTCGCGCTCCGGTCGATCGTCGGGAGAGTTGGTGGACATGGGTGACTCCTGTCTTCGGTACTACAAGCATAAATAAAGGACCCCTGGTCCCAGCTGAACGCTGGGACCAGGGGTCCTTCCAAAGATTGTTCGGCGGCGTCCTACTCTCCCACAGGGTCCCCCTGCAGTACCATCGGCGCTGTAAGGCTTAGCTTCCGGGTTCGAAATGTAACCGGGCGTTTCCCCTACGCTATGACCACCGAAACCCTAATGGTTTCGAGCGAACAAGCACACTCTTCTTTTGTCTGTTCTGCTCAAAGCCGACAACGGTCGTTGTCTCAGAACTAACACAGTGGACGCGAGCAACTGAGGACAAGCCCTCGGCCTATTAGTACCGGTCAACTCCACACGTTACCGTGCTTCCATATCCGGCCTATCAACCCAGTCGTCTACTGGGAGCCTTACCCTCTCTAGGAGGTGGGAGTCCTCATCTCGAAGCAGGCTTCCCGCTTAGATGCTTTCAGCGGTTATCCTTTCCGAACGTAGCCAACCAGCCATGCCCTTGGCAGGACAACTGGCACACCAGAGGTTCGTCCGTCCCGGTCCTCTCGTACTAGGGACAGCCCTTCTCAAGACTCCTGCGCGCGCAGCGGATAGGGACCGAACTGTCTCACGACGTTCTAAACCCAGCTCGCGTACCGCTTTAATGGGCGAACAGCCCAACCCTTGGGACCGACTCCAGCCCCAGGATGCGACGAGCCGACATCGAGGTGCCAAACCATCCCGTCGATATGGACTCTTGGGGAAGATCAGCCTGTTATCCCCGGGGTACCTTTTATCCGTTGAGCGACGGCGCTTCCACAAGCCACCGCCGGATCACTAGTCCCGACTTTCGTCCCTGCTCGACCCGTCGGTCTCACAGTCAAGCTCCCTTGTGCACTTACACTCAACACCTGATTGCCAACCAGGCTGAGGGAACCTTTGGGCGCCTCCGTTACTCTTTAGGAGGCAACCGCCCCAGTTAAACTACCCATCAGACACTGTCCCTGATCCGGATCACGGACCCAGGTTAGACATCCAGCACGACCAGACTGGTATTTCAACGACGACTCCCACCGAACTGGCGTCCGATGATCAAAGTCTCCCAGCTATCCTACACAAGCCGAACCGAACACCAATATCAAACTGTAGTAAAGGTCCCGGGGTCTTTCCGTCCTGCTGCGCGAAACGAGCATCTTTACTCGTAGTGCAATTTCACCGGGCCTATGGTTGAGACAGTCGAGAAGTCGTTACGCCATTCGTGCAGGTCGGAACTTACCCGACAAGGAATTTCGCTACCTTAGGATGGTTATAGTTACCACCGCCGTTTACTGGCGCTTAAGTTCTCAGCTTCGCCCCACCGAAATGGAGCTAACCGGTCCCCTTAACGTTCCAGCACCGGGCAGGCGTCAGTCCGTATACATCGCCTTACGGCTTCGCACGGACCTGTGTTTTTAGTAAACAGTCGCTTCTCGCTGGTCTCTGCGGCCACCCCCAGCTCAAGGAGTAAATCCTCTCACCAGTGATGGCCCCCTTCTCCCGAAGTTACGGGGGCATTTTGCCGAGTTCCTTAACCATAGTTCACCCGAACGCCTCGGTATTCTCTACCTGACCACCTGAGTCGGTTTAGGGTACGGGCCGCCATGAAACTCGCTAGAGGCTTTTCTCGACAGCATAGGATCATCCACTTCACCACAATCGGCTCGGCATCAGGTCTCAGACACATGCCAGGCGGATTTACCTACCTGACGTCCTACACCCTTACCCCGGGACAACCACCGCCCGGGATGGACTACCTTCCTGCGTCACCCCATCACTCACCTACTACCAGCTCGGGTCACCGGCTCCACCACTCCGACCTCGTCCGAAGACTCAGCCGGCGGCTTCACGGGCTTAGCATCACTGGATTCAATGTTTGACGCTTCACAGCGGGTACCGGAATATCAACCGGTTATCCATCGACTACGCCTGTCGGCCTCGCCTTAGGTCCCGACTTACCCTGGGCAGATCAGCTTGACCCAGGAACCCTTAGTCAATCGGCGCACACGTTTCTCACGTGTGTATCGCTACTCATGCCTGCATTCT
This sequence comes from Streptomyces haneummycinicus, assembly GCA_042850305.1. Classification (GTDB taxonomy): domain Bacteria; phylum Actinomycetota; class Actinomycetes; order Streptomycetales; family Streptomycetaceae; genus Streptomyces; species Streptomyces haneummycinicus. The sequence goes on from AP035768.1 coordinate 5,436,721, forward strand.
CACTCGTGAACCGTCCACAACTCGCTTCCGCGGCTGCTTCACCCGGCACACGACGCTCCCTACCCATCCACACAGGCGTTGGCCCTATTGTGTGAATGACACGACTTCGGCGGTACGCTTGAGCCCCGCTACATTGTCGGCGCGGAATCACTAGACCAGTGAGCTATTACGCACTCTTTCAAGGGTGGCTGCTTCTAAGCCAACCTCCTGGTTGTCTGTGCGACTCCACATCCTTTCCCACTTAGCGTACGCTTAGGGGCCTTAGTCGATGCTCTGGGCTGTTTCCCTCTCGACCATGGAGCTTATCCCCCACAGTCTCACTGCCGCGCTCTCACTTACCGGCATTCGGAGTTTGGCTAAGGTCAGTAACCCGGTAGGGCCCATCGCCTATCCAGTGCTCTACCTCCGGTAAGAAACACACGACGCTGCACCTAAATGCATTTCGGGGAGAACCAGCTATCACGGAGTTTGATTGGCCTTTCACCCCTAACCACAGGTCATCCCCCAGGTTTTCAACCCTGGTGGGTTCGGTCCTCCACGAAGTCTTACCTCCGCTTCAACCTGCCCATGGCTAGATCACTCCGCTTCGGGTCTTGAGCGTGCTACTGAAACGCCCTGTTCGGACTCGCTTTCGCTACGGCTTCCCCACCCGGGTTAACCTCGCAACACACCGCAAACTCGCAGGCTCATTCTTCAAAAGGCACGCAGTCACGAGACACCAGCAAGCTGATGTCCGACGCTCCCACGGCTTGTAGGCACACGGTTTCAGGTACTATTTCACTCCGCTCCCGCGGTACTTTTCACCATTCCCTCACGGTACTATCCGCTATCGGTCACCAGGGAATATTTAGGCTTAGCGGGTGGTCCCGCCAGATTCACACGGGATTTCTCGGGCCCCGTGCTACTGGGTGTCTCTCAAACGAGCCGTTGACGTTTCGACTACGGGGTCTTACCCTCTACGCCGGACCTTTCGCATGTCCTTCGCCTACATCAACGGTTTCTGACTCGTCCCACGGCCGGCAGACCGTAGAAGAGATCCCGCAACCCCGTATACGCAACCCCTGCCGGGTCTCACACGCATACGGTTTGGCCTCATCCGGTTTCGCTCGCCACTACTCCCGGAATCACGGTTGTTTTCTCTTCCTGCGGGTACTGAGATGTTTCACTTCCCCGCGTTCCCTCCACTTGCCCTATGTGTTCAGACAAGGGTGACAGCCCATGACGACTGCCGGGTTTCCCCATTCGGAAACCCCGGATCAAAGCCTGGTTGACGACTCCCCGGGGACTATCGTGGCCTCCCACGTCCTTCATCGGTTCCTGGTGCCAAGGCATCCACCGTGCGCCCTTAAAAACTTGGCCACAGATGCTCGCGTCCACTGTGCAGTTCTCAAACAACGACCAACCACCCGTCACAACCCACCGAAGCAGATTTTTACCGGGGCCGGCACTGAAGGCAGCCATACGGCCGTACCCTCAGATACCCAACAGCGTGCCCGACACTCTCACCACTCGCTATCCGTTCCACGCCGAAGCAGTACTGGGAAACGAGCTGGTCAAGTGTGCCGAGTAGTCAACGTTCCACCCATGAGCAACCAGTGCGAGACGTTCGCCCGCATGCTGGCCTCTGACCTCGTCCCGAAGGACTCGGTAAGAAGTGCTCCTTAGAAAGGAGGTGATCCAGCCGCACCTTCCGGTACGGCTACCTTGTTACGACTTCGTCCCAATCGCCAGTCCCACCTTCGACAGCTCCCTCCCACAAGGGGTTGGGCCACCGGCTTCGGGTGTTACCGACTTTCGTGACGTGACGGGCGGTGTGTACAAGGCCCGGGAACGTATTCACCGCAGCAATGCTGATCTGCGATTACTAGCGACTCCGACTTCATGGGGTCGAGTTGCAGACCCCAATCCGAACTGAGACCGGCTTTTTGAGATTCGCTCCACCTCACGGTATCGCAGCTCATTGTACCGGCCATTGTAGCACGTGTGCAGCCCAAGACATAAGGGGCATGATGACTTGACGTCGTCCCCACCTTCCTCCGAGTTGACCCCGGCGGTCTCCCGTGAGTCCCCAGCACCACAAGGGCCTGCTGGCAACACGGGACAAGGGTTGCGCTCGTTGCGGGACTTAACCCAACATCTCACGACACGAGCTGACGACAGCCATGCACCACCTGTACACCGACCACAAGGGGGCGCCTGTCTCCAGACGTTTCCGGTGTATGTCAAGCCTTGGTAAGGTTCTTCGCGTTGCGTCGAATTAAGCCACATGCTCCGCCGCTTGTGCGGGCCCCGTCAATTCCTTTGAGTTTTAGCCTTGCGGCCGTACTCTCCAGGCGGGGCACTTAATGCGTTAGCTGCGGCACGGACGACGTGGAATGTCGCCCACACCTAGTGCCCACCGTTTACGGCGTGGACTACCAGGGTATCTAATCCTGTTCGCTCCCCACGCTTTCGCTCCTCAGCGTCAGTATCGGCCCAGAGATCCGCCTTCGCCACCGGTGTTCCTCCTGATATCTGCGCATTTCACCGCTACACCAGGAATTCCGATCTCCCCTACCGAACTCTAGCCTGCCCGTATCGACTGCAGACCCGGGGTTAAGCCCCGGGCTTTCTAACCGACGTGACAGGCCGCCTACGAGCTCTTTACGCCCAATAATTCCGGACAACGCTCGCGCCCTACGTATTACCGCGGCTGCTGGCACGTAGTTAGCCGGCGCTTCTTCTGCAGGTACCGTCACTTTCGCTTCTTCCCTGCTGAAAGAGGTTTACAACCCGAAGGCCGTCATCCCTCACGCGGCGTCGCTGCATCAGGCTTTCGCCCATTGTGCAATATTCCCCACTGCTGCCTCCCGTAGGAGTCTGGGCCGTGTCTCAGTCCCAGTGTGGCCGGTCGCCCTCTCAGGCCGGCTACCCGTCGTCGCCTTGGTGAGCCATTACCTCACCAACAAGCTGATAGGCCGCGGGCTCATCCTGCACCGCCGGAGCTTTCGAACCTCGCAGATGCCTGCGAGGGTCAGTATCCGGTATTAGACCCCGTTTCCAGGGCTTGTCCCAGAGCGCAGGGCAGATTGCCCACGTGTTACTCACCCGTTCGCCACTAATCCCCACCGAAGTGGTTCATCGTTCGACTTGCATGTGTTAAGCACGCCGCCAGCGTTCGTCCTGAGCCAGGATCAAACTCTCCGTGAATGTTTTCCCGTAATCGGGATGAACACCACGAGAGCGGTGCGAGAGGAGGAATAGTCCCTCGCACACAGCGTCCTCGCTGTGTTTTTTCAAAGGAACCTCGACCATCCGAAACCGGATGGACGGGGTATCAACATATCTGGCGTTGACTTTTGGCACGCTGTTGAGTTCTCAAGGAACGGACGCTTCCTTTGTACTCACCCTCTCGGGCTTTCCTCCGGGCACTTCCCTTCGGTCTTGCGTTTCCGACTCTATCAGATCCTTTCGGGCCTGATTCCCTGTCGGCGGGTTTTGCCGTCGAGCCGCTGGCTTTCGCCTGTCGGCCTTTCGACATTCACTACGTTAACCGATTCCCCCACCCGATTCATAATCGGGCTTCGCGGTTCGGAATTCAGGCATGCGGACATGACGAATTCGACCCCGCTGAGGGGTGGATCGTAGGTAGTGGGTGGCCGCTCCCGGTTGTAGGCGATCGCCGTACCCGGTTCAAGCGGCTCGGGCCACATTACGCACCTTCCAAGAACGAGTCAACTTCGACGGCGGCGTGGCGCATGGGCCCGGTACGGGCTCACCGTCGGGTCGTCGGTGACCCAGTAACGCCAGGGATGGACGGCTCCGTCGCCGGAGACTCCCGTGCGCGGGCCGCTGCTCACCTGGCCCGAGGGCACCGGGGCACCGGTGAGGACCCGTAGCGGGGTGTCGGTGGTGGCGCAGGCGTCGGTGCCGTTGAACGCGCGGTCGACGCCGAGTGCCGTGGCCAGACGGGCGGGCCCCTTGGCGAGCTCCTTGTCGTTGCGGGCCGAGAGCCGGCGGGTGCGGGCCAGCTCGGCGCCCTCGGTGATCTCGCCGGCCCGGAGCAGCACACCGCTCGCCCGGCCTTCGGGGCCACAGACGAGGTTCATGCAGAACCACATGCCATAGGTGAAGTAGACGTACACATGTCCGGGCTCACCGAACATCACCTCGTTGCGGGCGGTGCGACCGCGATAGGCGTGGGAGCCGGGGTCGTTCGCGCCGTCGTACGCCTCTACCTCGGTCAGGCGGAGGGCGATCGGACCGTCCGGGGTGTGACGGACCACGGTCCGGCCGAGGAGATCGGGGGCCACCTCGAGGACGGGGCGGTCGAAGAACTTCCTCGGCAGGGGCGTACGGTCGGGGGTCGCGATCATGCCGTCCGAGGGTACTGGAGACGGCCGGTGCCACGGGGTGGTCAGCGAACTCCGCGGTTGCCAGGGTGGGGACGCGGAACCGGCCCCGGCCGGATCGCGTTGTTAGGGATCAGAGTCCATACGTACGACTCGGCAGGGACGACTCGACGCGGGACGACGGATCAGGTGTGGCCCACGGGGGTCCCCTGGAAAGGGAGAGACATGGCGTTCAAGAAGCTGCTGGCGAGTCTGGGTGCCGGCGGGGCCTCGGTGGAGACCGTGCTGCACGAGGTCAACGTCGTTCCGGGCGGTGTCGTCCAGGGCGAGGTGCGGATCCAGGGCGGGTCCGTGAACCAGCAGATCGAGGGGCTCTCGGTCGGGCTGCAGGCCAAGGTCGAGGTGGAGAGCGGCGACCAGGAGTACAAGCAGGACATCGAGTTCACGAAGTCGAGCCTGGGCGGCGCCTTCGAGCTGCAGGCCGGTGCGGTGCACGCGGTGCCGTTCGGGCTGGAGATCCCCGTGGGAGACGCCGATCACGATGATCGACGGGCAGGCGCTGCGCGGGATGAACATCGGGGTGAGCACCGAACTGGCGATCGCGCGTGCGGTGGACTCCAGTGACCTGGACCCGGTCAACGTGCACCCGCTCCCGGCGCAGAAGGCGATCCTGGACGCGTTCATCCAGCTGGGCTTCCGCTTCAAGAGCGCGGACATGGAACGCGGTCACATCCGGGGCACCCGGCAGAAGCTGCCGTTCTACCAGGAGATCGAGTTCTTCCCGCCGCAGCAGTACCGGGGGCTGCACCAGGTCGAGCTGAGCTTCGTGGCCGACGACCAGGCCATGGACGTCATCCTGGAGATGGACAAGAAGCCGGGTCTGTTCAGCGAGGGCAGCGACACCTTCCGCTCCTTCAAGGTGGGGCTGCACGACTACCAGGGCACCGACTGGGCGGCATATCTCAACCAGTGGCTGTCGGAGGTCGGCAGCAGGCGCAACTGGTTCTAGGCTCGGTTCCCACTGAACGCGATCGATCAGGAGGTACCGAGGTGACCGAGCTCAAGCGGCGGCCGCTCCCCCACGACTTCCATCCGCCCGTGCCGTCGTTCACGGTGTCGAGCGAGGATGTGCAGGAGGGGGCGGCGCTCAAGGACGCTCAGGTCCACGCGGCCGGCAACACCTCGCCGCAGCTGCGGTGGGAGGGTTTCCCGGCGGAGACCAAGAGCTTCGCCGTGACCTGCTACGACCCCGATGCCCCCACGGGCAGCGGGTTCTGGCACTGGGTGTTGTTCGACATCCCGGCCTCGGTGACCGAGCTGCCGGCCGGTGCGGGCGGCGGCACGTTCGAGGGACTGCCCCGGGGCGCCGTCCACGCGCGCAACGACTACGGCGGCAGGGACTTCGGCGGTGCCGCGCCGCCGCCCGGCGACGGGCCGCACCGGTATGTGTTCACGGTGTACGCCGTGGACCAGGAGAAGCTCGGTCCGGACGCGGACGCTTCCCCTGCCGTGGTCGGCTTCAACCTGCGGTTCCACACCCTGGCGCGCGCCCAGCTGATCGGTGAGTACGAGGTGCCCGCGGAGTCCTGAGAGGGTCCGAGCGCTCCCCCGGGCGTTCACGGAACGTTTGCCCGCCCCTGGTCTTGGAATTGATCAGGGGCGGGCATTTTTGTTGCCGGGGGTGCGGGGTCATCTCCCTGTAGGAGCAGCAGATATTGCGTTGTCCATCTCGGCGTGCCCGGCCAGAGTTGATCCCAGCCCGCCGAGGGGTGGGCCGGTGCACACGGGAGGTGGGCTGGTATGCGGGACACGCTGGTACTGAACGCGAGCTTCGAGCCGTTGTCGACGGTGACGTTGAACCGAGCCGTCGTTCTGGTGCTTCAGGACAAGGCCGTCGTCGAGCAGGCCCACCCCGAACTGCGGATGCGTGGAGCCGCGGTCGACATACCGGCGCCCCGGGTGATCAGGCTCTGCCAGTACGTGAGGGTGCCGTTCCGAAGACAAGCGCCGTGGTCGCGGCGGGGTGTGCTGGTGCGGGACCGGCACCGGTGCGCGTACTGCGGGCGGCGGGCGACCACCGTGGACCACGTGGTGCCGCGTTCGCACGGCGGGCAGGACACCTGGCTGAACACGGTGGCCTCGTGTGCGCAGGACAATCACCGGAAGGCGAACCGGACGCCCGAGCAGGCGGAGATGCCGCTGTTGCGGCGGCCGTTCGAGCCCACGCCGGCTGATGCGATGCTTCTGGCGCTGGGGGCGGAGGATTTCGAGGCGTTGCCCGAGTGGTTGACGCTGGACGCGGCGTGATGGATGCGCCGTAGGGGGCCGGGTGGGGTCCCGGCTGCGGGCCGCCGTGGTTTCTCGCGCGGTTTCCCGCGCCGCTGAGGGGATGCGGGGAGCGTAGGGGGGCGGGTGACCAGCGCCCCGCGCTCCCGAAGGGGCGCGGGCCACCCCGTGCTTTCAAGGTCCCGTCAGTCGATCGAGGGCTTCTCCCGGCGTTCCTGGGCGGGGACGTTGGGGGTGTTGCCGCCGGCCATGGCGCCGAAGTTGCCCATGGCGCCGGAGAGGCCCTTGAGGGCGTCGCCGATCTCGCTGGGGACGATCCAGAGCTTGTTGGCGTCGCCCTCGGCGATCTTCGGGAGCATCTGGAGGTACTGGTAGGAGAGGAGCTTCTGGTCCGGGTCTCCGGCGTGGATGGCCTCGAAGACCGTACGGACCGCCTGGGCCTCGCCCTCGGCGCGCAGGGCCGCCGCCTTGGCCTCGCCCTCGGCGCGCAGGATCTGGGACTGCTTCTCACCCTCGGCGCGCAGGATCTCGGACTGCCGGACACCTTCGGCCTGGAGGATCGCGGCACGCTTGTCGCGGTCGGCGCGCATCTGCTTCTCCATCGAGTCCTGGATGGAGGTGGGCGGTTCGATGGCCTTGAGTTCGACGCGGTTGACGCGGATGCCCCATTTGCCGGTGGCCTCGTCGAGGACACCGCGCAGGGCCGCGTTGATCTCCTCGCGGGAGGTGAGGGTGCGCTCCAGGTCCATGCCGCCGATGATGTTGCGCAGCGTGGTGACGGTGAGCTGTTCGATCGCCTGGATGTAGCTGGCGACCTCGTAGGTGGCGGCGCGGGCGTCGGTCACCTGGTAGTAGATGACGGTGTCGATGTTGACGACCAGGTTGTCCTGGGTGATCACCGGCTGCGGCGGGAACGGGACGACCTGTTCACGCAGGTCGATGCGGTTGCGGATGGTGTCGATGAACGGGACGACGATGTTCAGGCCCGCGTTGAGTGTCCGTGTGTAGCGGCCGAAGCGCTCGACGATGGCGGCGCTCGCCTGTGGGATGACTTGGATCGTCTTGATCAGGGCGATGAAGACCAACACCACCAGGATGATCAGGACGATGATGATCGGTTCCATCGTCGGTTCCCCGAACCCTTCTTAGCCTCGGCGCCTACGGCAGATCGTGTGCCTGTGGAAGATCTCGCGGTTGAAGATCTTGCTGGTCGAGTCTCGTCAGACCATCAGTGCAACTGGGAGGTTGTTCGCCCCAGTTGTGTCGTGCCGGATCACATGACGATCGCCGTGGCCCCCTCGATGTCCACGACGTCCACTTCCTGGCCTACTTCATAGGCGTTGCCCGCGTCGAGGGCGCGGGCCGACCAGACCTCGCCGGCCAGCTTGATCCGGCCGCCGGAGCCGTCGACGCGCTCCAGGACGACGGCCTGTTTCCTTTCAGGGCGTCCACTCCGGTGGCGAGCTGGGGCCGCGCGGCGCGGTGTCTGTTCGCGATGGGCCGTACGACGGCGATGAGCGCGGTCGATACGACGGCGAAGACCACGACCTGGGCGACGGCGCCGCCGCCGAAGATGCCGGAGACCACTGCCGCGGCGACGGCGCCCACCGCGAGCATGCCCAGTTCGGGCATCGCGGTGATCACGAGCCCGATGCCGAGTACCGCCGCGCCGATCAGCCACCACAGCCATGCGTCGATGTCCACCCGGCCATGGTAGGACCGCGCACCCGGTCGCCGACAGGGCGCCGATCAGTTTCAACGCGCCGTGCGGCTCCGGGTCTTGGGTGCGGGGTGGCGGGAGGGACTCAGGAGATGGGAAGGCCCTGGGCGGTGAAGCGGTCGCCGACCTGCTCGACGACGAGCGGGAGGCCGAAGCAGAGGGAGAGGTTGCGGGAGGTGAGTTCGAGCTCCAGCGGTCCCGCGGCGAGAACCTTGCCCTGGCGGATCATCAGGACATGGGTGAAGCCCGGGGCGATCTCCTCGACATGGTGCGTGACCATGATCATGGAGGGGCGATGGGGTCGCGGGCGAGCCGGCCGAGACGGCGTACGAGGTCCTCGCGGCCGCCGAGGTCGAGGCCGGCGGCGGGCTCGTCGAGGAGCAGCAGCTCGGGGTCGGTCATCAGGGCGCGGGCGATGAGGGTGCGCTTGCGCTCGCCCTCGGAGAGGGTGCCGAACCTGCGCTCCAGGTAGTCGGACATGCCGAGGCGGTCGAGGAAGGCGCGGGCGCGCTGCTCGTCGATGTCCTCGTACTCCTCCTGCCAGCCGGCGGTCATGCCGTAGGCGGCGGTGAGCACGGTCTGCAGGACCGTCTGCTTCTTGGGGAGCTTGTCGGCCATGGCGATGCCGGCCACGCCGATGCGCGGGCGCAGCTCGAAGACGTCGGTGCCCGCGGTGCCGAGGGTCTCGCCGAGGATGCTGACGGTGCCCTTGGTCGGGTAGACGTAGCTGGAGGCGATGTTGAGGAGGGTGGTCTTGCCGGCGCCGTTGGGGCCGAGGATGACCCAGCGCTCGCCCTCCTTCACCGACCAGGAAACCTGGTCCACCAGAGCCCGGCCCTCACGGACCACGGATACGTCCTGAAGCTCCAGAACATCGCTCATGAGCGCGTTGTCTCCCCTTGCAGTGTGGCCGGTCTCGGCTGTCGCGTACGCCTGTGCGTCGGTCCGCCGCACCCGTGGGCGCAGCCCATCATGAAATCTACGCCACTGGTCGTCCCGGACATTCCTCCGGTCCGCTTCTTGGGGTCTGTCTAGGGTGGAGACATGCTCTCGGAACCTCGCTCTGGACGCCTTGCCGCTTGGGGAAACGCCCTACTTGCCGGACTTGTCTCGCCGGATGACGCCGTGCTCGCGATCGTCGGGGAGGACGCGGTGCACCGGGTCGAGGGGTTCCGGGGAGCCGGCGCCTGTGGGGCTCACGCTGGCGCTCGGGCGGTTGCGGGCGCTGGGAGTGAGCGGGATGCGGCTGGCGCTGCCGGCGCCGGGGCATCCGCTGGGGCTGAGCGGGCCGCCGGAGTTCAACGCGCGGGCGCTGGAGGCGGAGGAGGCGGTGGTGTGTTCCGGGGCCGCGTGGGGGCTGGTGCCGGAGGTGTATGAGGCCGGGCCCTCGGGTGATCTGCATGTGGAGGTGGTCTGGCACTGTCTGCCGGTACGGTCGGCGCCGCCCGCGGATGTGCCGTCGCTCGGGGAGGCGGAACGGGACCTGGCGGAGGCGTTGCGGGACGCGACGGAGGTGCTGACACGGCTGGATGTGGCCGGGTCGGGGCCGGTGGCGGAGGCGGCGATCGACGCGTACCGGGCGCGGGCGTCCGCCTCGCGGGGGCGGGGGTGCTGGCACCGGGGTATCCGGCGCGGGCGGTGCGGGTGCTGGAGCTGGCTCAGCGGGTGGGGGCGCTGGTGTCGCTGGCGGGGGTGGGGGCACGGGGGCGCGGTGAGTGCGTCGGAGATGTCCGCGCGGGCTGCGGCGTTGCGGCCGGTGGAGCGGACGGGGCGGCGGGCGCAGGTGGCCGCGTACAACTCCGTTGTGGAGGAGCGGGGGTGGGGTGAGGTTGTTGTGGGGTGGGCGGGGGTGGTGTGCGGTGCGGGCCGCTTCCGCGGGCCGGCGCCGCACTCCGCGTGGCCTCCGCACACCGCGCTTTCGCGTCCCGCCGCACTCTGCGGGCCCTCCGCCGGTCCGCGGGCCCTCCGCCGGTCCGCGGGCCCTCCGCAGGTCCGCGGGCACTCCGCAGGTCCGCGGGCACTCCGCCGATCCGCGGGCACTCCGCCGATCCGCGGGCACTCCGCCGATCCGCGGGCAGGCGTGCCGCAGGGCGGCACGGGTGGGCGCGACGGCACCCCGTTGGCGCCGGGCTGCGCGACTCCCCGTTCAGCCGTCACCCCGGTGACTGCTGGGCGGGGTAGATATGCGCTCGCCCCGCTGGAAGGGTGCCGCTGCGCCCACCCGTGCCGCCCCAGCGGCACGACTGCCCGCAGCTACGGCAGCTACGCGGCGGAGGTGCTCGCAGCCACGCGGCAGAGGCGGCCGCAGTCAGGCGGAGCCGGACGCGGCTGCGGGGTGGCAGGGGTGGGCCCTGGGTGCCCGGGGACCAGGGTCAGTGGTTGACGGCGGTGTTGCCGAAGGCCGGGTTGAGGAGGCCGATGACGTTGACGCTGTTGCCGCTGACGTTGACCGGGACGTCGACCGGGACCTGGACGAGGTTGCCGGAGACGACGCCCGGGGAGCCGACGGCCTTGCCGTGGGCGTGGCTGCCGTCGGTGGCGGAGGCCATGCCCGTACCGGCGGCGAGCAGACCGCCGGCCACCATCGTCACGGCCGCTGCCTTCTTCAGGTTCTTCACTTTCCGATGCCCTCCTGGTGATGACCGCGGCAGGTGCCGCGGCGTGCACTGGAGAACGACGGGTGCCGACGATGGATACGGCCACCCGGGGACATTCCCCTACGGTATGAATCTCGGATCGGATGAATCAGCCGCTCAGACCGTGTCGTACGGCCCACAGCGCGGCCTGGGTGCGGTCCGCCAGGTCGAGTTTCATCAGGATGTTCGAGACGTGGGTCTTCACCGTCTTCTCCGAGAGCACCAGGGCGCGGGCGATCTCCCGGTTGGCGCGCCCGTCCGCTATCAGCCCGAGCACTTCGCGCTCCCGCTCGGTGAGGGAGCCGGCGCGTCCCGTGCCCGTGCCGGTCTCCTCCTGGGAGAGCAGCGCGCCGGCCACCTCGGCCTGCAGCAGCACATGCCCCGCGTGCACGGAGCGGATGGCTCCGGCGAGCGCGTCGGGGTCGACGTCCTTGTACACATAGCCGGCGGCGCCCGCGCGCAGGGCAGGCACGACCGTGCGCTGCTCGGTGAAGCTGGTGACGATGAGCACGCGCGCGGGGTGGTCCAGTTCGCGGAGCCGGCGCAGCGCGTCCACGCCGTCCATGCCGGGCATCTTGACGTCCATGAGGATGACGTCGGGCCCCAGCTCCCCCGCCAGGGCGACTCCTCGGCGCCGTCCGCGGCCTCGCCGACGACCTCGATGTCGTCCTGCACCTCGAGGAAGGTGCGCAGTCCCCGGCGTACCACCTGGTGATCGTCGACCAGCAGCACCTTGATTGCGTCAGCCACCGGGGACCTCCATCTCGATCGTGGTGCCCTTGCCGGGCGCCGATTCCACGGTCAGCGTGCCGCCGACCCCGCTCGCCCGGTCCCGCATGGAGACCAGGCCCAGATGGCGGCCCGCGCGGCGGACGGTCCGCGGGTCGAAGCCGCCGCCGTCGTCGCTGACCCGCAGGACCGCTCCGCCGCCGTGCCGCTCCAGGGTGACGTCGACATGGTCGCCGCCGGAGTGCCGCAGCGCGTTGTGCAGGGCTTCCTGGGCGACGCGCAGCACCGCCTCCTCCTGGGCGGCGGGCAGGGCGCGTACACCGTGGCCGGTGAAGGTCACGCGGGCGGTGTGGGCACGGTCGAGGACCTGGATCTGGGTGCGGAGCGTGGCGACGAGGCCGTCCTCGTCGAGGGCCGCGGGGCGCAGTTCGACGACCGCCGCGCGCAGTTCTTCGGCGGCCTCGGCGGCCAGGGCGGCGACCTGCTGGAGCTCGCCCTTGGCGCGGGAGGGGTCGCGGTCGACGAGGCGGGCGGCGGCCTGGGCGGTGAGCCGCAGGGAGAAGAGTTTCTGGCTGACGGCGTCGTGGAGTTCGTGGGCGAGGCGGGAGCGTTCCTCGGCGATGGTCAGTTCGCGGCTGCGCTCGTAGAGCCGGGCGTTGGTGAGGGCGATCGCCGCGTGCTGGGCGAGGATGCCGAGCAGTTCCTCGTCGTCCTCGGTGAAGCCGCAGGTTCCCTCGGGCTTGGGGCACCGCTTGTTGGCGAGGAACAGGGCACCGATGACCTCGTCGCCGTCGCGGATGGGCAGGCCCAGGAAGTCGACCAGATCGGGGTGGGCGCTGGGCCAGCCGCCGAAGCGGGGGTCGCGGCGTACGTCGGCGAGACGCTGGGGGTGGCCTCGTTCAGCATCGCGGCGAGGATGCCGTGCTGGCGTGGGAGGGGCCGATAGCCTTCCACTCGTCGTCGCTGACGCCGTCGACCACGAACTGGGCGAAGCCGCCGTGGTCGTCGGGGACGCCGAGGGCGGCGTACTGAGCGTCGAGGAGTTCGCGGGCCGAGGCGACGATCGTCTTGAGGACGTCGCGCACCTCGAGGTGCCTGCTCATGGCCAGCAACGCGGAACTCACCGCGGCGAGGCCGGACCGGGGGCCGTGACTCATGTCCTCACGGTACCGGCGGGCGGTGACAGGAGGATCGGACGTGTGGCGGGCCGGTGGGCCTAGGCCAGAGGTCCCGGGGTCCCGGCTCTGCGGCTTAGGTCCGGGGTCCCGGCCTGCGGCCTAGGTCCGGGGGCCCGGGGACGGTGACGTAAGCCCAACGGACCCGGGCCGCTGCGTCCCCGGCCCGAGGCGACGGCGGCGGGCCCGTCCCTAGGTTGAGGGCACGCCGGTCGAGCGGCGTCGAGGACGAGACGAGGGGACGGTTGTCATGCCGGTTGCGATCATCACGGGGGCTTCGAAGGGGCTCGGGAAGGCGCTCGCCCTGGCGCTGGCGGAGCGCGGCTGGGATCTGGTGCTGGACGCGCGGGATCCGGTGCCGCTGGCGGAGGCGGCCGGGCCGCTGTCGGCGCACGGCACGCGGGTGACGGCGCTGCCCGGGGACGTCACGGACGCAGCGCACCGCGCGGAGCTGGTGGCGGCGGCGTGGCGGCTGGGCGGGGTGGATCTGCTGGTGCACAACGCGAGCGCGCTGGGCGCCGAGCCGCTGGTTCCGCTGGAGGAGCTGCCGCTGGACGGGCTGCGGCGGGCGCTGGAGGTGAATCTGGTGGCGGCGCTGGGCCTGGTCCAGGAGGCGCTGCCGCTGCTCAGGGCGGCGCCGGCCGGGGCGGTGCTGGCGGTCAGCTCGGACGCCGCCGCCGAGGCGTATCCGGCGTGGGGCGGGTACGGGGCGTCCAAGGCGGCCCTGGACCAGCTGACGGCGGTGCTGGCGGTGGAGGAGCCGGGGCTGCGGGTGTGGTCGGTCGACCCCGGGGACATGGCGACGGACCTGTACGCGGCGGCCGTACCGGACGACGACGGTCCGCGTCCAGCGCCGGCGAGTGTGGTGCCCGCGTTCCTGCGGCTGCTGGACGAGCGGCCCGCGAGCGGTCGCTACGCGGCGCCGGCGCTGCTGGAGGAGCGGCGATGACCGTGATCGTCGAGGTGCCGGAGGAGCTGTCCGCGCGGGTGCCGGTGGAGCAGCGGGGGCCGGGGCTGGAGCGGGACGCGGTGCGGCTGCTGGTGTCGCGGGGTACGGAGGTGTCGCATCACGCCTTCGTGGAGCTGCCGGGGCTGCTGCGGGCCGGGGACCTGCTGGTGGTGAACACCTCGCCGACGCTGGCGGCGGCGGTCGGGGGTCGGTCGGGCACACGCGTGTGGTGGTGCACTTCTCCACGCGCGGTGACGACGGCCGCTGGGCGGTCGAGCTGCGGGACCCGGACGGCCGCGGCACCACATCCCCGCGCGCGGGTGTACGCGCGGGGACAGAGGTGCGGCTGGTCGGGGGTGCGCGGCTGGTGCTGGAGGAGCCGCTGAGCGCGCGGGGCGAGCGGTTGTGGTGGGCGCGGGTCCCGGGGACGTGCTCGGGGTGCTGCGCGAGCACGGGCGGGCCATCCGGTACGCGTACACGGAGCGGGACCAGCCGTTGTCGGCGTACCAGACGGTGTTCGCGCTGCCGTCGCCGGACGGTGCGGGGAGTGCGGAGATGCCGAGCGCGGGGCGTCCGTTCACCGCGCGGATGGTGGCGGAGCTGGTGAGCCGGGGCGTGCAGTTCGCCCCGGTCACGCTGCACACGGGGGTGGCGTCGGCGGAGGCGCACGAGCCGCCGTATCCGGAGCGGTTCGTGGTGCCGGAGGCGTCGGCGCGGCTGATCGGGGCGGTGCGGGCCGGGGGCGGCCGGGTGATCGCGGTGGGGACGACGGCCGTACGCGCGGTGGAGTCGGCGGCCGGTGCGGACGGTGTGGTGCGGTCCCGCGCGGGGTGGACGGATCTGGTGGTGACCCCGGAGCGCGGGGTGCGGGTGGTGGACGGGCTGCTGACCGGGCTGCACGAGCCGGCGGCCTCGCATCTGCTGATGCTGGAGGCGGTGGCGGGGCGGGCGGCCATCGGCAGGGGGTACGAGGAGGCGCTGCGCGGGCGCTATCTGTGGCACGAGTTCGGGGACGTCCACCTGGTTCTGGCGGAGTGATCGAAGCTCCTCACGCAGAGCATTGCTCCCGCAACCATCGGTGAGGGCGGAGGGTGGGCCGTGTGAGGCCGGGCATAGGGCGCACATCACGTACGAAGGCGAGTAGGAGAGACATACCGACCACGTGAGCGGGGCGGATAGTCCATTCCGTCCCGATTCCTCCTCCCTGATCCACTACCCGGCTTCGTACGTCACACCTTTGCCCCGCCATTTTGCGACCGCTAAGAATGGCTGCGTCGCTCGGCGCCGTGGGTATCTCCCCGCGGCGTTTGTGCCGGAAGCACCCTGTCCCCACCGGACGTCGAGCGGCCTCCGCGCTATTCGAAGAGGTCCGATCCGCATGCCCAAGCACATCCTCAGCCGTGGTCGCAGTCGTGCCCTGACCCGTCACCACAAGATCGCCGCCGCCGGTGTCGCGGCGCTCGGTGCGGCCGCCATCGGTTTCTCGGCCATCCCGAGCAACGCCTCCACGACCACCACGACCGAGGCCGCCGCCGCTCCGACCGCGAAGGTCGTGTACAGCACCGAGCCGATCAAGGACGTCCGCGGGACCGTCACCGACCAGATGGCCGGCGCGAGCGTGAAGACCGAGCAGATCGCGGCGAAGAAGCAGGCAGCCACCGACGAGGCCACCGCGAAGAAGCAGGCCGCCGCCGAGGCCACCGCCAAGAAGCAGGCCGCCGCGAAGGCCAAGGCCGAGAAGGCCCGCCAGGCCGAGGAGTCCGCCAGCCGTGGCGCCGAGCGCGCCGAGGTGAAGAAGGCTGCTCCCAAGAGCTACCCGAACACCCTGGACGGCTGGATCCGTGAGTCCCTGTCCATCATGAAGAAGCACGACATCCCGGGCTCCTACGAGGGCATCCACCGCAACATCATGCGGGAGTCCTCCGGCGACCCGCAGGCGATCAACCTCTGGGACATCAACGCCCAGAACGGCATCCCGTCCAAGGGTCTGCTGCAGGTGATCCCGCCCACCTTCGAGGCGTACCACGTGCCGGGCACCCCGAAGAACATCTGGGACCCGGTCGCCAACATCACCGCCGCCTGCAACTACGCGGCCGACAGGTACGGCACCATGGACAACGTCGACAGCGCGTACTGAGGTCGGCGCGGACCTCTTCTCGCACTCACAGACGCCGAAGGGCGGCACCCTCCTGACGGGGTGCCGCCCTTCGGGGCCGTCAGGGCCTGTCCGGCGGATCATGCCGGAGACGCGGGGTCTGGTGCGCACTCCCCCACTGCCTGAAGGGCGTGGGAGGTGCCCCAGCCGCGTTGTCGTCGGTTGCCAGGGCTCCGCCCTGTCGCCCTCCTCCGCCTCGCAGCCGCACGCACCGGACCCCGCTCGCCCGAGCCGCAGAAGCACCGCCGGTTTCCTCCGACTTGATCCGCCGGACAGGCCCTAAGCCCTTGTCACTTGCGCATGACCTCGGGCTCGTGCCGGCGCAGGAAGCGGGCCACGAAGAAGCCGCAGAGCACGCCGAGCAGGATGATCGCGCCCATGTCCATGGCCCACGCCCCGACCGTGTGCTCCCACAGCGGGTCGTTGTCGCCGGCCGTCTCCGGCGGGCTGATCTTGTTGAAGTCGAGCGTGGCGCCCGACGCGGCGACCGCCCAGCGCGACGGCATCAGGAACGAGAACTGGTTGACGCCGATCGAGCCGTGCAGCGTGAACAGACAGCCGGTGAAGACGACCTGGATGATCGCGAACATCACCAGCAGCGGCATGGTCTTCTCCGCGGTCTTCACCAGCGAGGAGATGATCAGGCCGAACATCATCGAGGTGAAGCCAAGCGCCATGATCGGCACGGAGAGCTCCAGCAGCGTGAAGCCGCCGAAGACCAGGCCCTCCTCCGGGATCTCCCGGCTGGAGAAGCCGATCACGCCGACCAGGAGTCCCTGCAGCACGGTGATCATGCCGAGCACGAACACCTTGGACATCAGGTACGCCGAGCGGGACAGGCCGGTGGCGCGCTCCCGCTCGTAGATGACCCGTTCCTTGATCAGCTCACGTACGGAGTTCGCCGCGCCCGCGAAGCACGCGCCGACCGCGAGTATCAGCAGGACGGTGGTCGCCGTGCCGTTCGGGATGATCCGTCCGGTCTCCGGGTTGGGCGGGGTGGGCAGCAGGCCCTTGTCCGCGTCGATCAGCAGGCTGACCGCGCCGAGGACGGCCGGCAGGATCACCATCAGGGCGAGGAAGCCCTTGTCGGAGACGATCACCGAGACATAGCGGCGCACCAGGGTCACGAACTGTGACATCCAGCCCTGCGGCTTCGGCGGTTTCATCGCCTGCATCGCCGGGACCTGTACGGACTGCGGTGCGACGGCGTCGATGTCCGCGGCGTACATCTGGTAGTGCTGCGAGCCCTTCCAGCGGCCCGCCCAGTCGTAGTCGCGGTAGTTCTCGAAGGCGGAGAAGACGTCGGCCCAGGTGTCGTAGCCGAAGAAGTTCAGCGCCTCCTCGGGCGGGCCGAAATAGGCGACGGCGCCGCCCGGCGCCATCACCAGCAGCTTGTCGCAGATCGCCAGCTCGGCCACCGAGTGGGTGACCACGAGGACGGTACGGCCGTCGTCGGCGAGGCCGCGCAGCAGCTGCATGACGTCGCGGTCCATGCCCGGGTCGAGGCCGGAGGTCGGCTCGTCCAGGAAGATCAGCGACGGCTTGGTGAGCAGTTCCAGGGCGACGGAGACACGCTTGCGCTGGCCTCCGGACAGGGACGTGACCTTCTTGTCCTTGTGGATGTCGAGCTTGAGCTCGCGCAGTACCTCGTCTATGCGGGCGTCACGCTCGGCGGCCGTGGTGTCGGCGGGGAAGCGGAGCTTGGCCGCGTACTTGAGGGCCTTCTTGACGGTCAGCTCCTTGTGCAGGATGTCGTCCTGCGGGACCAGACCGATGCGCTGACGCAGCTCGGCGAACTGCTTGTACAGGTTCCGGTTGTCGTAGAGGACCTCGCCCTGGTTGGCGGGGCGGTAGCCGGTGAGCGCCTTGAGCAGGGTCGACTTGCCGGAGCCGGACGGTCCGATGACCGCGACCAGCGACTTCTCGGGGACGCCGAAGGAGACGTCCTTGAGGATCTGCTTGCCGCCGTCGACCGTGACGGTCAGATGGCGGGCGGAGAAGGACACCTCGCCGGTGTCGACGAACTCCTCGAGCCGGTCGCCGACGATCCGGAACGTCGAGTGACCGACGCCCACGATGTCGGTGGGGCCGAGCAGTTGGGTGCCGCCCTTGGCGATCGGCAGACCGTTGACGTACGTGCCGTTGTGCGAGCCGAGGTCGCGGATCTCCATGCGGCCGTCGGGCGTGGTGTGGAACTCGGCGTGATTGCGGGAGACCTGGAGGTCGGAGACGACCAGGTCGTTCTCCAGCGCACGGCCGATGCGCATCACGCGGCCGAGGGAGAACTGGTGGAACGTGGTGGGGCTGCGGTCGCCGTAGACCGGCGGCGCCCCGCGGCACCGCCGGGGCCCTGCTGCTGCGGGAAGTGCGGCGCGGACTGCTGCGCGGCGGGCTGCTGCGGCTGCTGCCAGCCGGGCTGCTGCTGTTGCGGTGCCTGCTGCTGTGGGGCCCAGCCGGCGTTCGCGCCCTGCGCCGCGTACGGCTGCTGCGGCTGGGCCTGCGGCGCGGCGGCGGCGACGCCGGACAGGGTCACGCGCGGCCCGTCGGTCGCGTTGCCCAGGTTCAGCTCCGTGTCGGAGCCCAGCTCCAGGTGGTGGATCCGCTGTCCCCGCGCGTACGTGCCGTTCGTGCTGCCGTGGTCCTCGATGACCCAACTGCGGCCGTTGAAGCTGATCGTGGCGTGACGCCAGGAGACCCTGGCGTCGTCGAGCACGACGTCCCCCTGCGGATCACGTCCGAGGGTGTAGGCCCTGGACGGATCGAGCGTCCAAGTCCGTCCATTTGATTCCAGTACGAGTTCCGGCACTCCATGCCCCACTGAGTTGTCCCCCGGATTTCCCCATCGCAGGGAGTCTAGGGATGTCGAACATCGGGGGAACTATTCCAGGCCCGGCCCCGCAACCGAAAGTCGGGCCTTGTCACGAGCGCGCACCAAGGAGTTCATCGTCCTTTCACGGGCGGGGTTGAAATCGGCTCGGAGAGTGGTAAACCACGCGAGGGGACACGCGCGGCCGTCACACCGCGTCGCGGATCGGGGGCTCTGTCATGAGTGCTGCCACGGGCGTCGGAGCGGCGGAACGCGGTGCGCGCGTGCCATGGGTGGATGTGGTGATGTCCGCGGTCGCGTCGGTGAGCTGGGCGCTGATCGGGATGGCGGGCACGGCGGCGCTCGGGCTGCGGCTGCTGGACGCGGACGCGGCCGGTTCCCTGGGGCCGATGACCGCGGCGGTGGTGGCCCTGGGGGCGGGCGGTTCGGTCACACCGTCCGGCGACATGTCCGCGTTCGGGCTGTCGGGCGCCGAGGCCGGTACGGCGATGGCGGTCACGCCGTTGGGTGTGAGCCTGGTGGGCGCGCTGCTGCTGTCGTACTTCTTCCTGCGGTCCCTGCGGGCGGCGGGAGTTGTGGTCTCCGGTGCCGAACTCCTCGCTCGCGCGGGTGCGGTGGTCACGCTGTTCGTGGCGATGGCGGGCGGGCTGGTGTGGGCGGGGCACGACGTCGTCACCATCGACGGGAGCGCGTTCGGGCTGGACGGGGTCTCGAGATCCCGGGGCTGGGGGATGCCGGGGGCTGCTGCCGGACCGGGTGGGTGATCTCGTCGACGCGGAGGCGGCGGTGGGGTTCACCGTCGACACGGTGCCGACGCTGCTCGGCGGGCTCGGCTGGGCGGCGGTGGTGCTGCTGGTCGCGCTGCTCGCGTCCCGCCGTACTCCCCTGCCGCGCGGCTGGGACGCGGTGCACCGTGTCGTACGGCCGGTGGTGTCCGCGCTGGTCACGGTGCTGCTGGTGGCGGTGGCGGCGGGGTCGCCGCGGCGGCCTGGGCGGCGGTCGGTGACGAGCGTCCCCGGCGGATCGCGGGGGCCGCGCTGCTGGGAGCGCCGAACGGGGTGTGGACCGGGGTGCCGCTCGGCCTGTTCGTGCCGTGGGACGGGCGGGCGAGCGGGGCACTGCTCGAGGTCCTGCCGCACCCCGTGGACGATCTGCTGCGGGCCGGCTCGGACCGGCCCGTCACGCTGGGGCGGCTGGCGGAGTACGACGGCCGGGTGTGGCTGCTGGCGGTGGCCGCCGCGCTGATGATGCTGCTGGCGGGGGTGCTGACGGCGGTCCGGACGCCGGTGACGGCGGGCGCGGCGGCGGGTCCGGTCGCCTTCGCCGGGCGGTGCGCCCGGGGACTGGGGGTCGCTACGGCACTGACCCTGCCCCTGCTGGCCTGGCTGACGGAGGTGTCCGCGAACGCCTCCCTGTCCGTGCTGGGCTTCGACACGTTCGACGCCGGCATCGAGCTGCACGGCCGGCCCGGCATGGCGCTGCTGCTGGGCGCGGTGTGGGGGCGGGGGCGGGAGCGGCGGGGGCGCTGCTGGCCTGGGCGAGCGGCGCGGCGGGGGCGCGGGCGGCGCCGTTGGCACGGGGTGACATGGGGACGGAGGGCGGGTCATGGTCGGCGGGGCACGCCGGTGCCCCGGCCGGGACGACGACAGCCGCCGGCCCGTACGCCCCGGGGCTGCCGTACCGGCCGCCGAACCCGGACACCAATCCGTATCTGCGGGTGGAGTGGGGGTCCCGAAGGTCCCCGGGGCCAGGGGCTCGGCAAGGCGAGTGGGGGCCCGGGGCTTCAGCGCCGTCGCCGGGTGGTCCGCGAGGGCTCTCGGGACCGCGAGGAGGGGGCGTGTCACAGGGCCCCCGCGGGGCCGGCGAACCGGAGGACACCCCGCCCTGGCCCGGTGGCGGGGCAGCGGGGCGGGACCCGCACGAGCCTCGGGACTCGTGGGGCCCGGCGCCGACCGGGCGGCGGGACGCGGGCGGGGGGCGGGGCCCGCAGGACGTCCGCGGGCCCGAAGACTCCGCGCCGGCGCCGGGACGGGGGCCGGGGCCACGCGAACCGCACGTGCCACGAGACCCGTGGGGCCGTCAGGGGCGGCAGGGAGCGGGCCGGCCGCGCGGCCCGCAGGGGGCACCCTCGCCGGAGGACGCCGTACCAGCGCCGGAGCGCGGGCCCGAGCCACGGGGACCGCGGGGCTCCGGGTCGGCGTCAGGGCCGCCGGGAGGCGGCGGGGCGCAGGGGAACGAGGAGGCGGAGGGGGCCGCGGACGGGGGTCCGGTGGCGGGTGGGCGTGGGGATGTCTATGGGGCGCCTACGGTGATCGGGCCCTTCGGACCGCGTCGGCGGCGGGGGTGGCCGGAAAAGCCGCCGCCCCCGACGGACCCTCCCCGGCGCCCCGTGAACCGGACGGTTCGTAAGGTTCCGGACATCCCGGTGACGGGCAGTGTTCGCTGTCCGGAAGGCGGACCTCGGAGGCGCGGGGCACTGGGTGCCGGATACGGTGGGAACACCATGAGCGCATCGCAGACCACCGACGTTCCCACCCTTCTTGTCAAGATCTTCGGCAGGGACCGGCCGGGCATCACGGCCGGCCTCTTCGACACCCTCGCCGCCTACTCGGTCGACGTGGTCGACATCGAGCAGGTCGTCACCCGTGGCCGCATCGTGCTCTGCGCGCTCGTGACCGAGCCGCCCGAGGGGCTCGAAGGGAATCTGCGGGCGACCGTCCACAGCTGGGCGGAGTCGATGAAGATGCAGGCGGAGATCATCTCCGGCAGGGGCGACAACCGTCCGCGCGGGCACGGCCGCTCCCTGGTCACCGTGCTGGGCCACCCTCACCTCGGAGGCGACGGCGGCGATCGCCGCCCGGATCACCCAGGCCGGCGGCAACATCGACCGTATCTTCCGGCTCGCCAAGTACCCGGTGACGGCGGTGGAGTTCGCGGTGTCCGGCGTGGAGACGGAACCGCTGCGCACCGAGCTGGCGCCCGAGGCGTCACGGCTCGGGGTCGACATCGCCGTGGTCGGGGCGGGGCTGTACCGGCGGGCGCAGCGCCTGGTCGTGATGGACGTGGACTCCACGCTCATCCAGGACGAGGTGATCGAGCTCTTCGCCGCGCACGCCGGCTGCGAGGACAAGGTCGCCGAGGTGACGGCCGCCGCGATGCGCGGGGAGCTGGACTTCGAGCAGTCGCTGCACGCGCGGGTGGCGCTGCTGGAGGGGCTGGACGTCTCCGTGGTGGACAAGGTGCGCAGCGAGGTGCGGCTGACGCCGGGCGCGCGCACCCTGATCCGTACGCTGAAGCGCCTCGGCTATCAAGTGGGCGTGGTGTCGGGTGGGTTCACCCAGGTCACCGATGATCTGAAGGAGCGGCTGGGGCTGGACTTCGCCCAGGCCAACACCCTGGAGGTCGTCGACGGGAAGCTGACGGGCAGGGTCACCGGCGAGATCGTGGACCGGGCGGGCAAGGCCCGGCTGCTGCGCCGGTTCGCCGCCGAGGCGGGTGTGCCGCTGTCGCAGACGGTGGCGATCGGTGACGGTGCGAACGATCTCGACATGCTGAACGCGGCGGGGCTCGGGGTCGCCTTCAACGCCAAGCCGGTGGTGCGCGAGGCGGCGCACACCGCGGTGAACTTCCCCTTCCTGGACACGGTCCTGTATCTGCTCGGGGTCACGCGTGAGGAGGTCGAGGCGGCGGACACGCTCGACGTGGGCTGAGCCGCCCCGGTCACCGGAGCCCGGAGAGTCACCGGAGCACGGACACGATGGGCCCGGCGCCGATGGACATCGCGATGGACATCGGTGCCGGGCCCCGTCGTGCCGGGTGTCAGCCGCCGGGTGTCACTCCGTGGGCGTCCAGTAGTCGACGAGCGTGCCGACGCCGGGCTCGAGGGTCTTCCAGGAGCCGGTGAACGACAGGACGGCGTAGGCGGCGGCCGGGAAGCCGAGGCGGTTCATGCGCTCACGGGCGTCGCCCTCCGCCGCGCCGGCCAGGATGTCGGCCAGTCCCTGGATGCCCGGGTTGTGGCCGACCAGGAGGACGTTCTGCGCGTCGTCGGGGGTTTCGTTGAGCAGGGCGATGAGCTCGCCGGGCGAGGCCTCGTAGACCCGCTCCTCGTAGACGGTCTTCGGCCGCTCCGGGAACTCGTGGACCGCGAGCTTCCAGGTCTCGCGGGTCCTCACCGAGGTCGAGCACACGGCCAGGTCGAAGGCGATACCGGTGTCCGCGAGCTTGCGTCCGGCGACGGCGGCGTCCATACGGCCACGCTCTGCGAGCGGGCGTTCATGGTCGGCCACCGGGGGCCAGTCGGCTTTCGCATGCCGGAAAAGGACAATCCTGCGGGGTTCTGCGACGCTCATGTGACCCAGCTTCGCATGAAACAGGCCACGAGGCGCAGGGAGTTGACCGGCGCCTTCGGGGGTTCAGCGGGCTATGAGCCGCTGTGCCCGCTCGACGAGGTGGGTGAGCCCGGGATCGCCCGCCGCCGCGTGGGCCTCGGAGGGGTTGAGGATCAGGGTGAGCAGGGCGACGAAGGCGAGGGTGGGGAGGGCCAGGGCCCACCACGGCAGCCGGGTGTCGACGCCGCCCCGGGGGCCGGGTGGGGCCGGGTGTGCGTGTGCGCCGGCATGGGGGCCTCCGCTCTTCTGGATGCGTGGATCGCGCGTACCGCGGCCACATCTCGAAGATACGGATCGTCCGGGGCTCAACCCATCCGGTGATCCACCCACTTGACCCTGAGCCTGGCCCCCTAGGGGATGGGGGTGCTGGCACCACCATGGGGGTCTTCAGGGGGCGAGGATCGACGCGACCACGCCGATGATGATGAAGATGGCGAAGAAGGAGCCGAAGACCAGGAGCATCTTCTTCTGGCCGTTCTGGGGGTTGGGGTCGAGGACTGGCATGGGGCCAGTGTCGCACCTGCGCCTGCGGCGGGCTTTCGGGGGTTCACCGGGGGATGGGGGTTCTCGCCGGGGAGGTGGAAGGTGGGGGTGGTTCTTTCGCCCTCGCGGCCCTTCCCGTCCCTATGGACGCTGCCCCCAGACCTCCCCGTTCGCGCCCCGCGGCCGAGCCGCACGTCAGCTCAGCCCCGCGCCCCTAGGAGGCGACTGCCTCGTCTTCCACCGTGCGGGAGCGGCCGGCCAGGATGCCCACTGCCGTCTGCGGGATCATCAGCGCCGCCATCAGGGCTATCGGGAGGCCCCAGCCGCCGCTGTGCTGGTAGAGGACGCCGATCAGGAGGGGCCGGGGATGGAGATCAGGTAGCCGGTGCTCTGGGCGAAGGCAGAGAGCCGGGCCACGCCCGCGCCGGTCCTGGCGCGCATCCCGACCATGGTGAGCGCGAGCGGGAAGGCGCAGTTCGCTATGCCGAGCAGCACCGCCCAGGCCCAGGCGCCCTCGGCCGGGGCGAGGTAGAGGCCCGCGTAGCCGACGAGGCCGCTGAGGCCCAGCGCGAGCACGATCGGGCCCTGGTGGGGCAGCCGGGCGGCGAGGCGCGGAATGACGAAGGCCAGCGGGACGCCCATCACCATGGTGACCGCGAGGAGCAGCCCGGCCTTGCCGGCGGGGACGCCCGCGTCCCGGAAGATCTGCGCCATCCAGCCCATGGTGATGTACGCGGCGGTGGCCTGGAGCCCGAAGAACACGGCCAGCGCCCAGGCCGTACGGCTCCGGGTGATCCGCAGCCGTACCGGCGCCTCCGCGCGGGTGTCCCGCTCGTGCTCCGGCTCCCGGGCCCGCGCGAAGGCCAGCCACGGCAGTACGGCGACGGCCGCCAGGGCCGCCCACACGGCGAGGCCCGACCGCCAGTTCCCGCCCAGCGCGCCGGTCAGCGACACGGTCACGGCCGCCGCCGAGGCGGTGCCCATGGCGAGGGCCATGGAGTACAGGCCGGTCATGGAGCCGACCCGGTCGGGGAACCAGCGCTTGACGATGACCGGCATCAGGACGTTGCTGACGGCGATACCCATCAGCGTGAGGGCGGTGGCCCCCAGGAACGCCGCCGTACCGCCCACGTACGGCCGGATCAGCAGACCGGCGCCGATGGCGACCATGCCGGCGCAGACCACGGCGCCCGCGCCGAACCGGCGGGCCAGCCTCGGCGCCGCGACGCCGAAGACGGCGAAACAGAGCAGGGGCACGGAGGTGAGCAGCCCGGCCACGCTGCCGCTCATGCCGAGCCCGTCGCGGACCTCCTCGAGCAGCGCGCCCAGGCTGGTGATGGCGGGGCGGAGGTTGAACGCGGCCAGCACGATACCGAGGACGAGGAGCCGTGTCCGCCACGCGCGCGAGGGACCGGCCCCGGGGGCGGTCAGGACGTCGGGCGCGGCCGGCGTGCGTACGGTCGTGGACGTGAGCGTCCGGGTTTCCTGGCTAGCCATGCACCCATCATAGAATCATGGGATGATTGGTTGTCCATGCCGAGGTCGCCGTACCGCGGCGCCGCTGTCGTGCGAAGGTGTGCCATGTCGCTGAGCCATCCCCGTCGTGCGGCCCTGTCCGAGCAGGTCATCGCCGCGCTGCGGGCCGAGATCACCTCGGGCGAGTGGCCGGTCGGCTCGCGTATCCCCACCGAGCCGGAGCTGGTCGAGCAGCTGGGTGTGGCGCGTAACACGGTCCGCGAGGCCGTCCGCGCGCTGGCGCACAACGGGCTGCTGGACATCCGCCAGGGCTCGGGCACGTATGTCGTGGCCACCAGCGAGCTGGCGGGTGTGATGCAGCGCCGCTTCGCCGGTGCGGACCCCGGCACATCGCCGAACTGCGCTCGACGCTGGAGTCGGCGGCCGCGCGGCTGGCCGCCGAGCGGCGGACGGAGAAGGACCTCAAACAGATCGACACCCTGCTGCTGCGCCGGGAGGAGGCCTGGGAGTCGGGTGAGGCGGAGGCGTTCGTGGCGGCGGACGCGACGTTCCACCTGGCGGTCGTGGCCGCCTCGCACAACGACGTGATGACCGCGATGTACGCGGATCTGAGCGAGGTGCTGCGGGACTGGCTGCGCGGTGACATGGACCGGGGCATGTCCCCCGAGGCGCACATGGACCACGGCCGGCTGGTGGACGCGATCCGCGCGGGTGACGCGGCGGCGGCGGCCGAGGAGGCCGCCGCCTATCCGTTCATGTGCCGTCCGGGGCTGTTCGGCCCGCCCTCCGGCGGCTGAGACGCGCGAAGGCCCGCGTCCCGATGGGGACACGCGCGAAGGCCCGCGTTCCGGTGGGGACGCGGGCCTTCGGCAGTGCGTTCGTCAGGCGCCGATGGCGTGCAGACCGCCGTCGACGTGGACGATCTCACCCGTGGTCTTCGGGAACCAGTCGCTGAGCAGCGCGACGATGCCGCGGCCGGCCGGCTCCGGGTCCTTCAGGTCCCACTCCAGCGGCGCACGCGTGTCCCACACGGAGGCCAGTTCGCTGAAGCCCGGGATGGACTTGGCGGCCATGGAACCGAGCGGGCCCGCCGAGACCAGGTTGCAGCGGATGTTCTGCTTGCCCAGGTCACGGGCCATGTAGCGGCTGGTGGCCTCCAGGGCGGCCTTCGCGGGGCCCATCCAGTCGTACTGCGGCCAGGCGTACTGCGCGTCGAAGGTGAGGCCGACGACGGAGCCGCCGTTCTGCATCAGCGGCAGGCAGGCCATGGTCAGCGACTTCAGGGAGAACGCCGAGACGTGCATGGCCGTGGCCACGGACTCGAACGGCGTGTTGAGGAAGTTGCCGCCGAGCGCGTCCTGCGGCGCGAAGCCGATGGAGTGCACGACGCCGTCGAGGCCGCCCAGCTCCTCGCCGACGATGTCGGCCAGACGGCCCAGGTGCTCGTCGTTGGTGACGTCCAGCTCGATGACCTTGGCGGGCTTGGGGAGCTTCTTGGCGATGCGCTCGGTCAGCGTGGGCCGCGGGAAGGCGGTCAGAATGACCTCGGCGCCCTGCTCCTGGGCCAGCTTGGCGGCGTGGAAGGCGATGGACGCCTCCGTCAGCACACCGGTGATCAGGACGCGCTTGCCCTCGAGGATTCCGCTCATGGTGATCAGTGACCCATTCCCAGTCCGCCGTCAACAGGGATGACGGCTCCAGTGATGTACGAGGCGTCGTCCGAGGCGAGGAACCGCACGGTGGCGGCGATCTCCTCGGGCCGCGCGTACCGGGCGAGCGGTACCTGCGCGAGGATCTTCGTCTGCTGCTCCTCGCTGAGCTCCCGGGTCATGTCGGTGTCGACGAAACCGGGCGCGACGACGTTGAAGGTGATGTTGCGCGATCCCAGCTCACGGGCGAGGGAGCGGGCGAAGCCGACCATGGCGGCCTTGGAGGCGGCGTAGTTCGCCTGCCCCGCGGAGCCGAGCAGCCCGACGACCGAGGAGATCAGGACGACGCGGCCCTTCTTGGCGCGCAGCATGGCGCGGTTGGCGCGCTTGACGACCCGGAAGGTACCGGTGAGGTTGGTCTCGACGACCGAGGTGAAGTCCTCCTCGGACATCCGCATCAACAACTGGTCCTTGGTGATGCCGGCGTTGGCGATCAGGACCTCGACGGGGCCGTGGGCCTCCTCGATCTCCTTGTAGGCCTGCTCCACCTGCTCGGTGTCGGTGATGTCGCACTTGACGGCGAGGAAGCCCTCCGGCGGCTCACCCGAGCGGTATGTGATGGCGACCTTGTCGCCGGCGTCGGCGAACGCGCGGGCGATGGCGAGGCCGATGCCCCGGTTGCCTCCGGTGACGAGAACCGAGCGGCTCAACGGATCACCCTTTCGATAGCGGTCTGGTGCACCGCCCGGACACCTGGATGACAGGCGGCTACACCGAAAACCTATCGGTCCCGGCCCCGCCCGGGGACTGGGGCATCGACAGTGGCTCTCGTGGCGTCCTGTCGGGTTCCTACAGTTCGCCCGCCGTCGGTCCGCCAAGATGACGAGCGCGGAAGTGTCTCTGTAGATCAACGGTCGTCCTCCTCACGCTCGGCGAGCAGGAGCGCCACGGCGTCGACGTCTTCCGGCACCTCGTAGTGCGGCATGCCGTGGCGCTCGGCGGCGGTGAAGGGCTTCGGCGTGATCCTCCCCTGCGCCACCAGGTGCGCGTACCGCTCCATGGGGCTGCCGGCCGGTGGCCGTATCGCGATGATGTCGCCGTGCCGGGTGACCTCGATCGTCTCACCCTCGCTCTTCACGTGGCCCGCCTGCTGCGTGCGCTGTCGACCGGCTCCGCACTGAATCCGCCTCCAGTCCCGGTTTCCGGGCGAGGAACCGATCCCACAGGGTCGGGGAAGATCATGTCGCCCTGGGGAGCGTCCCGCCGCAGGGCGGTCGCATCGGTCCCCAGGGCCTGGGCGACGACGGTCGTGATGCTGGGCACGACGTCCCATCTTCGCGGGGTACGGGGTGACGGCCACGGCCGGGCTCAGTCCAGGCCGACCGGGGTGATCGGCGTGACCGGGATGTCGTCGGGGCCGTTCGTCTGGACGAGCAGGAGGTCACCGACCGTGGCATCGCGTCCGAGACCGAGGCGGGAGATCGGAACGGCGCCCGGGGCCTGCGGTGTACCGACGGGCTGAAGATGCAACTCGCTCTCCGCGCCCTGGAAGGCGAGAACCGCCAGAACCTCGTCGTGGCCGATGCGGGACACCACGCTGCTCAGCCGGTCGGTGAGGACCGCGCACACGACGGTGAGCCGTTGCCGCTCCGTCCTGGGGACGGGGAACGCGGCGATCCGCTCCAGTACGCCGGGCAGCGCCAGCGTGCCCTCCAGCAGCCGCTGGACGGTCTCCCGTTCCTTGTCCCGGTCGTCCCCGGTCTCGGCGGCCACGAAGTGGACCAGAGGAAGGCCGTCATCCAGGGTGCGCTGCCACTTGGGCAGCAGGAAGTCGATGGTCAGGGCCTCTTCGCGGGTGGGCGGGTGCACCTCGTCACCCTCGCCGAACTGCGCAAGCCAGGCGTTGACGTCCCCCAGCGCCACACCGGCGAGCGTCCGGTGATCCCCTCGGGGTCCGGGAAGGGCAGCTTGTCCTGCCGCCGCTCGCCGCTCACCCACTGCTGGACGTTCTGCCGCGACCGCTCGACCCGCTCCGCGATGTCCGAGACGCCGACCAGGTCGGGGTCGGTACGCAGCAGCCTCAGAGCGGGCAGTGACTTGCGCAGGCGTACGACGATGCGGTGGGCCGCGTCGATCGCGTTGACCCCGCTCTCGGAGACGTCCAGGAAGTGGCGGCCACGATGGCGGGTCAGCACCCCGTCGAAGGTGTCGTGGACGATCGCGACGGCCTCGTCGTCGTCCACGTCGATCCCGTCCACGACGAAGTGAAACTCATACTCCATGACGCCCCAGTCCCCCATGCGTATGCCTGTTCGCTCTTCCTGGTTCCGGTATCTGCGGCCTCTCGTTCCAGCGAACCCCCACAGCCTCAAGTTTCACCGAGCCCGATGACGTTGTCAATTGACAACACCGCCGTGGAGGGCCGCACGCGGGTCGTCCGGAGGCAGGGGGCACCACTTCGCCCTGCGGGCTATTCGACGGGCCTCCTGGCCGGGATTCTTCGGCGTGCCACCCACACGGATCACCGTGCAGT
The DNA here is from genome assembly GCA_042850305.1 of Streptomyces haneummycinicus. Lineage (GTDB taxonomy): Bacteria > Actinomycetota > Actinomycetes > Streptomycetales > Streptomycetaceae > Streptomyces > Streptomyces haneummycinicus. The sequence continues at coordinate 5,466,061 of AP035768.1, forward strand.
GGTGGTCCGGGCAGGGGCAGTACAGCGTGCCCCAGTGGGCCTCCGACGCAAGCGCCCACCCTCGGCGACGAGCCGCTTGAGGACCGCCCTGACCTCCTTGCTCGGATGGTCCGCCGCAGCGATCTCGCGTCCGACCACGTACGCCTCCACAAGCTTTCGCCCGTCGCAGAGCTGACCGTCAACTCGGGCAGGCCGACAAGCCTACCCGGCACTACTGACATTGGCCGAAATCACAACTCAGCACACGTAGCGGGTGGTTGCGGAAGATGATCGTCAACTACGGCCGAACGGGACACGGTTCGTCCGGGGCGTGGACCGCGCACTCGGCCCACACGGTCTTGCCCGGCCCCGTCCGCCCGGCCACGCCCCAGCGGTCGGCCACGGCCTCCACCAGGAACAGGCCTCTGCCGCAGTCGGCGTCCGCGAAGGCCTGGGCCGCCGACTCGGGGAGCTCCGGGTGCCCCGGGTGGGTGTCGGACACCTCGACGCGGACGAGGCCCGCCGGCCGGTCGTACGTAAGCCGCAACTCGAAGTCGCGTCCCGGCACGTGACCATGGAGGGCCGCGTTGGAGGCGAGTTCGGCCACGACGAGGGTGACGGTGTCGGAGGCCGGGCTGCCGTAGGGCAGGTGCCACAGGTCGAGCCGGTGCGTGGCGAGTCTGCGGGCGAGTCGTGCGCCTCGGCGGGTGGCGGAGAAGCGCTGGGCGAACACACTTACGGTTACGGCCTCTTGGGCCCGTGACGCTGGCATGCGGCCAGCGTCGCGGGCAGCTCCAGGCCCCGCCAGGGACGGCATCCATACAGGCACGGCTGTATCGGCGCACGCTCTGGACCGGGACACGGCAGTACAGAAACGCCGCTCGGTCGGTGTTTCGACTGGGAGGACTGGGGAACGCGGCTGGACTCCGCTTCGGTGTGGGGAGCTCGCTTGCCGTCCCGTCTCTGGCCGATCGCGTACGGCAAGAGCGGCGCCGTGACTTCGCGAGCCGGGACGGCAAGCTGATGACACTGTTCGTGTGCTCGAAGATCTTCGGACCGGGCGCGCACCCGGAGGACCCTCGGCTGGGGCCCGCACGCCGCATTGCCGAACAGATCGTCGCGGAGCTTCACGGGTAGCTCCCGTACCCGCCCGCCGACCTGTCACGGCGGCGCCGCTGCCAGTCATACGTCGGCCATGTGGCCGGTCCGCTTCCGCCCAGTTGGCCGGCCGGTCGCGTCGGAGGGCGAGGAATGCGGGTCGGAGCGGGTTCTACGATGGGCCGGTGACCGAGACGCTACCCCCGTGGACGTTGACCTCTTCGAGGTGGAACGGCTCCTGTTGGCCGAAGCTGCGGAGCCACCGCTGCCGCCCCGGGACGCTGAGGCCCGGGACCGGGTGTGGGACATGGCGGTGCGGGCCAACCCCAGCCTCTTCGACGGGCCTGTGGTGGCGTGTGGGGGACTGGAGTGGACGGACCCGCGCGTCCTGCGTCTGTCGTGGGTGCGTGTGACCTACCGGCACTACGCCTTGCGTCGCGTTCCCGGCGCCACCGCACTGCCCTCGTTGTTCGTGAACGTCGTCCAGCCGACCGACGACGGCCGTGTGCTGGTGGCGAGGATGTCGCCCACTACGGCCGCCCCGGGCCGCTGGCAGCTGCCCGGGGGTCCCTGGAGCCTCCCCAGGCCGGGGCGGTGCTGGACGGGTCGGCACTGGCCGGCCAGGCCGCGCGGGAACTGGTCGAGGAGTTGGGGATCGGCGCGGCCCCCGAGGACCTGAAGCTATGGGTCGTCACCCGCGGCGAGAACGGCAGTGTCGGCCTGACCTACCTCGCCCCGGCCCTTCCCGAGGCGACGCTGCGCGCGGACTTCGCCGCTGCCGCGGCAGCCGAGCGGGCCCAGGACCGCGAACCTGAACTCGCCGACATCGCCCTGCTGCGATCACCGGACGAACTGGCCGGTCTGTCCGGTCCGCACGCGGACTACCTGGAGCCGATCGTCCGCCGCTTCTTCGGACGCCGCTGAGGTCAGACGCCGGAGAGGAAGTCGCGCCCCTGTTCGTCGAGCTCGGCCACGCACCGCAGGCCACGGGCCCGGAAGCGTGCGAGGTCGCCGCGCATACGGGAGATCGCCTTGCGGGTACGGACGGAGCGGACACCGCCCATGTGGTCGATGGCCCGGTGCCAGGTGGCGCACGCCTGCTCGATGCTGCCGCGCTTGAGGTGCATCTCGGCGCCCGCGACCAGGTCCAGGGCGACGATCCGCGCGTAGGTGTCCGCCGGGCGGGCCGTGGCGGCCAGCGCGTACTGCTCGGCGGCGGCCCGGTGGTCTCCCAGGGTCTCGTGGACCTTGGCGGTGCGGGAATACATCGACGCGGCCGGTGGGCCCCAGGCCAGCGCCCAGAACGGCACCTCGTCGCCGGGAGCGGCGGTCAGCAGGGTGCGGGCGTGTTCGGCCTCGGCGAGGGCCGCGCGGCGCTTGCCACTCTTGGCCAGGGTGTGGGCGTGGACGATGCGGAAGAGGGCTTCGGTCTGGGCGTCGACCCGTCCCTTGGCGCGGTTCAGGCCGGTCTCGGCCAGGCCCAGGCAGTGCTCGGGGCGGTGGAGCTTGAGGCCCTGCATGGCCATGGTGCGCATCACGAATCCGTCGTGCCCGCGCAGGCCGGATTCGGCGGCCAGGGCGTAGGACTGGAGGTAGTAGCGCTGGGCGAGTCCCTGCTGGCCTGCGTCGTAGCTTTTCCAGCCCAGCAGGTGGACGCCGCGGCCGGCAGCGGAGAGCATCTGCCGATGGGCTTCGTCGGTGCGGAACCGGGCCCGGCACAGCGGAGCGACGTCATCGCGGAGGTAGGTGACCAGGGCGCTGCGGCCGTGCTGTCCGCCGTGGCGTTCGTCCATCTCGGAGAAGGCGTGGATCATGTCGCGGACGGCGGTGACTTCGGCCATGCCGACGGTGTGGCCGGTGCGGGCGGCCTGGGTGCGGGAGGCGATGTCCTGGAGGTGGCTGAGGGGCAGGGCTGCGGCTGCCACGGAGTAGGCGGAGGCCGTCAGGAAGCGGCGGCGGTCCAACTCGTACCTCCACATCGGCAGCAGGATGTCCAGCGGGTCGCTCCCGAGGGACAGCCCGATGGTGTCATTTTCGACCTCTGGCGGGGAGGGCAGGCCGAGGTCGGCGGGGGTCAGGAGGCGGCCGAGACGCCGTGAGAGCGCGACCGCGAGGTAGCGGGGTGTATCGCCGCGAGGCACGGATCCGCTGAGCCAGTGCTCGACGTTGGACTTGTTCGTGCGTAAGCGTGTGCCGCATTCGGCGGCGACCGCGCAGACCGCCTTGGCCAGCGCCTCGTAGGTGAGGCCGGATTCGGCGACAAGGGCGCTGAGCTGGACGTTCGGCATGCGGATGGTCATGAGCACCTGTCCGGATATACGCGATATACCGCTTGGGCTGCCCGTCACCGTACCGCTGTGCGGCGAGCGCCGGTTGACTCTTCATCAGGCCAGATCCCGGCGGCCGGTACCAGTGCCCGCCCCCGGATCTGCTCCTGCGCCCACATCCGCGAACCGCATGTGATGCCCCATGCCCCGAGGAAGGATTGCCATGGACGACCAGGAGGATCGCTGGATCGCCGCTTCGGCGTCGGCTCTGCTGGCGGCGGAATACGAGCAGGTGCCGATCGAGGCGCTGACCGTCCGGCGGCCGGGACTGCCCTTGGCGACGGCCTACCGGGTGCAGAAAGCGGCGGCCGCCCGGCGGATCGCGGGTGGCGCCCGCGTCGTCGGCCACAAGGCCGGGGTGACCTCCAGGGCCATGCAGGAGCAGATGGGCGTCGACGAGCCTGACTCGGGCGTTCTGCTGGACGACATGGTGTTGCCTACCGGCAGCACCATGGCCCGGTCGATGCTGATGCAGCCGCGGGTGGAGGCCGAGATCGCGTTCCGGCTCGGCTGCGATCTGGCAGGCCCGGATGTGAGCGAGGACGAGGCACGGGCGGCGGTGAAGGAGGTGTTCCTCGCCCTGGAGGTGATCGACACCCGGTTCACCAGTTGGCGGATCACGGTCGCGGACAGCATCGCCGACAACGCCTCGTGCGCTCGGGTCGTCACCGGGTCCATGGTGCCGCTGAGCGCGGAGATGGACCTGGCCGCCGAGCCGCTGGTCGTCAGCGTCGACGGCACCACGATGGTCACCGGAGCGGGCCGTGCCGTCCTCGGGGACCCGCTCCGTGCCCTGGTCTGGCTCGCCGGACGGCTCCACCGCTGCGGCGACGGCCTGCGCGCCGGGCAGCTGGTCCTGGCCGGAGCCGTGCACGCCAGCCTCCCTCTGGAAGCCCGGAGCACGGTACGCGCCCGCTCGCCACATCTGCCGCCGGTCGAGCTGCACGTGCGCTGACCCTCGGAGCCCGGAGCCGGCCCCGGCGCCGCACCCTCATGCACCACCCATCCCCTTGGACGAAGGAGCGGCCGATGGCTGCGGATGAACAGCGGCTGCGTGTCGCCGTACTCGGCGCGGGCCTGATCGGGATCGACCTCGCCGACAAGATCCGCCGGTCAAAGAAGCTGGAGCTGGCCTTGGTGGCAGGCCGCGGCCGGGACAGCCTGGGACTGCGCCGGGCGGCCGACATGGGCCATCCGACCACCGACGGCGGGATTCACGCCGTGGCGGAGGGCGGCCCTTCGACGCGGTCTTCGACGCCACCAACGCCGACAGCCACGCCGAGCACTGGGCCGCACTACAACCTACCGGCACCACGCTGATCGACCTGACCCCCACGGGACTCGGCACGGTCATCGTCCCGGGCGTCAACGGTCACCGGGCGGCGGCCCATCGGCACCTGAACCTCGTCAGTTGCGGCGGGCAGGCGGCCCTCCCGGTCCTGCACGCCATCGCCCAGCGCTGTACCCCCACCTACATCGAAGTGGTCTCCACCGGGGCGAGCGCGAGCGCCGGCCGGGCCACCCGCCTGAACCTCGACCAGTACATCGCCACCACCTCCGCCGCGATCCGGACCTTCACCGCCACCCCGGACGCGAAGGTGATGGTCAACCTCAGCCCCGCCCGGCCCGCCCCGCCGTTCCGGGTGGCCATGACCGTCCTCGCAGAAGACATCCGTGCCGCACCGGTCCGCACGGGCATCGCGACCGCCGCCCAGGCCGTGCGCGCCTACACACCCGGATACAGGGTGACCTCCCTCGCCGTGACCCCGGGCCGGATCTCGGTCGCGGTGGAGGTGACCGCCTCCGGCAGCCGCCTGCCCCGCCACGCCGGAAGCGTCGACATCATCAACGCCGCCGCCGTCCTGCTCGCCGAGCAGGCGGCCGCCTCCTCCCGATGAAGGGAACCCCGTCCATGGACACACACCCGCGCAAGCGGCCCCAAATCCTCCTGCACGACCCGACCCTGCGCGACGGCCACCACGCGGTCGGCCACCAGCTCGGTGCCGACCAGCTCCACGCCTACGCCACCGCCGCGAACGCCGCCAAGGTGCCGGTGGTGGAGGTCGGCCACGGCAACGGCCTGGGCGCCTCCAGCCTCCAGATCGGCCGCGCCGCTCTCGACGACGCCACGATGCTCACCACCGTCCGCGAGGCCCTCACCTCATCAAGGATGGGCGTCTTCATGGCCCCCGGCTGGGGCACCTCCCACGACCTGGTGACCGCCGTCCGCCACGGCGCCGACGTCGTACGGATCGCCGCGCACTGCACCGAGGCCGACGTCACCGAACGCCACCTCGGCGTTGCCCGCGACCTCGGCGCCGAAGCCCAGGGCGTCCTGCTCATGAGCCACATGACCGGCCCCGGCGAACTCGCCGAACAGTGCGCCCTTATGGCGACGTTCGGTGCCCAGGCCGTCGGCATCATGGACTCCGCCGGCCACTACCTCCCGGCCGACGTCACCGAGCGGGTGCACGCCATCGCAGACGCCGTCGACGTGCCGGTCATCTTCCACGGCCACAACAACCTGGGCCTGGCCGTGGCGAACAGTCTTGCCGCCGTGGACACCGGGGCGTCCGTCATCGACGCGACCGCCCGCGGGTTCGGCGCCGGGGCGGGCAACACCCAGCTCGAAGTCCTCGTGGCCGTTCTCGAACGCCGTGGCATCGCTACCGGTATCGGCCTGCGCGAGGTCCTGGCCGCCGCCGACATCGCCGCCGACCGTCTGATGAAGGCCTCGCCGTCCATCGACTCCACCGCCGTGGCCAGCGGGCTCGCCGGGGTGTTCTCCGGCTTCAGGCGGCCCGTCCAGCAGATCGCCCGCGCCGAAGGCGTCGACCCCGTAGACCTGTTCCTCGCCCTTGGCGGGCGGCAGGTTGTCGCCGGGCAGGAAGACCTGATCGGTGACGTCGCCCGGCAGCTGAAGGCGGCCACCCGATGACCGCCGCATCCGGAGTCGCCGGAAGGGTGGCCGTGGTCTGCGGAGTCGGCGCGGCTCTGCCCCGCACATCGTCACGAACGCCGACCTGACCGCACGTCTGGACACCACGGACGAGTGGATCCGCTCGCGGACCGGCATCGCCCAGCGGCATGTCGCCGGGGTGGACCTGTCCACGACCGACCTCGCCGTCCATGCGGCGGCCCAGGCCCTCGCCGACGGTGAACCGGTCACGGTGGAGGCCGTGGTGGTGGCCACGACCACCCCGGACCGCTGTTGTCCGGCCACCGCACCTGCCCTGGCAACCCGGCTCGGGCTGACCGGAGTTCCCGCCTACGATCTCGCGGCCGGCTGCACCGGTTTCCTCTACGCCCTCGCCACCGCGGCCGGGCTCATCGCCACTGACACCGCGCGGACCGTCCTGGTCGTCGGCGCCGACCGCCTCTCCACCCTTCCCGACCCCAAGGACCGCACGACCGTCCCGCTGTTCGGTGACGGCGCCGGAGCCGTGATGCTGCGCCGCGGCAGCGCGGACGAACCCGGGGCACTCGGGTCGGTGGTGCTGGGCAGCGACGGAACCGGCGCCGACCTGATCCGGGCCTCCCGGCCCGGCACCCTGCACATGGACGGAGCCGACGTCTTCCGGCATGCGGTCGACCGCATGTGCACCGCCTCCCGCCAAGCCGCCACCGCCGCCGGGTGGGACGTCACGGACATCGACCGTCTGATCCCGCACCAGGCCAACAGCCGGATCACCTCGTTCGTCGCCCGACAGCTCGGTGTCCCCGCCGACCACCGGCTCGGCAACGTGGGCGACGTCGGCAACACCGGCGCCGCGTCCATCCCCTGCTCCTGGCCCACTCCGCCGCCGACGGCCGCCTGGAGCCCGGACACCGGGCCCTGCTCACCGCGTTCGGCGCCGGACTGACCTGGGGTGCCACCACCCTCACCTGGCCCGACCTCTCCCTCACCTGCCTTCCGGAAGGAGCCGGGCATGACCGGTGATCTCGTCCGCATCCTGACCGACGACCTCAAGCTGCCCGCCGAACGGCTCACCGACGACGCCAGCCTCGACCACGCCGGATTCGACTCCCTGGCCGTCGTCGAACTGTCCGTCCTCCTGACCGACCGCTACGGCATCGACATCAGCGACAGCGACATCAGGGACGCCGCCACCCTCGGCCGACTCGACCTCCTCATCACCAGCAAGCGCAACGGAAGGTGACCACCCCTATGCCCAGCACCGGCCTCCGGCCCGGACCGGCCTGGATCATCACCTCCGGCCTGCACAGGGACCGCTTCCTCGGCGCACAGAAGTCCGGCGCCGCGGTCGCCGTCGTCGACATCGAGGACTCCGTCGCCCGCACCGACAAGCAGACCGCCCGCACCGCCTCGGAAGCGTTCTTCGCCCTCCCCGGCCCGCCGTGCACCCTCGGCATCCGGATGAACAGCCTCACGACGATCGACGGCATCAAGGACCTCGTCGCCCTCACCACCTACACCACCCGGCCCGACCTCGTCGTGGTCCCCAAGGCGGAATCCCCCGCGACATCGAACTCGTCGCCGCCGCGCTCGACACCGACGGCTACACCCCCGCCATCTGGGCCCTGATCGAAAGCCCCCGTGCCTTCGACACCCTCCCCGCGATCATGCGCGCGTCCCGGCTCGGCGGCGTCATCTTCGGCTCCGCCGACTACGCCGCCTCCGTCCGCTGCGGCCTGGGCTGGGACACCCTCCACTACGCCCGTTCAGCCCTCATCAACGCCGCCACCGCCGCGAACATCCCCGCGATCGACGCCCCCACCTGGGAACTCGACGACCCCGGCATCCTGCGCCGCGACGCCGAGCGGGCCAAGGAACTCGGCTTCCACGGCAAGGGCTGCGTCCACCCCGCCACGTGAAGGTGATCAACGACGTCTTCACGCCCACCACCGAGGAGGTCGCCCAGGCCCGCGCCATCGTCGCAGCCGCCGACGCCAGCGGCGGAACGGTGACCAGCGTGGACGGACAGATGCGCGGCACCCCTTCTTCAACGCCGCCCGCGCGCTCGTCGCCGAAGCGGACCGCACGTCATGAGCACCGGCCTGCCCCACGGCTACCGCCGGACCGGCGAGGACCGGGTCCGCGAGAGCGTCGGCCTCTCCTACCCCGAACTCGCCCCCGGCCTGGTCATCGAGCACCGGCCCGGCCGGACCGTCACCGAACTCGACAACCTCCTCGGCGCCGCCCTGAGCGGCAACGTCGCCCCCATCCACACCGATGCCCACTACAGCAGCCAGACCTTGTGGGGCCGCATCCTGGTCTGCTCCGGCGTCACCCTCAACCTCGTGGCCGGCATGACCGTCCGCAGCATCAGCGGCCTGACCACCGCCAACCTCGCCGTCGACCACGTGCGCTTCACCGCGCCCGTCCACATCGGCGACACCCTGTACGCCGAAACGGAGATCCTCACCCGCCGGGCCTGCGAAAGCCGCCCCGACACCGGGGTCATCACCTGCCGCACCACCGCCCACAACCAGGCGGGCACCAGCGTCCTGACCTTCAGTCGCGCCTTCCTCGTCCCCCTCGACGCCGACGCCGCCCGCGACGCCACCCACTACTGAAAGCGGACCATGAACCAGCAGCTGACCTTCGCCCCAGCCGATGACGGCCAGTGGGAGCAATACGACCAACTCGCCACCCGCGCCTACGGCCACCCGGTCGGCGACATCACCCACCTGCGCGAACACGCCGATCTCCGGGTCGCCGTCCGCGGCGGCCGGGTCGTCGCCGGCGGCCTCGGCCTCCTCGTCGACCAGTACTTCGGCGGCGCTCCCGTCCCCAGCGCCTGCCTCGGTGACGGCTGCGTCGCCCCCGAGGAACGCGGCGACCACCTAGCCACCGACATGACGGCCGAACGACTGCGTCCCCTGATCGAGCGCGGAGCCGTGATCTCCACGATCAGCACCTCCTCCACCGGTTACGCCCGCCGCCTCGGATGGGAAGCCCCCACCAACGTTCTCGCCTGGGCGGTGGCCACCGACGACCTCAAGCGCTCCTTCACCACTGAGGACTTCGAAGCCGAGCACGGACTGACCGCCGACGCCAAAACCCTCCAACGCGACCTCGCCCGCCAGTGGAACGGCCCCGTCCACCGGCCCACCTGGTGGACCCGGTGGAAGCAGGACAAGAGCAACCTCACCACCTACCGCTTCGCCCGGCCCGGCCACCCCACCACCGGCCTGCTCAGCCTCACCACCAAACGGCACGAGCGCCACGGCACGAGCCTGACCGTCCACGACTTCTGGGCCGCCGGCCGACCCACTGCCGCCGCGATGCTCGCTTTCCTCGGCCGCCACAACACCCGCGCCCGCACCATCGCCTTCCGGCGCGGTGCCCTCCCCCTACCCGGCCCTCCTCCACGGACTCCGCCACCACCGCACCACCGCCGAAGCCTGGCACCCCTGGATGCTCCGCATCCTCGACATCCCCGAGGCCATCCGGCTCCGCGGCTGGCCGGACGACGTCACCACCGCCGTACCGGTCGAGATCAGCAACGAGAACGGCGACCGGGGCAGGTGGATGCTTCAGATCAAGGCCGGAACGGCCGAGATCGTCCCCACTCACGTTCAGGGCCAGGTGACCTTCACACAGCACCAGCTCGCGGTCTGGTACGCCGGCGGCTACCGGTCCACCACCTCGGCCCGCATGGCCGGAGTCCACGCCGTATCGGAGAGGACGCTCGCAATCCTCGTCCGCAGCACGACGCAGTTCGAGCCCTGGCTGCCCGACCACTTCTAGCGACCACGGGGTTTCCGGGCCGCCCCGGCCACCAACAGGGACGACACCCATACAGGCGTGGCTGTATCAGTGCACACTCTGGACTGGGTGGGTAACTCCCCGTGACCTCGGGTGAGTCCGGCGGGGTTGTGCAACGCGTGGACACGTGAGCACTGGAGGTACAGCGGCGATGAGGGCGGACAGCGGCGGTGGCGGCGGTACGAACGGCAGTGAAGCGGAACTCTCCGACAGCCTCAAGACCTTCGGCGCGGTTCTCAAGGCTTTGCGCGAGGAGTCCGGCCTGACGCAGGAGGAGTTCGCGGTGCGAGTGCGGTACTCGGCCGCGTACGTCGCCAAGATCGAGCAGGGGAAGCGGTTCCCCCGACGGACCTGCCCGCGCGGGCGGAGGAGGTCCTGGGGCCGGTCGCGGTCAAGGTCCTCACGGCGGCGGCGAAGAGTCTGACGCGGAGGGCGGGACTGGCGTCGTGGTTCCGTCACTGGGCGGGGATCGAGGAGGAAGCGATCTCCTTGTATGCGTACGAGTGCCGGGCGGTCCCTGGGCTGTTGCAGCCGGAGGGATACGCGCGGGCGGTGTTTGAGCGCAACTTGCCGCCCCTCGCCCAGGAGCAGATCGAACGGCAAGTATGCGCGAGGCTGGAGCGGCAGGATCTCTTGGCGTCGCAGCCGAATACCGCCTTCAGCTTCGTCATCGAGCAGGGCGTTCTGGAGCGACGCGTCGGGGGAACCACCGTGGCCGGAGAAGTCATCGACCACCTCCTCCGCGTTGGGCAACGGCACAACATCGAGATCCAGCTCATGCCGCTTCAGCAAGAAGATCACTGTGGCATCGAGGGGCACATGTACTTGGCCGAGACGCCAACGCACCAGTGGATCGGCTACACCGAGGGACAGCGATCGAGCAACCTGATCACTGCCCCGAACGACCTGAGTGTCCTCCTCCAGCGCTATGGCAAACTGCGTTCCCAGGCACTGGACTGCCGGGCTACCGTAAGCCTGTTGGAACAGATGCGAGGAGCGCTATGAGCACCACTGATCAGCTGCGCTGGTTCAAGAGCAGCTACAGCGGCGGCGAGGGTGACAACTGCGTCGAGGTCGCCGTGCGCCCCGAGGCCGTCCACATTCGTGATTCCAAGGACAAGCGCGTCCGTCCTCTCGTCGTCACGCCGGCCACCTGGGCGGCCTTCGCGGCCCACTCGGCCGACGTCTCTCTGGACGACTGAGGTCACGTAGTACGTGACGCCGGCGGGCGGGTACGGGAGCCGCTCCCGTACCCGCCCGCCGGTTTGCCGTCCTTGTCGTGGTTTTCCAGGGAGCCCGAGGGGTGGGACATGGTTCACTGCCTCCGATGGTCACCACAGGCAAGCCCCGAAGGGATGTCCACCCGTGCCCCATGACATCGATCAGTCATTCCTGGCACTCCCCTGCGCGCCCTCGCCGACGCCGCGCTCGCCCGGGCGCGGGCGCTCGGGGCGGAGCACGCGGACTTCCGCCTGGAGCGGGTGCGCAGTGCGTCCTGGCGGTTCCGGGACGCCAAGCCGGCCGGGTCGTCGGACACCACCGACCTCGGGTACGCGGTGCGGGTGGTGCACGGCGGGACCTGGGGTTCGCGTCCGGGGTGGATCTGACGCTGAACGCGGCCGCCAAGGTGGCCTCGCAGGCCGTGGCGATGGCGAAGCTGTCCGCGCAGGTGATCCGGGCGGCCGGGTCGGACGAGCGAGTGGAGCTGGCCGGCGAGCCGGTGCACTCCGAGAAGACGTGGGTGTCGTCGTACGACATCGATCCGTTCGCCGTGCCCGACGAGGAGAAGGCCGGGCTGCTGGCCGAGTGGAGCGCGCGGCTGCTGGCGGCGAACGGGGTGGACCATGTCGACGCCTCGCTGCTCACCGTGCACGAGAACAAGTTCTACGCCGATACGGCCGGGACCGTCACCACCCAGCAGCGGGTCAGGCTGCACCCGGCGTTCACGGCCGTGTCGGTCGACGGCTCCAGCGGTGAGTTCGACTCCATGCGCACGGTCGCGCCGCCCGCCGGCCGGGGCTGGGAGTATCTGACGGGCACCGGCTGGGACTGGGACGACGAGTTGGAGCGGATTCCGGAGCTGCTCGCCGAGAAGATGCGCGCGCCGAGTGTCGATCCGGGGCTGTACGACCTGGTGGTGGACCCGTCCAACCTGTGGCTGACGATCCACGAGTCGATCGGGCACGCCACCGAGCTGGACCGCGCGCTCGGCTACGAGGCGGCGTACGCCGGTACCTCGTTCGCCACCTTCGACCAGTTGGGCAAGCTGAAGTACGGCTCCGAGCTGATGAACGTCACGGGTGACCGTACCGCCGAGCACGGGCTGGCCACGGTGGGCTACGACGACGAGGGCGTCGAGGCGCAGTCGTGGGACCTGGTGAAGGACGGCACGCTGGTCGGCTACCAGCTGGACCGGCGGATCGCGAGGCTGACCGGGTTCGAGCGGTCCAACGGGTGCGCGTTCGCGGACTCCCCGGGCATGTGCCGGTGCAGCGGATGGCCAATGTGTCGCTGCGGCCGGACCCGGCCGGGATGTCGACGGAGGATCTGATCGGGGGCGTGGACCGGGGCGTCTATGTCGTCGGGGACCGGTCCTGGTCGATCGACATGCAGCGGTACAACTTCCAGTTCACCGGGCAGCGCTTCTACCGGATCGAGAACGGGCGGCTGGCGGGACAGCTGCGGGACGTCGCCTACCAGGCCACGACCACGGACTTCTGGGGTTCCATGGCGGCGGTCGGCGGCCCGCAGACGTACGTCCTGGGCGGTGCCTTCAACTGCGGCAAGGCCCAGCCGGGTCAGGTCGCGGCGGTCTCGCACGGCTGCCCCTCGGCCCTCTTCAAGGGCGTCAACATCCTCAATACGACGCAGGAGGCGGGGCGATGAGGGTCAGCACCGGAACCGGCCGGGGGTCCGGGGTCGTCCCCGGGCGAGCACAGCCTCAATACGACGCAGGAGGCGGGGCGATGAGCGCGTCCGTGAACAAGCCGTACGAGATCGTCGAGCGGGCTCTGGAGCTGTCCCGGGCCGACGGGTGTGTCGTGATCGCCGACGAGGAGTCCAGCGCCAATCTGCGCTGGGCGGGCAACGCGCTGACCACGAACGGTGTCACGCGCGGGCGCACGCTCACCGTGATCGCGACGGTGGACGGGGCGCGGGGCACGGCGTCCGGGGTGGTGTCGCGGTCCGCGGTGACCGTGGACGAGCTGGAGCCGCTGGTGCGGGCCGCCGAGGCCGCCGCGCGGGGTGCGGGTCCGGCGGAGGACGCGCAGCCGCTGGTCACGGGGGTGGCCCCGTCGCCGGAGTTCACGCAGGCGCCGGCCGAGACGTCGTCGGCCGTGTTCGCCGACTTCGCGCCGGCGCTCGGCGAGGCCTTCGCACGCGCGCGGGCCGGCGGCCGGGAGCTGTACGGCTTCGCCAACCACGAGATGGTCTCCAGCTACCTCGGTACGTCGGCGGGGCTGCGGCTGCGGCACGACCAGCCGAACGGCACGCTGGAGCTGAACGCCAAGTCGCCGGACCGTACGCGGTCGGCGTGGGCGGGCGTTCCACGCGGGACTTCAGGGACGTGGACCCGGCGGCGCTCGACGCGGAGCTGGCCGTACGTCTGGGCTGGGCCGAGCGGCGGCTCGAGCTGCCCGCGGGCCGGTACGAGACGCTGCTGCCGCCGTCCGCGGTGGCGGACCTGCTGATCTACCAGCTGTGGTCGGCGTCGGGACGGGACGCGGCGGAGGGCCGCACGGTGTTCTCCAAGCCGGGCGGCGGCACCCGGGTCGGCGAGAAGCTGTCCGAGCTGCCGCTGACGCTGCGCAGCGACCCGGGCGAGCCGGGCCTGGAGTCGGCGCCGTTCGTGCTCGCGCACTCCTCGGGCGGGGACCAGTCGGTGTTCGACAACGGGCTGCCGCTGACGGCGACGGAGTGGATCCGCGCGGGTGAGCTGACGCATCTGACCACCAGCCGGCACGGGGCCGGGCTGACGGGGCTGCCGACGGCGCCCGCGATCGACAATCTGATCCTGGACGGGGCGGTGACCGCTCGCTGGAGGAGATGGTCGCGGCGACGGACCAGCGCGGGCCCTCCCTGCTGCTGACCTGCCTGTGGTACATCCGCGAGGTCGACCCGGCGACGCTGCTGCTCACGGGGCTGACCCGGGACGGCGTCTACCTCGTGGAGAACGGGGAGGTGACCGGTGCGGTGAACAACTTCCGGTTCAACGAGTCGCCGGTGGACCTGCTGGGCCGGGCGGTGGAGGCGGGCCGTACGGAGAAGACCCTGCCCAGGGAGTGGGGTGACTGGTTCACCAGGGCGGCGATGCCCGCGCTGCGCGTCCCCGATTTCAATATGAGCTCTGTCAGCCAGGGCGTATAACCTCGTAGGCGTTCGCAACGGCCGTCACCCGACCGGCCGAAGATCATCGAGGAGACACGAGAACCGTGACGGACATCGTCGACGAGCTGAAGTGGCGCGGGCTGTTCGCCCAGTCCACCGACGAGGACGCTTTGCGCAAGGCGCTCGCGGACGGTCCCGTCACGTTCTATTGCGGGTTCGACCCGACCGCTCCGTCACTGCACGTGGGACATCTGGTGCAGGTGCTCACCGTGCGCCGGCTTCAGCAGGCCGGTCACCGGCCGCTGGCGCTGGTCGGCGGGGCCACGGGCCAGATCGGCGACCCCCGCCCGACGGCGGAGCGCACGCTGAACTCGCCGGAGACCGTCGCGGGCTGGGTCGAGCGGCTGCGCGGCCAGATCGAGCCGTTCCTCACCTTCGAGGGTGAGAACGCGGCCGTGATGGTCAACAACCTCGACTGGACGCAGAACCTGTCCGCGATCGAGTTCCTGCGGGACATCGGCAAGCACTTCCGGGTCAACAAGATGCTGACGAAGGACTCCGTCGCCCGGCGGCTGGAGTCCTCCGAGGGCATCAGCTACACGGAGTTCAGCTACCAGCTGCTGCAGGCGATGGACTTCCTCCAGCTGTACCGGCGCTACGGCTGCACGATGCAGCAGGGCGGCAGCGACCAGTGGGGCAACCTCACGGCCGGCCTCGACCTGCTGCACCGGCTGGAGCCGGACGCCACGGCCCACGCCTACGCCACCCCGCTGATGACGAAGGCGGACGGCACCAAGTTCGGCAAGACCGAGGGCGGCGCCGTCTGGCTCGACCCGGAGATGACGACGCCGTACGCGTTCTACCAGTTCTGGCTGAACGTGGACGACCGGGACATCTCGGGTTACCTGCGGATCCTGTCCTTCAAGTCCCGTGCGGAGCTGGAGGAGCTGGAGCGGCAGACCGAGGAGCGTCCGCAGGCCCGGGCCGCGCAGCGCGCGCTGGCGGAGGAGCTGACGACGCTGGTGCACGGCGCCGGGCAGACGGCCGCCGTGATCGCCGCGTCCAAGGCCCTCTTCGGCCAGGGCGAGCTGGGTGAGCTGGACGACCGCACGCTGGCGGCGGCACTCTCCGAGGTGCCGCACGCCAAGGTGACGGAGCTGGGGCCGGTGGTCGACCTGTTCACCGAGGTGGGCCTGGTGCCGAGCAAGTCCGCCGCGCGGCGCACGGTGAAGGAGGGCGGCGCCTACGTGAACAACGTCAAGGTCACCGCCGAGGACGCCGTCCCCGCGAAGGAGGACCTGCTGCACGGGCGCTGGCTGGTGCTGCGCCGGGGCAAGAAGAACCTGGCGGCGGTGGAGGTCACGGCCGGCTGAGCCGGCGGCCCGTGGCTACGGGCTCGGGGGCGGTTTCCGGCGCGGGCCGGGGACCGCCCCTCCGTCGCTTGCCGTACGGCGGCGGGTCAGACCCGCTGTCCCTCGTGCTTCCTGCGTTTCATCGCGGTGTACAGCGTTTCCGCGAGCAGGACGACGACGATGGCCGCACCGAGCTGGAAGATGTGCCGGCCCCAGTCGATGCCCCGGGTCTCCTCGATGCCGAAGCCCCGCGCGATGGAGTTGCCCACGACGGCGCCGATCATGCCGCAGATGGTGGCCAGCCACAGCGGGATGTGCTGCTTGCCGGGGATCACCGCCTTGGCGATCAGACCGAGCACGAATCCCACGATGATCGCCCACAACCAGCCCATGGCTGCCTCCTCGTACGGCTCGACGCGAGCATTACGCACAGTGTCGGCCGGTACGCCGTACGCCGCACGTCGGGCATGCCGTGCGTCCTGGGGCGTGGTCGGGGCGGTGCCCGGCGGGGTGACCCGCTCTCGTCGCGCCCCCGGGTGCGGCGTAACGTGGACATGTCCGGAACCGGTGTCACGGGACGGCGCCCCGGCCGGTCAGGTGCGGGGAAGGTCCGAGCGGGCGGATGGTGGAATGTGATGCGGAAGCAGCATGGTGGCGGCAGCGTCCAGGTGTTCCGGATCACCGGCGCCCGGGCGGGGCTCCATGACGATGTGCGGGCGCGGCAGCGCCGGTATGTGATCTCGATGGCCGTCCGTACGATCTCGGTCATCCTCGCGGCGACGCTCTGGAACGTGGAGAGGCACGTCGCGATCGTGGCGCTGGTACTCGGGGCGGTACTGCCGTACATCGCGGTGGTGATCGCCAACGCAGGGCGCGAGAACACGCCGTCGCTGCCGTCGACGTACGTGACGACGCCGATGAAGCCGATGATCGCGTCGCCGCGGACGAATGACGGTTCCGCGGAATCCGATGCGGAAGATATCGCGTCGGAGGCGGCGCGGGGCACAGGAACGAAGCGTTCCGAACAGGGGTGAGGTTCGGAGGGTGTGGGGTGGCGGCGCCGAACGGAAGACACTTCCCCGCCAAGCTCAGTAAAACCTCAGATCAATCATGTTGTTCCGGTGCCGGGGGCGGGGTGACCCGTGACATACTTCGTACGCGCTCCGCATCCCCCGTCGGAGCGACGGACCGACGCCGGGCAGCTCCCCCGTGGCTGCTCGGCGTCGCCATTTTCGGGCGGGTTAGGGTCACTGGCGTGACACTTTCTGATGCCGAGACGCCTGTCTGTTCCGCGAAGGGGTGCCGTGCCGCGGCCGTGTGGGTCCTGGTGTGGAACAACCCCAAGGTTCATACGCCCGAGCGGCGGAAAACGTGGATCGCCTGTGAGGACCATCGGGAGCACCTGTCCCAGTTCCTGGGGGTACGGGGGTTCCTGAAGGACGTGGTCCTGATGGAGGAGTGGGAAGCGCGGGGCGCAGCCGGCTAGCCCCCGATCGCCGACATCGGCCTGTCCGGCTGGACGAAGGCCGGGTCGTCCAGGCCCGCTCCCGCCTTCTTGCCCCACATCGCCAGTTTCCAGATACGGGCTATCTCCTCGTCGGGGGCGTTCGAGCGGAGGGCGGCGCGGAGGTCGGTTTCCTCGGTGGCGAAGAGGCAGGTGCGGATCTGGCCGTCGGCCGTGAGGCGGGTGCGGTCGCAGGCCGCGCAGAACGGGCGGGTGACGGAGGCGATGACGCCCACGCGGTGCGGGCCGCCGTCGACCAGCCAGCGCTCGGCCGGGGCGGAGCCGCGGGCCTCGTCGCCCTCGGGGGTCAGCTCGAAGCGGGTGCGCAGGGACGTCAGGATGTCCCCGGCGGTGATCATGCCCTCGCGCTTCCAGCCGTGCTGGGCGTCCAGGGGCATCTGCTCGATGAAGCGCAGCTCGTAGTCGTGCTCCACGGCCCAGGCGAGGAGGTCGGGGGCCTCGTCGCCGTTGAGCCCCGGCATCAGGACCGAGTTGACCTTGACCGGGGTCAGTCCGGCCTCGCGGGCCGCGTACAGGCCGTCGAGGACGTCCTGGTGGCGGTTGCGGCGGGTGAGGGTCTTGAAGACGTCCGGGCGGAGCGTGTCCAGCGAGACGTTGACCTGGTCCAGGCCCGCCGCCTTCAGCGCGGCCGCCGTGCGCCGCAGGCCGATGCCGTTGGTGGTGAGGGACATCTGCGGGCGGGGTTCCAGGGCGGCGACCCGCTCGACGATGCCGACCAGACCGGGGCGGAGCAGCGGTTCACCGCCGGTGAAGCGGACCTCCTCGATACCGAGGGAGGTGACGGCGATGCCGACGAGGCGGACGATCTCGTCGTCGGTGAGCAGGTCGGGCTTGGCCAGCCACTGCAGGCCCTCCTCGGGCATGCAGTAGGTGCAGCGCAGATTGCAGCGGTCGGTGAGCGAGACCCTCAGATCGGTGGCCACTCGGCCGTAGGTGTCGATGAGCACGTGGGCCCCCTCCTCGACGCGGATCACTCGTGCCCGGCTGACTCCGAGCCTACGTGACACCACCGACAACCCCCAGGGACCCGATGCTTCCGGAATGCGGACGGCCGCGCCGTACGGACCTCGAGGGGTCGTACGGCGCGGCCGTGCGCGGGTGTGGGTCAGTGGGCGCCGGTGCCGGTCAGGGAGCGGACCTCCAGTTCCGCGTACTTCTTGGCGTCGGGCTCCTCCTTCGACAGGACGGTGCCGAGCCAGCCCATCAGGAAGCCGAACGGGATGGAGATGATGCCCGGGTTCTTCAGCGGGAACCAGGCGAAGTCGACGTCCGGGAACATCGCCTTGGGGTCGCCGGAGACGACGGGCGAGAACAGCACCAGGCCGACGGCGACGATCAGACCGCCGTAGATCGACCACAGCGCGCCCTGGGTGGTGAACCGCTTCCAGAACAGGCTGTAGAGGATGGTCGGCAGGTTGGCGGAGGCGGCGACCGCGAAGGCCAGCGCGACCAGGCCGGCCACGTTGAGGTCGCGGGCGAGGGCGCCGAGCGCGATGGAGACGACGCCGATGGCGACGGTCGCCCAGCGGGCCGCCCGCATCTCCTCCTTGTCGGTGGCCTCTCCTTGCGGATGACGTTGGCGTAGATGTCGTGCGCGAAGGAGGACGACGAGGCCAGGGTGAGACCCGCGACCACGGCGAGGATCGTCGCGAAGGCGACCGCCGAGATGGTGGCCAGCAGGATCGCGCCCCAGGCGGAGTCGACGCCGCCCAGATGCAGGGCGAGCAGCGGGGCGGCCGTGTTGCCGGACGGGTTGGACGCGATGATCTCGTCCTGGGAGATCAGTGCCGCCGCGCCGAAGCCGAGGGCGATGGTCATCAGGTAGAAGCCGCCGATGATGCCGATGGCCCAGTTCACGGACTTACGGGCGGCCTTGGCGTTGGGCACGGTGTAGAAGCGGATCAGGATGTGCGGCAGGCCGGCGGTGCCGAGTACCAGGGCGATGCCGAGGGAGATGAAGTCCAGCTTGGTGGTGCCGTCGGCGCCGTACTGGAGGCCGGGCTCGAGGAAGGCGTCGCCCTTGCCGCTGTTCTCCGCGGCACTGCCGAGCAGGTCGGAGATGTTGAAGTTGAACTTCAGCAGCACCAGGAAGGTGATCAGGATGGTGCCGCCGATGAGCAGGACGGCCTTGACCATCTGGACCCAGGTGGTGCCCTTCATGCCGCCGATGGAGACGTACACGATCATCAGGATGCCGACGAGGGCGACGATGAGGATCTTGCCGGCGTCGGAGGTGATGCCGAGCAGCAGCGAGACGAGGACGCCCGCGCCCGCCATCTGGGCCAGCAGGTAGAAGATCGACACCACGATGGTGGAGGTGCCGGCGGCGGTGCGCACGGGGCGCTGGCGCATGCGGTAGGCGAGGACGTCGCCCATCGTGTAGCGGCCGGAGTTCCGCAGCGGCTCGGCGACCAGCAGCAGGGCGACCAGCCAGGCGACCAGGAAGCCGATGGAGTACAGGAAGCCGTCGTAGCCGAAGAGGGCGATGGCGCCGGCGATGCCGAGGAAGGACGCGGCCGACATGTAGTCGCCGGAGACCGCGAGTCCGTTCTGGAAGGCGCTGAACTGCCGTCCGCCCGCGTAGAAGTCGGCGGCGTCCTTGGTCTGCCGTCCGGCCCAGACGGTGATGCCGAGGGTGGCGACGACGAACAGCGCGAACAGGATGATGATCAGTGTGCGGTGTTCGCTGGCCTCGTTCGCCGCGAGCGTGACATGGGTGATCGCGGGGCTCATGCGCCGCCCTCCATACGGGTCTTGATGGCCTCGGCCCTCGGGTCGAGCTTGGCGGCGGCGTGCCGGGAGTACCACCATGCGATGAGGAACGTGGTGATGAACTGCAGGACGCCGAAGACGAGGGCGATGTTGATGTTGCCGAACAGCTTGGTGCCCATGAAGTCGCCCGCGTAGTTGGAGAGCAGGACGTACAGCAGGTACCAGGCCGTGAAGGCGATCGTCAGCGGGAAGGCGAAGGAGCGGTGGGAGCGGCGCAGTTCACCGAACTCAGCGCTCTCCTGCACCTCGGTGAACTCCTCGGGGGTGGGGAGTTTGCGTTGTTCTGTCGAGGGGGCGGTGCTTCGGCGGCCACGGAGTCTCCTCGCGGTGCGGTTGGGACGGGCGGGGACGAAAGGCGAGTGTCCTCGCGCTTCCTGCCCAAGGGCACGGCGCCACGCGAGGACCGGTTCAACCCGTCGGCCCATTCTTTTGTCCTGCCGTTTTCCGAAGACGTGCCCGGCAAAACATTGCTGGCCAGCGAGAGCGCGGGATAACTTCACCCTGCACCACCCCGTCATGTACCTGCCCGAGCACCACCCTTGTGCCTCGGGCGGTTTCGTTTCCGGATGATGTGGAGACCCCATGGCTCATCTGCGTTCCAGACGCCGGCTCGCTCTCGCCGTGCCCGTCGTACTGTCGCTGACCGCCTCGCTCGGCTTCCTGCCGGCGGCGGCCTCGGCGGCCCCGCGGACGGTGGCGGCCGGGCAGGCGACGGACGCGCCCGCCCTGGCGTATGTCGTCAACACCAAGACGGACCGTCGCACGATCGCGTCGGTCGAGCGGACGATCGCCGCGGCCGGCGGCGAGGTCGTCGTGACGTACGACAGGATCGGCGTGATCGTCGTCCACTCCTCGAACGCCGACTTCGCGAAGACCGTCCGCAAGATGCGCGGCGTGCAGTCCGCCGGCGCCACCCGTACCGCGCCGCTGACCGCGGCCGGGACGACGGACGAGGGCGCCGCCGACTTCGTCACCGCCGCCGAGGCCGCGCGGACGAAGGCCGTCTCCGCGAGGACGCCCGGCAGCGAGCCCTCGAGGCCGACCAGTGGGACCTGCGGGCGATCGGCGCCGACAAGGCCGCGAAGATCAACGACGGCAGCCGGAAGGTGACCGTCGCCGTCATCGACACCGGCGTCGACGACACCCACCCGGACCTCGCCCTGAACTTCTCCGCCGCCCAGTCGGCCAACTGCGTCGGCGGCAAGGCGGACACCAGCCAGGGCGCCTGGCGGCCGTACACGGCCGACGACTACCACGGCACCCATGTGGCCGGTGAGATCGCCGCGGCCCGCAACGGAATCGGCGTCGCCGGTGTCGCGCCGGGCGTCAAGGTCGCGGGCATCAAGGTCAGCGACCCGGACAACGGCTTGTTCTATCCGGAGAACGTCGTCTGCGCGTTCGTGTTCGCCGCCGACCACGGCGTGGAGATCACGAACAACAGCTACTACGTCGACCCGTGGCTCTACAACTGCATGGACGACCCGGACCAGCGGGCGATCGTCGACGCGGTCAACCGCGCCCAGCTGTACGCGCAGCGGAAGGGCACGCTGCACCTCGCCTCGGCCGGCAACTCCAACCACGACCTGGCCTCCGACGCCATCGTGGACGACTCCAGCCCGAACGACACCACGCCGGGGACGCGCACCATCGACCCGAGCGAGTGCGTCGACGTGCCGACCCAGCTGCCGGGCGTCGTCACGGTCAGCGCGACAGGCGTCCAGAACCTCAAGTCGTACTACTCCACGTACGGCAAGGGCGTCGTCGACGTCGCGGCGCCGGGCGGCGACCGCCGCTACCAGCTGCCGGACACGCCGTCGAAGGACGGCCGCATCCTGTCGACCATGCCGAACGGCGCGTACGCCTGGCTGCAGGGCACCTCGATGGCCTCCCCGCACGCCGCCGGTGTCGCCGCCCTGCTGAAGTCCAAGCACCCTGGGCCTCCCCGCCCAGCTCCAGGCGCTGCTGAAGGCCCAGGCGAACAACCCGGGCTGCCCGGAGTCGTACGACCAGGACGGCGACGGCGTGCAGGACGCGACCTGCGAGGGCGGCAGCCGGGTCAACGGCTTCTACGGCCACGGCGTCGTCGACGCGCTCCGCGCGGTCAGGTGACCGGCGCAGTCCCGCACTTCCCTTCCGCCCGCTCCGTATGCGCGAACGAACTGGAGACCTCATGACAGCGTCCCACCCGCGTCACCGCCGTGCGCTCGTCCTCCCCGCCGGGATGGCCATGGCGACGGCCCTGGCGTTCCTGCCGAACACCGCCGCCTCGGCCGCCCCGGCCCCCGAGCAGCCGGTTTCGGTCTCCGCCGACGCGACCCCGCTCAGCTACGTGGTCAACGTCAGCGGCGGACACGGCACTTCGGCGCAGGTGAAGAAGGCGATCGGCAAGGCCGGCGGCACCATCGTGACGTCGTACGACAAGATCGGCGTCATCGTCGTCCACTCCTCGAACGCCGACTTCGCGAAGACGATCCGCAAGGTGCGCGGGGTGCAGTCGGCCGGCGCCACCCGCAACGCTCCGCTGCCGTCGGCGGCCACCGCGGACACGGTCACCCCGAAGGCGCTCAGCGCCGCCGAGATCGCCCGCGCCGGGTCCGCGGCCGCCGCGGGACAGGACCCGCTCCAGGGCCTCCAGTGGGACCTGCCCGCCATCAAGGCGGACAAGGCGCACGAGAAGTCGCTGGGCAGCTCCAAGGTGACCGTCGCCGTCATCGACACCGGCGTCGACGACACCCACCCGGACATCGCGCCCAACTTCGACCGGGCCGCGTCGGTCAACTGCGTGTCGGGCAAGCCGGACACCAGCGACGGCGCCTGGCGGCCGGGCGCGCAGGAGAGCCCGCACGGCACGCATGTCGCCGGTGAGATCGCCGCCGCGAAGAACGGCGTCGGCATGACCGGTGTCGCGCCGGGCGTCAAGGTGTCGGGCATCAAGGTGTCCAACCCGGACGGCTACTTCTACACCGAGGCCGTGGTGTGCGGCTTCGTGTGGGCGGCCGAGCACGGGGTCGACGTCACCAACAACAGCTATTACACCGACCCCTGGTACTTCAACTGCACGGACGACCTGGACCAGAAGGCGCTCGTCGAGGCCGTCACCCGGGCGTCGAAGTACGCGGAGCGCAAGGGCGCGGTGAACGTGGCCGCGGCCGGCAACGAGAACTACGACCTCGCCGCCGACAAGATCACCGACCCGGTCTCCCCAACGACGGCACCCTGTCGGACCGGGTGATCGACCCGGACGAGTGCCTCGACATCCCGACCCAGCTGCCGGGTGTGGTCACGGTCACGGCGACGGGCGCGAAGGGTCTCAAGTCGTCGTTCTCCAACTACGGCCGGGGCGTCATCGACATCGCCGCGCCCGGCGGCGACTCGACGGCGTACCAGACGCCGGCCCCGCCCGCCACCAGCGGTCTGATCCTGGGCACGCTGCCCGGCGGGTCGTGGGGCTACATGGCCGGTACGTCGATGGCGTCCCCGCACGTCGCGGGCGTCGCGGCGCTCATCAAGTCGACGCATCCGCACGCCTCGCCGGCGCTGGTGAAGGCGCTGCTGTACGCGGAGGCCGACGCGACCGCGTGCACGGACCCGTACGACATCAACGGTGACGGCAAGGTCGACGCGGTGTGCGAGGGGCCGAGGAATCGCAACGGGTTCTACGGCTGGGGTACCGCCGACGCGCTGGACGCGGTGACGCGGTGATTTCCGTGAGGGTGACACGGTGATTCCGTGAGAGGGGCCGGGCTGTCATGCCCGGCCCCTTCGCCCGCGCTGTGGCGGCATAGTGCGGGCATGACTGATCTCGCGTCCGTGTGGTCCGCTCTGGGCGGCGATCCCGCCCTTCTGTCGCGCGTGTCGGCCGTCGAACGGCCCGGTGTGCTGCATGCCCGGCTTCCGGTACGGGAGCGGGCGCGCGCCTGTGTGGGCGCGTGCGCCCTGGCCGCCGCCGAGCTGGCGGCGCTGCGAACGGGCGGTGGCGGGGTGCCGGCGGTGCGGGTGGACGACGGGGCGGTGGCCACGGCGTTCGTCAGCGAGCGGCATCTGCTGGTGGACGGGCGGGCGCCGGAGAACTTCGCTCCGCTGTCACGGTTCTGGCGCACCGCCGACGGATGGGTGCGGACACACGCGAACTATCCGCACCACCGGGCCCGGCTGCTCACCGCGCTGGGGGTGCCGGACGATCCGGAGGCGGTGGCGGCGGCGCTCGCCCGTCGTTCCGCGCGTGAGGTCGAGGACGCGGTGTACGAGGCCGGCGGGCTGGCCGTGGCGCTGCGGACGCCCTCGGAGTGGGCGGCGCATCCACAGGGCGTGGCGGTGGCCTCGCGGCCCCTGGTGGAGCGCGCGCGGCTGGATTCGGCGCCCGCGCGGGTGCTCGCCCCGGTGGGACGGGATCCGCTGTTGCCCGCCGCGGGGCTGCGGGTGCTGGATCTCACGCGGGTGATCGCGGGGCCGGTCGCGACGCGCACGCTCGCGCTGCTGGGGGCGGAGGTGCTGCGCCTGGACCCGCCGGGGTTGCCGGAACTGGTGGACCAGCATGCGGACACGGGGTTCGGGAAGCGGTCCGCGATGCTGGATCTGGCGGCGGGTGGGCGGCAGGTGTTCGAGGAGCTGCTGGCCGCCGCGGACGTGGTGGTGACGGGGTATCGGCCGGGGCGCTGTCGCGGTTCGGGCTGTCCGCGGAGACGTTGGCCGCGCGGCGGCCGGGGTGGTGGTGGCGCGGTTGTCGGCGTGGGGGGCGGACGGGCCGTGGGGCGGGCGGCGGGGGTTCGACAGTCTGGTGCAGGCGGGTACGGGGATCGCGGTGGTCGAAGGGGGTTGGATTCGGCCTCTTCGTCGGTGCGGCCGGGGGTGCTGCCGGCGCAGGCGCTCGACCATGGGTCGGGGTATCTGCTGGCGGCGGGGGTGTTGCGGGCGGTGGCTGAGCAGGTGTCGGTCGGGGGAGCAGGGTGGTGCGGGTCGCTTTGGCGCGGACTGCGGGGTGGTTGCTGGAGGGGGCGGTTTCTGGGGCGGTTTCTGGGGCGGCGGGGGCTCCGGTGACGTGCCCGCCGGGCTTTGGCTCGCCGAGCGGGACAGTCCGCTGGGGAGGCTGCGGTACGCGTTGTCGCCGGTGGAGTTCGAGGGTGGGCCGCGTGACTGGGGGCGGGCGCCGGGACGTTGGGGTGCGGATTCGGCCCGGTGGGTTTGAGCTGGGGGCGGGCCCCGGGACGTTGGGGTGCGGATTCGGCGCGGTGAGATTGAGCTGGGGGCGGGCCCCGGGGCGTTGGGGTGCGGATCCGGCGCGGTGAGATTGAGCTGGGGGCGGGCCCCGGGGCGTTGGGGTGCGGATCCGGCGCGGTGAGATTGAGCTGGGGGCGGGCCCCGGGGCGCTGGAGTGCGGATCCGGCGCGGTGAGATTGAGCTGGGGGCGGGCCCCGGGGCGCTGGAGTGCGGATTCGGCGCGGTGAGATTGAGCTGGGGGCGGGGTTGTGCGGTCCGGCGTTGACGGGGTGCCGCCGCGCCCACCCGTGCCGCCCTGGGGGTACCTCCCAGGCCCTTTGGGCACTGGGGAGGCACGATTGCCCGCAGTTAGGCGGCGGGGCGCCCGCAGTGGGCGAAGGCGGGCTGTCCGCACGGGGCAGAGGCGCCCGTGGGTGGGGGTGTGGCTGCCCGCCGTGGGTGGGGGTTTGGGCGCGGATACGGTTGCTGGTGTGAGATCCAGAGTTGAGGTGGGCGGGGAGCGACGGGTTGTTGCCGTGCTCGTGCTGGTGGGGGTCGGGGCGCTGATACCCGCGTTGGGGCCGGAGGCCGCGTTGCGGGGCACCGGGGAAGCCGATGTGCCCGGGAGTGCGGGGATCGGGCTCCTGCGGACGGTGTTGTTCGCGGTGCTGGCCGTGCCCGTCGGTGAACTGTTCGTGCGGCGGCTGGCGCGTGGCGTGCCCGGTGCTCCCGCTGCCGCGCCGCGGAGTTGGGCCGTCGTGGCGAACTCGGCCGGGTTCGTCGCCGCGCTGGGGCTCGCCTCCGTCGTGGCCACCGGGAACCTGGTGCCCGGGGGCTCGGTGACATCGACGTCGGTGGGCTGTACGACACCCGGGACGGGAAGCTTGCCCTCCTGGAGGTCAACGCCTTCCTCGCGGCCGCCCTGTGCGCGGCCTCCGGCCGGCCCGGCACGCAGGTGTGGCCGCTGACCGCCGTGATGGTCGCGGAGGCGCTGCGCGCGCATCCGACGACCGAGTACAGCCCGCTGATCGGCTCCGGACTGACCCTGGTGCACCTGGTCTGCGCGTCGGTCTGGGTGGGCGGTCTGGTGCACGTGCTGCGCACCCTGCCGCTGTGGGGGCGGGCGGAGGCCGGCGCCGTACTGCTGGGGCGTTACGCGCGTGTGGCGGCCGTGCTGCTCGTCGCCGTCACCGCGACGGGCGTGTGGAGTTCACTGCGCCGGATGCCGCCGGAGACGGTCCTGGACCAGCTCACGGACACGGCGTACGGGCGGGTCCTGCTGGCCAAGGTGATCCTGATGGCCGGTGTCGCCGTGCTCGCCCTGTGGGCGCGGGTCCGACTGGCCCGCGAGGAGGACCCGCTGACCGCCTGCGTTCCCGCGCGGGCGGAGGTGTACGCGCTGGGCGCGGTGGTCGCGGTGTCGGGACTGCTGACGGCGCTTCCGGTGCCGATCCGCTGGTGAACAGGTCTTCGGGACGCGTACGGACATTCCCGGCATCTCAACGTCCGGGCCACACGGGGGCCCTGACGGACCGGGGTGTCGGTGGAGGGCCGTATCCTCGTGAACCATGCTCGATGACCTCACGACCGCAGTGTCCTCCCCCACCGCGTGGCCGGCCGCGTATCCGCGGGGATACGCGGTCGTCGACGTGGAGACGACGGGGCTGGCCCGGGACGACCGCATCATCTCCGCGGCCGTCTACCGGCTGGACGCGCGCGGCGAGGTCGAGGACCACTGGTACACGGTGGTCAATCCGGAGCGGGACCCGGGCCCCGTGTGGATACACGGTCTGACGAGTGACGTACTGGAGGGGCTCCCTCTTCCAGGACGTCGCCGCGGAGTTCGCGTCCCGGCTGGAGGGCCGGGTGCTGGTGGCGCACAACGCGGTCTTCGACTGGCAGATGATCGCCCGGGAGTACGCCCGCGCGCGCGGCGAGGCGCCGGTGAAGCAGCGGCTGTGCACCATCGCCCTCGCCAAGGAGCTGAGGCTTCCGCTGCCCAACCACAAGCTGGAGTCGCTCGCCGCGCATTACGGTGTCGTGCAGCAGCGGGCGCACCACGCGCTGGACGACGCGCGGGTGCTCGCGGAGGCGTTCCGGCCCAGTCTGCGGGCCGCGGCGGCGGGCGGCGTACGGCTGCCCCTGCACGAGTGCCTGCCGCTGACCGAGTGGACGGACCGGCCCCGCGTCGTGCAGCAGGGGCCACGGCGGCTACCGGCCGACGAGTTGGCGCCCGTCCCGCAAGCGGCCCGCGTGCCCGTATCCCAACCCGGGGCGGTTCGAACCGGGCGAGCGGCTCAAGCAGGGCATGCGGGTGGCGTTCTCCGGTGACACCTCGACCGAGCGGGATCTGCTGGAGGACCGCGCGACGGAGGCGGGCCTGCATGTCGCGGGCAGCCTGTCCCGGCTCACCAGCCTCCTCGTCACCAACGACCCGGACTCGGGCACGTCCAAGGTGCTCAAGGCCCGGCAGTACGGCACCCCGGTGGTCGACGAGGCCGCGTTCGGCCAGCTCCTCGGAAACGTGGAACCTGCGGCGGAGGCCTGACCGTAGGGGCGGCCGTGGAGAACGAGCGGCGCGGCCCTTCTTCACGGAAGGGGCCGCCGCCTGCTAGGCCGGTGTTCCGACCTTGTCGACAATGCCCGCCTTGCCCTCCGCGCGAGCGCAGTGGGCGCCGCAGAACCAGTGTCCGTCGGCCTCGACGCCCTGGCCGATGATCTGCACCCGGCAGTGCTCGCAGATCGGGGCCATGCGATGGATCGCACAGGCGAACGAGTCGAAGACGTGGCGAGCGCCGTCCTGGGTCTCTACGGTGAACGCCAGCGCGTAGTCATTGCCGCATACTTCACAACGTGTCATAAGCGGCATGGTCAGCCGCCGGGAAGGCGCCCGCAAGCGGACTGCTCCACATCGGCGGGACACGGCACCTGGTCGGCGTAGCCGTCTTCTCCGGATGCGGCGTTCCGGGTGCTGCCGTCAGTGGGGGCGGCTGTCGGGATCCGGGCGAGGACGGCCGTCGCCCGCGCCGGGTCGGCGTGGAGCCAGGCGGTCAGGTGCTCTCGTACGGCCTCGGCGACGCAGGCGCGGACCGGCCCGTTGCTCAGTCGTTCGCGGGTCGCCCCTCGTACTCGGGCCGGTCGAGCTTCACCGACACGATCGCTGTCAGGCCCGCCCCCACCTGGGCGGGGTGAACTCGGGTGCGGACGAGCCGGCCGGCTGGCGCTCCCGGGCACAGGCGGTGAGCGCGGCCGCCAGGCCGTCCCGGAAGCCGAGCTCGTGCGTGCCACCGCCGGGGGTCGGCAGGCTGTTGGCGTAGCTCGCGATCCGTTCGTCATGGCAGTCGCACCAGCGGAGGGCCACCTCCACGGTTCCCGCCATCCCGGAGCACTCGCGCTCGAAGCCGATCACGTCCGGGTGGAGCGGGGCGCCCTGTTCCGCGAGGTGGTCCGCCGGGCCGCCCGGGAAGCGGAAGCGAAGGGCCCGGGGCGCGGCGGGGTCGCGGTCGTCGGCCAGGGTGATGTCCAGCTCACGGTTCAGGAAGGCCGCTTCCCTGAAGCGCTCGGCCAGCGCGTCGAACGAGAACTCCAGCGTCTCGAAGATCTCGGGGTCGGGCCGGAAGACGATCACGGTTCCGCTGTCGTCGGCCGGTCCGGTGCGGGTGGGCACCCGGGTCGGCACGCCTCGCTCGTACTCCAGCACCCAGCGGGCGCCGTCGCGCCGTACCTCTGCCGTCAGGCGGCTGGACAAGGCGTTGACGACGGCCGGCCCGAGGCCGAACCAGCCGCCGTACAGGCGGCGCCGGCCGTCGGGTGGTGTCCCGCAGCGGAGCTCGGTCAACCGGGTCTCCAGAGGAGGGCCGTCGTCGTGGCCGGCGTGACCGACCGGGAGGCCCGTGCCGTCGTCGGCGACGCGGACGGCGCCGTCGGCGGTGAGCGTGATCTCGACCCGGCCGGCGATACCGTAGAGATTGTCGTTCAGCGCCCGCTCGGCGGCCTCGAGCACCAGGTGATGAAGGCCGCGTTCACCGACGGATCCGATGTACATGCCGGGCCGTTTCCTGACGGCCTCGAGGCCCTCCAGAACCACGATCGTGTCGGCGTCGTACGCATGGGATTCATCCCTCATGCTGTCCCCTCCGGAGGTGTTCGACAGAACTCTCCCAACCTAGGGTATTTCCAAGAAAACACCAGGTCAGAGCCATTTTTGCGAAGCTGTGGACAGGCCCCTGAGGGGCAATCGGGAACGGTGGGCCGAAGGATTACGGGCCTACCCGGCAAGGCCGCCGGCGGCCCCTGAGATCGTCCTCGGCACTGTTCCGGACGGCCGCGGAGCCTCGAATTCGCCCAAGTCCTGGCCGGCGGGACGTACCCGGCGCAATGCACCCCTGGCCGAGTTGTACGGTCGTGGGGTGTACCGCTTTCTGTTGTCCCGGCAATGGGTGATCATCACATTGGTCGCCCTGCTTCTCATCCCTACGATGATCAGTCTGGGCATCTGGCAGATGGACCGCCACGACGAGCGGGCGGCCCGGAACCAGCTGGTGGCCGACGCGCTGGCCGCCGATCCGGTGCCCGTGGAGCGGCTGGCCGCCCCGGGAGACGCCGTGACGCGTGCCGAGCGGTACCGCACCGTGACCGCCAAGGGGCACTTCGACACCGATGACGAGGTCGTCGTCCGCCGCCGTACCAACGGCGACGACGAGATCGGCTTCCACGTCCTGACCCCGTTCGTCCTCGACGGCGGGCAGATCCTGCTGGTCAACCGGGGCTGGATCCCCGCGGACGGGCCGAGCCAGACCGCGTTCCCGGAGGTTCCCGCGCCGCCGCGCGGCGAGGTCACGATCACGGGCCGGCTGATGCCCGACGAGACGACCGGGGCGAGCGGCATCAAGGATCTGGAGGGTCTGCCGGACCGGCAGATCATGCTGATCGACAGCGAGCGCGAGGCAAAGCGGCTCGGCGCCCGCGTGCTCGGCGGCTATGTGGCGCAGACGGCCCCCGAGCCGGAGGACGGCACCCCGCAGCAGCTCGGGAACCCCGGCAAGGAGAACGCGGCGCTGAACTACGCGTACGCCGTCCAGTGGTGGCTGTTCGCGGCGGCCGTGCCGGTCGGCTGGGTCGTGCTGGTGCGCCGCGAGTCCCGGAGCGGACCGGCGCGGACGTACGGAAGGCGGACGCCGAGGAGAGCGAGCCGGCGGCGGTGTAGCCGGCCGCCGGGGCGGTCCCCATAGCCGGTCATGACCGTTCCGTGCGGTGACCTGCGCTCCTCTCCCGGCTCGCGGAGGTCTGTGCGCGAGTGACGCGGCGTGCCGGACGGATGTCGCCAGCCCGTCGGCGGCCGTCCGCGCGGCTCCCCGGGACACAGCACAGCGCTGTCGTCCTCGCGCTGATCGGGCTGTGGGTGCTCGACCGGGCCCCTCGGGCCCCGATGTCATCTTCCCCGGCGACGGAGCCCCGGCAGCCGACGGTCCGTCACTCCCCGGCTTCACCCCTGATTGCGGCCCCCGACTGCCGGGAACCCGCATGCCGTGCATAGTATCGAGGACTACGCGCTCATCGGCGACGAACAGACCGCTGCCCTCGTGGGCGCGGACGGCTCGGTCGACTGGCTCTGCCTGCCCCGCTTCGACTCGGCGGCGTGCTTCGCCCGGCTGCTCGGGGACGAGGACAACGGGCACTGGCGGATCGCCCCGGACGGCGCGGAACGCTGCGTCCGCCGCGCCTACCGCGCGGGCACCCTGGTTCTGGACACCGAGTGGGAGACCCCGAGGGCGCCGTACGCGTCACCGACCTGATGCCGCAGCGCCACCGCGCGCCGGACCTGGTGCGGATCGTGCAGGGCGTACGGGGTGAGGTGACCATGCGCAGCACGCTGCGGCTGCGCTTCGACTACGGCTCCGTGGTGCCGTGGGTGCGCAGGGCGGACGGCCACCGGGTGGCGGTGGCCGGGCCGGACTCGGTGTGGCTGCGCAGCGTCCCGGACGTGAAGACCTGGGGCGAGAACCAGAGCACCGTCTCGGAGTTCACCGTGCGCGAGGGCGAGCGGGTCGCGTTCGTGCTCACCTGGCATCCCTCCCACGAGCCGCGGCCCCGGCTGGTCGACCCGTACTCCTCGCTGCGGCACAGCGTCACGGACTGGCGTGCC
The DNA here is from genome assembly GCA_042850305.1 of Streptomyces haneummycinicus. Taxonomy (GTDB): domain Bacteria; phylum Actinomycetota; class Actinomycetes; order Streptomycetales; family Streptomycetaceae; genus Streptomyces; species Streptomyces haneummycinicus. The sequence goes on from AP035768.1 coordinate 5,497,517, forward strand.
TGGGCGGGCCGGTGCCGTTACGACGGCCCGCACCGGGACGCCGTCGTCCGGTCGCTGATCACCCTCAAGGCGCTCACCTACCGTCCCACCGGCGGGATCGTCGCCGCGCCCACCACCTCGCTGCCGGAGGAACCGGGCGGGGTGCGCAACTGGGACTACCGCTTCTGCTGGCTGCGCGATTCCACCCTGACCCTGAACGCGCTGCTGGCCGCCGGGTACCAGGACGAGGCGGAGGCCTGGCGCGACTGGCTGCTCCGCGCGGTGGCGGGCGATCCGGCGGATCTTCAGATCATGTATGGGCTGGCGGGCGAGCGGCGGCTGCCCGAGTTCGAACTGCCGTGGCTGTCCGGTTTCGACGGCGCCACGCCCGTGCGGACCGGCAACGGGGCCGTGAAACAGCTTCAGCTGGATGTGTACGGCGAGGTCATGGACTCCCTTGCGCTGGCGCGGAGTTCGGGGCTGTCGGCGCAGCCGGACGTGTGGGCGCTCCAGTCGGTGCTGATGGACTTCCTGCGTACGGCGTGGCGGCAGCCGGACGAGGGGCTGTGGGAGGTGCGCGGCGGCCGGCGCCACTTCGTGCACTCCAAGGTGATGGTGTGGGTGGCCGCCGACCGCGCGGTGCGCACGCTGGAGGAGAACCCGGGCCTCGGCGGGGACCTGGACGGCTGGCGCGAGCTGCGTGACGAGGTGCACCGGGAGGTGTGCGAGAAGGGTACGACCCCGCGCGGAACACGTTCACGCAGTCGTACGGCTCGCGTGAACTCGACGCGGCGCTGCTGCTGATCCCCGGGTGGGGTTTTGCCACCCGACGATCCGCGGGTGCTGGGCACCATCGACGCGGTCCGCGCGGAACTGGGACAGAACGGGTTTCTGCGCCGGTACACACCGGAGGCGACGGCGGTCGACGGGCTGCCCGGCGGGGAGAGCACGTTCCTGGTGTGTTCGTTCTGGCTGGCGGACGCCCTGCACATGACCGGGAGGACGGAGGAGGCGCGCGAGCTGTTCGAGCGGCTGCTGGGGCTCGCCAACGACGTGGGGCTGCTGGCGGAGGAGTACGACCCGGTGGGCGGGCGGCTGCTGGGGAACTTCCCGCAGGCGTTCAGCCACATCGGGCTGGTGAACACCGCTCTCGCCCTGTTCGGGGACGAGGAGGCAGGATAGAACCATGGATCTTGGACTGAAGGACCGGGTGTACGTCGTCACCGGGGCGACCCGGGGCTGGGCAACGCCTCCGCGCGGGAGCTCGTCGCGGACGGCGCGAAGGTGGTCGTCACGGGGCGGGAGGAGAAGTCCGTCGCGGAGGCGGCCGCCGCGCTGGGGCCGGACGTGGTGGGGGTGGCCGTCGACAACGCGGACCCCGGGGCGGCGGCACGGCTGATCGCGACCGCGCGGGAGCGGTTCGGGCGTTTGGACGGCATTCTCGTCAGCGTGGGCGGGCCGCCGCCGGGGTTCGTCGCCGACACGACGGACGAGCAGTGGCAGGCGGCGTTCGAGTCGGTGTTCCTCGGTGCGGTGCGGATGGCGCGGGCGGCCGCGGCGGAGCTGGGTGAGGGCGGGGTGATCGGGTTCGTGCTGTCGGGGTCGGTGCATGAGCCGATCCCGGGGCTGACGATCTCCAGCGGCCTGCGGCCGGGGCTGGCCGGGTTCGCGAAGTCGCTGGCGGACGAGTTGGGGCCGCGCGGGATTCGCGTGGTGGGGCTGCTGCCGGGGCGGATCGATACGGATCGCGTGCGGGAGCTGGACGCGTTGTCGGCGGATCCGGAGGCTACTCGGCGGGCGGCGGAGTCGCGGATTCCGTTGCGGCGGTATGGGACGCCGGGGAATTCGGGCGGGCGGCGGCGTTTCTGCTGTCGCCGGCGGCTTCTTATCTGACGGGGGTGATGGTGCCGGTGGACGGGGGCGTGCGGCACGGGTTCTGACGGGGGTGTTGGGCGGCGGGCACCGGGTTGTGGGGGTTGGGTTGGGCGTCTGGGTTGAGCGGTGCCCGGTGTGGTGGCTGGGCGGGGGAAGCTGCGCAACCCGGCGTTTGCGGGGTGCCGTCGTGCCCACCCGTGCGGCGGGAATGGGCGGCGCCAGCAGTGGCGGCTGAGCCGGGGAAGCAGCGCAACCCGGCGCCAACGGGGTGCCGTCGCGCCCACCCGTGCGGCGGGAATGGGCGACGCCCGCAGTGGCGGCTGAGCCGGGGAAGCAGCGCAACCCGGCGCCAACGGGGTGCCGTCGCGCCCACCCGTGCGGCGGGAATGGGCGACGCCCGCAGTGGCGGCTGAGCCGGGGAAGCAGCGCAACCCGGCGCCAACGGGGTGCCGTCGCGCCCACCCGTGCCGCCCCAGCGGCACGACTGCCCGCGGATCGGCGGCCGTGCGGTCCGCGGAGGGGTTAGGTGACTCGTTCTGGGGGGTGTTTTTGGGTTTTTAGGTGGGTTTCTGTGGGGAGGGTGGGGAGGCCTGTGGAGGTTCGGGCGTGGGTCAGGGGGCCCTTGGTGAGGGTGGTCAGGGCTGTTGCCGGGTCCACGTGGGGGTGGAGGAGCAGGAGGATGCGGGCTCTCGGGGTGGTACGGCGGCCTGTCAGGACGACATGGGCCTGCTCTACTCCTCCAGGTGACCCGCCTCCTCTTCCAGGGCCTGTTCCAGGGCGCGGCCGCGCAGTGACGCCTCCTCGTCGTCGCCCGTGTTGATCAGTACCTCCGTGAGCCGTCGCCGGCGCAGTACCGCGACCAGCCACCACAGGGCGAGCAGGACCAGGACGGCGAGCACCGCGATGACCACCGGCCACCACCAGCCCTCGTCCCGCCACCGGGTCCGCTCGGCGTCGTCCAGCAGCACGTCGTCGCGTCCGTCGTGCAGCCACCAGGACGGCGCCGGTGCACCCAGTCCGATCGCCAGCACCGACCCGCCGAGGGCGACCAGCACCAGCCCCACGATTCCGAGCAGCACCCGGTTGACGGCTCTGAGCACCTCTACCGCCCCTTCCGGCCGGGCCGCCGCACACGCAGCGACAGCGAGGGCGGCCGGGTCAGGCCCAGCCCCTTCACCGCGCTGTCGAGCACCCCGGTCAAGTCGGCTCGTACGTCATCCAGTTCACGGAAGTGCGACACCGCGCGGACATCCGCGCGGGCGCGTTTCACCCTGACCCGCACCGACCGCACACCGGCCACCTCCAGGGCCCGGTCGCGCAGCACCGTCGCCGCGGCGTCCCGGTGCAGTGCCGCGCGGACGTCGGGATCGGTGGGGCGCATCGGCAGCAGGGCACGCAGACCGGGCGTCACCGCGAGCAGCAGCAGCCAGAGTCCGAGCGCGGCGGCGACACCGGCTCCGGTCAGTACCCAGGGGTCGTCCAGGGGCCGTTCGGCGAGTTGCCGCGCCAGGTCCCGGCGCCAGCTCATCGCCCTGCGGTGGGCCCGTACGGCGATGATGTCGTACAGGAACAGGCCCGCGATCCCCAGGATCACCAGGGCGAGCAGGCCCGCGGGGCCGCACGCGAGGACCAGAAGCGCCGGGGTTCGCTCATCATGTCCTCCCCGGGGCGCCGCCATATGCAGGCGTTCCACCAGGACGACGACCTCCGGCACCCGCATGCCCGCCAGGTCGCGCACCCGCTCGACCACCCGGCGCCGCACCTGCGCACAGCGGGCGCCGACGTCACCGGGGTAGTCGAGTTCGATGTACACCCGGACCCGGGCGGCATCATGGCTGACGATCACGGTCGCGTGCGGTGGGGCGGCGTCCGGCGGGAGGGCCGGCCGCCTCGCGGGCGGCCTGCGAGGCGATCTTCGCGACCACCCGGTCGGCGATGCTGATCGCCCCGCGCTCGCCCGGCGCGACGGCCTCCGGTCTCCGGCGGGGCTCCGCGATCGTGCTCACCGCCGTCACCGCCGCCGTTCGTCACGGCGCCGGAAGAAGTCGCCGACCTCCAGGTCCCCCTCGAGGAACCGCCCGGCGACGAAACCGACGGCGCCCAACGCCGCCACCAGCAGAAATGCTCCGAACCCGCCGAAGTATCCGGCGAAGCCCAACGCCATGCCGGCGATCATGCCGACGACGGCCATGTTCATGGTGCGCTCCTCCGCTCACCGATCCTCACTGAAGGCGGGTCTCCGGTTCCTCTTCCTCCTCCTCGGGCAGCTTCACGTCGCTCACCGCGATGTTGACCTCGACCACCTCGAGGCCGGTCATCCGCTCGACCGCCGCGATGACGTTCTCCCGGACGTCCCTGGCGACGTCGGAGATGGAGACGCCGTAGTCGATGACGATCTCCAGGTCGAGCGCGGTCTGCACCTCGCCGACCTCGGCCTTCACGCCGCGCGTCGCGGACTTCGAGCCGCCTGGCACCCTGTCCCGTACGGCGCCGAAGGTGCGGGACAGGCCGCTGCCCATGGCGTGTACGCCGTACACGTCCCGTGCGGCCATTCCGGCGATCTTCTCCACGACGCCGTCGGCGATGGTGGTACGGCCACGGCTCGCGGGATCGCCGCCGCCGCGCCGGGTTCCCTGGCCCTTGCGGGAGCCGGAGTCCGAGAGGTTCTTCTCCGCGTCGGGGGCCCGCACCGAGCCGCCCTCTGTCATGTCGGTCATCGCGATACGTCCCTTCGGTCGTCCTCCTTCCACCACCGTATGCGCGGTGGCCCGGTCTCGCGCCCGCGATGCGGCAAGCTGGTGGTATGACGGCGGATCGGTGGACTCGGGCGGTGCGGGAGCAGGTGGGGCTCGGCAGGATCGTGCCCCTGGGTGGAGCGCGGGACGGCGCGTGGATCGCGGAGCGGGCGGTGGGGGTAGTGCTGCGGCGGGCGGTTTCGCGGGAGGTGCCGGGGGTGCGGGTGGATGGTGTGCGGGTGGGGCTGGTCGATGCGGAGGGGTGGGGGAACGGCCGGTCGTGCCGGCGCCGCTGGGGGCGTTGGGGGTGGGGGCGTTGCGGCTGGACGTCGAGTTCGCGGCGACCGGGGGCGACCGTTGCCGGAGATTTCGGCGGTGCTGCGGGGGTGCTGGGGGAAGCGGCGGCGGAGGGGGTGGGGCTGCGTGTGGTGGAGGTGGATCTGCGGGTGACGGAGTTGCTGGATGCGGAGCCGGTTCCGGAGCGGGGTGCGGAGCCGGAGGCGCGTGAGGCGGCTGGTGAGCCGGTGGGCTCCGGTGACTCCGAGGTGGGGCGGGTGGGGGCGGCGGTGCTGGGGGTGTCGGGGGTGAGCCGGCTGACGGGGGTGTGGGGGCGGGCGGTTCATATGACCGAGGAGGCGAGGGAAGGCGGTGCCGCCGCCTTGCCCCGGCGCCATGTGCGGGTGGATCTTGCGGTGGGGGCGGGGCGCGGCCGCTGGATGTGGCGCGGGAGGTTCGGGGGTGGTGGCGTCCGTGGCCACCGGGGGGCCGACGGTGGCGGTGCTGGTCACGGCGGTCGATTGAGCGCGGTGGGGGTAGCCGCTTCCGGGGAATCGACGCACTCCGAGCGGCGTCACCCCGCGTTGCCGCCGCACCCTCCGCTCTCCGCGCGCCCTCCGTACCCGGCGCGCCCCTCCGCTCTCCGCGCACCCTCCATACCCGGCGCGCCCCTCCGCTCTCCGCGCACCCTCCATACCCGGCGCGCACCCACCGCCGCACCGCGCACCCTCCGCCCATCCGCGCACCCTCCATACCCGGCGCGCGCCCACCGCCGCACCGCGCGCCCACCGCCGCACCGCGCACCCTCCGCCCATCCGCCCATCCGCGGGCAGGCGTGCCGCAGGGCGGCACGGGTGGGCGCGACGGCACCCCGTCAGCGCCGGGCTGCGCGACTCCCCCGCTGAACAGTCACCCCGGGTACCCGCTGAACGGGGGTGGGTGTGCGCTCGCCCCGCTGGAAGGGGTGCCGCTGCGCCCACCCGTGCCGCCCCAGCGGCACGACTGCCCGCAGCTACGGCAGCTACGGCGGCACAGGTGCCCGCAGTCAGGCGGGGAGGGTGCCCGCAGCTACGCGGACTGGGGCGGTGCGGCTGCCCAGCTAGGTGGGCGGCGTCGGGCGCAGCTACGCGAGCTGCGGCCAAGGCGGCTGCACGCAGGGCCGGGGCTGAGGTCGGACAGCTATTCGCCCAGGTTGGCCAGGTCTCGTAGGCGGCGGGACTGGGCGGCTCGTTCGGCGGCTCGCTGGGTGTCGTAGGGGTGGGTTGTCGCGGACCGGAGCAGCGACTTGGTTTCGATCACCGCGTCGCGGGGGCCGCCAGCAGGGCGGCTGCCAGGTCCATCGTCGCGGCGTCCAGCTCGGATGCGGGGACCGCGACGTTGGCCAGGCCGGCCGCCACCGACTCCTCGGCCGTGACGAAGCGGCCGGTCGCGCAGATCTCCAGGGCGCGGGCGTAGCCGACCAGGGCGACCAGGGGTGGGTGCCGGTCAGGTCGGGGACGAGGCCCAGGCTGGTCTCACGCATGGCGAACAGCACGTCGTCCGCGACGACGCGCAGGTCACAGGCGAGGGCCAGCTGGAAGCCCGCCCCGATGGCATGCCCCTGGACGGCCGCGATGGACACGATGTCGCTGCGCCGCCACCAGGTGAACGCCTCCTGGTATGCGGCGATGGTCGCGTCCAGCGCGGCGTCGTCGCGGCGCGCCAGGTCGATGAACGACGGCTCGCCTTCGATTCCCTCGGGCGTGAACATCTGCCGGTCGAGTCCGGCGGAGAAGGACTTGCCCTCACCGCGCAGCACCACGACCCGGACGGAGCCGGGCAGCAGCCGGCCCACCTCGGTCAGCGCCCGCCACAGAGCGGGGCTCTGCGCGTTGCGCTTGGCCGGGTTGGTCAGCGTCACCGTGGCGATCGCGTCGTCGACGGTGAGCCGTACGCCGTCCTTGTCGAGTACCGGACCGAGGTCCTGAGCGGACGAAGCCATGGGGCGCCTCCGATGGGTGCGGTCAGTGAAGTGACTGCACAGTAACCACCCGGTCGGTCATCCGGCCGACCGGGTGGCCACCATCGGAACAGTGGCGCGCCCGGGGTCAGGCCGAAGGGGCCTTCTTGCCCCGCGTCGCCCCGCCACGCCCTCGCAGCGTGACGCCCGACTCGCTGAGCATGCGGTGCACAAAGCCATACGAGCGGCCGGTCTCCTCGGCCAACGCCCGGATGCTCGCACCGGCGTCGTACTTCTTCTTCAGGTCTGCCGCGAGCTTGTCGCGCGCGGCGCCGGTTACCCGGCTGCCCTTCTTCAGAGTCTCGGCCACCCGTGCCTCCTCATGGGAAGTGCGCTCTGGTCTCCTCATGATCACCCCTCCCGGCCCTCATGGCCACCCATTCGGCAAGGTCGATGAGACAAGGTTGTGACGACGGGAGCGCGTCCCCACATACGGAATGAGGGATTCCGGGGTGTGCGCGCGGTACCTCCGATCGGGTTCTTCCGTGAAGTGCCAGGTCAGAGACGCGCGACGGCCGAGCCCCGGTTTTCCGGGAGCTCGGCCGTGAATGCCGTGCGGGACACACCTCGGGATGAGGAGATCTCACACGAATGATGGATCACCGATGGGCCGAATGATCCATACGCAGTGGATCACGCCTTCGGTCACCCTCCGCTGACGTCTCTCAGGCGAGGGCGACCAGGTCCGCGTAGTCGGCGCCCCAGAGGTCCTCGACGCCGTCCGGCAGCAGGATGATCCGCTCCGGCTGGAGCGCCTCGACGGCGCCCTCGTCGTGGGTGACGAGGACGACGGCGCCCTTGTACGTGCGCAGCGCGCCGAGGATCTCCTCGCGGCTGGCCGGGTCGAGGTTGTTGGTGGGCTCGTCGAGGAGCAGCACGTTGGCGGAGGAGACCACGAGGGTCGCCAGGGCGAGCCGGGTCTTCTCGCCGCCGGAGAGGACACCGGCGGGCTTGTCCACGTCATCGCCGGAGAAGAGGAACGAGCCGAGCGTCTTGCGGACCTCGACGAGGTCCAGGTCGAGGGCGGCGGAGCGCATGTTCTCCAGGACCGTGCGCTCCGGGTCGAGGGTCTCGTGCTCCTGCGCGTAGTAGCCGAGCTTGAGGCCGTGGCCCTCGATGACCTGGCCGGTGTCGGGCTTCTCGGCGCCGCCGAGGAGGCGCAGCAGGGTGGTCTTGCCCGCGCCGTTGAGGCCGAGGATGACGACACGAGAGCCCTTGTCGATGGCCAGGTCGACGTCGGTGAAGATCTCCAGGGAGCCGTAGGACTTCGACAGCCCCTCGGCCATGAGCGGGGTCTTGCCGCACGGGGACGGCTCGGGGAAGCGCAGCTTGGCGACCTTGTCGGACTTCCGCTCGGCCTCCAGGCCGGCCAGCAGCTTGTCCGCCCTGCGGGCCATGTTCTGCGCGGCGACGGTCTTGGTGGCCTTGGCACGCATCTTGTCGGCCTGCGAGTGCAGCGCGGACGCCTTCTTCTCGGCGTTCTGCCGCTCGCGCTTGCGGCGCTTCTCGTCGGCCTCGCGCTGCTGCTGGTAGAGCTTCCAGCCCATGTTGTAGACGTCGATCTGGGCGCGGTTGGCGTCCAGATAGAACACCTTGTTGACGACCGTCTCGACCAGGTCGACGTCGTGGGAGATCACGACGAAGCCGCCGCGGTAGGTCTTGAGGTAGTCACGCAGCCAGACGATCGAGTCGGCGTCGAGGTGGTTCGTCGGCTCGTCGAGGAGCAGGGTGTCCGCGTCGGAGAACAGGATGCGGGCGAGTTCGACGCGGCGGCGCTGACCGCCGGAGAGGGTGTGCAGGGGCTGGCCGAGCACACGGTCGGGCAGGTTCAGCGCGGCGGCGATGGTGGCGGCCTCGGCCTCGGCGGCGTAGCCGCCCTTGGTGAGGAACTCGGTCTCCTGGCGCTCGTACTGCTTGAGCGCCTTCGCGCGCGTGGCGCCCTGGCCGACCGCGATCCGCTGCTCGTTCTCGCGCATCTTGCGGAGCAGTACGTCGAGGCCGCGCGCGGAGAGGATGCGGTCGCGGGCGAGCACGTCGAGGTCGCCGGTGCGGGGGTCCTGGGGCAGGTAGCCGACCTCGCCGGAGCGGGTGACGCTGCCGCCGGCGGGGATGCCCTGGCCGGCGAGGACCTTGGTGAGGGTGGTCTTGCCCGCGCCGTTGCGGCCGACCAGGCCGATGCGGTCGCCCTTGGCGATACGGAAGGTGGCGCTCTCGATGAGGACACGGGCACCGGCGCGCAGCTCGATGCCGGAGGCGGAGATCACGGACAGACTCCTGGGCAGGTATGGGGAGGCGGTGGGCGGCTGAGGACGTTCCCGCCGTCTAATGCGCGAGGAGAATGGCCATGAGAGCCATTCTAACGGGGTGGTGCAAGCGCTTTGTTCTGCGGACGGGCCGCCCGCGCGGAGCCCGGCGGTTGTCGGTGGCCGGTGCCACACTGGGCGGCATCCGGACCATCGGGGTGTGCGAGACACAGGGAAGTGATCGCCATGGCAGGTACGGCCGGCGGACGTCCGAGCGTCGTCCCGACGTTGTTGTACGCCGACGCGAAGGGGCGATCCGGCAGCTCACGGAGGCGTTCGGCTTCACGGAGCGCTCGGTGTACGAGGGCGAGGACGGCACGGTGATGCACGCCGAGCTGGTGCACGGCGACGGTGTGGTGATGCTGGGCACGAAGGGCCGCGGCGGGGCGTTCGACACGGCGATGAGGGTGCGGGCCCTGCCGGGGTGTACGTGGTCGTGGACGACGCCGACGCACACCACCGGCGGGCGGTGGAGCAGGGGCGGAGATCCTGATGCCCCCGACGGACCAGGACTACGGGTCGCGGGACTACATGGCCCGCGACCTCGAGGGCAACGTCTGGAGCTTCGGCACATACGCCCCGGAGACCGAGAGCGAGACCTGAGACGGAGACCCGGGACGGATTCCTGGGACGGAGACCTGAGGCGGAGACCCGAGGCGGGCGCGGGGCCCGGTCAGCCGCCGGTGTGCACCTGGAAGGCGGCCCGGCGGACCGCTTTGGCCAGGGCCGGGTCGGGGTGGGCGGCGGCGAGGGCGACCAGGACCTGCACGGTGCGCGGGTGACCGACGGCGCGTACCTCGGTGAGCAGCGCGGGGACGGTCGGCTGGACCGCGGACTCCAGATGGCGGACCAGCAGTGGGGCCTCGCCGTGGTCGGCGACGGCGGCCGCGGTGTCCACCCACAGCCAGGTGGCCTCCTCGCGGGTGAGGATCTCGTGAGCGTCCTCGGGGTCGGCGCCGTCGTGCTCGGCGAGCCACAGGAGGGCGTACGGCCGTAGCGTCGGCTCGTCGAGCACGGTACGGACCTCGGGTTCGGCCGGGGCGCCGACGACGCGCAGGGCCTCGAAGGCGAGGCCGCGCAGCAGGGCGTCCTCGCCGCGGGCGGCGGCGATCAGCTCCGTGACGGCGCTGCCGACCGGCCGTGCGGCGAGCCAGGCGCGGTATTCGGCGCGGGCCGCGTTGGGGCGCAGCTGGGCGCAGCCGCGCAGCATGTCCTCGGCGCCCTGCTCGATGTTCCCGGCCGGGCTCTGCGCGGCGACGCAGATCTGCTCCAGCTTGACCCACACCGCCCAGCTGCCGAGGGGGTGAGCGTGGCCTGTCCGTCGCCGTAGGTGAGGGCCCCCACGGAGGCGAGGGCGCGCAGCGCCCAGTCGAGCAGGGCGTCGAGCGGGGCGTCGGTGACCGGCGGGGCGAGCGCGGGCCGCGCCCGCTGAACCGGCACGTCGGGTCTGAACCCGGGCTCCGCTTCGGGGAGGACGGCCGTGGTACCGGGCCGGGGTGCGCCGCCGCCGGTGCGGGACGAGTCGGGCCGCGGTGCCTCGAGCCCGGCCGCGTCGGGCTGCGAGGCCGGGGTCGGGGTGCCTTTGCCGGGCGCGGCGGCGTGGTGCTGCGGCGCACCGGCTTCGGGTGGCGCGGGTGCCCCGCGCCGGGGCCGGGTGCTTCGGGGTGTGGGGTGTAGTCGACTTCGCAGCGTTCCGTGCGGAGTTCGGTGACGCGCTGCTGGAGGAGGTCGAGGAGCTGGGGTACCGGGACCGGGCCGGCGGAGAGCTGGAGGAAGGAGAGGACCTGCGGCATGGCCGTGACGACCTCGGCGACGGCCGCCGCCTCGTACTCCTCGGGTTCCGGGTAGGCCAGCGACCAGGCGTCGCAGAGGGCGACCCAGCCGCGCAGCACGGCGCTGTCGTCGCGGTTCCAGGCGCGCAGCCGCCAGCCGGGGCGGGCGCTGTCGCCGTGCACCTCGATGAGACCGGCCAGGCGGGCGGTGTCCCAGTCGGCGCGGACCTGAGCGGGGGTCAGCCCCAGGGCGAGTGCCGCCCGTTCGGCGGTCGCGTCGGAGAGGGTGGCCTTGCCGTCGGCGGTGGCGCTGTCCCCGCCGGGGCCGAGGGCGGTGTCGGCCCAGCGGGCGACGCGGGCCGCGTCCGCCAGTCCGGAGCGCGCCATTCTGGCCAGCTCCGCCGGTGCCGGCGTGCCCTCCGGAGGTCGTGGCGCGGGGCGGCGTGAGCGCCGCTGGTTGATCGCTGTGGGGGCGGCGGCCAGGGGTCGGGGGCGGACGATTCGAAGCCTGGAGTCGCGCGGGATACGGGACGTCACGGGTGCAGTCTCGCGGGTGACGGTCCGAAAACCCAAACGGAATGCCGTCGGGGCCGACCGGGCGGGCCGCGCCCCGGGCCCGGACACCGTCGGGGGAGGGATTCAGACAGTGGTACGGCACTAAACGGAATCCTCCGCACCGGCTGCCCGGACTGCCCTCCCCGCGGTCACATCAGGGGTGAGGAAGCGCCGCAGTGCCTCCTCGTAGGCGTGCGCGTCGGCGTTCCACATCGCGGCGTGCGGGGCACCCCTGACGGTGTGCAGGGTGATGGTGTTGGGGTGGCCGGCGGCGAGGCGCCGGGAGAACTTCCAGGGTGCCACGGTGTCGTCGGGGCCGTGGAAGATCTGGGTGGGTACCGAGATCCGGTCCAGATGGACGGCGCCGGGCCTGCGGTCGCCGTACAGGCCCGTGCGTCCCTGGGCGGCGCGGACCGCGAGCGGCAGCAGCATGCCGGGGGTGTGCCGGGCCGAGGCGAGGGCGCGCAGGGTCGCCTCCCAGTTGAGCACCGGGGAGTCCAGGACGAGGCCGGCGACGCGGGCGCGGACCTCGGAGCGGGCGGCGGCGCGCAGCGCCATGGTCGCGCCGGTGGACCAGCCGTACAGGACGACCTGCCGGGCGCCGGCGTCGACGGCGTGGTGGAGCGCCGCGTCGAGATCGCGCCATTCGGTCTCGCCCAGGTGGTTGAGGCCGTCCGGGGAGCGCGGTGCGCCGGGGTCGCCCCGGTAGGCGGGCGCGAGCACGGGGAAGCGGTGGCGGTGCAGGAACTCCATGACGTTCATGGTGTGTTCCCGCGTGGTGCCGAGGCCGTGGACGGCGATCACCCAGGTGTCGCGGGCGCCCGGCACGAACCACGCGGGCAGCGGGCCGAGTTCGCCCGGGAGGTCGAGGGCGGTGTGGTCGAGGCCGAGGGCGCTGCCCGGGTCGCCGACGTACAGGTTCGGGGTGAGCCAGGCGCGGTCGCCGGGTTCCAGGCTGCCGTGGGTGACGTGTTCGAGGCGGCGTACGACGGTGTCCGCGGAGTCCGGCGCACCTTCCAGTACGGGGCCCACGACCGCGTGGAAGGTGTCGCCGGTGAGGCCGTGGCGGCCGGGGCGGAGGGCGGCGAGGTCGCGGGTGAGGGCGATGCGGCCCGCCGCGGTGGCGTGGACGGTGAGCCTGGGGTCGCCGGGGAGGGGCCGTCCGGGGGTGTTCTGAGGGCGGCGTGGCTGGCGAGGCGTCCGGCGGCGACCGCCGCCGCGGCGGCGCCCAGCACGGTGGTGACGGCTGCGGCCGCCGCTCTGACAGTGCGCACGTTCTTCAGTGTCATGGGGGAACGGGTACCCGGCCAGTGGGGAGTGCGGCCGGGGGTGGGGATTTCGCCACCGCCACCGGCCGGGGGATCTCGCCCCCGCCGCCCCTTCCCGTCCCGTCCCCGGGGCTGCGCCCAGGACCCCTTCCGGCCCTTCGGGCCCAGGCCCTGTCGTCAGTCCCGTCCTCGATCGCCGGGCGGGCTCACCTGGCCGTACCCCCGCAGGCGTTCGCCGACCTCGGTCACCTGGGCCGAGGTCAGCAGGTGGGGGACAGGCCCGGGATGGCGGAGGCTGTCAGCCAGACCCGGCACATCCATTCCAGCTGGGCCGTGTGGTCGTATGCCTGGGCGAGGGTGGGGGCGTGGGCCATCGTGCCATGGTTCTGGAGGAGGCAGGCGGTGCGGCCGTCGAGGGCGCGGAGCATGTTTCCGGCCAGTTCGGCGGTGCCGTACGTGGCGTAGGGGGCGACCCGGACGGGACCGCCCAGGGCCGCGGCCATGTAGTGGATCAGCGGCAGCTCGTCGACGAGTGTGGAGACGGCCGTGGCGTGCACGGCGTGCGTATGGACCACGGCGCGTGCGCCGGTCGTACGGTAGACGGCCAGGTGCATGGGCAGCTCGCTGGTGGGGACGAGCGTGCCGAGGACCTGCCGGCCGGTGAGGTCGACACCGGTCACGTCGTCCGGCGTCAGCCGGTCGTACGGCACGCCCGACGGTGTGACGAGGACGACGTCGCCGACCCGTACGGAGACGTTGCCGGACGTGCCGACGACGAGACCGTCGGTGACGGTCCGGCGCGCGGTGCCGACGAGTTCCGCCCAGGCGTGCGCCACCTCCTCACGCACGCGTCCGCCCCCAGTTTCCCGCCCGGTCGCTCGCCGCTCAGCCATGCGGTGATCATCCCAGGCGGGCTCCGCCGACCGGCGGAGCCCGCACCCCTCTACGGTCACCACGATGCCCATTCCAGTTCACCTTCCGTTCACCCTGGTTACTTACGTTCGTCCAGCCAATGACCTCGAACGATTGCCTGGGTAAATGGAAAGCTTCTCGCTGATCCTCGCGATTGTGGTGGTAACCGCACTCGTGTTCGATTTCACGAACGGTTTCCACGACACCGCGAACGCGATGGCAACGACCATTTCGACCGGTGCGCTCAAGCCCAAGGTCGCGGTGGCCATGTCCGCCGTACTGAACCTTGTCGGCGCATTCCTCTCTGTGGAGGTCGCCAACACGATCTCCAAGGGCCTCGTCGACGAGGCCGGCATCCGTCCCGAGGTCATCTTCGCCGCGTTGGTCGGCGCGATCCTCTGGAACCTCCTGACCTGGCTGGTCGGCCTGCCGTCCAGTTCCTCGCACGCCCTCATGGGCGGTCTGATCGGCGCCGCGGTCGCCTCGGCCGGCTTCGGAGCGGTCCACGGCGACGTCCTCGTCACCAAGGTCCTGCTCCCGGCCATCGCCGCCCCGCTGGTGGCCGGCATCGCCGCGATGCTCGCCACCCGGCTCACCTACCGACTGGGCCGCAACGCCGACGGCAAGGCCTCCGAGAAGGGCTACCGCGCCGGACAGATCGCCTCCGCCGGCCTGGTCTCCCTGGCCCACGGCACCAACGACGCCCAGAAGACGATGGGCATCATCACCCTCGCCCTGGTCGCCGGCGGCGCCGTCGCCCCCGACTCCGACCCGCCCCTGTGGGTCATCCTCTCGGCGGGTATCGCCATCGCGCTCGGCACCTACCTCGGCGGCTGGCGCATCATCCGCACCATGGGCAAGGGTCTGACCGACCTCCAGCCGCAGCAGGGCTTCGCCGCCCAGACGAGCGCCGCGACGGTCATCCTGGCCTCCTCGCACCTCGGCTTCTCGCTCTCCACCACGCATTCCGTTTCCGGTTCCGTGATGGGTGCGGGCCTGGGCCGCAAGGGCGGTGTCGTCCGCTGGTCGACGGCCACCCGGATGTTCATCGCGTGGGGTCTGACGCTGCCGGCGGCGGCCCTCGTCGCCGCGATCGCCGAATGGGTCTGCCGGGCCGGCGACTGGGGCACCGCCGTGGTGGCCGTCTTCCTGGTCGTCTCCAGCGCCGCCATCTGGAAGATCTCCCGCCGCGAGATCGTCGACCACACCAACGTCAACGGCACCGAGGCGGCCGACGAGGAGCCCGCCGGTGTGGTGACCACCGCCATGGCCGCGGTCACCCCGCCCCGACGGGCACCATGACCGACGACCTGTCGGCCACCATCCCCGCACCGGTCCCCGCCGACCCGGCGACCCCGCCGGCCGCGACCACCGTCTGACCGCGCCCGCGAGACCCGGTAAGAAGGAAGAAGAGCACCATGAAGATCGACTGGGCGGCCCTCGGTTCCGTCTTCGGCATCAGCCTCGTGGTCAGCGTGGCCCTGGTGGCCCTGTTCACCCTCGGCATCAACGGCCTGTCCCGCCAGGAGCGGGCCGCCGCACAGGGCCGGTCCGCGACGATGGCGGTCACCGGCGCCTATGCCTGCTTCGCGGCGTGCGTCGCGGCCGTGGGCTACGGCATCTACCTGATCGTGGCCTGACACCGGCCTCACCCCACACGGACAGCGCACCGGCGGCGGCCTGATCACAGGCCCCACGCGGACGAGCGGGCGGTGCGGGAGCCTCGGCTCCCGCACCGCCCGCTCACGGGTGCGCGCCCCTTCCCGCGAAACACCCTCGGGAACCCCTCTGTGGGCCTCAGCACACTTCAGCCTCGCAGGTCAACGGCAAGTTGACGGCTCTTCGAGGGCCGTGGTGGACTGCCTCAGCCATTACGGCGGCAGGAGAGGAAGCCGGTGCGATTCCGGCGCGGTCCCGCCACTGTCACCGGGGTGCACACCCCCGGGAGCCAGGAACTCTCGCCGCCGGTCTCGTCGAACCAGGGCGCGGACACCCTGAGTGAGGACATATCGCCATGCGCGGCTGCCTGCCGAGGTCGATCAGCGACACCCCGCCCCGCCGCGGGGCCACTCCCTCCGGACCCGTCACCGGCTGAACCATGGGTGCCGATCGCGTGTTCGCGTACGGCGCCGCCGCCGGCCTCCTGGGCGACCTGCTGCTCGGCGATCCCCGCCGGGGGCATCCGGTCGCCGCTTTCGGGCGGGCCGCGGCCGCCGTCGAGCGGGTGCTGTGGCGGGACGACCGGGGCCGCGGCGCCGTGCACACCGCCGTGTGCGTCGGCGGGACCGTCGCCCTCGGTGGCGTCGCCGCCCGTCTCGTACGCTCCTCCCCCGCCGCCTCCACCGTCCTGACCGGGGTCGCCACCTGGGCCGTCGTCGGCGGCACCTCGCTGGCCCGGGAGGCCCGCGCCGTCGCACGGGCACTGGAGGCAGGGGACGTCGAGGCGGCCCGGGAACGGCTGCCGCATCTGTGCGGCCGGGACCCGCAGGCCCTGGACGCCGACGGGATCGCCCGCGCGGTGGTCGAGTCCGTCGCCGAGAACACCTCCGACGCCGTCGTGGGCGCGCTGGTGTGGGGTGCCGTCGCCGGAGTGCCGGGCCTGCTCGGGTTCCGGGCCGTCAACACGCTGGACGCGATGGTCGGCCACAAGTCGCCCCGCCACCACCGCTACGGCTGGGCCTCCGCCCGTCTCGACGACGTGGCCGGCTGGCCGGGGGCGCGGCTGACCGCCGTACTCGCCGCGCTCACCGGACCCGATCCCCGCGGGGCCGTACGGGCGTGGGGCGCGGACGCGGTGAGGCATCCGAGCCCCAACGCCGGGCCCGTGGAGGCGTCCTTCGCGGGCGCGCTCGGCGTACGGCTCGGCGGGACCCTCTCCTACGGCGGGCGGGTCGAGCACCGGCCCGTCCTGAACGGCGGCGGCCGTGCCGTGGCCGTGGCCGACATCGACCGGGCGGTACGGCTCTCGCGGCGGGTCGGCTGGCTCGCCCTCGGCGCCGGTGTCGCCGCGCGGAGTCTCCTGAAGGGACGTGCGACGTGAGCGGTGGAGGGCTGCTGGTCGCCGGGACCACCTCGGACGCCGGCAAGAGCGTGGTGACCGCGGGGATCTGCCGGTGGCTGGTGCGCCAGGGCGTCAAGGTCGCGCCGTTCAAGGCGCAGAACATGTCGCTGAACTCGTTCGTCACCCGGGAGGGCGCCGAGATCGGCCGGGCGCAGGCCATGCAGGCGCAGGCCTGCCGGGTGGAGCCGTCCGCGCTGATGAACCCGGTGCTCCTCAAGCCGGGCGGCGAGCAGTCGAGCCAGGTGGTGCTGCTGGGCAGGCCGGTCGGCGAGATGAGCGCGCGGGGCTATCACGGCGGACGTCAGCAGCGGCTGCTGGGCACGGTGCTGGACTGTCTGGAGCAGTTGCGGGGCACGTATGACGCGGTGATCTGTGAGGGGGCCGGCAGCCCGGCCGAGATCAATCTGCGGCGCACCGACATCGTGAACATGGGGATCGCCCGGGGCGCCCGGCTGCCGGTCCTCGTGGTCGGCGACATCGACCAGGGCGGCGTCTTCGCGTCCTTCTTCGGCACCGTCGCCCTGCTCTCCCCGAGGACCAGGAGCTGGTCGCCGGGTTCCTGGTGAACAAGTTCCGGGGCGATGTGTCGCTGCTGGAGCCGGGCCTGGACATGCTGCACGGACTCACCGGACGGCGGACGTACGGTGTGCTGCCGTTCCGGCACGGGCTCGGCATCGACGAGGAGGACGGACTGAGGGTGTCCCTGCGGGGCACCGTGCGGGAGTCCGCGGTCGCCGCGCCGGTCGGCGAGGACGTGCTGCGGGTCGCCGTGTGCGCGGTCCCGCTGATGTCCAACTTCACCGACGTGGACGCCCTCGCCGCCGAACCCGGTGTCGTGGTGCGGTTCGTGGACCGGCCCGAGGAACTGGCCGACGCCGACCTCGTGGTGGTGCCGGGCACGCGCGGCACCGTACGGGCGCTGGAGTGGCTGCGGGAGCGCGGGCTGGCGGACGCGCTGCGGCGGCGGGCGGCCGAGGGCGCCCGGTGCTCGGCGTCTGCGGCGGCTTCCAGCTCCTCGGGGAGCACATCGAGGACGACGTCGAGAGCCGGGCGGGACACGTGGACGGGCTCGGCGTGCTGCCCGTGCGGGTGCGGTTCGCCCGCGAGAAGACCCTCACCCGGCCCGTCGGGGAAGCCCTCGGGAAGCCCGTCGAGGGGTACGAGATCCATCACGGGGTCGCCGAGGTCCTCGGCGGGGAGGCGTTCATCTCCGATGAGCACGGACACGGCCTGGACGGCTGCCGGGTCGGACAGACCTGGGGCACGCACTGGCACGGCTCACTGGAGTCGGACGGTTTCCGGCGGGCCTTCCTGCGCGAGGTCGCGCGGGCGGCGGGCCGCCGCTTCGTACCGGCCCCCGACACCTCGTTCGCCGCGCTGCGCGAGGAGCAGCTCGACCGGCTCGGCGATCTGATCGAACAGCACGCGGACACGGACGCGCTGTGGCGGCTCATCGAGTCCGGCGCGCCACAAGGACTGCCTTTCATTCCACCGGGAGCGCCCGCATGAGCACAGTGTTGTTGTTGTCGACCGCCGACACGGACCTGCTGGCGGCCCGAGCCGCCACCGGCGTCTCCTACCGGATCGGCAACCCGACCCGCGTGGACGTGGCGGAGGAACTGCCCGCGCTGCTGGACGGGGCGGATCTGGCCGTCGTACGGCTGCTGGGCGGCAAGCGTGCCTGGGAGGACGGGCTCGCGGCGCTGAAGGCGTCCGGCGTCCCGGCGGTGCTGCTCGGCGGGGAGGCGACGCCGGACGCGGAGCTGATGGCCGAGTCGACGGTGCCGGCCGGTGTGGTCGCGGAGGCACTGCGGTACCTCGTCGAGGGCGGCCCCGAGAACCTCACCGAGCTGGCCCGTTTCCTGTCGGACACCGTGCTGCTGACCGGTGAGGGTTTCGAACCGCCGCGCGCTATGCCGGAGTTCGGCGTCCGCGGCGGCCGGGACCTGGTGGACGGCCGGCCGACGATCGGCGTGCTCTTCTACCGGGCCCACGAACTGAGCGGCAACACCGCCTTCGTGGACACCCTGTGCGACGCCATCGAGGCGCGGGGCGCCAACGCCCTGCCCGTGTACTGCGGTTCGCTGCGCGACGCCGATCCGGGGCTGTACACCCTGCTGTCGGAGACCGACGCCCTCGTCGCCACGGTGCTCGCGGCCGGCGGCACGCACGCCTCGCAGGCGTCGGCCGGCGGCGACGAGGAGGCCTGGGACATTGGCGCGCTGGCCGACCTGAACGTGCCGGTGCTGCAGGGCCTGTGCCTCACCTCCTCGCGCGCCGCGTGGGAGGCGTCCGACGCCGCCCTGTCCCCCATGGACGCGGCGATGCAGGTCGCCATCCCCGAGTTCGACGGCCGGATCGTCACCGTCCCGTTCTCCTTCAAGGAGCAGGGCCCCGACGACGTCCCGGTGTACGTCGCCGACCCCGAGCGGGCCGCGCGGGTGGCCGGGATCGCCGTACGCCACGCCCGGCTGGGACACCGGCCGAACGCGGAGAAGAAGGTCGCGCTCGTCTTCACCGCCTACCCGACGAAGCACTCGCGCGTCGGCAACGCGGTGGGCCTGGACACCCCGGCCTCGGCGGTACGGGTGCTGGACGCGCTGCGGGACGCGGGGTACGGGGTGCACGGATACCCCGACAACGGCGACGAGTTGATCCACCGGCTCATCGAGGCGGGCGGCCACGACGTGGAGTGGCTGACGGAGGACCAGCTGGCCGCCGCGCCCGCCCGGGTGCCGCTCGCGGACTACCGGGCCTGGTTCGCGAAGCTGGACCCGGAGCTGCGGGACGCGATGACCGAGGCGTGGGGCGAACCCCGGGCTCGCTGTACGTCGACGGCGAGGACATCGTGCTGGCCTCCCTGCGGTTCGGGAACGTCGTGGTGATGATCCAGCCGCCGCGCGGCTTCGGGGAGAACCCGATCGCGATCTACCACGACCCCGACATGCCGCCCTCGCACCACTACATGGCGGCCTACCGCTGGCTGGACAACAGTTTCGGCGCCGACGCGATCGTGCACATGGGTAAGCACGGCACCATGGAGTGGCTGCCGGGCAAGGGACTCGGGCTGAGCGCCGGATGCGCGCCGGACGCGGTGCTCGGCGACCTCCCGCTGATCTACCCGTTCATCGTCAACGACCCCGGTGAGGGCACCCAGGCCAAGCGCCGCGGACACGCCACGGTGGTCGACCACCTCGTCCCGCCGATGGCCCGCGCCGACACCTACGGCGACCTGGCGAAGCTGGAGCAGCTCCTCGACGAGTACGCCCTGGTCTCCGACCTGGACCCGGAGAAGGCCCCGGCGGTACGGGCGCAGATCTGGACGCTGGTCAAGGCGGCCGAGCTCCACCACGACCTGCGTGTGGACGACCAGCCGGACGACGACGACTTCGACTCGTTCGTCATGCACATCGACGGCTATCTGTGCGAGATCAAGGACGTGCAGATCCGCGACGGCCTGCACATCCTGGGCGGCGGCCCGGTCGGCGAGCCGCGCGTCAACCTGGTGCTCGCGGTGCTGCGCGCCTCGCAGGTGTGGGGCGGACAGGCGAACGCCCTGCCGGGGCTGCGGGCGGCACTGGCCGAGCACTTCGGGCTGGTGGAGAAGGAGTTGCTGGCCGAGCCGGGCGCCCCGCTGAAGGTACCGGCCGAGCTGACGGACCTGGTGGACGGTCCGGCGCGGTCGGCCTCCGACGCGATCGACCTGCTGGAGCAGCTGTGCCGGCGGTTCGCGGAGGGCATGGAGGAGCGCGGCTGGGCGGCCGGCACGGTCCCCTCGCTGGTGCGGGAGGTGCTGAACACCGAACTCCCCGACGCGGTCGCCGTGTTGCGGTTCGCCTGCGAGGAGGTCGTACCCCGGCTGGCCCGGACGACGGACGAGATCGGGCACATCCTGCGTGCGCTGGACGGGGTTACGTCCCGGCCGGACCTTCGGGATCGCCCACCCGCGGCCTGGTCAACGTGCTGCCGACCGGGCGGAACTTCTACTCCGTCGACCCCAAGGCGATCCCGTCCCGGCTGAGTTGGGAGGTCGGGCAGTCGCTCGCCGACTCGCTGGTGCAGCGGTATCTGCAGGACACGGGCGAGTACCCGAAGTCCGTGGGTCTGACGGTCTGGGGTACGTCGGCGATGCGCACCCAGGGCGACGACATCGCCGAGATCCTGGCGCTGCTGGGCTGCCGCCCGGTGTGGGACGACGCCTCGCGCCGGGTGACCGGGTTCGAGGTGGTCGGACTGGAGGAGCTGGGCCGGCCGCGCATCGACGTCACGGTCCGTATCTCCGGCTTCTTCCGGGACGCGTTCCCGCACGTCGTCGGGCTGATCGACGACGCGGTGCGGGCGGTGGCGGAGCTGGACGAGCCCGCCGACCGGAACTTCGTGAAGGCCCACGCCGACGAGGACACCGCCGACCACGGCGACCGGCGCCGGGCCACGGCCCGCATCTTCGGCTCCAAGCCGGGCGCGTACGGCGCCGGTCTGCTGCCGCTGATCGACGCCCGCAACTGGCGCAGCGACGCGGACCTCGCCGAGGTGTACGCGGTCTGGGGCGGCTACGCCTACGGACGCGGGCTCGACGGCCGGGCGGCGCGCGGCGACATGGAGACGGCGTTCCGGCGGATCGCGGTGGCGGCGAAGAACGTCGACACGCGCGAGCACGATCTCGTCGACGCGGACGACTACTTCCAGTACCACGGCGGCATGGTCGCCATGGTGCGCCATCTGACGGGGGCCAGCCCCGAGGCCTACGTGGGCGATTCGGCGACTCCGGACCAGGTGAGGACGAGAACCCTCGGCGAGGAGACCCACCGCGTCTTCCGCGCCCGTGTGGTCAATCCTCGCTGGATGGCGGCCATGAGAAGGCACGGCTACAAGGGTGCCTTCGAGATGGCGGCGACCGTCGACTACCTCTTCGGCTACGACGCCACGGCCGGGGTCGTGGACGACTGGATGTACGAGAAGCTGGCCAGCGAGTACGTCTTCGCGCCGGAAAACCGTGAGTTCATGAAGCATTCGAATCCGTGGGCGCTGAGGGCATCACCGAGCGCCTGCTGGAGGCCGCGGACCGCGAGCTCTGGGCGGAGCCGGACCAGGAGACGCTGAACCGGCTCCGGGCGACCTACCTCGAGCTTGAGGGAGATCTGGAGGGGGACGCATGATCCTCCCCGCCACCCCGCGTCGGCAGGGAGCACTGGATGTACGAGCGACTCAGCGCGGAGTACGTCGGACCACCCGCGCGTCGGCGGGGAGCAGGCTTCGACCATGTCGGCTTCGAGGCTTGCGCGAAAGTCGTTCTGCCTTGAGTCCCCCGAAGGAGTGATCGGCACGTGAGCACGCCCTATCCCTTTACAGCCGTCGTCGGCCAGGACGACTTGCGCTTGGCTCTGCTTCTCAACGCGGTGAGCCCAGCGGTGGGTGGTGTCCTGGTCCGGGGAGAAAAGGGGACCGCGAAGAGCACGGCGGTGCGCGCCCTTTCGGCCTTGCTGCCGCAGGTGCCGGTCGTCGCGGGCTGCCGTTTCTCCTGTGCCCCGTCCGCTCCCGATCCCTCGTGCCCGGACGGCCCGCACGAAGCGGCCCCCGGCACCGCGCGCCCTCGCGCATGGTCGAACTCCCCGTCGGCGCCTCCGAGGACCGGCTGGTCGGCGCCCTCGACATCGAACGGGCGCTGGCGGAGGGCGTGAAGGCGTTCGAGCCGGGGCTGCTGGCCGACGCGCACCGGGGGATCCTGTACGTCGACGAGGTCAACCTCTTGCATGACCACCTCGTGGACCTGCTGCTGGACGCCGCCGCCATGGGGGCCTCTTACGTCGAGCGCGAGGGTGTCTCCGTACGGCACGCCTCGAAGTTCCTGCTCGTCGGCACCATGAACCCCGAAGAGGGGGAACTGAGGCCGCAATTGCTCGACCGGTTCGGTCTGACCGTCGAGGTCGCCGCCTCGCGCGAACCCGACCAGCGGGTGGAGGTCGTACGGCGACGGCTCGCCTACGACGACGATCCGGCCGGATTCGCCGCGCGCTGGGACGGCGAGGAGGCCGCCGTCCGGGCGCGGATCGTGGCGGCGCGGGAGCTGTTGCCGTCGGTGCGGCTCGGGGACGGGGCGCTGCGGCAGATCGCGGCGACCTGTGCGGCCTTCGAAGTCGACGGCATGCGGGCCGACATCGTGATGGCGCGTACGGCGACCGCACTGGCGGCCTGGGCGGGGCGGACGGACGTACTCGCCGAGGATGTGCGGCAGGCGGCGCTGCTGGCGCTCCCCACCGTCGGAGGCGGAACCCGTTCGACGCGCCGGGCCTGGACGAGAACAAGCTCGACGAGACCCTGGAGGAGTTCGAGGGCGACGACGATCCCGACACCGATCCGGACGGGCCCGACGGAGGCGGCGGGCAGCCGCCCGCGGAGGGTCCGGAAGGCCCGGAGGACGGTGCCGACGCCGAGGCGCCGGCGGAGGCAGGGAAGCGGGGCAGCCCTCGGGAGCCGGTACCGGTGAGCGGGCACCGGTGGGTGCCGCCGAGCCGTTCCGGACGAAGGTGCTGAACGTGCCCGGGATCGGTGAGGGTGCCGCCGGGCGGCGGTCGCGGGCGCGGACCGAGCACGGGCGGACCACGGGGCCCGGCGGCCGCGGGGTGCGCTGACCAAGTTGCACCTGGCCGCCACTGTCCAGGCCGCCGCGCCGCATCAGCGGGCGCGGGGACGGTCCGGGCCCGGGCTGGTGGTGCGGCGGGACGACCTGCGGCAGGCCACCCGCGAGGGCGTGAGTCGAACCTCGTGCTGTTCGTCGTGGACGCCTCCGGGTCCATGGCCGCGCGGCAGCGGATGAGTGCGGTGAAGGGCGCCGTGGTGTCGCTGCTGCTCGACGCCTATCAGCGGCGGGACAAGGTGGGTCTGGTGACCTTCCGTGGGTCGGCGGCCGAGGTGGCGCTGCCGCCCACCTCGTCGGTGGACGCGGCGGCGGCCCGGCTGGAGTCGCTGCCGACGGGCGGGCGTACGCCGCTGGCGGCGGGGCTGCTCAAGGCGCACGACGTGCTGCGGGTGGAGCGGTTGCGGGACCCGGCACGGCGGGCGCTGGTCGTGGTGGTGACGGACGGGCGGGCGACCGGTGGTCCGGAGCCGGTGGCGCTGGCCTCGCGGGCGGCGCGGCTGTTCGCGGCCGAGGGGACCGCGTCCGTGGTCGTGGACTGCGAGTCGGGGCCGGTGCGGCTGGGGCTCGCCGGGCGGTTGGCCGGTGAGCTGGGCGGTACGGCGGTGACGCTGGACGAACTGCGGGCGGACTCGATCGCCGGTCTGGTCAGGGACGTGCAGGGGACTACGAGGAGGGCCGCGTAATGCCGAAGGGGCAGCCGAGTGTCGTACCCGATGACGGGCTGACGACGCGGCAGCGGCGCAACCGGCCGCTGGTCGTCGTGCACACCGGGATCGGGAAGGGCAAGTCCACCGCCGCTTTCGGGCTGGCGCTGCGGGCCTGGAACCAGGGGTGGCCGATCGGGGTGTTCCAGTTCGTCAAGTCGGCGAAGTGGAAGGTCGGCGAGGAGAACGCGCTGCGGGTACTCGGTGCCTCCGGCGAGGGCGGGACCGTCGACTGGCACAAGATGGGCGAGGGCTGGTCGTGGGTCCAGCGGGACTCGCAGATGGACAACGAGGAGAAGGCCCGCGAGGGCTGGGAGCAGGTCAAGCGGGACCTCGCCGCCGAGACGTACCGGCTGTATGTGCTGGACGAGTTCGCCTATCCGATGCACTGGGGGTGGGTGGACACCGACGAGGTGGTGTCCGTGCTGCGGGAGCGGCCGGGGAACCAGCATGTGGTGATCACCGGGCGGAACGCGCCCGAGAAGCTCGTCGAGGCCGCCGATCTGGTGACCGACATGTCCAAGGTGAAGCACCCCATGGATGCCGGGCAGAAGGGGCAGAGAGGCATCGAATGGTGAGTTCCGTCCCACGGTTGGTGATCGCCGCGCCCTCGTCGGGGAGCGGGAAGACCACCGTCGCCACGGGGTTGATGGCCGCGCTGTCCGCGCGGGGTTCGCCGTGTCTCCGCACAAGGTGGGACCCGACTACATCGATCCCGGGTACCACTCGCTGGCGACGGGGCGGGTGGGGCGGAATCTCGACGCGTATCTGTGTGGGCCGGAGTTGGTCGCTCCGTTGTTCGCGCACGGTGCGCGGGGTGTGACATCGCCGTCGTGGAGGGGGTGATGGGGCTGTACGACGGGGCCGCGGGGAAGGGAGCTGGCGTCCACCACCCATGTGGCCAAGCTGCTGCGGGCGCCGGTCGTGCTCGTCGTCGACGCGTCGTCGCAGTCGCGGTCGGTGGCGGCGCTGGTGCACGGGTTCGTGAGCTGGGATCCGGAGGTGCGGGTCGGGGGCGTGATCCTCAACAAGGTCGCCTCGGACCGGCATGAGGGGTTGTTGCGGGAGGCGTTGGAGTCCGTCGGGGTGCCGGTGCTCGGTGCCTTGCGGCGGGCCGCGCCGGTGGAGACGCCGTCCCGGCATCTGGGGCTGGTGCCGGTTGCCGAGCGGGGGCCTTGGCGGTTGACGCGGTGGACGCGATGGCCGCTCGGGTGGCGGGCGGGTGTGATCTGTCCGCGTTGGTCGCGCTGGCGCGGAGTGCGGGGCCGTTGCACGGTGCGGGGTGGGACGCGGGTGAGGCTCTGGTTTCCTCGCCCCCGCCGCCCCTTCCTTCCCGTCCCCGGGGCTTCGCCCCGGACCCCCTTCGGCCCTGGACGGGCCTCGTCCTCAAACTCCCCCGGACGGGCTGGATGACGCCGGCCGGCCTGTGAGGGTGGCCGTCGCGGGTGGGAGCGCCTTCACCTTCTCGTATGCCGAGCATGCCGAGTTGCTCTCCGCTGCCGGGGCCGAGGTCGTGACCTTTGATCCGTTGCGGGACGAGGAACTGCCCGAGGGGACTGCCGGGCTCGTCATCGGTGGGGGTTTTCCCGAGGTGTACGCCTCCGAGTTGTCCGCCAACGAGTCGTTGCGGAAGGCCGTTGCCGGGCTTGCCCTGAGCGGGGCTCCCGTCGCGGCCGAGTGTGCCGGGCTGCTGTATCTGTGCCGGGAGCTCGACGGGCTGCCGATGTGCGGGGTGCTGGATGCCTCCGCGCGGATGTCGGAGCGGCTGACGCTGGGGTACCGGGCCGCCGTGGCCGTGAGTGACAGTGTGCTGGCCGGGGCCGGGACCCGGATGCGCGGGCACGAGTTCCACCGGACCGTGGTCGAGCCCGGCGCCGGGGCCGCTCCCGCCTGGGGGACGCGGGCGCCGGAGCGGCGGGTCGAGGGATTTGTGGAGCGCGGTGTGCACGCGAGTTATCTGCACACGCACTGGGCGTCCGAGCCCGGTGTCGCCCGTCGGTTCGTGGAGAGGTGCCGGACGTCATGAGCAGCAGGCTGATCGGGGTCGGGGTCGGGCCCGGGGATCCGGAGCTGGTGACCGTGAAGGGGTCAACGCGCTGCGGGCCGCCGATGTCGTCGTCGTACCCGTCATGGACACCCTGGAGCGCGGGCGCGCCGAGGCGACCGTGCTGCACTACGTGCCCGCCGGGAAGATCGTCCGGGTGGTGTTCGCGCTGAACGAGCGGACCGACCGGGCGCGGCGGGAGGCGGCCTGGGACGCCGCCGGTGAGCGGGTCGCCGGGTTGTTGCGGAAGCACGGGGCCGTCGCCTTCGCGACGATCGGGGACCCCAACGTGTACTCGACGTTCACCTATCTCGCGCAGACCGTCGCCGAGGCGGTGCCCGATGTCGTCGTCGAGACCGTTCCGGGATCACCGCCATGCAGGATCTCGCGGCGCGTTCCGGGGCCGTGCTGACGGAGGGGACCGAGCCGCTGACGCTGGTGCCGGTGACGGCCGGGGCGGCCGTGCTGAAGGACGCGCTGGCCGGGCCGGGGACGGTCGTGGCGTACAAGTTCGGGCGGCAGGCCGGTGAGGTCGCCGAGGCGTTGCGGGAGACCGGGCGGATCGGTGACGCGGTGTGGGGGTCGGCACTGGGGCTGCCGGAGGAGTCGGTGCGGCCGGCCGGCGAGCTGGACGGGGAGCCGCTGCCGTATCTGTCGACGCTCATCGCGCCGCCCCGGCGTGACGGCGGGCGGGGCGGGAAGCTGTGAACCGTCCGGGCGGGCGCGGGTCGCGCTCAGTGCGCCGCACCCACCACGAGCCAGATGAACAGCACCCCCGCGACCGTGCACAGCAGTGTGGAGCGGGCCGGGTGTTCGTGGTGGGCCTCGGGCAGGATCTCGGCCGCCGCCAGGTAGAGGAGCGCGCCGCCGAACAGGCCGAGGTAGCCGCCGAGCAGGGGCTCCGGGATCGTGAAGAAGAGAGTGGAGGCCGCGCCGGCGACCGGTGCGGCCGCGTCGGCGAACAGCATCATCAGCGCGCGGCGGCGGGCGTTCCCGTAGACGCGCGTGAGGGTGTACGTGTTGAAGCCGTCCGCGAAGTCGTGGGCGATGACGGCCACCGCGACGGCGGCGCCCATGCTGTCGTCGACCTGGAAGGCGGCGCCGATCGCGACGCCGTCCATGGCGCTGTGGCCGACCATCGCGGCGGCGGCGGTGAGACCCACCTCGGGAGTGCGGCCGTTGGTTTCCTCCGCGCCGTGGGCGGCCTGGCGGTGGGCCAGCAGGCGCTCCACCAGATGGGCGAGCAGAAAACCGCCGACGAAGAGCAGCAGGGCCGCCGGAACGCCGTGGACCTCGGTGCCGGCCGTCTCCAGGGACTCCGGGAGGAGTTCGAGGCCGACGACGCCGAGCATCAGTCCGCCGGCCAGTCCCAGCACCAGATGGCGGCGGTCGGTCACGCGGTGTGCCGACCAGCCGCCGGCCAGCGTCATCAGGAACGCGCCGAGCGCGACGAGGACCGCCATGTGCTCTTCGTATCCGATCGGCGGCCGCGCGCGCACGCGTGACAGCCGCTCACCCCCACTTCTTGATCCCGTGACTCTTTGGAGAGGACCACATCCATGGCCGACGCCCCCACCGGCAAGGTGACCTTCGTCGGGGCCGGTCCCGGCGCCGCCGATCTGCTGACGTTCCGCGCCGCGCGCGCGATCGCCGAGGCCGATGTCGTGATCTGGGCCGCCAGCCTGGTGCAGGAGGAGGTCCTGCGGCATGCGCGTGAGGGCGCCGAGATCCTCGACTCGGCGACGATGTCCCTGGAGGACGTCGTCGCCGTGTACGGGCGGGCCCGCGCGGAAGGGCTGAAGGTCGCACGGATCCATTCGGGCGACCCCGCGCTCTGGGGCGGCACCCAGGAGCAGGTCGACCGGTGCGCGGAGCTCGGTATCGCGACCGAGATCGTGCCCGGTGTGTCGTCGTTCTCCGCCGTCGCCGCGCTCGCGCAGCGGGAGCTGACCATTCCGGAGGTGGCGCAGTCCGTCGTGCTGACCCGGCTCGGCGGCGGCAAGACGCCGATGCCGCCGGGTGAGGAGGTCCGCGAGTTCGCGCGGCACGGCACCACCATGGCGATCTTCCTGTCGGCCGCGCGCAGCGGGCAGCTGGTGCGGGAGCTGCTGGAGGGCGGCTATCCGACGTCCACGCCGGTCGTCGTCGCCCATCAGGCGACCTGGCCGGAGGAACTGGTCGTGAAGTGCACGATCGGGACGCTGGAGGAGACGGTCAAGGAGCACAAGCTGTGGAAGCACACGCTGTTCCTGGTCGGTCCGGCGCTCGACGCGCACGGCACCCGCTCGCACCTGTACCACCCGGGTCACTTCCACGGCTTCCGCAAGGCCGATCCCGAGGCACGCCGGGCGTTGCGTTCGCAGGGCGCGAGCACATGATCACCGTGGTCGGGATGGGTGCCGGGGCGCCGGCCGGCTCCGAGGTGGCGGCGGGGGCGGAGCTGGTGGTCGGCGGGCGACGGCATCTGGACGCCGTACGGCTGCCGGAGGGGCCGAGCGGGTCGTGCTGGGGCCGCTGGCGCCGGCGCTCGACACCGTGGAGAAGTACGTCGCCGAGGACCGGCCGGTCGTGGTGCTGGCGTCCGGGGACCCCGGGTTCTTCGGGATCGTGCGGGCGCTGGCCGAGCGGTTCGGTCCGGAGCGGCTCGATGTGCGGCCCGGTGTGTCCTCCGTGGCCGCCGCGTTCGCGCGGGTCGGGCTGCCCTGGGACGACGCCGTGGTGGTCAGCGCGCACGGGCGCGATCCGCGTACGGCGGTGAATCTGTGCCTTTCCCGGCCGAAGGTCGCCGTGCTGACCGGGCCGGGGGCCGGTCCGGCCGAGCTGGGGGCCGCGCTGCGGGACACCACGCGGACGCTGGTCGTCGCCTCCGCGCTCGGGTCCGCCGGGGAGCGGGTGGAGCGGGTGACGCCCGCCGAGGCCGCCGCACGGGACTGGGGGCAGGCGGTGAGCGTGGTGCTGTGCCTGGACGAGGCGCGGGTGCTCGGGCCGGTGCGGACCGTCGCGGGCGGCGTCGAGCGGGCGGCCGGGTGGGCGCTGGACGAGGCGGAGTTCGAGCACCGCGACTCGATGATCACGAAGTTCGAGGTGCGGGCGCTGGCCCTGGCCCGGCTGGGGCCGCGCCCCGGTGAACTGGTGTGGGACGTGGGCGCGGGGTCGGGGTCCGTGGCCGTGGAGTGCGCGCGGCTGGGGGCGGCCGTCGTCGCCGTGGAGAAGGCGCCGGACGGGGCGGCACGGGTGCGTGCCAACGCGGCCGCGCACGGTGTGGACGTCCGGGTGGTGCGGGGGAGGCGCCGGGTGTGCTGTCCGGGCTGGACGATCCGGACGCCGTGTTCGTCGGCGGAGGCGGGCGGGAGCTGCCCGCCGTCGTCACGGCGTGCGCGCGGCGGGCCCGGCGGACCGTGGTGGTCGCCGTCGCCGCCCTCGACCGGGTACCGGCCGCGCGCGAGGCGCTCACCACGGCCGGCTTCACCTGCGACGGCGTACTGCTGCAGTCGTCACGCCTGGCACCGCTGCCCGGGGACGTGACCCGGCTGGCGGCCGCCAATCCCGTCTTCCTGCTGTGGGGCGTCCGGCTCCCGGCACACGGAGAGGGGTCACCCGGTGACCGTCCTCTTCCCCGGCCTCGCCGCCGGGGCGGCCGCGCGGCATCGGACGGCCGTCGCCGGTCCGCCCCGCGACCGTGTGCCGCCGCGGTCGTCGGGGCCTGCGGCCGTCCGTCCCGTTCTCCCGCCGTGGGGCGTCCCGTCCCGCGGCCGTACCGAAGGAGTCATCCAGTGATCGGCCTCATCTCCGCCACCACGGCGGGCGCGGTCGCGCGGGACCGGCTGGCCGCCGCGTGGCCGGACCGTACGCGCGTGTACGAGGGTCCCGTGCCGGACGCCGTGCGGGCCGCGTTCGCCGAGTGCGGGCAGCTCGTGTGTTTCCTCGCCACGGGGGCCGTGGTGCGGCTGGTCGCACCGCTGCTCGGTGACAAGGCGAGCGATCCGGGTGTCGTCTGCGTCGACGAGGGCGGGCGGTTCGCCGTGTCGCTGGTCGGCGGGCACGGCGGCGGGGCGAACGAACTGGCCCGCGCGGTCGGTGAGGTGCTGGGCGCCGAACCGGTGGTGACGACGGCGACCGACGCGGCGGGACTGCCGGGTCTGGACACCCTCGGGCTGCCGGTGGAGGGAACGTCGCCGCCGTGTCGCGGGCTCTGCTGGACGGCGAGCCGGTCGCGCTGCGTGCCGAAGTGGCCTGGCCGCTGCCGCCGTTGCCGGTCGCGGACGAGGGCGCGTACACGATCCGGGTGACGGACCGGCTGGTCGAGCCCGGCGAGCGGGAGGCGGTGCTCCGGCCGCCGACCCTAGTCGTCGGTGTCGGCGCCTCGAAGGGCGCCCCGGTGGACGAGGTGCTCGCTCTGGTCGAGGGCGCCCTGCGCGAGGCCGGGCTGTCGGCGGCGTCGGTCGCCGAACTCGCCACCGTGGACGCCAAGGCGGGGGAGGAGGGCCTCGTGGAGGCGGCGCGACGGCTCGGCGTACCGCTGGTGACGTACGGCGCCGGGGAGTTGGCGCGGGTCGACGTGCCCAACCCGTCCGACGCGCCGCTCGCCGCCGTCGGCACCCCGTCGGTCGCGGAGGCCGCGGCGCTGATGGGCGGGGGTGAACTGCTCGTGCCCAAGCGGAAGTCGGCGGCGCGGCCCGCGATGGCGACCTGTGCGGTCGTACGGCGGCCGGGGCGCGGGCGGCTCGCGGTGGTCGGCCTGGGGCCCGGCGCCCGGGACCTGCTCACCCCGCGCGCGAAGGACGAACTGCGGCGTGCCTCCGTGCTGGTGGGGCTCGACCAGTACGTCGACCAGATCCGCGATCTGCTGCGGCCGGGCACGCGGGTGCTGGAGTCCGGTCTCGGCGCCGAGGAGGAGCGGGCGCGCACGGCCGTCGCGGAGGCCCGGCGCGGGCAGGCGGTCGCGCTCATCGGCAGCGGGGACGCCGGGGTGTACGCCATGGCGTCCCCGGCGCTGGCGGAGGCGTCCGACGACATCGACGTGGCCGGGGTGCCGGGGGTGACGGCGGCGCTGGCGGCCGGGGCGATCCTGGGGGCGCCGCTGGGCCACGACCATGTGTCGATCAGCCTGTCCGACCTGCACACGCCGTGGGAGGTCATCGAGCGGCGGGTGCGGGCGGCGGCCGAGGCGGACATCGTGGTGACGTTCTACAACCCGCGCAGCCGGGGCCGTGACTGGCAGTTGCCGAAGGCCCTCGCGATCCTCGCGGAGCACCGGGAGCCGGCGACGCCGGTCGGGGTCGTGCGCAACGCGTCCCGCGCGGACGAGTCGAGCCGGCTGACCACGCTGGCCGCACTGGACCCGGCGACGGTCGACATGATGACGGTCGTGACCGTGGGCAACACGGCGACCCGTGAGATCGCGGGGCGCATGGTCACCCCGCGTGGCTACCGCTGGCAGGAGGAGACGCCGTGAACCGGGTGGTGCACCCCATCGAGCAGGAGTCGTTCCGGCGGCTGCGCGCCCGCCTCGACACCTCGGGCTTCCCGCCGCTGACCCGGGCGGTCGTGGAGCGGGTCATCCACTCCGCCGCCGATCTGGAGTACGCGTCCGATCTCGTCATGGACGAGGGCGAGTTGGCGAAGGCGCATGCCGCGCTGCACGCCGGGGCGCCGGTCGTGGCGGACGTGGAGATGGTCGCGGCCGGTATCACCCGCCGGCCCGCCGTGTGCCGGCTGAGGGACGCCGTCGCCGGTGCCGGCCTGACCTGTTCGGCGCACGCCGTGCGGCTGGCGTACGAGGAGGTCGGGCCCGGCGCCCTGTGGGTGATCGGCTGTGCGCCGACCGCACTGGAGGAACTGCTGACCCTGGACGCCTCCCCCGCGCTCGTCATCGGGCTGCCGGTCGGTTTCGTCGGCGCGGCCGAGTCCAAGGCCGCGTTGCGGGAGAGCGGACTGCCCGCCGTGAGCAACGTGTCCGAGAAGGGCGGGTCGGCGGTCGCGGCCGCCGCGCTCAACGCCCTGCTGTACCACCCGATTTCATCCGAGGAGAATCTGTGACCACCCCGCCCGCGCTGCTCATCGCCGGCCACGGCACCCGTGACGACGCCGGAGCGGAGGCGTTCCGTGACTTCGTGCGGGAGCTGGGGCGCCGTCATCCCGGACTGCCCGTCGCCGGAGGATTCATCGAGCTGTCCCCGCCGCCGCTGGGCGAGGCCGTCGCCGAACTGGTGGAGCGGGGGCACGGCGGTTCGCCGCCGTGCCGCTGATGCTGGTGTCCGCCGGTCACGCCAAGGGCGACATCCCGGCGGCGCTGGCCCGCGAGAAGGAACGCCACCCCGGGATCTCGTACACGTACGGCCGTCCGCTGGGCCCGCATCCCGCGCTGCTGAGCGTGCTGGAGCGGCGGCTGGCGGAGGCGGTCGACCCGTCCTGGGACCCGGCCGGGGTGACGGTGCTCCTGGTGGGGCGCGGGTCGACGGACCCGGACGCCAACGCCGAGGTGTGCAAGGCGGCCCGGCTGCTGTGGGAGGGGCGCGGCTACGCGGGTGTGGAGACGGCGTTCGTGTCGCTGGCCGCGCCGGACGTGCCGGACGGCCTGGAGCGGTGCGCGCGGCTGGGTGCGCGCCGGATCGTGGTGCTGCCGTACTTCCTGTTCACCGGGATCCTGCCGGACCGGGTGCGGCGGCAGACGGAGGAGTGGGCGGCGGCGCATCCGGACACCGAGGTGCGGTCGGCGGACGTCATCGGCCCGGAGCCGGAGCTGCTGGATCTGGTGTGGGAGCGGTACGAGGAGGCGGTGAAGGGTGATCTCCGGATGAACTGCGACACGTGCGTGTACCGGATCGCGCTGCCGGGGTTCGAGGACAAGGTGGGGCAGCCGCAGCAGCCGCACTTCCACCCCGACGACGACGGTCACCACCATCACGGGCACGGGCACGCGCACTCCCATGCGCACTGAGTCCGGGGGCGGCGGGCCCGATCTGCGGCATCACGGGGACGCGGAGGTGCGCGACGACGGGTCCGCGCTGGTCGACCTGGCGGTGAACGTCCGCGCGGACACGCCTCCGGAGTGGCTGCGGGGGCACATCGCCGGGTCGCTGTCCGGGCTCGCCGCCTACCCGGACGGGCGGGCGGCGCGGGCGGCGGTGGCGGCGCGGCACGGGCTGCCGGTGGAGCGGGTCCTGCTGACGGCCGGGGCGGCGGAGGCGTTCGTGCTGCTGGCGCGGGCGCTGAAGGTGCGCCGGCCGGTGGTGGTGCATCCGCAGTTCACGGAGCCGGAGGCGGCGCTGCGGGACGCCGGGCACACGGTGGACCGGGTACTGCTGCGGGAGACGGACGGTTTCCGGCTGGACCCGTCGGCGGTACCGCCGGACGCGGATCTGGTGGTGATCGGCAACCCGACGAATCCGACGTCGGTGCTGCATCCGGCCAGTGCCGTCGCCGGGCTCGCCCGGCCGGGGCGGACGCTGGTGGTGGACGAGGCGTTCATGGACGCGGTGCCGGGGGAACGGGAGGCGCTGGCGGGGCGGACGGATGTGCCGGGGCTCGTGGTGCTGCGGAGTCTCACGAAGACGTGGGGGCTGGCGGGGCTGCGGGTCGGGTATGTGCTGGCGGCGGAGCCGGCCGTCGCGGCGCTGGAGCGGGCGCAGGCGTTGTGGGCGGTGTCGACGCCGGCGCTGGTGGCGGCGGAGGCGTGTGTGGGGGCGCGGGGGTTGGCGGAGGCCGCTGACGCGGCGCGTCGTATCGCGGCGGATCGTTCGTATCTGGTGGCGGGGCTGGGGGAGTTCGCCGGCGGCGGTCTGCGGGTGGTGGAGCCCGCCGAAGGGCCGTTCGTCCTCGTCCGGCTGCCTTGGGCGGTGGAGGTACGGCGGCGGCTGCGTTCCCTCGGGTATGCGGTGCGGCGGGGGACACGTTTCCGGGGCTGGGTGAGGAGTGGCTGCGGGTCGCGGTGCGGGACCGGGGGACGGTGGACGGGTTTCTGGGGGCGCTGGGGCGGGCGCTGGACACGGTGTGATGTCGCCCCCGCCGCCCCTTCCCGTTCCCGTCCCCGGACCCCCGCTCCTCAGGGGCTGAAACTCAGCCCCTCCGGCGTTTGAGGAGCGGGGTCTGGGGCGGAGCCCCAGTGTCGGGACGGGAAGGGGCGGCGGGGGCGAAAGAAGACCCCTACCCCACCCGCCGCCGCGCCAGCACCACAGCGGCGCCCCCGCCGCCAGGAGGGCAACCGCGACGGCCGCCACATACGGCGTCGTCGACGAACCCCCGTCTCCGCCAGATCCGCCTCCGCCCGCACCCCCTGCGGCTCGGCACCCCCGGCGACCGCCGGAGTCGAACACCTCGCCTCCGCCACCGTCACCGTCCCCTCCACCTCCGCCACATTCAGCTTCAACGGGTCGACGGACACGTCAAGACGCAGCGCCGTCGCCGCGGCCGACCCCGACGTCGTCTCCGTCTTCGACAGGTCCAGCCGGACAGAGCCGACCCCCGGCACCTCGACATCCGTCGGCCCCCGGACGTCAGCCGCACCCGCTTCCCCAGCACCGTCACCGACGCCGGCAGCGTCACCGAGGCCTTCGGCGTCTCCCCCGCCACGCACACCGCCTTCGAGCTCACCGCCTCGAGCTCGACGACCGACAGCAGCGGCAGCCCCGGGACATGGAGCCGGGCGGCGGCCAGGTGAGCGGACGCCTCCGCCCGCCCGTCCCGCACCGTCGCGGCCGCGTCGGCCGCCTCCGCCCGCAGCACGCTGAACGGCTGGCCGCCGTCGACGCCGTCGAGGGTGGCGGTCAGCGCCGTCTCGCGCGCGCTCCGCGGGGCGGAGACCTCGTTGAGGGAGACGGTGAGCGGCGCGTGGACGGTCTTGTCGAGCAGGGACACGTCCAGCCCGGTCCGCAGGACGGCGGCGCTCGCACTGCCGGGGTCGTCCTCGGTGGCATGGGCGGCGGAGCCCGTGCCGGACAGGACGGCGAGGACGGCGGCCGCGGCGACGGCGGACCAACGGCGTGCGGGCATACGGAAGTTGGCGTTCACGGTGGTGGGACCCCCATGGGACATGACTGGGACCCGCAAAGAATGTCCGTACGTACGACGAATCGTCAGCGATCCACCGCCTCTTCACTCCTTCGAGGCGGCTTGGCGGATGCGTTCGAATCAAGAGGTACGGCTGTTCCCTGCCGTCACCCGACCACGCGCCCGTTCAGCACCACCCGGCGCGGATCGGCCAGCACCCGGAGGTCCGCGCGCGGGTCGGAGCCGTAAACCACCAGGTCGGCGGGGCGCCCTCCTCCAGGCCCGGACGGCCGAGCCACTTCCTGGCGGCCCAGGTACCGGCGGCCAGCGCCTCGACCGCCGGGATACCGGCCTTGGCCAGCTCGGCGACCTCCTCGCCCGCCAGGCCGTGCGGGAGCGTCCCGCCGGCGTCCGTACCGACGAAGACGGGGATGCCGGCGTCGTAGGCGGAGCGCACGGTGTCGTAGCGGCGTTCGTGGAGCCGGCGCATATGGGCCGACCAGTGCGGGAACCTGGACTCGCCGCCGTCGGCGAGGGCGGGGAAGGTGGCGATGTTGACGAGGGTGGGGACGATCGCGACGCCCCGTTCGGCGAACAGCGGGATGGTGTCGTCGGTGAGGCCCGTCGCGTGCTCGACGCAGTCGATGCCGGCCTCCACCAGGTCCCGCAGGGAGTCCTCGGCGAAGCAGTGCGCGGTGACGCGGGCGCCCAGCCGGTGCGCCTCGGCGATCGCCGCCTCCACGGCGCCGCGCGGCCAGCAGGCCGACAGATCGCCCAGGTCGCGGTCGATCCAGTCGCCCACCAGCTTCACCCAGCCGTCACCGCGCCGGGCCTCCTGGGCGACGTAGGCGACGAGGTCGTCGGGCTCGACCTCCCAGGCGTAGCCGCGGATGTAACGGCGGGTGCGGGCGATGTGCCGGCCGGCCCGGATGATCTTCGGGAGGTCGTCGCGGTCGTCGATCCAGCGGGTGTCGGAGGGCGAGCCGGCGTCGCGCAGCAGCAGGGCGCCGGCCTCCCGGTCGGCGAGCGCCTGCTTCTCGGCGACGTCCTCCGGGACGGCGCCGTGCCGGTCGAGGCCCACATGACAGTGGGCGTCGACCAGGCCGGGCAGCGCCCAGCCGTCGACGGTGCGGATGTCGCGGGCGCCGGCGGGACGGTCGTAGGCGATCCGGCCGCCGACCACCCACAGTTCGTCGCGGACCTCGTCCGGGCCGACGAGGATCCGCCCCTTCACGTGCAGCACCGCGCGTTCGCTCATACCCGGCACCCTAGTGACCCGCTACTCGGACTTGCCCACCTGGTCCGAGGTCTCCTCCTCCACGTTCGCCATGGCGGGGTCGAGGAGGCGGGAGAGGAAGTGGCGGGTGCGGTCGTGGCGGGGGTTGCCGATGACCTGCTCGGGGTGCCGTCCTCGACGACGACCCCGCCGTCCATGAAGACGACCCGGTCGGCGACCTCGCGGGCGAACGTCATCTCATGGGTGACGACCATCATCGTCATGCCCTCGTCGGCCAGCATGCGCATGACGGCCAGGACGTCGCCGACCAGTTCGGGGTCGAGGGCCGAGGTCGGCTCGTCGAACAGCATCACCTCGGGGCCCATGGCCAGCGCGCGGGCGATGGCGACGCGCTGCTGCTGGCCGCCGGAGAGGGAGGACGGGTAGGCGTCCGCCTTCTCGGCGAGGCCCACGCGCCGGAGGTTCTCGGCGGCCGCCTTCGCCGCCTCGGACTTGCCCCGGCGCAGCACCCTGCGCTGCGGCAGGGTGAGGTTCTCGGTCACCGTGAGGTGCGGGAACAGGTTGAACTGCTGGAACACCATGCCGATACGGCGGCGTACGGCGTCGATGTCGACGTCCGGGTCGGTGAGTTCCGTACCGCCGACGTGGACCTGGCCCCGCGTCGGTTCCTCCAGGAGGTTCACGCACCGCAGCAGGGTCGACTTGCCGGAGCCGGACGGGCCGATGACGCAGACGACCTCGCCCTGGCGGATCTCCAGGTCGATGCCGCGCAGCACATGGTTGTCGCCGAAGGACTTGTGCAGTCCGCTGACGCGGATCTCGGATCGGCTCGGGGTCATTTCACGGCCTCCTGGGCCTTGGCCTCCATCCGGCGCACGACGAAGCCGAGCGGGATGGTGATCAGCAGGTAGCACAGGCCGGCCACCAGGATGGGCGTGGAGTTGGCGGTCTGGCTGGCCAGGTCGCGGCCGTACTTGGACAGTTCGCGCTCCCCAGGGTGACGCCGAGGAACAGCACCAGTGAGGAGTCCTTGAAGAGCAGGACGAGTTCGTTGGTGAGCGGCGGGAGGATGATGCGGAACGCCTGCGGGATGATGATGGAGATCATGGCGCGGGCGGGCGAGAAGCCCAGCGAACGGGCCGCCTCCATCTGCCCCTTCGGTACGGCCTGGATGCCGGCCCGGATCGTTTCCGCCATGTAGGCGGCCGCGACCAGGCCCAGCGCGAGGGCGACCTTGCCGTAGGTGCCGCCGATGATCTCCGTGCCGGGGAAGGCGAGGGGGACGGCGACACCGATGAAGATGAAGATCAGCAGGGCCGGCAGGCCGCGGAAGATCTCGATGTAGATGCCGGCCAGCCAGCGGTAGGGGCCGACGGACGACAGCCGCATCAGCGCGATCACCATGCCGAGGGCGAGCCCGACGGCGAAGCCGGTGATCGTGTAGAGCACGGTGTTCTTCAGCGCCAGCGTGATGACGTCCGGGAACATCCGCTCGGCGATGTCGGCCTGCGCGAACTGGTTCTTCAGCCGGCCCCAGTCGGCCGCGACCGCGAAGGCGATCACGGCCGCGACGAAGACGACGTACTGGATGCCGCGCGACAGACCGCGCTTCTGCCGCCGGGTCAGGCCCTTCTTCCTCGGCTGGAGGTCGAGCTTCTCCGTGTCGGCCATGGGATCAGGACGCGGCCGGCGAGGCGGCGGACTCGTCGTACGGGCCGATCCACTTCTCGTAGATCGCCTTGTACGTGCCGTCGGCCTTGGCGTCCGCGAGGGCCTTGTTGACGGCCTCGCGCAGCTTGGTGTTGCCCTTCTTCACCGTGAAGCCGTACTCCTCGCCGGTGTCGATCTGCTCGGCGACCTCGAAGGCGTCGGCGTTGGCCTTGTCCTTCAGCCAGCCCTGGACGACCGGGTAGTCGATGACGACGGCCTTGACCTGGCCGGTGCGCAGTCCGTTGAGGACGGCGTCGGAGGACTCGAAGGAGACCGGGTCGAGGCCCTGGCCCTTGACGTAGTCCTCGCCGGTGGTCTGCGCCTGCGCGCCGAGCTTGACGTTCTTCGACTTCACGTCCGCGAGGGAGCCGACACCGCTGCCCTTGGCGACGAGGACGGCCTGGGTGGCGTTGAAGTACGGGTCGGAGAAGTCGACGTTCTTCTTCCGCTCGTCGGTGATGGTCATACCGGCCGCGGCCAGGTCGCACTCACCGGAGTTGAGGAAGGCGCCGGTCTTGAAGTTCTCGAACAGGGTGTCGAGGATCTCCTGCTTCACGCCCAGGTCGTCGGCGACCAGGTCGATGATCGCGACGTCGAAGCCCTGCACCTTGCCGTCGATCTCCGACTGGAACGGCGGATACGGGAGGTGGGTGCAGGTGGTGAGCTGTCCCGCCTTGGCGAGCTCCACTCCGCCGGCGGCGGTCTTGGAGCCGCTGCCTCCGTCGTCGCTGGAGGTGCAGGCGGTCAGGAAGACCAGCCCGGCCGTCGCGGTGGTGGCGGCGAGAACACGGGTCCGGCGGCCGAGGGGCGTAGTCACGAAAGCCTCCTGTCAGGGAACATTGCGTTCCGATTATAAGGAGAGATTTGAGGGTCTCAAACCAAACCGATGGTTATGGAGCGGTCCGGCCTGAGAATCCCGCGGTCGGACCGCGTCACGGGCGAAGGTCTACCCTCGATCACGTCGTACGTACCCGCGCCGCCGTGAAGTGAAGAGAGCACCGCCGTGACCCACCCCTTCCTCGATCTGCCCCCGCTGAGCGCCGCGCACTTCGCGTCGGTCGAGGACGGGGTGGCTCGGCTGCTGTGTACGGAGCAGGACGTCGTGATCATGCAGGGTGAGGCGCTGCTTCCGCTGGAGGGCGCGATCCGCGCGACGGCCGGCCCCGGCACGACCGCGCTGAACGTCATCACCGGTCCCTACGGGCAGACCTTCGGCGGCTGGCTGCGGGACTGCGGTGCCACGGTGATCGATCTGGCGGTTCCGTTCCATACGGCGGTGACGGCCGGGCAGATCCGGGAGGCGTTCGCCGAGCACCCGGAGATCGGCTTCGTGTCGCTGGTCCACGCGGAGGCGGCGACCGGGAACACCAACCCGGTCGCGGAGATCGGCGAGGTGGTGCGGGCGCACGGGGCGCTCTTCTATCTGGACGCGGTGGCGTCGGTCGGGGCGGAGCCGGTGCTGCCGGACGCGTGGGGCGTGGACCTGTGCGTGATCGGGGCGCAGAAGGCGATGGGCGGTCCGGCCGGGGTGTCGGCGGTGTCGGTGAGCGAGCGGGCGTGGGCGCGGATGGCGGCGAACCCGCTGGCGCCTCGGCGGTCGTATCTGTCGCTGGTGGACTGGAAGGAGCGCTGGCTCGACGGCGGGCGGAAGGTGCTGCCGCACGCTCCGGCGCAGTTGGAGATGCTGGCGCTGGAGGCGTGTCTGGAGCGGATCTCGGCCGTGGGGCTGGACGCGGTGATGGCGCGGCACGCGGCCGCCGCGGCCGCTACGCGGGCGGGGGCGCTGGCGTTGGGCGGGGGCCTTGAACCGTATGTGCGGGACGCGGCGGAGGCGGCGCCGGTCGCGACGACGCTGCGGGTGCCGGCGGGGGTGGTGGCGTCGGAGGTGGTGGCGTCGGAGGTGGTGGCCCGGGCGGTGGCCGCCGCTCCGGGGGTGGCGCTGGCCGCGGGCGGGGGTGCGCTGGCCCGGGAGATGATCCGGGTCAACCACTACGGTCCGGAGGCCGCGCCGGGCGCGGTGCGGGCGAGTCTGGCGGCGCTGGGGGCGGCGCTCGGTGAGCAGGGGGTGGGCGTGGATGTGGAGGCCGCCCTGCGGGCCGCGGACGCGGTCTGGGGCTGAGCCCCTTCCCGTCCCGCCGCCCCTTCCCGTCCCGAACCGGGGGCGTCGCCCCCGGCCCCCCGCTCCTCGAACGCCGGAGGGGCTGATTTCCGCCTGAGGACGAGACCCCCAGGGCCGATGGGGGTCGCGGCCGGACCATGAATTCCCGGGATTACCGAAATCCCTCCCCGTGCATTCTTTTGCTTATTTCCCGATTGGCTTGCGGGCGAGTTCCCTGTCTTCTTCTGCCCGGTTTCCCCGGACCTAAACGGCACGATCTGACGATCATTCCGGATGCCGCCAGGAGAGTGAAACGGTTGTGACCCGTTTCACAATGAGCCCGTTTTGCGGCATATGCACCGCGACAAACAGGGCATCTCGCCGAGTTTCCGCGCGGACCCGCCCGCTCGCGCGATAACACAGATCAAGCCCGCACGTAACCCCGGCAGAAGATGCGATTTTGAATTTCCCTCGGTAAGTTCAATTCGTATGACTGCCGCACAAGCAGACCTGCAAATCGACCGCCCCACCGTGGCGGACGGAGCCGTGATGTGGCGGATAGCAAGGGACTCGAAGGTTCTCGACCTGAACTCGTCGTACAGCTATCTGCTGTGGTGCCGTGACTTCGCCGCCACCTCGGCCGTGGCCCGCGACGAACGCGGGGAACCGGTCGGTTTCGTCAGCGGATATCTGCGTCCGGACAGCCCGCGCACCCTGCTCGTCTGGCAGGTCGCCGTCGACGCGTCGTACCGCGGCCGCGGTCTCGCCGCCGCGATGCTCGACGGACTGGCCGCCCGGACCGCGAAGGAGCACGCGGTGGACACCGTGGAGACCACCATCACCCCCGGCAACACCGCCTCCGAGCGTCTGTTCACCGCGTTCGCGGAGCGTCACGGCGCACTGCTGGAGCGTGAGGTGCTGTTC
The DNA here is from genome assembly GCA_042850305.1 of Streptomyces haneummycinicus. Lineage (GTDB taxonomy): Bacteria > Actinomycetota > Actinomycetes > Streptomycetales > Streptomycetaceae > Streptomyces > Streptomyces haneummycinicus. The sequence continues at coordinate 5,538,594 of AP035768.1, forward strand.
CACGCCGTCCAGTTCCCCGACGGACCGCACGAGCCCGAGGTGCTGTACCGCATAGGGCCGCTCACCCGCTGACCGAGCCGCCCGCCCCGGCCTTCCGACTTTCTCCGACTCCCTCTGACCTCCCACGCCACCGAGGAGCGATTCGTCGTGACCATCACCCAGCCCGACCTCAGTGTTTTCGAGACCCTCGAGTCCGAGGTACGCAGCTACTGCCGCGGCTGGCCCGCCATCTTCGACCGTGCGCACGGCAGCCGCATGTACGACGAGGACGGCCACGAGTACCTCGACTTCTTCGCCGGAGCGGGCTCGCTCAACTACGGGCACAACAACCCCGTACTGAAACGCGCGCTCATCGACTACCTGGAGCGGGACGGCGTCACCCACGGCCTCGACATGTCGACGACGGCCAAACGCGCCTTCCTGGAGTCCTTCCAGAACTGGATCCTGCGCCCGCGCGACCTGCCGTACAAGGTCATGTTCCCGGGCCCGACCGGCACCAACGCCGTGGAGTCCGCGCTGAAGCTGGCGCGGAAGGTGAAGGGGCGCGAGGCGATCGTGTCGTTCACCAACGCCTTCCACGGCATGTCGCTGGGCTCGCTCGCCGTGACCGGCAACGCCTTCAAGCGGGCCGGCGCCGGCATCCCGCTGGTGCACGGCACACCGATGCCGTTCGACAACTACTTCGACGGCCAGGTCCCGGACTTCCTGTGGTTCGAGCGGCTGCTCGAGGACCAGGGGTCCGGACTCAACAAGCCCGCCGCCGTGATCGTCGAGACGGTGCAGGGCGAGGGCGGCATCAACGTCGCCCGGCCCGAATGGCTGCGCGCCCTGGCCGGGCTGTGCGAACGCCAGGACATGCTGCTGATCGTCGACGACATCCAGATGGGCTGCGGCCGTACCGGCGCCTTCTTCTCCTTCGAGGAGGCCGGTATCACGCCCGACATCGTCACCGTCTCCAAGTCGATCAGCGGCTACGGGCTGCCCATGGCGCTGACCCTGTTCAAGCCCGAGCTGGACGTCTGGGAGCCGGGCGAGCACAACGGCACCTTCCGCGGCAACAACCCGGCCTTCGTCACCGCCACCGCGACGCTGGAGGCGTACTGGGCCGACGGTTCGGCGATGGAGAAGCAGACCCGTTCGCGCGGCGAGCAGGTGGAGCAGGCGCTGATCGCCATCACCGAGGAGAACCTCGCCGACGTGAAGGAGTACCGCGGCCGCGGCCTGGTGTGGGGCATGGAGTTCCACGACAAGGAGCGCGCGGGCCGTATCGCCAAGCGCGCCTTCGAACTCGGACTGCTGATCGAGACGTCCGGTCCCGAGAGCGAGGTCGTCAAGCTGCTGCCCGCCCTGACCATCACCCCGGACGAGCTGGACGAGGGTCTCACCACCCTCGCCCGCGCCGTCCGGGAAACCGCCTGAAAGAACCCGTAACCGAGCCGAGGAGGCATCGCAACACCGTGATCGTTCGTTCGTTCAAGGAGCTCGAAGGCACCGACCGGCACGTGAAATCGGCGTCCGGCACCTGGGAGAGCAAGCGCATCGTCCTCGCCAGGGAGAAGGTCGGCTTCTCCGTGCACGAGACGATCCTGTACGCGGGTACCGAGACGGACATGTGGTACGCGAACCACATCGAGGCCGTCGTCTGCACCCAGGGCGACGCCGAGCTGACCGACCGCGAGACCGGGCAGACGTACCACATCACACCCGGGACCATGTACCTCCTGGACGGCCATGAGCGGCACACGCTCAAGGTCAAGGAGGACTTCCACTGCATCTGCGTGTTCAATCCGCCCGTGACCGGACGGGAGGACCACGACGAGAACGGTGTCTATCCGCTGCTCACCGAGGAGGTGTGAGTCATCGTGACCACGACCACGAACGTCACCGATCTCTACCCCACCCGCGGCGCCACCGAGGTGGCGACTCCCCGGCAGGACCCGGTGGTCTGGGGCTCCCCGGACACGCCCGGTCCCGTCTCGGCCGGTGATCTGCGGGCGCTGGAGCGTGACGGCTTCCTCGCCGTCGACCAGCTGATCGGGCCGGACGAGGTGGGCGAGTACCAGCGCGAGCTGGAGCGGCTGACCTCCGACCCGGCGATCCGCGCGGACGAGCGGTCGATCGTGGAGCCGCAGTCCAAGGAGATCCGGTCGGTCTTCGAGGTGCACCGGATCAGCGAGGTGTTCGCGAAGCTGGTGCGCGACGAGCGGGTGGTCGGGCGGGCCCGGCAGATCCTCGGCTCGGACGTCTACGTCCACCAGTCGCGGATCAACGTCAAGCCGGGCTTCGGCGCCAGCGGTTTCTACTGGCACTCGGACTTCGAGACCTGGCACGCCGAGGACGGTCTGCCGAACATGCGCACGGTCTCGGTCTCGATCGCGCTCACCGAGAACTACGACACCAACGGCGGTCTCATGATCATGCCGGGGTCGCACCGGACGTTCCTCGGATGCGCGGGGGCCACGCCGAAGGACAACTACAAGAAGTCCCTGCAGATGCAGGACGCGGGGACACCGTCCGACGAGGCGCTGACGAGGATGGCGTCGGAGTACGGCATCCGGCTGTTCACCGGCAAGGCCGGCTCGGCGACATGGTTCGACTGCAACGCCATGCACGGCTCCGGGGACAACATCACGCCGTTCCCGCGCAGCAATGTGTTCATCGTGTTCAACAGCGTCGAGAACACGGCGGTCGAGCCGTTCGCGGCACCGGTCCGGCGGCCGGACTTCGTCGGAGCCCGGGACTTCACTCCCGTGCGGTAAGGGCGTCACGCGGACTGCGGGCCGGGCCTCCTCGTGTGGGACAAGGAGGCACCGGCCCGCTGCCGTGTGCGCGGGGTCAGCGGGACAGCACGTCCAGCAGACGGTCCACGTCGGCGGCCGTGTTGTAGAGGTGGAAGGACGCCCGCAGATTGCCCGCGCGGGCGGACACCGCGATACCCGCCCGCGCCAACTCCGCCTGGAGGCCGTCGAGTCCGGGCACGGACACGATCGGTGAACCGGGTGCCGGCACGGGTGTGTGGCCCAGGGTCGCGAGCCCGGCGCGGAAACGGTCGGCGAGGGCCAGGTCGTGGGCGCGGATCGCGTCCACGCCGATTTCCGCGACGAGTTCGAGGAGGCCCGCAGCGCCGTGTACTCGAACAGGGCGGGGCTGGAGTCGAACCGCCGTGCCGAGCGGGCGAGTTCGGTGACGGGGCCGTAGCAGTTCTCCCAGGGGTTCTCCCCGCGAACCAGCTCGCCTGCACCGGTGTCAGGTCTCCGAAGTCCTCCGGTACGACGAGGAGGGCCGCGCCGTGCGTGCCGAGCAGCCACTTGTAGGTGATGGTGACGCCGTAGTCGTAGGCGTCGGCCTCCACCGGGAGCCAGCCCGCCGCCTGCGAGAGGTCGACATAGGTGCGGGCGCCGTGGCCGCGGGCCGCCTCGCGCAGCGCGGCGAGGTCGGCGATCCGCCCGTCGGCGGACTGTACGGCGCTGACCGCGACGAGCGCGGTGCCGGGCCGCACGGAGTCGGCGAGCCGCTCCAGCGGCACGGCCCGCACCTTGAGGTCGCCGCGGGCGTGGAAGGCGTTCATCACGGAGGTGAAGTCGCCTTCGGCGGTGAGGACTTCGGCGCCCGGCGGCAGTCCGGCGGCGACCAGCGAGGTGAACAGGGCGACCGTGGCCCCGACCGCCACCCGCTCGGCCGGGACACCGGCCAGCCGGGCGTACGCGGCACGGGCGGCCTCGACGTCGGCGTGCAGCGGATCCAGCGCACGGCCCTCCGCGCACAGCCTCACGGCGTCCTGGAGCGCGGTCACGGTACGGGCGGGCAGGAGGGCGCTGCTCGCGGTGTTCAGGTAAGTGTTCTTGGGGTGAACTCGGCACGGACGAGATGCTCCAAGGTCTCCATGGGTCCACTCTGCGGTCCCGGGACCTCCCCGTCCATTGCCGAATTCTGCGCGATACCGAAAAGGAACCCTTATGAGTACGCGCTGACCTGCGCGTACTACTGCTGCGGCACCGCGCAGCCGTCCGGGCCGCAGGCCTCCGCGTCGCCGTCGACCAGCCGGAGCGGAGGGCGCTCGCCCCAGGCCTGGGTGAGCGCCTGGGTGAACACCTCGGCGGGCTGGGCGCCGGAGACCCCGTAGGTGCGGTCCAGGACGAAGAACGGCACACCGTTCGCCCCGAGTTCGGCGGCCTCCCGCTCGTCCGCCCGGACCTCGTCGGCGTACGCCTTCGGGTCGGCCAGCACCTCGCGCACGGCACCGGCGTCCAGACCGGCGGCGACGGCGAGTTCGGTGAGCCGGTCGTCGTCGTCGAAGACGGACCGCTCCTCGGCGAAGTTCGCCCGGTACAGCAGGTCGAGCAGCTCCACCTGGCGGCCCCGCTCGCGGGCGAAGTGCAGCAGCCGGTGCATGTCGAAGGTGCTGCCGTGGTCGCGGCCCCGGGTGCGGTAGGGCAGGCCCTCGGCGGCGGCCTGGGTGCCCAGGTTGTCCTCGCCGGCCTCGGCCTGCGCCTCGCTCATGCCGTACTTCTTGGTGAGCATCGAGATCACCGGCTGGATGTCGCCCTTGGCGCGGCCCGGGTCCAGCTCGAAGGAGCGGTGCACCACCTCGACCTGCTCACGGTGCGGGAACGCGGCCAGCGCCTTCTCGAAGCGGGCTTTTCCGACATAGCACCAGGGGCAGGCGATATCGGACCAGATTTCGACGCGCATCGTGATCGGCACTCCAGGTCGTGCGGGGACGGAGACTCTCTCCGGCGACTGCGTGAACGTTCAACGAGTCGCGGGCATTCCCTCAGCTGCCGTCGCGCAGATCACTCGGCCAGTGGGGCCGGTACTCGATGTGGTCGTACGTCACGACACAGCCCTCCCCATCGGCGACTGGGCCAGGAAGCCGACCAGGGCGGCGCCGGTCTCCTCCTCGTCACCCAGGGTGAACAGCCGTACGAAGGTCCAGCGCTCGCCGTCGCGGGAGGCGTGGAAGGCGAAGGCGCGTCCGGTGCGGCTCACCCGGAGCCATAGGGAGCTGCCGTCGATGGTGAAGGAGTTGGCGTCGTCGGAGTGCCCGCGGGTGACCACGGTGCAGACGGTGGGCACGTCCGGCGAGTACTCCAGACAGAGCTTGGCCCAGGCCCGCTCGCCCACATGGACGTAGAGCACCCCGGCGTCGAAGGCCCCGGCGAAGCCGACGGTGACCCGCGCGATCAGCTGGAAGTCCCCCTCGGGAGCCCCCAGCAGCCGGGGAGCGTCGGTGGCGGGTTCCAGCGCCTCCCCGGTGGGCGGCACGAACCGGTCCTGCCGGGCCCCGGCCCACCCGGTGAGCACCCCGTCCTCATGAGACCAGTGCCCGTCGGGCCCGTAGGTACGGAGGGAGAAGGGCAGTTCGGGAAGCTTCATGTCCATCAGCCCAGTATTCCAGGGCGGGTGCGCTTGTCCGAGGGGCGCGGGGCTGTATCGGTCAGCGGCTTCGGCGCGGGGTGCGGCGGCCACGACACCGCCGCGGCCGCCCAGTGCCTGTCCGGCGGATCACGCCGGAGACGCGGGGTCCGGCACGCCCTCCCCGCTTCCTGAAGGGCGTGGGAGGTGCCCCCAGCTGCGTTGTCGTCGGTTGCCAGGGCTCCACCCTGTCGCCCTCCTCCGCCTCGCAGCCGCACGCACCGGACCCCGCTCACCCGAGCCGCAGAAGCACCGCCGGCTTCCTCCGACTTGACCCGCCGGACAGGCCCTGAGCGCTAACGCTCCAGCACCCCGTTGAACCGCCGGGGCAGCCCCAGGGGATTGGAGTCCCGCAGCTCCTCCGGCAGCAGAGCCTCGGGCACCGCCTGATAGGCGACCGGCCGCATCCAGCGCTCGATGGCCGTCCCGCCCACCGACGTGGACGTCGAGGTGGTCGCCGGGTACGGCCCTCCGTGATGCTGAGCCGCCGCGACGGCGACCCCGGTGGGCCACCCGTTCACCAGCACCCGTCCCGCCAGCGGCGTGAGCTCCCGCACCAGTTCCGCCCCGCGCCCCTCCCCGGCGGCCTCCTCGGCGGACAGCTGGACCGTCGCCGTGAGGTTCCCCGGCAGCCGCGACAGCACCTCCCGCACCTCGGCCTCGTCCGCATAGCGGGCCACGACGGTGACCGGACCGAAGCACTCCTCGAGCAGCAGATCGTGCTCCCCGACCGGGCCAGCCTGCTCGCCGGAACGGTGAGGAATCCCGCGCTGACGGTGTGCTCGCCGCCCGCGCCCGGTGTCACCGGGGACTCCACGTCGGGCAGCCCGGCGCGCTCGGCGACCCCGGCGACGAAGTTGTCGCGCATACGGTGGTCGAGCAGGACGCCCGCGTCCGTGTTGCTGACGGCGTCGGTGAGGGACTTGACGAAGGTGTCACCGGCCGCGCCGGCCGGGGCGAGGACCAGGCCGGGCTTGACGCAGAACTGGCCGACGCCCAGCGTCATCGAACCGGCGAGTCCGGCGCCGATCGCCTCGCCGCGCTCGGCGGCGGCGGCCTCGGTGACGACGACCGGGTTCAGGGAGCCCAGTTCGCCGTGGAAGGGGATCGGGACCGGCCGGGCGGCGGCCGCGTCGAAGAGGGCGCGGCCCCCGCGGACTGAGCCGGTGAAGCCGGCCGCGGCGACCCGCGGGTGCTTGATCAGCTCGATGCCGGCCTCGAAGCCGTGCACCAGGCCGAGCACGCCCTCGGGGAGGTCGTGGCGGGCTGCGGCCCGGCGCAGCACCTTGGCGACCAGCTCGGACAGTCCGGGGTGGTCGGGGTGGGCCTTGACGACGACGGGGCAGCCGGCCGCGAGCGCGCTCGCGGTGTCGCCGCCGGCGACGGAGAAGGCGAAGGGGAAGTTGGAGGCCGAGTAGACGGCGACGACGCCCAGCGGCAGCTTGTAGCGGCGCAGGTCCGGGATGGGCGGGGTGGCGGTGTCGTCGGGGTGGTTGACGACGACGTCGAGGAAGGCTCCTCGTCGACGATGCCGGCGAAGGCGCGCAGCTGGTAGCAGGTGCGGGCGAGTTCGCCGGTGAGCCGGACGGGGCCGAGCGCGGTCTCGGCGTCGGCGGCCTCGACGAGCTGGTTCCTGGCGGCCTCGAGCTCGTCGGCGGCCGTGCGCAGGAAGGCCGCGCGGACGGTGCGGTCCGTCAGCGCGCCGCGCGCGTCGTGCGCGGCGCGGACGGCGGCGTCGACCTCCTGGGCTGTGGCCTCCACCGCAACCTGTTCACGCTGCTTCCCGGTTCGGGGGTCGACACTCCAGACTGGTGCTGCTGCCACCGCGGGTCCCTCCACTTGATCGCGGCATGCGATGCCGCGGTATGTACGTCATCCCACAGGGGTGTTCGATATACTGAACGCTGTCTCTGTCGATGAATGCACATCGGAGACTATTTCCAGGCGAACGAAGGGGTCAAGGGCGATGTCGGCTGGCGAGACGGGCGGCGGGGCGCAGGTCAAGTCCGCGGTGCGGACCGTTGAACTGCTCGAATACTTCGCCGGGCGCCCCGGCATGCACTCCCTGGCCGCGGTGCAGGAGGCCGTCGGCTACCCGAAGTCGAGCCTCTACATGCTGCTGCGCACACTGGTGGACCTCGGCTGGGTGGAGACGGACGCCACGGGCACGCGGTACGGCATCGGCGTACGGGCGCTGCTGGTGGGCACGTCGTACATCGACGGCGACGAGGTCGTCGCGGCGGCCCGTCCCACGCTGGACCGGCTCTCGGACGACACCACGGAGACAATCCACCTCGCCCGGCTCGACGGCACCAACGTGGTCTATCTCGCCACCCGGCAGTCGCAGCACTACCTGCGTCCGTTCACCCGCGTCGGCCGCCGGCTGCCCGCGCACTCGACCTCCTCGGCAAGGCGCTGCTCAGCACGTACCCGGACGAGCAGGTGCGCAAGATGCTCCCGGAGACGCTGCCCGCGCTGACCGAGCACACCATCACGGACCGGGAGAAGCTCATCGAGGAGCTGCACCTGGTGCGGGAGCAGGGCTTCGCGGTGGACCGTGAGGAGAACACGCTGGGGCTGCGCTGCTTCGGTGTGGCGATCCCCTACCGCACCCCCGCGCGGGACGCGATCAGCTGCTCGGTGCCGGTGGCGCGGCTGACGCCCGCGCACGAGCAGATGGTCAAGGACGCCCTGTTCGACGCGCGTGACCGGCTGACCCTCGCCACCCGGAGGCTCTGACCCGTGGACATCGCCCTGCGCCCGGTACACGACAGCGATCTGCCGGTGTTCTACCGGCAGTTGAACGACCCGGAATCGCTGCGGATGGCGGCCTTCACGCCCGAGGACCCGGCCGACCGGGACCGCTTCGACGCCCACTGGGCGAAGATCCGCAGCGCGCCGGAGATCGTCGTCCGCACGGTCCTGGGCGACGGTGACGTGCTGGGCCATGTGTCGGTGTACGGGGAGCCGGGCGAGCGCGAGGTGACGTACTGGGTGGACCGCGCCTACTGGGGCAGGGGCATCGCCACGGCCGCGCTGCGCGGCCTGCTGGCGGAGGTGCCCGAGCGTCCCGTCCGCGCGCGGGTGGCCGCGGACAACACGGCGTCGCGGCGGGTGCTGGAGCGGTGCGGTTTCGAGGTCTCCGGACGCGACGCGGGGTACGCGCCCGCGCGGGGCGAGGAGATCGACGAACTCGTCCTCACGCTGGAGGGATGACCCGCTGCTCCCCGCGACCGCCCGATCGCCCGGCGGATGGGGGCGGCGCCGCGACGGTGAAGACGCGGGCGGTTCGATGAACGCCCGATGAGAAAACCGGCGGAGGGGAACGTTCCGGCGCTCCCGCTCGTCTGTCCGGACGCGATGAACAAGACGATCAGGCGTGCCTCCGTCTTCACCCTGCTCCTGGTGTTCGCCCTGCTGGTCAGGGCGACCTGGGTGCAGTTCTACGACGGCCGGGCACTCGCGGACGACAGGAACAACCGGCGCAACGCGATCGAGACGTACGCGGAGCCGCTGGGGAACATCATCGTGGCCGGCGAATCGGTCACCGGCTCGGCGCGGACCAAGGAGGCGACCTCGCGTACAAGCGCACGTACGAGAACGGACCGCTGTACGCGGCGGTGACGGGCTATGCCTCGCAGGCCTACGCGCCGACGCAGTTGGAGGGCATCTACCAGGACCTGCTCAACGGCACGGACCCCGGCTGAAGACGGTGCTGGACACCATCACCGACCGGCGCGCCACCCCGGGCGACGTGGTGACGACCGTGGACCCGGCGGTGCAGAAGGCGGCGTACGAGGCCCTCGGCGACAAGAAGGGCGCGGCCGTCGCGATCGACCCGGAGACGGGCCGGATCCTCGCGGCGGTGTCGACGCCGTCGTACGACCCGTCGTCGCTGACCGACGCCAACACGGCGGGCGGGGCGTGGCGGGAACTCACCACGGATCCGGACAAGCCGCTCACCAACCGGGCGCTGCGGCAGCCGCTGGCGCCGGGCTCGACGTTCAAGCTGGTCGTCGCGGCGGCCGCGCTGGAGGACGGGCTGTACACGTCGGTGGACCAGCGGACCGACAGCCCCGACCCGTACACCCTGCCGGGCACGGTCAGGGACCTCGGCAACGAGAATCCGAACGCGCCCTGTGAGAACGCGTCGATCCGGGTCGCGCTCCAGTACTCCTGCAACAACGTCTTCGCGAAAATGGCCGTCGCTCTGGGCCAGGACAAGATGCGTGCGATGGCGGAGAAGTTCGGCTTCAACGACGAGACGCAGGACGTCCCGGTCCGCGCCTACCCCAGCGTCTACCCCTCGGACATGGAGCCGTCACAGACCGCGCTCACCGGGATCGGCCAGTTCGACGTGACCGCGACCCCGCTCCAGGTGGCGATGGTGTCGGCGGCCCTGGCGAACGGCGGGGAGCTGGTGTCGCCCCATATGGTCAGCCGGGTCACCGACAGCGGCGGCGGGGTGCTGAAGGACTACGACGCCGAGAGCACGACGGAGCGGATCGTCAGCGCCTCGACCGCCGAGCAGCTCCGGTCGGCGATGCAGACGGTCGTCGAGGAGGGCACGGGGTCCAACGCGCGGATCGCCGGCGCCACCGTGGGCGGCAAGACGGGTACCGCGCAGCGCGGCGAGAACAACAGCAAGTCGCCGTACGCCTGGTTCACCTCGTACGCCGAGTCGGACTCCGGCAAGAAGGTCGCCGTGGCGGTCCTGGTGGAGCAGTCCGACGCGGCCCGCTCGGAGGTCAGCGGCAACGGTCTGGCGGCCCCGGTCGCCAAGGCCGCGATGGAAGCGGCGCTGAGGGACTGAACCCCGCGCGCCGCGTGACCGTCTTGACGAACGGGCCGCCCCTCCCCGGGGGCGGCCCGTTCCCGTGCGCGCGGCTGCCCGGCGCCGAGGAGCCGCGACGAGGGCGGGCGCGGCCGGCCGCGGCGGGACGGCGGTGAGCAGCGGGTCCGGGAACAGGGCCGGGCCGAAGAGCCCGCCGGTGCTCGTCCTTCGCGCTGCCGGGGACGAGGGGATTCAGGACAAGGATGCGGGCCGTGGTGAGGACCGTGGCGAAGCCGCCGCGTATCTCCCGGCCGAGCGCCGACCGCCCGCTCGGATCTCCGGAGGAACCGGTCGAGGCGGAGCGTCGCAGGTGGCCCGGCCTCCCGCCGGCCGGCCGTCTTCCGCGCCTCGGGCCTGCGACCGCTCCTCGATACCGGTGAGTCGGCCGGGCGGACGCTGGCCGGATCGTGCCCGCGCCGAACCTCGTCCGGGTCTGGTTCGTGCTACGGATTCACATGCCGACCGGCCAGACGTTGTTCGACTCATCGCACAACCCCACGCTCACCGCTACGCTCCGGAACTCGCGCCGGCCGGCTCCGCCCAGTCACATGTCATTTACATGACATACCGGTGCCCGACGGGCGCCCGACGCCGCGAGGAGGTCGCCCGTGGACACCGTCGTCGACGACGCCGCCGCCGTGGAGTTCCACGCGTTCTTCGAACGCCACTACGCCGAACTGTCCCGGCTGGCCCATCTGCTGACGGGTGAGCCGGACACCGCCGACGATCTGGCGGCGGACGCGCTGCTCGCGCTGTGGCACCGCTGGGACCGGGTGCGTGCGGCGGACCATCCGGCCGCGTACGCCCGGGGGTGGTGGCCAATCTGGCCCGCACCCGGATCCGCAGCGCGGTACGGGAGCGGCGGCGGATCGCGCTGTTCTGGTCGCCGCGCGAGGAACGGGCCGAGAACCCGGACGTGCCGGGCGTGGTGGACGTGCGGGAGGCGCTGCGCCGGCTGCCGTTCCGCAAGCGGGCGTGCGTGGTGCTGCGGCACTCCTTCGATCTGTCGGAGAAGGACACCGCGCTGGCCCTGGGAATCTCGGTGGGTACGGTGAAGAGCCAGACCTCGAAGGCGATGACCGAACTGCAGCGGCTGCTGGGCACCCTGGAGGTACCGCACCGGGTGCACGCGGCGGTGGCGGCGGCCACGCGCGAGGAGACGGCCGACGGCTGGCACGAACGTCCCGGCGGGGCCACGGGAGGGAACCGGTGACGACGCGGCGGGACGTGGACGAGGAGCTGCGCGCCCGGCTGCGCGAGGCGGCCGGGGCGCACGAGCCCGACCGGGAGCGCATGCTGGCCCGGGTGGAACGCGGCATGGCCGGACCGGGCCGCCTGGAGCGCCGGGCCACGCGACCGCCGCTGTCCGGCTGGGTCCGGGTGGCGGGCGCGACGGCCGCGGTGTCCGGGGTGCTGGCGGTGGGCGGCTACGCGGTCACGTCGGCGATGAAGGGCGGGGAGGGCCCGCCGCAGCGGCAGGTGGCGGTGTCGCCGACGTCCACGCCGTCCCCGGAGGCGACGAGCCGGGCATCCGAGCCGCCGCCGGACACCCCGAAAGCGCCCCGGAACTCCGTCACCCCGCCGTCGGGGAGGCCGGCCGGGGCCGGGGACGGGGCGCTGTGGTCGGACGGCTCGGTGGACCCGCACAGCAACGAGTTCTGGGCGCAGAGCGACGTCACCGTGCGGACGAGCGCCCGCCTGACCGCGCTCACCGTGGAACTGCGGATCGCGCAGACCGGCGGGGTGACCTCCACGGGAGCCTGGCGCTCGCTGCCCGAGGGCGACTTCGGCCTCGCGGTGGAGGAGCGGGACGGCTTCCTCGTCTACACCTGGACGCTCGAGGAGGGCCGTACGGTCGAGCCCGGCGAGTGGGTCTTCGCCGGTCAGTACGACCACGATCGCGGCGGCCGGGACGCCGGAAACGACACCTACACGGCGACGGCGGCCACCGGCTCGGAAGACCTCGTGGTGGGCGGCGACTTCGCGGAGCGGGGCGACGGGGCCCCGTAGCGACACGCACCGCGAAACCACCGTCGGCCGGCCGGAGTTCGCGGCCGACGGCGGTATCGAGCCGGTGGTGCCGACCCTGGAGCGGGTCAGCCCGGTGTGGTGGTGGCCGACTCCAGCCAGGCGCAGGCCTCGTCCTGCATCCCGGTGTCGAAGATGTGGCCCCGATCCGGCCACGTCTTCAGCCGCAGCCGCTCCTCGGCGCCCTGCGAACGCCAGACGGCCCGCAGCTTGTCGTAGGCGACCCGCACCCCGTCGGCGGGGAACAGGGCGTCGCGTCCGCCGTGGAAGAACAGCATCGGCTTCGGCGCGGCGATGGCCGCCACATCGGGGATGTCGAGGTGCCGGGAGAGCCCCGGGTGGAGCATGTGGAACGCGGACTGGCCGCGCAGGGTGTTGTTGCCCGGCACCATCATCTCCTTGAGGCCGGTCATCCAGCACACACTGACCGCGGCGGTGATGTCGTCGCTGAGCGCGGCGGCCTGCCAGGCGCGGTAGCCGCCCATGGAGAAGCCGAACGCCATGATCCGCCGGGCGTCCACGCGGTCGAGCCCGGCCAGGAAGGCGGCGGCGCGCTGGTCCTCGCGGGCGTGGAGTCCCGCGAGGGAGGAGCCGAGGTGGTAGAGGCTGGAGGCCAGTGCCTGCTGCTGTTCGTAGGCCAGCGGGCCGCGTTCGCCCCAGCCGAGGGCGTCGGCGCAGAACACCACGTAGCCGCGCCGGGCCAGTTCGTCGCCGGTGAAGCGCCCGCCGAAGTACCGGCCGGCCCACTCCTCGGCGGAGGCGAGCCGGACGTCGTCGTACCAGGGCCGGACGCTCTTCTCCTTGCCGATGTCGAACCGGGACCCGTGGTCGTGCAGCAGCAGGACCGCCGGGAAGGGGCCGGTGCCGTGCGGGGTGAGCAGGGCGCCGCGCACGCGTTCATGGCGGGTGAGGGAGAGGGTGACCAGCTCCCGCGTGTACCCGCCGCCGTCCGAACGGGCGGTGAACTCGGGGTCGTACGGTGTCCCGTCCTGCCGGTCGACGATGAGGTGCTCCTCGACCACCGCGCGGGCGGTGTCCCGCCACTGGTCGAAGTCCCGGACCGGCGAGGTGCCCCAGGCGAGCGGGAAGGTCAGCCCGTCCTTGAGCGCCGTATGGAGGGCGGGCAGGTCAGCGGTGCCGGTCATACGGCCGCCAGTCGCCGAGGTACGCCTCGCGTGTCCGCGTCGCCGCCTGGGCGCGGGTGAGCTGCGGCCGGTTCTCGGGCACGGTGACGGCCGCGCCGGGACCGGTGTTGCGGTACTCGGCGAACCGCTGGTCCTGCCACGGGTGGCCGCTCGCCATGGTGGTGTACGGCGCGACCGCGTCGATGCCGGCGCCGAGCCGGGTCTCGCGCACGGTGAGCATGGGGCGGGCGGTGACGTCGGAGCTGGGCACCCAGGGGCGGGCCAGCTTGTAGTAGCCGTCGGGGGCCTCGCTGCTGATCCCGCTCCGGGTGACGAGATAGCCGCGCGGGTTGGAGCCGGCGGTGGAGGGCGCGAAGACGAAGCCGTACGGCGCCTGCGCCAGGTCGGGGCGGATCAGGGTGCGGAAGTGGCAGTGCTCGAAGACGGCGGTGGCCCGGCCGAAGACGAAGTCGACGTCGCCCTCGGCGTAGCAGTGGGCGAAGTACTGGCGGGCGAAGGTGTCCGGGGAGAGGGAGTCGGCGTACAGGGTGTCCTGGTGGCCGAGGAAGCGGCAGTGGGTGAAGGCGCTGCGGTCGCCCTGGACCTTGAGGGCGACCGCCTGGGTGCCGCTGGTGCCGGGGAGGTCGGTGCGCAGCCAGTCGTTGGCGAAGGTGATCCGGCGGGCGGTGAAGCCGTCGGGGCGCACGGTGGTGGTGGCGGAGCCGGAGGTGCCGTAGGTGCCGGAGCCGTCGGGTCTGGGGGTGCCGGCCGCGTTGTCGTGGACGATCACCACGTCGCGGGGGTCGTCACAGGCGCCGAGCCAGGTCATGTCGGTGCGGTCGGCGTCGACGGAGACCGTCTCGCGGTAGGTGCCGGGGGCGATGACGAGGGTGCGTCCGGTGCCGGTCGCGGCGATGACGGCGGCCTGGACGGAGGTGAAGTCACCGGCGCCGCGCGGGTGGACGTACAGGGTGCCGGGGGTGAGGCGGGCGGACGGTGAGCCGTACCGGCCGAAAGGGCGGCGGGTCCGGTGGTGGCCGGCGTGGGCGGGGGCGGCGGCGAGGACGGTGCCGGCCGTGGCGGAGGCGAGGACGAAGTTCCTTCGGGACAGGGGCGAGGGCATCGCGGGTGCTCCTTGGGGACGGAGGCCGGCCGGTGCGGGCCGCAGTGGGGGCGGACCGCGCCGGCCGGCCGTCGGGGAGGGTCAGCGGATACGGCCGGCGCCCGCACCGTGCTCGACCAGGAACGGGATCGACCGGGCCGGGTGGACGGCCGTCCGCAGGGTGGGCGTCCAGCCCGCGCCGGACCGGAGGGTCTCGGCGGGGATCTCCGCGTTGTGCACGGCGATCAGGTCGGTCCGTACGCCGTTGACCACGTTGTGGGCGGCCGTGAGCGGCGCCTCGCTCCACTTCTTGAGGACCGTCGCCGGGCTGACGCCCTTGGCGAGCGTGAACGCGTTGTGTTCGGCCACGAGTTGGGACTCCTTGCCGATGCCGAGGCTGTAGACGTAGCCGGCCTTCGCCACGAAGTGGTTGTTGTACACGTCGACCTGCCCGAAGCGGACGCGCGGCGCGCGCTCGACCAGGCCGTCGAACAGGTTGTGGTGGAAGGTGGCCTTCAGTCTGCCCTGGTCGCCGACGGCGGTGGACTCGCTGTCGCTGTTGCCGATGAGGATCGTCTTGTCGTGCTCGGTGAAGACGTTCCAGGACGCGGTGACGTAGTTGGCGCCCCGGACGATGTCCAGCTCGCCGTCGTGCTGCTGGTACAGCATCCCGAAGTGGGTGGGGGCCTCGCTGTCGGGGTGCTCGCCGTCGGTGAACGTGTTGTGGTCCAGCCAGACATGGGTGGAGCCGTGGACGACGGCGGTGTCGTACTCGGAGTTCCAGTTGCCCTGGTCGCCGTCGGTCGGGTCCCACTGCGGGAAGCAGTCGAGGGGGCTCTCGAGGGTGAGGTTGCGGATGATGACGTCGTCCACGTTCTTGATCTGCAGGCTGGCGCCCTTGATACCGGCGTTCCGGCCGACACCGATGATCGTGGTGCGGGAGGGATGTTCGCCTTGATGGCCGTGTCCTGGGCGGCGGCGGAGGCCCTGCGCAGCCCCTCCGGGCTGTCGTCGGGCTCCGCACCGAGGTCCCGCTCCAGGCCCCAGGTCTCCGGCGCGTACGCCTCCAGGTAGTCGTCGAAGGCGTAGCCGGGCGCGGCGAACGCGTCGCAGCCCTCGGAGACCGCGTCGATGGTCCCCTTCACCTTGATGATCCTCGGCGCGTCCCCGCCGTCGGCGAGGGCCGCCTTGAACTGGGCCCAGGTGCGCACGGTGTAGACGTGCGCGCGGTCGGCGCCGGCGCCTCCGGTGGTGCCGGTGCCGTAGGAGCCCCAGCCGTCGTGGGCGCCCAGGGTCTGCCGGGCGGCGTCACGGTGGTGGTGCGACGGGAGTGCGCCTGGGCGCCCGTACCGCTCAGGGCCAGTACGAGGGCGGTGCAGCCGGCCAGCGAGGCGGCTCTCACTGTGGCATGCCCATGCCATCCAGAAATGCTCATGGTGCGGCTCTCCTTCTCATGGTCCAGGGGGTGTCAGGCGACGGGCTCGGGCCAGCTGATCCACGACTCCGGGATCCTGGCGTCCGGCCGCACATCGCGCGGGCCGAGCACCCGGGTGCGCTGCGACTCCTGGCCACCAGCCGCGCGACGGCGATCGCGCCCGGCGGATTGAAGTGCGTGTTGTCCTGCTCGGTCGCCGTCCAGTTGAAGTACCTCTTGGTCTCCTCGGCCCCGAGCTCCTGCCACAGGGCCAGCGACAGCGCCTGCACGTCGAGCAGCGCGACCCGCTCCTCGGCGGCCAGCGCCCGCATCGCCGCCGGGTACTCCCCGTGGGTCGGCAGGGCGCGCCCGCCGGCGTCGAACCGCCGCCGCTCCACGGCGGTAGCCAGCACGGGCCGCGCCCCGCGGGCCCGCGCCCCGTCGACGTACAGCCGCAGATACTCCTGATACGTCGACCAGGGCTCGGTGTAGCGGGCGGGATCGTCGCTCTTCTCGTCGTTGTGCGCGAACTGCACGAGGAGGAGGTCACCGGGCCGGATCGAGGAGAGAATCACCTCGAGCCGTCCCTCATCGACGAAACTCCTGGAACTCCGCCCGTTCACGGCGTGATTGGCCACCCGAAGGCCCGGCCGCGACAGGAACGGCAGCGCCATTCCCCACCCGGTCTCGGGCGCGGCGTCGGCGTCCTTCTGAGCGGCGGTGGAATCGCCGGCGATGTAGAGCGTGCGCGGACGGCGTCCGCCGGCCTGAGCGACACCGGCCGCACCGAACGCCAGAGGAACGGAAGCAACGGCAGCGGAAGCGACCTGTCTACGGCTGAGAGACACGCCGGTACCCCTTTCGACGAGGGTGACGGAGAACTACGCAGGGGCGCGGGGCCGTGTCGATGTGCGGCTCCGCGGCGGGGCGCGGCAAGCCGGGGACGGCCCGCGGCCGGAAGACAACCGGGCCGCCCCCGGCGAGAGGGGAACCCTGGTTCAGCCCTTCTGTTCCTGCCATTCGGCCTGAGCGTCGTTCAACTGCTCGGCCATCCCGTTCAGGAAGTCCTCGGCACTCATGTCTCCCAGAAGGACCTTCTGGAAATTGGGCTCGTTGTCCGCCTTGGAAACGGTGTTCCAGTCCGGCAGGTAGTAAGGCAGCTGCACAATGGTGGTGGAGCCGTCGTTCAACGCCTCCGCCGCCAGCTTCGTCGGCTCCGCCTTGCCGATCCAGTCGTCCTTCGCCGCGTCCGTGTGCGCCGGCACCTGACCGGCCGACTCGTTGAACTTCGAGCTGGACTGAGCCGACGTGGCGAACTCGATGAACTTCCAGGCGGCTTCCTTGTTCTTGGAGCTCTGGAACATGCCGACGCCGTCGACCGGGTTGGAGACCTGGACGCGCTTGCCGCCGGGACCGACCGGCTGCGGGATGCCCCGGAACTTGTCGGTGGTGAGCGCCTTGACGTGGTCCTGGTACGAACCGAGGTTGTGGTTCAGCATGCCGATGGTGCCGGAGTCCCACTGCGCGACCATCTTGGTGAAGTCGTTGTTCAGGTCGGCCGCGGGGGTGACCTTCTTGAACAGGGCCGCGTACTTCTTCAGGGCCTCGACGTTCTTCGGGTCGTTGACCGTGGTCTTCTTGCCGGAGGAGTCCCAGAACGAGGTGATGCCGGACTGGCCGTACATCGCGTCCAGGGCCTGGGCGATCGAGCCGGCGCCGCCGCGGATGGTGTAGCCGAACTCGTTCTTGCCCTTGTTCGTCAGCTTCTCGGCGGCCTTGTAGAACAGGTCCCAGGTGGCCGGCTCCTCCAGGCCCGCCTTCTCGAACAGGTCGGTGCGGTAGTACAGCACGCCGTTGTTCGCGGAGGTCGGGATCGAGTACAGCTTGTCGTCGCCGCCGCCCGCGGCGCGCAGCGACTCGATCATGTCCTTGTTGAGCTTGCCGTTCAGCGGCGACTTGGCCAGCCGGAAGTCCAGCGTCTCGAGCGCGTCCTGGGCGGCGAAGCCCGCGAGCATCGAGGCGGAGATGCCGCCGACATCCGGGAGACCGCCGCCCTGGATGGCGGTGTCGACCTTGGACTGGTACTCGGTGGAGGCGATACCGACGTACTGGACGTCGATGTCCGGGTTCGCCTTCTCGAAGTCCGCGATGATCTCCTTCCAGATATCGGTGCGGACACCGCCGTTGTTGTCCCAGAAGACGATCTTGCCCTTGCCGCTGCCCTCGGCGCCGTCGTCGCCGCCCGCGCCGCTGCCGTCGTCGCCGCAGGCGGTGGCGGTCAGGGCGAGCACGGCCCCCAGGGCGACGGCGGCCGACGCACGGCGCCTGGTGCTGTTTCTGAGATTGCTGATCTTCATTGGTCGGCTCTCTTCTTCTGGATCCAACGGACTATGAAGTTGTGGGGGTCTGGGAAGTCGTGGAGGTCCGGCGGGACCGGCGCCGCTCAGCCCCGCGCCGGGGTACTGATCCGGAACCGGGTGAACGTGGCGGCTCCGGCGTGTCCCTGGCCGGCCGGTGCCACGGCGGCCAGGCCGAGCAGGGCCCCGACCCAGCGCCAGGGGTGGCCGCGAAGACCTGGCCGGTGGGGCGGAAGCCGTCCCCGGTGTCGGCGGAGAAGCGGCAGCGCGCCCCGGCGCCGATCTCGATCCGCAGCCGGGCCCGGCCGTCGGGGGCGGGCCGCGGGTGATCGGCGTCGCGTTCCTCCCCCACTGCCCCGAAGGCGTGGCAGGTGCCCCCGTGGCGACCGTCTCGGCGAACCGGTGCACCAGGTGGACGGCACCGTCGGCGCCGCGCTGGAGCCCGATCCAGCGGTAGGCGTCCCCGAGGACGGCGAGCCCGGCGCGTGCCCCGGGTTCCCCGCTGTCGAGCCGCACATCCACCTCGACGGTGCACGGGGTGCCGGGCAGCCGCTGGGTGAGGACATGGGGCAGCCGGCGCAGATCGTGCGCGTCGGCGGAGCGGACGCAGGTCAGCCGCAGCCCGTCGGCGGAGTGCTGGGTGGCCCAGCCCTCCTTCGGGTTGGCGGTCCAGGTCCACTGGCGGCCGTGGCGGCCACCGGGGAAGTCGTCGTCGGTGGCGGGCGCGGCGGGCGGCTGCGGGGGCAGGTCCGGCCGGCGGTGTACGGCGACGAGGGCGCCGTCGTCCCCGAGCACCGGCCAGCCGTCCGGGCTCCAGCTCATCGGCTGGAGGTGGACGACACGGCCGTACGCGCCGCGCTGCTGGAAGTGCAGGAACCAGTCCTCGCCGGACGGGGTGCGCACCCAGCCGCCCTGGTGGGGGCCGTTGACGTCGGTGTCCTTCTGCTCCAGGACCACCTTCTCCTCGTACGGTCCGAAGAAGGCGCGGGAGCGGAGGGCGCCCTGCCAGCCGGTCTCCACTCCCCGGCGGGGGCGAGGATCCAGAACCAGCCGTCGTGGCGGTAGAGCTTGGGCCCCTCCAGGGTGAACCAGCCGGGGATGCGGTCGCCGTCGACGATCACCTTGCCCTCGTCGAGGAGTTCGGTGCCGTGGGGGTGCATCCGGTGGCCGGTGAGGCGGTTCTTGACGCCGGAGCGTGATTTGGCCCAGGCGTGCACGAGGTACGCCTCGCCGGTCTCGTCGTCCCACAGGGGGCACGGGTCGATCAGGCCCTTACCGGCCTTGACCAGCAGCGGGCTGCTCCAAGGGCCGCGGATCTCGGGGGCGTTGACCTGGAAGACGCCCTGGTCGGGGTCGCCCCAGAAGATCCAGAAGCGGTCGTCGTGATGGCGCAGGGCGGGTGCCCAGACGCCGCAGTCGTGCCGGGGGTGGTGAACTCGGCTTCGGGTTCGAGGCGTTGGAGGGCGTGGCCGACGAGGGTCCAGTTGACAAGGTCGCGGGAGTGCAGCAGGGGCAGTCCGGGGCGCGGCCGAAGCTGGAGGCGGTGAGGTAGAAGTCGTCGCCGACGCGGATCACGTCCGGGTCGGACCAGTCGGCGTTCAGGACCGGGTTGCGGTAGGTGGTGCCGGTCCGCGCGGCGGTCACGGGCTCACCGCCTTGCGGACCAGGGCGGCGGCCTCGGTGCGGCCGAGGCGGCCGTCGGCGACGACGGTGACGATCCGGCGGACCACGGTCTCGCCGGGCGGGACGGGCAGCCGGTCCGTAGGGGCGAGGAGGAGCCGACGCCCGGGTATTCGGCGGCGCGTACGAACCAGGGGTCCCGGCGGGTCCGTTCGGTGGCCCCGGCGAAGACGAGGGTCCAGGTGGAGCCGGTGAGGGCGATCCAGTCGGCGGTCCGGCCGTGGACCTCGCCCTCGCCCCCGGCGGCGGCGGTGAGGACGTCCGGTGCCGTCTCCTCCTTGCGGGCCCGCCAGAAGAAGCCCCGTAGGCGGCTCCGGGGCGGCCGTTGGTGGCGGGGCTGCCGAGGGAGAGCGGCGCACCGGTGACGTTGGTGAGGGAGAAGGTGAAGTCCAGCGCCCAGGCGGTGTCGGTGAGCGCGGTGGCGGCGACCGTACGGCGTTCGCGCAGCAGTTCGCCCGGCGCGGCCACCCAGCGCAGTTCCTCGACGAAGCCGTCGGGGTCGCGGAGCTGGTAGGCGGCGTGCCGCTGGGTGCCGTGGTTGTCCAGTTCGGTCGGGCCTCGGCCCTGGACGTAGGTGCGTCCGCCCCAGAAGTTGAACCCCTCGACGTCGGGAACGGCGACACCGACGCCGAGGTGGTGGGTGTGGTCGGCGGGGCTGAGTTCGGTGACCGCCGTGCCGGCCAGGGTGGTGACGGGGTGCAGATAGGGCCGTGGGGAGAGCCGGGCCCGCAGTTCGGGCCGGGTGACGTACCGGCCGACGGGCCGGCCGGCGACGCGCAGCACCACGGAGTCGTTGCCGGTCATCGGGTGCTCACCTCTTTCGGCAGGTGGTGGGCGGGCAGGGCCCAGGAGGCGCCCAGCTCGGAGTAGAGGGACAGGGTGTCGGCGGCGGCCGCGACGAGTCCGTCGACACCGGGCACGACCCGGCGGTGCTCACCGGGGACGTGCCGCCAGGCTCCGTCGGGGAGCGGCGCCGGGTCGGGTGCCCTGCGGATCGCCTCGACGACCTGCATGAAGGCGCCCGTCTCGGCCGGGGGACCAGCAGCGGGGTGCCGTCGGTGAGGTGGGCGACGAGGTTCTCCAGCAGGTCGGTGCGGTCGAACCGGGTCTCCTCGGGGCCGTGGTCGGCGCGCTGGAGCAGGACCCGGTCCTGCTTGTACCAGAAGGTGACGCGTCCGGTGGTGCCGTGCACCAGCACGTACGGCTCGTCGGCCCGCTCCGCGCACAGGGTCGCCGCGACGGTGACGGAGCCGCCGCGTGCGGTGGTGATCCGTACACAGGAGGTGTCGTCGGACTCGATGTCGTTGGCGCGCAGCAGTTCGGTCTCGATGCCGGCGACGTCCTCGGCACGGGTGCTGTCGCCGAGGGCGAGGGCGGTGGCGACGGCGTGGGCGAGCGGATTGGTGAGCGCGCCGTCGACCACGTCGACGCCGTTCAGCCGGCGCCGTCCCGCCCAGGGGCCCGGCGGAAGTACTCCTCGGGCCGCACCCAGGCGCCGGCTCCGCCGATGCCGACCACCCGGCCGACGGCGCCCCGTCGACCAGGGCGCGGATGGCGGGCACGGCGTGCGAGCCGAGCGACTGGAAGCCGATCTGGCAGGCGACCCCGGCCGCCGCGACCCCGTCGGCCATCCGCCGGTACTCGGCGTAGGACGGCGCGGGCGGCTTCTCCAGCAGGATGTGCACGCCTCGTGCGGCCGCCGCGAGGGCGAGGTCGGTGTGGGTCGGGATCGGGGTGCAGATGACCGCGATCCGGGCGCCGGTGGACTCCAGCAGCGCACCGAAGTCGGCTGACTGATCGGGGAGTTCACCGCCGAATTCGTCCTCGGTGAGCGGGGTGAGCTCGCAGATGCCGGCGAGCCGTACGAGCCCTTGCTCCTGGAGGCGGCGGATGTTCGCCACATGCCAGCGGCCGTGGCCGCGGGCGCCGGCGAGGACGACGGGAACGGGCGCGGGCGCGGTCATCCCTTCACCGCCCCCGCGCTGAAGCCGGTGATCAGCCACTTCTGGATGAAGGCGAAGACGAGCACGACGGGGACCGCCGCGATGATGCCGCCCGCGGCGAGCGCGCCGAGGTCGACGCTGTCCGCGCTCATCAGGGTGTTGAGGCCGACCGGGATGGTCTGCTTCTCCTGGTTGTTGAGGAACATCAGGGCGAACAGGAAGTGGTTCCAGGAGTGGACGAAGGCGAAGGAGCCGACGGCGATCAGACCGGGCCGCAGCAGCGGCAGGACGACCACCCGGAACGCCTTGAACCGGTTGCAGCCGTCGACCCAGGCGGCCTCCTCCAGCGAGTACGGCACGTTCTTGATGAAGTTGCTGATCAGGATGATCGACAGGGGAGCTGGAAGACCGTCTCGGCGAGGATGACACTGCCGAGGAGTTGATCATCCGCAGTTCGGCGAAGATCTCGAACAGCGGGACGAGCAGCAGCGCGCCGGGCACGAACTGGGAGCAGAGCAGGCCCAGCATGAACGCCCGCTTGATCCTGAAGTCGAACCGGGCGAGGGCGTAGCCGCCGGCCAGGGCGACCAGGGTCGTCATGATCAGGGTGGCGACGCCGACGAGCACGCTGTTCTGGAAGAAGGTACCGAAGGACCGGTCCGTCCACACCTTCTCGAAGTGGACGGTGGTCATCGGCCAGGGCACGAGCGAGGTCGAGCCGGCCGGGCGGAGCGCGAAGAGCAGGATCCAGTAGAAGGGGATGAGGGTGAAGACGAGGTAGATGCCGAGCGGCAGATAGATCTGCCAGCGGGGTGCCTCGTCCCAGGCCCGGCGCTTCTTGTCCGGCCGGGGTGGCGCGGGGGCGGTGCGGGCGGGGGCGGGGGCGGCCACGGCGGCCTCCTTGGTGATCACTTCTCGCCTCCGAACTTGCTCAGCCGCAGATAGACCATCGAGCAGAAGAGCAGGATGACGAACGCGACCGTGGTCAGTGCCGACGCGTAGCCGAAGTTGTGGGCGTCGACCGAGGTGTTGGCGATGTACAGCGGGAGTGTGGTGGTCTCGCCCGCGGGCCCGCCACCGGTCAGGGTGTAGAGCAGGTCGACGTTGTTGAACTCCCACACGGCGCGCAGCAGCGTGGACAGGATGATGGCGTCCTTCAGGTGCGGCAGCGTGATGTGCCAGAACTGCTTGATGCGGCTGGCCCCGTCGACCTCGGCGGCCTCGTAGAGGTCCTTCGAGACGGACTGGAGGTCGGCGAGGATGAGGATCGCGAAGAAGGGGACGCCGCGCCACAGGTCGGCGACCACGGCCGCCGGGAACACGGTGGAGGTGTCGGACAGCCAGCTCACGCCGTAGTCGCCGATGCCCATGTCGGCGAGGTAACGGGTGATGCCCGTCTGGGAGTTGTAGAGCAGCACCCAGATCGCGGAGGTCAGCACGCCGGAGACGGCCCACGGTGAGAAGACCATGGCGCGGCCGAGGGCCCGGCCGGCGAAGGTCTGGTTGACGATGAGGGCGAGCGCCAGGCCGAACAGCAGTTGCAGTCCGACCTCGACGAAGACCCACTTGGCGCTGAAGACGAGGGTGTCCCAGAACAGCGGGTCCTCGGTGAAGATGTGGGTGAAGTTGTCGAAGCCCGCGAAGCCGTTGCGCCAGGGCTTGGTGGGGTTGTAGTTCTGCAGGCTGTAGTGGAAGACGCTGAGGACCGGGTAGGCGATGAAGCCCAGCATGAGCAGGGCGGCCGGCGCGATCAGCAGATAGGGAAGCCTGCGGGGCGTGGCGGAGACACGGCGACGCCGGGGTGGCCTGGGCGGTTTCGCCACGGCTGCGGCATGGGCCATGACTGTTCTCCGTTTCTCGGTACGTCGTGCTGTGTGGTGCGCGTGCGGGTGAAGCGCTTTCTTCACGGGTGTGCGGGGCCCGACCCGCGGCCGGTCAGCCGGCGTACGGGTCCTGGACCGTGCCGGGCCGGGCGAGGAACTCGAAGTCGCAGCCGGTGTCGGCCTGCGTGATCTGCTCGTTGTAGAGCGCGCCGTAGCCGCGCTCGTAACGCTCGGGCGGCGGTGTCCAACGCGCCCGGCGGCGTGCCAGCTCCTCGTCGTCGACGTCGAGTCGGAGCAGCCGGTTCTCGACGTCGAGGGTGATCGAGTCCCCGGTGCGGACGAGGGCCAGCGGGCCGCCGACGTACGACTCGGGGGCGATGTGCAGGACGCACGCGCCGTAGCTCGTCCCGCTCATCCGGGCGTCGGAGATCCGCACCATGTCCCGTACGCCCTGCTTGAGCAGGTGGTCGGGCACGGGCAGCATCCCGTACTCGGGCATGCCGGGGCCGCCCTTGGGTCCGGCGCCCCGCAGGACCAGCACGCTGTCGGCGGTGATGTCCAGCGCCGGGTCGTTGATGGTGCGCTGCATCTGCCGGTAGTCGTCGAAGACGACGGCGCGGCCGGTGTGCTTGAGCAGACGCGGTTCGGCGGTGATGTGCTTGATGACGGCGCCGTCCGGGCAGAGGTTGCCGCGCAGTACGGCGAGCCCGCCCTCGTGCGCGACGGGGTTGTCCCGGGTGCGGATGACGTCGTCGTCGTGCACCCGCGCGCCGGCGAGCTGCTCGCCCAGGGTGTCGTGGGAGACGGTGGGGCGGTCCAGGTGGAGCAGGTCCGGGATCCGGGAGAGGAACCCGGGCAGTCCGCCCGCGAAGTGGAAGTCCTCCATCAGATACGTCTGTCCGCCGGGCCGTACGTTGGCGAGCACCGGGACGGTGCGGGCGATGCGGTCGAAGTCGTCGAGGGTGAGCTTGACGCCCGCGCGGCCGGCCATGGCGATCAGATGGATGACGGCGTTGGTGGAGCCGCCGAGTCCGAGGACCGTGGTCACCGCGTCCTCGAAGGCTTCCGCGGTGAGGATGTCGCTCAGTCTGCGGTCCTTGTGGACCAGCTCGACGATCGTCAGGCCCGCCCTGGCGGCCATCCGGTCGTGCCCGGAGTCGACGGCCGGGATGCTGGAGGCGCCCGGGACGGTGACGCCGAGGGCCTCGGCGGCGGCGGTCAGCGTGGACGCCGTCCCCATGGTCATGCAGTGGCCGGGCGAGCGGGCCAGGCCGTTCTCCAGTTCCAGCATCTCGCAGTCGCCGATGAGGCCGGCCCGCTTGTCGTCCCAGTACTTCCACATGTCGGTGCCGGAGCCCAGGACCTCGTTGCGCCAGTGTCCCGGCAGCATGGGCCCGGCGGGCACGAACACGGCGGGCAGATCAGCGCTGGCGGCGCCCATCAGCAGGGCGGGCGTGGACTTGTCGCAGCCGCCCATCAGCACGGCCCCGTCGACCGGGTACGACCGCAGCAGCTCCTCCGTCTCCATGGCGAGGAAGTTGCGGTAGAGCATGGGGGTCGGCTTCTGGAAGGTCTCGCTGAGGGTGGAGACCGGGAACTCGAGGGGAAGCCGCCCGCCTGCCACACGCCCCGTTTGACGGCCTGCGCGCGGTCGCGCAGATGGACGTGGCAGGGGTTGATGTCGGACCAGGTGTTGAGGATCGCGATGACCGGCTTGCCCAGATGCTCCTCGGGGAGGTAGCCGAGCTGGCGGGTGCGGGCGCGGTGGCTGAAGGAGCGCAGGCCGTCGGTGCCGTACCACTGGTGGCTGCGCAGCCGCTCGGAGGGCTTTCCGCCGTTCATATCGACCACCCCGCGGCGATGGCGGCGACCTCGGCGCGCTCGCTCTCCGGCAGCAGTCTGCTCGGCGGGCGGACCTCGCGGCGGCACAGGCCGAGGGAGGCGAGGGCCTCCTTGACGACGGTGACGTTGTCGGCGGAGCCGTTGGCGGCGCGCAGTTCCTCGAAGCGGCGGATCTGCTCCCACACCTTCATCGCGGTCGGGTAGTCGCCGGAGCGCAGCGCCTCGATCATGTGCAGCGAGACGGACGGGGCGACGTTGACCAGGCCCGAGGTGAAGCCGGTGGCGCCGGCCGAGAAGTAGGAGGGCGCGTACGGCTCCGCGAGCCCGGCCACCCACACGAACCGTTCGAGTCCCGCGTCGCGGGCGAAGGCGGCGAACTTCGACGCGTCCGGCACGGCGTACTTCACGCCGATCACGTTGGGGCAGGCGTCGGCGAGTTCGGCGAGCCGGGCGCCGGTGAGCTGGGCGTTGCGGATGTAGGGGACGACGCCCAGTTCGGGCACGGCCTCGGCGACGGCGCGGTGGTAGTCGACCCAGCCGCTCTGGGCGACGTAGGGGTGGACGGGCTGGTGCACCATCACCATCTGCGCGCCGAGTTCACGGGCGTGCCGCGCGGAGGCGACGGCGGTGGGCACGTCGTGGCCCACCCCGGCCAGGATCACCGAGCGGTCCCCGGCCTCCTCGACGGTCAGTTCGGTGACCAGCCGGCGCTCGTCGGGGGTCAGGGCGTAGAACTCACCGGTGTTGCCGTTGGGGGTGAGGGTCGTGATGCCACCGTCGAGGAGGCGACGCAGCAGAGCCCGGTAGGTGCCCGGGTCGACGGAGCCCTCCTCGGCGAACGGGGTCACCGGGATCGCCACCACGTCGGCGAGGGCCGCCCGCTGGGTCTCGAACGTCGTTGTCATGCCTGACCGTCCTCTTTCTGGGCTTCCGGGGCCACGAATTCCCCGTCGAACTCCGCTTCGGGGAAGGCCCGTCGTACGAACGACGCGATGTGTGAGTGCAGGGCGCGCGCCGCGCCGTCGGAGTCGCCGTCGAGGGCGAGCCGCAGGATCTCGCGGTGCTCGCCGGCCTCCCGGTCCCAGGAGGGGTCGGTGGCCCAGGCGACGGCGGAGACGAGCGCCGCCTGGTCGCGGACCTCGTCGAGCATCCGGCCGAGCAGCGGGTTGCCGCAGGGCACGTAGAGGGCGCGGTGGAACTCCCGGTTGGCGAGCGACCGTTCGGCGGTGTCGCCGGCCTGGTCGGCGCGGGTCAGCGCGTCCCGCGCGGCGTCCAGTGAGGCGCCGCGCCGCACGGTGCGCTTCAGCGCCTCGGGTTCGAGGAGCAGCCGCACGTCGTAGACCTCGCGCGCCATGTCCGCGTCGACCATGCGCACCGTGACGCCCTTGTACTGGCTCATCACGACCAGTCCGGTCCCGGCCAGGGTCTTGAGTGCCTCGCGCACCGGGGTCTTGGACACCCCGAACTGCGCGGCGAGGTCGGTCTCGACCAGGGCCTGGCCCGGTGTGAACCGGCCGGTGAGGATGCGGCGTTTGATCTCCTCCAGCACGTACTGCGTGCGGGAGGGGATCGGCGTGGGCACAGAGGTCATGCGCGCCTCTCGGATCTCGCGTATCTGATCTCGCGTATCGCGTCTCATATATGACGTACGAAGTACGACGCGGATGACCGTAGGAGTGACCCAGAGTGTTCGTCAATGCTTCTGACAAAGGAAGTTGGAGTTGCCTGCCGGGGCGTGTGTGCGGCCGTGCGGGGCGGCCGCGGCCCGGGAGACGAGCGCAGGATGGCGCGAGCGCGGGTTCGCTTTCGCGATGTCCGGCGCCGCGCGGGTCATCGCGGAACGGATGGGGCGGGCCGGGCGGGTCAGGTGCGCGATCCACCGGGGGTGCACGGTCCGTCGGGGGTGCGCACGGTCCGCTGCCCTCCGGATGGACGGGGGTTTGTACGGGGATCGGCCGGGCCTCGGCCGGTGTGCCGCCGCAACGTGGCGAACGTCCTGAACCGTCCGCCGTCAGGCGGGACCCGTCCAGCCCGGGTCACGCCCGCTGAGGCCGATCGTCCGGTCGAGGAGGGAGGCGTCGGACGGTACGGGGACGACGGGGCCGAAGATTCCGCCGCCTCCGTCGGACTCCGCGGCGGCGGCCAGCAGGAAGTCGTGCGCCATCCGGAGCGCGGCCGGGTCGGGCTGATACGGCTGCCCTGTCGCGCGGGCCAGGTCCCAGCCGTGGATCACCAGCTCGTCGGCGGCGACGGCACCGGCGACCCCGCCCGGCAGGTCCAGACCACCGGCCCGGGTCATACCGGTCCATGCCTCCGGGTCCCGCCAGACCTCGGCGAGCTCGTCGAGCACCTCGGGCAGGCGCTCCCGCCAGCCGGGCCCGATGTCCGGCTGGGCGGTCTGAGGGCTGGTGTCGGTGGTGGCGCCCAGACTCTTGCGGCCGGCGTCCCGGAAGGCGACGGCCAGCCCGAGGAGGTGGCCCAGCATGTGGTGTACCGCGTACCGCGGACAGGGCGTCCCGTCCGCGAGCTGCTCGTCGGCGACGCCCTCGGCGAGGCGGGCCACGACGCGGGTCTGCGGTCCGAGGTCGAGCGTGGTGTCGGTCATCGGGTTGCCTCTCGTCGCACGGTGCTCCTGGAGAGGTGGACCGCATCCAGGGGCGAAACTCATCGCCGTCTAAGGCATCTGCCCGATCCCCGGACGGCTGCCTCAGACCCAGGATGAACAGGCATGACGACGACATGGACGCCCGCCCGCGTGCTGCGTGATCGCGAGGCGGGCCGCTACCTCACCGGCGTGGTGATCTCCGGCTTCGGCACCTCCGCGCTGTGGCTGGCCTCGGGGGTGTGGGTCAAGGACCTCACCGGCTCGGACGGTCTCGCGGCCCTGTGCATGCTGGCGATGTGGGCGCCCACCCTGGCCGGCCCGCTCCTGGGCACCCTGGCCGACCGGTTCCGCCGCCGGCCGCTGCTGATCGCCGCGAGCCTGCTGATGGCGGCGCTCCTGCCGACGCTGTGCACCGTCGATTCCCCGCGCGGGCTGTGGCTGCTGTACGCGGTGCTGTTCGTGTACGGCGCGACGGGCGTCGTCCATGACGCGGCCGAGTCGGCGCTGATCGCCACCGCCGTGGACCGCTCCCTGCTCGGCGACTTCAACGGCTTGCGGACGACCGCCAACGAGGGCATGAAACTGCTGGCCCCGCTGGCGGGCGCGGGCCTGTACGCGGCCTACGGCGGGGCGGGCGTCGCCCTGCTGGACTCGGTCACCTTCCTGCTCGCCACGCTCGTGTACGCGTCACTGCGGGTACGGGAGGACCGGCCGGTGCGCGTGCCCGGCGGGCGTACGGCCGAGGGCGCCCGCCATCTGCGGGCGCATCCGGCCCTCCGCCCGCTGGTCCTCGCGGCCGGCGTCACGATGCTGTGCGCGGGCCTGAACGGGGCGCTGATCTACGCCGTGGTCGAGGCCCTCGGCCACTCCCCCACGTACGCAGGTGTGCTGTACGCCGTCCAGGGCGCGGGCTCGGTACTCGTCGGCCTGCTCTCCGGCCCGGCCCTGCGGCGCCTGGGCGAACGGCGCTTCGCGGCGTACGGCATCGCCCTGCTGGCCGCGGGGGTGGGGCTGCGCGCGATCCCGGACGACCCCTGGCCTGGGCCTGCAGCGCGGCCATCGGCGCGGGGCTGCCGGCGGTACTGATAGCCGCCCTGACGGCCGTCCAACGCGAAACCCCGCCCACCCTCCTGGGCAGAGCCACGGCCACCGCCAACACCCTGATCTACACCCCGAACGTCCTGGGCCTGGCAGCGGGCGCGGCCCTGGCCGACATCACCGACCACCGCCTACTCCTCACCACCGTCGCCGGCACCCTCACAACAACGGCCACCACACTGCTCCACCCCCAAAACCCACCCCACCATGACACCACCACAACCAAGCGCGCCCCGGCCGACTGAGGGCACGCCTGTCGCCAACCGCGGCCATACCCACCCCCACCCACAGGCACACCTGCCGCAAACCGCGGGCCTGCCTGCCGCAAACCGCGGGCAATCGTGCCTTCCCCAGTGCCTTAAAGGCCTGGGAGGTACCCCCAGGGCGGCACGGGTGGGCGGTGGGGGTGCCTCCCGCTCATGGGGTCCCCCGCTCGAGCGCAGCCGAGAGTGGGGAGAAGCCGAGAGTGGGGGAGGCACCCCGCCAACGCCGGGCTGCGTGAACACCCCCGGCCCAGCTCCACACCAGCAGCCCAGCCCCACGCCGGCAGCTCAAAGCCCGGCCAACACCCCCGCACCGCCTCCAGATCCGCATCCGAAGCCAACCCCGCGTGGTACAGCCGCAGTTCCGTCGCGCCGAGGCGCCGCGCCTCCACCGCCTCCGCCACCAAAGCCCCCGGCCTGCCCCCCATACCGGAGACCACGGTGAAGTTGGCGGCGAGAACGGCACCCGCACGGGCCTCCCGGGCAAACGGGCTCAGCAGCCCCGCACCCCCGTACACGGCACGACCACGCCATCCGCGACCGAGAGGATGTGCCCCGGGTCCACACCCGCGTTCGCCCCGCAGTGATAGGACACCGGGTCCGCGTGCAACAGCACCTGGAACCCATCGGGCGCGGCCCGCCGCACAGCCCCCACCGCCGCCTCCTGCAAGGTCCGGGCCGTCTCGTCCCGCCACGCACGCGTGGCGTTCGCCGGAGTCTCCCCGAGGAGTGCCGAGACCCCCGCCCAGCCCCCGCCGGACGGCGCCCCGCGCCACACCGGTTCCAGCGCGGCCCGCACGGCGGCGGCGAGCTCGTCGCCGTCCAGCCCGAGCCCCCGTACCCCTCCCGGCAGAAGCCACAGAAGCACAGGGACATCAGATACTGCCCGGCGTCCCCGAGGCCGACCCCGGCGGTCTTGTCGTGGGCGTGCAGATGGGCCAGCCCGTACCAGCCGAGGGACTCCAGCTCGGTGCCGCCCGCACCGGGGCGGACCGCCGCCTCGGCGGCCAAGTCGGTCAGATACTCACGAGTATCCGCCTGCGCGATACACGGCGCCCATGGATAACGATCACCGTACGCGTTGACCACCGAGGTCTCCGGATGCTCCGCCCCCAGCCGGGAGTTGTGGGCGAGCACCACCCAGGAGTGCACCTCCAGGCCCGCGTCCATGAGCGCGGCGGCCGCTTCGCCGAAGGCGTCGCCGGGCGCCCAGCCACCGGCCGCGTACGGGCGCAGCCCGCGCCCGGACCAGCGGTCCTCCCCCACCGGGTAGAGCGCGGCGGCGTGTCCGGCGGTGACGACGCGGTGGCGCGGATGCCGCGGAGTCAGCGCCCGCGTCGAGTGGTAGGCGGACGCCAGCGTCACCTGCCCCACCCCCAGTCCGGCGATCCGCCCGGCCGCCTCCGGATCTCCGTTGACGTCCCAGGGATAGACGAACGCCGACGCCTTCACTTGCCCTCCTCGAGCAGCGCGTGTCCCCGCTCGATGAGCTGAGCGAGCTGTTTCCTGTGTTCCCCGCCCGGTTCGTGCAGCGGCGGCCGCACCTCCCCCACGTCGAGGCCGCGCAGCCGTACACCCGCCTTGACCAGGGAGACGGCGTACCCGCTCCCCTGGGCGCGCAGTTCGACGAACGGCCGGTAGAAGCCGTCGACCAGCCGGTTCACGGTGTCCGTGTCGCCGGTACGGAAGGCCTTGTGGCAGGCGAGCGCGATCTCGGGCGCGAAGCAGAACACGGCGGACGAGTAGAGGGTGATGCCCAGGGCGCCGTAGGCGAGCTGGGTCAGTTCGGCGGTGGGCAGCCCGTTGAAGTAGAGAAAGTCCGCGGGCCCTTCGGCGCGTACGGTGCTGACGATCCGCTGCATCAGGTCGAGGTCGCCGAGGCCGTCCTTGAGGCCGATGATCCCCTCCGTGCGGGCCAGTTCGACGACGGTCGCCGGGGTGAAGACGGCGTTGTCGCGCTGGTAGACCACGACCGGCAGGGAGGTCGCGGCGGCGAGCTGCCGGTAGTGCCGCAGCAGCCCCTCCTGCGCCGCCCGCACCAGATACGGCGGCATCGCGAGCAGCCCGTCGGCGCCCGCGCGCTCCGCGAGGCGGGCGTAACGGACCGCGAGCGCGGTGCCGTAGCCGGCGCCCGCGACGACCGGGACGCGCCCGCCGGCGGCCTCGACGGCGGCGCCCACGCACAGCTCGAACTCCTCGGGCGTCAGCGCGTGGAACTCGCCGGTGCCGCAGCAGGCGAACACGGCGGCGGCGCCGGCCTCCACTCCGCGCCGTACATGGAGCCGGTAGGTGTCGAGGTCGAGGGTGCCGTCGGATCCGTAGGCGGTGACCGGGAAGAACAGCGGCCCGCTGGGGACACCGAGGCGGGTGGTGAGAGGGGCTGGCGTCACAAGCTCTCCCAGGTCCATATTCCTGATTCACGTCCATATTCCTGAACGTGTTCACGCTAAGACGCCCCGAGGACCCCGGTCAAGCACCGCCCCCGCCACACACCAGCGGATTCTTCCCTTCTACGGGAAGTCGCGGAATACTTGACGCGCCGCACCCAGCCTCCTTAGCGTGTCCAAGAATATGAATGCCGTGCGCCCATATGTACGGTGTCGCGGCCGGCCATGCAAGGAGACCCGAGGATGCCCGCTCCCCGCACCGTTCTGCTCACCGGCGCCGCCGAGGGCCTCGGCACCCTGATGCGGGGTCTGCTCCCGGATCACGGATACGACCTGCGCCTGCTCGACATGCGCCCGGTCGACGGCGAACCGGACACGGTCGTCGCCGACCTCGCCGACAAGGACGCCCTGCGCGAGGCGGTCCGCGGTGTCGACGCGATCGTCCACCTCGCGGGCATCTCCCTGGAGTCCTCGTTCGAGAAGATCCTCCGGGCCAATATCGAGGGCACGTACAACCTGTACGAGGCCGCCCGCGAGGAGGGGTCCGCCGTATCGTCTTCGCCTCCTCCAACCACGCCGTCGGCTACACCCCCGCCCCGGGGACGGCGACCCGCTCATCCCGGTCGAGACGCCGCGCCGCCCGGACACGTACTACGGCCTGTCCAAGTGCTTCGGCGAGGACCTCGCCCAGCTCTACTGGGAGAAGCACGGCATCGAGACCGTCTCCGTCCGCATCGGCTCCTGCTTCCCCGAGCCGACCAGTGTGCGCATGCTGTCGATCTGGATGAGCCCGGCGGACGGCGCCCGCCTCTTCCACGCGGCCCTCACGGCCGAGAACGTCGGGCACACCGTCGTCAACGGCTCCTCCCAGAACACCCGCCAGTGGCTGGACCTGACCTCCGCACGGGCGCTCGGCTACGAGCCGCAGGACGACTCCGAGCAGTACGCCGGGAAGCTGATCGCCGAGCAGGGCGAGCTGGATCCGGACAATCCGGCCCACTCCAGCCTGGGCGGCCCCTTCCTCACCGACCCGCCGGTATGGCCCTACTAAGACCGGCCACCATGGCGTAAACACGACCATCACAGGAGCGGACGGGCACCGAACGGGCCCGTCCGCTCCGGCATTCGGGCATCGGCGCTGCCCGAACTCACGTGACCGCGCACGGGCACGCAGGTCGAAGACGGGCACGCGGCGAGACGAACGGGCACAATCGGGCAGCATCGGATCCATAACAAGCCTGTTCAGGGCGCGAGGACCGCTGTAGAACTTGCCCCATGGACGCCACCGGGCCCGAACGGGCACTTCCGTAGCACCGGACGGAGGCGATCAAAGCAAGGAAGCACGTACGGAAGCGGGTGTCGCCGATGACGACGGCCAAAGCGGCGCAGAGCGCCGAGGAACGCCAGCGCGAGATCGTTCGCGTGGCACGGGCCACCGGCTCCGTCGAGGTCACCTCCTCGCCACCGATCTGGGCGTCGCCCGGGAGACCGTACGCCGGGACCTGCGGGTCCTGGAGGACCACGGCCTGCTCCGCCGCACCCACGGCGGTGCCTGCCCGGTGGAGAGCGCCGGATTCGAGACGACCCTCGCCTTCCGCGCCACCAGCCACGTACCCGAGAAGCGCAGGATCGCGGCGGCCGCCGCCGAACTCCTCGGCGACGCCGAGACGGTCTTCGTCGACGAGGGCTTCACCCCGCAGCTCATCGCCGAGGCCCTGCCCCGGGACCGGCCGCTGACCGTGGTCACCGCGTCCCTGCCGACCGCCGGCGTCCTCGCCGAGACCGAGAACGTCTCCGTCCTGCTCCTCGGCGGCCGGGTCCGCTCCGGCACCCTGGCCACCGTCGACCACTGGACCACCAGGATGCTCGCCGGTTTCGTCATCGACCTGGCGTACATCGGCGCCAACGGCATCTCCCGCGAACGCGGCCTGACCACCCCCGACCCGGCCGTCAGCGAGGTCAAGGCACAGGCCATCCGTTCGGCCCGGCGCTCGGTCTTCGCCGGGGCGCACACCAAGTTCGGCGCGGTCAGCTTCTGCCGCTTCGCCGAGGTCGGCGCACTCGAGGCGATCGTCACCAGCAATCTCCTTCCCGCCGCCGAGGCACACCGCTACTCCCTGCTCGGCCCGCAGGTCATCCGCGTCTGACGGCCGAGCCGCCCCGCCGCACCAGCACGTCCCCGAACCACCGGGCACACCGCCCCGGGTGAGCCCGCACGACCCCACAACTCCCGTTTTGTTCAGATACGACCAGGAGTACCGCATGCGAACCGAGAGTCGACGCATATCCCGCAGCCTCTACGCCGTGGCCGCTTCGGCGGCGCTGATCACCCCGCTCGCCGCCTGCTCCGGTGCCGGCGGGTCCGGATCGTCGGACGGCCGCTCGATCAACGTCCTCATGGTGAACAACCCGCAGATGGTCGAGCTGCAGAAGCTCACCGCGGACAACTTCACCAAGGACACCGGCATCAAGGTGAACTTCACGGTGCTGCCGGAGAACGACGTCAGAGACAAGATCAGCCAGGACTTCGCGAACCAGGCCGGTCAGTACGACATCGCGACCCTCAGCAACTACGAGATCCCGATCTACGCCAAGAACGGCTGGCTTCACTCCCTGGACTCGTACGTCAAGGGCGACAAGGCCTTCGACCAGGACGACATCCTGCCCCCGATGACCAAGGCGCTCACCGCCGAGGACGGCAAGCTCTACGGTGAGCCGTTCTACGGCGAGTCCTCCTTCCTGATGTACCGCAAGGACGTCCTGGAGAGCGAGGGGCTGAAGATGCCCGAGAAGCCCACCTGGACCCAGGTCGCCGACCTGGCCGCGAAGGTGGACGGCTCGAGCGCCGGGATGAAGGGCATCTGCCTGCGCGGCCTGCCCGGCTGGGGCGAGGTGACGGCCCCGCTCACCACGGTCGTCAACACCTTCGGCGGCACCTGGTTCGACGAGGACTGGACCGCCCGCCTGGACTCCAAGGAGTTCAAGCAGGCCACGAAGTTCTACGTCGACCTGGTCCGTGAGCACGGCGAGGCCGGCGCCGCCCAGTCCGGCTACGCCGAGTGCCTGAACAACATGACCCAGGGCAAGACCGCCATGTGGTACGACGCCACCGCCGGCGCCGGCTCGCTGGAGGCCAAGGGCTCCCCGGTCAAGGGCAAGATCGGCTACGTGCCCGCCCCGGTCGAGAAGACCGACAGCTCCGGCTGGCTCTACACCTGGGCGTGGGGCGTCCAGAAGGCGTCCGACAACGCCGACGACGCCTGGAAGTTCATCTCGTGGGCGTCCGGCAAGGAGTACGAGAAGCTCGTCGGCGAGAAGATCGGCTGGTCGAACGTGCCGGCCGGCAAGCGCGCCTCGACCTACGACATCCCGGAGTACCGCGAGCAGGCCGGCGCCTTCGCCGACGTCACCCGCGACGCCATCGCGAGCGCCAAGCCGGAGGACCCGGGCGTGCAGCCCCGGCCCGCGCCCGGCATCCAGTTCGTCGGCATCCCCGAGTTCACCGACCTCGGCACCAAGTTCTCCCAGGAGATCAGCTCCGCCATCGCCGGCCGCCAGTCGGTCGACGACGCGCTGGCCAAGGCACAGAAGCTCGCCGAGGCCGTCGCCGAGAAGTACGAGGCGTCATGACGCTCACCAAGACCGACCGGGTCGCCGCCGCTCCTGAAGAGCGGCGGCCCCGCCGCCGAACCGCGTCCGCGCCTGGGCCACCCGGGCGCCCCTGCTGCCCGCGCTGATCTTCATGATCGTCGTGACCCAGCTGCCCTTCGTGGCCACCCTGGTGATCTCGTTCTTCGACTGGAACGCGCTCTACCCGGACGACCGCAAGTTCGCCGGATTCTCCAACTACGGCGATGTGCTGAGCGACCCCGCCCTGCGGAAGTCGATCTGGACGACGATCCTGCTCACGGTCACCGTGGTGCTGGTCAGCCTGATCCTCGGGCTGCTGCTCGCCCTGCTCCTCGACCGCCGCTTCCGCGGCCGGGCGGTGGTGCGCACCATGCTCATCGCGCCGTTCCTGCTGGTCCCGGTGGCCGCCGCGCTGCTGTGGAAGCACGTGCTCTTCAACCCGGAGTACGGACTGTTCAACGGCATCCTGAACGCGATCGGCGGCGAAGGCGCCGCACAGCCGGACTGGATCTCCGAGATGCCGCTGATGGCGGTGGAGGCCTCGCTGGTCTGGCAGTGGACGCCGTTCATGATGCTGATCCTGCTCGCCGGACTGCAGAGCCGCGACTCCCAGCTGATCGAGGCCGCCCGGATGGACGGCGCGAGCGACTGGCAGGTGTTCGTCCACATCACGCTGCCGCATCTGCGCCGCTACCTCGAACTGGGCGTACTGCTCGGCTCGATCTACATCGTGCAGAACTTCGACGCGGTGTTCACCATCACCTCCGGAGGCCTGGGCACCGCCAACCTGCCCTACACGATCTACCAGACCTTCTACCAGGCGCACGAGAACGGTCTCGCCTCCGCGGCGGGCGTCATCGTCGTCATCGGGTCGATCATTCTGGCGACCTTCGCACTGCGCGTCGTGTCGTCGCTGTTCCGCGAGGAGGTGTCCCGCTGATGACCACCGTCGCCACCGCCACAAAGACCGTGTCCCCCGGCCGGGACGGCCGGGCAGACTCGGACGAGCGCTCTCGGCATCCTCGCCTGGCTGGCCGGACTCGCCTTCGTGGCGCCCCTGCTGTGGATGGTCCTCACGTCCTTCCACTCCGAGGCCGACGCGGCGACCAACCCGCCGTCGTTGACCGCCCCGCTGACCCTGGACAGCTACCGGGAGTTCTTCGGACTGACCGGGGGCGCCAGCCCTGGCCCGCGATGATCAACTCCATGACCGCCTCGGTGGTCTCCACGCTGCTGACCCTGCTCCTGGCCGTGCCCGCCGCGTACGCCCTGTCCATCCGGCCGGTGAAGAAGTGGACCGACGTCCTCTTCTTCTTCCTGTCCACCAAGATGCTGCCGCTGGTGGCCGGCCTGCTCCCCATCTACCTCTTCGCCAAGAACACGGGCCTGCTCGACAACATCTGGGCGCTCGTCATCCTCTATACGGCGATGAACCTGCCGATCGCGGTCTGGATGATGCAGTCCTTCCTCGCGGAGGTGCCCGTCGCGATCATCGAGGCGGCCCAGATCGACGGAGCCAGACTGCCCACCGTCCTCGGACGCGTCGTCGCCCCCATCGCCCTGCCCGGCATCGCGGCGACCGCCCTGATCTGCTTCATCTTCAGCTGGAACGAACTGCTGTTCGCCCGGGTCCTGACCGGTGTGGTCGCCGAGACCGCACCCGTCTTCCTGACCGGCTTCATCACCAGCCAGGGACTCTTCCTGGCCAAGGTGTGCGCCGCGTCGCTCGTCATCTCCCTGCCGGTGCTCGCCGCGGGGTTCGCCGCCCAGGACAAACTCGTCCAGGGCCTGTCGTTGGGAGCCGTGAAATGAAGGCCGCCGTCATCGAGTCCGTGGGCAAGGTCGTCGTCGCCGAGGTTCCGGACCCGACGCCGGGGCCGCGCGACGTCGTCATCGAGGTCGCCGCGTGCGGGCTGTGCGGTACGGATCTGCACATCCTCCAGGGCGAGTTCGCGCCCAAGCTGCCGATCGTGCCCGGACACGAGTTCGCCGGCGAGGTCGTCGGGATCGGCTCCCAGGTCACGGAGGTGTCGCTCGGCGACCAGGTGGCGGTGGACCCTCCCTGTACTGCCACGAGTGCC
Source organism: Streptomyces haneummycinicus (assembly GCA_042850305.1). Taxonomy (GTDB): domain Bacteria; phylum Actinomycetota; class Actinomycetes; order Streptomycetales; family Streptomycetaceae; genus Streptomyces; species Streptomyces haneummycinicus. The sequence goes on from AP035768.1 coordinate 5,576,220, forward strand.
GCTACTGCCGCGTCGGCCACAACAACATGTGCGAGCGCTGGGGCGCGATCGGCGTCACCACGGCGGGCGGCGCCGCCCAGTACGCGGTGGCGCCCGTGGCGAACTGCGTGAAGCTCCCGGAGCATGTCCGCACCCAGGACGCGGCGCTGATCGAGCCCTCTCCTGCGCGGTGCGCGGCTACGACGTGCTCCAGTCCCGGCTCGGCGCCCACGTCCTGATCTACGGGTCCGGGACCATGGGCCTGATGATGCTGGAGCTGGCCAAGCGGACGGGCGCGGCGAGCGTCGACATGGTGGACCTGAACCCGGCGCGGCTGGAGACGGCCCGGACGCTGGGGGTCTCCGGGTCGGCGGCGAACGCGGACGAGCTCGACCGCCCGCAGGGCTGGGACCTCGTCATCGACGCGACGGGCAACGCGGCGGCGATCCAGGACGGGCTGGAGCGGGTGGCCAAGGCCGGAACGTTTCTGCAGTTCGGTGTCGCCGACTACGCGACGCGTGTGCAGATCGATCCGTACCGGATCTACAACCAGGAGATCACGATCACGGGGTCCATGGCCGTTCTGCACAGCTATGAGCGGGCGGCGGAGCTGTTCGCCGGAGGTGTGCTGGACCCGGACGTCTTCATCAGCGACCGGGTGCCGCTGGACCAGTACCCCGCGGCACTGGACCAGTTCGCGTCGGGCGTGGGCCGGAAGATCGTGGTGGTGCCGTAGGGGTTCTCCGCCCCCGCCGCCCCTTCCGTCCCGACCCTGGGGCTCCGCCCCAGACCCCGCTCCTCAAACGCCGGAGGGGCTGACCTTTCCATCCGGCCGGCGTTTGAGGAGCGGGGTCCGGCGGCGCCCCGTCCCTCTGGCCCGATCGGGCCACGGTAAGGAACGGTAAAACAGCTTCGCTCGTTGATCCGGCATGACCGCTATGACCCCCGGCTCGAACATCCCTCTCCCCACCGCCCACATCGCGGTGGACGTCGCCGCCCCCGTGCGCCTCGACGTGTCGGGCCTCCTCCTCACCGCCGACGGCAAGGTCCGCTCCGACGCCGACTTCATCTTCTACAACCAGCCCACCGGCCCCGGCGTGGCCTACCGCTCCGACGGCATCACGGTCGACACCACGGCCGTACCCCCGGCATCGAGAAGATCGTCGTCACCGCCAGCCCCGACGCCGCCGGCCAGTCCTTCCAGGGCATCGAACCCACCGCCACCATCCGCAACACGGACGACAACTCGGTCCTGGCCACCTTCACTCCCCGCGTCTCGGCGCCGAGACGGCACTGGTGATCGTCGAGATCTATCTGCGCAACGGCGCCTGGAAGGCCCGCGCCGTCGGCCAGGGCTACGCCAACGGCCTGGCCGGCATCGCCACCGACTTCGGCGTCACGGTCGAGGAACCGGCGGCTCCCGCCCAGCCCGCGGCGGCCCCGCAGGCACCCCCGATGCCGACGACACCGCCCGCCGCCCCCGCCGCACCCCCGCCCCCGCCCCCGGCACGGGAAGATCAACCTCGACAAGGGCCGGGTCAGCCTCCAGAAGAACCAGACCGTCTCCCTGATCAAGGGCGGCCGGCCCCTGCTGTCCCAGGTCAAGATGGGCCTCGGCTGGGAGCCGGCCTACCGCGGCAAGGACATCGACCTGGACGCCTCGGTCATCGCCTACGGACCGCAGCGCAACCACATCGACAGCTGCTACTTCGGCAAGCTGCAGATCGTGAACGGCGCGATCCGTCACCACGGCGACAACCTCACCGGTGAGGGCGGCGGGGACGACGAGGTGATCACCGTCGACCTGGGCCGGCTCCCGATGGACGTCACCGGCCTGGTGTTCACGGTCAACTCGTTCTCCGGCCAGAAGTTCACCGAGGTCGCCAAGGCGTACTGCCGTCTGCTGGACGCCACCACGGGCGAGGAACTGGTCCGCTTCGACCTCACCGGCGCCGAGGCCCAGACGGGCGTCATCATGGCGAAGCTGATCCGCCAGTTCTCCGGCGAGTGGGAGATGACCGCGATGGGCGACTTCGTGAAGTCGCGCACGGTCCGCGGGATGGTGAAGCCGGCCGCCCAGGCGCTGTAACGGCGACCGCTGCCGCGAGCCGCGGGGCGCCTCCGCTCAGGGGCGCCCGGGGCCCGCAGCCCGGTCATCAGCAGTTCCAGATAACGGCGGATCCGCCGGATCTGCTCGGCCTCCCCGCCCGCAGGCTCGGCGGCCGTCACCACGCCGTGGGCCAGTCGCAGTACATCGTCCGGCCCGACGTCCCGGCGCAGCACCCCCGCCGCGCGCGCCGCCCCACCAGCCCGGACACCGCGCTCTTCAGCGGGTCGCAGCACTCCGTGCCGCCGCCCCCGACGGCGGAGCCCAGCAGCGCCCGCAGTCCCCTGATCCGGAGCATCCCGGCGCCGAGTTCGTTCAGCCACTCCACCAGCGCCTCGCCGGGCGGCAGCCGGCCCGCCAGTTCACCGGCCCGCGCCGCGATCGAGCCGATGCGGTCGACGTAGGCGGCCTCCAGCAGCGCCTGCCGGGTCGGGAAGTGCCGGTAGAGGGTGCCGGAGCCGACGCCCGCCCGCTTGGCGATGTCGTCGAGCGAGGCACCCTCGCCGTGCGTGGCGAACGCCTCCACCGCGGCCCGCAGCAGCAGTTCACGGTTGCGGCGGGCGTCCGCGCGCATGGACCTGACCTGCGTCATCAGCCGCTCCTCGGACCCGGGACCCCTCCCCGTACCCTACCGAGCGGGGGTACGGGGAGGGCCCGGGACCAGGTCGGCCCTCACACGGCCCACGGCCAGTGCGCGTCCCGGCCGGACTCCAGCAGCGGAACCATCCGGAAGGCCGCGTCCGACAGCCCTCCGAAGGTGTGCCGGTTCGCCGTGCCCGACGGTCCGTGGCCCGCCCGGTACCCGGCCAGGTTCCAGGTGTAGACCGGCACGTCGGCCGGGATCTGCTCGGTCGGGGCGCCGCGCCCGTTGTGGGCGTACTGCTCGTCGGTGACGATCAGCACCCGGTCGTGCCGGGCGTAGTGCTTGCGCACCGCCCCGGTGGTGTCGGTGCCGCCGAGATCCCTGAACCGCTGGAGGATCTTCAGCACCGACTCGCCCCGCCGGAAGGCCACCGGATCGCTGGTCGAGCCGAACTCGACCAGGTCCGCCTTCTCGGCCCGCAGTGCCAGCGCCGTACCGAAGACCGCCGCCGCGTCCGCGCGGGTGAGCTCGGAGCGGTCCGACATCCGCGAGTAGAACATCGAGCCCGAACGGTCGACCAGCACCAGGGTGCGGCCCGGCAGCGCGGGCACGTTGGCCAGCGAGTGGCCGAGCGCCTGCTCCAGCGGGTACGACCAGCGCCGCGACGGCGCGTGCCGGTACGCGGCGAGGAACCGGAACGGGAACTGCCGCGACCGGGCGACCTCCGCCGGGTCCGAGATCCGGGCGGCGACCCGGGCGGCGGCCTCGTCACGAGACTCCGGCCTCGTCGAAGTTCCGCAGGTTCCGCACCAGCGCCATCGCGCCCATGGAGGAATCACCGCCTCCCAGGCCGCCTTGTCCATCGGCCCTGCAGCCAGCCCGCCAGCGCCTCCCAGGTGAGGCCCGCGGCGGCGAGCCGCTCGGCCCCGTCGGGTGCGGTGACGACCGCGCGCCGCTCCCCGACGGGCAGCGCCATCAGCTCGCGGTGCGCGGTGAGGACATGATTCGAGGCGGGCGGCACCGCGGTGTCCGGGTTGTGCCGGCGGTCGAGGGCGTACCGGAACAGTTCGCCCTGCCACGGCTTGTCCGGGTCGGGCGCCGCGTGCACCAGGTTGAGGATGTCGCCGAAGCGGTAGCCCTTGGACGCGGTGTCGTACTTCAGCAGGGCCCTGCCCCCGTACAGCCGTCGTACGGCGTCGGCGACACCGCGCTTGACCGGCTTCGGGATGGCGCGCCCGTACCGGGCCGTCCAGTACGCGAGGAGTTCCCCGGGCTCGTCGGGCCGCCGCAGTACGGAGTCGACGACCTGCCGGTACTGACCGCCGGTCGCCCATCCTCCTGTCAGGTGGCGCGCTCTCCAAGCCATACCTCCTTGTAACGGCGACTTCGTCGCTGGCGGACCGGTTGCACCTTCGGGTTGTTTAGATGCTGGTAATTAGGCGTCAATGCGTGGCAGTTCGGGCACAGTAGGCGGACATCCTCAGGGCGGTTTTTCGTACGGTCGCCATCAACGTGGTCGACGTGCAAAGGCACGCGCCCAGACACCGGATTGATCTCCGCCCAACCGCACGTCTCGCAGCGTTGTCCTCTCAGCAGGACCAGGGCTTGCCGTACCCGCCAGTCTGGGCGGCCGTCCTCTCTAGTGCCACTGACCTCGCCTGATTGCCAGCCGGCTAGCCAACGCGCGAACGTGCCCGTGCGCCCGTATCGGTCCTCGTTGAAGCACTCCCACGAGCAATAGGGCCCGTTGGACCTCGGACGACGCTCTGCGGACCCGCAGTGAAGGCACGGCGCGGGCTTACTGCGCCGTGCCTCAGCCTGTTGCCGACGGACCATGTTGGCGCAGGCCCTGCTGCAATGGACCGCACCGCGGGTCCGGGTAGGTTGCCCACATTGCGGACACGACGGTCGGGCCCTTCGCTTCGATTCGGCACGCTCCTTGGCGGTTCCCGCCAGGCTGCACCGATTGCTGCAGAAGCGCCTGCGCTTCCTCGACTTCAACTGGCCACCGCACTGTTCACACAACAGAGACATGAATGAACGGTACGTTCGCCCTTGCGATGAATTTGCGAATCAAGAGTCGCTCACCCAATCGAGTGACCGGCAGTTCTAGCGCCGTTGCCGCTTCCAGGGCCCGGTGATGGCGAGCATGATGCCCGGTTCCTGGATGTTGGCGTACAGGGTCTTCCCGTCGGGCGAGAAGGTCACGCCGGTGAACTCGCTGAACTCGGGCTCCTGGGCGGTGCCGATGTTCAGTTCGTTCCGGGCGATGGGATAGGTGCGTCCGCTGTCGGTGGCCCCGAACAGATGCTGCACGCCCTCCCCGTCCTCGGCGATGATCAGACCTCCGTACGGCGAGACGGTGATGTTGTCGGGACCGTCGAGGGCGCCGTCCTTCGACGGGTCCCGGTTGACGCCGAGCAGTACCTTCAGGGTGAGCGTGCGGTGCCGGGGGTCGTAGAACCAGACCTGCCCGTCGTGCCGCACGGGGCTCTCCTCGCGGGCGTACGAGGAGACGATGTACGCCCCGCCGTCGCCCCACCACATGCCCTCCAGTTTGCGGGCGCGGGTGACCTCGCCGTCCTCGAACTGCTCGCGCACGTCGGTGGTCCGGGCGTCCCGGTCGGGTACGTCCACCCAGTCGACGCCGTACACGGTGCCGGTCCTCGTGGCGCGGGAGAGGTCGTCGACGTAACGGCCGCCGGAGTCGTAGCACTTGGGTGCCTGGAGGACGCCGGCGTCGTCGGCGAGGGTGCGCAGGGTGCGGGGGCCGTGGCGGAAGCCCTCGGGCGGGGTCCAGCGGTAGAACAGGCCGTTGGGTCCGTCGGCGTCCTCGGTGAGGTAGGCGTGGCCGCGCTTGGCGTCGATGACGACGGCCTCGTGGTCGTAACGGCCGAGGAACTTCAGCGGCTTGGGGTCGCGGTTGGCGCGCCGGTCGGCGGGGTCGACCTCGAAGACGTAGCCGTGGTCCTTGGTCATGCCGTTCTCGCCCGCCCGGTCGGAGTTCTCCTCGCAGGTGAGCCAGGTGCCCCAGGGGTGGTGCCGCCGGCGCAGTTCTGGGCGGTGCCGGCGATACCGACCCATTCGGCGACGCCGCCGTCGGGGCGGACCTCGACGACGGTGCAGCCGCCGGGCGCGGCCGGGTCGTACACCAGGCCCTCAGCGAGCGGTACCGGGAACTCGGCCTCGTCGCGCGGGCCGTCGATCTCGTGGTTGTTGACCAGGAGGGTGCTGCCGCGCGGTCCGGGAAGGCGGCGGTGCCGTCGTGGTCGGCCGGGGTGAACTCCCCGGACTCCAGGCGGGTCCTGCCGCTGTGGGTGAGCACGCGGTACGTGAACCCGGCGGGCAGGGCCAGCAGTCCGGCGGGGTCGGCGACGAGCGGCCCGTTCCCGACGCCGCCGTGCCGCCCGGCCTCTTCGTCCGCGCTCTCGGTGTCGGCGGTCGCGAGGGCGTGGGGTGCGGAGGCCAGGGCGGCCACACTGCCCGCCAGCGCGACACCGCCGCCGGCGACCGCGGACGTCCTGGCGAAGTCCCTGCGGGTGAGCGACATGCTGTCTCCTGTGACGTGGGCCGTGCGGGGGTGACGAACCCGTACGCCCGCCACGCTCCCGCCCTTGCCTGAACGCCGGTTGAACACCGGCGGACACGGGAGTTCTCGCTTTCGTGAACCGCGCGGGCTCAGCCCCCGTGCTGCGACCGGGCCTTGAACGCGGCCTTCCGCGCCTCCTTGGCGATCCGCTTGTCCGGGTGCAGCCGCCCCATGGCCTCCAGTACGTCCGCGGTGGCCGGGTGCTCCACGCGCCAGGCCGTGTCGAAGAAGCCGCTGTGCTGCCGTGCCAGCCCTTCCACCAGGGAGCGCAGTTCCTCGGAGTTGCCCTCGGCCGCGAGCTGGGCGGCGACCGTGTCGATGGTCAGCCAGAAGATCAGGCTCTGGGACGGCGCCGGCACATCGGCCGCCCCGTGTTCGGCCAGCCACACCCGGGCCAGCCCGCCGAGCTCGGGGTCGCCGAGCACCTCCCGCAGCGCGGGCTCGGCCGAGGCGCCGACCAGCGACAGCGCCTGCTGGCAGCGCAGCCGCCGCAGCGGCGCCCCGTCGTCCACGCCGCGCGCCGCGGCCAGCAGTTCGCGGGCGGCGGCCAGCGGCTCACGCCGGTCCAGCCACTGCTCGGTCTCCGCGTGGGCGGCGGCCAGCGGGAAGACGGCGGTGCCGTCGAGGAGGGCGTCCGCGCCCTTGTCCACCAGGTCGCCCACCGCCGGAGCCTCGAATCCGGCCTCCAGCAGCCGGGCACGCAGCCCGTACAGTCCGAGCAGGGTCAGCCGCACCATGCCGTAGCGGGAGACGTCGGTCTCGTCCACCGGCGCGGCGGGCTCCTCGCCGGCGTCGGCCATCAACGCCTCGTCCACGGGCGTGTAGGCGACGAGCCCGGCCGGCTCCAGCACACGGAACTGGTCGTCCAGCCGCATCATGGCGTCGGAGACCTGCTCCAGGACGTCGTTGGTGGGTTCGGCCATGTCAGCGGGCACGATCACGGACGCGGCCAGCGCGGGCAGCGGCACCGGCGCCCCGGTTCCGCTCTCGTCGCCCACGGTCAGCAGGTACAGGTTCCCCAGTACCCCGTCCAGGAAGTCGGCCTCGGCGTCGGGGTCCCAGTCCAGCGCGTCGAGGTCGAGCTCCCCGACCCCTCGCCGTCGGCGATGGCGTCGACCAGCCCGCCCAGATCGGGCACGCTCGCGTCCGCGAGCACGGACTCCAGGGCCGCGAGCCACACCTCGAGCACATCCTGCGGCGCACCCGCGGTGAGCGCGGCGAGGGCGTCTCCCGCCGTGACCGTCCCCTCCTCCTCGTCGACCACGTCGACGAGTCCGGCGTCCACGGCGGCTCGCCAGGCCTCACTGGCGTCCGCCGCGGCGTCGTCCCCGGTGAGCCCCAGTTCGGCGGCGGCCGCGGGCAGTTGCTCGTCGACGAGCCCGCCGCCGGCGTCGACCCGGGTGTCCGGCCCGGCCCAGCGGGCGAGCCGGGCGGCCCGGGACAGCAGCGGGGTGGACAGGGCGTCGCGTGCCAGCTCCGCCTCGGGGTTCAGCCGCGCGGGCGGCAGGATGGAGCTGTCTGACATCGGCTGTTTCTCCTAGGACCTCTCACGACTCGGTCACTCAGCCTAGACGGATTTCCACCCATGCCGCCTGCTTCATCTCCTCTTCGGAGTGCGTACATGGCCGGAACCTTGACAAGTGGCCTGGCCCGGCTGGAGATTGACGCGCGTAGAAATGGGCGGGTCCCACGATTCCCGGAGGAATTCCGTTGCCGAGCAAGTCGTCCGCGCGCCTCGCCGCGCTCACCGTCGCCGCCGTGTGTTCCGCGGCGTCCGCCGTCGTCCTCACGACCCCCGCGCACGCCGACACGGTGCGCGTCCATGACATCCAGGGCGACACCCGCACCTCGCCGCTGGCGGGACAGCAGGTCACCGACGTGACCGGAATCGTCACCGGTGTGCGCGCCTACGGCTCCTCCCGCGGCTTCTGGATCCAGGATCCCGCCCCGGACGCCGACCCGGCCACCAGCGAGGGTGTCTTCGTCTTCACGAGCTCCACGCCGAAGGACGTCGCGGTGGGCGACGCCGTGACGGTCTCCGGCACGGTCTCGGAGTACGTCCCCGGCGGCACGTCCTCCGGCAACCAGTCCCTGACGGAGATCGTCCGCCCCGTCTTCACGGTCGTTTCCAGCGGCAACCCCTCCCCTCCCCGCCAGGCTCGACGCGCGCTCGGTCCCGGCCGCCTACACCGCCGAGCCGAACGGCTCGGTCAACGCGCTCCCCTGCGCCCGGCCAAGTACGCCCTGGACCTGTACGAGTCCCTGGAGGGCATGACCGTACAGGTGGCGGACACCCGCGTGGTGGGCGCCACCGACCCGTACACCGAACTCTGGGTCACGGTGAAGCCCCACGAGCACCGCAACCAGCGGGGCGGCACGGTCTACGGCTCCTACGACGCCCAGAACACCGGCCGCCTCCAGATCCAGTCGCTGGACCAGGCGTCCGGCTTCCCGGACGCGAACGTGGGCGACACCCTCGCCGGAAGGACCACGGGCCCCTGGACTACAACCAGTTCGGCGGCTACACCCTGGTGGCCGACGAGCTGGGCACCCTGAAGCCCGGGAACCTGCGCCGCGAGTCGACCCGCCCCCAGCACCTCACCGAACTGGCGGTCGCGACGTACAACGTCGAGAACCTGGACCCCTCCGACGACACCTTCGCCGCCCACGCCGCCGCGATCGTGCACAACCTCCGGTCCCCCGACATCGTGTCCCTGGAGGAGATCCAGGACGACAACGGCGCCACGGACGACGGCACGGTCGGGGCGGGCCGGACGATGGCCACGCTGATCGACGCCATCGAGGCGGCGGGCGGCCCCCGCTACGACTGGCGCTCCATCGACCCCGCCGACAAGCAGGACGGCGGCGAACCGGGCGGCAACATCCGCCAGGCCTTCCTCTTCAACCCCGAGCGGGTCTCCTTCACGGACCGCGCGGGCGGCGACGCCACCACCCCCACGGGCATCACGAAGATCCGGGGCAAGGCGGCCCTGACCCTCTCCCCGGCCGTATCGACCCGGGCTCCGAGGCCTTCACCAACAGCCGCAAGCCGCTGGCCGGCGAGTTCACCTTCCGGGGCCGCACGGTCGTCGTCATCGCCAACCACTTCGCCTCCAAGGGCGGCGACCAGGGCCTGACGTCGCAGTACCAGCCCCCGTCCCGCGGCTCGGAGACCCAGCGTCACCTCCAGGCGAAGGCGGTCCACGACTTCACGGCGAAGATCCTCGAAACGCAGAAGAACGCCGCCGTGGTGGCGCTGGGCGACATCAACGACTTCGAGTTCTCCGGGACCACGGAACTCCTCGAAGGCGGGGGCACCCTCTGGTCGGCGATCAAGTCCTCCCCCGCTCGGAGCGTTACTCCTACGTCTACCAGGGCAACAGCCAGGCCCTGGACCAGATCCTGATCAGCCCGTCGATCAAGCGGGGCCACGGCTTCAGCTACGACAGCGTGCACATCAACGCCGAGTTCCACGACCAGATCAGCGACCACGACCCACAGGTGCTCCGCTTCCGCCCGTAGGAAGGCGCGACCGCCCACGGCGGTGAGGGACGGGGCCCCGCCCCGTTCCTCACCGCCGCCGGACCGGACGCCGCGCCGCGCCGCGGGCATCAGCACCGATGGCGCCGCACCATCACCGCTCCCACCACGACAGCGACGACCGCACCGGCGATCAGCACCGGCTTCCGGTACCGCGTCCCGGCCTCACCCGCGCTGCTCCGCATCTGCACGGTCATCGCCCCGGCCCGGTCCCGGAGTTCGTCGGCCCGCGCACGCGCACGCGCCTTCACATCCATCTTCCCGGCCAACTCCTCCACGGTGTCGCCGAGTTCGTGCCGCGTCCGCTCGATCTCCCGTCGCAGCTCGTCCGGCCCCTTGGCCCCGCGCCCGGCGGCCGCGGCCTCCGCGCCGGTGTCCATATGGGCCCCGGACCCCGAGCGCCCCACATCGTGCGTCATCGGTGCGCCCTTCCCTTGATCTCCTCCACATCGGCCTTCACGCTGCCCATGGTCCGCTCGGGCTTGGGCGGCGTGGCCCGGCGCAACTGCCCCCGGCCCGCCGCCGCCAGCACACCGGCGATGAGGAACAGCGCCCCGGTGACGATCAGCGCGGCCGCCCACAGCGGCAGCGCGAGATCCAGCGCAACGACACCGGTGGCGGCCATCGCGAGCAGTCCGGCGTAGCCGAAGGCCCCCGCCGCGCCCAGCATCCCGCCGCCGCGCCCCGCGCGGCGCCCCTTCTCCGCCAGTTCTTCCTTGGCGAGCGCCACTTCCTGCCGTGCGAGCCGCGAGATCTGTTCGGTGGCCTGCCCGACGAGTTCACCCACACTGTGCTCGTCACGTACCGGCCGTCGCTCGATGGTTCCGGTCACGATGCGCCTCCTCTCGGGATCGGGCTCCCCGAGTACCCCTCCCCAGCGGCGCTATCCATAAAGGAACGCTTACCGGTAAAGGCCACAACATGTAAGTGGACCTACGACGACAGTCCGCCCGAGACTACCCCCATGACCCCACCCCCTCCGCCCCTCTGGGCCGCACCCTGTGCGCGATGATCACCCCGTTCACCCCCGCCGGCGCCCTCGACCTGGACGGCGCCCAGCGTCTCGCCGACCACCTGGTCACCCAGGGCTGCGACGGCCTGGTCCTGTCGGGAACCACGGGCGAGTCCCCCACCACCACCGACGCGGAGAAGTCGTCCCTCATCAGGGCGGTGCGCGAGGCGATCGGCACGCGCGCCACGATCGTCGCCGGCGTCGGCACCCCCGACACGGCGCACACCACGCGTCTGGCCCGGGAGGCGGAGAAGTCGGGCGCGGACGCCCTGCTCGTGGTGGCCCCGTACTACAGCCGCCCCCGCAGGACGCGATCGAGGCCCACTTCCGCACCGTCGCGGAGGCGACAGACCTCCCCCTCGCCCTGTACGACATCCCGTCCCGCACAGGAGTCCGCATCGAACCGGAGACGCTCCTCCGCCTCGCGGACCACCCCGCGTCAAGGCGGTCAAGGACTGCTCGTACGACTTCCTGGCCGCGCAGAAGGTGATGTCCCGCACGGCCCTCGCGTACTACGCGGGCTGCGACGAACACAACCTGGCCCTCTACGCGGTGGGCGCGGCCGGCTGTGTCAGCACGGTCGCCAACGCGGCCCCGGCCCACGTCCGCGCGGTCCTGGACGCCTACGACGCGGGCGACACGACGAGAGCGACCCGCCTCCAGCACCGTCTGACCCCCTCATCGAGGCGATGATGGCGAAGGGCCTCCCCGGCACGGTCACCGCGAAGGCCCTCCTCCCCGCCCTGGGTCTCCCCGCGGGCCCGGTCCGCCCGCCGCTGCGGCCCGCCGGCCGTACGGCGACGGACGAACTCGAGGCGCTGTACGCGGACCTGACAGCCGCTCCACGGGAAACAGAGGGGCCGCGTCACGGAAGAACGTGACGCGGCCCGGCCCGCGGGGCGCGTGCTCAGTCCCAGCGGTACCCGTCCCCGAACAGCAGGGTGTGCTCCAGTACGTCCTCGGCGGGGTCGTCGATCTGACCGGCGTTGATCAGTCCGACGCGGTGGCCGTTGTGGGAGGCGGTGTTGGTCTCGTCCGCGTACGCGGGACCGGCCAGCGCGCCGCACAGCGTCAGCGCGGCGGCCGTTCCCGACACCGCGGCCCCTCGGCGGAGCACGCCCCTCGCCCAGTCGTTCGCCATCGCCCGTTCGTCCCCATTTCCCTGTGCCGGCCGTCCCGGCGTCCGATCGGACTCTCCGTCCGCCCGTTCATCCGCCGCGACGGCCCCGAAGTCACGGGGAGTAACCCGTACGAGATCGGGGACCGGCTCAGTTGTGGCTGTGGAGGACCTCGTTGAGGCCGCCCCAGACGGCGTTGTTCGGGCGGGCCTCGACCGTGCCGGTGACGGAGTTGCGGCGGAACAGGATGTGGGAGGCGCCGGACAGTTCGCGGGCCTTGACGACCTCACCGTCGGGCATGGTGACGCGGGTGCCCGCGGTGACGTACAGGCCGGCCTCGACCACGCACTCGTCGCCCAGCGCGATGCCGACGCCCGCCTCGGCGCCGACCAGGCAGCGCTCGCCGATGGTGATGCGCACGTTGCCGCCGCCGGAGAGGGTGCCCATGGTGGAGGCGCCGCCGCCGATGTCGGAGCCGTCGCCGATGACGACACCGGCCGAGACGCGCCCCTCGACCATCGACGTGCCGAGCGTGCCGGCGTTGAAGTTGACGAAGCCCTCGTGCATGACGGTGGTGCCCTCGGCGAGGTGCGCCCCGAGCCGTACGCGGTCGGCGTCGGCGATGCGGACACCCTTGGGGGCGACGTAGTCCGTCATCCGGGGAACTTGTCGACGGACGTCACGGCGAGGTGCAGGCCCTCGGCGCGGGCGTTGAGCCGTACCTTCTCCAGGTCGTCCACGGCGACCGGGCCGAGCGAGGTCCAGGCGACGTTGGCGAGGTGGGCGAAGACGCCGTCCAGGTTCTGGCCGTGCGGCCGGACCAGTCGGTGGGAGAGCAGGTGGAGGCGGAGGTAGACGTCGTGCGCGTCGACCGGCTTCTCGGCCAGCGAGGAGATGACCGTACGGACCGCGACCACCTCGACGCCCCGGCGGGTGTCCGGACCGACCGCGGCACCGGCGCCGGCGCCGAGCAGTTCGGCGGCACGCTCGGCGGAGAGCCGCTCGGTGCCGGACGGTCCGGGCTCGTCGGCCAGGACGGGGCGGGGAACCAGGTGTCGAGAACGGTGCCGTCGGCGGCGATGGTGGCGAGGCCGGCGGCCACTGCGCCGGTGGCGCTCTGAGCAGTCGTGTCGGTCATAAGGGCAACCTAACGGCCCGGCGGCCACGGACGCGAACCGGCATCTCATCTGCCGGGCTCAGGCCCCGGAACCTGCCACGATCACCCGCCCCAGCACCTCTGCGGCATACCCCTCGTCATAGGGCGCGTCGGTCAGCAGCACCTGGAGGCAGATGCCGTCCAGCAGCGCGACCAGCGCCCTGGCCGTGACCGGGTCCGTACGGCGGGACAGCCGCTCGGCGAGGTCCTCGCACCACTCGGCGGCGACGGGGCGCAGGGCGGGGCGGCGCAGGGCGGCCAGATACAGCTCGTACTCCAGCTCCACCCCGGTGCGCTCACCGGCCAGCCACTCGCCCATCAGACCCGCGAGTTCGGCCGCCAGATCGCTTCGCGGATCCTCCAGGCCGCCGCGTGCGGCGACGACCTTGGCGAAGCCCTCGTTGGCCTGGCGCAGGGCGGCGACCATCAGTTCGTCGAGGGTCTTGAAGTGGTACGTGGTGGAGCCGAGCGGGACGTCGGCCTCGGCGGCGGCGCTGCGATGGCTGAGCCCGGCGATGCCGCCGCGGCCCACCACGCGGATGGCCGCGTCGATGATCCGCTGCCGCCGCTCGGGGTCGTGGCGCCGGGCCATCAGTGCGCGCCGCCCAGGTTCAGCACCACGACGCCGATGATGATCAGCGCGATGCCCGCGGCCTTGGCGGCGGTGAGCCCCTCGCCCAGGAAGGCGATGCCGATCGCGGCGATGGCGGCGGTGCCGACACCGGCCCAGATCGCGTAGGCGGTGCCGATGGCGACGGTGCGCAGCGTCTGGGCGAGGAGGGCGAAGGAGACCACGTAGCCGACCACCGTCAGCAGGGAGGGCCAGAGCCTGCTGAAGCCGTCGCTGTACTTCATCGCGGTGGTGGCGCACACCTCGGCGGCGATGGCGCCGGACAGCAGAAGGTATCCCATGTGTACGAGCGTACACAGCGGGTGTACGGGCGTACACAACGGCGGCGGAGGGGTCCGGACACAGGAGAACGGCGGCCCCCGGAGGGTGCCGCCGTTCCCGTCGAACCTGTCTCAGACGTTGAAGCCCAGGGCCTGCAGCTGCTCACGGCCGTCGTCCGTGATCTTGTCGGGGCCCCACGGCGGCATCCAGACCCAGTTGATGCGCAGCTCGCTGACCAGGCCGTCCGTGGCGGACTTCGCCTGGTCCTCGATGACGTCCGTCAGCGGGCAGGCCGCGGAGGTCAGGGTCATGTCGATGGTCGCCACATTGGAGTCGTCGACGTGGACGCCGTAGATCAGGCCGAGGTTGACGACGTCGATGCCCAGCTCGGGGTCGACGACGTCCAGCAGGGCCTCGCGGACCTCCTCCTCGGAAGCCGGCTTCATCTCCAGGGTCTCGCTCATGCTGTCGTCCTTTCGGCGTCGGCGCCCAGCGCCTGGGCCGTCGCGTCCTTCCACGCCATCCAGCTGAGGAGGGCGCACTTGACCCGTGCCGGGTACTTGGAGACGCCGGCGAACGCGACCGCGTCCTCCAGCACCTCCTCCATCGCGTCGTCGGGCTCGATCTTCCCCTTGGACTGCATCAGCTCCAGGAAGGTTCCCTGGATCCGCTGCGCCTCCGCGAGGTCCTTGCCGACCAGCAGGTCGTTCAGCACGGAGGCGGAGGCCTGGCTGATGGAACAGCCCTGCCCCTCGTAACTGACGTCGCTGATCGTCGTGCCGTCGTACTTCACGCGGAGCGTGATCTCGTCGCCGCACGTCGGGTTGACGTGGTGCACCTCGGCGTCGCCGTCCCTCAGACCACGCCCGTGCGGGTTCTTGTAGTGGTCCAGGATGACGTCCTGGTACATCGAGTCCAGCTTCACGCCTCAGCCCCTCATCCGAAGAAGTTCCGTACGTGCTCCAGGCCGTCGACGAGCGCGTCGACCTCGGCCGTCGTGGAGTACAGATAGAACGACGCCCGGGTGGTCGCAGGAATTCCGTACCGCAGGCAGACCGGGCGGGCGCAGTGATGGCCCACGCGTACCGCGATGCCCTGTTCGTCGAGGACCTGGCCCACGTCGTGGGGGTGGATGTCGCCCAGCGTGAAGGAGATCGCGGCGCCGCGGTCCTCGGCCGTGGCGGGGCCGATGATGCGCAGGTCCGGGACCTCCGTCAGCCGCTTGACCGCGTACTCGGTGATGGCGTGCTCGTGGGCGAGGATCCTGTCCATGCCGATGGCCGACAGGTAGTCGATCGCCGCGCCGAGACCGACCGCCTGGGCGATCGGCGGCGTGCCCGCCTCGAACTTGTGCGGAGCCGGGGCGTACGTCGACGAGCTCATCGACACGGTCTCGATCATCTCGCCGCCGCCGAGGAACGGGGCAGGTCCTCCAGCAGCTCCTGGCGGCCCCAGAGGACGCCTATGCCGGTCGGACCGCACATCTTGTGGCCGGTGAAGGCCACGAAGTCGGCCTGGAGGGCCTGGACGTCCATCGGCATGTGCGGGGCGGCCTGGGAGGCGTCGATGCAGACGAGCGCGCCGACCTCCTGGGCGCGGCGCACGATGGCCTCGACCGGGTTGACCGTGCCCAGGATGTTGGAGACCAGCACGAAGGAGACGATCTTCGTCTTCTCGGTGATGATCTCGTCGATGTTGGAGAGGTCGAGCCGGCCGTCGTCGGTCAGCCCGAACCACTTCAGCTTCGCGCCGGTGCGCTGCGCGAGAAGCTGCCACGGCACGATGTTGGAGTGGTGCTCCATCTCCGTGATGACGATCTCGGTCTCGTGGTCCACCCGGTAGGGCTCGTCGGCCCAGCCGAGCATGTTGGCCACGAGGTTGAGCGACTCGGAGGCGTTCTTGGTGAAGATCACCTCGTCGCGCGAGGGCGCGTTGATGAACTCCGCGACCTTGTCGCGCGCGCCCTCGTACAGCGCCGTGGCCTCCTCGGCGAGCACGTGCACGCCGCGGTGGACGTTGGCGTTGTGCTGCTCGTAGTACTCGGCGAGCACGTCGAGCACCTGGCGGGGCGTCTGCGAGGTCGCCGCGTTGTCCAGGTAGACGAGCTTCTTGCCGTCGTGGAGCACCCGGTCCAGGATCGGGAAGTCCTTGCGGAGTGCCTCCGCGTCGAGGAGGCCCGGCAGCTGTGTCACTCGGATGCGCCACCCTTCGTGTATGCCTCGTAGCCCTCGGCCTCCAGCTTGTCGGCGAGCTCGGGACCGCCGGACTCGGCGATCCGTCCGGCCGCGAAGACGTGGACGTGGTCGGGCTTGATGTAGCGCAGGATGCGCGTGT
Organism: Streptomyces haneummycinicus; assembly: GCA_042850305.1. Lineage (GTDB taxonomy): Bacteria > Actinomycetota > Actinomycetes > Streptomycetales > Streptomycetaceae > Streptomyces > Streptomyces haneummycinicus. The sequence continues at coordinate 5,592,530 of AP035768.1, forward strand.
AGTGCGTGATCAGCAGCGTGCCGACCTGGCCGGACTCGCGGACGCGGTTGACGCCCTCGGAGACGATGCGCAGGGCGTCGACGTCGAGGCCGGAGTCGGTCTCGTCGAGGACGGCGATCTTCGGCTTGAGCAGCTCGAGCTGGAGGATCTCGTGGCGCTTCTTCTCACCGCCGGAGAAGCCCTCGTTGACGTTGCGCTCGGCGAAGGCGGGGTCCATGTGGAGGCGCTCCATGGTCTCCTTGACCTCCTTCACCCAGTGGCGCAGCTTGGGCGCCTCACCGCGGATGGCGGTGGCGGAGGTGCGCAGGAAGTTGGAGACGGAGACACCGGGGACCTCGACCGGGTACTGCATGGCGAGGAAGAGGCCGGCGCGGGCGCGCTCGTCGACGGACATCTCCAGGACGTCCTCGCCGTCGAGGGTGACGCTGCCGCCGGAGACGGTGTACTTGGGGTGACCGGCCAGGGCGTAGGCGAGGGTCGACTTGCCGGAGCCGTTGGGGCCCATGATGGCGTGCGTCTCGCCCTGCTTCACGGTCAGGTCGACGCCCTTGAGGATCTCCTTCGTGGCGTTGTCGGCCTCGACGGTGACGTGCAGGTCTCGGATTTCAAGCGTTGCCATGGGTGCCTCAGGACTCCTGGGAGAGGGAGACGAGCACGTCGTCCCCTTCGATCTTTACGGGGTATACGGGGACGGGGCGCGTCGCCGGAAGGGCGTCGGGCTTGCCGGAACGGAGGTCGAAACGCGAGCCGTGCAGCCAGCATTCGATGTGGCAGTCGTCCACCTCGCCCTCCGCGAGGGAGACGTTCGCGTGCGAGCAGATGTCGTTGATCGCGAACACCTCGCCCCCGGTGAGCACGACGGAGACCGGCGTGCCGTCGAGTTCCACCCGTTTCGGGGTGTCGTCCTCCAGCTCGCTCAGCCCACAGGCGCGTACGAAGGTCATGCGACCGCCGCCTCCAGCTCCTCCTCGATCTTGCCGATCAGGCGCTCCTCGATGTCCGGGACGCCGATCTGCTGGACGAGTTCGGCGAAGAAGCCGCGGACCACCAGACGGCGGGCGTCCTGCTCGGCGATGCCGCGGGCCATCAGGTAGAAGAGCTGCTCGTCGTCGAAGCGGCCGGTCGCGGAGGCGTGGCCGGCGCCGACGATCTCGCCGGTCTCGATCTCCAGGTTGGGCACGGAGTCGACGCGGGCGCCGTCGGTGAGCACCAGGTTGCGGTTCATCTCGTAGGTGTCGGTGCCCTCGGCCTTGGCCTCGATGAGCACGTCACCGATCCACACGGCGTGTGCGGCGTCGCCCTGGAGCGCGCCCTTGTAGGCGACGTTGGACTTGCAGTGCGGGACGTTGTGGTCGACGAGGAGGCGGTGCTCCTGGTGCTGGCCTGCGTCGGTGAAGTAGAGGCCGAACAGTTCGGCCTCGCCGCCGGGGCCCGCGTAGACGACGCGCGGATGGAGGCGGACCACGTCGCCGCCGAAGGTGACCACGACGGACTTGAAGGAGGCGTCGCGGCCGACGAGGGTGTTGTGCTGGCCCACGTGGACGGCCTTGTCGTCCCAGTCCTGGACGGAGACGACGGTCAGCTTGGCGCCGTCGCCGAGGAGGTACTCGACGTTGGCGGCGAGCACCGCGTCGCCGGTGTGGTCGATGACCACGACGGCTTCGGCGAAGGCGCCGAGCTCGATCACCTGGTGGGCGTAGGCGGTACCGCCCTCGCCGTGCACCGCGATGCGGATCGGCTCGGTGAGGACGGTCTCCTTCGGCACGGTCACGACCGAGGCCTGCTCGAAGGCGGAGTACGCCTGGGCGGCGACGCGGTCCACCGGGGTGCCGGCGCGGCCGAGCCGGGCGTCGTCGCGGCCGACGGTCTCGACGGTGACGCCCTCGGGCGCCTCGACGGTGACCTTGACGCCCTCGCCGTCGGCGGTGGCGGTGCCGTCGTGCAGTCCGCGCAGCCGCTCCAGCGGGGTGAACCGCCATTCCTCCTCGCGGCCGTGGGGGACGGGGAAGTCCGCCACGTCGAAGGACGGGGCGCGCTCATACGGGTGGCGACGGTCGACTCGGCGGCCACCGCGATCGAGCCGGCGGTGGTGGAGCCCACCGGTGGGGGCCCCCGCCGTAGCGTAGCCGGAGGTGGGGGAGTTCTGAGCCTCAGCCATGGCTGTCGTAGTGCTCGCTTTCCTTTGCGTAAGGGGCTTGACGGAACGGCGGGGTGCTTTAACCGACCGCGCCTTCCATCTGCAGCTCGATCAGCCGGTTGAGCTCGAGCGCGTACTCCATCGGCAGTTCCTTGGCGATCGGCTCGACGAAGCCGCGCACGATCATCGCCATCGCCTCGAACTCGCTCAGACCGCGGCTCATCAGGTAGAAGAGCTGGTCCTCGGAGACCTTGGAGACGGTCGCCTCGTGGCCCATGGACACGTCGTCCTCGCGGACGTCCACGTAGGGGTAGGTGTCCGAGCGGGAGATGGTGTCGACGAGCAGCGCGTCGCAGAGCACGTTGGACTTGGCGCCCGGGGCGCCCTCGCCGATCTCGATGAGACCGCGGTAGGACGTACGGCCGCCACCGCGCGCCACCGACTTGGAGACGATGTTGGACGAGGTGTTGGGGGCCATGTGGACCATCTTGGCGCCCGCGTCCTGGTGCTGGCCCTCGCCGGCGAACGCGATGGACAGGGTCTCGCCCTTGGCGTGCTCGCCCATCAGGTAGACGGCCGGGTACTTCATCGTCACCTTGGAGCCGATGTTGCCGTCGACCCACTCCATGGTCGCGCCCTCGTAGGCCACGGCGCGCTTGGTGACCAGGTTGTAGACGTTGTTCGACCAGTTCTGGATGGTCGTGTAGCGGCAGCGGGCGTTCTTCTTGACGATGATCTCGACGACCGCGCTGTGCAGCGAGTCCGACTTGTAGATCGGGGCGGTGCAGCCCTCGACGTAGTGCACGTAGGCGCCCTCGTCGACGATGATCAGGGTCCGCTCGAACTGGCCCATGTTCTCGGTGTTGATCCGGAAGTAGGCCTGGAGCGGGATCTCGACCTGCACGCCCGGCGGGACGTAGATGAAGGAGCCGCCGGACCACACGGCGCTGTTCAGCGACGCGAACTTGTTGTCACCGACGGGGATGACGGTCCCGAAGTACTCCTTGAAGAGCTCCGGGTGCTGCTTCAGGGCGGTGTCGGTGTCGAGGAAGATGACGCCCTGCTCCTCCAGGTCCTCGCGGATCTGGTGGTAGACGACCTCCGACTCGTACTGAGCGGCGACACCGGCGACGAGGCGCTTCTTCTCGGCCTCGGGGATGCCCAGCTTGTCGTAGGTGTTCTTGATGTCCTCGGGCAGGTCCTCCCAGGACTCCGCCTGCTTCTCCGTGGAGCGCACGAAGTACTTGATGTTGTCGAAGTCGATGCCGGAGAGGTCGGAGCCCCAGTTCGGCATGGGCTTCTTCTCGAACAGGCGCAGGCCCTTGAGACGGAGCTTGGTCATCCACTCCGGCTCGTCCTTCTTCGCGGAGATGTCCCGGACGACGTCCTCGTTCAGGCCGCGGCGCGCCGACGCACCGGCCTCGTCACGGTCGGCCCAGCCGTATTCGTAGTTGCCCAGACCCTCCAGCTCGGGGTGGGCAGTCTCCGTGGGGAGAGTCATGCGGGGTTCCTCCCGGACGTGCTTGCGGATGCTTGGTGGGAAATCTTGGGGATGAACGTCGTACAGACGCCGTCGCCGTGCGCGATGGTGGCCAGTCGCTGCACATGCGTACCGAGGAGTTCGGCGAAGAATTCCGTCTCGGCCTCGCACAGCTGCGGAAACTGTTCGGCGGCGTGGGCCACCGGGCAGTGGTGCTGGCAGAGTTGCTCACCGACCGGCGCGTGACGCGCCGTCGCAGCGTACCCGTCGGCACTGAGGGCCTTGGCCAGCGCTTCGGCCCGGTCCTCGGGGGCCGCGGCCTCGACCGCCTCGCGGTACGCGTCCGCGTGGGCGGCGATCCGGGCGCGGGCGAAGGCCGCGATCGCGTCCTCGCCGCCCCCTGCTCACCGATCCACCGCAGGGCGTCCACGGCCAGCTTGTCGTACGACTGGTCGAAGGCGTCCCGCCCGCAGTCCGTCAGGGCGAACACCTTGGCCGGCCGTCCGCGCGTGCGCGCGCCGTAGACCCGGCGCTCGCGGGCTTCCACGACATTGTCGGCGGCCAGGGCGTCCAGGTGCCGGCGTACGGCCGCCTGGGTGAGGCCGAGCCGCTCGGCGAGTTCGGCGACGGTCGACGGGCCGTGGTCCAGCACGGAGCGGGCGACACGGTTGCGGGTGGACCGCTCACCGGTAGCCAGTTCCTCACGGGAAGCCTCGCCGACGTTTTTCACAACGCCATTGTTGCGTAATTCATCCGGGCCGGGCAAGCCACGTCCGGACGGCCCGAGGTGCGCTGCATCACTTAGGTAAACCTAATTGACCTGCGGAAACGATCTTTGATCGATCAAACCGGAGGGACTCCGAGGCGTCCGCCCAGGCCGCCGGCACCCCTCCGACCGGGCCTCTTGCCCCGTGGGGAGGAGATTGGTCACCCGGCGCCCCGGCCCCCGGTCCGCGTCCCTAGACTCGTGACCCATGCAGAGTGAGCCCGTGGTCCAGGTGCAGGGCCTGGTGAAGTGGTACGGCACGAAGACCGCGGTGGACGGCCTCGACCTGGAGGCCCGCAGAGGCGTGACCGCCGTGCTCGGCCCCAACGGGGCGGGCAAGACGACCACGGTCGAGACCTGTGAGGGGTACCGGCGGCCGGATTCCGGCACGGTGCGCGTCCTGGGCCTCGATCCGGTCAGGCAGTCGGCGGCCCTGCGGCCCCGGCTCGGGGTGATGCTCCAGTCCGGCGGCGTCTACTCGGGCGCGCGGGCCGACGAGATGCTCCGGCACGTGGCGAAGCTGCACGCGCATCCGCTGGACGTGGACGCGCTGATCGAGCGCCTCGGGCTGGGCTCCTGCGGCCGCACGTCGTACCGGCGGCTCTCCGGCGGCCAGCAGCAGCGGCTCGCACTGGCGATGGCCGTGGTGGGACGCCCGGAGCTGGTGTTCCTGGACGAGCCGACCGCCGGTCTCGACCCACAGGCCCGCCACGCCACCTGGGACCTGGTACGGGATCTGCGCACGGACGGCGTCTCCGTGATCCTCACCACCCACTACATGGACGAGGCCGAACAGCTCGCCGACGACGTGGCGATCATCGACGCCGGCCGGGTCATCGCCCAGGGCTCCCCGAGGAGCTGTGCAAGGGCGGCGCCGAGAACACGCTCCGCTTCTCCGGACGCCCGGGGCTGGACATGGCGTCCCTGCTCAAGGCGCTGCCCTCCGACTCTTCGGGCGCCGAGGTGACCCCGGGCTCGTACCGGGTCACCGGCACGGTCGACCCGCAGCTGCTGGCCACGGTGACGTCCTGGTGCGCGCAGCACGGCGTGCTGCCGGACCGGATCTCGGTGGAACGCCACACCCTCGAAGACGTCTTTCTCGAACTGACCGGCAAGGAGCTGCGTTCATGATTCCGGCCCAGACGAAAACCGGCCGGGGGTCCGGGGTCGCTCCCCGGGAAGACACAGCCTCGAACTGACCGGCAAGGAGCTTCGTTCATGATTCCGGCCCAGACGGAAACCGGCCGGGGTCCGGGGTTGCTCCCCGGGAAAGCACAGCCTCGAACCGACCGGCAAGGAGCTTCGTTCGTGACGGCCACCGGCGCCTACACCCCGAAGCCGGGGCCGCCCCTGACCCGCATGATCGCGGCGCAGGCCGTGCTCGAGACGCGGATGCTGCTGCGCAACGGCGAGCAGCTGCTGCTGACGGTGATCATCCCCACGCTGCTGCTGGTGCTCTTCAGCACCGTGGACGTGGTGGACACCGGTGAAGGCGAGGCGGTGGACTTCCTCGCGCCCGGCATCCTCGCGCTCGCGGTGATGTCGACGGCGTTCACCGGGCAGGCCATCGCGACGGGCTTCGAGCGCCGCTACGGCGTACTGAAGCGGCTGGCCTCGTCGCCGCTGCCGCGCTGGGGCCTGATGACCGCGAAGACGCTGTCGGTGCTGGTCACCGAGGTGCTCCAGGTGATCCTGGTGGCGGTGATCGCCCTCGCGCTGGGCTGGTCCCCGCAGGGCGGCCCGGTGCCGGTGTTCCTGCTCCTGCTGCTGGGGACCGCCGCCTTCTCCGGCCTGGGCCTGCTGATGGCCGGCACCCTCAAGGCGGAGGCGACGCTCGCCGCCGCCAACCTGGTGTTCCTGCTGCTGCTGGTGGGCGGCGGGGTGGTCGTACCGCTGGACAAGTTCCCGCCGGGGGCCCAGGACGTGCTCGGCCTCCTCCCGATCTCGGCCCTGTCGGAGGGCCTGCGGGACGTCCTGCAGCACGGCGCGGGAATCCCGTGGGGCAATCTCGGAATCCTGACGGCGTGGGCGGTGGCGGGCCTCGCGGCGGCGGGAAGGTTCTTCCGCTGGGAGTGACCGCCCCTCGGGCGATCGTCCCGCAGCACGGCACCCGGGCCCCGTCCGCCAGGACGCACCCTCGTGAACGCGTGCACAAGCGGCCCCCTACGATGGGGTACGTGCCAAACGTGACCCCGCCGACGCCCGGACGGCCCTGCGCAACCCCTCGCCTTCATCGCCGCACGCTGGACCCCGGACCCCGGACCGTCCGCCGCGCGGCCCTCGCCGCACTCGTCATGGCGGTGGTCATCGTGGTCACCGGCGGCGCCGTACGCCTGACCGGCTCCGGCCTCGGCTGCCCCACCTGGCCCAAGTGCACCGACGACTCGCTCACCAACACCAGTGAGATGGGCATGCACGGCGTCATCGAGTTCGGCAACCGCCTGCTGACGTACGTGCTGTGCGCCGCCGTCGGCTGGGCGATCGTCGCCGCGCGCTCCGAGAAGCCGTACCGGCGCGGCCTCACCCGGCTGGGCTGGGCGCAGTTCTGGGTCGTCATGGGCAACGCGATCCTCGGCGGCATCGTGGTCCTCGTCGGCCTGAACCCGTACACGGTCGCGGCGCACTTCCTGCTGTCCTCGGCGCTGATCGCGGTCGCCACGGTGATGTGGCAGCGCACGCGTGAGGGCGACGGGGAGCCCCGGCCCTGGTCGGCACGGCCGTGCGGCAGCTGGTGTGGTTCATGGTCGCCGCCTCGGTCCTGCTGATCGCGGTCGGCACGGTGGTGACCGGCGCGGGACCGCACGCGGGCGACTCCAGCGAGGTGCCGCGGATGCCGCTGGACTGGGAGACGGTCAGCAAGCTGCACGCCGTGCTGGCGTGGATCGTGGTGACGCTGACGTTCGCGCTGTGGTTCGTGCTGAAGGCGGTCGACGCGCCCGCCGGGCCCCTGGCCCGCACCCGCGAACTGTTCCTGATCATGCTCGCGCAGGGCGCGATCGGCTATGTCCAGTACTTCACCGACCTCCCCGAGGTCCTGGTCGGCCTGCACATGTTCGGCTCGTGCGTGATGTGGATCTGGGTGCTCCGGGTCCTCCTGTCCCTGCGTGAGCGCCCCGCCGGGCAGCCGTCCGAGCCGGCTCCCGGCACGGAGTCCCGCCTCGAGCCCGCGTCCGGCTGAGTCTCAGCCCCTCCGGCGGGTGAGGAGCGGCGTCCGGGGCCTTGCCCCGGGGCCGGGACGGGAAGGGGCGGCGGGGGCGAACCCGGGATCCGCCACCAGCGCGTCGATCGCCGGCCCCAGGTAGTCACGGGTCAGCCGGGCCCGGCGCGCGATCCACTCCTCGGCGGGCGGCACGGGATCGTCGTAGCGCCGCCTCCTGATGTCCTCCACGACCTCACCGGGCGCGCCGAGGCCGGGCAGTGCGTCCAGCGCCTCCCGCTTGGAGATCAGACGGCCCTCGCGCAGCGTGACGGTGGCGCGGGCGAAGGTCAGCAGGCCCAGGTCGACCCACACGTCCTGCGTCCAGTGCGCGGCCCGGTCCACCGCCCGCCGCCAGAACTCACGCTGGTCGCGCACCACGAAGGCGGCGAGTTCCCCGCCGGCACCGGCGGCAGGACGTCCGCGGGCGGCACCCCGTGCAGGACCCGGCCGAAGGTGTGCAGCTCGGCGCGGGTGACCGGGGTGACCGGCCGCTCGAAGAGCCGCTCGTGCGCCCAGGTGAGGTGGCGCCGCCCGGCGTCCGCCGCGGTCCGCGGTGTCGAGACAGGTGCAGTGCAGCCGGTCGGCGAGAGGTTCGTTCCGCAGCCGTGCGTGCAGCAGCGCGAAGCGCCACACCGTCCGGGGCGTGACCGGATGGTCCAGGACCACGATCAGGTCCAGGTCGCTGCGGCCCTCCTGGTAGTCCCCGCCTGCCAGGGAGCCGTGCGCCCATACGGCGACGGGCGCGAGCGGGGCCAGGCCGGTGAGGAAGCTGTCGAGCAACGCGTCGGTCGGCATCCACCCAGCCTTCCCGGTTCAGTCCAGGCTGTACACCCTGCTGGCGTTCCCCGAGGCGATCAGTCCGGCCACCCGCTGCGCGTCGTCCAGCGACCAGGCGCCCTCGGTCACCCAGGCGCCCAGCACCCGCCCCAGCGCCTCGCGGAACAACTGCGCCCCGATCACATGCAGCTCCGGCAGCCCGCGCGCCCCGCTGGAGAAGAGGATCTTCCCGAACGGAGCGAGTTCCAGCAGCTCCGCCAGGACCGTCGCCGCGCGGGCACCCGTGCGGACCAGCGCGGCACCGCAGTCGGCGTACACATGCGGAAAGACCCCCGCGAGATGCGCGGCATGCCGGTGGTACGGATACCCGTGCAGCAGTACGAGGTCGGTGCCGAGACCCGCCGTGGCCCGTACGAAGTCGATCAGCAGCACGGGATCGGTACGCGCCCCGGTGCCGCGAGCCCGGCGTGCAGCTGAAGCGGCCGTCCCGAGGCGACGGCGATCCAGAGCAGATGTCTGAGCAGCACGGGGTCGCTCAGCTCGTCCCCGACCCGCCGTGCCCCCAGCCACCGCCCGGCGGCGCCCCGCACCTCCCCGGCCCCGGCGGCTCGGGCGCGAGGGCCAGCCCGTGCCGGACCCCGGCGACGGAGGTGAACGCGACGGCGTGCGCGGCGGCCGCGTGCACCGACTCGGCGAGGTTGGCGAGGAAGGACTCGACGGTGCCGGAGGTGTCGGCGACCTGTTCGGCCAGCTGTTCCAGGCGGACGATCTCATGGGCGTCGGCGTCCCCGGCCACGCCCAGCTCGGCCGGGCCGGTGAGATCACCGGGCAGTCCCGTGTCGACGAGGTAGGCGGTGATCCCGCTGCCCCGCAGCAGCCGCCGCCCGGCCTCGCCCACGCCCAGTTCCCGGCGCCGGGCGAGATAGCTGGCGGGCGGGCAGTGCGGCTCCAGGCCGAGCAGGGGCGGGCACCAGCGGCGTACGGCGAAGCCCGTCTGGGTGTCGAAGAGGGTGGTGCCGGGGGCGGGCGGGCCCTCGGTGGGGGCGAGCTGGGCCTCGAACGTGCCCAGGCCCAGCTCGGTGCGGAGCACTCCGTGGCAGTACTGGTCCACGAGTGAGGGTGTTTCGATCATCCGGTGCTCCCCGTAATGGACCGTGGGTCACAGGTCCTAACGGGTGAACCCCGGAAGAGGTCGCGCGTCTGCCGGGTGCGGGTTGTTCAGCGGGCGCGCGCCGTCGTGACGGTTCGCGCCCACACGGCGGAGCCGCATGCCGGTACCGCCCCGCGTTCCCGAAGGGGCGCCGCTCAGCCGCCCACCTGGATGCCGGCCATCCTGTTCCACTCGTACGGCCCCGTCTTCACCTTCGCCGCGAACTCGCCGTCGAAGGTCTCGTGGCGGGTGATGCCCGCCTTCTCGACGGCCTTCTCGGCGATCTCCATCGACGGGGCGAAGACGTCCCCCAGTCGCCGTCCGCGCCGACGAGGACGATGCGGGCGCCGCGCTGACCGAGGTAGGCGATCTGTCCCTCGGCGCCGCCGTGTGCCGTGGCGAAGCCGGTGATCTGCTTGGCGAGCCGGGCCGCCTTCTGCTCGGCCTTCGGGTCCACCTGCTGCGTGTCTGCCATGAACAGAATGCTACCGACGGGTAGACCGAACGGCGACGGGCGGGGCCCGTGGCCTTGACCACGGACCCCGCCCGGTCGGCGAGCAAGAGCGAACGACGAAGCGCTACCGCAGGAACGGGTCCACCGCGACGGCCACGAAGAGCAGCGACACATAGGTGATCGACCAGTGGAACAGCCGCATCTCCTTGAGCTTGCCGCCCGTCACCTCGGCCTTCGCGCGGTTCAGCAGCGCGTGCGCCTCCCACAGCCACCAGCCGCCCGCCGCCAGGGCCACCGCCGTGTAGAACCAGCCGGTGTAGCCCAGCGGGGTGAGCAGCAGCGACACCGCGACCATGACCCAGCTGTAGATCACGATCTGCTTGGCGACCACCTTGTTGGAGGCGACGACCGGCAGCATCGGCACGCCCACGCGGGCGTAGTCGTCCTTGACCTTCATGGACAGCGGCCAGTAGTGCGGCGGCGTCCAGAAGAAGATGACGAGGAAGAGGATGACCGGCGCCCACGCCATCGAGTTGGTGACCGCGGACCAGCCGATCAGCACCGGCATACAGCCGGCGATGCCGCCCCAGACGATGTTCTGCGCCGTACGCCGTTTGAGGATCATCGTGTAGACGACGACGTAGAAGAGGAGTGCGCCGAGGGAGAGCCACGCGGACAGCCAGTTGACGGTCAGCCCGAAGAGCAGCGTCGCGACGACCGCGAGGGCGATGCCGAAGGCGAGGCACTCGCGCGGGCTGACCATGCCGGTCACCAGCGGACGCTGCGCCGTGCGGTCCATCAGCGCGTCGATGTCGCGGTCGATGTACATGTTGAGCGCGTTGGCGCCCCCCGCCGACAGGTAGCCGCCGACGCAGGTCAGCAGCACCAGGGTCAGGTCGGGCACCCCCTGCTCTGCCAGGAACATCACCGGGACGGTGGTGATCAGCAGCAGCTCGATGATCCGCGGCTTGGTGAGAGCCACGAATGCCATCACACGGGCCCCGAACGGCCGACGGGCAGGGCTCTGACTCGTCCCCAGCACCCCCGCTGGACGGGATTCAACGGCCGTCACGCACACCCCTACAGAGATTCCAGCAAGCCTCCCCGTGTGAAGCAGGGGTAAAGACTCGCGCGTACCACGCCACTGTAGACGTTGCCCAGACCCGGACATTCGCGGGGGTCCGCTCGTGTTGGACGGGAGCCTCCGAGGTGCGGTTCGAAGCTCGATTGAGCACCCGGATGAGCGGCTCCGTATTCATCTGCCGAATGCGGAAACTTCCCAGCCAGGAGGCGGATCGACGGGAGTGCCCGCAGTCTGGAACGACTCGAAAAAACGCACGTTATGGAGGGGTAGGCTCGACCTCGCCGGTGGGCCGTCACCGGCATCCGACATGTGGAGAGGAGCCCTGACTCAGGGTGAGCACAAAGCCGACCACCACAGACCTCGAGTGGACCGAGTTGGATCAGCGGGCCGTCGACACCGCCCGCGTCCTGGCCGCCGATGCCGTACAGAAGGTCGGTAACGGCCATCCGGGTACGGCGATGAGTTTGGCGCCTGCCGCCTACACCCTCTTTCAGAAGGTGATGCGGCACGACCCGGCGGACGCCGACTGGGTCGGGCGGGACCGTTTCGTACTGTCCGCCGGCCATTCGTCCCTGACCCTGTACACCCAGCTCTACCTCGCCGGTTTCGGCCTGGAGCTGGATGACCTGAAGGCCTTCCGCACCTGGGGCTCGAAGACGCCGGGCCACCCGGAGTACGGGCACACCACTGGTGTGGAGACCACGACCGGCCCGCTGGGCCAGGGTGTCGCCAACGCCGTGGGCATGGCGATGGCCGCGCGCTACGAGCGCGGTCTGTTCGACCCGGAGGCCGCCGAGGGCGAGTCGCCGTTCGACCACTTCGTGTACTGCGTCGCCGGTGACGGCTGCCTCCAGGAGGGCATCTCCGCCGAGGCGTCCTCGATGGCCGGCCACCAGAAGCTGGGCAACCTGGTCCTGCTGTGGGACGACAACCACATCTCGATCGAGGGCGACACCGAGACGGCCGTCTCGGAGGACACCGTCAAGCGGTACGAGGCGTACGGCTGGCACGTCCAGCGGGTCGCCCCGAAGCCGGACGGCGACCTGGACCCGAACGCGATCTACGACGCGATCCAGGAGGCGAAGAAGGTCACCGACCGTCCGTCGTTCATCGCGATGCGGTCGATCATCGCCTGGCCCGCGCCGAACGCGCAGAACACCGAGGCCGCGCACGGCTCGGCGCTCGGCGGCGACGAGGTGGCGGCCACCAAGCGTGTCCTCGGCTTCGACCCGGAGCAGTCCTTCGAGGTCACCGACGAGGTCATCGGCCACACCCGCAAGGCGCTGGAGCGGGGCCAGGCGGCCCGCGCGGTGTGGGAAAAGTCCTTCCAGCAGTGGCGGGACAACAACCCGGAGCGCGCCGCCGAGTACGAGCGGATCGCCGCGGGTGAGCTGCCCAAGGGCTGGCAGGACTCCATCCCGGTGTTCGAGCCGGGCAAGGGCGTGGCCACGCGTGCCGCGTCCGGCAAGGTGCTGCAGGCGCTCGGCGCGGTGGTCCCGGAGCTGTGGGGCGGCTCGGCCGACCTGGCCGGCTCCAACAACACCACGATCGACAAGACGTCGTCGTTCCTCCCGTCCGGCAACCCGCTGCCCGAGGCGGACCCGTACGGGCGCACGATCCACTTCGGTATCCGTGAGCACGCCATGGCCGCGCAGATGAACGGCATCGCGCTGCACGGCAACACGCGCATCTACGGCGGCACCTTCCTGGTGTTCTCCGACTACATGCGCAACGCGGTGCGCCTGTCCGCGCTGATGCACCTGCCGGTGACGTACGTGTGGACGCACGACTCCATCGGTCTCGGCGAGGACGGCCCGACCCACCAGCCGGTCGAGCACCTGGCCGCGCTGCGCGCCATCCCGGGTCTGAACGTGGTCCGCCCGGCGGACGCCAACGAGACCGCGATCGCCTGGCGGGAGATCCTCACCCGCTGGACGAAGGAGTTCGGCAAGGGCGCCCCGCACGGTCTGGCGCTGACCCGCCAGGGCGTGCCGACGTACGAGCCGAACGAGGACGCGGCGAAGGGCGGCTACGTGCTGTTCGACGCGGAGGGCGGCGACGCCCAGGTCGTGCTCATCGCCACCGGTTCCGAGGTGCACGTCGCCGTGGAGGCGCGCGAGCGGCTGCAGGCCGGCGGTGTGCCCACGCGTGTGGTGTCGATGCCGTCCGTGGAGTGGTTCGAGGAGCAGGACCAGGGGTACCGGGACAGCGTCCTGCCGCCGGCCGTCAAGGCCCGCGTGGCCGTCGAGGCCGGTATCGGTCTCACCTGGCACAAGTACGTCGGGGACGCCGGCCGGATCGTGTCCCTGGAGCACTTCGGTGCCTCCGCCGACGGCAAGGTGCTGTTCGAGAAGTTCGGCTTCACCGCCGAGAACGTGGCGGCCGTCGCCCGGGAATCGATCGCCGCAGCCCAGCGCTGACGCTCATATAACGACACGTAGGAGATGGAATTTCCATGACAGACGCATTGAAGCGCCTTTCCGACGAAGGCGTGGCGATCTGGCTGGACGACCTGTCGCGCAAGCGGATCACGTCCGGCAACCTCGCCGAGCTGATCGACCAGCAGCACGTCGTGGGCGTCACCACCAACCCGTCGATCTTCCAGAAGGCGATCTCCGAGGGCGACGGCTACGAGCAGCAGCTGGCCGACCTCGCCGCCCGCAAGGTCACCGTCGAAGAGGCCATCCGCATGATCACGACGGCGGACGTCCGTGACGCCGCCGACATCCTGCGCCCGGTCTTCGACGCCACCGACGGCCGGGACGGCCGGGTCTCGATCGAGGTCGACCCGCGTCTGGCGCACGAGACGCGGGCGACGGTCGCCGAGGCCAAGCAGCTCGCGTGGCTGGTGGACCGGCCCAACACGCTGATCAAGATCCCGGCGACCGAGGCCGGTATCCCGGCGATCGCCGAGACCATCGGTCTGGGCATCAGCGTCAACGTGACGCTGATCTTCTCCCTGGAGCGCTACCGCAAGGTCATGGACGCGTTCCTGACCGGCCTGGAGAAGGCGCAGGAGCGCGGCCTGGACCTGTCGAAGATCCACTCCGTGGCGTCCTTCTTCGTGTCCCGTGTGGACACGGAGATCGACAAGCGGATCGACGCGCTCGGCACCGACGAGGCGAAGGCGCTGCGCGGCAAGGCCGCCGTCGCCAACGCGCGCCTGGCCTACCAGGCGTACGAGGAGGTCTTCTCCACCGACCGCTGGGCCGCGCTGGAGCGCGGGGCGCCAACAAGCAGCGTCCGCTGTGGGCGTCGACCGGTGTGAAGGACAAGGCGTACAAGTCGACGATGTACGTCGACGAGCTGGTGGCGCCGAACACGGTGAACACCATGCCGGAGGCGACGCTGGCCGCCACCGAGCAGCAGGGCGAGATCCGCGGCGACGCGGTCTCCGGCACCTACGAGCAGGCGCGCGCCGACCTGGACGCCGTCGAGGCGCTCGGTATCGCGTACGACGACGTGGTGCAGCTGCTGGAGGACGAGGGCGTCGACAAGTTCGAGGGCGCCTGGAACGACCTGCTGAAGTCGACCGAGGCGGAGCTGCAGCGCCTCGCCCCTCGGAGGGCTGACACCTTGTCGAGCAGCAACCCGCTGCGTGACCTCGCCGACCGACGGCTCCCGCGTATCGCGGGGCCGTCGGGCCTGGTCATCTTCGGCGTGACGGGCGACCTGTCCCGCAAGAAGCTGATGCCGGCCGTCTACGACCTCGCCAACCGGGGTCTGCTGCCGCCGGGCTTCTCGCTGGTGGGGTTCGCCCGCCGGGAGTGGGCGAACGAGGACTTCGCGCAGGAGGTCCACGACGCGGTCAAGGAGCATGCCCGTACCCCTTCCGTGAGGAGGTCTGGCAGCAGCTCATCCAGGGCATGCGCTTCGTGCAGGGCACCTTCGACGACGACGAGTCGTTCGAGCGGCTGCGCGACACGATCGAGGAGCTGGACAAGGCACAGGGCACGGGCGGCAACTTCGCCTTCTATCTGTCGGTGCCGCCCCGGTCCTTCCCGGTGGTCATCCAGCAGCTGAAGAAGCACGGGCTGGCCGACCAGACCGACGGGTCCTGGCGGCGGGCGGTGATCGAGAAGCCGTTCGGGCACGATCTGAAGTCGGCCGAGGAACTGAACGCCCTCGTGCACGAGGTGTTCGCCCCGGACCAGGTCTTCCGTATCGACCACTACCTCGGCAAGGAGACGGTCCAGAACATCCTGGCGCTGCGCTTCGCCAACACGATGTTCGAGCCGATCTGGAACCGGTCGTTCGTCGACCATGTGCAGATCACGATGGCCGAGGACATCGGCATCGGCGGCCGGGCCGGTTACTACGACGGTATCGGCGCCGCCCGTGACGTCATCCAGAACCACCTTCTTCAGCTGATGGCGCTGACCGCGATGGAGGAGCCGGCCTCCTTCGACGCCGACGCGCTGGCGGCGGAGAAGACCAAGGTGCTCGGTGCCGTGCGGCTGCCGAAGGACCTGGGCCGGGACACCGTGCGCGGGCAGTACGCGGCCGGCTGGCAGGGCGGCGCGAAGGCGGTCGGGTATCTGGAGGAGGAGGGCATCAACGCCTCCTCGAAGACCGACACCTACGCGGCGATCCGGCTGGGCGTCGACAACCGCCGCTGGGCGGGCGTCCCCTTCTATCTGCGCACCGGCAAGCGGCTGGGCCGCCGGGTCACCGAGATCGCGGTGGTGTTCCAGCGGGCGCCGCACTCCCCTTCGACTCGACGGCCACGGAGGAGCTGGGCTCCAACGCGATCGTCATCCGCGTCCAGCCGGACGAGGGTGTCACGGTGCGGTTCGGCTCCAAGGTGCCGGGCACGTCGATGGAGATCCGGGACGTGTCGATGGACTTCGCCTACGGCGAGTCGTTCACCGAGTCCAGCCCGGAGGCGTACGAGCGGCTCATCCTGGACGTGCTGCTCGGCGACTCCAACCTCTTCCCGCGCACGGAGGAGGTCGAGCTGTCCTGGAAGATCCTCGACCCGATCGAGCGGTACTGGGACAGCAACGGCAGGCCGGCCCAGTACGCGGCCGGCACATGGGGGCCCGTCGAGGCGGACGAAATGCTCGAGCGAGACGGACGGAGCTGGCGCCGGCCATGAAGACAGATCTCACGGACACCACAGCCAGCAAGATCAACAAGGCGCTGATACAGGCCCGCCGGGCGATCGGGACACCGGCCGTCGGCATGGTGCTCACGCTGGTCATCGTCACGGACGAGGAGAACGCGTACGACGCGCTGAAGTCGGCCGGTGACGCCGCGCACGAGCATCCTCGCGCACGCTGGTCGTCATCAAGCGTGTCTCCTGTTCGCTGCGCGAGCGCACCCAGTCCCGTCTCGACGCCGAGGTGCGGGTCGGCGCGGACGCCGGCACCGGCGAGACCGTCGTCCTGCGCCTGTACGGCGAGGTCGCCGACCACGCCCAGTCGGTGGTGCTGCCCCTGCTGCTGCCGGACGCCCCGGTGGTGGTGTGGTGGCCGGTGAACTCCCCGCTGGACCCGGCGAAGGACCCGCTGGGCGCGCTGGCCCAGCGCAGGGTGACCGACACCTACTCCTGCGAGAAGCCGGTGCAGGAGCTGGCCGCCCGCGCGGACGCCTACACCCCCGGTGACACGGATCTGTCGTGGACCCGCATCACGCCCTGGCGTTCGATGCTGGCCGCGGCGCTGGACCAGGTCGACTGCGAGGTGCAGGGCGTCGAGGTGGAGGGCGAGGAGTTCAACCCGAGCTGCGAGCTGCTGGCGATGTGGCTCGCGGACCGGCTGGGCGTCCCCGTCCGGCGGGCCCTCTCCAGCGGTCCGGGGCTGACAGCGGTCCGGATGGACACCGACTGCGGTCCGATCGTGCTGGACCGCGCCGACGGTTCGCTGGCGACGCTGTCCATCCAGGGGCAGCCGAAGCGCGCGGTGGCGCTCAAGCGCCGGGACACGGCGGAGCTGATCGCGGAGGAACTGCGCCGGCTGGACCCGGACGACACCTACGCGTCGGCGCTGCGCTACGGCGTGGAGCGGCTGAAGTCGGCCAAAGGAGCAGGGGACCGAGAAGGCGTCCCCACTCCCGTCGAGCAGGCTGCGCAAGCTCCCGCAGCAGCGGCGACGGCGCAGGCCCCGGTGAAGAAGGCGGCAGCGAAGTGAGTACGGCACCGCAGCTGGTCGTGCACCGGGACAAGGAGCTGATGGCGCAGGCCGCGGCAGCCCGGCTGATCACGAAGATCGTGGACGCGCAGGCCTCGCGGGGCTCCGCCTCCGTCGTCCTGACGGGCGGCCGCAACGGCAACGGCCTGCTGGCCGCGCTGGCGGCCGCCCCGGCGCGGGACGCGATCGACTGGTCCCGGCTGGACCTGTGGTGGGGCGACGAGCGCTTCCTGCCGGAGGGCGACCCGGAGCGCAATGTCACACAGGCTCGTGAGGCACTGCTGGACGCGGTGCCGCTGGACCCGGAGCGCGTGCACGCCATGCCCGCGTCGGACGGTCCGCACGGCTCGGACGTGGACGCGGCTGCGGCCGCCTACGCGGAGGAGCTGGCGGCCGCGGCAGACCTGTCGGACCACGCCCCGGTCCCGTCCTTCGACGTCCTGATGCTGGGGGTGGGCCCGGACACCCACGTGGCGTCGCTCTTCCCGGAACTCCCGGCAGTCCGCGAGAAGGACCGCACGGTGGTGGGCGTCCACGGCGCCCCGAAACCGCCGCCGACCAGGGTCACCCTGACCCTCCCGGCGATCCGGGCGGCCAGGGAGGTCTGGCTCCTGGCAGCCGGCGAGGACAAGGCGGAAGCGGCGGAGATCGCCCTGTCGGGAGCGGGAGAGATCCAGGCCCCGGCAGCAGGCGCGTACGGCCGCACCCGCACGCTGTGGCTCCTGGACAGCGCGGCGGCGTCCCGACTCCCGAGGGCGCTGTACCCACCGGCGTCGGCGTAGATCAGCCCGTCCGGCACCACCCAGCCCGTCCGGCACCTCCCAGCCCGTCCGGCGTTTGAGGACGAGGCCCGAAGGGCCGAAAGGGGTCTGGGGGCGCAGCCCCAGGGGACGGATGGGGGTACCTCCCGCTCGAGCGAAGTCGAGAGTGGGGAGGAAGGGGCGGCGGGGGCGAGAAAAGGCCCCCACCGCCCCCACCTGTCACTTGACGGACCCCGCCATGACCCCCTGCACGAAGTGCCGCTGAAACGCGAAGAACACCACGACCGGCACCACCAGCGACAAGAACGCCCCCGGCGCCAGCACATCGATATTGCTGCCGAACTGCCGGATCTGCGACTGCAGTTGCACGGTCAACGGCTGAGACGAACTGTCCGCGAACAACAACGCGACCAGCATGTCGTTCCACACCCAGAGAAACTGAAAGATCGCCAGGCTGGCGATGGCCGGCCGCCCCACCGGCAACACCAGCCGAGTGAAGATCCGCCATTCGCTCCCCCGTCCATCCGGGCGGCCTCCAGCATCTCCTTCGGCATCTCCGCGAAGTAGTTCCGCAGCAGGAACACCGCGAACGGCAGCCCGTACGCCACATGGAACAGCACCACCCCGGGAATGGTCCCGAACAGCCCCAGTTGCCCGAAGAGCTTGGCGACCGGCAGCAACCCGATCTGCACCGGCACCACCAGCAGCGCGACCACCAGCAGGAAAACGGGCTCGCGCCCAGGGAAGTCCAGCCAGGCGAAGGCGTATCCGGCCAGCGCGGCGACCACCACCACCAGCACCGTGGTGGGCACGGAGATCAGCACGGTGTTCCAGAACGCCTGAGTGATCCCCGAATTTCCCAGCAGCGCGGAGTAGTTGTCGAAGGACAACTCCCCGGGGCTGGTGAACACGGTCCACCAGCCCCCTCGGCCGTGTCCTCCGCGGACCGCAGCGAGGACAGGAACAGCCCGGCCAGCGGGGTCATCCACACCAGCCCGATCACCACCAGGAACGCCTGCACCACCACGTTGCCCAGCACACGCCGCACCGCACTCATCGCTGACTCCTCCGGAAACGGCGGACGTTGAACACCATGGCCGGGATCACCAGAAGCAGCAGCAGTACACCCAGCGCGCTGCCCAGCCCCTGGTTGTTGCCGCCGCCGAACGACACCAGCCACATCTGCGTCGCGAGCACGGTCGCGTCCTCCTGCACGGGTCCGGGCGCGATGATGTAGACGAGGTCGAAGACCTTCATCACGTTGATCACCAGCGTCACGAACACCACGGTGAGGACGGGCGCGAGCAGCGGTACGGTGATCCGCCGGAAGATCTGCCACTCGTTGGCCCCGTCCATCCGCGCCGCCTCGAGCGCGTCCCGGGGCAGCGCGGACAGGCCCGCCCCGATGAGCACCATCGCGAACCCGGTCCAGATCCACAGATAGGCCCCGATGATCGCGGGGGTGACGAGCGCCGGGCCGAGCCAGGAGATGCCGTCGTAGGGGGCCGCGAAGTTCGACGAGGAAGCTTCAGGGCGTACGTCCCGCCGTCGAGCCCCCGAACCGGAACGACCCGTCGGCGGCCGTGGTCGTGGCGGCCACCTTCTCGCCGTCCCGCACCGCCTCGACCGTGACACCGGGCAGCCCGCTCTCCCCACGGTCGACGACCCCGGCTTCCTCCCCGCCGGGGGTGAAGTCGAGGTACACGACACCGCGCACCTCGTCGGAGGCGGCGTCCCCCGCCGCGGCCGCGGGTTCGGCGTCCGCCGGCAGATCCTTGGGGCCACCCCCACCAGCCCGAGGACCGCCGCCGTCCCCCGGGCGACACCTCCGCCCCGCTGACGTACGAGCCGTCGGCCTCCTTGACCAGCTCCTCCTCCCGCGCACGCGCGGTCGGATACGACGAGGAGCCCTCGAAGGCGTCGTGGACGGAGACGACGGCCGCGTTGAGCACGCCCTTGTCCGGGTCGTCGTCGTAGGCGAGCCGAAAGATGATGCCGGCGGCGAGGAAGGAGACGGCCATCGGCATGAAGAGCAGCAGCTTGAACGCGGTGGCCCAGCGCACCTTCTCCACCAGGACCGCGAGGATCAGCCCGAGCCCGGTCAGCAGCGTCGGGGCCACGACGACCCAGATCGCGGTGTTGCGGACGGCCTTGAGGGTGGTCGGGTCGCGGAACATCTCGGCGTAGTTCCCGCCGCCCACGAACTCGTTGCCGGAAGCGTCGAAGAAGCTGCGGCCGACGGAGAACAGCACCGGGTACACGACCAGCGCGCCCAGCAGAAGCAGCGCCGGGAAGACGAACAGCAGGGCGATCAGGCGCCCCGGCGGCGCGGGCGCCGTGCGCCCGCGCCGCCGGGGTGTGCCGGTGCCGGAGGGCTCGCCTCTTTCACCAGGGTGGCGGTCATGGCGGTCAGTTCCCGTACGCCTTGGCCGCGGCCTTCTCGAGCTCGGCGGCGGTCTTCGCCGGGTCGGCCGGGTCACGCAGGAAGTCCTGGAGGATCTTCCACTCGCCGGTGCCCTTGGTGCCGCCGAAGGCCGCGGGCGCCTGGTCGGACATGTCGAAGCGGACCGAATCGCCCGCCTCGATCAGGGACTTGGCGGTGGCGCGGGTGACGTCGTCGCCGTAGGAGGCGAGGTCGAGCTTCTTGTTCGGGGAGAGGAAGCCGCCCGCCTCGGCCCATACGGCGGCGGCCTCCGGGGAGGCGAGGTACTCCACGAGTGCCATGCCGGCGTCGCTGTTCTTGCCGTCCTTCAGGACGACGGCCGCGTCACCGCCGCTGACCACGGGGGCCTTGCCCTCGCCGACCGGCGGGAACGGGAAGAAGTTGGCGTCGGTGCCGATGTTCCTGCCGAACTGGTCCTTGGCGACACCGGCGACGAAGTCGCCCTCGTAGACCATGGCGGCCTCGGCTTTCGGGCCGAAGACCTTCTCCACCGAGCCGGGGAAGTCGGTGTTGAGGGCCTGCTTCTGGCCGCCCGCGACGAGCTGCTTGTCCTTGAAGAGCTTGCCGAGGGTGGTGAGCGCCTCGACGACGGTCGGGTCGGTCCACTTGATCTCGTGCGCGGCGAGGGCGTCGTACTTCTCGGGCCCCGCCTGGGAGAGGTAGACGTTCTCGAACCAGTCGGTAAGGGTCCAGCCGTCCTGTCCGGCGACGGAGAACGCGGCGAGTCCGGAGTCGGAGATGGTCCGTCCGCTCTCCAGCATGGCGTCGTACGTCGCCGGCGGGGTGACGCCGGCCTGTTCGAGCGCCTCGGGGCTGTACCAGACGGTCGACTTGTGGGCGGCCTTGAAGTACAGGCCGTAGAGGGTGCCGTCGACAGTGCCGTAGTTCTGCCAGACGTCGGCGAAGTTGCCGCCCACCTCTCCTTCACCTTCTCGTCGAGCGGCTTGAGCCAGCCCTGCTCGGCGAACTGCTTGAGCACACCGACCTGCGGGACCATGACGACGTCGGGGGCGTTGCCGCCCTCGATCTTGCTGCCGACGACGGTGGAGACGTTGTCGCCGGTGGAGACGAAGGCGGTCTTGGCGCCGGTCTTCTCGGTGAAGGCGTCGAGCACCTTCTGGAAGTTCTTCTGCTCGCTGCCGGACCAGACGCCGGCCACGGTGACGGTCTGACCGCTGAGCGACTGGCCTTCGCCGCCGCCGGCGGTGACGGGGTCGCCGCTGCCGCAGGCGGTCGCGCCGAGGGCGAGAACGAGGGCGGTGCATCCGGTGAGCAGGGTGGTACGTCGTCGCATCATCGTCGATGTCCCTTCGTGATTACGGGAGTTGAGTCGGTACGGGTCTTCAGTCGGTACGGGTCTTCGGCCGGGGCGGGCCCTCGGCCGGTACGGGCCCTCGGCCGGGGCACGTCCTCGGCCGGTACGGGCTATCGCCGGTACAGGTCGTCAGGAGCCGTCGATCCACCAGGCGGCGGTGGAGCCGGGGAGCGTCCCGGGCGGGCAGGGGCCGCTGGCGAGCAGCGGGGAGCCGTCGACCGGGGCGGGTACGGGGCGGTGCCGAAGTTGACGGCGCAGACCAGGCCGTCGCCGCGGCTGAAGGCGAGGACACCGGGCTGGGTGTCCAGCCAGCGGAGCGTGCCTTCGCCCAACTGCTCCAGCGCCGAGCGCAGTTGCAGACCGTCTCGGTAGAGGTGCCAGAAGGAGCGGGTGTCGGCGAGCGCCCGGTCGGTGGCGTGTTCGGCGAACCACTCGGGCTGCGGCAGCCAGGGCTGTACGCCCTCGGCACCGGAGGTGAAGCCGAACGGTGAGGCCTGTCCGGACCAGGGCAGCGGCACCCGGCAGCCGTCGCGTATCCGCGCGCGGCTGCCGGTGCGGTGGAAGATCGGGTCGGTGAGCACGTCGTCGGGCAGGTCGACGACCTCGGGCAGGCCGAGTTCCTCGCCCTGGTAGATGTACGCGGCGCCGGGCAGCGCCAGCATCAGCAGGGCGGCGGCGCGGGCGCGGGCCGGGCCGAGTCCGCTGCCGTCGGGGGTGGGTTCGCCGTAGCGGGTGACGGTGCGGACCTGGTCGTGGTTGTTGAGGACCCAGGTGACGGTGGAGCCGGTGCCGGCGATGTCCTGCATGGCCTCGGAGATGACCTTGCGGAAGGCGTCGGCGTCCCAGGGGCGCCGAGCAGGTCGAAGAAGAAGGCCTGGTGGAGTTCGTCCGGGCGGACGTAGCGGGCGTGTTCGCGGGCGGTGGGGACGGACACCTCGCCGACCAGGAGGCGTTCGCGGCCGTCGCGGGCGGTGTACTCCTCGCACACCGCGCGCCAGTGCCGCCACACGTCGTGCACCTCCGGCTGGTTCCAGGCGAGCGGGTTGACCGAGTCGCGGGTGCGGGCATCGGCCTCCGGGTCCGGGGAGTCGGGCAGCTCCGGGTGCTTGTAGAGGCCGGCGGCGACGTCGATGCGGAAGCCGTCGACGCCCCGGTCCAGCCAGAAGCGGAGGATGCGGTCGAACTCGGCGGCGACCTCGGGCTCGCGCCAGTTCCAGTCCGGCTGCTCGGGCGTGAACATATGCAGATACCACTGGCCGGGCCGGCCGTCCGCCTCGGTGACACGGGTCCAGGCGGGTCCGCCGAACATGGCGTGCCAGTTGTTGGGCGGTTCGGCGCCGTCGGGGCCGCGGCCCTCGGCGAAGTGGAAGCGGGCGCGCTCGGGGCTGCCCGGGGCCGCGTCGAGGGCGGCGCGGAACCAGGGTGCTCGCTGGAGCAGTGGTTGGGGACGATGTCCAGCAGCACCCGGACGCCGAGCCGCCGGGCGGTGGCGACCAGCAGGTCGAACTCGGCGAGGTCGCCGAAGACCGGGTCGACGCCGGTGTAGTCGGCGACGTCGTAGCCGTGGTCGTGCTGCGGCGAGGGGTAGAAGGGGCTCAGCCAGATCCCGTCCACCCCGAGCTTCTTCAGATACGGCAGCCCGGCCCTGACACCGGCAAGATCGCCGATGCCGTCGCCGGTGCTGTCGAGAAAGCTGCGGACGTAGACCTGATAGATCACCGCGTCGCGCCACCAGTGGTGCCTGTTCACCCCATCGACCTGTCTGTGAGTAGTGCTTGTTATGCATGCATGTTAGGTAGCACGGCCACGAGGGTGTCAATGAATGCGCGGAAGCTACCCGGGAGTTGGCCTGTCCATACAGGTATTTATAGGGGCACAACGGGCACATTCGAGATGGTCGCGTTACCTAACATGTAACTAGGAAGGCGCTCTAGCGCGCGGAGACGGCGGCGAGCTCGCCCGCCAGCCGGCGCACCGCGGCCTCGGGCGTCTGCCGCCCGGTCATCGCGTCGTGCACCACCGCCTGCACCACCAGGCTCACCTGGTCGTAGTGCGGGCTCTTGGGGCGCGGGGCGGCGGCGAGCACGCTCTCGCGCAGGGTCGGCAGATAGGGGAACCGCCGGACCAGTTCCGGATCGTCGTACAGGCCGGCCCGTACGGGCGGCAGCGCGCCGCGCGTGAGGACCTGGCGCTGCACGCGCTCACTGGTGAGGTACGCGAGCAGGCGCGCGGCGGAGTCGGGATGCCGGGCGTGGCTGCCGACGGCCAGGTTGGAGCCGCCGAGGACACTCGTCCCCGGGCCGTCCGGCCCCGGCAGCGGTACGGCGCCGACCCGGCCGGCGATCCGGGAGCCGGGGGCGGAGGCGGCGACGTAGGCGTAGGGCCAGTTGCGCAGGAAGAGCAGCCGGCCGTCCTGGAAGGCCCGCTTGGACTCCTCCTCCTTGTACGCCAGCGCCTCCCGCGGGATCCAGCCCTCGCGGACGCCGCGGGCGAGGAAGCCGATGCCGTCCCGGGCCGCCCGTGAATCGACGGTGACGCGTTCGCCCTCGTCGCCGAGGATGGTGCCGCCGGCCGAGTAGACGGCCTCGGCCGCGTTGACGGTGAGGCCCTCGTAGGGCAGGAACTGGCCCGCGTAGCCGTCGAGTCCGTGCCGCGGGGCGAGGGTCCTGGCGGCCTCTTCGAGCTCGGCCCAGGTACGCGGCGGCGGGACGCCCTCGGCGTCGAGGACGTCCTTGCGGTACAGGAGCAGCCCGGCGTTGGTGACGTACGGGACCGCGTACAGGCGTCCGTCGTAGGTCGCCGTGTCCACCACCCGGGGCAGGAAGGTGCCGAGCGGGAAGCGCTCGCGGGGCAGCGGGCGGATCCAGCCGGCGGCGGCGAACTCCGAGGTCCAGCTGACGTCTATGTTGAGCACGTCGAACCGGCCGCGCTCACCGCCGCGCAGATCGGTGATCATCTGCGCGCGGGTCTCGTCGGCGGAGTCGGGCAGTTCGACGAGGGTGACGCGCTCGCCGGGGTGGGCGCGGTTCCAGCCGTCGAGCACCGAGCCGAGATAGCCGGTGAGGTCGCCGGCGGTGGCCAGGGTGAGCGGTCCGCGGCCGTCCCCGGAGGCCTCGTCGGCCTGCGCTCCGGAGGCGACGTAACCGGTCA
Source organism: Streptomyces haneummycinicus (assembly GCA_042850305.1). Classification (GTDB taxonomy): domain Bacteria; phylum Actinomycetota; class Actinomycetes; order Streptomycetales; family Streptomycetaceae; genus Streptomyces; species Streptomyces haneummycinicus. The sequence goes on from AP035768.1 coordinate 5,617,377, forward strand.
GGACGATGATCAGGACGAGGAGGCCCCTACCGGCGGCATGGATCCACCGCATAGGTTCCTCCCTGTACACCGGCACCCGGGCACCATCGTCCGGGGGTCAGAGGCCATGTATACCTGTTAGGTATGCGCGATACTAGGCCCTGCGGCACATTACCCACCGTCGAGGAGGAGAGCTCGAGTGCGGCTGCCCCTCCTGGCGCTGCTCGCCCGTGGCCCGGCGCACGGTTACGAGCTCAAGCAGGACCTTGAGCAACTGCTGGGCTCCGCGTACCCTCAGCCGAACGTCGGCCAGATCTACGTCACCCTCGGCCGCCTCGAGAGAGCGGGACTGATCGAGGGCGAGGACGTCGAGCAGTCGAGCCGGCCCAACAAGAAGGTCTACCACCTCACCGACGCCGGGCGGGAGGCGCTGCGCGCCTGGTACGAGGAGACGGCGGACGAGCCGCGGGTGCGGGACGAGTTCTTCATGAAGCTGGCCCTGGCCCCGCAGACCGGCCTCACCGACCAGATCGCGCTGATCAACCGGCAGCGGCGCCAGTACCTGAACACGATGCGGCAGTTGTCGAAACTGGCCGCCTCCGAGAACCGGGACAACCGCATCTCCCAACTGCTGATCGAGGGCGCCATGCTGCATCTGCAGGCCGACCTGGACTGGCTGGAGCGGTGCCAGGAGGAGCTGGAGGAGCTTCAGTGAGCGAGCGCACCGCTGAAGTGCTGCGCGCCGAGGGCCTGGTCAAGACGCACCATGGCGAGGGCGCCCCGGCGCATGCCGTGCGCGGGGTCGGTCTGCGGGTGGCGCGCGGCGAGTTCGTGGCGATCACCGGCCCGTCCGGGGCGGGCAAGTCGACGCTGCTGCATCTGCTCGGCGGGCTCCAGCGGCCGGACGCCGGCAGCATCTGGCTGGACGGCGAGTGCACCGACGGCTACGGCGAGGCCCGCTGGGCGGTGGAGCGCCGTAAGCGGATCGGGATCGTCTTCCAGTTCTTCAACCTCGTCTCCGGCCTGTCCGTCGCCGACAACGTGGAGCTGCCCGCCCTGCTCGCCGGGGTGTCGCCGAAGAAGGCCCGCGCCGGGCGGGAGGAGTTGCTGGCCGAGCTGGGACTCGACGGCAAGGAGCGGAGCATGCCGGGCGAGCTGTCCGGCGGTGAGCAGCAGCGGGTCGCGCTGGCCCGGGCGCTGGTCAACCATCCGCCGCTGCTGCTGGCCGACGAGCCCGCGGGCAGCCTGGACAGCAAGGGCACCCGTGAGGTGATGCGGCTGCTCTCCCGCTTCCACGCGCGCGGGCAGACGATCCTGCTGGTCACGCACGACGCCCGGCTGGCGAGCGCGGCGGACCGGGTGATCAGCTTCTTCGACGGCCGGATCGCCGACGACGCCACGCTCGACGGCGGTACGCCGCCGCGCCGGGCCGGGGCGTCGGGTGTGCTGGAGCTCAAGGACTGACATGCGCTGCCATCAGCGCCCCGTGAGGGGCTGACCACCGGTGCGGGCGACCCTGCGCTGGGCGCACTCCGATCTGCGGACGCATCGCGGCGAGGCACTGTTCCTGGTGCTCGCCACGGCGGGCATCGTCGCGTCCCTGCTGCTGGCCACGGCCCTGTTCGGCTATGCCACCAACCCCTGGCAGCGCGTCTTCGCCCAGGCGCACGGCGCGCACGTCACGCTGCACACCACCGCCGCCGACGCCGGGAGTCTGGCCGGGCTGGACGGTGTGGAGTCCGTCGCCGGGCCCTACCCGACGGCCTCGCTCACCCTCGCCTCCGCGGGCGGCCGTGCCTCCGTGGAACTGCGCGGCACCCCGGGAAGCCCGGGGTGGGCCGCCCGCTGATCACCTCGGGGCACTGGCTGGACCCCGCGACGCCCGACGGGGTGGTCCTGGAGAGCCGGCTCGCGCGGGCGCTGCTCTCGGCCCCCGGTGACACGCTCACCGTGCCCGGTACCGCCCGGCGGCTGACCGTGGTGGGCGTCGCCGACAGCGCCGAGCCGCGCTACCGGCCCGGTGAGCAGGCCGGCCTGGTGTGGGCGCTGCCCTCGGCGGTACCGGACCCGGCCGGCCAGGTCGTCGGGCTGCGGCTGACCGACCCGGGCGACACCGGGTACGCCGTGCAGCGGGCGGTGACGGAGCTGGGCGCCGGGGCGATCGGCGAGGTCGCCACCTGGCAGCAGGCGCGTGCCGAGGCGCAGGGCGACAACCGGCTGCTGGGACAGGTGCTGGGTCTGTTCGGCCTGGGCGCGCTGGCCGCCGCCGCTTTCGCCGTGCACGGGGCGATCGGCACCCGTATCCGGGGTCATCTGCGGGACATCTCGATCCTCAAGGCGATCGGTTTCACGCCCGGCCAGGTCGTCCGCGTCTTCCTGATCCAGCATCTCCTGTACGCGCTGCTCGGTGCCGTGGCCGCCGCCGTGCTCACCGAGGCGCTGGGCAGCGCGGTGCCGGGGCGGCTCGGTGACGCGGTCGGCGTATGGCAGGGGCTGCCCGGACACACCGCGGCCCTGTTCGTCGTACCGGTCGGGGCGGTGCTGTTCATCGGCGCGACCACCTCGCTGGCCGCCTGGCGGGCGGGACGGGTGCCGCCGGTGCCGGTGCCGCGGCCGGCGGCGCCCGCGGCCGGACGGCTGACCGGTGTGGCACGGCGGGCGCTGGGGGCGGGGTGCCGCCGGCGCTGGTCCTGGGCTGGCACAAGGCGTTCACCCGGCGGCCGCGCTCGCTGGGGGCGGTGGGCAGGCTGGCGCTGCCGCTGCTGCTGATCGTGGTGGCGCTGAGCGCCTGGACCACCATCGACCGGTTCCACGGCAGTCCGGAGCGGATGGGGCTGCCCACGGCGCTCAGTGTCCGCGCGGACGCCTCACTGGACGACGCGGAGGCCCGCGCGCTGCTGGAGCGTGACGCGCAGGTGGCCGCCGCCTACCCGGGCGTGGAGGTGGCCGCGCTGGTCCCCGGCCAGACCGCGACCATCGCCCTGCGCGGGCTCGGCACCCACGCGGAGCCGTACCCTTCACCCTGGCCGAGGGCGTGCCGCGCACGGGCCGGACGAGGCGGTGGCCGGGCAGGGGCTGCTCGACCTGCTGCACGTACGGGTCGGCGACTGGGTGCGGATGACCGTCGGCGACCGGCCGCAGATCCTGCACATCGTCGGCCGCAGCATCGAGCCGGAGAACGCCGGCCGGGTCATCTCGACCTCGCTGGACACCCTCCGCGCCAACGACCCGGAGCTGCGGCCCGCCCAGTACCAGCTCCGCCTGGACCCGGGCGCGGACCCGGCGGCGGTCGCGGGGCGGCTGACGGCCGCGGGCGGCGGCCATCTGGACGTGCACACCGTGACCAACCCGGCCGACGGGCTGTCCCCGCTGCGCGCGGTGGTCCTCGGGCTGATCGTGGTGCTGGCGCTGATCGGGCTGATCGAGCTGCTGACGGCGATCGGTGGCACGGTGCGGGAGAGCGAGCGTGATCTGCTGGCCCTGAAGGCCATCGGTCTCACCCCCGGCAGATCACCGCCGTCACGGTCACCGCCACGGCCGGTACGGCCCTGGCGGCGGTCCTTCTCGCCATGGCGCTGGGGCTGCCGCTGGCCCGTTGGCTGATCGACGCGCAGGGAACGTCGAGCGGCATCGGCGCGGGCATCGCCCAGCTGCCGTCGCCCGCGCTGCTCGTGCCGCTCGGCGCGGCGGCGGTACTGGGAGCCGCGGGCCTCGCCGCCCTCCCGGCGGCCCGCTCGGCCCGCCGCCGCCTCGCGGACACGCTGAGCGCGGTGGCCTGACGTCCTTCGTCCCCCGTGAAGGGCCGAGTTTCAGCCCCTCCGGCGTTTGAGGAGCGGGGTCTGGGGCGGAGCCCCAGGTGGGGAAGGAAAGGGCGGCGGGGGCGGAAACAACGCCCGGCGTCACCCCGGACGTACGGGTTCCCCTGCGGCGGTACCCGGGGCAGCCCCGTCGGCGGCATGGGCGGAAGGCCGGCCGGATGCGTGGCCAGACGAATCCCGTACCGCCGCCTCAACCGCCCCATCTCCGCCCAGGCGATCGCCGTGACAGTCACCGGCGCCCCCAGGATGAAGACGATCCCCATCGTGAGGCTGAGCCCGTGCAGATCCCCGGTGACAAGGTCCGGAATCGCCATCAGCCAGCTGGTCACCGTGGCGAGCAGCGCCGGCAGGCACCGGTGCACGGCCGCCGTACCGAAGAAGTTCCCGGAGACCCGCACGGCCCCGGAGGCCACGAAGACGAGCATCCACAGCATCGTCAGCCCGACGCCCATGATCGCGAACATGCTGCCGGAGCGGTTCGTCCACTGCACCAGCGCCACCATCCCCACCACACAGCCGATGAACAGCAGCAGCAGTTTGAGGGAGTTCAGCAGCGGCACCCGCAGCTGGCGCACGGTGCCGGTGCGCCGCCAGACGAAGAGCATCACGCCGACCGTCAGCGGTGTGAGGAGCAGCAGCACCGCCGAGGCCGTCAGCGCGTTCTCCAGCAGCTCCGTGACATCGAAGCCGCCCTCCAGAACCGTGTAGACGCCGATGGAGGCGACCGCTCCGGCGATGACCCTGAGGCGCTTCAGCCGCTCGATGGCCGGGTCGAGCGACGGCGGGATCCACGCGGGGTGGAACACCGCCGTCGCGACCTGGTGGGGCTTCAGGAAGCTGCGCGCCGTCAGCGTTCCGCCGGTCCAACTTCCACGCGTACGTGCCACCTTGTGCTCCCCGAGCGTTCGCCTTGATGATCGCGGGGGATTCTACGGGAAGCGGGCGGCCGCGTGCCGCCCGCTTTCCCGCGGGGTGCTCAGCGCCGGCCGCGCAGCTCCCGGTAGGCGGCGACGAGCGCCTTGGTGGAGGCGTCCAGGCCCGGCACGTCGGCGCCCTCGGTGAGGGCGGGTTCGACACGCTTGGCGAGGACCTTGCCGAGTTCGACGCCCCACTGGTCGAAGGAGTCGATGTCCCAGATCGCGCCCTGGACGAACACCTTGTGCTCGTAGAGCGCGACGAGCTGGCCGAGCACGGACGGCGTGAGCTCCCGCGCGAGGATCGTGGTCGTCGGGTGGTCGCCCTTGAACGTCTTGTGCGGGACCAGTTCTTCCGGCACACCCTCGCCGCGCACCTCGTCCGGGGTCTTGCCGAAGGCGAGCGCCTGGGTCTGCGCGAAGAAGTTGGCCATCAGCAGATCGTGCTGGGCGGCCAGTTCACCGCTCAGCTCGGCGACGGGCTCGGCGAAGCCGATGAAGTCCGCCGGGATCAGCCTCGTACCCTGGTGGATCAACTGGTAGTAGGCGTGCTGCCCGTTGGTGCCGGGCGTGCCCCACACCACCGGGCCCGTCTGCCAGTCCACCTCGCGCCCGTCCCGGCCGACGTACTTGCCGTTGGACTCCATGTCGAGCTGCTGGAGGTAGGCGGTGAACTTCGACAGGTAGTGCGAGTACGGCAGTACCGCGTGCGACTGCGCGTCGTGGAAGTTGCCGTACCAGACGCCCAGCAGGCCCAGGAGCAGCGGCACGTTGGACTCGGCGGGCGCGGTGCGGAAGTGCTCGTCGACGAGACGGAACCCGTCGAGCATCTCCCGGAAGCGGTCCGGGCCGATGGCGATCATCAGCGAGAGGCCGATGGCGGAGTCGTAGGAGTAGCGGCCGCCGACCCAGTCCCAGAACTCGAACATGTTCGCCGTGTCGATGCCGAAGTCGGCGACCTTCTCGGCGTTGGTCGACAGCGCGACGAAGTGCTTGGCGACGGCGGCTTCGTCCTTGAGGGCGTTCAGCAGCCAACCGCGCGCGGAGGTCGCGTTGGTGACCGTCTCGATGGTGGTGAAGGTCTTGGACGCGATGATGAACAGCGTCTGTGCCGGGTCCAGATCGCGGATCGCCTCGTGCAGGTCGGCGCCGTCCACGTTGGACACGAAGCGGACGGTGAGGTCGCGGTCGGTGAAGGCGCGCAGCGCCTCGTACGCCATGGCGGGGCCCAGATCGGAGCCGCCGATACCGACGTTGACGACGTTGCGGATCCGCTCGCCGGTGTGGCCGGTCCACTCACCGGAGCGGACCCGTCCGGCGAAGTCGGCCATCTTGTCGAGGACGGCGTGCACGGCCGGGACGACGTTCTCCCCGTCGGTCTCGACCACGGCGTCCGGGGCGGCGCGGAGCGCGGTGTGCAGGACGGCGCGGTCCTCGGTTATGTTGATCCGCTCGCCGCGGAACATGGCGTCGCGCAGCCCGAACACATCGGTGGCGAGGGCCAACTCCCGCAGCAGCCGCAGGGTGTCGTCGGTGACGAGGTGCTTGGAGTAGTCGATGTAGAGGTCACCGACCCGGAGGGTGTACCCGGTGCCGCGACCGGGGTCGCCGGCGAACAGCTCACGCAGCCGCACCTCGCCGAGCTCCTCACGGTGCTTGGCCAGTGCGGTCCACTCGGGCATCTGGTTGAGCCTGGTACGACCGTCTGCGTTCATCTCGGACTTCAGCCTTCTTCCTTGGGTGTTCCCGCCGACTCCAACCTAATTGATCAGCGGCGGACAGGACGGAAGGAGAAGGGGAAGGGAAGGAGGCCGGGGCGGATCGCTCCGCGATCCCTAGATCTCGCCCCGCAGCTTCGCGAGGGCTTCCGCGAGAATCGCCTCGCCGTCCGCGTCGCTGCGCCGCTCCCGCACATAGGCGAGGTGCGTCTTGTAGGGCTCGGTGCGCGGCGGGTCCGGAGGGTTGTCCTGGTCCTGGCCGGCCGGAAATCCGCAGCGGGGGCAGTCCCACGTATCGGGCACCTGCGCGTCGCTCGCGAAGCTCGGCTGGGTCTCGTGCCCGTTGGAGCACCAGAAGGAGATGCGCAGCCGGGGAGCGGACTCGCCGCGCTCGGCCTCGCCCATCGGGCCCGCACCGACCCGGCTTCCCCGGATCGCGTTGCCACTTGCCACGGTCGTAACTCCCTGCGTGATGGTGCCGCAAAGCGAGTCGGCGTTCCGCTTCGCTGCGAGCGCCTCAGTCTACGTAAGGCCCAACGCACGTCCAGTGCTGGGAGTTACCGCCCCCTGTACAGACGCAGGCCCCATGATAGGCCGCGCTCTGCTGCGCGTACCGAACATGGGGCCTTACGTGCGGAATGCTTGGGAAATGGGTGCGTGGCACGCCCTCGGATCAGTTGTTCAACTTCATGGTGATGCCGAGGACGACAATGCACGCGAACCAGAGCAGACCGACCACGAGGGTGATCCGGTCGAGGTTGCGCTCGGCGACCGAGGAGCCGCCGACGGAGGACTGCATGCCGCCACCGAACATGTCGGAGAGGCCGCCGCCCTTTCCCTTGTGCATCAGCACCAGCAGCATCAGCAGCAGGCTGAAGACGATCAGGGCGATGGAGAACCCCATTACCACGGCTGGACCAACTTCCTCGGATTCGGATGGACGACGCGGGGTCCAGCGCAGCGCTGGACCCCGCAAGAGTACGACGGATCGCTGCTAGCGCATACTCACTGGTCGCGGAAACGAACGATCTTGACGAACTCGTCGGCGTCCAGCGAGGCGCCGCCGACCAGGGCGCCGTCGATGTCGGTCTGGGCCATGATCTCGGCGACGTTGCCGGACTTGACCGAGCCGCCGTACTGGATGCGGACCTTGTCGGCCAGCTCCTGGGTGTACAGCTCGGCGAGCTTGCCGCGGATGGCGGCGCAGACCTCCTGGGCGTCCCCGGCACCGCAGACCTTGCCGGTGCCGATGGCCCACACCGGCTCGTAGGCGATCACGATCGTCTCGGCCTGCTCGGCGGTGAGGTCCTTGAGACCGCCCTCGACCTGGGCGAGGGTGTGGGCGACGTGGTTGCCCGCCTCGCGGACCTCCAGTTCCTCGCCGACGCACAGGATGGGGGTGATGCCGTGCTTGTAGGCGGCCTTCACCTTGGCGTTCACGATCTCGTCGGTCTCGGCGTGGTACTGCCGGCGCTCGGAGTGCCCGACCGCGACGAAGGTGCACTTCAGCTTGGCCAGCATGGGGCCGGAGATCTCGCCGGTGTAGGCGCCGCCGTCGTGCGCGGAGATGTCCTGGGCGCCGTAGGTGATCTTCAGCTTGTCGCCGTCGACCAGCGTCTGGACGGAGCGCAGGTCGGTGAAGGGCGGCAGGACGGCGACCTCGACGGCCTCGTAGTCCTTGTCGGCCAGGGCGAAGGCGAGCTTCTGGACGTGGGCGATGGCCTCGAGGTGGTTGAGGTTCATCTTCCAGTTGCCCGCCATCAGCGGCGTGCGGGTGGTCATCGGGGTCAGTCCTCCAGTGCGGCGAGGCCGGGGAGCGTCTTGCCCTCGAGGTATTCGAGGAGGCGCCGCCGCCGGTCGAGATGTGGCCGAATGCGTTCTCGTCGAAGCCGAGCGTACGGACTGCCGCGGCGGAGTCGCCGCCGCCGACCACGGTGTAGCCCGGCGAGTCGATGAGGGCCTGGGCGACCGCCTTGGTGCCCTCGGCGTAATCGGGGTGCTCGAAGACGCCCATGGGGCCGTTCCAGAAGACGGTGCCGGCGTCGGCGAGCTTCGAGGCGTACAGCTTGCGGGTCTCGGGACCGATGTCCAGGCCCATGGTGTCGGCCGGGAGGGCGTCCGCGGCGACGGTGGCCGGGTGGGTGGGCGCCTTGGCCTTCATGTCGGGGAACTCTGCGGTGACCAGGGTGTCGACCGGCAGCAGCAGCTCGACACCGTTCTTCGCGGCGCGCTCCAGGTACTCCTGGACGGCCGGGATCTGGTCCTCCTGGAGCAGCGACGTGCCGACCTCGTGGCCCTGGGCCTTGAGGAAGGTGTACGCCATGCCGCCGCCGATGAGGATGCGGTCGGCCTTGCCGAGCAGCTCGTCGATGACGGCGAGCTTGTCGGAGACCTTGGCGCCGCCGAGGGCGACGACGTAGGGCCGCCTGACGTCGTCGGTGAGCTTCTTCAGGACGCCGACCTCGGTGGCGATGAGGTAGCCGGCGTAGTGCGGCAGCCGCGCGGGGAGGTCGAAGACCGAGGCGTGCCGCCGGTGCACCGCGCCGAAGCCGTCGCCCACGTAGACGTCGGCGAGGGCGGCGAGCCGGTCGGCGAAGTCGCCGCGCTGGGCGTCGTCCTTGGCCGTCTCACCGGCGTTGAAGCGGAGGTTCTCGATGACGGCGACCTGGCCGTCGGCAAGGCCGGCGACGGTGGCGGTGGCGGACTCGCCGACGGTGTCGGTCGCGAACGCCACGCCGGCGCCGAGGAGTTCATCGAGGCGCGCGGCGGCCGGGGCGAGCGAGAAGGCGGGGTCCGGGGCGCCCTTGGGGCGGCCCAGGTGCGAGCCGACGACCACGCGGGCGCCCGCCTCGGCGAGGGCCCTGACGGTGGGCAGCACGGCGCGGATACGGCCGTCGTCGGTGATGGTGGTGCCGTCCAGCGGCACGTTGAGGTCGGCACGGACGAAGACCCGCCTGCCCGCGACGCTTTCGGAGAGGAGTTCGTCGATCGTCTTCATAGGGGCTCCTGGCTGGAGCGACGTGTTCGGCGACGCGTTCGCTCGTGATCGCTAGTGATCGCTCGTGATCGAAAGGGGCGGCCGTTCCGATACGCGCGTCAGGGCTCGGACAGCGCGTTGCCGCACCGGCCGAGCCCTGCACTCATATCAGGCTGCCCGCTCCGTGATCAGAGCTGGTCGCCCACGAAGACCGTGAGGTCGACGAGGCGGTTGCTGTAGCCCCACTCGTTGTCGTACCAGCCGAGGATCTTCACCGTCTTGCCCTCCTGGACCATGGTCAGGGAGGAGTCGAAGGTGCAGGAGGCCGGGTCGCCGACGATGTCCGACGAGACGATCTCGTCCTCGGTGTAGAACAGGAAGCCCTTGAGGTCGCCGCCGTCGGCGGCCTTCTTGAACGCGGCGTTGACCTCGTCCTTGGTGACCTCGCGCTGAAGCTCCACGACCAGGTCGGTGGCCGAGCCGGTCGGGACCGGGACGCGCATCGCGATGCCGTCGAGCTTGCCCTTGAGCTGCGGCAGCACCAGCGCGGTGGCCTTGGCGGCACCGGTGGTGGTCGGGATGATGTTCTCCGCGGCGGCCCGCGCGCGGCGCAGGTCCTTGTGCGGGAAGTCCAGGATGCGCTGGTCGTTCGTGTACGCGTGCACCGTGGTCATCAGACCCTTGACGATGCCGAAGTTCTCGTCGAGCACCTTCGCCATCGGCGCCACACAGTTGGTGGTACAGGAGGCGTTGGAGATGACGTGGTGGTTCGCCGGGTCGTACTTGTCCTGGTTGACGCCCATCACGATGGTGATGTCCTCGTCCTTGGCCGGGGCCGAGATGAGGACCTTCTTCGCGCCGCCCGCGATGTGCTTCTCGGCGTCCGCCTTCTTCGTGAAGATGCCGGTCGACTCGACGACGATGTCGACGCCCAGCTCGCCCCACGGGATGTCGGCCGGGTTGCGCTCGGACAGGACCTTGATGGTCTTGCCGTCGACGGTGATGGTGTCCTCGGTGTGCGAGACCTCCGCCTTGAGGCGGCCGAGAATGGTGTCGTACTTCAGCAGATGGGCGGTGGTCGCGGTGTCACCCAGGTCGTTGACAGCCACGATCTCGATGTCCGCACCCTGCTCCAGCAGCGCGCGGAAGTAATTACGACCGATGCGGCCAAAGCCGTTGATGCCTACGCGGATCGTCACGAACCGATCTCCTCGTTGGTACGCCGGCCCGATGTGCCGGCGAGCTGTATTTGGGATGTCCCCGACCACTGTCGACCCTACCTCTCCGGGGCCCCGGCCGTGACATCGAGTTGCCGCATACCCGGCAGGGCGGTCCTTACCCGTCGGTAGGGTACGGACCGCCCGGCGCCGGCGGCCCGCCGTCAGCCGTGCGCGCGACGGATCGCCGGCGCCGCCCGGCGCGAGGGATCACCCGTCCAGGGCGGCCAGCGCCTTCCTCAGCAGTGCCGTCCGGTCGGCTGCGGCGGTGAGGTGTTCCAGGCCGAAGCCCAGCAGCACGGTGTCCCCCGTGGTGACCGCCCCATAGGTCTGGAACAGCGCTCCGGTGCGCGTCCAGTCCCTGAGTACGGCGGGGCTGCCCGCGGGCGGCCCGGAGACCGTCCAGGCGCCGAGGGAGTTCTCGAAGCCCTCGGTGCCGGCCACGGCGCCGCCGATCAGGAGCGATGCCTCGTCGGCGAGGACGCCGTGACCGCCGCTGCCCGGGTCGGTGACATAGGCGAGGAGACCTCGACCGTCTTCCCGGCGTAGGCGCTCAGGTCGAAGTTCACCTGCTGCCAGCCGCTGGAGGAGCCGGTGAGGCTGTTCCAGGCGCCGGTGGTGCCGGTCGCCGCGCAACTGCCGTCGCCCAGGGTCAGATAGTGCTCCAGCCAGGGGTGCTCGCTCATATAGAACCCGGCCGCGCATTCGGACGGCACGGTGGTACGGGTCGCGCCGCCGGCCTCGGGCAGGGTCGTCCAGTCGTCGGCTCCGGTGGTGTGCGCCTCGACGACGGCGTGGTCGTAGCCGGGTTCGGTGTCCCACAGCAGCTGGGTACGCAGCGTGGGCCGGTCGGCCGCGGTGGTACCGGTGAGGTCGACGGTCCGGGTGAGGCGCTTGTAGCCGTCGTCGGTGTGCACGGCGGCGGCCATCGAGGAGCCGGCGTAGGGCCCGTACGGGTTGACCGTGCCGGGGAATCCTCCGGCGCCCTCGCTCGCGAACTGCGGGTAGGCGGCGGCGGGCAGCTCGTCGGAGGTGACGCCGTAGGTGCCTGCCTGGTCCAGCGGGTTGCCGGGCGCCTCGCCGAGCGGGCCGGTGAAGCCGTTCAGCCGCCCCGCGCCGGTGAACGCCGTGGCGCCGGGCGTGGAGGTGCGGAGTAGGCGCCCAGCCAGTACTGGCTGAAGTCGTCGGACAGGGTGCCGCCGCCGAGGTCGACGCTGCCGCCCGCCCGCTCGCCCGCCTCGATCAGCCGTCCGCCCTCGTTGAGGAAGGCCCGCAGCTCGAGCTGGGTGGCGTTGCCGGGGTGGCCGCGCCGGTGTAGTGGACGACGGTGCCGAAGTGGCTCAGCACGCCGAGGGCGTCCGGCGCTCCTCGTTCGGCGACGTCCCAGACCGCCGCGCGGCGGCCGTTGGCCTTCAGGGCGTCGACGTACTTCTGTGCCTGGGTGGCCTTCGCGCCCTCCTCGGCGACGACGAGGACGTCCGCGCGGGGCCGTTCGGCGACGGTGTAGGTGAAGTGCTCACTGGCGACGTCCTTGCCGCCGCGGGTCTCGCCGGTGAACCAGACCTCGACCTTGTCGCCCGGGTCCGCGTCGCTGATCCTCGCCCGGTACTCGTCGAAGTGGAGGTTGTCCTCGCCGCCGTACCGTTCGCCGCCCTTCCAGGGCCTGAGGTCCACGTCGTGCGTACGGCCGCGGTTGATCCGGTACCTGAGCTCCTTGTCGCGTACGGCCTTGCGGGCGACGACGGAGACCTCCTGGCCGGCGCCGCGCGCGTACGACGTGCCGAAGGCCGCCGGGGTGAAGTCGGCGGCGTCCAGGCCGACGGAGGAGGACGGCCGGTCGGGGTGGGCGGCGGTCTCGGCCACGGAGAGCGCGAAGGGGATGTTCTTCGCGAACTCCTCCTGGATCAGCTTCTCGTCGTCGGGGAAGTTGAACCCCGACTGGCAGTCGGCGGCGTTCCACTCGTCGTCCGGGTCGGCCTGGGACACGGTCTGGCACGTCGACATCTCGGGGGTGAACATCGCCATGCCGTTGACGTTGGCCGCGTGTCCGTCGGCCTCGCCGTTGGTGGTGTACAGCTCGGAGGAGAGCTGCGGATGGTAGCCGGGGATCGCCGAGTTGTCGGGCGTGCCGGCCAGCGCCTCGTAGAGGACGTCGTCGGGGGTGGGGGTGGCCACCTGCCAGCCGACTCCGTAGAGGAGGAGTTCGGCGGCGGAGTGGTAGTTGATGCCGTACGTGAAGCCGATGCGCTTCTCGAAGGCGTCGACGGCCTTGGTCTCCGGCTCGGAGCCGGGGTGGCGCCGCGGTAGGTCTGGCTGGTGGGGTTGGGGGACGAGCCCTCGTCGTCGTAGCCCCACTTGTAGGAGAAGTTGCGGTTGAGGTCGACGCCGTCGCCGGTGCTGATGGCGCCGTCACCGTTGACGTCCCGCAGGTTCTTGCGCCAGAGACGGTTGTCCTTGTCGGCGAAGGTGTAGTCATAGCCGTCGGGGTTGGCGGAGAGGACGAACCACAGTTCGGTGGTGTCGACGATCTTCTTGATCCGCTTGTCCGTGCGGTAGTGGTCCAGGTAGTGGTGCATCAGCCGCCGGGTCATCTCCGGGGTGATCCACTCACGCGCGTGCTGATTCGACATGTAGAGGACCGAGGGCCTGGAGCCGTCCTTGGTCGTCCCGGCCTTCTTGGTGAGCTTCAGGGCGAGGATGTCCTGGCCCCTGACCGTCCTGCCGATGGAGACGACCTTGGTGAGGCCGGGGTTCTCCCGCGCGGTGCGCAGGATCTCCTCCTTCAGGCCGCCCTTTCCGCTGTACGGGCGGAACACGCCCTCGGCGGCGTCCTCGACGCGGCTCTCCGCGCGGGCGGAGAGGGTGCGCTCGGTGAGGTCGACGCCCTGCTTCTCCAGTTTCCCGGCCTGGCCCTCGGTGAGGTAGACCTCGACGGTGGCCGTGCCCCGGTCGGGCACCAGCTCGCCGAGTTCGTGGCCGTCCTGCCCCGCCGCCAGCAGCAGGGGCACCTGCGCCTTGGTGACCTCGGCGTGGAAGACCTTGACCTCGCCGGTGTCCGAGGTCGCGGGGTGTGCGGGCTGTGCCTGCGCGATGGGCGCCACGCTCGCTCCGCCGATCAGGAGCGTGCCGACAGCGAGGATCGATCTCGCTCTGTGTCTCATGAGCCCCCCTGGAAATGGTCCGCCCCAGCGGCGAACAGATGCCAGGCTCATGACACAACATGATCGAGTCAAGGGCGCCTTCCCGACACGCGAAATCCGGCGCCGGTCACCCAAGTGGGTGCACGACGCCGGTCCCTGACTTCCTGTCAGACCATCAGCTTGTCGTCCAGCTCCTCGCCGAGGTTGGCCTCCGTACCCGGGATGCCCAGGTCGGAGGCGCGCTTGTCGGCCATCGCCAGCAGCCTGCGGATACGGCCGGCCACGGCGTCCTTGGTGAGCGGCGGGTCGGCGAGCGCGCCCAGCTCCTCCAGGGAGGCCTGCTTGTGCTCCATGCGCAGCCGGCCCGCGGCGGCCAGGTGCTCGGGGACGTCGTCGGCGAGGATCTCCAGGGCGCGCTGGACGCGGGCACCGGCGGCGACGGCCGCGCGGGCCGAGCGGCGCAGGTTGGCGTCGTCGAAGTTGGCCAGCCGGTTCGCCGTGGCGCGGACCTCGCGGCGCATCCGGCGCTCCTCCCAGGCCAGCACCGACTCGTGCGCGCCGAGCCGGGTGAGCAGCGCGCCAATCGCGTCGCCGTCGCGGACCACGACCCGGTCCACGCCCCGCACCTCGCGGGCCTTGGCGGCGATCGACAGCCGGCGGGCGGCGCCGACCAGGGCGAGCGCGGCCTCGGGGCCGGGGCAGGTCACCTCCAGGGAGGAGGACCGGCCCGGCTCGGTGAGGAGCCGTGCGCCAGGAACGCGCCGCGCCAGGCGGCCTCGGCGTCGCAGGTGGCCCCGGACACCACCTGCGGGGGCAGACCGCGGATCGGCCGGCCGCGGCCGTCCACGAGACCGGTCTGGCGGGCCAGCTGGTCACCGCCGGCCACCACCCGTACGACGTAACGCGAGCCGCGGCGCAGTCCGCCCGGGGCCATCACGATCAGCTCGGAGCTGTGGCCGAAGATCTCCAGGATGTCCCGCTTGAGGCGGCGGGCCGCCATCGCGGTGTCCAGCTCCGCCTCGATCACGATGCGCCCGCTCACCAGGTGAAGGCCGCCGGCGAACCGCAGAATGGCGGAGACCTCCGCCTTTCTGCAGCAGGTCCAGGTGACGGGGAGCCGGGAGATCTCATCCTTCACCGCTGCCGTCATCGCCATGGGCCGATCCTTCCATGCATCCGAAAAATACGGTCGTACGCGGCGGCCAACAGCTCCGGGTCGTGCCGGGGCTTCCGTCGGGCCGGGCCACCGGGGCCAGCTCGACCGCGGCCCCGAACCGCTGGGCCGCATCGGCCAGCGAGTCGCGGTCGGGCACGGCGGCTTCGTCGGCGAGCACCACGTCCAGGGCGAGTTTAGGGGCGTGTCGTCCCAAAACCTCCAAATGACGCTGCGGGGAGAAGCCCTCGGTTTCTCCCGGTTGCGGGGCGAGGTTGAGCGGGAGGACCCGGCGCGCCTTGGTCTCGATGAGGGCGTCCAGCAGTTCCGGCACGAGCAGGTGCGGGATGACCGAGGAGAACCAGGAGCCGGGGCCGAGGACCACCCAGTCGGCGTCGAGGACCGCGGCGACCGCCTCGGGGACGGCTGGCGGGTCGTTCGGCAGCAGGTGCACGGACTGCACCTCGCCCGGGGTGAGGGCGACGGTGGCCTGGCCGCGGACGGTGCCGATCTCGTCGGGCCGCTCCGGGTCATGGCCCTTGACCAGGGCCTCGAGTTCCAGCGGCACAGCGGACATGGGCAGCACGCGCCCGTGCGCGCCGAGCAGCCGGCCCACCAGGTCCAGCGCCAGGACATGGTCGCCGAGCTGCTCCCACAGGGCGACGATCAGCAGATTGCCGACCGCGTGCTCGTGCAGATCGCCCTGGGACTGGAAGCGGTGCTGGATGACGCGGGACCAGGTCTGGCCCCAGTCGTCGTCGCCGCACAGCGCGGCCAGGGCCTTGCGCAGGTCGCCGGGTGGCAGCACACCCAGCTCGTCCCGCAGACGGCCGCTGGAGCCGCCGTCGTCGGCCACGGTGACGACGGCGGTGAGGTCGCCGGTGATCCGGCGCAGCGCGGCGAGCGAGGCGGACAGGCCCATGCCGCCGCCGAGGGCGACGACCTTGGGCTGGGTGCCCCGGCGGCGCGGTCTCGCGCCGCGGGTCTCGGCCGGCCGGCCCGTGCGGCCGTCGGGGACCGCCCTGCGCAGCCGGCTCAGCCGCGGTGTACGTCGTGTCATTCCCGTCCCATGTCCCGGTGGACCACCACCGTCTCCACGCCCTCGGCGACGAGCCGGGCGGCGAGCTTCTCCGACATGGCGACCGACCGGTGCTTGCCGCCGGTGCAGCCGACGGCGATGGTCACATAGCGCTTGCCCTCACGACGGTAGCCCGCGGCGATCAGCCGCAGCATCTCGGCGTACCGGTCGAGGAACTCCTTGGCGCCGGGCTGGTTGAAGACGTACGACGCCACCTCCTCGTTGAGGCCGGTGTAGGGGCGCAGCTCGGGGACCCAGTGCGGGTTGGGCAGGAACCGCATGTCCACGACCAGGTCGGCGTCGACCGGGAGGCCGTACTTGAAGCCGAACGACATGACGGTGGCGCGCAGCTCCGGCTCCTCCTCGCCGGCGAACTGGGCGTCCATCTTGGCGCGCAGCTCGTGCACGTTGAGGCTGGAGGTGTCGATCACCAGGTCGGCGTCGCCGCGCAGCTCGCGCAGCAGCTCCCGCTCGGCGGCGATGCCGTCGACGATCCGGCCGTCGCCCTGGAGCGGGTGCGGGCGGCGCACCGACTCGAAGCGGCGTACCAGGGCCTCGTCGGAGGACTCCAGGAAGACGGTCCGCCGGGTGACGCCCCGCCCGTCGAGGCCGGCGAGGGACTCGCGGAGGTTGTCGAAGAAGCGCCGGCCGCGGACGTCGACGACGACCGCGATGCGCGCCACGTTGCCCTGCGAGCGCGCGCCGAGCTCCACCATGGTGGGGATCAGCGCGGGCGGCAGGTTGTCCACGACGAACCAGCCCAGGTCCTCGAGACACTTCGCGGCCGTCGAACGGCCGGCCCCGGACATACCGGAGATGATCACCAGCTCGGGGATCGCCGCTTCCGGCACCCCGGCCTTTTCCTTGCCCGTACCCACCTGTGCTCCGTCGTCCTGGCGGGCGGCGGCGCCGTTCCCGCCCGTCTCCTGTGGTGTCCCGTCCCGCTCCGGTGCGGGTCCCGCCTCGTGCTTCGTCATCACTCCTGCCCCCGTCGTTCGTCAAGGGCGCCCGTGGCGACGGGCTCCCCGGGGAACCCGTCGGCTGCCCGGGTTCTTCCCTGTCATCCATGATCTCGCCCGTCGCGGTGTTCACGGCGGGGGCGGCGGGTGCCGCCCTGGCGAGGGCCGCGGCGATCGTCTCGGCCGTCTTGCGGCCTATGCCCGGAACCTCGCAGATCTGGTCGATTGTCGCCGATCGCAGCCTCTTCACCGAACCGAAGTGCTTGATCAACGCCTGCTTCCGGGTCTCGCCGAGCCCTGCCACCTCGTCCAGCGGGCCGGAGCGGAAGCGTTTGGCGCGCTTGGCGCGCTGATAGGTGATCGCGAACCGGTGCGCCTCGTCGCGAACCCGCTGGAGCAGATAGAGGCCCTCGCTGGTGCGCGGCAGCACCACCGGGTCGGCGTCGCCCGGCAGCCAGACCTCCTCCAGCCGCTTGGCGAGCCCGCACACGGCGATGTCGTCGATGCCCAGGTCGTCCAGCGCCCGCCGGGCCGCCGCGACCTGCGGCGCGCCGCCGTCGACGACGACGAGCTGCGGCGGGTACGCGAAACGCCGGGGTGGCCGTCGTCCTCCGTGAGGGTGCTCTCGGGCGGCTCGCCGAGACCGCCGGAGGGTCCCTCCGCGGCGGGCTCGTCGCCGTCCGTCCACTCCCCGTGCGCTCCTTCTCGGCGAGGTAGCGGCGGAAGCGGCGGGTGATCACCTCGTGCATGGAGCGGACGTCGTCCTGCCCGGCGAAGCCCTTGATCTGGAAGCGGCGGTACTCGCTCTTTCGGGCCAGCCCGTCCTCGAAGACGACCATGGAGGCCACCACGTCGTCGCCCTGGAGGTGCGAGATGTCGTAGCACTCGATGCGCAGCGGGGCGCTGTCCAGCTCCAGCGCTTCGGTGATCTCCTCCAGCGCGCGCGAGCGCGTGGTCAGGTCCGAGGCCCGCTTGGTCTTGTGCAGCACGAGCGCCTGCTGGGCATTGCGCTCCACCGTCTCCATCAGGGCCCTCTTGTCCCCGCGCTGCGGGATCCTGAGGAGACGCCGGAGCCGCGCCGCTGGGCCAGCCACTGCTGGACCGGCTCCACCAGGTCGGGCAGGGCGGGGACCAGGACCTCCCGGGGACCGCGTCGCCGGTCTCCTCACCGTAGAGCTGCTGGAGCGCGTGCTCGACCAGGGCGGCGGTGGTGATCTCCTCGACCTTGTCGGTGACCCAGCCGCGCTGGCCGCGCACGCGTCCGCCGCGTACGTGGAATATCTGGACGGCCGCCTCCAGTTCGTCCTCGGCGACCGCGATCAGGTCGGCGTCGGTCGCGTCGGCGAGCACGACCGCGCTCTTCTCCATGGCCTTCTTCAGGGCCCCGATGTCGTCGCGCAGACGGGCGGCCCGCTCGTACTCCATCTCCTCGGCCGCGTCCGCCATCTGCCGCTCCAGGCGGCGCAGATACGTGCCGGTGCGGCCGGCCATGAAGTCGGAGAACTCCTCCGCCAGTTCCCGGTGGTCCTCGGCGGAGATGCGGTCCACGCAGGGCGCCGAGCACTTGTCGATGTAGCCGAGCAGACAGGGGCGGCCGGTGCGGGCGGCGTTCTTGAACACCCCGGCCGAGCAGGTGCGCACCGGGAAGACGCGCAGCAGCAGGTCGACGGTGTCGCGGATCGCCCACGCGTGTCCGTACGGGCCGAAGTAGCGCACGCCCTTCTTCTTGTGACCGCGCATCACCTGTACGCGCGGGAACTCCTCGTTCATCGTCACCGCGAGGTACGGGTAGCTCTTGTCGTCGCGGTACTTCACGTTGAACCGGGGGTCGTACTCCTTGATCCAGGAGTACTCCAGCTGAAGCGCCTCGACCTCCGTGGACACCACCGTCCACTCCACGGACGCGGCCGTGGTGACCATGGAGCAGGTGCGCGGGTGCAGCCCGGCGAGGTCCTGGAAGTAGTTCGCCAGGCGCTGGCGCAGGCTCTTCGCCTTTCCGACGTAGATCACCCGGCGGTGCTCGTCGCGGAACCGGTAGACCCCCGGCGAGTCGGGGATCTCACCCGGTCTGGGGCGGTAGCTGGAGGGGTCGGCCATGTCTCACACCCTACTGGCGGGGACCGACACCGCGACGGGCCTGTGGACGGGGGTTACGGCGGTCCGGGAACGGGAAGGTGGGGGTTCCGTCCTCCGGGTGATCGGCGGACGGTCATGAGGGCGGTCGAAGAGGGCGGTCACCACACGGAGGGCGGGTCGCATGCGACAGACACGGATCGAGAAATCACGAAGGCCGTCCCGCCCCCGTCACCCCTACGACGACCTGTCCTCCCTCACCGACCCCCGCGACCCCGACATCGTCCGCGCGAAGCGCCTGCCGGGGCGGGGGCGGGGTGAGGGCGGGACGGCGTAGAGGGCGGCGGGGGCGCGCGGCCGGGCGGGCACGAGGAGCCCCGTCGTGCGGGCACCGCACGGCGGGGGCTCACGGCTGTGCGGACATCGCGCCATGAGGGACGCGGAACCTGTGGGTGGGCAAGATCAAGGTCCCTGGGAACGCAGCGCCGACTGTGGGTGGGCAAGATCAAGGTCCCTGGGAACGCAGCGCCGACAGGGACGCACGGCCTGTGCGGAGGCAGCGCCGACGGGGGACGCGAACCCGTGGGAGCGCGGAGTCGGATCGGCCCGGTGCACGGGGCCCGTGAGGGCAGGGACCGCAGGCGCACAGCGCCGCGCGCTGGCAGCCCCGGCGGGGGCACAGGGCCCGCCGGGGCATCGGACCCGCCGGGTACAGGGCCCACGGGAGCGCGGCGCCCGGTGTGGGGCGCGGGGCCGAGGGGCGTATGCGCGGTGGTGGGTGGCAGTACCCATGGTTCGTGGGGCCGAGGGTCCGTAGGGTCGGGTGTCGGCCGCTGTTGGGCGTCAGGTGTTGTCGGGACTAGGTCAACACGCTTCAATGCGTGGGAACTCCGGGCCCTGGACGACGGCGTACGGATGTGCAGAGTCCGCCGTTGTTGTCGGGACTAGGTCAACACGCTTCAATGCGTGGGAACTCCGGGCCCTGGACGACGGCGTACGGATGTGCAGAGTCCGCCGCGCCGGCGGGGCGGCTCCGGGGTGCCCGCGCGAACGGTCTGACCAGCCGTCGTGGACTTCACAGAAGGCCCCTGCATGCCGCACGCCACACCGCACGCGGACCCCGTCACCGCGGAACTGGACTCGGCCCTGCGCGGCGGCCCCTTCCACGTCGCCCTGCGCGCGGCGATCGCCGCGCGGGGGCTGCCGCTGCAGCGGGTGCAGCACCATCTGTCACGCCACGGCGTGAAGGTCGGCGTCACCAGCCTGAGTTACTGGCAGCAAGGCGCCCGCCGCCCGCAGCGACCCGAGTCCCTGCGTGCCGTACGGGCGCTGGAGGAGATCCTGCAACTGCCGGAGGAGTCGCTGATCCGGCTGCTCGCCGAACCGGACGAGCAGCCCGCGGACCGGCGCTCCGCCGGGCGGTCCTACCGCTCCCTGGTCGAGGCCTCGGGCGTACGGGAACGGCTGCTGGCCGAATTCGGCACCCCGCGCGACGGCGGACTGCACACCCTGGGGCAGCACGAGCGGATACGGATCGGGACGCGCCGCGAACTGGCGGAGCGCGAGTCGCACCACATCGTGCGCGCGTACCGGGACGGCGTCGACCGCTATGTGGCCGTCCACCACGGCGATCCCGGTGCAATACCGGAGCGGATGACCGTGCGCGCCCTGGAGAACTGCCGCATCGGTCGCGTCCGCCGGCACCGGGACAGCGGGGTCCTCGCGGCCGAGTTGCTCTTCGACACCCGGCTGCGGGCCGGTGACACCTTCCTCTTCCGCTACGCCGTCGAGGACGGCACGGCGGGCGTGTCGCACGAGTACGTCCGCGGGGCGGACTCCCCGGCGGCCAGTACGCGCTCCAAGTGTGCTTCGGCTCCGGGACGCTCCCGGTGCGCTGCCACCGGTTCACCCAGCATTCCGCGGCGGCACCGCGCGGGGGCCATCAGGAGCTGGCGCTCAGCGGACGGCACCGCTCGGTGCACCTGGTGGTACCGCGCGTGCGGTCGGGCTATGTGGGAATCGCCTGGGACTGGTAGTGACCGACCCCGGTCAGTCCGGGGCTCGGCGACCAGCGTGCCGTTCTTCACCTCGACGGTCAGCGGCTTCAGAGGGGCCACGGCCGGCTCGCGCAGCACCTTGCCGGTGGTGACGTCGAACTCGCTGCCGTGACAGGGGCAGATCAGCTTCGTGCCCTCGAGCTTGTTGATCGCGCATCCCGCGTGGGTGCAGACGGTGTTGTACGCCGAGAGGGCCCCGTCCCCGCCCCGGCTGACCACGACATTGTGCTCCCGGTACAGCTTCGTCCCGCCCTCGGCGACCTCGCTCTCGGGACCGAGTTCGACCGGCCCGGTCAGCGGAGCCTCCGGCTCGTCCCCGGTCCCGCACGCGCTGACCCCCAGCCCGGCGACAGGAGCGAGCGCCACCCCCGCAAAACAGCACGCCGACTGGCAGCAACCCGCCCGGACATGAGATCTCCCTGAAGAGCACGGCACACCTGAACAGCATCGACGATACCGGGCCTGATCAGAGCACCATCATCGCGGGCAGCCGCGCCGCCCTCGCCCTCCGCTTCCGCGGACAGTCGTGCCGCTCGGGCGGCACGGGTGGGCGCGACGCCACCCCGGAGGCGGAGGGTGGAGGGCGGACCCTCCGCTTCCGCGGGCAGTCGTGCCGCTGGGGCGGCACGGGTGGGCGCGACGCCACCCCGGAGGCGGAGGGTGGAGGGCGGACCCTCCGCTTCCGCGGGCAGTCGTGCCGCTGGGGCGGCACGGGTGGGCGCGACGCCACCCCGGAAGCGGAGGGCTGCGCGAACACCTCCCGGCCCCAGCCCACGTAAACGTATACGTAAACGCTTACGTAAGCGTTTACTCGCACTCCGAAATGGGATACGGTCCCCACCCAGTACCCCGCCCGCACCTGCCCCTGCCCCGCACCCATCCGCACCGGCACCGGCACCGGCACCGAAGGAGACCCCATGGCAACGATGGCCGACGTCGCCCGCACCGCCGGCGTCTCCGTGGCCACCGTCTCCCACGTCCTCAACGACACCCGCCCGGTCCTCCCCCACACCCGCCAGGCCGTCCTCAACGCCATCGACGAACTCGGCTACACCCCCAACAGCCTCGCCCGCTCCCTCGTGACCTCCCGCACCCGCTCGATCGGCCTCGCGGTCTCCGCGATCAGCAACCCGTACTTCACGGAGATCCTCCAGGGCGTCGAAACCGAAGCCCTGCGGCACGGCTACAGCCTGCTCATCGCCGACCCGCACGACGACCCGGCGCACGAGCGCAAGGTCGTCCAGCTGCTGCACGAGCGCCGCGTGGACGGCATGATCATCGCCCCTCCGCGCAGCCGAGCGAACTGCTCGCCTACCTGCGCCGCCACCAGGTCCCGGCCGTCTTCCTGGACCGCCTGGTGGACCTGCCCCGGACGGCGATGCCCCCGCTTCGACCAGATCTGCGCCGAGAGCACGGAACCGACAGCCCTGCTGGTCACACACCTCGCCGGCCTCGGCCACCGCCGTATCGCCCTGGTCGCGGGCCGCCCGGGCCTCAGCACCACCGCCGAACGGATCACCGGGTACCGACACGGCCTCGCCGCGTCCGGACTGCCGTACGACGAACGTCTCCTCGTGCACGGCCACTCGGAGTCGGCCGGCGCCGAACGGGCCACGACGGAGCTGCTGTCCCTCGGTTCCCGCCCCACCGCGCTCGTCACCGCCAACAACGCCATGACGATCGGAGCCCTGCGCGCCCTGCGGGCGCACGGCCTCTCCGTGCCCGCGGACATCGCACTGTGCTGCTTCGACGACTTCGCGTGGGCGGACCTGTTCACCCCCGCCTCACGGCGATCGCGCAGCCCAGCAGGGACATCGGCGCCCGCGCCGTAGGCGTCCTCCTCGACCGTCTCGCCGCCCCGGACCGCCCCGCGCGGACCGAACGGCTCCCGTGCGCGTTCGTGCACCGCACGTCCTGCGGCTGCCCGGACACACCGCGGCCGGCGGACGCCCCGCTCGGCCCGAGCAACCCGAGAAGCCCGAGAAACCCCGGAAAGGAACCTCCTCGTGATCGTCGTAGCCGGTGAGGCACTGATCGACCTGGTACCGCGCGGCGCGGGCGCGCTCGCGGCGCTGACGCCGGCGCTCGGCGGCGGCCCCTTCAACACGGCGTTGGCGCTGGGCCGCCTCGGCTCCCCCGCCGCGTTCTGCTCCCGGGTGTCCCGTGACGCCTTCGGGGAGGCGCTGCTGGACCGGCTGCGGGAGACCGGTGTGGACGTGTCGTCGGTGCAGCGCGGCAACGAGCCGACGACGCTGGCCGTCGCCACGGTCGGCACGGACGGTTCGGCGGCGTACTCCTTCTATGTGGAGGGGACGGCGGACCGGCTGTTCACCACCCCGACACGCTGCCGGCCGGCACCCGCGCGGTGTCCTTCGGCACCTGCTCGCTGGTGCTGGAGCCGGGCGCGAGCGCGTACGAGGAGCTGATGCGTGCCGCCGGTGCGCGAGGTGTGTTCACGGCGCTGGACCCCAACATCCGGGCGGTGCTCATCCCGGACCCGGACGCCTACCGGGCCCGGTTCCGGAGCTGGCTGCCGTCGGTGTCGCTGCTGAAGCTGTCGGAGGAGGACGCCGAGTGGCTGGGCGGTTCCCCGCGGGAGTGGCTGGCGGCCGGTCCGGCGGCGGTGGTGGTCACCCGGGGCGGAGACGGGCTGACCGTGTACACCCGGGAGGGCGGCGAGTACACCGTGCCGGGAGAGCGGGTCGAGGTGGTGGACACGATCGGTGCCGGGGACACGGTGAACGCGGCCCTGCTGCACGGTCTCGCCGCGCGGGACGCGCTCAGTGACGCGGGCCTGGCCGCGCTGGGCGCCGACGGCTGGGCGGGCCTGCTCGGCTTCGCGGCGCGCGCGGCGGCGATCACCTGCTCACGCGCGGGCGCGGAACCGCCGTACGCCCACGAACTGGAGCCGAAGGCAGCCTGATACGCGCCGTGCGGCGGAGGAACCCGGGTTCCTCCGCCGCACGGCGCGTATCGGTGCGGGCCGGTCAGTCCTTGGCCGCCCGCGTCGTCTTCTTGGCGGTCGCCTTGGTGGCGGTCTTCTTCGCGGTCGCCTTGGTGGCGGTCTTCTTGGCGGCCGTACCGCCGACCGCCTTGGTGGCCGTCTTCCGGGTGCCGGTCCCGGCGGCGACCGTCTTCTTCGCCGCCTTGCGCGGAGCCGGCTCCTGCGCGGCGTCGCTGATCCGGTCCGCGCCCAGGACTTCCTGCAGGAACTTGCCGGTGTGGCTGGCCGGAACGGCGGCGATCTCCTCCGGGGTGCCCTCCGCGACCACCAGGCCACCGCCGGAGCCGCCTTCGGGGCCCATGTCGACGACCCAGTCCGCGGTCTTGATCACGTCGAGGTTGTGCTCGATGACGATGACCGTGTTGCCCTTGTCGACCAGGCCGGACAGGACCGTCAGCAGCTTGCTGATGTCCTCGAAGTGCAGACCGGTGGTCGGCTCGTCCAGTACGTAGACCGTGCGGCCGGTGGAGCGCTTCTGCAGTTCGCTGGCGAGCTTCACGCGCTGCGCCTCACCGCCGGACAGGGTGGTCGCGGACTGGCCGAGGCGGACATAGCCGAGACCCACGTCGTTGAGCGTCCGCAGATGACGGGCGATGGCCGGGACCGCCTCGAAGAAGTTCATGGCCTCTTCGATCGGCATGTTCAGGACGTCGGCGATGGACTTGCCCTTGTAGTGGACCTCCAGGGTCTCCCGGTTGTACCGGGCGCCGTGGCAGACCTCGCACGGGACGTACACGTCCGGGAGGAAGTTCATCTCGATCTTGATGGTGCCGTCGCCCGCGCAGTTCTCGCAGCGGCCGCCCTTGACGTTGAAGGAGAAGCGGCCGGGCATGTAGCCGCGGACCTTCGCCTCCGTGGTCTCGGCGAACAGCTTGCGGACGTGGTCGAAGACACCGGTGTACGTCGCCGGGTTGGAGCGCGGGGTGCGCCCGATGGGCGACTGGTCGACATGGACCACCTTGTCGACGAGGTCGTCGCCGTCCACGCGCGTGTGCCGGCCGGGGACACTGCGCGCGCCGTTCAGCTCGCGGGCGAGGTGGGTGTACAGGATGTCGTTGACCAGTGTGGACTTGCCGGATCCGGAGACACCCGTGACGGCGGTGAAGACGCCGAGCGGGAAGGACACGTCGATGTCCTGGAGGTTGTTCTCGCGGGCGCCGTGCACCGTGAGCCGGCGCGACAGGTCGTGCCGGCGGCGGATGTCGGGCAGCGGAATGGCCTTCTTGCCGGACAGATACTGGCCGGTCTGCGACTCGGCGTTGGCCAGCAGCTCCTTCAGGGAGCCGCTGTGCACGACCTTGCCGCCGTGCTCACCGGCGCCGGGGCCGATGTCGACGATCCAGTCGGCGACCTTGATGGTGTCCTCGTCGTGCTCCACGACGATGAGCGTGTTGCCCATGTCGCGCAGCCGGACCAGGGTCTCGATCAGCCGGTGGTTGTCGCGCTGGTGCAGACCGATCGAGGGCTCGTCGAGGACGTAGAGCACGCCGACGAGTCCGGAGCCGATCTGGGTGGCCAGGCGGATGCGCTGGGCCTCGCCGCCGGAGAGCGTGCCGGCCGCGCGGTTGAGCGAGAGGTAGTCCAGGCCGACGTCGACCAGGAACCGCAGCCGCTCGTTGACCTCCTTGAGCACGCGCTCGGCGATCTTCTTGTCGCGGGCGGTGAGCTTCAGCTCGCCCAGGAAGTCGGCGCAGTCGCTGATGGACATGCCGGAGACCTCGGCGATGGACTTGCCCATGACCGTGACCGCGAGGACGACCGGCTTCAGCCGGGTGCCCTCACAGGCGGGGCAGGGCACCTCGCGCATATAGCCCTCGAAGCGCTCCCGGCTGGCGTCGCTCTCGGCCTCGCTGTGCCGGCGCTTGACGAACGGGACGGCGCCCTCGAAGGCCGTGGTGTAGCGGCGCTCGCGGCCGTAGCGGTTGCGGTAGCGGACCTCGACCTGGGTCTTGTGGCCATGCAGCAGGGCCTTCCTGGCGCGCTGCGGCAGTCCCGCGAACGGGATGTCGGTGCGGAAGCCCAGCGCCTCCGCCAGGGCGCCGACGAGGCGGTCGAAGTAGTCCTTGGTGTGGCCGTGCGACCACGGGTGGATGGCGCCCTCGTCGAGACTCTTGTCCGGGTCGGGGACGATCAGCTCGGGGTCGACCTCCATGCGCGTACCGATACCGGTGCACTCGGGGCAGGCGCCGAAGGGCGAGTTGAAGGAGAAGGAGCGGGGTTCCAGCTCCTCGAAGGACAGGTCGTCGTAGGCGCAGTACAGGTGCTCGGAGTACATGCGCTCGCGCTCGGGGTCGTCCTCGGGGAGGTCGACGAAGTCGAGCACTACCATGCCGCCGGACAGCCCGAGGGCGGTCTCGACGGAGTCGGTGAGCCGGCGCTTGGCGCTGTCCTTGACCGTGAGGCGGTCGATGACCACCTCGATGGTGTGCTTCTCCTGCTTCTTCAGGGTGGGCGGGGTGGAGAGCTGGATCGTCTCGCCGTCCACCCGCGCGCGGGAGTACCCCTTGGTCTGGAGGTCGGCGAACAGGTCGACGAACTCGCCCTTGCGCTCGCGCACCAGCGGGGAGAGCACCTGGAAGCGGCTGCCCTCCGGCAGCTCCAGGACCTTGTCGACGATGGCCTGCGGCGACTGGCGGGCGATCGGACGGCCGCACTCCGGGCAGTGCGGCTTGCCGATGCGGGCGAAGAGCAGCCGCAGATAGTCGTAGACCTCGGTGATGGTGCCGACCGTCGAGCGCGGGTTGCGGGAGGTCGACTTCTGGTCGATGGAGACCGCCGGGGAGAGGCCCTCGATGAAGTCGACGTCGGGCTTGTCCATCTGGCCGAGGAACTGCCGGGCGTACGAGGAGAGCGACTCCACGTAACGCCGCTGTCCCTCGGCGAAGATCGTGTCGAAGGCCAGCGAGGACTTGCCCGACCCGGACAGGCCCGTGAAGACGATGAGCGAGTCGCGCGGGAGATCGAGCGAGACGTTCTTGAGGTTGTGCTCGCGCGCTCCACGGACGATGAGACGGTCGGCCACGCCGGTCCGCACCTTTCTAGAGAGAAGTGACAGGGGCGGGGCCCCCGTCCTTCTCAGACTAGGGGAGCCACTGACAACGCCGGTTCGGATTCACGGGTTGTCAACAAACCCCGGCTCTCCAGCATGCCCGACGCCACTCACGACCTTATAGCACGTGCATTCGATTTCGGGCGGAGTGTCACCACCTTCACCCGATGGTGTGACGGGGCTAGGGTCGGCACCATGATTGATCACGCTGATGACCTGGCGTCTGTACAAGCAGCGACCGAGCGGCTGCTCACCGCGGCGGCCGCACTGGACAACGCGGCTGTGACCCAGTCGTCACGCCTCCCCGGCTGGACCCGCGGCCATGTGCTGGCCCACCTGGCCCGTAACGCGGACGCTCTGGTGAACGTCCTGGAGGGCCGCCCCATGTACGTCTCCGGCGAGGCCCGGGACGCCGACATCGAGCGGGACGCGCCCCGCGCCCTCGACGCACACCTCGCCGACCTGCGGGAGAGCGGGGAGCGCTTCCGCGCGGTGGGCGCCGCCCCGGCGGACTGGTCGCGCACCGTGGAACTGCGCAACGGGGTCACGGACCGTGCCGCGCGGGTGCCGTTCAGGCGCTGGGCCGAGGTGGAGCTGCACCACGTGGACCTCGGGACCGGCTACGAGCTGGAGGACCTCCCGGCCGGCTTCACGGAGCGGGAGATCGACTTCCTCGCGGAGCGGTTCGCCGGCCACCGGGGCGTACCGTCGACCGCCCTCGCCACGCGGGACGGCAGGATCTGGACGACGGGCGGCGAGAAGTCCGGCGGCCCCGTCGCGGTCGAGGGGACGGCCGCGGACCTGCTCGGCTGGCTCTCCGGCCGCCGTGACGGCTCCGCCCTCACCGTGAAGGGCGGCGCCCTCCCGTCGCTTCCTCCGCTGTAGCGCCCGGCCCGCCTCCCCACTGTCCGAAGGACGTGGGCGGTGCCCCCAGCGGGCGTTGCCATCGGTTGCCGGGGTGGCGTCCTGCCGCCCTCCTCCGTCGTGCGGCCGCGCGCACCGGACCCCGCTCAGCCGCGCACCGGACCCCGCTCAGCCGCGCGGCGAGGCGCCGCCGGTTTCCTCCGGCCCGCTCCGCCGGACAGGCTCTGGCGCTATAGGCTGGCGGTCATGACGTACAGCGGTCGGGTGACGGTCGGCGGGCCAGCCGACGTGCACGAACTCAAGGACCTGATGATCACCAAGGTCGCGGTCGGCCCCATGGAGAACAACGCGTATCTGCTGCGTTGCCGGGCCACCGACGAACAGTTGCTGATCGACGCGGCCAACGACGCGGGGACCCTGCTGGGGACGATCGGTCACGACGGCATCGCGTCCGTCGTCACCACCCACCGGCACGGCGACCACTGGCAGGCGCTCGCCGAGGTCGTCGCCGCGACCGGCGCCCGCACCCACGCGGGCCGGGAGGACGCAGAGGGCATCCCGGTGCCGACCGACGTCCTGGTCGACGACGGCGACACCGTCCGCGTGGGCCAGGTGGAACTCACCGCCCGCCACCTCGTCGGGCACACCCCCGGCTCGATCGCCCTCGTCTACGACGACCCCCACGGGCATCCGCATGTGTTCACCGGGGACTGTCTGTTCCCGGGCGGTGTGGGCAACACCTTCAAGGACCCGGAGGCGTTCGCCCGTCTGATCCAGGACGTCGAGACCAAGATCTTCGACGTCCTGCCGGACGAGACGTGGGTCTATCCCGGCCACGGCAACGACACCACCCTGGGCGCGGAGCGCCCGCGACTGCCGGAGTGGCACGCGCGGGGCTGGTGACAGGCGGCTACGCCTCGGCCAGTCCTGGTCCCGCCAGGGCCGCGATCCGCTCCACGGCGAACACGTACCCCTGCACCCCGCAGCCCGCGATGACCCCTTCGGCGCGCAGGGAAACGTAGGAGTGGTGCCGGAAGGACTCGCGCCGGTGGATGTTGGAGATGTGGACCTCCATCACGGGCAGCCCGTCACAGGTGTTGAGGGCGTCCAGGATGGCGACGGAGGTGTGCGAGTAGGCGCCGGGGTTGATGACGATCCCGCAGTGGTTCAGCCTCGCCTCGTGGATCCAGTCCACCAGCTGACCCTCGTGGTTGGACTGCCGCAGGTCCACCGTGCCGCCCCGCGCGGCCGCCGCCTTGGCGCACATCGCCTCCACGTCGGCGAGCGTGTCGGTGCCGTAGATCTCCGGCTGGCGCTGTCCGAGCAGGTTCAGGTTGGGGCCGTTGAGGATCATGATGGGGGCGTTGGCCAGATCGCGGGGCACGGTTCCTCCGGTCCGTCGGGGTGGAGCGGTCCTCGCGGGAACCGCTGTTCGGACCCGGTCTATCACGGTGCGGCGCATGACCGTCGGGCCCTGGCCTCCCGTCCTGACGGTCCCCTCGCACTTTCCCGAGCCCGCGGCCGGCGACCACGCCGCCGAGCGGCGCGAGGCGGTGCCCCGGGTGATGCGGGCTTACGCGCCCGGCGCCCCCGTCGTCTTCGACGGGGGCGCCGGGCACACCGATCCGCGGCTGGTGCTCCCCACGGCGGCCTGGTCCGGGTCGACGGCCCAGCCCGGCGTACCACCGTCATGTACCGGGCCGCCTGCCCCGTCAGGGGTTGAGCGCCAGTTCCAGATAGGCCGCGAGCAGGACCAGGTGCACGCCTCCCTGGAGGGGTGTGGCCCGTCCGGGGACCACGGTCAGCGCGCCCACCACCATGGTGAGGGCGAGCAGCACCATATGGGTGTTGCTCAGGCCGAGGACGAGCGGGCCGGGGAGCCAGAGCGAGGCCAGCGCGACGGCGGGGATGGTCAGACCGATACTGGCCATCGCCGAACCGAGCGCGAGGTTCATGCTGGTCTGCACCTGGTTGCGGCGGGAGGCCCGCACCGCGGCGATGGTCTCCGGAAGGAGCACCAGCAGCGCGATGATCACACCGACGACGGAGTGGGGCAGCCCGGCCGCGTCCACTCCGGACTCGATAGTGGGCGAGACCCCTTGGCCAGCCCCACCACTCCGATCAGGGCCAGACCCAGCAGTCCGAGGCTGATCATGGCGGTGCGGGTGGAGGGCGCCTCGGCGTGCTCCTCCTCGTCGGAGGGGCGTCCCTCGCTCTGTCTCGACGATCGGGAGGAAGTAGTCGCGATGTCCGACGGTCTGGGTCGCCACGAACAGGGCGTACAGGATCAGTGAGGAGACCGCCGCGAAGGTGAGCTGGACCGTGGAGAACTCCGGGCCCGGCTTGCTCGTGGTGAACGTCGGCAGGACGAGGCTGAGGGTGGCCAGTGTCGCGACCGTGGCGAGGGCCGCGCCGGTGCCTTCCGAATTGAAGACCGCCGTGCCGTGGCGCAGTGAGCCCGTCAGCAGACTCAGTCCGAGGATGCCGTTGACCGTGATCATCACGGCCGCGAACACGGTGTCTCTGGCGAGCGTCGCGCTCTTGTCCCCGCCGTCGATCATCAGTGTGACGATCAGCGCCACCTCGATGACGGTGACGGCGACCGCGAGCACCAGGGAGCCGAAGGGCTCACCGACCCGGTGCGCGACCACCTCCGCGTGGTGCACGGCCGCCAGCACGGCCCCCGCGAGGACCAGGGTCGCTATCGCGACGGCCCAGCCGGGCAGATCCCGTCCCCAGGTCAGGACCAGCAGAACTACGGCGAACACCGGCACCAGGGTCGTCCACCGTGCCGCAAGTGCCCTGAGCCGAGCGGTCATGAAGCGATCGTCGCAGACGTGAACGGGCGGCGCATTTCACCGCTGCCCTCCGACCACCGTCCGATCCCGGGGGCGCGGGGGCGCTGGAGGTGGCACCGTCGTACGGCCGTCCCCTTTGCTCCGCGATCCTGATCGTCTCGGGGTCGTCATGGTCACGCGCATGGCCTCCTCGTACGAGTCGCATTCGATCGGCGCGCCGACGGGCGGCGCGGGTGTGGACATGCCGGGCCGGGAACGGTGGCCGGCGATATGCCGACCTCCGCTCCCGGTACCTTGCGCCCGGTGTCCGACGGGTCAGACGTCTATGTCGTCCTTCACGGTGCCCTTGGCCGCATCCGCCTCCGCCTGCTTGCGGGAGGCCTGCAGGCTGGTGATCGTCGTGACGATCAGGACGGAGCAGATCACGCCCAGCGAGACCGGAATGCTGATCTCGGGAACGTGTACCCCGGACTCGTGCAGTGCGTGGAACACCAGCTTCACACCGATGAAGCCGAGGATGATCGACAGCCCGTAG
Source organism: Streptomyces haneummycinicus (assembly GCA_042850305.1). Lineage (GTDB taxonomy): Bacteria > Actinomycetota > Actinomycetes > Streptomycetales > Streptomycetaceae > Streptomyces > Streptomyces haneummycinicus. Next base: position 5,648,710 of record AP035768.1, read on the forward strand.
GCCAGGTGGACCAGCTTCCTCAGCAGGCCGCCGATGAGGAAGTACAGCTGCCTCAGACCCATCAGCGCGAACGCGTTCGCCGTGAACACGATGTACGGGTCCTGCGTCAGGCCGAAGATCGCGGGGATCGAGTCGAGCGCGAACAGGACGTCCGTGGTGCCGATGGCGAGCATGACGACGAGCATCGGGGTCATGACCCGCTTGCCGTTCTGCTCGATCCACAGCTTGGTGCCGTGGTACCGGTCGGCCACACCGAAGCGGCGCTCGGCGGCCTTGAGCAGCTTGTTCTCCTCGAACTCCTCCTCGTCCTCGCCGGCCCGGGCCTCCTGGATGAGCTTCCAGGCGGTCCAGATGAGGAAGGCTCCGAAGAGGTAGAACACCCAGGAGAAGCTGGCGAGGATCGCGGCACCTGCGGCGATGAATATCGCGCGCAGCACCAGGGCGATGAGAACGCCGACGAGAAGCACCCGTTGCTGGTACTGCGACGGCACCGCGAACTTCGCCATGATCAGCACGAAGACGAAGAGGTTGTCGACGCTCAGGGATTTCTCGGTGATGTAGCCGGCGAAGAACTCGCCTCCGGCCTGGCCGCCGCCCCAGATCACCAGGCCGAGCCCGAAGAGCGCGGCCAGGACGATCCAGACGATGGTCCAGATTCCGGCTTCCTTGATGGATACGTCATGCGGTTTGCGGCCGATGAAGAAGTCGGCTGCGATGAGGGCGCACAAGCCCACGATCGTCAGGACCCACAGGGTCAGGGAAACATCCACTGCGCCTCCGGCAGATACGTCACACGGCAAATGTCAGCGTCGTCGCTGCCGGAGGTCTCTTCCACCCGGGCCACCGGCGCATGACTGAGCCGGGACGGTCCTTCGGGCCGACGCCCCGGGATCTGGCCTGATCCGTATTGACGGGGTCGCCGCACAGACAGGGAGTACTCCCTCCGTGCGGTCAACAGTACCCAATCCCCAAGTATTGGTAAAGAGGTGAGTAAAGAAAGATGCAAAATCCCTGGTCGAGGGACTTTACGTGGGCTTGGTCAAGGGCGGGAGGTCACCTGTTCCAGGCACGGCGGGCCGCCGCCACCTGAGTCAGCACTTGGTGGAGGACCTGGCTGCCGGCCGGCACGAGCGGCGGCTCGTACGTCCAGGCGTGTCCGACCCAGGGGTCGGCCAGATGGCTGTCGGGGACGGGAGTCAGTCGCAGCAGCGAACGCCACAGCGGGTCAAGCAACGGGCCGTAGGCCGAGGATTCCTCACGGTCGGCGACCATCATCAGATGGACCCCGACGGAGGGGCCCTCGTCTGCGAGGTAGCGCAGCTGGTTCACGGCGCGGTCGTCGAAGCCGTGCGGGAAGTCGTTGACGATCAGGAGCTGCTGGGAGGTGTCGAAGCCGGGCGGCAGCGCGTCCGGGGCGCCGCCGCGCAGCGCCATCTGCACCAGGTCGACCCGCTGGGTCAGCCTGGCCAGCACATCCGTCACTCCGGCCGCGCCCTGGGCGGGCAGGGCGGCCAGCACACCGGTCCCCGTCAGCGGAGCCAGCGGCCCCGCCCCGGATCCGGCCGGGTCGATGACGTGCACGGTGAACTCGCCCGCCGGGTAGACGGCGAGCAGCCGGGCCGCGTGCGCGACCGCCGTGTCCATGGCGAGACGCCGCATGTCGTGGAGTCGGTGAACGACCCGTCGATGGAGTCGGCCCGTCCGCTGTCGATCCACAGACCGCGCTCCAGCGGCAGCCGGAGCAGCATCGGGATACGGATCCGGTCGGCCTCGGGCAGCCGGAGGTCGCCCAGGCGCAGCGCCATGGGTATCTCCATCGGCACCCGGTAGGCGTGCCAGGCGGGGTTGTCCCAGCGGGCGAAGGCCAGGGGCAGCGCGGGTTCGACGACGTCGGCCTCGGCGACGAGCTGGGCGATGTCCCGGTCGAGGACCTCCCGTGCCTGCTCGACGAGGTGCGCGTGCCGGGCCCGGGCCGCCTCACGGACGGCGTCTCCCTGACCGCCGATGCGGCTGCGCGGGTCGGACAGGGCCTGCTCCAGCTCCTTGTCCATCCGGGACTCGGCGAAGTCGACGGCGCTCCGGTAGGCGGCGGTGGTGCGGGCCAGGTCCTCGAACATGCCCCAGACCTGGTTGTAGAGCCGCTCCTCCATGGACCAGCCGGTCGCGTCCCCCGCGACGGGCTGCGCCGGCTGCCCGGGCGGTGCCGGCGGCGCGGTGGGCGGGGGCGGCGGCGGGGCGGAGTTCCGCCTGCCGGGGTGGCTGTAGTCGATCGGGCCGCCGGTGGTGGCGGACGGCTCCGCGACGCCGCTGCCGCCGTAGGACGGCTGCGGTCCGCTCGGTCCGGATGCCCCGGACGGCTGCCCGCCGTACGCCGGCGGTACGGGGCCCGGTGCGCCCTGCGGGGCCGCGCCGCCCTGGTCGGGGCCGAGGGCGGGGGCGGCCGTCTGCCGGGAGCGGTCGCCGTCGGACGGGCGGGACGGCGGTGCCTGCACGGAGCGGGCAAGCCCTCGTGCGACCGCCTCGTTGATGGCGCCCGCGAGGGGCACGGCCTCGGGCAGGCCCTGGTCGGTGAGGAGTTCGGCCAGGCCGCCCGCGTAGCCCTGGCCGACGGCGCGCACCTTCCAGGCGCCCTGCCGCCGGTAGAGCTCCAGGGCGACGACGGCCGACTCGGCCTCCAGGCCCGTGATGGTGTAACTGGCGACCTCGTCGCCGTCGAGGCCGGTGACGGCGACGAAGGGGCCGCCACGGCGCCGAACCGGGCCGGCCCCGGACCGCCGCCCGCGGCGGGCAGGGCCAGCAGCACACCGACGCGGTGAACGGCGTCGGTCATGCCGTCCAGGTCCACCGCGAGACGGTGGTCGGCGGCCGCCTGCCGCGACACCTCCAGACCGGGCTGGGTGGGTGCACCCGGGTGGGCCACCCACTCCACGCCGTGGATCCGGCCGTTCTCGTCGCCGAGCGCGGCCACGGCCACGACCGGTGTGCCGGCCGAGATCCGGATCTCCAGACGGGACTGGGAGAGCGGGTGGTTCTGTCCCCGCACCAGCTCGGCCGTCATCGCCTTCGTCCCCCGTGTCGCGTGCGGTGCCTGGGTCTGTCGCCTGTCAGAGAACCGGCAGGATCGCCGGCATCAGGTCCTGGAAGGTGCGCCCGTTGGCGGGGTTGCCCAGGGCCGTCATCGTCCAGCCCGCGCCCGTGCGGTGCACCTTCGCCATCAGCTGGGCCGTGTAGGCGCCGCCTCCGGCGAGCGTGTAACGGGCGAGCTCCTGGCCGTTGGTCTCGTCGACGAGGCGGCAGAACGCGTTCTGCACCTCCTGGAAGGTCTGGCCCGTGAAGGAGTTCACGGTGAAGACGATCTGGTCGATGTGGACCGGGACGCGCGAGAGGTCGACGAGGATGGCCTCGTCGTCGCCGCCCTGGCCGACACCGCCGACGAGGTTGTCACCGGTGTGGCGTACGGAGCCGTCGTCGCTCACCAGGTGGCGGAAGAAGACGACGTCGACCGGCTGCTTGTCGGCGAACAGGACGGCCGAGGCGTCAAGGTCGATCTCACGGGTACGCGAGCCGAACAGGCCGCGACGGGGGCCGCCTGCCAGCCGAGACCCATGCGCACCGCGGTCAGGCTGCCGCCGTCGTTCTTCTGCAGACTGATGGCCTGACCCTTGGTCATGTTGACGGTCACGCGCTGATTCCCCTCTCGGACTTCCCTGTTACCGCGCATTCGCGGTTGATTAGAACCCTACGCAGGAGCACTGACAGTGACGTACCCAGGTCCGCACTTTGTGTCGTTCTTGCAACACATCGCGTACGCGGCCGTCAGCGAAGGCCCGCCTCCTGCATCTGCCTCAGTTCCTTCTTCATCTCCGACACCTCGTCGCGCAGCCGTGCCGCGATCTCGAACTGCAGGTCCCCGGCTGCGGCCCGCATCCGCGCGGTGAGGTCCTCGATCTGCTCGGCGAGTTCGGCGGCGGGACGGTCGGTCGGCACCGTCTCGGCGGCCTTGCCCTGCCCTTGGCGCTCTTCGCGCCCTTGGCCGCCTTGGTCCCGAGGGAGGGCACGGGCGCCTTGGTGCCGCCGCCGTCCTTCTTGGCCTGGCGGTAACCCGAGCCGAGCAGTTGCTCGGTGTCGATGTCCTCGCGGGCGATCTGGGCGACGATGTCATTGATCTTCTTGCGCAGGGGCTGCGGGTCGATGCCGTTCGCCTGGTTGTAGGCGACCTGCTTCTCGCGGCGGCGGTTGGTCTCGTCGATGGCCTTCTCCATCGCCGGGGTGATCTTGTCCGCGTACATATGGACCTGGCCGGAGACATTGCGCGCCGCGCGGCCGATGGTCTGGATCAGGGAGGTGCCCGAACGCAGGAAGCCCTCCTTGTCGGCGTCGAGGATCGCCACCAGGGACACCTCGGGCAGGTCGAGGCCCTCACGCAGCAGGTTGATGCCGACGAGGACGTCGTACTCGCCGCTGCGCAGCTCCCGCAGCAGCTCGACCCGGCGCAGGGTGTCGACGTCGCTGTGCAGATAGCGCACCTGGATGCCGAGTTCCAGGAAGTAGTCGGTGAGGTCCTCGGCCATCTTCTTGGTGAGCGTGGTGACCAGGACGCGTTCGTCCTTCTCCACACGGGTGCGGATCTCGTGCACCAGGTCGTCGATCTGACCCTCGGTGGGCTTGACCACGACCTCGGGGTCGATGAGGCCGGTGGGGCGGATGATCTGCTCGACGGCGCCGTCCCCGCGGGAGAGCTCGTACTGGCCGGGGTGGCCGACAGATAGACGGTCTGGCCGACGCGCTCCTGGAACTCCTCCCACTTCAGCGGGCGGTTGTCGAGGGCGGACGGGAGCCGGAAGCCGTGGTCGACGAGGGTGCGCTTGCGGGAGGCGTCCCCTCGTACATGGCGCCGATCTGCGGGACGGTCACGTGCGACTCGTCGATGACGAGGAGGAAGTCGTCCGGGAAGTAGTCCAGCAGGGTGTTCGGCGGGGAGCCGGGTGAGCGGCCGTCGAAGTGCATCGAGTAGTTCTCCACGCCGGAGCAGGAGCCGATCTGACGGAGCATCTCGATGTCGTAGGTGGTGCGCATGCGCAGGCGCTGGGCCTCCAGGAGCTTGCCCTGCTTCTCCAGCTCGGCCAGGCGCTCGCCGAGCTCCTTCTCGATGTCGTTGACCGCGCGCTCCAGGCGCTCGGGGCCCGCGACGTAGTGGGTGGCCGGGAAGATGTACAGATGCTCGTCGTCGCTGATGATCTCGCCGGTGAGCGGGTGGAGCGTGGACAGCGCCTCGATCTCGTCGCCGAACATCTCGATGCGGACGGCGAGCTCCTCGTAGACCGGGAAGATCTCGATGGTGTCGCCGCGGACGCGGAAGGTGCCGCGGGAGAAGGCCATGTCGTTGCGCGTGTACTGGATGTCCACGAAGCGGCGCAGCAGCTCGTCGCGGTCGAACTCGTCGCCGACGCGGAGGGGACCATGCGGTCGACGTACTCCTGCGGGGTGCCCAGGCCGTAGATGCAGGAGACGGAGGCGACCACGACGACGTCGCGGCGGGTGAGCAGCGAGTTGGTCGCGGAGTGACGCAGCCGCTCGACCTCCTCGTTGATCGAGGAGTCCTTCTCGATGTACGTGTCCGACTGCGGGACGTACGCCTCGGGCTGGTAGTAGTCGTAGTACGAGACGAAGTACTCGACCGCGTTGTTCGGCAGCAGTTCGCGGAACTCGTTGGCCAGCTGGGCGGCCAGGGTCTTGTTCGGCGCCATGACCAGGGTGGGCCGCTGGAGCTTCTCGATCATCCACGCGGTGGTGGCGGACTTGCCTGTGCCGGTCGCGCCGAGCAGGACGACGTCTTGCTCACCTGCTTCGATGCGCCGGGCGAGGTCGGCGATGGCCGTCGGCTGGTCGCCGCTCGGCTGGTAGGGACTGACGACCTCGAAGGGCGCCACCGTGCGTTCGATCTGGGAAACGGGCCGCATGCCATCAACCGTACGACCCCCACTGACAACGGGTCCGGTTCAGCGGCGCTGCGCGGTGCGGGGCGGCGTTCCACCGGCCCGCGGGTCCGCATCCGGGAGCGGACGGGGTGTGGTGGGCCGGTGGGCGCGCGGGGACGCCGGGCTTGTGCTCGGCGGGGACCGCGGGGTGCCGCCGGCGACCATCAGCGGGTCGAAGATCACCACGACGCCGGCGAGGACGAGGAAGGCGAGCGGGCCGACCAGCATCGGGCCGAGGAGGGCGGCCGCGGGCTCCCCGTGGCGGGCTCCGCCGATCCGTGGACGTGCACCTCGAGCGCGGCCATGCCGGTGTAGTGCATCCCGGTGACCGCGAGCCCCATGACGAGACTGGCGCCCACGCTCCACAGGAAGCCGCGCGCCTGTCCGGCCGCCCACAGGGCGGTGCTGGCGGCGGCCATGGCGATGGCCACGGAGGCGGCGACGGTGAGGACGTTGTACTCGAGGCGTCCGTCGAGGCTCATTCCGGCCATGCCGAGATAGTGCATCGAGGCGATGCCGAGGCCGGTGATGGTGCCCCCGGTGAACAGGGCCGTGCCGGAGGCGCCCTTGTAGCCGACTATGAAGATCCCGATGCCCACCATGACGATGGCGACGGCCAGACTCGCGAACGTCATGGTCCGGTCGTAGTGGATCGGCGTGCCCTCGATGGTGAAGCCCGTCATCGCGACGAAGTGCATCGTCCATACGCCGGAGCCGATCACCGCGGCGGCCAGGGCGAGCCAGCCGGGCCGCCAGGTGCGGGACACCCTGAGCGCCCTGGTGGTGCAGTGCAGGCCCAGGGCACCGCCGAGGCAGGCCATGAGAAAGGCCACCAGCGGTGTGACCAGGCCGTAGCTGAATTCGTCGACCGTGCCCTGCATGCGCGGCTGCCCTTCCCGCCCTGTGTGTGTCCCGCAATGTCCCGGTGGAGCCCCTCCCGGCGCCGGTGACGGCGGCCAGGGTTGAGGCAGAGGGTATGGCCCCACCGGAATGGTCGAACGACTATCCGGCAAAGAAACACGTCCTTGCCCCAGGTGTGTGGCACCAGTGTGCGGACTTCGGGCAACAGCGTTCAATCCGTGGCCATCCCGCACCCGTCTCGCGTTGACCGTCGGCTGTCACAGTTGAGCTGTCCGTGACTGTTCGACGCGAGGAGTACGCATGCACGCACGCGCTGTCGCCGCCTCGACCACCGCGCTCCTGGGCGCCGCCGCTCTTCTGCTCCCGCTCTCCCCGCGCGGGCCGCCGAGAGCTCCGCGCGGCCCCTGGTGATAGCCCACCGGGGCGCGTCCGCGTACGCGCCCGAGAACACCCTGGCGGCCGTCGACAAGGCGGCCGCGCTCGGCGTCGACTGGGTGGAGAACGACGTCCAGCGCACCAGGGACGGAGAACTCGTCGTCCTGCACGACGACAGCCTCCAGCGCACCACCGACGTCGAGGAGGTCTTCCCGGACCGGGCGCCGTGGAAGGTGAGCGACTTCACGGCGGCGGAGATCGCCCGGCTGGACGCGGGCAGCTGGTTCGACGCCGCCTACGCGGGCGCGCGCGTGCCGACGCTGGAGCAGTTCGTGCACCGTGTGGAGGCGCACGGTCAGAAGCTGCTGCTGGAGATCAAGAACCCTCAGCTGTACCCCGGCATAGAGGGGAGATCGTCAAGGTGCTGGGCAACGAGGGCTGGCTGGACCGCGCGCACGTGAGGGGCCGGCTGGTCGTGCAGAGCTTCAGCGCGGACAGTGTGCGCACGGTCCACGATCTGCGGCCCGCTGTGAAGACGGGCTTCCTCGGGACGCCGCCGGTGTCGGACCTGCCCGCGTACGCGGCGTTCACCGACCAGATCAATCCCACGTACGCCTCCCTTTCCGCCGGCTATGTCACCGCCGTGCACGCCTTCAAGGGCCCGCACGGCAAGCCGCTCGAGGTGTGCACCTGGACCGTGAACGACGCGGCCGCCGCCCGGCGGGTCGCCGGGTACGGGGTCGACGGGATCATCACCAACACACCCGACGTGGTGCGGGACGCGGTGCGCGGCTGAGGCGTCCGCCGACCCTGTTCGCGGGGCGATGTCAGTGGCGGGCCGTACGGTGGGGCGCATGGACAGCCATGGGCAGTACGAGCGGCGGGTGGTGTGGGCCGTCGTCGGCACCGGAATCGGCCCGCTGCTGCTGGCCGCGACCCGTGAGGGCCTGGTCAACGTCGTCTTCCACGCCACCGGCGAGGTCCGCGACAGCGCGCTGGAGCGGCTGGCGTCACGGCTCGGCACCGAGCCGGCCGAGGAGCCCGGCTCCCCGCTGCTGGCCGAGGCGATACGTCAGGTCGAGGCGTACTTCGCGGGGGCACGCCGGGACTTCGAGCTGCCGCTGGACTGGTCGCTGATCTCCGGCTTCCACCGCGAGGTGCTGCGGGAGCTGGCCGCCGGGGTGCCGTACGGCTCGGTCGTCGGGTACGGCGACCTGGCCGGACGGGTCGGCCAGCCCGGTGCGGCGCAGGCCGTGGGCATGGCGATGGGCGCCAACCCGCTGCCGGTGATCGTGCCGTGCCACCGGGTGGTGGAGAGCGACGGCGGCATCGGCGGTTTCGGCGGCGGCCTGGAAGCCAAGCGTCATCTGCTCGCTCTGGAGGGCGTACTGCCCGAGCCGTTGTTCTGACCACCCGTCCGTCCGCCGGACCACGCGACTCACGGCGTACCCGCGCCCCGCGGGCAGTCGTGCCGCGGGGCGGCACGGGTGGGCGGTGGGGGTATCTCCCGCTCATGGGATTCCCCGCCCGCAGTCACCGACGGTCAGTCGTAGTGCCGTGCCTCGAACACGTTGCCGTCCGGGTCGCGGAAGTAGAAGCTGCGCCGCGCCGGTCCCCGCGCTCCGAACGAGTCGCGCGATACGTCCGACACCGGTACCGAGCTCTCCTCCAGCCGACTGCGCAGCGCGTCGAAGTCCGAGGCCGGCAGCGACAGGCAGACATGGTTGACGGGATGCCCCGAACTCTCCGCGGCCCCGGGCAGCATCCGCATCCGTTCCGCCTTCGCCCGTGGCATGAGGTCGAGGATCGTCTCCTCGTTCACCCGCACCGAGGGGAACGGTGCCTCTCCTGCGGAGTAGTCGGCGAGCCTGACGGGCTCCAGGCCCACGGCCTTCTCGTAGAACTCCGCGGCGGCGATGGGGTCCTCCACCCACAGGACGATGTGGTCGAGGCGAGTCGTGTGATCCGTCATGCCCCCAGCCTCCGTGACGCCGGTGACGGCCCGCAAGGGGTTTGGCCCGGTGCGCGAGCCGCCAGGGATGAGGGAGACCCGGCAGACAGGAGGCAGACACGTGGTGCTCATGGTGTCCGAAGAGGTACGGGAGGCGATCGCCTCGGGCCGCCCGGTGGTGGCCCTGGAGTCCACGATCATCGCCCACGGACTGCCCCGGCCACGGAATCTCCAGGTGGCACTGGAGCTGGAGGCGGCCGTACGGCAGGAGGGCGCGGTACCGGCCACGATCGCCGTGCTGGACGGGCGGCCCCGGGTCGGCCTGGACAAGGACCAGTTGGAGCGGGTCGCCAACGAGGACGGCATCCGCAAGCTGGGTCACCGTGATCTGCCGCTGGCGGTGGCCGCCGGGGCGAGCGGGGCGACCACGGTGTCGGCCACGGCCCTGCTGGCGGCACGGGCGGGTGTCCGGGTGTTCGCCACCGGCGGGCTCGGCGGGGTGCACCGGGAGTGGACGCAGACCCAGGACGAGTCGGCCGACCTCGGTCTGCTGGCGCGGACGCGGATCACCGTGGTGTGCGCGGGGTGAAGTCGATCCTGGACGTGCCCGCGACCCTGCAGCGGCTGGAGACATTGGGGGTGGCGGTCGCCGGGTACGGCACGGACCGCTTCCCGGCTTCTATCTGTCCGACTCGGGGCACCCCGTGGACTGGCGGCTGGACACCCCGGCCCAGGCCGCGGAGGTCATGCGGGCGCAGGACGCGGTCGGCGGGCCCGAGTCGGCGCTGATCGTGGCCCATCCGGTCCCGGAGGAGGAGCAACTCGATCCCGGTCTGCACGCACGGGTGCTCGACGAGGCGCTGCGGGCGTGCGAGGCGGAGGGCGTCACGGGCCAGGCCGTCACACCCTTCCTGCTCGATCACCTGGTGCGCGGTACCGACGGCGCGTCCCTCGCCGCGAACCTGGCGGCGGTCCGGGGCAATGTACGGCTGGCGGCGCGTATCGCGGCGTCCTGGGCCGGCGGGGCATGACGGGGACGGTGCGCGGCGGGGCGCTGCTGGTCGCCGGAGATGTCATCACGGACGTGGTCGCCCGGCACCGTGGGCCGCTCGCCCCGGGCACGGACACGGTGGCGTCGATCCGGAGGGTGCCGGGCGGCGCGGGTGCCAATGTGGCCTGCTGGGCGGCGTGCCGGGGTGGTGGCGGTGCGGCTGCTCGGCCGGGTGGGTTCGGACGCGGCGGCGTGGCACGAGCGGGAGCTGGCCGCCCGAGGGGTCCGGCCGTTACTGGTCGTGGACCGGCAGGCGCCGACGGGGACGGTGATCTGCCTGGTCGACGAGGGCGCGGCGGCGGAGCGGACGTTCCTGAGCGACAGCGGGGCGTCGCTGCGGCTGGAGCCCGGTGACTGGTCGGACGTGTTGCTGGAGGGCGTGGCGCGGCTGCATCTGTCGGGCTATCTGCTGTTCGCGGGACCGAGCCGTGCGTTCGTCGCGGTGGCGCTGAAGACGGCGCGGGCCCGCGGTGTGCCGGTGAGTCTGGATCCGGCGTCGGCGGGATTCCTCGGGCGGCTGGGCACCGACCGGTTCCTGTCGCTGGTCGAGGGCGTGGACGTCCTGCTGCCCAGCAGTGCCGAGGCGTGTCTGCTCACGGGGTGTCCGATGCCGCGGACGCGGCGGCGCGGTTGAGCCGTCATGTCCCGCTGGTGGTGGCCAAGCAGGGTGCCGGGGCGCGCTGCTCGCCCGGGCCGGCGAAGTGTACGCCCATGTCCCGGCCGTACCGGCGGTGCCCCGGGACACGACGGGCGCCGGGGACGCGTTCACGGGCGCTTTTCTGGCGGCCCTGCTCACGGGCGCCGACCCGGAGCAGGCGGCGGAGGAGGGCTGCCGGGCGGGCGCGCAGGCGGTGGAACACATAGGGGCCGCCCGCCCGCGCCCGCCTGACGTACGGGCGCCACCAGGGCCGAACTCCCTTGTCCACAGGCGGGAACAAAGCGGAATGCCCGCTGTCCACAGGCTCGCGCACGACTCGTCCGGGACTGGCAGACTGGCGGGCCGGAGCGCGGGAAGCAGGACGGCGCGGGGGAACCACGCAAGGAGAAGCCGGATGTCCATGGCAGGAAATCTGCGGAAGGTCACGAGTCTCGGCGCGGTCGGCGGGCTGCGCCGGGTGGCCCGGCTGGCGCGGCGGCGGCCCCGTGTGGATCTGAGTCATCCGGCCCGCTCCCCGCTGGGCTCCTCGGTGGTCAACTGTGTGACGTACCGGAACGGTCGGCGCACCGGCGGCAGCGGGGACCTGGTGGACGCGGTGCGTCAGGTGCGCAGGAGCGGGAGGGGTTCGTCTGGCTGGGTCTGCACGAGCCGACCGCCCAGGAGTTCGCCGGCATCGCGGAGCTGTTCGACCTGCATCCGCTGGCGGTGGAGGACGCCGTCGAGGCCCACCAGCGGCCGAAGCTGGAGCGGTACGGGGACACGCTGTTCGCCGTGTTCAAGACGGTCTGCTACGTCGATCACGAGGAACTCACCGCGAACAGCGAGGTGGTGGACACCGGCGAGATCATGGTGTTCCTCGGCGAGGACTTCGTGGTCACGGTGCGGCACGGCCGGCACGGCTCGCTGGGACCTCTGCGGGAGGGGCTGGAGTCCGACCCCGGGCAGCTCGCCCAGGGCCCGTCCACGGTGCTGCACGCGGTCGCGGACCATGTGGTCGACGACTATCTGACCGTCATCGACTCGGTCCAGGAGGACATGGACCAGGTCGAGACGGATGTGTTCGCGGAGCACGGCGAGCGGGTCGATCCGGGCCGTATCTACCAGCTCAAGCGGGAACTCCTGGAGCTGAAGCGGGCGGTGGTGCCGCTGGGCCGGCCGCTGGAGGAGCTCGCCTCCCGGCCGATCCGGGTGGTGGCCCCGGAGATACAGGCGTATTTCCGTGATGTCTCCGACCATCTGCAGCGGGCGAAGGAGCAGATAGCGGCGTTCGACGAGTTGCTGAACTCCATCCTCCAGGCGCATCTGGCGCAGGTGACGGTCGCGCAGAACGAGGACATGCGCAAGATCACCGCGTGGGCGGCGATCGTGGCGGTGCCGACGATGATCTGCGGGGTCTACGGCATGAACTTCGACCATATGCCGGAGCTGCGCTGGCGATACGGCTACGGGATGGTCATCGGGGTGATATCCGTGGCGTGTCTGGTGCTGTACCGGGCCTTCCGGCGCGGCCGCTGGCTCTGAGACCGCGCTGCCGGGACGGCTGGGGCCTGTCCGGCGGATCAGGTCGGAGGAAGCCGGCGGTGCTTCTGCGGCTCGGGTGAGCGGGGTCCGGTGCGTGCGGCTGCAAGGCGGAGGAGGGCGACAGGGCGGAGCCCCGGCAACCGACGACAACGCGGCTGGGGCACCTCCCACGCCCTTCAGGCAGTGGGGAGCGCGTGCCAGACCCCGCGTCTCCGGCATGATCCGCCGGACAGGCCCTAACCGGTGGTGGTCGTGGCGTAGACGTTCTCGGCCCAGACGGCGATCTGATCGTCCGTGAGGTTCCTGGCGAGGTCGGCCTCGCTGATCATGCCGACGAGGCGTTTGCCGTCGATGACGGGCAGCCGGCGGATGCGGTGGGTCTGCATCTCGTGCAGGACGTCGGAGACGTCGGCGTCCGCCTCGATCCAGCGCGGGGTGCCCTGGGCCATGTCTCCGGCGGTGACCCGGGCGGGGTCGTGGCCCATGGCGACGCAGCCGACGACGATGTCGCGGTCGGTGAGGATGCCGCACAGCCGCTCGTTCTCGTCGCTGATGGGCAGGGCGCCGACGTTCAGGTCGCGCATCAACTGGGCGGCCCGGTCGAGGGTTTCGTGGACGGGGATCCACTGGGCGCCGCGGTGCATGATGTCTCCGGCGGTGGTCATGGGGTACCTCCCGGTGCCGGACGGCCGGCGCGGCGCGGGGCGCGCCGCAGAGTCCCGGCGCCCTTCATTCTCGTCGTGCGGCGCGGGGACGGCACCCGGAGGGCGGTTCGCGGCGGGCGGGGTCAGCCCCGCCAGGCCGGATGGCGTGGGTCGTCGGCCCTGATCAGCACGTCGGCCGTGCCGGCGGGGTCGGTCTCCCGCTCGTAGCGCTCGAATGCGGGGAGGGTCCAGTGGTCGGGCTCGGGGTACGGCGGCGCAGGGCGCCCGGGGAGAGGAGGACGTGGACGGTGAGGTCGAAGGGGAACCAGTGCCGCAGCAGGAGGGGACCGTGCAGCAACAGCACGCCCCGGGAGGGAGATGGACGTAGGGGCTGCGGGTGGCGCGGTCGGTGACGGGATTCCACAGGTCGGGCAGGACGCGCCCGCTGCCGCCGGGTTCGAGGGGGCCGAACACCTCACGCCAGAGGGCGCCGGTGTCGTACCAGCCTCCGTAGTAGGACTCCAGGTCCTGGTGGCCGTACTCGAGCCGGACGGAGGCGGGCCGCAGGAAGCCCTCGGTGCCGACGGCCAGGGAGGGGCGGCCGCGTATCCGGAGCGCTTCGGCGATCCGCAGGGCGAGTTCTCCGGGACGGGCGGCCGGGGCGCCGTCGAGGGCGACCCGCGGCCAGGGACCGCCGTCGGCCGTCTTCAGCTCCAGCAGACGCTCGGCGAGGAGGTCGCCGAGCCGGTCCCAGGTGATCGCTTCAAGTCGCACACGGCCATGATGCGCCAGTGTGGGGACGGTGGAGGCCGGGAAGGATCCCCGCCCGGAACGGGGAGACGACATGATCGACGGACCGTACTTCTTACTGACGGCGCTGGGCGTGCTCGGGACCGGGCTGGTGGCCGGGGTCTTCTGCGCCTTCTCGACGTTCGTGATGAGAGGGCTGGCGGACCTGCCGCCGGCGCAGGGCGTGGCCGCGATGCAGGCGGTCAACCGGGCGGCGGTGCGTCCGGCCTTCATGCTGCTGTTCCTGGGTACGACGATGCTGTGCGTGGTGGTCACGGTGGTGACGTTCGTGCTGTGGCCGGACGAGGGGACGGCCGAGTTGCTGGTGGGCGGTGTCCTGTATCTGGCCGGGTCGTTCGGGCTGACCGTGGTCGCGAACATACCGCGCAACGAGGCGCTGGCCCGGCTCGATCCGGACAGCCCGGAGGCGGCGGCGTACTGGCCGGAGTATGTGCGCGAGTGGACGCTGTGGAACCACGTCCGGGCGCTCGCCTCGGTCGCGGCGGCGCTGGCGTACCTGGTGGCCCTCGTCTGACGGAGCCGCCCGGCGGACTGCCGCGGAATGGTGAGGAGGACCTGCGGGAAAGCGCTGTCCCGGCGCTCTGCGGGGGCGGGTGAGCGGACGTATCGTGGGGCGGAGGAGTGCCGCCCTACGACGCACGGCCTGTCATCCGCGCACGCAAGGAACACGGCCATGGCCGATCCCAAGGGTTTCCTGACCACGCCCCGCGAGGAATGGCCCCGCCGGCCGGTCGGGGAACGAGTCCGCGACTGGGACGAGGTGTGCGTACCGGGTGCCCTGCTTCCCATTGTCAGCCGGCAGGCCGACCGCTGCATGGACTGTGGTGTGCCGTTCTGCCACCAGGCCTGCCCGTTGGGCAATCTCATCCCGGACTGGAACGACCTGGTCTCGCGGGAGGACTGGCGGGCGGCGGCGGAGCGGCTGCACGCGACCAACAACTTCCCGGAGTTCACCGGCCGGTTGTGCCCGGCGCCCTGCGAGGCGGGCTGTGTGCTCGCCATCAATCAGCCGGCGGTCACCATCAAGAACGTCGAGTGTGCCATCGCCGACCGGGCCTGGGAGGAGGGTTTCGCCCCGCCCGCACCGCCGGAGCGGCTCTCCGGCCGGACCGTCGCCGTCATCGGCTCGGGCCCGACCGGGCTGGCCGCGGCCCAGCAGCTGACCCGGGCGGGTCACACGGTGGCGGTGTACGAGCGGGACGACCGGATCGGCGGGCTGATGCGGTACGGCATCCCCGAGTTCAAGATGGAGAAGCGTCATCTGGAGCGGCGGATGGAGCAGATGCGGGCGGAGGGCACGAAGTTCCGTACGTCCACGACGGTCGGGCGTGATGTGGACGCGGCGGAACTGCGCTCACGGTACGACGCGGTGGTGATCGCCACGGGGGCGACGGCGTGGCGGAGCTTGCCGTGCCGGGGCGCCAACTCGCGGGGATCCACCAGGCGATGGAGTATCTGCCGCTGGCGAACCGGGTGTGCGAGGGCGATCTTGAGTCGTCGCCGCTGTCGGCCGCTGGACGGGATGTCGTCATCGTCGGCGGCGGTGACACGGGGGCGGACTGTCTGGGTACGGCGGTACGGGAGGGGGCCGCGTCGGTGACGCAGCTCGACATCTATGTGCGGCCGGGGGACGAGCGGGACGAGGAGGCGGATCCCTGGCCGACGTATCCGAAGCTGTACCGGTCCTCGGCCGCGCATGAGGAGGCGCGGGAGCTGCGGATGGGAGCGGCGGCGGATGCGGATGGGGACGGGGACGTACGGGTGTTCGCCGCGTCGACGCTGCGGTTCAGCGGAGACGGGGAGGGGCGGGTGCGCGCGCTGCATCTGGTCGAGGTCGACGCGGGGCGACGGGCCGTGGCGGGGACGGAGCGGATGGTGCCGACGGATCTCGTTCTGCTGGCGCTGGGGTTCTCCGGGCCGGATCCGGGGGACGGGCTGGTCGCTCAGCTGGGGGTGGAACTGGAGGAGCGTGGGACGGTCGCGCGGGACGGGGGTTCGGGACGAATGTGCGAGGGGTGTTCGCCGCGGGGGATGCCGCTCGGGGGCAGTCGTTGATCGTGTGGGCGATCGCGGAGGGGCGGGCTGTGGCGGCGGCGGTCGATCGGTATCTGGCCGGTGGGGTCAGTCGGCTTCCGGCACCGATCGCGCCGGACGACCGTCCGATGAGGGTGTGAGTCGACGGACGGGGCTTGTAGGCAGACCGGCGCGGACCGGGGCCGGCCGCGCGGCCCGGCGTTTGGCGGGGTGCCGGCACGTTGGGGGTGTCCTGGGGGTGGGTTGCGCGGCCCGGCGCTCGCGGGGTGCCTCCGCCACACTCGGCTTCTCCCCCACTCTCCCTGCGCCCGAGCGGGGGACCTCCATGAGCCGGAGGTACCGCCCACCCCCACCCGTGCCGCCCTGGGGGGACCTCCCAGGTCCCTCAGGCACTGGGGGAGGCATGACTACCCCGGCGGACGAAGCGGAGGTGACTGCCGTGGCGCATGAGGCGGAGGTGACTTCCGTGGCGGGCGAGGGAAGGTGACTGCCCGTGGAGAGAGGTGGCGGCGGCCCGTTTGGTTTGGCGGGCCGCCGCCTTTGGAGTGGTGCCGGAACGTCGGACGCGGGGGTCCCACCACTCCACGTGGGTTACGGCTTGCGGGCGACCGCGCCGTGGCCGGGGATCACGCCGTCGTCCCGGCCCGGGATCGGGTCACCCACGGCTCACCCGTGCCATGACCGGCACTCGGGGGTCGAGGGCCGGCATCTGCCGGCCCATGGCCTCGTCGGCCGGGTCGTTGTCCTTGCCTCCGAGGTACCAGTCGTACATCCGCGCGGGGTGCGGCCTGCTCGTGTCGATCTCCACGGGGTGCTGCCCGGCCATGACGGACTCCATGAGTCTCTGCAACTGTTAGTGATCAATTCAGTGCCACGTTCAGAACGGCGGAACAAAAAGGCAGAGCTGTCAACAGGCTTCAGGAGAGCAGGAAATCCGCCTCTCCCGCCTTCGCTCCTTCGATGAAGGCCGTCATCTCGGCGGAGGTGTAGATCAGCGCCGGCCCGTCCGGGTCGGTGGACTGGCGTACGGCGATCCGGCCGTCGTCGAGCTTCATCGCCTCCAGGCAGTTCCTCCGTTGCCGCCGCTCCACGGCTTGTGCCAGCCCTCGCTGCCCAGTTCCCGCGCGGGCATGCCGTTGTAGATCCTTCCGGTGCGCACCCGCGGGTGGGACAGGGACTTCAGGGGCTTCATGAGTTCCATTCACAGCTCCTTGCGGAGATCCCGGAGGATCTCCTTCGTGCGATGTGCTGTAGCGGCCTGCGCCGCCATGCGGTCCATGACCTCGAGGTGGGTCGCCACCTCGGACCGCGCGTCCAGATAGACGGCGCCGGTCAGGTACTCGCTGTAGACCATGTCCGGCAGTTCGGGCATGGCGAATCGGAACAGCACGAACGGCCCGTACGTGCCGGGATGCGGACCGCCGGCGAACGGCGCGATCTGCAGGGTCACATGGGGCAGCTTCGTGGCCTCGAGCAACTTGTCGATCTGCGTACGCATCACCTCCGGGCCGCCGACCGGGCGGCGGAGCGCGGTCTCGTCCATCACGACCCACATCCGGGGCGCGTTCTCACGAGTGAGCAGTTCCTGCCGCTGCATACGCAGGTCGACATGGCGCTCGATGTCCTCGGGCTGGGTCTGCCCGACGGCACCGGAGCGCAGCACACCGCGCGCGTAGTCCTCGGTCTGGAGCAGTCCGGGGACGAAGTGGGGTTCGTAGCTGCGGATGAGGGAGGCCGCGCCCTCCAGGCTGACGTACATCGAGAACCAGCCGGGCAGGATGTCGTGGAAGCGCTGCCACCAGCCGGGGCGGTTGGCGTCCTCCGCCAACTGCACGAAGGCTTCTGCCTCCTCTTCGGAGACGCCGTAGGCCTTCAGCAGAAGCTGGAGGTACGGGATCTTGAGCGCGACCTCGGCCATCTCCATGCGGCGCACGGTGGCGGGAGCGACGCGGAGGATACGGGCCGCCTCCTCCCGCTTGAGCCCCGCCCGTTCCCGGAGATCCAGCAGGCGTCGGCCGAGAACGACCTGGCCGACCGTCGGCGCGGACCGGGGTTCACTCACACTCCACCTCCCTCGAACAAAAGCCGACAGCCCGGCGGCGCCACTCGATGACCTTTCCGAAGATCCCTTACGTCCGAACTTGACTTCGAACGAATCTTCGGCGATCCCAACTGGCGCCGCGCGAGGTGCTGTTGCGAGCAGTGTGCCACGCCTGTCCAGAACGTCACACCGCACTCTGCATTTTTCATAGTGACACTTGCCAAGTGTTCACGGCGGGGCGATAGTGGCAAGCGTGATTCCGTCCGCGCCCTTAGGAACAGACGCCGCCGCACGTTCCATCGGCCTCGGCGCCGCCTCGGTATCCGCCCCTCGGGGGCCGCTGCCGAGCGCCGGTTCCGTTTCGAACTGGCCGCTCATCCGGGTTCCCCGGCTCAGGCGAGACGCCTGACGAGGGCACGGCTGACCGGCTGGTCGGTGTGCGAGGACACGTGCGACACCGCGGCCCTGGTCGTCTCCGAACTGGTCACCAACGCCGTCGTGCACACGGCGAGCAGTCATATCGTCTGCGAGCTGCACGACCGTGGCGATCTGGTACGCATCGCCGTGCGCGACGAGGGTTGCGCACCGGGCCAGCCGCGGGCCAACACCCGCCGGCAGCCGGAGGAGGAGCACGGGAGGGGACTGCTCCTCGTCGACGCGCTGTGTCAGTCGTGGGGCTCCCATGAGCAGGGCCCCGGACTGCTGGTCTGGGCCGACCTCCCTCGTACGGCGGACACCGGGGACGCTCCGGCGCGGCCGACCGACGATCTGGGCTGGGGCACCCGCCCGAAGCCGGGTCCGCCCGGTGCGCCGGACGACGACAGCGCCGACGAGCCGGAGCAGTCCCGCCGTCCGGTCCACGCCCCGGCGCTTCCCCGCAGCAGCGCACGCCGCACTTCCGGGGCCGGGCGTGACGAGCGGGACCGGCACTCGGGTGCTGAGCCTGGACTCGCTGGTGCGGATGGGGCGCGGGCGGCATGTCGTCCGTGCGCCCCGGCGGCTGCTTGTTCCCGAGGGGATGACCGCGCCGATGGGGTGTGACGCGGTGGCGGTGCCCGCGGGTCTCGGGCCGCTGGTGCTGCCGCGGTTGCCTCGTGTGGGATGCGTCTACGCCGATGCGGCGCACTGGTGGTGGCTGGTTCCGTCGGACTCCGACTACGCGCTGGAGTGGCCGGCGCCGGCTCAGTACGCCATCGGTGCGGTTCTTCCCGACGCGGTTTCCGGCGCCCCGAGGCTGCCCGGTC
Source organism: Streptomyces haneummycinicus (assembly GCA_042850305.1). Taxonomy (GTDB): domain Bacteria; phylum Actinomycetota; class Actinomycetes; order Streptomycetales; family Streptomycetaceae; genus Streptomyces; species Streptomyces haneummycinicus. Next base: position 5,667,878 of record AP035768.1, read on the forward strand.
TGATCCACCGGCCCGACGGCACGTTGCCGTATACGCCGCCGATACCGCTCTATCTCGCCCTGTGCCGTCTGACGGGGACCACGCCCACCTGGTCCCGGCCGGTCACCGCGTAACCCGTACGCCGCGTGTGGGGGCGGGGCGGGGGTGTTCGCGCAGCCCGGCGCCTGCGGGGTGCCGTCGCGCCCACCCGTGCCGCCCTGCGGCACGACTGCCCGCGGAGTGCGGAAGGGGCGGGGGTCGGATCACCGCCCGCGCAACGCGACTGCCCGCGAAGTGCGCAAGAGGCCGAGTCGGATCACCGCCCCCACAACGCGACTGCCCGCGAAGTGCGCAAGAGGCCGAGTCGGATCACCGCCCCCACAACGCGACTGCCCGCGAAGTGCGCAAGAGGCCGAGTCGGATCACCGCCCCCACAACGCGACTGCCCGCGAAGTGCGCAAGAGGCCGAGTCGGATCACCGCCCCCACAACGCGACTGCCCGCGAAGTGCGCAAGAGGCGGGGTCGGGTCACCGTCCCTGCGGAACGATTGTCCGCGGAGTGCGGGAGGGACCGCGCGGGGTGTGGAAAGGCGGCTTCTCGGTTTGCGCCTTGGGTTGTGCCGTTCCGCCGGCGTGGTGCGGCACTCCCCGCACCCGCGGCGCGCGCCTTTCCACTCGCGCCCCGGATCCCGGCCCCGGGCGCCCCCGGCCCGGCCGGTTTCCCGGGTGTGCGCCCGCACGCCTCCTCCGCCCCGTCCCGCGCCCTGCCGGGTGGTCCCACGTCCCGCGATAGTGGCCGTTCGTCGGATTCGGATGCGGCGGTCGGAGGTCAGTGGTGGGAAGCACACAGGGATCCGGTGATACGAGATCACCGTCGGCCGGCGCCCGCGGGAGATTCCGCCGTCGCGGCAAGCGGCCCCCTGAGCCCGGCTCCCCGCCCCTGTCCGAGTCCGAGCGCCTGCTCTTCGGCGGCCCCCTGCGCTACGACATGGGCTGGAACCGGCACAGCGAGGCCTTCCTGGAGCTGAACTTCCGGGCCATGATCACCCGCCTGCCCGCCCTGCTCGCCTCCACCCTCCGGCTCGCCCTGCGAGCCGACCCGCGGGCCGCGCGGATCGTGCTGGTCACCCAGGTGGCCCAGGGTCTCGCCCAGGCGGTGAGCCTGCTCGCCGTCAACAGCGTGCTGGGCCGGCTGCTGGGCGACGGCACGATAGAGGAGCGGCTGCGCGGTGCCGCGCCCGCCCTCGTCACGGTGGCCGCCGTCTCCCTGGCCGCGGCGCTGCTGCGGGCGGCGAGCGTCTACGCCACCGGGCGTCTGGAACCCAAGGTCGAGCGGGTGGCGACCGAGCTGTACCTGGAGCGCGCGGCGGCCGTGGAGCTCGCCGCGATCGAGGACCACGCCTTCCACAAGCTGCTGGACACCGCCCGGTACGGCGCCGCCTCGGCCCGCCGCATGATCGCGTACGGCTCCCGGGTGGTGAACGCGATGATCTCGCTGGTGGCGGCGGCCGGCGTGCTCACCGTGCTGCATCCGGTGCTGCTTCCGCTGCTGATGACGATGACGCTGCCGAGCGCCTGGAGCGCGCTGACGAACGCGCGCCGCCGTTACGCCTCCTTCCACACCTGGGTACAGCACGCCCGCGCCGGTCATCTGATCGGCGATCTGCTCACCGAGCCGGGCGCGGCGCCGGAGATCCGGGTGCACGGCGTCGGCCCCTTCCTGCTGCGTCACTTCCGGGCCATGGCGGAGACCGCGGAGACGGAGCAGGCGCGGCTGGCCCGGCTGGCGGCGCGTACGGGGCTGGTCGCGGCGGTGTGGACGGGTGTGGCGACGGTGGCGACGTATGCCACGCTCGGCGGTCTGCTGCTGGCCGGCGCGATGGCGCTGTCGGTCGCGGGTACGGCGGTGCTGGCGATCGGCACCGGCTCCGCCAGCCTGAACACCCTCGTCCTGGAGGTCAACCAGTTGCACGAGGAGGCCCTGTTCGTGGGCGATCTGGAGCGGCTGTACGTCGAGGCGGCCGAGCGCGCGATCCCGGTCGGGGTCTCCCCTGCCGGACGACCCCCAGGAGATCCGCTTCGAGAACGTCACCTTCCGCTACCCGGGTGACGCGACCCGCGCCGCCCTGGACGATGTCTCGCTCACCCTCCCCTCGGCGGGATCGTGGCGCTGGTCGGCGAGAACGGGTCCGGCAAGACGACGCTGGTCAAGCTGCTCGCGGGGCTGTACAAGCCGGAGCGGGGGCGGATCCTGTGGGACGGGGTGGACGCGGCGGCCGCGGACCGGCGGCTGCTGGCCGAGCGGATCGCGATGGTGGCGCAGGACTTCAAGCGGTGGCCGTTCACGGCGCGGGTGAACATCGTGCTGGGGCGGCCGTCCGCGCCGGTGTCCGAGGAGCGGCTGGCGGAGTCGGTCACCGAGGCGGGGGCGGAGCCGGTGATCGCGGATCTGCCGCGGGGCCTGGACACCCTGCTGGCCCGGCACTTCAGCGGCGGCCACGAGCTGTCCGGGGCCAGTGGCAGCGGCTGGGGATCGCGCGGGCCGCGTACCGGCGCGGGCGCATCCTGGTCGTGGACGAGCCGACGGCGGCCCTGGACGCCCGGGCGGAGGTGGAGGTCTTCGACCGGATCCGGGCCCTGGCGGACAGCGGCCAGACGGTGGTCCTGATCACGCACCGGCTGGCGTCGGTGCGGCACGCGGATCTGGTGCACGTGCTCGACCAGGGCAAACTGGTGGAGTCCGGAGCACCGGACGAGCTGCTGGCGGCGGGCGGTCTCTACGCGGAGCTGTACGCGCTCCAGGCGGACCAGTTCTCCGCGCCGCTCGCGCCCCCGGCCGGGAGGTGCCGGCCCCGAGGCCGGGCTGACCCGCGGGGCCGCTCACGCGGAGACGTCACCCTCGCCGCCGTCCGCGCGGACGATCACCAGGAACATGTCGGTCGCGAGGTCCATGACAACTTCGGCGGGCAAGCCCTCCTGGCGGCGTGCGTGGGCGAACTCCTCCGCCGGCCATGACCCTCGCGGTCCGCCTGCGGGAAAGCGTTCGAGCACTGTTCGCCCGTTCACCCTGCCACCTCCATGTTGCGTCGTACTCCTAGAGTTAAACGCCAACCATGGGGTGAACATCGTGTCCGGTGACGGTACTGAGACGTAGTTGACACCCGTTCACCGCCAAGTGTGATCGTGCTCTCAGCCGATCGCACCAACCGGTGACTTTCGGTGCCGGCCGCCGTACCGACCGTGCGGTCAGCTGTCCTCCTCCGGGAGCCGCCGCCCCTGGCTCCGCTCGACCGGCGCGGGCAGCCACTCCCCACGACCGCTCGCGCCCCTCGGCCCCGAGCAGCGCACGCCTCGCGCCCCCGAACAGCGCCCGCGTCCCGCGCTCGGCGACCGGCTCACTGCCCCGATCGGTCGGCGAGCAGCTTCTCCACGGCGGTGACGGCGGCGGTGAGCGACTCGGGCGTGGCCCGCATCCCGGCGATGATGTCGTCCACGCCCCGGAGTCCCGCCCGGTGCAGCAGCCCCTTCTCGTTGGTGACCCACTCCCCGCGTGCCGCCGCGATGGCGTGCGCGGTGCAGGTCGCGGCCACGGCGACGGCGCCGGCGACCTGGGTGAGGGCGCCCCTGGGGGCGTGGCCGGTCCTGGCGTAGGCGAGGGTGGCGGCGGCGGTGCCGTACCAGCGGGGCGGGGCGGTGTCGCGAAGGGCGCGCGGGTAGCCGGCGGGGCGGGGCGGTTCGCCGCGGAGGACCCGGTTGACGGCGAGTTCGGCGACGATCAGGTACGTCGGGATGCCGGCCAGGTGGAACATCAGCGGCTCGACGCGGAAGCGGCCGGCCTCCGCTTCCGCCAGTTCATGCTCGACGACGTCCAGGTCGCGGTAGTGGACGTCGACCCGGCGCCCTTCGACGGTCAGCCAGGCCCCGCCGTTGAAGACGCCGCCGCCCCAGCCGCCGAGCCCGGAGACCTCGCCCTCCCAGCCGACCGCGCGCAGGTCGTCGGGGGCGAAGGCGCCCCGGTAGTAGACCGCGAGGTCCCAGTCGCTGCCGGGCCCGTGGGTGCCCTGGGCGCGGGAGCCGCCGAGGGTGACGGCCCGGACGCCGGGCAGGGTGGCGAGCCGGTCGGCGGTGCGGTCGAGGAAGGCCTGGTCGGGAGGGGTGGTCGGCACGGGCGCGGCTCCTGGTGGCGAGAGGAATGCGAGGGCCGCGGCGCAGGCTACGGGGCGGGCGGCGGGGAGGCGAACGAAATAGGGATGCGGCGGTTCGCCGTGTCCCACAGGATCGGGGGCCGTCCAGCCTTCAGATCGGAGTCCTCGTGATCCGCCGCGTCACCGTCCCCACGCTCTTCCCGCCGCCCGTCTACTCCCATGTCTCCGTGGTCGAAGCGGGCACCCGGCTGGCGTTCCTCGCCGGGTCGGTGCCGCTGGACGCCGACGGGAAGCTGGTCGGCGAGGGGATCCGGTGCGGCAGGCCCGGCGGGTGATCGCCAACCTGGAGGAGCAACTGCGGTCGGTCGGGAGCGCCTTGGAGCATGTCGTCGCGACGGATGTGTATGTGGTGAGCGGTGAGTCCGCGGTGCTGTCCGCCGTGTGGAACGTGGTCGAGGAGTCCGGGCTGAGCGCGGGCCCGCACTCGTCGACCCTGCTCGGGGTGGCGTGCCTCGGGTACACCGGGCAGCTGGTGGAGATCACGGCCACGGCGGTCGTCCCGGACGCCGGGGACGCGTGATGAGCGGCGGCCGCACAGAGGTGAGCCTGCGCCGGGCGCTGCCCTCCGACGCCGGGGCGGCTGCCGGGGTCTGGCTGCGGTCGTTCGCCGCCGCGCTGCCGGACGTGGTCCGGCCCCGGTCCGACGGCGAGGTCCGGGACTACTTCCGTCAGGTCCTCGTACCCCTGCGTGAGACCTGGGTGGCGGAGGCGGCCGATGCCGGTGTGGTGGGGGTGATGGTGCTCGAGGGCGAGGAGCTGGATCAGCTGTACCTCGCCCCCGAGTGGCGTGGACGCGGGATCGGTGACCTGTTCGTCGCCCTGGCCAAGGAGCGCAGCCCCGGCGGGCTCGCGCTGTGGACCTTTCAGGTCAACACGCCTGCGCACCGCTTCTACGAGCGGCACGCCTTCACGGCCGTACGGCGGACGGACGGCGCCGGGAACGAGGAGCGGCAGCCGGACGTCCGGTACGTGTGGCGGCCGTAGCCCCTGTCGCCTACGGGTGGAGTACGACCTTGGTGTAGCCCTCGATCCGCTTGTCGAACTTGTCGTAGGCCGACGCCGCCTGGTCCAGGGGCAGTTCGTGGGAGACCACGAAGCTGGGCTTGGCCCTGCCCTCGATGATCATGTCGCGCAGCTGCCGGTTGTAGCGCTTCACGTTGCACTGGCCGGTACCCACCCGCAGCCCCTTCTCGAAGAGCTTGCCGATCGCGACGAGCAGCATGCCCTGCTTGGACTGCTCGTCCGGGGCTCCGGGGTCGGAGGGGACGTAGAGGCCGGGCACGCCGAGCGCTCCGGTGGCACGGACCGTGCCGACCAGGGAGTTCAGGACTGTCGCGGGCTCCTCGCGGTCCGTGCCGCCCTTCGTCGCCTGGTAGCCGACGGCGTCGACGCCCTTGTCCGTGCCGACGCCGTCGGTCATGTCCTTGATCTGCTCGGCCGGGTCGCCCTCGGCGAAGTTGACGGGAACCGCGCCGATCTCCTCGGCCTTCTGCAGCCGCTCGGCGACCCGGTCCACGACGAACACCTTCTTCGCGCCGCGCAGCAGGGCCGAGTAGGCGGCCATGAGGCCGACCGGCCCGGCGCCGTACACGGCGACGCTCTCGCCGGGGCGGACCTGGGCGAGCTCACAGCCGTGGTAACCGGTGGGGAAGATGTCGGCGAGCAGGACGAAGTCGGTCTCGTGCTCCTGTCCCGGCGGCAGCTTCAGGCAGTTGAAGTCGGCGTAGGGGACGCGCAGGTATTCGGCCTGGCCGCCCTTCCAGGGGCCCATGGCCACATAGCCGTACGCGCCGCCGGGGAAGCCGGGGTTGACGGTCAGGCAGTATCCGGTGAACCCCTCCGCGCAGTTGCGGCAGAATCCGCAGGCGACGTTGAAGGGCATGACCACGCGGTCGCCCTTCTTCAGCGCGGTGACGCCCTCGCCGGTCTCCTCGATGATCCCCATGTTCTCGTGGCCGAAGACGATGCCGGGCTCGGCCGCGGTGCGCCCCTCGTACATATGCAGATCGGAGCCGCAGATCGCGGTGGAGGTGACCCGCACGATCACATCGTTCGGGTGCTTGAGGGCGGGCTTCTCGACGTCTTCGACCGCGACACTGAACGGTCCCTTGTACACAACGGCCTTCATGGCGGCGACCTCCGCTCGACGGCACGGGTTCGGTGACTCATCTCTCATGGTTCCGCTGTCCACCCGGTCGGGCAAACCGGGTAATGTCCGACCTCATCGGTCAAACAGGACCGGATGGCATACCGAGGATGAGATGAGGCGGGACATGACAGCACAGAGACTGGGCACGCTGCTGGTTCCGGTGCCGGGGCTTTCCGGCACCGTGTACCCGCCGGGAACGACCGTGGCGGTCCGTGGCCGGGGCGCGTCGGTCGACGCCTTCGTCAACGGCGACTGGCTCGCCCTGTCGTGGTGGGAGTTCTCCGACGGGCTGCGCGAGGACATAGCCGACCGCTGACGACGTCCGCGGTCGGCTCGGCTGGGGCTGGGGCTGGGGCTCAGGTGACCTTGACCCAGTCCAGGGTGCGTTCCACGGCGCGTTTCCAGTCCGTGTAGCCGGCCTGGCGCTTCTCCTCGCTCCACTCGGGGCTCCAGCGTTTCGACTCCTGCCAGTGGGAGCGCAGCTCGTCGGTGTCGCGCCAGAAGCCGGTCGCGAGGCCGGCCGCGTAGGCGGCGCCCAGCGCGGTGGTCTCGGCGACCACGGGGCGGCTGACCGGGACGCCCAGCACATCGGCCTGGATCTGCATGCACAGGTCGTTCGCCGTCACACCGCCGTCGACCTTGAGCACGTCCAGGTGGACGCCCGAGTCCTGCTCCATCGCCTCGACCACGTCGCGGCTCTGGTAGCAGATGGCCTCCAGGGTGGCCCGGGCGATGTGCGCGCCGGTGTTGTAGCGGGCGAGCCCGACCATGGCGCCCCGGGCGTCGGAACGCCAGTAGGGGGCGAAGAGGCCGGAGAAGGCCGGGACGAAGAACATCCCGCCGTTGTCCTCCACCTGCCGGGCCAGCTGCTCGCTGTCGGGGGCGCTCCCGATGATCTTCAGCTGGTCGCGCAGCCACTGCACCGCCGCGCCGGTGACGGCGATGGAGCCCTCCAGCGCGTACACCGCGGGGCTTCCCGCGAACTGGTACGCGACCGTGGTGAGCAGCCCGTGCTCCGAGCGTACGAGTTCCGTGCCGGTGTTGAGCACCAGGAAGTTGCCGGTGCCGTAGGTGTTCTTGGCCTCGCCGGGTGAGAAGCAGACCTGGCCGACGGTCGCCGCGTGCTGGTCACCGAGCACGCCGGTGATCGGGACGGCGGCGCTCAGCGGCCGGGAGGTGCGGGCGGTGCCGTACGCCTCCGGGTCGGACGAGGCGTGGATGGTGGGGAGCATCGCGCGGGGGACGCCGAAGATGCCGAGGAGCTCGTCGTCCCAGTCGAGGGTCTCCAGGTTCATCAGCATGGTGCGGCTGGCGTTGGTGACGTCGGTGGCGTGCACTCCGCCGTTGGGGCCGCCGGTGAGGTTCCACAGCACCCAGGCGTCGGTGTTGCCGAACAGGGCGTGGCCGGCCTCGGCGGCCTCGCGCAGTCCGTCCACGTTCTCCAGCAGCCACTTGATCTTGCCGCCGGAGAAGTAGGTGGCCGGGGCAGGCCCGCCTTGCGGCGGATCACGTCGCCGTGGCCCTCGCGTTCGAGGGCGGCGGCGATGCTGTCGGTGCGGGTGTCCTGCCAGACGATGGCGTTGTGGTACGGGCGTCCGGTGCGCGGGTCCCAGACCACCGTCGTCTCGCGCTGGTTGGTGATGCCGATGGCCCGCAGGTCCCCGGCCGTGAGTCCGCCGTCCCTGAGGGCGTTCTGGATCACGGTGTTGGTGCGCTCCCAGATCTCCACCGGGTCGTGCTCCACCCACCCCGACCTCGGGAGGATCTGCTGGTGTTCGAGCTGGTGCCGGGCCACCTCGTTCCCGGCGTGGTCGAAGATCATGAAGCGCGTGCTGGTGGTCCCCTGGTCCACGGCGCCGACGAATTCGGGCATCGCTGCCTCCTCCTGGTGTTACGAGGGCTCTTCCGTGGCCGGTCCTTCTTCGGACGCTCCCAGCCTGGCCTTGAGCATCGGGCTGATGAGCAGGTCGTAGACGACGGTCCCGAGGACGCCGCCGATGAGCGGGCCGACGATGGGGATCCACCAGTAGCCGCTGTACCAGCCGAACGACCCGGGCAGGGCGATCGATCCCCAGCCTTCGAAGAAGGTGAACAGCCGGGGCCGAAATCTCGCGCGGGATTGATCGCGTATCCGGCGTTGGTACCGAAGGTCAGACCGATGGCGACGACGACCAGGCCGATGATGTAGGGATGGAGGTTCGCCATCGGGGACGTGTTGCGGGTGTCGATGATCGCGCAGATCAGCAGGAGCAGAATTCCGGTGCCCACGATCTGGTCGAGCAGGGGCCCCACCATGAATCCCCGAAGTATTCGGCGGGGAACGTGGCGAAGATGGAATAGGTGCCCAGCGACTCGTCGCGCGGGATACCGGCTTTGGCGTTCGACGCGTCGATGGCCCAGTGGTAGCAGGCGTAGACGAGTGCGGCCCCGACGAAGGCGCCCAGGACCTGGGCCAGCCAGTAGGGCAGGACCTTCCGCCAGGGAAGTCCCTCGTACGGCGAAGGCCAGGGTCACGGCGGGGTTGAGGTGGGCGCCGCTGACACCGCCGGCCACATAGACGCCGAACACGACCGCGAGGCCCCAGCCCCACGAGATGATGAGCCAGTTGGCGGGGCCGAACTCCACCACCTGCCGGCCGGAACCCGGAAGTCCGACGACGGCCACGGCGACGGATCCGATACCCAGCAGAAGCAGGACGAAGGTGCCCAGGAATTCGGCGAGCATCTCACCGCCGACGCCTTCCTTATAACCGCGTCTCTTTTGCGTAATGCTTTGTGCCACCGGCCCTCCTCGGCTGAAATGGCGGATCCGTCCCTCCCCTCAACGGAAGCGTATGTGGACCGCGCGGATCATTCCTGTCGAAAAAGGAATTCCCTCCCATGGAGTAATCAGGTAAGGCGTTCATATCCCGTCGCGCGCGTACCGGTCCGTCGCAGCGGTCAGAGCGTCGTCGCCGAGGTCACCCGCTTCGTGGCCCGCCTCATCGACGACGGTCAACTCGCCGCCCGGCCGGGCGTGATGGAGGCGCCGGACGATGCCCAGGGTTCTGGAAACGTGCGACCGAGTCCGGGGGTGCGGAGATGATCGCCGTCTCCCGGTCGGTCCATCCCTTCGCGGCGTCTGCCCGGACCGCCGGGTCCGATGGCTCCAGCGGCCCGTTTCAGGCGGCCGCCCGGTTGCCGTCGCGCTCGCCGGCGGGTAGCGCGGCGGGGAACAGCTCGTGGGCTTCCGGGAAGAACGGGCCCAACCCCTGGTGAGGAGGTCGACTTCACGGCCGGAGCCGGTCGCCACACCTGTCAGCACCCGTGCGCAGACCCACCCCGGGGTGGGTCTGCGCACGACTCATGTCCGGGTGGGCAGTCCCGCCGCCGCGGCCGCCGTGCGCAGGACGTCGCGGAGCATGTCGGGGGTGAGGCGGCCGGTGAAAGTGTTGCGCTGGCTGACGTGGAAGCAGCCGACGAGGTGGAGGCCTGGGCCTTCGGGGGCGTCCAGGGTGACGCGGGCGCCGTGCGCGAAGGCGGGGCGGGGCCGGGGCACGGTCCAGCCGGCCTCGGCGAACGCGGGCAGGGCGGCCTGCCAGCCGAACGCCCCGAGCACGAGCGCGGCCCGCACCGTCGGCCGCAGCAGCCGCAGCTCCCGCACCAGCCAGGGCCGGCAGGTGTCCCGCTCCCCGGGGTGGGCTTGTTGGCGGGCGGAGCGCAGTGCACGGGCGCGGTGACGCGCACGCCGTACAGTTCCAGACCGTCCCCGATGCGGGTGGCGGTCGCCTGCGAGGCGAGGCCCACGTCGTACAGCGCCTGGTACAGCACGTCGCCGGAGCGGTCACCGGTGAACATCCGGCCGGTGCGGTTGCCCCCGTGGGCGGCGGGCGCCAGTCCCACGATCAGCAGCCGGGCATCCGGCGGCCCGAACCCCGGCACCGGCCTCCCCAGTACGTCCAGTCGGCGAACGCGGCCCGCTTGACACGGGCCACCTCCTCCCGCCAGCCGACCAGCCGAGGACAGGCCCGGCACCCGGCGATGCGCTGATCAAGCCGCTTGAGTCCGCTGGGGTCCATGCTTCCACCGTAGGGGCTCGGGCCTGGAGGTCAGGGGCAGAGTGTCTGAGCAAAGGGGCCTTGACGTCCGCGCACGGGTGTCCGGACCTGCATGGCCAGGCACAGGCGCCCAGGAGCAGGTGTCCGGACCCAGGCGCCCACGCGCAGGTGTCCGGACCCAGGCGCCCACGCGCAGGTGTCCGGACCCAGGCGTCCAGGCACAGACGCCGCCCATGCCCGGACGCCCGGGTGGGAAAAACCCCGCACCGTCGGCCGGGCCGGGGAGCTAAGGTCGGAATCATGGCTTCTGAGAGTGCCGAGGACCCCGGGACCGCCGCCGCCGTGGCCGCCGCCGAGGCGGCGGGTCCGGGCAGTGGTGAGTCCGTGCGGATCGACAGCTGGATCTGGTCCGTGCGGCTGGTCAAGACGCGGTCGCTCGGTGCCGCCGCCTGCAAGGGCGGGCATGTCCGGGTGAACGGCGAGCGTGTGAAACCCTCGCACTCCCTGCGCGTCGGCGACGAGGTGCGGCTGCGGGCCGAGACGCGGGAGCGGATCGTCGTGGTCAAGCGGCTGATCCGCAAGCGGGTCGGTGCCCCGGTGGCCGTCCAGTGCTACATCGACAACTCCCCACCGCCCCCGCCCCGCGATGCCGTCGCCCCGGCCGGCGTCCGGGACCGCGGCACCGGCCGCCCGACGAAGCGCGACCGCCGGGAGATGGAGCGGCTGCGGGGACCGGCCGGCCCCGGCGCGTTCGGCCCGCCCGCCGGCTTCGGCGGGCCCGGTGACCAGGACGCCCCGGCCGGTGGCACCGGCGGACGGGGCGGTCGCGGGGCGAGGCGTGGCCGTGACTCCCGTGGCGGGGCATCCGGCGGTGCGGCCCGCCCGTGACCGCCCGCGGAGCCCTCAGCCCTGACGGCGCGGGAGCCGCAGGAGGTCCGTGTTGTGGCCCCGGCGGGTCCAGGCGATGAGGGCGAGCGGCACGAGGAGGACGAGCGGGGTCACCGCGTTCTCTCCTCGAAGACCGTGACCTGGGTGATGAACGCCCCCACCATCAGCGCGGCCAGGCCCGTCGCCGCCGCCGACTGGAGGACCGGCACCAGCAGGCCGACCGCCCCCGCGAGTTCCAGCACGCCGACGGCGTACATCCCCGTGCTGCCCCAGCCCATGGCGTCGAAGATCTCGGCGGCCGAGGAGTGGACGATCAGCTTGGGCCCGGCGCTCGGGATCGCGAAGAACAGGGCGAGCAGCACCTGCAGTCCACGCAGCGCGACCCGGGCACCGCGTCCCCGCGAGGAGACGGCGGCGGAGGCGGAGGCGGCGGTCACGGCGGGAGCGGTGGTCTCGGACATGGGGGTCTCCTGTGGGAAGCGGTCCGTGATGCTGTCGCAGGGGTAGACCGCCCCGGGTCCGTCAACTCATCGCCGTCCGCGAGGATTTCCGCACCACCCTCACCCACATCCTGTCGTCCGTCAGATACCGGTCCACCGTCAGGCCCGCCTCCGCCAGGGCCTCTTCGAACTGCTGCCTCGTCAGGGGCGGGCGCGGAAGGTCTGGGTCCAGGTGGCGTCCGGGAATATGTACTCCGCGTGGACCGAGTCGACGCCGTCGCCGACCGGGTCCGCCGACACGATCCGTACGGTGAAACCGGAAGGGTCCACCCGCTCGCGCGGCACATCGGTGTGGTAGTTCTCGCCCTCCCGCTGGATCAGCACGCACCCGCCCTTCGCCAGATGCCGCACACAGGTGCGTAGCAGGCCGCGCCGCACCTCGATGTCCCCCGCGTGCACCAGGAACGACGCGAGCAGCACCACGTCGAACGTCTCGCCGGCGTCCAGCCCTTCTATGGGGCCGCGTATCGTGCGCGCCCCGCGCACCCGCTCCAGCATCTCCGCGGACTCGTCCACCGCCGTGACGTCGAACCCGCGCTCCAGCAGTGCGTGGGTCATCCGCCCGACGCCGCAGCCCAGCTCCAGGATCCGCGCGCCCGCCGGCACCGCGGCGGCGATGATGTCCGGCTCGTCCCCGACGGGCAGCCGCGCGTACAGCTCCACCGCGCAGCCGTCCGGGGTGATCGCCCCAGGGCCCGTCCCCTCGTACCCCTCACGCATTTTCCGTTCCATGTCCGTCCAACGGCTCGCGTCCGCACGCCCGTTCCCCCTCGCACACGTTCACTCGACCGAGTGACACGGGGGCCGGATTCTGGGAACCCGGCAGGTGAGCGGCCCGCGCGGACAGGCCTCGCGGACGGAAGTGGTGATCGTGATGCGTACGGGCAGTGAACCGACGACCGCGCGCAGTGCCCTGCGGATGCGGTTCTGGCTGAGCGTGTGGGGTGTGGTCTGGACGGTGTCCGGCACGGTGGCGTTCGCGCTCGCCGGATACCCGGGCTGGGCGCTGGCCTGCGGACTGCTGTGGCTGGTCATCACGGTCGACCTGGTCGTCGTCCTGCACCGCATCCGCCAGGGGCCGCACTACCAGCCGGGCCGCGACGTACCGCCGTACGAGCCGCCGCGAGGCCGGCCGTAGGGAGGTCACGCGTCGAAGCGGGCCGCTTTCAGGTACTCCGGGTTCGGGTCCAGCGCGGCCGCCAGCCGGAAGTGGCGCTTGGCCGGGTGGGGGCGGCCCTGCCGCTGGTAGGTGCGGGCGAGCGCGAAGTGGGCGAAGGCGTTGTCCGGCTCGCGCTCCAGGACCAGGGAGAACTCCAGCTCGGCGGGGCGCAGCTGGGCCGCCGCGAAGAAGGCGCGCGCCCGCAGCAGCCGCGCGGCCGTGTTCTCCGGGTGGACGTCGATGACTCCGTCGAGCAGCTTCACCGCGCCCTCGGGTCCTTGGAGGCGAGCAGATGCTCGGCGGCACGGAAGTCGATGACATGCGTTTCCGGCGTACGTCCGGTCGAACCGCTGGTCTCGGGCACGGCGGAATCCTTCCTCGCTGATCGGGTTCAACGCCCCGGCCGGGGCTCCCTATTCCGCGGGGGACCGCCGGGACGCCCGGTCCACGAGTTCGGACCACACGTCCTTGACCCGCTGTTCCAGCTCGGCGAGGGGGACGTCGTTGTCGATGACGATGGCCGCGATCTCCCGGCGCTGCTCGCGGGTGGCCTGGGCGGCCATCCGCGCGCGGGCGTCCTCCTCGGTCATGCCGCGCAGGCGGACGAGCCGGTCGAGCTGGGTAGCGGGGCTCGCGTCGACGACGATCACGAGGTCGTAGAGGGAGCCAGGCCGTTCTCCGTGAGGAGGGGACGTCGTGGACGACGACGGCGTCCCCGGCGGCGGCCTCCTCCAGCTCGCGGGAGCGAGCGCCGACCAGCGGGTGGACGATCGCGTTGAGGACGGCCAGCCGCTCCGGGTCGGCGAAGACGACGGACCCCAGCCTGGGCCGGTCCAGGCGGCCGTCGGCGGTGAGAATCTCCGTGCCGAAGGCGTCCACGACGGCCGCGAGGCCCGGCGTGCCCGGTTCCACGACCTCGCGCGCGATCCGGTCGGCGTCGATCAGCACGGCCCCGCACTCGACGAGCAGCCGTGACACCTCGCTCTTGCCGGCACCGATCCCGCCGGTCAGGCCCACTTTCAGCATGGGAGGCAGCCTAGGCCCTGCCGGGACGGTGTCAGCCCTCGCCCTCACGCTCGGCGAGGAATCGTTCGAACTCGCGGCCGATCTCGTCGGCGGACGGGATCTCCACCGGCTCGGCGAGCATGTTGCCCCGGGTCTCCGCGCCCGCCGCGGCGTCGTACTGGTGCTCCAGGCCCTGGATGAGGGCGGTGAGTTCGTCGTCGCCCTGCTGGATCTGGCGGTCGATCTCGGTCTGGGTGCGGTGGGCGTCGGTGCGCAGGGAGTGCGCGACGCCGGGCAGGACCAGTCCGGTCGCGGCCGTGATGGCCTCCAGCGCGGTCAGTGCCGCGTCGGGGTACGGCGAGCGGGCGATGTAGTGCGGCACATGTGCGGCGACACCCAGGACGTCGTGCCCGGCCTGCATGAGCCGGTACTCGACGAGCGCCTCGGCGCTGCCCGGCACCTGTGCCTCGTCGAAGAGGCTGCCGGCCACCGGGACCAGCTCGGCGCGGTTGCCGTGCGGGGTGATGCCGACGGGGCGGGTGTGCGGGACGCCCATGGGGATGCCGTGGAAGTTCACCGACAGGCGTACGCCGAGCCGCTCCACGATCTGCTGGACGGCGGCGGCGAAGCGCTCCCACTCGACGTCCGGTTCGGGTCCGGAGAGCAGCAGGAAGGGCGCTCCGGTGGCGTCCTGGACGAGGCGCACCTCGATGGCGGGCACCTCGTAGTCGCTCCACCGGTCACGGGTGAAGGTCAGCAGCGGACGCCGGGCCCGGTAGTCGATGAGCCGGTCGTGGTCGAACCGGGCGACGACCTGGTGGGGCAGGGTGTCGAGCAGCCGGTCGACGATCTGGTCGCCGGTCTCCCCGCGTCGATGTAGCCGTCGAAGTGGTAGAGCATGACAAGTCCGGCCGACTCCTGGGCCAGCGCCATGTCGACGACGCCGAGCCCCTTCGGCTCCCATGCGTACAAACCCTGCGGATCAAGCACAGTGACCGCTCCTCCTCGTGTCCGTACACAACAACGTGGCACCCCCCACTGACATTCCCAACGCCCCCGACCGCCAAGGGAGCACGGGCGCGCGGAGGTGCTCACCGGGGGCGCGGGGAACTGCGCGACAAGCCCCCGCCGGCCGTCAGCCGACCCACGGCCCCCGCCCCGGGGCAGCACTGAGGGGCCGCACCCTCGAAAGGTACGGCCCCTCAGTCAACTGCTAGGAGCGAGCGTCAGCTCTGCCCACCCGCCAGCTTCTCCCGCAGAGCGGCCAGCGCCTCGTCCGAAGCGAGCGCACCGGACTGGTCGCCACCCTCGGAGGAGTACGAACCGCCACTGGACGCGGCCGGAGCGGCGTCCTCGCCACCCTCGGCGGCAGCCTTCTCGTCCGCCTCGCGGGACTTGATGACCTGCGCCTGGTGCTGCTCGAACCGCTGCTGCGCCTCGGCGTACTGGGTCTCCCACGCCTCGCGCTGGGTCTCGTAGCCCTCGAGCCAGTCGTTGGTCTCGGGGTCGAAGCCCTCGGGGTAGATGTAGTTGCCCTGGTCGTCGTAGGACGCGGCCATGCCGTACAGGGTCGGGTCGAACTCGACCGCCGACGGGTCGGCACCGAAGGCCTCGTTGGCCTGCTTCAGCGAGAGGCTGATGCGGCGGCGCTCGAGGTCGATGTCGATGACCTTGACGAAGATCTCGTCGTTGACCTGGACGACCTGCTCCGGGATCTCCACGTGGCGCTCGGCCAGCTCGGAGATGTGGACCAGACCCTCGATGCCCTCGTCCACGCGGACGAACGCACCGAACGGAACCAGCTTCGTGACCTTGCCGGGCACGACCTGACCGATCTGGTGCGTGCGGGCGAACTGCTGCCACGGGTCTTCCTGCGTCGCCTTCAGCGACAGGGAGACACGCTCGCGGTCCATGTCGACGTCGAGGACCTCGACGGTGACTTCCTGGCCGACCTCGACAACCTCGGACGGGTGGTCGATGTGCTTCCAGGACAGCTCGGAGACGTGGACCAGACCGTCGACGCCACCCAGGTCCACGAAGGCACCGAAGTTGACGATCGAGGAGACGACGCCGGAACGGACCTGACCCTTCTGGAGGGTGGTGAGGAACGTCTGGCGCACCTCGGACTGGGTCTGCTCCAGCCAGGCACGGCGGGACAGGACCACGTTGTTGCGGTTCTTGTCCAGCTCGATGATCTTCGCCTCGAGCTCCTTGCCCACGTAGGGCTGGAGGTCGCGGACACGGCGCATCTCGACCAGGGAGGCCGGGAGGAAGCCGCGGAGGCCGATGTCGAGGATGAGACCACCCTTGACGACCTCGATGACGGTACCGGTGACGATGCCGTCCTCTTCCTTGATCTTCTCGATGGTGCCCCAGGCACGCTCGTACTGGGCGCGCTTCTTCGAGAGGATCAGGCGGCCTTCCTTGTCCTCCTTCTGGAGAACAAGGGCCTCGATCTCGTCACCGACGGCGACGACCTCGTTGGGGTCGACGTCGTGCTTGATCGAGAGCTCGCGGCTCGGGATGACACCTTCGGTCTTGTAACCGATGTCGAGCAGGACCTCGTCCCGGTCGACCTTCACGATGACGCCGTCGACGATGTCGCCGTCGTTGAAGTACTTGATCGTC
Source organism: Streptomyces haneummycinicus (assembly GCA_042850305.1). GTDB lineage: Bacteria > Actinomycetota > Actinomycetes > Streptomycetales > Streptomycetaceae > Streptomyces > Streptomyces haneummycinicus. The sequence goes on from AP035768.1 coordinate 5,684,427, forward strand.
TCGTCGATCGCGGCGAGGAATGCTTCCTCGTTACCGATGTCGTTGACCGCAACCTGCGGGGTGGTGGCGGTGGTCTCGGTGCTGCTCGTCATGTGGGAAAGGGCTCCGGTACGGACATTGAGTCGTAGGTACTGCTTACGCCGGGAGCCCGTTTCGCTCTGCAGAAGCCGGACAGCCATGGAAGCGCCCCACCGGAAGAGATCCGGTGATGCGCCTCGAGAACCGAGGGGACATACAACAGATGCGAGCGCAGCCTGCTACGTCTGAGGTGCGCAGGCCCGCAGCGCAACTTGTAGCATACGGGGCAGCCGGGCAGGGTCAATGCGCGAAGCCGCCCACCCGGGGCGGATCGCCGCATAACCGGCACAACTGCGGTCTCCCGAGGCCACACAGGGGCGATGAAGACCCCTTGGCGACACACCGGGACCGACTGGACGGAAGAGTACGACGAGGGAGCCGATCATCCAAGAGCCCGAAGCGCCCGAACCGGAGGCGACCCGGCGGCAGGCCGGTGTCACGGAGAGTTCCCGGGCCAACCGGGGCTGGTGGGACCGCAACGCGGACGAGTACCAGATCGAGCACGGCACGTTCCTCGGCGACGACCGCTTCGTGTGGGGTCCCGAGGGTCTGGACGAGGTGGAGGCGGAGCTGCTCGGCCCGCCGGAGGAGCTGAAGGGGCGGGACGTCCTGGAGCTGGGGGCCGGCGCGGCCCAGTGCTCGCGCTGGCTGGCCGGGCAGGGGCGCGGCCGGTGGCCCTGGACATCTCGCACCGGCAGCTCCAGCACGCGCTGCGGATCGGCGGACCGTTCCCGCTCGTCTGCGCGGACGCGGGCGCGCTGCCGTTCGCGGACGCCTCCTTCGACCTGGCCTGCTCGGCGTACGGGGCACTGCCGTTCGTCGCCGATCCGCGGCTGGTGCTGCGCGAGGTGCGGCGGGTGCTGCGGCCCGGCGGACGGCTGGTCTTCTCGGTCACGCACCCGATCCGCTGGGCGTTCCCGGACGAGCCCGGCCCGGAGGGGCTGCGCGTGTCCGCGTCGTACTTCGACCGCACGCCCTATGTGGAGCAGGACGACACGGGCCACGCGGTGTACGTGGAGCACCACAGGACGCTCGGGGACCGGGTCCGGGACGTCGTCGCGTCGGGGTTCCGGCTGGTGGACCTGGTGGAACCGGAATGGCCGGCCTGGAACACCTCGGAGTGGGGCGGCTGGTCGCCGCTGCGCGGGAATCTGATCCCGGGTACGGCGGTCTTCGTGTGCGTACGAGACTGAGTGCGTGATCCGTTACGACGCCCTGGACGCCCTTCCCGTACGTGAGGCCCTGCCGGGGCTGACCGGCGCGCTCGACGCGCACGGCACCGCCGTACTGGTGGCGCCGCCCGGTACCGGCAAGACGACGCTGGTGCCGCTGGCGCTGGCGGGGCTGCTCGGGGACGGGCCCGCGCGGCGGGTGGTGGTCGCCGAACCGCGGCGGATCGCGGCCCGCGCGGCGGCCCGGCGGATGGCGTGGCTGCTGGGCGAGCGGGTCGGCGAGCAGGTCGGTTTCACCGTGCGCGGGGAGCGGGCGGTGGGGCGGCGCACACGCGTGGAGGTCGTCACGACCGGTGTGCTGCTCCAGCGCCTGCAGCGCGACCAGGAGCTGTCCGGGGTGGACGTGGTGGTGCTCGACGAGTGCCACGAGCGGCATCTGGACGCGGACACGGCGGCGGCGTTCCTGTGGGACGTGCGCGAGGCGCTGCGTCCGGAGCTGCGGCTGGTGGCCGCGTCGGCGACGACGGACGCGGAGGGCTGGTCGCGGCTGCTGGGGGACGCGCCCGTGGTGGCGGCGCGCGGGGCCGCGTTCCCGGTGGACGTGGTGTGGGCGCCTCCCGCGCGTGCGCTGCGGCCGCCGCACGGGACGCGGGTCGATCCGGCGCTGCCGGCCCATGTGGCGTCGGTGGTGCGGCGGGCGCTGGCGGAGCGGGACGGGGACGTGCTGGTGTTCCTGCCGGGGGTCGGCGAGATCGCCCGGGTGGCCGGGTGTCTGGGGGACCTCGGGGACGTCGATGTGCTCCAGGTGCACGGGCGGGCCCCCGCCGCCGCGCAGGACGCGGTGCTGGCGGGCGGGGCGCGGCGCAGGGTGGTGCTGGCGACCTCGGTCGCGGAGTCGTCGCTGACGGTTCCCGGGGTGCGGGTGGTCGTGGACTCGGGGCTGGCGCGTGAGCCGCGCGTGGACCACGCGCGGGGGCTGAGCGCGCTGACGACGGTACGGGCCTCCCGCGCGGCGGGGCTCCAGCGGGCGGGGCGGGCCGGGCGTGAGGCGCCGGGTGCCGTGTACCGGTGCTGGGCGGAGGCGGAGGACGCGCGGCTGCCGCGGTTCCCCTCCCCGAGATCAAGGTGGCCGATCTGACGGCGTTCGCGCTCCAGGCGGCCTGCTGGGGCGATCCGGACGCCTCCGGGCTGGCTCTGCTGGATCCGCCGCCGGGCGGGGCGATGACGGCTGCCCGTGCCGTGCTCACGGCGATCGGCGCGGTGGGGCCGGACGGGCGGGCCACGGAGCGTGGCACCCGGCTGGCCCGGCTCGGCCTGCACCCGCGTCTGGGCCGCGCCCTGCTGGAGGCGGCCCCGGCGGTGGGGCCCGGCCTCGCCGCCGAGGTGGTCGCCCTGCTCTCGGAGGAACCTCCGCGCGACTACGGCGACGACCTCACCGCCGCCCTGCGCACCGCCCGGCGCGGCGGCGACGCGTACGGCGCGCGGTGGCGCACGGAGGTCCGCCGCCTGCGCGGGCTGGTGCCGGGGCCGCCGGGACCGCCGGGCGAGTCCGAGGACACCTCGGCGCCGACGCGGACCCCCGGGCGGGCTGAGGGGTCCGGACACCGCCGGACGACGCCCCCGAGCCGCGCACACCCCGGACACACCGGCGTCGGCCACCGCGGGCGCAGACGCCGCCGGGGACACACCGGCGTCGGCCACCCCGGACACGAACGCCCCCAGAAACACACCCACGCCAGCCACCCCGGACACGAACGCCCCCAGGGACACACCCACGCGGCCCCTGGACACGCGGCGGACGACGCCGCGCCCACCCCGGAAGCGCCCGCCTGGGCCGGCTCCGGAGCCCCGCTGGGGTCGGGTGGGAGCGCGGCGGGCTCCTGGGCGGCCGGGCGTGGGGAGGAGGCGCGGGTCGGGCTTGTCGTCGCGTCGGCGTTTCCGGAGCGGGTGGGGCGTGCGGACGGGGGTCGTATCTGATGGTGGGCGGGACCCGGGCCGAGGTGGCCGGGGGCGGTGGGCTGGGCGGAGCCGAGTGGGTCGCCGTCGCCGTCGCCGACCGGCCCGTGGGGCGCGGGCACGCGCGTGTGCGGCTGGCGGCCGTCGTCGACGAGGAGACCGCGCGGCTCGCGGCGGGGGCGCTGCTGGAGTCCCGTGAGGAGGTGGGCTGGGCCGACGGGGACGTCCTCGCACGGCGTGTCGAACGGCTCGGGGCGGTGGAGCTGGCCGTGCGGCCGCACACCGGCGCCGGCCCCTCACTCGTACGGGCGGCGCTGCTGGACGGGCTGCGGCAGGAGGGGTTCGGGCTGCTGCGGTGGCCGGCCGGGGCCGCCGTACTGCGGCAGCGGCTGGCGTTTCTGCACGGCCGGCTCGGTGCGCCGTGGCCCGATGTCTCCGACGAGGCACTGCGCGCGCGCGTGGACGAGTGGCTGGAGCCGGAGCTGAGCCGGGCCCGGCGGCGGGCCGACCTGGCGCGGATCGACGCGGGGCAGGCGCTCACGCGGCTGCTGCCGTGGGCCTCCGGGGAGGCCGCGCGGCTCGACGAACTCGCCCCCGAGCGGATCACGGTGCCCAGTGGGTCCGGAATCCGGATCGACTACGCCGACCCGGAGCGGCCGGTGCTCGCCGTGAAGCTGCAGGAGATGTTCGGCCTCCAGGAGTCGCCTCGGGTGGCCGGGGTGCCGCTGCTGGTGCATCTGCTGTCCCCGGCCGGGCGGCCCGCCGCCGTGACCGCCGACCTCGCCTCGTTCTGGCGGGACGGCTACAAGGGCGTACGGGCCGAACTGCGCGGGCGCTACCCCGGCATCCGTGGCCGGAGGATCCGGCCACCGCCGAGCCGACGCGGTACACCAACGCGCGGCTCAGGCGGTGATCCGTTCCGCCCGGTGTCAGGCGGCGGGGCTCTCCGACGGGCCGGCGGACGGTTCCGCCCCGGGGTCTCGGGCTCGGGGGTCTCCGGCTCGGACGGCGCCGCCTTCACGGTCAGGGCGACCGTGGTGGTCGCTCCGCCCGCGGTGGTCACGCGGAGCAGGAACGTGCCCTCGGTGTCGTCCGCGTACAGCTGAGGCAGTTTCAGCAGCCCGTCCGCGTCCGTCGTCAGACTCAGGGCGCGTACGGCGTTGCCGTCGGCGTCCTTGAAGTACGGGCCCTTGTCGCTCTCCGTCGGGTCGAGGACCGAGTTGATGAGCGTCGCGGTGGCGGCGACCTTGCCGGCGGCCTCGCCGCGGTAGGTGGCCCTCAGTTCGACCGGGTCCGCGAACGCGCCGCCCGGGGTGCAGGTGAGCGGCGTGTCGCCGGTGCGGACGAGGGAGTCTGCGGCGCGCTCGGTGACCGTCGCCTTGTAGGCGACGCCCTTGACCGTGCGGCCGACCACGGTGGCCTGGACGGTGACGGCGCCGGTCCGCTCGCCCGCCTGGAGCGCCGGGGCCACGGCCACGCCCGCACCGCCGGTCATGACGGTGGCGACGCGCTCGCCGCCGGTGAACGTGGTGTCGGTGTCGCCGGTGATCGTGAAACGGATCCGCACCTTGGCCACGGTCCTGCCCGCGTCCGTCTCCGCGCGGGCGCTCATCCGCTCGGTGAACGTGTCGCCCGCCATCGCGGTGAACTGCGCGGCACCCGCGTTCTCCAGGTGGTCCACGGTGTCCGTGGGGGTGGGCGGGGTGGTGGGGAGCGGCGTGGTCGGGGTGCCGGGGCCGGCGGGCGGCTTGGGGCCCGGGGTGGAGCCGGGCGGGGTCGTGCCGGGCTTCGGCGTCGTGCCGGGCTTCGGCGCGGTGCTGTGCCCCGGCTTCGGCTTGGGCGCCGCGCTCGCGGACGGCGGCACCGTGACGCGGTCGCTGCGGTCCACGGGCAGGGTTCCGGTGCCGTCCGGGATCTCGTGCGTGCCCCTGCGGTAGTACTCCAGCCACGACATGACGGTGTTGAGGTACTCCGTCGAGTTGTTGTAGCTGAGGATCGCCTTGTCGAGGTCGTCCTGGACGGACAGGTCCCAGCCGTTGCGGCACAGGTAGTGGCCGGCGGCGAGGGCGGCGTCGTAGATGTTGTTGGGGTCCTCCTGGCCGTCGCCGTTGCCGTCGCGGCCCGCCCACGCCCAGGTGGAGGGGATGAACTGCATGGGGCCGACGGCCTGGTCGTAGGTGCTGTTGCCGTCGTAGGCACCGTTGTCGGTGTCCTTGATGAGGGCGAAGCCGTTGCCGTCGAGCTGGGGGCCGAGGATGGGCGAGAGGGTGGTGCCGTCGGCGTCGACGCGTCCGCCGCGGGCCTGGCCGGACTCCACCTTGCCGATGGCGGCGAGCAGTTGCCAGGGCAGATGGCAGCCGGGCTTCTTCTCCCGCAGTGCTGCCTCGGCCTGCTTGTAGGCGTCCAGGACGGTGGCGGGGATGCCGGCCTCGGTCACCCCGGAGGTGTCGATACCGGTGCCCGCGGACGGGGAGGGGCTGGGGCTGTTGAGCGGCGGCAGGTCCGTGTAGTAGGGCGAGTCGCCGGTCGCGCCGTCTCCGTCGGTGGCCTCGTCGGGCGCGGACGTGGCGTCCGAGGTGGTCTGCCCGCCGGCGCCGTCGGTCGTCGCGCCGGGAGCCTGGGAGGCGGCCAGGGCCGCCACCGCCGCCGCGGCCACGGCGGTGGTGGTCACTCCTTGCGCAGCCTTCTGCCGAATTGCGCCGCCATAGAGTGAACCCCTCCCGTGGACGTCGTGGCGTCCGTCATCCTGTGTGGTGCCGGCACTGGTGTGACGATCTTCCCGCCTCCGCCGGTTGCCCCTCAGCGGACATCCGGCACGACGGCCCTCGCGACACTACGACAACTTCCTTTGACCGGACACCTGTTCCTGACCGTATTCACCGGTTGGCCACGTTCTCGTGTGGCCTCGGGGTCGCCCGGACGTCCCGCATACTGGGCTCGCCGATCCGGGGGCCGGTCAACCACTGTCAGGAGGAGTCGAGTTGCCGTTCACGCTCAGTCATGCGGCTGCGGTGCTGCCCGCCGTACGCACCGACGGGAGCGGCCGGGGGCCGCTGGTACCCGCCGTACTGGTCGCGGGCAGCTTCGCTCCCGACCTGACCTATTACGCGGCGAGTGTCGTGTCGGGGGCGATGGAGTTCGGCGACGTCACCCACGCGTTCTGGGGTGTGTTCACGGTCGATGTGCTCATCGCCTGGGCGCTGGTGGGGCTGTGGCTGCTGGTGCGCGAACCGCTGGTGGCGCTGCTGCCGCGGGCCCGGCAGGGGCGGACGGCGGTACTGCTGCGCTGTGGGACGCCCCGGGCGCGCGTACGGCCGTCGCTGGTGGCGCGCTGGTACGTCTCCGCCGTGCTGGGGGCGTCGACGCATGTGGTCTGGGACGCGTTCACGCATCTCGACCGGTGGGGGATGCGGGTCTTTCCCGTGCTGGGCGAGGAGGTGGCCGGGTCGCCGCTGTACTGGTACCTGCAGTACGGCGGTTCGGCGGTGGCCGCGGTCGTGATCGCGCTGTTCGTGGCGCGGGCGCTGCGGCGGACACCGGACGGCACCGGGTCCCCGGGCGTTCCCCGCTGTCCGCCGGGGACCGGTGGTGGGCGCTCGCGCTGCTCGGCGGGTGCGCGGCGGTGGCCGCGGTGCAGCGGGCCGCGCGGTGGTGGGCCTACTGGGGGTCGGCCGCGAAGCCCTGGGAACTGATCCCCACCGTGTGTTTCGGCGCGGGTGCGGGACTCGTGCTCGGGCTGCCGGTGTACGCGGTGGCGGTCAGGGTGTGGCGTCCGGCCACGTCGGTCCCCGCGGACGCCGGTACACGGCGGCCGAGCCGTACGGGCGCACGCTGAGCGTGTCGCTCGCCGCGACGAACACGGTGACGGTGCGGACCGGGCGGGGCCGGGGCAGCAGGGTGAACGCGAGGGTGAGGTAGGCGCGGGCCAGTTCGGCCCACAGCCACCAGGGCGGCCGCTCGCCCGGGACGCCTCCGGCGGTGCTGCCGGTTCGCCGACCGCCGTCGGCGATACGGCGGCCGAGTTCCGCGGTCGTGTTCCGCAGGACGGCGGCGACGCCGACGGGGTGCGGGCGGTGCTCGCGGCGGCCTCGACGATGCGTATAGCCATGCTCTGCATGGTGTCCGGCCCTCACCGTGGCGGCGCTTTCGCGGGGGCCACGTGGGTGAAGGCCGGGGACCGCGCCCCAGACCCCTTGCCGTCCCCTCGGGCCTCGTCCTCGAACGCCGGACGGGCTGAACTCTCAGCACCGTCCGGCGTTCGCCCCCACCGGCTGGCTAGTGCGCCGCCGACTCCCAGTCCGGGCCCGCGCCCACCGAGACGCCCAGGGGGACGCGGAGTTCCACCGCGGACGCCATCTCGCGGCGGACCAGGTCCTCCACCGTGGCGCGCTCGCCGGGGGCGAGTTCCAGGACGATTTCGTCGTGGACCTGGAGGAGCATGCGGGAGCTCAGGTCCGCCTCGCGCAGGGCGCGGTCCACGTTCAGCATGGCGATCTTGACGATGTCCGCCGCCGTGCCCTGGATCGGCGCGTTCAGCGCCATGCGCTCCGCCGCCTCGCGGCGCTGACGGTTGTCGCTGTTGAGGTCCGGGAGGTAGCGGCGGCGGCCGAAGAGCGTCGCCGTGTAGCCGGTCGCCCTCGCCTCGTCGACCACCCGGCGCAGATAGTCCCGTACGCCGCCGAAGCGCTCGAAGTAGGCGTCCATCAGGGCACGCGCCTCCGCCGCCTCGATGTTCAGCTGCTGGGACAGGCCGAAGGCCGACAGTCCGTACGCCAGTCCGTACGACATCGCCTTGATCTTGCGGCGCATCTCCGCGTCCACCGCGGACTGCTCCACGGAGAACACCTGTGCGGCCGCCGTGGTGTGCAGGTCCTCGCCCGAGGTGAACGCCTCGATGAGGCCGGCGTCCTCGGAGAGGTGGGCCATCACCCGCAGTTCGATCTGGCTGTAGTCGGCGGTGAGGAGCGACTCGAAGCCCTCGCCGACCACGAAGCCGCGGCGGATCGCGCGGCCCTCGTCCGTGCGGACCGGGATGTTCTGCAGATTGGGGTCCGTGGACGACAGGCGGCCCGTCGCGGCGACCGTCTGGTTGAACGTCGTGTGGATACGGCCGTCCGCGGCGATCGTCTTGATCAGGCCCTCGACGGTGACGCGCAGCTTCGCCTGCTCACGGTGGCGGAGCATGATCACCGGCAGTTCGTTGTCGGTCTGCGTGGCGAGCCAGGCCAAGGCGTCGGCGTCCGTGGTGTAGCCGGTCTTGGTCTTCTTCGTCTTCGGCAGGGACAGCTCGCCGAAGAGGACCTCCTGGAGCTGCTTGGGCGAGCCCAGGTTGAACTCGTGCCCCGCCGCCTCGTGCGCCTCCTTCACCGCCTGCTGCACGGCACCGGCGAACATCTGCTCCATGGCCTGGAGGTGCTCCCGGCCGGCCGCGATGCCGTGCCGCTCCATGCGGGCGAGCAGCGCGGACGTCGGCAGCTCCATGTCGCGGAGCAGGTCCGCCGCGCCCACCTCCGCGAGGCGGCCCTCGAAGGCCTCGCCCAGATCGAGGACGGCGCGGGCCTGCACCATCAGCACCTCGGCCTCCGCGCTGTCGTCCGCGCCGAAGGCGAGCTGGCCGTCGGGCGCGGCGGCGGGCGCCAGCTCGCGGTGCAGGTACTCCAGGGACAGCGCGTCCAGGTCGAAGGAACGGCGGCCCGGCTTCACCAGGTACGCGGCGAGCGCGGTGTCCATGGTGACGCCCTCGATGGTCCAGCCGTGCTCGGCGAAGACCCGCATCGCTCCTTGGCGTTGTGGAACACCTTGGGCCGCTCCGCGTCGGCGAGCCAGTCGGCGAACGCCCGCTCGTCGGCCTCGTCCAGCTCGGACGGGTCGAACCAGGCGGCCGGTCCGGCGGACGTCGCCAGGGCGACCTCGGCGACGGAGCCGGTGCCGAGCCCCATGTGCCGACCGTGGCCACGCCGAGGGGCCGGTGGCGTGCCCGGTGAGCCAGCCGGCCAGTTCGCCGGTGCCCAGCACCGTGCCGTCGAGCTCCACGCCCTCCTCGACGACCGGGGTGGACTCGGCCTCCTCCCCGCCGGGGTCGACGGCGAACAGCCGCTCCCGCAGCGACGGGTTCCTGATCTCCAGGGTGTCCAGGAGCATCGCCACGGCCTTGCGGTCGTAGGCGGCGCGCTCCAGGTCGGGGACGCCCCGGGGCAGCTCGACCTGGCGCTCCAGCTCGGTGAGCCGGCGGTTGAGCTTGACCGATTCCAGGTGGTCGCGCAGGTTCTGCCCGACCTTGCCCTTGACCTCCTCGACACGGTCGACCAGCTCGGCGAAGGAACCGAACTGGTTGATCCACTTCGCGGCGGTCTTCTCGCCGACGCCGGGGATGCCGGGCAGGTTGTCCGACGGGTCGCCGCGCAGGGCCGCGAAGTCCGGGTACTGCGCGGGCGTCAGTCCGTACTTCTCGAGGACCTTCTCCGGGGTGAACCGGGTCAGCTCGGAGACGCCCTTCGTCGGGTACAGCACCGTGGTGTGCTCGGAGACGAGCTGGAAGGAGTCACGGTCGCCGGTGACGATCAGCACGTCGAAGCCCTCGGCCTCGGCCTGGGTGGCGAGGGTGGCGATGACGTCGTCGGCTTCGAAGCCCTCGACGGCGAAGCGCTCGGCGTGCATCGCGTCGAGGAGCTCGCCGATCAGTTCGACCTGGCCCTTGAACTCGTCCGGGGTCTTGGAGCGGTTCGCCTTGTACTCGGTGAACTCCTCCGAGCGCCACGTCTTGCGGGAGACGTCGAAGGCGACGGCGAAGTGGGTGGGCGCCTCGTCACGGAGGGTGTTGGCCAGCATCGACGCGAAGCCGTAGACGGCGTTGGTCGGCTGGCCCGTCGCGGTGGTGAAGTTCTCCGCGGGCAGCGCGAAGAACGCGCGGTACGCGAGGGAGTGCCCGTCCATGAGCATCAGGCGGGGGCGGGGCTCGCGTCTGCGCCGGGGGCGCCGGGGGTCTGGTCGGTCTTCTTCGCTGTCTCTGCCACGTCTCCGATCCTGCCATGTGGCAGTGACAGCCGGGGGCGGCCGGTGGTGGGGCGGGGTTGGTTCGCCCCTCCGCCCCTTCCCGTCCCGTCCCCGGGGGCGGCGCCCCGGACCCCTTCGGCCCTGAACGGGCCTTGTCCTCGGACACAGGACGGGCCGGCGGTGCGGACCTCGTCTTCAGGACGCGGGCGGGCTGAGGGAGCATGACAGGATCGGAGGTCCCCTCATACGTGTATGTGGAACAGGAGTGCGCGATGGCAGCGAAGCCGCCCAAGAGTGATCCGGTTCAGGACGCGCCGCAGGTTGCCGAGCCGAAGCACGTGGCCGCGGGGCTGCCGGCGGTCGGTCACACCCTGCGTATGGCGCAGCGGCAGATGGGCGTGAAGCGGACCGCCCTGACGCTGCTCAGCGTGAATCAGAAGGACGGCTTCGACTGCCCGGGGTGCGCCTGGCCGGAGCCGGAGCACCGGCACCGCGCGGAGTTCTGTGAGAACGGTGCGAAGGCCGTGGCCGAGGAGGCCACCCTGCGCCGGGTCACCCCGGAGTTCTTCGCCGCGCACTCCGTCGCGGACCTGGCCGGCCGCAGCGGCTACTGGCTGGGACAGCAGGGCCGGCTGACGCACCCCATGTACCTGCCCGAGGGCGGCGAGCACTACGAGCCGGTCACGTGGGAGCGGGCCTTCGACATCGTCGCCGAGGAGATCGCCGCGCTCGGCTCCCCGGACGAGGCCGTCTTCTACACCTCGGGGCGCACCAGCAACGAGGCCGCGTTCCTGTACCAGCTGTTCGCCCGCCGCCTGGGCACCAACAACCTGCCCGACTGCTCCAACATGTGCCACGAGTCCTCCGGCTCGGCCCTGTCGGAGACGATCGGCGTCGGCAAGGGCAGCGTGCTGCTGAAGGACCTGTACCAGGCCGATCTGATCATCGTCGCGGGCCAGAACCCCGGCACGAACCATCCGCGCATGCTGTCCGCGCTGGAGAAGGCCAAGGCGAACGGCGCGCGGATCATCAGTGTCAACCCGCTGCCCGAGGCGGGCCTGGAGCGCTTCAAGAACCCGCAGACCCCAAGGGGCTCACCACGGGCGCCGCGCTGACCGATCTGTTCCTGCAGATCCGTCTCGGCGGCGACCAAGCCCTGTTCCGGCTGCTGAACAAGCTGATCCTCGAGACGCCCGGCGCGGTGGACGAGGAGTTCGTGCGCGAGCACACCCATGGCTACGAGGAGTTCGCCGAGGCCGCGCGGGACGCCGACTGGGACGAGACGCTCACCGCGACCGGTCTCACGCGCGGGGAGATCGAGGAGTGCCTGCGGATGGTCCTCGCCTCCGAACGCACCATCGTGTGCTGGGCGATGGGCCTGACCCAGCACAAGCACTCGGTGCCGATGATCCGGGAGATCGTCAACTTCCTGCTGCTGCGCGGCGACATCGGCAAGCCGGGCGCGGGCGTGTGCCCGGTGCGCGGCCACTCCAATGTGCAGGGCGACCGCACGATGGGCATCTTCGAGCGGCCCGCTCCGGCGTTCCTGGACGCCCTGGAGAAGGAGTTCGGCTTCGCGCCCCCGCGCGAGCACGGCTTCGACGTCGTACGGGCCATCCGGGCGCTGCGCGACGGCGTGGCGAAGGTGTTCTTCGCCATGGGCGGCAACTTCGTGTCCGCGTCCCCCGACACGGAGGTCACCGAGGCCGCGATGCGCCGGGCCCGGCTGACGGTGCACGTGTCGACGAAGCTGAACCGTTCCCACGCCGTCACGGGCGCGCGTGCGCTGATCCTGCCGACGCTGGGCCGTACCGAGCGCGATCTGCAGGGCGGCGGAGAGCAGTTCGTGACGGTCGAGGACTCGATGGGCATGGTGCACGCCTCGCGCGGACGCCTGGAACCGGCGAGTACGCGGCTGCTGTCGGAGCCGGCCATCGTATGCCGGCTGGCCCGGCGTGTGCTCGGTGAGGACGACACGGTGCCGTGGGAGGAGTTCGAGAAGGACTACGCGACGATCCGCGACCGCATCGCGCGCGTGATCCCCGGCTTCGAGGACTTCAACGCGCGCGTGGCCCGCCCCGAGGGCTTCGCGCTCCCCACGCCCCGCGCGACGAGCGCCGGTTCCCGACCGCGACCGGCAAGGCCAACTTCACGGCGGCGCCGGTGGAGTACCCGGAACTGCCGAAGGGACGGCTGCTGCTCCAGACGCTGCGCTCGCACGACCAGTACAACACCACGATCTACGGCCTCGACGACCGTTACCGGGGCATCAGGAACGGCCGGCGCGTGGTGCTGGTGAACCCTGAGGACGCCGGGGAGCTGCGGCTGGCCGACGGCAGTTACGTCGATCTGGTCGGTGAGTGGAAGGACGGGGTGGAGCGCAGGGCGCCCGGTTTCCGCGTCGTGCACTATCCGACGGCGCGGGGCTGCGCGGCGGCGTACTACCCGGAGACCAACGTCCTGGTGCCGCTGGACGCCACCGCGGACACCAGCAACACCCCGGCCAGCAAGTCGGTCGTGGTGCGTCTGGAACAATCGGCGACCGACTGAGCGTTTGCTTAGCAGACCACCGTACCGACGCACGACGAAGGAGCCGGGCCCATGGGCGAGCAGCAGCAGGTGAAGTTCCCGCAGGGGGTCATCGACGAGTACGCGGCGCTCGGGGTGGACCTGCCGGCGCTGTTCTCGGCGGGCCATCTGGGCACGCGTATGGGGGTGCAGATCCTGGAGGCGTCGGCGGAGCGGGTCGTCGGGACGATGCCGGTGGAGGGCAACACCCAGCCGTACGGGCTGCTGCACGGCGGCGCGTCCGCCGTGCTGGCGGAGACGCTGGGGTCGGTGGGGTCGATGCTGCACGGCGGCAGCTCCAAGATCGCCGTCGGGGTCGACCTCAACTGCACGCATCACCGGGGCATCCGCTCCGGCCTGGTGACCGGCGTCGCCACCCCGGTCCACCGGGGCCGGTCCACGGCGACGTACGAGATCGTCATCACCGACGAGGCGGACAAGCGGGTCTGCACCGCCCGACTGACCTGCCTGCTCCGCGACCTCCGCCCCGGGGACGGGGAGCAGGCCGCGGGCTGAGGCCGTCGGGGTGCGGGGAGCTTCTGCCCGCACCCCGTTGCCGTGGAACGGTGCGGGGAGCGTCCGCCCGCACCCCCGTTGCCGAGGGACGGCGGCCCCCTACGGTGCGGGCATGGGACGAGCCGGGGCCGCGCGGGCGTGTCTCCTTGCGGCCCTCGTGGCGGGCCTCATGGTGACCGGCTGCGACGCCCCCGCTCCCGAAAGCCGGACCGGCTCCCCACCTCGCCGTCACCGCGCGTCGCCGCCGACGAGGAACTGTGCGTGCGGCTCGTCGGGTACTGGTCCCGTAAGGCTCTCGACGGTGGCGGCTACGGCGACTACCAGTCCATGGGACTGTCCGACGGCCAGTACGACATCCTGCGCGCGGCCGTGGCCGCCGCCCGCCCCGTGGAGCGGCTTCAAGGCCGCGAGGTAGCAAGGAAGTTGATCAAACGTCAGGTGCGAGCGGGGTGCGCCGACCGGTATCGCGACGGCGGACCGGCGGACGGACCGTGGCAATGAGCCCCATTTCACCGACCCGTTGAGGAAAACCGCAGGTCAACACCCTTGAAACGGCAATCCGGAGCACTGGATTCCGTATCCGGTCCGACGGGAAAGCCCTTCTTTACGTGGCTATTACACGGAATTCGTGCGCGGCACCCATACCCCACCCGGAGCTTTCCGTCACCCCTTCCGCGACGGAATGGGGGAAAGCACCTGAAACGCCGGACCTTCTTTCCCGGACGTAACTCTGTGTAATACGCGCGCAATAAAGCGACCCGCCCCGCCCCGCGCACCGCAGGGGCGCGACCGCGCCCCGCACGCCCTACAAGTCGCCCTCAGCAACGACTTCAGGTAATCACCAAAACCCCTGATACACCTGAACACACTCCGCCCCGTCCTGCGGTTTCTCAACATCCGGACAGGGCAAAACGGCGAGAATTCAGCCGTTCCCCCACTCAGTACCGCTCTGCATTACGTCGTGTCATAACAAGAGCGTCACAGCCTTGGCCAGACTCTCCTCCACATTCCCCACCCACGCTTAGAGTCACGGCCAGTCACCGCGCCGCCCGATTCCCACTTCGGCCCAGCGCTCGACTCAGCCGTTTCCACCGGGAGGCGGCTGTCAGGGAAAGGACTGGATCGTGCGTCAACGTTCGCTCATCGCCATCACCGCCGCGCTGGCGGCGGGAGCACTCACCCTCACCGCCTGCGGTTCCCGCGACGATGACGGCGGCGGCAGCTCGGACTCCGGCAACGGTGGCACCACCGTGGTCATCGGCGTCGACGCGCCGATGACCGGCGACCTCTCCGCGCTCGGCCTCGGCATCAAGAACTCCGTGGACCTCGCTGCGCAGACCGCCAACAAGGAGAAGTACGTCAAGGGCGTCACCTTCAAGATCGAGGCGCTCGACGACCAGGGCCAGGCCTCCGTCGGCCAGCAGAACGCCACCAAGCTCGTCGCCAACAAGGACGTCCTCGGTGTCGTCGGCCCGCTGAACTCCTCCGTCGGCGAGGCCATGCAGAAGGTCTTCGACACGGCCAAGCTGGTCGAGGTCTCCCCGCCAACACCAACCCCGCCCTCACCCAGGGCGTGGACTGGCAGAACACGAAGACCCGGCCGTACAAGTCGTACTTCCGCACCGCGACCACGGACGCCATCCAGGGCCCGTTCGCCGCCCAGTACGTCTACAACGACGCCAAGAAGAAGAAGGTCTTCGTCATCGACGACAAGAAGACCTACGGCGCCGGCCTCGCCTCCACCTTCACCGAGGAGTTCAAGAAGCTCGGCGGCAAGGTCGTCGGCACCGAGCACATCAACCCCGACAGCAAGGACTTCAACGCCGTAGCCACCAAGGTCAAGCAGTCCGGCGCCGACGTCGTCTACTACGGCGGCGAGTACCCGCAGGCCGGCCCCTGAGCAAGCAGATCAAGGAAGCCGGCGCCAAGATCCCGCTGGTCGGCGGTGACGGCATCTACAGCGCCGACTTCATCAAGCTGTCCGGCGCGGCCGGCGTCGGTGACCTCGCCACCTCCGTCGGCGCGCCCGTCGAGGAGCTCCCTCCGCCAAGGAATTCGTCGCCAACTACAAGGCCGGCGGATACAAGGAGGACTTCGAGGCCTACGGCGGCTACTCGTACGACTCCGCCTGGGCGATCATCGAGGCCGTCAAGAAGGTCGTCGAGGACAACGACGGCAAGCTCCCGGACGACGCCCGCTCCAAGGTCGTCGACGCCATGCAGAACGTCTCCTTCGACGGAGTGACCGGCAAGGTCTCCTTCGACGAGTTCGGTGACGCCACCAACAAGCAGCTCACCGTGTACTCCGTCAAGGACGGCGACTGGGCCACCGTGAAGTCCGGCACCTTCACCGGCTGACCACCCGCCCGCACCACTCCCACGAGCCGCGCGGGGCGCTGTTCCACTGGCGTCCCGCGCGGACTCGCATCCGGCCCCATCCGTCGAACGTTCCGAAAGCTCGGAGGACATGCGGTGAACGAACTGCCGCAGCAGCTGGTCAACGGCCTGCTACTGGGATCCATGTACGGCCTCGTCGCCATCGGCTACACAATGGTCTATGGCATCGTCCAGCTCATCAACTTCGCCCACGGCGAGATCTTCATGGTCGGCGCCTTCGGCGCCCTGACCGTACATCTGTACATCTTGCCCGATGGCACCTCCATCTGGGTGGCACTCCCCCTGATGCTGCTCGGCGCCGTGATCGTCTCGGTCCTCGTCGCCATCGGAGCGGAACGGTTCGCCTACCGACCCCTGCGCGGCGCACCCCGCCTCGCCCCGCTCATCACCGCCATCGGTCTCTCCCTCGCCCTCCAGCAGGCCGTCTGGGCCTTCTACCCCGAGGCCAAGTCCAAGCTGCCCTTCCCGCAGATCGAGGGCGGCCCCTTCGCCATCGGCGGCGCCACCATCCAGACCGGCGACATCTTCCTCCTCATCGCCGCCCCCGTCAGCATGGCCGTCCTCGCCTACTTCGTGATGCGCACCCGCACCGGACGCGGCATGCAGGCCACCGCGCAGGACCCGGACACCGCCAAGCTCATGGGTGTCAACACCGACCGCATCATCGTGATCGCGTTCGCCCTCGGTGCCGTATTCGCCGCCATCGGAGGAGTCGCCAGCGGCCTGAAGTACGGCCAGATCGACTTCAAGATGGGCTTCATCCTCGGTCTCAAGGCCTTCACCGCGGCGGTCCTCGGCGGCATCGGCAACATCTACGGCGCCATGATCGGCGGCGTGGTCCTCGGCGTCGCCGAGACCCTGGCCACCGCCTACATCTCCGACATCCCCGGCCTGGACAAGTTCGGCAGTCAGTCCTGGGCCGACGTCTGGGCCTTCATCCTCCTCATCCTCGTGCTGCTGTTCAGGCCACAGGGCCTGCTCGGCGAACGCGTTGCGGACAGGGCGTGACACCGATGACCACACAGACCACCGCCGCGACCCCCGCGGCCGCCCCCGCCGAGAACGCCCCCACCGGCCTCATCGGCATACCCCCGCACATCGGCAGGGCCCTCGCCACCGGCGGCAGCGTCCTCGCCGTCGTCTCCACGTTCCTCGCCTGGACCTGGACCGACGAGTTCCCCGGCGACCTCACCTTCTACGGCTACCCCGGCGGACTCCAGGTCCTGGTCCTCGTCGGCGGCGTCCTCGCCACCCTGTTCGCCCTCGCCTCCTACGGCGTCAAGGGACTCGGCTGGCTCACCCCGCCGGCGCCGACGCGGCCCTCAAGTACGCCGTACTCGGCACCTTCGCCACCGCCTGGTACACGGTCCTCGCGATCAGCTTCCAGCTCGGCGGCCTCGTCAACCTGGAACCCGGCGGCTACGTCGTCGGCGCCGCCACCCTGATGGCCCTTCTCGGCGCCCTCGCGCTCCCCTTCGAGCGGCCCGAACCCGACCCGATCGACCCCGACGAATCCGGCTGGGAGCACTTCAGGCACCAGGCCGGCCACGGCTGGGCCATCGTCCGGGCCGCGTTCGCCTCCGGCAGCCCGCGCCCGGTGCGCGCCCTGCCGTCGTACGCCGAGATCCTGATCATCGTCGGTGTCCTGGCAGTCGGCCTCGTCGTCTTCACCTACGGCATCGGCACCGGGTACGACGAACTGTTCGTCGGCTTCCTCATCACCGCCGGCTTCGCGTTCGCCGCGCTCAACCGCGCCGGTCTGGTCGCCCACGCCTCGCAGATCACCGCACGGCACACCAACATCACCGTCTGCGGTGCCTTCATCGCGGCGGCCTGCTTCCCCTTCACCCAGACCGACGACCAGTACGCCACCCTCGGCGTCTACATCCTCATCTTCGCCACGGTCGCCCTCGGTCTGAACATCGTCGTCGGCCTCGCCGGCCTTCTCGACCTCGGCTACGTCGCCTTCCTCGGCGTCGGTGCCTACGCCGCCGCGCTCGTCTCCGGCTCCCCAGCTCGCCCTTCGGCGTCCAGTTCCCCTTCTGGGCCGCCGTCATCGTCGGAGCCGTCGCCTCGCTCGTCTTCGGTGTCCTCATCGGCGCCCCGACCCTGCGGCTGCGCGGCGACTACCTCGCCATCGTCACCCTCGGCTTCGGTGAGATCTTCCGTATCGCCGTCAACAACACCGACGGCACCTCCGGCCCCGACCTCACCAACGGCTCCAACGGCATCGCCTCGATCCCGGACCTGAACATCCTCGGCTTCGACTTCGGGATCCAGCACGACATCGCCGGCTTCACCATCGGCCGGTTCGCCAACTACTTCTTCCTGATGCTGCTGATCACGGCCGTCGTCGTCCTCGTCTTCCGGCGCAGCGGCGACTCCGTATCGGCCGCGCCTGGGTCGCCATCCGCGAGGACGAGACCGCCGCCGAGGCCATGGGCATCCACGGCTTCCGGGTCAAGCTCATCGCCTTCGCCGTCGGCGCCACCCTCGCCGGCCTCGCCGGAACCGTGCAGGCACACGTCACCTACACCGTGACGCCCGAGCAGTACCTGTTCGCCGGCACCACCCCGCCCAACTCCGCCTTCCTGCTCGCCGCGGTCGTCCTCGGCGGCATGGGCACCATCGCCGGACCCTCATCGGGGCCGCGCTGCTCTTCCTGATCCCCAACAAGCTCCAGTTCCTCGGCGACTACCAGCTCCTCGCCTTCGGGCTCGCGCTCGTCCTGCTGATGCGCTTCCGGCCCGAGGGCCTCATCCCCAACCGGCGCCGCCAACTGGAGTTCCACGAAGAGGCCGAAGCGCCCACAGTCCTGAGCAAGACGGGGGCCTGACCACCATGACCACCGACACCACCACCAAGGACACCGCACCGGGCGCACCCGCCCCCGGTACCACCGTCCTCGACGCACGCGGCGTCACCATGCGCTTCGGCGGCCTCACCGCCGTCCGCGACGTCGACCTCACCGTCAACAGCGGCGAGATCGTCGGCCTCATCGGCCCCAACGGCGCCGGCAAGACCACCTTCTTCAACTGCCTCACCGGCCTCTACATCCCCACCGAGGGCGAGGTCCGCTACAAGGACAAGGTGCTGCCGCCCAAGTCCTTCAAGGTCACCGCCGCCGGCATCGCCCGGACGTTCCAGAACATCCGGCTCTTCGCCAACATGACCGTGCTCGAGAACGTCCTCGTCGGCCGTCACACCCGCACCAAGGAAGGCTTCTGGTCCGCCATCCTGCGCGGCCCCGGCTTCCACCGGGCCGAGGCGGCCTCCCGCGCACGGGCCATGGAACTCCTGGAGTTCGTCGGCCTCGACGCCAAGGCCGACCACCTCGCGCGCAACCTCCCCTACGGCGAACAGCGCAAGCTCGAGATCGCCCGCGCGCTCGCCAGCGAGCCGGGCCTGCTGCTCCTCGACGAGCCCACCGCCGGCATGAACCCCCAGGAGACCCGGGCGGCCGAGGAACTCATCTTCGCCATCCGCGACCAGGGCATCGCCGTCCTCGTGATCGAGCACGACATGCGGTTCATCTTCAACCTCTGCGACCGTGTCGCCGTCCTCGTCCAGGGCCAGAAGCTCGTCGAGGGCGACCCCGCCACCGTCCAGGGGACGAACGCGTCATCGCCGCCTACATCGGCGAACCCATGGAGAACGACCCCGGCGCCGCCGAAGCCGCCGAGGTCGAGGCCGCCGAAGCCGCGGCCGAGCAGAAGGCCGAAGCAGCCGCAGCCGGGACACAGGCCGCGGCGGACGCGGAGGCAGAGGCGGAAGCCACCACGGACGCCGCGCCCGGCAAGGAGAACGACCGATGACCGCACTCCTCGAAGTCGAGGACCTCAAAGTCGCCTACGGCAAGATCCAGGCCGTCAAGGGCATCTCCTTCAGCGTCGAGGCCGGTGAGGTCGTCACCCTGATCGGCACCAACGGCGCCGGCAAGACCACCACGCTGCGCACCCTCTCGGGGCTCCTCAAGCCCGTCGGCGGCCAGATCAAGTTCAACGGCAAGTCGCTGAAGAAGACCCCGCCCACAAGATCGTCTCCCTGGGGCTGGCCCACTCCCCGAGGGGCGGCACATCTTCCCCCGTATGTCGATCGAGGACAACCTCCGCCTCGGCGCCTTCCTCCGCAGCGACAGGGCGGGGATCGAGAAGGACATCCAGCGCGCCTACGACCTCTTCCCCATCCTCGGGGAACGCCGCAAGCAGGCCGCCGGCACGCTCTCCGGCGGAGAACAGCAGATGCTCGCCATGGGCAGGGCCCTCATGTCCCAGCCCCAGCTCCTGATGCTCGACGAACCCTCCATGGGTCTCTCGCCGATCATGATGCAGAAGATCATGGCGACCATCGCCGAGCTCAAGTCCCAGGGCACCACCATCCTGCTCGTCGAGCAGAACGCCCAGGCGGCCCTCTCCCTGGCCGACCAGGGGCACGTCATGGAGATCGGCAACATCGTCCTGTCCGGCAGCGGACGGGACCTCCTCCACGACGAATCGGTCCGCAAGGCCTACCTCGGCGAGGACTGAGCCGTACGACGTGAGGCCCGCGCCCCCTGCCGAGCAGGGGGCGCGGGCCTCACGTCGTACCGCGGGCTCTCAGCCCTTCGACGCCTTCTTCTCCTCGCCGTCGTCGATGACCGCCTGCGCGACCTGCTGCATCGACATCCGCCGGTCCATCGACGTCTTCTGGATCCACCGGAACGCCGCCGGCTCCGACAGCCCGTACTGCGTCTGCAGCACCGACTTCGCCCGGTCCACCAGCTTCCGCGTCTCCAGCCGCAGACTCAGATCCGCGACCTCGCGCTCGAGTTCCCTCAGCTCCGTGAACCGCGACACCGCCATCTCGATCGCCGGCACCACGTCGCTCTTGCTGAACGGCTTGACCAGATACGCCATCGCGCCGGCGTCCCGCGCCCGTTCCACCAGATCCCGCTGCGAGAACGCCGTCAGCATCAGCACGGGCGCGATGCTCTCCTCCGCGATCTTCTCCGCCGCGGAAATACCGTCCAGCTTCGGCATCTTCACATCGAGGATCACCAGATCCGGCCGGTGCTCACGCGCCAGCTCCACCGCCTGCTCACCGTCACCGGCCTCCCCGACGACGGAGTAACCCTCCTCCTCCAGCATCTCCTTGAGATCGAGCCGGATCAGCGCCTCGTCCTCGGCGATCACGACACGGGTCGTCATCGGAGGCACGTGCGACTTGTCGTCGTCGGGCACGTCTACTGGCTGGGGCGGCTCGGGGGCGCTCACGTGGGCTCCTTGATGCGGGGCAGTCCGGTACTGCTGACAAGAGCGTACCCAGCTACGGTAAAGTGGGGGCACGGCGGGTGACCGTCTACCTTCGTTTTGCAGGGCGCCCCGGTAGCCCAGCGGTAGAGGCAATGGTCTCAAACACCATCCAGCGTCGGTTCGAATCCGACCCGGGGTACTTTTCCTCCATATCCAAGGTCACCATTTGCGAGCGGATGTTCACCTTTTCGGTGAACATCCGCTTTGTTCCGCGCGTCACGCGCGCACTGTCTCTCAGGGCTGCTTGGGGCTGTCGTCCTCGCCGATGTGGTGGACCCGGACCAGGTTCGTCGAGCCGGAGACCCCGGGCGGGGAACCGGCCGTGATGACGACCGTGTCGCCCTTCTCGCAGCGGGCGTACTTCAGCAGCAGTTCGTCCACCTGGTCGACCATCGCGTCCGTCGAGTCGACATGGGGGCCGAGGAAGGTCTCCACGCCCCAGGTGAGGCTGAGCTGGGAGCGGGTGGCCGGGTCCGGGGTGAAGGCGAGCAGGGGGATGGGGCTGCGGTAGCGGGAGAGACGGCGGGCGGTGTCGCCCGACTGGGTGAAGGCGACCAGGAAGCGGGCGCCCAGGAAGTCGCCCATCTCGGCTGCCGCGCGGGCGACCGCGCCGCCCTGGGTGCGGGGCTTGTTGCGTTCGGTCAGCGGCGACAGGCCCTTGGCGAGGATGTCCTCCTCGGCGGCCTCCACGATGCGGGCCATGGTGCGGACCGTCTCGACGGCGTGCTTGCCGACGCTGGTCTCACCGGAGAGCATGACCGCGTCGGTGCCGTCGATGACGGCGTTGGCGACGTCGGAGGCCTCCGCGCGGGTGGGCCGGGCGTTGTCGATCATCGAGTCGAGCATCTGGGTGGCGACGATGACCGGCTTGGCGTTGCGCTTGGCGAGCTTGACGGCGCGCTTCTGGACGATGGGCACCTGTTCGAGCGGCATCTCGACGCCGAGGTCGCCGCGGGCGACCATGATGCCGTCGAAGGCGGCGACGATGTCGTCGATGTTCTCGACGGCCTGGGGCTTCTCGACCTTGGCGATGACGGGGAGGCGGCTGCCCTCCTCGTCCATGATGCGGTGGACGTCCTTGATGTCGCGTCCGCTGCGGACGAAGGAGAGGGCGATGACGTCGAAGCCGGTGCGCAGCGCCCAGCGGAGGTCGTCCTCGTCCTTCTTGGAGAGGGCCGGGACGGAGACGGCGACGCCGGGGAGGTTGAGGCCCTTGTGGTCGGAGACCATGCCGCCTTCGACGACGGTGGTACGGACGTGGGAGCCGTCCACGGCGGTGACTTCGAGGGTGACCTTGCCGTCGTCGACGAGGATGCGCTCACCGGCGGTGACGTCGCCGGCGAGGCCCGCGTAGGTGGTGCCGCAGCGGGTGCGGTCGCCCTCGGCGCCCTCTTCGACGGTGATGGTGAAGGTGTCGCCGCGTTCAAGGAGTACGGGGCCCTCGGAGAAGCGGCCGAGACGGATTTTCGGGCCCTGAAGGTCGGCGAGGAGGCCGATGCTCCGGCCGGTCTCGTCGGCGGCTTTTCGCACTCGTCGGTAGCGCTCCTCGTGCTCGGCGTGCTCGCCGTGGCTGAGGTTGAAGCGGGCTACGTCCATTCCGGCGTCGACCAGCGCTTTGATCTGGTCGTACGAGTCGGTGGCGGGGCCCAGTGTGCAGACGATTTTCGCTCGGCGCATGGTTCGACCCTAGGGCTTACCGGCCGGTAGCGACTTGGTGGCGCGTGACGACTCAACGGCCAGTGCATGAAGGGTTGTTGACAAGTGTTGAAGTGTGCGTCAGGGCGCTCCGATGAGCAGGAGTGCGGCATATGGTGACTGCCGGTCACCCGATCGCAACCTGTGGGGGCTGTTGCGGGTGGGCGTGTTCAGGTCAGAATCGTCGGGCGAATCTACGCGCGTTGTTCGTCGTTGTCCGAGGAGAGCCTGACATGCCGTTGAACCGCCGGAAGTTTCTGACGAGGTCCGCCGTGACGGGGGCGGGGTGGCGCTGACCGGCACGGTGGCGGCCCCCACGGCCGAGGCCGCGCAGGCCGCCGGCGCGGGGCACGGCGGCAAGCCGGTGAAGCGGTACGCGCTGACCGTGATGGGCACGACCGATCTGCACGGCCATGTCTTCAACTGGGACTACTTCAAGGACGCCGAGTACACCGACGCGGCCGGCAACGCGCAGGGTCTGGCACGTGTGTCGACGCTGGTGGACCAGGTCCGCAAGGAGAAGGGCCGGCGCAACACGCTGCTGCTGGACGCGGGCGACACCATCCAGGGCACCCCGCTGACGTACTACTTCGCGAAGGTGGACCCGATCACCGCCAAGGGCGGTCCGGTGCATCCGATGGCACAGGCGATGAACGCCATCGGGTACGACGCGGTGGCGCTCGGCAACCACGAGTTCAACTACGGCATCGAGACGCTGCGGAAGTTCGAGGAGCAGTGCGACTTCCCGCTGCTGGGCGCGAACGCGCTGGACGCGAAGACGCTGAAGCCGGCCTTCCCGCCGTACTTCCTGAAGACGTTCCGGGTGAAGGGCGCTCCGCCGGTGAAGGTGGCGGTGCTGGGTCTGACGAACCCCGGGATCGCGATCTGGGACAAGGCGTATGTGCAGGGGAGGCTGACGTTCCCGGGACTGGAGGAGCAGGCGGCCAAGTGGGTGCCGAAGCTGCGGTCGATGGGCGCGGACGTGGTGGTGGTGTCGGCGCACTCGGGCTCGTCGGGGACGTCGTCGTACGGTGACCAGCTTCCGTATGTGGAGAACGCGGCGGCGAATGTGGCGCGGCGGGTTCCGGGGATCGACGCGATCCTGGTCGGGCACGCGCACCAGGAGATTGGGGAGCTGCGGATCGTCAACGAGGAGACCGGCAGGGAGGTCGTGCTGTCGGAGCCGCTGTGCTACGCCGAACGGCTGACGCTGTTCGACTTCGAGCTGTCCTTCGAACGCGGCCGCTGGCGGGTGGAGTCGGTCCGGGCGTCGCTGCGGGACGCGGCGTCGGTGAAGGACGACCCGAGGATCACCCGGCTGCTGCGGGACGAGCACGCCCAGGTGGTGAAGTACGTCAATCAGGTGGTCGGATCGGCGACGGAGACGCTGACGACGGTGGAGGCGCGGTACAAGGACGCGCCGGTCATCGACCTGATCGGCAAGGTGCAGGAGGACGTCGTCAGGGCGGCCCTCGCCGGAACGGAGTACGCGTCGCTGCCGGTGCTGTCGCAGGCGTCGCCGTTCTCGCGGACCTCGGAGATCCCCGCGGGCGAGGTGACGATCCGGGACCTGTCGGGCCTGTACGTCTACGACAACACGCTGGTGGCGAAGCTGATGACGGGCGCGCAGGTGCGGGCGTACCTGGAGTACTCGGCGGAGTACTTCGTACAGACCGCGGCCGGTGCGGCGGTGGACGTGGAGCGGCTGACGAACGCGGGCGGCCGTCCGGACTACAACTACGACTATGTGTCGGGGCTGCGCTACGACATCGACATCGCGCGGCCGGCCGGGTCGCGGATCGGCAACGTGACGTTCAGGGGCGCCGCTCTGGACGACGCCCAGGAGTTCGTGTTCGCGGTGAACAACTACCGGGCGAACGGCGGTGGCGCGTTCCCGCATGTGGCGTCGGCGAAGGAGCTGTGGTCGGAGTCGACGGAGATCCGGACGCGGATCGCGGAGTGGGTGACGGCCAGGGGTGTGCTGGATCCGGCGGACTTCTCGTCGGTGGACTGGAGGCTGACGCGGGACGGTACGCCGGTGTTCTGACCGGGTGACTCAGGTCCCGTCCGCCAGGGGGCGAGCCGTGCGGCTTGCCGGGCGGGCGGGACCTGTGGTGTCTCCGGGGGCAGTCCGAAGGTGGTGAAGGCGGTGCGGGCGGGCTGGGGGTAGGCCTGGCGGCCGGTGAGGTGGTTGAGGATGGTGGCGCTGCGCCAGGCGGCGAGTCCGAGGTCGGGGGTGCCGACGCCGTGGGTGTGGAGTTCGGCGTTCTGGACGTAGACGCTGCCGGTGACGGTGGGGTCGAGGTCGAGGCGGAAGTGGCGGTCGACCCGGGGCCGGCCGGCGCGGTCGCGGCGGATTTGGGGGTCGAGGGGCGCCAGGAGGTGGTCGAGGGGCGCGGGCGGTGGCCGGTGGCGAGGACGACGGCGTCGGTGGTGAGGCGGGTACGGGTGCCCTGCTGGGTGTGTTCGAGGTGGAGTTCGACGCGGTCGGGGCCGAGGCGGGCGGCGGCGCGGATCCGGACGGCGGGGGTGAGGACGGTGTCGGGCCAGCCGCCGTGGAGGGTGCGCCGGTAGAGCTCGTCGTGGATGGCGTCGAGGGTGCCGGCGTCGACGGCCTTGTGGAGCTGCCACTGGGCGGGGACGAGACGGTCGCGGACGGACTCGGGCAGGGCATGGAAGTAGCGGGTGTGGTCGGGGGTGAACTGTTCGAGGCCGAGCCGGGAGTACTCCATGGGGGCAAACGCCTGGGTGCGGCCGGTCCAGTGGAGCCGTTCACGGCCGGTGGGGCGGTGGCGGAGCAGGTCGAGGAAGACCTCGGCACCGGACTGTCCGGTGCCGACGACGGTGATGTGGCCGGCGGCGAGGAGCCTGTCGCGGTGGGTGAGGTAGTCGTCGGCGTGGATCACGGGGGCGCCCGGGGTGTCGGTGAGGGGCCGCAGCGGCTCGGGCACCCAGGGTTCGGTGCCGACGCCGAGGACGAGGTGCCGGGCGTGCACGCGGCCGGCGCGCCCGTCCGGGCCCGATCGGGTGAAGTCCACCTGGAACAGGGCGCGTTCGGGGTTCCAGCGGACGGTGTCGACGCGGTGGCCGAAGTGCAGGGCCGGGAGGTGGCCGGCGACCCAGCGGCAGTAGGCGTCGTACTCGGTGCGGCGGATGTGGAACCGCTCGGCGAAGTAGAAGGGGTAGAGGCGCTCGCGGGCCCTGAGGTGGTTGAGGAAGGTCCAGGGGCTGGTGGGGTCGGCGAGGGTGACGAGGTCGGCGAGGAAGGGGACCTGGACGGTGACGTCGTCGAGGAGCAGGCCGGGGTGCCAGGTGAAGCGGGGGTTTTGGTCGTAGAAGGCGGTGTCCAGTCCGGGGAGGGAATGGGCCAGCGCGGCGAGGGAGAGGTTGAAGGGGCCGATGCCGATGCCGACGAGGTCGTGGGGCGGGGTGTTCATGGGCAGTCCTCCCGGGGCGCGGTGCGCGGGAGGTTCAGCTTGGCGGGCCCGGTCGGTGTCGGCCGAAAAGTCCGGCAATCACCGCTCGAAGGGGTTACGTCCCCTTCGAGCGGTGTGTTCCGTGTTACGCCTGCTGGACGCGCAGGGCGCGGCGCAGGTCGTCGAGCTGGTCGGTGAGCTTGCGGCGCAGGGCCGGGATGGGGTCGGCCTTGCGCAGGCACTTCTCGCCGAGCTTGAGGGTCTCGGCGTCGACGGCGTGGACGGGGAAGGCCCAGCGTCCGGCGGCGTCGGCGATGGCGGGGCCGCGGCGGGCGGCGACGGCCACGGCCGCCTTGTAGTAGCGGGACACGTAGGGGCGTACGAGGTCGGCCTGTTCGGGCTGCCAGAAGCCCTGGGCGGTGGCGGTGAACAGGTAGTTGGACAGGTCGTCGGAGCCGAACATGGCGTCCCAGGCGCGGGCCTTGGCGTCCTCGTCGGGGAGGGCGGCGCGGCAGCGGGCGGCGCCCTCCGGCCGGTGGCGCTGGGGTCGCGTTCGAGTTCGGCGGCGATGACGGTCTCGTCGGTGGCACCGAGTGCGGCGAGCCGGGCGAGGACGCGCCAGCGCAGCTCGGGGTCGAGTTCGGGTCCGCCGGGGACGGTGCCGTCGGCGAGCCAGGCGGCGATGGTGTCGGGGTGGGCGGCGACCTCGATGAACTGGCGTACGGCGACGAGGCGCAGGCCGGGGTTGTCGCCGTCCTCGGTGCGGCGGATGAGGTCGCGGCACAGGGCGGTGAGGGTGGCGAGGGCGGTGGGCCGCTGTCCGGGGGTGAGATAGCGGTCGGCGATGTGGACGGAGGCGAAGGCGAGGACGCCCTGGACGAGGGCGAGATCGGTCTCGCGCGGGAGGTGGGTGCGGGCGATGTCGAGGAAGTCGCCGGCGGGCAGGTCGCCGTCGCGGACGGCGTCCCTGAGGGCGTTCCACACCACGGCGCGGGTGAGGGCGTCGGGCAGGCCGGAGAGCCGGGTGCGCAGGGTGTCCAGGGAGTCCGCGTCGAAGCGGATCTTGGCGTAGGTGAGGTCGCCGTCGTTGAGGACGACGAGGGCGGGGCGGGTGCCGCCGGGGCTGAAGGCGACGTTCCGGTCGGCGGGGAGGTCCACCTCGATGCGGTCGCGCAGGATGAGCCGGGCGGCGTCGTGGAGGTCGTGGTCGTAGACGCCGATGGCGATGCGGTGGGGCCGCTTGCCGCCGGCGGAGACCATGGTGCCGGCGTGCCGCATGCCGGGGAGGCTCTTGTCGGGGTCGGGTGCCGGCCGGATCCCGGGGTCGCCGTGGTGGGCGATGTCGAGGTGCCAGTAGACGTTGTCGCCGTTCCTCGGCTCCGGGACGAGGGTGTCCACGCCGGTGGTGCGCAGCCAGGCGTCGGCCCAGGCGTGGACGTCGCGTTCGGTGGCGGAGGCGAGGAGTCGATGAAGTCGGCGAGGCCCGCGTTGCCGAAGCGGTGCCGCTGGAAGTGGGTGTTGATGCCGGCGAGGAAGTCCTTCTCGCCGAGCCAGACGACGAGCTGGCGCAGGGCGGAGGCGCCCTTGGCGTAGGAGATGCCGTCGAAGTTGAGCAGGGCGGAGGCGGTGTCCTCGACGTCCTCGGGGGCGACGGGGTGGGTGGAGGGCCGCTGGTCGGCGTCGTAGCCCCAGGGCTTGCGCGTGACACCGAAATCGGTCCAGGTGTCGGAGAAGCGGGTCGCCTCGGTGAGGGTCTGGTAGCCCATGTACTCGGCGAAGGACTCGTTCAGCCAGATGTCGTCCCACCAGCGGAGGGTGACGAGGTCGCCGAACCACATGTGGGCCATCTCGTGGGCGATGACCATGGCGCGGGTCTGGCGCTCGGTGTCGGTGACGGCGGAGCGGTAGACGAACTCGTCGCGGAAGGTGACCAGTCCGGGGTTCTCCATGGCGCCCGCGTTGAACTCGGGCACGAAGGCCTGGTCGTAGGAGTCGAAGGGGTACGGCTCCTCGAACTTCTCGTGGTACCGGTCGAAGCAGGCGCGGGTGATGTCGAGGAGTTCGTCGGCGTCCGTGTCGAGATGGGGGGCGAGGGAGCGGCGGCAGTGGATGCCGAAGGGCAGTCCCCGGTGCTCGGTGCGTACGGAGTGCCAGGGACCGGCGGCGACGGCGACGAGGTAGGTGGAGATCAGCGGGGTGGCGGCGGCCCGCCACACGCCGTCTCCGGTGTGCTCGGTGATCCCGTTGGCGAGGACGGTCCAGTGCCGGGGGGCGGTGACGGTCAGCTCGAAGACGGCCTTGAGGTCGGGCTGGTCGAAGGCGGCGAAGACGCGCTGGACGTCGTCGAGGAAGAGCTGGGTGTAGACGTAGGTCTCGCCGTCGGTGGGGTCGGTGAAGCGGTGCATGCCCTCCCCGGTGCTGGAGTAGCGCATGCTCGCGTGGACGCGCAGTTCGTGCGCGCCGGCGGTGAGGTTCTTCAGCGGCAGCCGGTTGCCGTCGAGGGTGTCGGTGTCCAGGGGCTGTCCGTCGAGGGTGACGGAGCACAGCTCGGCGGGCTTGAGCTCGACGAAGGTGTCCGCGTCCGTACGGGCGCTGAACGTGATCAGGGTGCGTGAGTCGAACGTCTCGTCGCCAGTGGTCAGATCGAGTTCGATCGTGTAGCGGTGGACGTCGAGGAGTTGTGCTCGGTTCTGCGCTTCGTCGCGCGTCAGTACGGACATGCGGGCCATGCTGCCCGATCCGGTCGCCGGGGGACAGGGGCGGATCGGGTACGCACCCTATGTCCGGTCTCGTTCGAGCTTCCCGGTGTGCGCCCCGTGGGCTCCGAAGGCGACGTGTGCGCGTGCGGGTGGGGCAGGGCGGGCGGTACGGGGGTGCCGGGGCGTTCGTCGAAGCGGGCGCGCAGGGCGCGGATCTCCCGTTCCAGGGCGAGGTGGCGCTGGTGTGCGTCGTAGAGATGACGGATCTTGGTGCGCAGCGCCCACGGGTCGACCGGTGTGGTGACGAGGTCGGCTACGCCGAGGGCGTAGGCGGCGGCGCCGAGCTGGGGGTCGC
This sequence comes from Streptomyces haneummycinicus, assembly GCA_042850305.1. Taxonomy (GTDB): domain Bacteria; phylum Actinomycetota; class Actinomycetes; order Streptomycetales; family Streptomycetaceae; genus Streptomyces; species Streptomyces haneummycinicus. The sequence goes on from AP035768.1 coordinate 5,713,562, forward strand.
GGACGAAGCCGGTGAGCAGGACGACGGGGATGAGCTGGGTCTGTTCCAGGCGGCGCATGTAGCGCACGACGTCGAGTCCGCCGGTGCCGGGGAGGTGGACGTCGAGGAGGAGCAGGCCGACGTTTCCGCGCAGGAGCTGCTTGAGGGCTTCGTCGCCGCTGGTGGCCCGGCCCAGCAGATGGCCGAGCGGGGCCAGGGCGCTCTCCAGGGCGTAGAGGGTGTCTTCGTGGTCGTCGACGATGAGGATGCGGGCGTTCGGCGGCATGCGGCACGTCCTCCTCGCAAGGGACCGGAGTGGTGTCCGGGTGCTGACGGGTGGTGCTTGTCAGCCGACAAGGAGTGCACAGCGCAGCATGCCCCGCGCGGGCGGCCGTGTCACTCCCCGGGGAGGAGGTTGTGCCGCGGTTCGCTGTGGGCGTGGTGCCGTCGGCGATGCGCTCGTGGTGGCGGATCACCTCGGCGATGATGAAGTTGAGGAACTTCTCGGCGAAGGCCGGGTCGAGTTTGGCGTTCTCGGCGAGGGCGCGCAGCCGGCCGATCTGGCGGGCCTCGCGGCCGGGGTCGGCGGGCGGCAGCCGGTGCTCGGCCTTGAGGCGGCCGACCTGCTGGGTGCACTTGAAGCGTTCGGCCAGCATGTGGACGACGGCGGCGTCGATGTTGTCGATGCTGTCGCGCAGCCGGGCGAGCTCCTCGCGGACCGCGGGGTCGGCGTCACCGGTGGTGGTGTTGCTGGTGGTCATGGGGGTTCACCCTACGGGCCCGTACAGTGGAACGGGGTTCAGGGCGTCCGGGGTGAGACGTGGCGAACGGCGGACCGGTCGAGCACGGTTATCCGCATCTGGAGACGGTGCGGGCGGCCGTCACCGCGCTGTACCGGCGTCTGTCGTACGACGCGGTCCGCGTGTTCTCGGTGAGTGTGGCACCGGCCGATGTGGCGTTCTGCGACACGGACGACCTGCATCTGGGGGCGCAGCGGGTGGCGCGTGAGCTGGTGCGGCACTACCGGCTGCCGGACGCGCGGCTGATCGTGGGGTTCCGGGAGATGACGCACGCGGCGAACGTGGAACTGGCGGCGGGGCCGGAGTACTTCGTCGAGCTCAACGACCGGTTTCGTACGCATCGGCGGGACATCGGGGCGGCGCTGGCGCACGAAGTGGCGCATGTGTATCTGCACCGGCTGGACCTGTCGTTCCCGGGGACGCGGGAGAACGAGATCCTGACGGACACGACGGCGACGTATCTGGGGGCGGGGTGGCTGCTGCTGGACGCGTTCCGGGAGGACGGGGCGTCGTCGCAGAAGCTGGGGTATCTCACGCCGGAGGAGTTCGGGTACGTACTGGCGAAGCGGTCGCTGGTGTTCGGGGAGGATCCCTCGGTGTGGTTCACCAGCGCGCAGGCGTACACGGCTTACACGAAGGGGTTGGCGCTGGCCCGCCGGGACTCCGAGCAGCCTCCGCTGACCGCCGCCGGGTGGGTGGGGCGGCGGCGGTACGCCCGGGACCGGCGGAGTGCGGGGATCACCTTCCGGTGGGTGAGGCGGCCGTGCCGTACGGCTTCAGCTCCGCGGAGGACGGTTCTCTGCGGGTCTCGTTCGCCTGTCCGACGTGCGGGCAGCGGATCCGGGTGCCGGTTCGCGGGCGCGTGCGGGTGCGGTGCGGGCTGTGCCGCACCGTTCTGGAGTGTGATACGTAGCGTCGTCGGGTGCGGGTGTGTGTGGGCGGTGATCGCGCCCGCGCGGCGGAGCCACAGCTGGATGCGGCCCCGCGCCCCTCAGGGGCGCTGCCCCTGGCCCACGATTCCTTGCGCCCGTGCCGCCGCCAGCCACCCGGGGAACTCGCCCACCAGGCGGTCATAGAGATCCGCGTCCGAGACCCGCGCGGGGTGCTCGCCGGCGTGGAAGAAGCCGGCGTTGTCCACGACCCGCTTCGCGGGGACGGCCAGGTCGTCGAGTCTGCGCAGGTAGTCGAACTGCTTGCTGTGCGGGTCGCCGAAGCCGATGAACTGCCAGAAGAGGGGAGGCGGGCGGCCTTGCAGAGGTACCTCTCGGCGGCGGGTCTGCTGATGGGGCCGCCGTCGGTCTGGAAGATCACTAGGGCGGGTGCCGTGGAGCCGCTGTCGAGGTAGTGGTCGATGACCGCGTCCATCGCCAGGTGGTAGCTGGTCCTGCCCATGTGCCCGAGGCCGGACACGATGCGTTCGATCCGCCCCCGGTGGTCGGCGAGGGCGATGTCGGTGACGGCGTCGACGTCGGTGGAGAAGAAGACGACCGGGACGGTGCCGTCGTCGTCGAGGTGTGCGGACAGGCCCAGCACCCGGTCGGCGAGCGCCTGCACGCTGCCGTCGTCGTAGTACGGCTTCATCGAGCCGGAGTAGTCCACCACCAGGTAGACGGCGGCACGCAGACCGTCCAGGCCGTGCTTGGTGAGTGAGGCTCCGGCGGTCTTGTAGAGGCTGACCAGCGCGGGCGCGGTCTCCTCCATCTTGCGCAGGCTGATCGCGGCCATTCGACTCCCCTTGATCACCGGAACTGGCCCCGAGGGTACGGCACCGCACCCCGGCGCTCGCCCGGCTCCCCGGTGTTCGATATTTTGTTCGCCGCCGTCCCCACCGGCTCATTTCCGTCCCGACCGTCCCGAGGAGCCGGCCTGTGGATTCCGAGTCCACCGTGACCACCTGCTACCGCCATCCCAAGGTGGAGTGCCATGTCCGCTGCGTCCGCTGCGAGCGGTACATCTGCCCGGACTGCATGCGCGAGGCGGCCGTGGGCCACCAGTGCCCGGACTGTGTGAAGGAGGGCGCGCGGTCGGTGCGGCAGGCGCGCACCCTGGTGGGCGGCCGGGTGTCGCGGGTGCCCGTCGTGACGTACGTACTGATCGCCGTCAGTGTGCTGGTGTACCTGGCGGAGGTGGCGAAGCCGGAGATCGTGGACCGGTTCGCGATGGTGGGCGCGGGACTGCTCGGGCCGGACGGCGACCACTATCTGTGGGTCGACCCGTACCCGGGGGCTTCAGCCCGGAGGGGCTGGTGGACGGGGAGTGGTACCGGCTGCTGACCGGGGCCTTCCTGCATCTGCCGCCCACCGAGGGCACCTTCGGGATCGCCCACATCGTGATGAACATGCTGGCGCTGTGGAATCTGGGCCGGCTGGTCGAGCCGATGCTGGGCCGGGTGCACTACCTCGCCCTGTATCTGCTGTCGGCGCTGGGCGGCTCGGTGCTGGTGCTGGTGATCGCGCCCGAGGACGCCGTGGTCGGCGCGTCCGGCGCGATCTTCGAGTGGGGGCCGCGTACTACGTGATGGCCCGGCGGGTCGGGGCCGACATGAGCCAGGTCAACCGGTTCATGACGGGGCTGCTGCTGTGGCTGGTGATCTCCGCGGTCTTCACCTCCTGGGAGGGCCACCTCGGCGGGCTGCTGGCGGGCGGCGCGGTGGCGCTGGCGTTCGCCTACGCGCCGCGGGACGGTCGGCGGACGCCGGTGCAGGTGGGCGCGTGTGTGGCGCTCGTGGTGGTGCTGGGGGTGGCCGCCGTGGTCAAGGTGTCCGAACTGACGGGCGGAGGGATCCCCAGTGAAACGTGCCGGTGTGCTGTTCCTCGCGGCTGTTCCCGTGATCGCGACGGGGTTCTACCTGGTCCTGCCGTCGGACTCGGCCGACGCGCCGCCCGGGCCCTCCGCGACCGCCGCGCAGGCGGCGCGGGAGGACGCCAAGGACCGGGCGGAGGAGAAGCGGGACGAGGAACGGGCGGAGGACGACGCGGTCGTCGCCGATCTGCCGGCGGGCCTGGCCGCGCCCGCGAAGAAGGAGCTGGCGCAGCGGCTGGTGGCGAGCGCCGAGCACTCCACCACCGACTGGCGCACCACGTACGGCGCCATCGAGGACGAGGACGACGGCTGCGGGTACACGGCGGGCATTATCGGCTTCTGCACCGGCACCCACGATCTGCTGATGCTGGTCGAGGCCTACACCGAGGATCACCCGGACAACGGCCTGGCGTCCTATCTGCCCGCCCTGCGGAAGGTCGACGGCACGGACTCCCACGAGGGGCTCGATCCCGGCTTCACGGCCGCCTGGGAGGCGGAGGGGAGGTTCCGGCGTTCCGCGCGGCGCAGGAGGCGGAGCGTGACCGGCTCTACTTCGAGCCCGCCGTGCGGCTCGCCAAGCTGGACGGTCTCGGGACGCTGGGCCAGTTCGTGTACTTCGACGCGATGGTCTTCCACGGCCCGGACACGGACGCGGGCGGCTTCTACGCGCTGCGGGAGCACACGCTGGAGCAGGCGAAGACACCGGCGGCGGGCGGTTCCGAGGAGAAGTTCCTGGACGCCTTCCTGGACATCCGCCGCGAGGCCATGCTGACCCGGTACCCGGACCGCGACACCGCCCGCGTGGACACGGCCCAGCGCCGGTTCCTGAAGGCCGGGAACCTGGGCCTGGACACCCCGCTGGTGTGGGAGATGTACGGGGACCAGTACCGGCTGCCCTGAACATGCGGAGGCGCCTGCCCAGTCGTCCGGTCGGGGACTGGCGGGCAGGCGCCACCTGTGTTCCGTACGCCTTTGTACGGGACGTCTGGTGATCCCTCGGGATCAGACCGTCAGCGCGCGGTCCGTCGGGCGGATCGGGGCCGGCAGCTCGCTCGCTCCGGTGAGGAAGCGGTCGCAGCCGCGGGCGGCCGAACGGCCCTCGGCGATCGCCCACACGATGAGCGACTGGCCGCGGCCGGCGTCACCGGCGACGAACACGCCGGGCACATTGGTCCGGAAGTCGGCGTCGCGGGCGATGTTACCCCGTGGGTCGAGGTCCAGGCCGAACTGGTCGACCAGTCCGTTGTCCCGGTCGGGTCCGGTGAAGCCCATGGCGAGGGTGACGAGCTGGGCGGGGATCTTGCGCTCGGTGCCCGGCTTCGATGTCGGCCTGCCGTCGGCGAACTCGACCTCGCTCATGTGCAGCCACTGGACGTTGCCGTCCTCGTCGCCCTCGAAATGGGTGGTGGAGACGGAGTAGACCCGCTCCCCGCCCTCCTCGTGGGCGGACGTGACCTTGTAGAGCATGGGGAAGGTCGGCCAGGGCTGGGCGACCGGGTTCCGCTCGTCGTCCGGGCGGGGCATGATCTCCAGCTGGGTGACGGAGGCCGCGCCCTGGCGGTGGGCGGTGCCCACGCAGTCGGCGCCGGTGTCACCGCCGCCGATCACCACGACGTGCTTGCCCTCGGCCGACAGCGGCGGGGCGACGTAGTCGCCCTCCTGCACCTTGTTGGCCAGCGGCAGGTACTCCATGGCCTGGTGGATGCCCTTGAGCTCGCGGCCCGGTACGGGCAGGTCGCGCGCGGTGGTGGCGCCGACGGCGAGGACGACGGCGTCGTACCGCTTGCGCAGGGCGGTGGCCGGCATGTCGCGGCCGATCTCGACACCGGTGCGGAACTTGGTGCCCTCCGCGCGCATCTGCTCGATACGGCGGTTGATGTGCCGCTTCTCCATCTTGAACTCGGGGATGCCGTAGCGCAGCAGGCCGCCGACGCGGTCGGCGCGCTCGTACACGGCGACCGTGTGGCCGGCCCGGGTCAGTTGCTGGGCGGCGGCCAGGCCGGCCGGGCCCGAGCCGACGACGGCGACGGTCTTGCCGGAGAGGCGATCGGGGACCCGCGGGGCGACCTCACCGGTCTCCACGCCTTGTCGATGATCGAGACCTCGACGTTCTTGATGGTGACCGGCGGCTGGTTGATGCCGAGCACGCACGCCGACTCGCACGGGGCGGGGCACAGGCGGCCGGTGAACTCCGGGAAGTTGTTGGTGGCGTGCAGCCGCTCGGAGGCGGCGCCCCAGTCCTCGCGGTAGGCGTAGTCGTTCCACTCGGGGATGAGGTTTCCGAGCGGACAGCCGTTGTGGCAGAAGGGGATGCCGCAGTCCATGCATCGGCCGGCCTGCTTGCTGATGATCGGCAGCAGGGAGCCGGGGACGTAGACCTCGTTCCAGTCCTTCGTGCGCTCCTCGACCGGACGGGACCTGGCGACCTCGCGGCCGTGGTTCAGGAAGCCCTTCGGATCAGCCATTCGCCGCCTCCATCATCTTCTCGGTGATCTCGGTCTCGGAGAGACCGGCTCGCTCGGCGGCGTCCTTGGCGGCGAGCACTGCCTGGTACGTGCTGGGGATGATCTTGCTGAAGCGCTCCACGGCGGTGTCCCACTCGGCGAGCAGCTTCCCGGCGACGGTGGAGCCCGTCTCCTCCTGGTGCCGGCGGACCACGTCGTGCAGCCACTGCCGGTCGGCGTCGTCCAGGGCCCTACGGCGTCCAGGTTGCCGGCGTTGACGTTGTCCCGGTCGAGGTCGACGACGTAGGCCACGCCGCCGGACATGCCGGCCGCGAAGTTGCGCCCGGTCTCGCCGAGGACGACGGCGTGTCCGCCGGTCATGTACTCGCAGCCGTGGTCGCCCACGCCCTCGGAGACGACCAGCGCGCCGGAGTTGCGGACGCAGAACCGCTCGCCCGTACGGCCGCGCAGGAACAGCTCGCCGCCGGTCGCGCCGTACGCGATCGTGTTGCCGGCGATGGTCGAGTACTCGGCGAGGTGGTCGGCCGCGCGGTCCGGGCGGACCACGATGCGGCCGCCGGACAGGCCCTTGCCGACGTAGTCGTTGGCGTCGCCCTCCAGGCGCAGGGTGACTCCGCGCGGGACGAAGGCGCCGAAGGACTGGCCGGCGCTGCCGGTGAAGGTGATGTCGACGGTATCGTCGGGCAGGCCCGCGCCGCCGAACTTCTTCGTCACCTCGTGGCCGAGCATGGTGCCGACCGTGCGGTTGATGTTGCGGATGGCGACCTGGGCGCGCACCGGCTGGGCGTCCTCGGCGCCGGCGGCGGAGAGCGCGTCGGCGGAGAGCTTGATCAGCTCGTTGTCGAGCGCCTTCTCCAGGCCGTGGTCCTGGGCGACGGTCCGGTGGCGGGCCGCGCCCTCGGGCAGCTCGGGCACGTGGAACAGCGGCGCGAGCTCCAGGCCCTGTGCCTTCCAGTGGTTCACCGCGCGGGTCACGTCGAGTACCTCGGCGTGGCCGACGGCCTCCTCGATGGAGCGGAAGCCCAGCTCGGCGAGGAGTTCGCGGACCTCCTGGGCGATGAACCGGAAGAAGTTGACGACGTGCTCGGCCTTGCCGGAGAACCGGTCGCGCAGCACGGGGTTCTGGGTGGCGATGCCGACCGGGCAGGTGTCCAGGTGGCAGACGCGCATCATGACGCAGCCGGAGACGACCAGCGGGGCGGTGGCGAAGCCGAACTCCTCGGCGCCGAGCAGCGCGGCGACGACCACGTCGCGGCCGGTCTTCAGCTGGCCGTCGGTCTGTACGACGATCCGGTCGCGCAGGCCGTTGAGCAGCAGGGTCTGCTGGGTCTCGGCGAGGCCGAGCTCCCAGGGGCCGCCCGCGTGCTTGAGCGACGTCAGCGGGGAGGCGCCGGTGCCGCCGTCGTGGCCCGAGATCAGGACGACGTCGGCGTGTGCCTTGGAGACACCGGCGGCGACGGTGCCGACGCCGACCTCGGAGACCAGCTTGACGTGGATACGCGCCCTGGGGTTGGCGTTCTTCAGGTCGTGGATGAGCTGGGCGAGATCCTCGATGGAGTAGATGTCGTGGTGCGGCGGCGGCGAGATGAGGCCGACGCCGGCCGTCGAGTGCCGGGTCTTCGCGATCCACGGGTAGACCTTGTGGCCGGGCAGCTGGCCGCCCTCGCCGGGCTTGGCGCCCTGGGCCATCTTGATCTGGATGTCGTCGGAGTTGACCAGGTACTCGGAGGTCACCCCGAAGCGGCCGGAGGCGACCTGCTTGATGGCGGAGCGGCGGGCCGGGTCGTACAGGCGCTCCGGGTCCTCGCCGCCCTCACCGGTGTTGGACTTGCCGCCGAGCTGGTTCATGGCGATGGCGAGGGTCTCGTGCGCCTCGCGGGAGATGGAGCCGTACGACATGGCGCCGGTGGAGAACCGCTTGACGATCTCGGAGACCGGCTCGACCTCGTCGACCGGGACCGGGCCCCGGCCGGACGCGAAGCCGAAGAGTCCGCGGAGCGTCATCAGCCGTTCGGACTGCTCGTTCACCCGCTCGGTGTACTTCTTGAAGATGCCGTACTCGCCGGAGCGGGTGGAGTGCTGGAGGCGGAAGACCGTCTCCGGGTCGAACAGGTGCGGCTCGCCCTCGCGGCGCCACTGGTACTCGCCGCCGATCTCCAGCGCGCGGTGCGCCGGCGCGATGCCGGAGGCGGGGTACGCCTTGGCGTGGCGGGCGGCGACCTCCTGGGCGACGACGTCGATGCCGACGCCGCCGATCTTGGTGGCGGTGCCGTCGAAGTACTTCTCCACGAAGGCCTCGTCGAGACCGACGGCCTCGAAGACCTGGGCGCCGCGGTAGGAGGCGACGGTGGAGATGCCCATCTTGGACATGACCTTGAGGACGCCCTTGCCGAGGGCGTGGATCAGGTTGCGGATGGCCTTCTCGGCCTCCATGCCGGGCAGGAAGGTGCCCGCGCGGACGAGGTCCTCGACGGACTCCATCGCGAGGTACGGGTTGACGGCGGCGGCGCCGTAGCCGATGAGCAGGGCGACGTGGTGGACCTCGCGGACGTCGCCGGCCTCGACCAGCAGGCCCACCCGGGTGCGCTGCTTGGTGCGGATGAGGTGGTGGTGGACGGCCGCGGTGAGCAGCAGCGACGGGATCGGCGCGTGCTCGGCGTCGGAGTGCCGGTCCGACAGGACGATCAGACGGGCGCCGTTCTCCATGGCGGCGTCGGCCTCGGCGCAGATGTCGCCGATCCGGGCGGCGAGCGCGTCGCCGCCGCCGGAGACCCGGTACAGACCGGAGAGGGTGGCCGCCTTGAAGCCGGGCATGTCGCCGTCGGCGTTGATGTGGATGAGCTTGGCCAGCTCGTCGTTGTCGATCACCGGGAAAGGAAGGACGACGCTGCGGCAGGAGGCCGCGTTCGGCTCCAGCAGATTGCCGGAGGGGCCCAGCGGGGAACGCAGGGAGGTGACCAGTTCCTCGCGGATCGCGTCCAGCGGCGGGTTGGTGACCTGCGCGAAGAGCTGGGTGAAGTAGTCGAAGAGCAGCCGCGGGCGCTCGCTCAGCGCGGCGATCGGGGAGTCGGTGCCCATGGAGCCGATCGGCTCGGCGCCGGCCTTGGCCATCGGCGCGATCAGGACGCGCAGCTCCTCCTCGGTGTAGCCGAAGGTCTGCTGGCGGCGGGTGACCGAGGCGTGGGTGTGCACGATGTGCTCGCGCTCGGGCAGGTCGGGCAGCTCGATCTCGCCGGCCTCCAGCCACTCCGCGTACGGGTGCTCGGCGGCCAGGGCGGCCTTGATCTCGTCGTCCTCGATGATGCGGCGCTCGGCGGTGTCCACCAGGAACATACGGCCGGGCTGAAGCCGGCCCTTGCGGACGACCTTCGCCGGGTCGATGTCGAGGACGCCGACCTCGGAGCCGAGGACGACGAGGCCGTCGTCGGTGACCCAGTAGCGGCCGGGGCGCAGTCCGTTGCGGTCGAGTACGGCGCCGACCTGGGTGCCGTCGGTGAAGGTGACGCAGGCGGGACCGTCCCAGGGCTCCATCATCGTGGAGTGGTACTGGTAGAAGGCGCGCCGGGCCGGGTCCATCGAGTCGTGGTTCTCCCACGCCTCCGGGATCATCATCAGCACGGAGTGCGGGAGCGAACGCCCGCCCAGGTGCAGCAGTTCGAGGACCTCGTCGAAGGAGGCGGAGTCCGAGGCGTCCGGCGTACAGACGGGGAAGACGCGGTCCAGGCCCGGGTCCCCGCTGTGCCCTTGCCCGCCGCCGTGCTCTTGCCCGGCGGAGCCGAACAGGTCGGAGGCCAGCTGGGACTCGCGGGCGCGCATCCAGTTGCGGTTGCCCTTGACGGTGTTGATCTCACCGTTGTGGGCGACGAAGCGGTACGGGTGGGCGAGCGGCCACGACGGGAAGGTGTTCGTGGAGAACCGGGAGTGCACCAGCGCGATCGCGGAGCCGAAGCGGCGGTCGGACAGGTCCGGGAAGAACGGCTCGAGCTGGCCCGTGGTGAGCATGCCCTTGTAGACGATGGTCCGCGCGGACAGCGACGGGAAGTAGACGCCGGCCTCGCGCTCGGCGCGTTTGCGGAGCACGAACGCCTTGCGGTCGAGGTCGATGCCCTGCGGTCACCGGCGGTGACGAAGATCTGCCGGAAGACCGGCATCGTGGAGCGGGCGGTGGCGCCGAGGAGTTCGGGCGCGACCGGCACCTCGCGCCAGCCGAGGACGGTCAGGTCCTCGTCGGCGGCGATCTCCTCGATACGGGAGACGACGGCGTCGGTGCCGTCCTCCGGGAGGAAGGCGATACCGACGGCGTAACCGCCGGCCTCGGGGAGTGCGAATCCGGCCACCTCGCGGAAGAAGGTGTCGGGGACCTGCGAGAGAATTCCGGCGCCGTCGCCGGAGTCCGGCTCTGAGCCGGTGGCACCGCGGTGTTCGAGGTTGCGCAGGACCGTGAGGGCCTGCTCGACCAGGGTGTGGACGCCTCGCCGGTGAGGGTGGCGACGAAGCCGACGCCGCAGGCGTCGTGCTCGTCGCGGGGTCGTACATACCCTGCGCGGCAGGGCGAGCATCCATGAACGACCAGTTCAGGCGGGTGTTCACGGAGTGCTGGGACGGCTGGCGCGGCGTACGCATCGGCTCTCCCGTCGTCGTCATGTGGCATGTGCAAGGTGCCGAGGGACGACGTTGGCCCCTGCGTGAGTGCGAAATTTGGTGCAGGTTACACGATGGAGCGATTCTCGGGAAGTGGGATATTTCGTTCCAGCATGCGGACACCACAGGGGTCGCGGCGGGTTCCGCGCTTGGCGGTGGAAGCTATGGAGACCGGGTGGGACAGATCGATGTCCACCGGTCGATGGCGGGAAAGGACTTCTGCGTCCGGCCCGCGGGGCACGCCGCCGGCCTCTTTGCCTACAGCGCTTACGGCTCATGCCCAGCGGCCACGTCATCGAAACCAGCACGTAATGACTATTTATACGGCCATCGGCATACGTGCCGACCGTGTCACCCTACGGCGGTCCCGAACAGCGTGCCCAGCGCATACGTCACGCCCGCCGCCGCGCCACCGAGGGCGAGCTGCCGCAGACCGCTGAACCACCAGCCGCGCGCGGTCACCTTGGCCACCACCGCGCCGCACAGGAAGAGGCCGAGCAGCGCCAGCAGCACGGCGGGCCACGAACTGCTCGCGCCGAGCAGATACGGCAGCACGGGGAGCAGGGCACCCAGCGCGAAGGAGCCGAAGCTGGACACGGCGGCGACGGTGGGCGAGGGCAGGTCGCCGGGGTCGATGCCGAGTTCCTCGCGGGCGTGGATCTCCAGGGCCTGCTCGGGGTCCTTCGACAGCTGCCGGGCGACCTCGCGGGCCAGCTCGGGCTCGACACCGCGGGCCTGGTAGAGCGCGGCGAGTTCGGCCTCCTCGTCCTGGGGGTGCTTGCGCAGCTCGCGCCGCTCGACGTCGAGCTCGGCCTCGACCAGCTCGCGCTGGGAGGCGACGGAGGTGTACTCGCCGGCCGCCATGGAGAAGGCGCCGGCGGCCAGTCCGGCGAGGCCGGTGATCACGACGGTCTGCTGGGCGGCCGAGCCGCCGGCGACGCCGGTCATCAGGGCGAGGTTGGAGACCAGCCCGTCCATCGCGCCGAACACCGCGGGGCGCAGCCAGCCGCCGTTCACGTCCCGGTGCGTGTGGTTGTCGCGGTGTGCCTCGTGCAGCGCCGCCTCGGTCTCGATGATCGCCATTCCGGTGTCCCCCACAGCCTCTTCTTTGGACAGATTCTATTCCTCGACAAAACTCAATGTATGCCTCCCTCCACCTGCCCGCCAGCAAGGAAAGGCTGGGCTAACCTGCGGTTTTGCGGGTTTCGCTCGTTTGTATGGAAGACCGCGCAGATGTCGACCGGGTGACGCTGAGGCTCCCGAGGCTGTGCGGGACACCGCACCGGGGACAGTTCCGCAAAGGGCTCCGCGCCTTTCGGGGCGCTCCTGAGAGGAGGGCCCCGTATGACATCGACCGTCCCCGTCCCCCTGTCCCGGCCCCCGGGAACATCCTCGGGCCGCGCGAGCGGCGCGCGGCGCACTGCTCGGGCTGGCCGTCGGGGACGCGCTGGGCGCCCCGGCCGAGAACATGAAACCGTCCGAGATCCGCGCCCGGTGGGGGCGCATCACGGGATACGTGACGGAGCACCCGGCGGGCACGGACGACACCGAGTACGCGATCTTCTCGGGCCTGCTGCTGGCCCGGCACGGCTCCGCGCTCACCCCGGCGCATGTGGAGGCGGCCTGGCACGAGCAGATCGCCGACCGCGCGGAGGGTCCCTTCCGGGGCGCCGGGTTCAGCGAGCGGGGCACGCTGGAGAACCTGCGCCGGGGCTGGCCGCCCCGATCTCCGCCCAGCACCGGCATGCCTGGAGCGACGGGCTGGCGATGCGGGCGGCGCCCCACGGGGTGTTCGCGGCCGGCCGTCCCGACGAGGCGGCCCGGCTGGCGGCGATCGACGGCTCGGTCAGCCATGACGGCGAGGGCATCTACGGCGGCCAGGCGGTCGCGGCGGGTGTGGCGGCGGCGATGGCCGGGGCGCCGGTGGTCGCGGTGGTGGCCTCGGCGCTGGCGGTGGTCCCGGACGACTCCTGGACCGCCCGCTCGCTGCGCCGCGCCGTGACCGCCGCCCACCTGGGCGAACGCGCGGTCCGCGCGGCGGTGGTGATCGGCGGCTACCCGTGGACCGACCTGGCCCCCGAGGCGGTCGCCCTCGCCTTCGGCGCGTACGCGGCGGCCGACGGCGACTTCGAGCAGGCGGTGCTGACGGCCGTCAACATGGGCCGCGACGCCGACACCACGGCGGCGGTGGCGGGCGCGCTGGCGGGTGCGACCCGGGGCGCCTCGGCGATCCCGCCCGCCTGGTCGTCGGCGATCACCCCGGCCCGGGGCACCTGCCTCCCGACGATGGCGGGCCACCACGTCCTGGCCCTCGCGGACCTCCTGTCCGAGGAGACACGGTGACGACGACCCCGGCGAAAACCACCCCCGCCCCGCACCGGCCGCCACGGAACACACCGTGACAGCCCCCACCGCACCGGCCGCCACGGAACACACCCCGGCAGCCCCACCCACCCCGGCCCACACGAAACGCACCCCACCCGCCCCACCCACCCCGGCCCACACGGAACGCACCCCACCCGCCCCACCCGCGGCCGCCGACGGCGGGACGACCCCACAGGGGCCACCCGCACCCGACGACGAGAGCCGCACGCGTGGTGCGGGTGGGAACGATTCCCCGGCCGAAGGCGAAGCCGAGGCCGAACGCCGCGCCAAGCCGCCGCGGGCAACGATCGCGGGCCTCCTCCTCGGCCTCGCCGCAGGCGACGCCGCCGGCTGGCCCGCCGCCCGCCACCGCGCGGCACGCATGCCGGAGTGGACGAGACGCCTGACCCGCGAACTCGACACCTTCGCGGAGCAGAACGCCACGACCACCCTCCCCGTCCCCATCGCCCTCAACCAGCCCTCCGAACCCCTGCGCCTGGGCCCCTCCGACGACGCCGAATGGGCGGCCTTCGCCGCGGAGGCCGTCCTCCGCGCCGGAGACGACACCGCCTTCGGCGACCTGAGCCGAGAGCGCCGCACCCGCGCGGCGATCGACCTGACCTGGAACACCCTCGCCGGTGAGATCGCCGCGGCGGCGAACCGCGCTCCCGAGACCGAGTCCGCCGTACTCCCCTGCGCGCCCGCATCTCCGTCCGCGCCGGCCTCGGCAATCTCGCCACCGGCCTGCGCCCGCCCGCCACCGGCCACGACAACCCGCACTACTTCGACGACGCCGCCTGCGTACGCGCCTGCGTCCTGGCCGTGGCCCACCCCGGCGACCCCCGGGCGGCAGCCGGTCTCGCCGAGTTCGACGCCCGCTACACCCAGGACGGCGACGGAGTGCACGGCGCCCGCGCCATGGCCGCCGCCGTCTCCCTCGCGCTGACCGGCGCGGACCCGCACACCTGCGTGGCGGCGGCCTGCGCCGAGCTGCCCGAGGACACGGAGATCGGCCGCAACGCCCGGCACGCCCTGAGTCTCGCGGCGGACGCCGACAGCGCCTTCGCCCTCGTACCACCGCTGGAGCACCAGATCGTCGACCATGTCTACAGCTACGGCGTGGCCGCCGCCGAGACCGTCCCCGTCGCCCTCGCCCTCACCATCGCCGCCCGCGGCCGTATCGCGGAGGCGGTCCCGGCGGCGGCCTGTCTGTCGCGGGTGGCGGACTCCGCCCCGGCGCTCGTCGGCGCGCTCACCGGCGCGCTGGGCGGCGGAGCGTCGGTCCCGGAGTCGTGGCGGGAGAGCTGCCGCACCCTCTCCGGCTGCGTACTCCCCGGCTCACCGGCACGGACCTGGTGGAACTCGCCGGGCTCCTGGAAGCCGCACAACCGGCCCCCGTGAAGGGATGATTCGGGCATGATGCGCGAACAGGCAGAAAATCGGAGCCGGGGCCTGCCCCTAGAGGAGCGGATCACCGGCGCCCTCGTGGGAGCGGCCGTCGGTGACGCCCTCGGCGGGCCGGTCGAGGGGTACTCCCCGAGCAGATCGTCGAGCGTCACGGCGGGCGCGTGCACGGTGTCGTCGGCCCGTGGAACGGCGCCGGCTGGCGCACCGCCCGCCCGATCGCGCCGTACCACAAGGGCGACGGGCACGTCACCGACGACACCCTCATGACGCACGCGCTGGTACGGGTGTACGCGACGGTCCGCGACCACCTGGACGCGTACGCCGTCGCCGGCCATCTGGTCCCGGACCTGATGACGCACCCGCGCTGGATCCCGGAGCTCGAGGCGGAGGCACTCCCGCTGCAGCGGATCTTCCTCGCCGAGAAGTGGCTGGTGGCCCGCCTGCACTACGGCCATGTCGACCCGCGCGAGGCCGGCAGCGGCAACATCGTCAACTGCGGGGCCGCGATGTACATGGCCCCGGTCGGCCTGGTCAACGCCGCCCACCCGGCCGCCGCCTACGCCGAGGCGCTGGATGTCGCCGGCGCGCACCAGTCGTCGTACGGCAGGGAGGCGGCCGGTGTCCTCGCGGCGGCCGTGGCGGCGGCGTGCGCGCCGGGCGCGACGGCGGACTCGGTGGTCGCCGTGTGCCTGTCCCTGGCGAAGGACGGCACGCGGGAGGCGATCGAGAAGGTGTGCGAAGTCGCCGCGCGGTACACGGACTTCGAGTCGGCGCTGGGCCCGCTGCGGGAGGCGGTGACGCCGTACGACACGGTCGGCCCCGACTACCGCTCGCCCTCCCTGGGCGCACGCCGCCCGTCCCGGCTGCACGCCATCGAGGAACTCCCGGTCGCGCTGGGCATGCTGGTGGTGGCCGGGGGCGACTTCCGGCACGCGGTGCTGGGCGCGGTGAACTACGGCCGCGACTGCGACTCCATCGCCACGATGGCCGGCGCGGTGGCGGGTGCGCTCGGTTCGCCGGTGCCCGAGGACTGGGCGAAGACGGTGGCGGAGGCCAGCCGCCTGGACCTGTGGGAACCGGCGTCCGTACTCACGGTCGTGACGCGCGAGATCTTCGCGCGGGACGTGGACCGCCGCCGCGCCCACGAGCGGGCGTTCGCGAGGCTGGGAGGTCCCGGATGCTCCGACTGACCTGGGTCCAGCCGGAGGACCTGATCGGCCACGAACTCCGCCAGGCGGCCCAGGACGGCCGCGAACCCTCCGCGATCGCAGCCCGCTGGCACGCGGCAGCCGGCCCCGAAGCCCCGCGGCACGCAGGCGCGTCGGCCACCCCGGCCTCCCCGTACCTCCGCCTCCTGGCCACCGACCTCCTGGACGAGCTGGCCGACCTCCCCAGCAGACTGTCCGACGACGAACCGACAGACCTGCCCCGCATCAAGTCCCTGTGCCCCCACTGGCCGCCGCAGCCCTCCGCACTCCGCGGGCAGTCGTGCCGCTGGGGCGGCACGGGTGGGCGCGACGGCACCCCGCAAGCGCCGGGCCGCGCAACCACCCCCGAGCACCCCACCCCACCGCACTGGAGGCCGCGTGGCTCGGCAGAGCGGTCGGCTGCCTGTTGGGCAAACCAGTGGAGAAACTCCCCTGACAGGCATCCGCCACCTGGCCAAGGCCACCAGGAACTGGCCCCTGAAGACCTACTTCACCGCCCAAGGCGTCCCCCAGGACCTCCTCACCCGCTACCCCTGGAACCGCCGCTCCGCGACAACCTCCCTCGCCGAGAACATCGACGGCATGCCCGAGGACGACGACCTCAACTACCCCCTCCTCAACCTCCTCGTCCTCCAACGCCACACCCGCGCCTTCACCCCCACCGACGTAGCCACCGTCTGGCTCGACGAACTCCCCGCCGGCCGCACCTTCACCGCCGAGCGCATCGCCTACCGCAACCTCCTCAGCGGCCTGGAACCCCCACTGACCGCCCGCCACCACAACCCCTTCCGCGAGTGGATCGGCGCCCTGATCCGCGCCGATGTACACGGCTGGACCAACCCCGGCGACCCGGCCGCCGCCGCGGAACAGGCCCACCGCGACGCGACCCTCACCCACACCGCCAACGGCGTCTACGCGGCGATGTTCACCGCGGCCGTCATCGCCACCGCCGCCACCGGCGACCACGACGTGCACGCCTGTCTGCGCACCGGCCTCACCGTCGTCCCACCCCGCTCCCGCCTCGCCCACGCGGTCCGCCAGGCCATCGAACTCGCCCACCGGCACACCGACTTCGACACCGTCGTGGACGCCCTGCACGCCACCTACGCCGCCACCCACCACTGGGTGCACGCCGTCCCCAACACCGCCCTGATCGCCGCCGCCCTCACCCACGCCGACGGCGACTTCACCGGCTCCATCCGCCGTGCGGTGTCCGGCGGCTGGGACACCGACTCCAACGGCGCCACGGCCGGCAGCGTCGCCGCCCTCCTCGCCGGTTCGCCCCGTGCCCTCCCCGAACACTGGACGGCCCCGCTGAAGAACCGCCTGGCCACCTCCGTCGGCGACTTCCACGGCACCGGCTTCGACACCCTGGCCCAGCTGACCCATCTGGAGGCCACCCGCCCATGACGCCGTACGAGCCCGTCCCCGCCGCCACCCGCTCCCCCGCCGACCCCCGCTCACCGGCATGCGCGTCCTGGACCTCGCCACCCTCTTCGCCGGGCCGCTCGCCGCGACCCTGCTCGGCGACTTCGGCGCGGAGGTCGTCAAGGTCGAGCATCCGAGGAAACCGGACCCCTCCCGCGGCCACGGCCCGTCGAAGGACGGCATCGGCCTGTGGTGGAAGATGCTCGGCCGCAACAAGCGCACCATCACCCTCGACCTGTCCACACCCGGCGGCCGGAGCACCCTCCTGCGCCTCGCCGGAACCGCCGACGTGATCATCGAGAACTTCCGCCCCGGCACCCTGGAGAAGTGGGAGCTGGGCTGGCCCGAACTGTCCGCCGTCAATCCCCGGCTGATCCTGGCCCGGGTCACCGGCTTCGGCCAGTTCGGCCCGTACGCACACCGCCCCGGCTTCGGCACCCTCGCCGAGGCGATGAGCGGCTTCGCCGCGATCACCGGCGAACCCGGCACCCAGCCGACCCTGCCCCGTTCGGTCTCGCGGACTCCATCGCGGGCCTGACCACGGCGTACGCGGTCATGACGGCGCTCGCCGGCCGGGACCGCACGGGAGAGGGCCAGGTCGTCGACCTGGCCCTGATCGAACCGATCCTGACCGCGCTGGGGCCGCAGCCGACCTGGTACGACCAGCTGGGCCACGTCCAGCCCCGTACCGGCAACCGCTCCCAGAACAACGCCCCGCGCGGCACCTACCTCACCGCCGACGGCACCTGGGTCGCCGTCTCCACCTCGGCCCAGTCGATCGCCGAGCGCGTGATGGTGCTGGTGGGCCGCCCCGACCTGATCGACGCGCCCTGGTTCGCCACCGGTGAGGACCGGGCCCGGCACGCCGACGTCCTGGACGAGGCGGTCGGCGGCTGGATCGCCCGGCACACCCGCGCCGACGTGCTGGCGGCCTTCGAGAAGGCGGAGGCCGCCGTCGCCCCTATCCAGGACGTACGGGACGTGATGACGGACCCGCAGTACCAGGCCCTGAACACCATCACCACGGTCGACGACCCCGAGCTGGGCCCGCTGCGTATGCAGAACGTGCTCTTCCGGCTCTCCGGCACCCCGGGCGCGATCCGCTGGGCGGGCCGTCCGCACGGCGCGGACACCGAGGAGGTCCTCACCGAGCTGGGCCTCACCCCGGCCGACCTCGCCGGGCTGCGCGCGGAGGGCGCCCTGTGACGGGCTTCCCGCTGACATGGCTGTACGCCCCCGGTGACCGTCCCGCGGTGGTGGCGAAGGCGCTCGCCTCGGGCGCGGACGTGGTGGTGATCGACCTGGAGGACGCGGTCGCCCCCGACCGCAAGGCCTACGCCCGCTCCGCCACGGCCGAGCTGCTGCGCGACCCCCAGCCCGTGCCGGTCCATGTCCGCGTCAACGCACTGTCCGGCCCCTGGGCCCGCGCCGACCTCGCCGTGGTGGCGCCGGCCCCCGGGCTGTCGGGACTGCGTCTGCCCAAGGTGTCGTCGCCGTCCGACGTCGTACGCGTCGCCCGCCGGGCGGTGTCCGCCCACGGCGGAGCGCTGCCCCTGTACGCCCTCCTGGAGACGGCCCTCGGCATCGAACGCGCCCACGCGGTGGCCACCGCGCACCCGTCCCTGCGCGGGATCGCCATCGGTGAGGCGGATCTACGGGCCGACCTGGGCGTACGCGATGACGCGGGCCTGGACTACGCCCGCTCCCGGGTGGTGGTCGCCGCGCGTGCGGCGGGTCTGGCCCCGCCCACCCAGTCCGTGCACCCGGACACCCGCGACCTCGACGGCCTGGCGGCCTCCTGCGCCCGCGGCCGCGCCCTGGGCTTCCTGGGCCGCGCCGCGATCCACCCCCGCCAGCTACCGGTCATCGAGCGCGCCTACCTCCCCACGGAGGAGGAGATCGAACAGGCGGAGACCATCCTCAAGGCAGCGGCGATGACATCAGGCGCCCAGGCCCTCCCCGACGGCACCTTCATCGACACAGCGGTAGTCCGCTCAGCCCAAAGAACCCTGTCCCTGACCACCAGACCCTGACCCCACTCCCCACTCCCCGCTCCCGCGTTCCCGCACTCCCCACTCCCCGCTCCCGCGTTCCCGCACTCCCCGCTCCCGCACTCCCCGCTCCCGCACTCCCCGCTCCCGCACTCCCCGCTCCCGCACTCCCCGTTCCCGCGTTCCCGCGTTCCCGCGGGCAATCGTGCCGCAGGGCGGCACGGGTGGGCGCGACGGCACCCCGCAAGCGCCGGGCCGCGCAACCACCCCCGCCCCACACAGACCGAGGGCGCCCGGAAAACCCGGACGCCCTCGGCGCAGTACAGCGAACGATCAGCTCTTCTTGGCCGACCCGGCCCCATCCTTGGCCGCCCCGCCTTCCGAAGCCTCCGAGGCATCAGCGGCCTCCGAGGCCCCCGACGGGTCAGAGGAGTCAGCGGACCCCGAGGAGTCCGAGGAGTCAGCGGACCCCGACGGGTCAGCGGAGTCCGGCTCCCCGGCAGAAGCACCGGCCTCGCCCTTCGACACACCCGCACCCGCACCCGCACCATCGTCACCCGAGCCCGCAGAACCCCCTCACCACCGGAGGAGGTACCCGGCTCCACCACATCCTCCCGCCCCGGCCGCTTCCGCACCGAGAGCACGATGTACAGCACCGCCAGCAGGAACACCAGGACAGCCGTCCAGTTGTTCAGCCGCAGCCCGAGAATGTGATGCGCCTCGTCGACCCGCATGTACTCGATCCAGAACCGCCCCACGCAGTACGCCGCGACATAGAGCGCGAACGCCCGCCCATGCCCCAGCTTGAACCGCCGGTCGGCCCAGATCACCAGCAGCGCCACCCCGACGCACCACAGCGACTCGTACAGGAACGTCGGGTGATACGTCCCCGGCATCCGCCCGTCGGCGGACGACGTGATCTCCACGGCCCACGGCACATCGGTGGCCCGACCGTACAGCTCCTGGTTGAACCAGTTGCCCCAGCGGCCGATCGCCTGGGCGAGGGCGATACCCGGCGCGATGGCGTCGGCGTAGGCGGGCAGCGGGATGCCCCGGCGCCGGCAGCCGATCCAGGCGCCCAGCGCACCGAGGGCGATCGCCCCCCAGATACCGAGGCCGCCCTCCCAGATCTTGAAGGCGTCCACCCAGTCACGGCCCTCGCTGAAGTACAGCTGGTAGTCCGTGATCACGTGGTAGAGCCTGCCGCCGAGCAGACCGAACGGTACGGCCCAGACAGCGATGTCGGCCACCGTGCCGGCCCGCCCGCCCCGGGCGATCCAGCGCTTGTTGCCGAGCCAGACGGCGACGAAGACACCGATGATGATGCAGAACGCGTAGCCGCGCAGCGGAACAGGGCCGAGGTACAGCACTCCGCTCGACGGGCTGGGAATGTAGGCAAGTTCCATGGCAGGGTCGACGCTACCGTGCCGGACCGGTCGCACGGCAAGCCGCCCGGCTACGGCTCCATAACAGGACCGCGGGGTCGCCGGCTCGCCGGTCCGGTGGCGTCACTGTCCCTTGTTGGCCTCCTCGACCATCTGCTTCAGCTTCGCGGGGGTCATCGAACGGTCCTGGTAGATGTTCTTCCCGTCCAGCAGCACGGTCGGCGTGCCGCCGAAGCGGCCCTTCTGGAAGGCCTCGTGGGACTTGGCGACCCAGCTGTTGTGCGTGCCGTCCTCGACACAGGTGCGGAACGCGGGGGTGTCGAGTCCGTCGACCTTGCCCGCCAGTTCGATCAGTTTGCCGTCGTCGGCGAAGGTGTCGTCGCTCTCCGGCGGCTGGTTCGCGAACAGCACGTCGTGGTACGCGGCGAACTTCCCGGCGTCCTGGGCGCAGGCGGCGGCGTTGGCCGCGGTGCGGGAGCCGGTGCCTCCCAGGCCGTTGTCGATCAGTGTGACCAGGTGGTACTCCGCCTTGAGCTGACCGGCTTCCGTCAGCTCGTGGATGGTGGGACTGTAGACCTGCTCGAAGGCCTTGCAGGCCGGGCAGCGGAAGTCCTCCCACACCGTGAGGGTCGCCTTGGCGCTCTCCTTGCCGACCGGGATGGCGAGGCCGTCCTTGCCCAGCGCCCCCGAGGGCGCGACCACCGGCCCGGCCGAGTCGCTCTCGGTGTCGTCCCCGCCGGAGTTGGCGGCGACGACTCCGATCACCGCCGCGAGCCCCAGGACACAGACCACACTCGCGCCCACGATCAGGGACCGGCGCCGCTTCTCCGCCGTCTTCTGCTTCTCACGCTCGACCGCCAGCCGCTCCCGGGCGGTGCGCTTTCCCTCAGGGTTCTTCTCGCTCACACCCGCAGAACGAACCGGGGAGGCGCACAGCGCCTCCCCGGTCCCAGGACCACCCGTACGAGGGATCCGTATGACTGCCCGCCGACCGCCCTCGCGGGGCGGAACCGTCGGTCAGACCTGCCCGCGTACCCCTTGGCCAGGTCGGCGGCGAGCGCGCGGACGGCCTCGACACCGGCCGCGTCGTCGAGGGCGTCCAGCATTCCCTTGACGAAGGCCGAGCCGACGATCACGCCGTCGGCGAAGCCGGCGACCTCGGCCGCCTGGGCGGGGGTGGAGACGCCGAGCCCGACGCAGACCGGGATGCCGGTGGTGGCGCGGGTGCGCCGCACCAGGTCCTCGGCCTGCGAGCTGACCGAGGCGCGGGTTCCGGTGACGCCCATCAGGGAGGCGGCGTAGACGAAGCCGCTGCCGACGGCGGTGATCTCGGCGAGCCGCTCGTCCTTGCTGCTGGGCGCGACCACGAAGACCGTGGCGAGCCCGTGCTTCTCGGCGTGCTCCTCCACAGTGCCGACTCCTGGACGGGCAGGTCGGGCAGGATGCACCCGGCACCGCCCGCCTCGGCCAGTTCGGCGGTGAACCGCTCGACGCCGTAGCGGTCGATGGGGTTCCAGTAGGTCATGACGAGGATCGGCTTGCCGGTGGCGGCGTGCGCCTCGCGGACGGTGCGCAGCGCGTCGGCGATCTTCACGCCGCCGCGCAGGGCGATGTCGTCGGCGGTCTGGATGACCGGGCCGTCGAGGACGGGGTCGCTGTGCGGCAGCCCCACCTCCACGACGTCGGCACCGCCGTCCAGGGCGGCCTTGACCGCCTCGATGCCGCCGTCCACGGTCGGGAACCCGGCCGGGAGGTAGGCGATGAGGGCGGCGCGGCCCTCGGACCTCGCCGCGGCCAGGGTGTCGTCCAGCAGCCGCACGTTCCCGCTCACTTGGCGTCCCCCTCGATCTCGGCGGTGGTGCCGGCCTCGTCGGCGGCGACCTCGGCATCGGTGTCGTACAGGCCGAAGTAGCGGGCGGCGGTGTCCATGTCCTTGTCGCCGCGCCCGGACAGGTTGACGACGATCAGCCCGTCCGGTCCCAGCTCCTTGCCGACCTCCAGGGCGCCGGCGAGGGCGTGGGCGCTCTCGATGGCCGGGATGATGCCCTCGGTGCGCGACAGCAGGCGCAAGGCCTGCATGGCGGCGTCGTCGGTGACCGCGCGGTACTCGCCGCGGCCGCTGTCCTTGAGGTAGGAGTGCTCCGGTCCGATGCCCGGGTAGTCCAGGCCGGCGGAGATCGAGTACGGCTCGGTGATCTGGCCCTCGTCGTCCTGGAGGACGTACGACCGGGAGCCGTGCAGGATGCCGGGCTCGCCCGCGCTGAGGGTGGCAGCGTGCTCGCCGGTCTCGATGCCGTGTCCGGCGGGCTCGCAGCCGATGAGGCGGACGTCCGCGTCCGGGATGAAGGCGTGGAAGAGGCCGATGGCGTTGGAGCCGCCGCCGACGCAGGCGACGGCGGCGTCGGGCAGGCGTCCGGCGCGCTCCAGGAGCTGGCGGCGGGCCTCGACACCGATGACGCGGTGGAAGTCGCGGACCATCCCCGGGAAGGGTGGGGGCCGGCGACGGTGCCGAAGAGGTAGTGCGTGCGGTCGACGTTGGCGACCCAGTCGCGGAACGCCTCGTTGATGGCGTCCTTCAGGGTGCGGCTGCCGGACTTCACGGCGATGACCTCGGCGCCGAGCATGCGCATCCGGGCCACGTTAAGCGCCTGGCGTCGCGTGTCGACCTCGCCCATGTAGATGGTGCAGTCGAGGCCGAAGAGGGCGCAGGCGGTGGCGGTGGCCACGCCGTGCTGGCCGGCGCCGGTCTCGGCGATGACGCGGGTCTTGCCCATGCGCTTGGTGAGCAGGGCCTGGCCGAGCACGTTGTTGATCTTGTGGGAGCCGGTGTGGTTCAGGTCCTCGCGCTTGAGGAAGATCCGTGCTCCGCCGGCGTGCCCGGCGAAACGGGGACCTCGGTGAGGGCGCTCGGGCGGCCGGTGTAGTGCGACAGGAGGTCGTCGAGCTCGCGGGCGAACTCCGGGTCGTGCTTGGCCTTGTCGTACTCGACGGCCACCTCGTCGACCGCGGCGACGAGGGCTTCCGGGATGAACTTTCCGCCGAAGGCCCCGAAGTAGCCTTCGGGGCTGGGCGTCCGCCCCTCCGGATCGGGGATGAAGAAGGTGCTGGGCATGCGTGTACCTCACGGTGAGTGTCTGGTGGTGACGGATCGCCGTGGGGCGGGTTTCTCGGCCGGCTTCGGGCCGGCTGCGGCTGGTCGCGCTCACGCGACGCGGTCGCCTGTCCGATACAGCCCCGCGCCCCTATGGGACGCGCTGCCATCGCATGCCGTTGACCTGACCGGGCTCGTCCCCGATGGCATACCGCACCCGGCGGCCGCGCACCCTGCGCGCGGGGGCGCGGCAGCCCCGGGGACGGCAGCCGCGCGCGAGGCGGGCGTACGGGTCCCGGAGGGCCAGAGGGAGTACGGGTGTCATCGGGGTCAGCCTAGCGGGGGTCAGTTGCGGCCGTGCCGGAGGGCGGGGTGTTCGCCCGCCGCCACCAGGTCGGAGACCGCGGTTTTGGGGTCCTTGCCGGTGACCAGGGACTCGCCCACGAGTACGGCGTCGGCGCCGGCGTTGGCGTAGGCGATGAGGTCGTGCGGGCCGCGGACGCCGGACTCGGCGACCTTGACGATGTGCGGGGGATGTCCGGGGCGACCCGCTCGAACGTGCCGCGGTCGACCTTCAGCGTCTTCAGGTTGCGCGCGTTGACACCGATGACCTTGGCGCCCGCGTCGATCGCGCGCTCGACCTCGTCCTCGTCGTGCGCCTCCACCAGCGGGGTGAGGCCGATGGACTGGGCGCGCTCGATCAGCGACTCCAGGGCCGGCTGGTCGAGGGCCGCGACGATCAGCAGCGCGAGGTCGGCGCCGTACGCGCGGGCCTCCCAGAGCTGGTACGACGTGACGATGAAGTCCTTGCGCAGCACGGGGATGTCCACGCGCGCGCGGACCGCCTCGAGGTCGGCCAGCGAGCCGCCGAAGCGGCGCTGTTCGGTGAGGACGGAGATGACGGCGGCGCCGCCCGCCTCGTAGTCGGCGGCGAGTCCCGCCGGGTCGGCGATCGCGGCCAGCGCGCCCTTGGACGGGCTGGAGCGCTTGACCTCGCAGATCACCTTGACGCCGTCACCGCGCAGGGCGGCCGCGCCGTCCTTGGCCGCGGGAGCCTTCGCCACGCGCTCCTTGAGCTCGTCGAGGCTGACGCGCGCCTGCCGCTCGGCGAGGTCGGCACGGACTCCGTCGATGATCTCGTCGAGCACACTCACGCGAGCGGCCCCTTCCTGACGGTCGGTCTTCACTGGTCACTGCGATGGTATCCGCAGCGGGGCGGATGCCCCGCATCCAGGCCGACGGGCGTCCATTACGTGGACCCCCGCCCGTCGATCAAGGATGCAGCCAGCCACCGAACGGCAGGTTCCGGACGACCGTGAAGGCCAGGAGCAGCGCTCCCAGGGACCACACGAGCGCGGGCGGCGGTGCGAACCGGAAGGGTGTGCCGCGTACGGCGCGGACCACCCAGACGGTCCACAGCACGGCACAGAGGGCGTAGCCGAGGACCGCGGGCGCGTTGGCCTGGAGGGCGGTCAGCAGGTCGCCGTGGGCGACGGCGTGCGCGCTGCGCAGTCCGCCGCAGCCGGGACAGTACAGGCCGGTGAGGCGCAGCAGGGGGCAGACGGGGTAGTGACCGGGCTCGCCCGGGTCGACGGCCGCGACGTACGAGAAGGCTCCGGCGGCGGCGGCGAGCAGCCCGGCGGGGACGGCCAGTCGGGCGGCCGGTGTGCGGCGGGGCACGCTGGGGCTGGGGGCGTTCACGCTCTGCATTGTGCCCCGGACGCGGCTCAGGGGCGGGTCCGGCACGGTGTCGTGCGGGGCCGCCCCTGTGCGGAGTGCGTGGAGTGCTTCGTGGTGCTCAGCTCTCGGCGCGGGCCGGGACGGGGTGGCTGCTGTGCTGCTGGCCCATGCCCATCAGGCGCATGACGCCGCCGACGACGCCGCCGACGAGGACGACGCCCATGCCGGCCCAGAAGCCGGCGGGCTGGGCCATCACCATGAACGTGCCCGCGACGCAGAAACCGATGAAGGCGATGATGACACCGGTCCAGGCGGCCGGGGTGTGACCGTGGCTGCTGCCCGCCATTGCTTGCTCCTCGTTGCTGTGTACGTGTCTGAGCAGACGCTCGACCCCATCATCTCGCACGCACCCCCATTGTCCGACCGGGGGTACCACCCGGTCCACTTCCGCCACTTCCGCGGCGGCCGTGGAGGGGCGGGTTCAGGCGCCTGTGGGGTCCTCGCCCCGGTCCAGGGCCTTCCAGAGGTCTTCCGGGCGGTCCGGGTCGACCCGGACGGGACGGCGGCGGGGCGCGGCGCGCCCGCGCGTTCGTAGCGGCCGGACATCGCCGGCCACAGCCGCCCGTAGCGCAGGGCCAGCAGGCCGGCCAGCAGCAGCAGCACACCGCCCATCGCGGCCACGTACGGCCACGCCGTGTGGCTGAGCGCCGCCACCGTGGCGGAGGTGTCTCCCGACGCCTGCGCCGCCTTCTCGTCGAGCGCCCCTTGTCCGACGCGCCGAACAGCGCGGCGGCCACCGTGCCGGCCCCCGACAGCGCGAGCAGCGCCGCGACGGCGAGGCGGCCGGCCCGGCGTACGGCGAACACGGCGACGAGTGCCGCCAGGCCCACGACGGCCAGCGCCGCGGGCACACCCGTGACGTCGCTGCCCGTCGCGGTCAGGGAACGCGCCGCCGGCCACCGTGGCGGTGCCCTCCGACCACTGCTGCCGGGTGGCGAGCAGGGCCACGGCCGCGCCCAGGGCGCCGCTCAGCAGGGCCACGGCCAGGCTGACGCGGCCGCCGCGGGCGGAGCCGGCGGTCTCGGAACGGGGGTAGGTACAGCAGTCACGCCCTCCACTATCGCCTGAACCCCGGGTGAACCGATACCCGGGGTTCTTTCCGGACGCCCGTCAGACCGTTCCCAGCCGGTTCGCGGTGTGCACCGCGCGGAGCACCGCCGCCGCCTTGTTGCGGCACTCGGTGTCCTCCGCCACCGGGTCGGAGTCGGCGACGATCCCCGCCCCGGCCTGCACATACGCGGTGCCGTCCCGCAGCAGCGCCGTACGGATCGCGATCGCGGTGTCGGAGTCGCCGGCGAAGTCGAGATAGCCGACGCAGCCGCCGTACAGTCCGCGCCGGGACGGTTCGAGTTCGTCGATGATCCGCAGCGCGCGGGGCTTGGGGGCCCCGGAGAGCGTGCCGGCCGGGAAGCAGGCGGTGAGGACGTCGAACGCGGTGCGTTCGCCCGTGACCTTGCCGGTGACCGTCGACACGATGTGCATGACGTGCGAGTACCGCTCGACGGACATGAAGTCCACGACCTCGACGGAGCCGGGTTCGCAGACCCGGCCGAGGTCGTTGCGCCCCAGGTCGACGAGCATGAGGTGCTCGGCGCGCTCCTTGGGGTCGGCGAGCAGTTCCTCGGCGAGTGCCTGGTCCTCGCGCGGGGTGGCGCCCCGGTGCCGGGTGCCGGCGATGGGGTGGACCATGGCCCGTCCGTCCTCGACCTTGACCAGGGCCTCGGGGGACGAGCCGACGACGTCGAAGCCGTCGAGGCGGAACAGGTACATGTACGGGGACGGGTTGGTGGCCCGCAGCACGCGGTAGACGTCCAGGGCGCTCGCCGTGCACGGTGTCTCGAACCGCTGGGAGGGGACGACCTGGAAGGCCTCCCCGCGCGGATGCGTTCCTTGACGTCCTCCACGGCCCGCCGGAAGTCGGGGCCGCCCCACAGCGCGGTGTAGTCGGGCAGCTCGGAGGGCGGCAGTACGGCGGGCGGCTGGGCCACCGCGCGGGAGAGGTCCGCCTCCATGGCGTCGAGCCGGGCGACGGCGTCGGCGTAGGCCTCGTCGACGCCGGTCTCCAGGTCGTTGTGGTTGATCGCGTTGGCGATCAGCCAGACGGCGCCCTCCCAGTGGTCCATGACGGCGAGGTCGCTGGAGAGCAGCATGGTCAGCTCGGGGAGGTTCAGGTCGTCGCGCCCGCCGGGGCCGATGTTCTCCAGGCGGCGGACGATGTCGTAGCCGAGGTAGCCGACCATGCCGCCGGTGAAGGGCGGCAGCCCCAGGTCGTGGGCGAGGTCGCGTGGGGTGTGCAGCGTCTCGAGGGTGGCGCGCAGCGCGGCGAGGGTCGCCGTCCACGGGGACGCCGACGGGCGGGGTGCCCTCCCAGTGGGCCTGTCCGGCGCGCTCGGTGAGGGTGGCGGCGCTGTGCACGCCGACGAAGGAGTAGCGGGACCAGGACCGGCCTCCCCAGTGCTGAACGCCTGGGAGGTACCCCCATCGGCGGACTCCAGCAGAAAGGTGCCGGGACGCTCGGCGGCGAGTTTGCGGTAGAGCGCGACCGGGGTGTCGCCGTCGGCGAGGAGCTTGCGGGTGACCGGGATGACCCGGCGGTCGGTGGCGAGCTTGCGGAACGTCTCGAGGTCCATGGCGGCAGACCCTACTGATCCGCGGCGGGGGCGTCCGCCACCGTCAGGACGTCGGCGTCGAAGCAGGTGCGGGCGCCGGTGTGGCAGGCGGCGCCGATCTGGTCGACCTTGACCAGCACGGTGTCGGCGTCGCAGTCCAGGGCGACCGACTTGACCCACTGGACGTGGCCGGAGGTGTCCCCTTGACCCAGTACTCCCGGCGGCTGCGCGACCAGTAGGTGCAGCGGCCGGTGGTGAGCGTGCGATGCAGTGCCTCGTCGTCCATCCAGCCCAGCATCAGCACCTCTCCGGTGTCGTACTGCTGGGCGATGGCGGGCAGGAGACCGTCGGGGCTGCGCTTGAGACGCGCGGCGATCTCCGGGGCGAGGCGGCTGGGCCGGGACGTGCTGGTCATGCCGACCATTGTGCCGCGCGGGCGGATCGTTGCCGGGCGGACGTCCACCGACTGGAACCCGTGCCACGCGGTGGCCCGTTGAGGGGCGGTGTCCGGGCGACGGGTGGGCGGACGTCACGGGCCGCCGTAGGCTGGCTGGCATGTCGACCCATGCCAAGCGTGAACGGCTGCTGCTCGCCGATCTGCTGGAGACCGCGGGCCCGGAGGCCCCCACCCTGTGCGAGGGCTGGACGGCCCGGGACCTCGCCGCCCATGTGGTGGTGCGCGAGCGCCGCCCCGACGCGGCCGGCGGCATCCTGGTCAAGCAGCTGGCGGGACGGCTCGAGCGGGTGATGGCGGAGTTCGCCGACAAGCCGTACGAGGAGCTGATCCAGCTCATCCGTACGGGTCCGCCGCGCTTCTCACCCTTTTCGCTCAAGCAGGTCGACGAGATGTCGAACATCGTCGAGTTCTACGTCCACACGGAGGACGTGCGCCGCGCCCGGCCCGACTGGACGCCGCGCGAGCTCGACCCGGTCTTCCAGGACGCCCTGTGGGCGCGTCTGGAGCGTTCCGCCCGGCTGATGGGCCGCGGTCTGCCGACGGGCCTGGTGCTGCGCCGTCCGGACGGCCGGACGGTGGTGGCGCACCGCGGCACCCCGGTGGTCACGGTGACCGGGGAGGCGTCGGAGCTGGTGCTGTTCGCGTACGGCCGGCAGAGCGCCGCCGAGGTGGAGCTGGACGGCGACGAGAACGCGATCGCGAAGCTGCGCGAGACCGGACAGCTCGGCATCTGAATCGCATCGGAAAGGCGCAGCTCGTGATCAAAGTGGCCATGACCAGTGTGTACGTCGACGACGTGGCGAAAGCGCACGCCTTCTACACCGATGTCCTCGGCTTCGAGACCCGGACGCACATGGATCTGGGGAAGGCACGCTGTTCGTCACGGTGGGCGCGAAGGAGGGCGCCCAAAGCGATCTGCAACTGCTGCTGGAGCCGGGGCAGGGTCCCATCGCCGAGCCGTACCGCAGGGCGGTGCGGGAGGCGGGGCTGCCGGCCATCGTGTTCTCGGTGGACGACCTCCGCGCGGAGTTCGAGCGGCTCCGCGGGGAGGGTGTGCACTTCGTCCAGGACCCCCAGGAGCAGGGTCCGATGCTGACCGCGCTGCTGGACGACACGGTCGGCAATCTGGTCCAGCTGGCGCAGCCGGCGGGCTGAGCGTCAGCGCACGGGGTGACCGGCGCCGCGCAGGGCCTCCTTGACCTGGCCGATGCGCAGGTCGCCGAAGTGGAAGACGGAGGCGGCCAGGACGGCGTCGGCGCCGGCGGCGACGGCGGGCGCGAAGTCGCCGAGCTTTCCGGCGCCGCCGGAGGCGATCACCGGGACGGTGA
This sequence comes from Streptomyces haneummycinicus, assembly GCA_042850305.1. Lineage (GTDB taxonomy): Bacteria > Actinomycetota > Actinomycetes > Streptomycetales > Streptomycetaceae > Streptomyces > Streptomyces haneummycinicus. Next base: position 5,743,257 of record AP035768.1, read on the forward strand.
CGTGCCCCCGGACGGCGGTGATCATCTCCAGGTCGTAGCCGTCCTTGGTGCCGTCGGCGTCCATGGAGTTGAGCAGGATCTCGCCGGCGCCGAGTTCGGCGGCGCGGTGGGCCCACTCGACGGCGTCGATGCCGGTGCCGCGGCGGCCGCCGTGCGTGGTGACCTCGAAGGAGCCGGAGTCGGTGCGCCGGGCGTCGACGGACAGGACGAGGACCTGCCGGCCGAAGCGTTCGGCGATCTCGCGGATGAGGTCGGGGCGGGCGATGGCCGCCGTGTTGACGCCGACCTTGTCGGCGCCCGCGCGGAGCAGTTTGTCGACGTCGTCGGCGGTGCGGACGCCGCCGCCCACGGTGAGCGGGATGAACACCTGCTCGGCGGTGCGGCGGACCACGTCGTACGTCGTCTCGCGGTTGCCGGACGAGGCGGTGATGTCCAGGAACGTCAGCTCGTCGGCGCCCTCGGCGTCGTACACCTTGGCCATCTCGACGGGGTCGCCCGCGTCGCGCAGGTTCTGGAAGTTGACGCCCTTGACGACCCGGCCGCCGTCCACGTCCAGGCAGGGGATGACTCGGACCGCCAGGGTCATGGGTTCACGGCTCCTCTGAATGCTTCGAGTTCCACTGAGACCAGTACGCGCGAGTCGACGAAGCCCTCGACCACCAGCAGCGTGGTGACGGGGCGTACGGCGTCGAACAGCTCCTTGTGAGCGCGTCCGGCCGCGTCGACGTCCCGCGCGTGGGCGAGGTGGACGCGGGTGCGGATCACGGACTCGATACCGAGCCCGAACTCGCCGACCGCCTCCAGCGCGCTGGTGAAGGCGACCTTGGCCTGTTCGTACGGGTCGCCCTCGCCGTACAGCACATCGCCCCGGAACGCGGTCGTGCCCGCCACCAGGACGCGGTCGCCCGCCGCGACGGCGCGTGCGAAGCCGAAGGTCTCCTCCCAGGGATTCGAGCTCTGCACGCGCCGTACGGCGTCGGATGTCATCGCGCGGTGTCCTTGTTCACGATGTGGCCTCCAGGGCCTCTTCCAGGGTGAACGCCTCGGCGTACAGGGCCTTGCCGACGATGGCGCCCTCGACGCCGAGCGGGACGAGTGCGGCGATGGCGCGCAGGTCGTCCAGGAGGAGACGCCTCCGGAGGCGACGACGGGGCGGTCGGTGGCGGCGCAGACGTTCTTCAGGAGTTCCAGGTTGGGGCCCTGGAGGGTGCCGTCCTTGGCGATGTCGGTGACGACGAAGCGGGCGCAGCCCTCCTTGTTCAGGCGGTCCAGCGTCTCGTAGAGGTCGCCGCCGTCGCGGGTCCAGCCGCGGCCGCGCAGGGTGGTGCCGCGGACGTCGAGGCCGACGGCGATCCTGTCGCCGTACTCGGCGATGACCTTGGCGACCCATTCGGGGGTCTCCAGGGCGGCGGTGCCGAGGTTGACGCGGGTGCAGCCGGTGGCGAGGGCGGCGGCGAGGGTGTCGTCGTCGCGGATGCCGCCGGACAGCTCCACCTTGATGTCCATGGCGCCGGCGACCTCGGCGATCAGGGCGCGGTTGTCGCCGGTACCGAACGCGGCGTCGAGGTCGACCAGGTGCAGCCACTCGGCGCCGGAGCGCTGCCAGGCGAGGGCGGCCTCCAGGGGAGCCGTACGACGTTTCCGTCCCGGACTCGCCGTGCACGAGGCGGACGGCCTGGCCGTCGCGGACGTCGACGGCGGGGAGGAGTTCGAGCTTGGCCATGTCTCTACAGGGTTCCGATCCAGTTGGTGAGGAGCTGTGCTCCGGCGTCGCCGGACTTCTCGGGGTGGAACTGGGTGGCCCACAGGGCGCCGTTCTCCACGGCGGCCACGAAGGGCTTGCCGTGGGTGGACCAGGTGACCAGCGGGGCCCGCATCGCCGGGTTGGTGGTCTCCAGGGCCCAGTCGTGGACGGCGTAGGAGTGCACGAAGTAGAAGCGGGCGTCCGCGTCGAGGCCGGCGAAGAGTTCGGAGCCGGCCGGGGCGTCCACGGTGTTCCAGCCCATGTGGGGCACGATGTCGGCCCGGAGCGGCTCGACCGAGCCGGGCCACTCGTCGAGACCGTCGGTCTCCACGCCGTGCTCGATGCCGCGTGCGAAGAGGATCTGCATGCCGACGCAGATGCCCATCACGGGGCGGCCGCCGGAGAGGCGGCGGTCGACGATCCAGTCGCCGCGCGCCTCCTTGAGGCCCTTCATGCAGGCGGCGAAGGCGCCGACGCCGGGTACCAGCAGCCCGTCGGCGTTCATCGCCCTGTCGAAGTCACGCGTGATCTCGACGTCGGCTCCCGCGCGGGCGAGGGCGCGCTCGGCGGAGCGGACGTTGCCGAAGCCGTAGTCGAAGACCACGACCTTCCTGGGGGTGCTCAACCGCTCACGCCTCCAGTCTCAGGACGCCCGCGCCGATGCACATCACGGCGCCGATGGAGACCAGCACGATGAGGCTCGTGGGCATCTTCTGCTTGACGAAGGAGATGATCCCGCCGACGAAGAACAGGCCGACGACGATCAAAACGGTGGACATGCCGCTCATGGTCTACAGCGCGCCCTTCGTGGAGGGCAGGATGCCGGCCGCGCGCGGGTCGCGCTCCGACGCGTAGCGCAGGGCGCGCGCGAGGGCCTTGAACTGGCACTCCACGATGTGGTGCGCGTTGCGCCCGTAGGGCACGTGCACGTGCAGCGCGACCTGGGCCTGGGCGACGAAGGACTCCAGGATGTGCCGGGTCATCGTGGTGTCGTACTCGCCGATCATGGGCGCCATCTTCTCGGGCTCGGTGTGCACGAGGTAGGGGCGGCCGGAGAGGTCGACGGTGACCTGGGCGAGGGACTCGTCCAGCGGGACCGTGCAGTTGCCGAAGCGGTAGATGCCCACCTTGTCGCCGAGGGCCTGCTTGAAGGCGGCGCCGAGGGCGAGGGCGGTGTCCTCGATGGTGTGGTGCGAGTCGATGTGCAGATCGCCCTCGGTCTTCACCGTGAGGTCGAACAGACCGTGCCGGCCGATCTGGTCGAGCATGTGGTCGTAGAAACCGACCCCGGTGGAGATCTCCGTCTTTCCGGTGCCGTCGAGGTCGATCTCGACGAGGACGGACGTTTCCTTGGTGGTGCGTTCCACGCGTCCCACGCGGCTCATGTGCTCTGCTCCTTCTTGACTTCACGGACCGCGTCCAGGAACGCGTCGTTCTCGGCCGGGGTGCCCGCGGTGACCCGCAGCCATCCCGGTACTCCGTTGTCCCGGACCAGGACGCCCCGGTCGAGGATCTTCCGCCAGACGGTGTGCGCGTCCTCGAACCGTCCGAACTGGACGAAGTTGGCGTCGGACTCGGTCACCTCGTAGCCGAGGGCGCGCAGTGCGGCGACCAGCCGGTCACGCTCGGCCTTGAGCTGCTCGACGTAGCCGAGCAGCGTGTCGGTGTGTTCCAGGGCGGCCAGCGCGGTCGCCTGGGTGATCGCGGAGAGGTGGTACGGCAGCCGGACCAGCTGTACGGCGTCGACGACCGCGGGGTGGGCGGCGAGGTAGCCGAGGCGCAGCCCGGCCGCGCCGAACGCCTTCGACATCGTCCGGGAGACGACGAGGTTCGGGCGTCCGTCGAGCAGCCGGAGCAGCGAGTCGCCGTGGCTGAACTCGATGTACGCCTCGTCGACGACCACCATGGACGGCTTCGCCGCCTGTGCGGCCTCGTACAGGGCGAGGACCGTCTCCGGGGGACGGCGTTGCCGGTGGGGTTGTTGGGGGTGGTGACGAAGACGACGTCGGGCCGGTGCTCGGCGACGGCCCGCTCGGCGGCGGCGAGGTCGATGGTGAAGTCCTCGTCGCGGGGCCCGGAGATCCAGCGGGTGCCGGTGCCGCGCGAGATGAGGCCGTGCATCGAGTACGACGGTTCGAAGCCGATGGCGGTACGGCCGGGGCCGCCGAAGGTCTGCAGCAGTTGCTGGATGACCTCGTTGGAGCCGTTGGCCGCCCACACGTTGTCCACGCCGACCGGGTGTCCGGACGTCTTCGTCAGATATTCGGCCAGGGCGGTGCGCAGTTCGACCGCGTCCCGGTCGGGGTAGCGGTTGAGGTGCCGGGCGGCCTCGCGGACCCGCTCGGTGATCCGCTCGACCAGCGGCTCGGGCAGCGGGTAGGGTTCTCGTTGGTGTTCAGCCGTACGGGGACGTCCAGCTGGGGGCGCCGTAGGGGACTTGCCGCGCAGCTCGTCCCGTACGGGGAGATCGTCGATTCCGAACGTCACTTGCTCTCCGGGACCTTCCACTCACTGTGCTCGTCCTGTTCGCCTCCGGCAAAACGCGCCTTGACCGCCGCGCCGTGCGCGGGCAGGTCCTCCGCCTCGGCCAGCGTGACCACGTGGTGCGCGACCTCGGCCAGCGCGTCGCGTGTGTAGTCGACGATGTGCATGCCGCGCAGGAAGGACTGGACGGACAGGCCCGAGGAGTGGCAGGCGCAGCCGCCGGTGGGCAGCACGTGGTTGGAGCCGGCCGCGTAGTCGCCGAGGGAGACCGGGGACCAGGGGCCGACGAAGACCGCGCCCGCGTTGCGCACCCGCTCGGCGATCGCGGGGGCGTCGGCGGTCTGGATCTCCAGGTGCTCGGCGCCGTAGGCGTCGACCACCCGCAGGCCCTCCTCGATGCCGTCGACCAGGACGATCGCGGACTGGCGGCCGGACAGGGCCGGGACGATCCGGTCGTCGACGTGCTTGCTGGCCTCGACCTGGGGTGCCAGTTCCTTCTCGACCGCGTCCGCGAGGTCGGCGGAGTCGGTGACCAGGACGGCGGCGGCCAGCGGGTCGTGCTCGGCCTGGCTGATCAGGTCGGCGGCCACGTGCACCGGGTCGGCGGTGGAGTCCGCGAGGATCGCGATCTCGGTCGGGCCGGCCTCGGCGTCGATGCCGATCTTCCCGGTGAAGTAGCGCTTGGCGGCGGCGACCCAGATGTTGCCGGGGCCGGTGACCATGGGGGCGGGCGGGCAGGACTCGGTGCCGTACGCGAACATCGCGACGGCGGTGGCGCCGCCGGCCGCGTAGACCTCGTCGACGCCGAGCAGGGCGCAGGCGGCGAGGATCGTCGGGTGCGGCAGGCCGCCGAAATCGGCCTGGGCCGGGGAGGCGAGCGCGAGGGACGGGACCCCTGCCTCCTGCGCCGGTACCACGTTCATGATCACGGAGGACGGGTAGACGGCCCGGCCGCCGGGCGCGTACAGGCCCACGCGGTCGACCGGGACCCACTTCTCGGTGACCGTGCCGCCGGGCACGACCTGGGTGGTGTGGGTGGTGCGGCGCTGGGCGCGGTGCACGAGCCGGGCGCGCCGGATGGACTCCTCCAGGGCCGCGCGCACGGCCGGGTCCAGCTCCTCCAGCGCGCGCCGGAGGGCGGCGGCCGGGACGCGTACCCGCTCCAGCTTCACGCCGTCGAAGCGCTCGGCGAAGTCGATCAGCGCCGCGTCGCCCCGATGACGCACGTCCTCGCAGATGGGCCGCACCTTCTCCAGGGCGGCCGCGACGTCGAAGTCGGCACGGGGCAGCAGGTCGCGCAGGGCGGGTCCCTCGGGGAGGGCGTCGCCGCGCAGATCGATACGAGAGATCACGTGCTCAATTCTCTCAGACCCGGACAGCGGACCGTCCGGCCGTTCCAGTGGCTGATACGCCACACCGATGGTGACGGTCAGCGAACATTTCCGAGATCTTCTTCACTTTCCGTGTTCAACGGCTCACCGGACCGGGCATGAACGGTTGTACGAAGGGACGAACCCGCGAGTAGCTGAGGAGGAGGGAGTTCCGTGACCGAGGGGCGGGACCGGGCGGCGCGGAGCCGCCGGACGACCTGACCGCCACGGAGGCCGGCATGTGGCAGGCATTCCGCGACGGCAGTGTGTACGACCTGAGCAGCGGGGACACGATGGTCGACGATCCGCACGGCGGGCATCCGTGGGGTCCCGGGCGGACGGTCAGGGCGCGGGTGGTGTGCTGGCTGCTCCTCGACGGCCCGCCCGCGCTGGCCGGCCGGGTGCCGTCGCTGAAGCTGGTCGGGGTGCAGGTCAGCGGCTCGCTGGACCTGGCCGGGGGCACGGTGGTGCCGTACTGGGAGATGCGGTCCTGCCGTTTCGAGCGGGACGTGCTGCTGCCGGAGGCCCGTTTCACGACCGTGCGGATGGTGGACTGCTCGATACCGCGCCTGGAGGCGGCCCGGCTGCACACCGAGGGCGATCTGCATCTGCCGCGCTGCCGGTTCCTGGGCGGCATACGGCTCACGGACGCGCGGATCGGCACGGATCTGCTGCTCAACCAGGCGATCGTGCACCGGGACCGCAGCGGCCGCTCGATGTCGGCCGACGGCCTGACCGTCGGCCAGGACCTCCAGGCGGAGCTGCTGGAGACGCACGGCGAGCTGAGCCTGCGCAGCGCGACGATAGGCGTCTCGCTGAGCCTGCGCGGCGCCCGGCTGGCCAGCGCCTCCACCCGGCTCGCGCTGAACGCGCCGCAGCTGACGGTGGAACGCTCGCTGTATCTGACCCCGGCGGGGTGGGAGCGCAGGCGCGCAGCGGCATGACCCCGGCGCGCGGCACGCGGATACAGCGGTTCGAGTGCGACGGCGGGGTGCGGCTGGACGACGGACGGTTCGGGGACGCGGTCGACTTCGAGGGGCGAGGTTCACGTTCACCGACGAGCAGGAGCTGTCGCTGCGCCGGGTGCAGACACCGGAGCTGCGCTTCCTCGGGGAGCGGCCGGCGCGCGGGCGGGTGGTGCTGTCGGGGGCGAGGGTGGTCAATCTGGTGGACCGGGCGGACAGCTGGCCGGGCCCCGGCCGGCTGCACATGGGCGGATTCGCCTACGAGAACCTGGTGCCGCGCGGCCCGTTCCCGCTGGCGCTGCGGCTGCGCTGGGTGGACGCGGCGAGCGCCGAGTACAACCCGGAGCCGTACGAGCGGCTGGCCGCCGTGCTGCGGGAGGGCGGGGTGGACGAGGACGCCCGGGAAGTGCTGCTGGCCAAGCAGCGCCGCCGCCGCGAGAGCCTGCCGCTCGCGGCCAAGCTGTGGGGTTACGCGCAGGACTGGACGGTCGCCTACGGGTACCGGCCGGGCCGGGCCGCGGTGTGGATGGCGGTCCTGTGGGCGGCCGGTTCGCTCGCTTTCGCACGGACCGTTCACCCGCCGCTGAAGAGTGGCGAGCATCCGGACTGGAACCCCGCCCTGTTCGCCCTGGATCTGCTGCTGCCGGTGATCGACCTCGGCCAGGTGGGGTTCTGGCAGTTGCGCGGCGGCTGGCAGTGGCTGTCGACCGCGTTCATCCTGCTGGGCTGGATCCTGGCGACGACGGTGGCGGCGGGGGCGACGCGGACCCTGCGGCGCTCCTAGGCACGGTGTGATCCCTGCGGCGTTCCTAGGCCCGGTGTGATCCCTGCGGCTTCCGGGACCTCCGGGGCCGGTGGGGCGTGAGGGGCGCGAGGAGCATGAGGGGCGCGCACAAGGTGACGAGTGCTCTGCTTTTTGCCGGGCCTTGACCGAAGCCCGTACAACCTTCCGCGACTTCCGTGCCGCCTCTGGCGCGCCTGTGACCTGCGGACTTTCAATGGTCGGCACCATGGCTCTGATGGACGCGTTCACCCGTACCTCTCGGGTGCGAGGAAAGACGGCGGGCGCCGCTCCCCGTCTCCGTCGTGCTGCCTCCCGACGCCGAGGTGCTGCTCGACGCGCCCGACGACCTGATGGGCCCGGCGCTGGTGGAGGCCGCCGGCGGTGACCCCGCGCCGGTCGCCGAACTGCTGGCCGCCACCCGGCGCGGCGGCTCGTGGGAGCAGCGGGACCGGTATGTGCGGCGGGTGGCCGCCTTCGCGCGGGCCCGGCCCGAGTGGCTGGACGTCTGGCGGGCCCGCGATCCGCGCGACCCCGACGGGCTGCTGGTGGACGCCCAGCGGGCGGTGGACCGCGCCTGGGCGTCGCCGACCCGGGCCGAGCTGCTGCGCGAGGTGAGCCCGCTGATCACGGCCGCCGCGCGCGCGGACCACGGCGACCCGGTGCCGTGGCGGCTCGCCCTGGACCACGCCCGCGGCGCGCGCGCCGGGCACACGTACTTCGAGGAGCTGTGGGAGGCGGCGATCCGCCGTGCCCCGCACCACCACGGCTGCCATGTGGCGGCCCTGCGCTATCTGGCGACCTCGTGGCACGGCTCGCACCACGAGTGCTTCGACTTCGCCGACCTGGCGGCGCAGGACGCGCCGGAGGACTCGCTCACCCAGACGCTGCCGCTGCGGGCGGCGTTCGGCTATCTCACCGACCGCTGCGGTCCCGAGGTGCCGCGCGCCCGGCTGGACGCGGCGGCCGACCGCGCCGCCGCGCTGTCCGCCCGGCTGCCGGAGGGCCGGCCCGCGCCGGCCGAGCCGCGCAATCTGCTGACGTACGTCCTGGTACGGCTGGAGCGCTGGCGGGACGCCCTGGAGCAGCTGCGGCTGACGGGACCGTACGCCACGTCCTTCCCCTGGGACCGGGACGCGGACGATCCCCTGGGCCGGTTCCTGGAGGTGCGGCAGAGCGTGCGTGTGGCGGTCGCGTCGGGCTGTCCCGAGCGGGGTTCCGGCGCCCCGGCGGCGGCGTCCGGCCGTCCGGGGAGTGAGCGGGGCGGGCGACTCCGCTTCGGCGACCATTAGGCTCTTGGTTCGTGACGACCGTCCGGCTCCCGCTCTTCCCCTGAACACGGTGCTGTTCCCGGGGCTCGTGCTTCCGCTCAACGTCTTCGAGGAGCGTTATCGCGCCATGATGCGCGAGCTGCTGAAGACCCCGGAGGACGAGCCGCGCCGGTTCGCCGTCGTGGCGATCCGCGACGGGCACGAGGTGGCGCCGAGCGCGCGCGGCCTGCCCGATCCGACGGCCGTGCCCGAGCAGGGCGCGGCGGCGGGGTTCGGCACGGATCCGCTGCACGCCTTCCACAAGGTGGCCTGTGTCGCCGACGCGGCGACGGTCCGGGAACGGGCCGACGGCACGTTCGAGGTGCTGGCGACCGGTACGACCCGGATCAAACTGTTGTCCGTGGACGCCTCCGGGCCGTATCTGACGGCCGAGGCGGAGACGCTGGAAGAGGATCCGGGCGACGAGGCGGGGGCGCTGGCCGAGGGGTGCTGCGGTCCTTCCGCCAGTACCAGAAGCGGCTGGCGGGGGCACGGGAGCGGTCGCTCACGACGGGCGCGGACCTGCCGGACGAGCCGGGGGTGGTCTCCTATCTGGTCGCCGCCGCGATGATGCTGGACACGCCGACGAAGCAGCGGCTGCTGCAGGCGCCGGACACCGCGTCCCGGCTCCGTGACGAGCTGAAGCTGCTGCGCGCGGAGACGGCCGTCATCCGTCATCTGCCATCGCTGCCCGCGGTGGATTTGACAAGGGGTCCGACCAGCCAGAATTGACGCGAAACCGATGGAGTGCGGGGTGAACGCCTGCCTAAGATCACTGCGGCCATGATCATGGCCATGATCACGCGAATGCAGGAGGAACCCCCATGAACCTTCGTAGCATCCTGACCGTCGCTGCGGCCGTCGCGGCAAGTTCCGCACTGATGATCGCTCCCGCGCAGGCGTCCTCGGGGACGCCGTCCCGGCCTCGGAAACGGGCATCCAGGCCCGGGTTGAGTGCTCGAATCTGAGCAACGGCCAACTCTGTATCTCCCTGGGCGTCAGCCCCAGCAACATCGCGGTCTTCTACACGAAGTCGGACGGTTCGAAGATCTCGGCGGAACTGGGGTTCCGCAACTCCGCCGGAAGCACCACCTGGGGAGCGACCAAGAGCATCAGCGTGAACGAGCGGGCCAACAGCACGTGGACCATGAGCTACCCCTGCTCCGTTGACTACAAGGGCCTGATCAGGGTCGCCGGGCAGGGGACCTTCGAGACCCCCTGGGCGACCTGCTGACCCCGGGGCGACGCCGGCGGTAGCACGCGCGGCCGCCTCCACCGGGCACCGTCCCGGACGGAGGCGGCCGTCTCCCGTCGCGGCCCGTCTGGAAGGATGTGGCGGGTGGCGAAGAAGTCGACGAAGCACCAGCGGGACGACGGCGCGCGCGAAGCGCGTGCTCACACGGGGGCGGCGGACGACGGGCGGGAACGCCCGCGACGGTGGCGCTCACGGCGGCCGGGGTGCCGTTCACGGTGCACTCCTACGAGCACGACCCGTCCCACCCCTCGTACGGCGAGGAGGCGGCGGAGGCGATGGGGGTCTCGCCGGACCGGGTGTTCAAGACGCTGGTGGCGGACGTCGACGGGAGGCTGACGGTGGCGGTGGTGCCAGTGGCGGGCCGGCTGGACCTGAAGGCCCTCGCGGCGGCGGTGGGCGGCAAGCGGGCGTCGATGGCCGACCCGGCCCTGGCCGAACGCACGACGGGCTATGTCAGGGGCGGCATCTCCCCGCTGGGCCAGCGCAGGAGACTCCCCACGGTCCTGGACGAATCAGCCACCGTCCACGCCACGATCTGCGTCTCGGCAGGCCGCAGAGGCCTGGAGGTAGAACTCACCCCCACCGCCCTGACCACCCTCACGACAGCGACCCTGGCCCCGATCGCCCGCGATTAGCCCACCCCGCCGACCGCGGGCCATCGCACCCCTGAGTCCGGGAGTACCGCCCCAGCCCCTCCCACCAGCCGCAGGCAATCGCGCCCCTGGCTCCGGGAGTACCGCCCCAGCCCCTCCCACCAGCCGCAGGCAATCGCGCCCCTGGCTCCGGGAGTACCGCCCCAGCCCTCTTCCGCCGGCCGCGGGCAGTCGTGCCTCCCCCAGTGCCTTAAAGGCCTGGGAGGTACCCCCAGCGGCACGGGTGGGCGCGACGGCACCCGCAAGCGCCGGGCAGCGTGAACTCCCCGGCCCGCACCAGCACAACGGCACCCTGCAAAAGCGCCGGGCGCACCAACACGCGGCACCCGACAGACCTCCGCACCCGGCGAAGAACCTACGCGCCAGGAAGGTCGTACGGCCCCGCAGGGAACGGCTCGGGATCCCGGGGCCCGAACAACCCGGTCAGCCCGAGGTGCACCAACAGCGCCCCGAACGGCCAGGCCAGCAGCGCCCCTTCGCCCCCAGCTTCAACGGCGCGTCGAACGTGACCCTTTGCCCGCGCTGCGCGCCTGCGCGACCACATCGGACCCCGGCCCCAGCCATACCCCCAGCCGCCACGCCAGCACCGACCCCAGCAGCCCCCCGACCGCCAGCGCCACCACCAGCGGCACACCCCACGCCGCCGCACCAGGAACACCACGGCCGCGCTCACCGCCCCGAACGCCAGCGCCAGCAGCGAGAACGTCCCGTCCACGCCGATGCCCTGCTCGCCCTCGGAGTCCTTGAGGTAGACGACCCAGTTGCCGTCGAGCACCCCGCCCACCAGCGGCACGCGCGGCGCCAGCCACCACCACAGCACCCCGAGCAGCACCCCGAGTGCCGCCGTCGCCACCGCGGTCACCGCGGCCTCCCGCAACTCCGTCTTCATCCCGGGGCCGTCCTTCTCGTACCACCCGTCCTGCCGGGGGTAAGCGGCGTGTCCGTTCCCCCGTACGGCGACGAGGCGGCCGCCTGCTCGTGCGGAGGAGGCGTCGGTGGTGTCAAGGAGCGCTCACCCCGCCATCGTGCCAGGCCCGGCTGTGCGGCGCGTCACCGGACGGCTGCCCTGCGGTACGCCCAGGTCGCGGCGGCCAGCGAGAGCACGCCGACGACTCCGCACACGGCGAGGTCGGCGAGCACCCTCGTCCAGTCGGGGTGCGGTCCGAAGGTCCGTGCGAAGGCCTCGACGCCGTACGTCGACGGCAGCAGGTCCCGGGCGAGACGCACCACCTCCGGCATCCGCTCCGCGGGCAGGACGCCCAGCAGCAGCGCCGCCGACATGCCGAGCTGGCCCAGCAGTGTGGCGACCTCCGCGCGCGGCGCGAGCAGGCCGAGCGCAGCGCCGAGTCCGGCGAGCGCGGCCCCGGCGAGCGGGATCACGGCGGCGAGCACCCACAGGTTCGCCAGCGGCAGCCCGAACAGCACACAGCCGAAGACGGCGGTCACCACGGTCCCCGGCACGGTGAACGAGGCGTACGCGCCCGCCGCGCCGAGCACCACCGCCGCCGGCGGCACCGGCAGGGTGGCGTAGTGGTCGAGCCCGCCGCTGGCCCGCAGCTGCCCGAAGTACTGGGCGAGCAGGTTCAGCGCGACGAAGGCGACGACCAGGACCGCCGAGCCGGCGACGACGGCCTGCGCCTCGCCGCCGCCGTCGACGACCCCGCGCATCAGGATCATGATGCCGATCGACTGGAACGTGGCCACGAACAGCAGCGGGATCCGCGCGACCCGGGCCCGGGAGAGCTGCGCCCGGTACACGGCGGCCATCGACGGCCACAGCCGCGCGCGGGGCCGAGTCCGGCCGGTTCCGGCGCGGTCTCCCCACGGCCAGGACGCCGCCCGGCACGACTTCGGCGGGTACGACACTCACGTCGTGCTGCTCCCCTTCGTTCGGAGGTTCGCCCGGGACCACTGCGGCCCTGTTCCGTACGGATGCGGCGGCCCGCGTGCTCACGCCTTCACCAGTCCCTGCCGGACGGCCCCGCCCAGTGCCAGGTAGACGTCCTCCAGGCTGGGTGTGGCGAGGGTGAAGTCGTCCAGGGCGGCGAAGGCGGCACCGCCGGTGACGGTGGCGACGACCGTACGGGCCTCCTCGGGCGCGAGCCGCAGGGTCCAGCGGCGGCCCGACTCGACGACGCGGTCGCGCAGCGCGGCGACCTCGGGTACGTGCACGGGGGCCGCCTCGCGCCACACCAGGTCGACCCGGACCTCGCCGGCGACCTGTTCCTTGAGGCCGGCCGGGGTGTCGCAGGCGATGACCCGGCCGCGGTCGAGGACGGCGACCCGGTCGAGGACGGTCTCGGCCTCGATGACGTTGTGGGTGACCAGCAGCACGGTGCTGCCGTGTTCGGCGCGGCGCCGGTCGACGGCGGACCACACGGCGCGCCGGGCCACCGGGTCCATGCCGGTGGTGGGTTCGTCCAGGACGAGCAGGGGCCGCTCCCCACCAGGGCGGCGGCGAAGCAGGCGAGCCGGCGCTGGCCGCCGGAGAGCTTCTTCAGGGGCGTCCGGCGATCGGGGTGAGGCCCAGTTCGTCCAGGACGTCGTCCCGTTCGGCGCGCGCCCGCCGGATGTCGAGTCCGCGCAGCCGGCCGGTGGTCTCGGCGGCGAGGGACACGGTCAGCTCGTCGAGGGCGCTGGACTCCTGGCCGAGATAGGCGAGGATGCGGGCGGCTCGTTCGGGATGGCGCACGATGTCGTGGCCGAGGATCTCGACGCTGCCGCGGTCGGGCCGCATCAGCCCGGTGAGCTGGCGGACGAGGGTGGACTTGCCGGCGCCGTTCGGCCCGAGCAGTCCGAAGATCTCACCGCGCCGGATGTCGATCCCCACGTCGTCGGTGGCCCGGATCTCGGGCGTCGCGGGAACCCCGCGCCTGCCGCGCACCGCCGGATACGTCTTGGTCAGCCCGCGCACCGCGCACACGACGGCACCTCCGTGCCGAAACCCCTGTGCCGCGCGCATACTCACAAGCCCCGAGCCTACGGGGTCCCACCCCTCACCCCGCTCCCGGGTCACCCCACCACCCCCAAAACCCACCCCAACCGGCCAACCCCCGAAAGCCCGGGCCCTCACCCCGGGAACCCGGCCCGCCGAGCCCAGGGCCGATTCTTCAGCCCACCAGCCGGGTGGTGAGGGGCACGGGCCGGGCGCCCCCGCACACAGCAGCCCTCACTCCCCGCGGGAGCCCTCTCCGTACCCGTACGAAGATCCAGCTCACGCCAGAACCCCGCCCGAATGGCGTAGCGATCCCGCTCATCGATCTGATCGTCCTTGTGCGCGAGCAGCCCGAACCGCGCCGCGTACCGCAACAGCTCCCCGTCCACCCGGTGCGGAATCCGCGGATACATCCCCGACAGCTTCTGGATCTGGCCCAGCTCCCCGAGCCGCTCCACCCACCGCCGCGCGAACACCTGCCCCACCTCGAAGGGATCCCCGCCGACGGTGGTGATGTCCTCCTCCCGGTCCGCCCACCGCTGCTCCGCCGTGGTGAGCTGCGCGAGCGTCGGCATGGACGCCGCGTCGGGCGGCTCCGTGGCCGGCCGGTCGACCCATCCCTTGTCGGACGACCACCGCAGTGTGGCGGAGGCCGGCTGCTGCTGCGGGGGTGCGGCCCGCGCAGGGCGGCCAGATCCTTCGGCGTGGGCACACCCTTCCCGGCCCGCTCCGAGGTCCCGTTGTGTCCGGCGGCGGGATGCTCGGGCTCCTGGACCGGGCGCTCCGCCGCCCCCATCCCGGCGTCGGGCAGCGGCGCGGAGAGGATCGCGGCGATCTCCGGCCGGGGCACCGGCGGCGGCGCGCACACACCGCTGAACTCCTTGGCCCGGACGGCCTGGGTGATCCACGCCCGGTCCAGGACCCGGCGCTCGTCGGCCTCGGCGACCAGGTCCTCGGACTGGTTGTAGTCGCCGTCGGCGGCCTGCACGGCCCACAGATGAACGGCGACGCCGTGCTCCTTCGCGGCCATCATGCCGGGCAGCAGATCGCCGTCGCCGGTGACGAGCACGATGTCGGAGCAGGCGCGGTTGCGGGCCAGTTCGGTCAGCTCGGCGTGCATGGCGGCGTCGACGCCCTTCTGCGCCCAGCGGCCGTCGCTGCGGGTCAGCGCCCCGAGCCGGACGGTGACCCGGGGCATCACGCGCAGCCTGCGGTGTTCGGGCTGCGGGACGCGGTCGGGGCGCCGTCGAACCAGTAGATGCGCAGCAGCGGCTGCCGCGTGTCGGACTCGGCGCGCTCGCGCAGCCCTTGGATGAGGGCCGCGTGGTCGACGGTGATGCGGGACCGTGACGGCTCCCCGGCGAGGAGACTGGCGGCGGCCCCCAGCAGATACCCGGCGTCCACCAGGACGATGCAGCGGTCCACGCGATCCACCCTCTTTCCGGGAGGTTTGCTTCGGGCTTCCTTCGAGTCTGCCCGACCACACCGGGGTTAACGGCCGGAACTCGATCTTCGGCGTGGCGTTTCCACACTTCCTCCCCGATCAGGCCGGTCACACACGGTAATTGTCCAACATGCGGCTGTGATCCGGGCGTGTGAATCTGGTCCCGGCCCTGGCCCCTAGTCCCCCACAGGAGGCATCACCATGGCCAAGAACAAGAACCGTGAGCGTAAGCAGCCGCAGACCGAGCGCTCCCCGCGGACGGCGCAGCAGCCGGCGGAGACGGCGGAGGAGCACCGCACCCCCAGGTCCTGCCCGGCGAGTCCGGCCAGGGCAAGGGCCGTCAGAAGCGTTTCGGCCACAACTGACCCGCGGCGGTACCCGGGCACACGACGAGGGGCGCACCCACCACAGGGTGCGCCCCTCGAACGCGTCGGCCGGACGCGGTTTCTCAGCCGGCCAGACAGGCCGGGCCGAGAAGGACCTTCAGATCACCGAACAGGGCCGGGTCCGGCTTCACCCGGTGCCGGTCGAGCCGCAGCACGGTCGTCTTCGTCGGCCCCTGGAGCCTGATGCGGACCTCGCTGTCGCCCTTGTGGTGGGTGAGGATCTCGCCGAGCCGGCTGACCATCGGCGGGGTCACGCGGGTGGCCGGGATGGTGAGCACGACGGGCGCGTTGGTGCCGGCGTTGGACAGGTCGGGGACCATCAGTTCCATCGCGACCAGCCGCGGCACGTCCTCCCGCTTGTCGAGCCGGCCCTTGACGAAGACCACGGCGTCCTCGACGAGTTGCGTGGAGACGAGCTGGTACGTCGCCGGGAAGAACATGCACTCGATGGAGCCCGCGAGGTCCTCCACGGTGGCGATCGCCCAGGCGTTGCCCTGCTTGGTCATCTTGCGCTGGAGGCCGGAGATGATGCCGCCGATGGTGACGACCGCGCCGTCGCCGAAGTCGCCGCCGGTGAGCTGGGAGATGCCCGCGTCGGCCTTGTCGGACAGCACGTGCTCCAGGCCGAACAGCGGGTGGTCGGAGACGTAGAGCCCGAGCATCTCGCGCTCCTGGGCGAGCAGATACGTCTTGTCCCACTCCTCGGTGGTGAACTCCACGTCGAGTCCGAAGCCGGGCTCGTCGCTCGTCTCCTCGCCCATGCCGCCGAAGAGGTCGAACTGTCCCTCGGCCTCCTTGCGCTTGACCGCCACCACGTTGTCGATCATCGGCTCGTAGTGGGCGGTGAGGCCCTTGCGGGTGTGGCCCATCTCGTCGAAGGCGCCGGCCTTGATCAGCGACTCGGTGGTCCGCTTGTTGCAGGCGACGGCCTCGACCTTGTCGAGGTAGTCGGGGAAGGAGGCGTACTTCCCCTTGGCCTTGCGGCTCCTGATGATCGACTCGACCACGTTCGTACCGACGTTGCGCACGGCCTCCAGGCCGAACAGGATCACGTCGTCGCCCTGGGCGGCGAAGTTGTGCACCGACTCGTTGACGTTGGGCGGGAGGACCTTGATGCCCATGCGGCGGCACTCGTTGAGGTAGATCGCCGACTTGTCCTTGTCGTCCTTCACCGAGGTGAGCAGGGCGGCCATGTACTCGGCGGGGTAGTTCGCCTTGAGGTAGGCGGTCCAGTAGGAGACGAGTCCGTACGCGGCGGAGTGCGCCTTGTTGAAGGCGTAGCCGGCGAAGGGGACCAGGACGTCCCAGAGGGCCTGGATGGCTTCGTCGCTGTAGCCGTTCTTACGGGCGCCGGACTGGAAGATGGTGAAGTTCTTCGCCAGTTCCTCGGGCTTCTTCTTGCCCATCACGCGGCGGAGGATGTCGGCCTCGCCGAGCGAGTAGCCGGCGATGATCTGGGCGGCCTTCTGCACCTGCTCCTGGTAGACGATCAGGCCGTAGGTGACCGCGAGGACCTCTTCGAGCGGCTCCTCGAGCTCCTTGTGGATCGGGGTGATCTCCTGGAGCTTGTTCTTGCGCAGCGCGTAGTTGGTGTGCGAGTCCATGCCCATCGGGCCGGGACGGTAGAGCGCGGAGACGGCGGAGATGTCTTCGAAGTTGTCGGGCTTCATCAGGCGCAGCAGCGAGCGCATGGGGCCGCCGTCGAACTGGAAGACGCCGAGGGTGTCGCCGCGCTGGAGGAGTTCGAAGGTCCTGGGGTCGTCGAGCGGCAGGCTCAGCAGGTCCAGGTCGACGCCCTTGTTGGCCTTCACCATCTTGACGGCGTCGTCCATGATGGTCAGGTTGCGCAGGCCGAGGAAGTCCATCTTCAGCAGGCCCAGCGACTCGCACTGGGGGTAGTCCCACTGGGTGATGGTGACGCCGTCGGAGTGCCGCACCCAGATGGGGGCGTGGTCGACGATGGGCTCGCTGGACATGATGACGCCGGCGGCGTGCACGCCCATCTGCCGGACCAGGCCCTCGACGCCCTTGGCGGTGTCGATGACCTTCTTCACGTCCGGCTCGTTCTCGTACATCCCGCGGATCTCGCCGGCCTCGCTGTAGCGGGGGTGCGAGGGTCGGTGATGCCGTTGAGGTCGATGCCCTTGCCGAGGACGTCGGCGGGCATGGCCTTGGTGAGGCGGTCGCCCATCGCGTACGGGTAGCCCAGCACGCGCGCGGAGTCCTTGATGGCGTTCTTCGCCTTGATCTTGCCGTAGGTGCCGATCATGGCGACCTTGTCGGCGCCGTACTTCTCGGTGACGTAGCGGATCACCTCGACGCGCCGGCGCTCGTCGAAGTCGATGTCGACGTCGGGCATGGAGACGCGCTCGGGGTTGAGGAACCGCTCGAAGATCAGTCCGTGCGGGATGGGGTCGAGGTCGGTGATGCCCATGGCGTACGCGACGATCGAGCCGGCCGCGGAGCCACGGCCGGGGCCGACCGCGATGCCGTTGTTCTTGGCCCACATGATGAAGTCGGCGACGACGAGGAAGTACCCCGGGAACCCCATCTGGATGATGACGTCCATCTCGTAGTCGGCCTGCTTCTGGCGGTCCTCGGGGACGTGGCCCGAGAAGCGGCGCTCCATGCCGCGGCGGACCTCCTCCTTGAACCAGCTGACCTCGGTGTAGCCCTCCGGGATGTCGAACTTGGGCATCAGGTCGCGCTTCTCGAACATGCCCGTGGTGTCGACCATCTCGGCGATCAGACGGGTGTTGGCGCAGCCCTGCTGCCAGGCGTCCGAGGAGTCGATGGCGTACATCTCGTCGGTGGACTTGAGGTAGTAGCCGGTGCCGTCGAACTTGAAGCGGTCGGGGTCGGAGAGGTTCTTGCCGGTCTGGATGCACAGCAGCGCGTCGTGGGCGGTCGCCTCGTGCGCGTACGTGTAGTGGGAGTCGTTGGTGACCAGGGGCGGGATGCCGAGCTTCCGGCCGATCTCGAGGAGGCCGTCGCGGACCCGGTGCTCGATCTCGATGCCGTGGTCCATCAGCTCCAGGAAGTAGCGGTCCTTGCCGAAGATGTCCTGGTAGTCGGCGGCGGCCTTGAGGGCCTCGTCGACGTGGCCGAGGCGCAGCCGGGTCTGGATCTCGCCGGAGGGGCAGCCGGTGGAGGCGACGATGCCCTCGGACCACTGGCTGATGGTCTCCTTGTCCATCCGGGGCCACTTCTGCAGCCAGCCCTCGGCGTAGGCGTCGGAGGAGAGCCGGAAGAGGTTGTGCAGACCGGTGCTGTTCACCGCCCACATCGTCTTGTGGGTGTAACCGCCGGAACCGGAGACGTCGTCCCGCTTCTGGTGCGGCTGGCCCCACTGGATCTTCCGCTTGTTGCGCCGGGACTCGGGCGCGACATAGGCCTCGATCCCGATGATCGGGGTGACTCCGGCCTTCTGGGCGGAGTGGAAGAAGTCGTACGCCCCGTGCAGGTTGCCGTGGTCGGACATGGCGATGTGCGACATGCCCATCTCATTGCAGGCGTCGAACATGTCCTTGAGCCGCGCGGCACCGTCCAGCAGCGAGTACTGGGTGTGGACGTGCAGGTGCGTGAACGGCGACTTCGACACGGTGCGGCCTCCAAGATCGAACGCTGTGGCGCGGAGCGCCCCCGAAGAGGGTGGTGACCGGGTGGCGGAAGGGCACCCGGCGGCAGGGGGACGGACAGTCCGGGGTCAGCGTCGAAGTCTATGCCCCGGCACTGACACTCCCGGCGTCCGCCGACGTACCTTCGGGCGACGGCGCGGGCACTTGAGCGCCCCGTCACACGTTGGGCAGGCGACGGATCAGCCGTCCCGCAGACATTCCGCACCAGGAGGCATACAGCGATGTCGGTACCGCAGCTCGACGACGAGCACCGCGGTGAGGAGATCCTCGCCGTCCTCGACACCGCGTTCGGTGAACTGCTGGCCGCCGACCCGGCCGCGTTCCGGGTGAAATTCCGCAAGATGGCGGCCTCGGCGTTCGCCTTCTACCGCGGTACGGCGTGCCTCTTCTACCACGACCTCGACGCGGAGAAGCGGGGCGGACCGTACTTGGACGACCGCACCTCGCGCGTGTGGATCCACGGCGATCTCCACGCGGAGAACTTCGGCACGTACATGGATTCGAACGGCCGGCTGGTCTTCAACGTCAACGACTTCGACGAGGCCTACGTCGGCCCCTTCACCTGGGACCTCAAGCGCTTCGCGGCCTCCATGGCGCTGGTCGGCTACGCGAAGGCGCTCAGCGACGAGCAGATCACCGAGCTGGTCACGATCTACACGGCCGCCTACCGGGAGCGGATCCACGCGCTGGCGACGGGTGCGAAGCGCGACGAGGTGCCGCCGTTCACGCTGGACACCGCGCAGGGGCCGCTGCTCGACGCGCTGCGCGACGCGCGTTCGCTGACCCGGTTCGGGCTGCTGGACTCGATGACGGTGATCCGTGACTTCGAGCGCCGGTTCGCCTCCGGCGGCGGCGCGGTCGAGCTGGACGCCGCGACCCGGTACAAGGTGCTCGCGGCCTTCGACGGCTATCTGGAGACGCTGCCGGACTCCTCGCTGGCCCGCCCGGACTCCTACCGGGTGAAGGACGTCGTGGGCCGCCGGGGCATCGGCATCGGCTCGGCGGGGCTGCCGTCGTACAACATCCTCCTGGAGGGTCACAGCGACGCCCTGGAGAACGATGTGGTGATCTACATCAAGCAGGCGCAGACCCCGGCCGTCTCCCGGCACATCACGGACCCGGCGATCCAGGAGTACTTCCGGCACGAGGGGCACCGCACGGTGATCTCCCAGCGCGCCCTCCAGGCGCACGCCGACCCGTGGCTCGGCTGGACGGAGCTGGACGGCACGGGCCAGCTCGTCGCCGAGGTGTCGCCGTACGCGGTGGATCTGGACTGGGGCGACATCGACGACCCGGAGGAGATCGCCCTGGTCGTCGCCGACCTGGGCCGGGCGACGGCGACGATGCACGCGGCGGCGGACGACACCTCCGGCGAGTCGCTGGTGCCGTTCTCCACCGAGCGCGCCATCGACGCCGCGATCGCCGCGGACGAGGACTCCCTGGTCCCCTCCTGGTCGAGTTCGCGCACGACTACGGGGCCCGCGCGCGCGGCGACCACCAGATCTTCCTGGACCTGTTCCGCAACGGCAGGATTCCGGGCCTGTGACCATCCGCACATCCACAGGAACCCTTTAGGGATCCCTTACCGGAGCGCATGACACACTCGTTCACGCCATGGACATATCCGGAACCCAGCTCAGAGCCGTTCGCGCGGCGCTGTTCACGGCTGTCGTCGTGACGCTCAGCGCCGCGTCGCACGTGGTGCTGTCCGGGGTTCCGCTGCCGCTGAACACGGTGGCCGTGATCGCCGCCGCCGTGTTCGCGCTGGCGTACTCCCTGGCGGGGCGGGAGCGTTCCTTCGGGCGGATCGCCGCCCTGCTGATCCCGCTGGAGCTGGCCGCCGACACCGTCTTCACCACCGGCCAGCACGTCTGTTACGGCCGGATGGGCGGCCCGGTCGCGGGCCCCTGCGTTCCTTCGGCTTCGACGTGCTGTGCGGCGACGGCACCGGGGTGGGCGCGCCGCTCGCCCGGGTCACCGGCTCCGCCGCCGGGGGCGGCGACCGCTTGGCGGTGCTCCTCGCCCAGGCCGACCCGGCGGTCGCCTGGGCGCTGCTGGGCGCGCACATCGGGGTGGGGCTGTTCGCCGCCGCGTGGCTGCGCCGGGGCGAGCGGGCGCTGGCCCAGGTGCTGGGCGCCATGGCCGCCACGACGTTCCGGCCGCTGCTGCTGGCGGTCGCGGCGGTGACCGTGCGCCGCGCCCCGAGTTCCGCCGTCCGGTCCTGACCCCGGCCCGTACCGCCACGGCGCGGACCCTGCTCCTCGCGCACTCCCTGGGACGCCGCGGACCGCCGTGCTCCGTCACCTTCGCCTGAGGCGCTCCCCGCCCCGGCGAACACCCCGAGCACCAGCGGACCCCTACGTCATCCCGCACACGACCCCGTGTGCGCGTCCCCGTGGAGACATCATCATGAGCAAGCGGAACAGCCAGGCGGCGAAGTCGGCGGCCCGGGAGCGGCTGCGCGAGGAGCGCGAGCGCCAGGCCAAGAAGGCGAAGATCAAGCGGCAGCTCGTCGTCGCCGCGTCGGTCGTCGGTGTGCTGGCCGCGGCCGGCGGCATCGGCTACGCGGTCGTCCAGGCCAACAAGCCGGACTACTGGGAGGCGGCGAAGAACGACAAGCTCGTCAAGCCGGCCAACACCAGCGGTGAGAACGGTACGACCGTCGTCGTCGGCTCGTCCGACGCGAAGAAGACCCTGGAGCTGTACGAGGACCCGCGCTGCCCGGTCTGCGCCTCGTTCGAGCAGACGGTCGGCCAGACCATCGACAAGGACGTCGAGGACGGCAAGTACAAGATCCGTTTCATAGGCGCCACGTTCCTGGACCGCGGCCTGACCGGCGAGGGCTCCAAGAACGCCCTGAGCGCCCTGGGCGCCGCGCTGAACGTCGGCCCCGAAGCGTTCGTCGCCTACAAGAGCGCGCTCTACTCGGCCGAGTTCCACCCCGAGGAGTCGGACGACAAGTTCGCGGACGACGCGTACCTGATCAAGGTCGCCAACTCGGTCGACGCCCTGAAGGACAACAAGGACTTCCAGACGGCCGTGAAGAACGGCACCTACGACAAGTGGGCGCTGGAGATGTCCGACGTGTTCGACGACAGCGAGGACGTCCGGGGCACGCCGACGCTGATGATGGACGGCAAGAAGCTCACCGGCTCCGACGGGCAGAACGCGCCCATGACGGTGCAGGAGTTCAACACGGCCGTCGACGCGGCGCTGAAAGCCTGAACCCCGGCCGTCCGACCACGCGCTGAAGAGCGGGCGAAGCTTCACGGGTTCGCCCGCTCTCGCGTGTACCTGTCAGTAACCTGATCGGCTGTGACCAGTCGACCCAGATCATCCGAGCGCTCCGTGTCCGCCACCGCGGACTCCGACTCCTCTCCCCGCGCCGTCGTTCGGTCGTCAAGGCGGCCGCCGCCACCGCGGTGCTGGCCGGACCGCTCGCCGCCGCCCTGCCCGCGCGGGCCGCGACCGCCCAGGCTCCCGCCTTCCCGCACGGCGTCGCCTCCGGCGACCCCTGCCGGACGGTGTTCTGCTGTGGACCCGGGTGACCCCGGTCCCGGAGGCGGTACCCGGCTCCGGGACCGGCCCGGACACCGAGGTGAGCTGGACCGTCGCCCGGGACAAGGCGTTCACCGACATCGTCGCGCGGGGTTCGGCGCTCGCCACGGCAGCCGCCGACCACACCGTCAAGGCGGACGTCCGCGGCCTGCGCCCGGCCACCGGCTACTGGTTCCGCTTCTCCGCCGGCGGCACCGACTCCCCGCCGCCCGCACCCGCACCGCCCCGGCCGCCGACGCCGCCGTGAGCGGGCTGCGGTTCGGCGTGGTCTCCTGCGCCAACTGGGAGGCCGGCCACTTCTCGGCGTACCGCCATCTCGCGGCACGCGGCGACCTGGACGCCTGGCTGCATCTGGGCGACTACATCTACGAGTACGGCACCGGCGAGTACGGCACCCGCGACCAGGTCGTACGGCCGCACTCGCCGGCCCACGAGATCGTCACCCTCGCCGACTACCGGCTGCGGCACGCCACCTACAAGACCGACCCCGACCTCCAGGCCCTGCACGCCAAGGCGCCGGTGATCGCGATCTGGGACGACCACGAGTTCGCCAACGACGCCTGGTCGGGCGGTGCCGAGAACCACACCGAGGGCGCGGAGGGCGCCTGGGCGGCTCGTCAGGCGGCCGCCCGGCAGGCCTACTTCGAGTGGATGCCGGTACGGCCCGCGCTCGCCGGTACCACCTACCGCCGGCTGCGCTTCGGCAAGCTGGCCGATCTCTCCCTGCTCGACCTGCGCTCCTTCCGCTCCCAGCAGGTCTCCCCGGCGACGGCAAGGTCGACGATCCGGACCGCACCCTCACCGGGCGCGCCCAGCTGGACTGGCTGAAGGCGGGGCTGACGGCGTCCGACACCACCTGGCGGCTGGTCGGCACCTCGGTGATGATCTCGCCGTTCTCCCTCGGCGCCCTCCCGGCGAGCCTGCTGAAGCCACTCGCGAAGCTGCTGGGCCTGCCGCAGGAGGGCCTCGCCCTCAACACCGACCAGTGGGACGGCTACACCGACGACCGCCGGGAACTCCTCGCCCATCTGCGCGCGCACGCGATCCGCAACACGGTCTTCCTCACCGGCGACATCCACATGGCGTGGGCCAACGACGTGCCGGTGAACGCCGGGACGTATCCGCTGTCCGCCTCGGCCGCCACCGAGTTCGTGGTCACCTCGGTCACCTCCGACAACCTCGACGACATCGTGAAGGTCTCCGAGGGCACCGTCTCCGCGCTCGCCTCACCGCTGATCCGGGCCGCCAACCGGCATGTGCACTGGGTGGACACCGACCGGCACGGCTACGGCGTCCTGGACATCACCGCCGAGCGGGCGCAGATGGACTACTACGTGCTGTCCGACCGCACGGCGGCGGACGCCACGTCCGCGTGGGCCCGCTCCTACCGCACCCGCAGCGGCACCCAGCAGGTCGAGCGGACCCACGACCCGGTCTGACCGCCCGCCGGTTCAGTCGTCCAGCGCGTCGAGGAAGCCGAGCGCCACCCGCCAGGTGGCCTCGGCGGCCTCCTCGTCGTAGTCCGGCAGACCGGAGTCCGTGTAGAGGTGACCCGCGCCCGCGTACCGGTACACCTCGACGTCCGCGCCGGCCCGGCCCATCCGCAGGTACCAGGCGCTCAGCCAGTCGTCGGTCTCGAACGGGTCCGGCTCGGCCACGTGCAGCTGCACCGGCAGTTCGTCCACCGACGCGTTCTCCGCGAGGTCCGAGGTGCCGTGCAGCAGCAGCAGTCCGCGCGCCCTGCCGTCGCCCAGGGCCAGCGTCTGCGCCACGGCGGCGCCCAGGGAGAAGCCCGCGTACACCAGCCCGCGCTCCGAGTAGGGCGCGGCGGCCAGCACGGCCCGCTTCAGCAGTTCCTCCTTGCCGATCCCGTCCTGGTACGCCCTGGCTTCCTCGGCCTCGTCGAACGTACGGCCCTCGAAGAGGTCGGGCGTCCACACCTCGTGTCCGGCGGCACGCAGCCGCTCCGCGGCCCGGTGCACCGCGGGCCGGAGACCGAAGGTCGAGTGAAAGAGCATGATGTTCATGAGGCCCATGGTGCCAGCCCGGTGTGACAGGAAAAGATCGCGGCACTACCCGGTATCGTGCGCAAGTCACATGTTCAGACCCGCCCGGGGCCGGTTACGTTCGGGGGCATGGATGACGTGCTCCGCCCATTGATCGTGGTCGGCGGCTCGGTGGTGCTCACCCTGCTGCTCGGCTGGGCCACCGACCTGCTGCTGCGCAAGGCCGACGAACGCCACCACGAGAACCCGCTGTGGGGCCTGCTGCGCCGCGGCCAGGTCCCGTACCAGCTGGTGTTGTTCGCGGCGTTGCTGAGAGGTTCGTACGACCAGGCACAGCTGCTGGAGGACCATGAGGCCGGTCTCGGGCGGGCCCTGACGCTGGTGCTGATCGGGTCGGCCGCCTGGCTGGCGATCAGGATCGCGGCCGCCGTCGTGGAGACCACCTACACGCGCTATGCCAGCAACCACCGCGAACGCGATCCCGCCCGGGTCCGCCGGGTGCGCACCCAGGTGACGCTGATCCGGCGGGTGGTCTCCGCGGTCGTCGGTGTGGTGGCGGTGGCCGCGATGCTGCTGACCTTCCCCGCGATGCGCGCGGCCGGGGCCTCGCTACTGGCCTCGGCCGGGATCCTCGGCATCGTCGCCGGTGTGGCCGCCCAGTCCACGCTGGGCAATATGTTCGCCGGGCTGCAGATCGCCTTCGGCGACATGGTGCGCATCGGCGACACGGTGGTCGTGGACGGCGAGTGGGGCACGGTCGAGGAGATCACGCTGACCTTCCTGACCGTGCGTACCTGGGACGAGCGCCGGATCACCATGCCGGTGTCGTACTTCACATCGCAGCCGTTCGAGAACTGGTCGCGCGGGACACCGCAGATGACGGGCACCGTCTTCTGGCATCTCGACCACTCGGCCCCGCTGGACGCCATGCGCGAGAGGCTCCGGGACATCCTGCGGGAGTGCCCGGCCTGGGACGGCCGCGCGTTCAACCTGACCGTGACGGACAGCACCCCCAGCACCATGGAGGTGCGGGCGCTGGCGACGGCCAAGGACGCGGACGACATCTGGACGGTACGGGTCACGGTCCGCGAGCAGATGCTGCGCTGGCTGGCCGCCGAACACCCCTACGCCCTGCCCAAGGTCAACGCGTCCGACGCGGTGCCACCGCCCGGCCGGCGCGAACACCGCTCGTCCGACGGCGTACCGACGGCCCGCCGCGTGCACCCGCATCCGCGCGAGCGCTGACCGCCGCTCAGTGTCCGCGTTCGGCGCCGCCGTTGACCTGGATGATCTGCGAGGTGATGTGTCCGGCGCCCGGGGAGGCGAGCCAGTGCAGGGTCGCGGCGACGTCCCCGGGCGTTCCGGCGCGACCGTCCAGGGTCTGGCCGGTCATCCGGGTACGCAGGTCCTCGTCGGGGCCGTCGCCGAAGAAGCCGGTGTCCTCGATGTAGCCGGGGGCGACCACGTTCACCGTGATGCCGTGCGGGCCCAGTTCCCGGGCGAGGGCGTGGGCGTACGGGTGCAGCCCGGCCTTGGCGGCCGCGTACCCCGGCTCGCCGTGGCCCTGGTAGGCGGCGAGGCAGCTGAGGAACAGCACCCGCCCGCCGGGTTCGGCGAGCCGGTGTCTCAGGGCCTCGGTGAGCAGGGCGGCGGTCAGCAGGTTGAGCCGGAAGCCGACGGTCCAGGAGTGGGCGACGGCGTCGAGCGGGTCGTCGCCGCCCGGGGGTTCGAGGCGCCCGTCGCCTCCGGCGCCGTGGATCAGTACGTCCACGGCGCCGAACTCCCGGCCCACGAAACCGGCGACGCCGCGCACGGCGCCGGCGTCGGCGAGGTCGGCGGCGTACGTCAGGGCGCCGGGCACCGCGGCCCGCTCCAGCACGTCGCCCCGGCGCCCGAGCAGCAGCACCCGGTCCCCGCCGGCGGCGAACACACGCGCGGCAGCGAGCCCGATCCCGGTACCGCCTCCACTGATGACGACATTCCGATTCATAACGTCACTTTACGAACCGAAGGCCGCCGACGACGCCAAGCCCCGGCAGGAAACGCACACTTCCCCGGGACTCAGCGCAGGCTCCGCACATCCAGATGCCGCAGCACCCGGTCCACCACCTCCGGATCCGCCCCCGCCTCACTCCGCGCCGCGAGCACCTCGTGCCGGGCCGCGCTCAGCATCTCCCGCTGAATCCCCCGCACCCGCTTCAACCGCCGCGCCCGCTGCCGGTGCGCCTCCCGCCGTTCGTCCTCCGCGAGGTCGGGGCTGATCCGCACCCCGATGTCGAACGCGCTGCGCAGCATCTGCTCGGACAGCTCCTCCGGCAGGTCCTCGACCTCCTCGATCTCCCGCAGTCTGCGTTTCGCCGCCCTGGCCGCCCGTACGGCCAGATCGTGCTCGAACTCCTTCTCCCGGCCGGAGTCGGCGCGCACGCCCAGCTTCCCGACCAGCCACGGGAGGGTCAGCCCCTGCACCAGCAGGGTCGCCATGATCACGCCGAACGCGATGAAGACGATCTCGCCCCGGCCGGGAAGCCGGCTCCGGCGTCGGTCTCCAGCGGGATGGCGAGCGCCAGCGCGACCGAGGCCACCCCGCGCATCCCGGACCACCACATCACCACGGTCTCGCGCCAGCTCACCGGGATCTCCTCGGCGGTGTCCCGCGCGGCGTGCAGCCGTTGCGTCAGCCAGGTCGCCGGCAGCAGCCACAGCAGCCGTACCAGGACGACCACGCCCACTATCGCCGCCGCCCAGGTCAGCAGTTCGCCCCAGTGACCGGCCGCGGTCCTCACCGCGTTGTGCAGTTCGAGCCCGACCAGCCCGAACGCGACGCCGGTGACCAGGGTGTCGACGATGTCCCAGAAGGTGTGCCCGGCGAGCCGGGTCATGACGTCGTCGGCGTCGGTGGCGTACTCGACGAGGAACAGTGCCGTGGTGAGCACGGCGAGCACACCCGAGCCGTGCAGCTCCTCGGCCAGGACGTAGGAGGCGTACGGCACCAGCAGGCTGAGCCCGATCTGCAGGGTCGCGTCCCCGAGGAGATCCATCAGCTTGTTGGCGCCCCAGCCCAGCGCGAGCCCGACCGCCACCGCCACCACGGCCGACAGCACCAGGTCGAGCCCGGCGTCCCAGGCGGAGAAGCTGCCGCCGACGGCGGCGGCGATCGCCACGTTGTAGAGGACGATCGCCGTGACGTCGTTGAACAGTCCCTCGCCCTCAAGGATCGACACCAGCCGGCGCGGCAGCCCAGTTTCCCGGCGACGGCGGTCGCCGCGACCGGGTCGGGCGGCGCGACCAGCGCGCCGAGGGCGAAGGCGGCGGCGAGCGGCAGCCCCGGCACGATCGCGTGGGCGACGGCGGCCACGCACAGCATGGTGACGAAGACCAGCGCGACCGCGAGCAGCAGGATCGGTCTGACGTTCGCCGCGAACTGCCGCCAGGAGGTCCGCCGTACGGCGGCGTAGAGCAGGGCGGCAGCAGCAGCGGGAGGATCAGGTCGGGCGGGACGTCGACGTTCGGTACGAACTCGACCAGCGCCAGTACGGCCCCGAGGACCGTCATCAGCACCGGCGCGGGCAGTCCGAGCCGCTCCCCGACCGGGACACTCACCACGGCCCCGAGCAGCAGGGCGAACAGCAGGGTCAACTGATCCACGGTCAGGTCTCCGGGCGGATCGACGAACGGCGGGCCGATCTCCAGCCTGCCACGCCGACGCGCTCACCCGGCCGTCCGCGACCGCCCGCTACAGAACGCGCCGCATCGCCCGGTGCGGCATCCCGGCGTCCGGGAACCCGGGTCCGTAGGCCTCGTAGCCCAGCCGCTCGTAGAAGCCGAGGGCGTGCGTCTGGGCGTGCAGGTCCACGGCGGTGAGGCCCCGCTCGCGGGCCGCCTCCTCGATGGCGCGCACCAGCGCCGCGCCGACGCCGAGGCCGCGCGCCCGACGGGTCACCGCGAGCCGGCCCAGCGAGCCGACGGCCGGGTCGCCGCCGTTCTTCGCCGCGGCGGCCGCGCCGTGCAGCAGCCGCCCGGTGCCGAGGGGCTGCCGTCCTCCCCATCGCCAGCACATGGACGGCGCCGGCGTCATGGGCGTCGTACTCGATGTCCTCGGGGACGCCCTGCTCGGCGACGAAGACGTCCTTGCGGACCGCGAAACATGCCTCACGGTCGGCGGGCTCCTCGGCCACGCGGACGGTGTAGGTCCCGCTCACGCGTAGGTCTCCTCGCGGACCTGGCCCAGCGCCTGCCGCAGGTCGTCGGGGTAGTCGCAGGAGAACTCCGCCCACTGGCCGTCGCCGGGGTGCTCGAAGCCGAGCCGTACGGCGTGCAGCCACTGTCGGGTCAGGCGGAGCCGCTTGGCGAGCGTGGGGTCGGCGCCGTAGGTCAGGTCGCCGACGCAGGGGTGCCGGTGGGCGGCCATGTGGACGCGGATCTGGTGGGTGCGGCCGGTCTCCAGCTTGATGTCGAGGAGGACGCGGCGCGGAACGCCTCGATGAGGTCGTAGTGCGTGACGGACGGCTTGCCCTCGGCGGTGACCGCCCACTTGTAGTCGTGCTGCGGGTGGCGGCCGATGGGGGCGTCGATGGTGCCGCTGGTCGGGTCCGGGTGGCCCTGGACGAGGGCGTGGTAGCGCTTGTCGACCGTGCGCTCCTTGAACTGGCGCTTCAGCGACGTGTACGCGCGCTCTGACTTGGCGACGGCCATCAGGCCCGAGGTGCCGACGTCGAGGCGGTGCACGATGCCCTGGCGCTCGGCGGCGCCGGAGGTCGAGATCCGGTACCCGGCGGCGGCGAGACCACCGATCACCGTCGGGCCGGTCCAGCCGGGCGAGGGTGGGCGGCGACACCGACGGGCTTGACGATCACGACCACGTCGTCGTCGTCGTGCACGATCTCCATGCCCTCGACCGGCTCGGCGACGATCCGCACCGGCGCGGGCGCCTGCGGCATCTCCACCTCGAGCCAGGCGCCGCCGCTGACCCGCTCGGACTTGCCGACCACCGACCCGTCGACCGTGACCTTCCCCGCGGCGGCGAGCTCGGCCGCCTTGGTACGGGAGAAGCCGAACATGCGGGAGATGGCGGCGTCGACGCGCTCGCCCTCCAAGCCGTCGGGCACGGGCAGGGTACGGATCTCGGGAATCGTGCTCACCCGTCGAGTATGCCGGACGGGCCGGACGGCGCCGTACGCGCGTTCAGTCCTTGTGGACGGTGCCGTCCGGATCGAGGCCCCGGAACGACAGCAGCACGATCAGGATGCCGCCGCACACGATCGCCGAGTCCGCCAGGTTGAACACGGCGAAGTGCTTGGGCGCGATGAAGTCGACCACCGCGCCCTCGAAGACTCCCGGCGAGCGGAAGATCCGGTCGGTGAGGTTGCCGAGGGCGCCGCCGAGCAGCAGGCCCAGCGCGATCGCCCACGGCAGGCTGTAGAGCTTACGGGCGAGGCGGATGATCACCACGATCACGGACGCGGCGATCACCGTGAAGATCACGGTGAAGGCCTCGCCGAAGCCGAAGGCAGCGCCCGCGTTGCGGATCGCCTCGAACCTCAGCCAGTCACCGACGATCTCGATGGGCTGCTGGTGCTCCAGCTTGGCCACCACGATCATCTTGCTGATCAGATCGAGGGCGTACGCGAACACGGCGACGGTGAACAGCACGGCGATCCGCCGCTTGCCGCGGGGCGGCGCGGTCCGCTCCGCGGTCTCCCCGGCGCCGGCCGCTTCCTGTTCCTCCCGGTCCGCGTCCGGGATGTCCGGCGTACCGATGATGCGCTCCGCCTCTGCCACGTGAGTCCCTCAACCTAGGTACCTGACTGAAGGACGAGGGTACGACACGTCCCGCGCGGGCGCCGATCAGTACCGGCGCTCCTGCTTCTGCTTGCACTCGACGCACAGGGTGGCCCGGGGGAATGCCTGCGTACGGGCCTTTCCGATGGGGTTGCCACAGTTCTCGCAGAGGCCGTAGGTACCGGCGTCGAGGCGCTGGAGGGCGCGCTCGAACTGGCTGAGCATCTCGCGCGCGTTCGCGGCGAGCGCGAGTTCGTGCTCACGCGTGATGTTCTTGGTGCCGGTGTCGGCGTCGTCGTCGCCCGCGCCGTCGCCGGAGTCCCGCATCAGGCCGGCCAGCGACTGCTCGGAGGTGGTGATCTCCTCGCGCAGCCGCAGCACCTCGGAGGTCAGCTCGGCCCGCGCCTCCTCGACCTCGTCCATGGTCCACGGATCCTCACCGGGACGTACCGCGAGGTCGCCGGGATCCACCACACCGATCCGGGCCTTGGGTACGGGGCTCTTCGCCGCCGTGGCCGTGCCAGGAGTCTTCTTCGCGCTCACTGTCGTCGCTCCCGTCTGCGCCGCGGCATCCGCCGCGCCCGCGTCCTCGGCCGCGCTGTGCCCGGCCACTTCCTGTACGCCCCGGCCCCGCCGCCCCACCGCGACCGCCTTCGCCGGCCCGCCCGCGCCTTCGCCGGACGCTCTCCCCGCGACCGCCGCCTTGTTCGCGGACGCCTTCCGCGTAGGCGCCCTCGTGGCGGGCGGCTCCTCCGCGGCGGCCGGCGTCTCCCGCGCGGGCGCGCGTCCGGCGGCCTTCTCGGAAGCCTTCCCGCCCGGCGCCTTCCGCGCGGGCGCCTTCTTCGCGAGGGCCTCCCCGGCCTCTGCCGTGCGCGTCGGTGACGCCGTCGCAGGGGTCCGCCGGGCGGAGGGCTTCCCCGGTGCGAGCTTCGGCACCGGGGCGGCGGGCGGCGTACGGGATGCCGCAGCCTCCGGCGGCACGTCCGGGCTTCCGGCCCCGCCGGTATGAGCGGGTCCGGGCCTCCCGGACGGTGCCGGCTGCTGTACGGCGGACTTCTTCGCCACCATGGCCGCGGCCCCTTCACATAGTGTGATCTCGCACGCGAATCGTGCTGGGACGATAAATCGACTCGAGTCCCACGGCAACGGGGCGCACCGCCCGATTCCCCTCCCCGAGGACACCGCGCGGCGAGCATGCATGCGTTGTGCCCAGCTCCCCGCCGGGTATGCCGCCGATGC
This sequence comes from Streptomyces haneummycinicus, assembly GCA_042850305.1. Classification (GTDB taxonomy): domain Bacteria; phylum Actinomycetota; class Actinomycetes; order Streptomycetales; family Streptomycetaceae; genus Streptomyces; species Streptomyces haneummycinicus. Next base: position 5,774,803 of record AP035768.1, read on the forward strand.
GCACGTCCCGCCATTCGGGGCAGAATCCGGTGGGCCGCCGCCCGCGCCGCGCCGTACACTGGCCGGAGCGAAAAGCGTGGATGGGGACGAGTAGCGGCGTACGCAGCCCAGAGCGACCCGGGGACGGTGTGAGCCCGGGGGCGAGCGCGATGTGAAGATCACCCCGGAGCCGCCGGAGGAAACCCCTGCCCAGGGGCGGTAGAACCGGTATCGCGACCCCAATGAGGGGGCTCACCGGAGCACACGACGCACCGGGGGCCAAGGAGGGTGGTACCGCGGGAGCGCGCCGTCGGAGGCGCAGGATCGACACAGCTCTCGTCCCTCCGGACGGAAGGCAGCAAGTCCGCCGGAGGAAGCCCGCTGATGACAACGCCGACGTACCGCCAGGTGCCCGCCCAGGTCGACCTGCCCGCCCTCGAGCACGCGGTGCTCGACTTCTGGCGCGAGCAGAAGATCTTCGCCAAGAGCCTGGAGCAGTCCGAGGGACGCCCCGAATGGGTGTTCTACGAGGGCCCGCCCACGGCCAACGGCATGCCCGGCGCCCACCACATCGAGGCCCGCGTCTTCAAGGACGTCTTCCCCGCTTCCGCACCATGCGCGGCTACCACGTGGCCCGCAAGGCCGGCTGGGACTGCCACGGCCTGCCCGTGGAGCTGGCCGTCGAGAAGGAGCTCGGCTTCTCCGGCAAGCAGGACATCGAGGCGTACGGCATCGCCGAGTTCAACGCGAAGTGCCGCGAGTCGGTGACCCGCCACACCGACGCCTTCGAAGAGCTCACGACGCGTATGGGCTACTGGGCCGACCTCCAGGACCCGTACCGCACGATGGACCCGGAGTACATCGAGTCCGTCTGGTGGTCACTGAAGGAGATCTTCGGCAAGGGGCTGCTGGTCCAGGACCACCGCGTCGCCCCTGGTGCCCCCGCTGCGGCACCGGCCTGTCCGACCACGAGCTGGCGCAGGGCTATGAGACGGTCGTCGACCCGTCCGTCTACGTCCGCTTCCCGCTCACCTCCGGCCCGCTGGCCGGCGAGGCCGCGCTCCTGGTGTGGACGACCACCCCGTGGACCCTGGTCTCCAACACTGCCGTCGCCGCCCACCCGGACGTCACCTACGTCGTCGCCACGAACGGCGAGGAGAAGCTGGTCGTCGCCGAGCCGCTGGTGGCGGGGCCCTCGGCGAGGACTGGGAGACCACCGGGCAGTCCTTCACCGGCGCCGAGATGGAGCGCTGGACGTACCGGCGCCCCTTCGAGCTGGTGGAGTTCCCCGAGCCGGCGCACTACGTGGTGAACGCCGAGTACGTCACCACCGAGGACGGCACGGGTCTGGTCCACCAGTCCCCGCCTTCGGTGAGGACGACCTCAAGGTCTGCCGCGCCTACGGCCTGCCCGTCGTCAACCCCGTCCGCCCCGACGGCACCTTCGAGGAGGACGTCCCCCTGGTCGGCGGCGTCTTCTTCAAGAAGGCCGACGAGAAGCTCACCGCGGACCTCGACGAGCGCGGCCTGCTGTTCCGGCACATCCCGTACGAGCACAGCTACCCGCACTGCTGGCGCTGCCACACCGCGCTGCTCTACTACGCGCAGCCGTCCTGGTACATCCGCACCACGGCCGTCAAGGACCGCCTGCTCGAGGAGAACGAGAACACCAACTGGTTCCCGGACTCCGTCAAGCACGGCCGGTACGGCGACTGGCTGAACAACAACATCGACTGGGCGCTCTCCCGCAACCGCTACTGGGGCACCCCGCTGCCGATCTGGCGCTGTGAGGACGACCACCTCACCTGCGTCGGCTCGCTGACCGAACTGACCGAGCTGACCGGCTCCGACCAGTCCGGCCTCGACCCGCACCGCCCGTACATCGACGAGGTCACCTTCGCCTGCCCGCAGGACGGCTGCGCGAAGACGGCCACACGCGTGCCCGAGGTCATCGACGCCTGGTACGACTCGGGTTCGATGCCGTTCGCGCAGTGGGGCTACCCGTACAAGAACAAGGAACTGTTCGAGACCCGCTACCCGGCGCAGTTCATCTGCGAGGCCATCGACCAGACCCGCGGCTGGTTCTACACACTGATGGCGATCGGCACGCTCGTCTTCGACAAGTCGTCGTACGAAAACGTCGTCTGCCTCGGTCACATCCTCGCCGAGGACGGCCGCAAGATGTCCAAGCACCTGGGCAACATCCTGCAGCCGATCCCGCTGATGGACCAGCACGGCGCCGACGCGGTCCGCTGGTTCATGGCGGCCGGCGGTTCCCCTGGGCGGCCCGCAGGGTGGGCCACGGCACCATCCAGGAGGTCGTCCGCAAGACCCTGCTGACGTACTGGAACACGGTCGCCTTCCAGGCCCTGTACGCCCGTACGTCGAACTGGGCGCCGAGCGAGGCCGACCCGGCCCCGGCCGACCGCCCGGTCCTGGACCGCTGGCTCCTCTCCGAACTGCACGCGCTCACCGACCAGGTGACGCGGGCCCTGGACGGCTACGACACCCAGCGCGCCGGCAAGCTGCTGTCCGCGTTCGTCGACGACCTGTCCAACTGGTACGTCCGCCGCTCCCGGCGCCGCTTCTGGCAGGGCGACAAGGCCGCGCTGCGCACCCTGCACGAGGTCGTGGAGACGGTCACCAGGCTGATGGCGCCGCTGACCCCGTTCATCACCGAGCGGGTCTGGCAGGACCTCATCGTCCCGGTCGCCCCCACGCCCCGGAGTCGGTGCACCTGTCCACCTGGCCGGAGGCGGACCTGTCCGCGATCGACCCGGAGCTGTCGAAGCAGATGGTGCTGGTGCGCCGGCTCGTGGAGCTGGGCCGGGCCACGCGCGCGGAGTCGGGCGTGAAGACCCGCCAGCCGCTGAGGCGCGCGCTGATCGCGGCGGGCGGCTTCGGCACCCTCGACCCCGCACTGCACGCGCAGATCACGGAGGAGCTGAACGTCGAGTCGCTGGCGTCGCTGTCCGAGGTGGGCGGTTCGCTGGTGGACACCACGGCGAAGGCCAACTTCCGTGCGCTCGGCAAGCGGTTCGGCAAGCGGGTCCAGGACGTGGCCAAGGCGGTCGCGAACGCGGACGCCGCGGCCCTGTCCCTGGCGCTGCGCGAGGGCACGGCCTCGGTGGAGGTCGACGGTGAGACGGTCACCCTCGCTCCCGACGAGGTGATCATCACGGAAACCCCGCGCGAGGGCTGGTCGGTGGCGTCCGACGCCGGTGCGACGGTCGCCCTCGACCTGGAGATCACGGAGGAGCTGCGCCGGGCGGGCCTCGCGCGTGACGCGATCCGCCTCATCCAGGAGGCCCGCAAGAACAGCGGGCTCGATGTGGCGGACCGGATCGCGCTGCGGTGGACGTCCACGGACCCCGCGACGGTCGCCGCGCTGGCGGAGCACGCGGGACTAATCGCGGAGGAGGTCCTCGCGACGGACTTCGCCCAGGGCGCGGCCGACGACACGTACGGAACGCCCTTCGCCGACGAGGGGCTGTCGCTGACGTTCCGCCTGCGCAAGGCGTGACACTCCGGTGAGTCCCGCGCCCCTCGGGGCGCGGGAACCCGTGCGGCCGGCCACACACCGAGGGCCCGGGTCCGCCAAGAAGAATCTTGGCGGACCCGGGCCTTCGGCATGCGTGCGTCGGACATCTCCGCCAAGGGCGAACACACACCCCACGTGACGGCAAAGAACGAGGCCCCGGGTCGTGACCCGGGGCCTCGTTCCTGAACGCTGCCGACTGCTACGCCGTACTCATGGCCACAAGGCCGTCAGTTGTCATCCTCGTCGATGAGGAACCCGCGCATCGGCGAGGGCGCCTGGCCCATCGGCGACGGCCCCTGCGGACGCACGGGCGCCATCGGCTGGGTCATCGCCGGCTGCATCTGCTGCTGGCCGCCGTACGACGGGCCGGGCTGGCCGGGGCCGCCCATCCCGGGGTTGCCGCCGTAGGACGGCGCACCGGCGCCGGCCGGAGCCATCGAGGGCGCCGGGGACGGCGGCAGAGACGGGGCCGTGCTCGCGGGCTGACGCGGCGGGGCGAGCGAGTCGTCCGCCTGCGTCTCCAGCTGGCGCAACTGCGACTCCAGGTAGGACTTCAGCCGCGTGCGGTACTCGCGCTCGAAGCCGCGCAGGTCCTCGACCTTGCGCTCCAGCGTGGCGCGGGCGGACTCCAGGGAGCCCATCGCGACACGGTGCTTCTCCTGCGCGTCCCGCTCCAGGGCGTCGGCCTTGGCACGGGCGTCCCGCTCCAGACCCTCGGCACGCGAACGCGCCTCGCCCACGATCTTGTTGGCCTCGGAACGGGCCTCCGCGATCGCCTGGTCGGCCGTCTGCTGGGCCAGCGACAGAACGCGCGCGGCGCTGTCGCCACCGGGGCCACCCTGGCCGGGACCGCCCATGGGACCGCCCTGACCGGGCCCGCCCATCGGACCGCCCATGGGACCGCCCATCGGGCCGCCGGGGCCCATCTGCCCCTGCATCGGGCCGCCCTGGCCCATGCCGTGACCCTGGCCCATGGGGCCGGGCCCCTGCAGGCCGCCCTGTCCGCCGGGGCCGGCGGGCAGCTGAGGAGCACCGCTCGGCAGCTGGGGCGGGCCACCCATGGGGCCACCCATCTGCTGCTGCGGCGGGCCCGATATGCCGGCGGGCACAGGAGCGCCGGGACCTCGCATGCCCTGCTGCGGCATCCCCTGACCGGGCATTCCCTGGCCGGGCATCCCCTGCCCCGGCATGCCCTGTCCCTGCATTCCCTGGCCGGGCATCCCTGGCCGGGCATGCCCTGCCCCTGCATCCCCTGGCCGGGCATTCCCTGCTGGGGCATCCCCTGGGGCGGACCCTGCTGTTGCTGCTGGTCCTGCGGCTCCGGGGGCTTGCGCATGTTCTGCTGGTTCTGGGCAGCGGCGCGCGTGGCCGCGGCCAGTTTGGCGCGCAGGTCCTCGTTCTCACGAAGCAGGCGCGTCAGTTCGGCTTCGACCTCATCGAGGAAGGCATCGACCTCGTCCTCGTCATAGCCTTCCCGGAGGCGGACGGTCGTGAACTGCTTGTTCCGCACGTCCTCGGGGGTCAACGGCATCTCTTCACCTCAACGTAGTCATCGGCAGTCGGCAAGACCGTATCGTCCACAGTCACCTCGCGAGATTGCCCACGATTGAGATCAGGATGTAGACGATGATCATCAGGACGAAGAAGGACAGGTCGAGCGCCACGCCCCCGAGACGCAGCGGCGGGATGAACCGCCGCAGAAGCTTCAGCGGTGGATCGGTGACAGTGTAGGTGGCCTCCAGGACGACCACCATCGCCTTGCCGGGTTGCCATGAGCGGGCGAACTGGAACACGTAGTCCATGACCAAACGGAAGATCAGCACGATGAGGAACACCATCAGCGCGATGTAGATCACCTGCGCGAACACGCTCATGGCCTGCTTTTCCCTCTCCCCTGTACCGCTCTGAGTCCGGTCTGCGTCTCAGCTCTGGTTGAAGAACCCGCCCTCTGCGATGCGGGCCTTGTCCTCCGCCGTGACATCGACGTTAGCAGGAGACAGCAGGAACACCTTCTGCGTCACCCGCTCGATACTGCCGTGAAGACCAAACACCAAACCCGCCGCAAAGTCGACAAGTCGCTTCGCGTCTGTGTCATCCATCTCCGTCAGATTCATGATCACCGGAGTGCCTTCACGGAAGTGTTCCCCGATGGTACGGGCCTCGTTGTAGGTCCGGGGTGAAGCGTGGTGATCCGGTAAGGCTCTCGTTCCGACACGACCTTGGGCATGATCACCGGTGCGTTCTTCTCCAGGCTGGCACGTTCTTGTGTGATGGATGCCACGGGCGCGATCCGCGCCGGACGTGGCGATTCCGCGGGGAGCGAAGCGGATCGGGCGATCGGTTCGCGCGGCGCGGGAGCGTGGGCGACTCGCACCTCTTCGTCCCTTTGGGCCTGATGTGAGAGGTGTGCCTGGTGCGACGGCTCGTGCCGCCGGTGGTCCCGCTCGGGCTCCGGGTCGAGTTCGGGTTCAAAGTCGTCGTCTGGGTCGAATCCGCGGCCGTCGTACCCATCGTCCTCCACGAGGCCGAGGTAGACCGCCATCTTGCGCATCGCGCCGGCCATGCTCCGAGTCCTCCGCTCTGTGGTGGATCCGCTGACGACCGCCAAGTGCCCGCGATCCACAAGGTCTTTATGTCCGCTGTTCGGCGGAACTGACCATATTTTCTGCTGTGGTCCGACTTCTTGGCGACGTTACCCGAGCCTGGGGCGGACTCCGAGTACCGCACTGCCGACGCGCACATGTGTCGCTCCGGCGGCCACGGCCTGTTCGAGGTCCGCGCTCATTCCCGCGGAGACCATGTTCGCAGCCGGATGGGTCCGGCGCAGGTCGGTCGACAAATCCATCAACCGCCCGAACGCCGCCTGTTCACGCCCGGCGTACTCACCGGTGAGCGGGGCGACGGTCATCAGCCCGCCGAGCCGCAGCCCTTCGGAGCCCGCGACCAGGTCCGCCAACTCCGCGACACCGCCGGGCGCGACGCCGCCGCGCTCCCCGCCCGCCCTCGCCGGCGTCGAGCGCCACCTGGATCGAACAGCCGATCTCGCGCCCGGCCCGCACGGCCTCCTGGACAGGGAGGTCACCAGTCGGGACCGGTCGACGGACTGTACGAAATCGGCATAACCCGCCACGGAACGCACCTTGTTGGTCTGAAGCTGACCGACGAAGTGCCAGGTGAGGGGCAGATCTGCACATGCGGCCGCCTTGGGGCGGCGTCCTGGTCCCGGTTCTCCGCCACATGGCGCACCCCGAGCCCGGACAGGATCCGTACATCGCTCGCCGGGTAGGTCTTGGTGACCACGACCAGGGTCACCTCGTCCCGGCCGCGCCCGGCGGCCGCGCACGCGGCGGCGATCCGGCCCTCCACTTTCGCCAGATTCGCGGCGAGTTCGTCCTTACGGTCCGTCATGCCCCATCAGTCCAGCCATACATAGCCCGCGAGCCGCCCGGTGGCGCGGTCGCGACGGTACGAGAAGTGATCAGCCGACTCCAGCGTGCACACGGGCGACTGCTCCCGGTCGCGCACCCCGAGCCGTTCGAGCTGCGCGTGCACTCCCGCGGCCACGTCGACCGCCGGGGTGCCCCAGCTCGTCTCGGCGTACGCCGCGGATTCGACGGCGGCCACCTCGGCGCGCATCGCCTCCGGCACCTCGTAGCACCGGCCGCAGACGGCGGGTCCGGTGCGGGCGACGATCCGCGCGGGGTCGGCGCCGAGTCCGGTCATGGCCCGTACGGCGGCGGGGACGATCCCGGCGATCATGCCGGGCCGGCCCGCGTGGGCCGCGGCCACGACTCCCGCGACGGGGTCGGCGAGCAGCACCGGCACGCAGTCGGCGGTGAGCACCGCGAGGGCGAGTCCGCGCCGGGCGGTGACGATCGCGTCCACCTCGGGGACCGGACGGTCGCCCCAGGGCGCGTCGACGACGGCCGCGTCGGCCCCGTGCACCTGGTTCATCCAGACCACCCGGTCCGGGTCCACGCCGAGGGACTTGGCGGCCAGCTCGCGGTTGGCGCGTACGGCGCCGGGGTCGTCGCCGACGGCTCCGCCGAGGTTGAGCTCGGCATGAGGAGCGGCGCTCACCCCGCCCCACCGGTCGGTGAAGGCGAAGTGCGCGCCGCTCACGCTCTCGCGCGGTCCTATCACTTGAGGAAGTCCGGCACGTCCAGCTCCTCGGCCGCGCTGTCGTAGGTCCGCGACGGCGGGACCGGGGGCTGGGGGCCGGGATCTCGTGCACCGGCTCCGGGATCACCGGCGCCGGTTCCTCCTTCGGCGTGACGCTGCCGAGGGAGCCGAAGGACGGGCGGCTCTCGGGCTGACGGGCCGGGGCGGGTTCCTCGCGCTTGGCGGAGGAGGATCCGAGGACGTTGTCCCGCTTGGCGGGCGGCTGGCCGCCGTCGAAGCCGGCCGCGATCACGGTGACCCGGACCTCGTCGCCGAGGGCGTCGTCGATCACCGCGCCGAAGATGATGTTGGCCTCGGGGTGGGCGGCCTCGCTGACCAGCTGGGCCGCCTCGTTGATCTCGAACAGGCCGAGGTCGGAGCCGCCGGAGATGGAGAGCAGGACGCCACGGGCGCCGTCGATGGACGCTTCGAGGAGCGGGGAGGAGATGGCCATCTCGGCGGCGGCCACCGCGCGGTCGTCGCCGCGGGCCGAGCCGATGCCCATGAGGGCGGAACCGGCCTCCGACATGACCGACTTGACGTCGGCGAAGTCGAGGTTGATGAGGCCGGGCGTGGTGATGAGGTCGGTGATGCCCTGGACACCGGAGAGCAGCACCTGGTCCGCCGACTTGAAGGCGTCGAGAACCGACACCTGGCGGTCCGAGATGGACAGCAGCCGGTCGTTCGGGATCACGATGAGGGTGTCGACCTCTTCGCGGAGTTCGGCGATGCCGTCCTCGGCCTGGTTCGCGCGGCGCCGTCCCTCGAAGGTGAACGGGCGGGTGACCACACCGATGGTGAGGGCGCCGAGCGAGCGGGCGATGTTGGCCACGACGGGCGCGCCACCGGTACCGGTGCCGCCGCCCTCACCGGCCGTCACGAAGACCATGTCGGCCCCCTTGAGGACCTCCTCGATCTCCTCGCGGTGGTCCTCCGCGGCCTTGCGGCCGACGGCCGGGTTGGCTCCGGCGCCGAGTCCGCGGGTGAGTTCACGGCCGACGTCGAGCTTGACGTCGGCGTCGCTCATCAACAGGGCTTGCGCGTCGGTGTTGATGGCGATGAACTCGACGCCCTTGAGACCGACCTCGATCATCCGGTTGATGGCATTGACACCACCGCCGCCGACACCGATGACTTTGATGACTGCGAGGTAGTTCTGCGGTGCTGCCACGTCGAAGGCCTCTCGCCTCGAGTTACGTGTCGCCCGACCGCTGAAGCACTGCTGCCCCGCGATCCGACGACTGATGCCGAATGGGACGGTCCGTAGCGCCGACCCGAACCCTAACGTTGAAGTTTAGGGTTACCAGTGTGTGTGTTCCCTGGAGTCTTCTGAACAGGACACTAAGTCGACAAGCGGCGCGCGTTCAACGAACACGCCGAACCTCCCGTTTTTCTTTTCACCCTATGTGATCAGCCGTAGCGCTGCCCAATCAGGGTGCTGGCCTGCGCTGATGTGCGTCAACTCCCCGCTGACGCGGGGGCCGTGGGAACGCTGACGTCGAAGTGCCGCGCGCCTGGCTCCGCTTTCATCAGTGCGGTGAGCGTACGGCTCTTGTCCGCGCCTTTCTCACCGCTTCCCCAGTCGACGGTGCGGCCGTCGGTCAGTTCGAGCGAGATGTCGTCGTAGGAACGGACCTTGACGCTGCGGGTGACATGCGCGACGGAGGCCGGAATGGCGCCGGCCACCCGCACCGCCTCCCGGGTCAGCCTGTCCTCTCCGAAGCGGCGCAGGCTCGCCGCCCCGGAACCCGTCCGGGAAACGGCCCATTCCAGCGCCGGGACGCCTTTCGGCGCCTTGGAGACCGTGGCGAACCGGACACCCTCGTCGTCGACTTCGACGAACTTCCCGCCCTTGTGGACGAGCAGGACAGCGGTACGTTCCGTCACCTTCAGCGTGATTCCGTGCGGCCAGGAACGGGATACGTCGACCGTGTCGATCCGGGGCAGCCGGGAGGCGATCCGGGCCTCGATGGCGTCGGTGTCGACGGAGACGAGCTGTTCCCCGAGGGGACGTCGGCGGCCTCGCGCACCTGCGCGGGCGTCAGCTCCCGGGTCCCGGAGACCGATACGCGCTCCACCCGGACCAGATCGGAGCCGTACAGCAGCCAGAAGGTGCCGCTGCCGAGGAAGGCCAGCACCACGGCCGATGCGATGATCCGACGAACCCGTCGTCGGCCGAACCGCCGGACGGGCGGCGGCGGGCCGGACCGCTCCCGCTCGCGTTCACCACGCTCGGCGGTGGTCGATCCGGCCATGGTGCCTGCCTCCCGTCATACGCCTCTAGTGATGGGCACGGGCGGCGATCGCCTCGTACACCATGCCGACGAGCAGGTCGTCGGCGTCCCGGCGGCCGAACTCGGCGGCGGCGCGGGACATCTCGTACAGCCGGTGCGGATCGGCGAGCACGGGCAGCACGCTCTGCTGCACCCACTCGGGCGTCAGCTCCGCGTCGTCGACCAGCAGTCCGCCGCCGGCCTTGACCACCGGCTGGGCGTTGAGCCGCTGTTCGCCGTTGCCGATGGGCAGCGGGACATAGGCGGCCGGGAGCCCGACGGCGGAGAGCTCGGCGACGGTCATCGCGCCCGCGCGGCAGAGCATCATGTCGGCCGCGGCGTACGCGAGATCCATCCGGTCCAGGTAACTTACCGGGATGTACTGGGGCATCCCCGGCATCTGGTGCACCTGGGGCAGTTCGTTCTTCGGGCCGACCGCGTGCAGGATCTGGATCCCGGCCTGCTGCAGCCACGGGGCGACCTGCTGCACGACCTCGTTGAGCCGGCGTGCGCCCTGTGAACCGCCGGAGACCAGCAGCGTGGGCAGATTGGGGTCGAGGCCGAACGCGGCGCGCGCCTCGGGCCGTACGGCGGCCCGGTCCAGGGTGGAGATGGAGCGGCGCAGCGGGATGCCGATGTAGCGGGCGCCGCGCAGCTTGCTGTCGGGCGTGGAGACGGCGACCTGGGCGGCGTACCGGGAGCCGATCTTGTTGGCCAGTCCGGGCCGGGCGTTGGCCTCGTGGATGATGATCGGCACGCCGAGCCGCTTGGCCGCGAGATAGCCGGGCAGGGCGACATAGCCGCCGAAGCCGACCACGGCGTCCGCCTTGGTGCGCTCCAGGATCTGCTCGGCCGCCTTGATCGTGCCGCGCAGCCGGCCCGGAACGGTGATCAGTTCGGGGGTGGGTTTGCGTGGCAGGGGCACGGCGGGGATCAGCGCCAGTTCGTACCCGCGCTCGGGTACGAGCCGGGTCTCCAGGCCGCGTTCCGTGCCCAGGGCCGTGATGCCCACGGTCGGATCCTGCCTGCGCAGGGCGTCCGCGAGGGCGAGCGCGGGCTCGATGTGGCCCGCGGTTCCTCCGCCGGCGAGTACGACATGCACCGAAATTCACCGCTCTCCGGACGGACGCGCCACCGGGGCGCGCCGTCGCATCGTGTTCCATCTCCGGGGCCGCTGTGAACCCCCGTTCCGCTTTCTACCAAAGCGGGGTTGCCGCATGGCGAGCGCCATCCGTGCTGCGGGGTCCTCACGCACGAAGGCGATCAGCAGCCCGATGGCGAACATGGTCGGCAGCAGGGCGGATCCTCCGTAGGAGAACAGCGGGAGCAGGACTCCGGCGATCGGCAGCAGACCGAGCACCGCACCGATGTTGATCACGGCCTGGGCCGTGATCCAGGTGGTCACGCCTCCCGCGGCATACCTGACGAAGGGGTCCTCCGTGCGTCCGGCCACGCGGATACCCGCATAGCCTAGAGCCGCGAACAGGGCGAGGACCGACAGCGTGCCCGCAAGGCCCAGTTCCTCACCGGTGACGGCGAAGATGAAGTCCGTGTGCGCTTCTGGTAGTTGGCCCCATTTCTCCACGCTCGCGCCGAGTCCGGAACCGAAGATGCCGCCGGAGGCGAGGGCGTAGATCCCGTGCACGGCCTGCCAGCAGTCGACCGGTCCCGTCTGCGGCTCGGTGGCGCCCAGGCAGGCGAGCCGGGCCATGCGGTTGGGGCTGGTGCGGATGAGGATCGCGCCGAGCAGCGCGGCGATGGACAGCACGCCGACGAACATCCGCGTGGGCGCCCCCGCCAGCCACAGCAGGCCGAACAGGATCGCCGTGAGGATGATCGCCGTACCCATGTCGCCGCCGAGCATGATCAGGCCGAGCAGCATGAAGGCGGCCGGGACGAGCGGCACCAGCATGTGCTTCCACTGGGACAGCAGCCGCTTGTCCTGTTTACGGGCGAGGAGGTCGGCGCCCCAGAGCACCAGGGCGAGTTTGCCGAACTCGCTCGGCTGGAGCTGGAAGGTGCCGCCGAGGGCGAGCCAGTTCTGGTTGCCGTTGACCGCGACCCCTATGCCCGGCACCTGCACCAGGGCCATCAGGAAGACGGCGCCCGCGAGGATCGGGTAGGCCAGGGCGCGGTGCAGCTTCACCGGCATCCTGGAGGCCGTCAGCAGCAGTACGGTGCCGATCGTGGCGGCCAGGAGCTGCTTGCGGAAGAAGTAGGAGCCCGGCAGCGACTTCTGCAGCGCCGTGATCTGGGACGCCGAGTAGACCATCACGAGGCCCAGCACGGTGATCAGCGCACTGCCGCCGAGGATCACGTAGTAGGCGGTCAGCGGCCGGTCCCAGGCCCTTCGCGCGCGGATGATCAGGGCCCGCAGCGGGTTCTTGTGCGAGGGGCCGGGTACGACGGGTCTGCGCACGGCCCGCTGCACGGGCGGGCGGCCGGTGCGGCTACCGCTCATCCGGGCCTCCGCTGTACGCCGTCGACGGTCCCACGCGTCCTCCCAAGGTCGCCCGGCGCCAGGCGGCCGGGTCAGGCGCCGAGCTCGCGCACCGCCTGTGCGAACGCGTCACCGCGCTTGTTGTAGTTGGTGAACATGTCCATCGAGGCGCAGGCCGGGGCCAGCAGTACCGTGTCGCCGGGCCGGGCGAGCCGCTGGGCCTCCCGGACGGCCTGGAGCATCGCCCCAGTGTCGGTCCGGTCGAGGTCGACGACGGGTACTTCCGGGGCGTGTCGCGCGAGGGCTTCGCGGATCAGGGCGCGGTCCCGGCCGATCAGCACGGCGCCGCGCAGCCGCTTCGCCGCGCCGGTGACCAGCTCGTCGAAGGTGGCGCCCTTGGCGAGCCCGCCGGCGATCCACACGATGGGCTCGTAGGCCGCCAACGAGGCCTGTGCCGCGTGTGTGTTGGTGGCCTTGGAGTCGTCGATGTAGGCGACGCCGTCCACATCGGCGACGTGCGCGATGCGGTGGGCGTCCGGGGTGAAGGCCCGCAGGCCGTCCCGTACGGCGCTCGCGGGCACGCCGTAGGCCCGCGCGAGGGCCGCCGCGGCAAGGGCGTTGGCGATGTTGTGCGGGGCGGGCGGGTCGACGTCGCGGACCTCGGCGAGTTCCTGGGCGTTCTGCTGCCGGTTCTCCACGAAGGCCCGGTCGACCAGGATGCCCTCGACCACGCCGAGTTGGGAGGGGCCGGGGGTGCCGAGGGTGAAGCCGACGGCGCGGCAGCCCTCCTCGACGTCGGCCTCCCGGACCAGGTCCTCGGTGGACGGTTTGTCGGTGGCATCCGCGTTGTAGACGCAGGCGACGCGGTTGCCCTCGTAGACGCGGCCCTTGTCCCTGGCGTACGCCTCCATGGAGCCGTGCCAGTCGAGGTGGTCGGGGGCGAGGTTGAGGACGGCGGCCGAGTGGGCGCGCAGGGAGGGCGCCCAGTGGAGCTGGTAGCTGGACAGCTCCACGGCGAGGACGTCGTACTCCTCCTCGCCGAGTACTGCGTCCAGCAGGGAGACGCCGATGTTCCCGACGGCGGCGGTCCGCAGGCCGGCCGCCCCGAGGATGGAGGCGAGCATCTGGACGGTGGTGGTCTTGCCGTTGGTGCCGGTGACGGCGAGCCAGTCGGCCGCGCCGGGCCGCCTGAGCCGCCAGGCGAGTTCGACGTCGCCCCACACCGGCACCCCGGCCGCGTCCGCCGCCGCGAACAGCGGCTTGTCCGGCTTCCAGCCGGGGGCCGTGACGATGAGTTCGGTGCCTTCCGGCAGGGTCGCCCCGTCACCGAGGCGCACGGTCACGCCGAGCGCCTCCAGTGCGGCGGCCTGCTCCCGCGCGCGGGCGTCGTCGCCGTCGTTGACGACGGTGACGCGCGCGCCGAGCCCGTGCAGCACCCTGGCCGCGGGGACGCCCGAGACGCCGAGTCCGGCGACCGTGACGTGCTTGCCCTGGAATTCGAAAGGCACCGAGGAGGTCACTTGTCCGCTGCCCATCCCGCGTAGAAGAGGCCGAGTCCGACGATCACACAGATGCCCTGGATGATCCAGAAGCGGACCACCACAAGGACTTCGGACCAGCCTTTGAGTTCGAAGTGGTGCTGGAGTGGCGCCATCCGGAAGACCCGCTTCCCGGTGAGCCGGAACGAGCCGACCTGGATGACCACCGACATCGTGATGAGGACGAACAGACCGCCCAGGATGGCGAGGAGCAGCTCGGTGCGGGAGCAGATCGCGAGACCCGCGAGCACGCCGCCGAGCGCCAGTGAACCGGTGTCGCCCATGAAGATCTTGGCCGGCGAGGTGTTCCACCACAGGAAGCCCAGGCAGGAACCCATCAGCGCGGAGGCGACGACCGCGAGGTCCAGCGGATCGCGCACCTCGTAACAGGCGCCCGGGTTGGTCAGCGACTCGCCGTTGGCACAGGACTCCTGGAACTGCCAGACACCGATGAAGGTGTAGGCGCCGAAGACGAGGACGGAGGCGCCGGTGGCCAGACCGTCCAGGCCGTCGGTCAGGTTCACGCCGTTCGACATGGCGAGGATCATGAACAGCGCCCAGACCACGAACAGCACCGGGCCGATGGTCCAGCCGAAGTCCGTGATGAACGACAGCTTCGTGGAGGCCGGGGTCTGCCCGCGGGAGTCCGCGAACTGCAGGGAGAGCACCGCGAAGGTGATGCCGACGATCAGCTGGCCGGCCATCTTCGCCTTGGCCCGCAGTCCTAGCGAACGCCGCTTGACGATCTTGATGTAGTCGTCCAGGAAACCGACCATGCCCATGCCGACCATGAGGCCGAGCACCAGCAGCCCCGAGAAGGTCGGGGGCTTACCGGTGATCACCTTGGACAGGAAGTAGGCGGCCAGCGTCGCGAGGATGAAGGCGATACCGCCCATCGTCGGCGTACCACGCTTGCTGGCGTGCTCGCGCGGGCCGTCGTCCCGGATGTACTGCCCGTACCCCTTGCGGGCGAGCAGCTTGATCAGCAGCGGGGTGCCGATCAGCGTCAGGAAGAGGCCAATGACTCCTGCGAACAGGATCTGATTCATCATCGGGTGACGACCTCACCCTCGGCACCGGTCTCGAGCAGCGCCTGCGCCACGCTCTCGAGCCCGACCGACCGGGACGCCTTCACGAGAACGACGTCTCCCGGGCGCAATTGACTGCGCAACAGGTCGACCGCCGCCTGTGCGTCGGACACGTGCACCGACTCCTCACCCCACGAACCCTCGTTATATGCGCCCAGTTGCAGCCAGGCGGCTTCCCTGCCCCCGACCGCGACGAGCTTGCTGACGTTGAGCCGGACGGCGAGCCGTCCGACCGCGTCGTGCTCGGCGAGCGCCTCGTCCCCGAGCTCGGCCATCTTGCCGAGCACCGCCCACGTCCGGCGTCCCTTGCCCATGGCCGCCAGCGCGCGCAGCGCTGCCTTCATGGACTCGGGGTTCGCGTTGTAGGCGTCGTTGACGACCGTCACGCCGTCCGGGCGCTCGGTGACCTCCATCCGCCAGCGGGAGAGGGAGCCCGCTTCGGAGAGCGCGGTGGCGATCTCGTCTGCGGACATGCCCAACTCGTGGGCGACGGCGGCCGCGGCGAGCGCGTTCGACACGTGATGCTCACCGTACAGGCGCATGGTCACATCGGATGCACCGGAGGGTGTGTGAAGCCTGAAGGAAGGCTGTCCGCTGTCCGTGAGTCGCACGTTCTCGGCACAGACGTCCGCTTCGTCGGACTCTCCGAAAAGGATCACCTTCGCCTTCGTACGGGATGCCATGGCCC
Source organism: Streptomyces haneummycinicus (assembly GCA_042850305.1). Taxonomy (GTDB): domain Bacteria; phylum Actinomycetota; class Actinomycetes; order Streptomycetales; family Streptomycetaceae; genus Streptomyces; species Streptomyces haneummycinicus. The sequence continues at coordinate 5,790,510 of AP035768.1, forward strand.
GTACGAGGGGTCGTCCGCGTTGAGGATGGCGGCGCCCCTTCCTCCGCCGGGGGCAGGGACTCGACCAACTCGCCCTTGGCCTGGGCGATCTGCTCCCGGCCGCCGAACTCGCCGATGTGGGCGGAGCCGACGTTCAGGACGAGTCCGACCTTCGGCGGCGTCAGACCGGCGAGGTAGCGGATATGGCCGATTCCGCGCGCTCCCATCTCCAGCACGAGGAACCTGGTCTCCTCGGTGGCGGTGAGCGCGGTGAGCGGCAGCCCGATCTCGTTGTTGAGCGAGCCGGGGTGAAGACGGTCGGCGCCTTGCGCCGCAGGACCTGCGCGATGAGGTCCTTGGTGCTGGTCTTGCCCGCCGAACCGGTGAGCGCGACGAGGGTGGTGCCGAGCCGGGCGACGACGTGCCGGGCGAGGGCGCCGAGGGCCGCCTGGACGTCGTCCACGACGATCGCGGGTACCCCGACGGGCCGGGAGGCCAGCACGGCGACCGCGCCCGCCCCGACGACCTGGGCCGCGTAGTCGTGGCCGTCGACGCGCTCGCCGACGAAGGCGGCGAACAGGCTGCCGGGGCCCGCCTCCCGTGAGTCCCGGACGACCGGTCCGGTGACCTGGACGGACGGGTCCGGTATGTCGTGCGTCTGCCCGCCGACGACTTCTGCGATCTCGGCGAGGGAGAGGGCGATCACAAGTTCATCCCTGGGTTTTCTTGATGGCTTCCCGGAGCACCTGACGGTCGTCGAAGGGACGCACCACCCCGGCGATGTCCTGTCCCTGCTCATGGCCCTTGCCGGCGACCAGCACCGTGTCGCCGGGCCGCGCCCGGTCGACGGCGGCGGCGATCGCGGCGGCCCGGTCCTCGAAGACCTGCACCTCGCCCCGCTCGTGGGCGGGCACGGAGGCGGCGCCGTGGAGCATGGTGGCGAGGATCGCGAGGGGTCCTCGGAGCGGGGGTTGTCGGAGGTCAGTACGGCGGTGTCGGCGAGCCGCGCGGCGGCGGCACCCATGGGCACCCGCTTGGTCTTGTCCCGGTCGCCGCCGCACCCCAGCACGACGTGCACCCGGCCCTCGGTGACCTTGCGCAGGGCGCGCAGCACCGACTCCACGGCGTCGGTCTTGTGGGCGTAGTCGACCACCGCGAGATACGGCTGTCCGGCGTCCACGCGCTCCAGCCGGCCCGGCACGCCCGGTACGGCGGCGACGCCGTCGGCGGCGGCCTGCGGGTCCAGCCCGGCGGCGGCGAGGGCGACGATCGCGCTGAGGGTGTTGGCCACGTTGAACGTGCCCGGCAGCGGTGCACGGGCGCTGATCCGCTCGCCCTTGGGGCCGATGACGGTGAACGTCGAGTCCATCGGGCCGACCTCGACGTCCTCGGCGCGCCAGTCGGCGTCCGGGTGACCCTCGGCGGAGAAGGTGACGACCGGGACACCGGCCTCCTTGGCGAGCCTGCGGCCGTACTCGTCGTCCGCGTTGACCACGCCGAGCCTGCTGCGTTCCGGCGTGAAGAGCTGCGCCTTGGCCTGGAAGTAGTCCTCCATGCCGGAGTGGAACTCCATGTGTTCCGGGCTGAGGTTGGTGAAGACGGCGATGTCGAAGACACAGCCGTCGACCCGGCCGAGGACCAGGGCGTGGCTGGACACCTCCATGGCGACCGCTTCGGTGCCGCGCTCGCGCATGACGGCGAACAGGGCCTGGAGGTCGGTGGCCTCGGGCGTGGTGCGCTCGGATTTGATGCGCTCGTCGCCGATGCGCATCTCCACGGTGCCGATCAGTCCCGTGCTGCGGACGGTCTTCAGACCGCCCTCGACGAGATAGGCCGTGGTGGTCTTGCCGGAGGTGCCGGTGATGCCGATCTGCAGCAGATCGCGGCCCGGGTGGCCGTAGATGGTGGCCGCCAGCTCGCCCATCGTCGCGCGCGGGTCGTCGGCCACCAGCGCCGGCAGTCCCGCCGCGGCGACGCGTTCGGCGCCGGCCGGGTCGGTCAGTACGGCGACGGCGCCCAGGCCCGCGGCCTGGGTGACGAAGTCGGCGCCGTGGACGCGGGCGCCCGGGAGGGCGGCGTACAGGTCGCCGGGGCGGACGGCGCGCGAGTCATGCGTGATCCCCGTGATCTCGGCGGCCCGCTCCGGTGCGGGGCACCCAGCTGGCCGGCGAGTTCCGCGAGGGATGTGGCGGAGACCCGAGCCGGACGGGGCGGTCCCGGATATGTCACGGGATGGCCCTTCTGGGTGGTTTGGGACTGATCAGCGTGTGGCACGGCGGTGAGCGTACCCGGCTCACCGGTTGGGGAGCCAAGCGAGGCTCGGGACGGCTTCTGGTTCCCGGGATCGGGAGTGATCGTTGTCACGGGGTGGTTCCTGGTGGCTCGGTACTGGTCAGGGTGCGAAGGTGACCGGAAGGTCGGCGGGGCGGCGCCGGTCGGCGGCACCTGGAGGGTCTTCAGGGCGAACTCCATGACCTGCTTGTACACGGGTCCGCAGATCTGGCCGCCGAAGTAGCTGCCCTCGGTGGCGTTCTGGATGGCGCAGTAGACGGTGATCCTGGGCTTGTCGGCGGGGGCGAAGCCGGCGAAGGACGAGGTGTAGCCGTGGTACTTGCCGGTGGCCGGATCCACGCGGTTCGCCGTACCCGTCTTGCCCGCGACCCGGTAGCCGGGGATGCGTGCCTTGGTGCCGGTGCCCTCCTCGTCGTCGACGACCGACTCCAGCATCCGGGCGAGCGTCTTCGCCGTGTTCTCGCTGACGACCCGGGTCTTCCTGGGCTCCGGGGCGGGGTGAAACTTCCGTCGGGGCCCTTGGCGCCGCGCACCAGGGTGGGTTCGACGCGGACGCCGCCGTTGGCGATGGTCGAGTAGATGGAGGCGGCCTGCATGGCGTTCACGGAGACGCCCTGGCCGAAAGGAATCGTGTACTGCTGGGAGGTGGACCAGGCGTCCGGGGCGGCGAGGATGCCCTTGGTCTCGCCGGGGAAGCCGAGGCCGGTGTGGCTGCCGAGGCCGAATTTGCGCAGGTAGTCGTAGAGGACCTTGTTGGCCCGGGCCTGGGTGCTGCCGAGCTGGCCGGTGGCGAGGATGGTGCCGATGTTGCTGGACTTGGCGAGGACGCCGTTGAGCGTCAGATACCAGGTCGGGTGGTCGATGTCGTCCTTGAACAGCCGGTCGCCGCGGTGCAGCCGGTTGGGCACGACGACGTGGGTGCCGGGGTGGCGGCGTTCTCCTCGAGGACCGCGGCCATGGAGAGCACCTTGGCGGTGGAGCCGGGTTCGAAGGCGTCCTGGACGGCCGCGTTGCCGAGCGTCCGGGGATCGGCCTCGGTGAGGTCGTTGGGGTCGAACCCGGGCGCGTTGGCCATCGCGAGGACCTCGCCGGTGCGGGTGTCCTGGACGATCACGTAGCCGCGGTCCGCCCGGGACTCCTCGACCTGCTTGCCGATGGCGTTCTGCGCGGCCCACTGGATGTCGCGGTCGATGGTGAGCTCGACGTCGTCGCCGGGCACGGCCGGGGTCTCGGTGGAGCCCGCGGTCGGGACGAGACGGCCGCCGGACTGGGCGTAGCGGATCTTGCCGTTCTCGCCGGCCAGCCGCTTGTCGAGCTGGAGCTCGATGCCGCCGCCGCCCTCGCCCGCGGCGTTGACCCAGCCCAGTATTCCGGCGGCGAGCTCGTTGTTGGGGTACACGCGCTTGCTGGTGGGCACGGAGAAGACGCCGGCCAGGGCGTTGGCGGCGGACTTGTCGGCCCCGGCCTTCTTCGCGAGCGCGGCCTTGAGGTCCTTGATCTGCTTCCAGGTCTGCGGGGTCTGGCGGCTGGCGAGTTTCACGTACCGCAGGGCCTTGTTCTCCGGCCGCAGCTTCTCGACCAGCTCGTCCTGGTCCTGGCCGAGGATCGGGGCGAGGAGGACGGCGGCCTGTTCGGGGCCGTCGGTGATCTTCAGCTTGTCCGGGGCGAACATGGTGGGGTCGGCGGTGATGTCGTAGGCGTCCTCGGTGGTCGCCAGGGCCACCCCGTGGCGGTCGGTGATGCCGCCGCGCTCGGCCTCCAGCACCTGGCCGACGTAGCGGTTCCGGTCGGCCTTGGCGGCGTAGGCGCTCGCGTCGACGGCCTGTACCTGGAACAGGCGTACGACGAAGGCGAGCAGGACGAGGGTCATGGTCACGCCGACCAGGCGCAGCCGGGGCGGGGCTGCCCAGCCGGATGACCTTCGGGCGGGCGGGGCGGGCGCCGGCGGGCCGGCGGGCCGGGCGGACGCCGGGTCCAGGGCGCTGTCCCGGGGCGGGGCGCCGCTGCCCGGAGGACGGGCGGGCGGGCCGGGCAGGGCCGGGCACCCGGCGGCGGGGCGGTTCCCTGTCGGACACTTCCGTCACCTGCCGGGGGTCGGGATCGTTGCGGAGGGCATGGGTGCGGCGGCGGGCGGGGCCGTCGCGGTGTCCAGCGCCTCGGGGGCGAGGACCAGGGGCGCGCCGGCGGCTGCGGGGGCGGGGGCCGGTACGCCCTTGACCTTGCCGTCGGGAGCGAGGAAGGCGGGGTCACCGCCGGGCACCATGCCGAGTTCGCGGGCGCGGCGCTGGAGGGCGTCGGGGGCGGAGTAGGCGTCGATGTCCCGCTGCAGGGCCTGTTCCTCGTCGGTGAGGTTCTTGGTCTCCCGCTGGAGGTCGTCGAACTGGAAGGCGCCCTCGCTGAGCGCGGAGTTCAGCACCAGGAGGCCGATCAGTCCGCCGCCGAGGAGGACGACGACCAGGAGGACGAAGGGGTGCGCGCGGCCTGGGCGCGCCCGGTGGGCAGAAGCCGGGTGAGCCGGGCCGCCCTCCCCTTCGGCTCGGGCCGCCCCTTCGGTTCGGGTTTCCTACTCACTCACGCTCCCCTGAGTTCGCTTTTCCCACCCGTACGTCCGGCCGTCCGTCACCCGCCTCGTACGCCGTCCGTGCCGCACCGTCCGTGCCTCAGCCGACGTCCTCCCGGATCCGCTCGGCGCCGCGCAGCCGCGCGGGGGCCGCCCGCCGGTTCTCCGCGATCTCCTCCTCGGTGGGAAGTTCGGCACCGCGCGTGAGCAGCTTGAGCCGGGGCTGGTACTGCTCGGGGACGACCGGGAGTCCGGGCGGGGCGGTGGTGGCGGCACCGGCCGCGAAGACCTGCTTGACGAGGCGGTCCTCCAGCGAGTGGTACGACAGCACGGCGATCCGTCCGCCGACGTCGAGGGCCTTCACGGCGGCCGGGACCGCCCGCTCCAGTACGGACAGCTCGCCGTTGACCTCGATCCGCAGGGCCTGGAAGGTGCGCTTGGCCGGGTTGCCTCCGGTGCGCTTGGCGGCCTGCGGGAGCGCGTCCCGGATCAGCTCGACCAGGCGCGCGCTGTGGGTGAACGGCTCCTTCTCGCGCTCGCGCACGATCGCGGAGACGATGCGCTTGGCCTGCTTCTCCTCGCCGTAGGCGCGCAGGATGCGGACGAGTTCGCCGGGCGGGTAGGTGTTGAGGACCTCGGCGGCGCTCACTCCGGTCGTCTGGTCCATGCGCATGTCGAGCGGGGCGTCCTGGGCGTAGGCGAAGCCGCGGCCGGCCTCGTCCAGTTGCATGGAGGACACCCCGAGGTCGAACAGGACGCCCCGCACGCGCGGGAGGCCGAGCCGGGCGAGGACGTCGGGGAGTTCGTCGTAGACGGCGTGCACGAGGGTGGCCCGCTCGCCGAAGGGCGCGAGTCGTTCGCCGGACAGGCGCAGGGCCTCCTTGTCGCGGTCCAGGGCGACGAGCCGTGCCTCGGGGAACCGCCGGAGCAGGGCCTCGCTGTGGCCGCCGAGACCGAGGGTGCAGTCGACCACCACCGCTCCCGGCCGCTCCAGGGCGGGTGCCAGCAGATCCAGGCACCGCCGGAGCATCACGGGAACGTGTCGGCTCTGTTCCGCCTGTCGCCCGCCACCACCCTCATGCGGAAGCGCTTCGCGCCCTTTCACTTTGGCCCTCTCAGGTCCGGCACGGTGCTCACGCACCGCCGGGGTTCCCGCCCTCCGCCGGTGAGGGGCGGCCGGCGCCTTCGGGCGCCGGCGGCGGGAGGAGGCCGAGCCGTGCGTACGCGCCGCGCACGCGGGTGATCCCCGGGCCGTCGCCGGGGTATCCAGGGGACATCGGTGCAGGCGACGGTCACGTCTCCCGCTTCGCGTCACTTTAGTCCACGGTGTCGCGCGGTCAATCAACCGGCCTGCGCGTCGCAGCCCGTACGACGGGTCAAGGGTGCGACCGGCGAATCACCCGTGGGAGGGGTTCACACCACTCCTATGGGTTACCTCACACCAAGGCTCATGGACGTTCTTTGTCGTCTCTCACAGCGGGCTTGATCCCCATGTGGCCAGTACCGTCATGGGTATGACGACATCCGCATCGGTTCCCACCGGCCCTCACCACGCCACTGCCGACAAAGGCACGGTCACCGACCGCCTGGTCGACGCCAACGAGCAGTACGCGGCCGCCTTCACCAACCCCGGCATGGACGCCCGCCCGGTACTCAACGTCGCCGTCGTGGCCTGCATGGACGCCCGTCTCGACCTGCACGCCGCGCTCGGCCTCTCGCTCGGCGACTGCCACACCGTCCGCAACGCGGGGGCGTCGTGACCGACGACGTGATCCGCTCGCTCACCATCAGCCAGCGAGCCCTGGGCACCCGCAGCGTGGTCCTCATCCACCACACGAACTGCGGTCTGGAGTCCATCACCGAGGAGTTCCGGCACGACCTGGAGATGGAGGTGGGCCAGCGTCCCAACTGGGCCGTGGAGGCCTTCCGGGACGTCGACCAGGACGTGCGGCAGTCCATGCAGCGGGTGCGCACGTCACCGTTCCTGCTGTACACCGATGACGTGCGCGGGTTCGTCTTCGACGTGAAGACCGGCATGCTGCGCGAGATCGACCCCGCCTGAGGCCGGCGAACCTGGGCGCCCGCCCCGGAAAATCCCGGACTCCGCATTTTGATCATCGTCGTAAAACCTGACATACCGTTGTCAGTTATCCACAGGCGAGTGACACGAATCGGTAACGGCGGCAAGAATGCGGGAGTGGCGTCACGCGGAACTTTTCCCGCGTGGTGTCCGTGATTCGGGGTGGGCCGGTCCGCACAGCGCGGAGCCGGCCCAGGATATTAGGGGTCCTCCGCTCCCATCAGGAGCGCGGGGAAAGGCCGAGGAGGGCCGGGTGACGACCTATGACGATCGGGCGAGCCATGGGGGTGCCCCCGACCGAGCGTATTCGGGGGTGGGGGACGATCTGACCGCCGTGGTGGAACGCGTGCGGGAGTCCGTGGAAGGCGTGATCGAGGGAAAGCCCGAGGTCGTACGGCTCTCGCTGACCGTACTGCTCGCCGAGGGACATCTGCTCATCGAGGATGTCCCGGGAGTCGGCAAGACAATGCTCGCCAAGGCGCTGGCGCGGTCCATCGACTGCTCGGTGCAGCGGATCCAGTTCACGCCGGACCTGCTGCCGTCGGACATCACCGGTGTGTCCATCTGGGACCAGCAGCGCCGTGACTTCGAGTTCAAGCCGGGCGCCATCTTCGCGCAGGTGGTGATCGGCGACGAGATCAACCGCGCGTCGCCGAAGACGCAGTCCGCGCTCCTGGAGTCGATGGAGGAGCGCCAGGTCACCATCGACGGCAAGACCTACGAACTGCCCAGCCCGTTCATGGTCGTGGCGACGCAGAACCCGGTCGAGATGGAGGGCACGTACCCGCTGCCGGAGGCACAGCGCGACCGTTTCATGGCCCGCGTCTCGGTCGGCTACCCGAGCGCGGACGCCGAACTGCGGATGCTGGACGTGCACGGCGGCGTCTCCCCGCTGGCGGACCTCCAGCCGGTGGCGCACGCGCACGAGATCCTGAAGCTCATCGAGGCGGTCCGCGACGTGTACGTGGCCGAGCCGATCCGCCGGTACGTGGTGGACCTGGTCTCCGCCACGCGTACGCACCCCGATCTCAGGCTCGGCGCCTCCCCGCGCGCGACGCTGCACCTGCTGCGCGCGGCGAAGGCGGCCGCCGCACTCGGTGGGCGGGACTACGCGCTGCCGGACGACGTACAGGAACTCGCCGTGGCCGTCCTCGCGCACCGGCTGCTGCCCACCGCGCAGGCCCAGCTCAACCGCCGTACGTCGGAGCAGGTGGTGCGGGAGATCCTCCAGCGCACTCCCGTGCCCGCGGACCGCGCGCAGGCGCCCGCGGGCGGCCTCGGCCGGGAGTTCGGCCAGCAGCCGCCCCGGAGGCCTTGATGACCACCGCCGGCGCCGTCCACGCGGACGGCGACACGGGCGACCGGAGCGGTGTCAGGACGGCTCTGGCGGGCCTCACCACCCGCGGGCGTTCCTTCCTCGCCGCCGGCGTGGCCGCGGCGGTCTGCGCGTACGTCCTCGGGCAGAGCGATCTGCTGCGGGTCGGCCTGCTGCTGGCGGTGCTGCCGCTCGTGTGTGCGGCGGTGCTCTACCGCACCCGCTACCGGGTCGCCGGCAGCCGCCGGCTCTCCCCGGCCGGGTGCCGGCCGGTTCCGAGGCGCGGGTGCATCTGCGGATGGAGAACGTCTCGCGGCTGCCCACGGGCCTGCTGATGCTCCAGGACCGGGTGCCGTACGTGCTCGGGCCGCGCCCGCGGTTCGTCCTCGACCGGGTGGAGGCGGGCGGGCGCCGCGAAGTGTCCTACCGGGTCCGCTCCGACCTGCGCGGCCGCTATCCGCTGGGCCCGCTGCAGCTGCGCCTGTCCGACCCGTTCGGGATGTGCGAACTGACCAGGTCCTTCTCGACGCACGACACGCTGACGGTGATCCCGCGCGTGATACCGCTGCCGCCGGTGCGGCTGAGCGGCGAGGCGAAGGGGTACGGCGACGGGCGGCACCGCGCGCTGGCCCTGGCCGGCGAGGACGACGTGATCCCGCGCGGCTACCGCTACGGCGACGATCTGCGCCGGGTGCACTGGCGCTCCACCGCCCGCTACGGCGAGCTGATGGTGCGCCGCGAGGAGCAGCCGCAGCGCGCGCGGTGCACGGTGCTGCTGGACACCCGGGGCGTCGCCTACGCGGGCGCCGGGCCGGACTCGGCGTTCGAGTGGGCGGTGTCGGGCGCGGCCTCCGTGCTGGTGCACATGCTGGAGCAGGGCTTCTCGGTGCGGCTGCTCACCGACACCGGGACCTCGGTGCCGGGCGAGGGGCCGACGGGTTCGCGGGCGCCGGCCAGGAGTCGGCGGACGCGGCCGGACTGATGATGGACACCCTCGCCGTGGTGGACCACTCCGACGGGGAGGGTCTGTCCCGCGCCTATGACGTGGTGCGCGGCGGGAACGAGGGACTGCTGGTCGCCTTCCTCGGCGACCTGGACGAGGAGCAGGCCGCGGTGCTCGCCCGGATGCGGCAGCGCAGCGGGGGCGCGCTCGCCTTCCTGCTGGACAGTGACACCTGGCTGAGGGAGCCGACCGACGTGCCCGGAGCGCTGGACGGGCGCGAGGAGCGGCTGCGGATGCTGCGCGAGGCGGGCTGGACGGCCCTGGGGGTGCCGTGGGGCGCCCCGCTGGACGAGCTGTGGCGACAGGCGGACCGGGAGCGTTCGGGCCTGGCCGCGGCAAACGGTGGGGAGGGTCCGTGATCAGCGGGCGGGCGAGGCTGGCCATCTGCGCGTGGGCGGCCACACTGACGGCGGCGTGTGCCCTGCTGCCCCTGGTCGAACCGTCGACCTGGTTCCTTCAGGCGGCGTTGCTGCTGGCGGTGCAGTCGGGCGTCGGCGCCGTGGCACGGCGGGTGCCGCTGGCGCGTCCGCTGACGGTGGCGGCGCAGGCCCTGGTCACCTTGCTGACGCTGACCCTGGTGTTCGCGCGGGAGCATGCCTTCGCCGGGCTGATACCCGGCCCGGACGCCCTGGGCCACTTCGCCGAGCTGCTGCGACAGGGCGGCGACGACGTCAGCCGGTTCGCTCCCCGGCGCCGCTGTCCGACGGCATCCGGCTGATGCTGATCGGCGGCGTGCTGGTGATCGGGCTGCTGGTGGACACCCTCGCGGTGACCTTCCGCAGCGCGGCCCTGCGGGGCTTCCGCTGCTCGCCCTGTACTCGGTGGCGGCGGGACTGTCCGACAACGGCATCGAATGGCTGTGGTTCCTGCTGGCGGCGGCCGGCTATCTGACGCTGCTGCTCGCCGAGGGCCGGGACCGGCTCTCACAGTGGGGGCGGGTGTTCGGCGGGGCGCCTGGGCCGGGCGGGGAATCGCCCGGAGCCGTCGCGCCGGTGCGCACCGGGCGGCGGATCGGCGCGGTCGCGCTGGGCATCGCCCTGGTGGTGCCGCTGGCGCTGCCCGCGATGAACGGCGGCCTGCTGGACCCCACCGGCCGGGGGTCGGCTCGGGCTCCGGCGGGGCGGCACCATCTCGGCGGTGAATCCGCTGGTGTCGCTGCGCAACTCGCTGAACGTGGAGGAGGACCGCCAGGTCATGTCCGTGCGGTCCGAGCTGGCGGACGTGTCGGACCTGTATCTGCGGATCGTGTCCCTGGACGACTTCGACGGCACCACGTGGAAGCCGTCGAAGCGGTCCATCACGAAGGTGCCGGACGGTGTCTTCCCGACCCCGCCGGGTCTCGGCTCGGATGTCGGGCGCACGGAGTTCATCACGACGATCTCGACCGCCGGCTCGTTCGGGCAGCAGTGGCTGCCGATGCCGTACCCGCCGAGCGGGGTGAGCATCCGGGGCGACTGGCGCTACGAACCCGTCGGGATGACCCTGGTCGGCGACCACAAGCAGGACACCCGGAATCTGACGTACGAGGTGCGCAGCCTCCGTGTGCAGCCCACGGCGGAGCAGCTCGCCGCCGTGCCGGAGCCGCCGTCGGCGCTGCTGCGCGAGTACACCGAGCTGCCGGACTCGCTGCCGGGGGTGGTGGCGACCACCGCGCGCGAGGTCACCGCGGGCGCGGACACCGACTACGACCGGGCGGTCGCGCTCCAGGACTACTTCACGCTGAACGGCGGCTTCGAGTACGACACCGAGGTGGACGTCGGCAGCGACGCGCAGGCCATCGCCCGTTTCCTGCGGGACAAGCAGGGCTTCTGTGTGCACTACTCCTTCGCGATGGCGTCGATGGCGCGTTCGCTGGGGATACCGGCGCGGGTAGCGGTGGGCTTCGCGCCCGGCACCCCGCAGGCGGACGGCACGGTCGCGGTGGGGCTGCGGGACGCGCACGCGTGGCCGGAGCTGTACTTCGAGGGGTGGGCTGGACCCGGTTCGAGCCGACGCCGACACGTGGTTCGATGCCGTCGTACACGGTGCCGGACGCGGTGGACAGCTCGCAGCCCGATCCGGCGCGGCCGTCGCAGGCGGCGCCCTCGCAGCCGTCGGCGGCGCCCTCGGCGAGCGAGAGCTGTACGCCGGAGCGCAGGAAGCTGGGGGCGTGCGAGAGCGAGTCGCCGCAGACGGCGCTGGGCACGGGCGGTGACGGGCCGAAGTGGTACGGGCCGGCGGGCTGGGCGCTGGCCGGTCTGGGGCTCCTGGTGCTGCTGCTGGCGCCGATGCTGTGGCGGGTGCGGACCCGGGCGGTGCGGCTGGGCGGGCACGGCCGGTCGGAGGCGGACGCGGCGCCGTTCGTCCTGGGCGTCTGGGACGAGCTGACCGATACGGCGTGGGACCACGGGATCGCGCCGGACGAGTCGCTGACGCCGCGCGGTGCGGCGGAGCGGATCGTGCGGCTGGGGCGGCTGGACGCGGAGGCCGCGGCGTCGGTGCGCCGGGTGGCCGGCGCGGTGGAGCAGGTGCTGTACGCGCCTCGGCCTCGGCCGGCGGTGGGGCTGGCGGAGGATGTGCGGGGGTCGCGGCGGGGCTGCGGGGCTCTGGGGGCGGCGGGCTCGGGCGCGGGCGGTGTTCTTGCCGCGGTCGGGTGTGCGGGTGCTGTGGGCTGTGTCGGGGTGGTGGGTCGGGGTGCGGGTGCGGACGCATGCGCGTATGGCGGCGCTTCGGCCTGCCTGGCGTCGGCCTTCGCGGCAGCGGGGGTGAGGTCTGGGCGGTCGGGCGGGGCTGCCACCCCGGGCGGATGGCGGCCTGTCCCGGGGTGACGGCCTGTCCCGGGGTGAGGGCTGGGCGGGGGTGTTCGCGCTGCCCGGCGCTTGCGGGGTGCCGTCGCGCCCACCCGTGCCGCCCTGCGGCACGATTGCCCGCGGATCGCGAGGGGACCGCAAGCTCGGGGGCGACCACCGTTGGTGGTCGCCCCCGAGCTTTGGAGTGGTGCTAGTGGCCGCCCTGTTCGTCCCGGCGGCGTTGCCAGCGTTCCTCGATGCGGTCCATGACCGAGCGGCGTTGTCTGGTCTGGCGGGTCGACTGGGGCCGGCCGGGGTGGTCGGGGGCTGCTCGCCCGGCTTGGGGCCTTGCGCCAGCCGGTCACCGCGAGGACCGCGCAGCCCAGCATCACGAGGAATCCCACGACGCTGAGCCAGACGAGCTGGGCGACCATACCGGCCATGAGGAGCGCAATACCCACGAGGAAGCCCGCGACCGCCTGGTAGACCCGTCGCCGGGTGTACGTACGCAGCCCGCTTCCTCGAGCGCCGTCGCGAACTTGGGATCTTCGGCGTACAGCGCTCGCTCCATTTGCTCGAGCATGCGCTGCTCGTGCTCCGAGAGCGGCACGGAGTCCTCCTCATCGTGCAGTCGCCGGGGCGACCCGGGGTCCCTTCAGGATAGGCAGGGAATCGCCCCCGTGAAACCCGCCCCTCTGCGCCAATTGGCCAACCGGTACCAGCCATCACGTCCCGGCCCGCCTGAGCGTTCTCATTCCCCGGCGGCCGGCCCGTCATGCCGGGCGGTCTCCCCGATCATACGGCGCCCCGCCGCCATTCGGGGGCCTGTGGCGCACTCCATGTGCGGCAGGGTCACCGAACGCGTCGCTGATCAGCGACGCGTCACGGACGGCCGCTCAGACCCCCGAGGTCTCCCGCGTCTCGCCGAGCACATGGAGTTGGGTGGCCACGGAGTGGAACGTGGCGAGTTCGGCCGCCGCGGCCTCCAGCTTCAGCAGCGCCTCCAGGGCCCCCGGCTCGGTGTCGACGAGCACGCCGGGGACGAGGTCGGCGAAGACCCGCACCCCGTGCACGGCGCCGACCCGCAGGCCCGCGCCCTCCACGAGCGCGGTGAGCTGGCCGGCGGTGAAGCGGTGCGGCACGGGGTCGGCGGCGCCCCATCGGCCGTTCGGGTCGTCGAGGGCCTGCCTGGCCTCCGTGAAGTGCCCGGCTAGGGCGCGGGCCAGCACGGCGCCGCCGAGGCCCGCGGCGAGCAGGCTGAGGACGCCGTCGGGGCGCAGGGCGGCCACCACGTTGCGCACGCCCTCGGCGGGGTCGTCGACGTACTCCAGGACGCCGTGGCAGAGCACGATGTCGTAGCCGCCGCGCTCGGCCACGTCGAAGAGGCCGAGCACGTCGCCCTGGACGCCCCGCACCCGGTCGGCGGCGTCGGCCTCGGCGGCGCGGCGCTCCAGGGCGAACAGCGCGTTGGGGCTGGGGTCGACGACGGTGACCTGGTGGCCGAGGCGGGCGAGGGGTACGGCGAAGTTTCCGCTGCCGCCGCCGGTGTCGAGGATGTCCAGTGCCGGCCGTCCGGTCGCCTTGACCCGGCGTTCCAGGGCGTCCTGGAGGACCTCCCAGACCACGGCGGTACGGAGGGCGGCACGGGGCCGCATCGGGTCCGACACGGTGTTGTCTCCTCGGCGCGAGCGGGAATCAGGCGGTGTCCACCCTATGGCCTGCGGCCGGCTGGTTCAGGGGCGGTGGGGCCGTGGCCCGTGTTTCGCCTCCGCCGCCCCTTCCCGTCCGGTCCCCTCCCCGGGGGCTCTGGCCCCGGGACCCCTTCGCGCCCACCCGGCGGGGCCGCGCGTCTACTCGGCCCCCGCTCCTGGGACGGCAGGACGGGTTGCGGGAGCAGGGCGCGCTCCACCAGACGCAGGAACATCGCCGCGTCTCTCATGAGGTCGTCCGCGTCCCGGATCGTCGCCGCGCCCCGGATTCCTGCCTCCGCCCGAGCTCTGCGGGGGCGCCGGAGGCGAACAGGGCGCTCCATTCGGTGAGCTCGGGGGCTATTTCGGGGAGGACGTCCCAGGCACTGCGTATTTTGGCGCGGGCCCGCGGGGATGCCTCCGGGCGGCCACGGGCGGCGAGGACCGCGGCCGCTGTGCGCAGGGCGGCGAGGTGGGCCGTCGCATAGCGCTCGTTGGGGGTGTCGAGGACGGCGGCCTCTTCGAGTCCGGCACGGGCCTGGGCGAGCAGATCGAGGGCGGCGGGCGGTGCCGCCGAGCGGCGCCGCACGGGGTGGATGTCGCTCGCCGGGCCGTTCAGTGAGGGGGCAGGGCCGGTTGCGCGGCGCCGGCGGGCGGCGGCTGCGGACGAGTGGGCCATGACGAACCTCCTGTCGTCTGGTGACAGCACCTCCGAGAGATGCCGTATGCGCACATCGTGAGGTAGGGCACTGACAATCCGTTCCGACCTGGGCCTTTGCCTCGAGCGGACGTTCGCGTTAGTTTTTGCACTGACCAGTCAGTTCAAAAACAGGGGAAACCGTGGACGGTCCGCCCGGACTCGCCGTCACCGCCCGTGACTTCGGCCTCAGAGGCCCGCGGGGCTGGGCGTTCCGCGGGGTGACGGTCGACGCGGAGCCCGGCTCGCTGATCGCGGTGGAGGGGCCGTCCGGGTCGGGCCGCACCTGTCTGCTGCTCGCCCTCACGGGCCGGATGCGGCCCACGGAGGGCAAGGCGGCGGTCGGCGGGTTCGAGCTGCCGAGGCGCATGTCCGCCGTACGCCGCCGCAGCGCGCTCGCGCACGTCACCGGTGTGACCGATCTCGACCCCGCCCTCACCGTCGGCGAGCACCTGCGCGAACAGGCCCTGCTGCAACGCCGTTTCGGCGGCCCGCCGCGTCCGTGCGCCGACACGGCACAGGCCATGGCCGGGCTGGACCTCGCCTCCCTGCCCAAGGCGGAGCGGACCGCCGTACGGGATCTGGAGCGGCTGGAGGCGCTGCGGCTGTCGCTCGCGCTGGCGCTGCTGGGGCGGCCCCGGCTGCTCGCCGTGGACGACACCGATCTGAAGCTCTCGCCGGGCGAACGGGACGACGTCCACGCCCTCTTGAAGTCCGTCACCGGGACCGGCACCACCGTGCTGGCGGTGTTCGGCGAGGCACCGCGCGGCGCGGTGGTCGTCCGTACGGGAGCCGGCACGCACGACGACGTGAAGGAGGCGGCGGCCGATGCGTTCGCCGGGACTGGCCGCTCTTGAGCTCCGCCGCTTCGGCCGGGGCAAGCTGCCGCGTGCGGCCCTGGTCGCCCTGCTGGTGCTGCCGCTGCTGTACGGCGCCCTGTATCTGTGGTCGTTCTGGGACCCGTACGGCAGGCTGGACCGGATCCCGGTGGCGCTGGTGAACGACGACCAGGGGCGAGCGCCGGCGGGGAGCGGATCACCGCCGGTGCCGACATCGCCGAGGGGCTGCGCGACAGCGGCACCTTCGACTGGCGGGAGGTGAGCGAAGAGGAGGCCCGGCGGGGTGTCGAGGACGGCAGGTACTACCTGTCGCTGACGGTGCCCGCCGACTTCAGCCGCCGTATCGCCTCCAGTTCGGGCGACTCCCCGAGGCGGGCGCGCTCCGGGTGCGGACGAACGACGCCAACAACTACATCGTCGGGCAGATCTCCCGCACGGTCTTCGGCGAGGTGCGCCGGGCCGCGTCCACGAAGACCTCGCGTTCCTTCCTGGACCGGATCTTCGTCTCGTTCTCGGATCTGCGCGGCGAGACGGTGAAGGCGGCCAAGGGGGCCGACAAGCTGAACGGCGGCATCGGGAAGGCGGAGAAGGGCTCCCAGGACCTCGCCGACGGGCTGACGGACGCCCGCGAGGGAGCGGCAAGCTGTCCAAGGGGCTCAAGACCCTCCACAAGGGCGCCGGTGACCTCCAGGACGGCGCGCGGAAGGTCGCGGACGGCACGCGGGCGCTCGCCGGCAGGGTGAACGCGGCCGCCGCGCAGGCGGGTCCGTTCCTGGAGAAGAACGAGAAGGCCATCGGCGACACCGCGCGGTTCGTCGCCGACTCGGCCAGGACGCTCCGCGAGGACCTGGGCACCCTGGAGGAGGAGGCGCCGGCCGCCGCGAAGGACGCCCGCGCGGCGTCCGGCACGCTGGACGGCGTCCACCGCGCGCGCTGCGAGGACCCCGTGCCGCCCGACCCCGCCTGCCCGGACCTGGAGAAGGCCCGGGACGCGGCGGCCGGGGCGGCGGCCGTCGCCGAGGACGTCGACGCCCTGGTCACCGCCCACCGCGAGGACCTGAAGCAGCTCGACGGGCATCTCGTCACCCTGGAGGAGCAGGCCCGCACGCTCGCCGCCCGCGCCCCGCGCCTCTCCGAGGACCTCGACGACGCCGTCACCAAGATCAACAAGCTGGACGCGGGGGCCGCGAAGGTCGCCGCCGGCGCGAAGAGGCTCACCAAGGGCCTCGGCACCGCCGAGACCGGCGCCACGGACCTGGACAAGGGCGTCGGCGAGCTGGAGACCGGCGCGGGCGATCTGAACGGCGGTCTCCTCAAGCTCGTCGACGGCTCGGGCGAGCTCGCCGGCGGTCTGCACGAGGGCGCCGGGAAGATCCCCGACTACGACGAGCGGGACCGCGAGCGGCGCACCGGGGTGATGGCCGACCCGGTCCGGCTGGTCTCGCACGACCTGCACAAGGCGCCCGACTACGGCACCGGCTTCGCCCCGTACTTCATCCCGCTGTCGCTGTGGGTGGGCGCGATGGTGGCGTACATGCTGATCGCGCCGATGAACCGGCGGGCGCTCGCGGCCGGCGCCTCCGCCTGGCGGATCGCGCTGGCGGGCTGGCTGCCGGTGGTGGCGATCGGGGTGGCGCAGACGCTGGCGCTGATGTCGGTGCTGCACTGGGCGCTCGGGCTCCAGATGGCGCGGGCGGCCGGGACGGTCGGCTTCCTGTTCCTGGTGACCGCGTGCTTCGCGGCGCTCGTGCAGTGGCTGAACGCGCGCTTCGGCGCGGCCGGCCGGATCCTCGTCCTCGCGCTGCTGATGCTCCAGCTGACCTCGGCGGGCGGCACGTACCCCGTGCAGACCAGTCCCGGGTTCTTCAACGCGCTGCACCCGTTCCTGCCGATGAGCCATGTCGTCGACGCGCTGCGGCGGCTGATCTCGGGCGGCGGTCTGGGACCGGTGTGGCAGGCGTGCGCCGTGCTGGCGCTCTTCACCGCGGGCGCCCTCGCCCTGACCGCGCTGTCGGCGCGCCGCCGCCAGGTGTGGACGATGGACCGGCTGCACCCGGAGCTGACCTTGTGAACGGGCGGGCCGGCGGCCCTGTGACAATCGGGGCCATGGACAGCAGCAGCACCACGCCGGGCGGCAGTGCCCGCCGCGAGGCCACCCGGCAGAAGCTCTACGAGGCGGCCGTCACCCTCATCGCCGAACAGGGCTTCTCCGCCACCACCGTGGACGAGATCGCCGAGCGCGCGGGGGTCGCGAAGGGCACGGTCTACTACAACTTCGCGAGCAAGTCGGTCCTCTTCGAGGAGCTGCTGCGGCACGGGGTCGGTCTGCTGACCGCCTCGCTGCGGGAGGCCGCCGAGCGGACCGCGCGCGAGGGCGGCGGCCGGGTCGACGCCCTGGACGCGATGATCCGCGCGGGGCTCGTCTTCATCGACCGCTACCCGGCCTTCACCCAGCTCTACGTGGCCGAGCTGTGGCGGACCAACCGGGCCTGGCAGTCCACGCTGCTGGTGGTGCGGCAGCAGGCGGTGGCGGTGGTCGAGGACGTGCTGCGCGAGGGCGTATCGCGCGGCGAGTTCAGCGAGGAGATCGACGTCCCGCTGACGGCCGCGGCGCTGGTCGGCATGGTGCTGGTGGCCGCGCTGGACTGGCAGTCGTTCCAGCCGGAGCGCTCCCTGGACGAGGTGCACGCGGCGCTGTCCCGGCTGCTCCAGGGCAGGGTCAGCGGCCACCGCTGAGCCCTCGGCGGTGCGCGAAAGGCGCCGGTTCGGTGGTGGCCGCGTCCCCGCGGGCCACCGGCCGGACCGGCGCCTTCCGCATTCCCCCGTACCTCCCCGTACCTCCCCTCGGACCCCCGTGGCGGTCGCCCCCGGGTTCCCCGTTTCTCGCTCCCGCCGACGGTGCCGGCGGAAGGAGCGGATCGCGGGCCCTTGCCGTTCCGGCGCCCCGTGTCGCCGGTTCCGGGAGCCGAGCCCCTCTCCGTGGACTCCACTCTCGTTCCCGCAGGTCGTCCCCCATCCGCGCGCGTACTCAACTCGGCCCCTAGGTACGGGTACTCAGTGCCGCGCACGCGCGCCCATGCCGCCGCCCGGCCGCCTGGGGCGCGGGGCGGGGGCTCCGGTACTCGGGCACCGGCTGTCGGTGGCGGCGGATAAAGTCCCTGGCATGGCACGGATTGCGGTGATCGGCGCCGGGATGGGCGCGATGGCGGCCGCCGCCCGGCTGGCCGTCGCGGGCCACCGGGTGACGGTGTACGAGTGGACGGACACATACGGCGGTGCGCTGCGCCGGCTGGAGCGGGACGGATTCGTCTTCGACACCGGTCCGGGTCTGCTGCCGTTGCCGGCGGTCTACCGGGACCTGTTCGTGAAGACGGGCAGGGAGCCGCTGGAGGAGTGTGTCGAGCTGGTCCAGGTCGACCCGTCGTCGCACCACGTGTTCGCGGACGGCACCCACGTGTCGCTGCCGAACGCCTCCCGCGCGGGCGTCGTCGCCGCCCTGGAGACGGCCCTCGGGGCGGACCCGGCCAGGCGCTGGGGCGACTTCCTGGTCAGGGCCCGGGAGGCGTGGGACCGCACGCGCCGGCCGCTGCTGGAGGAGCCGCTGTGGCCCAACTGGCGGACGCTGGCCGAGCGTGAGCCGTATCCGGCGGTCCCGCACAGGAAGCTGCTGCGCACGCGCCGGGCGGGCACGCTCGCCGAGGTCGGCGCGTGGGAGCTGCGCGACCCCGGCTGACCGCCCTGCTGGAGAGCCACGCCCTCGCGTACGGCCTCGACCCCGCCGGACCCCGGCGAGCGCGGCGGTGCTGCCGTACATGGAGCACGCCTTCGGCGTCTGGTACGTGCGCGGCGGTATGCGGGAGCTGGCGCGCGCGGTGTACGAGCGGTGTCTGGCCCGCAGGGTCGAGTTCGTCTTCGGTGCCGAGGCCGTACGGATCGTGGAGAAGGACGGCCGGGCGGCGGGCGTCGGCTTCCGTGACGGCACGGTGGCCTGGGCGGACCAGGTGGTGGCGGGGTGGACCACCACCGGCTGCGCTCCATGACCGGGCACCCGCTGTACGGCGACGGGGACGTGCGGCCCGACGACCGCGTGGAATGGGCGCCTCCGGGACGGTTCGGTGTGCTGCTGGCGCTGCGCGGCCCGCGCGAGCCGGACGCGCCGCACCGCACGGTCGTGCACACCTTGGACCGCGAGGCGGAGCTGGACTTCCTCTCCGCGGGCACCGGCACCCCGGTACCGCCGACGGTGACCGTGCTGCGGCCGGACGACCCCGCCCTGCGCCCCGACGAGGAGCACGAGTCCGTGGTGGTGTCCGCCGTGGTGCCGTCGGACGAGCAGTGGGGCGAGGAGACCTGGACGAGCGGTACGCGGACCTGGTCGTCGAAGCCGCCGGGCGGGCGCTTCCCGGACTGCGCGAGCGCGTCCTGTGGCGGGAGGTGTACACGCCCGACCACGCCGAGGAGGAGACGGGCGCCGAGTTCGGGGCGTGCCCGCCCCGTCCCTGGCGGCGGGCGGTGTCGGGTTCCTGCGTCCGGCCAACGTCACCGCGCTGCCGGGGCTCTACCACGTCGGCGGCTGGTCGCATCCCGGCGGCGGTCTGCCGCACGCCGGGATGTCGGGAGCGCTGGTCGCCGGGCTGATCGTGGAGGGGCCGGAGTTCCGCGGGTCGCAGTGACCGCGCTCAGTAGCGGTACTGCTCGTCGTACCCGGTGCCGTTGCCGTGCGTCTGTCCGTCGCCCTGGTAGGGGTACTGCTGCTGCTCCGGCGGGAGTTCACCGCCGTACCCGTCGTCGGCGCCGCGCTGCTGCGGGACCCACAGGCCCCCGGCCGGGGTCTCGCCGCCGCCGTATCCCTGCTGGGCGTACGGGTCCTGGGTGTAGCCCTGCTGGGCGTACTGCTGCTGGTCGGTGTAGCCGGTGTCGTACGAGGTGTTCCCGTAGGCCGTGTCGCCGACGTACGGGTCGGAGTAGGCCGCGTACTGCTGCTGGCCCGTGGTGTCGTAGCCCTGCTGCTGGCCGTAACCGGAGTAGTCGTAGGCGTAGTTCTGGTCGGTGCCCTGGGCGGCCGCCGCGTACTGGTCCTGGGACGGGGCCGCGTAGCCGTGCTCGCCGCCGTAGACGCCGTAGGAGCCGGTGTCGTCGGGCATGGGCTGCGGCTCGTAGACGGCGGTGGTCTCGGCGGCCGTGGCCTGCTCGGGGCGGGCGGCGGGGGTGAACACGTCGTCGCGGTCGTAGTCGTCGTCCGCGCGGTAGGCGGCCCGCGCGCGGTGGTCGTCGTCGCCGTAGTCGCCGCCGGACGGCTCCAGGTCGGAGACCTCCAGGGTCGGCTCCTCGCGTCCGCGGTCGCCGCGGCGGCCCTTGGCGGCGGCGAGTATCGGCGCGTTGACCGCCCAGCCGGCCGCGAAGCCGCGGCGGAACGACAGCGTGACGTAGGTCTGGCCGACGGCGAAGGCCGCGGCGCCCAGTCCGATGACGACGACGGAGGGGATCAGCACACCGAGCACGACACCGAGGAAGCCGCCGAAGGCGAGCAGCCGCCAGCGCAGCCGTGCCTTGTACTGCAGCAGCACCTCACCCAGCAACCACAGCGCGACGATGCCGAACGCGATGTAGAGGACCGTCCAGCCCATGTACGCCCCTCTCACAGTGGTCGCTACGCAGTGTGTCGTATACGCGTGCGACCGGTCTAGGCCCGCGGTGGGTGGTGCAGGCCCAGGTTCTCGTAGATTTCCAGGGTCGCCGTGGAGTTGTTGAGCGTGATGAAGTGCAGTCCGGGCACTCCTCGGCCAGCAGCCGCGCGCAGAACTCGGTGGCGAACTCGATTCCGATCGAGCGTACCGCCGCCGGATCGTCCTTCGCTGCGAGGATGCGCTCTTTCAGGGCCCCGGGGAACGAGGCGTTACTCAGTTGTGGCAACCTCTCCAGCATCTTCACGCTGGTCACGGGCATGACCTCGGGAATCACCGGGGTCGCGCAGCCCGCCGCGTCGACTCGGTCACGCAGTCGCAGATAGGACTCGGGCCGGAAGAACATCTGGGTGATCGCGTAGTCGGCGCCGGCCCGGCACTTGTCGACGAAGCGGGCGACGTCGCTGTCCCAGTCGGCCGAGCGCGGGTGCATCTCCGGGAAGGCGGCGACACCGACGCAGAAGTCGCCCGACTCCTTGATGAGCCGCACGAGTTCGGCCGCGTACGTCAGTCCCCGCGGGTGTGCCACCCAGTCGCCCATGGGGTCGCCGGGCGGGTCGCCGCGCACCGCGAGCATATTGCGGATCCCGGCGTCGGCGTACTGACCGATGATGTTGCGCAGCTCGGCGATGGAGTGGTCGACGGCGGTGAGGTGGGCGACCGGGGTGAGGGTGGTGTCGGAGACGATCTGCTCGGTCTCCTTGACCGTGCCGGCCCGCGTGGAGCCGCCCGCGCCGTAGGTCACGGAGACGAAGTCGGGCGCGACCGCCTCGACCCTGCGCAGCGCGCTCCACAGGTTCCGCTCGCCCTTGGGGGTCTTCGGCGCCGAGAACTCGAACGAGTACGTCGTCTTGCCTGCGGCGAGCATGTCACGCACGGTGCGCGCCCGGTCAGTCCTGGTCGATGCGGTTCCGAGGGCCATACCGGCAGGTTAGCCAGGGGCGGCGGTCTCCCAACCGGATGCGGGATATTTGTCTGGAATGCCGACTTGTTGTCCACCCCTTGGACAAACCTGAGACGCGCGGGGTCATCCCGCGTCCGCGAGTGCCGCCTGCCGCAGCCGCTTCGCGAACTCGGCCGCCGCCGCGCCGGGGTCGTCCGCCTCGGTGACGGCCCGTACGACGACGACCCGGCGGGCGCCGGCGTCCAGCACCTGGTCGAGGTTGCCGAGGTCGATGCCGCCGATGGCGAACCAGGGGCGCCCGGTGCCCAGGGCGGCGGTGTACCGGACGAGGTCAAGACCGGGGCGTGGCGGCCGGGCTTGGTGGGGTGGGCCAGCAGGGACCGGTGCAGAAGTAGTCCACACCGGGCTGGACGGCCGCGGCGGCGGCCTCGGACTCGGCGTGGGTGGAGCGGCCGATCAGGATGCCGTCGCCGAGGAGCGCGCGGGCGGCGGGGACGGGCAGGTCGCCCTGGCCGAGGTGGAGGACGCCGGCGCGGGCGGCGTGGGCGACGTCCGCGCGGTCGTTGACCGCGAGCAGTCTGCCGTGCCGGGCGCAGGCGTCGGCGAGGACGGCGAGGTGCTCCAGCTCCTCACCGGCCTCCATGCCCTTGTCCCGCAGCTGCACGATGTCGACCCCGGCGGCCAGCACGGCGTCCAGGAACTCCGGGAGATCGCCCTGCCGCTTGCGGGCGTCGGTGCACAGGTAGAGCAGGGCGCCGTCGAGCCGGGCGCGAGCGGTGTCGGTCATACGAGGGTCCCCCGGGGATGTCGGCGGCGCGCGGACCCGGCGGGCCCGGCGTGGCACGGGCGGACACTCCCGGCGGAGGCACGCCCCGACGGACCCTATGCCGCCACACGGGCAGCCGCGAGGGCCCTCACGGGACGACGGCACCGGGTGGGCCACGACCGCGCCCGCGAGCGGGCCCGGCGCCGCGCCCCGGCCGGAAGCCCGGCCCGGCTACCGGCAGGCGGTGCGCGACCGGCCGCGTCGGGCACGGTGGCTGCCGGGCGGGTACGGGCTCCCATGGGCCGGGGCTCGGTCGCCCCGGTCAGGGGTGGTCGGGTGCGGTCAGACCGCGAGGGCCTGGGCTCGGCGTTTCACCTCCGTGCCGCGGTTCTCGCTGAGGGCCTGAGCCGGGGTGCCCGGCAGGGTGGGGTCGGGGTGAACAGCCACTCGAGCATCTCTTCGACCGTGAAGCCGTCGTCCCGCAGAAGCGTCAGGGTCCCGGTCAGACCCTTGACGATCTTGTCCTCGTCGATGAAGGCGGCGGGGACGTGCAGTGCGCGGTTCTCACCTCGGCGTACGGCGATGAGCTGGCCGTCCTTGACCAGCTGCCGGACACGCGTCACCTCGATATCGAACATTTCGGCGATATCGGGCAGAGTGAGCCAGGCGGGGACGAGAGCATCGATCTTTGCGTCAATCTCGGTCACGGGACAAGCCTGCCATCTGCCACCGACAGTCGGAAGCCAGCCCCGCCCGCCCGCGCCGACGCGACGCGCCGGAACCCTTCAGACGGTCGCCGACCTCAGCGGCCGTCCCGGGTCCGCCAGCAGCTCCGCGTCCATCGCCGTGCCCGCCTCGATCAGCCTGCGCCCCTGCGCCAGATCCCGGGGCCGCCCCACCGCGAGCAGCGCGACCAGGCGGGACTCCCGCAGCCAGCAGACGCTCCACGCCGCCCCGGCGGGATCCCCGCGCCACACGGTCCGGTCGGCCCCCGCATGATGTCCGGCGTACTGCACGAACCGCCCGAACTGCTCGGACCAGAAGTACGGCACCGGGTCGTACACCGCCGGCTCCCGGCCGCCGGGGGCGCCGAGGATGTTCCCGGCGACCGTGCGCGGCCCCTGGAGGGCGTTGTCCCAGTGGTGGACCAGCAGCCGCTCGCCGTAACGCCCGGACGGAAAGGACGCGCAGTCGCCGACCGCGTACACGTCCGGCAGGGAGGTCGCCAGATGGCGGTCGGCGACGATCTCGCCGTACGCGCCGAGCCCGATCCCGGAGCCCGCGAGCCAGGCGGTGGCGGGCCGGGCCCCGATGCCGACGACCACGGCGCCGGCGGGCAGCCGCGAGCCGTCGTCCAGGACCACGGCGCCCGGCTCGACGCGCGCCACGCGCGTGCGGGTGCGCAGGGTGACGCCGGCCTCGGCGTACCAGGCGGTCATCGGGGCGGCCACCTCGGCCGGCAGCGCCTCGGCCAGTGGCCGCTCCTCGGCCTCCACGACGGTGACCGCGCAGCCCGCCTCGCGGGCCGCCGTGGCGAACTCCGCGCCGATCCAGCCGGCCCCGACCACCACGACGTCGTGCTGCCGCGCGAGCACCGGCCGCAGCCGCGCGGCGTCGTCCAGGGTGCGCAGCAGATGCACACCGGGCACACCGTCGGCGCCCGGCAGCCGGACCGGTTCCGCCCCGGTGGCGACCACCAGCACGTCGTACGGGACGGGCCCGGCCTCCGTGTCCAGTTCGTGGTCGCCGGGGCGCAGGCCGAGCGCCTCGCAGCCGAGCCGCAGTTCGACGCCGGCCTCCTCGAAGTCGACGTCGAAGGCGGAGTCCTCGGCCTTGCCGAGCAGCACCGCCTTGGACAACGGCGGCCTGTCGTACGGCTGGTGGGGTTCCGCGCCGATCAGCGTCACGGTGCCGGTGAAGCCCTGTTCGCGCAGGGCGAGGGCGGTCTGCACGCCGGCCATGCCCGCGCCCGCCACGACCACCCGCCGCGGATCGGACGGTCCCGGTTGCTGCGTCTGCTCAGTCACCCGATCACTTTAGACAGCTGATACGGCATCACCCGCCGGGTGGCCGAGCTGTTCCACGACGCTCGTCCCGCTGCCCGGCCGGGACTCCCACTCCCAGCGCTCCTCCAGCCGCACCCGCCCGTCGGGCAGTTCGACGACCGTGGACACGCAGTGCCCCGAGGAGGTGGTGCCGTCCCGCTTGAGCTGCACGTACCGGAAGTCCAGCCGGTCTCCCGCGCGGGTGCCCACCAGATGCCCGCGGACGACGTCGCCGCCCGTGTACTCGGCCCAGATCTCGCCGCCCCGCTCGTGGTAGACGAACCGGGTACGGGTGCCGACCTGGCCGGGGGCCTGGTCGGCCACGGGGGCCAGGACGAGTCCGTCGAGCGATGGTGCCACGCGGGAGGCTCCCTTACCGGGTCGGTGGGCCGAGGGCTAGGCTGACCAACGTACAAGCACTCGCGGGAGCCCGGACGCACCGGGCTGAGAGGAGGCTGGCGGCCTCCGACCGTACGAACCTGATCCGGGTCATGCCGGCGAAGGGAGGGGCTGGACGCCCATGTCGCCCACGCGTACCTCAGACGTCCTCGTCGTCGGGGGCGGAATCATCGGACTGGTCACGGCCTGGCGGGCCGCGCTGCGCGGTCTCTCCACGGTCGTGGTGGACCCCGAGCCGGGTGGCGGCGCCGCCCGGGTGGCCGCCGGGATGCTGGCCGCCGTCACCGAACTGCACTACGGCGAGGAGACCCTGCTCGGTCTGAACCTCGCCTCCGCGCGGCGCTATCCCGCCTTCGCGGCCGAGCTGACCGAGTTCACCGGCCACGACCTCGGCTACCGCGCGTGCGGCACGCTCGCCGTGGCGCTGGACGCCGACGACCGCGCCCATCTGCGGGAACTGCACGCCCTCCAGGAGCGGTCGGGGCTTCGGTCGCAGTGGCTGTCCGGGCGGGAGTGCCGGCGCCTGGAACCCATGCTCGCGCCGGGGGTGCGCGGCGGGCTGCGGGTGGACGGCGACCACCAGATCGACCCCCGGCGGCTGGCGACGGCACTGGTCACCGCCTGTGAGCGGGCCGGCGTGACCTTCCACCGCGCGTGGGCGCGGCGGCTCGTGGTGGCCGGGGACCGGGCGACGGGCGTCGTCACGTCCGACGGCGCCGAACCGGCCGCCGGGCAGGTGGTGCTGGCGGCGGGCAGCCACAGCGGGCGGCTCGCGGGCGTACCGGCGGACGTGCTGCCTCCCGTGCGTCCCGTGAAGGGGCAGGTCCTGCGGCTGACGATGTCCGAGCGGCACGGCCCCTTCCTGAACCGGACCGTACGGGCCGTGGTGCGCGGCAGCCATGTCTATCTGGTGCCCCGCGAGAACGGCGAGCTGGTGATCGGGGCGACCAGCGAGGAGCTGGGCTGGGACACCACCGTCACCGCGGGCGGCGTGTACGAACTGCTGCGCGACGCCCACGAACTGGTCCCCGGGATCACCGAACTCCCGCTGACCGAGACCCGCGCGGGACTGCGCCCCTGCTCCCCCGACAACGCGCCGCTGCTCGGCCCGACGGAACTCGACGGGCTGCTGCTGGCCACCGGCCACCACCGCAACGGCGTCCTGCTGACACCGGTCACCGGCGACGCCATGGCGGAGGCCCTGACCGGCGGGACACTGCCGGACGTGGCCCGCCCGTTCACCCCGCGGCGCTTTCGCGCCGCCGTCCTCACGGAGCACTCCGCATGAACGTCTCGGTCAACGGGGAGCGGCGGGAGTTCGCGCCCGGCACCGCTCTCGACCTCGCCGTGAAGTCGCTCACCGCGGCACCCTCCGGGGTGGCCGCCGCCCTCAACGAAACCGTCGTGCCGCGCGCGCAGTGGCCGGCCACTTCCCTGTCCGAGGGCGACCGGGTGGAAGTCCTGACCGCCGTCCAGGGAGGCTGACCATGGCCGACGATCCGTTCCTCCTCGGCGATACGTCCTTCACGTCCCGCCTGATCATGGGCACCGGCGGGGCGCCGAGCCTCGAGGTGCTGGAGCGGGCGCTGGTGGCGTCCGGGACGGAGCTGACCACCGTCGCGATGCGGCGGGTGGACCCGTCGGTGCACGGGTCCGTGCTGTCGGTGCTGGAGCGGCTGGGCATCCGGGTGCTGCCGAACACGGCGGGGTGCTTCACCGCCGGGGAGGCGGTCCTCACCGCGCGGCTGGCGCGGGAGGCGCTCGGCACGGATCTCGTCAAGCTGGAGGTCATCGCCGACGAGCGGACGCTGCTGCCGGACCCGGTCGAGCTGCTGGAGGCGGCGGAGACGCTGGTCGAGGACGGGTTCACGGTGCTGCCGTACACGAACGACGATCCGGTGCTGGCGCGGAAGCTGGAGGACGTGGGGTGTGCGGCGGTCATGCCGCTGGGGTCGCCGATCGGGTCGGGGCTGGGGATCCGGAATCCGCACAACTTCGAGTTGATCGTGGAGCGGGCGGGGGTGCCGGTGATTCTGGACGCGGGGGCGGGGACGGCGTCCGATGCGGCGCTGGCGATGGAGCTGGGGTGTGCGGGGTGATGCTGGCGTCCGCGGTGACCCGGGCGCAGGTGCCGGTGCTGATGGCTGCCGCGATGCGGGCGGCTGTGGAGGCGGGGCGGGGGGCTCGGCTGGCGGGGCGGATTCCGCGGCGGTGGTTCGCGGCCTCGGCGTCCTCTCCTGCGGAGGGCTTGGCCGACCTGGACCCGGAACGCCCAGCGTTCTGACCCCCCGAACACGGTCCCCCTACCCCCGGTTCCCGCGAGCCTCCGCGCCGCCGGTTCCCGCGAGCCTCCCCGCCCCCGGTTCCCGCGAGCCTCCCCGCCCCCGGTTCCCGCGAGCCTCCCCGCCCCCGGTTCCCGCGAGCCTCCCCGCCCTCGGTTCCCGCGAGCCCGAAGTTCCCGCACCTCCGTGCGCCCGCGCCCTCGCGTCACGCGCCCGCGCCTGCGGCGACTCCGGGCAGTCACCGCACTCCGCGCGCTCCGCCGATCCGCCCATCCGCCTGCCCGCCGATCCGCCCATCCGCCCATCCGCCGATCCGCCGATCCGCCCATCCGCGGGCAGGTGTGCCGCAGGGCGGCACGGGTGGGCGCGACGGCACCCCGTAAGCGCCGGGCTGCGCGACTCCCCGTTCAGCCGTCACCCCGGCAACTGCTGGGCGGGGGTAGATATGCGCTCGCCCCGCTGGAAGGGGTGCCGCTGCGCCCACCCGTGCCGCCCCAGCGGCACGACTGCCCGCAGCTACGGCAGCTACGGCAGCTACGGCAGCTACGCGGCGGAGGTGCCCGCGGCCACGTGGGTTGCGGCGGCACGACTGCCCGCAGCGGCGGCTGCCCGCGGCCACGTGGGTTGCGGCGGCACGACTGCCCGCAGCGGCGGCAACTACGGCGGCGGAGGTGCCCGCGGCTGCGGCGCGCAGCAACCGGGCGGCTGGGCGGGGATGTCGGGGCTGTGCGGGTGCGTTGGTGTGGGGGTGGACGTCACAGGTCCGCTGCAAGGGGTTGGGCGGGGATGGGGTGTCCGTGGGGGCTAGTAGATTTGGGGGGTGGACACGACCCTTCAGGACCCTCTGGTCGGGCAGCTGCTCGACGGCCGGTATCGCGTCGAGGCGCGGATCGCGGTCGGCGGGATGGCCACGGTCTACCGGGCCGTGGACACCCGCCTCGACCGCATCCTCGCCCTCAAGGTGATGCACCCTCCCTCGCGGCCGACGGCTCGTTCGTCGAGCGGTTCATCCGCGAGGCGAAGTCGGTCGCCCGACTGGCCCATCCGAATGTGGTGCAGGTCTTCGACCAGGGCACCGACGGGGCGTACGTCTACCTGGCGATGGAGTACATCGCGGGCTGCACCCTGCGCGACGTGCTGCGCGAGCGCGGCGCGCTGCAGCCGCGGGCCGCGCTGGACATCCTGGAGTCCGTGCTGGCCGCCCTCGGCGCCGCGCACCGGGCCGGGTTCGTGCACCGGGACATGAAGCCCGAGAACGTGCTGATCGGGGACGACGGCCGGGTCAAGGTCGCCGACTTCGGGCTGGTCCGCGCCGTGGACTCGGTGACGAACACCACGGGCACCGTGCTGGGCACGGTCTCGTATCTGGCCCCGGAGCAGATCGAGAACGGCATCGCGGACACCCGTGTGGACGTGTACGCGTGCGGCATCCTGCTGTACGAGATGCTGACCGGCGAGAAGCCGCACGACGGCGACTCCCCCGCGATCGTGCTCTACAAGCATCTGCACGACGACGTGCCGGCCCCGTCCGCCGCCGTACCCGGCATGGCGTACGAGCTGGACGAGCTGGTCGCGTCGGCGACCGCGCGCAACCCCGCGCTCCGTCCGCACGACGCGGTCGCGCTGCTCGCGCAGGTCCACGCGGGGCGTGGCCGGCTCACCGCCGAACAGCTCGACGCGGTGCCCCCGCAGGCGCTGACGGCGGAGCACGACAACGCCGAGGACCGTACGAGCGTCATCCCGCGCTCGCTCACCGTCCCCCGTCCGCTGCCCGTGAACGAGGACGAGGGCGCGGACCCGGTGCGTCACACCAGCCGTTTCCAGTCACCGCCGCCGCTGCCGCCCCGGCACCGGACCGCGCTGCGGCTCGGGCCGATGGCGATCGTCGTGGCCGTGCTCCTGGTCCTCGGGGTCGGCTCGGGGATCTGGTACATCAACTCGGGCCAGTTCACCGAGGTCCCGCCGCTGCTGGCGAAGACCGAGAGGGAGGCCCGGGACCGGCTGGCGACGGCCGGTCTCGACGTCGGCGAGGTGACGGAGGCGTTCAGCGACAGTGTGGAGCGGGGCAGGGTGATCAGCACCGACCCGAAGGCGGGCGCCCGTATCCGCGGCAACGACCCGGTGGCGCTGACCGTCTCCAAGGGCCCGCAGACCGTACGGGTGCCCGACCTGGACGGCTACCCGCTGGACAAGGCGCGTGACGTGCTGAAGGACGACGGTCTGGAGCCGGGCATGGTCACCCGGGAGTTCAGTGACTCGGTGGCCCGGGGCTCGGTGGTCTCCACGGAGCCCGGCAAGGGCACCAAGGTCCGCGCGGGTGCGGCGGTGGCGCTGACCGTGAGCAAGGGCCGCCCGGTGGAGGTGCCGGACGTGACCGGTGACGACCTGGAGGACGCGCGGGCCGAGCTGGAGGAGGCCGGACTCGAGGTGGAGGTCGCCGCCGAACGGGTGAACTCGGAGTTCGACGCCGGCCAGGTGGCCCGGCAGAACCCGGGTGAGGGCGCTCGCGCCGCCGAGGGCGACACCGTGACGCTGACGCTGTCCAAGGGCCCCGAGATGATCGAGGTACCGGACGTGGTCGGCGACAGCGTGGACGACGCCAAGCGGAAGCTGAAGGACGCCGGGTTCGAGGTGGACGAGGACCGCGGAATCCTCGGCCTGTTCGGCGACACGGTCAAGAACCAGTCCGTGGACGCCGGGGACATCGCGCCCAAGGGGTCGACGATAACCATAGAGATCCGCTGACCGGCGGCCCCGGCACGCATGACACCCTTGAGGGGTGAAGAGTCACCTGTCGGGCCCCGGCCGCAACCCGGTCGGCGGCCATGTCCCCGTGGCCGGCGGTCTGCATTCCGTCGGCCTGTCCTACGCCCGTGAGCTGAAGGCGGAGACCGTGCAGGTCTTCGTCGCCAACCCGCGCGGCTGGGCCACCCCGGCCGGCAACCCGAAGCAGGACGAGGCGTTCCGCGCGGCCTGCGCGGAGGGCTCGATCCCGGCGTACGTGCACGCCCCGTACCTGATCAACTTCGGGTCACACACCGAGGCGACCGTCGAGCGGTCCGTGGAGTCGCTGCGGCACTCGCTGCGGCGCGGCCGGGAGATCGGCGCGCTGGGCGTGGTGGTGCACACGGGCAGCGCCACGGGCGGCCGGGAGCGGTCGGTGGCGCTGAAGCAGGTACGCGAGCACATGCTGCCGCTGCTGGACGAGCTGACCCATGACGACGACCCGTTCCTGCTGCTGGAGTCCACGGCCGGCCAGGGCTCCTCGCTGTGCTCACGGACCTGGGACTTCGGACCGTACTTCGAGGCGCTGGACGCCCATCCGAAGCTGGGCGTCTGCCTGGACACCTGCCATGTCTTCGCGGCCGGTCATGATCTGACCGGGCCGAGCGGCATGCACCAGACGCTGGACCTGCTGGTGGACGCGGTCGGCGAGGGCCGGCTGAAGCTGATCCACGCCAACGACTCCCAGGATGTGGCCGGCGCGCACAAGGACCGTCACGCCAACATCGGGGCGGGCCACATAGGCGAGGACCCGTTCCGGGCGCTGATGACGCACCCGGCGACCGAGGGCGTACCGCTGGTCATCGAGACGCCCGGCGGCAAGGAGGGCCACGCCGCGGACGTGGAGCGGCTGAAGCGGCTGCGGGACGCCTGACGGGCCCCGGGAGACGCGGATGACGGGCCCCGGGAGACGCGGACCGGGTCAGAGCTCGGGGCCGTCCCCGGGCTCCTCCTGGTAGGAGTAGCGCTGCTCCTGCCAGGGGTCGCCGAGGTTGTGGTAGCCGCGCTCCTCCCAGAAGCCCCGGCGGTCGGCGGTCATGTACTCCACACCGCGCACCCACTTGGGTCCCTTCCAGGCGTACAGATGGGGGACGATCAGGCGCAGCGGGAAGCCGTGCTCGGCGGTGAGGAGTTCGCCGTCCTTGTGGGTGGCGAAGAGGGCGCGCTCGGAGGTGAAGTCGGCGAGCCGCAGGTTGGAGCTGAAGCCGTACTCCGCCCAGACCATCACATGGGTGACGTCCGGGGCGGGCGGGGCGAGGTCCACGACGGTGCGCGCCGGGATGCCGCCCCACTCGGCGCCCACCATGCTGAACTTGGTGACACAGTGCAGATCCGCTTCGACCGTGGTGTACGGCAGGGCGGTGAACTCCTCGTGGTTCCAGCAGTGTTTCTCACCGTCGGCGGTGGCGCCGAAGACCCGGAACTCCCAGCGTTCGGGCCGGAACTTCGGGACCGGTCCGTAATGGGTGACCGGCCAGCCCTTCTGCAGCCGCTGCCCCGGCGGAAGCTCGAACCGCGCCGCTCCTTCTGCTGTGCGCTCCCCCGCTTCGTGTTCCGCCGGCTGACCCATGTCTCCATCCTGACAGACCGGGGGCCATGCCCATGAACCGGGACCGGCAGATTCGGTCAAACAGTCACATAACCGACTGAGCATGGACTTACTTACTAAGTCAAGACTTACTGGACGATCTACTCCGCCGGTGGAATCATGCGGCCAACCTGCCAGTTCCCCGCGCGGAAGGAGCCCATGCGATGCAGGGCGACCCCGAGGTCATCGAATTCCTGAACGAGCAGCTCACCGCCGAGCTCACGGCGATCAACCAGTACTTCCTGCACTCGAAGCTCCAGGACCACAAGGGCTGGACGAAACTCGCCCAGTACACGCGCGCCGAGTCGTTCGACGAGATGCGCCACGCCGAGGTGCTGACCGACCGCATCCTGCTCCTGGACGGCCTGCCCAACTACCAGCGGCTGTTCCACGTCCGGGTCGGCCAGACGGTGACCGAGATGTTCCAGGCCGACCGGGAGGTCGAGCTCGAGGCGATCGACCGGCTACGCCGGGGCGTGGAGGTCATGCGCACCAAGGGCGACATCACGTCGGCCAATATCTTCGAGGCGATCCTGGCCGACGAGGAGCACCACATCGACTACCTGGACACCCAGCTGGAGCTGATCGAGAAGCTGGGCGAGTCGCTGTACCTGTCCACGGTCGTCGAACAGTCCCAGCCGGACGCGTCGGGTCCGGGGACGGGCGGCTTCTCCACCCACTAGCCAGCCAGCCGGCTCCAGGCCGCTTCAGGCGGCTTCCGGAAGCTCCGTCGTGAGCGGCGGCTCGCCCTGGTCGATGAGCGTCCGGCGCGGGCAGGAGCCGCGGCCGAGCAGGGCCTGGATGCGCCGTACGCAGCCACCGCAGTCGGTGCCGGCCTTGCAGGCGGAGGCGATCTGCCGGGGTGTGTACGCTCCGGCGTCCGCGTGACTCCTCACCTGTTCCTCGGTCACACCGAAGCAACTGCAGACGAACACGCGGTCACCTCCCGACGGAGTACTGGGTCGTGCCGTACCGACCCTTGATCGGTGAGGCAAACCTAACCTTACCTGTCGCCCGAAACGCATAAAGGGGGTGGGGCGCGATCCCATGTGATACGCGCCCCACCCCGAAGCCGGCCGGTCGTTACTGGTCGCGGTACATCTCCGCGACGAGGAACGCCAGGTCCAGCGACTGACTGCGGTTGAGCCGGGGTCGCAGGCCGTCTCGTAGCGCTGGTGCAGATCGTCGACGAAGATCTCGTCGCCGCCGCCCACGCACTCGGTGACGTCGTCACCCGTCAGCTCCACATGGATGCCGCCCGGGTGGGTGCCGAGCTCCTTGTGGACCTCGAAGAAGCCCTTCACCTCGTCGAGCACGTCGTCGAAGCGGCGGGTCTTGTGACCGGAGGCCGCCTCGAACGTGTTGCCGTGCATCGGGTCGGTCACCCACGCCACGGTGGCGCCGGACGCGGTGACCTTCTCAACCAGCTCGGGGAGCTTGTCGCGGATCTTGTCCGCGCCCATCCGGACGATGAAGGTCAGCCGCCCCGGCTCGCGCTCGGGGTCGAGACGCTCGATGTACTGCAGCGCCTCCTCGGCCGTCGTCGTCGGGCCGAGCTTGATGCCGATCGGGTTGCGGATCTTCGACGCGAACTCGATGTGCGCGTGGTCCATCTGCCGCGTGCGCTCACCGATCCACACCATGTGCCCGGAGACGTCGTACAGCTGCCCCGTGCGGGAGTCGACGCGGGTGAGCGCGGACTCGTAGTCGAGCAGCAGCGCCTCGTGCGAGGAGAAGAACTCGACGGTCTTGAACTCCTCCGGGTCGGTGCCGCAGGCCCGCATGAAGTTCAGCGCGTTGTCGATCTCCCGGGCGAGCTGCTCGTAGCGCTGGCCGGACGGGGACGACTTCACGAAGTCCTGGTTCCAGGCGTGCACCTGGCGCAGGTCGGCGTAACCGCCGGTGGTGAAGGCGCGCACCAGGTTCAGCGTGGACGCCGACGCGTGGTACATGCGCTTCAGCCGCTCGGGGTCCGGGATCCGGGCCTCTTCGGTGAAGTCGAAGCCGTTGACGGAGTCGCCACGGTAGGTGGGCAGCGTCAGGCCGTCGCGGGTCTCGGTCGGCTTGGAGCAGGGCTTGGAGTACTGCCCGGCGATCCGCCCCACCTTCACGACCGGCACGGAGGCGGCGTAGGTGAGGACGGCGCCCATCTGGAGGAGGGTCTTCAGCTTCGCCCGGATGTGCTCGGCGGACACCGCGTCGAAGGACTCGGCACAGTCACCGCCCTGGAGCAGAAACGCCTCGCCTCGCGCGACGGCCGCCATACGCGCACGCAGCTGGTCACATTCGCCGGCGAACACCAGCGGGGGATAGGTCTCGAGCTCGGCGATCACATCGCGCAGAGCCTCGGCATCCGGGTACTCGGGCTGCTGCGCCGCAGGCAGGTTTCGCCAGGTCGCCTGAGCGGCGACGCTTTGAGAATCAGCGTTTACGGTCACACGCCCCACCCTACGCGGTCGAATCGGCCGTCCATTCCAGCGCTCAGCAGATGAGACGGGGCCCGCTCCGCCGAGCCGCCCGGAGCGAATCCGGCATCCCCGCGCCGACGGGGAACACCCCACCCCCGACGAGTCGGAACCGCTCGCGTCACGTGCCGCATCGTGTAGCGTGCCTGCCATGTTCGCGCACTCGACCCAGAACTGGTGGTGGCCCGCTTCTCCGGCGGCCCACTGACTGCGCGTACGCAAGACTTCGCGAAGGCCGCCCGAGGGGCGGCCTTCGGTGTTTTCCGGGGTCGTTCCTCACGCTCATGACAGCGACGAGACGAGGGACACCCCCATGGATCTGGCACAGCTCCCGCACGACGACCGCCCCTTCGCCCTGCTGCGCCGCCGCACGCCGGGCCACGATCACGACGTGGTCGAGCTGCTGATCGGCCCGGTCGGCACGCGGGACCTCCTGGCCGAACTGCCCGACGAGTGTCTGGCGGTCGTCCCCTTCCGGCAGATCCGCGAGCGCGGCTTCGACGTCCGTGACGACGGCACGCCGCTGCTGGTGCTGACGCCCGAGGAGCGGTACGAGATCCCGCTCGCCGAGGCCCTCGACCGGCTCCCTCCCATGACGTGGGGGTGTCGGGCGGCGGCTTCGACGTCGGCGACGAGGAGTACGCGCGGATCGTCGGGCGGGTCCTGGACGAGGAGATCGGCCGGGGCGAGGGCGCCAACTTCGTGATCCGGCGGACGTACGAGGGTGAGATCCCGGGGTTCGGACGGGCCGACGCGCTGGCGCTGTTCCGGCGGCTCCTCGAGGGCGAGCGGGGCGCGTACTGGACGTTCCTCGTCCACACCGGAAATGAGAAGGGGCCCGAAGGGCCTTCCTCGGAAGGGCGGGGGCGGGAGACGGGCGGGCGGACGCTGATCGGGGCGAGCCCCGAGGTGCATGTCAGAGCCTCCGGCGGGACGGTCGTGATGAACCCGATCAGCGGCACCTACCGCTACCCGGCCGAGGGGCCGAGCCCCGAGCATCTGCTGGAGTTCCTCGCCGACGGCAAGGAGATCGAGGAGCTGTCGATGGTCGTCGACGAGGAACTCAAGATGATGTGCACCGTCGGCGACATGGGCGGTGTCGTCGTCGGCCCCCGGCTGAAGGAGATGGCGCACCTCGCCCACACGGAGTACGAACTGCGCGGCCGGTCCTCCCTCGATGTGCGCGAGGTGCTGAAGGAGACGATGTTCGCGGCGACCGTCACCGGCTCCCCGGTGCAGAACGCCTGCCGGGTGATCGAGCGGCACGAGATGGGCGGGCGCCGCTACTACGCGGGCGCGCTCGCCCTCCTCGGCCGCGACGAGGGCGGCGCCCAGACGCTGGACTCCCCATCCTGATCCGCACCGCCGACATCGACGCGGCCGGGCGGCTGCGGGTGCCGGTCGGAGCCACGCTGGTGCGCGGCTCGGACCCGGCGGGCGAGGTCGCGGAGACCCACGCCAAGGCGGCCGGGGTGCTGGCCGCGCTGGGGTGCGGCCAGGACGCCCGCGCGAGGAGTCCGTACGGCCGAGGCTGGCCGACGACCCCCGGGTGCGGGCGGCGCTGGACGGACGGCGGGCATCCTCGCGCCGTTCTGGCTGCGGATGCGGGAGCGGCCGGACGCGCTGACCGGTCACGCGCTGGTCGTCGACGGGGAGGACACGTTCACCGCGATGCTCGCCCATGTGCTGCGCGCGGCCGGGCTGGACGTGACGGTACGGCGGTACGACGAGCCCGGACTGCGGGAGGCGGTCCTGGCGCACGAGGGGCCGCTGGTGCTGGGCCCCGGACCGGGTGACCCGTCCGACACGGCCGACCCGAAGATGCGGTTCCTGCGCGGCCTGACCGCCGACGTCATCCGGGAGAACCGGCACGGTGTCCTCGGGGTCTGCCTCGGCCATGAGCTGCTCGCGGCCGAGCTGGGCCTGGAGATCGTACGGAAGGAGGTCCCGTACCAGGGGCGCAGACGGAGATCGACCTGTTCGGGCGGCCGGAGACGGTCGGCTTCTACAACAGTTTCGTGGCGCGCTGCGACGACGACACCGCGCGGGAGCTGGCGGCGCACGGCATCGAGGTCAGCCGCACGGCGGGCGGTGAGGTGCACGCGCTGCGGGGGCCCGGGTTCGGTGGGGTGCAGTTCCACCCCGAGTCGGTGCTGACGCTGAACGGGGCGGCGATCGTCGGGGAGCTGGTGGGTCAGCTGCGGGGGACGAGCACGTTCTCCGAGCGGCGGCCGGCGGTGTAGTCGAGGACGTTGGCCGCCGTGGTCGCGACGATCTGTCCTACGGCGTCCGCGGTGTAGTAGGCCTGGTGGGACGTGACCAGCACGTTCGGGAACGTGACGAGGCGGGCCAGGGTGTCGTCGTCGACGGCCTCCAGGGACCTGTCGAGGAAGAACAGCCCCGCCTCCGCCTCGTACACGTCCAGGCCGACGCCCGTGAAGCGGCCCTCGCGCAGCTCGGCGACGAGGGCGGCGGTGTCGATGAGGCCGCCCCGGCTGGAGTTCACCAGGATGGCGTCGTCCCGCATGGTCTTCAGGGCGTCGGCGTCGATGAGGTGCTGGGTGGCGGGGAGCAGCGGGACGTGCAGGCTGATCAGGTCGGACTCGGCGAGGAGTTGCTCCTTGGCGACGTAGGTCATGCCGAGGTCGAGGCAGGCGGGGTTCTCCGAGACGTCCCAGCCGAGCAGGCGCATGCCGAAGCCGTGGGCGATCCGGGCGAATGCCTCGCCGATCTTTCCGGTGCCGAGGATGCCGGCGGTGCGGCCGTGCAGGTCGCGGCCCATCAGTCCGTCGAGCCGGAAGTCGAAGTCGCGGGTGCGGGTGGAGGCGCGGACGATCCGGCGGTTGACGGCCATGGCGAGGGTCCAGGCGAACTCGGCGACCGAGTGGGGAGTAGTACGACACCCGGGCGATGGTCAGGCCGAGGCGTTCGGCGACGTCGAGGTCGATGTTGTTGAAGCCGGTGGAGCGCTGGGCGACCATCCGGGTGCCGCCGGCGGCGAGGGCCTCGAGTACGTCGGGGCCGAGGTCGCAGTTGACGCTGGTGGAGATGATCTCGTGGCCGGCGGCGATGGGGGCGGTGTCGGGGTGAGGAAGACGTCCACGGCGTGCACGTCGTGGTGACCCTCGAAGGCTCGCTCGATGAGGGGCTTCTCGTCGGTTTGCGCGCCGAAGGCGAGGATCTCCACGGGGTCCCTCCGGGGGTGGGGCGGGTGGTGCCGTACCGGTGAGGATACGGGGGCGGGGAGGGGGCGCTTGGGCCGAATGGGGCAGGCCCCGGCGCGTGTGGGTGCGCGGGATTGGAGCCGGGCGGGGGTGTTCGCGCGGCCCGGCGCTGACGGGGTGCCGTCGCGCCCACCCGTGCCGCCCTGCGGCACGATTGCCCGCGGAGAGCGGAGAGCGGCAGCAGCATGCGGGCGCACGCGGGAGCGGAGAGCGGCAGCAGCATGCGGGCGCACGCGGGAGCGGAGAGCGGCAGCAGCATGCGGGCGCACGCGGGAGCGGAGAGCGGCAGCAGCATGCGGGCGCACGCGGGAGCGGAGAGCGGCAGCAGCATGCGGGCGCACGCGGGAGCGGAGAGCGGCAGCAGCATGCGGGCGTACGCGGGAGCGGAGGTGCGGGGCCCGCGGGGGCGCGGCGTGCGCCGGCCCGCGGGGTGCTGAGGGTGGCAGGCGGGTGCCCGCGGAGGGCAGGCAGGCGGGCGCCCGCGGGGGTGCGGAGAGCGGGCGCGTGCCCGCGGGCGCGGGGTGCGGAGGGCGGGCGCGGGGTGCGGAGGGCGGGCGCGTGCCCGTGGGGCGGTGGGGTGGGGGTTAGCCGAAGAAGACTCCGACCTCCTTGTAGAGGGCCGGGTTCACCGTTTTCAGGCGGGCCGTCGCGGCGGCCATCGGGACGCGGACTATGTCCGTGCCGTTCAGGGCGACCATCTTGCCGAAGTCGCCGTCGCGTACGCAGTCGATGGCGTGCAGGCCGAAGCGGGTGGCGAGCCAGCGGTCGAACGCGCTGGGTGTGCCGCCCTGCTGGACGTGCCCCAGGACCGTGGTGCGGGCCTCGTTCCCGGTGCGTTTCTCGATCTGCTTGGCCAGCCACTCCCCGACCCCCGACAGCCGGACATGCCCGAAGGAGTCCAGGGACTGGTCCTTGAGCACCATGTCGCCGTCCTCGGCACGGCCCCTCGGCGACGACCACGATCGGCGCGTACGAGGCCCGGAAC
Source organism: Streptomyces haneummycinicus (assembly GCA_042850305.1). Lineage (GTDB taxonomy): Bacteria > Actinomycetota > Actinomycetes > Streptomycetales > Streptomycetaceae > Streptomyces > Streptomyces haneummycinicus. Next base: position 5,828,857 of record AP035768.1, read on the forward strand.
CGTGAGGTCACCCATGCGCACACCTGGTCGACGTCGAAGGGCTGCTCGGGGATGAGGATGACGTTCGCGCCGCCGGCGAGCCCCGAGTGGAGGGCGATCCAGCCGGCGTGACGGCCCATCACCTCCACGACGAGGACCCGCATATGGGATTCGGCGGTGGTGTGCAGCCGGTCGATGGCCTCGGTGGCGATACCGACGGCGGTGTCGAAGCCGAAGGTGTAGTCGGTGGCGGACAGGTCGTTGTCGATGGTCTTGGGCACGCCCACGCACGGGATGCCGTACTCGTCGGTGAGGCGGGTGGCGACGCCGAGGGTGTCCTCGCCGCCGATGGTGATGAGGGCGTCCATGCCCAGCGCGGCGAGGTTGTCCTTGATCCGGCGGACGCCGTTCTCCTCGTTCAGCGGATTGGTCCGGGAGGAGCCCAGGACGGTGCCGCCGCGGGGCAGGATGCCGCGTACGGCGGGGATGTCGAGGGGATCGTGTGCCCGTCGAGGGGGCCGCGCCAGCCGTCCCGGAAGCCGGTGAAGTCGTACCCGTACTCCTGGACGCCCTTGCGGACGATGGCCCGGATGACGGCGTTGAGCCCGGGGCAGTCGCCGCCTCCGGTCAGTACTCCGACCCGCATGGAAGTGTCCCTTCGCCATGGTTGCCGAAATGCCGTTCGTTCCCACCTGGCACGGTAAGGGTGATCCGGGTCACATCGACATGGGCGGGACGGTCAATTCCTCGGCGGAGAGGATCGTTGCGCCTATGCGTCGTCGAGGCCGCGCTCGATGGCGTAGCGGACGAGCTCGACGCGGTTGTGCAGTTGCAGCTTGCCGAGGGTGTTCTGCACGTGGTTCTGCACAGTGCGGTGGGAGATCACGAGCCGTTCGGCGATCTGCTTGTAGCTGAGGCCCTTGGCGACCAGGCGCAGCACCTCGGTCTCGCGGTCGGTCAGCCGGGGCGCGCCCGGTTCGCCGTCGGGGCGGGCGGTACCGGCCGGTTCGGAGGCGAGGCGGCGGTACTCGCCGAGGACCAGTCCGGCGAGGCCGGGGTGAACACGGGATCGCCGGACGCCGTACGGCGTACCGCGTCCCGCAGGTCCTCGGTGGAGGCGGACTTCAGCAGATAGCCGGTGGCGCCGGACTTGACGGCCTCCAGGACGTCGGCGTGCTCCCCGCTCGCCGACAGCACCAGCACCCGTACGGCGGGATCGGCGGCGACGACCTCCTTGCAGACCTGGACGCCGGGCTTGTCGGGCAGGTTGAGGTCGAGGACGAGGACGTCGGGTGCGACGGCCTTGGCGCGGCGCACCGCCTGCTCGCCGTCGCCGGCGGTGGCGACGACCTCGAAGCCGGACTCGGACAGGTCGCGGGCGACGGCGTCGCGCCACATGGGGTGGTCGTCGACGACCATGACCCTGATGTTCTCGCGCTCCTCGGTGGTGTCGGTCATCGCCGTTCCGCCTTCCCCGCCGTGGGTCCGTTTCCGGTCGGTCCTTGGGCAGTCTCAGTTCGACCTCCGTGCCCTGCCCCGGCACGGAGATCAGTTCGGCGCTGCCGCCGAGGTCGCGCAGCCGGCCCCGGATGGACAGGGCCACGCCGAGCCGGCCCTCGCCCTCGGCCTGGGCGAGCCGGCCGTCGGGGATGCCGGGTCCGTCGTCGCGGACGGTGACGATGATGTCGTCCGGTTCGTCCTCGACGAGGATCCAGGCGCGGGCCCGCTCCCCGCGTGCGCGCGGACGTTGTCCAAGGCGGCTCCCACGGCGGCGGCGACCTCCCGCGCGGCGGGCGCCGGCAGCGGCACCGGCGCTCCGGGCTCGGCGAGGCTGACCAGGGCCCCCGCGTGGGGGCGAGGAGGGTGCGCAGGTCGACCGGTCCGTCGTCGGTGGTGTCGTCCTCGTCGGCGGCCCGTACGAGGGCGCCCTGGGCGCTGTCCTCACAGGCGCGGGAGACGGGGACGAGTCCGCCGGAGACCAGGGTGCGCAGGGCGACCTCCTGCTCACCGGCCATCCGGCCCAGCTCCGCCGCCTCACCGCCGGTCACCGCGCCGCGCCGCTGCACCATCGCCAGCACCTGGAGCACGCCGTCGTGGATGTCCCGCGCGAGCCGCTCCCGCTCCCTGGTCGCCGCCTCGATCTCCAGGGCGCGGGCGAGAGTGCGCTCGGAGGCGCGGGCGACCTCGACGACGTAGCCGATGGCGATGGCGGCGACCCAGACCAGGATCACGTTGTGCACGGTGTCGCGGGCGGGGAACCGCGTTCGACCAGGTTGGCGACGGCGACGAGGGTGGAGGCGAGGGCCGCCCAGCGCCAGCCGCCCTTGACGGCGAACGCGAGCACCGATCCGGCGGTCCAGATCGACGGCAGGGTCGGGCCGCCCGCCTCGACGCGTGCGGGCGCGTCGGCGATCGGGGTGAGCAGGATGCCGGTGAGCGCGATGGTCAGGTCGGCGGTGAGGAAGCGTTTGGTGCAGGCGGCGGCGCTCGCGGTCCTGGGCAGGGTGGCCAGCGTCCACACCGCGAGGAGGGTGAAGTAGCCGACGGCGATCCCGGGGCGGGGGAACGTCTCGTAGGCGGTGGCGAACAGGCCGATGGCGTAGAGAAGGGTGAGGATCCGGTAGCCGGTGAGCGCACGCCACAGCGGCTGCTCGACCGACATGCGCATGACTCGTTCGCGTCTGGTCATGTCCCCCACTCCCCGAGCCCGCCGCTAGGGGCCGGACGGTCTGCCGTCCTGCTCCTCGCCGGTCCGCTCCGTCTCGGCCTTCAGTCTGTCGGCCTGTTCCTCTCCGCGCGGGCGAGCGCGGCCTTCGCCGCCTTCTCCGCTTCCTTCTCGGCCTTGGCCGCCTCCGTGAGCTGACGCTTCATGGCGGTGGCGTACACGTCGACGTACTCCTGGCCGGACAACTTCATGATTTCGTACATGACCTCGTCGGTCACCGCGCGCAGGACGAAACGGTCGTGCTCCATGCCCTGGTATCGGGTGAAGTCCAGCGGGCGGCCGATCCGGATGCCGGGCCGCATGAGCTTCGGCATGACCTGTCCGGGCGGCTGGATCTTCTCCGTGTCGATCATGGCGACCGGGATCACGGGCGCTCCGGTGGCCAGCGCCACCCGCGCGAGACCGCCGGGCTTGCCCCGGTAGAGCCGGCCGTCGGGCGATCGTGTGCCCTCCGGGTAGATACCGAACAGCTCACCGCGCTCCAGCACCTCTATGCCGCTCTTGATCGCCGCCTCGCCCGCGCCGCGGGCGCCGGAGCGGTCCACGGGGAGCTGGCCCACCCCTTTGAAGAAGGCGGCCGTCAGCCGGCCCTTGACCCCCGGGGTGGTGAAGTACTCCGCCTTGGCGATGAAGGTGACCTTGCGGTCCAGTACGGCCGGCAGGAAGAAGGAGTCGGAGAACGACAGGTGGTTGCTGGCCAGGATGGCCGGTCCGTCGGCGGGGATGTTCTCCAGGCCCTCCACCCAGGGCCTGAAGGCGAGCTTCAGCGGCCCTCCGATGGCGACCTTCATCGTGCCGTACAACAACCGAGTGCCTCCCGTGCGTGTTGGTCAGACCCTATCCCGCAGCGCCGTCAAAGGGCCCGACGGCCCTGGTCGGTGTCAGTGCGGTCGCGTACGGTGAAGGTCCTGCAACGCTTGTGCGGCGCGTGCCGCGATCACCGTGACGTACCAGACCTTCCTACGAACAGGAGGCCGAAGGTGCCGCTCCTGCCCGGAGCCGAGCCGTTCCGCCACGAGGGCGGGGAGACCGCCGTCCTCCTCTGCCACGGCTTCACCGGTTCGCCTCAGTCGCTGCGCCCTTGGGCGAAGCATCTCGCCGCCCGCGGGCTGACCGTCTCGCTGCCGCTGCTGCCCGGGCACGGCACCCGCTGGCAGGACCTCGCGGTCACCGGCTGGCAGGACTGGTACGCGGAGGTGGACCGCGAGCTGCGGCTGCTGCTGGAGCGCCGTGAGCGGGTCTTCGTCGCCGGTCTGTCGATGGGCGGCGCGCTGGCACTGCGGCTGGCCGCGCGGCACGGTGACGCGGTGAGCGGGGTGATGGTCGTCAACCCCGCGAACAAGGTGCACGGGGTGGCCGCCCACGCCCTCCCCGTACTGCGCCATCTCGTCCCGGCGACGAAGGGCATCGCGAGCGACATCGCGAAGCCGCGGAGCAGGGAGCTCGGCTACGACCGGGTGCCGCTGCACGCGGCACATTCGCTGCGGAACTTCTTCCGGCTGGTCGACGGCGAGCTGCCGCAGGTCACCCAGCCGCTGCTGCTGCTGCGCAGCCCGCAGGACCATGTGGTGCCGCCCGCGGACTCGGCGCGGATCCTCGGCCGGGTGTCGTCGGCGGACATCACGGAGATCCTGCTGGAACAGAGCTACCACGTGGCGACGTTGGACCTTGACGCGGAGCGGATCTTCGAGGAGAGCACCGCGTTCATCGGCCGGCTCACGCCCGGCGCCGTCAGGGATCATCCCGGTCTCGGCAAGGAAGGGACGACCGCAGGTGGCTGAGCACGACTCGGACCGCGAGGACCGCGAGGGCCGTGAAGGCCGTGAGGGCGGCGAGCCGGAGGAGAAGGGGTCCCCTTCGACGAGTCCGCCGCGTGGGAGGCGATCGTCGCCGGATACGGCGAGGAGCCGCCGGACCCGCCGGGCGCCAAGCCGTTCAAGTCCGTCGAGGATCTGGCGCTGCTGGAGCCGGAGACCAACGACGGCGAGGCGGGGACCATGACGTCGCGGAAGGCCGAGGAGAAGCCGGCGAAACCGCTGGGCGGCTCCGTCTCCTTCGCGCCCGGGGTCGGCGGCCCGCGCGACTACAGCATGCCGGAACCCTCGGACGACGACCTCGACGAGACCGACGAGGGCCACTTCGTCCCGCCGGAGCCGCCCCCGCTGCCGGACACCGACATCACGTCGCGGTTCGCCTGGCTGGGGGTGCTGGGCGGCCCGCTGCTGCTTCTGCTGGCGATACTGCTCGGCTGGGAGATGTCCTGGTGGCTGACCACCCTGTGCATCGGCGGCTTCCTGGGCGGCTTCGTCACCCTGGTGATGCGCATGCGCACGGACGACGAGGACGACGAGGACCCGGGCCGGGGCGCGGTGGTCTGAGCCCCTGGCCCTGCTAGGCGGCCGGGATCCTGAGGGCGGCCAGGACCGGAAGATGGTCCGTGGCCACCCGCAGATCCGCCGCGCTCACGCCGGGCTGCCCGAGCGGCACCCCGCAGCCCAGCACCTCGACGCCCTTGGTGGTGAAGAGGGCGTCGATCCGCCGGTGCGGTTCGTCGCGGGTCCAGGTGTGCTCCCCGCCCCAGGGGCCGCGGTCCGGCAGTCGGTGAGCGACTCGGTGAGCCGCCGGAAGGTACGCCCGTCCGGCCGCTCGTTCAGATCGCCCCCGCGACGGCGTGCTCGACGCCCATCCCGGCGAGCCGGTCCAGCAGCATCCCGCCCTGCTCGTACCGCTCGCCCCTGTGCAGTGACAGATGACAGCTCAGCACCCCGACCCGCGCACCCCGAACCGTACGACGGCGGTGGCGAACCCACGCCGGTGCTGCCCCGGTGTGAGCGGCAGCAGTACGTCCTCGGTCCGCTCCACGGTGGCCCGCAGCGAGCACAGGATCGCGGGCCCGGCGGCGGTGGCACCCCGGAGAGCGTCACCAGCCCGGCCTCGGAGGCGAGCCGGGCCAGCTTCTTGCGCCACCGGAAGAACCGCGGCGCCTCCTGCACGAGCACCAGATCGGGCGCACAGGCCCTGATCACCCGCGCGAGCGCCTCGGGGTCGTCCCGCAGGGAACGGATGTTGTAACTCAGCACCCGGACAACGGCCGAACCATCGGACCCGGTCCGGGAGTCGGGCAGCAGCGGAGTCGTCGCCATGGGGTCAACATACGCCGCCCCGCGCGAACCGAAGCGGGTCGGCGCTCCCCACACCCGTACGCGCACAGCGGCGCCCGCCGGCTCCTGGGAGGAGCGGGCGGGCGCTGTCGAGTGCGTCGGGGGTGGTCACATCACCGGGTCGGGCTCCCGGGCCAGGTCCGCCGCGCCGACCAGGCCTGCCTTGTTGCCCAGTTGGGCGGCGAGGACTTCGGCGACAGGGCGCCAGTTGCTGCCCACCAGCCAGCGCTTGTAGGACTTGCGGATCGGGCCGAGGACCAGTTCGCCCTCGTCGGAGAGGCCGCCGCCGATGATGAAGGCGGAGGGGTCGAAGAGGAGGCCAGGTCGGCCAGGCCGGCGCCGACCCAACGGGCCAGCTCGCGGTAGGAGTCGACGGCGACCCGGTCGCCCTGGCGGGCGGCCATGGAGATGTGCTTGCCCTCGATGCCGTCGGGCGTGCCGTCGCCGAGGGAGAGCAGCGTCTCCGCGTTCTCCGGGGTGGCGTTGGCGCGCTGCTTGGCGTAGCGCACGAGGGCGCGGCCGGAGGCGTACTGCTCCCAGCAGCCCTGCGAGCCGCAGCCGCACAGCAGACCGTCGGGCACCATACGGATGTGGCCGAACTCGGCGGCCACGCCGAAGTGACCGCGCCGCAGCTTGTTGCCGATGATGATGCCGCCGCCGAGGCCGGTGCCGAGCGTGATGCAGATGACGTTGCGGTGGCCGGCGCCCGCGCCGAACTTGTACTCGCCCCAGGCCGCGGCGTTGGCGTCGTTCTCCACGACGACCGGGAGACCCGTGCGGGTCTCGACCTTCTCCTTGAGCGGCTCGTTGCGCCAGTGGATGTTGGGGGCGAAGTAGACCTCGGAGCGCTGGCGGTTGACGTATCCGGCCGCGCCGATGCCCACGCCGACGATGTCGTGCCCGGCGCGCGCTCCCTCCACCGCGGAGGCGATGGCGTCCACGATGCCCTCGGGCGTACCCGGTGTCGGCACCTTGTGGGTCGAGAGGATGTTGCCTTCCTCGTCGACCACGCCGGCCGCGATCTTCGTGCCGCCGATGTCGACGCCGATGGTGAGTCCCATGAATCCCTCAGTTTCGGTCGAGCCCCGCTACCGCCAACGGTACCCGAGGAGCCGCCCCGAGGGCCGTGCGTCCGTACGGTGAGCGGTCCGGCGGGATCATGGGAACCCCGCCGGGGACCGCGGTGTCAGTCCAGGTCGATGCGCTCGCCGGGGCCTGTTCCGGGGTCGTCGCCCCGGTCCCGGCGCTCGTCGGGGTCGGGGGCCGGACTCGCGGGCCGTCCAGCGGCGCTCCTGGTCCTGTACGGCGGAGCGGTAGGCGGCGAGCAGTTCGTTGCCGGCGGCGGCGAGGTGGTCGAAGACGTCCGGGTTGCGTTCGATGACGGGTTCGACGGCGGCCTTCGCCTGCTGGACCACCTGCCGGACCACCTGCTGCGCGGCCGGCCCGGCGACCGCGCCGAGCAACAGGGACTGAAGACCGGAGAGCCGGTCGGCGATCGTGTCGACGAGCTTCTTCAGCTCCTCGGCGGCGGAGCCGGGGAGGACCGTACTCGGCGCGGCGGCGGGCCTTCTCCGCCTCCAGGTCCTCGGCGGCGGCCGTCGCCCAGGCGTCGGCGTGGGTCTCGGCCGCGGCCTCGGCTTCCGTGGGGGCCGCCCGTACGTCGTCCGCCGGCTTCTCGACGATGTCGTCCCCTGCGTCGTCGGACGGGGAGCTGTTCGCTCATGACGGACTCCTGACTGCGGGTGGCACTGTCGACGGTACCCGAACGGCCGGTGCCGGTTCAGCGGGTGCGCGGCCACAGTGCCGGATCCGGACGGAACCGGATACGGAGTTCGCCGTCGCGCAGGGCCGCGCCGGCGACGGTGCAGCGGCGCAGCGCGGAGGGCAGCGGCACGGTGCGGCGGAACGGTCCCGCGGTGACGACGATCTCGTCGCCGCGCCGGACCAGGTCGAGTTCGTCGCGGCGGGCGCCGGGGAGGGGATGTGCCAGACCAGGACGGCGTCGTCGTCGGCGAGGTGGTCGGTGACCGGCCAGGTGACGGTGCCGGAGCCGGTCGGGGCGGGGGTACGGCGAGGGCGGCGAGGTCGTCGGCGCCCCGGGGTCGCGGCCGAGGTGGGCGACCGGATGGACGTCGTACGACTGACGCCACTCGTCCAGCGTCTTGCGCTGCTGGGCGACGGGGCCGGCGAGCCAGCTGTCCGGGTCGCTCTCCGGGAGGACGCGGTTCGCGATCAGCGCGTCCGTGCGCAGGCCGCGCAGGGCGAGTCCGAGGGTGGCGGTGCGTACGGCGTCGGCGCCGGCCGGGCCCGGTTCGGCGACCAGGCGTACGACGGTGTCGCGGTCGGCGAGTACGGCCTCGACGGCGGCGAGTTGGAGGTCGAGGCGGGCTGCCGTCTCGTACAGCCACTCGGCGGGCATGGGGACGCCGGCGAGGCGGCCGAGCATGGGGCGCAGGGCGCGGGCGGCCTGGCGCTCGGGCGGGAGGAGACGGCGGAGGTAGCGGCGGAGCTCTTCGGGGAGGGCGAGGAGGGTGAGGGCGCGGGGGTGGGCGGGAGGTCGACGACGAGGAGGTCGTACGAGTCGTCGAGCGCGGCGTCGCGCAGGGCGCGGAGGATGGCGAGTTCCTCGGCGCCGGGGAGGGGTGAATTCCTCGGGGTCCAGGCGGGGGTGCCGAGCAGGTCGAGGGCGGGGGCGGCTCGGGTCTGGAGGGCGGTGAGGTCTTCTCGGGAGGTGGTGTCGGGGTCGATGCGGTGGGTGGTGAGGGTGGGGGTGTGGTGTCGTCCGGGAGGACGAGGGTGAGGGGTCCGTGGGGTCCGTGTGGAGGAGGAGGGTGCGGGTGCCCTCTCGGGCCGCGGCCAGCGCGGTGGCGGCGGCGGTCGTGGTGCGGCCGCTGCCGCCGGGGCCCGTGATCAGGAGGGTGCGCATGGGGGTGAACGGTAGTGGAGGCGGGGTGGGGGGTGTGGTGCGGCCCGGCCGTGTGCGGTTGCGCGGGGGTGTTGCGTCGGCCGGCGATTGCGGCGCGACCGTGTGCGGTGGGGCGGGGGCGCTGTGCTGCCCCGCGTTCGTGGCACGCGTCCGTGTGCGGTGGGGCGGGGGTGTTGCGCGGCCCGGCGATTGCGGGTGCCGCCGCGCCCACCCGTGCCGCCCTGGGGTACCTCCCAGGCCTTTAAGGCACTGGGGGAGGCACGATTGCCCGCAGTGGGGCGGCAGAAGCGCCCGCAGTGGGGCCGCGGAAGCGGACGCGGGGCGGCTGGAGCGGACGCGGGGCGCGGCGCTGGTGTGCGGTGTGTCCGGGGGTTACTTCGGGGGGACTCGACTCGCTTTTTCAGGCCTGCCAGGGCTCGGTCGATGATGACCTTTTCCGCCTTGCGTTTGATCATGCCGAGCATCGGGATCTTGACGTCGACCGTGAGGCGGTACGTGACCTCGGTGGTGCCCGGGGTGGTGGGCGTGAGGGTGTAGGAGCCGTCGAGGGAGCGGAGCATCTGGGACTTCACCAGGGTCCAGGAGACCTCGTGCGCGCCGGTCCAGGTGTAGCCGAGGGTCTGGTCGTCCTTGATCGCGCCGGCGTCCATGACGAGACGCACCTGCTCGGCGCGGCCCTGGTCGTCGGTCTTGAGGACCTCCGCCTCCTTCACCTCACCCGTCCAGTCCGGGTAGCGGGCGAAGTCGGCGATCACCCCCATCACGTCGGCCGCCGCCGCGTCGATCGTGATGCTCGAGCTGGTGTGTTCCGCCATCGCCGTGGCTCCTCCAGATGCGGGCCGGTAGTCGTCGTGCGGGGAAGGCTATCGCGCGGCCGACCGGCGCCACTCACCCGACCTGGGGCGTCGTCACCATTCCAGCCGCCAGGGCCGCCCGCTGCTCGCGAAGTGGCCCACGTTGACGCACTCGGTGGCGCCGATCCGCATCCGTCGTACCAGCGGCTGGTGGACGTGTCCGAACAGGGAGTAGCGGGGCCGGGTGCGGCGGATGGCGTCCAGCAGGGCACGGCTGCCGCGTTCGAAGCGGCGCGCGACGGTGTCGTAGACCAGCTCGGGCACCTCGGGCGGGATGTGCGTGCACAGCACGTCGACCTCGCCCACGGCCTCGATCTTCGCCGCGTACTCCTCGTCCCCGATCTCGTACGGCGTCCGCATCGGCGTACGCAGCCCGCCGCCGACGAAGCCGAAGGTCCAGCCGCCGATCTCCACCCGCTGTCCGTCCAGCACGGTGGTGCCGGGGCCCGCGTACTCGGTCCACAGGGGCGGCATGTCCACATTGCCGTAAGTCGCGTACGTCGGGGCGGGGAACGCGGCGAACAGCTCGGCGTACTGCTTGCGCACCGCCTTCTCGATGGCCGCGGCCTTGTCCATGCCGATGCCCTCCCAGAGCCCGCGCTGGAACTCGCGCGCCTCCTCGAAGCGGCGGGCGGTGCGCAGCTCCACGATGCGGTCGGCGTTCTCCCGGCCGAAGAGGTCGGGGAAGATGCCCCGGGAGTGGTCGGCGTAGTCCAGGAAGAGCACCAGGTCACCCAGGCAGACCAGGGCGTCGGCGCCCTCGCCTGCCCGTGCGAGGTCACGGGCGTTGCCGTGCACGTCGCTGACCACATGGACGCTTCTTCGCCGGTTTCCGCCTGGTGTGGATGCCATGGCGATCAAGGGTAAGCGTGTGCGGCACGCGTGAACAACGGCGGGCCTACCTGCGGTTACTGGCCCGGCGGTTCAGCGGTGGACTACTGTGCGCAATGAAACGCCAACCCGTGTGACGCAGCGAACATCTCGTGGGGACCCCTGTCGTAGACGCCATACCGGCGGGTAACGTCCGGGCAGTCCAGTCGTGCTCAGGATTTCAACATGTGAATCCGCGAGCACCCGCCCGAGCCTTGGACCGCACCGTCGTCGCATCGCACACCGTCGTGGCGCCGGCGCCCTAAGAGGAGCAGCAGTTTTGCGCGAGTTCAGCCTTCCGGCCCTGTACGAGGTCCCCGCGGACGGCAATCTGACCGACATCGTCCGCAGAAACGCCGCGCAGCACCCTGATGTCGCCGTGATCGCCCGCAAGGTGGGCGGGACCTGGCAGGACGTGACGGCGACCCGCTTCCTGGCGGAGGTGCGGACGGCCGCCAAAGGCATGATCGCCGCCGGTGTGCAGCCGGGCGACCGGGTCGGTCTGATGTCCCGCACCCGCTACGAGTGGACGCTGCTGGACTTCGCGATCTGGAGCGCCGGCGCGGTGACCGTGCCGGTGTACGAGACCAGTTCGCCGGAGCAGGTGGCGTGGATCCTCAGCGACTCCGGCGCCACCGCCTGCTTCGTGGAGCTCGACGCCCACGCGGCGGCCGTGGAGTCGGTACGCGACCGGCTGCCCGCGCTGAAGAACCTGTGGCAGATCGAGGCCGGCGCGATCGAGGAGCTGGGCCGGCTCGGCCAGGACGTCACGGACGAGACGGTCGAGGAGCGCAGCTCGTTCGCGAAGGCGGACGACCCGGCGACCATCGTCTACACCTCCGGTACGACCGGCCGGCCCAAGGGCTGTGTGCTCACCCACCGCAGCTTCTTCGCCGAGTGCGGCAACATCGTGGAGCGGCTGCGTCCGCTGTTCCGTACGGGCGAGTGCTCGGTGCTGCTGTTCCTGCCGCTCGCGCACGTCTTCGGGCGACTGGTGCAGATCGCGCCCATGATGGCGCCGATCAAACTGGGCTGTCTGCCCGACATCAAGAACCTCACCGACGAGCTGGCCGCGTTCCGCCCCACGCTGATCCTGGGCGTGCCGCGCGTGTTCGAGAAGGTCTACAACTCGGCGCGGGCCAAGGCGCAGGCCGACGGCAAGGGCAGGATCTTCGACAAGGCGGCGGACACGGCGATCGCCTACAGCCGGGCGCTGGACACACCGTCCGGCCCTTCGGTCGGCCTGAAGGTCAAGTACAAGGTGTTCGACAAGCTGGTCTACGGCAAGCTGCGCGCGGTGCTGGGCGGGCGCGGCGAGTACGCCATCTCGGGCGGCGCCCCGCTGGGCGAGCGGCTGGGCCACTTCTTCCGCGGGATCGGCTTCAGCGTGCTGGAGGGCTACGGCCTCACCGAGTCGTGCGCGGCGACCGCGTTCAACCCGTGGGACCGGCAGAAGATCGGCACGGTCGGCCAGCCGCTGCCCGGGTCGGTCGTGCGGATAGCGGACGACGGCGAGGTGCTGCTGCACGGCGAGCACCTGTTCAAGGAGTACTGGAACAACCCGTCCGCGACCGCCGAGGCGCTGGCCGACGGCTGGTTCCACACCGGGGACATCGGCACCCTGGACGAGGACGGCTATCTGCGGATCACCGGCCGCAAGAAGGAGATACTGGTGACGGCGGGCGGCAAGAACGTCGCCCCGGCGGTCATCGAGGACCGGATCCGGGCGCACGCGCTGGTCGCGGAGTGCATGGTCGTGGGCGACGGGCGGCCGTTCGTGGGCGCGCTGGTCACCATCGACGAGGAGTTCCTGGGGCGTTGGGCCGAGGAGCACGGGAAGCCGGCGGGGTCGACGGCGGCTTCGCTGAGCGAGGACGCGGATCTGCTTGCCGCGATCCAGACGGCGGTGGACGATGGCAACTCGGCGGTTTCCAAGGCGGAATCGGTGCGGAAGTTTCGGGTTCTGCCCGCGCAGTTCACCGAGGAGTCGGGGTACTTGACGCCTTCGCTGAAGCTCAAGCGGAATGTCGTCGCCAAGGATTACGCTCACGAGATCGAGGCGATTTACGCGAAGTAGGACTTCGGTGTCCATGGGGGTGCCGGGGGCGCTTGTTCGGCGGGTGCGGGTTGTCCGTGGCTTGTCGCGCAGTTCCCCGCGCCCCTGGGGGAGTTGCCCTTGGCGGTGTCGCCAGGGAAACCTCGCCGGAGGAGCCGCGACGCCTCCAGTCCCCAGCCCTCAGCCCTTCCGCCCTCCAGCCCCCAGCCCTCCAGCCCCGAGCCTTTCAGCCCTCAGCCCTCCAGCCCTCAGCCCTCAGCCCTTCAGCCGTTGAGCCGCTCAGCCCCTCAGCCGTCCAGCCGTCCAGCCGCTCAGCCCCTCAGCCGTCCAGCCGTCCAGCCGCTCAGCCCCTCAGCCCCTCAGCCGTCCAGCCGTCCAGCCGCTCAGCCCCTCAGCCGTCCAGCCGTCCAGCCGCTCAGCCCCTCAGCCGTCCAGCCCCTCAGCCGTCCAGCCCCTCAGCCGTCCAGCCGCCCAGCCGCTCAGCCCCTCAGCCGTCCAGCCCCTCAGCCGCTCAGCCCCTCAGCCGTCCAGCCGCCCAGCCGTTCAGCCGTTCAGCCGTTCAGAGAAGCTTCTTGAGGTGTTCGGCCAGTAGGTCCCAGCGCCATTTCTGTTCCACCCACTCCCTGCCTCGTTCGCCCATTCTGTGGCGGAGTTCCTTGTCGGCCAGGAGGGTTGTGATGCGGTCCGCCGTCGGGGTGGGGGAATCGCCCGGGACGACCCAGCCGGTTTCGCCGTCCAGGACCGCGTCGGGGGCGCCGCCGGAGTCGCCGGCGACGACCGGGAGGCCCGTTGCCGAGGCTTCCAGGTAGACGATGCCGAGGCCCTCGACGTCCAGGCCTCCGCGCCTCGTGCGGCAGGGCATGGCGAAGACGTCGCCGGCGCCGTAGTGGGCGGGCAGTTCGGACCAGGGGACGGAGCCGGTGAAGCGTACGGAGCCGGCGACGCCGGTGGCGGTGGCGAGCCTGCGCAGGTCCTGCTCGTAGGGGCCGCCGCCGACGATCAGCAGGACGGCGTCCGGTTCGGCGGCCAGGATCGCGGGCATCGCCCGGATCAGCGTGTCCTGCCCTTGCGCGGCACCAGCCGGGAGACGCAGACGACCACCGGGCGGTCGGTCAGTCCGAGGCGGGCGCGTACCTCGTCGCCGCCCGAGGCGGGGTGGAAGGTCTTCTCGTCGACGCCGGGCGGCAGTCGCGTCATCCGGGAGGCCGCCTCGGGGTGAGCGCGGTGGCGATCCGGGACCGCGTGTACTCGCCCAGATAGGTGATCGTGTCCGTGGACTCGCCGATACGGCGCAGCACTTGGCGGGCGGCGGGCAGCTGGGCCCAGCCGGCCTCGTGGCCGTGCGTGGTGGCGACGATCCGCCGGGCGCCCGCGCGGCGCAGTGCCGGTGCCATCAGGCCGAGCGGGGCCGCGGCCCCGAACCACACCGATGTGCACCCGTGCTCGCGCAGCAGTCCCACGGCACGGCGGGTGGCGGCCGGAGTGGGCAGCAGCATCGTCGTACGGTCGCGTACGACGGTGAAGGGCTGCTCGGCGTCGAAGGCGGCGGTCGCCTCGACGCCCTCCCGGGAACGCTTCCAGGTGGACGCGTAGACGACCACCCGCTCGGGGTCGAGCCGTAGCGCCATGTTGTGCAGGAACGCCTGGATGCCGCCGGGGCGGGGCGGGAAGTCGTTGGTCACGATCAGGGTCTTGTGCATCGCCGCCGACCCTACCGAACGGGGGTGCGGGGTCCGCCGCGGCGGCGCTCTGTGGCACGTACACAGGAGTCCGGGACATCATGGGCTCCGCACGGACCCCACACCGGACGGGCAGGGAGCACATGAGGACGACGGCCGTACGGGGCTCCTCGCCGGGCTGCCGCTCCTGTGGGCACTGACGCGGGCCGCGCTGCTGCTGTGCGTCCTGAAGGTGATCGTCTTCCCGGGCCGGACGTCACCACCGACGTGTCGGTGATCTACCAGGGCTGGTACGACGTCCTGCGCACCGGGACGTTCCCGCTGGAGGACGTCACCTGGCAGTATCCGCCCGCCGCGGCGCTGGCGATCCTCTCCCCGGGCTGCTGCCCTTCCTGGAGTACGCCACCGCCTTCTTCGTGCTGGCGCTCGTCGCCGATCTGGTCACGCTGGCGCTGCTGCTGCGCGGGGACACGGGGCCGGACGCTCGACGCGCGGGGCGTGGGTGTGGGTGGCGGGGGTGCCGCTGCTCGGGCCGACGGTGTACGCGCGCTACGACGTGATGGTGACCGCGGTCGCCGTGGCGGCGCTGCTGGCGGCCGTCCGCCGTCCACGGCTGGCGGGGGTGCTCATGGGGTTCGGGGCCGTGGTGAAGGTGTGGCCGGCGCTGCTGCTGGTCGGGGTGCGGCGGTGGGGGCGTGGGGCTGGGCGGCGGCGACCGGTGCGGGGGTGGCCGGGGTGTTCGCCGTGCTGATGCCCGGGGCGTTCGCGTTTCTCGGGTTTCAGCGGGACCGGGGGACGGAGGTGGAATCGCTGGGGGCGCTGGTCTTTCATGTGGCCCGGCACCATGGGTGGGAGGGGCAGGTGCTGCTGAACTACGGCTCGGTGGAGTTTCTGGGGCCGTATGTGGGGTGGGTGAGTACGGGGTCGCTGCTGCTGAGCGCGGGTGCGCTGGCGTGGCTGGTGTGGTGGCGGGTGCGGGCCGTCCGGCTTTCCGCTAGCGGTATCGCCGACGCGGCGTTCGTGGCGGTGCTGTTGTTCACGGCGACGAGTCGGGTGATCAGTCCGCAGTACATGGTGTGGCTGGTGGGGATCGCCGCGGTGTGTCTCTGTTTTCGCGAGAGCCGGATGGGGGTGCCGGTGGTTCTGGTGCTGGGGGCTTCGCTGGTGACGGTGCTGGAGTTTCCGGTGTGGTTCGGGCATGTGGTGGCGAGCGACGCGCTCGGTATCACGCTGCTGGTGGTGCGTAACGGCCTGTTGGTGGCCGCGGCTGTCATGGCGGGGCGGGTGTTGTGGTGTGCGACCGTGCCGGGGCGGGGGCCCGCGCGGGCGGTCGCGCGGGCGGCGGAGACGCCTGTGTCGTCCTGACGCCGGCGTCGGCATGGGCCGGGGGTGTTGGGGTGTTCGCGCGGCCCGGCGCCTGCGGGGCGCCTCCCCGCACTCGGCTTCTCCCCGCCCCCGACTGCGCTCGGGCAGGGGACACCCTGAGCGGGAGGTACCCCACCGCCCGCCCGCGCCGCCCTGGGGCGCACCTCCCAAGCCCTTCAAGGTACTGGGGAGACACGCCCGCCCGCGCGGGGCCGAGCTAGGTCAGGCTCTCCCTCACGTACTGGTGCCATTCCGCCGTGAAAGCTTCCCGGGTCGTGTTCAGGACCCGGTGCATCGCTTCTTCCACCGCGCCCTCGCGGTCCTCGTGGGCGCCGACCGCCCGGTAGAAGTCGGTCAGATGCCGCTCGCTCCAGCGGGTGGCGATGAGGCGGCAGGCGAGCCAGCCGCTCTCGTACGCGCGGGCCAGGCGGTCCGCGTCGCCCGTGAAGCCGAAGTCCTCGTCCTCGGGGAGGCCGGCCGGGACCTCGCCGCTGTTCACCGCGTGGGCGAGCTCCGGTGCGGCCTCGGCGGGGGCGCGGGCGCTGTCGCGGTAGCCGACCCAGTCGGCGAAGCCCTCGGACAGCCACAGCGGGGTCGCGGCGGAGGTGTGGACGCGGGTGGCGACATGGGTCGTCTCGTGGGTGAGGACGACCTGCCGGCCCGGGTCGCCGAGCAGTCCGAAGGCGTCCGGGTTGACGATGACCCGGTCCGCCGGTGCCGGGCCGTCCTCGCCGGTGGAGCCCGTGGTGACCGCCGCGATGCCCCGGTAGGAGGAGGCGGGCGAGCCCAGCAGGCCCGCCATCCCCTCCAGGGTCTCCGGGACCAGCACGACCACGCGCCCGGCCCACTCGGGCCCCCAGGCGTCGGACACGGCGGGTACGGCGCGGTCGGCCAGCCCGGCGTAGTCCCGCAGCTTGCCGTCGGGCTGCCCGACGCCCAGGACCAGGCTCCGCTCACCGTGTACGGCGCGGGCGGCGCCCTGGTCCCACAACTGCTGGCCGGACTTCCGCGCGGGCCGGTCGGAGTCGACGTACCAGCGGCCGTCCCCGTCCCGGCTCAGGCTCAGTGCGCGGGTGGTGGTGACCGGGGCCCCGTCGTAGCCCTCGACGCGGTAGCGCAGGTCGGCGGAGGCGGAGGCGGTGTCGCCGGTGCGGTCGAGGGCGGTGACCCGGTACGACCAGTCCGCGAGCGGCACGGCGCGCAGGTTGTCGAACCCGGCCCGGGTGCCGGTACGGGCGTACGCGGCCGGGTCCCGGTCGAGGACGGCCTCCGCGCGGCGGTCGAGGACGGCCTGCACCTCGGCGCGGGCGGCGTCGACGGCCGGTCCCGCCCCGCACCCCACCAGGGCGACGAGGAGCAGACACAGCGTCATCACCGACGCACCCGGCACCCGCCTTCGACCAGCCACCTTCCCGAGGGTACGGGTGCCGGGCCGGTGCGGTCAGACCCTGGTGACCGACGAGACCGGCATCATCCCGACCGGGTCGTAGCGCACCGGGGCGCCGGGATAGGGCGCGTGAATCACCTGGCCGTTGCCCATGTACATCCCGACATGACTGGCGTCGGAGCGGTAGACGACCAGGTCACCGGGGCGCGCCTCGGACAGCGGGACCTGCCGGCCGGCGTACCGCTGGGCCTGCGAGGTGCGCGGCAGCGCGACCCCGGCCTGCGCGTACGACCACTGGGTCAGTCCGGAGCAGTCGAAGCCGGAGGGGCCGCTCGCGCCCCATACGTAGGGCCTGCCGAGGGCGGAGCGGGCGGCGGCGACGGCGGCCGCCGCGCGGCCCGACGCGGGGACGGCGGGGCCGAGCAGGTCCGCGCGTGCGGAGCGGGTGGCGCGGTCCCAGGCGGCGCGTTCACCGGCCGGGAGGAGCCGAGCAGCCGGCGGGCCTCGGTGAGCTTGCGTTCGACGGTCCGCTTGTGCGCGGCGACGTCCTTCCGGCTCTTCTCCAGCGCGCCGAGCTTCCCGGCCGCCTCCGCGCGGTCCTGGGCGAGGGAGCGCAGGGCGGCGCGCAGTCTCCTCAGCTCACCGGCCTGGTGGGCGGTGATGCGGTCCAGGACGGAGGCCCGCTCCAGATAGTCCTCGGGGTCGTCGGAGAGCAGCAGGGTGAGCGCGGTGTCGAGGCCGCCGGAGCGGTACTGGGCGCCGGCGAGTGAGCCCAGCGACTCCCGCATGGTGTTGACGCGCTGCTGCTGCCGGGCGATGCCGTCCTGGGCGGTGGCGAGCTGCCGGCGCAGTGCGTCGGCCTGCTCGTCGGCCTCGTTGTACGCCTCGGTCGCCTTCTCGGCCTCCCGGTACAGGCGGTCCACGTCGGCCCGGCTGACGTCGTGCGGTGCGGCCGCGGCCGGCAGGGCGCCGAGGGCGGTGGCCGCCGCCGACAGCAGGCCGAGGGCGACGACGGCGCCCCGGTCGGATCCGGACGAGGGTTCGGTACGGCGATGGGACCCCACGGGAAGCCGCGCTCCTTCCGCTGGCGGACAGGGAAACGCGGCAGACAGTAGCCGTCACGACGAGGGGCGAAGCGTTGGCCGAGGCCGGTGCACACAGTGACGCCCCGCCTGTGACCTGCGTCAGAGGCGGGGCGCGGGGAAGATCGGCGCGGTTGCGAATCCCCTGTTCGGGGGCACGCGGACGTGCTAGACGCGGACGCCGAACATGAAGGGGCCGCCGATGGTGTTCATCGACTCGTAGCGCACGACGGTGCCGGTGCGGGGGCGTGGATGATCTGGCCGTTGCCCGCGTAGAGGCCCACGTGGTGCAGGTCGTTGAAGAAGAAGACCAGGTCGCCGACCTTGAGCTGGTCCACCGAGTAGATCCGGGTGCCCGCGCCGGTCTGCGACTCGGAGGTGCGCGGGATACCGACACCGGCCTGCGCGTACGCCCAGGAGGTGAGGCCGGAGCAGTCGTAGGACGACGGGCCGGTGGCGCCGTAGACGTAGGGGCTGCCGAGCTTGCTCTGGGCGGCGGCGAAGGCGGCGGCGGCGCGGCCGGAGCCGGCCGGGACGTTCACCGAGAGGGCCTCGCGCTCGCTGGTGCGGGTGGCGCGGGTCTGCTCCTGGGCGATTTCCTGCTTCTCCGCCGCGGTGAGCGTGTTGAGCAGCTTCTGCGCGGAGGACAGCTTGCCCTGGACTTCCTTCTTCTTGTTGCCCAGTTCGGTGCGGGTGGAGGAGAGGTCCTTGAGCTTCTCGGACGCCTCGGAGCGCTGCTGAGCGAGCTCGCGCTGCTTCGCCTGGATCTCCTTGAGCGCGTCGACCTGCTGGATGCTCAACTGGTCGAGCGTGGACGCCTTGTCGAGGTAGTCGTCCGGGTCGGCGGAGAGGAAGAGCTGGAGGACGGGTCGATGCCGCCGCTGCGGTACTGGGCGCTGGCCATCGAACCGAGGCCGTCACGCAGCTCGTTGAGCTCCTGCTGGCCCTTGGCGACGTTGTCCTGGATCGTGGAGATCTCCTTCTGGAGCTTCTCCTGCTTCTCCTTGGCGCCGTTGTACTTCTCGGTGGCCTGCTCCGCCTGCTCGTAGAGCTTGTCGACCTTGGCCTTGACCTCGTCCTTGCTCGGCTTCTCGCTCGGCGCCGCGTTGGCGGCCTGCGAGCTCATGACGACGGCGGCAGCGGCAGCGGTGGTGAGCACAGTCACGCGTGCGCGGCTCGGCTGTTTGGGACGACGGTGGGACGCCACGGAGACGAGCTCCTTCTCGAGAGTGATCGCGCGAGCGAGGGTTCGAAGTCTGACCATAGTGATTCTCTTGTGATCAGTTCAAATCCCTGGGCACGAAATCTCCGTCACAGGGCGTTTATTCGGTCCCAACTCACCTGCGGTGACGTTCGATTGACGCTACGTTGCGTGACGGTTCCGTCAATTCGGGCATAGATCCCGTACGTTGCACGGGGGACGGATGTGAAGGATGTGTGCGGTAAGCCCCGCGCGGGAGGGTTACGCGAGCCGCTTGAGGAGCATCGCGGAGGCGACCGGGCGGGCGCCGGCGCGGGCCACTCCGTCGGCGACCTCGCGGTCGGTGGAGGCGACGATGACGGGCCGGCCCGGCGGCTCGGCGCGCACCAGCTGGCGGATCAGCTCGTCGGCGGTGACGCCCGGCTTGGAGAACAGCACCCGCACGCCGCGCGGCGGCGCGAGCAGCACCGGGGCGGCCAGTTCGGCGCCGTCGAAGACGCAGGTCACCTCGGCGCCGGTCTGGGCGGCGAGCTGGGCGAGCTGGCCCAGCAGCCGCAGCCGCTGCTTCTCGAGGGGCATCTGGGGGTAGCCGGTCTTGGTGACGTTGTAGCCGTCTACGACCAGATGGGCCTGGGGCAGCGCCAGCAACTGGTCGAGGACGGCCGGGTCGTGCTCGGACAGCGCGCGGTTGGCGATGTCCTTCGGGGTCATCCGGCCGGGTTCGACGGCGTCCACGGTCTCGGCGGGCCGGACCGACACAGGGGCAGCGCCAGCTCCTGCGGAGCCCCTGGGCGGCGTCCAGGACGGTGTCGAGGAGCAGCCGGACCCGCATGTCCTCGACGCTGCGGCCCTCGCGGGCGGCCCGGCGGGCGGCCTCGAGGGCGGCCTCGGTCTCCCCGAGGCGGGCCTTGAGGCGCCGGCTCTCGCTCTCGGCGGCCGACACCTGGCCATGGCTCTCGGCGCGTACGGTCTCCATCTCGCCGCGCAGCTTGCGCACGGCCGCCTCGCCGCGCTTGACGTCGCTGAGGGCGGAGCGCAGCTTGCGGTGCAGCGACTCGGTCTCCTCTTCGCCGTGTCCAGCTCGGCGCGCAGCCGCTCGGTCTCGGACTTGGTGCGCTCGCGGGCGCGGGCGACCTCGGCGCGCAGCCGCTCCAGCTCGGCCCGGGTCTCCTCGTCGGCGCGCTCGGCGTCGGCGCGCTGGGCCTCCTCGCCGGCGGCGGTGACGAGTTTGACCCAACCGGGCGGGCGGAGCACATAGGCCGCGGCCGCCACGTCGAGCGGGTCCGCGGCCGGGGCGGGGAGCCGGAGTCGAGGGCGCCGGTCAGTTCCGGCTGGGCTTCTCTGAGCTTCTCGCCGATGCGCTGCCGGAACAGCGGTTCGGTCTCCAGCGCGGCGGCCATCGCGTTGCCGGCGAACTTGGCGCGGCGGTTCGGGGCGAAGCGCGCGTACTGCCGCAGCTGGGCGGGCAGCTCGGCGACCGTGAGGCCGCCGAAGCCGTCGGCGACGATCTGTACGACCCTGCGGCGCACTCCGTCGGGCAGCGGACGGTCGAGCACCTCGGCGGCGCCGTCCTGCGGCCCCCGCCCGTGGTCTCCACCATCCGTCACACCCCAATGTCTGTGTGCGACCCCGTGCGCGGGGTCGCCGTCAGCGGGGCCGTCCCCGTTCAGGAGCCGGCACCCGGCCTGTCCACGAGTTCCACCTGGTCCACCGCGTTGCACCAGCGGCACCGCACCGTCTCGATGGTCTCATCGAGCACCTCGCGTTCCTCGACCTTGGGCTCTCCGGCCAGATCGAGGTGGACGTACTCGACGACCTTCGACGAGCGGGTCACGTCGAAGCGGGTGAGGTTGCCGCAGAGGGTGCAGCGCCACCGCGTCGAGGCGGTCGGCAGAGGAACCGTCATCGTGGCTGTTCGCCTTCCTTCCAGTGTCCGTGACACACCGGATCCCCGGTGCGTGTGGCTCGTAACCCTACGGCCTGGCGGGTCTTCGCCGCCCGCCCGTCCTGGGCGGCGAGGCGGTCTGTGCGGTTGCGTCCGATTACGTCATGCTCTGTGTTCATGATCCGCAAGTGGAGCGGGGCGGCCGCCGGGGCGGTACGGGGGACGTCCGCGCCGGTCACCCACACCCTCATCGTGCTGTGCTGCCTGGTCTTCCTCATCGGGCCGGCCTCGGGCCTGAACCCGGCGGACGGCAGCGGAGACGACCTGCTGGCCGCGCAAAGGGCTTATTTCCGGCGCTGGGGTGTCATTCCCGCAGACCTGTTCGAAGGTTCCCCCGGGATCGCCCCCGGGGCCCTCCTCACCCCCGCCACGGCACTGTTCGTGCACGGCAGCTGGGTGCATCTGCTCGGCAACATGCTGTTCCTCCAGGTCTTCGGGGCGATGGCGGAGGCCCGGATGGGCCGGGTGCGGTTCACCCTCTGCTATGCCGGCTGCGGCTATCTCGCGCTGCTGGGGTATGCCGCGGCCAACGCCGGGTCCGAGCGCTCGCTGGTCGGTGCCTCGGGGGCGATCTCGGCGGTGCTCGGCGCGTTCCTGTTCCTGTTCCCGCGGGCGCGGGTGACCAGTCTGCTGCCGTTCCTGTTCTTCCTGCCGGTGCGGCTGCCGGCCTGGGTGGTGCTGCCGTTCTGGGCGGCGCTGCAGTGGGCGGCGGCATCGGGGCAGGTGGGTGAGGGGCCGGGGGTGGCGTATCTGGCGCATCTGATCGGGTTCGGGCTGGGGCTCGGCTACGCGTGGGTGTGGTTCGGCCGGGCGACTACAGTGAAGGGCGCCCCTGCTCCGGCCCCCGAGGGAGAGAAACAGCCGTGATCACCGCGATCGTCCTCATCAAGACCAGTGTGGACCGGATTCCCGAGATCGCGGAGGAGATCGCCGCGCTGGAGAGTGTGAGCGAGGTGTTCTCCGTGACCGGGACGTATGACCTGATCGCGATGGTGCGGGTGCGGGAGCACGAGGATCTGGCGGAGGTCATTCCGGGGCGGATCAGCAAGATCGCGGGGGTGGAGGGGACGGATACGCATGTGGCGTTCCGGACGTACTCCCAGCACGATCTGGAGGCCGCGTTCGCCATCGGGCTGGACAGCTAGTTCTAGGGGTCGGGGTCGCCGGGTTTTTCCGCCCCCGCCGCCCCTTCCCGTCCTGTCCCCGGGGCTCCGCCCCGGACCCCGCTCCCCGCTCTCCGTTCCATGACGCCGGACGCCGGAGGGGCCGGCCATCGTGAAGACCCTCAGACCAGCTCCCGCACCGCCCGCACGAAGCGCTCCACGTGCTCGTCCGGGGTCCCCGCCCCGAAGCTGACGCGGATCGCCCCCAGCGAATCCGCGCTCCCGCACTCCCCTCCGCCCCGATCAGCACGCGCACCAGCGGATGCGCGCAGAACAACCCGTCCCGCACCCCGATCCCGTACGAGGCGGAGAGCGCCGCGGCGAACGACGAGCTGTCCCGGCCCTCGACCACGAAGGACAGCACACCCACCCGCGCCGCGTCGTCCCCGAACAGCGACAGGAACCGCACCTCGGGCACCTCCGCCAGCCCCTCCCGCACCACCCGGATCAGCCGCTCCTCACGGGCCCGCAGCGCGTCGAACCCCGCGGAGGTGAGCGCCTTGCAGGCGGACGCGATGGCGTGGGCGCCGATGACGTTGGGCGAGCCGGCCTCGTGCCGGGCGACGCCCTCGTGCCACTCCACGTCCACTCCCCGTCCTCCCGCCGGGCGACCTTACGGCTGGCGCCACCGCCCGCGAGGTACGGCTCCGCCTCCGCCAGCCAGTCCGTACGGCCCGCCAGCACACCGGAGCCGAAGGGCGCGTACAGCTTGTGCCCGGAGAAGGCGACCCAGTCGACGTCCAGCTCCCGGACGCTCACCGGGCGGTGCGGAGCGAGCTGCGCGGCGTCCAGCACGATCCGCGCACCGTGCGCGTGCGCGACGGCGGCCAGTTCCCGTACGGGCCACAGCTCGCCGGTGACATTGGAGGCGCCGGTGACGCAGACGAGGGCGGGGCCGTGCGGGTCGCGGCCGGCGAGGGCGCGCTCCAGGGTCTCGACGGCCGCGCGGTGGCTGCGCGGGGCCTCCAGGCAGGTGACACGGGCGTTCCTCCAGGGCAGCAGGGACGCGTGGTGCTCGGTCTCGAACACGAACACCTCGCAGCCGTCGGGGAGGGCGGTGGCGAGCAGGTTGAGGGAGTCGGTGGTGGACCGGGTGAAGAGCACCTGGTCGCCCGTACGGCAGTCGAGGAACTCGGCGACGGTCCGGCGGGCGTTCTCGAACAGGTCGGTGGAGAGCTGGGAGAGGTGTCCGGCGCCCCGGTGGACACTGCCGTAGTACGGCGCATAGGCGGCCACGTCGTCCCACACCCGCTGGAGGGCGGGGGCGCTGGCGGCGTAGTCGAGGGCGGCGTAGGTGACCTCGCCGCCGGAGGCAAGGGGGACGGTGACGTCCAGCCCGAGCACGGGCAGCGGGGCGCGGACGGACGGGGCGACGGTGGAGACGGCCATGGCGGAACTCCCGTTGAGGCAGGCGGAACTCCCGTACGAGCACGCGGCGCTCAAGCACGGAAGGAAAGGAGAAGGGGGTGCGCGGAGGCGGGGCTCGGCGGCCCCGGCCCTGTCGTCACATTCCCGGCGTCCGCCCGAAGGGCGGGCCGCTCGGCGTCAGGTGCGTGCTCTGGGGGTCCCCCCGGCCGAAGGCTGGGGGAGTGCCGGGACCTGGGCCACGTACTGGATGTACTCGGCTCAGGGCCCGGTGCGGCGAGAGGGCGTGCATGGCGTCGCGCGGCAGGCGGGAAGTGACGACAGGGCCTAGCACATTCGCTTGCTCACGGGGGCTCCTCGACGACCAGGACCCCTGGTGTGCGAGGGGTCCGCGCTTGCCGTGAGCCTTGCTGCCCACGGCCTGGTCCTCACCCGGGGCACCCCGCCACGGACGGAGGGTTGCCGGACAGCCGGCCGGGGCCTGATGGCTGTCACTCATGACCTGGACTGGAAAGTACGCGAGATGATCGATGTCCCGCAACCCGTGTCCGGATCGCGGGACATCACAATGTGGAGCGGTTACGCGTTGCTGACCGTCACCCAGCGTTCCAGTACCCGCTTCGCCGCGCCCGAGTCGATCGCCTCGGCCGCCTGCGCCATGCCCGCCCTGATCTGGTCCGTCAGGGTGCCGGGGCCCGGCCTCAGGGCGACGAGGGCCGCCGCCGAGTTCAGCAGGACCGCGTCCCGTACCGGGCCGGCCTCGCCGTCGAGGAGGCGGCGGGCCACCTCGGCGTTGTAGGAGGCGTCGGCGCCGCGCAGGGCCTCCACGGGGACCAGGTCGATGCCCGCGTCGCGCGGGTCGAAGGCCTCCTCGGTGACCTTGCCGTCCCGGACCACCCACACCCGGGAGGTGGCGGTGGTGGTCAGCTCGTCGAGCCCGTCGTCGCCGCGGAACACCAGCGAGGAGTGACCGCGCCCGGCGAACACACCCGCCATGATGGGCGCCATCCGCGGATCCGCGACCCCGACCGCCTGCGCCTTGACCTGCGCCGGGTTGGCCAGCGGGCCGAGGAAGTTGAACACCGTGCGGATGCCCAACTGGCCGCGTGCGGCGGCGACATGGCGCAGTGCCGGGTGGAACTTCACGGCGAAGCAGAAGGTGATCCCGGCCTCTTCCGCGACCTCGGCGACCCGGCGCGGGGTGAGCTGGAGATTGACGCCGAGCTTCTCCAGGACGTCGGACGCGCCGGACGCGGAGGACGCGGCCCGGTTGCCGTGCTTGACGACCTTCGCGCCGGTGCCGGCCACGACGATGGAGGACATCGTGGAGATGTTGACCGTCTTGGCGCCGTCACCGCCGGTGCCGACGATGTCGACCGTCTCGCCCGGCACCTCGATCACGTTGGCGTGGTCGTACAGCGCCCGGACGCAGCCGGCGATCTCCTCGACCGTCTCGCCCTTGGCGCGCAGCGACACCGCGAAGCCGGCGATCTGCGCGTCGGTCGCCTCGCCGCGCATGATCAGGTCCATGGCCCAGGCGGTGTCGTCGGCGGACAGGTCACGGCCGTCCAGCAGACCGTTCAGCAGGGTGGGCCAGGACCGGCCCGCCGCGGTGTCGCCTCCAGCGGGGGTCACAGCGCTCATGGCCGCTCCTGATGGTCGTAGAAGAGTCCGGGAAACCGGAAGGGTCCCGGGCTCCACCCTATCCAGGACCGGGGACGCCGAAGGGCCCCGTCCGAAGAACGGACGGGGGCCCTTCGCCGTCGTGTGGCGACTGGGATGGTGCTCGGAGGATCAGTGGTGGCCGTGGCCGCTCGAGATCTCCTTGTACTCCTCGACGGTCGGCTTCGGGATCTGGCCGTCGTCGCCGTAGTAGCCCTTGCTCAGCTTGGCACGGAGCCTCTCCGTGGCCGACACCTTGCGGCGGACGCCGTTCTCGTCGACCGCCGGGCCGATCTCGGCCGGCTGGTACTGCTCGTGCGCGGTGAGCGTGTGCAGCTGCTCCTGGCTGAGCGGCTCGTGGACCTCGATGAACTCACCGTGCGGCAGGCGCTTGATGATGCCCGACTCACGGCCGTGCAGCACCTTGTCCCGGTCCCGGCGCTGGAGGCCGAGGCAGATCCGCTTGGTGATGATGAAGGCCACGACCGGCCCGGCGAAGAACGCGATCCGGACGAACCAGGTGATGGCGTTGATCGACAGGTGGAAGTGGGTGGCCCACAGGTCGTTGCCACCGCCGACGAGGAGCACGAAGTACAGCGTGATCCAGGCGACACCGAAGGCGGTGCGGGTCGGGGCGTTGCGCGGGCGGTCCAGGATGTGGTGCTCGCGCTTGTCGCCGGTGACCCAGGACTCGATGAACGGGTACACCGCGATGGAGACCAGGACCAGCGGGAAGATCAGCAGCGGGATGAACACACCCAGGACGAGCGTGTGACCCCAGAAGTTGATCTCCCAGCCCGGCATGACACGGATCAGGCCCTCGGAGAAGCCCATGTACCAGTCCGGCTGGGCGCCGGTGGAGACCATGTCCGGGCGGTAGGGGCCGATGCCCCAGATCGGGTTGATCGTGGCGATCGCGGCGACGGCCGAGAGCACACCGAAGACCAGGAAGAAGAAGCCTCCGGCCTTGGCCATGTACACCGGCAGCAGCGGCATGCCGACCACGTTCTTGTTGGTCTTGCCGGGGCCCGCGAACTGCGTGTGCTTGTGGTAGAAGACCAGGATCAGGTGCGCCACCACGAGGCCGAGCATGATGCCCGGCAGCAGCAGGACGTGGATCGAGAAGAACCTGGCGATGAAGTCGTCGCCGGGGAACTCGCCGCCGAACAGGAAGAACGAGATGTACGTGCCGACGATCGGCACGGACAGGATCGCGCCCTCCATGAAGCGGATACCGGTGCCGGAGAGCAGGTCGTCCGGGAGCGAGTAGCCGGTGAACCCGGTGAACATGCCGAGGACGAACAGCAGGAAGCCGAACAGCCAGTTGATCTCACGCGGCTTGCGGAACGCGCCGGTGAAGAACACCCGCATCATGTGGATGAACATGCCGGCCACGAAGATCAGCGCGGCCCAGTGGTGCATCTGCCGGATCAGCAGACCGCCACGGACGTCGAAGCTGATGTCCAGCGTCGACTTGTAGGCCTCACTCATCAGCTGTCCCTGCATCGGGACATAGCTGCCGTGGTACTCCACCTCGTTCATCGACGGGTGGAAGAACAGCGTCAGATACACACCCGTGAGGATGATGATCAGGAAGCTGTAGAGGCAGATCTCACCCAGCATGAACGACGGGTGGTCGGGGAAGATCTTCCGCATGTTGGTCTTGGCCAGGGAGTAGATCCCCAGCCGGCCGTCGGCCCAGTCGGCGACGCGTTCACCGGCCGGTGCCTTCCCGCGCGCGCGGGACTCGGGGTCGTCGTAGTACTCATCCGCGCTCCCAGAAGGCAGGACCGACGGGCTCGTCGAAGTCGCCGAGCGCTTCGAGGTAGCCCTCGTCGTTCACGCCGATGCGCAGCTGCGGCAGGGCGTGACCGGCGGGACCGAAGATCACCCGGGCACCGTCGGAGAGGTCGAAGGTGGACTGGTGGCAGGGGCAGAGCGCGTGGTGCGTCTGCTGCTCGTACAGGGAGATCGGGCAACCGACGTGGGTGCAGATCTTCGAGTACGCGACGATGCCCTCGTGCGACCACTCGAGCTGGCGCTTGTCCTTGATGTCATCCGGCTTGATCCGGACCAGCATCAGGGCGGCCTTGGCGATCTCGGTCATGAATTCGTGGTCGTGCTCGTCCAGGCCCTCGGGCTTGGCGAATGCCAGCGATCCCACGATGATGTCGGACGGCCGCATCGGCTCGTTCGTGTTCATGTTGACCAGCAGCTTGCCCCTGGACCACAGGGTGTGGCGCAGCTTGGTCCCGGGCAGCGGCCCGAGGTCACGCAGCAGCACCACGCCGGAGAGCGGGAACAGGGCGAGCGCGCCGAACATCGTGTTACGGATCAGCTTGCGGCGGCCGAGCGCGGACTCCTTGGCACCCTGGCGGAAGTCATCCATGACCTGCGCCTTGGTCTCCGGGGAGGCCTCGATCGGGTGGCGCTCGTCGGTGAGTTCCTGGTCGGACATCAGCGTGCGGGCCCAGTGGACCGCGCCGGCGCCGATGGCGAACAGGGCGACACCGAGGGTCATGCCGAGCGCGAAGTTCAGCGCGCCGATATGACCGAGCGGGAAGATGTAGACCGACTTGTCGATCGGGATCGTCACGTACGAGGCGATGAAGCCGACCGTGGCCAGCATCGACAGCGTGAACAGCAGGGCGACCGTGCGCTCGGACCGCTTGGCGGCCCGCTCGTCGATGTCCTGGATCCGGTGCTCGTGGGGCGGCAGCCCCGGGTCGGCGAACGGGTTCTGCTCGTCCGCGAGCTTCACCGCGCCGTGGGGGTGTCCTGCGCGTCGGGCAGGTTCTCTTCGGAGATGTCGTTGCTACTCATGACTTCTTGGCCTTTGCGGTCCGAGCGGCGACCCAGACGGCGGCCGCGATCAGCGCGCCGAGTCCGAAGACCCACGCGAACAGACCCTCGGAGACCGGGCCGAGTCCACCGAGCGTCAGTCCGCCGGGGCTCTCCGTCTCCTCACCGTTGACCGCGTTCAGGTACGCGATGACGTCCTTCTTGTTCTGCTCCGACAGCGTGGTGTCGGGGAAGGAGGGCATGTTCTGCGGGCCGGTGAGCATGGCCTCGTAGATGTGCTTGTCGGAGACGCCCTCCAGGCTCGGGGCGTACTTGCCGTGCGTGAGCGCACCGCCCTTGCCGGTGAAGTTGTGGCACTGCGCGCAGTTGTTGCGGAACAGTTCGCCGCCGTTGCCGATGTCGGCACCCTCGGGGCCGTACTGCGCCTCCGTGGGAATGGCCGGGCCGGCGCCCAGGGAGGCGATGTACGCCGCCAGCTGGTCGATCTCGGCCTGGCTGTAGATGGCCTTCTTGCGCGGGACCTGCGCGCTTTGCGAGGTGGCGGCCGGCATACGGCCGGTGCCCACCTGGAAGTCGACGGCCGCGGCGCCCACGCCCACCACGTTCGGGCCGTCAGAGGTGCCCTGACCGCCGGTGCCGTGGCAGCTGGCGCAGCCGACCGCGTAGAGCTTCTTGCCCTCCTCGATCGTGAGGGACTGGGCGGACTCGTCGGCCTGCGCCTTGTCTGCGGGTGCGAACACGGCGTACAGCCCCCGGTGCATGCCAGCGCCAGGAGTAGGACGACGAGCGCCGCCAGCGGATGGCGTCGTCGTGCGGAGAGCTTTTTCACGGATTACCCCGGTGTCAGGATCTTCTGCGTCGATGCTTCTGGATGGTGCGCTCCTGTTTGGAGCGCGCGGGTACGGGCCCGGCTACTTGATCATGTAGATCGTGGCGAAGAGTCCGATCCAGACGACGTCGACGAAGTGCCAGTAGTAGGACACGACGATCGCCGCGGTCGCCTGCTCGTGAGTGAACCTCTTGGCCGCGTAGGTCCGGCCCAGGACCAGCAGGAAGGCGATCAGTCCGCCTGTCACGTGCAGTCCGTGGAAGCCGGTGGTCAGGTAGAACGCCGAGCCGTATGCGTCGGAGGAGAGGGACAGGCCCTCGTGCTTGACCAGCTCGGTGTACTCGAAGACCTGGCCGCCGATGAACACCGCGCCCATGATGAAGGTGACGATGAACCACGTCCGGAGCTTCTTCACGTCACCGCGCTCGGCCGCGAACACGCCGAGCTGGCAGGTGAGGGAGGAGAGCACCAGGATCGTGGTGTTCGTCGCCGCGAACGGGAAGTTCAGGGCGTCGGCCTTCTCCGACCAGAAGTCGGGTCCGGTCACCGATCGCAGGGTGAAGTACATCGCGAAGAGGGCCGCGAAGAACATCAGCTCGGAACTCAGCCAGATGATGGTTCCGACGCTGGTGAGGTTCGGTCGGTTGACCGACGGGTGCGCGTGCCCGGTATCTACTGTCGTTGCTGTCGCCACGCCGACATTATGTCGGTCGCTTATCCCGCCCTCACTCCCGGGGTGCCGTTCGGTGTGTTCGGCCCTCCTGGACTGCCCGGATGGCCCACCCGCGGCGCGTTGCGGAGCGGTCTCGAAGGCGTGTCCGAACCAGTGTTGACAAGCGGTCGGAGGGGTAGCATCCGCGCCATCGGTACCCGAAGTTCCCGACAGAGCCGTGCCCTCTCTCTACGCGTGGAGGAACAATGCAGGCGACCGCCACGGTGCTGGTCTACAGCGACAACGCCAACACCCGGGAGCAGGTGCGGCTCGCCACGGGGCGACGGCCGGCACCGGACGTGCCCGTCGTGGAGTTCGTGGAGTGCGCGACCCCGGCGGCGGTGCTGGCGGAGCTGGACCGGGGGGTATCGACGTGTGTGCTGGACGGTGAGGCCGTGCCGATGGGGGCATGGGGGTGTGCCGGCAGATCAAGGACGAGGTGTTCAACTGTCCGCCGGTGCTGGTGTTGATCGGGCGGCCGCAGGATGCGTGGCTGGCGACGTGGAGTCGTGCGGAGGCCGCGGTCACCTTGCCGGTGGAGCCGGTGGAGTTCGCCTCGGCGTTGGCTTCGCTGCTGCGGCGTAAGGCTTTGGCGGGCGCCTAGGAGCTCGGAGCGGTCCGTTGCTTCGCGGCTGCGGGCCGGTGGGGGCTGGTCGCGCCCACGCGGCGGAGCCGCAGATCGGCACAGCCCCGCGCCCCTGGGCGTGCTGCCGGTCGCGGCGTGTTCAGGTGGGCCGTGGGCCTGCGCCTGGGGGCGCTGCGGCTCGCGGCGTGTTCATGCGCCCCGCGCCCCTGGGCATGCTGCCGCTCGCGGCGTTGTCCCGTGAGCCGCGTGTCCTGGGGGCGTAGCCCCCAAGGGGTTTACGTGGTTTGGGGGAGCAAGCGGGACTGGGCGGTGGGGTTCTGGGGTTTGGTGGGGGTCAGGGCGCTGCCTGCCTGCCATTGGCGCCAGTCGAGGTTCCAGTCGCCGTAGCCGTTGCCGAAGGGTTCCATCGTCTCGCCGGCCGAGTTCTCGACCTTGACGATGTCGCCCTCCCGGACGGTGTCGAAGAACCACTCCGCGTTGTCGGTGCTCATGCCGACGCAGCCGTGGCTGACGTTGGCGTAGCCCTGGGAGCCGACGGACCAGGGGGCGGCGTGCACGTACTCGCCACTCCAGGTCACCCGGGTGGCGAAGCGGACGTCGAGGTCGTACGACTCGGAGGAGCCCTCGGCGATACCGACGGTGGTGCTGCGCATGCGTACGAAGGGTTCCTTGGCGAGGACGACCTTGACGCCGTTGCGGGTCTCGAAGCCGGGCTTGCCGGTGGTGACGGGGATCTCCTGATCTCCTCGTCGTTCTTGAAGACCGTGAGCTGGTGCGTGGCCGCGTCGGTGACCGCGATCACCCGGTCGCCGGTGCGGATGGTCAGCGGCTTGGTCCTGCCGCCCCGCAGCCGGTCGTTGACCTTGATGCCCTCCAGGTGCTGCGCACGCTGACGGTGGCGTGGGCGGGCCAGTACTCCCGGGGCGGTAGTGCAGCTTCTTGTCGTCCACCCAGTGCCAGCCGCCGGCCACGGCGGGCGTGGACTCGACCTTCAGGGAACGCTCCACCACCGCGCGCTCGGCGCGGTCCTTGACGGGGTCGCTGAGTTCCGCCGTGAGGGGCTGGCCGACGCCGTAGGTGCCCGCCCCGGGGCCGAAGGTGACGGCCAGGCGCTTGGCGGAGCGCGGCTTGCCGGTGGTGAAGGTGAGCACCTTGCGTCCCGGTGCCCCGTCCTCGTCCTCGGTGCTCACACGGACCGTGTACCGGGCCTCGGCGGCCAGCGGGGAGGTGCTGTGCCAGCGGCTGCCGTCGGCGGCCAGTTCGCCCGCCACGGAGCGCCCGGAGGCGTCCACGACGGTGACGTCCGTGATCCGTCCGTCGGAGTCCTCGGCAACCACTTCCAGGGGCTTGTCGGGGTCGGCCTCCTTGCCGGCCTCGATGGATCCGCTGAAGGAGATCCGGTCCGACGCGTCGTAGGGCTCGGCGGACAGCGGGCTGCCGTCGGAGGAGCAGCCGGCGACGCCCGCGCCGAGGGCGATCACCAGCAGAACGCGGCCCACGACACGGCTTCGCCCGGTGCCCGCGCCACGAGGAGGCTCTGTGTGTCTCATGAGCTCACGCTAGGAACCCGTCAGGGCGTCGGCTCACTGGACGGCCCGAACGGGTGAGACCACGACGAAGGGCCCGGACACCCCTCAGGAGTGTCCGGGCCCTTCGTCGTCGGGCTTGTCACTGGGTGCGGTTCTCACCGCGGTAGTACTCGAAGACCCAGCCCCACAGGCCGATCAGGAGCAGCGGCGCCGAGAAGTACATCAGCCACCAGCCGATCGCGATGCCCAGGAAGGCCAGGCCGGCGCCCACGGCGAGGGCCAGCGGCTGCCAGCTGTGCGGGCTGAAGAACCCGACCTCGCCGGCGTCGTCGGCGACGTCCGCCTCCTTGTCGTCCTGCGCGCCCACGTCGACCCGCCGGGCCGTGAAGCCCAGGTAGAAGCCGATCATGATGCTCAGGCCGAAGGCCAGGAAGAGGGCGGTGGTACCGACCGGCTCCTTCGACCACACGCCGTAGACGATCGCCACGACGAGGAGGAAGACGCTCAGCCACATGAACATCTTGCCCTGGATCTTCACTTGCCGGCCTCCTTGCCACCCGAGAGGGCCTTCTCGCCGTGACCGGTGTTCTGGAGCTCGTCGAGCGCGGCGATCTCCGGGTAGTGCAGGTCGAACGCCGGGGATTCACTGCGGATCCGCGGCAGGGTGAGGAAGTTGTGCCGCGGCGGCGGGCAGGAGGTCGCCCACTCGAGGGAGCGGCCGTAGCCCCACGGGTCGTCGACCTCGATCTTCTTGCCGTACTTGGCCGTCTTCCAGATGTTGTAGAAGAACGGCAGGATCGACAGACCGAGCAGGAACGAGGCGATCGTGGAGACCGTGTTCAGCGCGGTGAAGCCGTCGGCCGCGAGGTAGTCCGGGTAGCGCCGCGGCATGCCCTCGACACCCAGCCAGTGCTGGACGAGGAAGGTGCCGTGGAAGCCGATGAACAGCGTCCAGAAGGTGATCTTGCCGAGACGCTCGTCGAGCATCTTGCCGGTGAACTTCGGCCACCAGAAGTGGAAGCCGGCGAACATCGCGAACACCACGGTGCCGAACACCACGTAGTGGAAGTGCGCCACCACGAAGTAGCTGTCCGAGACGTGGAAGTCCAGCGGCGGCGACGCCAGGATCACACCGGTCAGACCACCGAAGAGGAAGGTGACCAGGAAGCCCATCGACCACAGCATCGGTGTCTCGAAGGACAGACTGCCCTTCCACATCGTGCCGACCCAGTTGAAGAACTTCACTCCGGTGGGAATGGCGATCAGGAAGGTCATGAAGGAGAAGAACGGCAGCAGCACACCGCCCGTGACGTACATGTGGTGCGCCCACACCGTCACCGACAGACCCGCGATCGCGATCGTCGCGCCGATCAGACCCATGTAACCGAAGATCGGCTTGCGCGAGAAGACCGGGATGACCTCACTGACGATGCCGAAGAACGGCAGCGCGATGATGTACACCTCTGGATGCCCGAAGAACCAGAACAGGTGCTGCCACAGCAACGCTCCGCCGTTGGCGGAGTCGAAGATATGCGCCCCGAACTTACGGTCTGCCTCCAGCGCGAACAGCGCCGCCGCGAGCACCGGGAAGGCCAGCAGGACCAGCACACCGGTCAGCAGCACGTTCCAGGTGAAGATCGGCATCCGGAACATCGTCATGCCGGGTGCGCGCATGCAGATGATCGTGGTGATGAAGTTGACCGAGCCGAGGATGGTGCCGAAGCCGGAGAAGGCCAGACCCATGATCCACAGGTCGGCGCCGATGCCCGGCGAGCGGACCGCGTCCGACAGCGGCGAGTAGGCGAACCAGCCGAAGTCGGCCGCGCCGTCCGGGGTGAGGAAGCCGCCGACCGCGATGAGCGAGCCGAACAGGTACAGCCAGTAGGCGAACATGTTCAGCCGCGGGAACGCCACGTCGGGCGCGCCGATCTGCAGCGGCATGATCCAGTTCGCGAAGCCGGCGAACAGCGGCGTCGCGAACATCAGCAGCATGATCGTGCCGTGCATCGTGAACGCCTGGTTGAACTGCTCGTTCGACATGATCTGCAGGCCCGGACGGGCCAGCTCGGCGCGCATCACGAGCGCCATCACGCCGCCGATGACGAAGAAGGCGAACGACGTCACCAGATAGAGCGTGCCGATCGTCTTGTGGTCCGTGGTCGTCAGCCACTTCACCACGACGTTGCCGGGACTTCTGCGCCGTACCGGCAGCTCGTTCTCGTACGAGTCCTCAGCTGCGGCGGCACCCTGGGGTTCGTTGAGGATGCTCACAGGTTGTTCGTCTCCCGGTTCTTCTCGTGGCTCGTCTGCGCGATGCCGGCGGGAACGTAACCGGTCTGCCCCTTCTTCACGAGGTCCTTGAGGTGCTGCTCGTAGCGCTCGGGGAGACGACCTTCACGTTGAACAGCATCCGGGAGTGGTCGACGCCGCACAGCTCCGCACACTTGCCCAGGAAGGTGCCCTCACGACTGGGGGTCACCTCGAAGGCGTTGGTGTGGCCCGGGATGACGTCCTGCTTCATCAGGAACGGCACCACCCAGAAGGAGTGGATGACATCGCGCGAGGTCAGCACGAAGCGGACCCGCTTGCCCTCGGGCAGCCACAGGGTGGGACCCGGGTTGTTGGTCTGCGGGTTCCGGGTGCCGGGCGTACCGCAGTCGTAGACACCGCCGGCGTCGGCCGGGAAGGCCTTCGTGTAGCGGTCCGGGATCGCGTCGAGTTCCTTGGACGTCTTGGCGTCGCCCGTGGAACCCTCGACGTTCTCGACGTAGTTGAAGCACCAGCTCCACTGGAAGCCGACCACGTTGACCGTGACGTCGGGGTTCTTCTCGAGCCTCATCAGCTCGGATTCGTCACGGGCCGTGAAGTAGAAGAACACCGAGACGATGATGAGTGGGACCACGGTGTACAACGCCTCGATGGGCATGTTGTACCGGGTCTGCGGAGGTACCTCGACCTTGGAGCGGCTGCGCCGGTGGAAGAAAGCACTCCACAGGATCAGGCCCCACACCAGCGCGCCGATGGCGAGCGCGGCAGCCCAGGACCCCTGCCACAGGGAGAGGATCCGCGGAGCCTCTTCCGTGGTCGGGGTGGGCATACCGAGGCGGGGAAGTCCTCCCATGTGCAACCGGTGGCGGTCGCAAGGACCAGGCCCGCGGTCAGTGCCTGCAGCAGGTGCCGCCGCATGGGGCGCCGCGGCTTGGGGTACCGCCCACGCCCTTCAGGCCGTGGGGGAGGTCGGAGCCGTTGGGACTCACGTAGCGCCTTCCCGAGAGTCTCGCCCGCGCTGATTGGCTGCGGCCTGCCTTCTCGCTGGTCGGTCGCCGCCCTGCGTCGGGCAGGGGTTTGGATGTTTATGCGGACCAAACCCTAGCCGACGTCCTCCGGGGGTTACGGGGAGGGGGGCCTACTGGGTGGAGGGGTTCGCTTATTTGGCGGGGGCGGGCTGTCCGAGGCCGGTCGCGCCCACACGGCGGAGCCGCGGATCGGCACAGTTGGCGCCCCTGGGGGAGCCGCGCCGAACCGGGTTTAGCGTTGCCGCATGTCCTACTTCGATGCCGCTTCCGCCGCTCCCCTTCATCCTGTGGCCCGGCAGGCCCTGTTGGCCTCTCTGGACGAGGGGTGGGCGGATCCGGGTCGGTTGTACCGGGAGGGGCGGCGGGCCCGGTTGCTGCTGGACGCCGCCCGGGAGGCGGCTGCCGAGGTGGTGGGGTGCCGGGCGGACGAGTTGGTGTTCACCGGGTCCGGTACCGGGGCCGTGCACTCGGGGATCGCGGGGGCGCTGGCGGGGCGGCGGCGCACCGGGCATCACCTGATCGTGTCAGCGGTCGAACACTCTTCTGTACTCCATGCGGCGGAAGTTCACCGGGACGGCGGAGGGGCGGTCACCGAGGTCGCGGTGGAGCGTACGGGTGCCGTGCGTCCGTCCGGTTACGCCGAGGCGCTGCGGCCGGACACCGCGCTGGCGTGTCTCCAATCGGCCAACCATGAGGTGGGGACCGTGCAGCCGGTGGCCGAGGTGGCCGAGGTGTGCCGGGCGGCGGGGGTGCCGTTGCTGGTGGACGCGGCGCAGTCGCTGGGGTGGGGGCGGGTGGAGGGCGGCTGGTCCCTGCTCGCGGCGAGCGCGCACAAGTGGGGCGGTCCGTCGGGGGTGGGGCTGCTCGTCGTACGGAAGGGGTGCGGTTCGCGCCCCAGGGGCCGCGGGACGAGCGGGAGTCGGGGCGGGCGGCCGGGTTCGAGAACCTGCCGGCGATCGTGGCGGCGGCGGCCTCACTGCGGGCGGTACGGGCGGAGGCGGCCGAGGAGGCGGTACGGCTGCGGGAACTGACGGAACGGATCCGGGCGCGGGTGCCGGGGCTGGTGCCGGATGTGGAGGTGGTCGGGGACCCGGGGCGGCGGCTGCCCGGGATCGTCACCTTCTCCTGTCTCTACGTCGACGGGGAGACGGTGCTGCACGAACTGGACCGGGCCGGCTTCTCGGTGTCGTCCGGGTCGTCGTGCACGAGCAGCACGCTGACGCCGAGCCATGTGCTGAGGGCGATGGGTGTGCTCAGCGAGGGCAACGTCCGGGTGTCGCTGCCGCCGGGCACGCGGGAGGAGGACGTCGAGCGCTTCCTGTCCGTGCTGCCGGAGGTGGTGGCGGGGGTGAGGGAGAAACTGGGCGCCCCGGCGTCCCCGTCCCCGCCCCGGCGGAGGGCGGGGCCGAAACCCTGGTGATCGACGCGGTGGGCCGCCGCTGCCCGATCCCGGTCATCGAACTGGCCAAGGCCATCGGAACGGTCCCCGTCGGCGCCACGATCCGAGTCCTGGCGGACGACGAAGCGGCCCGCCTGGACATCCCGGCCTGGTGCGAGATGCGCGACCAGGAATACACAGGCGAAGAACCGGCCCCCGAGGAACGGCCTACCTGGTCCGCCGAACCAACTGAGGACGCGCGGGCAACGGCACGCCCGCGAGGGGCGCGGGGAACTGCGCGTCTTTTTCAGGGGCGCGGGGAACTGCGCGTCTTTTTCAGGGGCGCGGGGAACTGCGCAAACGTCCAGAGAAGCGAGGCCCGGCCTCACCACAGGGGGCGCGGGGAACTGCGCGTCCTTTAGGGGCGCGGGGAACTGCGCAAACGCCCAGAGAAGCGAGGCCCAGCCTCGTCAAGGGGCGCGGGGAACTGCGCAACCAGCCCCCACACACCCGTCCGCTTCAGCCGAGGTGCCCCCGAACCTCCTCCGCCGCCTCATCCCCGTACGCCTTCATGAACCGCTCCATGAAGTGCCCCCGCCGCAACTGATACTCCTGCGTCCCCACCGTCTCGATGACGAGAGTCGCCAGCATGCACCCCACCTGCGCCGCCCGCTCCAGCGAAACCCCCACGTCAGCCCCGACAGGAACCCCGCCCGGAACGCGTCACCGACACCCGTCGGATCGACCTTGCGCTCCTCGTCCGGGCACCCGACCTCGATCGGCTCCTCGCCCGCCCGCTCGATACGGACGCCGCGCGCCCCGAGCGTGGTGACCCGGTGGCCGACCTTCCCGAGGATCTCCTCGTCGCTCCAGCCGGTCTTCGTCTCGATGAGCCCCTTCTCGTACTCGTTGGAGAAGAGGTAGGCCGCCCCGTCCAGCAGTATCCGGATCTCCTCGCCGTTCATCCGGGCGATCTGCTGGGAGAAGTCGGCGGCGAACGGAATACCGCGCGAACGGCACTCCTCGGTGTGCCGGAGCATGCCCTCCGGGTCGTCGGCGCCGATGGAGACCAGGTCGAGGCCGCCGACCCGGTCGGCGACGGTCTTCAGCTCGATCAGCCGGGCCTCGCTCATCGCGCCCGTGTAGAAGGAGCCGATCTGGTTGTGGTCGGAGTCCGTGGTGCACACGAAGCGGGCGGTGTGCAGCGTGTCGGAGATCCGGACGGACTCGGTGTCGACGCCGTGCCGGTCCAGCCAGGCCCGGTACTCGTCGAAGTCGAAGCCGGCCGCGCCGACGAGGATCGGGCGGGTGCCGAGCTGGCCCATACCGAAGGCGATGTTCGCACCCACGCCGCCCCTGCGCACGTCGAGGTTGTCGACCAGGAAGGACAGCGAGACCGTGTGCAGCTGGTCCGCGACGAACTGGTCGGCGAAGCGCCCGGGGAAGGTCATGAGGTGGTCGGTGGCGATGGAGCCGGTGACTGCGATGCGCACGGCGTCGATACTCCTGAGGGAGGGGGTCTGACCCTTCACGCTACCGGCTGGGGCGGGCCCGTAGAAGCAGCCGGAACTACCCGATAGTAGGTCTTTCTTCGTGACCTTGGACGTGCATACGGTGCCGGTATGACGAACCTCAAGGTCCACTCCCCGCTCCCGGGGACCTCGAAGGCGGCCTGGCGTCGCTGCGCGGCGACTGCGCCCGGATGGTCCCCACTGGGCGGCCCCCGACCGGGTGACCGCCCGGCCGGTCCCGCCGTCCTCGATCCACGGCGTGACCGTGCCGCCCGGATCTGCGCGGCTGCTGGACGCGATGTCGGAGTACGGCGACTGAGCCGTCGCGGGCTCAGGGAACCGCGCGCTCCCCGCTGCGTCCCATCGCCGTCCCCGTAAAGGGGATGCGGGATACGACCCAGGAGCAGTCCCGGCACGACCGGGAAAGGGTCCTTCCGGGACAGCTGCGCAGCGGAAGGAGCGATGCGGTGAACACCGAGCGACCCGACAACGACGACGAGGCGCGCCCGCCCAAGGGCGGCGCGCCCGGCCCCGGGGCGCATCGGAGGAGCCGAAGGCGACCGGCCCTGAACCGGCCCCGGACCGGCCCCACGACACCACGCCCGACGCCGCTGCCGACAAGCCGGTCAAGCCCGCACCCGGGGAACCCCGTGCCGCCGACGGGCCTTCCGATGGCTCCCCCGACGAGCCCCAGGGCGCCACACCCGACGCCGAGAGCGCATCGGAGAAGCCGAAGGCAACCGGACCCGAACCGGCCCCGGACCGGCGCCACGACACCACGCCCGACGCCGCCGCCGACGAACCGGCCGAGCCCGCATCCGGGAAACCCCGTGCCGCCGACGGGCGTTCCGACGGCTCCCGCGCGGACGCCGAGCCGTCCTCCCCGACGAGCCCCAGGCCGCCACACCCCGCTCCGAGGGCGCTTCGCGTGAGCGGGAGGACGACCGGGAGCCGGTGGCGGCCGGACCCGAAGCCGTCCCCGAGCCGGCGGACCCGGCGCCCGACGAGCCGGTGGTCGGGGCGTCCGCCGCTGCCCACCCGGACACGGCCGAGCCGTCCTCCCGACGCCGCTCCCCGTCCTCATCGCCTCCGTCGCCGCCGCCGTACTGCTGGTAGGAGGTGGCGGGGCCTATCTCGCCGCGGGTGCCGCCGGTGGTTCCGGCGGCGGTACGACGCCGGGGGCGAACGGTGACACCTCGCCCCGCCGCTGGCCCTCGACGGCTACTCCGAGGACGCCCCGAACGGGATCGCACCCGGCGAGCCCAATCCGTACGGCGCCGTCTACCGCGCCGACGGCACGCTCCCGGAGGGTCCCGGCTCGGCGCCGGTGTACCGGATCCGGGGGCAGGTGACCCAGGAGCAGGTGGTGACGCTGGCGAAGTCCCTCGGCCTGGAGGATGTGCCGGTCGCGGAGGGCGGGTCCTGGCGGATCGGCGGCAAGGACGGTTCCGGGCCCACGCTGCGGGTCGACCGGGAGGCTCCCGGCGCCTGGACGTTCAGCCGGAACACCCCGGGCACCGACAACTGCAAGGGCGCGACCTGCAAGGCCCCGTCCGGCGGTGACGGACCGGTGGTGAGCGAGGAGGCCGCGAGGAAGGCCGCCGCGCCCGTGCTGAAGGCGGCGGGCCAGGACGAGGCGAAACTCGACGCGAGCCAGGTCATGGGCGGCAGCCGGGTGGTGAACGCCGATCCGGAGGTCGGCGGGCTGCCCACGTACGGCTGGACGACCGGGGTGGTCGTCGGCGCCCAGGGCGAGGTGGTCGGCGGCAACGGCCGGCTCGGGGAGCCCGTGAAGGGTGACAGCTATCCGGTGGTGAGCGCCGCCGACGCGCTGAAGCAGCTGAACGACGCGCCGGGCGCGGGCGACCGCGCGGAGATCGGCGGCTGCGCCGGTACCGAACCGCTGGGCGAGGAGTCGTGCGCGACGCGGGAGCCGTCGAAGGGCGACACCGTGACGGTCGGCGACGCGGTGTTCGGGCTGGCCTCGCACTCGGTGGACGGGCGTCCGGCGCTCGTACCGTCCTGGCTGTTCGAGGTACGGCCGCAGGGCGCGGAGGAGACCTTCACGGTGACGTATCCGGCGGTCGACCCGGAGTTCCTCGCGCCCCGGTCGGGGTCCGGCGAAACCGGCCCGGCGCCCACGAAGCCCGGCGACGAGCCGACCTCGGCCCCGTCGGACCGGGACGTCGCCGTGGCGGGCTACACCGCCGAGGGCGCCGAGCTGACCGTGACGTTCACCGGCGGTGTGTGCTCCGACTACAAGGTGACGGCGAGCGAGGACGGCGGCCGGGTGACGGTGCGGGTGACCGAGACGCCGTGGCCGGACAAGGTGTGCATCCTGATCGCCAAGGACTACCAGCAGACGGTGCGGCTGGACGCACCGCTGGGCGACCGTGCGGTCGTGGGCACGGACGGCGATCCGGTCCCGCTGCACAAGGACGGCGCCCGGCTGCCGGCACCGCCCACCCGCTGAACGACGAAGAAGGCGGCGGCCCCGTCGTGGGGACCGCCGCCTTCTTCCGTACCGCCCGCCGGTGGCGGGACCGGCTCAGCTGAAGGAGTCGCCGCAGGCGCAGGAGCCCGTGGCGTTCGGGTTGTCGATCGTGAAGCCCTGCTTCTCGATGGAGTCGACGAAGTCTACGGTGGCGCCGCCCAGGTACGGGGCGCTCATACGGTCGGTGACGACCTTGACACCGTCGAAGTCCTTCACCACGTCGCCGTCGAGCGAACGCTCGTCGAAGAAGAGCTGGTAGCGCAGGCCGGAGCAGCCGCCGGGCTGGACGGCGACGCGCAGGGCGAGGTCGTCACGGCCTTCCTGGTCGAGCAGGGCCTTGACCTTGGACGCGGCGGCGTCGGTCAGGACGATGCCGTCGGTGACGGTGGTGGTCTCGTCCGATACGGACATCTACATCTCTCCCGGGTTGTACGGAGACTGCTTGCCGACGGTTGCAACCGGCGGGACCGCGGATTCATTCCGGGCCGGGCGCGTGGATTCCTCGCCTCCTCCTCATGCTCGCACACGCGGTCCGGCGCGGAAACCGGCCCGTGTGAGGGCCTTCCGGGACGCGTCACCGGGCACCGGGATTCACGTCACATGGACGCTATGGCCGTCGTCAAACTGACGTGAACCGGTTATGATAGATAGCGTCATTTCGACGAGAAGTCGCCAGAACAGAAAGGGTGCGTGCCGTGACCACCGCCCAGACCCAGGAGCTCGACGTACAGCCGACGCCCCTCGCCCTGCTGCTCCTCGGCCGTGAGGCCGACCCGAGGAGCGAGCGCGGAGTGGAGTGTCCCGGCGACCTCCCTCGCCGTCCGACCCCAACCTGGTGGAGCGGGCCCGCGCCGCCAAGGAGAAGCTCGGGGACAAGGTCTTCGTGCTCGGCCACCACTACCAGCGTGACGAGGTCATCCAGTTCGCGGACGTCACGGGCGACTCCTTCAAGCTGGCCCGTGAAGCCGCCGCCCGGCCGCAGGCCGAGTACATCGTGTTCTGCGGTGTGCACTTCATGGCCGAGTCCGCGGACATCCTGACCGGCGACGACCAGAAGGTCGTCCTGCCCGACCTCGCGGCCGGCTGCTCCATGGCGGACATGGCCACCGCCGAGCAGGTCGCCGAGTGCTGGGACGTCCTCACCGAGGCCGGGGTGGCCGAGCAGGTCGTCCCCGTCTCGTACATGAACTCCTCCGCCGACATCAAGGCCTTCACCGGCAAGCACGGCGGCACCATCTGTACGTCGTCCAACGCGAAGCGGGCCCTGGACTGGGCCTTCGAGCAGGGCGAGAAGGTCCTCTTCCTCCCGGACCAGCACCTGGGCCGGAACACCGCGGTGCGCGACATGGGCATGTCCCTGGAGGACTGCGTCCTCTACAACCCGCACAAGCCGAACGGCGGGCTGACGGCGGAGGAGCTGCGTGCCGCGAAGATGATCCTGTGGCGCGGCCACTGCTCGGTGCACGGCCGCTTCAGCCTGGACTCGGTCGACGACGTGCGCGCGCGCATACCGGGCGTGAACGTGCTGGTCCACCCCGAGTGCCGGCACGAGGTCGTGGCCGCCGCGGACTACGTCGGCTCGACGGAGTACATCATCAAGAAGCTGGAGGCGGCCCCGGCCGGCTCCAAGTGGGCCATCGGCACCGAACTGAACCTGGTTCGCCGCCTGGCGAATCGTTTCGCGTCCGAGGACAAGGAGATCGTCTTCCTCGACAAGACGGTCTGCTTCTGCTCCACGATGAACCGCATCGACCTCCCCCACCTGGTCTGGGCGCTCGAGTCGCTCGCCGAGGGCAACCTGGTCAACCGCATCGAGGTGGACAAGGAGACGGAGGCCTTCGCGAAGCTGGCCCTGGAGCGGATGCTGGCGCTGCCGTAGGACCGCACCACAGAAGGGGCGCCCCCGTGACGGCTTCACGGGGCGCCCTTCGTCGTACCGACGGCTGTCAGACCTCGACCGGCTTCGGCTCCTGGGGAGTCCCGTCCGGTGCGGGGGCCGCCTTCCTCGCCGCGCGCTTCTTCGCCCGGCGCTCCTTGCGGAGTTCCAGCATGGCGTAGAGCGTCGGGACCAGGAGGAGGGTGAGCAGGGTCGACGTGATCAGGCCGCCGATGACGACCACGGCCAGCGGCTGCGCGATGAAGCCGCCCTCGCCGGTGACGCCCAGGGCCATCGGGAGCAGGGCGAAGATGGTCGCCAGCGCCGTCATGAGGATCGGGCGCAGCCGGTGGCGGCCGCCCTCGATCACGGCCTCGACGACACCGTGGCCCTGCTCGCGGTACTGGTTGATCAGGTCGATCAGCACGATCGCGTTGGTGACCACGATGCCGATCAGCATCAGCATGCCGATCATCGCCGGGACACCCATCGGGGTGCCGGTGACGATCAGCAGACCGATGGCGCCGGTCGCCGCGAACGGGACGGACACCAGCAGGATCAGCGGCTGGGCGAGCGAGCGGAAGGTGCCGACCAGCAGCATGAAGACGATCGCGATCGCGGCCAGCATCGCCAGGCCCAGGTTGGCGAACGCCTCGTCCTGGTCGGAGCTGACGCCGCCGATCTCCGCCGTCGCGCCCGCCGGGAGGGTCAGCGCGTCGATCTTCTTCTGGAGGTCCGCGCTGACCGCGCCCGTGTTGTCACCGGTCGGCTTCGCCGTGACGGTGGCGGCGCGCTGGCCGTCGATCCGGGTCATGGAGACGGGGCCGTCCACCACCTCGACGGTGGCGATGTCACCCAGCTTCACCGGGCCGAGGCTCAGGTTCTTGAGCTGGTCCACGGTGGTGGCCGGCTTCGCCGACCGGATGACGACGTCGCGCTCGGTGTCGTCGAGGACCGCCCTGGCGGCCGGGGTGCCCTTCACCGACTGGGCGACGGCCGCGCCGAGGGTCTGGTCGGTGAAACCGGCCGCGGCGGCCTTGTCGTTGGCCTTCACGGAGACGCGGGGCACGCTCTGCGCCAGGTCGCTGGTGACGTCCGTGACGTCGTCGAGGGAGGCCACCGCGTCGCGGACCTGGTCCGCGGCCTTGCGCAGCGCCTGCGCGTCGGCCGCCTTGACGACGACGCTCAGGTCCTGGCCGCCGAAGCCGTCACCGGCCGCGATGGTGGTGGTGCCGATGCCGTCGAGCTTCTCCAGCCCCTTCGCGAGGCTGTCCTGGACGTCCGCGGAGGACGCGTCGTCCTCCAGCATCACCTGGTAACTGGCCTGGTTGGTGTCCGTACCGCCGCCGAAGGCCGCCATCCACCCGGACGAGCCGATGGTGACCTGGAAGTCCTTGACGCCCTTGGTGTCGCCGAGGAGGTTCTCGACCTTCTCCGCCTGGGCGTCGGTCGCGGCCAGGCTGGTGCCGGGCTCCAGCTCCTGGTGGACGGTGAGGACCTGCTGCTCGCCGGCGTCGAAGAAGTTGGTCTTCAGCAGCGGCGCCATGGCGAAGGTGACGATCAGGACGACGACCGCGATGGCCACGCTGGTCAGCCTGCGCCGGGTGGCGAAGCGCAGCACGGGCACGTAGGCGCGCTGGAGGCGGCTCCTGGCCTCCTTCTCCTCGGCGACCCTGCGGGCTTCCCCGGCGTCCTCGGGGGTGCCCTTCGGGACGCGCAGGAACCAGTACGACAGGACGGGCACGACCGTCAGCGACACCAGCAGGGACGCCAGCAGCGCCGCCGTGACGGTGAGGCTGAACGAGCCGAACAGCTCGCCCACCATGCCGCCGACCAGGCCGATCGGCAGGAACACGGCGACCGTGGTGAGCGTGGAGGACGTCACCGCGCCCGCCACCTCACGCACCGCCTTCATGATCGCGGAGTGGCGCTCCTCGCCGTAGCCGAGGTGCCGCTTGATGTTCTCCAGGACCACGATCGAGTCGTCGACGACCCGGCCGATGGCGATGGTCAGCGCGCCCAGCGTCAGCATGTTGAGCGACAGGTCGCGCGTCCACAGCACGATCAGGGCGAGGACCACGGACAGCGGGATGGAGACCGCGGTGACGAGGGTCGAGCGGATCGACGCCAGGAAGACGAGGATGACGAGGACGGCGAAGACCAGACCGAGGGCGCCCTCGGTGGTCAGGCCCTCGATGGCCTTGGAGACCGCCGGGCCCTGGTCGCTGACGACGGTGAGGGTGGCACCGTCGCCGAGGTCCTTGCGCAGGTCGGGCAGCTTCTCCGCGACGGCCTCGGAGATCGCGACCGCGCTGCCGTCGTGGTCC
Source organism: Streptomyces haneummycinicus (assembly GCA_042850305.1). Taxonomy (GTDB): domain Bacteria; phylum Actinomycetota; class Actinomycetes; order Streptomycetales; family Streptomycetaceae; genus Streptomyces; species Streptomyces haneummycinicus. The sequence continues at coordinate 5,873,617 of AP035768.1, forward strand.
ATGGTGGCCATCACGGCGAGGCTGGGCTTGCCGTTGGTGCGGGTGAGGGAGTCGGCCCTGGCCTCCTCCTGCCGCACGGTGGCGACGTCACCGAGGCGGGCGGGCTTGCCCCGGCCGGGCTCGCCGGCGACCATCAGGTCCTCGATCTGCCGGAGCGAGGTGAAGCCGCCGCCGACCTGGACGGTGCGGTTGGCGCCGTCCTCGTCGAAGGAGCCGGCCGGCACGGTCACGCCGCCGGCCTGGAGGGCCGCGGCGAGGGACTGGGGGGTGAGTCCGGCCTTCGTCAGCTTCGCGGTGTCGGGGGTGACGGTGACCTGGAGGTCGCGTACGCCGTCCACGGTGACCTGGCCGACGCCGTCGATGCCCTCCAGCGCGGGCACCACGGTCCGGTCGAGCTGGTCGGCGAGCGCCTGCTGGTCCTTGCCGGAGGTGACGGCGAGCACCACGGCCGGGATGTCGTCCGTGGAACCGGCGACGACCTGCGGGTCGACGCCGTCCGGGAGGCGGGCCCCGGCCCGGTTGACGGCCTGCTGGACGTCGGCGACGAGCTGCTGGGTGCCGTTGCCGTAGTCGAAGGACGCCATGATGACGGCGTTGCCCTCGCTCGCCGTCGAGGTGACGCCGGAGATGCCGTCGACGGCCTCCAGGCTGTCCTCGATGGGTTCGACGACCTGCTTCTCGACCACGTCCGGGGACGCGCCCTGGTACGGGGCGATCACGGACACCATGGGCAGTTCGATGGTCGGCAGCAGCTGCTGCTTGAGCTGGGGTATCGCGATCGCCCCGAACACGAGCGCGATGATCGACATCAGTCCGATCAGCGCTCGTTGCGCGAGGCTGAATCTGGACAGCCAGGACATGGTCAGGGTCTCTTTTCCGTGGAGCGGCAGAAGTCCGGCAAGCGATTCCGGCAAGGGGACGCGCGCACGAGTGGGCGCCCGCTCTACACCTTGGGCCATGGAAGAGGGCCGATCCGTAGCCCCGAGGTGCCATCCCTTACCCGGCGCCTACTCCCGCCGCAGTACGGCCGGCGGGGTTCACTCCACCCTCGGGCGGACCAGCCCCGACTCGTAGGCGATGACGACGAGCTGGGCACGGTCGCGGGCGCCCAGCTTGGCCATGGCACGGTTGACGTGGGTCTTCACCGTGAGCGGGCTGACCTCGAGGCGCTCGGCGATCTCGTCGTTGGAGTGGCCGCCGGCGACCTGGACCAGCACCTCGCGTTCGCGCACGGTGAGCGAGCCGAGCCGCTGGGCGCGGGCCGGGTCGCGGTCGGCGTCACCGCCCGGGCCCTCCTGGGCGAGGAAGCGGGCGATCAGTCCCTTGGTGGCCACCGGGGAGAGCAGGGCCTCGCCGCCGGCGGCGATCCGGATCGCGTTCAGCATCTCGTCGGGTTCGGAACCCTTGCCGAGGAAGCCGGAGGCTCCGGCGCGCAGCGACCGCACCACGTAGTCGTCGACCTCGAACGTCGTCAGGATCACCACCCGGACACCGGCGAGTTCCGGGTCCGCGCTGATCAGACGGGTGGCGGCGAGTCCGTCGGTGCCGGGCATCCGGATGTCCATCAGGACGACGTCGGCGCGCCGCTCGCGGGCCAGCCGGACCGCCTCCGCGCCGTCGGACGCCTCGCCCACCACCTCCATGTCCGGCTCGGAGTCGACGAGCACCCGGAAGGCGCTGCGCAGCAGCGCCTGGTCGTCGGCGAGCAGGACACGGATCGTCATACGGGCTCCAATGACTCCGGCAGGGAGGGTCACGCGGTGTTGTCCTGGGTCGCGGCGGTGCGGGTCTTGGCGGGCAGGATCGCATGGACGCGGAAGCCGCCGCCGTAGCGGGGGCCGGTGGTGAGGGTGCCGCGCAGCGCGGTGACGCGTTCGCGCATGCCGAGCAGTCCGTGTCCGCCGCCGGTGGCGTCGTCCTGGTTGTCGCCGGTGCCGTCGTCGAGGACGGTGACCTCGATGTGCGGTCCCACCCGGACGACGCTGACCTCGGCCCGCGCCTCGGTGCCGGCGTGCTTCTGCACGTTGGTCAGGGCCTCCTGGATGATCCGGTACGCGGCCAGGTCCACGGCGGCGGGGAGGCCGGTGCCCTCGTCGGTGCGGGCGACCTCGACGCGCAGTCCGGCGCTGCGGAAGGTGCCGGCGAGTTCGTCGAGGCGGTCGAGGCCGGGGGCGGGTTCGGTGGGGGCCTCGGGGTCACCGGACTGGCGCAGCAGGCCGACGGTGGCGCGCAGCTCGCCGAGGGCGGAGCGGCTGGCCTCGCGGACATGGGCGAGTGCCTCTTTCGCCTGGTCGGGGCGTTTGTCCATGACGTGGGCGGCGACTCCGGCCTGGACGTTGACCAGGGCGATGTGGTGGGCGACGACGTCGTGCAGGTCGCGGGCGATGCGCAGGCGTTCCTCGGCGACCCGGCGGCGGGCCTCCTCCTCGCGGGTGCGTTCGGCTTTCTCGGCACGCTCGCGGATGGCCTGGACGAAGGCGCGGCGGCTGCGGACGGCGTCCCCGGCGGTGGCGCCGATGCCGGTCCAGGCGAAGATCGCCAAATTCTCCTGGGCGTACCAGGGCAGGGGGCCGGCCACCATCGCCGTGCCGGTGAGGACGGTCATGGTGAGCAGGCCGATCCGCCAGGTGGTGGGGCGGTCGGTGGTGGAGGCGACGGTGTAGAGGGCGATCACGGCGCACATGGCGACGGGGGCGCGGGGGTCGCCGGTGACGGACTCCGCGACGGAGAGGGCGCCGGCGAGGGCGAGGACGGTGCGGGGGCGCGGCGGCGGAACACGAGTGCGGCGGCGCCGAGGGTCATGAGGACGAGGCTGAGCGGGTCGGGGGTGCGCAGGCCCCATCTGACGCCGTCGGGGCCGTGGGGGTCGACGAAGGAGCCGGCGACCATGCAGAGGAGGACGCCTGCGGCGAGGGCTGCGTCCAGGGCGGCGGGGTGGGCCTGGAGGCGGCAGCGGGCTCGGGTCAGGGTGCTCACGGGTATGTACGGTAGCTGTCGGGGCCTGCGGCGGGGTGGGGGGTGCGCGGGGTGGGGCCGGGTGGGGGTGCGCGGGGCGGTGTGTCTCGGGTGCCGTTGCGGCACGGTTGCGCGGGGCGTTGCATCGCGGGAGCCGCGGCACGGTTGCACGGGGTGCGGTTGGGGTTGCGCGGGGCACTGCATCGCGGGAGCCGCGCGACACGGTTGCGCGGGGTGGGGCTGGGCGGGTGGGGTTGCGCGGCCCGGCGATTGCGGGGTGCCGTCGCGCCCACCCGTGCCGCCCTGGGGGTACCTCCCAGGCCCTTCAGGCACTGGGGGAGGCACGACTGCCCGCGGAGGGCGGAAGCGGTTGGGCGCGGAGGGGCGGAAGCGGGTGTCCGCGGAGGCGGCTGCCTCCGCCCGCGGAGGGGCGGAGGCGGGTGCCCGCGGGTGGGCGGGGGGTGCTCGGGTTATGGGGTTTCTGGGATCAGGCCGTTGTCCTGGAGGAGGTTCTTGACCTCCTCCAGGGTTGCTTCGGGGGACGGGAGGATCAGGTCGGAGGGCTCCAGGGAGTCGTCCGGGACGGGCTCGCCCAGTTCGCGGACCCTGGTCAGGAGGGCGTGCAGGGTCGCGCGGAAGCCCGGTCCGTCGCCGTTCTCCATCTCGGCGAGCAGTTCCTCGTCCAGTGCGTTCAGCTCGGCGAGCCGGCTCCCGTCCAGCGTCACCTGACCCTCCCCCATGATCCGTACGATCATGTCGCCCTCCTCGGCGTGGGCTACTGCTTGTCGAAGCGCGGAGTGTCCTGCGGCTGCTGGGACTGCTGCTGCTGACCGTTGCCACCCTCGATGGCCTGCTGGCCACCGGACGGTCCGCCGGCCAGTTCGGCCTTCATGCGCTGCAGCTCCAGCTCTACATCCGTACCACCGGAGAGCCGGTCGAGCTCGGCCTGGATGTCGTCCTTGTGCATACCGGACTGGTCGTCGAGGGCTCCGGAGGCGAGCAGTTCGTCGATCGCGCCGGCCCGTGCCTGGAGCTGGGCCGTCTTGTCCTCGGCGCGCTGGATCGCCATCCCCACGTCGCCCATCTCCTCGGAGATGCCGGAGAAGGCCTCCCCGATCCGGGTCTGCGCCTGGGCGGCGGTGTACGTGGCCTTGATGGTCTCCTTCTTCGTACGGAAGGCGTCCACCTTGGCCTGGAGGCGCTGGGCCGCGAGGGTGAGCTTCTCCTCCTCGCCCTGGAGCGTGGCGTGCTGTGTCTCCAGGTCCGTCACCTGCTGCTGGAGCGCCGCGCGGCGGAGAGCGCCTCACGGGCCAGGTCCTCGCGGCCGAGCGCGAGCGCCTTGCGGCCCTGGTCCTCCAGCTTGCCCGACTGGGACTGCAGCTGGTTGAGCTGGAGCTCCAGCCGCTTGCGCGAGGTGGCCACGTCGGCGACGCCGCGGCGGACCTTCTGGAGCAGCTCCAGCTGCTTCTGGTACGAGTAATCGAGGGTCTCGCGCGGGTCCTCGGCCCTGTCCAGGGCCTTGTTCGCCTTCGCGCGGAAGATCATCCCCATACGCTTCATGACACCGCTCATGGGCTTCGCGCGCCCCTTCTGACCGACTCCGGCTCCAGCACCTGCGACAGAACCCACAGTACGGGCCCTGCATCCATTACCGCACTGTTCGGGGACCGATGCGCTCATCCCCAAGGACGACTGAGTACCCTCCCGATCCGGCGTAGGGAGTAGGTGGCCCCGGGGACGGCCGGCCGGACCACCCCGAGAACCGCACGACATCCGTCCCTGTCCTAGGGGAGACGTCCGGTGTTGCCGGATCGTTCCCCATGCGGCTGGGGTCCAACCCCGGGCACCCCGTACCCTTGGGTTTTGTGTTCCGTAGCCGCGCCAAGGAAGAGAAGGCATCGGTCGCCGACAAGGCGACGGTGACCGACTCCACGCAGACCCGTCACCCGGAGGCCCCGAAGGGCCGCCCCACACCCAAACGCAGCGAGGCCCAGTCGCAGCGCCGCAGCGTCGCCCATACGTCGATGTCGCGCAAGGACGCCGCCAAGCGGCAGCGCGAGGAGCGCCGTGCCGCGATGGAGCGTCAGCGCAAGGCGCTGGCCAGCGGCGACGAGCGCTACCTGCCCACGCGTGACAAGGGGCCGGTGCGCCGCTTCGCGCGTGATTTCGTGGACTCGCGGTTCAACATCGCGGAGTACTTCCTGCCGATGGCCGTGATCATCCTGGTGCTGAGCATGGTCCAGGTTCCACAGATCCAGAACGTCGCGCTGCTGCTGTGGCTCGTGGTGATCGTGATGATCGTGCTCGACTCGATCGTCACCGGGTTCCGGCTGAAGAAGCAGCTCGCGGAGCGCTTCCCCGACGAGGGCCGGCTCAAGCCGGTCGCCTACGCGCTGACGCGCTCGCTCCAGATGCGCCGGCTGCGGCTGCCCAAGCCCCAGGTCAAGCGCGGGAGCGGCCCTGAGCGCCACGCCGTTGACGGACGACGGCACGGCACCCGGTCCGCCGGGCGGGCTCGGCGGCCTGCGTGATGTCGTCCGTCAGGAGCTGGTGGCCCGCCAGCTGGAGGAACAGATAGTGGGGCGCTTCCCGGTGGGGAGGCGCCTGCGGGTGCTGGACGTGGGCATGGGCCGGGGGCCCAGGCGCTGCGGCTGGCGCGGGCCGGTCACCAGGTGACCGGTGTCGAGCAGGACGCGACGCTGATCGCGTCCGCGCGGGAGGCGTTCGCGGAGGAGCCCGAGGGCATCCGGGAGCGGCTGCGGATCATCGAGGGGCAGGCCGGGGACACCGGGGTGCACTTCGTGCCGGGCAGCTTCGACGTCGTGCTGTGTCATGGCGTGCTCATGGATGTCGAGGAGCCGGACGCCTTGCTGGCGGGGTGGCGCGGATGCTGGCGCACGGGGGCTGCTGTCGCTGCTGGTGCGCAACGGGGACGCGCCGGCGATGCGGGCCGGGTTGTCCGGGGAGTGGGGGCGGCGCTGGACGCCTTCTGTACGTCGGCGTACGGGCTGAAGCGGTTGACGGGGACGCTGGCGGGGATCGGGGCGCCGTTGCATACGTGGTACGGGGTGCGGGTCTTCACCGACACGGTGTTGGACGAGTCGGCCGTGCCGGGGGATCTGGACGCGCTGCTGTCGGTCGAGGACCGGGCGGGGCGTACGGATCCCTATCGGGGGTTGCGGGGTTGCTGCACCTGTGCGGGGTGCGGGGCTGAGTTCTTCGCCCCCGCCGCCCCTTCCCGTCCCGTCCCCTGGGGCTGCGCCCCAGACCCCCTTGCGCAGTTCCCCGCGCCCCTGAGGGGCGCGGGGAACTGCGCGAAGCGCCCCTGGGACGGGCGAAGAAACCCCCGGTCAGGCCTCGTCGGCGTGGAGGCTCATCGGGCCGTAGATCTCCGTCGTGTCCTCCGACAGGCGGACCTGGTCGGCGCCGCCCTCCGCCAGTTCCCTCCAGTGCTCCCCGAGCCAGGACTCGGCGTCCCCCTGTGTGGGGAACTCCTCCGGCGGCACCGCGGGCTCGACCTGCGTCCCGTCGGCCTTCTCGAACCGCCACGTCCATGCCGCCATGTACGCCTCCCAGAGAGTGTGATCACACCGCGCCCAAGACTAGTCGGACGCGCACCCGTCGTGGGGAGGGGTGAAAATCGGGGCGTGGAACTGACACTGCTCGGCACCGGCGCCCCCGCGGGACTGCCCCGCCCCGACTGCCCCTGCGCCGCCTGCGCGTCCGCCCTCGGCGTGGACGCCCGCGCGGCGACCTCGCTGCTCGTGGACGGGACGCTGCTGCTCGATCTGACGCCGGGCGGCGCGTTCGCGGCCGCCCGCGCGGGGCGTTCGCTGAGCGGCGTACGGCAGGTGCTGCTGTCGCATCCGCACGACGGCCCCGCGCTCGAGGTGCCCGCCGGGCTGCCGCAGCCGGGCCGGGTGCCGGACGGGCGGGAGCTGGCGCTGCTGACGGGGCACCGGGTGCGGGCGGTGGCGCTGGACGCGCCCGGTACCGGGTACGCGGTGACCGGCCCGGACGGGCGGCGACTGCTGTACCTCCCGCCGGGTGGGGCGCCCGCCGGGCTCGAGGAGCAGGCCGAGCCGTACGCCATGGTGCTGCTGGACGTCGTGGGACGGCCGGACGCGCTCGCGCGGCTGCGGGAGGTGGGGGCGGTGGGCCCGACCACGGACGTCGTCGCCGTCCACCTCGGCCATGACGTGCCGCCCGGCGCGGAGTTGCGGCGCCGGCTCGCGGCGGCCGGGGCGCGCGCCGTGCCGGACGGGACCACGCTGGAGGTCGGCGCCTACGAGGACGTGCCCGACGTACCGCGCCGGACGCTGGTGCTGGGCGGGGCGCGCTCGGGCAAGTCGGTGGAGGCCGAACGGCGGCTGGAGTCGTTCCCCGAGGTGCTGTACGTGGCGACCGGCGGCTCGCGGAACGGGGACACCGAGTGGGCGGCGCGGGTGTCGCTGCACCAGGAGCGGCGGCCGGGGTCGTGGCGGACCGTCGAGACCTGTGATCTGGTGCCGCTGCTGAAGGGCGACGGGCCCCCGCTGCTGATCGACTGTCTGTCGCTGTGGCTGACGGACGCGATGGACGCCGTAGGGGCGTGGGACGACGCGGAGTGGGCGGACGGCGGGGAACGGGCGCTGCGCGAGCGGGCGCGGGCGCTGACGGACGCGGTGCGCGAGACCCGGCGGACACTGGTCGCCGTGTCCAACGAGGTCGGCTCCGGCATCGTCCCCGCCACCGCCTCCGGCCGCCGTTACCGTGACGAACTCGGCCGCCTCAACGCGGCGTTCGCCCAGGAGTGCGAACAGGTGCTGCTGGTGGTGGCGGGCCAGGCGGTCGTCCTGCGGGGTGACCCGGCCGGGGCCGGCGCTACGGCTGCTACGGCTTGCGGGCGATGATCCGGTACGCGTTGGCGAACGGGGTGTGGCGGAGCACGGGGCGAGGGCCAGGTCCGTCGCCGCCGCCGCGACGACCAGGGGGTGCCCGCGCGGAGCAGGACCGTGCGCAGGTGGTGCTGGAGGGGGTCGGCGGGACCGCGCGCCAGGGGTGTCCGGGGCGGGGAGGGTGTGGGAGAGGGCCAGGGCGGTCAGGCCGGCCAGATCGTGCGGCACGTGTGCGGTGCGGTTCCCGCCGGAGACGATCGCGCAGCCGCGTCCTCGAGTTCCGCGCGCAGGTTGCGGCGGGGCAGCAGATGCAGCCGGCGGGGCTGGTCGTAGGGCAGCCACCAGCGGCCGAACAGGGCGGCGAAGGCACAGCGGGGGTCCAGGGTCTCGATGAGCAGATGGCCGCCGGGGCGCAGGGCGTCGAGGGCGGCGTGGAGTTCCGCGCGGGGGTCGGTGGTGTGCTCCAGGTGGTGCAGCAGGCTGACGACGTCGTAGCGGCCCGCCAGCCGGGCCAGGACCCCCGGGTCGGTGAGCGGCCCGATGTGGGCCTCCTCGACCCGGCCGAGCGTACGGGCCCGCTCCACGCGCGCGGTGAGGTCGGTGCCGTCGAAGGCGGTGTACGGGAAGAACTCCCGCGCGGTGAGCGGGAAGCGGGCGAGGCCGGTGCCGATGTCCAGCCAGCTCTCCGGTTCGCCGAAGGGGAGCATCGCGCGGGCGGCGCCCCGGCGGCGGTGCCGTGCGGTGTGCAGGGCGAGGACGCGTTCGGTGGCGGGGTCGCGGGGGCTCCGCGCACGGTCCGCCGGTAGAAGGCGAGGCCCTCGGCGGTGAGGCGGGGTTCTGGAAGGTGTGGCCGCAGTCCCGGCACTCGTCGACGGTGAACAGGCCGGGCCGGTGCCGGCGCAGATCGCCGGTTCTCAGCCGGTTGCGCAACCGCGCGGAGCCGCACCAGGGGCAGTCCTCGCGGCGCGGCTCGTGCACCCGGGCCGAGCCGTGGGGGCCGGGGTCGCGCGGGCGGGGTCGGTTACGGACATGGGCGGCTCCCGGCGTGAGGGCGTACGGCGCCCGGGTGGTGACCCGGCGTACGAGGACGGACAGGGACGTACGGGATGGCCGGGGCGGACGTTCCGATGTCCGGCGATCCATGGCAAAACGTTACGGACGGGAAGGCGCTCCGGGGTGGACCGCCGCCGGGGTGGCGTGGTGGGGGTGAGGTCCCGCGCGTGAGGCCGACCGGCCACTCCGTCGTGTGCGACCGGGGCCGGTACTGTTCGGCGAATGAGCTCGCTTGATATCGACGACTTCACCGATCTGATCGAGCGTCCGGACGGCGGGGTGCGCCGCGACGCGGAGGCGCGCCGGGAGCGGCTGGCCGTGCCGCCCGGATCGCTGGGCCGCCTGGACGACCTGGGTGAGTGGCTGGCGGCGGCGCAGTCCGCGGTGCCGGTGCGGCCGGTCGAACGGCCGCGGGTCGTGCTGTTCGCCGGCGATCACGGGATCGCCGCGCTGGATGTCTCCGCGCGGGCCGCGGGCAGCGCCGCGGAGCTGGTGCGGAGGTGCTGGAGGGCGCCCGTCCGGTGTCCGTGCTCGCCCGCCGGCAGGGGTGCCGGTACGGGTCGTCGACATGTCCCTGGACTGCGATCCGGAAACGCTGCCCGAGGACGTCGTACGGCACCGGGTGCGGCGGGGCAGCGGCCGTCTCGACATCGAGGACGCGCTGACGGCGGAGGAGGCCGAGGCGGCGTTCCGCGCGGGAATGGCCGTCGCCGACGAGGAGGCCGACTCCGGTACGGATCTGGTGGTGCTCGGCGATGTGAGCGTGGGCGGCACCACGGCGGCGGGCGTGCTGGTGGCGGCGCTGTGCGGGACGGACGCGTCGGTGGTGACCGGGCGCGGGGGCTGGCGATCGACGACCTGGCGTGGATGCGCAAGTGTGCGGCGATCCGGGACGGGCTGCGGCGGGCCCGGCCGGTGCTGGGGGATCAGCTCAAGCTGCTCGCGACGGTGGGCGGGGCGGATCTCACCGCGATGACGGGGTTCCTGCTGCAGGCGGCGGTGCGGAAGCTGCCGGTGGTGCTGGACGGTGTGGTGGGCGCGGCGTGTGCGCTGGTGGCGCAGCGGGTGGCGTTCCGGGCGCCGGACTGGTGGGTGGCGTCGCACGACAGCGGGGAGCCGGGGCAGGCGAAGGCGCTGGACCGGATGGCGCTGGATCCTGTGCTGGCGCACGGGGTCCGGGTGGGGAAGGCGTCGGCGGGCTGCTGGCCCTGCCGCTGATCCAGGCGGCGGCGGCGTTGGCGGCGGAGCTGCCGGAGGTCGTGGCCGCGGCGGAGTGAGACCGGCGGTGGGCCGTGGCCTGTGTTTCGCCCCCGCCGCCCCTTCCCGTCCTGTCCCCGGGGGCTGCGCCCCGGACCCCCTTCGCGCCCACGCGGCGGAGCCGCATGTCGACACGGCCCCGCGCCCCTGAAGGGGCGCGGGAAACCCTCAGGGCCGCCCCGCCGGGTCCGGTTTGCCGCCCAGCCAGTTCTCCACGGCCCGCCGGGGACCGGACCAGCGGCGGTCGTGGCGGTAGGCGCGCAGGAACGCGCGGGCCCGCGCACGCGGCCGCCGGCGGTAGAAGCGGCGGGCCCACAGGGACCCCGGCCGGGCCAGGCGGAGCGACCCGACGATCGCCACCACCGGAATGATCACCCCGAACACCGCCACCCTCCCTTCCCCTTGCTCAGCGCGATCAGCGCGAACAGGAAGTTCACCCCCACACTCGCCGCCACCCCCGCCCGGTTCTGCAGTTCCTCCCGCGACAGGTCGTTGACCCCGAACGGCGCGAACCCCGCCAGCAGCAGCCCGACCAGCGCGGCGGTCAGCACGACCACCTCGACGCTCTTGCGGCCCGCCTCGGTCCAGTACACGTCGTCGAGGTGCAGGATCAGCGCGAACTCGTCCAGGACCAGCCCCGCGCCCATCCCGAACAGCACCGCGGCGAAGGCCGAGCCCAGCCCGTCCTCGCCGCTCGCCACCGAGCCGAAACCCCCGACGACGGTGAGGATGACGCCGGGCACCACATGGTGGATGTGCACCGAGCCCGCCGTGACATTGCCGAAGGGCCCTTCCCCGCCCGGATCAGCCGGGTGATGACCCGGGTGATCAGAAAGGCGAGGACGAAGGCGCCGAGCGCGAGAAGCAGCGGAAGCTTGCCCGGCTCGATGATGTTCCGGTCCAGCCAATGTCCCATAAGCGCACTTTATCCAGGGTGGCCGGGGGCGCCCCGGTGACCGCCCGGTAATCTACGGCGGTGCCCGCACCGCCCTCCTCGCCGACGGCCTCCGCTTCGCCTTCGGCACCCTCACCGCGCTGCCGGTCGGGCTCACCCGCTGGGACCGCCCGGCGGCGCGCGCCGGCATGCTGTGCGCCCCGCTCGCCGGGCTGGTGGTCGGCGCGCTCGCCGCCGTGACCGGGCTGCTCCTGCTGTTCCTCGGCGCGGGCGCGCCGCTCGCCGCGGTCGCCACGGTCGCCGTACCGGCCGTACTCACCCGGGGTCTGCACCTGGACGGGCTCGCCGACACCGCGGACGGGCTCGGCAGCGGCAAGCCCGCCGAGGACGCGCTGCGGATCATGAAGCAGTCGGACATCGGCCCCTTCGGGGTGATCACGCTCGTCCTCGTCCTGCTCGCCCAAGTGGCCGCGCTGGCACAGGCGTACGGCGACGGCTGGGCGCGGGGCGCGTGCGCGGCCGTCGTGGCGGCGGCCGCGGCGCGGCTGGCGCTCACCCTGGCGGCCCGCACCGGTGTGCCGCCCGCCCGTCCGGAGGGCCTCGGCGCGGCGGTCGCGGGCGTGGTGCCGGTGACGGGCGCGGTGGGTGCCGCGCTCGCCGTCACCGGACTCGCGGCGGCCGGGGCGCGTTCCTGGGGACGTCCGGCATCCTGCGGGCGGTGCTCGCGGTGGTCCTGGCCGCCGTTGTCGCCGAACTGCTGCTGCGGCACTGCGTCCGCCGCTTCGGCGGGATCACGGGCGATGTGTTCGGCGGGCTCGCGGAGACGGCGGCGACGACCGCGCTCGTCGTCATGTCACTGGGCTGACACGATCTTCCGCCACCCTCGTGGCCACCCGGACCCCGACGCTACCCTGAGCGGTTCGGACAGCGGGAACAACGGGGCACTCGGGGGACGTTCATGCCGGCAACACGGCGCGCCATGGCCTGGTTCATCGACTTCGCACTGGTGGTGGCACTCGCCTCACTGCTCGCGGTGCTCACCTTCCACCGGATATCCGCCCTGGTCACCGACGTACCCGAACTGGCCGCGCGCGGCGGCTTCGACCTGCTGACCTCGCGCGGTGACGTGCTCGACGCCTCCGGGAACGTCGGCCATTCGCTGTGGAACAAGTCGGTGCTCTACGTCAGGCAGGCCTTCGGTCTGCTGATCGTCGTCACGTTCCTCTACCAGTGGGCGTGCCTGGCCCTGGCCGGGCGCACGGTCGGCAAGGCCCTGACCGGGCTGCGGATCACACCGCGCGGCCGGGGCTCGGCGGCGCGCCGGGCGGCGGTGACCACGGCGGCGGACGTGGCTGTGTATGCCATGGCCTGTGTGCTGCTGCTCGAGGGTCAGTGGGTGCTGTCGGTGCTGGTGTGGCTGGTCGCGGTGGCCCTCTTCCTGGTCAACGCGCTGCCCGTGCTCGGCCCGCGCCGCCGCTCCCTCGCCGACCGGATGGCGGGTACGACGGTGACCGGACTGGGGCTCAGCACGCCTGACGCCATGCGTCCAGTTCGTACCGCTTGAGCAGGGAACTCAGTTCCAGCCGCCGGGAGTCGGCGCAGAAGCGGTCGGTGGACAGCTCGTACTCGACGTGGAAGACGGCCTTGTCCGCCTCGATGAACGGTGTCAGCCGCGCGCATTCGCCGTACTGGGCGCACTGTTCGTTGACCGCGAAGTCGAAGTCGCCGACGAGTTCGGGGATCTGGTCGAGGTCGTTCTTCAGCCCGACGGACAGGCCGCGTTCGTGGGCGAGCCGGGCGATCAGCCGGTTGTAGCGGAGCTGGTCGGCGGCGGTGAGCGGAAAGCCGGTGCGGTTGCGGTAGCCGTCCATGTTGTCCGGCTCCACCGCGTCGAAGCCCTTGTCCCGGCACATGTCGAGGCGTTCGGCCATGAGCGGTTCCAGTACGTCGGTACGGCGGATGTCGAGCCAGCGCTCGCCCTCCCAGCCGTTGCCGCGGCCGAGCACCCGCTTCGGGAAGTCGCCGGCGTCCGGGCGGAAGTCCTCCCAGGCGCCGGTGGAGAGATAGCAGATGACCTTCCGGCCGTCGCGGTGCAGCGCGGTGACGGTCTCCTTCGGGTGTTCGAAGGCGTCGATGTCGTACACGGGGACGTCCACGGAGGTGTCGAGCCGCCCGCTGAGCTGCCACTGCCAGTCCGTGCCGGGCGTGGGCCGCCAGCGGTCGGCGGACGGTGACTTCGTGCCGCCGGTGTCCTTCGTGTCGGGGCCGGGCGCGGTCGTACAAGCCGCGAGCAGCAGGGCGAGCAGGGTGACGAGTAACGACGGTCGTCTCACCGGGCGGTCTCCGTGAAGAAGGGTGGTGGTGCGGTCGGTACCGCGGGAACACGCGGGAACCACAAGGATGATCCTCGCCGGTTCCGGGTGCGGCGGCGGGGCACGGAAGGTGGCCGCGGCGTCTCGGCGGGGTGAACGCCCGTGGGAGTCCTGTGGGAGTCCCGTGGGAGTGAGGAGACGCGCACACGCGCGTAGTCTCGTGCCGAGTGTTCGCCGTCCGGGGACGCCCCCGAAGGCACCCCGTCCGTATGTCGCACTTAGGGTCGGCTGCGGGGCCCGGTCGACCCACACCTTTCGGCCATCGCAACTTCACATCGGAAGCGAGATTTCACCACCGTGACTGCTCTCACTCTCAGCACCGCCGCGGTCCCCGGCCTGCGGGCCGACGCGATCGTGATCGGTGTCGCCAAGGGCACTGCGTCAAAGCCCGCCGGTCCGGTCGTCGCACCGGGCGCCGAGACCGTGGACCAGGCGTACGACGGCGGCCTCGCCGGCGTCCTGGAGACTCTCGGCGCGTCCGGTGCCGAGGGCGAGGTGACGAAGCTCCCCGCGCCGGCCGGCTTCAAGGCGCCGCTCGTGGTGGCGGTGGGCCTCGGCGCCCAGCCCGGCAAGGACGCCGGCTACGACACGGAGGTGCTGCGCAGGGCCGCCGGGGTCGCCGCCCGCACCCTCTCCGGGGTCAAGAAGGCCGCGTTCGCCCTCCCCTCGTGGACGCCGCCGACGCCGGCGCGATCGCCGAGGGCGTGCTGCTCGGCGCGTACACCTTCGACGCCTACAAGGACCGCGGCAAGGACGGCAAGAACGGCAAGGCGCCGCTCGCCGAGGCCGCGCTGCTCGGCGGCAAGCCCCGCGACAAGGCGCTCAAGGCCGCGCTCGAGCGTGCCGTCGCCGTCGCCGAGGAGCTCAACCGCGCCCGCGACCTCATCAACACCCCGCCGAACGACCTCGACCCCGAGGCGTTCGCGGCGGTCGCGCAGGTCGCGGCCAAGGAGCACGGCGTCAAGGTGCAGGTGCTCGACGAGAAGGCCCTCGTCAAGGGCGGCTACGGCGGCATCCTCGGGGTCGGCGCCGGGTCGGCGTCGGGGCCGCGGCTGGTGAAGCTGTCGTACACCTCGTCCAAGGCGAAGAAGCACCTCGCGCTGGTCGGCAAGGGCATCACCTACGACTCGGGCGGCATCTCACTCAAGCCGGCCGGGCACAACGAGACGATGAAGTGCGACATGAGCGGTGCGGCCGCCGTGTTCGCGGCGGTCGTCGCCGCCGCGCGCCTCGGGCTCGAGGTCAATGTGACGGGCTGGCTGGCGCTGGCCGAGAACATGCCCTCCGGGTCCGCGACCCGCCCGGGTGACGTGCTGCGCATGTACAGCGGCAAGACCGTGGAGGTGCTCAACACGGACGCCGAGGGCCGGCTGGTGCTCGCGGACGCGCTGTGGGCGGCCTCGCAGGAGAAGCCGGACGCGATCGTGGACGTCGCGACGCTGACCGGGGCGATGGTGCTGGCGCTGGGCGACCGTACGTTCGGGATCATGGCGAACGACGACGCGTTCCGCTCCGCGGTGCACGAGGCGGCGGAGGAGGTCGGTGAGCCGGCGTGGCAGATGCCGCTGCCGGAGCACCTGCGCAAGGGGATGGACTCGCCGACCGCCGACATCGCCAACATGGGTGAGCGGATGGGCGGCGGGCTGGTCGCCGGGCTGTTCCTGCGCGAGTTCGTGGGCGAGGGGATCACCTGGGCGCACCTCGACATCGCCGGTCCGGCGTTCAACGAGGGCGCGCCGTTCGGGTACACGCCGAAGGGCGGGACGGGGTCGGCCGTGCGGACGCTGGTGCGGGTCGCCGAGCTGGCGGCGGCGGGTGAACTTGCCTGACGGCGTCTGATCGGGCGGGGGCGCGGGGAGTCGTGCGACGGCGTGTCTGTCGTGGCTTGTCGCGCCCACGCGGCGGGGTCGCTGGCTCAGCGACAGCCTCGCGGCTCTTGGGTTGGCCTCAGTTACGTTTCCCCTCGGCTGCGGGTTCGTCGTGGCTTGGCGCGCAGTTCCCCGCGCCCCTCGGGTGAGCTGCTGCCGGCCCCTTTGGCAGGTACCGTCAGCCGGTCGCGCCTCCTCGGCTGCGGGTTCGTCGTGGCTTGGCGCGCAGTTCCCCGCGCCCCTCGGGTGGGCTGTAGTCCGCCTTCCCGGTAGAAGTTGGCCACCGGTCGCGTCCCTCGAGGGGCGCGGGGAACTGCGCGAGTGACCCCCACCCACCTGCACGGACGACGTCACGGGGGCAGTGGGGCCTTCGTTCGCGCGGAGGGAAACGCGTGGGGCGGCAGCGCCCTCGGGGGTGGAGGGGAGCCCCACTTCCCGGACGTGGGGTGTCTCACACCACGGCCCGGCGTCTCGAACGGGGCGCGCAAGTGCGAAGATGGGGCACGGCAGGACAGGGCCCCACCCAAGGGCCGAGAACATAGAGCGGCCGGACACCCAGCCGCCGACCGGTCACTGGAGACCGGCGTGGCGCACATGCATGGAGGACGTGACGTGGCGAACGACGCCAGCACCGTTTTCGACCTAGTGATCCTCGGCGGTGGCAGCGGTGGGTACGCCGCGGCCCTGCGCGGGGCGCAGCTGGGCCTGGACGTCGCCCTGATCGAGAAGAACAAGCTGGGCGGCACCTGCCTGCACAACGGCTGCATTCCCACCAAGGCCCTGCTCCACGCGGGAGAGATCGCCGACCAGGCCCGCGAGAGCGAGCAGTTCGGCATCAAGACGACCTTCGAGGGCGTCGACATGGCGGGCGTGAACAAGTACAAGGACGACGTGATCGCCGGCCTGTACAAGGGTCTGCAGGGTCTGGTCGCCTCCCGCAAGGTCACCTACATCGAGGGTGAGGGCCGGCTGTCCTCCCCACCTCCGTCGATGTGAACGGCCGGCGTGTCCAGGGCCGCCACGTCCTGCTGGCGACCGGCTCCGTGCCGAAGTCGCTGCCGGGCCTGGTGATCGACGGCAACCGGATCATCTCCTCCGACCACGCCCTCGTCATGGACCGCGTGCCCAAGTCCGCGATCATCCTGGGCGGCGGCGTCATCGGTGTCGAGTTCGCCTCCGCGTGGAAGTCCTTCGGCTCCGAGGTCACGATCATCGAGGGCCTCAAGCACCTCGTCCCGGTCGAGGACGAGAACTCCTCCAAGCTGCTCGAGCGCGCCTTCCGCAAGCGCGGCATCAAGTTCAACCTGGGCACCTTCTTCCAGAAGGCCGAGTACACCCAGGACGGTGTCAAGGTCACCCTGGCCGACGGCAAGGAGTTCGAGGCCGAGGTCCTGCTCGTCGCCATCGGCCGAGGCCCGGTCTCCCAGGGCCTGGGCTACGAGGAGCAGGGCGTCGCCATGGACCGCGGCTACGTCCTGGTCGACGAGTACATGCGCACCAACGTGCCGACCGTCTCCGCCGTCGGTGACCTCGTCCCGACGCTCCAGCTCGCGCACGTCGGCTTCGCCGAGGGCATCCTGGTGGCGGAGCGTCTGGCCGGCCTGAAGGCCGTTCCGGTCGACTACGACGGCGTCCCGCGGGTGACGTACTGCCACCCGGAGGTCGCCTCCGTCGGCATCACCGAGGCCAAGGCCAAGGAGATCTACGGTGCGGACAAGGTCGTCGCTCTGAAGTACAACCTGGCGGGCAACGGCAAGAGCAAGATCCTGAAGACCGCGGGCGAGATCAAGCTCGTCCAGGTCAAGGACGGTGCCGTCGTCGGCGTCCACATGGTCGGCGACCGCATGGGTGAGCAGGTAGGCGAAGCCCAGCTGATCTACAACTGGGAGGCGCTGCCGGCCGAGGTGGCCCAGCTCATCCACGCCCACCCGACGCAGAACGAGGCGATGGGCGAGGCCCACCTGGCCCTGGCCGGAAAGCCCCTCCACGCCCACGACTGACGCTCTCGGTCATCGGGCGCGACGACACAGACTTCCGCACTTTAAAGGAGCAACCGAAACCATGGCGGTTTCCGTAACCCTTCCGGCGCTCGGCGAGAGCGTCACCGAGGGCACTGTCACCCGCTGGCTGAAGGCCGAGGGTGAGCGCGTCGAGGCCGACGAGCCGCTGCTCGAGGTCTCCACCGACAAGGTCGACACCGAGATTCCTCCCCGTCTCGGGCGTGCTGTCCTCCATCAAGGTCGCCGAGGACGAGACCGTCGAGGTCGGCGCCGAGCTGGCGCTGATCGACGACGGCAGCGGCGCCCCGCGGCCGCCCCGGCCCCGGCCGCCGAGGAGGCGGCCCCGCCGGCTCCCGCCCCGGAGCCGCAGGCCCAGCCTTCCACCGAGCAGGCCGCTCCGGCTCCGGCGCCCACCGCCGAGGCCACGGCCGGCGGCGGTTCCGCCGAGGGCACGGACGTGGTCCTGCCCGCGCTGGGCGAGTCCGTCACCGAGGGCACCGTCACCCGCTGGCTGAAGTCGGTCGGTGACAGCGTCGAGGCCGACGAGCCGCTGCTGGAGGTGTCGACGGACAAGGTCGACACCGAGATTCCGGCGCCCACCTCCGGCACGCTGCTGGAGATCGTGGTCGGCGAGGACGAGACGGCCGAGGTCGGCGCGAAGCTCGCCGTCATCGGCGTGGCGGGTGCCGCTCCGGCGGCTGCCCCTGCCCCCGCCGCCCCGGCACCTGCCCCTGCCGCCCCGGCCCCCGCTGCTCCGGCGCCGGCCCCGGCCGCCCCGGCCCCGGCTCCCGCTGCCCCGGCTCCGGCCGCTCCGGCTCCGCAGCAGGCCGCTCCGGCTGCCCCGGCGCCCGCTCCGGCTGCCCCGGCGCCCGCTCCGGCTGCCCCGGCGCCCGCTCCGGCTGCTCCGGCTGCTCCGGCCCCGCAGGCCCCCGCCGCTCCCGCCGCCGCCCAGGCGACGGACGAGGGTGCCTACGTGACCCCGCTGGTGCGCAAGCTCGCCGCCGAGAACGGCGTCGACCTGTCCACCGTCAAGGGCACCGGCGTCGGCGGCCGTATCCGCAAGCAGGACGTGCTCGCCGCCGCCGAGGCCGCGAAGGCCGCCGCGCCGGCTCCGGCCGCCGCCGCCAAGCCCGCCGCGAAGAAGACCCCGGTCCTCGAGGCATCCCCGCTGCGCGGCCAGACCGTGAAGATGCCGCGGATCCGCAAGGTCATCGGCGACAACATGGTCAAGGCCCTGCGTGAGCAGGCCCAGCTGTCCTCGGTGGTCGAGGTCGACGTCACCCGGCTGATGAGGCTGCGCGCCCGTGCCAAGGACGCGTTCGCGGCCCGTGAGGGCGTCAAGCTCTCCCCGATGCCGTTCTACGTCAAGGCCGCGGCCCAGGCGCTGAAGGCGCACGCGCCGGTCAACGCCAAGATCAACGAGGCCGAGGGGACCATCACCTACTTCGACACCGAGAACATCGGTATCGCGGTGGACTCCGAGAAGGGCCTGATGACCCCGGTCATCAAGAACGCCGGTGACCTCAACCTGGCCGGCATCGCCAAGGCGACCGCCGACCTGGCGGGCAAGGTCCGGGCCAGCAAGATCAGCCCGGACGAGCTGGCCGGCGCCACCTTCACCATCTCCAACACCGGTTCGCGCGGCGCGCTGTTCGACACGATCATCGTGCCGCCGGGCCAGGTCGCCATCCTCGGCATCGGTGCCACGGTCAAGCGTCCGGCCGTCATCGAGACGGAGGACGGCCCGGTCATCGGCGTCCGCGACATGACGTACCTGACCCTGTCCTACGACCACCGCCTGGTGGACGGTGCCGACGCGGCCCGTTACCTGACGGCGGTCAAGGCGATCCTGGAGGCGGGCGAGTTCGAGGTCGAGCTCGGTCTGTGAACTCCTGATCCCGTGATCGGCTGATCCGCGGTCATACGGTGCCCCCGTCGGGGAAGTCCTTGAGGCTTCCCGGGCGGGGGCATCGTCGTATGGAGCGTGTAAGTCTCGTCTCACCTGGGGAAAGCGCCCCCGTGCGCCCCGCCCGGGCGGGGCCGCCGCCGTATTGTCTAAGCGTCAAAGCCCCCGGGGGCCCGCGGGCCCCGCTAAGGAGCCCTCATGACCGCGCCCGTCGTCCACTCGCTGCGCGAACAGATCCGCGAGCACATCCTGGAAGGGATCATCAGCGGACGCTGGCAGCCGGGCGAGCGGATCGTGGAGCGGCGGATCGCGACCGAGCTGGAGGTCAGCCAGACGCCCGTACGGGAGGCACTGCGCGAGCTGGAGTCGCTGCGGCTGATCGAGTCGGCGCCCAACAAGGGCGTACGGGTGCGGAATCTGACGGCCGCCGATCTGGAGGAGAGCTACCCCGTACGGGCCGGGCTCGAGGCGATCGCGGCGGAGCTGGCGGCGGGGCGGCTGGCGGACGACTGCTCGGCGCTGGAGCCGCATGTGGTCGCGCTGTACGAGGCGGACCGGTTGTCGGACGGTACGGGGCAGGTGCGGCACACCGTGGGATTCCACCGGGAGTTGGTGCGGGCGGCGGGGAACTCGGTGCTGCTGCACACATGGGAGGGGCTGGGGATCGAGGTGTTCACCGCGTTGTCGATACGGTGGCTGGGGACGGTGCAGCAGTCCTATGCGGAGGAGCATGAGGAGTTGGTCGCGGCGTTCCGGCGGCGGGATCCGTTGATCGCGGATCTGGTGAAGGCGCATGTGCTGGGGTGTGCGCCTCGGGCGTAGCGCCGGGGGCGCGCCGGGGAGTTTTCGCCCCGCCGCCCCTTCCTCCCCACTCTCGGCTTCGCTCGAGCGGGAGGTACCCCCATCGTCCCTGGGGACTCCGCCCCCAGACCCCCGTTCGCGCAGTTCCCCGCGCCCCTGAAGGGGCGCGGTCGACATACCACCGAGTCGGCCCCTCACCTGCGAAAACCCCCGGAGGGACAGTCACCCCGTGCCATCGCCGGAGGCACCCCGTGC
Source organism: Streptomyces haneummycinicus (assembly GCA_042850305.1). Classification (GTDB taxonomy): domain Bacteria; phylum Actinomycetota; class Actinomycetes; order Streptomycetales; family Streptomycetaceae; genus Streptomyces; species Streptomyces haneummycinicus. Next base: position 5,893,856 of record AP035768.1, read on the forward strand.
CGACTTTCTCCATATCGAGAGATTTTGCCCCTCAACCCTTTGATCGATCATCGATCAGCGAGTTATGGTCGGCATCGGGTTCTACCCGAGCCCTCCGCCCTGTCCTGCCAAAGACACAAGGGCACCCCCTTCGACTGAGGAAGGCGGCGACATGACGACCGACCCCAACGCCATCCAGCCGAGCGAGCTCGACCAGCTCCCGGACCGCGACCCCGAGGAGACCGCCGAATGGCAGGCCTCTCTGGACGCCGTCACCAAGGCGGCCGGGCCGCACCGTGCCGCGTACCTGATGCGCCGCACGCTGGAGCGTGCCGAGGAGCCGGCCTAGCGCTGCCGAAGCTCCTCGAGACGGACTACGTCAACACCATCCCCACCTCCGCCGAGCCCGCCGTGGACGGCGACGAGGCGCTGGAGCAGCGCATCACCGCCTGGAACCGCTGGAACGCGGCGGCCATGGTGACCCGCGGAAGCAAGTACGGCGTCGGCGGCCACATCGCCACCTTCGCCTCCGCGGCCTGGCTCTACGAGACCGGGTTCAACCACTTCTTCCGCGGCAAGGAGGGTGACGGGTCCGGCGACCAGCTCTACATCCAGGGCCACGCCTCCCCGGCATCTACGCCCGCGCCTTCCTCGACGGCCGTATCGGCGAGGAGCAGCTCGACAACTTCCGCCGTGAGGCGGGCGGCAACGGCCTGCCGTCGTACCCGCACCCGCGGCGGCTGCCGTGGCTGTGGGAGTTCCCGACCGTGTCGATGGGCCTCGGGCCGATCTCCGCGATCTACCAGGCGCGGTTCAACCGCTATCTGACCAGCCGCGGCATCAAGGACGTCTCCGACTCCCACGTCTGGGCCTTCCTCGGCGACGGCGAGATGGACGAGCCCGAGTCGACGACCGCGCTCACCCTCGCCTCCCGCGAGCAGCTGGACAACCTGACCTTCGTCGTCAACTGCAACCTGCAGCGCCTCGACGGTCCGGTCCGCGCCAACTTCAAGATCGTGCAGGAGCTGGAGGCCCAGTTCCGCGGCGCCGGCTGGAACGTCATCAAGACGCTCTGGGGCACGGCGTGGGACGAGCTGTTCCAGCTCGACACCACCGGCGCGCTCGTACGCCGCCTGCGCGAGGTACCGGACGCCCAGGTGCAGACGTACCAGACGCGTGACGCGGCCTACATCCGCCAGGACTTCTTCGGCAAGGACCCGGTCCTCGCCGAGATGGCGAAGCTGCTGAGCGACGACAAGATCCTCGAGTGCTTCCACCTCTCGCGCGGCGGCCACGAGTCCCGCAAGGTGTACGCCGCGTACAAGGCCGCGCTCGCCCACAAGGGCGCGCCGACCGTGATCCTGGCGCAGACGGTCAAGGGGCACACCCTCGGTGAGGGCTTCGCCTCCAAGAACGCCAACCACCAGATGAAGAAGCTGTCGGTGGACGAGTTCAAGGCGATGCGTGACCGCCTGGAACTGCCGATCTCCGACGCGCAGTTCACCGACGGCCAGGTCCCCTACGTCCACCCGGGCGCCGACTCCCCGAGGTGCGCTACCTCCAGGAGCGCCGTGCCGCCCTCGGCGGTCCGGCCCCGGCCCGCCGCGTGCACCCGGTGGCGCCGCTGCCGCAGCCCGCGGACAAGGCGTTCACCGCCTTCGACAAGGGTTCCGGCTCGCAGAACGTGGCCACCACCATGGCGTTCGTCCGCCTCGTCAAGGACCTGGTCCGCGACAAGGAGACCGGCAAGCGCTGGGTGCCGATCGTCCCCGACGAGGCGCGCACCTTCGGTATGGAGAGCCTCTTCCCGTCCCTCGGCATCTACTCGCCGATGGGCCAGACGTACGAGCCGGTCGACCGCGACCAGCTGATGTACTACAAGGAAGCCAAGAACGGCCAGATCTTCAACGAGGGCATCACCGAGGCCGGTGCCATGGCCGAGTTCGTCGCCGCCTCGACGTCGTACTCGACGCACGGCGAGACGATGATCCCGTTCTACATCTACTACTCGATGTTCGGCTGGCAGCGCACCGGCGACCAGATGTGGCAGGCCGGCGACCAGCTGGCCCGCGGCTTCCTCGTCGGCGCCACGGCGGGCCGTACGACGCTGACGGGCGAGGGCCTGCAGCACGCCGACGGTCACTCGCCGGTCATCGCGGCGACCAACCCGGCGGCGCTGACGTACGACCCGGCGTTCGCGTACGAGCTCGGTGTCATCGTCAAGGAGGGTCTGCGCCGGATGTTCGGCGAGGGCAAGCCGGGCGAGGACCAGGACGTCTTCTACTACCTGACGGTCTACAACGAGCCGCTGCCGCAGCCCGCGAAGCCGTCGGCCGCCGGTGTCGACGAGGGCATCGTCAAGGGCCTGTACCGCTTCAACACGGCGGAGACGGCGGGCCTGGCCCCGGCCGCCAACGCCCCGCGGATCCAGCTTCTCGGTTCCGGTACGGCGATCCACTGGGCGCTGAAGGCGCAGCGGATGCTCGCCGAGGAGGGGTGTGGCCGCCGACGTGTGGTCCGCGACCTCGTGGACCGAGCTGCGCCGGGACGCCATGGAGGCGGACGAGGCGCTGCTGCGCGGCGAGGACCGGATGCCCTTCGTCCGGCAGGCGCTGCAGGGTGCCGAGGGCCCGGTGCTGGCGGTCTCCGACTACATGCGCCAGGTCCCGGACCAGATCGCGCAGTGGGTCGAGCAGGACTACTCGTCGCTGGGCGCCGACGGCTTCGGCCTGTCGGACACCCGTGACGCGGCCCGCCGGCACTTCGGTGTCGACGCCGAGTCGATCGTCGTCGCCGCGCTGGCGCAGCTCGCCCGGCGTGGTGAGGTGCAGGCCGCGGCGGTGAAGGAAGCGCGCGCGAAGTACGGCCTGTAGGGCCCGGAAGTACGGCCGGTAAGGCCGTGAAGCAGTGAGAGACCCCGCCGTTCTTCGGCGGGGTCTCTTGCATGATGTGGCTCATGCGTGCTGCCCGGCTGATCAAGATGGTGTTGCTGCTCCAGTCCCGGCCCTCGATGACGGCCGCCGAGCTGGCGGCGGAGCTGGAGGTGTCGGAGCGGACGGTGACGCGGGACGCGCAGGCGCTGTCGGAGGCCGGGGTGCCGGTGTACGCGGACCGGGGCGGATCGGCGGGTACCGGCTGATCGGCGGGTACCGGACGCGGCTGACGGGGCTGGCGCGCGGGGAGGCGGAGGCGCTGTTCCTGTCGGGGGTGCCGGGGGCGTTGCGGGAGATGGGGCTGGAGGACGCGGCGTCGGCGGCGCGGTTGAAGGTGTCGGCGGCGTTGCTGCCGGGCCTGCGGGACGCGCCGCGTACGGCGGCGCAGCGGTTTCATCTGGACGCGCCGGGGTGGTTTCGTGAGGCGGTCACACCTGAGGCGCTGCCGGTGATCGCCGGGGCGGTGTGGGGGATCTGCGGGTTGTCGCGCGCTATCGGCGGGGGCGGGGGCTGGGGGCTCGGGGTCGGGGGCGGACTCGGGCTCGGGGTCGGGGGCGGACTCGGGGTCGGGATCGGGCTCGGGGGCGGACTCGGGGTCGGGATCGGGCTCGGGGGCGGACTCGGGGTCGGGATCGGGCTCGGGGGCGGACTCGGGGTCGGGATCGGGCTCGGGGTCGGGGGCGGGGGATGTGGAGCGGGAGTTGGAGCCGTACGGGCTCGTGCTGAAGGCGGGGGTCTGGTATCTGTGCGCGCGGGTCTGCGGGGGTGGCGGGTTTCGGGTGTACCGGGTGGATCGGTTCACGGGGGTGTCCGTGGGCGGGGAAGCGTTCGAGCGGGTGTCGTCGTTCGATCTGCCGGGGTTCTGGGAGGAGCGGGCGGAGGGGTTCGCGCGGTCGTTGGTGCGGGAGGAGGTGGTGGTGCGGTTGTCGGGGGAGGGGGTGCGGCGGTTGGGGCATGTGGTGGATCCGGTGGCTGCGCGGGAGGCGGTGTCGGGGGCGGAGGCCGAGGGGGAGGCGGAGGGGGAGGGGTGGGTGCGGGTGGTTCTGGGGGTGGAGTCGGAGGAGGTCGCGTTCACGCAGTTGACGGCGTTGGGGGCGGAGGTGGAGGTGTTGGCGCCGTTGTCCCTGCGGGAGCGGTTCGTGGGGGAGGCCGCGCGGTTGGCGTCGTTGTATCGGGGGTGAGGGGGTTGCTCCTGGGTTTTTCGCCCCCGCCGCCCCTTCCCGTCCCGTCCCTGGGCGCGCTGCCCCCAGACCCCCTTCGCGCAGTTCCCCGCGCCCCTGGGGGTGGTCCGCCCGTCGCGTCCAGGGGCGCAGCACCGCGCCCCTGGGGGCCTCCCCATCGTGTCCGCGCGGCGGAGTCGGATATGGACACAGGTCCGTGCTGCGGGTGCGTCTGGTGGGTTCTGGGTCGATGCTTGGTGTCGTGATGGACGAGATGGAGTTCTGGGCGTTGGTGGACGGGGCTCGGGAGGGGGCGGGGGTGATCCGGAGGAGCAGGCCGATCTGCTGGTGGAGCGGCTGGTGCGGCTGGATCCCGAGGCGGTGCTGGACTTCGCCCGTCATTTCGAGTCGCGGTACCACCGGGCGTATCAGTGGGATCTTTGGGGTGCCGCGTGGGTGCTGCTGGACGGGGCCAGTGACGACGCGTTCGACTTCTTCCGGTGCTGGCTGATCGGGCAGGGGCGGGAGGTGTTCGAGGGCGCGCTGCACGATCCGGACGCGCTGGCCGATCTGCTGGACGACTTCGACGAGGAGATCGACGGCGACGGCGAGGATCTCGGTTACGCGGCGGACGAGGCGTACGAGCAGCTCACCGGCACGGTGGCACCCGATCTCGACCTGCCCCCGGCCCCGGCGGAGCCGGAGGGCACTCCGGTCGACTTCGAGAACGAGGCCCTGCTGGCCGAGCGCTACCCCGGCTGTGGGAGCGGTTCGGCGGCTGAGCGCGCAGGGGCGCGGCGTTGGCCTGCATGAGGGCGGAGGCGGTGTGGGCGGCCGGTCCGAGGACGACGGCGGCGGCGGCGCACAGGGCCGTCCAGGGGCGGCGCAGGGTGTCCGCCCAGGTGGTACTTCGGCCAGGGGTGTCGTTCATGAGGTCTGCTCTTCGTTCCGTACGGGGGTCTGGGTGACGGCGGGAAGTCGTTCCCGGCGGTGCGTCCCTGGAGGCGGGCCGCGAGGGCTCTGATCTCCGGAAGGCGGGCCCGCAGGGCGGCGCCGGGGCAGTCGGTCATGTAGGCGTCGCCGTGGCCGGCGATGACGGGCAGCGTGGCGGTGGTGCCGGACGCGTAGCGGCTGCCGTCGTTGCTGGAGACCAGCCGGGCGTCGGCGCGCGGGTCGGTGTCGGACGTGCCGAGCTTCCAGGCGGCCACGGCGGCGATGGAGCGCAGCATCTCCGGGGGACGTCCACGCCCTCGGTGAAGGTGCCGAGGGCGGCGATCCCGGTGCTGCGGTGGTTGAAGCCCTGGGTGTGGGCGCCGGTGACGGGGCGGTCGGTGCCGCCCGCGCGGCCCTCGTAGACGGTGCCGCAGCGGTCGACGACGAAGTTGTAGCCGAGGTCGTCCCAGTCGCGGGCGCCGGTCTGGCCCTCGTACAGGGTGCGGATGATGCCGGGCGCGTCCGCGCAGTCGTAGCCGTTGGGTGAGTCGGTGTGGTGGATGAAGACGGCGACGACCTCGTCGTCGTAGCGCGGGGCGGCTGTTCGCGGGCGGCGTCGCCGAGCCATCGGGCGCGGGGCACGATCGTCGGGCGGGCCGCCTGGTGGAGGGCCGTGACCCGGGCCGCGGAACGGGCGGGGGATCCTCGGCGGCGTGCTCGACGCCGTAGGCGCACAGGACGAGGGCGACGGCGGCGGCGACGCCCGGCAGACAGCCGAGCGGCACCGTGACGGCACGTGACAGGCGCGGGGAGCCCGGCCCGCCGGGTATCCGGGGGCGCGGCGCTTCCGCGCTCCGCGGGGTCTCCAGGGGACACGCATGGACCCACTGTGGGCCGGTCCGCGCGGACCGGCGATCCATGCTGCGCCACCCGGTGGAACCATCGCCGAGGTCCGCGACGTTTTCCCGGTACACGCGCGCGACGGCCGCGGCACCGCGGCCGCCCCGCGCGTGGCTGATCACCGGGCCCCTCCCCACGTATTGGGGGCTGGTGGTTCCGAGAGGAAGGCGGCGTGTGTGGACCTGCTCGACATCCTGCTGTTGCTGGTCGTGGTGGCCTACGCGGCGTCCGGGTACCGGCGCGGACTGCTGGCCGGCTGTGTGTCGCTGGCCGGGTTCGTCGGCGGCGCGGTCGTCGGTGTGTGGCTGCTGCCGTGGGTGATGGACCTGGTGACACCGGGCACGACCCGGGCGACGGTGACGGCCGTGTTCACGGTGCTGCTGCCGGCCGTGGCGGGCCATGAGCTGGCCGGGCGGCTGGCGCTGCGGCTGCGGCGGGAGCTGGACCGGGGGCCGCTCAGGGTGGCGGACGGGGTCGGCGGGGCGGTGGCCAACTCGGTGGCGGTGCTGATCGTGGCCTGGGTGGTGGCGAGCGTGCTGGGCGCGTCGTCGTCGCCGCTGGTGACGTCGGCGATCCGGGACTCCCGGCTGCTGGGCGCGGTGCAGGACGCCATGCCGGACACCACTCCGGGCTGGTTCTCGCGGGCCACGTCGGCGCTGACGGAGGCGGGTTTCCCGCAGGTCTTCAACCCGTTCGAGAACGAGTCGACGGCCGAGGTCGCCGCGCCCACCGAGGACAGCGTCACCGCGGCCGCCACCCTGGCCGCGCAGCGCAGCACGGTGAAGGTGGAGGGCGTGGCGGGCGCGCAGGGCCGCGAGGGCAGCGGTTTCGTGTACGCGGCGGAGCATGTGATGACCAACGCGCATGTGGTGGCCGGCATCGACGAGCCGACCGTACGCGTGGGCGGGGTCGGGCAGGTGTACGAGGCACGGGTGGTGCTCTTCGATCCGCGCAAGGACGTGGCCGTGCTGTACGTGCCGGATCTGCGCGCGCCGGTGCTGGACTTCGACGACGACGCGGACCGCGGCGACTCGGCGGTGGTCGCCGGCTATCCGCAGGACGGCGATCTGAATCTCCAGGCGGCGACGGTCGCCAACCGGGTGCGGGCCCGGGGCCAGAACATCTACAACGACGCGACCGTCACGCGCGAGATCTACTCGATCCGCTCCACGGTCCGGCCCGGCAACTCCGGCGGCCCGCTGCTGACCACCGACGGCCGGGTGTACGGGGTGGTGTTCGCGCGGTCCACGTCGGACGCCGAGACGGGGTACGTCCTGACGGCGGACGAGGTGGCGGAGGACGCCGAGCGCGCGGCGGACGCGACGGCGCCGGTGGACACCGGGCAGCCGACGGCGTAGGGGTTGTCGGACACCCCGGGGCCGTCGGGTGTCGGACACCCCTGGGCCGTCGGGTGTCGGACACCCCTGGGGCCCGCCCCGTCAGACCAGCGACCGTCCCATGAGTACGTCGTCGACGTACGACCCCCGACGAAGAACTCCTCCGGCTGGACGCCCTCCACGGCGAAGCCCTCGGACTCGTACAGCTTGCGGGCGGCGGTGTTGTGGCCGAGTACGCGCAGGGTGATCCGGCGGGCGCCGCACTCCCGCGCCCGGTCCACGGCGGCCCGTACCAGCGCCCGGCCCACGCCCCGTCCGCGTGCCTCCTCGACGACGGCGAGGCCGCGGATCTGCCGTACGTGCGCGTTGGAGGCGAGTTCGGTGGGGAAGCCGAGGCGGACGTAGCCCACGATCCGGCCCCGGTGCTCGGCGACATGGTGGTCACGGGGCCCGGAGCGTTCGCCGAAGAAGGAGTCGAACGGCGGTCGCGGCGGCGGGGTGACGGCGTGCAGGGGGACCAGGTCGTGTGGTCGAGGCGGGCCAGTTCCCCTCGTCGTCGAGGCGGGCGACGCGTATGAGCGGCTCGGACATGGGCGCCACTGTACGGGCGGTTCGGCGTCTCCAGCCGTGAATTTCGTGGCGGGAGGGGCAGGATGGATTCCATGGAACGTTCCCGAATCGCGGTGGCCGGTGCGTCCGGGCTCATCGGTGACGCGCTGGCCCGGTCGCTCACGGCGGACGGGCACGAGGTGGTCCGGCTGGTGCGGCGCGCGCCCCGGACGGCGGGCGAGGTCCGCTGGGACCCGGAGCGCGGGTCGGTCGACGCTGCCGGTCTCGCCGGCTGCGACGCGGTGGTGAACCTGGCGGGCGCCGGGGTCGGCGACCGGCGCTGGACGGCGGAGTACAAGGAACGGATCAGGACCAGCCGGGTCGGTGGCACGGACGCGCTCGCGCGGGCCGTCGCGGGCCTGCCCGAGGACGTACGGCCGCGGGTGTTCCTCAACGGCAGTGCGATCGGCTACTACGGCGAGACCGGCGACCGGGCGGTGGACGAGAGCGCCCCGCCGGGCGAGGGCTTCCTGCCGGAGGTGTGCGTCGAGTGGGAGGCGGCCGCGGCGCCGGCCCGGGAGGCGGGCGTACGGACGGTGTTCTCGCGTACCGGCCTGGTGGTGGCGCGCGGAGGCGGCGCGTGGGGCCGGCTCTTCCCGCTCTTCCGGGCCGGGCTGGGCGGGCGGATGGGCGACGGGAGCCAGTACTGGTCGTTCGTCGCGCTGCACGACGAGGTGGCCGCGCTGCGCCATCTCCTGGACACCGAGGGGCTGTCCGGGCCGTTCAACGTGACCGCGCCGCAGCCCGCGACCAACCGTGAGGTCACCGAGGCGATGTCGCGCGTACTGCGCCGGCCCGCGCTGTTCCCGGTGCCGGCGCCGGTGCTGCGGACGGTGCTCGGGGAGATGGCCGGGGACGTCCTCGGCAGCGCCCGTGTACTGCCGGCGCGGCTGCTGGAGTCCGGCTTCCGGTTCGCCTTCCCGGGGGTCGAGGAGGCGATCAGGGCGGCGGCGGCACGCTGACCCCGCCCACGGACCGTCTGCCACCCCTCGGTGCATGTCTGGCACCGGCATGCGACCTTCGTGCGCCCGTGCACTGGCCGTGCGCGACTGACCAGGTGACCGATCACGGACCTAACCTCGACCAGAACTCGGGTATCCCTGGGGCCTGTTGAGGGCATGACGTCTCCAGCGCCCGCGCAACCTCGAGGAGGTGCACGTGCTTGAGCCCACGTACCAGGCGGACGTCGTCATCGTGGGGGCCGGGGTCGCCGGACTCTCCGCCGCACGACGACTGACCAGCGCAGGAGTCACCACGGTGGTTCTGGAGGCCGCCCATGAGGTGGGCGGCCGGATGGCCACCGAGAAGGTCGACGGCTTCCGGCTCGACCGGATCGGACGGCTGCTGTCCACGGCGTATCCCGAACTGCGGCCGGACACGGGCCTCGACGGGCTGGTCCTGCGCCCGTTCGCGCCCGGCGTCCTGCTGCACAGCGACGGGCGGCACCATCGTGCGGGCGTGCAGCCGGGCGCGAGAGGGCGCGGAGCGCGAGGGGCGCACTGTATGCGGTACGCGCCCTGGCGAGCGCCCCACGGCCGGGCGGCGGGCCGCGCAGGCCGGTGGCGGTGCCCGGCCGGCAGGTGTCGGTGCCCCGCAGCCGTACGGGCGCGCCGCTGGGCACGGCGGTCGACCAGGCACGGCTGGGGGCCGCGTTCAGCAAGCTCGCGGGTACGCCGGTGGAACGGCTGCTGGCGCGGCCCGAGACGACGGCGGCGGAGGCGCTGCCGGGCCGGGGCTGCCGGCCCGCACGATCGACGGTTTTCTGCGCCCGCTGCTGGCCGCGCTGCTGTGCGATCCGGAGCTCACCACGTCCAGCCGGTGCGCGGATCTGGCGCTGCGGGCGTTCGCGAGCGGGCGGCTCTGTGTGCCGGAGGGCGGCGCACAGGCGCTGCCGCGGCAGTTGGCACAGGGGCTGCCGGCCGGCACGGTGCGTACGGGGGTGCGGGTCACGTCCGTGTCCACGACCTCGGTGACCACCGCGGAGCACGGGGAGTTCCGGTGCGGCGCGGTGCTGATCGCGACGGGTGCGCGGGAGGCGGCGGAGCTGCTGCCGGGGCTGCGGGTGCCGGACTTCCACCCGGTGACCGTGGTGCACCACACCACCGACGAGGCGCCGGGGACCGGGGCGTCGCTGCTGCTGGACGCGGAGCGGGGCGGGCCGGTGGCGCACACGGCGGTCGTCAGCCGGGTCGACCCGTCCCGCGCCCCGGCGGGGCGCACGCTGGTCAGCTCGACGGTCCTGGGGCCGCCGGTGCCGGGCGTCGACACCGCTGTACGCATCCATCTGGCGCGGCTGTACGGCGTGCCGACGGCGCGGTGGGAGACGGTGGGGGTGTACCACTCGCCGGAGGCGGTGCCCGCGATGCGGCCGCCGCACGATCTGCGGCGGCCGGTGCGGTTGCTGGCGGGGCTGTATGTGTGCGGCGATCACCGGGACACGGGGACCGTGCAGGGGCGTTGCACTCGGCTCATCGGGCGGCGGGGGCGATATTGGCGGACCTGGGGGCGGATCGGTCGCTGCACCGGGCGGAACCGGCACCGACCGCGCGAGCGGCTTGAGCTGACGGTCGGCAGTTCGGTGTGCGCGTGTTTGCGCCCCGGCGCCTGCGGGGCGCTCCGCGCGGGACGGGGGCCGGGGTGTGTTTTGCGCTCCCGGCGCCTGCGGGGCGCTCCGCGCGGGGCGTGGGCAGGGGGTGTGTTTGCGCCCCGGCGCCTGCGGGGCGCTCCGCGATTGGAGTGGGGCGGGGGTGTTCGCGCTGCCCGGCGCTTGCGGGGTGCCGTCGCGCCCACCCGTGCCGCCCCAGCGGCACGACTGCCCGCGACTGAGGGGCGGGGAGCGGGGGTGTGCGGGGCGCGGAGCGCGGCTGCCCCAGGAACGGACGTGTGCGGGGCGCGGGGCGCGGCTGCCCCAGGAACGGACGTGTGCGGGGCGCGGGGCGCGGCTGCCCCAGGAACGGACGTGTGCGGGGCGCGGCTGCCCGCGGGAGCGGAGGTGTGCGGGGCGCGGCTGCCCGCGGGAGCGGAGGGCGGCGGAGGTGTGCCGGGCCGGGGGGCCGTGGGGGCACACCTCCGTTCGGTTTTAGCCGTAGGTTGACACTTTGTCGCGGTAGGTGCGGACCGGGGTCGCGTCGCGGTAGGGCTCGAGTTTGCGTTCGAAGTCTCGTACGTATTCGACCGCTCGTACCGAGCGCATCTCCGCCGCCTGGGCGGCCGCCTCGGCGCCCAGTTGGCATGCCTGGTCGAGTTCGCCGAGGGCGAGGCGGGCGGTCGCCAGGACCACCCGGCAGAACAACCGGCTGCGCGCGTACCCCGCCGGACGCAACTGGAGCGAGCGTTCCGCGTGTTGCGCCGCCGCCCGGAACTGCTGAAGGTCCCGGTGACAGTGCGAGAACTCGTCCGCCAGCTGCGCCTCGTCGAAGCAGCGCGCCCAGTGCGGCACCTCGTCGCCCGCCCGCGCCCCTCCAGCGCGCGTTCCGCGCGGGCCAGTGCGGCCGTGCACGACCGCACCTCCCCAGCACCCCGTGCCCCCGCGCCTCGGCGGCCTGCAGCAGCGCCTGCACGACCGGCGGAACGGACCCGCCGGCCCCCTGCTGGGCCACCCGCGCCAGTTGGACGGCCTCCCGCCCGTGCCCGAGGTACACCGCCTGCCTGCTCATCGTGACCAGCACATACGCGCCGTACGGCCGGTCCCCCGCCGCCTGCGCGAGCCGCAACGCCTGCACGAAGTACCGCTGCGCGAGCCCGTGCGCGGCGATGTCGTACGACGTCCAGCCGGCCAGCCGGGTCAGATCCGCGGCGGCCGCGAACAGCCGCCGCCCGGTCTGCTCGCCGTAGGTGCCGCGCAGCATGGGCTCGCACTCGTGCTCCAGGTACCGCACGAGGGCCTGGCGGGCGTGCCCGCCGCCGTACGCGTCGTCGAGTGTGCGGAACAGTTCGCCGACGGAGCGCAGTGCGGAGATGTCGCCGCCGGTGACCCGGTGGCCGGGCCCGCGTTCGGCGGTGGCGCGGCGGCGGGCGAGCAGTTCGGCGGGGCGGGGCAGCGGCGACCGCGCCTGGGCCGGTACCCGTGCCGGGGTTCCGTGCGGGCCACCTTCTCGTCGGCCCGCCCGATCAGCCAGTCCCGGCTCGGCACGACCAGGCCCGCCGAGGTGAAGGCGATCTTCCGCAGCTCGGCGTGGCTGCCGGAGTCCTTGCGCCACAGGCCGCTGACGATGTCGACGGCCTCCTCGGGGCTCGCGGCGAACTCCAGGCCCGCGTAGACGGGCGCGCAGGCGTCCAGTCCCAGGTCCTGGGCGGTCAGGCGCCGGCCGAGGCGGCGGGTGAAGACCTCGGCGATCAGCGCCGGTGTCGTACCGCGTGGCTGCTGTCCGCGCAGCCAGCGGGTGACGGAGGTCTTGTCGTATCTCAGGTCGAGCCCGTGTTCGAGACCGAGCTGGTCCACGCGACGGGCGAGTCCCGCGTTGGAGAACCCCGCTTCTGCGATGAGCGCGGCGAGCTGGCGGTTGGGGTGCGCTGCGCGGGTCGTTCCGTCATCTGTGGTGCGGTCTCCTGCCTTCCGGTTGTGCGAGGTGTCACGACTTGCGTGTGAGCAGCCCTTATGGGCATACGGACGGCGCGAATGTAGCGGAGAGTAAGCGGGCGATCGCGGTTTTCGCGCGGCATTCATCCGATCGTGTGAGAATTGCCCGAATGCTGACATTCCCTGTCGGGGCTCGGCGTCTCTGCACCGGCGCCCGGTAGGCACCGGGGGTCGGCTGGGCGGGGGTGCCACGCAGCCCGGCGTTCACGGGGTGCCGTCGCGCCCACCCGTGCCGCTGAACCGGCGCCCGGCAGGCACCCGGAGGTCGGCTGGGCCGGGGGTATCACGCAGCCCGGCGTTCACGGGGTGCCGTCGCGCCCACCCGTGCCGCCCTGCGGCACGATTGCCCGCGGAGGGCGGACGGCTGCCCGGAGTCGCGGGAACGCGGGAACGCGGAACGCGGGAGCCCGGAGCCGCAGGAGCCCGGAGTTGCGGGAGCCCGGAGTTGCGGGAGCCCGGGAGCGGGGGTGGCGCTATCGGCGCTCTGTGGGGTCCGTCCGGCCCCCGGACGGTTTCCGGTCGAACGGTCGTACAGTGGCGTGGGCGCGTGATGTGTCCGATGACCTTCTAGGGAGGCGCTTGCCGTGAGCGAGTTGCGGTTCGTGCGGATGGGCTTCGGGGCCGGGGCCGTGGACTACCAGGTGGCCTGGGACGAGCAGCGCCGGGTGCACGCGGCGCGGTTCGCCGACGAGGTGCCGGACACCGTGATCCTCCTGGAGCACCCCCGGTCTACACGGCCGGCCGCCGTACCGAGGCGGGCGAGCGCCCCTCGACGGCACTCCGGTCATCGACGTGGACCGCGGCGGCAAGATCACCTGGCACGGCCCCGGCCAGCTGGTCGGCTACCCGATTCAGAAGCTGCCCCGCCCGGTGGACGTGGTCGCGCACGTACGGCGCCTGGAGGAGGCCCTGATCCGCGTCTGCGCGGAGTTCGGCCTGGAGACCACCCGGGTCGAGGGCCGCAGCGGGGTGTGGGTGCTGGGCGACCCGGTGGAGCGGCGCCCCGCGCTCGGCGGGCTCTCCCTGGACTTCGACCCGCGCCTCACCGACGACGAGTTCGATCCCCGCCTCAACGGCCCGGAGTACGCGCCGTCCAACGCCGGCCAGCGCCGCGAGGACCGCAAGATCGCCGCGATCGGCATCCGGGTGGCCAAGGGCGTCACCATGCACGGTTTCGCCCTCAACGTGAACCCCGACAACAAGTGGTTCGACCGGATCATCCCGTGCGGCATCCGGGACGCGGGCGTCGCCTCCCTGGCGAACGAGCTGGGCCGAGACATCACCATCGCCGAGGTGCTCCCCGTCGTGGAGCGCCACCTCCGGGACGTCGTGGAGCACGCGGAACTGAGGCCCCGGGTGGTCGAAAAGGCCCCGGCGGCATAAACCGGCCGCGCCCGGTGTTGGCGGTCATGGTGGTCCAGGCCGCGCCGGGGGTCGCGGCCGAACAGTCGTCAGCAGGCGGACACCCCGCCGGACGTTCAAATCAACGGGCGTACCCTTGAGCACGCCGTGGAATCAATCGCTAGGAGCCGGCCGTGTCCGCAGTCGCACCCGACGGACGCAAGATGCTGCGCCTGGAGGTCCGCAACAGCCAGACCCCCATCGAGCGCAAGCCCGAGTGGATCAAGACCCGGGCGAAAATGGGCCCCGAGTACTCCAAGATGCAGGCCCTCGTGAAGAGCGAGGGGCTGCACACGGTCTGCCAGGAAGCCGGCTGTCCGAACATCTACGAGTGCTGGGAGGACCGCGAGGCGACCTTCCTCATCGGTGGCGACCAGTGCACCCGGCGCTGTGACTTCTGCCAGATCGACACCGGCAAGCCCGAGGCGCTGGACCGTGACGAGCCGCGCCGGGTGGGCGAGTCGGTCGTCACCATGGACCTGAACTACGCCACGATCACCGGCGTCGCGCGCGACGACCTGGAGGACGGCGGCGCCTGGCTGTACGCGGAGACCGTGCGCCAGATCCACGCGCAGACCGCCGGGCGCGCGGACGGCCGTACCAAGGTCGAACTGCTGGCCCCCGACTTCAACGCGGTCCCGGAGCAGCTCGCGGAGGTCTTCTCCTCCCGCCCCGAGGTGTTCGCGCACAACGTGGAGACGGTCCCCGGATCTTCAAGCGGATCCGCCCCGGCTTCCGCTACGAGCGCTCTCTGAAGGTCATCACGGACGCCCGCGACTACGGTCTGGTCACGAAGTCGAACCTGATCCTCGGCATGGGCGAGACCCGCGAGGAGGTCAGCGACGCGCTCAAGCAGCTCCACGAGGCGGGCTGCGAGCTGATCACCATCACCCAGTACCTGCGGCCCTCCGTGCGCCACCACCCCGTCGAGCGCTGGGTGAAGCCGCACGAGTTCGTGGAGATGAAGGAGGAGGCCGAGCAGATCGGCTTCTCCGGTGTGATGTCCGGTCCGCTGGTCCGTTCCTCGTACCGGGCCGGACGGCTCTACGGGATGGCCATCGAGAAGCGGGCGCGTACGCGGCCTCGCAGGCCGTCTGACGCTGCCCGGAGCCGTCCCCGGCACACCGCCCACCACGTGTGAATTCACGCACAAGGCGCTACCGGCCGGTAACGGCCGATACGACGCGGTCCCGACCGTCCTCGCAGATGAGGGCACAGGTCGGGACCGCGTCGGCGTTCCGGGCCCTTCACCCGAGGCTTCATGCCCGTTTGACCGGTCGGTCACGCACTGGTAACACCAGTCGGTAAGCCTGGAATCACCGCACGTGCTCCCCTACCCGCCGGTACCGAGAGGATCTCCGCCATGCAGGCCGCGCCCGTCCGCGCCACCCCCATCCCGTCCTTCACCACCGCTCTGCGTGCCGTCGAGTCGCTGCTGATGAGCGGCGGCCAGCGCACCGCCCGCCGCAACGCCTGGTCCTCGGTGCTGGAGGACCGCCGCCGCGCCAAGGACCGGGTCGAGGCGCAGCGCGTGCTCGACCTGGCCGGGACCGCCCCGTCCCCGGCGACCCGCCCCTGACCCATGGCCCCCGCCGGGGACACGTAGACTTCATGACATGGCGAGGAAGGAAACCGCAGCGGACGCTGCGAACCCCGGGCGACTGAAGCAGATCGCTCTGACCTACAAGATGACTCGCAGGGCCGACAAGAAGATCGGTCTTGTACTCGCGGCTGTCGGAATCGTCACCTTCGGTGTCTTCCTCGCGATCGGTTTCTTGATCGGGCACCCCATCTATCTCGGCATCCTGGGCTTCCTGCTCGCCTTCCTCGCGACGGCGATCGTGTTCGGGCGCCGGGCCGAGCGGGCCGCCTTCGGCCAGATGGAGGGACAGCCGGGCGCCGCCGCGGCCGTGCTCGACAACATCGGCCGGGGCTGGACGACGACTCCGGCGGTGGCGATGAACCGCAGCCAGGACGTGGTGCACCGCGCGGTCGGCAAGGCCGGCATCGTGCTGGTCGCCGAGGGCAACCCGAACCGGGTGAAGGGCCTGCTGGCCGCCGAGAAGAAGAAGATGAACCGCATCGTCGCGGACGTCCCGGTGCACGACCTGATCGTGGGTACGGGCGAGGGCCAGGTCGAGCTGAAGAAGGTCCGTACGACCATGCTCAAGCTGCCCCGCGTGCTCACCGGCCCGCAGGTCACCGCGACCAACGACCGGCTGCGCGCCCTGGGCGACCTGATGAGCAACATGCCGCTGCCGAAGGGCCCGATGCCCAAGGGCATGCGGCTTCCGAAGAGCGGCGGCCAGCGCGGCCGCTGACCCCACCCTTCTCCGTTACGACGACGGGGGCGCCGGAATCACTCCGGCGCCCCCGTCGTCGTATCGACGCGTGGACGGGTGTCAGACGCGCACCTCGACCGTGCGGGCCAGCCGGTCGTGCAGTCCGCGGCCGTCGCGGTCCCAGACGAGGGCGGGAACGGCGAGGCACAGCAGCACCGTGCGCACCAGTGCGCGCAGCGGCTGGACCTGGCCGGTGTCCTGGGCGACGACCCGCAGTCCGAACAGCCGCTTGCCGGGGTGAAGCCGAGGGTGCCGACGGTGAGCACGCTCAGCACCAGGAACACCAGCAGCGCCCAGTTGCCGGTCGACTGTCCGTCGTAGCCGTCCGTGAGCAGACCGTATGCGATCAGCATGCACAGACCCCAGTCGACGGCGAGGGCGCCGAGCCTGCGGCCGGGGCGTGCGATCGAGCCCGGTCCGTTCTCCGGCAGCCCCAGTTGCTCGCCCCGGTAGCCGAACTCGGCACCGGCGTTCTCCAGGGCCGCGCGGGGCCCGGAGAGCCATGATCCGATTGCTTGCCTGTTGTCCACCCGTCCACGGTACTGCGCCCGGATATGACCACAGGACGGCGGGGGTGCGTCGGGGCTACCGTGGGAGAGGGTCCGGTTAACTTGTGCGAAACAAATGGGTCACGCACGAGAAATGACCCGTGCCTAGGGTCGAGTGCAGCGTGTGCCACCCGCACTGGCCGCACGAACGATCTACCACCCCGGCGGGACGGTCGGGAGTAGGAGGAGCTGGATGTTCCAGAACGCCGACGAGGCCAAGAAGTTCATCGCGGACGAGGACGTCAAGTTCATCGACGTCCGGTTCTGCGACCTCCCGGGTGTGATGCAGCACGTCACGGTGCCTGCGGAGGCGTTCGACCCGGACGAGGAGCTCGCCTTCGACGGATCCTCGATCCGCGGCTTCCAGGCCATCCACGAGTCCGACATGTCGCTGCGCGCGGACCTCTCCACGGCCCGTGTCGACGCGTTCCGCCGCGACAAGACGCTGAACATCAACTTCTTCATCCACGACCCGATCACGGGCGAGGCCTACTCCCGCGACCCGCGCAACGTGGCCCGCAAGGCCGAGGCCTACCTCGCCTCCACGGGTATCGCGGACACCGCGTTCTTCGGCCCGGAGGCCGAGTTCTACGTCTTCGACAGCGTGCGCTTCAAGACCTCGGAGAACGAGTCCTTCTACCACATCGACTCCGAGGCGGGCGCCTGGAACACCGGTGCGCTGGAGGACAACCGCGGTTACAAGGTCCGCTACAAGGGCGGCTACTTCCCGGTTCCGCCGGTCGACCACTTCGCCGACCTGCGCGCCGAGATCTCCCTGGAGCTGGCCCGGTCGGGCCTCCAGGTCGAGCGCCAGCACCACGAGGTGGGCACCGCCGGCCAGGCGGAGATCAACTACAAGTTCAACACCCTGCTCGCCGCCGCCGACGACCTGCAGCTCTTCAAGTACATCGTGAAGAACGTGGCCTGGCGCAACGGCAAGACCGCGACCTTCATGCCGAAGCCGATCTTCGGTGACAACGGCTCGGGCATGCACGTCCACCAGTCGCTGTGGGCGGGCGGCGAGCCGCTGTTCTACGACGAGCAGGGCTACGCCGGCCTGTCGGACATGGCCCGCTACTACATCGGCGGCATCCTGCGGCACGCCCCGTCGCTGCTGGCCTTCACCAACCCGACGGTGAACTCGTACCACCGTCTGGTGCCGGGCTTCGAGGCGCCGGTGAACCTGGTGTACTCGCAGCGCAACCGCTCCGCCGCGATGCGTATCCCGATCACCGGCTCGAACCCGAAGGCCAAGCGCGTCGAGTTCCGCGCCCCGGACGCCTCCGGCAACCCCTACCTGGCGTTCTCGGCCCTGCTGCTCGCGGGCCTGGACGGCATCAAGAACAAGATCGAGCCGGCCGAGCCGATCGACAAGGACCTCTACGAGCTGGCTCCCGAGGAGCACGCCAACGTGGCCCAGGTCCCGACCTCCTCGGCGCCGTCCTCGACCGCCTCGAGGCCGACCACGAGTTCCTCCTCCAGGGCGACGTCTTCACGCCGGACCTGATCGAGACGTGGATCGACTTCAAGCGCACCAACGAGATCGCCCCCTCCAGCTCCGCCCGCACCCGCACGAGTTCGAGCTGTACTTCGACGTGTGATCCCGCCACGGCGCCCCCGTCCCCGGTTCTCCGGGGACGGGGGCGCCGTCGTGTGTCCGGAAACCTTCCGCCTCCGCGCCGGAAGAGGGATCCTGGGTTTGACACCACTGTTCGAGGAAGGCTACGGGGATGCCCGAAAGGGACGACGAGGAGCGGGAGTTCGACATCGGATGGGCGGACGGCGCCGAGCACAAGGAGCCGTCGGCGCGGGCCCGCATGCTCGCCGCACGCTGGAAGGACAACCCTCCCGGCCCGGTCCCGTTCCGCGGCGAGCCGGAGCACAGGGGATCGGCCGGGCGCTCGTCATGGGTGTCGACGGCCGTGGTGCTCGGGTCCGTCGCCGCGGTGATCGTGCTGCTCGGGTACTTCGACTTCCGGCCGTACTGATCCCCTCGGCGCCGCCCGCTCACCGGGCCCCGGCACGCGTCCCCGACCGTCCGTCTCCCGCCCACGTCCCGGCTAGGGCCTGTCCGGCGGATCATGCCGGAGACGCGGGGTCTGGCACGCGCTCCCCCACTGCCTGAAGGGCGTGGGAGGTGCCCCCAGCCGCGTTGTCGCCGGTGGCCAGGGCTCCGCCCTGTCGCCCTCCTCCGCCTCGCAGCCGCACGCACCAGACCCCGCTCACCTGGGCTGCAAAGGCACCGCCGGTTTCCTCCGACTTGATCCGCCGGACAGGCCCTAATCGGACCCGGCGACGGCGACCATCGGTGCGGTCCGGGAGGCGCGGAGGGCGGGCACCATGCCCGCGGCGGCGGTCACCAGGACGAGGACGATGAGAACCGCCGCGAGCTGCCCGGCCGGCACACTGAACGGGGCGCTGGTCTCGGCGACACGGACCACCAGCCAGGAGTACGGCAGGGCGAGGGCCAGACCGAGGACTCCGCCCAGTACGCCGTAGAGCGCGCACTCCACCGTGACCATGCGGTGCACGGCCGCCCCACCGAGCCCCAGGGCCCGCAGCAGCCCGAACTCGCGCTTGCGTTCGACGACGGTGAGACTCGCCGTGGTCGCGACTCCGGCGACCGCCACCAGGACGGTCAGGCCCAGGACCATGATCACTGTCGTGGCCATCGTCCGCAGGTCGTCCGACTCGCCGGCCTCTGCGGCCGCGTCCTCGGCGATGACGCGGCCGTCGCCGCGCTCCGGGCCGGTCAGCGTGTCGGTGACGGCCCGCTGTGCGCGTATCCGCCCCTGCGCGCCGTCTTCCGAGGCGTTGGCGGTGACCGTGGTGGGCGCGGCGTCCGCTCCCATACGGGTGAGGTCACCAGGGGGACGAAGAAGTCGCCGCCGTAGGGCCCCGCTCCGGGCAGCGTCGCCGCCACGGTGAGCCGGACGGGGCGTCCCTCGAAGGTCAGTGTCACGCGGTCACCGGCCCGGACGCCGAGCCGGTGGGCGTGGTCGGCGTCCACCACGACGTGGGCGGGTCCGAGGCGGTCTAGGGAGCCGGTGCGGGCGGTCAGGCCCACGCCGGAGCGGACGGCGGTGAGGTCGAGGTCGGAGACCGTCGCGCTGCGGGTGCTCTCGACGACCTCCGCCGTGCGGAACGCGGTCACGTCGACGAGTCCGGGGTGGGAGGCCAGATCGGCGGCCAGCGACCGGTCCAGCGTCCCGCCGTCCCTCGCGTACAGACGGAAGTCGGCGGGGGACTCCACCGCCTGCCGGTACCGCTCGTAGGCGCTCAGGGAGGCGAGGCAGGTCAGCGTCGAGCCGACCAGGCAGACGCCGAGGGCGACAACCACCGAGACCGAGGCCGCCCGGCCCGGCGCACCCCGACGCCCGCCACCGCGAGGCGGCCGGCCGCACCGGTGTGGCGCAACGGCACGGCGACGGCCGACAGCACCGGCCGGACCAGACGGGGTCCGAGGGCGATCAGGGCCAGAAAGGCCAGCCCGCCCGAGAGCACCACGACGGTCAGCGCGGCGAACCGGTCGTAGTCCGTGTCGCCCGGCTGGGGCAGTCCGGTGTATTGCTGCCAGGCCAGGAGTGCGGCGCCCGCCGCACAGAGCAGTCCCAGCAGGGTCCGGCCGATGCCGTTCGCCGGGCCCTCCCCGGACGCCGCGCTGCGCAGAGCCTGCAGCGGGGAGACCCGGGAGGCGGTCAGGGACGGGGCCAGGACCGCGAGGACCGCGAGGAGACCGGTGCCGAGCACGGTGAGCGCGGCCTCGGCCGGCGGGAGATGGGACGGGACGGACAGGTCGTGCCCGAATCGTCCGGCGACTGGGGGACGAGCAGCCCGCAGCCCCAGGCCGCCAGCACACCGGTCGCGCCGGCCAGCAGTCCGACCACCGCCCCTTCGGCGACGAGCGCGGCGGCGAGCCTGCGCGGGGTCGCCCCGATGGCGCGCAGCAGCGCCAGCTGGCGTACGCGCCGTGCGAAGACGATGCGGAAGGTGGAGGTCGCGACGAGGACGGCCGCGCCGACGGCGACGGCGAGGAAGACGGTGACCAGCTCCAGGGTGTCCTTCGCCTCCGCCACCGCCTGGCGGGCCTCCTCCTCCCGCACCTCGTCCCCGGACCGCACCTGCGCTCCGGGCACCGCCTGCCGGATCAGCGCCGCCGGATCCGAGGAGCCGGACGCGGCGGACGCGGTGCCGATGCGGACGTCGATGCGAAAGTAGCCCGTCGCGCCGAGCAACTCCCCGATATGGGGCCCGGGGCGTACCCCGTGGGCTCCGCGTCGTCCGTGGCGGTGCTGCGGACGATGCCGCTGACCTCGACCGTCACGCGTCGGGTGCCTTCGCCGTCGGGTGCGGGCCGCAGCAGGGTGAGCGACGAGCCCGGAGCGAGACCGAACTCCCGCGCGGCCTGTGTGTTGACGGCGAGCCGGCCCGGTCCGGAGGGGTACGTGCCGTCGAGCAGCCGGACATCCGCCAGGGCGCCGGTGCCGGGGTCGGCGGACAGGGCGAGGTAGCGTTCGACGGCGCTGCCGTCCAGCGGGGCGCCGCCGTCGAGCCGGCCGACGGCCTCGGTGACTCCGGGCGTCTTCAGGATCTCGCTCAGCCGGGCCTCGCCGATGTCCTCCTCGCCGTCGCCGGGCGTGACCACCAGCGACACCGCTTCGGGTGTCCCGTGGAAGTTCTCTACGACGGTCGCGGTGATGATCTGCTGGGCCATGACGGTCCCGAAGACGACGAACGCGGCGATCAGCAGCGACAGTCCGGTCGCCGCGAACCGTCCGGGCCGCCGCAGCAGCTCCGCCACCTGGGAGCCCAGGACGGTCGCGCGCCAGGGGTTCCTCATCGCCGCCCCGCCCTGATGCCGGTGAGGAATGCGGCGGCCCGCCCGGTGGGGACGAGTGCGGCCGCCCGCCCGGTGGGGGCGAGTGCGGCCGCCCGCCCGGTGGGGGCGATGTCCTCGTCCTGGACGACGCGCCCGTCCGCGAGGGTCAGCACCTGGTCCGCGTACCGCGCCGCCGCGGGGTCGTGGGTGACCATGACGACCGTCTGGCCGAGCTCGTCGACGGACCGGCGCAGCATGGTGAGGACTTCGGCGCCGGCCCGGGAGTCGAGGTTGCCGGTGGGTTCGTCGGCGAAGACCACGGCAGGCCGGGCCACCAGCGCGCGGGCCACGGCGACCCGCTGCTGCTGGCCGCCGGACAGCTCGGCGGGCCGGTGCGACATCCGGTGGGCTATGCCGAGGACGTCGCAGAGGTGGTCCACCAGGTCGCGGTCCGGTCGCCCGCCGGACATGGTGACGGGCAGCACGATGTTCTCGTAGGCCGTCAGCTGCGGCAGCAGGTTGAAGGACTGGAAGACGAACCCGACGCGTTTGCGGCGCACCCGGGTCAGCTGCCGGTCGGACAGCCCGGTGATCTCCGTTCCGTCCAGGACGATGCTGCCGGAGGTGACGATGTCGAGTCCGGCAACGCAGTGCATCAGGGTCGACTTGCCCGACCCGGAGGGGCCGACGACGGCGGTGAAGCGGGCGCGCCGGATGCCGACGGACACCCCGTCGAGGGCCCGCACCTCGGTGGTGCCCTGACGGTAGGTCTTCGTCAGGGCGGTGGCGGTGATGACGTCGTCGTCCCGTGTGCGGCCGCGGGCGGCGGTGTGGACAGCCATGGGGGCGGTCTCCGCGATCCGGGTCAGGCGCCGAGCGGCGGCATGGACAGGGTGACGCCGGAGTCCGAGCAGTGGCCCCGCGCCTCTTCCTCGAGGTTCTTCACGTCCTTCGCGGACGGCGCTTCGGGGACTTCTGGGCGGTCGCGAGCGCCCACCCTCGTACCGGGAGACCTTGGCCCCGAGGTAGCCGTCCTTCATCTGCGCGCGGCGCTCGTCGCCGGTCTTCTTCCACCACGTCTGCGCGTCCGGCGCGGGGCCGGTGGAGATCTTCTCGGCCTCGGTGATGATGCGCTGCGCCATGCGGCAGTCGGCGGCGGACGCCTGGCTGAGCTCGTCGCGGTCCAGCCACCAGTAGCCCGCCCCGGCGACCAGGGCCCCGGCGATGACGGCGGTGGCCGCGCCGATGACGAGACGGGTCCGCTTGCGGTTCGGGGTGGTGGGCGTGGTGTTCATCGGGTCCTCCGGTGTCTTCTCGGCCGCGTTCGGCGACAGTGAGAAGTCTGGATTCCGGCGGCCCGCCGGACATCGGCCACGGATCCGAGATCGGACACCCCGGATCTGGCACACCGGACCGGGGGATCCCACGCCCCGGGTGCAGAATCCTGGGGCGCTTCTGCACCCTCAGGGGAGGGACGGACCAGCCCGGACTCATAGGCGAACACGACGGCCTGGGCACGGTCCCGCAGGTGCAGTTTGGCCATGAGGTTGCCCAGATGCGTCTTCACCGTGGCCTCCGCGACGTACAGGTCCCCCGCGATCTCGGCGTTGGACAGCCCCGGGCGACCAGGGCGAGCACGTCCCGCTCGCGCGCGGTGAGGGCGTCCAGCCGTTCGGCCTGTCCGTTCGCCGGCGCGAGCCGGTCCGAGACCCGGTCGAGGAGCAGCCGGGTGATGCGCGGCGCCACCACCGACTCCCCGCGGCCAGGACCCGGATGGCGTTCACGACCTCCGTGGCCGGGGCGTTCTTCAGCAGGAAGCCGCCGGCTCCGGCGCGCAGCGCCGCGAAGGCGTCCTCGTCGTTGTCGAAGGTGGTCAGCACCAGCACGCCGGGCGGAGCGTCCCACCGCATCAGCTGTTCCGTGGCCTGGATGCCGTCCATGACGGGCATGCGGATGTCCATGATGACGACGTCCGCCTCGACCTTCCGCAGCAGGTCGAGGGCGTCCGCCCCGTTCTCCGCCTCCCCGACGACGTCGATGTCGTCCTGGCCGGCCAGCACCATGGAGAAGCCGGCCCGGATCAGGGCTGGTCGTCCACGACGACCACGCGGATCGGTCCGTCTGCCTGTGCCATCATGCCGTCCTTGTCGGAATCGAGGCGTGTACGTGCCATCCGCTGCCGAGCCGGGGGCCGGCCTCGAAGGTGCCGCCGGCGAGTTCCGCCCGCTCCCGCATCCCCACGAGTCCGTTCCCCCGGAGCGGCCGCCGACGCCGCTGCCCGCGAGGGTGCCCGCTCCGTCGTCGGTCACGTCGACCAGCAGTGTGCCCCGCTCCTCACGGAGCCGGATGTCGACCCCGGCCCCGGCTCCGGCGTGGCGGAGCACGTTGGTGAGGCACTCCTGGACGATGCGGAAGGCCGTCATCTCCTCCGCCGAGGACAGCCGTCCTCGCCGACCTCGACCGACAGGTCCACGGTCAGCCCGGCGGCCCGTGCGCGGTCGGCGACGACCTTGATCTCGTCGAGGGTGATCAGGCGCCGTGGCGGTCCGCCGTCGGCGGGGTCCAGGGCGCCGGAGTCCGGGTTTCCTCGCGCAGCACCCGGACGATGCGGTGCATGTCGTCGATGGCGTCCCGGCCCGTGGCGGCGATCGTCTTCAGCGCGGATTCGGCCATGTCCGGCGACTTGCGCAGCACGGATCCGGCGCCGTCGGCCTGAAGGATCATCACGGCCAGGCTGTGCGCCACCACATCGTGCAGTTCACGGGCGATCTCGGCCCGCTCCCGGGTCGCGGCCAGCCGGACCCGCTGCTCCTGTTCCTGCTCGGCGTGCCAGGCGCGGGCCGCCTGGCTCTCGGCGTAGAGGCGCCGTGTGTGCAGGGCGAAGGCCGTCAGCCAGACCGTCAGCGTCAGTCCCCAGTAGATGAGCAGCATCTGGAGGTCGGCGAACGGCTCGATGCCCGAAGCGGGTATGTCCACCGTCCCGGCCGCCGTGGCCAGCAGCACCGCGGCGCCCGCCAGGTACGGCATCCAGGTGGTCCGGGAGTGGTGGACGACCGACATCATGGCGAACAGCACGGCCACGTCGTACGAGGCGGGCGCCGAGGCCAGCTCGAAGTCCGGCAGTTCGGACAGGGCGAACTGGACGGCACTCAGCGCCAGTACGACCGCCATCACCGTGCCGGGGAACCGCCTGCGGGCCAGCAGGCTCAGGGCCATCAGACCGCCCAGGAACAGGTCGTAGTCGGCGCTGTAGTACTCCGCCGCCATCAGGACCACCAGGGCGATTCCGAGGTCGCACGCCCGGGCGACGGCGCGTCCGTACCGGCCGGACGGCGTCATCCAGGACGACGGGACCGAAACCGTCCTCTGCTCAGCCAACCGTCGTGCCTTTCGTCTCCGGCGGGGCGTGTCCGCGCGGCCCTTCCGGTACAAGTACCGGCCCCGCGAGCGGACTTCGGGGAAGAGGGTGGTGTGCCCTCACCCGCCCATACTGCCTCAGCGCGCGGCACGGCGGTGCCGGGCGCCCCGAGGAGCGCGCCCGGCACCGGTCCCGCTCTCAGCGGTTGTAGCGCATGAAGGCCCGGACCATGTGGCAGGTGGTGTCCGACGGGGGTGCACGCCTATCAGCGCCGCCGTGGTGCGGATCTTCTCGTCGCGGGCCTGGGCCGGCAGGTAGACGCCGGAGTCGAGCAGGGCGATGGCGAGGCGCATCGCCTTGAGGCGGCGGTTGTGGGTGACGTACCAGTCGCGCGGGCGGCCGGCGGGCAGCGGGCGCTTGGGCACCGGGGCGCAGGGCAGCTCGAGCAGGACCGGGCGCTTCGCGGTGGACTGGGTGGGCTTCGGCTTCAGGGCGGCAGCGGGCACGGGCATCCTCCTGTCGCGGTCGGGGCGGTCCGCCGGGATCTCCGACGACCTCGGCACCGCCCTCGAACACTGCTTATATTCTACTGCCCGCCACTGACAATCAGCAGACCCGTTCGGGTCAATAAATCCGCTGGTGAGCAGTGGTTTTGAGGTCTGGTCACAGCGGTCACGGGAGCCACTCGCGCAGGGTCCTGAAATTCGAACAGCGGGGTGGCGGCGTACCGTGTGCGGCATGGAGATCTGGATCAATCCGGCCTGTTCCAAGTGCCGTAGCGCCATCAGCCTGCTCGACGCCGAGGGGGCCGAGTACACGGTCCGCCGCTATCTGGAGGACGTGCCCGGCGAGGACGAGATCCGGGCGGTGCTGAAGCGGCTCGGGCTGGAGCCGTGGGACATCACCCGGACCCAGGAGGCCGTCGCGGACAAGCTGGGGCTGAAGGAGTGGGCACGGGACGCCGGCACGCGCGGCCGCTGGATCGCGGCGCTCGCCGCGCACCCCCGGCTGATCCAGCGGCCGATCATCACGGCGGACGACGGTACGGCGGTCGTGGGCCGCACCGAGGACGCCGTACGGGACGCCCTCTCCCGCTGAACAGCCGTGTGACGCAAGCCACTTCGACGACCTGACCCGACACTGAGCAACTCCGTTCGGTATCTCGTACATAGCGGCGTACGCCCCCTACCGCTTCGAGGAGGCGCGCATGTCGCGCAGGAGAAGTCTCGGTCCGAAGAAGAAGCTCGCACTGTTGCTGAGCGCCGCGACGGTGGCGGGAGGCGGCGCCTTCGTCATGGCGACCACGTCGAACGCCAGCCCGCCGGCGGCCACCACCAAGTCCGCGGCGAACTCGACCGTCTGTCAGGGCCTCGCCACCGCGCTCGGCAACAACGAGAAGTTCATCGAGGGCCAGCGGACCGCCCCCGACGCGCAGTCGGAGGCGCGGATCGCCAACCGCGAGGCGGTCATCGCCCAGATCCGGGTCCAGCAGGAGGCGTCCGGGTGCACGGTGGGGGAGTCGGCTCAGGGCTCCCAGCCGCAAGCACCCGCACAGCCGGAGCAGCCCGCTCCCTCGCAGCCCGCCGCCTCGCAGCCGGCGGCTGGGAACGGCGGGGCGGCGCCCGCCTCCGGTGAGCAGGTGTGCAACGGGTCGACCGTCACCCTCTCCGGTGAGGACGGTGCCCCTGCCGCGTCCAGCAACCAGTTCCCGGCCGGTACGAAGCTGAAGGTCACCAACCTGGACAACAACAAGTCCACGACGGTGGAGGTCACTTCGGTGTCCGGTAGCTGTGCGCTGCTGAACAACGCGGCCTTCGAGCAGGTCCGGGAGCCCGGCAAGTTCCTGATCCGCCGGGCGGTGATCGAGAAGGTGGGCTGACACACCCGGGTTCGTCGCGGATTCCCAGGGCCCGCCGCTCCCCCACGGGGCGGCGGGCCCGTCCGTGTCCCCGGCGGCCGGGGCACACGGTGCGGCGGGACACGGCGGTGGCAGGTAACACGGGGTTCACACGCGGGCAACGGCCGGGAAATCGCCTGTTGACAGGCTGTTGGCACTGACGGCGGTGCCACGGCACCCGCACCGGCGCCCAGACCCACCCCGAAGGATGTGGACCGTGAGCTTCAAGGCCGAGTACATCTGGATCGACGGCACCGAGCCGACCGCCAAGCTGCGTTCCAAGACGAAGATCCTCGGCGCCGAGGCCAAGGGCGCGGACCTGCCGGTCTGGGGCTTCGACGGCTCCTCCACCAATCAGGCCGAGGGCCACGCCTCCGACCGCGTCCTCAAGCCGGTCTTCGTCTGCCCGGACCCCTGCGCGGCGGTGCCGACGTCCTCGTCCTGTGCGAGGTCCTGAACACGGACATGACGCCGCACGGGACCAACACGCGTGCCGCGCTGGCCGAGACCGCCGGGAAGTTCACCGCCCAGGAGCCGGTCTTCGGCATCGAGCAGGAGTACACCTTCTTCAAGGGCGCCCGCCCGCTCGGCTTCCCCGAGGGCGGCTTCCCGGCCGCGCAGGGCGGGTACTACTGCGGTGTCGGCTCGGACGAGATCTTCGGCCGGGACGTCGTCGAGGCACACCTGGAGAACTGTCTGAAGGCCGGTCTCGGCATCTCCGGCATCAACGCCGAGGTCATGCCCGGCCAGTGGGAGTTCCAGGTCGGCCCGCTGGCGCCACTGGAGGTCTCCGACCAGCTCTGGGTGGCCCGCTGGCTGCTCTACCGCACCGCCGAGGACTTCGGCGTCTCCGCCACCCTCGACCCCAAGCCGGTCAAGGGCGACTGGAACGGCGCGGGCGCGCACACCAACTTCTCCACCAAGGCGATGCGCGAGGGCTACGACGCGATCATCACCGCCTGCGAGTCGCTCGGCGAGGGCTCCAAGCCGCTGGACCACGTGAAGAACTACGGCGCCGGCATCGACGACCGTCTCACCGGTCTGCACGAGACCGCGCCGTGGAACGAGTACTCGTACGGCGTCTCGGACCGCGGCGCCTCGGTGCGCATCCCGTGGCAGGTGGAGAAGGACGGCAAGGGCTACATCGAGGACCGCCGTCCGAACGCCAACATCGACCCGTACGTGGTGACCCGGCTGCTGGTCGACACCTGCTGCACCGCGCTGGAGAAGGCCGGCCAGGTCTGATCCGTACAGACGGCGAGGGCGTCCACCGGTCGGGGCGGGCGCCCCTTCGCGCTGTCCGAGCGGTGAGAGGGGCTCCTGCCGGGCGCGTGTGTCTGCTTCAATGGGCGTATGGCCAGCTTCCGGAAGTACGACGCGACGGGTCGCCGTGACCTGGAGCCGTTCTGGCCTTCCCGTCAGCACCATGACTTCGACCGGGTGTGTTGTCGCGTGATGAACGCACCGGCCCTCTAAAGCCCGGGCACCCGGCAGATCCCGGCCCCCGGCGGCCTTCGGCCGGCGCGAACCGCGTACGTCCTCGACGAACCCCTTCGCGCGAAAGAGCTGACGACTCATGGCGACCACCCGCTCCCTGACCTCCGCCCCCGCCGCCCCCGCGTCCCTTCCTCCCCGGCACCGGCTGCGCGCCGTCGACCGGGACGAGGTGGTGACCGTCGCGGATCTGCTGCCGCCGGGCGCCACCTGGCTGCCCGCCCCGCAGCACGCCCTGCCCGTCCTGCCCGGCCGTCCCCCGATGGTCGGCTATCTGGTGCTGGTCCCCGCCGACCAGCAGCCGCCGTTCCCGGTCGCGGTGCCGGACCCGGCCGGCTCCCCGCGACCGGCCCCGGGGCCGACGGCGACGCGCCGATCCGGGTCGACACCGTGCAGCGCACCGCCCAGGTCGACGGACGCCAACTCGACCTCACCTACCTGGAGTTCGAGCTGCTCGCGCATCTCGTCGCCCACCCGGGCCGGGTGCACAGCCGGGACCATCTCGTGAGCACGGTGTGGGGCTACGGCCATGTCGGTGACGGGCGTACCGTCGACGTCCACATCGCCCGGCTGCGCCGCAAGCTGGGCGCCGGGCACCGCGACACGATCCGCACCGTGCGCCGGGTCGGCTACAAGTACGTGCCCGCGGCCGCGCACTGAACCCGGTCTGCCGACAGCAGATTCCCGTTCTCCCGTGCCGCCCGGCCGGGCAGAGTCACCGGTATGAGAGCTCCCGGTGTAGGTGCCGCCGGGCACCGATCTGCATGACGCGCTGCACTCGGCGGACGTCTCCCGGGCGGTCGCGACCGGCCTGCGCTGCCGCCCGGTCGCCGAGACCGTGGCCGACACCTGGGCCTGGCTGCGCGGGATCGGCGGCACGGCGCCCCAGCGGCCGGACCGCACGGTCGAGGGGCTCGACCCGGAGGTGGAGGCGAAGGTGCTCGGCATCGCGGGAGGGGTGTAGGTAACACCACCCCCGGGCCGGGTGTCCGGCCCAGTGCCCCGCCCCGCCGCGGCCCGCCAGACTTGTGCCATGACCACAGACACGAAGAGCGGCGGCGGGCGGACCACGGGGCGGGGCATCGCGCTCGCCGCGCTACGCGGGCTGGCGCTCGCCCTGGTGACACTGCCGGGGGCGGTGCTGTGCTTCGTCCTGTCCGTGGTGTCCATCGCCCTGATCCCGATCGGCGTCGGCATCGTCACCACCTCGTACGTGCTGGAGGGGGTGCGGGTCTTCGCGAACTGGCGGCGGGTGCTGGCGGCCGAGTGGGGCGGGGTGCGGATCGCGCCGTCGTACCGGCCGATACCCGAGGGCGCCAACCCGTGGGGGCGGACGTTCGGCATGCTGGGCGACCCGGCGACCTGGCGGGACCTGCGCTGGCTGCCGGTCGACATGACCGCCGGCTTCGTCACCGCGCTGCTGCCGTTCGCGCTGCTGGTCTATCCGGTGGAGGGCCTGGCGATCGCGGCCGGCCTGTGGCGGGTGCTGCCCGACGGGTACTGGTACGGCTTCGTACGGGTCACGGACCAGGTGTCCGCGCTCGGCGCCGGAGGGCTCGCCCTTGCCCTGCTGTTCCTGGCCCACTTCTTCACCCCGCGCCTGCTGCACGGGCACTTCCTGCTCACCCGGGCCGTCCTCGGCTCGGACCGGGGCGAACTGACCGAGCGGGTACGGGTGCTGACGGAGACCCGCCGGGACGCCGTGGACACCTCCGCCGCCGAACTGCGGCGCATCGAGCGGGATCTGCACGACGGGGCGCAGGCCCGCCTGGTCGCCATGGGCATGGACCTGGGCACGATCGAGGCACTGCTGGAGAAGGACCCGGCGAAGGCGCGCGCGCTGCTGGCGCAGGCCCGGCAGTCGTCCGCCGAGGCGCTGACGGAGCTGCGGGAGCTGGTGCGCGGCATCCATCCGCCGGTGCTGGCCGAGCGCGGCCTGGGCGACGCGGTACGGGCGCTGGCGCTGCGGCTGCCGGTGGCGACGGAGGTGGACGTGGAGCTGACCGGGCGGGCCGAGGCGCCGGTGGAGTCGGCGGCGTACTTCGCGGTGAGCGAGGTGCTCACCAACGCGGTGAAGCACTCCGGGGCGGACCGGATCTGGATCGACGTGCACCACGCCGAGGGGTATCTGCGGGTGACGGTCACCGACAACGGCCGGGGTGGCGCGGTGATCGGCGCCGGCTCGGGACTGACCGGGGTGGAGCGGCGACTGGGTACATTCGACGGCGTCCTGGCCGTCAGCAGTCCCCCGGGCGGTCCCACCATGGTCACCATGGAGCTCCCTTGCGCGTTGTCCTAGCCGAAGACCTGTTCCTGCTGCGCGACGGACTCGTCCGGCTTCTCGAGGCGCACGGCTTCGAGATCGCCGCGGCGGTGGAGTCCGGGCCCGAGCTGACCCGCGCGCTGGCCGAGCGGGAACCCGACGTCGCCGTGGTCGACGTACGGCTGCCGCCGACCCACACCGACGAGGGTCTCCAGTGCGCGCTGGAGGCGCGGCGCAGACGGCCGGGGCTGCCGGTGCTGGTGCTGTCGCAGCACGTGGAGCAGCTGTACGCACGGGAGTTGCTGGCGGACGGCAGTGGCGGGGTCGGCTATCTGCTGAAGGACCGGGTGTTCGACGCGGAACAGTTCGTGGACGCGGTACGACGGGTGGCGCGAGGAGGTACGGCGATGGACCCGCAGGTGATCCAGCAGTTGCTGGCGCGGCGGTCGGGCGACGACCGGCCGCTGGCCCGGCTGACGCCCCGCGAGCTGGAGGTGCTGGAGCTGATGGCGCAGGGGCGGACCAACGCGGCGATCGCGGCGAAGCTGGTGGTGACGGAACGGGCGATCGCCAAGCACACCGCCAACATCTTCGCCAAACTGGGACTCGAGGTCTCGGACGACGACAACCGGCGCGTCCTCGCCGTACTCGCCTATCTCGACCACGGCCGCTGAAACCGGACCTCACACCGGGTGTTCGGCCAGCAACTCCCGGTGCTTCAGGGCCTGTTGAAACCACCGGGTCGTAGGAACTTCTCATCAATTCCCGTGACGGGTGAACACCCGTGGGGCGGCTCCCGTAATCAAGGGAGCCGCTTCACTCCTGTCGGGTCGTTCGATGCCCCGCAATGGGATGCCCCCGTAAGGAAGGTCAAGAGGAGTTCCATGGGACGCAACACAAGAAAACGCCGTACGCCGCTGGCCGCCAAGGCCGTAGCCGGGGTAGCGGCCCTGGCGCTCGGCGGGGGCGGGCTGATCTGGGCCAATTTCTATGCCTCGGCACACGAGGACGGAGGCCAGGGCAACCGGACGAAGTCGAGAGGCGCGCAGCAGATCGCCACGATCGACTGCCCGGACGTCGGGCAGCAGCTCCGTGACGTGCCGGACCGGGCCCGCGGTGAGGTCGACGGTGAACTGGCCTCTATGGACCAGCAGATCACCGACGCCTACCAGCGCCTCGTCACCACGCGCCAGGCGCAGGCCGGGGACGCGCAGTTCGTGCAGAACTCCATCCTGGTTCCGCTCAAGGACCGCAGGAAGGTGCTGATCGACCGCATCAAGCTGGAGATCACCCGGGCCGGCGGCAAGGCCGGCAACGAGCTGGACCAGTTCGCCGGCTGCACCGGCCGCCCCACCGACGACCAGCAGGGCGGCGGCCAGAACGGTGGCGGTCAGAACGACGGCGGCCAGGACCAGGGTCAGGACGGCGGTCAGGACCAGGGCGACGGGCAGAACCCGGACGACAACGGCAACGGTGTCGCCGGCCCGGTCGCCGAGGACTTCATCGACATCAACGACGTCCAGCCCAACTCCCGCGACCTGCAGAACGGGCTCGCGGCCGACGGCGACGGCGGTTCCACGGGTACCTTCACCACGGAGTGCGGTACCAACGAGAACAACCTGTTCAACAGTGACAACCTGATCGCCGCCCCGGGTGTCGGCAACGGCGCGCACCACACGCACGACTACGTCGGCAACCAGAACAGCAACGCGTTCTCCAGCGACGAGGACCTGGCCAACGCCGACACCACGTGCCAGAACCAGGGCGACAAGTCCACGTACTACTGGCCGGTGCTGCGCCTCCAGGACGGCACCCAGGAGTTCGACGCGAACGACGACGGCGGTGGCGCCGAGGGCAACATCGGCAAGATCCTCAAGCCGGCCCAGGCCGAGCTGAGGTTCGCCGGCAACAAGCAGGGCGACGTCGTGGCGATGCCGAAGTTCCTGCGCATCATCACCGGTGACGCCAAGGCCTTCGTCAACGGCAACGGCAACGCCAACACCTCGTGGAGCTGCACCGGCTTCGAGGACCGGCAGGTGACGGACAAGTACCCGCTGTGCCCGCAGGGCAGCCAGGTGGTGCGCACGTCCAACTTCCAGAGCTGCTGGGACGGCCAGAACATCGACAGCGCCAACCACCGTACCCACATGGCGTTCGTGAACGCGGACGGCAGTTGCTCGAACGGCTTCCAGGCCGTTCCGCAGCTCCAGGTCCGCCTGGTGTACGACATCCCCACCCCGGTCATCGAGAACGGCCAGGTGAAGAACCCGTACGCGGTGGACAGCTTCCCGGAGCAGCTCCACAAGCCGATCACCGACCACAACGACTTCATCAACGTGATGGACGAGAACCTGATGAACCAGGTGGTCGAGTGCATCAACACCGGTGAGGACTGCAAGTAGTTCCGGCGGTAGCCGACAGACGGAAGGAGGGCCGGTGGCGGGAATTCCGCCACCGGCCCTCCTTCCGTCTTCTGGCCGCTGATCTCAGCCGTGGTGGCCCTTGTGCCCGCCGCCGCTGTGGTCGATGCCCTCTTCCACGGTGCCGCCGAGGGTTCCGCGCAGGGCGGTGACGATCTTCTCGTCGCCCACGGCGACCCACTTGCGGCCGACGAGGTAGTGACCGCCGTAGTCCTTGGCCGTGTTGAGCCACTCGCGCTGGCCGCGGTCGGTGGAGAAGGTGGCGAGGACCCACTTGCCGTCGCCCTTCCCGCACAGGGCCTGGCGGATGGTGTCGGCGTCGGTCTGCATGTTCGGGTCGCACTTCGCCTCGGCGGCCAGGTGTTCCAGGCTGCCGGTGGCGGTGGGCGGCACCTGCTCCTTGTCGCCGTCGCCGGTTCCGCAGCCGGCGAGTGCCAGGGCCGCGACTGCACCGGTCAGCGCGAGCATCGGTCGGGTCACCCTCATGTGTTCCTCCGGATCTTGACGGTGACGACACGCCACACAGAGCCCCGTCCCGGGACCCACACCCTCCATACGTCAAAAACCCCCTACCACTCAACTCCGACCACCACCCCTCGGGCGGGGGTGACCATACGGCTGGGTGGTCGTTTTTATGGGCGTGCAGTCACAGGATGTCGTCCCGCTCTCCTCTGCCGTGGACGTCGAGCAGGCCGAGGCCGCGCTCGTCGAGCACTATCCGCGGCTCGTCCGGCTCGCCTACCTGGTGCTGCCGCCCGGCAGGGGCCGGAGCAGGCGGGTGCTCACCGCGCACGCCCTGGTCCAGCGGGCGCTGCCCCGGGGCCGCGTCCCCGCCCCGCTGATCCCCGCCCAGTCGGCGGTCCGCGACGGCGACCCCGGTTACACACTGGTCCGCCTCCAGGTACTGCGTACCGCGCTCAAGCCCGGCAGGCGCCTGCCCCCGCCGCTCCCCGGGTATGGGGCCTGAAGCTGTTCCCCGCTCGGGCGGCGCCGACGAACTCGCCCTGGAACAGCGCCTGTCCGCACTCTCCGGCCCCGCCCGCGCCGCCCACATCCTGCGTGGTCTGGAACGCCTGCCGGACGGTGACGTGCGCGAGGTCCTCACCGCCGCCGGCGTCACCGACGTGGACGCCGCGCTGGCGGAGGCCGACCGGCTCCCCGACCCGTACCGCCTGCTCGACTCCCCGAGTTCGACCCCTGCTCGCTCCAGGCCCGCCCGACCGACCTGCTGCGCCGCCGCCGTCATCTGAAGGCCGCGCTGGTCGGCGCGGCGGCCCTGACCGTGTGCGGGACCCTGCTCGCGCTGCCTGGCGACGGCTGGGGCCCCGACGGCGCCGCCGCGCCCCCGTACGCGCGCAACCCGGCCGCACAGGCCGCGCTGAACCCGGGAAAGCTGACCCGGGTCTCCCCGCGGCGTGGAAGACGTCGGCACGCACCGACTTCTCCGTATGGCCGGCCCGCGGCGACCGCACCGGCGACCGCGCCCTGCTGCGCCGCGCCCTCGCCGTCTGGGCCCGCCCCGGGGACGGCGTCCGGGTGTCCGCGACCCCGGGCACCCCGTCGGGCGGCCCCGCCGGACCGCCCCAGCTCCTGTACGCGGGAACGGTCGACACGGCACATGTGGTGGTCCTGTACGACGGTCTGCGCATCGTCCGATACGCCGAACCGGGGGACGACTCCCGGGGCGCGGTGCTCGACTTCGCCCGCGTCGACGGCGCGGGACGGGCCGGCTCCGGTGCGGTGGTGCTGAGCCGGGCCGACGGCAACGTCCGCTATCTGCTGGCCCCTTGGGTGCGGAAGGCGGGCGAGCGGGATCTGCGCGACCCGGGCTCGGGCACGATGGCGCTCCCCTCGCGGACGGCGTGACCTCCCCCTGGCCGGCCCCGCCCTGAAGCCGGGCCCGTGCACGTCGTGGAACGTGCTGGAGCTGACCGACGGCACCGGCACCCGCCTGGTGACCGACCTCGGCGAACTGGTCCCGGCCCGCCTGACCGCCGGGCGCCCCGGCGGGACACGGAGGCGTCCGGGGCGAAGGCCCTGCGCACCTGGGCGCCGTACGCCTGCTCGCTGAGCGCGCTGGGTTCGGCCGGCGTGCGGAGTGTGAACGCCTGGGAGTTCGCCGGGCAGCCGCTGCCGGAGAAGGGCGGGGAGGCGGCGTGGGTGTGTACGCGGGCCGAGACCTGGCGGGGCGGCGGCGCGCGGGTGCTGGCGCAGTTCCACACACCGGGCGGGCGGTTCGGGGCGGTCGCGGCGAAGGCCGAGGACGTACCGGCGTGCGGGGATCGGGAGCCGCGCGTGCTCGCCGGGGTGCTGTGGAAGTCCGAGGCCGGTCACTGGTATCTGCTGGCCGCGGGCAGCCCCGGCACGAAGTCCCTGCGGGCGACCGGTGGCGTCGAGGGGTCCGCGAAGGGCCCGCTGCTGACCGTCCGCACGAGGAACGGAGTGCAGGCGGATCTCAGGGGCGGACTGGAGGACGGGCGGACGATCACCGGACTGCGCTGATCCGCGTGCACACCGCCGCCCGGTCCGGACCGTTCACGGCCGGAATCGATCGGTAGGGTGTTCGTATGACGAGCGGGGTACGGCGCAGAATGGGAGTGGAGGAGCGGCGGCAGCAGTTGATCGGCGTGGCCCTCGAACTGTTCAGCCGGCGCTCCCCGACGAGGTCTCCATCGACGAGATAGCGGCGCGTGCGGGCATCTCCCGCCCGCTGGTCTATCACTACTTCCCCGGCAAACTCAGCCTGTACGAGGCCGCGTTGAAGCGTGCGGCCGATGATCTGGCGTCCCGGTTCACGGAGCCGCAGGAGGGCCCGCTGGGGTCGCGGCTGCGCCGGGCGATGGCCCGTTTCTTCGACTTCGTCGACGAGCACGGGCCCGGTTTCGCCGCCCTGATGCGCGGTGGCCCGGCGGTGTCCGCGGGCGGAGCCCGCTCCATGAGCACGGTGTCGGCCACCAACGCGCTGATCGACTCCGTACGACAGGTCGCGTACGACCAGATCCTGTCGCACATGGGCGTGGTCGGTCCCGCTCCGGTCCGTCTCGAACTGGTCGTACGGTCCTGGATCTCGCTCGTCGAGTCGACGGCGCTGATCTGGCTGGACGGGCGGCGCATCCCGCGCGCCGAACTGGAGGCGCAGCTGGTGCAGGACTTCGCCGCGCTGGCCGCCGTGGCCGCCGCCCGCGACGAGGAACTGGCCGCGCTGCTCCGTGATCTCGTCAAGGGCGAGCCGGGCGACGGACCGTTCACCGACCTCGCCACCCGGCTCATCGCGCTGGCGTCGCCGTGAGCACCGTGACGACGTGGGGTCTGGTCGTGGAGACGACCGTGGGCTCCGCCGAGCGCAAGCACACGGAGGCCCAGGTGGTGGCGCACATCGAGGGGACCCGGGAGGAAGCGGTCGCGGAGCTGGAGCGGCGGGCGCGCGCCTATGTGCCCACCCATCCGCTGAGCCACCGGCGCCGCCGCCTCCTCAGGGACGGGGACGGGTTCCTTCTCCTCGTCGACGGGGCGTGGCGCTCGTTCGTCACCCGGTTCACGGTGGCGGAGCTGCTGGAGGACTCGGCGGCGCCCGCCGAGCCGGACCCCGTGGTGGAGACGCCGCCCGAGCCGGAGCCCGTCGTGGTGACGCCACCGCCCGCCCCTCCCCGCCCGACGCCGGAGCAGCTCGCCGAGCGGGACGAGGACGGGGTGCCGGTGCTGCCGTCGTGGCTGGGCCGCCGCGACCTGTCGTGAGGCCTACGCGCCCTCAAACTTCCGGTAGGACGCGTCGAGGTCGCGCACCTCGGCGGAGGCGTGCAGGGTCAGTCCCCGGCCGGCCGGACGTACCGCCGCAGCAGTTCGAGCACCGTCTCGGTGAGGCGGGCCTTGGTGTCGTCGGTGCGGCCGGGCAGCATGGCGATGTGGACATGCACCAGGGCGTGTCCGTCGGTGTCCTGGCCGACGACGATGTCCTCGGTGCGCCGGAACCGGGTCTTGCAGGCCGGCTGTCGGGCGGCCGCGATCTCCACGACGGCGGTGTGCAGGTCCCGCGCGAACGCGGGCCGGTCGAAGCCGTCCGCCAGTCGCTCGGAGTAGTCGACGGTGATCTGCGGCATGAGCCCTCCTGTTCCTGGTCAGGAGGGCTCACCCTAGCCGTAGGCCCTGTCGGGGGTCAGCCGCCGGTGGTGAACACCGCGACCGTGCGTGCCGGAACGGTGAACGTGCCGGACCCCTTCGCGTACGACGAGGTCTTCACGACCGCGTCCCCGCCCGCCGACTGCGCCGGGTGCAGGCGGTAGCCCGTCCCGGCGAGCGCGGTGATGCGCTGCTCCTGCCGCTCGGGCGTGGCGTTGAAGACCACGACCAGCTCACCGAGCCGCATGGTGATCACGCCGGGCGTCTCGTCCGTCCCGGAGAGCGGGAAGGAGAGCCGGGACTGCACCTGGGCGGCCGTGCCGAGGAGAACGCCTTCTCCGTCGTACGGATGGACAGCAGGTCCCGGTACGCGGCCGCGGTGCCCTCGATCTGCGGGCAGCCGACCTGGACCGAGCCGAGCAGCGGCCTGGCGTAGGGCCACTTGTCCTTGTTGTCGGCGGCCGGCGGCAGGCCCCGGCCGAAGCCGTTGCCGTCCGCGCAGTTCCAGTGGATGGCGTTGAACCAGTCGCCGCTGTCGTAGGAGTTGCGGTCCAGGGACTTGGAGCGCAGCAGGTCGGTGCCCGCCTGGGAGAGGGCCGGGCCCTGCGAGAGGGCGGCCGTCGCCATGGCGAGGACCTGCATCCGGGCCCGGTCGTCGGCGGACGTGTCCTTCGGCAGCTTGAAGGCGAGCGCGTCGAACAGGGACTCGTTGTCGTGGGCGTCCGCGTAGGCGAGGGCGTCGCCGGGGACGGCGGCATAGCCGGCCGGGGCGCCGTTGTAGTCGACCTGGGAGCCCTTGACCCGCTTGCCGCCGGTGTCGGTGAAGGTGTAGTCGGCGAGGTTGCCGCTCAGGCCCACCTTGATCAGGTCCTGGTAGTGCAGGAGGCGGGCCTTCTGCTCGGCCTCGGTGCCGTTGTTCCGCGAGGAGTTGGGGTCGGTGTAGAGGCCGGAGGCGAAGCCCTGCACACCGGGGTCCTCGTCGAAGGGTCCGCCGCCGCGCACGGCGTCACGGGCCCGGTCGGAGAAGGTGGCGATGCCGGTGCCGGCCATGTTCCGCTGCGTGGCCTGGACGAAGCGGGCGTCGTCGGCGATCTCGCCGAAGTTCCAGCCCTCGCCGTACAGGATGATCTTCTTGCCGTCGACGCCGTCCTTGGCGGGGGTCAGCCCGTCCAGCGCCTTCCTGACGGCGAGGATGTTGGCCTTCGGGTGGTGGCCCATGAGGTCGAAGCGGAACCCGTCGACCTTGTACTCCCTGGCCCAGGTGACGATCGAGTCGACGACCAGTTTGCCCATCATGGCGTTCTCGGGAGCGGTGTTGGAGCAGCAGGTGCTGTTGGCGACGGAGCCGTCGGCGAGCAGCCGCTGGTAGTAGCCGGGCACGATGCGGTCCAGGACGCTGGTGTCCGCCTGGCCGCTTGCCGCGGTGTGGTTGTAGACGACGTCCAGTACGACGCGCAGGCCGTCCTCGTTGAGCGCCTTGACCATCTTCCGGAACTCGACCGTGCGGGTCGTGCCCTCCGGGTCGGTGGCGTAGGAGCCCTCGGGGACCGTGTAGTGGTAGGGGTCGTAGCCCCAGTTGAAGGCGTCCTTGGCGGCGGCCTTCGCCACGCATTCCTGCTGCTTGTCCGAGTCGGCCGGGTAGGAGGCGAGGTCGCAGTCGACGGTCGCCCGGTCGGACTTCTTCTCGGGGATGGTGGCGATGTCGAACGCGGGCAGCAGATGCACGTACGAGGTGCCGGCCTCGGCCAGCTTCCGCAGGTGCCTGCCGCCGTCGCTGTCCTTGTCGGTGAAGGCGAGGTAGGTGCCGGGGTGCCGCGCCGTGCGGTCCGCGATGGAGAAGTCGCGGATGTGCAGCTCCTGGATCTGGGCGTCCTTGAGCGGTACGGCCCTGGGCTTGTCGTACGTCGTCCAGTCGCGCGGCTTCAGGGAGCGGTCGGCCAGGTCGACGACGAGGCTGCGCTCGGAGTCGGTGGTGAGGGCGACCGAGTAGGGGTCGGTGACCTTGTTGGTGACGATCTCGCGGGTGCCGGGCGCCCACACCGTCACCTGGTAGCGGTACTCCTTGCCCTTCCAGGAGGCCGGTCCGGTGATGGACCAGACGCCGGTGGCGTCGTCGCGGCGCATGGGGACGCCGCGGCCGCCGATCTCCAGGGAGACGTTCCGCGCGGTCGGCGCCCATACGGAGAGGGTGGGCCGGCCGTGACGGAACACCGGGCCGAGGTCCGCCTCGGCGGCACCGGCGTAGAGGTCGTCGAGTACGCCCGCGATCTGCACGCCGGTCGCGGCGAGCACGGCGCCGGTGGCGGCGTGCTGGGTGGCGACGACCTGGCCGCGCAGGGCCTCGCGCACCCGGTCCCGGTCGCGCGGGTCGACGGACCAGGCGGTGCCGTCCTTCAGGTGCGGGAATTTCGCCTTCTGGGCCCCGGTGAGGGCCGCGCCGTTCAGCCGGATCCAGCGCGCGTCCTCGCTGGTCAGTGCCCCGTCCCGCACCTTGACGGAGCCGGTGCGGGAGGCGAGGAGCTGCGTGGAGGCGGCGGCCTCGGAGCCGTCCCAGACGAGGGTGTCCCGGTCGATCCAGACGGCCTTGGAGGTGGTCAGGTCGAGGGCGGCCGCCGAGCCGGCCGGCTGCGGCAGCAGGTACTTCTCCTGGCCGCTCACCAGCCACACCTCGTGACCGCTGGCCTTGAGGTCGAGCGACTGGTCGGTGGGGAGGTCCTTCTCGTCGCCGTTGTGGAGGATGTAGCCGAGGCTGGTGGCACCCTCGGTGAGCGGCACCTCGAAGACGGCGCCATAGGCGTCGGTCCGCACCGGCTTCAGGGGTTCGACCAGTCGGTGGGGTTCGCGGCACCGGTCCAGGTGTGCAGACCCCAGCCGTCGTAGTTCCCGTCGGCGCGGTGGTAGTGCAGGACCGCCTTGGTGGTGTCCTGCGCCGGGTACTCGGGCCGTTCGGTGGTGACGGTCTCCTCGCCCTGCTCGATCCACACCTCACCGGTCCTGGTGAGGTCGATCGTGCGGTCGGTGGAGACGTCCTTGTTCCCGTCCTTGTCGACGACGAGGAAGCCGACGTCGGAGGCGCCCGGCTTCAGCTTGACGTAGGCGAAGGCGCCGTAGGCGTCGCGGCCGGTGAAGGGGTGGCCGGCCGGCCACTCGGTGGCCTCGCCGTCGGCGAGGTCGCCCCAGGCGTACAGGCCCCAGTCGCCGTAGTCGCCGTCCGCGCGCCGGTAGTGGACGATCGCGTAGTCGCGGGAGGCGGCGGTCGGCGGCTCCTCGACCGGCGGGGTGCCGGTGGTGGAGGAGGCGAGGGCGCTCGCGGTGCGCCCGGCCGAGTCGGTCACGACGGCCTTGTAGCGCAGGGCGGTACCGGCGGGGACGTCCTCGCCGATGGTGTGGGTGACCTTGTAGGGGCGTGGTCGGCGGAGCCGAGGGTCCGCCACGCGCCGCTGCCGGTCTGGGCGGCGAAGACGACCCGGTTGAGCTGACCGCCCTCCACGTCGGCGGTGACCTCGACGGTGCCGGTGGCGCCGGCCTCGGGGGCCTTGAGGGTGACCGTGGGCTTGGCGGCCGGCTCGGCGAGCGGGCCGGACGCCTTGAGGACGATGGCGGAGCCCGCCGGGACGGTGACGGTGATCCTCTTGTCGGCGTCGCTGGTGACGGAAGCGTCGGTGCCGTGGAGGCCCTTGAACGTCATCCGGGCGGAGCCGGTCGCGAAGGTGGCCTTCCGCGTCTCGCCGGAGTTGTTGAAGGCGACGACGTACTCGGTGGTGTCCTTGCCGGTGCCGGTGCGGGAGAAGGCGTAGACGCCCGCCCCGTCGGCGGCGTACCGCTCCTGCTGGATGCCGTCGGTGAGGGCCGGGTGGGCCGTGCGGAGCTTCGCGAGGGCGCTGATCTGCCGGTAGAGCGGGGACTTGGTGTCGTAGCCGTCCTCGGCGTGGGTGCGGTCGGTGCCGATGAGGTCGTCGTCGAGGTAGTCGGCGGTGCGGGAGGCGAACAGGGTCTGGCGGGCGTCTTTGTCGCCGCCGGCGCCGGTGAAGCCCTGCTCGTCGCCGTAGTAGACGACCGGGTTACCGCGGCTGAGGAACATCAGCTCGTTGGCGAGCATGTCCTTCTTCAGCAGTTCGGCGTCGGACGCCTCCGGGTTGTCCTGGGTGAGGAACGTGCCGATGCGGCCCATGTCGTGGTTGCCGAGGAAGGTGACCTGCTCATAGGCGTTGGCCTTGTCGGTGGCGTACTTGTAGTCGTCGCCGAAGACCGAGGCCAGCTTCCGGGCGCTGCCGCCCTGGGAGGCGTACTGCCGTGCCGCTTCCTGGAACGGGAAGTCGAGGGTGGCGTCGAGGCGGCCCTCGGTGACGTACAGGGCGGTGACGTCCGTGTCGGCGGAGTAGACCTCGCCGAACATGAAGAAGTCGTCGCGGCCCTTCCTGGCCGCGTAGGTGTCCAGGGCGGTGGCCCACTGGGTCCAGAACTCCATGTTGACGTGCTTCACGGTGTCGATCCGGAAGCCGTCGATGTCGAAGTCCCTGACCCAGCGCTGGTAGATCTTCTCCATGCCGTCGACGACCTCGGGACGCTCGGTCCACAGATCGTCGAGGCCGGAGAAGTCGCCGTGCTCGCTGGACTCGCCGGCGAAGGTGGAGTCGCCCCGGTTGTGGTACATGTCCGGGTCGTTGAGCCAGGACGGGACCTTGACCCGCTTCTTCGCGTCCGGCACGACCGGGGTGCGCGGGAAGGAACCGCCGTCCACACGCGGGAACGTGCGGGAGCCGTCGGCGTAGTCGGTGTCGTCGAAGGGCTCGCCGTCCTTCGTCAGGTACGGGAACGCGCCCTTGGAGAGGTAGCCGTAGGACTTCTCCTCGTAGTCGACGACGTCGGCGGTGTGGTTGGTGATGACGTCGAAGAAAACCTTCATGCCCTTGTCGTGGGCCTTGTCGATAAGGGTCTCGAGGTCCTTGTTGGTGCCGAAGTGCGGGTCGACCTGGGTGAAGTCGGTGATCCAGTACCCGTGGTAGCCGGCGCTCGCGTCCTTGCCCGTGCCCTGGACGGGCTGGTTCCTGAAGATGGGCGCCATCCAGATGGCGGTGGTGCCGAGCCCCTTGATGTAGTCGAGCTTCTGCGTCAGCCCCTTGAGGTCGCCGCCCTGGTAGAACCCCTTGTCGGTGGGGTCGTACCCGGTGGCGAGACGTGAACCGGTCAGTCCGCCGCGGTCGTTCCTCGTGTCACCGTTGGCGAACCGGTCCGGCAGGACGAAGTAGAACTGCTCGCGGGTCAGATCGTGCCGCGCGGGCTCCTTCGCCAGGCGGGCGTCGGACGGGGCCCCGGCGGTGTGGCGGCTCCGGCGGAGAGCGGCTGCACGAGGGCCACGGCGAGCGCGGCCACGGTGACGGCGGCGACCCGCCTCCCCGCGCGGTGCGGCGCCCCGGGGCGCGGGCCATCTGGGTATCAAGGCGTGAACTCCTTGTGATTACGGCTCATTTGGGTCCGACCCCACGCCACGGCGCGGCCTGTTTCGGCCAGGTCACCGGGCTCCGGGCGTGACGCTATCGCCGTTGAAAGCTTTACAGCAAGGGTCTTGAAAGTAACGGTAAGGATTTGCAGGTTGGACGCCGGTCGCGCCGCCGCCGTGAACAGCGGCACGACCGGCGTGCGTTCAGCAGGAGGACTTGCCCGCGTACACCGCGAGGGCCGTGTGGGAGCCCAGGGTGGCGGTCAGCTGTCCGGAACCGTTCACGCTCACCTGCGTGTTGTTCTGGACGTTGCAGTACGTCCCCGCCGGGAGGAGGTCTGGTAGGTGCGGGTCAGCGAGCCGGACTCGTGGTTGACGGCCACGAAGCCCTTGCTGCCCCGGCCGAACGCGATGGCGTCGTTGCCGTTGTCCCACCAGTTGGTGACGGCCTGTCCGCGGGTGGCGTTGCGGAAGCCGACCATGGACCTGATCTCCGGCCAGGCGTGCTGGCACTTCCAGCCGTTCTGCCAGCAGGTGTTCACCTGGCCGCCGTTCGGCGGTCCGGCGTCGTGGTCGGAGAACTCGTAGCCGGAGTTGATGTCCGGGGCGCCGTAGGGCCAGGCCAGCATGAAGACGTTGGCCAGGGTGTAGGTGGCGTTGTCCTTGTAGGACAGGGTGCTGCCGTTGCGCTCGGTGTCGTGGTTGTCGACGAAGACGCCGGAGACGGAGCTGTTCAGATAGCCCCAGCCCTCGCCGTAGTTCTTCAGATAGGCGAGGTTCTCGTTGTTGAAGACCCGCTTGAGGTCGTAGGCGTAGCGGAACTCCTGGACGTCGCCGGCGCCCGTGTACTCGGTGGGCTGGACGGCCTCGCCCGCGCCGTGGATGACCTCCTGCTTCCAGTACACGCCCGGATTGCTCAGCCGGGACTTGATGGCGGCGAGGTCGGCGGCCGGCATGTGCTTGGCGGCGTCGATGCGGAAGCCGTCGACGCCCAGTGACAGCAGGTCGTTCATATAGCCGGCGATGGCCCCGCGGACGTAGTCCTCACCGGTGTCCAGGTCGGCGAGGCCGACGAGTTCGCAGTTCTGGACGTTCCAGCGGTCGCCGTAGTTGTTGATCTGCGAGGTGCAGTTGTCGAAGTCGTACGAGGAGTACAGACCGGGGTAGTCGTACTTCGTGTACGACGAGCCGCCGGTGCCGGTGCCGCTGCCCGCGGACATGTGGTTGATGACCGTGTCGGCGACGACCTTCACACCGGCGGCGTGACACGTGTCGACCATGTTCTTGAACGCGGCCCGGTCGCCGAGCCGTCCGGCGATCTTGTAGCTGACCGGCTGGTACGACGTCCACCACTGCGCGCCCTGTATGTGCTCGGCGGGCGGGGAGACCTGGACGTATCCGTAGCCCGCGGGGCCGAGGGCGGTGGTGCACTCGCGGGCGACCGAGGCGAAGTTCCACTCGAACAGGACGGCGGTGACGTCCTTGGCGCCGGGCGGGGACGCCTGCGCCCCGGTCGGGGTCATGACAATCGAGGCGGCGGCGAGGGCGGCCACCCCGGAGAGGGTTCTGCGTGCCATGTGGGGTTCCTTCTTCATCGAAGGGTGTGGGGAGCGCAAGGCTTCTGAAGCTTCTTGCTGAAACCTTCAGAAACCTTGCGTGACGCAGATGTTAAAGCTTCACCCTCCGAAAGGGCAGCACCCCGCGTGAAGTTGCGACAGAAAACCGCGGCGCCGGACCCGCTCACAGCCGGGGAG
The DNA here is from genome assembly GCA_042850305.1 of Streptomyces haneummycinicus. GTDB lineage: Bacteria > Actinomycetota > Actinomycetes > Streptomycetales > Streptomycetaceae > Streptomyces > Streptomyces haneummycinicus. The sequence goes on from AP035768.1 coordinate 5,938,138, forward strand.
ATCACCCGCGGCGATGTGTTCCTCCCCGAGCCGTCACGACCGCCCGGTACCGGTGCCGCCGTCACGCCTGCGGTAGCGGACATGCGTGGTCAGCGGCGAGTGGAGCACCTCGACGGGATCGAAATCGAAGACCTCGACGCCGTCGAACAGGCGCTCGCCGCTGCCGAGCAGGACGGGTGCGATGTCGAGGACGAGTTCGTCGATCACGCCGGCGCCGAGTGCCTGCCGAACCGTCGAAGCGCCCCCGGCGATGTCCACGCCTCTGCCGTCGGCGGCTTCCAGCGCCTGCGCGTAGGCGGCGTCGAAGCCTTCGGTGACGAAGTGGAAGGTGGTCCCCCTTCCATCCGGATCGGTGCGTGGGCGTAGCGGGTGAGCACGAAGACCGGGGCGTGGTAGGGGGCTCGGGGCCCCACCAGCCGTCCCACGTCCCCGTCCACTCACCCCGGACGGGCCCGAACATGTTCCGGCCCATGACGTAGGCGCCACGCGGGCGCATCAGCCAGTCGTTGGCCGCCCTGTCGGCTTCGGTGGCGCGCGGGTCGCCGATATGCCAGCGGTGCAGTTCCTGGCCGCGCTTGCCCAGCGGATCGTCCCGGCTCTGCCCGGGGCCGGCGACGAAGCCGTCGAGCGAGATCGACATATGGCAGGTGGTGTCGGTCATCAGCTTCTCTCTGAAAGCGGCGGGTGCGGTTGTCGTGAGGTCATCGGACCCCACGACGCACAGACCGGCAGAGGCGACCGAACTCATCGCGGCATCGCGAAGCCGTCGCGGATTTTACTGCATGCGACCGGACGGGCACCCGTCGTGACCGTCGCGCGGGCGGAGGCCGGGCGGGCAGCGGGCCGGACGCGCATGACGAGGGCCCGCCGCTCCCGGGAGGAACGGCGGGCCCTTCGGCGGGTCGGGCCGTCAGGCTCGTGTCCACCAGACCGTCGTGTCGGCCGGCACCTTCGCCTCGTCACCGGTCTCGGCGACCTCGCCGTTGGTGATCAGCACCCTGCCGTAGGACGGCACGGTCACCGCGCGGCCCGTGGTGTTCGCGACGCACACGAAGTCGCCGCGCCGCAGGACGAGGACGCCCTCGGGGGCCGGCAGCCACTCCACGCCGTCGCCCGCGCCCAGGTCGGCCTGCTCCCGGCGCAGGGCCAGCGCGGACCGGTACAGCTCCAGGGTCGAGCCGGGCGTGCCGGTCTGCGCCTCGATGCTCAGCTCGGCCCACTCCGCGGGCTGCGGCAGCCAGCTGCCGCCGTCGCCGAAGCCGTACGAGGAGCCCTCGCGGGTCCACGGGATCGGTACCCGGCAGCCGTCGCGGAAGCCGTCCTGGCCGGCGCCCCGGAAGTACGCCGGGTCCTGGCGCACCTCGTCGGGCAGGTCGACGACGTCCGGCAGGCCGAGCTCCTCGCCCTGGTAGACGTAGGCCGAACCGGGCAGCGCCAGCATCAGCAGCGTCGCGGCGCGGGCCCGGCGCAGGCCGAGTTCGCGGTCGCCCGCGAGGCGGAGCTGGGTGCCGAGGCCGGCCGGGTTGGCGAAGCGGGTGGCGTGCCGGGTGACGTCGTGGTTGGACAGCACCCAGGTGGCGGGGGCGCCGACCGGGCGCATGGCGTCGAGGGTCCGGTCGATGACGGTGCGCAGCTCCTCGGCGTCCCAGTGGGTGCCCAGGTACTGGAAGTTGAACGCCTGGTGGAGCTCGTCGGGGCGCACGTAGTTGGCGGTGCGCTCGACGGTGGGGTCCACGCCTCGGCGACGAAGACGCGCTCGCCGGAGTACTCGTCGAGGATGCGCCGCCACTGGCGGTAGATGTCGTGGACGCCGTCCTGGTCGAAGAACGGCATGACATCGTTGCCCAGCAGCTTCAGCTGGTCGTGGTCGCCGAGGTCGGGCAGGCCCTCGGCCTTCACCATGCCGTGGGCGACGTCGATACGGAAGCCGTCCACGCCCATGTCGAGCCAGAACCGCAGGATGGAGCGGAACTCGTCGCCGACCGCCGGGTGCTCCCAGTCGAAGTCGGGCTGCTCGGGCGCGAAGAGGTGCAGGTACCACTCGCCGGGGTGCCGTCGGGCTCGGTGACGCGGGTCCAGGCCGGGCCGCCGAAGATGGACTCCCAGTCGTTGGGCGGCAGTTCGCCGTTCTTCCCCTTGCCGGGGCGGAAGTGGTAGCGGTCGCGGGAGGGCGAGCCGGGGCCCTCGGCGAGGGCGCGCTTGAACCACTCGTGCTGGTCGGAGGAGTGGTTCGGCACCAGGTCGACGATGATCCGCAGGCCCAGCGCGTGGGCGTCACGGATCAGCGCGTCGGCGTCCAGGAGGTTGCCGAACATGGGGTCGACGGCGCGGTAGTCGGCGACGTCGTAGCCGGCGTCGGCCTGCGGGGAGGCGTAGAAGGGGCTGAGCCACACGGCGTCCACACCGAGGTCGCGCAGATACGGCAGGCGGGAGCGGATGCCTTCCAGGTCGCCCATGCCGTCGCCGTTGCTGTCGGCGAAGCTGCGCGGATACACCTGGTAGATCACGGCGTCCCGCCACCAGTCGCGGCGCCGTGCGACGGTGGCGACGGCCGCGTCGGTCGTGGGGGTCGGGGCCGGGGCGGCGGAGTGAGGCTGGCTCATGTCGTCCTTGATACGAGTGCGGTCGGGGTGGCGAGTGGGGGCGAGGAGACGAGGCGGCCGCGGTGACGGCGGGGTCGGATGGCCACCGCGGCCGCCTTCCCGCGCGCCCTGGGGCGCGCGGGGGTCGCCGGCACGAAGGGAGGTCAGCCCTTCGTGCCGCCGGCGGTGAGTCCGGCCACCAGGTTCCTCTGCATGAGGTAGAAGAACGCGGAGACCGGTATCGCGATCAGGACCGCGGTGGCGGCCATGAGGTTGCGCTGTGCGTCGTGCTCGCTGACGAAGCTCTGGAGACCGACGGCGAGGGTGTACTTCTCGTCGTCGAGCATGAACGTCGTGGCGAAGGCGACCTCGCCGAACGCGGTGATGAAGCTGTAGAACGCGGCGACCGCCAGCCCCGGCTTGGACAGGGGCAGGATCAGCCGCGCGAACGTGCCGAAGGGGCTCAGCCCGTCGACCCGTCCCGCCTCGTCGATCTCGAACGGGATGGTGTCGAAGTAGCCCTTCATCAGCCAGGCGCAGTACGGCACCGCCGTCGAGCAGTAGATCAGGACGAGTCCGAGGTAGCTGTCGACGAGTTGCAGGTCCGACAGGATCTGGTACATCGGCACCATCAGGACGGCGACCGGGAACATCTGGGTGAGCAGCAGGACCCACATGAACTTCTTGTAGCCGGGGAAGCGCATGCGGGAGACGGCGTAGCCGGTGGTGGCGGCGACGAGGACGCCGATGACCGTGGTGCCGAGCGAGACGATCAGCGAGCTCTTCAGCCAGTCGAAGAAGTTCGTGTGCTGCAGGACGAACGCGTAGTTGTCCAGCGTCATCTTGCCCCAGATGCCGCCGGGACGCAGATAGTCGTCCTTGTCGGGGCCGAGGGACAGAAAGACCAGCCAGAGGACCGGGAACAGCGCGATCAGGCCGGCCACGGTGAGGACGCCGTGCGAGGTGAGGTGCCCCAGGGGCTGTTCTCGCCACGCCGGCGCACCTTGCGGGGCGGGGTGGTGTCGTCGGCAGGACGGTCCGCCGGAGCGGTGGTGGTGACGGATGTGGTGCTCATGGGGACTCCTGCCTCAGTTCGCGAGCTGCTGCTCATCGCGGTTCAGCCAGCGGCGGTAGAAGGAGGTGAAGACGACGAGGATGGCCAGCAGGAGCATGCCGTAGGCCGCGGACTCGGCGAATTCGCGCGGCTGCTGTCCGAAGCCGAGCTGGTAGGACCAGGTGACCAGGATCTGGGCGTCCGGTGCGGTGTTGCCGAACAGCAGGAAGATGATCGCGAACTGGTTGAAGGTCCAGATGATGCCGAGCAGGACCACGGTGGAGCTGACCGAACGCAGTCCGGGCAGGGTGACGTTGCGGAACCGCTGCCAGGCGTTGGCGCCGTCCATCTCGGCCGCCTCGTACAGGCTGGCGTCGATGGACTGGAGCCCACCGAGCAGGGAGATCATCATGAACGGCACACCGCACCAGGTGTTGACCATGATCGCGGCGAACCGCTGCCAGAAGGCGTCCTCGAGCCAGGCCGGCGAGGGCAGGCCGAGCGAGTCCAGGGCGGTGTTGATGATGCCGGCGTCGGCGAGCATGAAGCGCCAGCCGAACACGGTGACGAAGGTCGGCACGGCCCACGGCAGGACCAGGACCAGCCGGTAGAAGGTGCGGCCGCGGATCTTCTGGTTGAGCAGCAGGGCCAGGCCCAGGCCGATGGTGTAGTGCAGGACGACACAGGCGGCCGTCCACACGATCGTCCAGCCGAACTTGGACCAGAAGCGGTCGTAGGCCGTCTCGCCCCACAGGATGTCGGCGTAGTTGTCGATGCCGACGAACTTGTAGGTGGCCTCGATCTCGTTGACGCCGATGGTGCGGGCCGAGTTCAGGCTGTCCGCGTCGGTGAGCGTGAGGTAGAAGCCGTAGGCCAGGGGTACAGCACGATGACGCCGAGCACCAGGACCACCGGCGCGATCATGGCGTAGGCGTACCAGTACCTCTGGTAACCGCGCTTCAGGCGGCCGGCCGGCCCGGGCGGGGCGCGCGGTCGCCGCGGCGCTTGCCGGTCGCGCGGTCGATGGTGACTGTCATGGTTCGGCACCTTCTGGATGATCAAGGATTACGGCAGACAGGCCGGCGGCCGCCGGACCCTTCCTCCTGGAAGGCGGTCCGGCGGCCACACGGGCATTACTTGCTGAATTCCGGAACCAGCTTGACGATCGCGGTCTCCGCGTCACCGAGACCCTTGTCCAGGGACTCCTTGCCGCTCGCGATCTGCGGCAGCTCGTCGTCCATGGGGCCCCACAGCGAGCTGTACTCGGGCAGGGCGGGGCGCGGCTGGGCGGCGGCGAGGACCGTCTGGTAGCCGGCGATGCCCGGGTCGGCCTTGACCTGGTCGGTGTAGGCGTCGTCGCGGGTCGGGAGCGTGGAGTTCTTCAGCGCGATGGTCTCCTGCGCCTTGGCCGAGGTCATGAAGTTGACGAGCTTCAGCGCGGCCTCCTGCTTCGCCTTCTCGGAGCCGGCGTAGACCGAGAGGTTGTGGCCGCCGGTCGGGGCGCCCGCCTTGCCGGCGGTGCCGGCCGGGACGGTGGCGATGCCGAGGTTGCTCTTGTCCTGGAACGCGGAGCCCTTGTAGAAGTTGGTGATCTCCCACGGGCCCTGGATGATCGAGGCGACCTTGCCGTTGACGAACGCGTCCTGGATGTGGGCGTAGGCGTCGGCGGTGACGTCGGCCTTGTGCAGGCCCTTGCCGTTGAAGAGGCTCAGCCAGGTGCCGTACGCCTTCTCGGCCTCGGGCGACTTCACGGTGATCTTCTTGGCGTCGGCGTCGACCATGTCGGTGCCCTCACCGTAGAGGAACGGCTGGGCGTAGTAGCCGGCCGTGGAGCCCCAGTAGCCGTCGACGCCGGTCTTGGCCTTGACGGTGGCGGCGGCCTTCTTCAGGTCGTCCCAGGTCTTGGGAGCCTCGACGCCGGCCTTCGCGAACAGTTCCTTGTTGTATACGAAGGCGAGGGTGTCCGTGGTGAAGGGCACGCCGTAGGTCTTGCCCTCGTACTTGGCCTGCTCGAGCAGGTTGGGCTTGAACTTGTCCTGCTCGGCGAGGGCCTCGGTGCCGTCCAGCGGCAGGAAGAAGCCCTTCTTGGCGAAGGCGGGGGTCCAGCCGACCTCGGAGCGCAGCACGTCGGGGGCGCCCTTGGAACCGGCGGCGGTGTCGAACTTGTTCTGCGCCTGGTCGAAGGGGACGTTGACGAACTTGACCTTGATGTCCTTGTTGGCGGCCTCGAACTCCTTGACCAGGGCCTGGTACGTCGGCGCCTCGTTGGTCGCGTTGGAGGTGTCCCACCAGGTGATGGTGACCGGGCCGCCGGCCTTGTCGCCGCTGTCGCTGTCTCCGCCGCAGGCCGTCGCCGCGAGGGCGAGGGACGCCACCAGCGCGGTGGCCGCTATGCCACGCCGCATGAGGTTCTCCTTGAGGGTGTGAGCCCGTGTGTGCAGGGCGGCCCCGTCTGCCGTCCTGCGAGGTGCCGACTGCGCCGTTGCGGCGGCCGGGCGACGTGAACGTAACAGCGCTGGAACCGTTTCGAAAGACTTTGCAGAAAAGTTTTGCAAGCGACGTCGAGAGTTACGCCGCCGTGACCTGAACTCGACCGTGCCGCGACCCGGGTTTCCGCCCGTACGACAGGGGATCGCACTGTTGTGCAAGACTCTGCAAGCACTTGCCATCCGTTGCCGGCGGGGGGAATCATCCCTTGCGGACGGACGCCGACCACGACGTGAGGTTTCGCGATGACCCAGCAGCCCGCAGCGGGCCGTTCGACGGCGCGCACCAGGCGTCCGGTCGGTGTGCAAGGGGCGAAGCGGCGGCTACAGTCCAGTCGTGTGACCACACGCCTTGCCGATATCGCTGCTCAGGCGGGGGTGAGCGAGGCAACCGTCAGCCGCGTCCTCAACGGCAAGCCGGGCGTCGCCGCCACCACCCGCCAGTCCGTGCTCGCCGCCCTCGACGTCCTCGGCTACGAGCGCCCGGTGCGGCTGCGGCAGCGCAGCGAGGGCCTGGTCGGGCTGATCACCCCGGAGCTGGAGAACCCGATCTTCCCGGCGCTGGCCCAGGTCATCGGGCAGGCGCTGACCCGGCAGGGCTACACCCCGGTGCTCGCCACCCAGACCCCGGGCGGGTCGACGGAGGACGAGCTGACCGAGATGCTCGTGGACCGCGGGGTGGCCGGCATCATCTATGTGTCCGGACTGCACGCGGACACTACCGCCGATATGCAGCGCTACGAGCGACTGCGGGCGCAGGGCGTGCCGTTCGTGCTGGTGGACGGTTTCTCGCCGAAGGTGCAGGCGCCGTTCATCTCCCCGACGACCGGGCCGCGATGGCGCTGGCCGTCACCCATCTCGCCTCCCTCGGCCACACCCGGATCGGGCTGGCGCTCGGGCCGAAGCGGTTCGTGCCGGTGCAGCGCAAGATCGAGGGCTTCGTGCGCACCGTGCAGGAGCAGCTGGGGCTGAGTACCGAGACGGTCGAGACGGAGCTGGTGCAGCACTCGCTGTACACGCTGGAGGGCGGGCAGGCCGCCGCGACGGCGCTGATGGACCGCGAGTGCACGGCGGTGGTGTGCGCGAGCGACATGATGGCGCTGGGCGCGATACGGGCGGCGCGGCAGCGCGGCCTGGACGTGCCGAAGGACATCTCGGTGGTCGGCTTCGACGACTCCCCGCTGATCGCGTTCACCGATCCGCCGCTGACCACGGTCCGCAAGCCGGTCCCGGCGATGGGCCAGGCCGCGGTACGCACGCTGCTGGAGGAGATCGGCGGTACGCCCGCCCCGCACAGCGAGTTCGTGTTCATGCCGGAACTGGTGGTACGCGGCTCGACCGCTTCGGCCCCGGGGACCGGAAGCGTCCGTAGGACCTGTCCGGAAGAGAGGATGCGGGCCGGGCCCGACCGGGGGATGATCTGGGGGTGGGTGTTTTCTGGCAGACTCTGCGCCTATGGGTGACACGACCGTGACCACGCTGGAAGGCCGCGAGCAGGCCGCAGCGCACCCCGTCGCGGAGCGGACGGGGCCGGGTCGCCTGCGCCGTCTGCGCACTCCCCGACGGCCCCGGCTGTGGTTCGAGATCCTGCTGATCGGGGTGAGTTACTGGACGTACTCACTCGTGCGCAACGCCGTACCCGAACAGCGGGCCGAGGCACTGCGCAACGCCGACTGGATCTGGCGGCTGGAGGGACAACTCGGGCTCGCCTTCGAGGAGTCCGTCAACCATGCCGTGAACGGGGTGACTTGGCTGGTCATCGGCATGAACTACTACTACGCGACGCTGCACTTCGTGGTGACGCTGAGTGTCCTCGTATGGCTCTACCGTAAGCATCCCGGCCGCTACGCGGCATCCCGGCTGGTCCTGTTCACCACCACGGGCATCGCCCTGGCCGGCTACTACCTGTACCTGCTCGCCCCGCCCCGGCTGATGCGGGGCAGGACTTCATCGACACCGTCCTGGTGCACCAGACATGGGGGTCGATGGCGTCCGGCGATCTGAAACACATGTCGAACCAGTACGCGGCGATGCCGTCGATGCACATCGGCTGGTCGATGTGGTGCGGACTGACGATCTTCGCGCTGGCCTCGGTCCCCTGGGCACGGGTACTGGGCCTGCTCTACCCGGCGGCCACCCTGGTGGTCATCGTGGCCACCGCCAACCACTTCTGGCTGGACGCGGTGGGCGGCCTGATCTGCCTGTCCGTCGGCTATGGCACAGCCCTGCTCTGGTACGGCCACTGGCCGCACACCCTCCCGAAAAACATCCCGAAAATCAGCCGCCCCAAAAGCCCCTCCGGCGTTTGAGGAGCGGGGGTCCGGGGGCAGCGCCCCCGGGGACGGGAACGGGAAGGGGCGGCGGGGGCTAAAAACCGCACGGCGGGCCCGGAAGCACCTCACGCCCCGCCATAGAACAGCTCCTCCACCACCCCCGAGCCCGTCGCGCCGTACGCCGATACGCATCGAGCATGTCCCCGGCATGCCCCGGCCCGTACCCCAGATACCTCCCCACCGCACCAAGCTCCCGAGGCGCGGTGGGAAACGTGTCCCCCGCCCGCCCCTTCACCAGCATCACCGCGTTACGCACCCGAGTGGCCAGCACCCACGCCTCGTCGAGAACGGCGGCGTCCTCCGAGGAGATCAGCCCCGCCGCACAAGCCGCCGACAACGCCTCCCGCGTACGCGTGGTCCGCAGCCCCGGCTCCCGGGCGGCATGCCGCAGCTGGATCAGCTGCACGGTCCACTCCACATCGGACAACCCGCCCGGCCCCAGCTTGGCGTGCAGTTTGGGATCGGCCCCGCGCGGCAGCCGCTCGGACTCCATACGGGCCTTCAGCCGCCGGATCTCGCGTGCGGCCTCGTCGCCGAGCCCGTCGGCCGGATAGCGCAGCGGGTCGATCAGCTCGGTGAAGCGGCGTCCCAGCTCCTCGTCCCCGGCGACATGCTCGGCGCGCAGCAACGCGTGCCGCTCCCACACCAGGGACCAGCGCCGGTAGTACGCCTCGTACGACGTGAGGGTGCGGACCAGCGGGCCGGACTTGCCCTCCGGTCGCAGGTCGGCGTCGATCAGCAGGGGCGGGTCGGCGCTGGGGATCTGGAGCAGGCGGCGCATCTCGGCGACCACCTTGTTCGCCGCCTCGGCGGCCTCCTGTTCGTCCACGCCGTCGCGTGGTTCGTGGACGAAGAGGACGTCCGCGTCGGAGCCGTAGCCCAGTTCGTGGCCGCCGAAGCGGCCCATGCCGATGATGGCGAACCGGGTGGGCAGCGTGTCTCCCCAGCCTTCCCGCACGACCGCGCGCAGGGTGCCGGCGAGGGTGGCGGCGGTCAGGTCGGAGACCGCGCCGCCGACCAGGTCCACCAGGGCGCCCTGGTCGGCCTCGGCGGGCTGGGACTCGGTGCCGTAGGAGCCGACGATGTCGGCCGCCGACGTACGGAACAGTTCGCGGCGGCGCACGCCACGGGCGGCGGTGACGCCCTGTACGGCGTTGTCGGCGCGGCGGACGGCTGCCAGCATCTCCTGTTCCAGATGGGTGCGGGAGCGGGGCTTGAGTCCGCCGTCGCCGTCGCCGAGCAGCGCCACCGCCTCGGGGGCGCGCATCAGCAGGTCGGGGGCGAGCCGGCCGGCGGACAGCACGCGGGCCAGGTTCTCGGCGGCGGCGCCCTCGTCGCGCAGCAGCCGCAGGTACCAGGGGTCTTGCCGAGCGCGTCGGACACCTTGCGGAAGGTGAGCAGGCCGGCGTCGGGGTCGGCGGAGTCCGCGAACCAGCCGAGGAGCACGGGCAGCAGGGTGCGCTGGATGGCGGCCTTGCGGGTGACGCCGGACGCCAGCGCCTCCAGATGGCGCAGGGCGGCGGCCGGGTCGGCGTAGCCGAGGGCGACCATGCGTGCGCGCGCGGCCTCGGCGCTGAGCCGGGCCTCGCCGGTGGCGAGCGCGGCCACGGCGTCGAGGAGCGGCCGGTAGAACAGCTTCTCGTGCAGCCGCCGTACGACGGAGGTGTGCCGTTTCCACTCGCGGGTGAGGGTGGCGACCGGGTCGGTGCGCAGTTCGAGGGAGCGGGCGAGGCGGCGCAGGTCTGTCTCGTCCTCGGGGACGAGGTGGGTGCGGCGCAGCCGGTAGAGCTGGATGCGGTGCTCCATGGAGCGCAGGAAGCGGTAGGCGTCGTCGAGCTGGGCGGCGTCCGCCCGGCCGACGTAGCCGCCGGCGGCGAGGGCCTTCAGCGCGTCGAGGGTGGTGCCGCTGCGCAGGGAGGCGTCGGCGCGGCCGTGCACCAGCTGAAGCAGCTGGACCGCGAACTCGACGTCCCGCAGACCGCCGGGGCCGAGCTTGAGCTGGCGGTCGATCTCGGTGGCGGGGAGGTTCTCCACCACCCGGCGGCGCATCTTCTGCACGTCGGCGACGAAGTTCTCCCGCTCGGCGGCCCCCACACCAGCGGCTGGAGCGCGGCGACGTACTCCGCGCCGAGCGTGCGGTCGCCGGCGACCGGACGGGCCTTGAGCAGCGCCTGGAACTCCCAGGTCTTGGCCCAGCGCTGGTAGTAGGCGAGGTGGGAGGCGAGGGTGCGCACCAGCGGTCCGTTGCGCCCCTCGGGGCGCAGGTTGGCGTCGACGGGCCAGATGGAGCCCTCGACGGTGGTCTCGGAGCAGATCCGCATCAGGTGCGAGGCGAGCCGGGTCGCGGCGCGCAGCGCCTTGTCCTCGTCGGCGCCGTTCACGGCCTCGCCGACGAAGATGACGTCGACGTCGGAGACGTAGTTCAGCTCGTGGCCGCCGCACTTGCCCATCGCGACGACCGCGAGCCGGCACAGGGCGGCGTCCTCGGGGGCGGCGGCCGCGGCGAGGGCGAGGGCGGCGCGCAGGGTGGCGGTGGCGAGGTCGGCGAGCTCGGCGGCGGTCTGGGCGATGTCGATGGTGCCGCAGACGTCACGGGCGGCGATGGACAGCAGACAGCGCCGGTAGGCGACGCGCAGGGAGACCGGGTCGTCGGCCTCGGCGAGGCCCTGTTCGAACTCCTCGACGCCCGGGTGCAGGTCGCGCGGCTCGTAGGTGACGAGGGACTGCCAGTCGGTCGGGTGCCGGGCGAGGTGGTCGGCGAGCGCGGCGGAGGCGCCGAGCACTCCGAGCAGCCGGTCCCGCAGCGGCTTGGCCGCTATCAGCGTGTCCAGCAGCTCCTGGCGGGCGGTGTGCCCGTGCTGCGCCTCCAGCAGCCGTACGAGGCCGAGCAGCGCCAGATCGGGGTCGGCGGCCCGGCCGAGGGCGTCCAGCAGGACGGGGTCGTCGCGCACGGGCGCCAGTTCGGGGCTGTCGAGCAGCCGCTCGGCGGCGGACGGATCGGTGAAGCCGTGCCGCAGCAGCCGCGTGAAGATACTGCTCCTGCGCCCCGGCGCCGACGTCATCCCCGGCCTCCTCGTACCTCGTACCTCGGATCTGGGTCGTACGGGCTCGAGCCTATCCGCAGTGGGTGCGTACGGCGCTGGGGTGGCCCGGGACAAGTGGCGGGGACAGGGTGGCGTGTTTTCGGTGGCGGCGGGGGCTGTTTTCGGCTTCCGTTGGGGAAGCCGTACGCCCGACGCGTACGGTCGCCGATCAAGGAGCCGCGTTCCGTGGACATGACCCTCGAAGTGATCCCCTGCCGGTGAGCGACGTCGACCGGGCCAGGGACTTCTACCGTGACAAGGTCGGCTTCCACGTCGACATCGACCAGGAGGTCATGCCGGGGCTGCGCATCGTGCAGCTGACCCCGCCCGGCTCGGGCTGTTCGATCGCCCTGGGCGAGGGCATCTGGAAGATGAGCCCGCAGGGCGCCCCGCCCCGGCGCCTACCAGGGGCTCCAGCTCTGTGTCGCCGACATCGACGCGGCCCACGCGGAACTGACCGCACGGGGCCTGGAGGTCTCCGAACCGGTGCGCTACGCCGAGTCGGACGGCGCCACGTTCATGTACTTCACCGACCCGGACGGCAACGGCTGGGCGGTCCAGGAGTACCGGCGCCGCGCGGAGGAGCCGCTGCACAAGGTGCTGGGGGATCTGGCGGGGGCGTAGCCCCTCCACGTAGTAACATGTACTACATGGAGACTACCGCCCGCGAGTTCAATCAGAGGTCTTCCCAGATCCTCGCCGCGGCCGCCCGCGGAGAGACCGTCACGGTCACCAAGAACGGCGTCGCCGTCGCCCGGGTGATACCGATCGCGGAGGAAGTGGTCCCGGCCTACCCCACCGACCCCATGGGAGATCTCGATCTTCCCGACCTGGGACTGCCCGACCTCGACGACGAGATCGAGGAGACGCTCAAGGGGATGGGAACGTGAGCCTCGTCGCCGTCGCCGACACCAACGCGCTGTACCGCCTGCTGGACCCCAGGCTGTCCGGCCACGAGGCACACAGGAAGGCCCTGGGCTCCATCAGTCACCTCGTCGTCTCACCGATGGTGCTGGCCGAACTGGACTACCTCATCGCCACCAGGGCCGGTGCCGCGAAAGCCGTCGTGGCCGCCCGCTTCGTGGAACGCAACGTGGCCACCCGCCGGTTCGAAGTGCCGCCCGTGAGTGCCCACCTGAGCGCGGCCATCGCCGTGGCAGAGGGGTACAAGAACGCGGACGAAGGCAAGGGCGTCGGACTCACGGACGCCATGAACGTCGCCCTGGCGGCGGCCTACCACACGGACGTCATGTTCACTTCGGACCTGCACTTCCGCATGATCCGCCCGCTGACCGGGCACGGGGCGTTCCGGCTGCTCCCGGACGATCTGTGACGGGGCCGGGGACCGTCGCCAGGACGGCCCCCGGCGCGCGGTCAGCTCGCGTACGTCTCGAACTCGGCAATGCCCCCGGCGTCGCCGGTCAGAGATCGTCGGGAAGGATCCGGAAACAGGAGAACTTGCCGCCCGTCGGCCGTAGCGCCCGGAAGTCCCGGAGGTCCTTGGTGAGGATGGCGTCGGTGCCGTACTCGGCGGCGAGGGCGACGTTGACCGCGTCCACCAGGTCCAGGTCCAGTGACGCGTAGCGTGCCCGGACGGCCAGGGCGGTGTCCATGATCTGCGGCGTCGGCGGGGCCAGGATCAGCCGCATCTGCCGTACGCGTTCGGTGAGGGAACGGACGAGTGCGTCAGCCGTCCCGCGCCCGGCGCGACTGGTCGCCACCTGGTGCACCTCGGTCAGGGCGAGCGGGCTGGCGACGAGGAAGCCGCACTGGTCCGCGGCCTTCCTGGCCGCGTGATGATCGGGGTCGGACCGGTTGAAGAGGCTGAGGATGCCGGAGGTGTCGGCGATGGCGATCACGCAGCGTCGCCCCGGTTCCGCCGCTCCTGCTCCGCGTGGCCCCGGGTCACCGCCGTCCGGATCTCTTCCTTGTCCACGGGACCGCCGAGGTCGAACGTCTCCTCGTCGGAGACGAACGGCTCGTCCCACACACGGTGTGCCAAGGCGATGCGGTGGATGCCCTCGCGGATTATCTCCGCCTCCGGGACCCCCAGACGGGCAGCCGCCTCCTTGATCAGGAGCAGGTCACTGTCGTCCGCGTAGACGTTGGTGCGCTTCAGGGCCATACCGCCATGGTACAGGACATGTACCACGACCATGGTGTGCCTCCGTGGACCACGGGGCCGGGGACCGTCCCGTGGACGGTCCCCGGCTTCCGGTCAGCTCGCGTACGTCTCGAACTCGGCGATCCTCGGGGTGCCCGAGGCGCTGGTGATCTCGAAGGTGACCTTCTTCAGGGAGGTCGACGAGAAGCCGATGGTGCCCGCCCCGCTGCCGGAGGCGAGGACGGCGCCGGTGTCGTTGTTGAGGACCCGGTACGAGCCGATGGTGCCGGAGCCCGAGGCCAGCCGGATGGTGACCTTGGAGACGGTGGTGGCGGAGCCCCACTTCACCGAGACGGATCCGGTCGAGCCGGAGGGCGACCAGTAGGTGCTTGTGCTGCCGTCGACGACGTTGCCGTAGCTGGTCCCGGATGCCTTGGAGGAGCCGTCCGCGCCCGCGCCGATGCTGAGGTTGGTGCCGGTGGGCGGGTCGGTGGGGTCAGGGTCCGTGGGGCCGGGGCCCGGGTCGGTCGGGTCGGGGTTCTGCGGGGTGCAGCTGCCGTCCGAGACCTTCAGGCCCTTGTTGGCACCCGCCGTCTGGCTCACCACGCTCGGCACGCAGTTGGCCGCGTCGAGGCTGTACGCGTACGGGATGCCGACCGAGGTGTTCGACGTCGGGTTCGGGCCGGCCGGGTTGTTGTCTCGCTGCGCGAGGACCAGGTGACGTTGTCGAAGATGTTGCCGCTGACCTGCCAGTAGCCGGCCGCGTCGGTGTAGAAGGTGCCCAGTACGTCCTTCGAGTCCTCGAAGTAGTTGTTGTCCACCTTGGCGCGGGCGCCGGCCCGGGAGTTGATGCCGGACTCGTTCAGGTTCTTGTAGTGGTTGTTGTAGATGTGCGAGATGCCGCCGCGCAGCAGGGGCGTACGGGAGTCGATGTTCTGGTACAGGTTGTGGTGGAAGGTGACGTAGCCGTTGGACGTGTCGGTCTCGCTGGAGCCGATGAGTCCGCCGCGGCCGGAGTTGCGCAGGGTGCTGTAGGACAGCGTCACGTACTGGGTGTTGTCCTTCATGTCGAAGAGGCCGTCGTAGCCCTCCGACTCACCGCCGGACGCCTCCAGCGTGGTGTGGTCGACCCAGACGTTGCGGACGTCGGTCTCCATGCCGATGGCGTCTCCGCCGTTCGAGGTGGGCGAGCCCGACTTCTTGACGTTCCGCACCGTCACGTTCTGGATGATGATGTTCCTGGACTCCCGGATGTGGATGCCCAGCTGGTCGAAGACGGCGCCGTTGCCCACGCCGACGATCGTGACGTTGCTGATCTGCTTGAGCTCGATCACGCCGGCCGCGGTGTTGCAGCTGCTGCCCGACACCTTGGTGGTGTTGCCGTGGTTGATGGTGCCCTCGACTTGGATGACGATCGGGGTCGAGCTGCTGGCCCGGCCGCACAGGGCCTGGTGGATCGCGGTGCCGGTGGTGGCGCGGACCGTCTGGCCGCCCGCACCGCCGGTGGTTCCGCCGTTCTGCGTCGCGTAGCCGGTGACCCCGCCGGTGGCGGCGGAGGCCGTGGTCGTGGACATGGCCAGGCCGGTCGCTGCCGCGAGGGCTCCCGTGGCCAGTACGGCGGCAAGCCGTACGGCGACTGATCGTTTCATTCTCGTCTCGCCTTTCGTCCTCTGAGTCGGGGGCTGGTGCCGGTGCGGTTCAGGTGCATGTCATGGGCATGACAGAGACATCGATGAGGGTGGGCGGGGTGGGCCGGACCCATCGACGAGAAAGCGCTTTCTACTGGTCCGTGACAGTAGGGCCACGCCCCGGCACTGGCAAGAGTCCGCACAGTTACGGAAGAGGGGCTTCCACTTACCGTGGAGCCACGCTCTCCTCCCCGCCCCTTCCCCATCTAGGACAGGATCTGACCTGAATGACTTCTAACGTGGTCCTTGTCCGACGGAGCAGAACAACGGAAGGCGTATCACCATGACCGTGAACGAGCTGACCACCGACGACCCGAGCGCGACCCCGGCCGTCACCGGCGAGCGCGCCGATCTGCTGGAGACGCTGGCCAAGAACCGGCACTGGCTGCGCTTCACCACCCGCGATCTCACCGACGAACAGGCCGGACTGCGGACCACGAGCAGCGAGCTCTGTCTGGGCGGCCTGGTCAAGCACGTCACGTCGGTCGAGCGGAACTGGGTGGCCTTCATCCTGAACGGCCCCTCGTCGATGGGGGACTTCACCGCCATGACCGAGGCCGACTGGGCCCGGCGGGCCGACGAGTTCCGGATGCTGCCCGGCGAGACGCTGGCCGGCGTACTGGCCGAGTACGCGGAGGTGGCCCGCCGGACCGACGACCTGGTCGCCACCCTCCCCGACCTGGACGCCGGGTGGCCGCTGCCGAAGGCCCCGTGGTTCGAGGGGAACGCACGGTGGTCGATCCGCAGGGTGCTGCTGCACATCATCGCGGAGACGGCTCAGCACGCCGGCCACGCCGACATCATCCGGGAGTCCCTGGACGGCGCCAAGAGCATGGGCTGACGGCGCCCACGGGGCCGACGGCCCGCGACCGCCGGCCCCTCCCGAACCGGGCCGCGCCCAGGGCCTGTCCGGCGGATCAGGTCGGAGGAAACCGGCGGTGCCTCTGCACCCGGGTCCTGGAAGGCACCTCTGACCAGCAGAGAGCAGCAGAGACAGCACATGCAACTGAGGTACTAGGACCAAAGGCCGGTGGAGGTTCCGGCCGCAGGGGCGGGCGGGCCGCGGCGGTGCGTTCGTACGGTGGAGGTATGCCTGAGACCGTACCGACGACGCCCTTCGACCTCGATGCCTATCTGAAGCGGATCGGGTGGGAGGGCGAGCGGCGGGCCGACCTTGCGACGCTGCGGGGCGTCCACACGGCCCACACGCTGAGCGTTCCGTTCGAGAACCTGGACCCCGTGCGGGGTGTGGCCCCTCCCTCGACCCGGCCGATCTGATGGACAAGCTCGTGCACGGCCACCGCGGGGGCTACTGCTATGAGCACAACACGCTGTTCGCGGGCGTCCTGGAGGCGCTGGGCTTCCGGGTGACCCTGCTGGCCGCGCGGGTCGTGGTCGGCACCGACCGCTTCGAGAGCCGCCCGCGCACGCACATGGCGCTGCTCGTCGAGGTCCCGGGCGAGCAGCGGCCCCACCTCGCGGACGTGGGATTCGGCACGGTCGGCGCCCTGCTGGAGCCGGTGCCGCTGGTGGCCGGCACGGAGTTCCACGACGCGGGCCGTCGGCACCGACTGGTGCACGCACCGCACGGCGGCCCACTGGAGATGTGGGTGCTGGAGGCGTACGTGACCGGAACAGGCGGGGCGGACGGCTGGGAGGCGCAGTACGCCTTCACGGTGGAACCCTTCACGCAACCCGATTTCGAGGTCATCAACTGGCACATCGCCACCAACCCCCGGTCCCCGTTCAGCCGCCGTCCCTACATCCAGCGCCTCACCCCGGGTCGCCACCTGTTGCTCGACGGCCGCCACCTCACCGAGATCCGCGCCGACGGCGCGGTCACGACGCGGGAGTTGACCGATGAGGGGAGGCACGGCGCCTCCTCGACGAGGAGTTCGGGATCGACGTACCGGACGGCGTCCGGCTACTGGGTTCAAGAGACGGCCAGGAGCCAGCGAGACGCGCTGGGGCCGCCGGTCCGCGACCGTCGGCCCCATCCGCTGAACCCGTAGGGAACCTGCTCTGACCTGCGCTTACAGCACGGGCAGGTTCTTGCGCAGCTCGAAGGCGGTGACTTCGAGCGGTACTCCTCCCACTCCTGCTTCTTGTTGCGGAGGAAGAAGTCGAAGACGTGCTCGCCGAGCGTCTCGGCGACGAGGTCGCTGCGTTCCATCAGAGCCAGGGCCTCGCCCAGGTTCTGCGGCAGGGGCTCGATGCCGAGCGCGCGGCGTTCCGCGTCGGAGAGGGCCCAGACGTCGTCCTCGGCGCCCGGCGGAAGCTCGTAGCCCTCCTCGATGCCCTTCAGGCCGGCGGCCAGCAGGACGGCGTAGGTCAGATACGGGTTGGCGCCGGAGTCGATGGAGCGGACCTCCACGCGCGCCGAGCCGGTCTTGCCGGGCTTGTACATGGGCACGCGGACCAGGGCCGAGCGGTTGTTGTGGCCCCAGCAGATGTACGACGGTGCCTCGCCGCCGGCGCCGGCCGTGCGCTCCGTACCGCCCCAGATGCGCTTGTACGAGTTGACCCACTGGTTGGTGACCGCGGAGATCTCCGCCGCGTGCCGCAGCAGGCCCGCGATGAAGGAGCGGCCGACCTTGGAGAGCTGGTACTCGGCACCGGACTCGTAGAACGCGTTCCGGTCGCCCTCGAAGAGGAGAGGTGGGTGTGCATGCCGGAACCGGGGTGCTCGGAGAAGGGCTTGGGCATGAAGGTCGCCTGGACGCCCTGTTCGAGGGCCACCTGCTTCATGACCAGGCGGAACGTCATGATGTTGTCCGCCGTGGAGAGCGCGTCCGCGTAGCGGAGGTCGATCTCCTGCTGGCCGGGGCGCCCTCGTGGTGGGAGAACTCCACCGAGATGCCCATCGACTCCAGCATGGTGATCGCCTGGCGGCGGAAGTCCATGCCGACGTTCTGCGGGGTGTGGTCGAAGTAGCCGGAGTTGTCGGCCGGGGTCGGACGGCTGCCGTCCAGCGGCTTGCTCTTCAGCAGGAAGAACTCGATCTCCGGGTGGGTGTAGAAGGTGAAACCCAGGTCGGAGGTGCGGGCCAGGGCACGCTTGAGGACGTAGCGCGGGTCCGCGAAGGACGGGGAACCGTCCGGCATCAGGATGTCGCAGAACATCCGGGCCGTGCCGAGGGCCTCGGCGCGCCAGGGGAGGATCTGGAACGTCGACGGGTCCGGCTTGGCGATCATGTCGGACTCGTACACCCGGGCGAAGCCCTCGATGGCGGAGCCGTCGAAGCCGATCCCCTCGTCGAACGCCTGCTCGAGCTCGGCGGGGGCGACGGCCACGGACTTCAGGAAGCCCAGCACGTCGGTGAACCACAGGCGCACGAACCGGATGTCGCGCTCCTCCAACGTCCGGAGCACGAACTCCTGCTGCTTGTCCATCTTGATTCCCCATCCTTGCCGGTCAGGCCGCCTGTCCGCGCCCGCGCCGTGGATGGCGGGCGGGCTGCCGAGCGGGCACACGGGCATCCCACCACACCAGCGTTTCATACGCGTTGCCGACCGTGACCGGCCGACCGGCCGTGACCTGAACGCCGCACACACGCCAGGTGTACCGCTCGCTGCCCATCTTGCCCGCTCAGACGGCAGCGCGTAACGGCCGGCGCCACGCGGACAGGGGTGGACGGGGTCCGCTGGCGGGGCACGGGGCACGGTCCGCACACGGACCGGCCCCCGGCCCCGCCTACGCGGTGCGCCGGCCCCCGTATCAGCGGCTCGGGCCCCCTTACGGGTGAGCGCCCGGCCCGCTCGGAGGTGGGTCCGGCCCCTCACGGGGCACACCGGCCCGCCTGCGTGCGGGTTCGGTCCCCTGTGGACAGGCCCGCCGCCCTTGCGGCGGCACCGTACGACCCCCGCGACGAGCACGACACCTGCGGCGTCGGCTTCGTCGCGGGAGCGGGTGCCGCCGCAAGGGCGGCCTGCCGGGAGCGGGGTGCCACCCTGCGGCGGCACCCCGCTCCCTGGCAGGCCGCACCGTGCCGCCCGCAGGTGATTCCTCCGCCCGCGGACGCCCCGCGGGTCAGGTCCGGGCCAGGCCGGTCATGGTCTCGGGGTGAGGCCCAGGAGGAGGGGCCCCGTGGGGGACGTGACGATGTCCTCGACCGTGAGGGGGTCCAGGGAGGCGAAGAAGGCCTCCTGGGCCGTGCGCAGGGCGCCGCGCAGCCGGCAGGCCGAGCGCAGCGGGCAGGGGACGCGGCGGTGCTCCCGTCGCAGTCGACGACGTCCCCTCGCCCTCGAAGGCCCGGACCACCGCGCCGACGGAGGCGGTACGGCCGTCCTCGGTGACGCCCAGGCCGCCGCCCCGGCCGCGGCGGGCGGTGAGCAGGCCCATGTGCTGGAGTTCGGCGACGACCTTCGCGGCGTGCGTGTACGGCACGTCCATCGCCTCCGCGACCTCACGCGTCGTGGGAGTGGAATCGCCCGCCACGGCGAGGCGCATGAGGACGCGAAGGGCCAGGTCGGTGGAGCGGAGGAGCCGCATATCAGGCAGCGTAGGTAATACGCATCGGGGGTTCAACTTATCTGCGTGGGGTTTTTCCGTGTGCGTTTCGCGCGCTCGTTCTCCGCACGCGCCTCGGGGGTTCTGGGGCTGAGGCCTCATCTCCTATTACGATCAGCTAACCCGTTCGTCAGACTTCCCTCGAAGGGCACTTTCCATGGGCTCCGCCAAGAAGAACAGCGCGGCACGTTCGGCGCGTATAGAGGAGATGCGGCGCGCCGAGCAGGCCCGTGAGCGCCGTACCCGGATCCTCATCATCGCCGCCAGTGTGGTGGTCGTCGCCGGGCTCGTCGCCGGCACCGTGGTGCTCGTCCAGTCGCAGTCCGACGACGACGGCGGCACCAGCAGCACGGCGGCGGACGGGAAGAACGCGGGCGAGTTCGTCACCGGCAAGGACGGTGTACGCAGCTGGAAGGGCACGCTGGGCCGCAACCACGTGACCAAGGCCGTGGACTACCCCGTCACTCCCCGGTCGGCGGTGACCACAACCCCGTGTGGATGAACTGCAACGGGGACGTCTACACCGACGAGCTGAACAACACCAACGCCGTGCACTCGCTGGAGCACGGCGCGGTCTGGGTGACGTACAACGCCTCCGCCGAGAAGGCGGACGTCGACGCGCTCGCGGCGAAGGTGAAGAAGACGCCGTACACGCTGATGAGTCCGGTGGACGGGCAGAAGGACCCGATCATGCTGTCCGCCTGGGGGCACCAGCGCACGGTGAACGGGGCGGACGACCCGGACCTGGACGCGTTCTTCGCGAAGTTCGTCCAGGGGCAGCAGACGCCCGAGCCGGGCGCCGCCTGCACCAACGGACTCTCCAAATGAGGCAGGTCGGGCTGGTCGCGGGAGCCGTGGTGACGGCGCTGATCGCGACCGGCGCGATCACCTACGCCGTGGCCGGCGACGAGGGGTCCTCGGACGTCGTCCCGGTCGCGGACTCCGCCGACGCCGGGTTCGCCCGCGACATGGCCGTACACCATCAGCAGGCCGTGGAGATGTCGTACATCGTGCGCGACCGCACGGACGACGAGGAGATCCGCCGGCTCGCCTACGACATCGCCCAGACACAGGCCAACCAGCGGGGCATGATGCTGGGCTGGCTCGACATGTGGGAGCTGCCCAAGGTGTCCGCCGATCCGCCGATGACCTGGATGGGCATGGGCGACGCCGCCTCCGCCGAGGACGGGGCGCTGATGCCCGGCATGGCGACCGACAGCGAGATGGAGCGGCTGGGGAAGCTCAGCGGGAAACCGGCCGAGGTCTTCTATCTCCAGCTGATGACGGACCACCACAAGGGCGGCGTGCACATGGCGCAGGCGTGTGTCCGTTCCTGCGAGGTCGGGGTCGAGAAGCGGCTGGCCCGGGGAATGGTGGAGGGCCAGGAGTCGGAGATCGCGCTGATGGCGGGGATGCTGGAGGAGCGAGGGGCGGCGGCGAGGCCGTAGGGGACGAGGCTCCAGGACATCGCGTCGCTCTGACGATTACACTGGGCCCGTGCCTCAACTACGTCTCGCCCTGAATCAGATCGACTCGCGCGTCGGCGACCTCGCCGCCAACGCCGAATCGATTGTCCGCTGGACCCGGCACTCCGCCGAACAGGGAGCGCACCTCGTGGCGTTCCCCGAGATGGCGCTGACCGGGTACCCCGTCGAGGACCTCGCCCTGCGGTCGTCCTTCGTGGAGGCCTCGCGGGCCGGCCTGCGCGCCCTCGCCGCACGGCTCGCCGAGGAGGGCTTCGGGGAGCTGCCGGTGGTCGTCGGCTACCTCGACCGCAGCGCCGTCGCCCAGCCGAAGTACGGCCAGCCCGCCGGTGCGCCGCAGAACGCGGGCGCCGTGCTGTACGGGGTGAGGTGGCGCTGGCCTTCGCCAAGCACCACCTGCCGAACTACGGCGTCTTCGACGAGTACCGCTACTTCGTCCCCGGCGACACCATGCCGGTCATACGGGTACGCGGTGTCGATGTCGCCCTCGCCATCTGCGAGGACCTGTGGCAGGACGGTGGGCGGGTGCCGGCGGCGCGCTCAGCGGGCGCCGGGCTGCTCCTTCGGTCAACGCCTCGCCGTACGAGCGCGACAAGGACGACACCCGGCTGGAACTGGTGCGCAAGCGCGCGCAGGAGGCCGGGTGCACGACCGCGTATCTCGCGATGACGGGCGGGCAGGACGAGCTGGTCTTCGACGGGGACTCGATCGTCGTGGACCGTGACGGCGGTGTCGTGACGCGCGCGCCGCAGTTCGCCGAGGCGTGTGTCGTGGTCGACCTGGAGCTGCCCGCGGCGCGGGCGGACGCGCCGACGGGTGTCGTGGACGACGGCCTGCGGATCGACCGGGTCGTGCTGTCGGAGGACACCGTGCCGGCGTACGAGGCGTCGTCGCCCGGCGAGTACGCCTCCCGCCTCGACGACGACGAGGAGGTGTACTCCGCGCTGGTCGTGGGCCTGCGGGCGTACGCCGAGAAGAACGGGTTCCGGTCCGTGCTGATCGGGTTGTCCGGGGGATCGACTCGGCGCTGGTCGCCGCGATCGCGTGCGACGCGGTGGGCGCGGAGAACGTGTACGGCGTGTCCATGCCGTCGAAGTACTCCTCCGACCACTCCAAGGGCGACGCGGCGGAGCTGGCGCGGCGGACGGGGCTGAACTACCGGACGGTTCCGATCGAGCCGATGTTCGACGCGTACATGGGCTCGCTGGGGCTGACGGGGCTGGCGGAGGAGAACCTTCAGTCGCGGCTGCGGGGGACGACGCTGATGGCGATCTCCAACCAGGAGGGGCACATCGTGCTGGCGCCGGGCAACAAGTCGGAGCTGGCGGTGGGGTACTCGACGCTGTACGGGGACTCCGTGGGCGCTTACGGGCCGATCAAGGACGTGTACAAGACGTCGGTGTTCCGGCTGGCCGAGTGGCGCAACCGGGCCGCGGCGGAGCGGGGGAGACACCGCCGATCCCGGAGAACTCGATCACCAAGCCGCCGAGCGCGGAGCTGCGGCCGGGGCAGGTGGACACGGACTCGCTGCCGGACTATCCGGTGCTGGACGCGATCCTGGCCCTGTACGTGGACCGGGACCGGGGCGCGGACGAGATCGTCGCGGCGGGCTTCGACGCGGCGCTGGTGACCAAGACCCTGCGCATGGTCGACCGGGCGGAGTACAAGCGCCGCCAGTACCCGCCGGGCACGAAGATCTCCCCAAGGGCTTCGGCAAGGACCGCCGCCTCCCGATCACGAACGACTGGCGCGAAGGCACACGCGTCTGACGCACGCCGTCCACCGCCGGTGGGTGGGTCGGGGCCGCGACGGGGTGGCCGTCCTCGGACTGGCGCGACTGCGCCCGCTGGAACGGCTGCGGGGGTGGACGCGCCAGCCGCTGCGGGCGGCCACCCCGCCCCGTCCCCTTCGACCGCGGGCGGCCACCGCTGCGCGTTCCCGTTCTCCCGCGGGCAGTCGCGCCTCCTCCAGTGCCTCAAGGGCCTGGGAGGTGTCCCCAGCGGCACAGGCGGGCGGTGGGGATACCTCCCGCTCAGGGGTCCCCCGCTCAAGCGCAGCCGAGAGTGGGAGGCACCCCGTCAGCGGGGGCTGCGCGTCCCCGCGCGGGGGACGCGGCGGCTCAGTCCCCCGTGACCCTCACCCGCGCGGCGACCGGCAGGTGGTCGCTGGCCGTCGCCGGCAGTGTCCAGGAGCTCTCCGGCTCTGCGCCCTTCACCATGATCTGATCGATCCGGGCCATCGGAAACGCCGCCGGCCAGCTGAATCCGAACCCGCTCCCCACAGCCCCTGCGTCGACCGCATCTGGGACGTCACGGCCCGCAGCGCCCGGTCGTTCATCGTCCCGTTGAGGTCCCCGAGCAGCACCACGTTCGCCAGCCGCTCGCCCGCGATCGCCTCCCCCAGCGCGTCCGCGCTCTTGTCCCGCTGCCGTGCCGTGAACCCCGCCTCCAGTTTCACCCGCACCGACGGCAGATGAGCGACGTACACCGCGACCCGCCCCGCCGGCGCGGCCACCGTCGCCCGCATCGCCCGCTTCCAGCCGAGCCGGATGTCGACCGCCCGCACCTCGCTCAGCGGATACTTGCTCCACAGCCCGACCGTGCCGACCACCGCGTGGTGCTCGTACGTCGACGACAGCGCCCGCTCGTACGTGGGCACCTCCGACGCCTTCAGCTCCTCGAGGGCCAGCACATCCGCCCCCGACGCCGCCACATCACGCGCGGTCGCCGACGGGTCCGGGTTGTCCGCGTTGACGTTGTGCGTCGCCACCGTGAGATCCCCGCCCGTGGCGGCGGTCTTGTCGGTGAGCAGGCCCCCGAAGAGGTTCAGCCAGACGGCCACCGGCAGCACCACGGCGATCAGGGCCGTGGCCGACTTGCGGATCAGACCGAGGAGGAGCAGGACGGGAATCAGCACACCCACCCACGGCAGAAACGTGTCCACCAGGCTGCCCAGGTTGCCGATCGCGTTCGGGATGTGACCGTGGGCCAGCATCACCAGTGCCGTCAGGACCGAGCAGAGGGCCAGGACGATGCCGCGCCGCCAGACGCCGCGGCCGCCCCACCCCTGGTGACCCGGTTCCACAGGCGCCGCAGCCGGGTCGACGGGGCTCGGTCCCCGAACCGCCGCCGTCCGTCTCCGTGATGTACGCCTGCTGCGCCATACCGTCGCCTCACAACCCGCCGTGCACACCGTCACCCCGTGTCCGTATGACCCTAGGGGATGATCGGTGCCGTTCCCGCCGCCCCTCGGCGGCCGTACGGGGCGAGGACGTGACGGAACGCCCGGGGGTTCCGGACCGGAGCCGGGAAAGCGCCCTCTGTGACGAAACGCGCACATCGCCCGTGGGGCCTACTCCCTGACGGGCCGTAGGCCCTGGAGCAGTGTGTCGACGATCTGTTCGGCGAGGTCGTCCGGGAGGTCGGAGTCGGGCCGCAGCACCGTGCGTACGAGGACGGGTCCTACGACGATGTCGTTGAGGAGTTCGATGTCGACGTCGGCGCGCAGTTCGCCGTTCTCCCGGCCCCGGCGCAGCACCTCCAGGCCGAGCAGCCGGCGCGGTTGGATGACCATCTCGTGGTAGGCGGCCCACAGGTTGGGGCTGCTCTTCATCTGGGCGCGTACATGGTGCAGGATCGCCGAGGTGCGGCCGGCGAGGCCCCGCCGGCGCAGCGACTCCAGCAGGATGACGAGGTCGTCGCGCATGGAGGTGCCGGGGAGTTCGGGGTCCGGGGGTTCGGCGGCGCGCATGACGTCGACGAGGAGTTGTTCCTTGCCGCTCCAGCGGCGGTAGATGGTGGCCTTGCCGACTCCGGCGGTGCGGGCGATGCGCTCGATGGAGAGCTCCGCGAGGGGACGCCGTCCTCCAGGAGTTTCATCGCTCCCTCGATGATGGCGCGCTCGACCGCCTCGCTGCGGGGCGGCCCCGCGCGGGACCCTCCTGCCGGGGGTCGGTGTCGGCCAGGCTCACGTCGTCGGGTCCTTTCGCTGGGCTGGGGACGATTCTCCCCGGTGGGCGGCGGGGCCGGTCCACCGCCCGGGGATGTTCAGTCCGCCGCCGGGATCAGCTCCTGTTCCTCGTTGTCCCCTCGGGCGCCGGCGTACGCCCCGGCAGGAAGACGGCGACGACGATCGCGCCCAGAATCGCCACGCCGGCTCCGCACAGTGCGGTGACGTGCATGGCGTGCAGGAAGGCGTCGTCGGCGGCGCCGGCCAGGGCTGCGCCGCGCGGGCCCAGCCGGTCCGCGACGGCCAGCGTGGCCTCGATGGACTCGCCGGCGGCGTGCCGTGCGCCGGGCGGCAGCAGGCCGAGCTTGTCCTCGATGCCGTTGCGGTAGGCGGTGGAGAGCACCGAGCCGAGGATGGCGATGCCGAGGGCGCCGCCGACCTGCCGGAAGGTGTTGCTGAGGGCGGAGGCGGAACCGGCCTTCTCGCGCGGCAGGGCCTGCATGATGACGACGCTGACCGGGGTCATGACGTGCGCCATGCCGGCGCCCATGAGGAAGAAGATGACCTCCAGGATCCAGATGGGCGTGTGCGCGTCCAGGGTGGCGAACCCGGCCAGCGTCACGGCGAGCACCACCAGGCCGCCGGTCGTGGTGGCCTTGTTGCCGAAGCGGTCGACCAGGAGGTGCGCCCTCGGCGCGAAGATCAGCCGTGCGGCGGCCAGCGGGATCAGCAGCAGTCCGGTCTCCAGCGGCGAGTAGCCGCGCACGCTCTGGGTGTAGAACACCGCGAAGAACGTCACGCCCATCAGCCCGAAGAAGACCAGCGCGATCGCGGCGATCGCGGCGGAGAACACCTTGTTCTTGAAGTAGGTGATGTCGATGGAGGGGTGGTCGCTGCGCTTCTCGACCACCACGAACGCCGCGAGTACGGCGAGACCGGCGGCGATCGTCACCAGCACCGTCGGGTCCGTGAAGTCGGCGAGCTGGCCGCCCTTGATGATGCCGTAGACCAGCAGGACCAGTCCGGTCACGGACAGGACGACCCCGACGGGGTCGATACGGCCCGGTTTCGGGTCGCGGGAGTCGGGGACCAGCCACAGCATCAGGCCCACGGCGAGGACCACGATGGGTACGTTGACCAGGAACACCGAGCCCCACCAGAAGTGGTCGAGCAGCACTCCGCCGGTGATCGGGCCGATGGCGATGGCCAGGCCCACGCCGCCCGCCCAGATGCCGATGGCCTTGGGCTGTTCGTCCCGCTCGAAGACGTTCATCAGGACGGCCAGGGTGGCCGGCATCACGAACGCGGCGCCCAGGCCCATCACCGCGCGGAAGCCGATCAGTTCGGTCGGTGAACCGGAGAACGCGGCGAGCAGCGAGCCGACGCCGAACACGACGAGACCGCCGATCAGCACTTTCTTGCGGCCGAGCCGGTCGCCGAGCAGTCCCGCGCTGAAGAGCAGCCCCGCGAAGACGAGCGTGTAGGCGTTGATCGCCCACTCCAGCTCGCTCTGGGTGGCGCCCAGACCGGTGGGCGCGGGGTGGAGATCGTCTTGATGGCGACGTTCAGGATCGAGTTGTCGAGTACGACGATCAGCAGGCTCAGCATCAGCACGCCGAGGATCGCCCAGCGGCGCCGGTGCACGGCTTCCGGGACCCCGCGGGCAGAGACGGCAGGAGAAGTCATGCGGACCAGGCTAGCCAACTACGATACGAGACCGTCTCGTATCGGAAGGGTTTTGCCCAGAACTTGCTTGGATATTGCACGCGGAACTCACAGGGGGACCTCTGGCCCTCCTACGGGTGAGGTGCCACCATGGATGTGGTCCGGGGACGCCGTCAGGGTGCCTCGAGATGACGTGTTGGGAGACATCCATGACGCAGCTTTCGGCTGCCCGGAGCGGGGCGTCCGGGTCGACGTCCGGTCCCTCCGGCGGCGGCAAGACGCTGTACGGGGGCAAGGGAACCCGCCGTATCACGGTCCGCGACATCGCCACCGCCAAGGAGCGCGGCGAGAAGTGGCCCATGCTCACCGCGTACGACGCGATGACCGCGTCCGTGTTCGACGAGGCCGGTATCCCGGTGATGCTCGTCGGCGACTCCGCGGGCAACTGCCACCTCGGGTACGAGACGACCGTGCCCGTCACCCTCGACGAGATGACCATGCTGTCGGCGGCGGTCGTACGCGGTACGTCGCGTGCGCTGATCGTCGCCGACCTGCCCTTCGGCTCCTACCAGGAGGGTCCCGTACAGGCGCTGCGCTCGGCGACCAGGCTGGTCAAGGAGGCGGGCGTGGGCGCCGTGAAGCTGGAGGGCGGCGAGCGCTCGCACCGGCAGATCGAGCTGCTGGCGGAGTCCGGGATTCCCGTGATGGCCCACATCGGGCTGACGCCGCAGTCGGTGAACACGATGGGATACCGGGTGCAGGGGCGCGGCGAGGAGGCGGCCCAGCAGCTGCTGCGGGACGCGAAGGCCGTGCAGGACGCGGGGGCGTTCGCGGTGGTGCTGGAGCTGGTGCCGGCGGAGCTGGCGGGTGAGGTGACCCGGGCGCTGCAGATTCCCACCGTGGGGATCGGGGCGGGCGCCGCCACGGACGCGCAGGTCCTGGTGGGGACCGACATGCTGGGTCTCACGAGCGGGCGCGTGCCGAAGTTCGTGAAGCAGTACGCGGATCTGCGCGCCGTGATGCGGGGCGCCGCGGAGGCGTTCGCCGAGGACGTGGTCTCCGGAACCTTCCCGGAGGAATCCCACTCCGTCCACTGAGCGGCTCCACCACCACCGAGCCACTGCCGCACCACCTGTCGGCCCCGCTGATCTTCCCCGTCAGCGGGGCCGACGCACGCGTCCTTTGCGCCTGAGCCGGCGCCCCTTCGCACTCCGCGGGCAGTCGCACCTCCGCTCCCGCGGGCAGTCGCACCTCCGCTCCCGCGGGCAGTCGCACCTCCGCTCCCGCGGGCAGTCGTGCCGCTGGGGCGGCACGGGTGGGCGCGACGGCACCCCGCAGACGCCGGGCCGCGCAACCCACCCCGGCCGGCTGCCCCACCCCGGGCAACCGGACACCGACACCCCACGGCTGCGCCCGACAGCACCCCGCAGACGCCGGACCGCGCAACCCACCCCGACCGGCTGCCCCACCCCGGGCAACCGGACACCGACACCCCACGGCTGCGCCCGACAGCACCCCGCAGACGCCGGACCGCGCAACCCACCCCCGGCCGGCTGCCCCACCCCGGGCAACCGGACACCGACACCGCACCGCCCGGCCGCACAGGCGCCTGTCGGCGGGATGTCGGGGCTTTGTCGGCAGACACCGGCAGGGTTCCTGTCATGACGCGATATGACAAAGAACCGTCCGGCCCGGCCGGCGCGGTGAGCGTGCGGGGGCTCGTCAAGCACTACGGAGAGACCAAGGCGCTGGACGGCGTCGACCTGGACGTACGCGAGGGCACCGTGATGGGCGTGCTCGGCCCGAACGGCGCCGGCAAGACGACCCTCGTCCGGATCCTGTCCACCCTGCTCACCCCCACCGCCGGCCACGCCACCGTCGCCGGCTACGACGTGCTCCGCCAGCCCCGCCAACTGCGCCGGGTGATCGGCCTGACCGGCCAGTACGCCTCCGTCGACGAGAAGCTCTCCGGCTGGGAGAACCTGTACCTGATCGGCCGCCTCCTCGACCTCCCCCGCAGGGAAGCGAGGTCCCGCGCCGACGAACTCCTTGAGCGTTTCTCGCTCACCGACGCGGCCCGCCGCCCCGCGGCCACCTACTCCGGCGGTATGCGGCGCCGCCTCGACCTCGCCGCCTCGATGATCGGCCGGCCGGCCGTGCTGTTCCTGGACGAGCCGACCACGGGACTGGACCCCCGTACTCGCAACGAGGTGTGGGACGAGGTCAAGCGGCTGGTCGGCGACGGTGTGACCGTCCTGCTGACGACCCAGTACATGGAGGAGGCCGAGCAGCTCGCCGGTGAGCTGACCGTCGTGGACCGGGGCAAGGTCATCGCGAGCGGCGGCATCGAGGAGCTGAAGGCGAAGGTGGGCGGCCGGACGCTGCGGGTCCGTCCCGCCGACCTGCTGCAGCTGCGCCCGCTGGCGGCCGCCCTCGACACGCTCGGCATCACCGGGCTCGCCACGACCACCGTGGACACCGAACGGGGCGCCGTGCTCGTACCGGTGCTGAGCGACGAGCAGTTGACGGCCGTGGTCGGCGCGGTCACCGCGCGCGGGATCACGCTCAGCTCCATCACCACCGAACTGCCCAGCCTGGACGAGGTGTTCCTGTCCCTCACCGGCCACCGGGCCAGTGCCCCGCAGGACGCCGTGCCCGCCGAGACCCACGAGGAGGTCGTCGCCGTATGAGCGCCGCCACCCTGACCACCGAGCTCCGCGCGGACGCGCGCATCCCGCTGCGGTCCCATCTGCGGCACACGGGGGCGCTCGTACGCCGCAATCTGCTGTGGATCCGGCAGGACCCGGAGTCGATGTTCGACGCCGTGCTGTTCCCGATCGTCTTCACCCTGCTGTTCGTGTACGTCTTCGGCGGCTCGATCGGGCAGTCGCTGGGCGGCGGGCAGGACGCCTATGTGCAGTACATCGTGCCCGGCCTGATGGCCATGATGGGCATGAACATGGCCCAGGGGTGGGCACGGGGTTCAACCAGGACTTCAACACCGGGGTCATGGACCGCTTCCGTTCGATGCCCATCGGGCGTGGCTCGGTGCTGTTCGCGAAGATCTCGGTCGAGATGGTGCGGATGCTGATCGCCACCGCGATCCTGATGGTCGTCGGTGTGCTCGTCGGCTTCGACATCAACAACTGGCCGGGGCTGTTCGCCGCCGTGGGACTGTCCGCGGTGTTCGGCTCGGCACTGATGTGGATCTTCCTCACGCTGGGTGTGGTGATGAAGAACGCGCAGTCGGTGCAGGCGATGGGCTTCCTGGTGCTGATGCCGCTGCAGTTCGGTTCGTCGATCTTCGCACCGACGCAGTCGATGCCGGGCTGGCTGGAGTCGTTCACCCAGGTCAACCCGCTGTCCGCGCTCGCGGACGCGGCGCGCGGGCTGATGGTGGGCGGCCCGGTGGCCCACGACCTGTGGATGACGCTGGCCTGGTCGGTGGGGATCACGGCGGTGATGGCGCCGGTCGCGATCCACAAGTTCCGTACGAAGAGCTGATCACGCCGGGTCGAGCAGGGCGAGGGTTTCCGCCGGGAGAGACCGTCGCCCTCGGCGTACGCGGTCTCGTACCCGGTGTCCCCGATCGCCGTCCGAATGCGGGCCTCGGCCTGTGCGCGGGCCTCGCGTTCGATGCGCGGTGGGAGGTGCTCGGGCGGGAGCCAGGAGTCGGCGGCGCCGAGGCAGCGGGCCGCGTCCGCGGCGTGCCGCCCGCCGTCGGCCCCGGCAAGGGCGGTGGCGCCCATCGTGACGTACGCCGAGCGCATATGGGGTGCCATGGCGGCGGAGAGCGGGTCGCCGGCCTGCCGGATCGCCTCGCGCAGCACGACGAGGGCCTGGTCGTCCTTGCCGTCGGCGACCTCGAGCCAGCCCTCGGCGCCGAGGATGAACGCGTCGAAGACGACGTAGTGCGCGATCCGGAACTCCTCGCGCAGTTCCCGCAGATGCTGCCGGGCCTCGTCCGTACGGCCGGTCAGGCAGAGCCAGCCGGTCAGGAAGAGCCGGGCGGCGGGCAGCGCCTCGAGGTGCCGGCCGCGGGTGTCGTCGATGACCTCGCGCAGCAGCCGCTCACCGCGCTCGGCCTGTCCCGCCTCCAGCAGGGCGTTGCCGAGCCGGGCGGTGAGCACGGAGGTGTGGGCGCGGGCACCGAGCAGCCGGGCGTGTTCGATCGCCGCCTCGTAGTCGGCGGCGGCCTCCTGGTACTCGCCGGCCATCTCGCGGGCCTCGCCGCGTGCGGAGAGGGCCTCGGCGATGCCCCAGGTGTCGCCGAGCCGCCGGTAGATCTCCAGGGCCTCGTCGGCGTCGCGGCGGGCGTCGCCGGCCCAGTCGCTGCGGTTGGCTAGGAAGTTGGCGCGCAGTTGGAGGTTGGAGGCCAGCTCCCATGCGAAGCCGGGGTTCTCCCGGCAGGTGCGGATCGCCGCGTCGACGATGTGGTGCAGCCGGTCCATGTCGCCGGTGAGCATCACGGCGAACACCCAGAGCAGGCCGGGCGGGCGGCAGGCCTGCGGCATGCCCGGTTCGTACGTCGCGGCGACGAGGCGCAGCTTGTGCTGTGCCTCGGGGTCTGCCAGTCGTCCAGCTCGGTGTCCATGTGGGCGAGATGGGCGAGGTGCACCCCGCGCCGGGCCTCGGTGAGCAGTTCGCCGGTCAGCGGGGCGGGGCGTCGGTGCAGCGCTCCCACAGCGGTACGGCGGGCCGTATCGGTTCGGTGAACGGGTCGGGGGCGAGCGCCATCACCTCGGAGCACCAGTTGCGGGCCTCGATGCGCAGGTCGCGCATCTGCCAGTACCAGACGAGCGACAGGGTGATGAGCAGGGCCTCCTGCTCATCGCGCAGGGCGAGGGCGTGGCGCAGGGCCGTGCGCACGTTCTCGTACTCCCGCTCCAGCAGGGCGATCGCGTCCACCTGGCCCGGACCACGCAGCAACGGCTCGGTGGTGCGGGCGAGTTCGCGGAAGTACGTCAGATGCGCCCGTTCCGCCTCCACCCGCCGGCCGGACTCGTCGAGGCGTTCACCGGCGTACTCGGCGACGGTCTCCAGGAGGCGGTAGCGCATCTCGCCCACGCCCGAAGGGGCGGCCACCACGAGGGACTTGTCGACGAGGGAGCCGAGCGCGTCGAGTGCGGCCGGTCCGCAGACGGCCTCGGCCGCGGCGAGGTCGCAGCCGCCGGCGAAGACCGACAGCCGCCCCAGGACGTCGCGTTCGCCGGCGTCGAGGAGGTCCCAGGACCAGTCGACGACGGCCCGCAGGGTCTGCTGCCGGGGCAGCGCGGTGCGGCTGCCGGAGGTGAGCAGGCGGAAGCGGTCGTCGAGCCGTTCGGCGATCTGGCGGGGTGAGCATCCGCAGCCGGGCGGCGGCGAGTTCGATGGCGAGCGGGAGTCCGTCGAGGCGGCGGCAGATCTCCGCGCAGGCCGCCGTCGTATCGGGGTCGGCGTCGGTGCGGAAGCCGGGGCGGGCGGCGGCTCCGCGGTCGGCGAGCAGACGCAGCGCGACCGGTTCGGGCAGCGGCTCGACCGGGCGGAGCAACTCGCCGCGCACACCGAGCGGTTCGCGGCTGGTGGCGAGGACGGTGAGCCGGGGGCAGCGTTCCAGCAGCGCCTCGACGAGGTGGGCGGCGGCCTCGACGACATGCTCGCAGTTGTCCAGGATCAGCAGCATGCGGCGCGGGCCGCAGTGTTCGGCGAGGCGTTCCACGGGGTCGGCGTGCCGGTCGGTGACGGCCCGCATGCTCTCGGCTCCGGCGCCGTACAGCACGGTCTCGCGGGCGCCGACGGCGGTGAGGACGGCCTCCGTGACGGCGTCGGGGTCGTCGACCGGGGCGAGTTCGGCCAGCCACACCCCGTCGGGCACGGTCTGCCGTACGGTCTCGGCGGCCTCCTGGGACAGCCGGGTCTTGCCCGCGCCGCCGGGCCCGAGCAGGGTGACGAGCCGGGCGGCGGTGAGGTCCGCGCGGATGGTCTCGATGTCGGCCTCCCGGCCGACGAACGAGGTCAGCCGGGCCCGCAGATTGCCGGGCGGCGCCGCCGCCCGGGGTGCGGTCGCCGGCTCGGGCCGCAGCAACTCGGCGTACAGGGCGCGCAGTTCGGCGCCGGGGTCGGAGCCGAGGCGGTCCGCGAGGAGACGCCGTACGTCCTCGTAGGCGGCCAGGGCCTCGGCGGCGCGGCCGGTGTCGCGCAGGGCGCGCAGCCGGAGCGCCTGGAGGGGTTCGTCGAGGGGTGACCGTCGCACAGCGCGGTCAGTTCGGGCAGGACTGCTCGGCGCCGCCGAGGGCGAGGGCGGCGGTGTGCCGGCCGCGCAGCGCGTCCAGGTGCCGTGCCTCGGCACGGGCCGCCTCGGCGGTGCGGTCGGGCAGGCCGGCGAGGCCGGGGGCCCGCCACAGGGCGAGGGCGTCGTCCAGGACGGCGGCGGCCTTCGCGGGGTCGCCGTCGGCCAGGGCGCGCAGGCCCTCGCCGGCCAGCCGCTCGAAACGGTGCAGGTCGATGTCGTCGGGCGCGGCGGTGAGCCGGTAGCCGCCGTCGACGGAGGTGATCCGGTCGGCGCCCAGGGTGCGGCGCAGCCGCCCCACCAGTGCCTGGAGCGCCCCGTGGCGTCGGCCGGCGGATCACCGTCCCAGACCTCGTCGACCAGCAGTCCGACCGGCACCGTACGTCCGGGCCGCAGGGCGAGCACGGTCAGCAGGGCGCGCAGCCGCGCCCCGCCGACCGGGACGGCGGTGCCGTCGGGACGGAGTGCCTGGGTGGTGCCGAGGATGCGGTAGCGCACGGGGTCCATTCTCTCCGGTGACGGACACCCGGGTCACGGGGCCCACGACGGGGTGTGTCGCCCCCACCCTGCGTGGAACCGGGCGGCGGCGCGAGACGTTTTCCCGGTGCGGCCGGTACCGTCGGGCCGTCCGCGCCCGCCGGGCCCGACCGTCACCCGCCACCCCGCCGCCCGAGGAGTCCCATGAGTACCGCCGCCACCCGTCACAGCGACCGGAGGGTCAGCCCGGTCTTCCTGGGCATCCTCGCCGTGACGGCGGTCACCGGGTGGGCCACCTGGTCCGGGTTCGCCTCGCAGCCGGGCGTGGCCGTGTTCCTGTTCGTCACGGCCGCCTGGATCGTCTCCCTGTGTCTGCACGAGTACGCGCACGCGCGCACGGCCCTGCACAGCGGTGACATATCGGTGGGCGCGAAGGGCTATCTCACGCTGAACCCGCTGAAGTACACGCACGCGCTGCTGAGCATCGTGCTCCCGGTCGTCTTCGTCATCATGGGCGGGATCGGTCTGCCGGGCGGTGCGGTGTTCATCGACCGCGGCCGGATCCGGGGGCGCTGGCGGCACAGCCTGATCTCGGCGGCGGGCCCGCTGACGAACGTGCTGTTCGCGGTCGTGTGCACGGCGCCGTTCTGGCTGGGCGCGCTGGACGGCGTACCGGCGGACTTCCGGTTCGCGCTGGCGTTCCTCGCGCTGCTCCAGGTGACGGCGGCGATCCTGAACTTCCTGCCGGTGCCGGGCCTGGACGGCTACGGCGTGATCGAGCCGTGGCTGTCCTACGGTGTGCGGCGGCAGGTGGAGCCGTTCGCCCCGTTCGGTCTGCTGTTCGTGTTCGCGCTGCTGTGGGTGCCGTCGGTGAACGGCGTGTTCTTCGACGTGATCGACTCGCTGCTGGGCGCGCTGGGCATCCATGAGTTCGACACGTACTGCGGTTTTGAGCTGTTCCGCTTCTGGCGCGGTGCGAACGACTTCTGCTCGGTCAGCCCGTGACCGGCCCGCTGTCGCGCGACGCCCGCCCGCGCTTCACGTAGTACCAGGTCATGTTGGACGACAGGCCCGCCAGCAGCACCCAGACGATGCCGATGAGCACGCTTCCCTGGACGAAGGAGACGACCGCCGCAGCGACGGCGAGGAGGCAGACGGCGAGGGCGTAAAGGGCCAGGCGGGGCATGGCGGGGGCTCCTGTCGGGGGACACTGCTGACGTACCGCTGTGGCACTGCCACGGCTGTGCTACGGCGGTGCTACGGCGTCCAGTGTCCCCCATCGCCTCATACGTCCGTGACGCGGAGCCCGGCGTGTGCCTTGTAGCGGCGGTTGACGGAGATCAGGTTGGCGACCAGCGACTCCACCTGGTGGGCATTGCGCAGCCGCCCGGCGAAGATGCCCCGCATGCCCGGGATGCGCCCGGCCAGGGCCTGCACGATCTCGACGTCGGCGCGGACCTCGCCGAGCACCATCACATCGGTGTCGATCTCGTCGATCTCCGGGTCCTGGAGCAGGACGGCCGACAGATGGTGGAAGGCGGCGGTGACGCGGGAGTCCGGCAGCAGAGCGGCGGCCTGCTGGGCGGCGCTGCCCTCCTCGGGCTTCAGCGCGTAGGCGCCCTGCTTGTCGAAGCCGAGCGGGTTGACGCAGTCGACGACGAGCTTGCCGGCCAGTTCCTCGCGCAGGGATTCCAGGGTCTTGCCGTGACCGTCCCAGGGCACGGCGACGATCACGATGTCGCTGCGGCGGGCCGTCTCGGCGTTGTCGGCACCCTCGACACCGTGTCCGAGCTCGTCGGCCGCGGTCCGCGCGCGGTCGGCGGCGCGGGAGCCGATGATCACCTTCTGCCCGGCCTTGGCGAGGCGGTAGGCGAGGCCCTTGCCCTGCGGGCCGGTGCCGCCGAGTACGCCGACGACGAGCCCGGAGACGTCGGGCAGGTCCCAGGGGTCCTTGGCGGGGGCCTTCGCGGGGGCCTTCGCGGGCCGCTGTGCGCTGTCACTGTCACTGGAGGTCATGGCCCGACTCTATGTCCGTGGCGGTGCCGCGTCCGGACCGCGTGAGCGGGGTCACGGAGCCGGGGGGCGTGTCCCCGGTTCGTGGGAATCCGGTCCGAACACCGGGACGCGGGCGAGCGGTTGGGGCAGTATGCGGCCGTATGGACGCCGTACGGGTCGCGCTGTTGCGGGAAGTGCTCGCCGGGACGCGGTGGCTGGGTGACACCCGGCACTTCGCGGGGACGCTGCGGGGGTCGGTGGTGTCGCACGGCGGGGGCTGCTGCTGGTGGGGACACCGGAGTACGAGCCCTGGCATCTGGCGGCCCATCTGGTGGACGAGGCCGCCTGGTCGGGCACTCCGGAGCTGTCCCCCACGCTCGTACGGCATGCCGCGCGGCCCGGTGATCCCGCGCAGCTGGCGGTGGGCCTGGGGCGGCTGGAGGCGGCGCGGCGGGGGAGACGCTGCTGGTGGTGGCGCCCGGGGAGCCCGCCGCCCCGCTCCTGGAGCGGGTCTGCGACGCCCGCCGGGCCGGGGCGACGGTGCTGTCGCTCGGCCCCGGCGCGGGTGAGCTCCCGGCGATGGCGCACGAGAACCTGTCCGTCCCCGACGGTTCGGAGCTGGACCTGGACACCGTGCAACACCTGGTCAGCGCGGCGGCCGGGGAGAACGCCCGGCCGGCCCACCGGGGCCCCCGCCGCTTCCGCGACCGCCTGTCCCGCCTGGCCGACCTGCTGACGGCGCCGCCCCCGACCCGCTGGTAGGCGCGGGGGATGCTCCTATGGATGTCAGTCCTCGTCCCGCCCCCCTGCGGGGGCGTCGTGCCAGCGGGAGTCGTTCTCCCACTGGAGGTTGCGTTCGCGGGCCGTCGCCATGGCGTGCTCGGCCTCGGTGCGGCTGGCGTACGGACCGAAGCGGTCCTTGCCGGGGCAGTCGGGACCCTCCTCGACCTTCTTGTGCTCCAGGCAGTAGTACCACTCGCCCGGCTTTCCGACCGTCCGCTTCTTGAACAGGGGCATGACCGGTTCTCCTCTCAGCTTCTCGCCACGGAGATGGTCCCCCGTCGTCGCTGAATTAGACTCGCCGACATGTCTGGCCAGTCGCTGCTCGTCCCTGGGGAGCTCTCCCCCGCCCGCACCGTGCCCGGGAACATCCGCCGACCCGAGTACGTCGGCAAGCCCTCCCCCACGCCGTACACCGGTCCGGAGGTGCAGACACCCGAGACGGTCGAGGCGATGCGCACCGCCGGCCGGATCGCGGCGCGGGCGATGAAGGAGGCCGCGAAGCTGATCGCGCCCGGGGTGACGACGGACGAACTGGACCGGGTGGCGCACGCGTACATGTGCGACCACGGCGCCTATCCGTCGACGCTCGGCTACCGCGGTTTCCCCAAGTCGCTGTGCACATCGGTCAACGAGGTCATCTGCCACGGCATCCCGGACACGACGGTGCTGCGCGACGGCGACATCGTCAACCTGGACGTGACGGCGTACATCGGCGGGGTGCACGGCGACAACAACGCCACGTACCTGGTCGGTGACGTGGACGAGGAGAGCCGCCTGCTGGTGGAGCGGACCCGGGAGTCCCTGGCCCGCGCGATCAAGGCGGTCAGGCCGGGCCGGCAGATCAACATCATCGGCCGGGTGATCGAGTCGTACGCCAAGCGCTTCGGCTACGGGGTGGTCCGTGACTTCACCGGCCACGGCATCAACTCGTCGTTCCACTCCGGTCTGATCATCCCGCACTACGACAGTCCGCACGCGACGACGGTGATGCAGCCGGGGATGACCTTCACCATCGAGCCGATGCTGACGCTGGGCACCCACGAGTACGACATGTGGGACGACGGCTGGACGGTCGTGACGAAGGACCGCAGGCGCACGGCCCAGTTCGAGCACACGCTGGTGGTGACGGACACGGGCGCGGACATCCTGACGCTGCCGTAGAGCGACCCGGAACGCCCGCCCTCATCTCCTCGGAGGGCGGGCTTTCGCATGCCGTGGCAAGCTGGGGGGAGACTTACCGACAAGCCGTCGGCAACCCCTTGACTTAGGTAAGCCTAACCATAGAAGATCTGGACTCATGGACTCCTTCGCGACCCTCATCCGCACCGCCTCCCACGAGCAGCACATGGAGGCGGAGACGTCGACGTTCATGAGCGATCTGCTGGGCGGCCGGCTGGGCGTGGAGGCGTACGCGCGCTATACGGAGCAGCTGTGGTTCGTGTACGAGGCCCTGGAGTCCGGCGCGCACGGGCTCACGTCGGACCCGGTGGCGGGCCCGTTCATCCAGCCGGAGCTCTTCCGCCTCCCCTCCCTGGAGCGTGACCTGGCCCATCTGCGCGGCCCCGGCTGGCGCTCCTCCCTGACCGCCCTCCCCGCCACGAAGGCGTACGCGGCCCGCGTCACGGAGTGCGCCCGCACCTGGCCGTCCGGCTATGTCGCCCACCACTACACCCGCTACCTCGGCGACCTCTCCGGCGGCCAGATCATCCGCGGCAAGGCGGAACAGACCTGGGGCTTCGCCCGCAAGGGCGACGGAGTCCGCTTCTACGTCTTCGAGGACATCACCAACCCGGCGGCCTTCAAGCGGAGTTACCGCGAACTCCTGGACGCGGTCCCGGCGGACGACCTGGAGAAGCAGCGCATGGTCGGCGAGTGCAAGAACGCGTTCAGTCTGAACACGGAGGTCTTCCGGGCGCTGGGCGAGGAGTTCCCCCTGTCGGCGTGACCCTGCCGCCGGAACGGCCCGGCCCTCACCCGGAGGAGGCGAGCCTGCGAGGTTCGCGATGTCCGGCGGAGGTCGCAAGGATGGTCGGTTCCGGTGTCGTCATGGTCATGATCGTATCGGCGGGGCGCTGACGGAGTCGGCCGCCGCAGGTTCCCCTTCGGTGATGACGGCCCGGCGGTCCCGGCCCGACCGAAGCGGCTCACCCCGCCGGACTCGCCCCAGACCCTCGCGCGCCCGGAAGTCGATTATCGCAGTGCTGTTATATTAGCGCTGTGACATCTTCTGATCCCACGGCGCTCCCCGACCCCTGGCACTCCCTGCACGAGCTTCTGGCAGGCATGGATGCCGAGATCGAGCGGGTCTACATCGAGCGTGGCATCGAGGGGATGCGGCCGCGGTTCGCCTATCCGCTGATCCGGCTCGCCCACACCGGACCGCTGACCATCCGTGAGCTCGCGAAATCGCTGGACCGCTCGCACTCCGCGATCAGCCAGACCGTCGCCGCCATGCGCAAGCTGGATCTGGTCACCTCCGAGCCGGGGCCCGACGCCCGCACCCGGCGGATCGACCTGACCGAGCGCGGCCGGTCGCTGGTGCCGTTCCTGGAGGCGGAGTGGCGCGCCACCCATGAGACGGTCGCCGAGCTGGACAGCGAGATCCCCACGCGATGACCGCCGTCGTCGAAGAGGTACGGCGAGCGCTCGCACGCCGGTCGATGCGGCAGCGAGTCCTCCACCATCTTGTCGAGCCACCGCGATGAGCGGGCGTGTCCGTGTCCGGTTCCTCGACACCCGTCCGCTGCGCGGCAGTCGGCCGTTTCGCGACCTGTGGATCGGCACCTCGGTCTCTCAAGTCGGTGGACAGATAGCCACTGTGGCGGTGCTGGCCCAGGTCTGGGACCTGACCGGCAGCCCGGTGGGCACCGGCGCCATCGGGCTCGCCACCGGCCTGCCGATGGTGCTGTTCGGGCTGCTCGGCGGCACGTTGGCCGATACCGTCGACCGCCGTGCGGTGGTGCGGGCCACCACCGCGGGCCAACTGCTGGCCGCCGCGGCGCTGTGCGCCCAGGCCCTGGCGGACAACCGGAACGTGCT
Organism: Streptomyces haneummycinicus; assembly: GCA_042850305.1. GTDB lineage: Bacteria > Actinomycetota > Actinomycetes > Streptomycetales > Streptomycetaceae > Streptomyces > Streptomyces haneummycinicus. The sequence goes on from AP035768.1 coordinate 5,977,636, forward strand.
GCTGCTGCTCGCCCTGGTGGCCCTGGGAACGAGCTGCGGCGCTCTCGGAGCCCCTGCCCGGCGCACCTTCCCGGTCCGGCTGTTGCCGGGCGACCAGGTCGCGGCCGGTCTCGCGCTGACCAACATCTCCTTCCAGGCGGCGATGCTGACCGGGCCCGCGCTGGCCGGGCTGATCATCGCCCGCTGGGATTTCGCCGCCGCGTACGCGGCCCAGGCCGCGGCCATGGCCGTCTCGATGCTCGCGGTGCTCCGCCTGCCTGCCATGCGGCCCGAAGGCGCCGGCGCGGCAGGCGGCAGGCGCCGGCCCGAGCGTGGCGGCTGGCGGATCGTCCTGCGCCGCCCGACCCTGTGGGGCTCGATGGCCACCGACCTGTCCGCGACGCTGCTCGCCATGCCCATCGCGCTCTTCCCCTTGGTCAACGAGACCCGCTTCGGGGTGACCCGAAGACCCTCGGCCTGTTCCTCTCGGCCGTCGCGGTCGGGGGATCACGGCCGGTCTGCTCTCCGGTACGGTGACACGCCGGCGCCGTGCCGGCCTGGTGCAGCTCTCCGCAGCCGGTGTCTGGGGCCTGGCCCTGGCCTGTTTCGGTCTGGCGGGGCCGTTGTGGCTGGCGCTCGGCTGCCTGGCCGTGGCGGGCGCTGCCGACACCGTGTCGGTCGTCACCCGCAGCACCCTGGTGCAAATGGAAACCCCGGACGCATACCGGGGACGGGTCTCCTCTGTGGAACACGTCATCGGTGTCGCGGGCCCCGAACTCGGCAACTTCCGCGGTGGCCTGTTGGCATCGGCCACCTCCGCCTCCTTCTCGCTGGCCTTCGGCGGACTGTCCGCCGTCCTGGCGATCGCCGCCGTGGCCGCGACCAACGCGCCTCTCCGCGCCTACCGCACGCCGCCCGCCACCGCGAAGCCGACGCCCCCGGTCCCGCCGACGCGGCGGCGGCCGCCGGCCAGGTCTCCTGATCCACCTCCGGCCTCGGGCCCGGTGGGAAGGGTGGACCGCCGCCGGTCTTCCTCGCGCGATGGAGCGGTCAGCGTTCCAGGTAGACCCGGCCGCCGACTTCCGTCCAGCCCTCAGGCTGGGGGCCGTGAGGAGTTGGGAGCCCGTGCCCTGGGTGATGTTCAGGGCTCGGCCCAGTTGGTCGGTGAGGAGGAGGGCTGCGGCGCCGGTCGCCTCGTCCTCGTCGATGCCGTCGTCGCGGCCGGGAAAGGCGCGGGCACGGACGCGGCCGGCCGCCTCGTCCAGCCAGGCCCAGGCGTAGACCCACTCCCCTTCGGCGGCACGGGCAGCCCGTCCACCTCGGCGGCGCTCGCATACTGTCGGCGTGAGCCCGGCCCGGGTCACAGAAACCGCAGTCGCTCCATGGCCTCGCGCAGCTCAGCGGTCCAGCGCCGGTACGCGGGCACCTTGTTCAGCGCGTCGAGCGCGACCGTCTGCCCCAGCCGGCCGAAGTCCCGTTCCGCGTCCCGCCGCCCGCCCAGTGCCGCCTTCAGCAGGGACTTCGGGTCGGCCACCTTCTCCACGTCGTACGGCAGCTCCCACGCGCCGTCACGGGTGGGCGCGGCCTCTCTGACCGCTTCGGGGTCCGCCAGCATCCACGCCTCGGTCTCCCGCACGGGCACCAGGGCCACGATGCGGTGCGCGTCGTCGGGGAACCGCTCTCGGACGGCATCGACCTTGCCCCGCTCGTTGTGGTCGTGGTGGACCATCACGATGTCGAAGTAGCGGAGCAGGTCGGTCACTTCGCGCGCCACCAGGTCCCGTTGCGCCACGGTGAAGCACTCGCCGGCGACCACTCCCGAGTAGTCGAAGCCGACCGGCGCCTCAAGGGCGAGTTCGGCGATCAGGCGGTCGACGAGGGGAACGAGGAACCACTGGTCGCTGGCCCCCTCCGTCAGGAGGGCGAGACTGAGATACCTACGCCCCACGCGCGTACCGCCCCAGGGGATCGAGATACTTCCGCACTTCGAGGGGGTGACGAACGTCCCGCGCTCGCCGCTCTCCGCCACTCTCCGCGCCCGGCTCAGCCGACGGGGCGGATGACCGTCGCCGAACCGGGTGACGGTGTCCAGGAACACCACCGAGTCCGGGGCGTCCTCCAGCGCGGCGGCGAGCGCGACCGGTGAGTGGGTGGTGATCAGGATCTGCCTTCCGTCACCGGCGGTGAGCGTCGCCGGGTCACTGGTTCTTCCCTTGAGCCGGGACAGCAACTGGGGGACTCGGGTGGGGTGGAGGCCGTTCTCGGGTTCCTCGATCAGGAGGACCCCTTCATGTGCGGGATCGTGGGCCGCGGCGAGCAGCGCCAGAACACGCAGGGTGCCCGCCGACGCCGCGCCAGGGGTCACACGGTGCTCGTGCCGGTGCTGGAGCCAGACGTCCCACTGTCCCCACTCGGCGTTCGCCTCCACCGTGATGTCCACGAGGTCGGGGAGCAGCGCCACGGTGTCGGCGCGGAAGTCGTACCAGCGCTCCGGGTCCCGGGCGATCCGGCCCAGGACGGCCCCGAGGTTCTTGCCGTCCTCCGCGAGGGGCGCGGCGTCGTAGGTGGAGGAGACGACGCGCATCGCCTTCGGCGAGGGTTCGAGGATCCGCCAGTTGCTGGTGGCCCCGGCCAGCTCCCTGCGGTACGCGGCGTCCTGTACGGGCATTTCGATGCAGTGCAGCTGACCGGTTTCGTCCGGGTACAGACGTGGCGGTACGGGCGGAGCCCAGTCCGGATCGCCCGCGTAGTGGTCGTGGACGTTGAGCACCTCGGTGTCGACGCGCAGGGGGTCCGGAGGATCCACGTACGTCACCCGGGCCTCGACCCGGAGGTGGCAGTACCCGAGGTCACCGTGCACCAGCACATGGGCGGCGATCCGCATGACCCCGACCGGCGTGCCGTCCGGCCCGCGCCGGAACAGTTCCTTTGGGCCGCCCCGGCGGGCGTGGTCGACCAAGGTCTGGCCGGTCGGCTCCCGGATCAGCCGGCCCAGCAGGTCGACGGCCTCCAGCAGGTTGGACTTGCCCGAGGCGTTGGCTCCCACCAGGACGGTGAACGGCGACAGGTCGAGGGCGAAGTCGTCGAACGACTTGTACCCGTCGATCTCGATTCGCGTGATCACGCTGCCACCTCCTCTCCACACGGCCGCATGTGCACTGCGCCACATTATCCGCAGGGATCTCCCACCCGTACGGTCAACGGTTCCGCCGCCTGCACCCGCAGCGCGGGGCCGTCGCCGAACTCCAGCACCACGGCGGGACCACCGGTCGCGTGCTGATCACCCCGCACGCACCGCACGGTGCGCCACTCCCCCCACACCCGCACCTTCTGCCCCTCCCTGACCATGACCGCCGCCACCTCGCGCGCCTCGGGTTCGGCCACGATGTCCGGAGCCTTCAGCTCGGCGAACACCGTCTTCCCGATCCCGGCGGGGCGCGTCTCGTAGCCCCAGCGGTGCGCGAGCGCCGCCACGAGGAGCAGCCCTCGGCCGCCGGTCTCGTCTTCGCCGGGCTCCCGCACCTCGGGCCGACCGCCCCCGGCGTCACTCACCTCCAGCCGCAGCAGCCCGTCCGCGAGGGACCGGCTGATCCGCACGCCCACCTGCCGATCCCCCGGCGCCGGGACACGCAGCGCGTTGGTGACGAGTTCCGAGAGCACCAACTCGGCGTTCTCGAGGGTCTCCTGACCCACACCCCAGTCACCCAGCACAGCGTGCAACAGCGCCCGGGCGCGGGGGACGCTGCGGTGACTGCGGGGCAGTCGGAAGGTGATGTCGTTCGTAGCGGAACGGTGTGCCATGGCACCCCCATGGGGTTGTTACCAGCAAGGTGATCCGCAGCATATGAACTGGCGCAACGTTGCATGGCGAGATGAAGCTCGCCTCACTCTTTCGAGTAAGAAGCAGACCGCTGAGGAGTACTCCTCTGATAGGGAGTTGCCCATGCCCACTGTCAAACCGTCCACCGTGCTGGGCCGTCAACTCGGTGACGAGCTGAAGAGGTTCCGCGAAGCAGCAGGCGTCTCCATGGCTCAGGCCGCCGAGGCACTCGACTGTACGAAGGGGAAGATCAGCCGCATCGAAAACGGGCATGTCCCCGTGCGCAGCCCCGACCTGATCGCACTCATGCAGGCGTACCGGGTGGAAGAGCCCGAGTCGCGGGACCGCCTCATGACGCTTGCCCGCAGAGCCAACCGGCGTCGCAGGGAGGGCTGGTGGCACCCGTACGCGTCCGTACTCAGCGACACCTACATCGATCAGATCGAGATGGAGGCCATCTGCGCCGGTATCCGGACGTACCAGGTGCAACTGGTTCCCGGACTCTTGCAGACGGAGGAGTACGGACGGGCGGTGACTGTCGCGTCACGAGCCTGGCAGACCCCCGAGGAGATCGACCAGTTCGTACGGGTCCGCCTCACCCGCCAGGAACGGCTCGCTGGTGAGAGCCCCATCGAGTACTGGGCAGTGCTGGCGGAAGGCGTACTGCACCAGCAGGTGGGCGGTACCGACGTGATGAGGGCACAGCTGCACCACCTCTTGGCCATGGCGCAGCGGCCCAACGTCACGATCCAGGTACTCCCGTTCTCGCGCGGTGCGCACTCCAGCATGTACGGCCCGTACCTGCTGCTCACCTTTCCGCAGATGGCCTCACTCGATCTGGTCCTCACGGAGACGCCCGCCGGCAACATGTGGATGGAGCGGGAGACCGAAGTGGCGTGTTACCGAGCGCTCTTCGACCACGCCCGAATGGCAGCATTGCCCCCGCCCGAATCACTCGCGCTGATCCAGCGCGTCGCCAAGGAGTACAGATCATGAGCCATGAAGCCCTCAACCATGCGAACACCGACACGGCGATATGGCGTAAGAGCAGTCACAGCGGCGGACAGGGCGACTGCCTGGAACTCGCCCACAACATCCCCGCCCTCGCCCCGGTGCGCGACAGCAAGAACCCGGCCGGCCCAGTGCTCCCGTTCGGCCGGAACGCCTGGAGTACCTTCATCACGCACCTGAGTTGACGCTTGTCGGGCGTCATCCACCAGCACGCCAGGCCGCTCCGGCCTTGATACCTCGACGTCCTCGTCAACGTCCGCAGCCCGATGGGCAACCCCCCGACGTTGCGGCTACCGCGGCAGCCGTCCGCTGACGTTGCCATTGAGGTTGAAAGGGCGGAGTGACGGGCTGCGGGGGCTCCAGGACCAGTCCGGCCCCGGCTATGAAGCCGCTGAGGACTTCGGGCCGGCGTTGGACGGCGCGCAGGAGATCAAGGGCCTGGGCGAACTCCGATACGTGGTGGAGCAGACAGTCGCCCTGCGCACCAGTTCACACGACTGGCCGTCCCTTGGGAAGGCCGCACCGAACTCCGCGGTGTCTCCGCCTCCCCGGCCCGCAGCCTGATCTGCCAGAAGCGCCTCAGGAAGGCTCAACCATGATCGAGTCACGAGCTCTCAGAGTGCCTGGACCCGCTGTTTTGAGGAAGCGGGTCCAGGCGTTTGGGGTCGGCGGGTCAGCCGATGGCGATGCGGGTTTTCCAGTGGTTGTTCTGTCCGATGATCTCTGTGCCGGATCCGGACAGGGCGGTCTTGCCGCCCGCGTAGAAGCGTACGGATCCGTCGGAGCGTACGGTCCAGATGTCGGGGATGGTGTCGCCGTTGACGTCGGGGGTTCCGATCAGCAGCGGGATGCTGGAGCTGCCCCAGCCGGAGGCGCCATAGACGGCGTCGACGCCGTCGGCGGAGTTGGCGGCGGAGGCCAGGGAGGTGAGGTCGGTTCCGCCTCCGGCGGCCTTGATGCCCTTGCGGAAGAGGAGTCGGCCGGAGGCGTCGCTGCGGTACACGAGGTCCGTCGCCCCGTCGCCGCTGATGTCCGCCACGGTGACGATGTCCCGGTCGGCCCATGGTGTGGAGGACAGCCTGATCGCTTTGTCGATGGTGGCGCCGTGGTAGCCGGTGAAGGCCCAGATCTCCTCGCCCACGGTGGCGAAGAAGTCCGTGCGGCCGTCCCCAGTAGCGTCGCCCGCCGAGACGATCTGGGTGAGAGAAGCGGGGCTGGGCGCGTTGGAGGGCAGAAGCAGTTCCACACGGCGGTCGGTGTTGACTGCGCCGTAGCCGTCACCGGGGTAGACCCACAGCTTGCCGCCGACACGGACGACCAGGTCCTGGAGCCCGTCACCGCCGTAGATGTCGCCGTTGTGGGTGATCAAAGAGTCCTTGAAGTGACCGGAGGGGCGGCGACAAACGGTGGAAGACCGTCCTCGGAACCTGGTTCCTTGGCGGGATTGGCGCGGTAGGCGCCGGACATGGAGTAGTCGAGGTCGCCGCTGGCGCGAGCGAGGTCGGGTGTGGCCTGGGACGGGTAGAGGGCGAGATTGCCCGCGGCGGTCACAACCATGAGGTCGGCGAGGTCGTCACCAGTGAAGTCGCCGGGGCTGTCGGCCTCGTCACGGGGGCTGACGTAGAAGAAGTAGAGGGCCGGGTCGGAGGCGTTGCCTGCCGAGTCGACAGCGCGGATGTAGAGGACGTTGGGGCCGGCTGTCGGGGGTTTGGCGTCGGTGATGGTCGCCGGGGTGGTGACTGCCGTCCCGGCGGTGCGGCTCTTGGAGAAGTTGTAGTTGGATCCGTTGAAGGAGTATTCGAAGCGGACGGTATCGGTGGAGCCTGCGTATACGGTGAAGGAGCCCGCTGTGCCGAACTTCAGCTTCGACCAGTTGGCGTCCTCGGCGTCGTTTCCGAAGCCGTTCTCCGAGCCGTCTGCGTTGGGGAAGTCGGTGGAGGTGACGTTGGGGCGCTTGGGGGCGGTGGTGTCCAGGATGAACCGGCAGGGAGTCTTGGCGGGCGAGTAGCCGGAGGTGGCGCCCTTGTCGTCGACGCCGCGGACACGCCAGGAGTAGAGCGTGCCATTTTTCAGTTTGCTGGTGGAGAAGGCGGGCGTGGAGCGTAGGGCGTCGCCCCCGTCACTACCAGTGGAAACCTTGCCTGTGGAGCCGAGCATGTCGCCGGTGGTGCCCCATTTGCCGGTGGGCCAGAGATCGAAGTCCAGGTAGTCGAGGTTGTTGTCCTTGTCCTTTCCTCGTGCGGTGAAGGTGACGCTGCCGGCGCCCATCCGGACGTATGGCTCGGTGGTGGTGCACTTGGCGTCGGGGGACAGGTCGAGGCTGGTGGGGGACGAAGGGCGCCGGTTGTAGACGAGTTCGAGTGCCGGACCGTTCTCGCCGTTGGCCTGGAACTTCTTCCAGGAGTGCTGGGATTTCTCGTCCCGGGCACGCAGGCCGAAGGTCATTTTGGAGCGGCCGAGGTCGGCGTAGTTCTGTGCGGCCTTTTTCACGTCGAAGGTCTCGTAGGCGTCGCGGCAGCCGGATTTGTAGCCGTGCGCGAAGCTGCGGGTCTGCAGCTTGTTGCCGTCGGTGAGTTTCGGGGCGTTCTTCCAGTTGGTCTTCTTGCTGATCGCTCCGGTGACGTGCACGCTCATTGAGCGGGCGCTGCAGGACCAGGAGTACGTTTCCAGGAGGCGCAGTTTGGCGCTGCTGATCTTCGCGCCCTTGAGGTTCTTATCGAAGTCCATGTTGAAGTAGGAACGCGAAGTGCCCCAGGTGTCGGACTCGAAGCCGACGCGGGCTTCGTGGGTGCCGCCTTTGTTGAAGCCTTTGCCGTTGTAGAAGGTGGCGTTGGGGTGCCGACTGTAAGCGGTGGTCCAGTTGTCCATGTGCTTGGTGACGGACGGGTCGACGAAGACCGGGTAGGTCGTTTCCGGAGCGTTGAGGAAGTCCAGGTCCGGGGTGATGACCCAGTTGTCGCCCGAGAGGTCGGACTCCACGGTGTTGCCCAGAGAGTCCGGTGATGGCCCGTCGAGCAGTGGGAGCGAAAGGGTTGCCGCGGATCCGGTCTGGGACGGGCTCGGGGTCGGTTCGGCGGGAGCGGTTGGTGTGGCGGTCTCCGAGGGAGGGACTTCGGGGTCGTCGGTGGGGGTCGGCAGGCTTGGTGCTTCGGATTCCCGGTCGGTCTGCTCGTCCGACTCGGCGTCGTTCGTCGCCTCCTCGGCCGGCACCGCTTCCGGTGTCCAGGACGCCGAGTTGCTGGGCTCGGGGTTCTCCGGGCCGGTCGGCTGGGCAGTGGCTCCGACCTGTCCGTCGGTGATGGCGGGCTGGCCGGTGGAGTCCCACATCAGCGGGGTGCCGGAGCTGGCCACCTCGTTGCCGTAGAAGGTCTCGGCAATGAGGACACCGGACAAAGGTTCGAGGCGAAACGTCAGGTCTTCGGAGGTGATGCCGTACGAGAGCTGCTGCACCAGCGGGTTGGCTGCGGCCGTCCGGTTCTTCAGGACGAGGAGCTGAGCGAAGCCGTCGTTGTCCGCTGTGAGAACCAGGTCGGCGCCGGGGAAGATCTCCGGATATAAGGCGCGGGAGCCGTCGATGATGGGAGCGGGAACCGGGCCCGGCCAGGTGAGCTGGATGGCGTATTCACCGGCATCGCCCACGTAGAGCGTGACGAGGTTGCTTGCTCCGGCCGCAGCCGAAGCACCCTTTACCAGTGCACACGCTGGACCCCAGCCCGGGAGGCCCGCTCCGAGTCCGGCTTGTCCGAGCCCGCGGTGAACACCATCCGCGCGCTCGTGGCCGTGGTCTCCCAGCCGGCCTCGCCGCGCCGCAGATCCGTGTTGATCGCGCGCCATTCGCCGTCCTTGTGGACCCGGACCGGCGAGGCGTGGAACCGCTTGGTGAGCTGTCCGTCGGGACGGGCCCAGGTGGTGGAGTGCTCGGTGCGGTCCGCGGTGACCTCGACCTGCTTGCCCGTGCGGGCGGCTTGGACGAAGGCGGCGCTCTCGGTGACCGCCTTCGCCCGCTGGGGCTCGGCCTGCTGCCGTCCGTCGGAGTGCATGTACCCGGCGTAAGCGATGCCGGTCCCTGCGACCGCCGTGGCAAGGGCGAACGCCAGGGTGCGGCGTCCGGGTCTGCGGAGCTGAGTGGTTGGCATCGTGAGAGGTCCTTTCCCCATGCCCGGCACACGGATCAACGTGTGCGGGCTCCTCCAGAACGATGTGGCCAGCCATGGCGAAGCGGACCGTTCCGTACGGGGGCGCGGGCATGGCAGGGCGAGCTGATGATGACTCATAAGCCGTCTGTCGTCACCCTGTGAATTCTCATGCCCGGGACTCGGGCCGAGCGATCTCTGTTTCTCCGGGTGCCGCCCTGCTGAGGCTGGTGAGTGTCCATCGGGCCGAGAGAGTTCCCATATCGGCACGAAGTACCCCATCATTAAGGATATTTGATTACCCATCAGATATTTTCGAGTGAAATTAGACCTACATCGGAATGTATTCCTCTCGGAGGGGCGCTGCCCAGATCGGCATCCTCTGTGAGCGATTCTCTCGTTACGCGGCGTGACGATGATCACTAATGGTACGAACCTCTAGTGTTTCTTCACACTGCTCTCACAGAATTCGCCCGATCTGTTTCGTCCTGCGCGAGGTCCGTTTCTGACCCCGCGCCAAGTGGTCCGGGGACCCTCCGTGTTCGGTCGAACTCGCCTTTCTCGAAGCCTGCGAGTGCGCAAAGCGATTGTCATCGCAGCTGGTGCCGTCGTGCTTGCCGGTCTGCTGCCCACGGCAGCGATGGCTGTGCCGCCGGTCGACGAACCGGGGCGCGAGACCCTGATTCTTGAGTCGCTCGCCAGAGTCGTCCCGGCCGACGGCGCCCCAGTCAACCAGGACGTCGAGAGTCTGAAGATCGATGTTCCGCAAAACAGGGAAACGGCGCCGCCCGGCACCGACACCCCGCTTCCCGCTTCCACCACAACGGTCACTTTTCCGTCCAGTGTCGCACGGAGTTCGTCCGCAGCTGTCGAGCCCCAGTCTGACCAGGTCCCGGTCACGCTCGCTCCCGCCGAGGGCCACCCCACCCCCACCGGTGCGTGGCGCGTGACCGTGGACGCCCGCGCCGATGTCACCACGCAGGGCGTGGACGGTGCGGTCATTCGCGTTGACCCGCCCGACACGGGCGCGGTGCCGGTCTCACTCGCGCTGAACTACGGCACTTTCGAGAACCTCTACGGCGCCGACTGGGGCTCCCGCCTGCGTCTGGTCCAGTTCCCTGCGTGCTACCTGACCACCCCCGACGTCGAGGAGTGCCAGGCATTCACAGAGCTGGAGACCTTAAACGACCCGGACACCAACACTGTCTCCGCGACCATCGACCCGGCCGCCGACGACCCTGCCGCCACGGCGTCCGAAGGCCCCTCCACCCAGTCGGCGGGCTCCCGCCTGCTGGACGCGGAAGGCAGCGGCGACTCCACCGTAATCGGCGCGGTCGATTCCGGAGCGGGCCCAGGCGGCTCGTTCAGCGCGACCCCGCTTGCTTCGACTGGCTCCTGGTCACATTCCGGCAGTTCCGGTGCCTTCGTCTGGTCCTACCCGCTGACCGTTCCAGCGCCCCCGGCCGGCCCTACTCCGAAGATCGCACTCACCTACAACTCGCAGTCAGTGGACGGCCGCACGAGCGTCTCGTCCCCCAGGCCTCGTGGATTGGCGAGGGCTGGGACTACGACCCCGGCCACATCGAGCGCCGCTACCGCAGCTGCAAGGACGACCGGAAAACCCTTGATGCCGGCGCCCCCAACAACACCGCCAAGACCAACAAGACCTCCGACCTGTGCTGGGTCTCGCACAACGCGGTGATGTCCCTCGCCGGCCGGACCACCGAGCTGGTCCGCGTCGGCACCACCAACACCTACCGCCCCGCTTCCGACGACGGTACCCGGGTCACGCTCAAGACCGGTGCGGCGAACGGCGACAACGACGGCGAGTACTGGGAGGTGACCACCACCGACGGAACCGTCTACACCTTCGGGCGTCACGAGGTCGGCGGCGGCCACACCAACACCAACTCGGTCTCCACGGTTCCCGTCTTCGGTAACCATCCCGGCGAGCCCTGCCATGCAACCGCCTTCGCCGACTCCCGCTGCGGCGCGGGCAAGCAGCAGGCCTGGCGCTGGGGTCTGGACAAGGTCACGGACGTCCACGGCAATGTGATGATCGTCAGCTGGAAGCAGGAGACGAATTACTACGCCGTCCGGGACAAGCGCAAGACCCCGGAAGCCTACGAGCGCTTCGCCTACCCCACCAGCATCGACTACGGCATGCGCTCGGACGACCTGTCCAAGCCTTCCGCCCAGGTCAGCTTCAGTGTGAAGCAGCGCTGCCTGAAGTCCGACACCGCCTGTGATGCGACGAACTTCGCCAAGACCGACGACCCTGGTGCCTACCGTCCCTGGTGGGACACCCCCGGCAACCTCAACTGCAAGTCGACGTCCAAGCTGTGCCCCGGCTTCCCGTCCTTCTGGACACAGATGCGCCTGGACTCCATCACCACCCTCGGTGCCCGCGCAGGGGTGACCGGCCTGGGCAAGGTCGACGTCTACGCCCTCCATCAGTCATTTCCCAGTGACTGGTACGACACGTCGCCGGGACTGTGGCTCAACTCGATCGCCCGCACCGGATACGGCCCGGGAGACACCACCGGCACCATCCAGTCCAAGGACGGCGTGAGCTTCGCCGAATACCGCGTCGGCTCCTCCTCTCCGCTCCAGTCCCGCCTGCGTGACCGCCAGCTCCCCAACCTCGTCCGCACCGGCCCAAAGGATCAGCGTCCCGCCTTCACCCGCCCCCGCATCGGCACCGTCGCCACCGAGGCCGGCGCCGACATCGAGGTCGAATACACCGGCGGCTGCGCCACCCGCCTGCCGAGGACAAGGAGAAGGCGAACGGAACCTGCTTCCCGGTCCGATGGTCCCCGGACGGCGACGAACGGACCCCACCCAAGCAATGGTTCAACAAGTACGTCGTCGCCTCCGTCGTGGAGACCGACAAAGTCACCAACCACGGCGTGCCGATCGTCACCAAGTACAAGTACACCGGCCCGGCCTGGGCCAAATCCGATGACGAGTTCCAGCGACCCGCCCTGCGCACCTACAGCGACTGGCAGGGATACCGCCAGGTCTCCGTGACCAAGGGCAGCAAGTCCACTTCCAGCAAGACCGGCAACGACGACCCTCAGTCACAGTCGTACTCCGAGATGCGCTACTTCCTCGGCACCGGCGGTGAAGTCAAGGACACCACCGGAACCCACACCCTGGTCAGCGACGACGCCCGCCAGTACGCAGGCCAGATCGCCGAGATCCTCACCTACAAGGACTCGGACAAGCAACTCCTCCGGCGCACCCTGAACTTCCCTGGTCCAAGCAGACGGCCTCCCGCGCCCGAGAGGCCGAGGACGGCTCGGCCATGGAACCGCTCCTCGCCCACCGCGTCGGCATCAAGCGCACCGACGACATCCAGTCCCTCGACGACGGATGGCAGTCCAAGCGCACCCTCACCACCGTCGACGACACCTACGGCCTGGCCACCGAGATCGAAAGCTTCGTCGCCAAGCCCAACGGATCGGGCGGCGAAACGCTCTCCGAACAGGAGTGCACCCGCAACACCTACGTCCACAACACCGACGCGCACCTGATCGGCCTGATCTCCCAGAGCCGGACGATCGCCGTGCCCTGCGACCGCTACGCCGGTGCGACCCCGCCACGCACCTGCTGAAATCGGTCCGCACCAGCTACGACAACCTGGCCTACGCCGCCACACCGCTCAAGGGCCTGCCCACCACCGTCGCCGAATCCAACGGCGAGGGCGACGCGCACAACGTCATCACCACCACCACGTACGATCCGCTGGGCCGTATCCGCAAGGTCACCAGGCCGGATCAGGGCACCACCGAGAACATTTACACGCCCGCTGACAGCGGAGGCCCGCTCACCAGCCTCAGAACTGTCAACGCTCTCGGACACGCCACCACGACCACGTTCGACCCAGGCCGTGCCCTCCCCTCACTGTCACCGACCCCAACGGCCGCGTGACCCGGTACGAGTACGACGGCCTCGGCCGCCTGGTCAAGGGCTGGTCCCCGATCCGCTCCAGTGGCACCCAGACCCCCGACGTCCAGTTCAGCTACCAGCAGGCCACCGCCACCTCCTCCAGGACCAGTCCTGCTGCCGTCACCACCAAGACGATCAAGGATGACGGCAGCTACGTCTCCTCGGTCACCATCTATGACGGCCTGCTCCGCCCGGTCCAGACGCAGAACGAAGCCCACGGCCCCGGCCGCATCATCGCCGACACCCACTACGACGACCACGGCCGCACCAGCATCGTCACCAGCGGCTACCTCGCCGCAGGCCAGCCGACCACCACCCTGTTCGCACCCAAAAGCACGACACTCATCCCCAGTTACGTAAAGACCCAGTACGACGGCACGGGTCGCACCGTCCGCCAAGCGACCTACCACGACGGTGACTTCAAGTACGAGACCTTCACGTCGTACGGGCCGAACACCGTGCACGTGAATCCCCCGGGCAACACCTCTCCGGCAACGTGGACCACCACCGACGCCCTCGGCAGGGTCACCGAGATCGAGCAGTACACCGACGCCGGCCAGTCGGCTACCCGATCGACGCGCTACGCCTACGACGTCCGCGGCAACCGCTCGGAAGTCACCGACCCGGCCGGTAACAAGTGGACGTACAAGTACGACGTACGCAGCCGAATAGTCGAGGCCACCGATCCAGACACCGGCACCACCAAGACAACCGCGTACGACGGCGCCGACCGTCCCCTCGTCACCCTCGACGCCAACGGCAAGTCCCTGTACACGACCTACGACGTGCTCGGACGCGTAACAGCCATCCGCGAGGGCTCAGCCACGGCCAGCCCGAGCAAGTCCTTCACCTTCGACGCTGTCGGCGCCCTCGGCATGCCGGTCACCTCGACCCGCCACACGGCTGACGGCGACTACGTCACCAGAACCACCGGCTACACCACCGACTACCAGCCCACCGGGCAGGACATCACCATCCCCGCCAACGCCAAGACCGCCGGGCTTTCAGGCACCTACAGCTACATCTACGGCTACACGCCGACCGGAAAGCCCCTCTCGGTGACCTACCCGTCGAAGGGCGGCATCGCCTCCGAGAAGGTGGTCACCCGCTACAACGAGGACGGCCTGCCCGAGTCCACATCCGGCTCCAGCTGGTACACCGCTGACGTCACCTACTCCCCTTCGGCGACGTCCTCCGCACCGTCTCCGGCTCCCAGCCCTACCGCGTGTGGACCACCAACTTTATCGACCCGCACACCGGACGCCTCCAGCGCACCGTCGCCGACCGTGAGACCGCTTCACCTCACCGCATCACCGACAGCTACTACTCGTACGACGCGTCCGGCACCATCACATCGAATTCCCGCAAGCTGAGCGAAGCCTCAGGCTCCACCTGGGACACCCAGTGCTACACCTACGACGCCCTCGGTGAACTCGTCCACGCCTGGACATCCACCATCGCCCCCACTGGTACAGGCAACGGCTGCAAGACCGCCAACGGTGCCGCCTTCGGCTACCGCACCGACTACGCCACCTCGTCCGGCCCCGTCGCAGACGCCCTGAACGCGGCCAGCGACACCTCCAGCCCGGACGCCTCGCTGACCAGCGCACTCGCCGCAGCCGCCCCGGCCGCCGGCACAGTGGCGACGTCCGCCACCGCCTACCGCCAGGCATTCACCTACGACTGGATCGGCAACCGCTCCACCCTCACCGAGCACAACGTCACCGACCCCACCAAAAACATCACCTATCACTCCGGCTACGGCACCACCGCCGGAAACGGCGCCACCGAACCGGTCACCACCCAGCCCCACACCCTGGCCTGGGTCTCCACCACCCCCACCGGCTCCGGCAGCGCCTACACCTACGACCCGGCCGGCAACACCACCAAGCGCGACCTCGCCAACGACACCCAGAACCTCACCTGGACCAGCGAGAACAAGCCGGCCACCGTGGCCACCGGCGCCACGACCATCAACTACACCTACGACACCGGCGGTCGACGCCTCCTGGAGAACTCCAGCGAAGGCTCCACCCTCTACCTCCCCGGCGGCGAACTCACCACCGACGCCACCGGAAAGATCACCAAGGCAACCCGCAACTACGCCCACCCCGGCGCTCCGACAGTCGTCCGCACCTCAGACGGCAGCAGCACCGGTCACACCCGCAACATCCAACTCGCCAACCATCTGGGTACTGCCAACACCACCGTTCAGATGGCCGCCAACCAGCCGGTGACCAGGCGGGCCTTCAAGCCCTTCGGCGAGGCCCGCGGGCCCCAGCCGTCCTCCTGGCCGGACAGGCGCAGCTACCTGGGCGTCGGTATCGACGACGTCGCCACCGGACTGACGCACATCGGCGCGCGCGAGTACGACCAGGCCAACGGCCGCTTCATCAGCGCAGATCCGCTGCTGGACATCACGGACCCGCTGCAGATGAACGGCTACTCCTACGCCAAGAACAGCCCCATCAGCACCAGCGACCCCGACGGCCTGAAGCCGGCCACTGACTGCGGCAGCGGCTGCCAGGACGGCAATTTCGTCTACCGGGACTGGATGGTCCCGGACGGTAAGGAGGTTGGAAGTACCGTTTTGAAGGCAGCACCTTCACCTATGACGTAGTGGGTGACCTCCACAGCGTCAACCGATTCGGCAGCTACCATCCGCCTCTGGGCACAAGGACCGTCGAAAAGCCGTACGATCTGGATGCACAGAACAGCGTTTTCAAGTTTGTTTCCTCCCTGGTCATTCCTGACGTCGAGTCATGGAAGAAGGTGATTCAAGGAGAGGCGAGCGGTTGGGACTACCTTGGCGTCGTCTCGGACATCCCCTTCGCGAAGGCCGTAAAACTAGTACCCGATTCGGTCGTCAAAAAGGGCAAAGAAGCCGTCGATAAGTGGCTCAGGAAATTCGCCTCGGGATGCAATAAGTGCTTTCTTGCCGGCACCCAAGTCCTCATGGCCAACGGCGAAACCAAATCAATCGAAAAGATTGAGGTCGGCGACGAGGTTGTTGCCACAGACCCGGAAACAGGGGAGACCCACCTTCGGAAGGTCACCCGCCTGATCGTCACCGAAGACGACAAGCACTTCAACGAACTCACCATCGAAACACCCGGCGGGCCCGAGAAGCTCACAGCTACACACGAACACCCCTTCTGGGTTCCCGAGATCGGCGCCTGGGTCGAAGCCCGCAACCTCGCCGCCGGCATGACCCTCAGGACCCCCGACGGCACCACCGTCCGCATCCTCAGCAACCGCGCGTACACCAAGCACGCCCGGACGTACAACCTCACCGTCGACGACCTGCACACGTACTATGTGCTGGCAGGTGACACGCCGGTACTCGTTCACAACAGCAATGGATGTCCTACGGGTAAGGCGCCTGAAGCTCCTACCATCGACATCAGCAACTACCGAGGTAGGTTCCAGGCGTACTTGCACCGCAGCGGCATGAAGCGACTGCCAGATGATTGGGATGCTCACCATGCTATCCCGCAGGAGTATCGAAACCATCCAGAGTTCGGCGACTTTGACTTCGATGCGCCATCCAACATGCGTGGAGTGCCCGGCAGTAGGATGAAGTCCCGTGGAGCCAACGTCCATCAAGAGATAACCAACCAATGGAAATGGTTCCATGACATGAATCCGAACCCCTCGCGAGCTCAAATAGAAGACTTCGCGGGGCAGATCGATAGGGGATATGGTGCCTATTTCTGGGCCGAACGTTGATAGCTGGATCGACGAAATGTCGCGCCTGGCCTCACGATTTGTCGCAGGGTTCGAGACCATGTACGGGTATCCGCCAGGTGAGCACTATGTAACAAGAGTCGCTGATAGCGGCGGTCGCGACGCGCTCGCTGCGGCCTTGAGGGACGCGGGTGCGAGGGATTTGATCGAGTTCTATTCGCACGTAGCGCAAATCTCCTTGCCTGATGTCGGTCCAGGGTTCTTTGTCGATGAGGCCGAGTATGTGGTTGAGGGTTGCGCGGCGCTCAGCCAACACAGGTGATTAGTGCACCCAATCGGACTGTCGCCGTGTTTGGCTCTGACGGTGGCGGTGCATTGTTTGCTGCCGATCGTCAAACCGGAGAGATTGTTCGGCTGGAAGGTGGATCTCTCGTCGGTGATGTCTATGAGGCGGAAGAGTCTGGGGTAAAGGTGGTCGCGCGAGATTTCGAGGGATTCATGCAATTCCTGTACGGCGAATTGCTGCGACAGATTCCCTCCGAGAGATAGACAGCTGATCGCGCCCGAGCTGATGCCGAGTCCGGCATATGCGACAGCAATGCAGAAGCCCCGCCAGGTGCGCCCTGGCGGGTCTTCTGCATGGGGTGACGGCAGTAGTTGACAGCAACGTCAGCGGACGGGGTGGCGCAAGGTGGCGGTTCGTCGTTGCTGCCGTTGGCCGTCTCGGTGCTCTTCGGGCTGCCGAGGGCGATGCTGAGGGCGTAGACGGCGTCGCGCTGGAGGCGGAGTCGGACGTGGGCGTAGACGGTGGCGGTGACGCCGATGTGGGCGTGGCCGAGGAGTGGAGTGACCCCTCAGGGCATCACAACAAGATCGTGTTACGAGCTCATCGGCAGGGCTTGTCGGCGATGGAAAGCGATATATGGCTGCGTTCCTCTGGAGGCTGACGCTGCATGGTCTTCTCAGGCCGTAGTGAATGAGGTGTGCGACGTCATCGCCAAAACCCCTCTGCAGCTCCCTGCGGAATTTCGCAGATACTTCTGGTCCAAGGTATCCGAAGTACGCGATGCGCTCGACGTTTGTGTGCGATCTGCCTCCGCCGACCTTGATTTTCGGCTCCTCTTGAGGATCCATGTCGCCAACTTTATTCCAGTGGATCATTCCGCTTGGGTGAGGCAGGAGGGGATCACCTGCCGATTGACGCTTGGAGAAGATCTACTGTCTTCCCTTGAATTCCTGTCCCTTGATACAGATCCCAGGTCGAATTAGGAGACTCCATCTGAGTCTCCTTTTGTGGGGGCCTATTTGATCAGAAACTCATGGGGTTCTCGTCCATGACGTAGCGGACGTGGTGGAACTGGTTCTCGATGCGCCAGTGGCCGCGGATCCAGGCTGCAAGGTCGCTGCCGTCTGCCGCACCGGGTACGGTCCCTTGAGATCGCGCTTCGGCCTGGGCGACAATGATCCTGTCGACCTGATGGTCCCACTCAAGGGAGACCTCCTCACCGCCCAATGGTGTTGTCAGCGCTCCAGGTAGACCCGGCCGCCGACCTCCGTCCAGCCCTCAGGCTGGGGGCCGTGAGGAGTTGGGAGCCCGTGCCCTGGGTGATGTTCAGGGCTCGGCCCATTTGGTCGGTGAGGAGGAGGGCCGCGGCGCCGGTCGCCTCGTCCTCGTCGATGCCGTCGTCGCGGCCGGGGAAAGCGCGGGCACGAACGCGGCCGGCCGCCTCGTCCAGCCAGGCCCAGGCGTAGATCCACTCCCCTTCGGCGGCACGGGCAGCCCGTCGACCTCGGCGGCGCTCGCGTACTGGCGCAGGGTGCGCGGCGGCACCCACTCCGCCCGCGCCTCGATCCAGCAGAACTCCCCGTCCTGCCGGGCGCCCATCACCCCGGCGGGCACGACCAGCTCGGGGACGTCGAGGAGCCAGGCCGTGCCGACACAGGGTGCCCGGCGAAGGGCAGCCTCAGGGTCGGCGTATAGATGTCGATCACCCCGCGCTCGGGGTCGTCGACGAACACGGTCTCGCTGAACCCCAGCTTCGCGGCGAACTCCTGCCGCTCCTCCCGCTCGGGCATCACGGAGCCGTTGCGGACGACACCGAGTTCATTGCCGTACCCGCCGCGAGGTCCGCAGAAGACGCGCAGCACGTCGTAGTCAGTCACGGAGGAATTGAAGCACCGCGGGGAGGATGCGGTCGTCGTGGCCCCGACCCGAAACCATCCGTACCGTGTGGTTCGTCGTTGGGCGTGACACGATGGTTCGGGGGCCCAAGGGCACTGTATTCACTAGGGGTTGGATGCAGCCGCTGACCGATGACGATCCTCGACAGGTCGGACCGTATCGACTGCTGATGCGTCTGGGCGAGGGCGGGATGGGGCGGGTGTACCTCGGGCGCTCGCCGGGTGGCCGGACGGTGGCCGTGAAGCTGGTGCACACCGGGCTGGTCGGGGTTCCGGGCTTCCGGGAGCGGTTCGCCCGGGAGGTGCGGGCCGTACGGGCCGTGTCGGGGGCGGGTACCGCGCCCGTGGTGGCCGCCGAACCCGAGGCCGTGGTCCCCTGGCTGGCCTCCGCCTATGTACCCGGGCCCTCGCTCGCGGAGGCCGTGCAGCGGCACGGGCCGTTACCCGAGGCAGCGCTGTGGGGCCTGCTGTCGGGGCTGGCGGAGGCGTTGGAGGTGGTGCACGCGAGCGGGCTGGTGCACCGGGATGTGAAGCCGTCGAACGTGCTGCTGTCCCTGGACCGGCCGGTGCTGATCGACTTCGGGATCGCGCGGGCCGCCGACGGGGCCGATCTGACCGGGACCGGGCTGGTGGTGGGCTCGCCCGGCTTCATGTCGCCGGAGCAGGCCGAAGGGCGCGAGGTGACTGCGGCGAGCGACGTGTTCTCGCTCGGCACGGTACTCGCGTACGCGGCGACCGGACGGGGCCCGTTCGGCGGGGGCTCGGGGCCGGAGCTGCTGTACCGGATCGTGCATCACGAACCCGACCTGAGCGGTGTGCCGGACGCGTTCGCCGCCACCGTACGGGAGTGTCTGGTCAAGTCACCGGGGCGCAGGCCGTCCCCGAAGGCACTGCGGGCTCGCGCGGAGGCCGCCCGGCGGAACGACGGGGCGGACTGGCTGCCGGCTCCGCTCGCCTCCGCGATCGCCCGCCGGGCCGAGCAGCTTCTCAACCTGGACGTGGAGGGGGACACCGGGGCCCGGGGCGACCGGGCCGGCGTCCCGCCCACCGCCGTGGTCACCGCGGCGGATCCCCGCCGCGCGCCGGGTCCGCATGCGGCGCCGACCCAGGCGGCCCCCGACCGCGCCACCCCTACGCCCCCGCCACCCCTCCCGCCACACCCGGCCCCTTCTCACTCGACCCCGCCACACCCGGCCCCTCCTCGCTCGACCCCGCCACACCCGATGCCGTCCTACCCGACCCCTTCTCACGCCCCCACAGTGCCGCAGGCGTACAAGCCACGTGGCGAGGGTGGCAAGCGCGTGCTGTGGGTGATCCTCGCCGGTATCGCGGCGGTCGCGGCCGTGGTCATCGCGGCCAACCCGGGGGACACTTCCGGGTCTCCTCCCGCCGGGGCCGAGCCCGGTACGACGTCGGCGCGTCCGGTCGAGCAGGAGACCAGCCGCTCCCCGGCCCCGAGCCGGACACCGTCACCGAGGAGGTGACAGAGGATCCGTCGCTTCTTGCCGGTGAGTGGCACGGCCACTATTTCTGCGGTCAGGGCCAGACCGGCCTGATCCTCACCGTCGCCCAGACCGGCAGCGTGCTCACGGCCACCTTCGCGTTCCACCCGCTCGCCTCGAACCCCGATGTGCCGGCTGGTTCCTTCGCCATGCGCGGCACGCACGACGGCACGCACATGCAGCTCTACGGCGACCACTGGATGGAACGGCCGACGAACTACGAGATGGTCGGCCTGTCCGCGAACGTGACCGGGACTTCGCCGCAGATGATCACGGGCTTCGTCACCACCGCCGAAGGCGCGATGTCGGACAACTGCTCGACCTTCACCGTGGAAAGGAACTGAGCCTCCACAGCGGTCACTTCGTACGGGTTTCGCGGTGCGGTCGCGATTTAAGGTAAGCCTAACCTAAGCTTCCTCTCGGGCATCATCCATCGGCCGGAAGGAACGGACGGGACCGTGCGACGCTCGCTCACTCGACCGGCGGGAGCACCGCCGTCCGCGAAGAACACGGTCACGTACGGCGGTGGCGCGTGACCGTGCTGGAGAAGGCCGTGCCGGAGTCGGTGCGGCCTGCTGAAGGAAGCGGCGCGGCGGCGTCTGGGGGCTGGGCGCCGGGCTCGTCGTCGCGCTCCTCGTCCTCGTCCCCGTGGCCGCCGGTACCGGCGCCTATCCCGTGCCCGTCGGTGACGTGCTCGCCTCCGTGCAGCACCGGATCGGCGTCGGGGGCGGCGAGTTGGACCGGGTCGCCGAGTCGGTGCTGTGGAACGTGCGGTTTCCGCGGATCGTGCTCGCGCTGCTGGTCGGGGCCTCGCTGGGGTGCGCGGGCGCGCTGATGCAGGGCGTGTTCGGCAATCCGCTCGCCGAACCGGGCGTCATCGGCGTCTCCTCCGGCGCGGCGGTCGGGGCGGTGGCCTCGATCGCGCTCGGGCTGGACTTCCTGGGCAACTGGACCGTGTCCGCGCTGGCGTTCGCCGCCGGTCTCGTCACCGTCCTGCTGGTGTACGGGATGTCCCGCTCGGGCGGCCGTACGGAGGTGGTGACGCTGATCCTCACCGGGATCGCCGTGAACGCGTTCGCGGGCGCCCTCATCGGGCTGTTCCTGTTCTTCGCGGACGCCGCCGCCGTCAACCAGATCACCTTCTGGCAGCTCGGCTCGCTCGCCCAGGCCACCTGGCCGAAGGTGCTCGCCGTACTGCCCTGCGCGGCGCTCGGGCTGGCCGTCGCGCCGCTGTACGCCCGCCGGCTCGACCTGCTGTCGCTCGGTGAGCGGCCGGCACGGCATCTGGGCGTGGACGTGGAGCGGCTGCGGATCGTGCTGGTGCTGGTGATCGCGCTGCTGACGGCGGCGGCGGTGAGCGTGGCGGGGATCATCGGGTTCGTCGGGCTGGTCGTACCGCATCTGCTGCGGATGGTGGCGGGACCGGGGCACCGGTTCCTGCTGCCGGGCAGCGCGCTGCTCGGGGCGCTGGTGCTGCTGGCGGCGGATCTGACCGCGCGTACGGTCGCCGAGCCGGCCGAGCTCCCCTCGGTGTCCTCACGGCGCTGCTCGGCAGCCCGTTCTTCTTCTGGCTGCTGCGCCGCACCCGGCGCAGGCAGGGAGGCTGGGCGTGAACCCGCGTACAAGCCCGCGTACAACCCCGCGCGTGCTCCAGCTGCGCGCTCGTCCCGTCCCCCGGCCGCCCCCGAGCCCGGCGACGTGCTCGCCGAGGCCGAGGGGCTCACCGTACGGCTCGGTGCCCGCGAGGTGCTCGCGGGTGTCGGCGTACGGGTCCGTGCCGGTGAGGTGCTGGCGCTCGTCGGGCCCAACGGGGCCGGAAAATCGACCTTGTTGAGTGCGCTCGCCGCCGATCTTCCGCCCACCGACGGCACCGTACGGATTCACGGGCGCCCCGCGTCCGGCTGGTCCGCGCCCGAACTCGCCCTGCGCCGGGCCGTCCTGCCCCAGTCGGCGTCGCTGTCCTTCCCGTTCACGGTCGAGGACGTGGTCCGTATGGGCAGGGCGCCCTGGGCCGCCGCCCGGCCCGAGGACGACGATGCGGCCGTGGCCGGGGCGATGGCCGCCACCGAGGTCACCCGTTTCGCCGCCCGCCCCTTCTCCGCGCTGAGCGGCGGGGAGCAGGCCCGGGTCGCGCTCGCCCGGGTGCTGGCCCAGAGCACTCCCCTGCTGCTGCTGGACGAGCCGACGGCCGCGCTCGACCTGCGCCATCAGGAACTGGTGCTGCGGCTGTGCCGGGCGCGGGCGCACGCCGGTGACGCGGTGGTCGTCGTCCTGCACGACCTGGGGCTCGCGGCCGCGTACGCGCACCGGGTGGCGGTCCTGCGCGGTGGCCGGGTCGCGGCCGACGGGGCGCCGCGGGAGGTCTTCACGCGGAGGCTGCTGTCGGAGGTGTACGAGCAGCCCGTCGAGGTGTTCCCGCACCCCGGACGGGCGCGGTGCTGGTGCTTCCGGAGCGGGACGGACCGGCGCCGGACCGGCCTCGGCTCGACCCGCCCTGACGGGTTCCTGGCCTGACCATGGGGTGCGCAGGGCGTGTTGGGCCTCCGGCCCGGTCCGGCCGTCCTCTCAGGTCACGGTGTGGCCGCTGTAACCGGTCCCGGCACTCGCCCTGTTCCTCACCCCGGTAGGGTTCGCCTCCGGGAAGGGGAAGGTGAAGGAACCGGATGAGCAGGGATCTCGGCCTTCTAAGGCTCCGCACGCTCCGCAGGCACCGCGGGATCGACGCGGGCGTGCTCATGGCCGCTCTGTCGGTGACGGCGAGCGGCTGTGTGGTGGTGCACGGTGAGCGCGAGGTGCTCCCGGCCACCACCCGCGCCGAGGCGGCGAAGGCGCTGGAGGAGTTCACCGCCGCGTACAACGCCGCCGACAAGGCGTACGACGGTTCCCTGGACGCCGATCACACCACCGGTGCCCTCGCCGACATCGACGGGGCGCGGCTCGAGGCGGGGCGGGTCAACAGCCCGGAGGGCAACACCCGGCACACGCCGCTGGAGCTGACGGACGCGAAGTTCACCATCCCCAAGAAGGCCGGCTGGCCGCGCTGGTTCCTCGCCGACGCGGCCGGCAGCAAGGGCACCGGCTCGCGCTGGCTGCTGGTGTTCACCCGCGACGGGGTCGACGAGACCTGGGAGGCGGCGTATCTCGACGCTCGTCGCCCCGGACGACATACCGGAGTTCAAGACCGACGCGGACGGGTGGGCCGAGGCGGTACCCGCGAACTCGCCCGAACCGGCCGTGCCGCCGGGCGAGTTGAGCAAGGACTTCGCCACCTATCTGAAGGAGGGCGGGACCGCGTTCGCGCAGGGTCCGCACACCAGCGGGTGGCGGGCGCAGCGGGAGAAGAAGTCGTCGCGGCCGGGGCTGGCCACGCAGTACATCGACGAGCCGCTGACGAACGGCGACTACGCGCCGCTGGCGCTGCGTACGAAGGACGGCGGGGCGCTGGTGTTCTTCACGACGCGCCACTTCGAGAAGCAGACGGCGGCGGCTGGGGCGTCGGTGCCGGCGCCGAACAAGGACGTGCTGGCGCTGACGGACGGGGAGATACGGCAGTCGCTGACGATGGAGTTCGTCTCCAACGGGGTGGCGCTGGACCCGGCCGACGGCCCGGTGGAGATCCTGGGGCGGATCCAGGGGCTGACGTCGGCGCAGGGCGAATAAGCAGGGCGAATAGCGGGGCGATCAGGCCGGCGCGGGCGTCAGTGCCGTGAGGGCCAGGCCGCGCTCGTGTGGTCGGGCTGCTCCTCGGCGTAGCGGGCGCAGGAGTCGGTGAGGACCTCCAGCAGGCTCAGCGGGTCCGTGAGCGGATGCTCCGGTCCGCGCACCCAGCGCACCGAGCGGCCGTCGTCGCCGGGGAGGCGGGCGGGCGGTACGAGGACGTAGGAGCCGCGGCAGTGCCAGCGCAGGCCGGGGTGCTCGTCCATGGTCTCCGGGTGGCAGTCCAGCTCGCAGGGCCACCACTCGTCCTCGTCCTCGGGGGTGCCGCGGGTGAGGGTGAAGAACAGCATGCGGTCGTCGTCGCTCTCGGCGACCGGGCCGACCTCGATGCCGGCGTCGAGCAGGCGGGTGAGGGCCTGGCGGCCGGCGGCGAGGGGGACGTCGAGGACGTCGTGCACCATGCCGGTGGCGGTGATGAAGTTGGCCTGCGGCTGATGGCGGGCCCAGCGCTCGATCTGGCCGTGGTCGGTGGTGGACTGCGTCTGCCAGGCGAACGACACCGGGTGCCGGGCGGGGTCGGACAGCCCACGCGGTCACAGGAACAGCCGTACTGGGCGGCGGGGTGGGCGGCGGGCGCGAGCGGCAGTCCCGCGTCGGCGGCGGCGAGCAGCAGGGCTTCACGGCCGCCCTCGTCGGCGGGCGGTTTCGGGCGGCGTCCGCGCAGCCACTGGGAGAGCCTGCCCTGCCGGCCGCTTCGGCCGCCGAACTCCTCGCTCATCTATCCCTCGCCTCGCCGTCGTACGCCTCAACATGCCCTATCGTCCCACGTTCGTGCGCGTCGCGAGACGGATGGGGTGTCATTGCACACTTTGCCCGTATACGTGCACCTACCGTGATCGTATGGTCACAAGAATGGCGTCGACGGGCCTCGCGGCCGTGGCCTCCGTGATCTCGCTGACCCTCACCGGCCACGGCGCCGCCCACCCGCTGGAGTGGGGTTCCGGGCCACTGACGGTGGACGCGCTGCCCCGCGTCCCGTACGCCGCCCATCGCGGCGGGGCGCGGGAGGTCCCGGAGAACAGCATGGCGGGGCTGGCGGCGGCGTACCGGCGCGGCACGGCGCAGGTGCTGGACTTCGACACCCGGCTGCTGCGGGACGGCACGCCGGTCGTCTTCCACGACGCGACCCTCAACCGCACCACGTTCCTGGGCGGCGCGGTGAGCGGTCTGGACGCCAAGGAGTGGCGGGGCGTACGGCTGCGGCCGCGCGACGCGCTGCCGGGGAGCTGGCGTTCGGAGCGGCCGCCGACGGTGGCGGAGGTGCTGGACCGGTTCGGCGGGCGGACCGTGCTGATGCTGGAGGCGAAGGATCCGCGCGGGCTCGGCCGCCTCGCGGCGCTGATCCGCGAGCGGGGCCTGACCCGCTCGGTGTTCGTGAACACCAACGACCCCGAGGTGGCCCGCCGCGTCCACGCCCTGGGCCTGCTGACCCAGCTCTGGCGCTCGGCCCGCCAGCTCCGCACCGACCGCCCGGAACAGTGGCGCCCCCACGTCGACCTGCTCGACGTGGACATCAGGGCGCGGGACGCCGATGTGCGGCGCGCGGTGCGTTCCGGCATCCCGCGCGTATGGGCCCACACGATCGTCACCCCGGCCCAGCGCGACCGCGCCCTGGCCCTGGGCTGCAACGGCGTCATCACGGACGCGCCGGGACGCCTCTTCCGCCATCCGGCGCGGGTGCCGGGGAGGGTGAGCGCGGTGCTGGGGCGGTGAGGTAATGATAGGAAATAGGTATCATTCCCTCATGCTGTACGCGACCCCCAGACTGACCGAGCGGGATCAGCGCACCCTCGAGGAGATCGGGGGCATGCGGGAGAGTCTCCGTGACGTCGTGCGCCAGGCCCCGGCCAAATGGACGGCCGACCTGCGCCGCTCCTCACCGCGTCGGCGATCGCCGCGTCCAACACGATCGAGGGCTTCCGGGTCGACGCGCGGGACGTCGCGGACCTGATGGACGGCGAGCAGGACGGCGTGGCGGCCAGCGAGGAGGACAAGGCCGAGACGCTGGCGTACCAGCAGATGATGACGTACGCGCAGTCCCTGCACGACGTGGACGATTTCACCTACGGCAAGGGCCTTCTCAACGCGCTGCACTGGATGCTGCAGGGCCACCGCCACACGCCCCAGCGGCCCGCCGGCCGGTGGCGGCGCAAGCCCATCTTCATCACGGCAGTCGGCGATCCGCACGCCACGGAGTACGAAGGGCCTCACGAGGACCAGGTGCCCGCCCTCATGGCCGAGCTCGTCGACTGGCTGAACGACGGCGATCCGGACAGCGACACCCTGGTACGGGCGGCCATGGCCCACCTCAACCTCGTCAAGATCCACCCATGGGTCGACGGGAACGGGCGCATGTCCCGCTCCCTGCAGACCCTGGTCATCGCCCGCCAGCGGACCCTCGCCCCGGAGTTCTCCTCGATCGAGGAATGGCTCGGCATGCCGGGCCACACCTGGGACTACTACAAGGTGCTCCGCGAGGTCGGGGGACCGACCTACTCACCCCGCCGGGACACCGGCGACTGGATCACGTTCAACCTTCGTGCCTACCACGAACAGGCGCAGCGAGTTCAGTATCGCGTCCGCCGCTCGAACGACTGCTGGCTACGGCTCGAACAGGACGCCGCCCGGCTCGGCGTCAGCGAACGCCAGGTCACCGCCCTGCACGAGGTGGCCATCGCCGGACGCGTCCGCCGCTCACGCTATGAGAAGGCCGAAGCCCTCAACACCCAGCAGGCCACCCGGGACATCCAGGCACTCACCAAGGCCGGACTGCTCACCCCCGTCGGCCGGACCAAGGGCCGGCACTACACCGCCGGCCCGAAGTTCCCGCAGGACGTCCTCGCCACGGCCCAGCAGCGCCACACCATCCGCGACCCCTACGCGTGCCCCTCAGCGGGGCGCGAGGCCGTTGAGGGCGTAGTCGACGAGGGTGTCGGTGTAGTCGTAGGTGATCGGGCCCGTGTACTGGAGCCAGCGCTGGGCGAGCGGGGAGACGAAGAGTTCCAGGGCGATACGGGGGTCGACTCCGGGGCGGACGTCACCGGCGTCCTGGGCGGCGCGCAGGCGGTCGACGTAGAGCTGGAGCTGGGGTTCCAGGAGCCGGGCGACGAACCTGCGGCCGAGTTCCTCGTTGACGACGCCCTCGGCGGCCAGGGCGCGGGACGGGGCCTCGAAGGCGGGGTCGCGCAGTTCGTCGACCGTGGCACGCAGGACGAATCGGAGGTCGGCGGCGAGGTCGCCGGTGTCCGGGATGGCGTACGGGCCTGGCCTGCGGCCTGGGCGGCCTGCTCGCCCATGTCGAGGAACGCCTCGAGGAGGACGTCCGCCTTCGACGACCACCAGCGATAGATCGTCTGCTTGCCGACGCCGGCGCGGGCGGCGATGCCCTCGATGGTGGTCCTCGGGTAACCGATCTCGACGACGAGGGCGAGGGCGGCTTCGTAGATGGCCCGCCGGGAGCGCTCGCTGCGGCGGGTGACGTCCGGGGCTGACTGGTTCGTGGACATGGGTCGAATTTACCAGTTGACAAGACGGTGCGTCTCGCCGGGAGGGGCCGGGCGTACGTCAGCGGCGACGGTGTCCCGTCAGCCGGCGGCGACGAGGCCGGCCACCAGAGCGCGCAGCCCGTCCAGGTAGGTTTCCTCGCCGGTCAGCGGTGCCCAGCGGTCCGCGACCTGCGCCAGCCGGGGCAGCTCATCCGGGTCGAGAGCGCCGAACACCTGCTCCCGGTAGGTCACGCGGTCGCCGTCCGCGCGCCGCCGGGCCGCCGTCGCCCGGACCACGATCTCTCCCGCGGTGTAGTACCAGACCGCGCGATAACCGTGCACGGCCCGCTCGGGGACAGTCCGCATACGACCAGGCCGTCGACGATCTGCTCGACGAACCACAGCGCGGACACCGACATCAGGTCGTCGGCGGTGAGCACCTCCACGATCCAGGGGCAGGCGGCGAGCGCTTCGTGGATCGCGGCGGCGGCGGCGACGACCCGCTCGCGAGGGTCGGCAGGCGGTTCGGGCCGGCGCAGTGCCCGCGCGGCGTAGTCGTCCAGCAGCAGGACGAGCAGTTCCTCCTTGTTGCGGACGTGGTGGTAGAGCGCCATCGGCGTACTGCCGATCTCCGCGGCCAGCCGCCGCATGGTCAGCCGGTCCACACCCTCCTCGGTCACGATCCGGCGAGCCGTCCCGATGACCTCCTCGCGGGAGATACGGGGTGGTCGGCCGGGGGATCTGCGCGGTGCGGACGGCTGCGGCATGCCCTCATCATTCCCCAGGTATCGACAACTGCGATCCCCGGAGCTAGTTTCTATACATGTATAGAAACTTACGAGGGCGTCCCGAGTGGCCCTGGCGGCCGCGGCCGTCGCACAGTTCGTCTTCGCCCTGGACATGTCGGTGGTCAACGTCGCGCTGCCCGCGATCCGCACCGCGCTGGGATTCGCGCCGCTCGATCTGTCATGGATCGTGCACATCTACGCGCTCACCTTCGGCGGACTCCTGCTCCTGGGGGCCGCGCCTGTGACCTGTACGGTCACCGCCGGCTGTTCGTGGGGGCCTGTCCGTCCTCGGGCTGTGCTCGCTGGCGGGCGGGCTGGCCCAGGTGCCCTGGCATCTGATCGCGGCACGTGCCGGCCAGGGGCTGGGTGCGGCCGCGGCCGCGCCGGCCGCGCTGGGGATGCTCATGACCACCTTCCCGGAGGGCCCTCGGCGGGTCCGGGCGCTCGGGGTGTGGAGCGCGGTGAACGCCGCGGGTGGAGCACTGGGGGTACTGGCAGGTGGTCTGCTGACCGAGTACGCGGGATGGCGCTGGGTGATGCTGGTCAGCCTGCCCATCGTGGCCGCGGCTCTCGCCCTGGTTCTGGCGGGAGTGCCGGTCGCAGCACGGCCCGACCGGCGCGAGCGGCTCGACGTGCTCGGCGCGGTCCTGGCGACCGGCGGAGTCGGGCTGCTGGTGTTCGGCGTCGTCCGCACCGACACCCGGGGTGGGGATCCCCGGCCACCGTGGCGGCCCTCGCCGCGGCGGCCGTGCTCCTGGCCCTCTTCACCTTCGCCGAGTCCAGGGCTCCCGCGCCGTTGCTGCGCCTTGGTCTGCTGCGCAGCCGCTGGGTGGCCGGCGCCAATGTGCTGGTGTTCCTGGCCGCGGCCGGGCAGTTCGCGGCGTTCTACTTCGTGTCCCTCTATCTGCAACAGGTCCTGGGCATGGGTGCCGCGGCGACCGGCGCCGCGTTCCTGCCGTTCTCCGCGAGCCTGGTCGTGGGCACCATCGTCGCAACCCGTGTCACCGCGGTACGCACCCCCGAGCGGCCCTGGTGCCCGGTGCTCTGCTGGCCGCCGTGGGCCTGGCCTGGTGTTCCTTCATCAGCCCCGGCGGAGGTTTCCTCACCGACGTGCTCGGCCCCTGCGTCATCGTCGGCGTCGGCGTCGGACTGGTCCTGGCCCCGGTCGCCGCCGCCGCTACCACCGGCGTCGCACCCCGCGAGGCAGGCATGGCCTCCGGCCTCTTCAACAGTTCCCGCCAACTCGGCGGCTGCGTCGGCCTGGCCGCCCTGGCCACCGTCGCCGCATTCCGCACCGGCCCGGTCTCCGACCCCGCCGCGCTCAACGACGGCTACGCCGTGAGTCTCGCTGTCGCCGCCGGCCTCTTCGTCCTCGCGGCAGCGGTGGCGATCGTGGTACTGCCCCGCCACCGGGCTGCCGTGCCTGACCCGCGACCCGCCGAGCCCGCAGGGAACCGACTGGAAGGAACACCGTCATGACGACGCCCCTCATCGACCTCTTCGCCTCCGCACTGCGGTTCCGCCTCGACGGCGATGCCCGAGTCACCGAACGGCGGATGACGAGCGGCGACTCCGGCGTCTGGCAGATCGCGACGTTCCACGCGGAGACCGATGCCGACGTCCACGGCGACCACTGGGAGATGCACCCGGAGGCCGACGAGGCGGTGTGCTGCCTGAGCGGCGGCGTCCGCCTCCACCTCCGTCCCACCGCACTGGGCGGGGCCGAGGACATGGTGCGGCTGCGGGCGGGCACCGCCGTGATCGTCTCCCGCGGCCGCTGGCACCGCCTGGAGCCGGCCACTCCCAGCGACCTGATGTCGATCACCCTTCGCCACGGCCCTCGCCTCGAAAGGCGCACCCCGCGCTGCGGGAGCGGCGGGAGGCGGATCAGCCGTCGGTGGAGGGCGGCGGCCAGGGTCGCCCCAGTCCGTGTCGCGGGCCGCGCGGTAGAGGTCGCCGTGGCGTTTGGTGACCGTGGTGCGGTGCAGGGCCGGGTCCTTCTCGCACAGGTCGAGGAGGACCTGGCCCTTGCGGATCTGCGGTCTGCGTACGACGCGGGCGGGGGCCGGGGCGACGGGCAGGCGGGTGGCGGCGACGTAGGCGAACTTCTCGTCCTCGTAGGCGAGGGAGCCGCCCTTGATCTGCCGGTGCAGTGAGGAACGGCTGACCCGTGCGGAGAAGTGGCACCAGTCCGTGCCGGGCGCGATGGGGCAGGCGGCGCTGTGCGGGCAGGGGCGGCGATGTGGAAACCGGCGGAGATCAGGCGGTCGCGGGCCTCGATGAGGCGGGTGTAGCCGTCGGGGGTGCCGGGTTCGACGATCACCACGGCCTGTGCGGCGCCGGCGGCGGCGTCGACGAGGGCGGTGCGGTCGGGGGCGGTGAGCTCGTTGAGGACGTAGGAGACGGTGACGAGATCGGTGCTCTCGATGGTGAGCGCCGCTCCGATACGGGAGCGCCGCCAGCGGGTGTCGCTCAGCGCGGGGTTGGCGACGGCCAGTTCCCGGCCGAGGGCCAGCGCGGGCTCGGCCCAGTCCAGCACGGTCACGGGGCGCTTCCCGCCCACACGTCACCGACCGCCCAGGCTGCGGCCCCGGTCCCTCCGCCGACATCGGTGTGATCACGAGGCACCCAGCCGGGCACGGCGTCCGCGAACGCCTCGAGCGCGGAGCGTACGGCCTCGAAGGTGGCGGGCATCCGGTAGGCGGCGTAAGCGGCGACGTCGGCTCGGTCCCGCAGGATCGGCGTCTCGGTGGGGGTGTCCCCCGATAGCTGGCGATCAACCGCTCGACGGCCGACCCGACCTGCCGGGGCGGAATCCCGTCGAGCAACCCAGCGAGCGCGCTGTGCAGCGAAGCAACACCATTCACCCGGCAATCCTACGAGCCCTCAGCGCCTCCTCCGTCCCTCTGCTGCCGTATGCGCCGCGGGGGCGGCGGGGGCCGGCGAAGCCCAGGGGTGCGGCGTGACTGCTTGCGGAGCGCGGGGGTGCGGTCGCGGCTGGTGTGGGGTGGGCCGGGGGCGGTGTGCGCGACCCGGCGCCCAGGGGCCCGGCGCGGGTGTGGGACGGGGGAGGTTGCGCAGCCCGGCGCTTGCGGGGTGCCGTCGCGCCCACCCGTGCCGCCCCAGCGGCACGACTGCCCGCGGGAGCGGAGAGGAGCGGCACGGTTGACCGCAGTTGGGCGGAGAGCAGCTGCCCGCGGCTGGAGGGGCGTCCTACTTGCCCCGGACCGCCCGTGCGACCCGGGTCCCCGCCTCCGCCCTGGGGGTGCTGTCCGGCGATACCGGCCGGCGGGGGTGGACCGTGTTTGCCAGGAGGACCACGTACGTGTCCGTGGGGCGGTTCAGCACCAGCGATGTTCCCGTGAACCCCGTATGCCCCGCCCCACCGCCCGCCAGCCCGCCCATGAACCACGGCTGGTCCAGGGCGAACCCCAGCCCCGGCGGGGCGAACAGCAGGTCCACGAAGTCCGGCCCGAGAATCCGCGCGGGCCCGTACGCCCCGCCCGCCAGCAGCGTCCGGCAGAACACCGCGAGATCCCGCCCGGTGGAGAACAGCCCCGCGTGCCCCGCCACACCCCCAGCGCCCAGGCGTTCTCGTCGTGCACGACCCCGCGCAGCATCCCCCGCTCCGCCTTCCCCCAGGGCCGCCGCTGGTCCTCCGTCGCCGCCGCCCCCGCGCACGGCCCGAAGGACGTCGCCGTCATCCCCAGCGGCCGCGTGATCCCGTCCCGGACGAGCACATCGAGCCCCCGCCCGGTGATGCGCTCCAGGACATGCTGAAGCAGCAGCATGTTGAGGTCGGAGTAGCAGTAGGAACCCGGCACCGCCACGGGCCGCTCCGCCCGTAGCAGCGCGAGCCGCTCCGCGTCGTCCGCGCAGTCGTACAGCGGGAGTTCGGGCCGCAGCCCGGACGTATGGGTGAGGAGCTGCCGCACGGTGACCCCGCGCCGTGCCACCCCGTGAAATCCGGCAGATACGCTCCCACTCGCGCGTCGATCCCCAGCGTGCGCCGCTCGATCTGCTGCACCGCCGCCACCGAGGTGAACAGCTTCGTCAGCGACGCCAGGTCGAACAGGGTGTCCACGGTCATCGGGACCCGTTCGCGCTCCGGCAGTTCGACCGGCGCGTCCGCCTCCTCGTCGTACCGGGCGTACCGCACGGCCCATCCCGCCGCCTCCTCCACGGCGACGACCGGCCCGCGCCCGACGACCACGACGGCGCCCGCCGCCCACGGCCGCTCGCCGCTCACCCGGGCGTGGATCTCCCGGACCAGGAGCCGGAGTTCGCCCGCGTCGAGCCCCGCCCGTTCCGGTGTGCCGTGGCGCAGTCTGGGGGCGCTCAGATGCCCCCGCCCTTCATGCCCGTCCGTCCGTTCCACGGTCGGCACATGCCCAGGAAGCAGCCGAGCGCCACCAGGGCGGCGGCCAGTTGGACGACGGCCATCGGGACGGCGGTGTCCTCGCCGGCGATCCCGACCAGCGGGGAAGCGATCGCGCCGATGAGGAAGGACGTCGTACCGAGCAGGGCGGAGGCGGACCCGGCGGCGTGTCGGGTGCGCATCAGGGCGAGGGTCTGGGTGTTGGGCAGGGTGATGCCCATGGCGGACATCAGCACGAACAGCGCGGCCGCCATGGGGACGAGGCCGACCTCGCCGAAGACGCCGAGCGACATCAGCAGCAGCGCGACCGCCGCGGCGACCACGACGGTGAGCCCGAGCCCGAGCACCTTGTCCAGCGGGACCCGCCCGACCAGCACCCTGCCGTTGATCTGCCCCATGATCACGAGGCCGATGGAGTTGAGCCCGAACAGCAGGCTGAACGTCTGCGGCGAGGCGCCGTAGATCTCCTGGACGACGAACGGGGAGGCCGCGACGTAGGCGAAGAGGGCCGCGAAGGTGAAGCCGCCGGTGAGCGTGTAGCCGGTGAAGGCGCGGTCGGCGAGCAGCAGGCGCATCGAGGCGAGCGTCTCGCCGACTCCCCGCCGTGCCGGTCGGCGGGCGCCAGCGTCTCCGGGAGTTTCGCCCAGACCAGGGCCGTCAGCAGCAGCCCGACGCCGGTGAGGACGACGAACACGCCCCGCCAGTCCGTGATCCGCAGGATCTGCCCGCCGATGAGCGGCGCGATGATCGGCGCGACGCCGGAGATCAGCATGAGGGTGGAGAAGAAGCGGGCCATGGCCACGCCGTCGTACAGATCACGGACGACCGCGCGCGCGATGACGATGCCGGCCGCGCCCGCGAGTCCCTGCACCAGCCGGAAGGCGATGAGGAGTTCGACGGTGGGGGCGATCGCGCACAGCGCGGTGGCGAGGATGTAGACCGCGAGGCCGGCGAGGAGCGGGCGGCGCCGGCCCCAGCGGTCGCTCATCGGGCCGACCACCAGCTGTCCGAGCGCCATGCCGGCCATACAGGCGGTGAGGGTGAGCTGGACGGTGGCGGCGGGCGCGTGCAGGACCCGGGTGACCTCCGGGAGCGCGGGGAGGTACATGTCCATCGCCAGGGGTGGCGTGGCGGTCAGTCCGCCGAGGACGAGTGTGACCAGCAGGCTCGTGCGGCGGGCGGACGTCGCGCGGATCGCCGCCCCGGCCGCCTTCGGCTCCGGTGCGGCCGGGCCCCGTGCCGCCGCCGCCCTGCCGTCCGTCGGGTTCGCCGCCGTATTCGCTACGGAGTTCGATATGGACGCCCCGCCCTCGGGCATGTGACCCCTCCTTTTCACACCATCGGCTCCCTATGCTCTCAGCTCGTACGGAGTGCTCGGCGTCAACGGCGACGTCATGGGAGCGCTTCCAACGAGATCCCTTCACGATGTGACGAACGACATGGACAGGGCGGGACACATATGACGGAGCAGAAGGTGCGCTGGGGCGTCCTGGCGACCGGCGGGATCGCCGCCACGTTCACCGCGGATCTGGTGGATCTGCCGGACGCGGAGGTCGTCGCGGTGGCGTCGCGGTCGGCGGAGCCGGCGAAGGCGTTCGCCGAACGGTTCGGGATACCGCGCGCGTACGGCGACTGGGAGTCGCTGGCGTACGACGACGGGATCGACGTCGTCTACGTCGCCACCCGCACTCGGCGCACCGTGCGGCGGCCGGGCTGATGCTGGAGGCCGGGCGGAACGTGCTGTGCGAGAAGCCGTTCACGCTGAACGCGCGGGAGGCGGCGGAGCTGGTCGCGCTGGCGCGGGACAAGGGGCGCTTCCTGATGGAGGCCATGTGGATGTACTGCCATCCCATGGTGCGGCGGCTGAAGGCGCTGGTGGACGACGGCGCGGTCGGTGAGGTGCGGCATGTGCGGGCGGACTTCGGGCTGGAAGGCCCGTTCCCGGCGTCGCACCGGCTGCGGGACCCGGCGCTGGGCGGGGGCGCGCTGCTGGACCTGGGCGTGTATCCGGTGTCGTTCGCGCAGCTGCTGCTCGGGGAGCCCTCGGACATCGTCGGGAGGGCGGTGCTCTCGGAGGAGGGCGTCGATCTCCAGACGGGTGCGGTGCTCTCCTGGGAGAGCGGCGCTCTCGCCTCGGTGCACTGCTCGATCGTGGGCGGTACGGAGACCTCCGCCTCGATCACCGGTTCGCGGGGCCGGATCGACGTACCGGACGGCTTCTTCTTCCCGGACCGCTTCGTCCTGCACCGGGACGGCCGTGACCCCGAGGAGTTCACCGCCGATCCGGCCCACGGCCCCCGCGCCAGTCTCCGGCACGAGGCCGCCGAGGTGATGCGGGCCCTGCGTGCCGGCGAGACGGAGTCTCCGCTGGTGCCCCTCGACGGCACCCTCGCCGTGATGCGGACGCTCGACGCGATCCGGGACCGCGTCGGCGTCCACTACCCGGGCGAAGGGGCGCTCGCCCCCGAGGTCACGCCGGCTTGAGCCCCGGCTCCCCCGCCTCCGTGACGAAGGAGGCGGCGGTCGTGAGCGGCGCGCCCTGCGTGGTCACGTGGGACACCGTCTTGAAGTCGGTGCGCGCCAGCTCACGGCCGAGCGACACCGTCGCGTAGCCGCGCAGCCCGTTGTAGAACCGCATGTGCGGGTTGGCGGCGGTGAGGGTGTTCCAGTTGGCCGGCTTGGCGGAGCCGTTGCCGCCGCTGGTGATGGAGGACGTGACGATCTCCGTGCCCACGGTCCGGGAGCCCGGGTCGGAGAAGTCGCGCTTGACGTCGAAGCCGTAGTGCACGTGCACATCGCCGGTGAGGATCATCAGGTTGTCGACACCGGCGGCCTGCGCGCCGGCCAGCACCCGCTCGCGGGAGGCCGGGTAGCCGTCCCAGGAGTCCATGGAGACCTTGGACGGCGGGGTGGTCGTGTCGTACCGCTGCGAGAAGGTGACCTGCTGGGGTACGACGTTCCACACGGCGTCCGACCGGTGCCAGCCGTTGATCAGCCAGCGTTCCTGGGCGTCACCGGTCAGGGTGCGCGACGGGTCCTCGGATTCCGGGCCGGGGTACTGCCAGCCGTCGCCGTAGGCCTGGTCGGAGCGGTACTGGCGGGTGTCGAGCACGTCGAACTGGGCGAGCCGGCCCCAGTGCAGGCGGCGGTGGAGCTTGAGGTCGGGGCCGTCGGGGAGCTGGGGCCGGCGCAGCGGCATGTTCTCCCAGTAGGCGCGGTAGGCGGCGGCCCGGCGCAGCAGGAACTCCTCCGGCGGGACGCTGTTCTCCGGGATGTCGCCGGAGTAGTTGTTCTCGGTCTCGTGGTCGTCCCAGGTGACGACGAAGGGGTGCGCGGCGTGCGCGGCCAGCAGGTCGGGGTCGGACTTGTAGAGGGCGTACCGCAGGCGGTAGTCCTCGAGGGTCACCGTCTCCCGGTTGAACAGGTCGGGCAGGGTGCCGGCGGGGTAGGCGCGGGTGCCCGCGACGTTGTTGACGGCGTACTCGTAGAGGTAGTCGCCGAGGTGGAAGACGACGTCCAGGTCCTCGTCGGCGAGGTGCCGGTACGCGGTGTAGTAGCCCTGGTCGTAGCGCTGGCAGGAGACCA
Source organism: Streptomyces haneummycinicus (assembly GCA_042850305.1). GTDB lineage: Bacteria > Actinomycetota > Actinomycetes > Streptomycetales > Streptomycetaceae > Streptomyces > Streptomyces haneummycinicus. The sequence continues at coordinate 6,013,853 of AP035768.1, forward strand.
CGCCGAAGGTGAGCCCGGCGGCCCTGCCGCGGTCGGCGGGCGCGGTACGGGTACGGCCGACGGGGCTGACGAAGCGGCCGGCGCGGAACCGGTAGTAGTAGACGTGGCCGGGCTCGAGGTGGGGACCTCGACGTGCACGGTGTGGTGGAACTCGGGGTGGGCGGTGGCGTCGCCCCGCCGGACGATCCGGCGGAAGCGTTCGTCGAGGGCGAGTTCCCATGCGACGGTGACGCGTTTCGCGGGCAGTCCGCTGTCGGCCTGGTACGGGACGGGGGCCAGGCGCGTCCAGAGCAGGACGGAGTCGGAGTGCGGGTCGCCGGAGGCGACGCCGAGGGTGAAGGGGTCGTCGGCGATCCGCGCGGCGTCGAGTTCGGCGGCGGCCGCGGTGCCCGCGCCGGGCACGTCGACGGCGAAGGCGAGCGCGGCGGCGGCACCGGTGACGGTCACGAAGCGGCGGCGCCCGATGTGCCGGGCGGCCGCGCGCAGTTCGGGGGCGTGCTCTGACTGACGGAACTCGGAAGTCATCCGTTCCTCCCTGACGTATGGACACGGGAGGAATTGCAGTGGCCCGGAACGACCAACCATTGACGCGTACACAGCATCCAGACGACGCCCACATGAGATCCAGGTGCCACCCCTTCCCGTACGCTGCGGGCCCATGAATGCCGAGCGAACGGACGAACGAGCGGGGATCGCCGTGGTCACCGGGGCGGGTTCCGGGGTGGGGCGGGCCGTGACATGGGAGTTGCTGCGGGCGGGGTGGTCGGTGGTGCTGGCGGGGCGGCGCGCGGAGACGCTGGAGGAGACGGCGGCGCGGGCCGTACGGGAGCCCGGGGAGACTGCCGTACGGGAGCGCGGTGAGGCACTCGTCGTGCCGACGGACGTGTCCCAACCCCGCGATGTCGACGCGCTGTTCGCCGCGACCGTAGGCCGCTTCGGGCGGGTCGATCTGCTGTTCAACAACGCGGGGACGTCCGGGCCCGGCGGGGTGCCGGTGGAGGAACTGCCGTACGAGGCCTGGCGGCACGTGGTGGACACCAACCTCAACGGGGCGTTCCTGTGCGCGCGGGCGGCGTACCGGCAGATGAAGGAGCAGGACCCGCGGGGCGGCCGGATCATCAACAACGGCTCGGTCTCCGCGCACAGCCCGCGCCCGCTCTCGGTCGCCTACACCGCGACCAAGCACGCGCTGACCGGCCTCACCAAGTCGCTCTCCCTGGACGGACGTCCGTACCGGATCGCGGTGGGCCAGATCGACATCGGCAACGCGGCGACCGACTTGACGCGGCGGATGGGCACGGGTGCCCTCCAGGCGAACGGGGAGACCGCCCCGGAACCGGTGATGGACGTCGCGGACGTGGCCCGTACCGTCCGGCACATGGCGGAGTTGCCGCTGGAGGCGAACATGCAGTTCGCGACCGTACTGGCGACCACGATGCCGTACATCGGCCGGGGCTGAGCCCGACCACCACCCGGGCCCGCGTCCACGGAATTTGACCATTCGCACCATTGCGGCCGTTAGTAGGCCTGTGCTCAAATCTTCCACACCAAAGCTTCACAGTTGGAGCAGGCGGCTTCCGCGGGCCATGTCCGGGGAGGCGGCAGCCGTTCCACGCACCGGGGTGGGGGACCCGCGCGGGACCGCGGGGACACACCGGTGGGTGGAACGACTGCCGCACCAACACGGGCCGCAGCGACTGTCGGTGGCGTGTGCCAGGGTCGTGCGTCATGAGCGACGAACACCCGTCCACCGATCCGTGGGACTCCATCGAGGACCTGTACGAGTGGCTGGACGCGAACCGTCCGGTGGACGGCCAGGCGGGCCTGCTGCTGCGGATCCTGAAGCTGTCCGAGGAGGTCGGCGAGGTCGCCGAGGCCGTGATCGGGGCGACCGGCCAGAACCCGCGCAAGGGCACCACGCACACCTGGGACGACGTCCGGTCGGAGCTGTGCGACGTGGCGGTCACCGCGCTGATGGCGCTGCGCACCCTCACCCCCGACGCCCGCGAGGTCTTCACCGAGCATCTGGCGAAGGTCAGCCGGCGCGCCGGCATCACGCCGCGGCCCTGAATGCGGTGTGGGTGAGATGTTCCCCAACGTCGACCTGACCGTCCACCTCCACCGCCGGCCGCGCGGCACCTGGACCGGCCTGGACACCACGGTCGTCTTCGGCCCCACGGGCCAGGGCCTCACCAGCACGGTCCTCCATGACGTGTACGGCCCCGTCGGCCGGGCCGAACAGATCCTCACGGTGCGCCCGATGCGCTGATCGGCCCAGTGGCCGCGCCCCTGACATGCGACGACCTAGCGTAAGGGTCGATCACCCTACGCAATCGCATCGCAGGAGGTGGGACATGGCGCACATACGCCGCCGGGGCCTGGCTCTGGCCCTGGTCAGCGGCCTGGCAGCCGGCTCGCTGTTCATGGGAACGGGTCCGGCAGCGGCCGTGGAGACCACGGACCGGCCGCACCATTCCGGCAAGGAGGCGCCGCGCCACGAGACCCGCACCGTGGCGAGCGGCACCACCTTGTGGGAGATCGCCGACGAGCGGTACGGCGACGGCATGAAGTGGTGGGCCGTGTTCGCGGCCAACGCCAAGGCGGTCGAGAAGACCGCGCGGGGCCACGGCCTCGAGGGCAGCGACCTCGGCCACTGGATCTACCCCGGCGACGAACTGACCCTCCCCGCACCGGAGATGGTGGACGCCCACGAGAAGTCCTTCCGCGAGGCCCTGGACCGCGTCCTGACCCGGCACCCCCAACTGCTCGCCGGCACACCGCCGCTCTGCCCCGGCGCCGAGTCCCCCGCAGACCTCGGCACCTGCGTCATGAGCCTGCTGGAGCAGGCCCCACAACTCATCGAGCAACTGCGTCAGTTGCCGAACCTCGCTCCCCAGCTCCTGGAGGGAATCGACTTCCTCCAGGAGATCCCCGTCAGCACGCTCACGACCCTGCTCACACCTCTCCTCACCTGCGTGACGGAGGAGGAGAACCCCGTGAGCTGCCTGACGGCTGCGCTCCCCGAAGCGCTGACCGACGCGGTGACGGAAGCGGTGACCGACGCGGTGACCGACGCGCTGGCCGAAGCGGCCCCCTGAACGTGGCGGAGCCCGGGAGTCGTATCCAGCTCCCGGGCCCCTGGGGTAGCCACCCATTTGCGCACGCCGGTGGCGTTTAAGAGGACAGATCAGTCATGAAGCCGTCGTGTTCTTCCTTTGAACTACCGCACCAGGTGAGAGGTGCAGACGAGATTCGAACTCGCATCCGATGGCGTATGTCCGTCCCCGGTCGATCCGGCGATCGGCGGCGAATGCTGAGACTGGAGCGAGAGTCTGAGATTGACCGCGGCTGCCTCTGCCATGTTGGGCTACCCCGGCCCGCTGTCGGGCTCGTTGTGCCGGGGGAAGGACTCGAACCTTCACTGTCACCGCTTCTTCAGGCTGAACTTCAGTGTCAGCTTGCGCTCCTGACGCGAACCGGACCTCATTCCGGCCCGCGCTGGTCGCGCACCCCCGCGCTCGCACGCGGGGGCGATCATGGGGCCACCGTGCCCGGCGTCAGCCGAGCAGGTAGCCGAAGACCGCGTCGCCGACCCGCTGGTCGGTGACCTCGGCCCCGTTGGCCTCCTCACGGGCGAACTTCACGGCCTGCTGGAGCTTCTCCACCCGCTCCACCAGCTCGTTCACCCGCCGCGCGGGCAGCGCGCCGGAGAACTTCACGGTCGTCCAGTACCCGATCGGTACGTCCTCGTAGTACACCTCGACCTGCGCCGGGTGCTTCTCGGTCGCCTCCGCCTTGACGTGGTTGCGGGGACCTTCTTCGTACGGATCGTGCGCACCGGGTCGGTCTTCCACCAGTCCGTGGACGGGTCGTGGGACCAGGACTCGGCGGCGTCGAGGGTGGGCAGCTTCTTGACGAAGGTGTGCAGGTCGGTGAGCTGCTTCTCCAGGAAGAGCAGATAGCTGACCGGCACGTCGGCGACGATCGTCCGCCCGTCGACGGTGACGTCCGCGCGGGCCTGGCAGTTCGCCCAGTCCTTCGTCGCGGTCACGTCGAACAGCCGGGTCAGCGACGCGCCCATCTCCCGCAGCACGTCCTCGCCCTGCACCTGCACCCGCGTGGACTCGGGCGGCAACTGCTCGCCCTCCTCGTCCTTCGGCTGGTATGTGCGCGAGATCCCGGCCAGCAGCGCCGGCTTCTGCACCTTGTGGTGCGCGGCGGTGATGTCCTGGAGCGACTTGCTCTTGACACCCTTCTCGACCGCGATGATCTGATTCAACTTCGCCATCTCAGGCCCCCTTCGTACGGACGAGAACCTATCCCATCGGCTCGAACACCCGCACTCCCATTATCCGCCGCCCCGCGTTGACCTGCGGATCCGACCCGGTAGTCCGGGTTCACGCGGTATGCCGTACGGAGGGCGGCTGGCGCTTGACCGTCCCAGACACGCTTGTGCCCTGCAACTCCCCTCGGAGCCACAGGGCACAAGCGTGCAGCGACGACTCAGCCGATCTGATCAGCGGCGAACCCGACGAACGCGGACCATGAGTCCGAACCGACCGCCAGACCAGAGCGCTTGGTGTCCTTCGAGTCCCGCACGTGCACGGTGTGGGGGCGGACTGCCACCTCCACGCAGTCACCACCCTCACCGCTGCTGTGGGTGCTCTTGAACCAAGTCAGTTCCGTTGCAGCCTTCATGACTCTCCCAGCAACCTCTCGACGAAGGCCATCGACTCCCGTGGAGTGAGAGCCTGGGCCCGGATGATCCCATACTGCGCCTCAAGCTCCCGAACGGGCGTGCGCTCCGTGTAGAGGTGGCTGCTCTTCTGGACTTCCGCGTAGGCGATGCGTTGCCCGCTCTTGGTCTCGATCAGGGTGAACGGCCCTGAAAGCCCCGCGTGTTCCTCCCGCGCCAGGGGCATGACTTGGATCTCGACGTTGCGCTTCTGCCCGATCAGCAGGATCTGTTCCAGTTGTCCCCGCAGGACCTCAGCACCGCCGACGGGCCGCCGTAGCGCCGCTTCCTCGATGACGAAGCTCATCAATGGCGCGGGCCCTGCGGAGAAGATCTCCTGCCTGGCCAGCCGAGCCGTGACCCGCTGCTCGATCGTCTCCTCGTCCAGGAGAGGTCGCCGCATGGTGAATACAGCGCGCGCATACTCCTCGGTCTGCAACAGCCCCTTCACCACATGTGTGTCGTAGGCATGCAGCTCAACTGCCTCCGCCTCCAACCGTGCCGCATCCCGGAAGAACGCCGGGAACTGCGCCCGAGCGACCTCTTCTTTCATCTCCTGGAGGACCCCGCCCGCGTCGAGCAGTTCGTCCGCCTGGTCGATGAACCTCGGAGGCGGTACGCGCCGTCCCTGCTCGTACGAAGCGATTGTTGCCGCCGAGTACCCCGTCTGCCCGCCGAACTGGGCTCGATCAAGTCCCGCCCGGACGCGGAACCGCTTCATCTGCCTGCCGAACACCCGCAGAATCCCCGCGCCCGCTCCCGGCTCCGGGGAACCCGCCTCCCCGGCCGCCTCCGCCACTGTCTCGCTCATCGCCCGCTCACCTCCGCCACCCATCCGGCCGGTCCGCCCAACTCCCCCGCCTCACCGGAGGAAACGGCCCGCCCCGCGTACACGCGCCGCCGGAACACGTACAGAGCCCCCGGTCGGTCGCCCACGACCCACGCTAGGAGCCGACGCACAGGGGAACCGGTGAACGACCCCGGTTCACCTGATCGAGTAACCGGGGCGGGAGTCTGCGGAGGAGATCATTCGTCAGTGCTCGACTGCCAGGGGCGGCCGGGGCGAGGTCGGTTGCGCCGGAGGACCTGGGTGCGCCTGCGGCACCGAGGCCCTGCGCATACATCAGTACATGGCTGCGTGTCAGGGGTGGCTCAGGCGAATGGGATCTCCAAGCACCCGACGGAGGGTCCGACTCCGAGGCGAACGTTTTGGGTTCCTTCTCCGTCGTATGAGGGACTGGAGGGGAACGCCGACTGATGACCACACCACGAAGATTCACGGCGGACGGCCCACTATTGGATCCGTCTGATATCCAACGGGTACGTGCCATGCTCGTCCTCGGCGGAGTCCCTTGGGGCGAGATGGAGGACGGGGTTCAGCAGGTCCGGATGAAACTGCTGGAAGCCGGGGCGGGGATAGACAATCTGCAGGCCTGGTTGACCGTCGTCTCCTCGCGGATCGCGGTCGACTGGCACCGCGACCGTGCCCGAGACGCGTCGTTGCGGGACCGGCTCGCAGCTCGCTGGGAGGACCGGCCGCCCCCAGGCCAGTCCGAGGATTCGCGACTGCTGGCCCTGGCCGTGGCTGAGGAACTGGAGCGGGTGCCCCCGGCGCAGCGCCAGATCCTCGCGCTGCGGTATTTCGCCGATCTGACCGTGCGGGACATCGCGGACCGCCTCGGCATTCCCGAGGGGACCGTGAAGAGCCGACTGCACAGCGCCGTGGCCGCGCTCGGCCGGCGCCTGAGGGACGTGGAGGTACTGTGACGATGGACGGACCGGACGAGCGGGCGCATCAGGTGACTCCGGCCGGGTCGCGAGCGGGAGCGGACGAGGCCGAGCAAGCTGTGCGCCTCGCTCTGAGAATGATCGGCGAAGAGGCCGGGCGTACCGACAGGCCCGGGGACGCGATGCCCGGGGTTCTGGTATCACGGCGGCCGGATCCGCGTCGTCGACGCCGTACGGCCGCTGTCTGGGCTGCGGCGGTCGCCGCGTGCGCCGCCGTGGCCGTCACCGTGACCTTCTCCGGTCTGCTCTCCGGAAAGGCTCCCGGAGACAGCGCGGCTCCACCCGGCACACGGTCGACCGCTGCGGCCGAGGGCGGGCAGTCGACCGCCGCGGACGAGGGCGGGCAGGGGCAGACGCTGCCCGAATGGATCGCCTGCGCCCGGACCATTGTCGTCGGCGATGTCACCGAGGTCGCTCCCAACGGCGAGGGGCGGATCGAAGTCGGCCTCGACGTCGAGGAGTGGATCAAACCAGCGCGGGGTGACCGCAGGTTCACCATGGATGTGGTGGATCCCCGTGTGGCCCAGGACCGGCCACCGATCGAGGAGGGGACGCGTGTTCTGGTCGTCCTGCCCCGGCGCGCGGACCAAGCGGCGGACACCTTCGAGGGAGGGCAGCTGACCCGGTACCGCTCGGCGGTCATGGGGGCGTTGGACGACGCGGGGCGGACGACCTGCCCGGCCCCCTGGAACTGACACGAACGCGCCAAACTAGCAGCGGATTGTCCGATTCCGCACAGCCACCCCTTGTGCACACATGTTCGAGGGGTCGTAATAAGCGCGCACGGTGGCGCATGAGACACCTGGTGTCCCATGCGCCACTTTCTGCCTGAGCGATCTCACATACCAACGTGTGCGAATGGGAGACCCATGCCTTCGAGACTTGTTTCACGAAGAACGGCGGCGGCCGTCGCGATGGCCGTCAGCGGCCTTCTCGTGGCGGCGCCGTCCGGTTCCGCCGGGACTGATGCCGCGGCGATCGACAACATCGTTCCGACGGCCAACTACTACGTCGGGTGCCTGCGCGGTGAGGCCAACGGAACGGTCTGCCAGACAGACAACGCCACCCTCACCTACTACATGGACTCTGGCGGTAGCGACAAGCTGGAGGCGAGGGACAAGGACATCGTCCGCACGATGCTCGCCGACGAGTACTCGCCCACGGATCTCGTGATCAGCTACGACTCCACCCCTCGTGGAGCGGCAGCGCCGAGACGGACGTCTACTACAGCGAGGGGCCGTGCCCGGCAGTGCGAACGGCGTCACCTTCTGCAATGACAACTCCCCCGGCAACTACAAATGCGACCAGCAGTACGTCCGCATCGAGGGCGGTGGCTACTACACGCCCGGCCTGACTTGTCACGAGACCGGCCATGCGGTCGGCCTGGTGCACGGGAACCGCGCCTACCCTGCAGTCCCGATGCTGGACTCCCGGCTGGGCTGCATGAGGAAGAGCGTCTCCTACAGCGCGACGCTCGGCGCCAACCAGAAGACCAACATCAACACCGTCTACTAGGCCGGGGGAGCCAAGTTGAGACGCACAATGGGAAGAACCGCACGCATCGTCACCGCGGTCGTGGGCACCGCCGCCACCCTGGCTCTCGCCGCCACCGTGATCAGCCTCGACAGCGACGAGGCGAAGGCGGGAGCACGGCAGGAACAGTCCGCGGCAGGCAACGCCGACAAGGCGTCCCACAGCTCCGGCATCCTGCTGGCACACGGCGCCGACCGCCACCCGTCCGAGACCGCGGCGGACTGGGTCACGTACGCAGACCACGTCGTCGAGGTCACGCCGGTCACCGAGACCCGCATCGAACCGGACCAGGAGGCAGTCGACCGCGGCGAGGGCCTGATACTCCGCGATGTCAAGCTCCGCGTCGACCGGGTCCTGTGGTCCAGCGAGGAAGCCACCGAAACCGCGCCTCAGACCTTCAACTGGACCGCCCACGGCTGGATGTTCGGCGGAGGCGAGGATGATGACTCGTCCGTAGTGACGGAGATGGCCGGAGAAGGCGAACCGCGGATGGAACTCGGCCACCACTACATCATGGCCATCGAGTGGCAGGAACCCCGGTGCGGCACCGACGACGGTGACATTCCCGGCCAGTGGCGGGGCCTGGGTTCCGGATCCTCCCTTCCGTACGACGCCTCCACCATAGGGCAGGGAGAGTTCGAAGGTACGGTGCGCAGCGCCGACGCCGCGCGCGCGGCCGCGGCAGAAGGCGCGGCCTCCGACTCCACTGTGCTCAACGAGTTCACCGGCGGTGATGCCTCCGACCTGGTGGACGAACTGACCAGGGCGGAACCCGTCCCTGAGGAGCCTGACCCGTCCGCTCCTCCCGTCGAGGTATGCGGCTGAGCCGGTCACACATGGCGCGTGCCGGACCGGCGCGATCCGGCACGCGCCACCACCTCCCTCCCGTCCACCTCTGACACCTCCCTCCCGTCCACCTCTGACACCACCACCCCGGGCCCGGCAGCGCGCCGAGCCCGCGGAACGGCGGACGGATGCGGACTTGCGAAAATTCGCAATTGAGCAGATGCTTAAGTTGTCGTGCCCGCCGTCCGGTAGCCGCGGGCACAGCCATGCGTGCCCGTCCTCTGTGGGTCGGGCTGTCGGCGTCGTAGGAAGCGGAGGTTGTGCGGCGGGATGAGTTCGCGGATCAGCCGGGTCCAGGCCCGGATCATGTCGTTGCTGCCCACCCGCGCCGACCTGGCGGAAATGGGCCGCTCTCCCCGTCGGGACCTGCTCGCCGGGCTGACCGTGGCGATCGTGGCCCTTCCGCTCGCGCTCGGCTTCGGGGTGTCCTCCGGGCTGGGCGCGGCGTCCGGGCTCGCGACCGCCGTGGTCGCGGGCGCCCTCGCCGCGCTCTTCGGCGGCTCGAACCTCCAGGTGTCCGGACCGACCGGCGCCATGACCGTCGTACTCGTCCCGATCGTCGCCCAGCACGGGCCGGGCGGCGTCCTCACGGTCGGTCTGCTGGCCGGCCTGATGCTCATCGCCCTCGCCGCGCTGCGGGCCGGGAAGTACATGCGGTACGTGCCCGCGCCCGTCGTCGAGGGGTTCACGCTCGGCATCGCCTGCGTGATCGGTCTCCAGCAGGTGCCGAACGCCCTCGGTGTGCCCGCGCCGGAGGGCGAACGGGTGCTCGTGGTCGCCTGGCGGGCGGTCGCCGAGTTCGCCGGGGCCCCGAACTGGACGGCGGTCGGTCTCGCGGTCGCGGTGGCCGTGGTCATGCTGGCCGGTGCCCGGCTGCGGCCCACCGTGCCGTTCTCCATCGTCGCGGTGATCGCCGCGACCGTCGTGGTTCAGGTCGCCGGGCTCGACGGGGCGAAGCCGATCGGTGACCTGCCCTCCGGGCTGCCCGCCCCTCGCTCTCCTTCCTCGACCTCGGCGCGCTGGGCACCCTGCTCGCGCCCGCCGTGGCGGTCGCCGCCCTCGCCGCGCTGGAGTCCCTGCTGTCCGCGTCCGTCGCCGACGGCATGACGGTCGGCCAGAAGCACGACCCGGACCGGGAACTGTTCGGCCAGGGACTCGCCAACATCGCCTCGCCGCTGTTCGGCGGCGTACCGGCGACCGGCGCCATCGCCCGTACCGCCGTCAACGTCCGCACCGGCGCGAGCTCGCGGCTCGCGGCCCTCGCGCACGCCGGCGTCCTCGCCGTGATCGTGTTCGCGGCGGCGCCGCTCGTGTCGGAGATCCCGCTGGCCGCGCTCGCCGGAGTGCTGCTGGCCACCGCGGTCCGCATGGTCGAGGTCGGCTCGCTCAGGGCACTGGTGAAGGCCACCCGCCCGGACGCGCTGATCCTCGTACTGACCGCCGTGGCCACCCTGGCCCTGGACCTGGTCTACGCGGTGATCATCGGACTGGCCGTGGCGGGCGCGCTCGCGCTGCGGGACGTCGCCAGGCAGGTCCGCTTCGACCAGGTGCCGCTCGACCGCGGCGACCACAGCGACGAGGAGCACGCGCTGCTGGCCGAGCACATCGTGGCGTACCGCATCGACGGCCCGCTGTTCTTCGCCGCCGCCCACCGCTTCCTGCTGGACCTGACCGAGATCGCCGACGTACGAGTGGTCATTCTGCGCATGTCCCGGGTGTCGACGATGGACGCCACGGGGCGCTCGTCCTCAAGGACGCGGTGCAGAAGCTGACGCGGCGGGGCGTCCTCGTCCTCGCCTCCGGGGTCCGGCCGGGTCACCGCCAGGTTCTGGACTCCGTGGGAGCACTGGAGCTGCTGCGGCACGAGGGCCGGGAGTACGCCACCACGCCCGAGGCGATCCGGGCCGCGCGCGGTCACCTGGAGGAGCCGGTCTCCTGCCCGCGCTGCGGGCCGGGGAGGATGGTCCCATGTCCGCGACGAGTGAGGCGACGGCACGATGAGTACGCCGCTGTACCAACTGAAGGCCGAGTTCTTCAAGACGCTCGGCCACCCGGCGCGCATCCGCGTCCTGGAGCTGCTGAGCGAGCGCGAGCACGCGGTCTCCGAGATGCTCCCGGAGGTCGGCATCGAGCCCGCGCACCTCTCCCAGCAACTGGCGGTGCTGCGCCGGGCCAACCTGGTCGTGACCCGCAAAGAGGGCTCGACCGTCTACTACTCCCTGACCAGCCCCCACATCGCCAGCCTCCTCACGGTGGCCCGCACCATCCTCTCCGGCGTCCTGACAGGCCAGGCGGAACTACTCGCCGACCTCCAGGCCGACCGCCCGGGAGCGGAACGGCGGGCCTAGGCTCCGCCTGCCGGGTACTTCTCGCCCCGCACACGGACCCGGCGCCCCGAACGGGCGGTAAGTCTCTGCGACAGTGACTGAATCAGAGAGTTGTCGTTGATTCAGGACGGGGAGGTGCGGGGGCATGGATCTCAGGGAGATCGGCGGAAGGGTCGCGCGGGAGCGGGCGCGGGCGGGGCTGAGTCAGCGGGAGCTGGCCGTGCGTGCGGAGCTGAGCCAGCCGACACTGGCGCGCATCGAGGCGGGGAGCGGCCGGCGCTGACCGTGGCCGAACTCGACCGTCTCGCAGCCGCGTTGAGTGTTCCGCTCACGCTGTTGACCAAGGGAATCCGGTGCGGCAGCGCATGCAGGTGGCTGCGCGGGCCTCGAAGGGCGCCGAGGAGGAGCTGAGACGGGCCGAGGGCCTGGTCGGCGAGATCCTGGCCCTCGATGATCGTCTCGACCGGTTCGTACCGGACGGTCATAGAACCGCTCGACAGCGGGCGGCCCGGCTGAAGCGGGCCCCCGCGCAGGTCGTCGATGCCGAGCGTGAGGGCCGGGCCCTCGCGGAGGAGGTCCGGGAGCGCCTGCGGCTGGGGCTCGGCCCCGTCCCTGACCTCGCGGGACTCGTGGAGTCGGCGATCGGTCTGGACACGGCCGCGCTCACACTCCCCAGGGCGTATCCGGGTTCACCGCGCGCGACTCCGAACGCGAGGTGACGATCTCGGTCGTCAACACGTCGGACGTGCCCGAACGGCAACGCTTCTCGCTGGCACACGAGTTGGGGCACGTACTGCTGTCGGACGGTGTGGCCGCGCACCGGCTGGACGGCCGGCGGACACCGGACGAGCGGCGTTGCGACGCCTTCGCCCGCCATCTGCTGGCCCCGGCGGAGGGCGTCCGCCGCTGGATGGAGTGCCTCCCGGTCACCGAACCGGGACGCCGGGAGTGCGCCATGGCGGCCCGGCACTACGGGGTGAGCCTTCCCGTACTCCTCATCCAGTGCCGGGAGTTGGGGCTGCTGACCGAAACACAGGCCAGGAAGACGCAAGGCCCCACGGGTCGCGCACTCGCGTGGACCTACGGCTGGGGGCCTCAGTACGTCGTGGAGTGCGAGGCCGCGGCGCGCGTGCGCCCGCCCCGCCGGATCATGGAGCGGGCCGTCGAGGCCTACCGCGCGGGACGCATCGGGGTGCGGGCCATCGCGGCACTGAGCGGTGCCGAACCACGCACGACCGAACGGGAGCTGGAAGAGGCCGGCATCCGGCCACCCGAGGTCGCGCTGACGGGACGTGTCGATGTACGAGCCCTCCTGGCCCGCCGTGGCAGGCCGGCGCAGCGGGCCGCGGAACCGCCCGAGGACGAACAGGAGCGACGGTAGGAGTGAGCTTTCCGCAGGAGCCCGCGGCCGAGGAGAACCCGCTGGGGGAACGGGAGGACGCCTGCATCCTGGACGCCGTCGTGTGCGTCCACTTCGCGGGCGCCAACCTCAATCGCGTGCTCGTGACCGCTCTCGAGTCCATGAAGTGGGTCATCCTCGTCCCCGCCGAGGTCTGCGACGAGATCACGCGCAAGGATGCCAAGTACCCGGGACTCCGCAAGCGCTGGCTCGCACTGGAACGCAGCGATCGCGTCAGGGTGTTACCCGCCCTGGAGATCGGCTCCGCGCCCGCCCGGGTCGTGGAGGTCCTGGAGGAAATCCGCGACTTCGAGTTCGACCAGGCGCTGAGGCACTCACGCGACCTCGGGGAGTGCGTGGTCGTGGCTCACGGCGTGCACCTGTCGGAGCAGGGGCATGAGGTCACCCTGCTGATGGACGACGCGGAGGGACGGCGGCTCGCCGACGAGTGGTCCCTGCAGCACCTCACCATCGAGGACGTGCTGGCGCTCGCCGTCCACGCGGGATGCTTCGACACGCAGGACGCGCTCAAGCAGGCCTATCACCGACTCCAGCGGTTCGGCTCCGGCCTGCCGGACTTTCCCCGCACGGATCTGCCGGAGTACTACCGGGAGTGGAGGGCGGCATGCGGGGCCTGAGCGAGGGGGCAGGTCATCGGCCCTTGGGGTTCCGTCGGCGCCGTACGAGGTCGCGGGCCGCCTGGGGCCACTCCGGGTGGGTGAAGTCGAAGCCCGCTTCGGTCAGGCGGCCCGGCACCACCCGTCGGCTCTTGAGCAGCAGTTCGGTGTCCGAGCGGAGCGCGAACGCGCCCACCCCGGCCATCCACCGCGTCGCGGGCAGCCCCACCGGCATACGCCACGCCCCGCGCAGGTCGCGCATGAACTCCCGCTGCGGGAGGGCCCGGGAGCCGCCAGGTTCACCGCGCCGATGACGTCCTCCCGGTCGATCAGGAACTCGACCGCGCGGACGAAATCGTGGTCGTGGATCCACGACACGTACTGCGCGCCGCCTGCGACCGGCCCGCCGAGGCCGAGGCGGGTCAGCCACGACAGGACGTCGAAGACGCCGCCCCGGTCGGGGCTCATCACCATCGCGGAGCGCAAGGCGACCTTGCGGGTGCCCGGGGTGTCCGCCTCCTCCTGCTCCCGCTCCCATGCCCTGGCGATGTCGACGCTGTAGGACCAGTAACCCGGGACGTCCGGTTCCGTGCCGCCGATGACGCCGGTGGCCTCGTCGTTGGGCGCGTCGAAGCGGTGGGCGTAGACGGTGGCGGTGCTCATCTGGAGCCAGACACGCGGCGGGCGGGCCGCGGCGCCGATCACCTCGCCGACGACGCGGGTGGACTGCACCCGCGAGTCCATCATGGCGCGCAGATTGTCGGGCGTGTAGCGGCAACTCACGCTGCGGCCCGCGAGGTTGACGACGACGTCACTGCCGTCGATCTCCTCGGCCCACGCCCCCGCGGTCCTGCCGTCCCAGGCCACCTCACCCGGCGCGGCCGGCCGCCTGGTCAGCACCACGACCTCATGCCCCGCCGCACCGAACGCCCGCTTCAGCACGGCCCCCACCTGCCCGGCCCCCCGGGAATCACGATCTTCATGGGCCCCTCCCCTCCACACAGGGACCACCGTACCCCACTTTTGAACGCGTTCAACTCTTACTCGGCGAGCTGCGCCCGCACCCACCCCTCGACTCATTACCGGTGCCGAGCAGGGGCTTTGCCAGTCACCCGTGTCGCTTTGCCGAGGGGCTCAGCCGCGGGGACGGCCGGATTCCTGATTTTGCCTGTGACGGGGGTCAACTCCCCTGCGTATCATGCGGGTTCAATCGGCGTGTCTCGTGGGACAGGAGTCAAGCGACATGATGATGCCCTCCTCAGGGCCGGCCCGGCCGACGCCGGACATCGACACCTCGGTACCGCACTCGGCGCGGATGTGGAACTACTGGCTGGGCGGCAAGGACAACTATGTGGCCGATCAGGAGGCCGCCGAACAGTTCCAGGCGGCCTTCCCCCAGATCGCCGAGAACGCCCGCGCCTTCCGCGCGTTCCTGGGCCGTGGTGTCACCTACCTCGCGGCGGAGGCGGGGATACGGCAGTTCGTGGACGTCGGTACCGGCCTGCCCACCGAGAACAACACCCACGAACTCGCCCAGCGGGTGGCGCCGGAGTGCCGCATCGTCTACGTCGACAACGATCCGCTGGTCCTGGCCCACGCCCGGGCCCTCCTGGTCGGCGCCCCGAGGGCGCCACCGACTACCTCCACCTGGACCTGCACGAACCCGAGACCATCATGAAGGCCGCCCGCCAGGTCCTCGACTTCGAGCAGCCGGTCGCACTCATTCTCAGCGGCATCCTCGGCCACGTCATGGACGACGACGAGGCCCGCGACCTGGTCCGCCGCCTCCTCGCCCCGCTCCCGTCCGGCAGCCACCTGCTGGTCTGCGACGGCACCGACACCAACGAGGAACTCCGCTCCGCCCAGCAGGAGCACAACGACCGCACCCCGGTCCAGTACCGCCTCCGCAGCCCCGAGAGGATCGCCTCGTTCTTCGAAGGCCTCGACCTCGTCGCCCCCGGCGTCACCCCATGCACCCAATGGCGCCCGGAACCCGGCGCCCCGGCCCCGCACGTCGACTCCTACGGGGCCATCGGGCGCAAGCCCTAGCTTGGCGTTCAACCTCGCTGGGTTTGGTGTTGAGGGGCCCAGAAAGCCCGGAAAGGACCTCCGACGCAGGTCAGAGGCCCTTTCCCAGTAAAGCCGCAGGTAGCGGCAGACGAGTCGGGCTGTACGCCGGGTTCTGTTCCCGGGGTTCCTCGCGGAGTCCCCGGGCGACGGCCATCCATCTAGGGCCGGCGTTGCCGCCGGCCTCGTGCGGTCTACCCGCGGACTCGGGCGGGCAGCCCTCGAACATCCGCGCAGAGGCGCCTTTTCTCGCGAAGAGGCGTCTCCTCTTGACCTTGCTCCGGGTGGGGTTTACCTAGCTGTCCAGGTCGCCCTGGGCACTGGTGGTCTCTTACACCACCGTTTCACCCTTACCCGGCGCCGAAGCGCCGGGCGGTCTGTTTTCTGTGGCACTGTCCCGCGGGTCACCCCGGGTGGCCGTTAGCCATCACCCTGCCCTGTGGAGCCCGGACGTTCCTCGGGAAGTCCCGTGAGGGACTTCACGCGGCCGCCCGCCCGGCTCGTCTGCCGTGCCGACCATGGTACCGGGCGTGAGCGGGGCTTCGGTGCGGCGGCCGTCGCCAGGACCGAGCCGGTGAGGATCAGGGCGAAGGCGGCCAGGACCGGGGCGGTCAGGGGTTCGTCCAGGAAGAGGGCGCCCGCCGCCACCGCGATCGCCGGGTTGACGTAGGTGATGACGGAGGCGCGGATCGGGCCCGCCTCCTGATCAGCTCCAGGAACGCCACGAACGCCACCGCCGTACAGACGACGCCCAGCATGGCCAGGGCGGTCAGGGCCTCGGTGGAGGGCAGGGCGGCCGGGCGGGTCACGATCGCCGCGGGGGCGTAGACCAGGGCGGCGAGGGCGAGGCAGGGGTGATGAGGTGCAGCGTCGGGACCTGCTTCAGGTAGCGGTCGGCTATCAGGGGGCCGTGGCGTAGCCGACGACCGTGACCAGGACCTCCGCCAGGGAGAACGCGTCGCCGCCGGTCAGATGCGGGACGGTGAGGACGCCGACGCCTCCGAGGCCGAGCGCGAGGCCGGTGATCCTGCGGGTGCTCAGCGACTCCGCGGCGCCGAAGAAGCGGGAGAGCAGGACGCCGACGATCGGGACGCCCGCGATCAGCAGGCCCGCCGTGGAGCTGGACAGATGGCGTTCGGCGTCGGTGAGGGTGTACCAGGGGCCGATGATCTCGATCACCGCGAACGCCAGCATCGGCTTCCAGTGCGTGCGCAGGTTCCGGGCGAAGCCGGCCTGGCGCAGGGCGAAGGGGAGCAGGAGGGCGGCGCCGATCGCGCACCGCGCGAACACCACCGCGGACGGGGACAGCTCGTCCACCGCCACCTTGATCATCAGATAGGGGATGCCCCAGACCACTCCCATCAGGGAGAAGAGGAGCCAGCCGCGTGCAGTCATGCGGTGAGTGTGCGGCCGTTCAGCGGCGGGGTCTTGAACGCTGTTGCGGTACGCCGCCGGGGTCACCCCGAGGACGCGGCGGAACCAGCGGGTCAGATGGGCCTGGTCGGCGAAGCCGACGAGCGCGGCCGCCTCGGCGGGGCGCAGGCCGGCTTCCAGGAGGGCGCGGGCCCTGGTGACCCGGTACTGGGCGAGCCAGGCGTACGGGGGCACCCCCATCGTCGTACGGAAGGCGCGCAGGAGCTGGTAGCGGGAGAGGCCGAGGTCGGCGGCGAGAGCGGCGAGGGAGGGCGGTTCGAGGAGTTCGTCGGCGAGGCGGTCGCGTACGGCGAGGGCGACGGTGCCGGGGACCGCCCTGTCGTCCGCGCGGACGGTGGAGTGGCGGCGGGCGAGGGTGGTGAGCAGCCAGGGGATACGGGACTCCGCCTCCAGCGGGTCCGGGCAGGAGCTGACGTCGGTGTGGGCGCGGCGCAGGGCGGCGGCGAGTTCGGGGTCGTCTATGACGGGGTCGCGGAAGTGCGGGAGGGCGGAGCCGTGGGTGCCGTCGGCGAGGAGGGCGGGGGTGGCATAGAGGGCGCGGTAGGAGTAGCCCTCGGGGGCGGCGGGGCCGCCGGTGTGCATCTCGCCGGGTTCGAGGACGACGATCGAGCCCGGCCCGGACACGATGCGGCCGCCCCGGTAGGCGATGGTCTCCAGTCCGCCGACGGTGACCCCGACCGTGAACTCGTCGTGCGCGTGCGGCGCGTACTCGTGCCGGTTGAACCGGGCGGTGAGCAGATCGAGCGCGGGCCCGCACCGCCCGAGCCGCGCCCTGGTCCACCGGGCCTGCTCCCGCACATCCGCCACCTCGCACCCCCGACGAGTAGGGGATCAGAGGAACCCGGCGGTGTCCAGGTCGAAGGCGAAGGGGGCGGGGAGGGGCAGCGGCTTGCCCAGGGGCGGGTGCAGCTTTCCCGGTACTCGTCCTGCTCCGGGTCGCTGAACAGCGTGATGGAGGAGGCTTCGCGGTCGACGAGGAGGTAGAGGGGAATGCCTCCTCGGGCGTAGCAGCGGCGTTTGGTCTCACGGTCGGCCTGTGGCTTGGTGGACGTCACCTCCACCACCATGGCGACACCGTCGCAAGGCATCCAGGAGCCGGCGCCGCGGTAGAGCCGCAGTTCTGTCGGCGCAAAGTGCCATCGGGAATGGCGTGGTTCTTCGGACAGGCGCCTCCGCTCTTCAACTTCAAGCCCTTGTTCCCGGAGAAGTCCATGTCGGTGCGGGATCTCCTGATCACCTGCTTCATGACCAGGTTGATGTAGTCCTCGTGATCCCCGTCCGGTGGCGGCGTCACAACGATCTCCCCTCTATGAGCTCCGCCCGGAATCCCTCCGGGGTGTCCAGGGCGAGGAACCCCTCCAGCAGGACATCCGCCTGCGAGAGCGGCTCATGGGCCAT
Organism: Streptomyces haneummycinicus; assembly: GCA_042850305.1. Taxonomy (GTDB): domain Bacteria; phylum Actinomycetota; class Actinomycetes; order Streptomycetales; family Streptomycetaceae; genus Streptomyces; species Streptomyces haneummycinicus. Next base: position 6,031,997 of record AP035768.1, read on the forward strand.
GGCTGTCATGTCGCCCCCTCCTTCGGTCGCTCGCCAGACTGGACCATTGGATGATCACCTGTCCGTGGGATCGGGAATCGTTCCCTCGATCGTGGCACAGGATCGAAACCGCCGTCAGGCGGCACGGCGCTCGCTTGACCCTGTCGTAGCGGCAACGTTTCTACTGGGGGCATGCGGATCGGAGAGCTTGCCCGCGCTGTCGGGGTCACCAGTCGGGCTGTGCGGCATTACCACCAGGTGGGGTTGTTGCCGGAGCCGGTGCGGCTGGGTAACGGGTATCGGGATTACGGGTTCCGGCACGCCGTCGTGCTGGCGCGGATCCGGCGGCTGACCGAGTTGGGGCTGGGGCTCACCGAGGTGCGGGACGTGCTCGCGGACGAGGCGGGGAAGGACCTCGTCGAGGTGCTGACCGAGCTGGACGAGGATCTGGCGCGGCAGGAGGCCGCGATCCGGGAGCGGCGGGCGCGGCTGCGGAGCCTGCTGGAGACGGAGGGCGGGCTGACCGCCGCGGGGCCCGGTGTCGCCGGAGCTGGCCGCGTTGTTCCGGGACACCGCCCATCTGTCCGACTCCCCATGGCCGCCAGGGACCGCGAGATGCTCGCGCTGATCGAGACGGCCACGCCGCCCGGGGAACGGGAGCGGCTGATGGGGCTGGTCGGCGAGGTCGTGGACGTACCCGGCGGGGTGGAGCGGGTGCGGGATCTGTACGAGCGGCTCGACGCGCTCGCGGATGCCGAGCCGGACGATCCGCGGGTGGAGGAGACGGCGCGGGCGCTCGCCGCCTCCGTTCCCGAGGGGATGGTTCCGGAGGGGTCGCGGAGGGGAGGCCGACAGTTTTCTGCGGGCCCTCTACGCCGACTTCCCGCCGGCCCAGGCCGAGGTGATCCGCCGCATGGTGCGGATCATCAGCGAGGAGCGGTCATGAGGGGCGTACGGACGGCGGGTGCGCTGGCCGGTGCGATGGCGGGGCACGAGCTGCGGCTGATGATGAGCCTGTGGCTGTGGGTGGCCCGGCGACGGCACGGTGTCGGGGGCGGGACGGCGTTCGGGTACGCGCGGGGCGAGGCGGCCATGATGTACGGGCTGGCGTTCGTGTGCGTGGTCGAGACGGTGGCGCTGTCCGTGCTGCTGGCCGACTGGCCGGCCGTGCACGCGGTGGTGCTCTTCCTGGACGTGTACACCGTCGTGTTCGTCGTCGCGCTGCACGCCGCGTCCGTCGTACGGCCCCATGTGGTCGGGGACGGTGTGCTGCGGGTGCGCCGGGCCGTCCACGTCGATCTGCGGATACCGGTGGAGCGGATCGCCTCCGTCCGGCGGGAGCTGCGGATGACGCACGACGCGGCGGAGGGGAGCTCGATCTCGCCGTCGGCGCGCAGACGACCGTCACGGTCGAACTCGACCGGCCCGTCACCCATGTCACCCTCCTGGGGCGGCGGCGCGAGATCCGTGTGGTCCGCTTCCACGCGGACGACGCCGACGGGCTCGTGCGCGCGCTGGCCGGTGCCCGTGTCTGACCCCGGCGGCTGCCGAAGGGGCCGGACGGACGCCTCGCGGGCGGTGCCGGCGCACGCCGTACCCTGACTTCGAGTTCGACCGAAGGAGTACGTGTGCTTGTCCTGCTGCCGCCGTCCGAAGGCAAGGCCGCTTCCGGCCGCGGTGCCCCGCTGAAGCCCGAGTCGCTGTCGCTGCCGGGGCTGGCCGCGGCGCGCGAGGCCGCGCTCGCCGAGCTGGTGGACCTGTGCGCCGGCGACGAGGACAAGGCGCGCGAGGTGCTCGGGCTGAGCGAGGGGCTGCGGGGCGAGGTCGCGAAAAACGCCGGGCTGGCGAGCGCCGGGGCGCGGCCCGCCGGGGAGATCTACACCGGGGTGCTGTACGACGCCCTGGACCTGGCCTCCCTCGACGCGGCGGCGAAGCGGCGGGCGGCGACGTCGCTGCTGGTGTTCTCCGGGCTGTGGGGCGCCGTACGGGTCACCGACCGGATTCCGTCGTACCGGCTGTCGATGGGTGTGCGGCTGCCGGGGCTCGGCGCGCTGAGCGGGCACTGGCGTACGCCGATGGCGCAGGTGCTGCCCGAGGTGGCGGGCAGCGGGCTGGTGCTCGATCTGCGGTCGGCGGCGTACGCGGCGGCCTGGAAGCCGAAGGGCGAGGTCGCGGGGCGGACGGCGACCGTGCGGGTGCTGCACGCGCCGACGCGGAAGGTGGTCAGCCACTTCAACAAGGCGACCAAGGGGCGGATCGTACGGAGCCTGCTGACGGCTGGAGCCGTACCGGAGGACCCCGCCGGGCTGGTGGAGGCGCTGCGGGACCTCGGCTACGAGGTGGAGGCCACGGCGCCGGGCCGGGCGGGGGCGGCCTGGGCGCTGGACGTACTGGTCGACGAGGTCCACTGATTGCACCCTGCGCAATGGGCTTTGCGCGGTGCGCAGCGGTGGGGGCAGGATGACGGGCATGAGTTCTCCGCTGCCCTCGTCCGTGCTGGATCTCGCCCCGTCGTGCCGGTGGTCGTCGTCGAGGACGCCGCCGACGCCGTACCGCTGGCGCGTGCGCTGGTGGCCGGGGGCTGCCCGCGATCGAGGTGACGCTGCGGACGCCCGCCGCGCTCGACGCGATCCGGGCGATCTCCGCCGGGGTGCCGGACGCGGTGGTCGGGGCCGGGACGGTGATCACGCCGGAGCAGGCGGACGAGGCGGTGGCGGCCGGGGCGCGGTTCCTGGTCAGTCCGGGGTGGACGGACGCACTGCTGGACGCGCTGCGGGCGTCCGGGGTGCCGTTCCTGCCGGGGGTGTCGACCACCTCGGAGGTGGTGGCGCTGCTCGAGCGGGGGTGCGGGAGATGAAGTTCTTCCCGGCGCAGGCGGCGGGCGGGACGGCGTATCTGAAGTCGCTCGCCGGACCGCTTCCGCAGGCCCGCTTCTGCCCGACCGGCGGTATCGGGATCGACTCCGCGCCGGAGTATCTGGCGCTGCCCAACGTGGCGTGCGTGGGCGGCAGTTGGATGCTCCCGGCGGACGCGGTGGCCGCGCGGGACTGGGAGCGGATCGAGGGGCTGGCGCGTACGGCGGCGGGGCTCAGCGCAGGTGCGAGGTCTCGTTGAACAGGCGGACGCTGGCGTTGCCGTCGGCGTAGTACGCCACGGCGGAGAGCGAGGCCGCGGAGAGTTCCATCCGGAACAGGGACTCGGGCGGGGCGCCGAGGGCGAGACGTATCAGGGTCTTGATCGGTGTCACGTGCGTGACGAGCAGCACCGTACGTCCCGCGTACGCGGCGGTCAGCCGGTCCCGGGTCCCGGCGATCCGGGTGGCGGTGGCCGCGAAACTCTCGCCGCCGCCGGTGGGTTCGGCGTCCGGGGAGGACAGCCAGGCGCTCAGGTCGTCGGGGTACCGCTCGCGGACCTCGCCGAAGGTGAGGCCCTCCCACGCGCCGAAGTCCGTCTCGCGCAGCCCGTCGTCCACGGTCACGTCGAGCCCGAGCCGGGCGGCGACGATACGGGCGGTCTCGCGCGTACGGGCGAGCGGCGAGGCGACGACGGCCTGCACGGTCCCCCGCCGGGCGAGGAACTCCCCGGCCCGCTCGGCCTGTTCCCGCCCGATCCCGGAGAGGGAGGGGTCACTGCCGCCGCTCCCGGAGAACCGCTTCTGCGGGGTCAGGGGCGTCTCCCCGTGCCGCAGCAGCACGAAGGTCGCGGGCGGTCCCATGTCGGGGGCCGCCCACCCGGAACCGGGGTGGCGACGGTTCGCGCGGCCCGGAGATCGGCGTCGGCCTTGTCGCGGGCGCGGTCGGGTGGCTGTACGGCACCGGCCCGCGCGTCGGCCGCACGCGCCTCGCCGACAGCCTCCGGAGCGACAGCGGCGGCACGCCGCGAGGGGCGGCCGCCGTCCCGGGCTCGACACCAGCACCTGCCGCACGCGCGTCCGCGGCAACCGTGACGTCATCGGCCGCGCGTCCCAGCGCGGCACGCCGCGAGGAATCCGCCACCGCCCCGGACGCGATACCGGAGCCGGCGGCACCCGGTGCGGGAGCCGCGCCCTCGGCCGCCCGCTCCGCGGCGGAGGTGACGTCTTCGGCCGCACGTCCCAGGGCGGCACGCCGCGAGGAATCCGCCACCGCCCCGGACGCGATACCGGAGCCGGCGGCACCCGGTGCGGGAGCCGCGCCCTCGGCCGCCCGCTCCGCGGCGGAGGTGACGTCGTCGGCCGCGCGTCCCGTGGCGGCACCCGGTGCGACAGCCGTGTCACCCGCCGCACGCTCCGCGACGGCACGCCGCGAGGAGTTCGTCGCCGGGCGGGCCTCATCACCGGCGGGTGCCGGGCGCGGCCCGGTGGCCGACGCCAGGGCGGCGCGGGCCCTGGCCGCGCCCGCCTTCGCGTCGCCGGGCGGGCCCGACGGCTCGGGTGTCAGCGGGCCCGACGGCTCGGGTGTCAGCGGGCGTGCCGCCGGGGTGTCCAGGGAGGCGGTGGACGCCGACGGCGTCCACTGTTCGCCGCGCTTGCCCGCGTCCATCGCCTCGTTGGCCAGGCGGTCGGCGTGTTTGTTCTCGGCTCGGGGATCCACACGTACGTGACCCGGCCCCTGGGGAAGACCTCCGACGCCTCCGCCGCCAGCGGCTTCATCGCGGGGTGTTTGATCTTCCAGCGGCCCGACATCTGCTCGACGACCAGCTTGGAGTCCATCCGGACGTGGACCCTGGCCCCCGGGTCCAGGTTGTGCGCGGCGCGCAGGCCGGCCACCAGGCCCCGGTACTCGGCGACGTTGTTCGTGGCGACGCCGAGGTACTCGGCCGCCTCCGCCAGGGTCTCCCCGTCGCCGCGTCGCTCACCACGGCGCCGTAGCCCGCGGGCCCCGGGTTGCCCCGCGACCCGCCGTCCGCCTCGACGATGAACTCCCGCACCGCCAGGACTCCCTACAGCCCGGACTCGGACGTACGCACCAGGATGCGGCGGCAGTTCTCGCAGCGCACCACCGTGTCGGGGGCGGCGGACCGGACCTCGTTCAGCTCGGTGATGGCGAGCTCCTGGCGGCAGCCCTGGCAGGTACGGGCGTACAGCTTCGCCGCGCCGATGCCGCCCTGCTGCTCGCGCAGCTTCTCGTACAGGCTCAGCAGCGGCGCGGGCACGGAAGCGGCCACGACCCCGCGATCCTTCGTCACCGAGGCCGTCTCGCCGTCGATCTCCCCGATGGCGGCGTCCCGGCGCGCGGTCGCGTCGTCGATCTTCCCCTGGACGGAGCCGACCCGCTCGGTCAGTTCGGCGACCCGCTCCTGCGCCGACTCGCGGCGCTCCATGACCTCGAGGACGACGTCCTCCAGGTCGCCCTGCCGCTTGGCGAGGAGGTGATCTCCCGCTGGAGGTTCTCCAGGTCCTTCGGCGAGGAGACGGCACCGGAGTCGAGGCGCTTCTGGTCGCGGGCGGCACGCTGGCGCACCTGGTCCACGTCCTGCTCGGCCTTGGTCTGGTCGCGGGCGCAGTCGCTCTCCTCGGTCTGCGCGGCGACCAGCAGGTCCCGGAGCTGGGAGAAGTCCCGGTTCAGCGACTCGATCTCGGCGTGCTCGGGCAGCGACCTCCGCTTGTGGGCGAGCTGCTGCAGGCGGACGTCGAGGTCCTGGACGTCGAGAAGTCGGATCTGGTCGGCGGACGCGGCGTTCAGTTGGGGGCTCCAGATGTGTCGGTGGTGGCGGAAGACGCCGCGTGGGCGGTCCAGGGGTCGGTGACCGTCTTCGAGACGTGGACCCGCAGGTCCCAGCCGTGGCGGTCGGAGATCTCGTCGAGCTGGGCTGCGGCCAGCTCGCACCAGGGCCACTCGGTGGCCCAGTGCGCCGCGTCGAGCAGCGCGAGGGAACTGTGGGCGCGGGCCTCGGAGGCCGGGTGGTGACGCAGGTCCGCGGTGAGGAAGGCGTCGACTCCGGCCGCCCGTACCTGGTCGAAGAGGCTGTCGCCGGAACCGCCGCTGACGGCGACCGTCCGTACGAGCGCGTCGGGGTCGCCGGCGACGCGGATGCCCTGCGCGGTCGCGGGGAGCCGCTCGGCGGCGCGGTCGGCGAGGTCGCGGACGGTCAGCGGATGGTCCAGCTCGCACACGCGGCCGAGTCCCCGACGCCCGTCCGGGTCGGTGGGGTCCGGCACAAGGGGCCGTATGACGCGGAGGTCCAGCGCGCCGGCGAGGGCGTCGGAGACTCCCGGATCGGCGGAGTCGGCGTTGGTGTGGGCGACGTGCAGCGCGATGTCGTTCTTGATGAGCGTGTGCACCACACGCCCCTTGAAGGTGGACGCCGCGACCGTGGTCGTCCCGCGCAGATAGAGCGGGTGGTGGGTGACCAGCAGGTCCGCGCCCAGTTCCACCGCCTCGTCGACGATCTCCCGCACCGGGTCCACGGCGAACAGGACCCGCGTGACCTCCTGGCCGGGATCGCCCACGACGGTGCCGACCGCATCCCAGGACTCGGCCCGCTCGGCGGGCCACAGATTCTCCAGCGCGGCGATGACTTCAGACAGACGGGGCACGCCTGCAAGGCTACCCGCCCGTTTCGTACGGCAGTACCGGCGCCGGGGAGCACACTCGTCTCCCTCCCTCAGCAGAATCGTTCCTGGAGTACCCGTACGTGTGAAGTGCGGGCCCACCACTCCGCCGCCTGTGCGTGCGCGACCTACGTTCATCACCGGAGGTGACCGAACGATGACGGTCTGTGCCATCGAACCTGCGACGGGACACGAGGACGGAGCCGGACGGGCGGGCGGCGGGGCGGGCTGCGCCGTGACCGCCGACGGCGCCTACGCCGCGCGCCTCGCCCGCGCCGGCGACTCCCTCTTCCCGGAGCGCTGGACGCTCGACGGTCCCGAGCCCTACGCGGTGCCGCTGCCCGGCAACCAGCCCGAGGCACCCGGCACCGAGGTGCAGCCCCTGAGCGACGGGCGGGTCCTCATCCACCGGCCGATGGCCGCAGGGCACGCGTTCTCCCTGCTGTACCCGACCGGCCCCGGCACCGGCGAGCTGCCGCTGGGCACGGTCGAGTGCCCTGACGAGGAGACCCGGCTGCGGCTGCTGCCGCCCTCGCCGGGCGGCCGGCGGGCGTACGCGCTCGCGGTGGGCCGCCGGTCGACGGCGGTGTGGCTGGTGGCGGGCGGCCCGCCGGGGCCGCAGCGGGTCGCGGAGGTGCCGGGGCACTGCTCGGGCGGTGTGTGGCTGGACCGCGAGGGGCGGATACTCGCCCTGGACCGGGAGGCGGACGGGCGCACCAAGGCGGTCGTGGTGGACCTGGAGCGCGGCGGCGAGATGTCCCCGCTGCTGCAGATCGCCCCCGAGAGCGTCGACCGGGTGCTGCTCGCCGACCCCGACAGCGGGCTGCTGCTGGTCAGCTCGGACGCGCCGTCGCCCGGACGGGAGCGGCTGGGCTGGGGGTGCTGGGCAGCACGCTGCCGGTGCGGTTCCCGACGTGCCTGCGGCCCGCGGACTGCGTGGTCACGCCGTTCGCGATCCAGCCGGGGCAGATGCTGACCCCGGAGCGGTGCGCGGTGGCGCTGTGGGTCGACGGCCCGGCCGGGAGCTGGATCGGGGTGTGGCGGCCCGCGGAACGGAAGGTGCACCACTTCCCGGCGCCGGCGGGGTGGCTGGCCGGTACGGGGCTGTGGACGGCGGACGGGGTGCTGCGGCTGCCGTACGCCACCGGGGCGGTGCCGTGCGGGGTGGCCGGGCTGCGGGTGCCGGGGCAGGAGCGGCGGCGGGCGGGGCTGGACGTGCGGGCCGCCTCGGGGGCGGGCGAGCCCGAGGGGGCGGCGAGTCCGGAGCGCTGCCCTCGGCCGAGGGGCGGCTCTCCTGCACTTCGGGCACGGCGGTTTCCTCGTCCCGTGCCCTTGCAGCAGGCGCCTCTGGGGCGGCTTGTAACGAAGTAGTGGCGGTTGGCGTGGTCGCCTGGATGCGGGCGGTGGTCGGCCGGTTAAACTCGCCCGGTTGTAGGAAAGATCATGTTTACGGGGTGAATTCCTTCCGATGAACGACGCCATCACCAACGAGCCGCAGTCCGCCGAGAGCGGGCAGACCGCCGCCGGTCACGGCAAGCACCGGGGTCGGTCTCCACGCAGGACGCGGAAGCGTCTCCGCGCGGGCGGCACCGCAGGCCGGAACAGGCCGATGTGTACACGGAGTCGGCTGCCTGACGTCCCGTCGGGCGCGGTCTCTCTTCATGAGCCGGGCTCCGGCCGTCCTCCGGGACGACCGGGGTCCGGCTCAGTCGTGTGCGAGCGTGGTGGCGGGCTCAGTCGTGTGCGAGCGTGGTGGCGGGCTCAGTCGTGTGCGAGCGTGGTGGCAGGCTCAGTCGTGTGCGAGCGTGGTGGCAGGCTCAGTCGTGTGCGAGCGTGGTGGCGGTGAGGACGGGGGTGTCGTCGCGGTCCGCGGCGCCTACCGCCACATGGACGGTGCGGGGGCCGTGACGCCACATGCTGATACGGAGTGTCTCGCCCGGGTAGACGATTCCGGCGAACCGGGTGGTGTTCGATACCCGCACCCTCGCACCCCCGGACGCTCTCGCCCCCGCACCCGCACCCGCTGACGGTCACCGCCCGACCTTGTTACCCATTGGTGCCCCCGTCGGCCGGCCCGGCGGGGGTACGGCAGCATGGGGGCCGTGCAGACACGTACCGCCTCGCAAGAGGCGACTCCCGCGCCCGCGATCCTGGCCGCCTTCGAGGCGGCGAAGGGCTTCATGCCCGTGGACGAGGGCCTGGCCCTGTACGCGGCGGCGTGCGAGGCCGGCCGGCTGGGGCTGCCGCTGCTGGAGATCGGCAGCTACTGCGGCCGCTCCACGATCCTGCTCGCCGACGCGGCCCGCGCGGCCGGTGTCACCGCGCTCACCGTGGACCACCACCGCGGCAGCGAGGAGCAGCAGCCGGGCTGGGACTACCACGACCCTCGGACGGTCGACCCGGAGCTGGGGGTGATGGACACGCTCCCCACCTTCCGCCGCACGCTGCACCGGGCGGGTCTGGAGGACCATGTGGTCGCCCTGGTCGGCCGCTCTCCGCGCATCGCCGCCCTGTGGGGCGCTCCGCTCGCGTTCGTCTTCGTCGACGGCGGCCACACCGACGAGCACGCCACCGCCGACTACGAGGGCTGGGCCCCGCACCTCGCCGAGGGCGGCCTGCTCGTCATCCACGACGTCTTCCCGGACCCGGTGGACGAGTTCACCGGCCAGGCCCCGTACCGCGTCTACCTCCGCGCCCTCTCCTCCGGCGCCTTCACGGAGGTCTCGGCGACGGGTTCGCTGCGGGTGCTGCGGCGGACGGGTCGGAGCGTGTGAACCGTCACCGTTAGGGTGGCAAGGTGTCGTACTCAGGTCCCGGATTCGAACCGCCCCAGCCCCGACGGTCCCGGCGCGGGCCCCTGACCGTGGCGCTGGCCGCGCTGGTGCCCGGGGCGCTGCTCGGGTGGGCGGTGTATGCCGCCGTGGGCGGTTCCGGGGACGACGAGGCGGCCGGGACCCCCACCGCTTCCGCTTCCGCCTCGTCCCGTACGTCGCCGTCCGCGAGTGGCGAGGACGAGAAGCCCGGCGCCTCCTCCACGGCCGAGCCCTCCGCCGCGTCCGGCCCGCTCAGGGGCAAGGTCGTCGTCATCGATCCGGGGCACAATCCGACCAACTTCGAGCACACGGCCGAGATCGGCCGCCAGGTGGACATCGGCACGAACCGCAAGGAGTGCGACACCACCGGCACGTCCACCAACGACGGTTACTCCGAGGCGAAGTTCACCCTGGACGTCGCGCACCGGATGCGCGCACTGCTCGAGAAGCAGGGCGCCACCGTGAAGTTGACGCAGGACGAGGACCGGCCGTTCGGGCCGTGCGTGGACGAGCGGGCGCGGATCGGCAACAAGGCGGGGGCCGACGCCGTCGTCTCGATCCACGCGGACGGCTCGGGCACCGGCAACCGCGGTTTCCACGTCATCCTTCCCGGTGCCGTCGACGCCGGGGGCGCGGACAACCGCGCCATCGTCGAACCGTCCGGCGACCTCGGTACGCGTATCGCGGGCAACTTCGTCCGGGTGACGGGCAGTACGCCCTCCAACTACATCGGCGGCGGCACCGGTCTCGTCACGCGTAAGGACCTGGGCGGTCTCAATCTGTCAACGGTTCCCAAGGTGTTCATCGAGTGCGGCAACATGCGCGATAGCAAGGACGCGGCGCTGCTGACCAGCGGTGCCTGGCGGCAGAAAGCGGCGCAAGGGATTTCCGACGGAATCGTGAGTTTCCTGCGCGGGTAGGGATCAGCGCGTTGATCCAGGCGGACAGCCCCATCTTGCGGACGGTAGTGTTTTCCGGACGATGAGGGCCACCCCGCGCTTCACACCGGGGCCTTCGGGCGACATGGTGACAGCGACGCCTCTTCCGACGACGAGACGACCTACGAAGGACCTGAAGTGAATATCCGCTCCCTCACTCGAGGCGACGGCGTGGTGATCGCGGCAGCGGTATTGCTGTTCATCGCGTCCTTCCTCGACCTGTATTCCGTCGACGGCGCACCCGACAGTCTCGACTTCCCCAGCCTGTGGGCCAGCGGCCCGGTTCTGCTCGGAGTGGTGCTGGCGGGCATCATCGGCGCCGCACTCATCGTCATCACCCGTGGTCTGCCCCAGGCGCCGAAGGTCGCGGGGCTCGACCTCGGCCAGTTCGGCATCGCCTTCACGGTGTTCGCCGCCTGGAGCGCGCTCGGCAACATCTTCGACGTGGCCGGCGGTGCCGACAACTTCGAGGGCAGCGGTGACGGCCCCGACGCCGGTACGGGTCTGATCCTGGCCCTCGTCGCCACCCTGGTCATGGCCGCCGCCGCGGTGGCGACCCCTGGTCCCGGCCCTCAAGGGCGCCCTCCTTCCGCCCCCGGCCCCGCCGCCCCGCAGCCGTACGGCGCCCAGCCGCCCGCCGGTTACGGCTACCCGGGTGCGCAGCAGCCCGCCGCGTTCGGCGGTCAGCCGGCGCCGGGGCAGCAGCCGTACCCGGGCGCCCAGCCGGCCGCGCCCGGTCAGCCGGCCGCACCCCGGCCGGGGACTTCTCGCCGTTCTGGTTCGCCGTGCCGGTGCCCCGGCCGCTGTTCCCGGAGGACGGCTCGCCCACGCCGATCGCCGAACTGGCCCCCGGTACCTGGTACCTGGCGGTCGAGCAGCGCGGCCCTTCGCTCATCGCGCAGACCCAGGACGGCCGTCGCGGCGTCCTTCAGGACACCTCGGGAATCCAGCGCGGCTGACCGCGCACAGCCCCGGCCCTTCGTCACGGCCCCTCGCCCCTGCGGGCGGGGGCCGTTGTCGTCGTGTCGGACGGCACCGGGAGCATGACTCATTTAAACAACCCCCAGTGTTAAAACCAATTTCATTGGTACTACTCTTCCGGCAGCACAGGGCGCCCTCCCCGGGCGCCCCATGTCGAGAAGGGCATGCCCCATGGGAGCAGCACCCCGACCACCCGGAACCAAGCGGCCGCGGATGATCGCCCGCGGCTGGGTCCAGGCGGCGATACTCGTCACGCTCGGCGGGTTCTTCGTCCTCGGTTTCCTGGCGATCCGGACCTACCAGGCCCAACCCCCATCCCCGACCGCACGGTCAGCGCCTCCGGCGAGACCGTCTTCACCGGTGACGACGTCCGCGACGGCCAGAAGGTGTTCCTGCGCACCGGCCTGATGCAGTACGGCTCGATCTACGGCCACGGCGCCTACCTGGGACCGGACTTCACGGCCGACTACCTCAACCGCAGCGCCACGCTGGTGCGCGACTACTACGGCGGCGAGAAGTCGGCCGGCGCCGGCGACCGCACCGTCGGCGACTACCGCGTCAACCGCTACGACGAGACCACCGGCACCCTGGTGTGGAGCGACGCCCAGGCCGCCGCCTTCACCGAACTCACCCGGCACTACGCGGGTCTGCTCGGCAGCCCCGACGGCAAGCAGGGCCTCAGGCCGGACGCGGTCACCGATCCGGAGGAGATCCACGACGTCACGGCCTACTTCGGCTGGACGGCCTGGACCGCCGCCGCCGAACGCCCCGGCCACGACTACTCGTACACCAACAACTGGCCCTCGGAACCCCTCGTCGACAACGAGCCCACCGGCCACACGGTGACCTGGAGCGTGCTGTCGCTGATCTTCCTGCTGGTGGGATCCGGCGCCCTCTTCGCCGCCTTCGGCCGCTGGAACTTCCTCGGCTGGCACCGCCGCGACCACCGCGAACTGCGCTTCCACGCCCTCGACCGGGTCCGGCTCACCCCGCGCAGCGGGCCACGGCGTGGTTCTTCCTGGTGATGGCCGGGCTGTTCCTCGCGCAGGTGCTGCTGGGGTCCGCCGCCCAGCACTACCGGGCCGACCTGCAGAGCTTCTTCGGTATCCCGCTGGACCGCTGGCTGCCGTACAACCTGGTGCGCACCTGGCACACCCAGTTGTCGATCTTCTGGGTGGTCACCTCGTTCCTGGCCATCGGCGTCTTCATCGCCCCGCTGATCGCCCGTGGCTGGGAGCCCCGCGGACAGGCCCTGCTGACGAGGGCGTTGCTCGGCGCGCTGGTCGTCGTGGTCGTCGGCAGTCTGCTGGGGGAACTGGCCGGGCAGCGCGGCTGGCTGGGCGATCTCTGGGCCCAACTGGGCAACCAGGGCTGGGAGTACCTGGATCTCGGGCGGGTGTGGCAGACCCTGCTCACGCTCGGCATGGTGATCTGGGTCGTGATCCTCTTCCGGGGTCTGCGCCGCCGCCTCCAGGGGAGAGCGTCGCCAACATGCCGTGGCTGTTCTTCCTGGCCGCGCTCGCCCTGCCCGCGTTCTACGCCGTCGGCCTGCTGGCGAGCCCCGACTCGCAGTTCACCGCCGCCGACTTCTGGCGCTTCATCGTGGTGCACCTGTGGGTCGAGGACTTCATGGAGCTGTTCACCACCGCCACGGTCGCCTATCTGTTCGTCCTGCTGGGTGTCGTACGCGAACGGGTGGCGCTGGCGGTCATCTTCCTCGACATCGTGCTGTACGGCGCGGGCGGGGTGATCGGCACCATGCACCACCTGTACTTCTCGGGGAGCCCGCCGAACACCTGGCGCTCGGCGCGACGTTCTCCGCCCTGGAAGTGGTGCCGCTGCTGTTCCTCACCGTGGAGGCGTGGGGCTTCCTCCAGATCGGCGCCCGCCGGCACAGCCCGTCGGACACGCCGTTCCCGCACCGGTGGGCGGTGATGTTCCTGGCCGCGGTGGGCTTCTGGAACTTCCTGGGCGCCGGTGTGTTCGGCTTCCTGGTCAACCTGCCGATCGTGTCGTACTACGAGATGGGCACCGGGCTGACGGCCAACCACGCGCACGGCGCGATGATGGGCGTCTACGGGATGCTCGCGGTCGGCTTCGCGGTGTTCGCGCTGCGGTACTTCATCCCGGAGAACGCGTGGTCGGACCGCTGGCCTCGGCTGGCGTTCTGGTCGCTCAACCTGGGTCTCGCGTGGATGTCGTTCGCCACCCTGCTGCCCAGTGGCGCCCTTCAGTTGTACAAGGTGGTCGAGAGCGGTTACGCCGACGCGCGCAGCCTCGGCTATCTGCAAGGGGACACCAATGTGTTCCTGGAGTGGCTGCGGCTGCCCGGGGACGTGGTGTTCATCGCCGGAGGCGTACTGCCCCTGCTGTGGATGACCTGGCTGGGCGTACGGCATCGCGCGGGCCGGACCAGGCAGCCCGAGGACGCCGAACTGAGCCTGCTGTTCACGGAGGTGGGGCCCGGCACCACCAGGGCAGACGGCGAGGAGGAGGTGGTGGCACCGTGAGCGGGGAGACACTGCTCGCCGCCGGATACGCGACCGTGCTCCTGCTGGTCGTGATCGGCCTCGACCGCTACGGCCGGCAGAGCACCGGCGCCTGGGAGTCCCGGATCTTCGCCGGATACCACCGGGCGGTCGCCCAAACCCCGCGCGGGCCGACCCGCACGAGTGGCCGCATTCGGAGGTGCACCGCTTCCACCGGGCCGTCTCGCTGTCCGTCTCCGTGGTGGCGCTCGTCCTCACGGGCGCGGAGGCGATACGCCACCACGCGCCGGCGGAGGCCGCCCTGCTGGTCGCGGTGGCCCTGCCGCACGCCGCGCTCCTCGCCCTGCTGGGGCGCCGGCTGCGGCGTGCCGAGGTCGCACCGCCGGAGTGAGACGTCCCTCCGTGGGGGTTAGAAACAGTACTTCCTGTTTCTAACCCCCACGGTTGTATCATCCGGACATGACCCCACGACACCCGCTCACCGACCCCGGCACTCCTGACGCTCCGGACCGGCGGGGAAGCGCGCCGCCGTCCTGCGGCTGCTGCGTGAGGCGGACGGACCGCTGAGCGCGGCGGACACCGCGGAGCGGGTCGGCGTGCATCTGAACACGGCCCGCTTCCACCTGGACGCGCTCGTCGCCGACGGCCAGGCGGTGCGGAGTACCGCGCCGCGTGACGAGCCGGGGCGGCCGAAGGTGGTCTACTCGGCCGTCGCCGCCGAGGAGGCGGACGGCTCCCGCAGCTTCCGGCTGCTCTCCGACATCCTGCTCGGTGTCGTCTCGTCCTCGGTGGACGATCCGGTGGCCGCCGCCACCCGCGCCGGTCACGCCTGGGGCTCGTATCTGACCGACGCCCCCGCCCCCACCGAGCGGATCGGCGCGGCGGAGGGGAGCGCAGGCTGCTGGCGACCCTGGAGGCCATGGGCTTCGCGCCGGAGGCGGAGAGCGGCACCGAGGACGGTGCCGAGCAGCGAGTGCGGCTGCGCCACTGTCCCTTCCGTGAGGTGGCGGAGCGCCGTCAGGACATCGTGTGCGCCATCCATCTGGGCCTGATGCGGGGCACGGTGGAGACGCTGCGGGCCCCGCTGGCCGCCGAGCGCCTGGAGCCCTTCGTCACCCCGCGGGTGTGCGTGGCCACCCTGCGCCGCACGGACGCGGCGGCCTGAACCCGGACACGCGGGTCAGCTTCCGGCGGTCTCCGGTACGCCCTCCGTGTGCTCCTTGATCCGTGCGATCAGCCCGTCGAGCACCTGCTCCGCCTGCTCCGGGTCGAAGTCCTCCCCGAGCCGCTTGCGTACGCCGTCGTCGCTGAGGAGATGGTGCACGGCCGGGGTCACGTCGTGCCGGGCCAGGCAGTTGCGGGCGCACTGGAGCACACAGCCGTCGATCGCGACGACCGGCCGGTCGCTCCGCGCCTTGCGGACCAGGCTCGGGACGTCCCCGCCGACGCCCGCGACGCAGGACATCTCGGCGATGCCGCGCCGGTCGAGCTGGACCGCGATCCAGTTGGTCATCTGGGCCGCGCTCGAACAGCCGGAGCAGGAGTAGACGAGCGGCAGGTCACGGCGGCGTTTCACAGGGTGCCTCATTCACAGGGCCGGGAGCACGCGGTCCGGCCAGCCTAAAGGCGTGCACCGACGGACACTTGGGCCCGTCGGGGCAGCCGGTGAGGGCCGTTCGGCCCCGGTCAGCGCACGCGCAGGATGCCGTGCGCACCGCGTTCCGCGTCGCTCATGATGTGCGTGACGAACGGGTAGTCACCGGCCTCGGGCAGGGTCAGTTCGACGAACCCGCCCGACGCGGGGGCGAGATCGAGGATCTGCGCGCCGCCGTGTTCCGTACCGCCCGGCCGCAGCTCGTAGGCGCCCTCGCGGAACACCGTGTCGAACTGGCCGCCCACGACATGGAAGGCGCTCGGCACGTTCGGTCCGGCCGTCAGCACCCAGATCCGTACGCGCTCGCCGGTCCTCGCCGTCAGCGGGTCGTGGTCGTACTGGTTGGCGTAGCCGTTGAAGGCGACCATGTCGGGCTCCTGGGCGTTCACCTTCGCGGGGTCGGCGGTCCCGTTCTGCTCGCCGAGGTAGAACTCCGACTGCGTCAGCAGGTATTCACGGTCCACGTCCGGCAGGCCGGGCGGGTCGATGACGACGGCGCCGAACATGCCGTTGGCGATGTGCAGGGACATCGGCATGGTCGAGCAGTGGTACATCCACACCCCGCTGCGGGTGGCCCTGAAGCGGTACGTCAGTGACGCGCCGGGCTGGATGGTGCGCATCGGCTCGTCCGGCGCGAGCGAACCGGCGTGGAAGTCGACGGAGTGGCCGATCGTGCCGTCGTTGACGAGGGTGATCTCGAAGGTGTCGCCGACCCGGCCGCGCAGGACGGGGCCGGGGGCCGTTCCGTCGAAGGTCCACAGCGTCTGCCGTACGCCGGGGGCGACTTCGGCCCCGGCCTCCTTCACGGTGAGGGTGCGCCGGTGCACCCGTCCCTCGGCGGGCGGCAGTCGGGCGTCACGGGCGGTGAAGCCGCCAGCGGGTTCGGCCATCGGGTCGAAGGCGTCGGCGGCGGAGTCGCCCTTGCCCTCGGACTCGGTGGCGTGGTGGTCATGCGTTCCGCCGTCCTCCGGGGCGGCCGTATCGCCGGCGCCGGTGACCCGTACGCCGAAGACCATGCCCATCTGCCGGTGCCCGACCACCGAGCACCAGCCCTCCAGGTCCCGGCCGACGACGCCCGCGTCCAGCGTGGCCCGCTTCCCGGGGGCGATGCGGTCGGTGCGGGCGCCGGTCTCCAGGACCAGGTCGTGGGTGTCGGTGCCGGTGTTGCGCAGCTCGACCACCAGCCGGTCACCGGCGGGCACGTCGACGGAGGCCGGGGAGAAGCGCATGTTCCGTACGGTTACCCCGACCGTGGTCGTACGGCCGGTGGGCGTGACCTCGCCGCCGTCCGCGTTCGTGGCGGCGGACCGCTCCAGGATCGGCAGCGACCGTACGTCCGCCGCGCCGCCGCCCGCGACGGCCAGCATCACCACCGCGAGCCCGAGGGCCACGCCCCCGAGGACGCGGTGCGGGCGCGGCGCGGCGGGTTCCAGAGCGGCCGTCCGCCCGCGCAGGCCCCGTACGACCGTGAGCAGCAGCAGGACGAGGAAGCACAGCAGCGTCACCAGCAGCAGGACGGAGCAGATCACCCGGATCACGGACGGGACCGGCAGGACGCAGAGCAGCAGTGCGGCGTTGGTGACGGTCAGCCGGGCGGGCCAGGCCCGTTCGAGTCCGGCGGTGGCGGCGCGTACGGCGGTGGGGCCGCCACCGAGGACCACGGGGACGAGGAAACTGAGCGCGCCGAGCAGTACTTGGGCGATCCAGCCGGCGGCGAGCGGTGCGGTGAGCAGCGAGGTGCGCTCCCCCACCGTGATCCAGGACGTCGTGGTGAGGAGGATGCCGGCCAGGAGCAGCAGGGACCCGGCGAGCCAGAGGCTGCCCGCGGCCACCGACCAGGCGGCGAAGGAGCGCGGGGCCTTCGCGCGGGCCTCGCGCACCCAGGGAGGCCGGCGACCACGAGCCCGGCGGCGTAGGTGACGACACCGGGGCGGCCAGCGGCGGGGGCCGAGCAGGGTGGCGGCGACGGCCGCGCCGAGGCCGGCGAGCAGGATCGGGAGGGCACGGCGGCCGGCCCGTTCCGCGCCGTCCGCGACCCGGGTGCGCAGCATCGTCGGCCAGAGCGTGATCAGGGTTCCGGCGACGGTGAGGCCGACCCAGCCGAGCAGGTTGATCATCTCGTGGGCGAGCAGCAGCCGTTCGGGCAGGTCGCCGCCGAGGGTGCCGCGGGCCATGAGGACGCCGAGCGCGGCGCCGGCGGGGAGCAGTGCGGCGGCGGCCGTGTAGTAGCGCACGGTCATGGTGAACCGGCCGGGCAGGGCGCGTCTCAACAGCCGTACGAGCCATACGGCGTGGGCGGTGACGGCGGCCGCGACAAGGCCCGCGCCGACGAGGACGACGGGCCAACGGTCGGTGTACATACCGCCGATGACGGTGACGGCACCGGCGTTCAGACAGACCAGCCGCAGTGCGGCGGGGGCGCCCCGGTTGGCCTCCGGAAGCCGCAGTACGGACGCGGCGAAGTGGCCCGACCAGATGACGACGGCGTTGGTGACCGCGCCGAGCAGCAGGGTGTGGACGAGCAGCCAGAAGGCGTGCGGCAGGAAGTGGTGGGCGCTCCCGACCACGGCGAACAGCGCGAGCCAGGCCACCACGATCGCGTTCACGCCCAGATGCCACAGCGCGCGCGGGGAGCGCCCGGGGGCTTCGGGGCGGGGCCGCTCGCGGTGGGGGAGGACAGCTGCGTGGTCACCGGGTGTTCCTCGGGTCGGCGGGAACGGGGTCGGGGTACGGCGCCGCGTGGCCGCCACGGAGGCGGTCGCCGCCGTCAGGACGAAGAGCAGTACGGCGGTGATGCCGAGCACCCCGCCGAGCTGCCAGGCGCCCCGGATCTCCCGCAGGTCGCCGACGATCACGCGCAGGGCGAGGAGCCGTGCAGCAGCCAGGCGGCCAGTGCCAGGCCGGGGTGGTAGGGCAGCGGGCGGCGCAGTACGGCGGGGAGGATGACGGGCGCGTGCGCCATGATCATCGACATCACGAAGCCGAGGAAGACGGCGTGCACGACGGCGTCGTAGCGGCTCCCTCGGCGACCGGGCCGCCGATCAGCCACAGGGCTCCGGCGAGGCCGAGCCACGCGTAGCCGGCGAGCAGGCAGGCGGCGGAGAAGCGGGGCAGGCCCGTGGAGCGCAGCAGCCGGCGGGCGACGTCGTGCACGACGAGCCAGGCGACCAGGGCGAGCAGGGCGGCGCCGAGGAGCAGGGTGCCGGTGGCCGGCCACATCAGGGTGGTGACGACACCGGTGGCGACGGCGCCGACGCAGGCCAGGAAGGCGGGTTCGGCGCGGGGGCGAGGAGGGCCACCCGGGCGAGTTCCAGCCGCTCGCCCGCGATGGTCAGCACGAGAAACGCGGCCAGCCAGGGCAGCAGCCGCGGCACGTCGAGTCCGCCCAGCCACAGCAGCGCCGCCCCGAGCCCCGACACGGCCCCGGCGGCCTGCGCGACGAGGGCGGCACTCGGCTGCCGCCGCCAGAAGCCGACGTACAGGGCGACGAGTACGGCGGTCCCGGCGACCAGCAGCAGCCGGGGCACGGCGAGATCGAGCGGGGTGAGCAGAAGCAGGCCCCCGGCGCCGAGCGCTCCGGGGGCGAGACAGGGCCACCGCCCGCCGAGGGCGACGGCCCGCTCCAACGCCACGAGCGTCCCGGCGAACCCGAGGACCAGGAGGACGCCGTGCACCTGGGGCAGGCGGTCACTGGTGACGGGGGCGGGCAGCCCGAGCAGCAGCAGGGCGGCATCGAGCCCGGCGAGCAGACAGCCGCCCGCGGCCAGCAGCAGGGGGCACGGCGGGCCCCGGCACGACGGGCGGCGTCGGGGTCACCGGGGGTTCCCCGGGGCGGTGTTCCCCGGGTCGGGGTTCCCCGGGTCGGGGTCCTCCGGCTCGGGGTCCTCCAGCTCGGGGTCTTCCGGCTCGGGGTCTTCCGGCTCGGGGTCTTCCGGCTCGGGGTCCTCCAGCTCGGGGTCCTCCGGCTCAGTGCCGACCGGCTCACTGTCCTCCGGCTCAGTGCCGACCGGCTCACTGTCCTCCGGCTCAGTGCCGACCGGCTCACTGTCCTCCGGCTCAGTGCCGACCGGCTCACTGTCCTCCGGCTCAGTGCCGACCGGCTCGGGGTCTCCCGGGTCGGTGGTGCCGAGATGGAGGAGGCAGGCGTCCGGGGTGGCGAAGGGGAGGAGTTCTATGTGCTGGGGGTTTCGCCCAGGGAGTTCAGGGCGGCTCGGGCCAGGCCCTCGTGGACGCCGCAGATGACACCGGGGTGTTCGCGGGCCGTCTCCACGAACGGGCAGCGTGGCAGGCGGACCCGGCGTGCCTCCGGGTCCGCCTCGGGGCGAAGCCGATCTCCCCGAGGAGGTCCAGGAGGCGTTCGCGGGCGACCCGGGGTCCGGGGCGGCCTCCTGGCCGGAGGTCAGGACGTGCCCCACTCCTCACCCGCCGCGAGCGCGTCCCCGCGCGGGTCCGCGCTGGTACGGGCGATCCGCGCGGCGAGTACGGCGGCCAGCCCCGCGTACTCCCGGGCGGGCGACTCCTGCGGTGAGCGGGCCCGGTAACGCCACGCCGGACGGCCGCGTCCGGCGGGCGCGGACCGCTCCCGTACCGCCAGGCCGTCGTCCACCAGGGCGTCCAGATGCTCGCGGACGGTGTTGACGTGCAGCGCGCACACCTGGGCGAGCGCGCCGGCGGTCACGGGGGCGGCCCGGCCGCGCAGGTACTGCAGGACACCGCGCCGCTGCCGGGACAGCGGCACACGGTTCGATCCGCTGCCGGGGAGCGGGCCGTTATTTTCCACGGTCATGTCCGTACTATATTGCAGGCAAGGCCCCGAACCGACCGGGGACGGGCTGTCGACCGCTGGGAGGACGTCCCCTCATGAGCACTCTGACCATCGCCACGGACCCCGAGGACGCGACCGCCGCCGACGCCGTGGAGGCGCACCACACCCAACTGGCCGGCGAGCTGGCCGGGCGGGTCACCATGCTGGTCACGGCGGCGGACAACGACCCGGCCGCGGCCGACGGAATCCGCTCGGGCTGGTCGCCTTCTGCGACCGGGACCTGCTGCCGCACGCCACCGCCGAGGAGAGCACCCTCTAC
This sequence comes from Streptomyces haneummycinicus, assembly GCA_042850305.1. GTDB lineage: Bacteria > Actinomycetota > Actinomycetes > Streptomycetales > Streptomycetaceae > Streptomyces > Streptomyces haneummycinicus. Next base: position 6,052,467 of record AP035768.1, read on the forward strand.
CCCGTCGCCCGCGAACTGCCCGGCGCCCGCCTCCTCATCGACGGCATGCTCGCCGAGCACCGCAGGATCGGCGCGCTCGTCGACGCGTTGCGCGCGGCCGGTCCCGCGGCGCGGACGGCCGCCGACGCGCGGGCGCTGCAGGTGCTGTTCGAGGAGCATGTGGAGAAGGAGAACGGGCTGCTCCTGCCGCTCCTCGCCGGCGCCCCGGACGTATCGCTGGCCGGACTGCTGGGCGGCATGCACGAACTGCTCGGCGGCGGCGAGGACGAGGAGGCCGCGTCCGGTGAGGGCGGTGGCTGCGGCGGCACCTGCGGCTGCGGCGGCTCGGACGGCACCGACGTGCCCGAACTCGACGTCCGGGACGTCCCGCACTCGCTGCGGCACGCCACCGTCTTCGGCGCGCTGGAGGCCGTACCCGCCGGGCGGGCCATGGTGCTCGTGGCGCCGCACGACCCGCTGCCGCTGCTGCGGCAGATCGAGGGCCGGCACCCCGGTGTGTTCGCGGTGGACTACCGCGAGCGCGGCCCCGAGGCATGGCGGCTGCTGTTCACGCGCCGCTGAACTTCCGTGCCGGTCCCGGAAGTTCGGGGTTTGAACCGGAGTTCCGGGGCCAGACGGAAAGCATGTCCCCTCGATATCGCACGCATTCCAACTCCGCGGGGACGGTCGTCGCGGTGATCGCGGACATCATGGCCGTCATTCTCGGACTGTGGATTCTGATGTATCTGCTGGACGCCAACCGGGCCAACGACCTGGTGCAGTTCGTCCACAACATGGCCAACTGGCTGGCAGGCTGGTCGCGTGACCTGTTCACCTTCGACGAGGCGTGGGCGCGGGTGGTCGCCGGCTACGGGCTCGCCGCGGTCGTCTATCTGTTCATCGGCCACGCCGTGGCCGGCCGGCTGCGCCGCCATTGAAACGGGCCTGCCCGGTGTAGGCGGCTGCGGGTAGTCGGGGGCTGGTCGCGCAGTTCCCCGCGCCCTTTCGCGTCGGTCCGGTGGACCCACCTCAAGGGGCGCGGGGCTGTGCCGATATGTGGCTCCGCCGCGTGGGCGCGAGCAACCACGAACCACCCGCACCCGGGACTCAAGCGCAGCAGTCCGGGTCCAGCCCCTGGGCAGGTGCTCGCCGCCGAAGACCGCGCAGGTCGCCTCGTGGCCGCCGAGCGCGGCGACCGCCAGCAGCAGTGAGCCGGCCGTCCAACTGGTCAGCTCGCGCGGCCAGACGGCGTCGTCGTCGAAGACGTAGCCCGTCCAGTACAGGCCGGTCTCCGGATCGCGCAGATGCCGGATCGACTGGAGCACCTCCAGCGCACGGTCGGACTCGCCCATCGCCCAGAGCGCCAGGGCGAGTTCGGCCGACTCGCCGCCGGTCACCCAGGGGTTGGGCACCACACAGCGCACCCCGAGCCCGGGGACCACGAACCGGTCCCAGCCCTCCTCGATACGGCCCTTGGCCTCCGCGTCGGTGAGCGCGCCGCCGAGCACCGGGTAGTACCAGTCCATGGAGTAGCGGTCCTTGTCGAGGAACCGCTCCGGGTGCTGCCGGATCGCGTGCCGCAGCGCGCCCACCGCCAACTCCCAGTCCGGCTGCGGCTCCTCACGCTGCTCGGCGATGGCGAGCGCGCAGCGCAGCGCGTGGTGGACGGAGGAGGAGCCGGTGAGCAGCGCGTCCTCGGTGGGGGTGCCGTCGTCGTCGCGCCGCCAGCCGATCTGCCCGCCGGCCTGCTGCAGCCGCAGGACGAACTCCACCGCCGCGTAGACGACCGGCCACATGCGGTCCAGGAACGTGTCGTCGCCGGTGGAGAGGTAGTGGTGCCACACGCCTACGGCGATGTAGGCGACGAAGTTGGTCTCCCGGCCCCGGTCGGTGACGTCGAGCGGGTCGCCGTCGGCGTAGGCGGCGTACCAGGAACCGTCCGCCAACTGGTGCCGGGCCAGCCACAGATAGGCCCGCTCGGCCGCCTGGTGCTCGCCGGCCGAGTCCAGCGCCATCGCGGCCTCGACATGGTCCCAGGGGTCCAGGTGGTGCCCCCGGAACCACGGGATCGCCCCGTCCTTCCGCTGTACGGCGAGGATGCCGGCGACGGTCGCGGCGGCCTCGCCGGCCGTGAGCACCCCGGTCAGGACGAGGTGTTCGGTCCGGGGTGTGGTCACGTGGCATCCGCCTCGGCGCGCGGGAGGTGCGGCTTGGTCGCGTACGCCACGAAGCTCTTGCCGATCAGCGGGTTCAGCGCCTGCTCGGCCACCCGGGTGGCCAGCGGCTTCTTCATGATGTCCCAGACCAGCAGCTTGTGGTACGCCCGGACCGGCAGCGCCTTGTCGTTGTCCACGCCGAACGCGCACTTCAGCCACCAGTACGGCGAGTGCAGCGCGTGCGCGTGATGGGTGCCGTACGGGCGCAGGCCCGCCCCGCGGATCTTGGCGAGGAGTTCGTCCGCCTTGTAGATGCGGATGTGGCCGCCCTCGACCTCGTGGTAGGCGTCGGACAGGGTCCAGCACACCTTCTCCGGGCCGTAGCGCGGGACGGTGATGGCGATCCGGCCGCCGGGCTTGAGCACGCGCACCATCTCGGCGAGGACGCCCTTGTCGTCGGGGATGTGCTCCATCACCTCGGAGATGATGACGACGTCGAAGGACTCGTCGGGGAAGGGCAGGGCGAGGGCGTCGCCCTCCATGGCGGTGGCGGTGGCCCCGGCGGGCGCCTCCCCGGCCTCCTCCATCGCCGCGAACCACTTGGCGACCTCGCGGATCTCCTCGGCGTTCTGGTCCAGCGCCACGACCTGCGCGCCGCGCCGGTAACACTCGAACGCGTGCCGCCCGGCCCCGCATCCGAGGTCCAGAACACGGTCACCCGGCGCGAGCGGGAACCGGGAGAAGTCGACGGTCAGCACGTGGCCCTGCTTTCACGATCGGAACGGTCGGAGGAATCGGCCGCCCGCGCGGACACGACGGAACTGCCGTCCCCGGCGGTCGGAAGCATGGACGCGGGGCGGTCGGAGGACGTGGTCACGGGGCGGTCGACGGCGTCGGCGGCGGCAGCGGCAGCGGCCTGACCGCCGGCCTGCGCCACGAGGCCGACGCCTTCCGGCACGGAGCGGCCGGAGACCTGGGCCGCCGCCGAGCGGCCGTCCGCCTCGGACGGTGCGGCGTCCGCGTCCCGCGGCTCGGGGCTGCGCGCAGGCGTGGCCGCGGGCCGGGCGCCCCCGGTGTCGGCGCCCCGGCGGGCGAGCCCCGTGGGAGCATCCCGGCGGGCGGACTCCGTGGGAACACCCCGGCGGGCGGGCCCCGTGTCACCGCCCCGGCGAGCGGTCACGGTGTCCTGTCCCGGTGCGGAGTCGGCTCGGGCCATCGCCTCCCGGTAGTGCGCCACCGTCCCCTCCGCCGCCCGCGCCCAGGTGAAGTGGCGCAGGACGCGGTCGCGGCCCGCCGCGCCCAGGCGGGTGCGGAGGTCCGGGTCGGCGAGGAGGCGGGTCAGGGCCGTGGCCAGGGCGGCCGGGTCGCCGGGGGTACGGCGAGGCAGGTGTCGCCGTCGGTACCCGCGACCTCGGGGATCGCGCCGCCGGTCGTGGCGACCAGCGGGGTGCCCGTCGCCATGGCCTCGGCGGCCGGCAGCGAGAACCCTCGTACAGCGACGGCACGCACGCGACCTGCGCCGACCGCACCAGGTCGACGAGTTCGGCGTCCGAGATGCCCTTGACGAACTCGACTGCGCCCTCGAGGCCGTACCGCTCCATCGCCTGCGCGACCGGCCCCTCCGCGGGCCGCTTCCCGACCACGACGAGGTGCGCCCCGGGCTGCTCCGCCCGCACCTTCGCCAGCGCCTCGACGAGGAAGACGAGCCCCTTCAGCGGCACGTCCGCGCTGGACGTGGTCACGATCCGGCCCGGTACCACCGGCACCGACGGATCGGGGAGAACAGGTTGGTGTCGGCGCCGATATGGACGACATGGACCCTGTCCCGCCGTACGCCGAGGTCGGCGACTATCTCCTGGCGGGAGCTGCCGGAGACGGTGAGCACGGACGGCAGCCGGCGGGCCACCCGCTTCTGCATGCGCGTGAACGCGTACCAGCGCCGCACCGAGTACCGCCGCTGCCAGCTCTCGGCGGCGTCCAGCTCCAGCCGCCGGTCGACGGTGATGGGGTGGTGGATCGTCGTCACCAGCGGGGCGCCGAGGTCGCCGAGGAGGCCGTAGCCGAGGGTCTGGTTGTCGTGGACGACGTCGAAGTCCCCGCGGCGGGCACGCAGATGGCGGCGGGCGCGCAGGGAGAACGTCAGCGGCTCGGGGAAGCCGCCGGTCCACATCGTGCCGACCTCCAGCGCGTCGATCCAGTCCCGGTACTCACCGCGGCCGGGCGTGCGGAAGGGGTCCGGCTGGCGGTAGAGGTCGAGGCTCGGCAGCTCGGTGAGGGCGGGCCCGCCCTGGGTCCCGCTGCCGTCGACCACGTCCAGGACCGGGTACGGCTGCGCGCCGATGACCTCGACACGGTGTCCGAGGCGGGCGAGTTCGCGGGAGAGGTGGCGGACGTACACGCCCTGGCCGCCGCAGAACGGGTTTCCTTATAGGTGAGGAGTGCGATCCGGAGCGGTCGCAAGCCGTCGGATGCGGGCCCTGCGAAGGCCCGGCCTGACTGGCCTCAGCGGTCACCCTGGGCCCCCTTCTCCCTGCACGGTCCCGCGACCCTACGCCGGGAGCTAATCTAGAACAAGTTTCAGAGTTGATCGTTCGGAGCATCCGAATCTACCGGCAGGTAGGGGCACTGGCAGCAGTGGATCAGGTGATTCACGCCACGGCGGACGGCATGCCATGCTGTCTGATCATCCACCCTCACCGACTGTCACGGACGGGACCGATGCCCACGGAAGCCGGCACCACGCGCACCACCGGCCCGGCCTCACCGCTCACCGAGCGTCAGGAGGCGCGGCGCCGCCGCATCCTGCGGGCGTCCGCGCAACTGGCCGGCCGGGGCGGCTTCGACGCGGTGCAGATGCGTGAGGTCGCGGAGTCCTCGCAGGTGGCGCTCGGCACGCTGTACCGGTACTTCCTCCAAGATCCATCTGCTGGTCGCCACCATGCAGGACCAGCTGGAGACCCTGCACGACACGCTCCGCAAGAAGCCCCCGGCCGGTGACACCCCGGCCGAGCGGGTCGCGGAGACCCTGATGCGGGCCTTCCGCGCGCTCCAGCGCGAGCCGCAGCTGGCCGACGCGATGGTCAGGGCCCTGACCTTCGCGGACCGCAGCGTGAGCCCGGAGGTCGACCAGGTCTCCCGGCAGACCACGATGATCATCCTGGACGCCATGGAACTCACCGACCCCACGCCCGAGCAGCTCGCGGCCGTCCGGGTCATCGAGCACACCTGGCACTCGGCCCTGATCACCTGGCTCTCGGGCCGCGCCTCCAGCGCCCAGGTGAAGAGCGACATCGAGACGGTGTGCCGGCTGATGGACCTGACGGCCTCACCGCACCACTAGCGAAACTTTCGACAGCTTTCCGTCCACACGACGGACAACCCTCCTCACTCGCGACACCCCTCCCTCGTCGTGCCACGTCCTGTGTGTCCTGCGTGAACGATTGACCACTTTCCCCTGCCCCGTATCGTCTCCGCAGAAATTCGGAGCCGAGTCCGAAACTTTCGTTCGACCGTACGACAGCACTCCCGCCCACCCGTGCCAGCACGGGACCCCCGGAGAAGGGATGTCATGCGCATGATCAGAAAGGGAACGAGAGGCGGAGGCGGCACCCCCGCACGCGGCCGGCTGCGCGCCGCCCTCGGCGCCACCACCACCGCCCTGCTCACCGTCACCGCGCTCGCGGCGCTCCCCCAGACCACCGCCCACGCCGCCGACACCCTGGGCGCGGCGGCGGCCGGGCAGGGCCGCTACTTCGGTGCCGCCGTCGCCGCGAACCACCTCGGCGAGGCGCAGTACGCCGCCACCCTGAACCGCGAGTTCAACTCGGTGACGCCCGAGAACGAGATGAAGTGGGACGCCGTCGAGCCGAACCGCGGCTCCTTCAGCTTCAGCCGCGCCGACCAGATCGTGAACCACGCCCGGGGCCAGGGCATGAAGGTCCGCGGCCACACCCTGGTCTGGCACTCCCAACTGCCGGGCTGGGTATCCGGGTTGGCCGCGAGCGACCTCCGGTCGGCGATGAACAACCACATCACCCAGGTCATGACCCACTACAAGGGGAACATCGACTCCTGGGACGTGGTCAACGAGGCCTTCCAGGACGGCGGCAGCGGCGCCCGGCGCAGCTCGCCCTTCCAGGACAAGCTCGGCAACGGCTTCATCGAGGAGGCCTTCCGCACGGCCCGCGCCACCGACCCGGCGGCCAAGCTCTGTTACAACGACTACAACACCGACGGCGTCAACGCGAAGAGCACCGCCGTCTACAACATGGTCAAGGACTTCAAGGCCCGCGGTGTGCCCATCGACTGCGTCGGCTTCCAGTCCCACTTCAACCCCAACTCCCCCGTCCCGTCCGACTACCGGGCCAACCTCCAGCGCTTCGCCGACCTCGGTGTCGACGTGCAAATCACCGAGCTGGACATCGAGGGCTCGGGCCAGGCCCAGGCCACCAACTACGGCAACGTCGTACGGGCCTGTCTCGCGGTGTCCCGCTGCACCGGCCTCACGGTGTGGGGCATCCCGGACAAGTACTCGTGGCGCGCCAGCGGCACCCCGCTGCTGTTCGACGACAACTACAACAAGAAGCCCGCGTACACCGCGGCCCTGAGCGCTCTCGGCGGCACCCCCGGCGAGGACCCGGAGGAGCCCGGCGAGCCCGGTGAACCGGGTGCCTGCACCGCCGCCTACACCACGGCGGAGCAGTGGAGCGGCGGCTACAACGGCAAGGTGACGATCACGGCCGGCAGTACGGCGATCACCAGCTGGAGCGTGAACCTCACCATCGCCTCCTCCCAGCAGGTCGTCTCCGTGTGGAACGGCTCACCCTCCACGAACGGCAACGTCATGACCGTCCGCTCCACCTGGAACGGTTCCCTGGCGCCCGGAGCGTCCACCACCTTCGGCTTCACCGTGAACGGCGGCACCTCACCCGCACCGCAGGTCGGCTCCTGCACGGCCTCCTGACCCGCCACCCGCCACCCGGCCCGCACCCCCGCCCAGGGGTGCGGGCCCGTCTCGTACGGGCACCCTCGACCCCTTCCGTACGGGCGGGTAGAGTGTCGGCGTCGTCATCACCCGTACGGGGAAGCCGGTGCAATTCCGGCGCTGACCCGCAACCGTGAACCGCCCGCCGGGCGGTGAGCCGGACTGCCCCGAACGGTTCGTGACCGGCTCACGTGCCCGGCGGCCCGCCGGCGCACGGGCACCGTCGAGGTATACGGGGCCGAGCCGCCGGGGTGTCCCGCGCTGCCCGGCCTCTTTCAGAAAGAGGCACCCGCCGATCATGAATGTTCGCCGCAGCGCAGCGGTCCTGGCCGCCGTCGCCGTGATCGGCGCCGCCACCCCGGCCGCCGCCGACACGTCCCCGTCCCCGTCGCAGGCGCTTCCTGCCGCCCTGTACGGCGACACCGACCCCCAGTACGACGGCGTCTGGCGCCAGTCGCTGGCCCTGCTCGCCCAGCACACGGTGGGCGTCGAGCCGTCGAAGGCGGCCGTCGGCTGGCTCACCGGCCAGCAGTGCGCCGACGGCTCCTTCGCCCCGTACCGCGCCGACACCGCCGAGGCGTGCGACGCCAAGACGATGGTCGACACCAACCAGACCGCCGCCGCCGTCCAGGCCCTCGCCGCGCTCGGCGGGCACGACGACGTCACGAAGAAGGCGGTCGGCTGGCTGAAGTCCATACAGAACAAGGACGGCGGCTGGGGCTACATGGCGGGCGGGGCCAGCGACACCAACTCCACCTCCGTCGTCGTCGGCGCGCTCGCGGCGGCCGGTGACCGGCCCGCCGAGGTGAAGAAGGACGGCAAGTCCCCTACGACGCCCTGCTGACGCTGGCGCTGCCCTGCGAGGACGACGGCGCGGGCGCCTTCGCCTTCCAGCCGGACAAGAAGGGCGGCCTCGTCGCCAACGCGGACGCGACGGCGGCGGGCGTGCTCGGCGCGCTGGGCGCGGGCCTGGCCGCCGGTCCCGGCAAGGGCGAGGCGTCGTCCTGCGAGAAGGCCGGCACCCCGGAGCAGGCCGCCGCCAACGGTGCCGCCTACCTCACGGACGCCCTCGCCAAGGACGGCCACCTCACCTCCGCCCTGGCCGGCGCGGAGGACCAGCCCGACTTCGGCAACACCGCCGACGCGGTGGTCGCGCTCGCCGCGCAGGGCGCCACGGAGCCGGCGGCGAAGTCGCTGTCCTGGCTGGAGAAGAACGCCGCCGACTGGGCCACGCAGAGCGGCCCCGCCGCCTACGCCCAGCTCATCTTCGCCGCCCACGCGACCGGCGCCGACCCGCGCGCCTTCGGCGGCGCGGACCTGGTGCAGCAGCTCGGCGCGACGGGACCGGCCGCCGAGAAGGCCACGGAGGCGAAGGCGGACGAGAAGAAGGAGAAGGAGTCCGACTCCGACTCCGGTCTCGGTGTGTGGTGGTTCGTCGGCGTCTGCCTCGTCGCCGGTGTCGGCATCGGCATCCTGATCAGCGGCCGCAAGAAGCGGCAGCAGTGATCCGCCGGGCCACCGTCCTGTTCCTGGCCGCGCTCCTGCCCCTGCTGGCAGGCGCCGGCCAGGCGGGCGCCACCGGCTACCGGTACTGGTCGTTCTGGGAACAGGACGGTTCGGCCTGGACGTACGCCACCCAGGGCCCGTCCCTCGCCCGCCCCGCCGACGGCGACGTCCACGGCTTCCGCTTCTCCGTGAGCGAGGACTCGTCCGACGCGGCGAAGCCACGCGGCACCTCCGACTTCGCCACGATCTGCGGCGAAACCCCGCCGGCGGCGGACAGGAAGCGGGTAGCCCTGGTCATGGACTTCGGCACCCCGCAGGACGCCCCCTCGGGCGAGACCCCGCCCCCGGCCCGCACAGCCTGCGCCCAGGTCCCCGAGGACGCCACCACGGCCGACGCCCTGGCATCGGTGGCCAAACCCCTCCGCTACGACACGAACGCCCTGCTCTGCGCGATAGCGGGCTACCCGAAGAAGGGTTGCGGCGAACAGGTCGCCGCCGCACCGAAGGAAGAAGAGCCAACCGACTCGGGCCCCTCAGTAGGCCTGATAGCCGGTATCGCCGCAGTGGCCCTGCTGGGAGCCGCCGCCCTCTGGCAAACCCGCCGCCGTGCCTCATAAGAACGGGCAGGCTTGCCCGCCCAACTGCGGGCAGTCGTGCCGCTGGGGCGGCACGGGTGGGCGCGGGGCACCCCGCGAACGCCGGGCCGCGCAACACCCCCGCCCAGCCCCGACCGCGCCGCACCGCGCAGCTGCACCCCGGCGCCTGGTGGCTCTGGTCCCTCTCCTCGGCACCGCCGCCACCCGCACCACCAACCCCCTCCTCCTCACCCTCCTCATCACCGTCTCCGCCTACGTGGTGGCAACCCGCCGCCCCCAGACCCCTGGTCCCGCTCCTACGGAGCCTTCCTCAAACTCGCCCTGGCGGTCATCCTCATCCGCCTCACCTTCGCGATCATCCTCGGCTCCCCCATCCCCGGCACGCACGTCGTCGCCCACCTCCCCGAACTCCCCTCCCCGCCTGGGCGCAGGGCATCCGCCTGGGCGGAAAGGTCACCGCGGAGGCCCTCACCTTCGCCCTCTACGACGCCCTCCGCCTGGCCACCCTCCTCATCTGCGTAGGCGCGGCCAACGCCCTCGCCAGCCCCTCCCGCCTACTCAAATCCCTCCCCGGCGCCCTGTACGAACTGGGCGTGGCCGTGGTGGTCGCCCTCACCTTCGCGCCCCACCTGATCGCCGACGTCCGCCGTCTGCGCGCCGCCCGCCGCCTGAGAGGCCGCCCGGACAAGGGCGCACGCGGCCTGCTCCAGGTCGGACTCCCCGTACTGGAGGGCGCGCTGGAACGCTCGGTGTCCCTGGCCGCCGCGATGGACGCGCGAGGATACGGCCGTACCGCCCAAGTGCCCCCGCCATCCGCCGTACGACCGCCGCCCTCACCCTCGGCGGCCTGCTGGGCGTGTGCGCCGGCACGTACGGACTGCTCACCGCGGAGGGCGGCAGCTACGGCTTCCCGGTCCTCCTCACCGGGGTGGCCGCGGCCCTCGCCGGCCTCTGGCTGGGCGGCCGCCGCGCCCTGCGCACCCGCTACCGCCCGGACCCCTGGGACCTGAAGGCCTGGCTGGTCACGGCGTCCGGAGCCGCCGTGGCCGCCCTCCTCACGCTCGCCGCCTCCCGCGACCCGGCCGCCCTGCACCCCGGTGTGATCCCGCTGGTCGCCCCCACCCTCCCCTGTGGCCGGCGGCGGCGGTCCTCATCGGCCTGCTCCCCGCCTTCGTCACCCCCGCCCCCGAGCCCCGCCACACGGACCCCCGCAAGGAGCCGACGACGTGATCCGCTTCGAGAACGTGTCGGTGACCTACGACGACGCACCCGAACCCGCCGTACGGGGCGTCGACTTCGAGGTCCCCGAGGGCGAACTGGTCCTGCTCGTCGGCCCGTCCGGCGTGGGCAAGTCGACCGTGCTGGGCGCGGTGAGCGGGCTGGTCCCGCACTTCACCGGCGGCACCCTGCACGGCAGGGTCACGGTCGCCGGCCGTGACACCCGTACCCACAAGCCGCGCGAACTCGCCGATGTGGTGGGGACGGTGGGCCAGGACCCGCTCTCGCACTTCGTGACGGACACCGTGGAGGACGAACTCGCCTACGGCATGGAGTCGCTGGGCGTGCCCCGGCCGTGATGCGCCGCCGGGTCGAGGAGACCCTCGACCTTCTCGGCCTCTCCGACCTCCGCGACCGCCCCATCGCCACCCTCTCCGGCGGTCAGCAGCAGCGCGTCGCGATCGGCTCGGTCCTCACCCCGCACCCCGGGTCCTGGTCCTGGACGAACCGACCTCCGCACTCGACCCGGCGGCCGCCGAAGAGGTCCTCGCGGTCCTCCAGCGCCTGGTCCACGACCTGGGCACCACCGTCCTCCTGGCCGAGCACCGCCTGGAACGCGTCATCCAGTACGCCGACCGGATCGCCCTCCTGCCCGGCCCCGGCGAACCGCCGCTCCTCGGCACCCCGGCCGAGGTGATGGCGGTCTCCCCGTCCACCCCCGGTGGTCGGCCTGGGCCGCCTCGCCGACTGGTCCCCCTCCCGCTGACGGTCCGCGACGCCCGCCGCAGGGCGGGCCGCTGCGCGACCGCCTCACCGACCGGCAGCCGCCCGCCCGGGAATCCACGCCACCGGCCCCCACCCCCGCCGCCTGTTCCCTCGCGGGAAGCCCGACGCCTCCGCCCATGTCGCCGAGGTCCGGGCGCTCGCGGTCCGCCGGGACCGCGTCCAGGCCCTGCGCCATATCGACCTGACCGTCGACCCCGGCGAGACGATCGCGCTCATGGGCCGCAACGGCGCCGGGAAGTCGACACTGCTCGGCACCCTCGTCGGCCTGGTCTCCCCACCTCCGGCTCGGTCCGCACCGGCGACGCGGTCCCCCACCGCACCCGCCCCCGCGACCTGGTGCGCCGTGTCGGCCTGGTCCCGCAGGAACCCCGCGACCTCCTGTACGCCGACACGGTCGCGGCGGAGTGCGCGGCCGCCGACGAGGACGCGGGCGCCGAGCCGGGCACCTGCCGCGCGCTGCTGACGGAGCTGCTCCCCTCGGTGGCCGACGACATCCACCCCGGGACCTGTCCGAGGGCCAGCGCCTGACCCTGGCGCTGGCGGTCGTCCTCACCGCCCGCCCGCCCCTGCTCCTCCTCGACGAGCCGACGCGCGGCCTGGACTACGCGGCGAAGGCCCGGCTGGTGACGATCCTGCGCGGCCTGGCCGCCGAGGGCCACGCGATCGTCATGGCCACCCACGACGTGGAACTGGCGGCTGAGCTGGCCCACCGGGTGGTCCTGATCGCGGAGGGCGAGGTGATCGCGGACGGCCCGGCGGCCGAGGTGGTCGTGGCGTCCCCGTCCTTCGCCCCGCAGGTGGCGAAGATCCTCGCCCCGCAGCACTGGCTCACGGTCTCCCAGGTCCGGGAGGCACTGCGATGACGACGCTCGCCCCCGCACCGGCCGCCGGGTCCGCGCCATCCGTCTGGGCCCCCGCTCCTGGCTGGCCCTCGCGCTGGTCAGCGCGGTGGGGGTGGCCGGTTTCGGCTGGCCCTTCCTCGCCCCGCCCGACTCCACACTGAACGCGCACGCCCAGGACGCCCCGTGGCTCTTCGCGGGTCTGCTGGTGCTCCTGGTGGCGGTCGTCGCGGCGACGATCTCGGAGTCCGGCCTGGGCCCGAAGGCGGTGGCGATGCTCGGGGTGCTCGCCGCCACGGGCGCGGCCCTGCGCCCCATCGGCGCGGGAACGGCCGGCCTGGAGCCCATGTTCTTCCTCATGGTGCTCAGCGGCCGGGTCCTCGGCCCGGGTTTCGGCTTCGTCCTCGGCTCGGTGACGATGTTCGCGTCCGCGCTGCTCACGGGCGGTGTCGGGCCGTGGCTGCCGTTCCAGATGCTGGCGATGGGCTGGTTCACGATGGGCGCGGGCTTCCTGCCGGGCGCCGACCGTCTGCGGGGCCGCCCGGAGGTCTGGATGCTCGCCCTGTACGGCTTCCTGGCGGCCTTCGCGTACGGCACGGTGATGAACATGGCGGGCTGGCCCTTCATGTCCGCGCTGGCCTCGAACATCTCCTTCTCCGCCGAGGCGTCGCTCCCCGCCAACCTGGCCCGCTTCTTCGCCTACTGCCTGGCGACGTCCCTCGGCTGGGACCTGGGCCGGGCCCTGGTCACGGTCGCCCTCACCCTCACCCTGGGCACCGCCCTCCTCAAGGCCCTCCGCCGCGCCACCCGCAGAGCGGCGTTCGAGGCACCGGTCACGTTCAAGGACACCCCTGAGTAGTCCCGTACACACCCTCGCGACCACCCCGGTGAGCCGGCCCACATGGCCCACGTCACATACGACCCGGCACCGTAGGAACGCGCGGGACAGCGCGGGGCTCGACCGGACGGCGGATCGGCCCACCTCCGACCTTCGGTAGTAAAGGGACCTTTGCGGGACGAACCTCCATTTGTTTCCGTGGAGCAGTCGCCAGGCGCCGACGCCCCTCACCGGGTCGAGGCGCCGACGCATGCCCCCGCCGCACACCGCGGCATCCGGCACGGCGTAGCGCGACCACCCTGCTTCCGACCGAAAGGCCGCCTGTGTCCGCCGTTTCCTTCCTCCGCACCGTCTCCGCCCCGAAGAAGGCCCTCGCCGGTGTCGTCCTGGCCGCCACCGCCTGCGGCACCTTGATCGCCGCCGCGCCCGCCCAGGCCGCGACCACGACCGGCGCTTCCTCGGCCCAGGCGACGGCGCAGAAGATGATCGGTGACTCGGCCGAGTTCCAGTGCTTCTCGAAGATCGTGCACCACGAGAGCGGCTGGAACCCCAGCGCCACCAACCCTCCAGCGGCGCCTACGGCCTGGTCCAGGCTCTGCCCGCCTCCAAGATGGCCTCGGCCGGCTCCGACTGGAAGACCAACCCCGCCACCCAGATCAAGTGGGGCCTGGACTACATGAAGGACCGCTACGGCAGCGCCTGCGACGCCTGGTCCTTCTGGCAGGCCAACAACTGGTACTGACAGGTACCGGACCGAACCCCTGTACCGAAGGCGGCGACCCCACGATCCCCGGGGCCGCCGCCTTCGCCTTGCACAGGCGGGTCACCGTGGCCGTTCGGCGGTCGTCCAGGTCAGGAAGGCGGTGAAGGTGGCGGGGCGGAGGGGAGGACCGGGCCTGTTGGGTTCTTGGAGTCGCGGACGGCAACGGTGGAGCCGGGAACTTCGGCGATCTCAACACAGTTTCCGCCCTGGTCGCTGCTGTAGCTGGACTTACGCCAGTTGATCTCCATAGCGTTCCTCCATCACGCGCCGGATCAGCTCCGCCGAGTCCTTGAGCGAGAGCGCGGCAGCCTGCAGATGATCGTAACGGAGCGAGCAGTCATTCACGGTGTCCGGATTCGCGGTCGGATGCGCGCTGCCGTAGCCCTCGGTATAGACGATGGCGGGATCGTGCGCGAAGCGGTAGATGTCGAACGAGCCGGTCATTCCCGCGTGCGCGCCGGACTTGAAAGGCAACACCTGGATGTTGACCAACGGGTTGTGCTCGAACGACAACAAGTGGCCCAGTTGCTCGCGCATGGTCATCGGACCGTCGAGCTCCAGGTATAGGGCCGCCTCGAAGAGGATCACCCAGTAGAGCGGCGGATTCTCCCTGTCGAAGATGCGCTGACGGTCCAGCCGTACGGCAGTTCGATCGTCGAGGTCGGTCGCGTCCAGCGCGCCGAGCACAGCGCTCGCGTACGCCCTGGTCTGGAGCAGACCCGGCACCATGCCCATCTCGAAGCAGTACATGCCGGTCGCCCTGGCTTGCAGCTCGGCCACCTGCTGGAACCAGGCCGGAAGTTGACTACGCATCACCAGCGTGACGAGGCGGGACAGCAGTCCTCCCGTACCCAGCGCCGCATCGATCCGCTCGCTGAACTCCTGCGTCGGCAGCTTCCGTGCCGTTTCGATCTGGCCGACCAGCGAGCCCGTGTAGTTGACGATGTCGCCGAGTTGCCGCTGGGTCAGGCCGGCGGCCTCTCGGTAGCGGCGGAGTTCGAAGCCGTAGTAGTCCAGTGGTGACGCGCCCGGGTCGAGGACGTTGATGTGGGTCACGGAGAGCCCCTCTCGGCAACTCGGCCCACGACGGGACCGGTTGTATTCGTTCGGTAGCCGAGCGTAGTCAGTGGAGGTCAGCCTTGTGGGGTGAACGAATACATTTCCCCGCACCCACCGTGCTCCCCACTCTCCTCACCCCGCGCGGCGACCGGTACACGATGCGGCTCACCGTCGGTGAGCACTCGGCTCGGCACGTCCGGCGCATCGTGCGGTCGTTCCTGCGCGAGTGGGAGATGGCCGAGCTGTCCGATGCCGTGGAACTCGGCGTGACCGAGCTGCTCGCCAACGTCGTACGTCACGTCCCCGACCGGCGCTGTGCCCTGCTGTTGCTGCGACAGTCGAGCGGGGTGCGGGTGGAAGTGGCCGACGGGAGTGACGAACTCCCGGGCGTGCCGGTCGGACTGGCGCCGGATGCGGAGAACGGGCGAGGGCTCGCGCTGCTGGCTGCGGTGACCGGCGAGTGGGGTGTTGATCCCGAGCCCTGTGGCGGTAAAACCGTGTGGTTCGAGTGTGCAGTGGAGGCTCGTGAGTGAGGTGGCCGTTGGGCCACTCGCTTCTTTGCCAGTGTCGTGCTTCCGCGGCCCGCGTCAAGGGCGCTCCCTGCGGTCGCGTCGGCTACGCCGATGGGCCTCCGGCCCACCCTTGACCCGGCCCGCTCCAGCACGGGGAGAAGCGAGCGAGCGGCCCGGAGGAAAGCGGGGGCCAGGCATGCCAGCGACCTGACGTCGGCTGCGGGGCGAGCGGGGTTCGCGGACGCGTCCGCGCCTCGCCAGCACGCCGGGCCGGTTCGGCGGCGATCGGCGGGTGGAGGGCGGAGGCGCACCACCTTCGGGGCCGCATGCCGGGCCGGTTCGGCGGCGATCGGCGGGTGCGGGGCGGAGGCGCACCACCTTCGGGGCCGCATGCCGGGCCGGTTCGGCGGCGATCGGCGGGTGGAGGGCGGAGGCGCACCACCTTCGGGGCCGCATGCCGGGCCGGTTCGGCGGCGATCGGCGGGTGGGGGGCGGGGGCGCACCAGCGGGTGGGGGTGGGGGCGCACCGGCTTCGCGGCGGCACGCCGGGCCGGCTCAGCGGCGAACGGCAGGTGGGGGTACGCGACCGGTGGGGCTACGGGGACTACGGGCCGGGGCCGACCATTGCCAGATCGACTCCACCCACAACCCATGGGTTGGTGATTGGCGCGGTTCTCCAAAGAGCAAGGACAGGAGGGGAGGTGGGAGCCGGGAGGGAAGGCGGGGGATGGAGGAACGCTCCAATCACGCTGATCTGGTCTTCTTCCCCTCTACTTCTCGGGGTCGGCCCACCTCTCGGGGTCGGCGCCCGCAAGCAGGCTGCCCCACCCACCGATTGCCGCCGAGCCAACCCGGCGTGCCGCCCCGAGGCTGATGCGCTTCCGCCCCCCACCCACCGATTGCCGCCGAACCAGCCCGGCCTACCGCCCCAAAAGTGGTGCTTCCCCCACCCACCGATCGCCGCCGAGCCCACCCGGCCTACCGCCCCAAAAGTGGTGCTTCCCCCACCCACCGATCGCCGCTGAGCCGGCCCGGCGTGCTGGCGAGGCGCGAGTGCGCTCGCCGACACCGGCCAGCCCCGTAGCCGACGGTCAGTCGCCGGCATGCCCAGGCCCCCGCTTTCCTCCGAGCCGCTCGCTCGCTTCTCCCCGTGCTGGAGCGGGCCGAGTCAAGGGTGGGCCGCAGGCCCATCGGCGGAGCCGACGCGACCGCAGGGAGCGCCCTTTACTCGGACCGCGGAAGCACGACACTGACAAAGAAGCGAGTGGCCCAACGGCCACTTCGTAGCCAACGGTCACTGCGACTCCGTACCCGCCCAGCAGTGAACGCCCTACCCCGTTCCACGTCTACGGGACAGTGCCCCCGGCGCCTCAGTGCTCGCAGAGGGAGAACTCCCGCTCGTAGAGCTGCTCGTTGTGCTCGGCGACGAAGAACTTGCGTTCGTGCATGAGCTGTTCGCGGTACTTCCTGGCCTGTTCCCATGTCATGGTCGAGGTGTCGGCCCAGGGCTGCTGCGGCGGTACGTCGGAGGTCGAGACGATCGTCTCCGACGGGTCGACCAGGAAGAACGCGAGGATCTTGCGGTGTCCCGGGCGGGTCGGGTCCTCCAGCCGGAACGGGCTGACGCGGTGCTGGAGGATGTTCGGGAACGCCAGGCAGCGGCCCTCCGGGGTCGCGGCCGAGCCCAGCACCTGGTTCAGCGCGTCCTCGTTCTCCAGGCCGTAGACCTCGCGCATACCGTTGTCGTCGTTCTGCTGGTAGTCCGGGTCGTCGAGTGCCGTCCGGAAGCCGAGCCGGCTCTCGGTGATGTTCTCGCTGTCCCAGTAGTAGATGCCGGTCGAGACGATCCGCTCGTTCAGCATTCCTCGACATGCCAGGAGCCGCCCGCGTACTCGGGCTGCTCCGGGGTGAGGTGAAGGGTGGCGAGCTTGACGATGACCTGGAGGCGGCGGCCGCGCAGATCGACCCGGACGTCCTCGCCGGGCGACTCGGGCGGGGTGAAGACCGGAGCGTCGGGAATCGCCGGGCGGCGGTTCTCCCACCAGTCGTCCTGCGCCGTCCCCCATGCCTCCAGGGCTTCCGCGTAGGCCGCTTCGTCGCTGTAGGAGGACTTGTCCGGGTACTCCGGCTCCGTGTCGTACCAGCCGTAGGGGTCGGCCTCGATCCGCAGCGGCCTCGGACAGCGCAGATCGGTGAGCACGTTCTCCCACAGCGGGCGGAAGCGCGCGAACAACTCCGGCAGCACGGCGGCCAGTTCGCGGTGCCGCTCGGGGTGGACGTTGTTGACGTACGAGCGGAAGGCGACGGCGCCGTCCGCGCTGACGTCGACGTCCGTGGGCAGCCACTGGAACCGCTCCGAGAACTCGTGCTTCGAGTAGCTGTTCGTCGGATTGCGCCAGGCCTCCTCCGGTATCCCGCTCGCCTCCCTCACCAGGCAGAACAGCGAGGGATGGACGAGGTCGAGCACCTGGCGGCCGGAGCCGGGATGCCAGTCCCGCTCCTCCTCGGGAACGTCCTCCAGTACCCGGACCGCCTCCCGCAGCCGGGACCTGAGCCCGTCGTCGATCAGGGTGTCCGACTGCCACACCCCGTCGACGGCGGACACCTCGGCACCGGTCCGCCCGTCCCGCAGCCCGGCGTAGTACCGGAGTTCGTCCAGTACGTAGCGGACCTGCGCCTCGGTGAGTCCCTGCTCGGCCGCTTCCCGCGCCCAGCGGGCGGCGATGCCGGCATCGTTCATCTTCTCGAACCACCCCGGCTTCTCCCGGAGATGTGCGCCGCACCGGATGATCTCGAGTTCCCGCAGCGTCCGGGGCGGTGCGGACCCTATGGACCGGGCGGCGTGGAAGGGCAGCGGAAAGGCGGACAGGTCGAACAACTCTCTTGTTCCTCACGGTCGGTGTTCGGGTGGCCGGAACACTACGCGAGGGCACTGACAGCGCCGGGTCAGCCCGGAGCGCGGTCCTTCTCCAGCGCCGGCGGCCCGCTGCCGATCTCCGCGACGGCCACCGCCGTACGGGCACGCGGCCCTTGCAGCAGGTACCCCAGTGCGAAGCCGGCGCCGACGACGAGGGCCCCGCCCGCCGCGTCCAGGATCCAGTGGTTGCCGGTCGCGACGATCGCGGCGCACGTGAACAGGGGTGGAGGAGCCCGAGGGCCTTCATCCACGGCCTCGGCGCGACGACCGCGATCACCAGTCCGCACCACAGGGACCAGCCGAAGTGCAGTGACGGCATCGCCGCGTACTGGTTGGTGAGGTGGGTGAGGGTGCCGTAGTCGGGGCGGGTGAAGTCCTGGACGCCGTGCACCGTGTCGATGATGCCGAGTTCCGGCATGAGCCGGGGCGGGGCGAGCGGGTAGAGCCAGAAGCCGGCCAGGGCGAGCAGGGTGGCGAAGCCGAGCGCCGAGCGGGCCCAGCGGTAGTCCACGGGACGGCGCCAGTACAGCAGTCCGAGCACCGCCAGCGGGACGACGAAGTGGAACGACGTGTAGTAGAAGTCGAAGAACTCCCGCAGCCGGCCGATCTTCGCCACGGCGTGGTTGACCCCGTGCTCGATGTCCACGTGGAGCAGGCGTTCGAGGTCGTGGATCCGGTGGCCGTGTTCCTCGGCGCGGGCGCGGCCCGCCGAGTTGCTGCCGCCGGTCACGGCGAGGCGGACCTCGGCGTACGCGGCGTAGGTGACGCGGAGCAGCAGCAGTTCGAGCAGGAGGTTGGGGCGGACGAGGACCCGGCGCAGGAACGGCAGCAGGGGGACGAACGCGAAGCGGGCCGGGGCCGGTGCGGCGTACAGGGTCGGCACCGGCGTACGGAAGTACGGCGAGATGCGGAAGAGGAACGGGACGGCGGTCGCGGCGGCCAGGGCGGCGAGGAGGACGACGTTGTCGCGCACCGGGTGGACGAAGGCCATGTTCGGCAGCAGCATCGTGACCGGCAGTGTCATCACCAGGACGACGGCGACGGGCCACATCAGCCGGTCGCGGGCGCGTCGTCCGGTCCGGCCGACGACGGTGAGCAGCACCCACAGGAGCTGGTGCTGCCAGGCGGTCGGACAGACCGCTATGGCGGCGCAGCCGGTGACGGCGACCGCGAGCAGGTGCTGGCCGTCGTGGGCGTAGCGGACCGCGCGGCGCAGGGCGACGGCCGCGACGGCGGCGCCGAGCGGCAGGAAGAGGCCGATCTCCAGGGGCCCTCGACGCCGAGGCGGAGCAGGGCGCCGTGCAGGGACTGGTTGGTGAGGTCGTCGGCGGGCCCGCCGAGGCCGGTGCCGGCCAGGTGGTGGACCCAGTAGGTGTGGGAGTCGCCCGGCAGCGCGGCCCAGGCGAGCGCGGTGGCGGCGGCGAAGGTGACTCCGGTGACGGTGGCGGCCCGGCGGCGGCCGGCGCACCACAGCAGCGGGGCGAACAGGAGAAGGGTGGGCTGGAGGGCGGCGGCGACCCCCGTCAGTACGCCGCCGAGGTGCCGGCCGGGGTCACGAAGCAGCCCAGCAGGACGAGCAGGACCGGGAGGACGCTGGTCTGGCCGAGCCACAGGGTGTCGCGCACCGGCAGGGACAGCATGAGCAGGCTGATGGCGACCGGTGCGGCCAGCAGGGCGGTGCGGCGGCCGACCGGCCGGGGCAGCGCGCGGGCGGCGATCAGGCCGAGGAGGACGACCAGGAGCAGCGTGCCGAAGGTCCAGCCCCAGCCCAGCGCTTGTTCAGCCGAACGAGTGAAGGGTTTGAGGGCGAGTCCGCTGAACGGGGTGCCGGTGTACTCGCCGGAGTCGTACAGGGAGCCTCTGACGTGGAGCACGCCCTCGGGGCCCAGCCAGGTCTCCAGATCGGTCAGCCGCTCCCCGCGCGGGGTGGTGAGAACGGCCGCGGCCTGTCGTACGGCGATGACGGCGGCCAGCAGCCACAGGCCCAGGCAGGCCATGCGCAGCCGTGCCCGGGTGCCGTCCACGGCCGTCGTCCCGAAGGCCTCCGCCGGTTGCCCGCTGTGGTCCGCGTTCGCCACGCCTCATCGGCCTCCGCCCCGATCGCCACGGTCCGTGACCGTGAGAGTTCCCTCCGCGCAGCCTATGAGGCCCGCGGCCCCTCATGGACAAGGCGCGGGAAACCCCGATTCACCTGATAACCCTCTTGTTTTTGCCCGGATGGCACAGAATCGCCCGACTTGCGATCATGCGTGAGGGGCGTGTCAGGGGCGCGAGAATGATTACAGTCGGTCACATGTACGAGCACTCCGGGACGAGGGCCGCGCGCCCGCACGGCCCCGTTCGGGCGCTCTCCGCAGCCGTTCCCGCACCGGCCGTGATCGGCGGTCTCGCGGTGTGGCGCATGGTCGAGTCGACGGGCCGCCCGCTGCCGGGGTTCGCGCCCTCGCTGGAGCCCGGGGAGGCCGGGACACACCGGGAGAAGGTCTGACGGACGGCGGGGCCACGACGTATCTTCGTTAGCGACCCTACTTAGGCAAGCTAATCAGTCCGACGACGGAAGGTACCGGCACATGAGCGAGCAGCGGCTCTGGCACGAGGTGGACGACTACTTCACCGACCGCCTCCTGCCCGACGCCCCCGACGACGCCCTGGCGGCGGCCCTGCGCGACAGCGACGCCGCCGGGCTCCCGAAGATCGCCGTCTCCCCGATGCAGGGCAAGCTGCTCCAGCTCCTGGCCCAGCTCCAGGGGCCAGGAACATCCTGGAGATCGGCACGCTCGGCGGCTACAGCACCATCTGGCTGGGCCGCGCGCTCCCGGCCGACGGGCGGCTGGTCTCCCTGGAGTACGACCCACGGCACGCCGAGGTCGCCGTCCGCAACATCGCCCGCGCGGGCCTCGACCAGCATGTCGAGGTGCGGGTGGGCCCGGCGCTGGAGTCGCTGCCCCGGCTGGCCGACGAGAACCCGCCGCCGTTCGACGTGGTCTTCATCGACGCCGACAAGGTGAACAACGCGCACTACATGGAGTGGGCGCTCAGGCTGACCAGCACGGGCAGCCTGATCGTCCTCGACAACGTGGTGCGCGGGGCAAGGTGGCCGATCCGGACAACACCGACCCGGACGTGCTGGGCACCCGCGCCGCCCTCGACCTGATCGGCGGCCACCCGAGGCTCAGCGGTACGGCGCTCCAGACGGTCGGCGCCAAGAACTACGACGGCTTCGCGCTGGCCCGGGTGCTGGCCTGACCCTGCCCTACACCTCGTGGTAGAAGCCCACGTTGACGCTGCGCGGGGCGGAGCGGTCCTGGATGACCACCTCGCCGCTGCCGCCCCTGGGCAGCGCGACGGTGCCGCCGTAGGCGACCGGGTGCTCGTACTCGCCGACGGTCAGCCGTACGTCGGAGGACGGTTCGGGGAGGAGCCGCGCAGCCAGGTCAGCCGCCAGGTCCCGTCCGGCGCGCAGCCGAACTCCAGGTGGACCCGGGAGACGAACAGCCAGTCGTCCGGTGTGGAGAGCCGGCACATCGACTTGTCCCGGCCCACCCGCAGCACGGCGCCCGGCTCGCTGGGCGCGTCGGCCATGAGCATGCCGGCCGTGGCGCCCGCTTCCGCCGCGGACACCGCGGCCATGGTGAGTTCGAGCACGTGGGCTCCTCCTGAGACGTCCTGGTGGACCGGCGTGGCCCGGCCCGGCTGCCGCCGAATGATAAAACGCCCGGCTCGGCGGCGTCCGGCACAATGGCCTCATGACCGAGCGAAAGCCACCCGGGGTCGACTTCGAGAGCTGGGTCGACAAGCAGATCCGCGACGCGGAGGCGCGCGGCGAGTTCCAGGAGCTGGCGGGGTGGGCAAGCCCCTCCCCGCGAGGTGGAGACGGCCTACGACGAACTGTGGTGGGTCAAGCGGAAGATGGCCCGCGAGGGCTTCTCCGTGCTGCCGCCGACGCTGGAACTGCGCAAGGAGGCCGAGGACGCCCTGGAGGCGGCCCTGGCGGCGCCGTCGGAGCGGATCGTGCGGAAGATCCTCACGGAGATCAACGCGAAGATCAGCGACATGATGTTCAAACCGCCGCCCGGCCCCCGCTGGGCAAGAAGCCGTACGACGTCGAGGACGTCGTACGGCAGTGGCGGGAGCGCCGGGCGGCGGCGGGCGGCTCAGACGTGTAGCAGCCGCTCCGCCAGCTCGCGGTAGTCCCGCAGGGCGAGCCGCAGTTGCTCGGTGTCGGCCGCCTCGGCGCCGTCGGTCCGCCAGGACCCCCGCAGGGTGCGGCGCCGCTCGGCCACCGCGTCCGTGAAACGGGCGGCGAGCTCCTCCAGTACGTGATCGGCCTCCTGTACGGAGTCGTTCGGCGCGTCGACGAACCCGGCGACGGCGTGCCGCAGCCGCGCCTCGAACGTGTCGGTGTCGTCGTGCGGGAGGAGAGGGACGTCGGCGGTCCGGTCGCCGGTACCGGTCTCGGCGGAGACCGCGGGGGCGACGGGGGCGGGGGCGGGGGCGGGGGTGGTGTCGGTGGTGCCGGTGGCGCCCCGGGGCTCGGTGCCCGTCTCCGGGGCGGGCGCCGGAATGTCGTATCCCTCGCGCGGCGGCGGGACGTCGCCGGGGCGTCGGGTCACGTCGGTCATCGCTCAGCTCTCCTTCGTCTGGCGCCGGTGGAACAACGACGGTGTGCGGGTGCCGCCTCCGGCGGCCGTGAGGGCGCGGTGCTGTCCGGCCTCGTGCCGAGACGGCCGTACCAGGTCCTCGAACAGGGCGCGGGCCTCGACGAAGGCCTCGCGCAGCTTCTCGGTGTCCGTGCCGCCGTCCGTGCCGGCCCGCGCCTCCCGGTGCACCCGCCGGTAGCCGTCGACACGCTGGGCGTGGTGCACGGACAGGGCGGCGAGCTGGTCCTCGTACTGTCCGTCGGCGGGGAAGCCGCGCGCGGCGGCGAGTTCGGCGATCAGCCGGTCCGCCTCGGCGACCGCGTCGCGCGGCGCGTCGACGAACCGCTCCTGCGCGGCCGTCCAGCGGGCCTCGAAGCCCTCCCGCTCGGCGGGCTCCAACGACCGTACGCGCAGGTCGCCATGGCGCTCCACACGCTCGGCGAGCTCCCGCTCGGCGGCCTTGGTGTCCCCGTCGTGCCGGGCGACGGCACGCTCGTACTCGGGTCCGAAGCGGCGCTTGAGCCCGCCGCCGTGCCGCGGCCCACGGGCACGCAGAACCAGCAGGGCGGCTACCGCGACCGCGACGATCACGATCAACGCAATGATCAGGCCAGTTGACATGGATGCCTTCCGGTTCTAGGCCCAACCGGCACTCCTCGCGAGCCGGTTCGCCTAACGTGTTGCCCGAAGGTTCACGCACAAACAGTTCCGGGCCGTCGCCGTCCGGAGCGGCTTATTCGCTTGCGCGGCCGCCGCGCGGTCCGCCGAGAATGCGGGCATGTCAGCCTGGACCGTCGCCCCGGAACCGTACGACTCCCCGTCGCCGCCGCGCTGTGGCGGGCGTACTACACGGAGGTCAGCGACCGCTGGTATCTGCTGCGCGAGGGCGGCGCACCGATCCGGCGGAGCTGGAGCGGGAGATCGCCGCCGCGCCGGGCGCCGACCTCGCCCCGCCGACGGGCGGGCTGCTGGTGGCCCGGTACGCGGGGAGCCGGCCGGCACCGCGGGGTTCCGGCTGCCGGGCGCGGGGACCGCCGAGCTGACCCGGGTGTTCCTGTATCCGGGGATGCGGGGCCGGGGCGGGGCGGCGCTGCTGGTGCGGGCCGCCGAGGACGCGGCGCGGGCCGCGGGCGCCGGGCGGATGATCCTGGACACGCGCGGGGACCTCGTCGAGGCGCGGGCGCTGTACGCCCGGCTCGGCTACACGGAGACCGCGCGGCACAACACCGACCCGTACGCCGAGCACTGGTTCACCAGGGAGCTGGACTGAGGGCGCGCGTCAGCCCGTCCGGGTCACGGACCGCTCGTCGTGCGGGCGTTCGCCGCGCGATCCGCACAGCTCGTCGTTGAGTTCGTGCACCAGCCGCACCAGATCGGTCGGCCGGTCAGGCCCCACCAGTCGCCGAGCAGCTCGGCCAGCGAGTCCGCGCGGGCCCGCGCCAACCGCTCCGTCACCTCGCGCCCCTCGTCGGTGAGCACCATGCCGAGGCCCCGGCGCACGGCGAGATGCCGGATCTCGGCCTGGCGGGCGGCCTCCAGGACGACGCTCAGCGGGACGGGGCTGCCTTCGGAGAGGCGGGCGGGTTCCACCGAGCCGTGCTTCCTGATCCGCAGCAGCAGCCAGCTCGTGGCGGGCAGCAGGTCGTAGCCGGCGTGGTCGGTGATCTTCCGGTAGATCTCGCGGCGCCCCTCGCGGGTGCCGAGCACGGACAGCGCCCGGCACACCTCGTCGTACGACGACCGCTCCACGGGGTTGCTGGCGAGCGTCTCGGTGACGTCGGGCGCGGTGACGGAGGCGCGCAGCCGGTCCTCCCTGAGGAGCCAGGCCAGCGCGAACCCGAGGAGCGCGACGGGTACGGCGTACAGGAAGACGTCGGTGATGGCGGTGGCGTACGCGTCGAGCGCCGGCGGGCGCAGGGAGGGCGGCAGGGCGCCGATGCCGCGCGGGTCGGCCTTCAGCGAGTCGGCGGAGACGCCGGGCGGCAGCTGTGCCCCCGGAGGGCGCCGGTGAGTTCGCTGCCGAGGCGGGAGGCGAAGATCGTGCCGAAGATGGCGACGCCGAACGAGGCGCCGATGGAGCGGAAGAAGGTCGCGCCGGAGGTGGCGACGCCGAGATCCTCGTACGGGACGGCGTTCTGCACGATCAGCACCAGGACCTGCATCACCAGGCCGAGGCCGAAGCCGAAGACGAAGAAGTAGACGCTCATCACGGCGGTGGAGCTGTCGGTGTCGAGCTGGTGGAGCAGCAGCAGTCCGAAGGTGGTGACGGCGGTGCCCGCGATCGGGAACACCTTCCAGCGGCCGGTACGGCTGACGATCTGCCCGGAACCGGTGGAGGACAGCAGCATGCCGGCCACCATCGGCAGCATGTGCACACCGGACATGGTCGGCGAGACGCCCTGGACGACCTGGAGGAAGGTCGGCAGATAGGTCATCGCGCCGAACATGGCGAAACCGATGATGAAGCTGATCACGGCGGAGAGCGTGAACGTGCGCACCCGGAACAGTTTCAGCGGCAGCACCGGCTCGGCGGCCCGCCGTTCCACCGCCACGAACGCCACGGCGAGCAGCGCGCCGACCACCGCGAGCCCGATGATCTGCGGCGACGCCCACCCCCAGGTGGTGCCGCCGAGGAGGCGACCAGGACCAGGCAGGTGGCGACGGAGGCGATGAGGAAGGTGCCGAGGTAGTCGATGACGTGCTTGGTCCGCCGGCGCGGGATGTGCAGCACCGTCGCGATCACGGCGAGGGCGACGATCCCGAGGGGCAGATTGACGTAGAACACCCAGCGCCAGCTCAGATGCTCGGTGAACAGCCCGCCGAGCAGCGGCCCGAGAACGCTCGTCGCACCGAACACCGCCCCGAACAGGCCCTGGTAGCGGCCGCGGTCGCGCGGCGGGACGAGGTCGCCGACGATCGCCATCGACAGCACGATCAGCCCGCCGCCGCCCAGCCCCTGGAGCGCGCGGAACGCGATCAGCTGGGACATGTCCTGCGCGGCGCCGCACAGCGCGGAGCCGATCAGGAAGATCACGATGGCGGTCTGGAAGAGCCGCTTGCGCCCGTACTGGTCGCCGAGCTTGCCCCACAGCAGGGTCGCGGCGGTCGAGGCCAGCAGATACGCGGTGACCACCCAGGACAGGTGCTCCAGACCGCCGAGTTCGCTGACGATGGTGGGCAGCGCGGTGGCGACGATGGTCTGGTCGAGGGCGGCGAGCAGCAGGCCGAGCAGCAGGGCGCCGATCGAGACCATCACGTTCCCGGAGACATGCTCCCGGCCCGGCGGTCCGGCGCCCGGTGGTCCGGCGGCGCCGGGGGTCCGGCGCCGGGTGCGGGCCCCGCGTTGCTCCCGTTCGGCGCCGTACGGTGCGCGTCCCCGGCCATGCAGACCTCCACAGGATCCTGGTTCACCCTCCATCGTGATCGGTGTGACCTGTTATGGCCTGTTGAGTTCCCGTCCGACCCTTGCGGAATCCCTCATTCCGGGGGCGTGTGATCACGCGTGTGAAGAAGATCTGCATAATCTCTGGAGTTCGTGAGGGGAGGGACGCAACACATGGAACAGCCGAACGGGCACCCGTGCCCGGAGTGCGGTGCGCCCAGGAACGGGGACAACACGCCGTCGTGCGCCTGCACACTGCGCGCGTCCGACGCCCTGCGCGACGCGCGTACGGCCGAGGCCGCGGCGGCGGAGGATTTCGATCCGCTGCGCATCCGGCCGTATGTCGAACTGGAGGGCGAATCACCGGCGTCCGACGAGACCATGACCCTGCGCGCCCTCCGCCGGAGGCGGCGGAGGCGGCGAAGGCGGCGAAGGCGGCGGAGGCGGCGGAGGCGACGGAGGCGGCGGAGGCCACGCCGGTGATCTCCACTCCGCTGGCGCCCGGGGCGGCCCCGCCGAACACCAGCGATCTGAACCTGTTCGACGGCACGCGGCCGCTGCGTACGGTGCCCGCGGCGGCCGTCGCCGTGCCCGCGCCCGAGCCGCCTCGCCGGCGGCGGCGCGGGGTGCTGTTCGTGGCCGCCGGGGCCGTCGTCGCCGTGGTGGGGGCGGCGGGGTGGGCCGCCGGGATGTTCTCGTACGAGACGCCGTCGCGGGACGGGGCGGCGCCGAAGGATGTGCGGGAGAGCGTTCCGGACGTGTCCGGGACGCCGTCCGCGTCTCTGCTGGCCGAGGCGTCGCCCACGGCGCCGGTGTCGTCTTCGGCGCCGTCGGAGGCACCGTCGGCGAGTGCGAGTCCGAGTGGGAGCGCGAGCGCGTCGGCGTCGCCGTCCGAGTCGGCGCCGACGCCGTCGTCGAGTCCGTCGGAGGCCGCGACGCCCTCCTCGGCTCCTCCGACATCGGCTCCGGCCGAGGCTCCCACGGAGGAAGAGGCCGACGACGGGACCGGGCCGGTGCTCCGCAGGGGGACCGGGGGCCGGAGGTGGTCGAGCTACAGCTCCGGCTGAAGGAGAAGTGGCTCTACAACGACGAGGCCAACGGCAATTTCAACCGTCGGCTGGAGGAGGCTCTCCGCGCCTTCCAGTGGCCGCGGGGCCTGCGGTCCGAACTGGGCTTCTACGGCCCGGAGACCCGGGCCCGCCTCCAGTCGGAGACGGCGGAGCCGTAGGCGCCGGAGGGACTGATCTCAGCCCCTCCGGCGTTTGAGAAGCGGGGGCCCGGTTCGGGACGGGTAGGGGCGGCGGGGGCGGAGAACGCCCCTACTCCGCCACGTGCAGCCGCACCGATCCGTCCCCCACCGCCTCCACCCGCACCTGCGTGAGGTCCCGGACCACGACGTCCGGCCGGTGGAAGGCGGCCCGGGGCCCGACTCCCACGACCCGCATCCCCGCGGCCCGCCCCGCCTCGATGCCCGCCCCGGAGTCCTCGAAGACCACACAGTCCCCGGGATCGACCCCCAGCTCCGCCGCCCCCTTCAGAAACCCCTCGGGATCCGGCTTGCTCGCCCCCACGGACTCCGCGGTCACCCGCACAGCCGGCTGCGAAAGCCCCGCCGCGGCCATCCGCGCGGTGGACAGCGCGACATCCGCGGACGTCACGAGCGCATGCCGCACCTCCGCCAGGGACGCGAGGAACTCCGTCGCCCCCGCGATCTCGACGACACCCTCGGTGTCGGCGGTCTCCTCCGCCAGCATCCGCGCGTTGTCCGCGTAGTTCTGCTCCATCGGCCGGTCCGGCAGCAGTACCGCCATCGACGCGTACCCCTGCCGCCCGTGCACGACCTTCATCACCTCGTCCCCGTCGAGCCCGTGCCGGTCGGCCCAGCGCCGCCAGACGCGCTCGACGGAGGCGTCGGAGTTGACGAGGGTGCCGTCCATGTCGAGCAGGAGGGCGCGGGCGGTGAGTACGGCGGTGGCCGTCATCGGCAGCTCCAAGGTGCGGAGGGGAGTGGCCCCGCCCGCCGGTCAGGGAGAACGGGCGGGAACCACTTTGTTTATCCACGGTACAAAACAACCCGGGCTCCCGCCACCGCCGCCACCGACAGTTCACCGGGACTTCGCCCCCGGTCACCCGGAAACGGCCTCCCACAGACTCCACACACCGAGCCCCAGCATCAGCAGCGCCGCGATCCGCGTGATCAGCTTCAGCGGCACCCGCTTCATCAGCGCCTTGCCGCCGACGATGCCGAGCCCGGCCACCGCCCACAGCGCGAGCACCGCGCCCAGGCCGACGGAGAGCGGGTCGTCGTACCGGGCGGCGAGGTTGGCGGTCATGATCTGCGTCAGATCGCCGAACTCGGCGACGAGGATCAGCATGAACCCGGTCCCGGCGACCTTCCAGAAGGACTGGTTCTCCGGCTTGCGGACCTCCTCCTCGTCCTCGTCCTTCTTCATCAGCAGCACCGCCGCGCCGCCCAGGAAGAGCACGCCGGTGATCGCGTGCACGATCTGCTGCGGCAGCAGCGTGAGCACGCTGCCCGCCGCCACCGCGAGCGCCACATGCAGCGCGAAGGCGGCGGCGACACCGGCGAAGACGTAGGAGGCGCGGTAACGGGTGCCGAGGACGAGGCCGGCGAGCGCGGTCTTGTCCGGCAGCTCGGCGAGGAAGACGACGCCGAAGACGACGGCCGTCACGGTCAGGCTGATCAACGGTTCCTCAATCGGTCGGGACTGCCCCACCGAGAGTGCTGTGCGTTTCCACGGGACACCTCGGCACGGCAGCACACGAGGCACCCGTGCCGTACGGCACGGGCGTGCACTGCTTGCCGAAGGTCTCGCTGGCCGGCCTCGTGTCACGAGGCCCGCCTCCGGGCGCCGGCTCAGACGTGCTGAGCAGTATGTCGACGGTCCGGCGAAGAGCTACTCCCCTTCTGCGCCGTCCATGGTACGCGAGGCCGCTGCGGAGCCGTCGCGAAGCCGTCCAGGACCTCGCGCGCGGAAGTTTCACACCCGAACCATAGACATGACATGCACGTGTCATTAACTTCTTACCGGATCCACCCCTTCCGGCCACCCGGCGTCGCGAGCATTCCCTGCTCGCACCCAACGGCCCCACCCCACCAGGGAGTTCGCATGCCGAAGTTCTACGCGCGTCGACGGCTCAGCATGGTCGCGGCGTTCACCGGCCTCATAGCCTCCGTCGGCCTGTTCAACGGACCGAACGCCTCCGCCGCCCTCCCCACCCCGGTCAGCGCCGCCACCGCCCGCGGCTACCTCGCCACCCTGGACGTGCGCACCGAGAACCGCACCGGCTACAACCGCGATCTCTTCCCCCACTGGATCACCCAGTCCGGCACCTGCAACACCCGCGAGACCGTCCTCAAGCGCGACGGCTCGGGGGTCGTCACCGACTCCGCCTGCGCCGCCACCAGCGGCAGCTGGTACTCGCCGTACGACGGCGCCACCTGGTCCGCCGCCTCCGACGTGGACATCGACCACCTCGTGCCGCTCGCCGAGGCCTGGGACTCCGGCGCGAGCGCCTGGACCACCGCCCAGCGCCAGTCCTTCGCCAACGACCTGACCCGCCCGCAGCTCCTCGCCGTCACGGACAACGTCAACCAGTCCAAGGGCGACCAGGACCCGGCCACCTGGATGCCGTCCCGCACGGCCTACCGCTGCACCTACGTCCGCGCCTGGGTGCAGGTGAAGTACTACTACGGCCTGTCGGTCGACTCGGCCGAGAAGTCCGCCCTGACGAACTACCTCGCGAGCTGCTGAGCCCGCTGATTCCCGGCCGCCGGGCGCGCACTCCTCCCGGCGGCCTCCGTCGCTGCGTACCGTACGGAGCGACGGAGGAAGGGTTCACCCATGGCCGGACTGCGGCTCGGACCGCTGCTGAGGTACGTCGACGGCTCGTCCGCCACCGTGTGGGTGGAGACGGACCGCCCCGGCACCGTCGAGGTGCGCTGCGCGGACGGGCCCGGCGGGACGTCCGGCACGTTCCAGATCGCGGGCCACCACTACGCGCTGGTCCACGTCACCGGTCTCACCCCGGGCACGTCCAGGCCGTACGAGGTCTTCCTGGACGACGCCCGGGTGTGGCCCTCGGCCGAGGAGCCCTACGCGTCGCTCCCGCCGTCCGTGATCCCCACGCCGGGCCCGGACGCCCGTACCCGTGTCGCGTTCGGCTCCTGCCGCTGGGCCGCCCCGCCCACCGGGGAGCCGGACCCCGTCGGCCCCGACGCGCTCGACGCGCTGGCGCGGCGCATCGCCGCCGACCCGGACGGCGCGCGCCCCGACGTACTGCTGCTCCTGGGCGACCAGGTGTACGCCGACGAGACCTCCGACGCCACCCTCGCCTGGCTCGCCGCCCGCCGCGACCTCGACGACCCGCCGGGCCCCCAGGTGGCGGACTACGAGGAGTACACCCACCTGTACTACGAGTCCTGGCTCGACCCGCGGGTGCGCTGGCTGCTGTCCACCGTCCCCACCTGCATGATCTTCGACGATCATGACGTGATCGACGACTGGAACACCTCCGCCTCCTGGGTCGAGGACATGCGGGCCACGTCGTGGTGGCGGGAGCGGGTGCTCAGCGGCCTCATGTCGTACTGGGTGTACCAGCATCTGGGCAATCTCTCCCCGCCGAGGCCGGGGCCGACCCGCTGTACGCGTCCGTCCGGGAGGCCGCCGACGGCACCGACGCGCTGCGCGCCTTCGCCGCCGCGGCCGAGGCGGACGCGGCGGCCGTGCGCTGGAGCTACCGGCGCGACTTCGGCCGGGTGCGCCTGCTGATGGTGGACAGCCGCGCGGCCCGGGTCCTGGAGGAGGGCCGTCGCTCCATGCTCGACCGGGCCGAGGCCGACTGGCTGCGCGAACAGGCCCTGGACGGGCGCGATTCCTACGACCATCTGCTCATCGGTACGTCCCTGCCCTGGCTGCTGCCCCATCTGGTGCACGACGTGGAGGCGTGGAGTTCCGCGCTGTGCCGGGGCGACAAGGGCGCCCGCTGGGCGCGGTTCGGGGAGAAACTGCGGCGGGCGGCGGATCTGGAGCACTGGGCGGCGTTCCCGGAGTCGTTCGGCGAACTGGCGGCGCTGATCGCCGAGGTGGGTACGGGGCCGGGGGCGCCGGCGACGGTGTGCGTGCTCTCCGGGGACGTCCACCACGCCTATGTCGCCGAGCCGAGCTGGCCGGACGGCACCGGTCCGGACTCCCGGGTGGTGCAGCTGACCTGCTCGCCCGTCCACAACTCCATCCCGCTGTCGATCAGGCTCGGTTTCCGGCTCGGCTGGGGCGGCGGCGCCCGGCTCCTGGGCCGGGCGTTCGCCCGCCACGGGCGTCTCGGACGCCCGCCGGTCGGCTGGCGCAGGACGGGCGGTCCCTGGTTCGGCAATCAGCTCATGACGCTGACGGCGGACGGGCGCTCGGCGGTACTGCGGCTGGAGCACGCGCGCGCGGACGAGGCCGGGGCCCGGCTCACGCGCGTGACGGAGACCCGGCTGAGCCGCTGAGCCGCCGACCTGCGCGGAACCTGTGAGTCACCTGTGAACCGAGGTGCGAATTCGGTCACACCGATGGTCACTTCCGCGGGGCGAACGCCGTACTGACCGGCGGGAGCGGGCGGCGGAGCAGCCGAACCGGGGCAAACACGGGGGCCGAATGTTGAACTTGCAAGTATCAGTTAGGGACACCTAACGTGGATGGCTGACTCGGTTCCGTCCCCGGTCGGCCCCCTCCGGGGCCGGCTCGCCCGAAGGAGACCCCCACCATGACCGAACGCCTCAACAGCGCCCAGCCATATGCCCTTGGCATGTTCCGCATCGTCATCGGACTGCTCTTCGCCTGCCATGGCGCCGTGTCCCTGTTCGGCCTCCTCGGCGGCGTGGACGGCAGCGGCGACACCATCGAGACCGGCGCCTGGCCCGGGTGGTACGCGGCCGTGATCGAGATCATCGGCGGCACCCTCGTCATGCTCGGACTCGGCACCCGCGCGGCCGCGTTCATCTCGTCCGGCTCGATGGCGTACGCGTACTTCAAGGTCCACCAGCCCGAGGCCCTGTGGCCGATAGAGAACCAGGGCGAGGGCGCGGCCATGTTCTGCTGGGCCATGCTCCTCCTGGTGTTCACCGGCTCCGGAGCCTTCGGCCTGGACCGCCTGATCACCCGCCGCTCCTCCGTGAACGCCGAGCGGCGGACGGAACGGACCCCGTGGCGGCCTGACCTCCGCGACGGCCTGATCCCCGCGACGGCCTGACCTCCTCCCCATCGGGCCGTACGGTGCCCTCCTTCGTACGACGGAGGAGGGCATCCGCCGGTTACCGGGGAACGGGAGGGGAACGCGAGACCCCGATCGTACGAACCCCCGTGACCTTTCTGTCACTCACCGGGCGTACGCTGGATGGTTGTATCGGGGGAATCACGGGGAGTTCGGGTGGAGAGTCTGGGGTCGCTGGTCGGCAGCCCATGGATCTATGCGGTGGTGGCCCTCTCGGTCCTGCTGGACGTGTTCCTCCCGGTCCTGCCCAGCGGCATCCTGGTGATCACGGCGGCCACGGCCGCGGCGGCCGGTACGGCGGCCGACGTCCCCGACATCCTCGTACTGACGCTGTGCGCCGCGACCGCGTCCGTCCTGGGCGACCTGATGGCCTACCGCCTCGCCTGGCTCGGCGGGCCCCGGCTGAACAGGGCGATCGCCCGCTCCCGGCGGCTGCGCAGCGCGCAGGAACGTCTCGGTGCGGCGCTCGCGCGGGGTGGCGGTGCGCTGGTCGTCCTGGCCCGCTTCGCGCCCGCCGGGCGCTCGGTCGTCTCCTCGGCGCCGGCGCCGCCCGCCACCGCGCCCGCGACTTCCTCCCTGGTCCGCCCTGGCGGGCCTCACCTGGGCCGCCTACAGCGCCGCCCTCGGCTACTTCGGCGCGCACTGGCTGGGCGCGACCTGGCTGGCGACGGCGGTGTCGGTGGGCGCGCTGTTCGCCGCGGGGGCGGGAGCGACGTACTTGATGCGCCGCCACCCGACTGAAGCGACGTGACCCCGCGTATCTGCCCCCGCCGGCCGCCGCCATAGCCGCGGGCAGTCGTGCCGCCGCAGCGGCACGCGGCCGCGGGCACCCGCCGCCGTAGCCGCCGTAGCTGGCCATAGCTGCCACAGCTGCCACAGCTGCCACAGCTGCATAGCTGCATAGCTGCATAGCTGCGGGCAATCGTGCCGCTGGGGCGGCACGGGTGGGCGCAGCGGCACCCCTTCCAGCGGGGCGAGCGCACACCCACCCCCGCCCCGCAGGAACCCGGGGTGACGGCTGAGCGGGGGAGTCGCGCAGCCCGGCGCCAACAGGGTGCCGTCGCGCCCACCCGTGCCGCCCTGCGGCACGCCTGCCCGCGGTGCGGCGGAGCGGCGGCATCGGCGGGCGGCGGGATCGGCGAAGGGTGCAAGAGCGCGGCAGGCGCGCGGAAACGGGGGCGCGCGGAAACGGGGGCGCGCGGGACGCGGCAGGTACGCGGGACGCGGCGGGTACGCGGGACGCGGCAGGTACGCGGGACGCGGCAGGTGCGCGGGTGCCCGCGGGAACACAGGGCGCGGGTGTCCGCGGAGTGCGGCGGGCGCGCGGGGCGCGAGAGCACGAGGATGCGGGCGCGCGGGAACGCGAGAGTTCGGGGTGTGAGAACGCGCTGCAAGCCCCGGTTGGTTCAGGGTGTTGCTTGGCGGCCCGTGGCTCCCGGACCTCCAGGCCCTCCAGCAGTTCGGCCGTCGCGGTCGCGATCGCTTCCACCGCTCGTTCGAACACCTCACGGTTGTGCGCGGCCGGTGCCCGGAAGCCGGACACCTTCCGCACGTACTGCAGGGCCGCGGCCCTGATCTCCTCTTCCGTAGCCTCTTCCGGCTGCACGGGCGGACGCAGGGTCTTGATACTCCGGCACATACCCCCAGTCTGACGCGCCCCCGGCGAACTCGCCACCCAAAATCGAACAGGCGTATCATTGCGACCGTGGCCGAGACCTACGACTTCCCAGGTGACCTCCTCGCCGGTCAGGAGGAACTGCATCAGGTCAGGGCCGAGTTGTCGGCCCTGCTGAGGCGGCTCCCTGGTCGGTCGAACCCCTCGACGGCTTCAGCGACGACAACGGCTGGCGCAAGGTCGAACGCCCCGCCTCCCCGGCTGGACCGCCGACGAACAGGCGGAGGTGGAGAAGCTGAGACAGCGGGAACACGAGCTCGCGGTGTTCGTCAGCACGCACCGCTACTGGGCGGAATTCACCGGCACCGACCGCATAGACGCCCGCGCCGGCCTGAAGCACACACAGGACCCGAAGTAGGGCGAACGCACAACGAAGGGCCCCGGAGATCAGATCTCCGAGGCCCTCGTTCCCGGTGGGCGCGGACGGTTTCGAACCGCCGACATCCTGCTTGTAAGGCAGGCGCTCTACCCCTGAGCTACGCACCCGAGTCGAACCGACAGCCTACATGCCCCGCAACCGGCCCCGGCACCCCTCCCACCGGGGGATATCCCCACCCCCGATCCGGTAGCGGCCCGGATCCCCGCGAGCCCCCGCCTCCGTACGGTCGAAGCACGCTCGAACGCGAGCCGCCGAGCGCCACCGGCCGCCCCAGGGGAGACAGTCATGACCCGCACCACCAGCCGTACCGCGCGGACGCGCGCCCTCGCCCTCGCCGGCGCCACCGTGGTGCTCGTCGCGGGCCTGAGCGCCTGCGGCGCGTCCGCCGCCGACGACACCGACCCCGACCACCGTTCCTTCGCCCTGCCCGGCGACACCCTCACCATCGACTCCGACGACTCCGCGCTCGAGATCGTCGCCGCCGACGGCCACGCCTCCGGAAAGATCGAGGTCACCCGCTGGTTCCGGGGCACCGTCGCCCTCGGCTCGGACCCGGAGGTCACCTGGTCGATGGACGGCGACCGGCTGGTGCTGCGGGAGAAGTGCACGGGCGTCGTCGCCGACTGCTCCGCCAAGCACCGCATCGAGGTGCCGCGCGGGGTTTCCGTCAAGGTCGAGGAGAAGGACGGCAGCGTACGGGCGCGGGGCTTCCGTGACGCGCTGAGCATCCGTACGACGGACGGCTCGGTCCACGTCACCGACTCCACCGGCCCGCTGGAGCTGCGCACCGGTGACGGGTCGGTGCGCGCCGAGGTGTCCTCCCGTACGGTGCGCACGCACAGCGGTGACGGCTCGGTCCACCTCGAACTGGGCGCCGTACCGGACCTGGTGGACTCCCGCAGCGGCGACGGTTCCCTGACGATCGACCTGCCCCGGGCCTCGTACCGGGTGGACACCGGTACCGGTGACGGCGCGGAGGACGTGTCCGTGCCGCGCGACGACGCCAGCTCCCACGTGGTGACCGCCCGCACCGGTGACGGCAAACTCACGGTCCGCACAGTGAACTGACCGCCCCGTGTCTTCGTCCTCCACCGGTGGGAGAATGGCACCGGGCCGGGGCGAACGACAGTACGGGAGAGGATGTGACGGCGACACCAGCACAGCCGTACTCGCCGTCGGAGCCGCGCGTGCCACGCACGCGTCGCGCCCGCCGCACCCCGGGGCGGCGGGGCTGCGGGACACGCTCGCCCTCATGGCGTTGCCGCTGGTCGCGGCGGTGGCGGTGCCCGCCGCGTTCGCCGGGGCGGGACCCGGCGCTGGTTCGGCGGGCGGGCCGAGAACCAGCGGGCGGAGGCGCAGGCCGCCAAGGACGCGGCGGCGGCCGCCTTCTACGAACTCGACACCGCCCAGCGCGATCTGCGGATCTCCATCGAGACGATCACCGCCGTCGACTCCTCCCCGCCGCCCGCCGTGCCGTGGCGGACTTCGAGGCGCTCGGGCGCCGTATCGACGAGGCCAGCCACCAGTACATCAGCGCCGTCGACGCCCATGACCTGGACCGCGACGACCTGGAGGCCTCGGCCGCCGCCCAGGCCTGTACCCGGCTGACCGCCGCCAAGGACGAGCTGGGCAAGGTCAAGGGGAGCTGGACCGGTTCACCGACGGGCTCGGCCCCTCCTCGGCAAGGCCGAGACCCAGCTCGCGCGGCTCGCGCCCTCCGTCGAGCGGGCCCGGCAGGCGCTGCTGGCCGCCTCGAACGCCCTCGACTCGGTGCGCGGCTCGGGGCTGCGGGCCGACGACCTCGCCGCCCGGCTCGCCGCGCTCTCCCCGGAGCTGACCAAGCTAAACCAGGGCGCGGGACAGCACGGCGTACCGCAGACCCTGGAGCGGGCCGAGCGGGTCACGCGGGAGGCCGAGGCCGTGCGCGTCGAGGCCGAGCGGCTGCCGGAGCGGGCCGCCGAGACCGACCACCGGCTGGTCTCGCTGCGGACCCGCGCGCAGGCCCTCACCACCCGGTCCGGGCAGGTCGAGCCGGTGCTGAGCGAGCTGCGCCGGCGTTTCACCGCCGCCTGCTGGCAGGACCTTCAGCACGTCCCCGATCTGGCCGCGGAGAACGTGGAGCAGGCGGAGGCGAAGCTCGCGGAGGCGCGGGCGGCCCGCGAGGAGCAGCGCTGGCCGGACGCGACCGCCCTGCTGTCGACCGCGCGGGCCCTGCTGAACACCACCGACGAGGCGGTGTCGGCCGCCGGTGACCGGCTGCGGCGGCTGAACGCCGTACAGAAGGACCCCGAGCAGGAGATCGACCGCACCCGTTTCGCCATCCGGGACGCCCAGCGGCTGGCCATGGCCGGCCGCAACACCCCGACCCGCGTGACGCCCGCCCGCTGGACGAGGCCGTGGCCCGGCTGGAGCGGGCGATCGCCGGTCTGGAGGGCCGCCATCCCGACTACTGGCACTTCCTGACGGAGACGGAGGAGGTACGGGCGGCGGTGGGCCGTGTGGTGACGCAGATCCGGGAGGAGCGCGGTGGCGGCGCCGGTTAACCTGTGCACATGCCTCGCTACGAGTACCGCTGCCGTACCTGCGGCGACACCTTCGAACTGAGCCGCCCGATGGCGGAGTCCTCCGCGCCCGCGGACTGTCCGGCGGGCCACGCCGACACCGTGAAGCTGCTGTCCACGGTCGCGGTGGCCGGTACGGCGTCCGCTCCCGCTCCGGCGCCCCGCGCGGGCGGTGGCGGCGGTGGCGGCTGCTGCGGCGGGGCTGCTGCGGCTGACGGACCGTCCTCAGGCTCCCTTCAGCTTCGCCTCCCTAACGTGACGGCATGACAGCCATCACAGCCCAGGTGATCACGGCGGCCGGGCCCGGAAACGCCGGACCGGGGTGGGTCAACGACCTGATGGACGCCATGGGCGCCCCGGGGCGGGCCTCGCCATCGCGCTGGAGAACCTCTTCCCGCCCCTGCCCAGCGAGGTCATCCTGCCGCTCGCCGGGTTCGCCGCGAGCAGCGGGCGGATGAGTCTGCTCGCCGTGCTGCTGTGGACCACCGCCGGCTCGGTGATCGGCGCCCTCGCCCTGTACGGGGTGGGCGCGCTGCTCGGCCGGGACCGTACGGTGGCGATCGCGGGACGGCTGCCGCTGGTGAAGGTCGCCGACATCGAGAAGACGGAGGCGTGGTTCCTGCGGCACGGGCCGAAGGCGGTGTTCTTCGGCCGGATGATCCCGATCTTCCGCAGCCTCATCTCGGTGCCGGCCGGTGTGGAACGCATGCGGCTGCCGCTGTTCCTCGGGCTGACCACGCTGGGCAGCGCGATCTGGAACACGGCGTTCGTGCTGGCCGGGTACACGCTGGGGGACAACTGGGCTCGGGTGACGGACATCGTGTCCGCGTACTCGAAGGTGGTGCTCGGGGGAGCGGCTGTCGCGCTGGTCGTGTTCGTGGTGCTGCGGGTGGTGCGGGGTGGGCGGCGGGGCGATGCGGCGCCGGCGGCCGAGGCCGATCCGGGTTATGACTCCGGCGACACCATGGTTCTGCGTCGGCCGCGCTGACTTCTTCCGGGGGCGGGAGGGTTTCGCCCCCGCCGCCCCTTCCCGTCCCGAAACTGGGGCTCCGCCCCGACCCGCTCCTCAAACGCCGGAGAGGCTGAAACTTAGCCTCTCCGGCGTTTGAGGAGCGGGGGTCCGGGGCAGCGCCCCGGGGACGGGAACGGGAAGGGGCGGCGGGGGCGAAAACAGCCTCTTCAGCGTTCAGCGTGGCGCTCTTACCGTTCGCAGCAGTTCGCGCAGGATGCGTTCCCCCGCCAGGACTCCCCGCTCCGGGAGGGCCCGGACCGCGGGGGCCGTCCAGTCGGCCTCGGCGAGTTCGCCGTGGCCGGGCCTCCAGCCCTGGTCGGCGGCGAGCAGCAGGTCGGCGTCGAGGAGCGAGTCACCGGCGGCGAGCGTGAGGGCGGCGCCGCTGCGGCGGGCCACCTCGTGCATGGCGGCGCTCTTGGTGAGCGGCTTGGGCACGGCGTAGATCTTGCGGCCCTGGAGGGAGACCGTCCAGCCGCGG
Source organism: Streptomyces haneummycinicus (assembly GCA_042850305.1). Lineage (GTDB taxonomy): Bacteria > Actinomycetota > Actinomycetes > Streptomycetales > Streptomycetaceae > Streptomyces > Streptomyces haneummycinicus. The sequence continues at coordinate 6,091,023 of AP035768.1, forward strand.
TTCTCCGCCCATTCGCCGAGTTCCTTCACCCACTCCTCGGGCAGCAGTTCGCGCTCGACGACGAGGTAGGCGAACAGGTCCTCGGCGTCCCGGTGCTTGCGCACCCACACCGGGTCGGCGGTCCGCAGCAGATGCTCCCGCACCTCGGCCAGCGGGGCGCACTCCTCGGCCAGCCGGGCCTGCACCCGGGCGTGCCAGTCCTGGTCGGACTCGCCGTCGACGAGGAGGTGTCCGCCGTTCGCGCAGATGGCGTAAGTGGGGGCGGGCCGGGGAGGTTGATGCGCTGGTACTGCTTGCGCGTGCGGGTGGTCGTCGGCACGAACAGCGCCTCGTCACCGAGATCGGTGAGAAGCTGCGCGGCCGTCTCCGTCATGTACGACAGGGTTTGCTCTCGTGGACCTCGACGCACAGCAGCCGGGGTGCCCGCGCGTCCGGCATGGTCAGCGCGAGGGCGGCGGCGGAGTAGATGAGCGTACGGTCGAGATCGCTGGCGACGACGACGGGCATCAGCGGGTCACCGCCTTGCCGTCGACGCCGGTCGCGCCGCGCGTGTAGCGGGGGTGGATCAACCCCACGCAGGTGTAGGGGAGTTCGTCGACCTCCTCGACGGGGACACCCTGCTGCTCCGCGAGCAGGCGGACGTGGTCGAGGTCGCGGCCGGCTCCCGCGCGGGCCAGCACCTTCCAGGGGACCCTGCGCAGCAGGACCCAGGTGGTCTCGCCGACGCCGGGCTTGACGAGGTTCACGTCGTGGATGCCGTACTCCTCGCTGATGCGCTCGACGGCCGCCCAGCCCTCCCAGGTGGGGGTGCGGTCGGCGGCGAGCAGTTCCTTGGCCTGGGCGCAGGCGGCGTCGGCGACGTGGGGGAAGCGGGCGGAGACGGCGTCCAGGAAGGCCACCGACAGGTCCGCGCCGGCGAGTTCGCGGTAGAACTTGGCGCCGTGGAAGTCGTCCGGGCCGACCAGGTCCGCGCGGAGCACCGTGCGGGAGATCAGGCCGGAGACCGTTGAGTTGAGGCAGGCGGAGGGGATCAGGTAGTCGTCGCGGGTGCCGTAGGTACGGACGCAGGAGCCGGGGTCGGCGAGGACCGCGATCTCCGGGTCGAAGCCGGTGATGCCCTCGTCCTTCTCGAACTCCTTTATCGCCTGGGCGAGTTCGCGGGTGATGGCGCCCTTGCCGGTCCAGCCGTCGACGAACACCACGTCCCGGGGTCGTGATGGTCGGCCAGCCAGCGCAGCGCGTTGGCGTCGATGCCACGGCCGCGCACGATGGAGACGGCGTAGTGCGGGAGTTCGAGCTGATGGCGGTGCTGGGCCCAGCGGCGCATCAGGATGCCGACGGGGGTGCCGGCGCGGGCCAGCGACACGAGGACCGGGCGGGGGACCGCTCGGCGAGGACGGTCTCGGTGACCACGCCCACCGCGTGCGCGAGGCGGTCCGCGGACTCGTCGAGGGCGGCGTGGAAGAGCCGCTGGTACTGCTCGCTGGGCTGGTACTCCACCGGCAGCGACTCCGCGTAGTGCGCGCCGCCGCTCTGGATGGCCTCCTCGCGCTCCTCGGTCGGCGCCTCCAGGGTCACGTCCGAGAGGTCCTGGAGCAGCCAGCCGACCTCCTCGGGCGCGTACGAGGAGAAGGCGGGGCCTCTGAGGGGCTCGGGCAGCATGGTGGCGGGCCTTTCGGCGGGTACGTACGACGGTACGACCGCGAGGAGAACGTGCGGGGTGTGCTCGGCGAGGCGGGCGAGCAGGCCGTCGGGGGCGTGCAGCGCGGGGGTGTCGGCGGCGGAGTCGACGACGGCGACGACGGCGTCGAAGCCGGCACCGGCGACGTTGTAGGCGTAGCGGTCGCCGGGGCCGTCGGCGGGGTCGTCGTGGGCGGGGAAGGTCAGGCGGGTGCGTATCGCGTAACCGGGGTCGTCGACGGCGAGGACGGGGGAGCGGGTGGTGGTGGAGAAGCGTATGTCGGCGCCGGTTGCTGCTGCCGCCGCCGCGTGCTCCAGCTCGCCTGCGAGGCGGAGGGGTGTACATCAGTTCCTCGAAGCCGAGGACGAGTACGCGGTGCGTGTGGTCCGGCAACGCGTCTGCGAGGCGGGCCGCCATGTCGGGGAGCGCGCGCTCCAGCCGGGCGCGGTGCGCGGGGTGAACCCGTGCCGGCCCCGTCGGGGAGACGATCGGGCCATCCCAGGTCCACTCGCGTGAACGAACGATCCGACCGCGAGCCGCGGTGGGCCATTCGCGCAGTTCCCCGCGCCCCTGGGTCGGCTGCGGAGCCCGCGGGATCACCCGCACCCTCCAGCCCGGTGGGCAGCCGCGGGCCGTCCACGGCCGATCGCGCAGTTCCCCGCGCCCCTGGGTTGGCTGCCCCACCGTCCGCTTCGAGGTCGGCGGGAGCGTCAGCGCCCTGAAGGGGCGCGGGGAACTGCGCGACCAGCCCCGACGCACCCGCAGCCGGCCGACTGCCGTCACCGGCACCCCCGGGGACGCGGCCAACCCCGAATCGGCCACGGCATCAGCGCCCTGAAGGGGCGCGGGGAACCGCGCGACCGGCCCCGACGCGTCGTCGTAGCGCGCGACCAGCGCCTCGCCCCGTTCCAGCACGCCTGCAGGCAACCGCACCGTGCCCGACGCCGTCGTCACGAGGTCGATCCTCGCGCCGATCGAGCGGGAGAACGACTCCAGTCGCCCCGCGTCCGCGCCCGACCGCATGTCGACCAGCGCGACCACCACGTACCGCTCCCGCGGATACCGCGCGTGAAGATCTCGTACGGTGTTCAGCACCGTGTTCCCCGTCGAGAACTCGTCGTCGACGAGGACCAGCGGCCCGCCCCCGGCCAGCAGCGCGGGATCCTCCGGCAGCAGCAGGTGCGACGTCGCGTGCGAGTGGGACTCTTCGAACCCTCCGGCCGTGGCCGTCCCCGTCACCGGGCGCCGCGTCGAGTGCAGATATGGCGCGACCTCCAGCCCGTCGGCCACCGAGTGGCCGAGCCCGGTGGCGGTCTCGGCGTAGCCGAGGACCACCGCGGAGGACGCCGAGGAACCCAGCAGCTCCCGCACCCTGCGGCCGAGCGCCACGCCATGGCCGTACACGACGGACGGCGACTGCGGGACGTGCTTGCCGAGCACGTTGGACACCAGCAGATGGGCCCGTTTGGGGTTGCGGCGCAGTGCCAGCCCCAGCAGCTCGGGCAGGCTGTCGTCGCCGGCCAGCTCGACGCCGAGCCGCTCCGTGACCCAGTCGCCCGACCAGACGCCGCGCTTCCCGTCGTTCACAGACCTCTCCTGTTCGTCACTCCGTCAGACCCGCAGCGAGCAGTTCCACGAAGCCGATGTCCGCGTTCGCCACTCCGAAGACCTCGGCGCGCAGCAGGGTCCGCTCGGCCCAGGCGCGATGAGGCTTCACCTCGTTCATCTTGTTCGTGTACGCCGACCGCAGTACACCCCCGCCGCCGCGTTCCGGCCGCAGGATGTCCTTGGCGTCGCTGAACTCCTCGTGGCTGACCACGGACAGCGCGTGCACGGGCAGCACGTGGGAGGGGTGGATGCAGGTCTTGCCGAGCAGTCCGTTGGCCCGGTCGAGGGAGATCTCGCGCAGCAGGCCGTCCATGGCGTGCTCGATCAGCCGCTCGCGCAGCGCGACGGCCTTCACCTCGTGGAAGGGCTCTGCCGCAGAAGTGGCTTGAACATGCGCTCCTGGACCCGGAAGTACTCCCAGACCGGCCCGGTCACGGTGAACCCGGTGCCGTCGGCGCGGGCCAGCATGTTCACCACGTCGGAGATCACGGAGGCGACGACCTGGATGTCGTACGCCGTCATGTCGGGGGCCCTGCGCAGCCCGTAGGAGGAGCAGAAGTCGGTCACGCCGAGGCGCAGCGCGAGCACCCGGTCGCGGTACTTGTCGACCGCGCGGAAGATCCCTTCGAGGGTCTCGACGCGGGACTCGCGGTAGAGCAGCTCGGGCGATTCGAGGACGGGCATGGCGAACAGCCGGTGGCCGCTGTCGGCCTCGGCGGTGGTGAGCGCCTCCAGGAACGGCAGGCCGCGTTCCGAGGTGAACTTCGGCAGTACGAATCCGGACAGCAGCCGGACGGCGGGGCCGAGACGGCGCACCAGGTCCGGGATCTGCTCGGGGTGCGGACGCGGATGAACAGCAGCGGCAGGTCCGCGCCGGACCGCCCGGCCAGATCGGCGAACTGGCGTACGAGGTTCTCCTCACCGGCGGCCACGTCGTCGTCGCCGATGGAGTCCTCCAGGCACAGCACCATGGAGACCACTCCGTTGCCGCCCTGTTTGAGGACGTCGTCGGCGAGCCGGGGCCGGGTGGCGGGGCTGTAGAGCGTCGCGCCGAGGGCCGCGGACAGCGTCCGGGCCGGGGAGTCCGGTGTGAACTCGGCGGGCTCCCGGTAGAAGAGACGTTTCCGCACCGCAGGGGCGATGTGCCCGAAGTGACGCATATGACTCCCCGTGGCCTCTCTGGAATCTCTGGAAAATGTCGGAAGGTGGCCGGTAATAGTACGTAGGGCTCCATGTCGGTGGTTCCCGCGGGGCATGAACTTCAGGTAACCCCGCTGTGTCGACCCGAACCCCCGCATTGTCGTGACCAGGACGGAGAAGGCAAAATGACCGCATGACGCACGCGATGCTCAAGGGGTCGAACGTCCTCTCGAGACCACCACGGTACGTGCCGTGCTGCGCTGGTCGCCCGGGCAGGGGTACCGGACGTCGACGCCTCGGCGCTGCTCCTCGGCCTCGACGGTCGTGTGCGCTCCGACGAGGACTTCGTCTTCTACAACCAGCCACGGCACCCGGGCGGCCAGGTGTGGCGGCTCGGAAAGAAGCGCGCCGACGGGGGCCTGACCGACACGATCCAGACGGATCTCGCCGGTGTCGAGTCCGGCGTAGGCCGGATTCTGCTCGTCGCGTCGGCGGACGGCGTCACCTTCGACCGCGTACGCGACCTGCGCATTCTGCTGTACGACGCCCAGTCCGCCGACGGGGAGGCGCTGGCGTACTTCGACATCAAGCCGGAGACGGGCGAGGAGACCGCGCTGATCTGCGGTGAGCTGTACCGGCGCGGGGACGGCTGGAAGTTCCGGGCGCTCGGCGAGGGCTACTCGAACGGTCTGAAGGGTCTGGCGACCGACTTCGGCATCTCGGTGGACGAGTCGGAGGCGGCCCAGCAGCCCGACCCTCCGAGGTCACCACCCAGCAGCCGCCCCCGACGGCGCACGTACCGGCCTCCGACCGGACGGAGGCACTGCCCCGGCCGCAGGCCCCGGCCGTCCCGCCGATGCCGGAGATGTCCCGGCCGCTGCCGCCCGAGCAGCCGCCGGGGTGCCCGCGCAGCCCGCGTACGGCTACCCGCCGCAGCAGCCCGCGGCCACCCAGCCGGCCTACGGCTATCCGCAGCCGGCCGCCGCTCAGCCCGCCTACGGCTATCCCCAGCCGGCCGCCGCCGCGCCGTCCGGATACGGCTTCCCGCCGCCCGCCGCCCCGCCCGCCGCCGACCCGGACTTCCGGCTGCCGCCGCAGGGGCCGCAGTTCATCGGACGCTGACGACGCACGGGGCCTTCGAGTCCAAGGCCTGCTCAGCGGCCGGCCTTGGACTTGAAGCCCCTCCCCACTGAAGTCCCCACCCGTACAGCCGGTCCAGCTCGGCCTGGAACCCGTAGACGAACTTCACCTCACGGCGGACGAAGATCTCGTTCTTGATGTTCTCGATCATCACCACCGCGCAGGAGCGGGCCTGGGGATGGCGTTCGTCGAGGCCGATCTCGATCCGCGGGCCGTTGCTGGGGTAGAGCGTCACCATGGCGTGGGTGCGGTCGAACGCCGGGGTCTGGTCGTAGATATAGGCGAAGACCAGCAGGCGCTTGATGTTCTCGCGCTGGTCCAGGTTGACGTACATGGTCTCGCCGGAGCCCGACCCGAACCGGTCGTCACCGCTGAGCTTCACGTACGGGGCCGCGTTGACGTCGCCGAGGAGGCCGCCGAGCGGCTGGACCACGCCCTTGGTGCCGTCCTGGAGCTCGTACAGACAGCCGAGGTCGAGGTCGACGTTGACCATGGACTGGCTGTGGCCGACCACCTCCGGCGGTTTGAGCGCCTTGAAGGGTGCCGCAGCATGCTTTCGCGCTGGGGGCCGCCGAAGTCGGAGGTCCGCATCCGCCAGCTCAGGTTGATCCGCAGATGTCCGGTGGCCGCGCCCTGCTTGGTCAGGGACACCTGACCGTGCCGTTTGGTCAGCTCGATGGCGTTGCTGGCCGCGCTGCCCGAGTCGAAGGCGCTGTCGCGTCCGCGCCACAGTCCGTCCAGTAATCCCATGCCCGCCCCAAGTCCAGTCGTCGCACCCCGCTCGGGGCCGCCGGGACTCCCGGACGGCCGACGGGGCGGCCCCGAGGAGTGGTCCTCGGTGGCCGCCCCGTCGAGAGCGTTCCTCACCCGGAGGGCTGTCACACCCCGGAGGAGACCTCAGTCTTGTCGCCGGCGTTTCCCTCGGCCGCCGCGAGTGCCTTGTTGCGGCGCACGGAGGACCAGAAGGACCAGCCGATCAGGATCACACCGACGGAGCCGGTGATGAGCTCGGGGATCTCGTACTGGATGGTGACGAGCAGGATCAGGGCCAGCGCGCCGATCGCGTAGTGCGCGCCGTGCTCCAGGTAGACGTATTCGTCGAGGGTGCCCTGGCGGACCAGGTAGACCGTGAGCGACCGGACGTACATGGCGCCGATGCCCAGGCCGAGGGCCATCAGGACGATGTCGTTGGTGATGGCGAACGCGCCGATCACGCCGTCGAAGGAGAAGGACGCGTCCAGGACCTCGAGGTAGAGGAACATGAAGAACGCGGCCTTGCCGGCCAGGGCGACCGCCGAGCGTGGCTTGCCCTCCCGCGCGGCCTTCTCCTCCTCCTCGTGCTCGTGTTCCTCCTCCTCTTCGAGTTTGTCCTCGAAGTAGCCGGAGAGACCACCGACGATCATGTACGTGATCAGACCGGCGATACCGGCGAGCAGGACCGTCTCGGCCTTGTCGGCATGGCCGCCGCCGTGCTGGTGGGCGTTGGCGGCGAAGGTCATGGCAGAGATCAGCAGGATGATCAGCGCGATGCAGACCGACAGCATGTCGACCTTGCCGAGCTTGGCCAGCGGCCGCTCCAGCCAGGACAGCCACTTGATGTCCCGGTCCTCGAAAATGAAGTCCAGGAAGATCATCAACAGGAACATGCCACCGAACGCGGCGATCGCCGGGTGGGCGTCGGTGACGAGTTCCTGGTAACGGTCCTTGTCACTGAGGGCGAGATCGACCGCCTCGATCGGCCCGAGCTGGGCGCTGACCGCGACGATCACGACGGGGAAGACCAGCCGCATACCGAAGACGGCGATCAGAATGCCGATGGTGAGGAAGATCTTCTGCCAGAAGGCGTTCATCTTCTTCAGGATTCCGGCGTTGACCACCGCGTTGTCGAAGGACAGCGAGATCTCGAGCACGGAGAGGATCGCCACGATGCCGAAGGCGGTCCACCCCCGAAGAGGACCGCTGCGACCAGACCGAGCGCGGTGACCGCGAACGACCAGCCGAAGGTTTTCAGAACCACTGGCTACCCCAGGTGTGTTAACGGGTCTCCCCGCTGCCATGATCGGCTTTACGAAACGTTGACTCCGAAGTCTAGAGCGATGCCGCGCAGCCCCGACGCGTACCCCTGCCCCACCGCGCGGAACTTCCACTCCCTGATAGCGGTAGAGCTCGCCGAAGATCATCGCCGTTTCGGTGGAGGCGTCCTCGCTGAGGTCGTAGCGGGCGAGTTCCTGACCGTCCGCCTGATTCACCACACGGATGAAGGCATTGCTGACCTGGCCGAAAGCCTGACCGCGCTCGTCGGCCATATGGATGGAGACCGGAAAGACGATCTTGTCGCACCGCTCCGGCACCTTGGAGAGGTCGACCAGCAGGGACTCGTCGTCGCCCTCGCCCTCACCGGTGAGGTTGTCACCCGTGTGCTCCACGGAGCCGTCGGGGCTCGTGAGCTGGTTGTAGAAGACGAACCACTCGTCCCCCATGACCCGTCCGCTGCTGCACATCAGCGCACTGGCGTCGAGGTCGAAGTCGGCTCCGGTGGTGGAGCGCGCGTCCCAGCCGAGCCCGATCAACACCTGAGTGAGGTTCGGTGCGGCCTTGGACAGGGAGACATTGCCCCTTTGGCAAGCGTGACGCCCATCTTGGTCCCTCCCCGGATCTTGTCTCTTTTGTGGTCCTACACGTCCGGCGCCGCACATAAACCGTGCGGCGCCGGGCGGTGTGGCCGTCGGGACGGCCTTGCTCGGGCGTGACCGCCCTTCACGAGCGACCTAGGGCCTGTCCGGCGGATCATGCCGGAGACGCGGGGTCTGGCACGCCCTCCCCCACTGCCTGAAGGGCGTGGGAGGTGCCCCCAGCGGCGTTGTCGTCGGTTGCCAGGGCTCCCGCCCTGTCGCCCTCCTCCGCCTTGCAGCTGCACGCACCAGACCCCGCTCACCCGAACTGCAGAGGCACCGCCGGTTTCCTCCGACTTGATCCGCCGGACCAGGCCCTAGACATTCACTCCGAAGTCCTGCGCGATGCCGCGCAGGCCCGAGGCGTAGCCCTGGCCGATGGCGCGGAACTTCCACTCCGCGCCGTGCCGGTACAGCTCACCGAAGACCATCGCGGTCTCGGTGGAGGCGTCCTCACTGAGGTCGTACCGGGCGATCTCGGCCTCGCCGGCCTGGTTGACGACGCGGATGAACGCGTTGCGCACCTGGCCGAAGGACTGCTGGCGGTTCTCGGCGTCGTAGATGGAGACCGGGAAGACGATCTTCTCGATGTCGGCCGGGACGCCCGCCAGGTTGATCTTGATCTGCTCGTCGTCGCCCTCGCCCTCACCGGTGAGGTTGTCGCCGGTGTGCTCGACCGAGCCGTCCGGGCTCTTCAGGTTGTTGAAGAAGATGAAGTGCGCGTCGCTGGAGACCTTGCCGCTGTTGTTCAGCAGCAGCGCGCTGGCGTCGAGGTCGAAGTCCGTACCGGTCGTGGTGCGGATGTCCCACCCCAGGCCGACGATGACCGCGGTCAGGCCAGGCGCCTCCTTGGTCAGCGATACGTTGCCGCCCTTGCTGAGGCTGACTCCCACGAGTCCTCCATTGGTGTCCTGGGGCGGGGATGCCCCTGAGTGCGGTGGATGTCGGATCAACGAGTCGATCCTAGTGACGGGTTCCCGGCTGCCGCAGGCCCCGCGACCGAGGAATCACCCCGGTGCCGGTCCGGACCGCCGGCGTCGGACGTCCCGGCGTGACTACAGGGTGTCGAGCGCCTTGACGTACTCGTTCAGGTCACGGGCGTCCGGCAGACCGTTCACCACGGTCCAGCGCACGACGCCCTCCTTGTCGATGATGAAGGTCCCGCGCACGGCGCAGCCCTTGTCCTCGTCGAGGACGCCGTACGCGCGCGAGACGTCGCCGTGCGGCCAGAAGTCGCTGAGCAGCGGGTACTCCAGTCCCTCCTGCTCGGCGAAGACGCGCAGGGTGTGGATGGAGTCGTTGGACACGGCGAGCACCTGGGTGTCGCGGTCGGCGAACCGCGGCAGCTGGTCGCGGACCTCGCACAGCTCGCCGGTGCAGACACCGGTGAAGGCGAACAGGTAGAACAGCAGCACCACGTTCTTGTGCCCGCGGAAGTCGGACAGCGCCACGGTCCTGCCGTGGTTGTCCTTGAGCTCGAAGTCGGGGGCCTTGTCGCCGACCTGGATCACCATTGTCGTGTTCATCCCTTCGAGGTGGTTCGCTACCACCACCCTACGCAGGGAGTACGGCATACCGGAGGACGGGCCGACGCATGACGCGACCGGCCCGTCCACCGACGGTTCACCGCTTGGACTTGGCCGCCTTGGGCGTCGCCAGCCGGCTGCCGCTCCAGTCCTTTCCGACGCTGACGCTCTTCGCCGCCGTGAGGCCCGCCGTGGTGGCGGCCTCCGAGACATCGCTCGGCTCCACATAGCCCGAACGGCCGGTCTTCGGCGTCAGGAGCAGAATCGCGCCGCCTTCCTCGATGTACGTGGTGGCATCCACCAGCGCATCCGTCAGGTCGCCGTCGTCGTCGCGGAACCACAGCACAACGGCGTCAGCCACGTCGTCGTAGTCCTCGTCGACGAGGTCGCTCTCGATGACGCCCTCAATGGCCTCGCGGAGCTCCTGGTCGACGTCGTCGTCGTAGCCGATCTCCTGGACCACCTGCCCGGGCTGGAACCCCAGCCTGGCGGCAGGGTTCGTCCGCTCCTCCGCGTGGTCCGCGGTCGCGCTCACGGGTTGCCTCCTGATCATGTCTTGGGAATATCTCAGCCACGCGCGTGCGCGAAGCTTTGGCCGTAGTCCACACGGGCGGGACGGATCGCGCAAGTACCCGGCCGGTGCAGACCGACGAAACGGTGACGATCCTGGCCGGGTCACCGCAACTTCAGGCACACCATCATGGCCCGTAGTGACGCACACCACACCTTTGTGCCCCGTTTGGCCCTTTGGGAACCGTCTGTGTGTGCGAAGACTCGAATGGACGAGCCCCATAGACACCGTACTGGCCCCGGCCGCGGATTACCTCCCGGTAGAGATGACGGCGACGGCCCCGAGGTGGACCATGGGATCGGCGCAATCCGGGCCGTACCGGCAGAACCGCGGCCCGACTCACGGCCCTCTGACAGGTAAGGAACAGCGTGGCTTCCGCATCCGATCGCAACCCGATCATCATTGGCGGCCTTCCGAGTCAGGTTCCTGACTTCGATCCCGAGGAAACGCAGGAGTGGCTCGACTCCCTCGACGCCGCGGTCGACGAGCGCGGCCGGGAGCGGGCCCGCTATCTGATGCTGCGGCTCATCGAGCGTGCCCGCGAGAAGCGCGTGGCCGTGCCCGAGATGCGCAGCACGGACTACGTCAACACGATCCCGACCCGCGCGGAGCCGTTCTTCCCGGGCAACGAGGAGATCGAGCGCAGGATCCTCAACGCGACCCGCTGGAACGCCGCGGTGATGGTCTCCCGCGCCCAGCGGCCCGGCATCGGTGTCGGCGGCCACATCGCGACCTTCGCCTCCTCCGCGTCGCTGTACGACGTCGGCTTCAACCACTTCTTCCGCGGCAAGGACGAGGGCGACGGCGGTGACCAGGTCTTCTTCCAGGGCCACGCCTCGCCCGGCATCTACGCCCGCGCGTATCTGCTGGACCGGCTGAGCGAGCGGCACCTGGACGGTTTCCGCCAGGAGAAGTCGAAGGCGCCGTACACCCTGTCGTCGTATCCGCACCCGCGGCTGATGCCGGACTTCTGGGAGTTCCCGACCGTGTCGATGGGCCTCGGCCCGATCGGCGCGATCTACCAGGCGCGGATGAACCGCTACATGCACGCGCGCGGCATCGCGGACACCACGCGCTCACGCGTGTGGGCGTTCCTCGGCGACGGCGAGATGGACGAACCGGAGTCGCTGGGCCAGCTGTCCATCGCCGCGCGCGAGGGCCTGGACAACCTCACCTTCGTCGTCAACTGCAACCTCCAGCGCCTGGACGGCCCGGTGCGCGGCAACGGCAAGATCATCCAGGAACTGGAGTCGATCTTCCGGGGCGCCGGCTGGAACGTGATCAAACTCATCTGGGACCGCACCTGGGACCCGCTGCTCGCCCAGGACCGGGACGGCGTGCTGGTCAACCGGATGAACACCACCCCGGACGGGCAGTTCCAGACGTACGCCACCGAGTCGGGCGCGTACATCCGCGACCACTTCTTCGGCGACGACCACCGGCTGCGCGCGATGGTCGAGAGCATGACCGACGACCAGATCCTGCATCTGGGGCGCGGCGGCCACGACCACCGCAAGATCTACGCGGCCTACCAGGCGGCGGTCGAGCACAAGGGCCAGCCCACGGTGATCCTCGCGAAGACGATCAAGGGCTGGACGCTGGGGCCGAACTTCGAGGGCCGCAACGCCACGCACCAGATGAAGAAGCTGACGGTCGACGACCTCAAGCACTTCCGCGACCGGCTGCATCTGCCGATCTCCGACCAGGACCTCGAATCCGGTCTGCCGCCCTACTACCACCCGGGGCCGGACACGGAGGAGATGCAGTACATGCACGACCGCCGCAAGTCGCACGGCGGGTACGTACCGACCCGGCTGGTGCGGTCGAAGCCGCTGCGGCTGCCCGAGGACAAGACGTACGCGACCGTGAAGAAGGGCTCGGGCCAGCAGTCCATCGCGACGACCATGGCCTTCGTCCGGCTCCTCAAGGACCTCATGCGGGACAAGGAGATCGGCAGGCGGTTCGTACTGATCGCGCCGGACGAGTACCGCACGTTCGGCATGGACTCGTTCTTCCCGAGTGCGAAGATCTACAACCCGCTCGGCCAGCAGTACGAGGCCGTGGACCGGGAACTGCTGCTCGCCTACAAGGAGGCGCCGAACGGGCAGATGCTGCACGACGGCATCTCCGAGGCCGGCTGCACGGCCTCGCTGATCGCCGCGGGCTCGGCGTACGCCACACACGGCGAACCGCTCATCCCGGTGTACGTCTTCTACTCGATGTTCGGTTTCCAGCGCACCGGTGACCAGTTCTGGCAGATGGCCGACCAGCTGGCGCGCGGTTTCGTCCTGGGCGCGACGGCGGGGCGTACGACGCTGACCGGTGAGGGTCTCCAGCACGCGGACGGCCACTCGCATCTGCTGGCGTCGACGAACCCCGGGTGTGTGGCGTACGACCCGGCGTTCGGGTTCGAGATCGCGCACATCGTGCGGGACGGCCTGCGCCGGATGTACGGCTCCTCCGAGGAGTTTCCGCACGGTGAGGACGTCTTCTACTACCTGACGCTGTACAACGAGCCGATCCGGCACCCGGCCGAGCCCGAGAACGTGGACGCGGAGGGCATCGTCAAGGGCCTCTACCGCTTCGGCGAGGGCACGGCGGGCTCGATGCCGGCGCAGATCCTGGCGTCCGGGGTGGCGCTGCCGTGGGCGATCGAGGCGCAGCGGATCCTCGCGGAGGAGTGGGACGTCAAGGCGGACGTCTGGTCGGCGACCTCCTGGAACGAACTGCGGCGCGAGGCGGTGGACTGCGAGCGGCACAACCTGCTGCATCCGGAGGAGGAGCAGCGGGTGCCGTACGTGACGCGGAAGCTCGCGGCGGCGCGGGGGCCGGTGGTGGCGGTGTCCGACTGGATGCGGTCGGTGCCGGACCAGATCTCGCGGTGGGTGCCGGGGACGTATCAGTCGCTGGGTGCGGACGGGTTCGGGTTCGCGGACACGCGGGGGCCGCTCGGCGGTTCTTCCACATCGACGCGCAGTCGGTGGTGGTGGCCGTGCTGACGGAACTGGCGCGGGAGGGGCATGTGGACCGGTCGGTGCTGAAGCAGGCGATCGACCGGTATCAGTTGCTGGATGTGGCGGCGGCGGATCCGGGGGTGGCGGGGGCGACGCGTGACGCTGCGCTGAGCTGAGGTTGGTGGGGGTGCGGGGCGCGGGGTTTGTGGGCGCGTGGTCCGGGGCGCGGGGCTCGTGGGTGGCGCGGGGCGCGGGGCTCGTGGGGGCGGGCGTAGGGGGCGCGTGCGCCGCAGTGCCGCTGCGCCCACCCGTGCCGCCCCAGCGGCACGACTGCCCGCAGCTACGGCGTTGCGAGGGGCCCGGTGCTTGCGCCGCCGCCGACCCGCAGCTACGCATGTTGCGCGCAGCCCGGTGCTTGCGCTGCCGCCGACCCGCAGCTACGTGCGCTGCGCGCAGCCCGGTGCTTGCGCCGCCGCCGACCCGCAGCTACGCATGTTGCGAGGGGCCCGGTGTTTGCGCTGCCGCCGACCCGCAGCTACGTGCGCTGCGCGCAGCCCGGTGCTTGTGCTGCCGCCGAGTCGCTGCTGGGTACGTTGCGAGGGGCCCTGTGTGTGTGCCGGGGGTGTGGGGGCATGGGTGGGCCCCGGCCGGGGCCGGGGGCTCGTCCAGTGGGCTGGGTCAGAAGATGCCGTAGCCCGTGGTGGTTGCTCCTGTCAGCCAGACGAGGGCCAGGAGCGTGTCGATGGCGCCCAGGACCAGGGCGACCAGGGCCGGTACCGAGCGGGAGCCCGCCCAGCTACGGCCCATGGCGAGCCAGCCGCAGACGATCGCCATCGGGCCGAGGATGATCCCCAGCACGAAGAAACCGGCGACCGCGCAGATGACTCCGATGATTCCGAGTGTCGCGCGATCCGGCCCGGACCGTGACCCCGTCCGGCCACGTGTGCGGGGTGCCTGCGCGTACCGTGTCCGAAGCTCGCCATCCTCAACTCCCTTTACGGGTTGGTTGACTTGGCGGGTACCCCCGTATCGGCGGGGAATTCACGCCGTACGGCGGTCGCGGCCGCACGGCGCGGGCACGACGAAACGTGATACCGGTCACTTGATTCACGCGAGACCCTCTCGTTCTCCTAGTGTGTCCTCCCAGTGACTTCCTTCGACACCTCCCCGCAATTGAACGTCTGGCGCGCGTTGCTCGCGCTCGCCGTCGTTTTCGTGATGCTGGCGACGACCGGGTGGACGGCGCTGCGCCACCAGCGCCACCCCGCCCCGCTACAGGCATCGCTCGCCGCCTGGGAGCACGGCCGGCTAGCGGGCCAGCGGCTGCCGGACCCGCAGTCGTCGCCGACCCGGCTCGCCCGGTTCTTCGCCACGCTCACCGAGGGGCAGCGCGCGAGCCTCGCCCGCCGTTATCCGCTCGCGGTCGGCAATATGAACGGCGCACCGGTCCGGCTGCGTTATCGCGCCAACCGCATCGCGCTGGAGCAGGCGCACAAGATCGAGGCCGCCCGCCGGCACGACCGCCGCCTCACGCCCTCGGGCCAGCAGCAGGCGGGCCGCCGGATGGACCGCCTCGCGGCGCTGATGGAACCGGGCCGGCACATCCTCGCCTTCAACCCCGCGGGCTCCGGCCGGGTGGCCGAGGTCTTCGGCGATCTGGGCAGGGCCGAGCGGATCTCGGTCGTCGTGCCCGGCGTCGACACCGACCTGCTCACCTTCCAGCGCACCCAGCGCAAGTACTCGGCCCCGTCGGCATGGCGAAGTCCCTGTACGCCGCCGAGCGGGACGCGGCCCCCTCGACCCGTACGGCCGTGATCGCCTGGGCCGACTACACCGCGCCCAGCGGGGTCGGTATGGACGCGGCCACGGCGATGCGCGCCGAGGACGGCGCGGAGCGGCTGGACGCGCTGGTGCGGGGACTGCCCGGTGTCGCGCCGGTGTCGCTGTTCTGCCACAGCTACGGCTCCGTGGTGTGCGGGGTCGCCGCGCGCTCCCTGCCGGAGCGGGTGGCCGACATCGCGGTGGCCGGCAGTCCCGGTATGCGGGCCGAGAACGCCGCCCAACTGCGTACCACCGCCCGGGTGTGGGCGATGCGGGACGCCGACGACTGGATCCAGGACGTGCCGTACCTGGAACTCGGCGGGCTGGGCCACGGGGCCGACCCGATGGGGGCGGGATTCGGTGCGCGGGTGCTGTCGGCCCGGCAGGCGAAGGGCCACGCCGGATACTTCGAACCGGGCACGGACAGTCTGCGGAACCTCGCCGAGATCGGTGTTGGCGCATACCGCGCGGTGTCGTGTGCGGGAGAGGACGACGTCTGCCGGGCGGGTTTGTCCGGTACGACCACTACCGGACGCGCGTAGAGGCGGAGATACTGCGGTATGCGTGGAGAAGGGACGGAGACGCTCGTGCCGCATACGATGAGCCGCATGGGTGACGTACTGGCCGGATTTCATGCCGCCTGGGAGTTCGGGTCCGATTCCGTGCGCATCCGCTACGAGCGCGGGATTCGAACACCCAAGCTGTTCCAGGCCCTCGGGGAGCGGCGGATACCTCTGGACGCGATCGAGGGGTGACCCTCACGCCGGGCAAGCGCGGCACGGTGGCGCTGCGCCTCGAACTGCGGCCCGGCGCGGATCCGCTGCTGGAGGCGGCCGCCGGGCAGTTGAAGGAGAGCGCGGACCCCTACCGGCTGGTGCTGCCCGCCGAGCGCGAGACGCTCGCCGAGTACTACGCCGACGAACTGCGCCCTCTGCTCACCGAGTCGGGGCCCGCCGAACGCCATCTGGTGACCGCCCCCGAGGTGCCGCTGCGGTTCAAGGCGTACGACGGGAAGGCGAGTTTCGACGGTACGGCGGTGTCCTTCCGGTGGTTCTGGACGGGCGCGTCGTCGGCGAAGTGGAAGGCCGGCGACCAGCGGTTCCCGGTGGGTGAGCTGAGCGGGGTGGAGTGGCGGTCGCCGGAGGTGTTCGAGGGCATCTGCGGCTGCTGCCGCGGGACGCGAGGGTCGCGGCGGGGCAGCCCGACCAGGACCCGGCGGCGGTGGTGTTCGGGCTGGGGTACGGGCCCGTGCACGAGTCACTGCCGTTCGCGGCGGCGGTGCTGGCGGCGGTGCGGAGTTGTGCGCCGGTGGCGGCGGTGGCGACGGCGCGGGCGCGGCGGGATCCGGCGGATATCGCGGAACGGATCCGCCACCTCGGGGAGTTGCACCAGGCGGGCCTGGTGACCGATGAGGAGTTCTCCTCCAAGAAGGCGCAGTTGCTTTCTGAGCTTTAGCGTCCGCCGACGGCGGTCGTGTTTCGGCCTCGGGCCGTACGTGGCTGGTCGCGCGGTTCCCCGCGCCCCTTTCGGGGCGCGCCGATCCCCACCCAGCCGCGGGCAATCGTGCCGCAGGGCGGCACGGGTGGGCGGTGGGGTACCTCCCGCTCGAGCGAAGCCGAGAGTGGGGAGGCACCCGTCAGCGCCGGGCCTCGCGACCTCCCCCGGCCCGCCACAGCTAGCCGCGCCCCTCAAATCATCCCGTCCGCTCCGACGCCAGGGCGCGCCCGGCATCCGCGTAGAAGCCGAGCTTCCGGTCGAGCACGGCGAGCGTGCCCTGGAGTTCGGCGATGCGGGACAGTACGTCCTCACGGGTCTGCTGGAGCAGTTCGAAACGGTCGGTGTACGTGTGATCGCCCGACCGGACGAGTTCCGCGTACCGCACCATGTCCGCGACCGGCATCCCGGTCAGGCGGAGCTTGCCGACGAGGTCGAGCCAGTCGAGGTCGCGGTTGCTGTAGCGCCGCTGCCCGGTGTGGGACCGGTCGATGTGCGGCATCAGCCCGATGCGCTCGTACCAGCGCAGGGTGTGCGCCGTCAGCCCGGTGAGGGCGACGACCTCGCTGATCGTGTACTTGTCCTCCCCGTCCGGCCGTCGATTCCCCTGCGGGGGCCCGGCGCAGCCGTCCGCGACGCCCTCCGTGGTGCTCTCCGTCTCCGTCACCGTCATGCCCCCACGCTAAAACCCTGGAGTGCACTCCAAGCAAGCGACGCGTCTGGGAAAGGGGCAGGACGGGGAGGCGGGTGGCTCATTAACGTACGGCCATGACCTCTGCCCGCCGTGCGACACCGAGGAAGTACCGCGCCCGCCCGGCTGGAGCCGCTCTACGCGGCGCTGGGCTTCGTGGCCAAGCCGGACCCCTTGCTGGAACTGGCTCTGTGAGCGCTTAGGCTCGAAGGCATGTCGCTCAAGAGCCTCGCGTTGATCGAGAACTGGCCGGTTCCCACCGCCGCGGCGGGTGTCGTGCGGGCGGACGGTACCGTCGCCGGCACCCACGGCCCCGCCGGCCGGCGCTTCCCGCTGGCGTCGGTCACCAAGCCGCTCGCCGCGTACGCGGTGCTGGTGGCGTACGAGGAGGGCGCGATCGAGCTGGACGAAGCGGCGGGCCCGGACGGCTCGACCGTACGGCACCTGCTCGCGCACACCTCGGGGCTCGCCTTCGACGAGCACCGGGTGACGTCGGCGCCGGGTGAGCGCCGCCTGTACTCGAACGCGGGCTTCGAGCAGCTCGGCGACCATGTCGCGAAGGCGACGGAGATCCCGTTCGGCGAGTATCTGCGGCAGGCGGTGCTGGAGCCGCTGGGGATGACGGCGACCTCGCTGGAGGGCTCTCCGGCGAAGGACGCGGTCTCCACGGTGGACGATCTGCTGCTCTTCGCCGCCGAGGTGCAGGCGCCGCGGCTGCTGGACCCGCGTACGGTCGCCGCCGCGATGACCGTGCAGTACCCGGGCACGAAGGGTGTCCTGCCGGGCTACGGCCACCAGAACCCCAACGACTGGGGCCTCGGCTTCGAGATCCGGGACGCCAAGTCGCCGCACTGGACGGGTACTTCGTCCTCGCCGCGTACCTTCGGGCACTTCGGCCAGTCGGGGACGTTCCTGTGGATCGACCCGGACGCGGGCGCGGCCTGTGTGGCGCTGGCGGACCGTGCCTTCGGGCCGTGGGCGACCGAGGCGTGGCCGCCGTTCACGGACGCGGTGCTGGCGGAGCTGCGCGGCTGACCTCCGCGCACCGCCGAGGGGGGACGTATGGGATCGACCGAGTTGCTCATCTCTCTCGACCGGGAGGGCGGTGCGACGCTCCAGCAGCAGGTGTGCGACCAGGTCACCGCCCTGGTGCGCGCGGGCCGGCTGCGCCCCGGCGACACGCTGCCCGCCTCGCGCGAACTCGCGGCGCAGCTCGGGGTCTCCCGTACGGTGATCATCCGGGCGTACGAGCTGCTGCGCGCCCAGGGGATCGTGACGGCGCGGCGCGGGTCGGGCACCCGGGTCGCGGAGCTCCCCGCGGGGCCCGCGCCGGGCGGTACGGTCCGGTCCGGGACCGTGCGGACGGTGCCGTCCCCGCCCCGGCCCACCGACGGGGGCGACCCGCTCTGGCAGCCGTGGGAGCCGCCGCCCGTCCTCCGTCACCCCGGGAACGTCCTCGACTTCCGGCACGGCACCCCCGCGCTCGCCGCGTTCCCGGTCGCCCGGTGGCGCCAGTCGCTGCACGAGGCGTACGGGCGGGCCGACGCGGCCACGCTCGGCTACGGGCCGGCGGAGGGCTCGGCGGCCCTGCGCGCGCGGATCGCCGCGCTGGTGCGGCAGAGCCGGGCCGTGGACGCCGCGCCGGAGAACATCATGGTGACCGGCGGCGCCACCCAGGCGCTGGACATCCTGGTGCGGTTACTGGTCCGGCCGGGCGACGTGGTGGTCATCGAGGACCCCAGCCACACGGTGCTGCGGCAGGTCTTCGGGTGTTCCGACGCCGCCGTGGTCCCCGTTCCGGTGGACGAGGAGGGGCTGCGGGTCGCGGACATCGACGCCAGGGTGCGGGCGCACGGGCACGATCCCGAGCGGGTGAGGCTGGTGTACGTGACGCCGTCGCACCAGTTCCCCACCGGGTTCATCATGTCGAAGCGGCGCCGCCGAGCCCTGATCGCCTGGGCGTACGAGCGCGGGGCGACGGTCCTGGAGGACGACTACCACAACGAGTTCACCTTCACCGCCGAACGGCTGCCCGCGCTCGCCGCTGAACGGCACCACGGCACGGTCGTCTACGTCGGCAGCTTCAGCAAGACGCTGTTCCCGGCGCTGCGCATCGGGTACGCGGTGCTGCCGCCGCACCTCGTGCGGCCGTTCCTCGGCATCAAGTGGATCACCGACCGGCTCAGTCCGGCCGTGTCCCAGGAGGCGCTGGCCGACTTCATCGCGACGGGCGCCTACGCCCGGCACATCAGCCGGATGTCACGGCTGTACCGGCAGCGCAGAACGCGGCTCCTGGAGGCGCTGTACGAGCACTTCGGCACCGAGGTCCGGGTCTCCGGGGAGGCGGCGGGGCTGCATGTGCTGGTCACCTTCACGGGGGCGCGCGGCGTGCCGGAGCGGGAGATCGTGGACCGGGCGGCCGCCCACGGGGTACGGATATACCCCGCGTCCGGCTACTTCGTCCTCGACCCCCGCCCGAACCGACGTTCCTGGTCGGCTACGCGGCCCTGACCACGGCCCGCATCACCGAGGGCGTCGCCCTCCTGAACCGAGCGGTACGCGAAACGACTTCCCGGACCTGACGTCACCCCCGCGGGCGCGGTGCCGCTGCCCCTCGGCCCCGGCGTCTTCCGCCGTCTCCCTGCTTCCGCAGTTCTCGCGGCCGGGGGCCTGACGCGCAGTACGGCGTACGCGGCCATGCCGGCGGGCGGCGCCGCGAGCAGGACACGCTGATCCCGTCGACGGCGGCGCGTACGGCCGCCGGGTCGTCGAGGTCGGCGTGGTACTGCGGGAGGCCGTCGGCCTCCGGTGCCTGCCACCCGGTGGGCAGCAGCACCACGGTGGCCACGCCCAGGCCGGCGGCGGCGGTCACGACGCTGCGGAACTGCGCGGTGTAGCGTCCGGCGGCGGGCCGGTGGACGACCAGGATCGTACGGTTCACGGCCTTCCCCTCATCCACGGATCGCGGTCGGCGGGGCGGCGAACAGTTCCACCCGGGCGGTGGCGCCGTCGAGGACCGCCGGCGGTTCCCAGGACATGCCCAGGTCGGTGAGGGCCTCCGTGAGCCGCCCGAGGGTGTGCTCCACCTCGTCCCGGCCTCCCTCGTGCGCGGACTCGACGGTGAGCAGGAGCCGGCGCCGTCCGAGGTCCGTTTTGACCACGTCGCCCTGGCGCCAGTTCCAGCGCCGGGAGTGGGCGCGGCCCCGGGCGTCGGCGTAGACGGCCTCGCCGGGCTCGGGGTGCTCGGGGGCGTCGGGTGCGCCGAGCGGGAGATGGATCTCGGTGCCCTCGGCGAGGCGCACGGTCAGCTCGTCCTCGATGTCGCCGACGTCGCAGGAGGCCACGGGCAGCCGGCTCTCCAGGGAGACCGCGTTGCACAGGTCCACCAGGGAGTTGATGCGCGGCAGCCGGTCGCCCCTGGCCACCCGGCGCAGCACCGACTCGGCGGCGCAGGGGTACCGGTTGGGGTTGACGCCCAGTTCGCGGTAGGTGTCACGCCAGGCGGCGATGGCGGGGAGGGCGGAGACGTCCGCCTTGGAGAGCTCCGCGCCGTGCAGGACGTCCTCGGCGGCGGTGAGCCGGTCCGCGACCTTGGGGGCGTGCGCGACGACATCGGCGTCGGGTACGGCGATCAGGCCGAGGACGTAGCCGGGCGCGCGCTCCCTGAGGCGCGCGTCGACGCCGACGGTGAGGGGGCGGGCACCCGGGAGGATGCGGTCGCTGTCCATGGGTGTGTGGTCCTTCGTTCTCGGGGTGGCGGCCGGTGCTGGTCCGGCCGTCGGTGACGGGTCGACAGTAGGGACCGGGTGGCGTCCCGGCGGTGGCCAATTGCGGTGCAATGCGTGAGGCCACTTGCCCCCTCGGATCACCCGACGCGGTTCCGTTATCGTCCGGGCCAGGTCCGGTCACACAGCGGACCTAGCCTCAACGACCGTGATCGCTCAGCACGCGAGGTCTTCGGCATCGCGGTCTCGCGGCCCGGGCGGTCCGCCTCCGGCGGCGGACCCCCTGCCGGCCTGTCCTGGCCGGCGTGGGACGGCGTGACGTTCCCCCCTTCGGAGTCATCGCGGGGCGGGCCTGTGTGCTCCAGCCCCTCGTTCCTTCATCCCCCGACGAAAGAGATGGCATGAGCATGTCCTTACCTCCCGGCAGCCGCCTACGTGCGGCCGCCCCGCTGGGGGCTCTCGCCATGGCCGCCGTAGTCACCGCGACCGGGATGCCGGGGGTGAGCCAGGCCGTCGCCCTGACCCCTGACGCTCCGGCAGGCGCAGGGAGCGCCCTGTCCGTTCCGGGGGCGAAGAGCGCCAAGACGGTGACGCTGATCACCGGTGACAAGGTGTCGATCGCCGCGGACGGCTCCGTCGCCGGGATCGAGAGGGCCAAGGGGCGCGAGGGCGCGTCCTTCTCGGTCCGGAAGGCCGACGGGCACAGCTTCGTCATACCGGGCGACGCGGCGCAGGCCGTCGCCCAGGGAAAGCTCGACCGGCGGCTGTTCGACGTGACGCGACTCGTCGCGTACGGGTACGACGACGCGAGCCGGTCCGACCTGCCGCTGATCGTCACCTACGCCGGGGACGAGACACCCCCGCGAGCGCCTTCCACGACGCACGGGCCACGGCCGGCCAGAAGCTGACCAGCGTCAACGGCGTGGCGCTACGGGCCGACAAACACGGCCACTCCGCGTTCTGGGACACCTTCACCGACGGCGGGGACGGTGGACAGGGCACGGCACGGCTCTCCGGCTCACCGGCGGCGAAGAAGGTGGAGAAAGTCTGGCTGGACGGCAAGCGCCAGGCCAGCCTGGACAAGAGCGTGGCCCAGACGGGCGCGCCGACGGCCTGGAGCGCCGGGTACGACGGCACGGGCGTCAAGGTCGCCGTGCTGGACACCGGCGTCGACCAGACGCACCCCGACCTGGCGGGCCAGGAGATCGCCGAACGGAACTTCTCCGACGCCGAGGACAGCGTCGACCGATTCGGCCACGGCACCCATGTGGCCTCGACGGTGGCCGGTACGGGTGCCGGGTCGCAGGGCAGGTACAAGGGCGTCGCGCCGGGCGCGCGCATCCTGGACGGCAAGGTCCTGGACGACCGCGGCGGCGGCTGGGATTCCGGCATCATCGCGGGCATGGAGTGGGCGGTCGCCGAGGGCGCCCAGGTCGTCAACCTCAGTCTGGGCGACACCGACACCCAGGGCATCGACCCGCTGGAGGAGACGGTCAACCGTCTCTCCGCCGAGACGGACACGCTGTTCGTCATCGCAGCGGGCAACGAGGGCGAGGGCGGCGAGAGCACCGTCGGATCGCCCGGCAGCGCCGAGTCCGCGCTGACGGTCGGCGCGGTCGACAAGGCCGACAAGCTCGCCGACTTCTCCAGCCGCGGCCCGCGCGTCGGTGACGGAGGAATCAAGCCGGACCTGACCGCGCCGGGCGTCGACATCACGGCCGCCGCCTCCACCGCGAGCGGCATGGGGCAGGTGTTCCCCGGGAACGCCCGGTTACGCCACCGAGAGCGGCACGTCGATGGCCACTCCCCATGTCGCGGGCGCCGCCGCCATCCTGGCGCAGCAGCACCCGGACTGGACCGGCGAGCGGATCAAGGCGGCGCTCACCGCTTCCGCCGAACCCGGCCCGTACAACGCGTACCAGCAGGGCACCGGCCGCACCGATGTGGCCCGGGCGATCGGGCAGACCGTCGTCGCCGAGCAGGGGCCGATCGGCTTCGGCCGCCCGAAGTGGCCTCACACCGATGACGAGCCGGTGACGAAGGAGATCACGTACCGCAATCTCGGCACCGAGCCGGTCGTCCTGGACCTGGCGATCGAGGCGCTAGGGGTGGACGGCGGGCCCGCCCCCGAGGGCATGTTCGAGATGTCGTCGCGGCAGCTCACCGTCGCGGCGGGCGGTACGGCGAGCACCACGGTGACCGCCGACACGCGCGTCGGCGGCGAGGCCTACGGCTCGTACGGCGGCTCGGTGACCGCAGCCTCGGCCGACGGCCGGACCCGGTGCGCACCGCCTTCGGCGTGGAGCGCGAGGCCGAGTCGTACGACCTGACCATCAGGCACCTGGACAACGACGGCAAGCCGACCGGCAAGGGTTACACGGCGATCGACGGCCGCGACCGCGACTACTACCAGGAGTTCGCCGACGCGAAGGACGGCGAGATCACGGTGCGCCTGCCCGCGGGCGGTTACGCGCTCACCGGGATCCTCGACGCCGACGGCGAGTCCGACGCCCCCGACTCCTTCCTCCTGGCCCCTGCCCTGCGGCTGACCAAGGACACCACGGTCGTCATGGACGCCCGGGAGGCCAAGCCCACGCGCATCACCGTCCCCGACGCGGGAGCCGAGAACCACCACGCCCAGCTCATCCCGGGCTACACCCGCTCCGACGGGCAGCCCCTGGGCTTCATGCCGCCCATCTTCGACTTCCCCGATTTCCAGAGCTTCAAGGTCGGCCACATCGGCCCGGAGGCGCCGAAGGAAGCGGCATACGCCCAGTACAGCGGTTTCTGGACACGTCAGCCGGCCGACGGGCGCGCGGTGAACTACCGTCTCGCGTGGAACCGTACGGGTTCGCTCGGCGGCTTCACCGCCGACGTCCGGCGCGAGCAGCTGGCCGAGATCGACTTCGCGGCCGGAAGGCCCGGCCCCGAGCCGACCGCTCAGGTCGCGGTGATGCCCCTGACCCCCATCGGCGAGTTCGCGGCCGACTTCAGCACCCCCACCCAGCGCCAACTGCCGCTGCGGACCTCTGAATACGTCCTCGGCAACGGCGTCAAGTGGACCTACCAGGTACACCAATGGGAGTCGGGGAACTCGCAGCTGGGAAGGTTCACGGCGTACCAGCCGAAGAAGAGCTACACCGAGCAGTTCAACGTCGGTGTCTTCGGTCCGCTCCTGCCCCCGGGTGAGGGTGAACCGCGGTGGGGGCGTCCCGGGATCGCGCGGAGCGGGAACACGATCAAGGCGCATCTGCCCATGTTCGGCGACAGTGACGGGCATGAGAGCAGCGGCGACTTCACGGAGCTGGAGAGTTCGCTCCGCGCCGACGGCAAGGAGATCCCCGCTGAGGGCGATCCGCTGAACATCGCCGAGTACACCGTCCCCGCCGGGGACGGCCGGTACGAACTGAGTGTCGACGCCTCCCGGGACCCCGGGCTGCACGCGGTGAGCACCCGCGTGCGGGCGCGGTGGACGTTCAGGTCAGCCGGAGTGTCCGGGGACAGTTGGGCCCGGCTGCCGCTGTCCGTGGTCCGCTTCTCCCCTGTGCTGTCCATGACCAGTACGGCGAAGGCCGGCGAGAGGTTCCAGGTGCCCTTCACCGTGGAGGGCACGGCCACCGCTCGGACAGCCGAGAAGCTGGAGTTCGAGGTGTCCTACGACGACGGCAGGACCTGGACCACGGCCAGAGCCGTCAACGGCACCCACCTGTCGCTGAACCACCCCGCACAGCCGGGCACCGTCTCGCTGCGTGCCAAGCTGACCGACCGCGACGGCAACACCCTGGTCCAGACGATCGACCGCGCCTACCTCACGGTCCGGTAGGGCGAGGGCAGCAGAGCGAGGGCCGAAGGGTTGGGCAGACGCTCGGCCGGGGTTTCCCGGCCGAGCGTCTTGCGTGGGCGCGGCCTACAGGGAGTTCGAGTAACTCGACTCGCCGGCCCGGCACTCGGACCACACCGTCTTTCCCCGTCGGGCCGCGCGACGACACCCCACCGGTCACTCACCGCGTCCACGATCACAGCCCCCGCCCGCTCTCACCGAGCCCTCCCCGGCGACCGGCGCGGGTACCTCGCCGGAGTCGTCCCCGACCTCCACCCGCACCTCGCCCGGCCGCGCAGGAAGCAGACCCGACACCGCCGACCGGGCACATGCCGTACGACGTCGGCGACCAGCTCGGTCAGCGCCGGCCGGCCCCGAACCCACGAGATACAGCCGCAGGATGCGCCGCAGATGCCGGGCCGAGTGCTCCCCACGACGAAGTCGGCGTGGTACTCGCTGTGGACGTCCGCCGCCTGCGGACCGGTTACTCGATTCACACCCCGATGATGCGACGCTCCGCTTACGCTCGACCACGGAACGAAACGAACGCCGCGAGGCGTCGAAGTGAGGTGCGCCGTGGTCCACATCCAGTCGCTCGACCCCACCGCTTCCCCGCTCGACTACTACGGCTGGGAACTGCGCCGCCAGCGCGAGGCCCACGGCCTCAAACAGAGCCAGCTCGGCGAGATCATCTTCTGCACGGGCTCGTTGATCGGCCAGATCGAGACGACGAAGAAGGTCCCGACCCGGGATTTCTCCGAACGTGTGGACGCGGCGCTCGGCACGGACGGGTTGTTCTCCCGCCTGATCGGCCTCGTCCTGCGCAGCCAACTCCCCAACTGGTTCCAGCCGTACGCGGAGATGGAGGCGCGGGCGGCGTACATCTCGACGTACCAGGCGCAGTTGGTGTACGGGCTGTTGCAGACGGAGGAGTACGCGCGGGCGGTGCTGGCTACGGGCAAGCCGGACCAGCTTGACAGTCTGCTGGCCGCTCGGCTGGAACGTCAGCGCATCCTCGGCTGGGAGAAGCCGCCCCTGACGTTGGTGATCCTCGATGAGGCCGTGCTGCACCGACCGATCGGTGGAGAAGACGTGATGCGGCACCAACTGGAACACCTGTTGAAGTTCACCAGCCATCGCTGGATGCGTATCCAGGTGCTACCGCTGTCCAGCGGTGAACACCCCGGCCTCGAAGGGGCGTTCACCATCCTGCGCTTCGATGACCATCCGGACGTCTTCTACACGGAGGACATGATGTCCGGCCACATGACGGCCAACCCGGAGACCATCAAAGAGGCCAATCTCAATTACGCTCACTTGCAAGCGGCTGCCCTGCCCGTGAAGGACTCGGCCGCGCTGATTGCCCGCGTAATGGAGGAACGCTATGCAGACCGGCCCCAGCGAGACCCAGTGGCGTAAGTCCAGCTTCAGCGGCCCCAACGGCGGCGAATGCGTCGAATGCACCGTCACCGACGGCGCCACCTGGCGCACCTCCTCCTACAGCGGCAACACCGGCGGTGATTGCGTCGAGGTCGCCCCCGCCTGCCCCACCGGCGCCGTCCCCGTCCGCGACAGCAAGAACCCCACCGGCCCGGTCGTCACCATCGGCGCGACGGCCTGGCAGACCTTCGTCGACGGCCTGCGCTGACACCGCGCGCAGGCCGCGTCGTGGTCACCGCATCTCCCAGACCAGCAGTTCCGCCGTCGGGGTCTTGGCGAGGGCTTCCAGGTCCTTCGCGTCCGTGATGCGGGCCGAGTCGCCCGTGCTCAGCGGCTCACCGTCCAGTTCCACCTCGCCTCGCACCACGTGGACGTAGAGGTACGCCCCGTCCGGGATCGCTGTGCGTTCGCCCGCCGTCAGGCGGCGGGTGTGGAGCATCGCGCCTGACGACGGGAGGGCGTACGGGGTGGAGTCGGCTATGCCTCGGATCACGTTGTAGGAGGGGTCGCCGCCGGGGGTCAGAGGGGTCAGCCACATCTGGAGGAAGGTGAGGGGGCGGGGCCCGCGTTGCGTTCCACGTGGCGGACGCCCGAGGCGGCGGAGAGGTGCTGGACGTCGCCGGGGTGGATGACCGTCTCCCGGCCCGTGGAGTCCTGGTGGGTCAGTTCGCCCTCGATCACCCACGTGACGATCTCCGTGTGGCTGTGCGGGTGCTCGTCGAAGCCGGCGCCGGGGGCGAGGTGCTCCTCGTTGCAGGCGATCACCGCGCCGAAGCGGAGGTTGTCGGGGTCGTAGTGGGGGCCGAAGGAGAAGGCGTGCCGTGTCTCGATTCCGGCCGCCGGGTCGCCGCCCTGATAGCGCTCGTGAGCGCGCCGTACGTGCATCACGTGGACCACCGTAGCCCCGGCGACACGCGCGGCCGTACCGATAAGGCAGTCTTGTCCCCGTGCCCGAACCCGAAACCAGTACCAACGAAGCCGCGGCGCGCCCCGCGCATCCGCACGCCGCGACGTTGAAGCGGCTGGAGAAGTCGTCCGGCAGTCTCGCCGCTCAGGCGATCGCGCGGATGGACGACACGCTGTCCTGGTACCGGGCGATGCCCCCGGAGAACCGGTCGTGGATCGGGCTCGTCGCCCAGGCGGGCATCGCCGCCTTCACCGAGTGGTTCCGGCACCCGGACGCCCCGCAGGCCATCTCCACCGATGTCTTCGGCACCGCGCCGCGCGAGCTGACCCGGGCCATCACGCTGCGGCAGACCGTGGAGATGGTGCGGACCACCATCGAGGTGATGGAGTCCGCCATCGACGAGGTGGCGGCGCCCGGCGACGAGAACGTGCTGCGCGAGGCACTGCTCGTGTACGCGCGGGAGATCGCCTTCGCCACCGCCCAGGTGTACGCCCAGGCCGCCGAGGCACGGGGTGCCTGGGACGCGCGGCTGGAGTCGCTGGTGGTGAACGCGGTACTCAGCGGTGAGGCCGACGAGGGCGCCGTCTCGCGGGCCGCGGCGCTGGGCTGGAACTCACCCGACCATGTGTGCGTGGTGCTGGGCACCGCGCCCGACGGGGACTCCGAGCTGACCGTGGAAGCCATCCGGCGGGCCGCCCGGCACGCCAAGCTTCAGGTGCTGACCGGCGTGCTCGGCGACCGGCTCGTGGTGATCGCGGGCGGCAACGACAACCCGCTGGGCGTGGCCAAGTCGCTGATCGGACCGTATGCGGCGGGGCCGGTCGTGGCCGGTCCTGTGGTGCCCGATCTGCTGGCCGCGACCCGGTCCGCGCAGGCCGCCGCCGCGGGACTCAAGGCGTGTTCGGCCTGGCAGGACGCCCCGCGTCCGGTACTGGCGGACGATCTGCTGCCGGAGCGCGCGATGGCGGGAGACCCGGCCGCGCGGGAGCAGTTGGTGGAGGAGATCTACAGACCGCTGGAGGAGACCGGGGCCGCGCTGCTCGAAACGCTCAGTGTGTATCTCGAGCAGGCGAGCAGCCTCGAGGGCGCGGCGCGGATGCTGTTCGTTCACCCCAACACCGTTCGTTACCGGCTCCGACGTGTGACTGACGTCACCGGATGGTCACCCTCCGATGTACGCTCTGCGTTCACGTTGCGGATCGCGCTGATCCTGGGGCGTCTGGCCGACGGTGATCTTGCGCCCTAGCCTTTTGTCGGGGCTCTACAAAACCCCTGCTGTTCTTCGTCCTTGTCCCCACGGGCGGCCGTGGCCGTCCCCAAGAGAGAGTGTGAGAGTGCTCGTACTCGTCGCTCCCGGCCAGGGTGCCCAGACGCCCGGCTTCCTGACTGAATGGCTCGACCTCCCCGGCGCCGCCGACCGCGTCGCCGCGTGGTCCGACGCCATCGGACTCGACCTCGCCCACTACGGCACCAAGGCCGACGCGGACGCGATCCGTGACACCGCCGTCGCCCAGCCGCTGCTGGTCGCGGCCGGGCTGCTGTCCGCCACGGCACTGGGTGACATCGTCCCCGGCGCGGTCGCGGGTCACAGCGTGGGTGAGATCACGGCCGCCGCCTTCGCGGGCGTCCTGGACGACACCGCCGCGCTCTCGCTGGTCCGCAAGCGGGGTCTGGCCATGGCCGACGCCGCCGCGATCACGGAGACGGGCATGGCGGCGCTGCTCGGCGGCGACCCGGAGACGACCCTGGCGCACTTGGAGAAGCTGGGCCTGACGCCGGCGAACATCAACGGCGCGGGCCAGATCGTCGCGGCCGGCACCAAGGAGCAGATCGCCGCGCTGGAGGCGGACAAGCCCGAGGGCGTGCGCCGCGTGGTCGTGCTCCAGGTGGCCGGCGCCTTCCACACCCGCCACATGGGTCCCGCCGTGGACACGCTGGCGAAGGCCGCCGAGGCGCTCACGCCGGGCGACCCGAAGATCACCTACGTGTCGAACAAGGACGGCAGGGCGGTCACCACCGGCGCCGAGGTGCTCGAGCGGCTGGTCGGCCAGGTCGCCAACCCGGTCCGCTGGGACCTGTGCATGGAGACCTTCAAGGAGCTCGGCGTCACCGCCCTCCTGGAGGTCTGCCCCGGCGGCACCCTGACCGGCCTGGCCAAGCGCGCCCTGCCGGGTGTGAAGACGCTGGCCCTGAAGACGCCCGCCGACCTCGACGCCGCCCGCGAGCTCATCGCCGAGCACGCCGCCTGATCGCCTCAAGGAGCCCACCCGCATGGCGAAGATCAAGCCCAGCAAGGGCGCCCCGTACGCGCGCATCCTCGGCGTGGGCGGCTACCGTCCCACCCGGGTCGTGCCGAACGAGGTGATCCTCGAGACGATCGACTCGTCCGACGAGTGGATCCGCTCGCGCTCCGGCATCGAGACCCGGCACTGGGCATCCCCGAGGAGACCGTCGCCGCGATGTCGGTGGAGGCGTCGGGCAAGGCGATCGCGGACGCCGGGATCGACGCCGGGCAGATCGGCGCCGTGGTCGTGTCGACCGTCTCCCACTTCCAGCAGACCCCGGCCGTCGCCACCCTGATCGCCGACCAGCTCGGCACGGACAAGGCCGCCGCCTTCGACATCTCGGCCGGCTGCGCGGGCTTCGGATACGGCCTGACGCTCGCCAAGAGCCTGGTGGTGGAGGGTTCCGCCGAGTACGTACTCGTCATCGGCGTGGAGCGGCTGAGCGACCTGACCGACCTGGAGGACCGGGCCACGGCCTTCCTGTTCGGTGACGGCGCGGGCGCCGTGGTCGTCGGCCCCTCCCAGGAGCCCGCGATCGGCCCGACCGTATGGGGCTCGGAGGGCGACAAGTCCGACACCATCAAGCAGACCGTGCCGTGGACGGACTACCGCGACGGCACCGTCGAGAAGTTCCCCGCGATCACGCAGGAGGGCCAGGCGGTGTTCCGCTGGGCCGTGTTCGAGATGGCGAAGGTCGCTCAGCAGGCGCTGGACGCGGCCGGGATCACCGCGGACGAACTGGACGTCTTCATCCCGCACCAGGCCAATGTGCGGATCATCGACTCGATGGTGAAGACCCTCAAACTGCCGGAGCATGTCACGGTCGCCCGTGACATCCGCACCACCGGCAACACCTCGGCCGCCTCGATCCCGCTCGCGATGGAGCGGCTCCTGGCGACCGGCGAGGCGAAGAGCGGCGACACCGCGCTCGTCATCGGCTTCGGGGCGGGTCTCGTCTACGCCGCTACGGTCGTTACCCTCCCTAGGCACTCCGTGCCGGATCTTGCGGTCCGGTACGCGAGGAACCACCGTCACATCCTCAGGAATCACAACGAAGGAGCGCCATCATGGCCGCCACTCAGGAAGAGATCGTCGCCGGTCTCGCGGAGATCGTGAACGAGATCGCCGGCATCCCGGTTGAGGACGTCCAGCTGGACAAGTCCTTCACCGACGACCTGGACGTCGACTCGCTGTCCATGGTCGAGGTCGTCGTCGCCGCCGAAGAGCGCTTCGACGTCAAGATCCCGGACGACGACGTCAAGAACCTCAAGACCGTCGGCGACGCGACCGACTACATCCTCAAGCACCAGGCCTGAGCCCTGCCGGGCCTTCCGTCCGCCGTCCGTCGGTGACGGAAGGCCCGGGGCCGAGGCAGCCGGCCCCGCCACCCGGCGGTGGCGCCGTACGAATCCTCGTAATCCGTTGGAGAAAGAATTCCGATGAGCCCGACCAATCGCACCGTGGTCGTCACCGGTATCGGCGCAACCACACCGCTGGGTGGCGACGCGGCCTCGACCTGGGAGGAATGCTCGCCGGCCGTTCCGGCGTCAAGCCCCTCACCGAGGACTGGGCCGCCGAGCAGGCGGTCCGTATCGCGGCCCGTGCGGCCGTGGAGCCCACCGAGGTCATCCCCAGGCCGCAGGCCCGCCGCCTGGACCGCTCGGCGCAGTTCGCGCTGATCGCGGCCAAGGAGGCATGGGCCGACGCCGGTTTCGAAGCCAGGGCCGGCGAGGACCCGAAGGTCGACCCCGACCGGCTGGGCGCCGTCATCGCCTCCGGCATCGGCGGCGTGACGACCCTGCTGGACCAGCACGACGTGCTGAAGGAGAAGGGCGTACGCCGCGTCTCCCCGCACACCGTCCCCATGCTGATGCCGAACGGCCCGTCCGCGAACGTGGGTCTCCTGGTGGGTGCCCGCGCGGGCGTGCACACCCCGGTGTCCGCGTGCGCGTCGGGTGCGGAGGCCATCGGCTACGGCATCGAGATGATCCGTACCGGGCGTGCGGACGTCGTCGTCGCGGGCGGTACGGAGGCGGCGATCCACCCGCTGCCGATCGCCGCGTTCGGCAACATGATGGCGATGTCGAAGAACAACGACGACCCCGAGGGCGCGTCGCGTCCCTACGACGTCGCCCGGGACGGTTTCGTCATGGGTGAGGGCGCGGGTGTCGTCGTCCTGGAGTCCGCCGAGCACGCGGCCGCGCGAGGTGCGCGGGTGTACGCGGAGGCGGTCGGTCAGGGCATCTCGGCCGACGGGCACGACATCGTGCAGCCGGAGCCGGAGGGGCGGGGGATCTCGCACGCGCTGCAGAACCTGCTGGAGCGGACGGACCTCGATCCTGCGGAGATCGTGCATGTGAACGCGCATGCGACGTCCACGCCCGCGGGGGACATCGCGGAGCTGAAGGCGCTGCGGAAGGTGTTCGGGGACGAGGCGGATCACTTCGCGGTGTCCGCGACGAAGTCGATGACCGGGCATCTGCTGGGTGGGGCGGGGGTGTCGAGTCCGTGGCCACCGTGCTGGCGCTGTATCACCGGATCGCTCCGCCCACGATCAACGTGGACAATCTTGATCCCGAGGCCGAGGCTGTGGCGGATGTCGTCCGGGGGAGGCGCGGAAGCTGCCCGTGGGCGGGCGGATCGCCGCGCTGAACGACTCGTTCGGGTTTGGTGGGCACAACGTGGTGCTGGCGTTCCGGTCTGTGTGACCGGGGGTCGGTCTGAAGGGTCTTCACCCCTTGGCGGGGGTGGGGGCCCTTTTTCGCCCCCGCCGCCCCTTCCCGTCCCGTCCATGGGGCTGCGCCCCAGACCCCTTCGCGCAGTTCCCCGCGCCCCTGGGGCGCGCAGTTCCCCGCGCCCCTGAGGTTCCGCGCCCCTGATCAGACCACCTGGTGGAGCCAGCGGACCGGGGCGCCCTCTCCTGCGTAGCGGAAGGGTTCCAGTTCGTCGTCCCAGGGCTTGCCCAGGAGTTTGGCGACTTCTGATTCCAGGTCGCTCTGGTTCGCCTGGGAGCGGGTCAGGGCCGCGCGCAGGCGGTCCTCGGGGATGAGGATGTCGCCGTGGATGCCGGTGACCGCGTGGAAGATGCCCAGGTCCGGGGTGCAGCTGTAGCGCTCGCCCTCGGCGGCGGGGCAGGGCTCCGAGGTGACCTCGAAGCGGAGCATCTGCCAGCCGCGCAGCGCGGAGGCGAGCTTGGAGGCGGTGCCCGCCTGGCCCTGCCAGGAGAACTCCGAGCGCCAGGTGCCGGGGGCGGCCGGCTGGCGGATCCAGTCCAGGCTGACGCGCGTGCCGAGCACCCCGGCGACGGCCCACTCGACGTGCGGGCACAGCGCGCGCGGCGCGGAGTGCACGTACAGAACTCCACGAGTCGTCACCGGAACCTCCGGACGGAACGGGCGCGGACCGGGCGGACCGCGTTGATGGCGAGGCTACCGTGCGACGGTGCAAGGAGTGTGACGTACCGTCGGTCCCAGTGCCGGGAAACGTCCACCATTCACCCGGCAGGACGTGCGGGGAGGCCGCGGATGGAGCAGCGGATGGGGCAGGTGACGCGGAGGCGCGGGCGTCGTTCGCGGGCTTTGCTCGCCGTCGTGGCGGCCGCGGTGCTGGGAGCGGCCGGGTGCGACGTCGTCGGCGGCGACTCCCCGGCGGCGCGGAAGGAGCGGCCGTCGCCGAAGCCGGCGTCCGTGTGGGACACCAGCCCGGAGTCGGTCGCGGCCGTGGGTGACTCCATCACCCGGGGGTTCGACGCGTGCGCGGTGCTGACGGACTGCCCCGAGGTGTCGTGGGCGACGGGAAGCAGTGACAAGATCGACAGTCTCGCCGTACGGCTGCTGGGGCGGACGCGGGCGGCCGGGCGGAGCTGGAACTACGCGGTGACCGGGGCCTGGATGGCGGATCTGCCGGGGCAGATGGAGCGGGCCGTGCGGCGGAGCCCGGAGCTGGTGGCGGTGATGGCGGGGGCGAACGACGCCTGCCGGGAGACGACGTCGGCGATGACACCGGTGGCGGAGTTCCGCGCCGACTTCGAGGTGGCCATGCGCACCCTGCGTACGGCGCTGCCCAAGACGCAGGTGTATGTGGCGAGCGTGCCGGATCTGAAACGGCTCTGGTCGCAGGGGCGGACCAGCGCGCTGGGCAAGCAGGTGTGGAAGCTGGGCATCTGCCCGTCGATGCTGGGTGACGCGGACGACCTGACCGCGGAGGCGACGCTGCGGCGCGAGACGGTGCGGAACCGGGTGGAGGACTACAACGAGGTGATGGAGGAGGTCTGCGCGAAGGACCGCCGCTGCCGCTTCGACGGCGGGGCGGTGTACGCGTACCGGTTCGGCACCGACGAATTGAGCCATTGGGACTGGTTCCACCCCAGCGTCGACGGGCAGGCGGAGCTGGCCGAGATCGCGTACCGCACGGTCACCGCGAAGCGGCCGTGACCTATTGTTTCGCGCATGAACGAACTCTTCGGCACACTTTCCGACGGCACGCCGGTGCACCGTTGGACCCTGGAGCGGGCGGGCGTACGGGTACGGATCCTGTCCTACGGCGGGATCGTGCAGGACGTCGAGGTGCCGGACCGGGACGGCAGGACCGGGAACGTGGTGCTGGGGTTCTCCGGCCTGGACGGCTATCTCCGTCATCCGGAGCCCTTCCTGGGCGCCCTGATCGGCCGTTACGCCAACCGGATCGCGGGCGCGCGCTTCTCCCTGGACGGGCGCGAGCACACGCTCGCCGCGAACGAAGGGCCGAACTCGCTGCACGGCGGTGCGCGGGGCTTCGACAAGCGGGTTTGGGACGTGAGCCCGGTGGCGCACGGTCTGCGGCTGTCGCTGGTCGCCGAGGACGGCGAGGAGGGGTTCCCGGGCCGGCTCGAGGTCTCGGTGACGTACGCGCTGGACGAGCGGGGCGCGCTGGGGATCGCGTACGAGGCGGTGACGGACGCGCCGACGCATGTGAACCTGACGAACCACTCGTACTGGAACCTGGCCGGCTCGGGCAGCGCGTCCGGGCACGAGCTGCGGCTCGCGGCGTCCCGCTACACGCCGTCCG
This sequence comes from Streptomyces haneummycinicus, assembly GCA_042850305.1. Classification (GTDB taxonomy): domain Bacteria; phylum Actinomycetota; class Actinomycetes; order Streptomycetales; family Streptomycetaceae; genus Streptomyces; species Streptomyces haneummycinicus. The sequence continues at coordinate 6,125,544 of AP035768.1, forward strand.
GCGCGGACCTGATCCCGGTCGGTGAGCTCGCCGACGTCACCGGGACCCGCTTCGACTTCCGCGAGGCGCGCAAGGCGGGCAGCGGGTACGACGACAACTACGCCCTCGACAAGGGAGTGACGGCGGCTCCCGAGGAGATCGGCGAGCTGTACGACCCGGCGTCGGGCCGGGTGCTGACGGTGGCGACCACCGAGCCCGGTATCCAGCTCTACACCGCCGACCACATCGGGGAGCCGTTCGCGCCCGGTGACGGCATCGCGCTGGAGACCCAGCACTTCCCCGACTCCCCGAACCGCCCGGAGTTCCCCGGCACCGTCCTGCGGCCGGGTGAGGTGTTCCGCTCGGAGACCGTGTACGGCTTCGGCACCCGGTAGCCGCGTACATAAGCCCCGGTCCGGGGTCAGGGTCCCGGACCGGGGCTGCTCTTGGGGATACTTCCCGGATCAGACGTTAATCGTCGCGGTGATCCTGCGGTCCTCGATCGAGCGTCCGGCAGCGATCTCGTACGAACCCTTCACATAGGACCACGCCGCGGCGGCCTCGTCCCAGATCTCGAACGCGCGTCGCGGGAGTTCGACGGTGATCTCCGCCCGCTCCCCGGTCCGGCCTCGGCGGAGGCGAACCCGGCCAGCCAACGGGCCGGCCGGGTGGGGTCGGGCTCGCTCGGCGCGAGGTAGATCTGGACGACCTCGCGGCCGGGCCGGCCGCCGGTGTTGCGGACGCGGACCGTCACCGTGGCGCCGTCGGCGGTCGCGGCGGCGTCGGCGGTCGCGGCGGCGTCGGCGGACTCGTAGGCCCAGTCGGTGTAGCCGAGGCCGTGGCCGAAGGGGTACGACGGCATGCGGCCGGCCCGCTGCCAGGCGCGGTGGCCGATGAACACGTCCTCCTCGTAGGCGAGGGCGCCGTCGGTGGGGGTGACGCGGGTGACCGGGGCGTCCGCCAGGGAGCCCCAGGTGGTGGGCAGCCGGCCGCCGGGCTCATGGGCGCCGGTGAGGACGTCGGCGAGGGCCGCGCCGCCCTCCTGGCCGGGGAACCAGCTCAGCAGTACGGCGGCGACGTCCTCGCGCCAGGGCAGCTCCACCGGGGAGCCGGAGTTGACGATCACGACCGTGCGGGGGTTGGCGGCGGCGACGGCGCGCACCAGATCGTCCTGGCGGCCGGGCAGCCGCAGATCCTCGCGGTCGAAGCCCTCGGACTCGACGCGTTCGGTGGTGGCGACCACGACCACCGCCGTGTCGGCGCCGCGGGCCGTCTCGACGGCCTCGGCGATCAACTCGTCGGGGTCCCGCGGGGGTTCCTGGTGGACGAGGGCGAAGGTGATCACCGGCATGGGCCGGTCGGTGGTGCGGTGCACGACCCGGGTGAGGACACCTCGACGGGGACACCGGCGGTCAGGTCGGCCTTGGCGCGCGGGACCGGGCCGCCGAAGAAGGCGCCGAAGGGGTCGTTCTCGCGCGGGGGCTGGACGCCGTCGTAGTGGGTGGTGCCGTCGACGGTGAGGGTGAAGGCGCCGACGCCCCGGGTGCCGAAGGTGTGCCGGCCGGTCACGCGCGGGGTGAAGGTGCCGGTGAGGTCGATGGTGTGGAGGGTGTCGTGGGTGACGCCCTCGGGGAGGTCCGCGCCCGTCCACTGGATGTGGCCGTCGGGGGCGTTGCGGGTGCCGACGACGGTGCCGTCGGCGTCCCGGCAGACCGCGCGCAGCGCGAAGTCCGCTCCGGCGGTGGCGAGTTCGGTGTTGGGGTCGGCGCCGACGGCGTAGCTGAGGGTGCCGTCGGGGAGGGCGGCGGTGAGGCCGTCCAGCGGGGAGACGATCCGCTCCGGGAAGACGGTGGCGGAGCCGCCGCCGAGGATCCGGGCGTCGCGGGCGGCGGCGCCGATCAGCGCCACGGTGCCGGGCTTCAGCGGCAGCGTGCCGCCCTCGTTGCGGACCAGGACGAAGGAGCGGCGGGCGATCTCGCGGGCCAGCGCCTCGGCGTCCACGGGGCCGGGCGGTTCGGGCACGACCGGTTCGGCGCCCTCCAGGACGCCCACCCGGGCGGCGAGCAGCAGGACCCGGCGGACGGCCTCGTCGACCGCCGCCTCCTCGACCTCGCCGTCCCGCACGGCCCGTGCGAGGGCGGGGCCGTAGACGGTGCGGGGGCCGGGCATGGCGATGTCCAGGCCGCCGAGGAGGGCGGCGGCGGTGGAGCGGGCGGCGCTCCAGTCGGAGACGTTGATCCCGTCGAACCCCCATTCGCCGCGCAGGACTTCCTGGACGAGCCGGCGGTGCTCGGTCATGGTCGTGCCGTTGACCTTGTTGTATGCCGTCATCACGCCCCAGGGGCGGGCGGCGGCGACGATCGCCTCGAACGGGGCCAGATACAGCTCGCGCAGGGCGCGTTCGCCCACCAGGTTGTCCACGGTGAAGCGGTCGGTCTCGGCGTCGTTGGCGACGAAGTGCTTGACGGTGGTGCCGACGCCGCCGGACTGGACGCCGGTCACATAGCCGGCGCCAACGCGTCCGGTGAGGTACGGGTCCTCGCTGTACGCCTCGAAGTGGCGGCCGCCGAGCGGGGAGCGGTGCAGGTTGACGGTGGGGGCGAGCAGCACGTGGACGCCCTTGCGGCGGGCCTCCTGCGCCAGCAGCACACCGGCGCGGTGGGCGAGTCCGGGGTCCCAGGTGGCGGCGAGCGCGGTCGGTGAGGGCAGGGCGACCGAGGGGTCGTCGGCGGTCCAGCGCACTCCGCGCACACCGATCGGGCCGTCGGACATCACCAGGGAGGCGAGGCCGATCTCCGGGAGGGCGGGCAGGCTCCACCTGTCCTGGCCGGCCAGGAGCCGGGTCTTGGCGTCCAGTCCGAGCCGGCCGAGCGCCGCCTCCACGACCGCCGCCCGCCGTTCCTCCGCCGTCCGCGCCACGCCGGTACCTCCGCGTCGAAGTCGTGAACGGTCCGCGAGCGGACCGTCCGGCCTCCTTCACCCTGCCCAGCGAGGGGGACGGTTAGCCCACCTGTCCCGTGGGGGACGGTCGGCCCATCCGTCCCGTGAGGGACGGTCGGCCCAGCCGTCCCGTGAGGGACGGTCGGCCCAGCCGTCCCCCACGCCCCATGGCGGGGACCGCGTGGGTCACGCGATACTGCGGCCTCCGGCATCCCGTACCCCACGACGACGGAAGGCCCCACCCCTTGAGATCCTTGTACGCGCGCATCGGCGTCCTCGGTCTGGCCCTGCTGACCGGGCTGACCGCCGCCCCCGCGACCGCGACCGCCGCCACCGGCACAGCCCCCACCGTCGAGGAACGCCGCCTGGACGGAGCCGCCCCGCAGGAGATACTCCGCCGTTCCGGATTCGACGGCGTGGCACCGCGGTTCGCCCGCGCCCTCGATGACGCGCGGTCGTACGCCGAAGCCCGCCAGGCCGTCATGCGGGAAGGCAGTGAGCTGTGGCGCAGGGCCGTCGACCGGGCGCAGGGGCGCGGTCCGGCGGGCGGTGACCTCAGCCGGGACGACGACCGGCCGCTGTACTGGGCGCGGCTCGGGATGACGCGTGAACTCCGCGCCTGGGAGCCCGGGTTCGGGCTGGACGACGGTCAGCGGGCGGTACTGCTGGACGAGTTGGAGCAGACCTCGCGCGGACAGAACGCGATCCGATACCCGCGTGGTGAGGGGTGAAGCGGATTCTGGTGACGGGCTTCGATCCGTTCACCCTGGACCAGGACATCCGGATCTCCAACCCGTCGGGGGCCGTCGCGCTCGCGCTGGACGGCACGGTGATCGAGACGGCGGACGGTCCGGCGCGGATCGAGACGGCCATGTTCCCGGTGCGCTGGCGGGACTTCACGGAGGGAACCGTGGAGCGGGCGCTGCGGCCGCATCTGCCGGAGGTCGACCTGTTCACGACCGTGAGCCAGGGCCGGGTGGGCCGTTTCGACGTGGAGCGGACCAACGGGGCCTGGCGGGGCGGCTTCGAGGACAACGAGAACATCGGCCGCACGGAGACGGTCCCGGTGAGCGACCCTGCCTCGCAGCCGCAGTGGACGACCACGACACTGCCGTACACGGCGATCGTCGCCTCGCAGACGGGGCGGTTCCCGGTGTACGACAACACGAGTGTGACCGAGATACCGGCGGGCGGCACCGTGGCGGTCCCACGGCCGCTGGGGCCGACGCCCGGTTCCACGGCGCGGGCCGGAGGCGGTGGGGACTATCTGTCCAACGAGATCGCCTACCGGGCGACGCTGCTGCGGGACCGGCTGGGGCTGCGCGGCGGTCTGCCGGGCGGCCATGTGCACACGCCCGTGCTGCGGTTCGGCGCCGGGAACACCACCGACGTCACCGACCCGGAGTTCGTACGCAACCGGCTGGACATCATCGCGCAGACGCGGGCGATCGTGACCGTGGCGGTCAGTGCGACGGAGCGAACGCGAGGCTGACGCCGAGGCCGGCCAGAACGGATCCGATCACCTTGTTGAGGACCTTCTGGCCGCGCAGCATCAGGGTGCGCATCCGGTCGTGGGAGAAGAACACGGCGACGACGCCGAACCACAGCAGGTGGGCCAGCGACATGAACAGGCCGTAGCCCGCCTGCCGGAGGAGCGGGGTGCCGGGGCTGACGACCTGGGCGAAGGTCGAGACGACGAAGAGGGTCGTCTTCGGGTTGAGGACGTTGGTGAGAAAGCCGGTGCGCAGCGCGGCGAACGGGGTCAGGTCCGTCTTGTTGTCCAGGTCGACGGTGACCTCGCCGCGCGTACGGAAGGTGCGGACGCCGATGTAGACGAGGTAGGCGGCGCCGATGAGCTTGATGACGGTGAAGAGGAAGGTGGAGGAGGCGATCAGCAGGCCGACGCCGAGCATGGTGTAGGTGACGTGCACCAGGACACCGGCGGCGACGCCGAGCGCGGCGAGTACGCCGGTGCGGCGGCCGTAGAGGTAGCTGTTGCGGACCACCATGGCGAAGTCGGCGCCCGGCGCGATCACCGCGAGGACGGTGATGACGGCGACGGCGAGCACCTCGGTCATACGGGTGTGTCCTTGTCCCGCGCGTTCTCGGAGTCGTCGGTGTCCTCGGAGTCGTCGGTGTCCTCGGGGGTGGTTCCCGCGGTCTCCTCGCCGAGCAGGTCGCGTGCCATCAGTGTGGCTCCGGCGACCGCGCCCGGCATCAGGAACACGGCGACGAACGGGACCAGGAAGGCCACCGCCAGGGTGTGCCGAAGCCCCATACGAGGGTCTTGCGGGAGCGCAACAGGACGAGTCTCTCGCGCACTTCGACCCGGCGCCGCTGGAGCGCCACGGCGGTGAGCTCCTCGGTGAGGAAGAAGCCGGTGACGAAGAACCCGATCACCGGTACGACGGTCTGTCCGGCCACCGGGATGAACCCGAGCGCGAACAGCGACACGCCCCACACCAGGGCCCGCAGGAGGATGCGGAGGCTGTCGCGGGCCGAGATCCACAGCTCTCTCGCCAGGGGCAGCCCGGACTCGGGGGCGGTGCCGTCGGGCGAGACGTCCCGGTCGACCTTCTCGGAGAGGTTCTCGTAGAACGGCTGGCCGATGAGCAGGGTCACCGCGGTGAAGGTGAGCACGGACAGCAGCAGGGCGAGGGCGAACAGGACGCCGGTGAGGAAGCCGCGGAACAGCCCTGCCCAGGGGCTGGACCAGTCGTCGGCGAACGGGGTCGCCCAGGTGACGAGGTCCTCGCCCCACAGCGCCAGCGAGACGAGCGCCGCCGCGTACAGCACGAGGGTGATCAGGCCCGGGAGCAGCCCGAACCCGTACTGCTTGCCGTGCCGGGCCACCCACCGCTGGCCGGCGAGAAGATACCGGAAACCCGCCCCGAGATCGCGCATGGTAGAAAACCCTATCGGGGAGCCGCCGGGAAGCCTCACCCCGGCACCGGTCAAGGGGAGGGCGGGGGCCATGGACACGATGCGATTCGAGCTCACGCGTGCGGAGTTCGAGCGCGGACGGCTGCTGAGACGGGCCACGTACGCCTGGAGCGGTGCGCTGCCCGGCGTCGGGGAGGTCCGGTTGACGTGCCCCAGGGAGTCCTGGCACTCCGGGAGAAGCAGACCGCCCGGGTGACGGGCGAGGGGTTCCCACGCTGGCCTTCCGGGGCGTCCGGTTCCGCGGGCTGCCCCGCATGGCGCACATGCAGGTCAGCGCCGGCGTGGACAACTGCACGCCGAGGCGCCGCCATCTGGCCGTCCGGCGGTCGGAGCGCGCCCTGCGGATCGAACTGAGGGGCGCTCGTACCGGTACCAGGTGCTGGACGACAAGCTCCGGCACGAGCTGACGCGCAAGGGCGTCGTCGTCACCATGGCCCGCTCCGAGTGGCGGCGGCCGCGGACGATCACGGGTGTCGCGGAGGGTGACGCCGACGGTCTGGACCTCGGGCTCGCGATCCTGATGGAGGGCGTCTACACCCGCAATCTGTCCTTCGGCGGCGCGGTGTACTCCTGGCCGGGGCGGTTCCTGAGCCGGCTCGACCCGACGGATCTGGCGGAGCTGCTGGACTTCTGACGGGGCCGTCCGCCCCGCGTCGGCGGGGGCGGCACCCCACGTCCACCGCGGATCGTAGTGGGCGCCGACGAGAAGCCCTCGATCCGGCCGCGGGTCCGGATCAGCCGGGAAAGGTTGCGGGGGCCGGGCTGGCTCGGTGTTGTCGCAGACCGGCTGTTCTCTTTCACCCGGCCGCCCCTGATCCCGCGGCCCACGTCGTATCTTCCGTTCCGCCGCTACTCATTGTGGACGGGGCCGGTGCCGGTCCTCCAGTAGGGCGGGCAAGGGGTGCGCCGTGCCGTGGGCAGGTGAGCGGTGATCTCCTTCCGCTTCTTCGCCAGGGCGTGGCCCGTGAAGGTGTCGGCCTCCAGATCCTTGCGGGTGGGGACAGCGATGAGGACGTGCTGGCCCGCTCGCAGGGGGCGTTCACCTCGGCGACGGCCGGGTCCACGAGGTCGAGTTGGATGCGCTCGTGGCCCCGGGTGGGCTTGATCCAGTCCTGGACGGTGAGGGAGACGACGATCCGGCCCTTCTCAGGAGCGTCACGTACCTCGGTGATGTCTCCTCGGCGATCGTGCGCGCGCAGGCGATCCATTCCAGAAGGGTCTGCCCCTGGCCGGTGTCCGCGCGGTCGGCATCCGTGGGGCCACTGCCGTTCCCCGACAGGGCGATACCGGCGACCACCACGGCGGCGATCCCCGCGGCGACGGCCCCGATCAGGTAGGGGCGACGCCGTACAGGTACAGGGGCAGTCACGGGGGCCGGTGTCGGGGTGGGGCGGTTCGCCTCGTCTCCGATCATCCGGAGGGCCAGCCGCAGTTGCCGTTCCTCGTGTTCCGTAGGCTCGGTCATGTTCATGCCTCTGTACCCCTTATGTCCCGGAGTTCTCTCCGCAGCGTGGCAACGGCCCCATGGATGCGGCTCTTGACCGTTCCTTCCGGAACGTCCAGCAGGCGGGCGATGGTCGGTACGGACAGGTCGGCGTAGTAACGCAGCACCAGGGCCTGTCGCTGCGCCTTGGGGAGCCGCTCCAACCCCTCGGCCACCGTCAGAGCGAGTACCACATGCTCCTGGGGGTGGTCCGCGGGAGAACGCCGCGACCATCGGTCGGCCATCCGCTCATGGAGGCGGCTGTCTCTCGCCCGGAGGCGGTGCCAGTCGAGCGCGGTCCGCGTCGCGACCACCGCTGTCCAGGCCGCGAGGTCGCGAATCTCCCCTGCTGTTCCAGCACCTTCAACCGGACCTGCTGGAGCCCGTCGTCCAGCTCGTCCCACGGCATCCCACTCATCAGCAGCACCGCCCGCACACGCCCGGCGTCGAGCCCGTTCAGGACTCCGCCGACCGGTTCGCGCCCTCGACTCATCTACGGCCGCCTCTCATGTCCATGGAACGACGCAGCCGCCCCCGCAAACGTTCACTCGCGAGAGCGGCCGGCGTCTTACGGCACCGTCACCGTCACCCGCAATCGGCCGGCAGAGCATTCCGAGCCGACTGCTGGGCGGTCTGGGCCGGTTGAGCTGTCACCAGCGCGTGGATCAGAGCGTCGGCCGTGCGGCCCGCCATCTGGTCCTCCAGACTGTCGTCGGCATCGACGGCATCGGCCGCGGCGCTCTTCGCCTGCTGAGTGGTCTGCGTGCGGCCTTCCAGCTCACCGTTGCCGATGACGGCGTCGTCGAACGGAATCTCGGAGCCCTCGCCGAGTCCGCGCCACTGCGCAGGCTGCACTCCGTCACCCTCGGCGCACTGCTGCTGCTCCCAGGTCAGCGCCATGATGTAGGTGTGACCGACCTCCACACGCGGCTGTTCGGCCACGGCCATTCTCGTACGGTTGTCAGTGCTGCCGTCGGTGAACTCCCAGCCCATGGCCGAGTAGTCCCACGTCGCGGGTGCGGGCTGGGCTGCGCCGTCGCGGGACCAGAGCACCTTGTCGACCTTCAGTGTCACGGTCCGCCCGATAACGCCCTCTCCCCGTTCCAGTTCCTGTGTGCTCGCGGGCACTTCTCGGTCCGAGACCGCGGAGGCGACGACCACATGATCGGCGTACGTGACCCAGTCCTGTGCGCTCTGGGAGGGCAGGTGGTCGGCTCCGTGACCGATCAGGACATCACGTGAGGGGCCGGCTTGATGCGCCGACGCGGCGTGGTCGGGGACGGAGAGAGCGATGCCCGTGAACAACGCTGCGGTCAGTGCTGCCGACACGCCGAGTGAGGCGACCGTCAGCCGTCGTCGATTCACTGTCACTTCGCCCCCATCAGTAGACCCCATTGATGTTGTCCCTGTTGTTGGAGCCGAGCCCGGTGTTCTCTCCAACGGGGTGACCAGGCAGCCCAGACGGCTGTCCGTCTTGCTCAGCCTCGGGGAGGCGTCGCTGCCGTGAAGAAGACCGACCGCGTGTCCGGTCTCATGGCAGGACATGCCACGCGTGTAGGCGCCGTGGCCACGGATGCGGACGTACTGCTGGTCGCATCTGAGACCGTTGCCGTCCACAGCGTCGTTGCACCAGGTGACACCGTCCGAGCTGGAAGGAATGTTGGTCGATCCTTCCTGGTAGATGATGTCGGTCTCCGCGCTGCCGGAGAAGGAGGGGAGGAGTCGTACGACACGCTCAGGTCGGTGGGCTCGTAGTCGTTGTTCATGGTCGCCCGGACATTGCTCTTGTCGACCGCCTCCAACTCGTAGGTGCCGCCGCTGTCCATGTAGTAGGTGAGCGTCGAGTTGTCGGTCAGGCAGGTGACGTAGCCGTCTCCGCCGTCCGGGTCGTCGCGGCAGCTGCCGCTGTAATAGCTCGTGGGAAAGATGTTGTCGGTCACAGCTGCCTCGGATGCGGTCGCGCTGATACCCACGAGCGCGCAAGCACCCAGTAAGTACGCGACCCGCCAACGGGAAGAACCCGATCTGAGGCGTCCTCTTCTGCCTAAGTCGATCAAGAACCGGTCCTCTCAGGAACCCCTCAAGAAATCCCCATGAGTGTCATGGAAGCTTCAAGGGTGGGGATGTGGGCACATCCCAGCAGTCACACCTTTCACTTGCTGTGACGGAAGCCACACCTCCGGCAACGAAGTCATCACGAGAAGCGGAGGGCCGCTTACCGGTGGTGCCGGGCTCGGCGGTGAAGTCGAATCGGGCCCGGAGCGTCGACGACCAGGCCGGTGCCGGTGGCGGCGTGGCGCCGGGCACGCTCGCCCCCCAGGCGCCGCCCGCCGCCCGCCGCTCCCGCGGGCAGTCGTGCCGCTGGGGCGGCACGGGTGGGCGCGACGGCACCTCGTCGGCGCCGAGCGGCGCCACACCCCCGGGCCACACGAGCACCGGCACCGCAGAGGTCCGCCGGGGGTGGGTCACGCAGCCCGGCGTTCACGGGGTGCCGTCGCGCCCACCCGTGCCGCCCTGCGGCACGATTGCCCGCGGAGAGCGGACGGAGACTCTCGGGCTCACCCGCACGCGGAGGGCGGAGGAAACCACGCGTGCGCGCACGCGGACGAGCGGACGGAGAATCTCGGGCTCACCCGCACGCGGAGAGCGGAGGAGACACGCACGCGGACGAGCGGACGGAGACTCTCAGGCTCGCCCGCGCGCGGAGAGCGGAGGAGACTCTCGGGCTCACCCGCACGCGGAGAGCGGAGGAAACCACGCGTGCGCGCACGCGGACGAGCGAACGGAGACTCTCAGGCTCGCCCGCACGCGGAGAGCGGAGGAGACTCACGCGTGCGCGGACGCGGAGAAGCGGAGAGGACTCTCGAGGCTCGCGCGCGCACGCGGAGAGCGGAATCGGCTCATGAACTCGCGTACCCGCGGAAAGCGGGGGCGTCAGGTGCACCACCAGAGGAAGCGGTCGCAGGTTTCCGTGGGTTCCGGTTCCGGGTCCGGTTGCGGGTCCTCGGTTGTCGGGTCCGGGTCCGGGGACGGGTCCGAAGGGAGTCCGCCGGGGGCGGGGACTCCGGCAAGGAGGTCGGCGGGGGCGCCGGAGCGGTCGATGTGTCCGGGTACGCCGACGCCGACTCCGATGCGCCCTCCGACGGAGAGCCCGACGCCGACGGTGAGCCGGAGGGGCTCGCCCCGGGCGACTCACCCGGCGCCACCGCCCCCTTCACGCCGGCGCTCGGCGACGCCGACGGCTCCACCTCCGTCGCGCCCCCGTCCACGGTCTCCTCCCCACGGCCGCCGGCTTCGGCGACGACCCGGAGGCGTCCGTCCCGAGTTCCGCGAGACTCAGCCCGCCCACCGCGAGGACGACCGCCGCCGCGATCAGCAACGTACGGTTGCGCCGCCGCCGGTGCACCGCCGCCTTGCGGTCACGACGGCTCTGCCCGTCCGAGGGATCACCCCGTCGGGCTCGGGCTCAGGCTCGGGCTCGGGCTCCGCATCCGCTTCCCGTCCACGCGGCTCGGGCTCGGCTTCGGGCTCCGAAGAAGCCGCGGGCTCCCCTGTTGAGCGCGGAGTGTCTCTACGGGCGTGCCACAGCCGGGGCAGGCGAGGGCGCCATTGAGGTGCCGTCGGCACGGCTGGCAAAAGTCCATGACGCGGGAAGGTTAGGTTCCGTTCGGGTCCACTTCCTAGCCCTTGTTGTGAAAGTTTGGTGCGGACCCTGCTCAATGGTTTCGAATCTGTCGAAACCGTTCTGCGCGCGACCCATTGACACCCCCACCACCCCGTCCTTACTGTCACGCCAGCATTTCGAACGTGTGACGAAATATCGAACGTGTCGAACTGCCGAGACCGAGGACAGGGTCCACCACCACAGCGAGGGCGAACTGCCGTGCGCATCACCGGAATCAGCACACACGTGGTCGGGACGCCGTGGCGCAACCTGACATACGTCCAGGTGCACACCGACGAGGGAATCACCGGAGTCGGCGAGACCCGGATGCTGGGCCACACCGACGCCCTCCTGGGATACCTGAAGGAGGCCGAGGTCAACCACATTCTCGGCGCCGACCCGTTCGCCGTCGAGGACCTGGTCCGCCGGATGAAGTACGGCGACTACGGCCGCGCCGGCGAGATCGTGATGTCCGGTATCGCCGTCGTGGAGATGGCGTGCTGGGACATCAAGGGCAAGGCACTCGGCGTGCCCGTCTGGCAGTTGCTGGGTGGCAAGGTCACCGACAAGGTGAAGGCGTACGCCAACGGCTGGTACACCACCGAGCGCACCCCGAGGCGTACCACAAGGCCGCGCAGGCGGTGATGGAGCGCGGCTACCGGGCCCTGAAGATCGACCCGTTCGGGACGGGTCACTTCGAACTCGACCACCGGCAGAGCCTGTACGCCGTCTCCCTGATCGAGGCCGTGCGGGACGCCATCGGCCCGGACGCCGAGCTGATGCTGGAGATGCACGGCCGCTTCTCCCCGCCACCGCCATCCGTATGGCGAGGAGCTCGCGCCGTTCAACCCGGCCTGGCTGGAGGAGCCGGTGCCGCCGGAGAACCTCAAGGCGCTGGAGAAGGTGGCCGCGAAGGTCGACATGCCGCTCGCCACCGGTGAACGCATCCACGACCGGATCGAGTTCCGCGAGCTGTTCGAGAGCCAGGCCGTGGACATCCTGCAGCCGGACGTCGGCCACATCGGCGGCATCTGGGAGACCCGCAAGCTCGCCGCGACCGCCGAGACCCACTACATGCTCGTCGCCCCGCACAACGTCGGCGGCCCGGTGCTCACCGCCGCCTCCTCCAAGTCGGTTTCACCTCACCGAACTTCAAGATCCTTGAGCACTTCAACGACTTCGCGGACGCGGACATCAAGAAGGTCGTCAAGGGCGCCCCGCAGGTGAACCCGGAGGACGGCTGCTTCCACCTCTCCGACGCCCCCGGCCTCGGTGTGGAGCTGGACGTCGACGCGGCGGCCGATTTCCCGCAGCAGCAGGCCCGGTTCGACCTGTGGGCCGAGGGCTGGGAACAGCGCAAGCCCAAGGGCGCCAAGTGACCGCCGGCCGCCGGGGAGGGGCGCGATGAGCACCCAGGTCGTCATCGAGGCTCCGGGCGAGCACCGTCTGGAGCCGCACGAGCCGCGTGAGCCCGGTCCCGGCGAGGCCCTGGTCCGGGTGCACGCCGCCGGGATCTGCGGCAGTGACCGCGAGGTGTACCAGGGCAACCGGCCCGAGGGTACGTGCGTTACCCGCTCACCCCGGGCCACGAGTGGTCCGGGACCGTGGAGCGGGTGGGCGCGGGCGTGCCGGACTCCCTGGCCGGCCGCAAGGTCGTCGGCGAGGGTTTCCGCAACTGCCAGGTCTGCGACCGCTGTCACGCCGGTGAGACGACGCTGTGCTCGGCGGGCTACGAGGAGACCGGCTTCACCCGGCCGGGCGCCATGGCCGCCACGCTGACCCTTCCGGCCCGGCTGCTGCACGTCCTGCCCGACGACGCCGATCTGAGCGCGGCCGCGCTGCTGGAGCCGGCCGCCTGTATCGCCGCCGCCGCGCTGAAGGCGAACGCGGTGCCCGGTGAGCGGGTCGCGGTGGTCGGCACCGGCACGCTGGGGATGTTCGCCGCGCAGTTCCTGCGCGCGGGTTCCCCGGCCGAGCTGCTGGTGGTGGGCACCCGGGGCGACCGGGAGGCACTGTCCCGGGGTACGGGGCCACCGATTTCCGTACCAAGGACCAGCCGCTCCCGGACGACTTCGACGTGGTGATCGAGACCGCCGGGTCCGCGGACGCGGCCCGCACGGCGGCCGCGCTGCTGCGCCGCGGGGGACGGCTGGTGCTCACCGGTATCCCGGCGCCGGGTGCCGGCGGGCTCGACCCGACGGATCTGGTCGTACGGCAGCTCGAGGTGCACACCGTCTTCGGTGCGCCGCCGGACGCCTGGGCGCACACCGTGCGGGTGTTCGCCGCCGGGCTGCTCGATCCGCTGCCGCTGGTGAGCCATGAACTGCCGCTCGCCGAGTTCCCTCGGGCCATCGATCTGGTGGGGTCCGGCGATCCGAAGGTGGGAAAGGTTCTGCTGCGTCCCTAGTCCGTACGCCGTTACGGGGGCGACCTGACGGTCCCCGTACCGGCGTACCCCTCCGCCTTCCCCGCCCGGCTCGTACCCCGAGTCGCGAACTTCGCCCGATATATCGAACCAAAGGACACCTTGTGACCGACGCTTCCGCCACTGCTCCCCGCAGGCCCGGTGAGCCCGCCCTCACCGCGCTCGGCTTGAGCGCACCCGCCCCCGCCCCCGCCGACACCTCGCCGCACACCTTCCCCGGCGGCGGCCGCTGGCGCACCGAGGTCCCCTCGTGCGAGGGCCCCGAGGCACTGGCCGTGGTCCTCAAGGAGGCCTCGCGCCTCGATGTGCCGATCCACCGGATCAGCCAGGGCAGCGGCGTCTGGATGCTGACCGACGCCGAGATCACCGAGATGGTGGAAGCCACCGCCGAACGGGACATCGAGCTCTGCCTGTTCACCGGCCCGCGCGGCACCTGGGACATCGGCGGCTCCACCCGCACCGACTCGGGCGGCGCGGGACTGCGCGCCCGGGGCCACGACGCGGTGGCCGGCTGTGTCGAAGACGCCGTCCGGGCCACGGAGCTGGGCGTCAAGTGCCTGCTCGTCGCCGACGAGGGCGTGCTGTGGACCCTGCACCGGGCGCGTACGGCCGGGCTGCTGCCCGCCGACACCACACTGAAGCTGTCGGCGCTCGTCGGCCCGGTGAACCCGGCCTCGTTCGCCGTCTACGAGCGGCTCGGCGCCGACTCCATCAATGTGCCCAGCGATCTGACGCTCGCCCATCTCACGGAGATACGACGGGTTTCGGCCACTCCGATGGACATGTACATCGAGGCCCCGGACGACCTCGGCGGCTATGTCCGGATGTACGAGGTCGCCGAGCTCATCCGGCGCGGCGCCCCGCTGTACCTGAAGTTCGGCCTGGCCAAGGCGCCCGGCATCTACCCGTACGGCCACCACATGCGGGAACTGACCCTGGCGACCGCCAAGGAGCGGGTGCGGCGCGGCCGGCTGGCACTGGAGCTGCTCGCCCGGCACGGCGCGGACGGCGACATGGCACCGCTCGGGTCCCGACTCCCGGGAACCCAGCACCGGTTCGAGATTTCGTCATAACGTTCCGGAAAACCGGCTTCACAGAAGTAGACACAGCCGCGCACAATCGCACACACCCTGTTCTCGGTCACCTGCCCCTCCCCGGAAGCGCCTCGCCCGTCCGGACCGACCCCGCACCCACATCAAGGATGATGATCATGCGTAATCGCAGAGCCGCAGTCGCCGCCGTGGCCACCGCCGCCTCCCTCGCCCTGACCCTGTCCGCCTGCGGCCAGAGCGGCGAGGGCGGCAGCGAGGAGGACAAGGGCGGCAGCGACGGCGCCACCATCGGCATCGCGATGCCGACCAAGTCCTCCGAGCGCTGGATCGCCGACGGCGCCAACGTCGAGAAGGAGCTGAAGGCCAAGGGGTTCAAGACCAAGCTGGTCTTCGGCGAGGACGACCCGGACCAGCAGGTCTCGCAGATCGAGAACATGATCACCCAGGGTGTGGACGCCCTGATCGTGGCGGCGATCGACAACAAGTCCCTGGGCAACGTCCTTCAGCAGGCCAAGGACGCCGACATCCCGGTCGTCTCCTACGACCGGCTGATCCTCGGCACCGAGAACGTCGACTACTACGCCTCGTTCGACAACGAGAAGGTCGGCGAGCTCCAGGGCGGCTACATCGTCGAGAAGCTGGGGCTGAAGGACGGCAAGAAGGGCCCCTTCAACATCGAGCTGTTCGCCGGCTCCAACGACGACAACAACACCCGGTACTTCTTCCAGGGCGCGATGAACGCCCTGAAGCCGTACATGGACAAGGGCGAGCTGGTCGTCCGCTCCAAGCAGACCGACCTCAACCAGGTCACCACGCTGCGCTGGGACGGCGGCACCGCGCAGAAGCGCATGGACGACCTGCTCACCTCCAGCTACCGCAGCGCCCGGGTCGACGCGGTGCTCTCGCCCTACGACGGCATCTCCATCGGCATCCTGTCCGCCCTCAAGTCGGACGGCTACGGCTCCGGCGGCAAGGCCATGCCCGTCGTCACCGGCCAGGACGCCGAGGTCGCCTCGCTGAAGTCGATCATCTCGGGCCAGCAGACCCAGACCGTCTTCAAGGACCTGCGCGAGCTCGCCAAGGTCGCCGCGAACATGGTCGACGCGGTCCTGGGCGACAAGAAGCCCGAGGTCAACGACTCCAAGTCGTACGACAACGGCGCCAAGGTCGTCCCCGCCTACCTGCTGCAGCCGGTCAGCGTCGACAAGTCCAACTACAAGGAAGTCCTGGTCGACGGCGGCTACTACACCGAGGACCAGCTCAAGTAACCGGGCACCTTCAAGGATTGGAAGGCACGACCATGGCGGGACCCGTCCTGGAAATGCGCTCGATCGTCAAGACCTTTCCCGGCGTCAAGGCGCTGTCGGACGTCACCCTGACCGTCCAGGAGGGCGAGGTCCACGCCATCTGCGGTGAGAACGGCGCCGGCAAGTCGACCCTGATGAAGGTCCTCTCCGGCGTCCACCCGCACGGCAGCTACGAGGGGGACATCCTCTTCGAGTCGGAGCCCTGCGAGTTCAAGGACATCCGGGCCAGCGAGCAGCGCGGCATCGTCATCATCCACCAGGAGCTGGCGCTGTCGCCGTTCCTCTCCCTCGCGGAGAACATCTTCCTCGGCAACGAGCACGCCACGCGCGGGTTCATCGACTGGAACGCCACCCTCAAGCACGCCACCGAACTGCTGCGCCGGGTCGGGCTCTCCGACCACCCGGACACCCGCGTCGCCGACATCGGCGTGGGCAAGCAGCAGTTGGTGGAGATCGCCAAGGCGCTCTCGAAGAAGGTGAAGCTGCTCATCCTGGATGAGCCGACCGCGGCCCTGAACGACGAGGACAGCGACAAACTCCTCGATCTGATCCTGGAGTTGAAGGAACAGGGCATCACCTCGATCATCATCTCGCACAAGCTGAACGAGATCCGCAAGGTCGCCGACTCGGTGACGATCCTGCGGGACGGGCGGACCATCGAGACGCTCGACGTGAAGGCCGAGGAGACCAGCGAGGACCGGATCATCTCCGGCATGGTCGGCCGCGATCTGGAGCACCGCTTCCCGGAGCGCACCCCGCACCAGCCGGAGGAGGGCGCCGCCCCGGCCCTGGAGATCCGCAACTGGACCGTGCACCACCCGATCGACCAGCAGCGCAAGGTCGTCGACGACGTGTCCCTCCAGGTGCGGCGCGGTGAGATCGTGGGCATCGCCGGTCTGATGGGCGCGGGCCGTACCGAGCTCGCGATGAGCGTCTTCGGCCGCACCTACGGCCGGCACGCCGCCGGCACCGTCCTCAAGGACGGCACGGAGATCCGTACGAGGACCGTCCCCGAGGCGGTCGAACACGGCATCGCCTACGTCACCGAGGACCGCAAGCACTTCGGGCTGAACCTCATCGACACCATCAACCGCAACATCTCGCTCAGCGCCCTGAAGAAGGTCGCCAGACGCGGTGTGGTGGACGAACACGAGGAGCGGCGGGTCTCCGAGCGCTTCCGGAAGTCGATGAACATCAAGGCCCCGACGGTGTTCGAGCCGGTGGGCAAGCTGTCCGGCGGCAACCAGCAGAAGGTCGTCCTCAGCAAGTGGATCTTCGCGGGTCCGGATGTGCTGATTCTCGACGAGCCGACGCGCGGTATCGACGTCGGCGCCAAGTACGAGATCTACACGGTCATCGACAAGCTGGCCGCCGAGGGCAAGGCGGTCGTCTTCATCTCCTCCGAGCTGCCCGAACTGCTCGGTATGTGCGACCGCATCTACACGATGGCCGCGGGACGGCTGACCGGTGAGTTCTCGCGGGCCGAGGCCTCCCAGGAATCGCTGATGCGTCAGATGACGAAGGACAAAGAGGTATCCCGATGAGCAGCACCGAAGTCACCGACAAGACCCCGGCGGCCGCGCCGCCGGGCAGGAACGGGGCGGGCGGCGGTGACGGCCTGCTCCAGCTGATGCTGGACGGCATGCGCCGCAACATGCGCCAGTACGGCATGCTGATCGCCCTCGGCCTGATCGTGGCGCTCTTCGCGGTGTGGACCGACGGCGACCTGCTGCTGCCGCGCAACGTGTCCAACCTGGTGCTGCAGAACAGCTACATCCTGATCCTCGCGATCGGCATGATGCTGGTCATCATCGCGGGCCACATCGACCTGTCCGTCGGGTCACTGACGGCGTTCGTCGGCTCGATGGCCGCCGTCTTCATGGTCAGGAACGATCTGCCCTGGCCGGTCGCGGTGGTCCTCTGTCTGGCCGTGGGCGCGCTCGCCGGCGCGATCCAGGGCTGGTTCATCGCCTACGGCGGCATACCGTCGTTCATCGTGACCCTCGCGGGCATGCTGACCTTCCGCGGTCTCACCGAGATCTTCCTGGAGGGCCAGACCCTCGGCCCGTTCCCCAAGGGCCTGCAGACGGTCGCCAACGGCTTCATGCCCGAGGTCGGCCCGGAGACCAACTACCACAACCTCACCCTGCTCCTCGGCATCGGACTGATCGCGCTCGTGGTCCTCCAGGAGGTCCGCGACCGCCGCCGCCAGAAGGAGTTCGACCTCGAGGTCCTCCCCGCCAAGCTGTTCCTGCTGAAGCTCGTCGCGCTGGGTTCCGCCATCCTCGTCGTGACGATGCTGCTGGCCAGCTACAAGGGCGCCCCGATCGTGCTGCTGATCCTCGGCGCGCTGCTCGTCGGCTTCGGCTATGTGATGCGCAACGCCGTCATCGGCCGCCACATCTACGCCATCGGCGGCAACCTGCCCGCGGCGAAGCTGTCGGGTGTGCGGGACAAGAAGGTCACCTTCCTGGTCTTCCTGAACATGGGCATGCTCGCGGCCCTGGCGGGTCTGGTGTTCGCCGCCCGCTTCAACGCGGCCTCTCCCAAGGCCGGCCTCAACTTCGAGCTGGAGGCCATCGCCGCCTCGTTCATCGGCGGCGCGTCGATGAGCGGCGGCGTCGGCACGGTCCTCGGCGCGATCATCGGCGGTCTGGTCCTGGGCGTGCTGAACAACGGTATGAACCTCGTCGGCATCGGCACCGACTGGCAGCAGGTCATCAAGGGCCTGGTCCTGCTGGCCGCGGTCGGCTTCGACGTGTGGAACAAGCGCAAGTCCGGTTCATAGGTCAGCTCGGGCCCCGCCGGAAGGCGGGGCCCTTCCTTTCGGGAGCCGTACATGGAACTGAACAGACGCACGGTCATCGCGGGAGCCGCGGCGGCCGGGGCCGCCGCCACCGCCCTCGGCGGCACGGCGCACGCCGCGCCGGGCCGGGGCACGCCGGCCCGGACGCTCTTCGGCAGGCTCGCGGACGGCACCAAGGTGCACAGCTGGACGCTGGAGAACGGCGGCACCCGGATGGAGGTCCTCTCCTACGGCGGCATCGTCCGGTCGCTGGAGATCCCCGACCGCCGCGGCCGGTACGCCAACGTCTCCCTCGGCTTCGGCACGATCGAGGAGTACGTCGCCTCCAGCCCGTACTTCGGCGCGCTGATCGGCCGGTACGGCAACCGCGTCGGCAAGGGCCGCTTCACCCTCGACGGCACCGCGTACCAGCTCTCCGTCAACGACGGCGAGAACACCCTGCACGGCGGCGCCCAGGGCTTCGACAAGCGGGTCTGGGACGTCGAGCCGTTCACCCGGGGCTCCGACGTCGGCCTCCACCTGTACTACACGAGCGTCGACGGCGAGATGGGCTACCCCGGCACGCTCCGTACGAAGGTCACGTACACCCTCACCCGTGACGGCGACTGGCGCGTCGACTACGAGGCCACCACCGACAAGGCCACCGTCGTCAACCTCACCAGCCACGTCTACTGGAACCTCGCCGGCGAGGGCAGCGGCTCCGTGTACGACCACGAGCTGACCGTCGACGCCTCCCGCTACACCCCGGTCGACCCGGGGCTGATCCCCACGGGCGAACTGGCACGCGTCGCCGCCACCCCTTCGACTTCCGCCGCGCCAAGCCGGTCGGCCGGGACATCCGCACCGCCCACCAGCAGGTGCTGTACGGGCAGGGCTTCGACCACAACTGGGTGCTCGACAAGGGCATCACCGCCCGCCCGGAGCACGTCGCCACGCTGCGCGACCTGTCCTCCGGCCGCACCCTGCGGATCGCGACGAACGAGCCGGGGCTGCAGTTCTACTCCGGAAACTTCCTCGACGGCACCCTCGTCGGCACCGGCGGCCGGGTCTACCGGCAGGGCGACGGACTCTGCCTGGAGACCCAGCACTTCCCGGACTCCCCAACCAGCCGTCGTTCCCCTCGACGGTGCTGCGGCCGGGACGGACGTACCGGACGACGACGGTGCACTCGTTCGGCGCCTGAGTTCCCGTGAACCGCAGCCGTCACATTTTCCTCACATGCGCTGAACGGCCGCGGTCATCGGTACGTACTCCTGGGCGGCCCGTGCTCCCCGCGCGGGCCACCCAGGCTTTGACGGGCCCGTCCGTCCCCAACGGGCCCGTCACACACGGAGGTTCCATGGCCGACAGCGTCACCTCGTTGTTCCGCAGCAATGCGGCACACAGCCCGTCGATGGCGGCGCTGGCACGGGAGAGCGACGGGGCCGGCCCGGTGGACTTCTGCATCCCCTGCAATCCGTACTTCCCGACCCCCGCCATGTTCGAGGACATGGCGACGCGGCTGCGCGAGATCATCACGTACTACCCGAGCAGCGCCGACACCATCACGGCCGAACTGTGCAGCCTGCTCCAACTCCCGCCACAGTGCGTGGCGATGGGCAACGGGTCCACCGAACTCATCACCTGGATCGACCACCTCCTCGTCCGTGAGTCCCTGGCCGTACCCGTCCCCACCTTCGGCCGCTGGACCGACCAGCCGATGGAGACCGGCAAGCGGGTCGACATGTTCCCGCTCCAGGAGTCCAGCGGCTTCGCCCTCGACCTCGCGCAGTACGCCGAGTTCATCCGCGCCCGGGGCACCAAGGTCGCCGTCATCTGCAACCCCAACAACCCCGACGGCGGCTTCCTGCACAAGCACGCGATCGTGCAGTTCATGGACGCCATGGCCGATCTGGACCTGGTGGTGATCGACGAGTCCTTCCTGGAGTTCGCCGACGCGGAGAACGAACCGAGCGTGGTCCACGAGGCGATGCTGCGCCCCAACGTGATCGTGCTGCGCAGCCTCGGCAAGAACTTCGGCCTGCACGGCATCCGCTTCGGCTATCTGGTCGCCAACCCGTCCCTCGCCGGCCGGGTCCGCTCCATGCTGCCCAAGTGGAACCTCAACTCCTTCGCCGAACACGTGGTGTTCATGCTGAAGGAGCACGGACCCGAGTACGTACAGAGCCTCCACCAGGTCCGCCGCGACCGGATGGACATGTCCGGCCAGCTCTCCTCACTCCCCGGGCTCACGGTCTATCCGTCCCAGGGCAACTTCCTCTTCGTACGCCTCCCGGTGGGCGCCGAGGGGACCGTGGTCCGTGACCGGATGCTCACCGAGCACCGGATCCTGGTCCGCGAATGCGGCAACAAGATCGGCTCGTCCAGCCGCTTCCTGCGTCTCGTGGTACGCCCCCAAGCGGACGTGCGCCGCCTGGTGTCCGGCCTGGAACAGGTGCTCTACGGGGCGCCCAGGAGGGAACCGCCGGGCCCGAGCACGCTCCCGGGAACAGCTACAGCTCGGGTACCGCGGCGGTGGACCGCCTGATGAGCGAGACCAACGGGGCGGGCATCCGGGAACTCGCCGCGCAGGCCGCCGGTCTCGGCGCTCTGGAAATCGCCGCCGCCCCGGGCACCGGCATGCCGCTCCCCGCCGCCGCGTCCGCTCCCGCGCTGGACCCCGGCGCCGGGGTGCCGGTGCCGGCGGCCGCCTCGGTGGTGACGAGCGCGGGGACCCAGGGGCGCAGGGGATACCCGGGCTGTCGGGGCTGTCGGGGATTCCGGGGCAGCCGGGGATGCCTCAGCAGGTCCAGCAGCCCGCGCCGCAGCAGGTCCCCCAGCCCGTACCGCAACCCATACCTCAGGCCGTGCCGCAGCAGGTCCCCCAGCCTGCGCCGCAGCCTGTACCGCAGCCGGTACCGGCGCCGGTCCCCCAACCGGCACCGGTACCGGCCCCGTCCAGCCGCTCGCGCCCGCGGCACAGGGGCCGATGCCCGTCTCGCCGTACCCCGCGCCCGCACCGGCGGCCGCCCAGGTTCCGATGGCCACCGGCCCCACACCGCCCGGCGTGCCCGCCCAGGGTGGCCTCACGGCCGCCCAGGTCAGGGGCACCGACGGGCTCTCCATGGCCCCGGCGGCGGGCTGGCAGGGCGCGCAGAGCTGGCCGAACCCCGCCGGGATGGACCAGATGGGCTGACCGGCCTCACCCGGCCGGGGTGGCCGGGACGGCCGGGCAGGGCGAGGCGGCCGGCGTCGCTCCGGGGTCGGGGGTCGCCGTCGGCTCCTCGTCGCAGTCGTCCGACGCGGTGGGCGAAGGGCTCGGGTCCGGTGTGGGCGAGGTCGTCTCGCCCGGCGGCTCCGTGGCGGGGTCCTCGCTCGTCGGAGGATCGGCCGGCGTGGTGGTCGGCTCCGGGGACGGCTCCGGCGAGGTCGGGCTCGGGGTGGGCGAGGGCGAGGGGCCGGAGGAGGGTTTGGGACTGCCCGGCGTACTCGGGTCCGGCCCGATGACGATGCCGCCGCCCCCGTCGTCCTTGCCGCCGCTCCCGCCGCCGACGGGTTCGGTCGCCGGGGTGTCGCCGCCCGCGCCGGGGCTCCTCGGGATGACGCCCCTGCCGTCGGGGACGGTGTGCACCCCGCGGCCGTAGAACTCCAGCCAGTGCCGGACCAGCCGCAGATAGGCCTCCGAGTGGTTGTAGCTGAGGATCGCCCGGTCCAGGTCGGCCGCCCGGCCCAGGTCCCGGTCGCCGGCGCACAGGTAGTGGCCGGCCGCGAGGGCCGCGTCGAAGACGTTGTCCGGGTCGGCGCGGCCGTCCCCGTTGCCGTCCGCGCCCCAGCGGGCCCAGGTGGACGGCAGGAACTGCATCGGCCCCACCGCACGGTCGTAGACCGTGTCCCCGTCGTGGACGCCCCCGTCGGTGTCCCGGATCAGGGCGAACCCCGGCCGTCGAGCGGCGGCCCGGTGATCCGGCCCAGCGTCGTGCCGTTCCGGTCGACCGCGCCGCCGCGCGCGTGCCCCGACTCGACCTTGCCGATCGCCGCGAGCAGTTCCCACGGCAGCCGGCAGCCCGGGTCCGTGGCGCCGACGGACGTCTCGGCGGCACGGTAGGCGCGCAGCACGGTCGCCGGGATGCCCGACTGGGAGCGCAGCTCCCGCACCAGCGCCGGGGGCGCCGACGCGGCCTGAGCCGCCTCCGCCGTGTCCAGGGGCGGGAGTTCGGTGTGGTACGAGCCGTCGTCCGGAGGGTCGGGCTCGGCGTACGGGCCGTCCGCCACCGGTACGAGGACGTCGTCGGCGGCCGGATCTGCGTGGTCGTCCCCGGTGAGGCCGGGCGCCTGGGAGGCGGTGAGGGCCGCCATGGCCGCCACGGCGACGGCGGTCGTCCGCAGTCCCCTGCGGGTCCGCCCCGCGTAGGGGCGTCGGGCGCGGTGTACGGGCATGGCGGTCGCTCCTGTCGGATCCGTCGGGTGTCGGGGCGGGTCGTACGGTCGGAGGGTCGGAGGGTCGTACGGGCCTCAGCGGCCGAAGGTGTCGATGCCGGAGACGAGCCAGCGTCCGTCGCGGCGCACGACGTCGACGGCGAGCATGGCCCCCGCGTACACGCCCTCGTCCTGCGCACCCTTGGCCTTCTTCGTGCTCCCGGCGGTGCTCACGCTGCTCTGGTCGGCGTAGACCAGGACCCGGGCGCGGTCGCCGTCGATCCGTTCGACCGCGCTGTCGGTGACCGTCGTGGTGATCACGGCCTTCTGTTCGTCGGCCCGCTCGCGGACCTCGGCGAGCAGGGTCCTGTGCTGCTCGACGGCCTTGCCCGTGAGGAGGCCGTCGGCGGCCTTCCCCAGGGCGCCGGGATCGGTGTGGTCGTAGGAGAAGAGCGCGTCGACGGCCTGGGCGGTCTGTCCCTTGATCTCGCCGGTGCGGGCCGGATCGGTCAAGGCGGTGTTCCGCCGCGCCGGTTCGTCCCGCAGCGCCCCGGCCCTCGCGTGCGCCCAGCCGGCGAAACCGCCGAGCAGCAGGGTCAGCGCGCAGAGCACCGCGAGGCCCACCGGGCGGCGCGCCCGTACGCGGGCGTCCTTCTCGTCGCCGTCCGCGTCCGGAGCCGTCGCGCGCGCGGACAGCGGAGCGGTGCCCGACGTACGGCCCCGGATTCCGGCAGCCCGCGCCGTCCCGGCGGAGGCGGACGGACGGGACTCGCTCGCGCCCCGCGCGGACCCGGGGAAACGGCCGGCCGGGACTCGCGGACCTCGCTCGGCGCGCCCTGCGCCGGCCGGGACTCGCGGGCCTGGCGGCGGCGTTGGCGGTTGATGTGGTGGCGGGTGGTCGACATGGTGCGGTGTCCTCCTCGGTGCGGCCGGCTGCTGCGGGTACGGGACCGGTCAGCCGTCCGATGTGCCGCCCACGGGTGCCTGGCCGAGGGCGCTGAGCTTCCACCGGCCGTCGGTCCGGGTGAGTTCGCCGAGCATGCGGCTGTCCTTGTCGGTCTTCGCGCCGTCGTCCGCCTTGACGGTGACGCGCAGGGCGACCAGCACCCGGGCGCGGCCCGCCCGGTCGTCGAGTTCGGTGACGGCGCCGGACAGCACCCGGGCCGTGGTGACCGTCTTCGCCGCCTTCACCTGTTCGGCGAACTCGGTTCGTCCGGTGGTGAGTTGTTCGCGCAGTTCGCCGGTGGTCGACGACTCCCAGAGGTCGAGGCCCCGGTTCACGTCGCGGTGGTCGAGCGTGTTGAGGTTCTGCACGGCCTGCTCCCCGGCGGCGAGGGCCGCGTCCCGCTGCCCGGCGTAGGCCGCCCGGTCGTCGTGGGCCGCGTCGTACCAGTCCTGGCCCGCCCAGGCGGCGAAGCCGCCGGCGGCGAGGGTGAGGGCGAGGGCCAGGGCCGGCAGCGGCCGGATGGCGGCGAGGGCGCGGACCGCGCGTTTCATGGGGTGCTCCAGTCTGCCGCGCATGGTCAGCGGGCCTTGATGTCGGTGATCCGCCACCGGTCGCCCTCGAGCCGTGCGGTGACGGTGAGTTGGGCCGCCGCGGTGGTGGCCTCGGCCTTGCTCGCGCCCTTGTGGGAGGTCTGGTCGAGGAAGACGAGCAAGTGGGCCTCATCGCCGTCGAGTTCGATGACTCCGGTGCGGACGGCGCGGGTGCTGAGGGTGACGCGCTGCGCGGTGAGGTCGTCGCGGACCCGGGCGAAGAGGGTGTCGTACTGGCGGGCGGCGCGGCCGTCGAGGACGGTGCGGGCGGACCGTTCGGCGGCCGCGGTGCCGTCCGGGGTGTAGGAGAAGATCCGGGCGAGGGCGCTGCCGACGTCCCCGGCGACACGGGTGGTGGCCTCGGTGTCGGTGAGCGCCCGGTTCTGTGCGGGCGCGGCCGACCTCAACTGGTGGGCGGCGTGGAGGAATCCGCCGCCGCCGAGGACGAGCGCCGCGATCAGGGCGACGGCGCCCGCCCGCCGTAACCGCCCGGCCGGCGCCTCCGAGGGCGGCTCCTGCGCGGCCGGTTCCTCCTCGCTCTCCGTGTCGACGGGATCCGTCTCCGGCGGTCGGTCCCCGCCCAGCAGTCGCGTCAGCGTCATCGGTCCCCGCTCTCCTTCGCGCCCTCGACCGGTACCGCGTTCAGCGCCCTGACCTTCCACTCGCCGTCGCCCGTGCGGGCCAGGACCGCCTCGAGGCGTTTGCGGTCGGTGGCCGGCCGCCCGGTGCCGGCGGGTGTGATCTCGACGCGGACGGTGGCGATGAGCTTGGCCGTGCCGGACCGGGTGTCGAGCGCGGTGACGGCGGCCTCGGTGACCGTGCCGCGCGCCGAGGTGCCGGACCGCGCGTCGGTGGCGCCCAGTTCCTCGCGCAGCGGCCCGGTGGAGGCGGCACGCCAGGCCCGTATACCCTGCTCCGCTCGCTGACGGGTGGAGGCGTCGAGCGTGGTGAGCGTCGCGATGCCCGCGCGTCCGTCGGCGAGCGCCTCGTCCCGCTCCCTGCCGTAGGCGAGCGAGTCGTCGGTGCGGGCCTGGGCGTACGTCCACGCTCCCGTGCCGCAGAAGCCGGCCGCCAGGGCGAGCGCCGCTCCGGTGAGGATCCGGGCCCTCCTCATGGCGTACCGCCGAGGGGAGGAGGCCGGACAGGCCGTCCGGTGCCTCGCCGCTCTGTCCGGGCAGGGCGAGGGCGCCGGGAAGCCCGGCGGACTTGCCGCTGCCCGAGGGCAGTGAGCCGGGTCGGGCCGGTTCGGGTACCGCGCCGCCCTTCGGGGCGTTCCCCGAGCCGCGGACGTTCGCCCCGGTGGCGGCCGGGGCGGTGCAGGCCGCGCCGGTGTTGAGGGCGGGGGCGGTACCGAGGTCGAGGCCGTTGCGGTAGCGGGTGGCGCCGTATCCGTCGGTGCAGGGCAGGGGGCGAAGAAGGTGACGGCCATACCGAGGTTCAGCTTCCTCCGTCGACGGCGGTGGCTCCGGCGGAGACGGCCGCCGGGTACTTCACCAGGAGTTCCTCGATGCCGCGCTGCCGGGTGACGGCGACCTCGGAGGTGGTGAGGAGGTTGGCGAGGACGACGCCGAGGCTCGGGTCGAGGTCCCGGAGCAGTCCGCTGACCTGGGTGGCGGCCTCGGGAGTGACGGCGAGGAGGCGGCGCAGGTCGGCGTCGGAGCCCTTGAGGGCGCGGGCCAGTTCCTCCGCCCCGGTGGCGAAGTCGCGGATGGCCTTCGCCTCCTGGGCCTGGGTGCGCAGGACGGTCTCACCGTCGTTGATGAGCAGGGTGGTGGAGGGCAGGGCGCGGTCGGCGGCCTCGACGAAGTCGCCGCCGCTGTCGATCAGCGCCTGGAGGTCGTCGCCGTGCCCGTCGAAGGCCTTGCCGAACTCGTCGACGACCGTGCGCAGATCCTCCAGCGGCACCGAGCCGACGAGGTCGTCGACGCTGCTGAGGACGTCGGTGACGGGTGCGGGCACCTGGGTGTCGGCCTGTTCGATGCGGGCGCCGTCGGTGAGGTAGGGGGAGCCGTCGCTCTCGGGCCGCAGGTCGATGTACTGCTCGCCCACGGCGGAGAGCCCGGCGACCACGGCCTTGGTGTCGGCGGGGATGCGGGGCGCGGACTTCTTGATGCGGAGTTCGGCGACGACCCCCTCGGCGGTGAGGCCGATCGGTCCGACCCGGCCCACGGAGACGCCCCGGTAGGTGACGTCGGAATGCGTGAAGAGACCGCCGGTGCGCGGGAGCTGGACGTCCACCGTGTAGTAGTCGGCGACGCCCACGTACCGCCCGAGGTCGGCGTACCGGATGCCGAGGTACGACAGGGCGAGGACGGCGATGAGGAGGAAGGCGACGTTCTTCAGCCGTACGGCGAGGGTGATCACCCGCGTCCACCCCCGGACCCGGCCTCGGCCCCGGACGCGGCGACGGAGACGGAGGGCAGCGGCAGCGGCGGGGAGGGCCGCTTCCTCGCACCCTCGCCCGCCCCGCCCGGCGGCGTGGCGGTCGCGGTCGGAGCGGGCCTCCCCTCCTCCGCGATCGGCGGAATCACCCGCGTCCCCGGTTCGGCGGCGATGTGCAGGTACGTGTTGAGGTAGTCGCCCTTCACCCCGTTCAGCACCTCGTCGGTGAACGGGTACGTCATCAGCACCTGGAGCGAGTCGGGCAGGTCCGTGCCCGCGTCGGCGAGCGCCTTCAGCGTCGGCGTGAGGGCCTTGAGGTCGGCGATCATGTCGTCCTTGCTCGCGTTGATCGTGGTGACGGCGACGCCGGAGAGCGTGTCGAGGGAGCGCAGCATGGTCAGCAGGGAGCCGCGCTGCCTCTCCAGCGTCTTCAGTCCGGGCGAGAGGCCGGTGAGGACGGTGCCGACGTCGTCCTTGCGTCCGGCGAGGGTGGCGGAGAGCCGGTTGACGGCGTCGAGGGCGTCGGTGATGTCCCCGCGGTGCTCGTCGAGGTCGGTCACCAGGACGTCGATCCGCTTGAGCACGGAGCGGATCCGGGGTTCGCGGCCGCCGAGGGCCGCCTCGAGTTCCCGGGTGATGGTCCTGAGCTGGCTGACACCGCCACCGTTGAGGAGCAGGGACAGCGCGCCGAACACCTCCTCGACCTCGGTGCTGCGGCTGGTGCGGGACAGCGGGATCACGCTGCCGTCCGTCAGCCTGCCCGCTCCGGTCTCCTGGGCGGGGGCGACGAGCTGGACGTACTTCTCGCCCAGCAGGCTGGACTGTTCGAGCCGTGCGGTGGCGTCGGCGGGCAGCCGTACATCGCCGTTGATCTCCATGGTGACGCGGGCCGACCAGTCGTCGCGGCCGAGTTCGATGGCGGTGATCCGGCCGACGTCGACGTCCGCGACCTTCACGGCGGCGTGCGGGACCAGGCTGAGCACGTCCTGGAGTTCGGCGGTGACGGTGTAGGGGTGGTCGCCGAGGTCGGCGCCGCCGGGCAGCGGCAGGTCCTCGAGGCCGTCGAAGCGCGGCGGTCCCACGGCGACCGCGCCGAGGGCGAGGGTGAAGCCGAGGCCGAGGGCGATCAGCCCGCCGACGGTGAGGCCGGCCACCCGGCCGGTGAACGCGAGGCGCTTCATCGGCCGCCCCCTTCGTCCCGGCGCCGGCACCGGTCACGGGCAGCGGCAGCAGCGGGCCGCCCATGCTGATCTCGTTGAGGTTGGCGCGGCCGTCGAGGCTGCGGGTGTCGGGGTCGTAGGCAGCCACGATGTTGCCCGCGGCCAGCGGGCGACGTCCAGCGCCTCGGCCAGCGAGGCGCGTTGCTCGACCAGGGTGCGGGTGAGGGGACGAGCCGGTCGACGTTGTCCTTGAGTTCGCCCCGGTTGTCCTCGATGAAGGTCTTGACCTGGCCGAGGGCCTTGCCGAGTTCCTCCAGCGCGCCGGTGAGATCGTCCTTGTTGTCGGCGAAGAAGCCGACGACCTCGTCCAGGCGTTCCTGCGCGGTGCGTACGTCGGTGTCCTTGGCCTTGAGCATGGTGGTGAAGGTCTGGAGGCTGCCGAGCGTCCTGAACAGGTCGCCGCTGCTGCCGTCGAGGGTTCTGGCCGCCTTGCCGAACTCCTCGACGCTGTCGCCGATGGCGTCGCCGTTGCCGTCGAGGTTGTCGGCGCCGGTCCTCAGCAGATCGGAGAGGGCGCCCTCGGAGTTGGCGCCGTCCGGGCCGAGGGCGTCGCTGAGGTCGGTGAGGGAGTCGTAGATCTGGTCGATCTCGACGGGCAGGCGGTTGCGGGCGGCGGGCAGTACGGCGCCGTCGGCGAGGGCGGGGCCCTCGCTGTAGGCGGGGTGAGCTGGACATAGCGGTCGGCGACGACGCTGGGCGCGACGACGACGGCGCGCGCGCCCTCGGGGACCTTCACCCTCGTCGAGGCGCAGGCCGACCCGGACCGTGGTGCCCTGCGGGCGCACCGACTCCACCTCGCCGACCCGTACGCCGAGGATGCGCAGATCGGACCCCGGGTAGACACCGGTGGCGCGGTCGAAGTAGGCGGTGAGGCGGGTGCCGTCGGCGTCGAGGACCCGGGCGGCGGCGAGGCCGCCGGCGGCGAGCACCAGGAGGGCGAGGACCCCGGTGAGGATCTTTCGGCGTCGGGTCATCGTTCACCGCTCCCCAGGCCGCCGCCGGCTGCTCCGGCGGCAGGCATCCGGTCTCGGGCCGGGAGGCCGCGGGCAGGTAGTCGCGGGGCACGACACCGCACAGATAGCTGTCGAACCAGCGGCCGTTGCCGACGGTGTTCCCGACCAGGCGGTAGTACGGGCCGACCAGGGCGAGGGTCTTGCCGAGCTGGGTGTTGTTCTTCTCCAGGACGGTGGTGACCCGGCCGAGGGCCTTGAGGGTGGGACCGAGCTGCTTCTCGTTGTCCTCGACCAGGCCGCCGAGTTCGCTGCCGAGTTCGCGGCTGCCCTTGAGCAGGGCGCGGATGGCGGTCCGGCGGTCGCGGAGTTCGCCGAGCAGGGGGCCGCCGTCCTCGATGAGGGTCTCGAAGCTGGACTTGCGGTCCTCCAGTGTCTTGGTGAACGTGGCGCTTCCCTTGAGGAGTTCGGCGAGTTTCGCGTCGCGTTTGGAGATGGTTCTCGACAGGTCGGACAGTCCGGTGGCGGCCTTGCGGACATGCGGCGGGGAGTTCTCGAAGGTGTCGGAGATGGTCCGGAAGCTCTCCGCGAGCCGCCTGGTGTCGAGGTCGTCGACGGTGCCGCTGAGATCCTGGAACGCCTGCGTGACGTCGTACGGGGAGGTGGTGCGGGTGAGCGGGATGCGGCTGCCGGGGTCCTGGCGGCCGGAGCCGAGCGGGTCCAGGGCCAGGTACTTGTCGCCGAGGACGGTCTTGATGGCGATGGCGGCGGTGGTGCGGTCGCCGAGCCAGGCGTCCTCGACCTCGAAGGTGACCTTCACCTTGGCGCCGTCGAGCCCGACACCGGTGACCCGGCCGACCTTGACGCCGGCGATGCGCACCTCGTCGCCCTCGCCCAGGCCGGCGGCCTCGGAGAAGTCGGCGCTGTAGGTGGTCCCGCCGCCGAACGGCAGCCGGTCCACGTGGTAGGCGAGCAGGCCGATCAGGGTGATCAGGACCAGCCCCGCGACGCCGACGGCGACGGGGTCGCGTTCCTTCACGGGCTTGAGCTGCGGGCGTCTCATCCGCGGCACCTCGATTCGGTGACCGCGATCCCGGTCGGCGGCTCCGAGCCGTCGGAGGTGGTCACTCCGCTCACGCGCGCCTCGCAGAGGTAGAGGTTGAACCACGATCCGTACGACGAGAGGCGGGCCAGCGCGGTCATCTTGGCGGGGTCTTCTCGAGGAAGTCCTCGATCCGCGGGGTGTGTTCGGCGAGGTTCGCCGAGAGCCGGCCCAGTTCGCGGATGTCCTGCTTCAGGGGTTCGCGCCCGTCGTCGAGGAGGCCGGCGGTGACGGTGGTGAGTTCGCTCATGGCGGTGACGGCCTTGCCGAGGGTTCGCGGTCCTCGTTGAAGCCGCTGACGAGTTCCTGGAGGGTGACGACGAGGTCGTCGAAGCCGTCCTCGCGGTCGTTGAGGGTGTCCAGGACGGTGTCGAGGTTCTCGACGACCTCGCCGATCACCTTGTCCTTGGCGGCGACCGTCGTACCGAGCGAGCCGATGTGCCGGATCAGGCTGTCCACGGTGGCGCCCTCGCCCTGGAGCACCCGCACGATCGAACCGGCGAGCTCGTTGACGTCCTTCGGCGACAGCCCCTCGAAGAGCGGCTTGAAGCCGTTGAACAGCAGGGTCAGGTCGAGGGCGGGCGTGGTGCGGTCCAGCGGGACGGTGCCGCCCGGTTCCAGGGTGCCGGTGAGGTCGCCGCTGCCGCGGTCCAGGGAGACGTACCGCTGGCCGACCATGTTGAGGTACTTCACGGCGGCCGTGGTCGAGCGGGGCAGGGTGCGGTCGTCGCGGACCGTGAACGTGACCTGCGCGGTGCGCCGTCGTACCACCCGTACGTCGGTGACCTCGCCGACCTCCACCCCGGAAATCCGTACGCTGTCGCCGTCGACGAGTCCGGTGACGTCGGTGAACAGCGCCTTGTAGGTGGTGGTGCCGGTACCGGGGCCGACTCCGGTGCCGGCGACGCTCAGGCCGAGGACGGTGGTGGCGAGGGCGGTGACCACCACGAAGGCGAGGGACTTGAGCAGCGGTCCGGTCAGCGGGCGGCGCCGGGTGTGCGCGTGGTCGTCGACGGTCATCCGAGGGTCACCTCCGTACCGCGGTAGACGGGGCCGGCGAGGAGGCTGCTCCAGTCGGGCAGGTCGCCGGGGCTCTCGCCGGCGGCGGGGGCGAGGAGTTCGTTGACGAGGTCGTTCTCGGACGGGGAGTTGGCGGGTCCGAGGTCCTGGCCGGCCGCCGGGCCGGCGGCCGGCGCGGCGGGCCGGGGCAGTGAGCCGAGGTAGGGCACGGAAGGGCAGCGGGGGCCGCCGCCGGAGTCGTAGACCGGGGTGTCGGGCCCGGGCCGGTAGGCGCCGCGCGAGGGACGGTGGTGAGGTCGACGTGGATGCCGGGCCGTCCGGTGCCCTTGCCGAGCGCCTGGTCCATCGCGGGCACGAACTCGGCGAGGGTGCGCAGGGTGCAGGGGAAGGCGGAGGAGTACTCGGCGAGCAGTTCCAGGGTGGGCCGGCTCGTGGCGCCGAGCCGGATGATGTTGTCCTCGTTCTTCCGCAGGAACGCGGTCATGTCCTCGGCCGTCCGGGTCGTGGCGCCGAGGGTGCCGGCGAGCCGGGCCTCCTGCTCGGCGAGGGTGCCGCTGGTGGTGGTGAAGTCGGTGAGCGCGGTGATGATGTCGGGCGCGGCGTCCGCGTAGACATGGCTGACCTTCACGAGTTCCCTGAGGTCGCGGTTGAGGGCGGGGAGCTGGGGTTGAACTCCCCAGGTGCCGGTCGAGGCGGGTCAGCGTCTCGCCGAGCTCGTCCCCGCGGCCCTCCAGGGCCTGGGAGACGGCGGAGAGGGTGGCGGAGAGCTTCTGCGGCTGGACGGCGGTGAGCATCGGCAGGACGTCGTCGAGGACCTGCTGGAGTTCGATGGCGTTCTCGGAGCGGTCCTGGGGGACGACGGCCCCGGCGGCCAGCGTCTCGGCCGACGGGTCCGGGGGCGGTACGAGGGCCACGAACCGCTCGCCGAACAGCGTGGTCGGCAGCATCTGCGCGCGTACGTCGGCGGGTACGGCGTCCAGCGCGCCGGGCTTCATGGCGAGGGTGAGACGGGCCCCGTCGCCGGTGGCGTCGATGGCGCGGACCTCGCCGACGACGACCCCGCGCAGCTTCACCTCGGCGCCGGGGCGCATCTGGTTGCCGGCGCTGCCGGTCTCGACGACCACCGGGTCGGAGTCGGTGAACTCCTTGTCGTAGACGGCGACGGCCAGCCAGATCAGCAGGACCGGCACCAGCACGAACACCACCCCGGCCAGCCGGTGGCGCAGTGTCTCTCCCCGGGAGCCGCTCATCTCACCCCGCCACCTTCACGGTCGTGGTCGCGCCCCACAGGGCGAGCGACAGGAAGAAGTCGGTGACGCTGATCAGCACGATCGCGTTGCGCACCGACCGGCCGACGGCGACCCCGAC
The DNA here is from genome assembly GCA_042850305.1 of Streptomyces haneummycinicus. Taxonomy (GTDB): domain Bacteria; phylum Actinomycetota; class Actinomycetes; order Streptomycetales; family Streptomycetaceae; genus Streptomyces; species Streptomyces haneummycinicus. Next base: position 6,158,116 of record AP035768.1, read on the forward strand.
GCCGGCGGGGCCGCCCGAGGCGCGGAAGCCGTGATAGCAGTGGGCGAGGATCACCATCACGCTGAAGATCAGCACCTTCAGCACGGAGAGCAGGACGTCCGTCGGGGAGAGGAAGAGCTGGAAGTAGTGGTCGTACGTGCCCCGTGACTGCCCGTTGAACAGGACCGTCACATAGCGGGAGGCGACGTAGGAGGAGAGCAGCCCGATGGCGTAGAGCGGGACGATGGCGACGACCCCGGCGATGATGCGGGTGGTGACGAGGTAGGGCATGGAGCGGATGCCCATGCCCTCCAGCGCGTCGACCTCCTCGTTGATGCGCATGGCGCCGAGCTGGGCGGTGAAGCCGGCGCCGACGGTCGCGGAGAGGGCGAGTCCGGCGACGAGGGGGCGATCTCGCGGGTGTTGAAGTAGGCGGAGACGAATCCGGTGAACGCGGCGGTGCCGATCTGGTCGAGGGCCGCGTAGCCCTGGAGTCCGACGACGGTCCCGGTGAAGAGCGTCATCGCGATCATCACGCCGATGGTGCCGCCGATGACGCCGAGCCCGCCGGAGCCGAAGGCCACCTCGGCGAGCAGGCGCTGCACCTCCTTGGGATAGCGGCGCAGGGTCCGCGGTATCCACAGCAGGGCCCGTACGTAGAACAGGAGTTGGTCACCGGAGCGGTCGAGCCGTACCAGCGGGGAGGCCATCGGACCTCAGCCTCCTTCGGCGGGACGATCTGGAGGTAGACGGCAGTCATCACCATGTTGACGAAGAAGAGCAGCAGGAACGTGATGACGACGGACTGGTTCACGGCGTCGCCGACGCCCTTGGGGCCGCCGCGCGGGTTGAGGCCCCGGTAGGCGGCGACGATGCCCGCGATGAACCCGAAGACCAGCGCCTTGAGTTCGCTGATGTACAGGTCGGGAAGCTGGGCGAGGGCGGAGAAGCTGGAGAGGTAGGCGCCGGGGGTGCCGCCCTGCATGATGACGTTGAAGAAGTAGCCGCCGAGGATGCCGACGACGGACACCAGCCCGTTGAGCAGCACCGCGACCCCCATGGCGGCCAGCACCCGGGGCACGACCAGGCGTTGCACGGGCGATACGCCCATGACCTCCATGGCGTCGAGTTCCTCGCGGATCTTGCGGGAGCCGAGGTCGGCGCAGATGGCCGAGCCGCCCGCTCCCGCGATCAGCAGGGCGACGATGAGCGGGCTGGCCTGCTGGACGACGGCGAGGACGCTGGCGCCGCCGGTGAACGACTGGGCGCCCAACTGCTCGGTGAGGGAACCGACCTGGAGGGCGATGACGGCGCCGAAGGGGATCGACACGAGCGCGGCGGGCAGGATGGTCACGCTCGCCACGAACCAGAACTGCTCGACGAACTCACGGAACTGGAAGGGTCTTCGGAAGACGGCCCGGGTGACCTCGGCGGCGAGCGCGAAGAGCCGGCCGGTCTGCCGCAGGGCACCGGTGATCACGCGCCGCCCCCGGTGGGGGCATCGTGAGGGTGGCCGTCCGCGCGTTCCTCGCGTACGTGTCCCGGATGGCGGACCGCGCGGCCGGCGGCAATGAGTCGATCATGTTCAGGACGCGCTGGCGCCGGCGGGCGACGGCCTGTCGCGGCGGCAGGCCCGGCGACGGTTCGAGCTGCGGCACGATCACCCGGGGTGCGGCGGGGACGAAGGCACCCGCCTCGGCGGCGAGCGTGGCCGCGTCCTTCTCCTCGGACATCCCGATCGGGCCTTCGCGCCGGCCGCCCAGGAACTGGGCGACGACCGGCTCGTCACTGGTCAGCAGCACCTCGCGGGGGCCGAAGGTGACGAGTTGGCGCAGGAAGAGCATCCCCATGTTGTCGGGCACGGTGGCGGCGATGTCGAGGTTGTGGGTGACGATCAGCATCGTCGCGTCGAGCTGCGCGTTCAGGTCGATCAGCAGCTGCGAGATGTAGGCGGTGCGGACCGGGTCGAGCCCGGAGTCCGGTTCGTCGCACAGGATGATCTGCGGGTCGAGGACGAGCGCGCGGGCCAGCCCGGCCCGCTTGCGCATACCGCCGCTGATCTCTCCCGGCAGCTTTCCCTCCGCGCCCAGCAGTCCGACGACCTCGATCCGCTCCATGACGGTACGGCGGATCTCGGACTCCTTCTTGCGGGTGTGTTCCCGCAGCGGGAAGGCGATGTTGTCGAAGAGCGACATCGACCCGAAAAGGGCGCCGTCCTGGAACATGAGGCCGAACAGTTTACGGGTCTCGTAGATATCCTTTTCGGGACTGTTCACCATGTCCACCCCGTTGATGAGGACACGGCCCCTCTCTGGTTTGAGCAGCCCTATGAGCGACTTCAGGAATACGGTCTTCCCGGTACCGGACGGGCCCAGCATCACACTGATCTCGCCGGCCGGAAGAGTGAGTGACACGTCCCGCCAGACGCTCTGCTTACCGAAGGACTTGGTCAGACCCTCGACCACTACCTCGATTCCCATATCACCTCCAGCGGACGTCGGTCGGCCAGGTGCCGCGGGCGCACGTTAAGTCGGTGCGGAGCGCACTGACAACGGGTGCGGCGGCGATCTCCGCCGGTCCCGCCGAACTTGTCACCGCGCACACAACCCACCGGTCCTGAACTTGTCATCGGGGAGACAGGGCGGGGTCCCGCGGCTCCGGGGGGTGTGGACCCGTGGGACCCCGCCGACGGACGGCCGGACCCGATGGAGGGTGGGGCCGGAAAACGCCCGTCATGGCTCCGGCCGACGGGGGCCACCGACCTGGAACCGAGCACCACACCGGCACGTTACGGCCGGGTAACCTCGGCGGGCAACACCGGAATCGGAGTTTTCCGGGATACCGACTCCGGCCATCCGGAACCTGTCACCGCGGACACAAGAAACTCTCCCAGTGTTGTCATCGAGTGAGCGAAAGACCCCCATCGCGGGCGACTTCCGGAGAACGCGGCCGGCTTCGCCGTACAGTTTCGGCCTTGGCGGCCCGTGACTAAGGGGAACCACGAATCACTCACGGCGGGAACAGCTTGTTCCCGTTTTCAAAGAATCATGGGCAGCCACATTGTTCGGCTAAGTTTCCGGCGAGTAACGTCACGGCTCACCGCAGGCCAACCCTCAAGGAGAGCCCGAATCATGAAGAAGAGCATGAGAAGGTCAGCGATCGTGGTGTGTGCGGCCGCGTCCGCGCTGGGTCTCGCCGCCGGCCCGTCCGCCGCGGTGCCGTCCACGGTGTGGACGGTCACCCCCTCGCCGTCCTCGTTCAAGGCCGTGAACGTCGGCAACATCGTGCTGACCGCCACCATCCCGATGACCTGTACGACCTCCAACGCGGACGGCGTGATGAACAGCGCCACCGGCAACCCCGGGGACATCGCCGACATCACCACGATGAACTTCGGTGCCTCCGGCTCGCCGTGCACCAGTGTGCTGGGCAACGTCACCACCACCTCGGTCACCCCGTGGGACGTCGTCGCCGTGGACTACACCGCCTCGACCGGTGTCACCAAGGGCTACGTCGGCAACGTCACGGCCAATGTGACGGCGGGCGCCTGCAAGTTCACCGTGAGCGGCAAGGCCTCGGCCACCTACACCAACTCCACCGGCGTGCTCGCGGTCAACAGCACCGCGGGTGAGCTGACGGTCAGCAACCCCGTCAACTGCGGGGCGATCGTCACGGTCAACACCAAGCCCACCTTCAAGGGCAACTACGCCGTCACGCAGACGGGCACCGGCGTCATCCCGACGATCGTCGGCTCCAACCCGTAGGCCGCTCACCTCGGTTCCGCCCGGCCGGTGACCCCGGCCGGGCGTTCGCGGGCTCCGTACCGCGTCCTCGAGACATCAGTCTCCCGTCCGAGCGGAGTCGCATGAAGGTCCACCCCACCGCCCCCGGCCGCCCCGGGCCCGGGTCCGTACGACGTCGATCGCGGCGTTCGTCGTCCTGGCCGCCCTGATCCCGACCACGGCCGCCGCCTCGGGCCCCCAGGAGATCGAGGCCGAACTCCCCTACGTCTGCGCCCTCCCTCGGGCCGGCAGCCGGCGACGGTACGGATCTCGGCGGACTTCCCGGAACGGGCGGACAGGGGTGAGGCGTTCACGCCGGAGGGTGTCACCACCACGGTGGAGCTGCCGCCGGAGGCGGTCGCGGACCTCCTCGCGCACGACGCGACGGAGGTACGGCCCGCGACCCGGCTCGCGGTGGGTGTCGCCCAGAACGAGGCGACGGCCACGGCGACGTGGCGCGGCAGCGCCGAACCGGTCGCCCTTCCCGGGTCCGGTCCGCTGACCCTGACGACGACGGGCGACGTGCCCTCGGTGGCCGGGCAGGGCGACGGCGACCTGACCTTCACCGCCGGCGCACTCTCCCTCGACCTGGCGCTCGGCGCGGCGGACCCGGCCGCCACCGCCCCCGCCTCACTGGCCGTCGACTGCGTCCTCGCCGAGGACGCCCCGGGACAGGGCCTGCTGGCCACCGTGCCGGTCGGCACGACCACCCCGGGGCGAGCACCTCGCCGTCCCCGTCCGTGCCCCGGGTGAGCCGAGCGCACCGGCGGACGAGGCACCGGAGCGCCAGGGCGACCGCTCGCCGAAGCTGCTGGAGCCCGCCCCGGGACCGCCCCCGACCGCGACGACGTACCGCCGTGCCGCTACGACGAGCAGCACCCGCCCACGGACGTGTCGCTCAACGCCTATGTCACCGGCTACGCCAACGTGCGGAAGCAGAAGGGCGCCGCCTATCTGCCGCCGTCCTGCGTCCTGATCGAGCAGGGGCTGCCCGAGATGGGTCCCCCGACCCCGATTACCTGATCTTCGACACCGTGTCGTGGGCGAACCTCCACTATCAGGAGCGGAAGCGGACACCGCCGTTCAAGGCGACCTTCCTGTCCTTCGACTTCGCCCCGGTGACCGCCACCATGGTGCTGGAGCAGACGGACGTCATGCGGATCGACTCCCGTATGAAGATGAGCCTCACCGACTTCACCACGGTCACGGACACCTATGTCCGGGCCCCGCTGGTCCTGCACGTCACGGACCTCGAGGTCAACGGGACACCCTGGACGTCGGTCCCGGGTGCCGGACCGAGACGTCCTCGTCTCCGAGGACCCGGACCCCGGACCTTCCCGGGTGACCACCTCGTCCTGTACGGCCGGGGCGAGCAGGTCCTCGGCGAGCCGGCCACCGGCTATCTGCTGCTCAGCGGCGGTGTGCTGTCCGGCGATGCGACCATCCCGGCCTTCACCGGCTGCGGCAACGACGTCGAGGACCTCGACCGCCTGCTCACCGCCTCCGTCTCCGGTCCCGGCAACCACATCAAGCAGGTCCAGGGCCAGACGTGCGCGATCGCCGCCCCGTCTTCCCCAGCCCGACCAACGAAGGCCAGTGCACCGAGGACCTCCAGCCCTACGAGATCCCGGCCGCCGAACGCTGATCCCTCCCCTCCCCTTCACGGAAGGCCACCACCATGCGCCCGAACCGTACCCGCACCCGGCTCGCCACCGTCTCCGCGCTGACCGCGCTCGGCGCCTTCGCCTCCCTGGGCACGGCGACCGCCGCCGACCCGGTGCTGAACGGCGAGTGGGCCCCCTTCACCCGCTGCCCCGTGGACGCCCGCGCGATGCTGGCCGCCGACGGCTTCGAGCGGACCCCGCAGTGTGTGGTGTCCACGTCGGCGAAGGGTTCCATCAAGCTGGGCGACACCGTCGTGACGACCGGGAAGACCAATCTGCAGATCGGTGTCGTGCAGAACGCCGACGGCACCAGCACCGTCGTCGCCCCGGCCTCCGGCGCGCTGGTCGCCGAGCCCGCCACCGTGCCCGGTGGACTGCTCGGCCTGATGTGCCCGAGCGACATCCTGATCATCACGGGCCTGTGCGAGTCGCTGGAGAACTCCAGCCTCAACAAGATCACCGCGACCATGGAGTCCGTCGGCGCGCCCTACGCCTTCGACCAGACCGCGGGCGTCCTCACGGACACGCCCATCGTCGCCCTGCCGGTCCGCATCCACCTGGAGAACCCGCTCCTCGGCAGCAGGTGCTACATCGGGACGGCCGCCGCCCCGATCGTGCTGCGCCCCGAGAACCGTGCCTTCCCGGAGTTCGGCATGAGCTTCTTCAAGGGCGACGGCACCGTCGACCCGGCCGGCGAGATGAGCAGGATCAACCTCACCGGCGCCACCCAGAACGACCGCACCTTCGCGGTCCCGGCCGCCAGCGGCTGCGGCCTGAACATCGGCCTGATCAACGCCGCCGTCAACGCGAAGACCGGGCTGCCCTCCCCGGCCGGCGCCAACAGTCTGACCCTGGAGAACACCCGGACCAGCCTCACCGGCCTCAACGCCCCCGGCACCGCCGCCCCGACGCCGGCAAGGTCCTCTCGGCGAACTGGCACTCCGCGAACCGCTGACCACCCCGGCACCGGCACCGTGCGGCCGCCCCGGCGGCCGGCTCTCACCACCACGACGCGATTCCTCCACAAGTGATGTACAACACAACAGAGTTGATTTACCGTCAGGTTCTCAAGCCGGTGTACCCCGGTGGACCGGTCCGGGTTCCGTCCCGACGAGGGCGGGGCCCGGCCGGCCGCCCCACCGGACCTGTCGGAGAGCAAGGGATCACTCATGCCCTCAAGCGCGCGTCCCCCGGTGCTCGGTGAACCGCTCGACCCGCTTCCCAGGCAGTTCGCGGCCTTCATGCGCCCGCAGCTTCCCGGGCTGCTGAACGAGATACGCACCGAGGTCACCCGCGCCTACCCGGTGTACGGCAGGCTGCTCAACGGCCCCGACGGGGACGCGATCCGGCAGGGCGTCGAGCAGGCGCTGACCGCCTTCGTGGACCGGGTGGCCGACCCCGGCAGCAGCTCGGAGCTGCGGGACGAACTGCTGCGCAGATTCGGCCGGGTGGAGGCCTACGAGGGCCGGGACCTGGAGGTCCTCCAGGGCGCCTACCGGCTCGGCGCCCGAATCGCCCTGCGCCGGGCCAGGACGGTGGGCCGCCAGCACAGCCTCTCCCCGCCCTGATCCTCGCCTTCGCCGACGCCCTCTTCGCCTATGTCGAGGAACTGGAGTCGATCACCCGTGAGGGGTACGCGGAGGTACGGGAGCGCGCCGCGTCCGAGGAGTCCGCGTTACGCAGACAGTTACTGCACTCCCTGCTCTCCCCTCGCCGCCGCCCCGCACGGCCGTCTCCGAACTCTGCAAGACCGCCGCCTGGGAACTCCCCCGCTCCTGCTTCCTCGTCGCCCTGCGCCCTCCGGCACCGGAACACATCCAGGCGGGCCTCGACCGCGACGTCCTCGCCGACCTGGACATTCCGCAGCCGCATCTGCTCGTCCCCGGGGACCTCACCCCGCACCGCCTCGGCATGCTCCGTACGGCCCTGACCGGCACGCGTGCCGCGATCGGCCTGACCGTGCCGCTCAGCCAGGCCGCCGACTCCGTCCGCTGGGCCCGCCGGGTGCTTCAGCTCGCCGACGACGAGGTCATCGCCGACGCCCCGCTGATCCGCTGCGAGGACCATCTGACGACGCTGTGGCTGCTCTCCGACAACGCCCTCGTCGACCGGATCGCGGCTCGTGAACTGGCCGCGCTCGACGAACTGCCGGCCCGGCGGCGCGACCGGCTCGTCGAGACCCTGCGGGTGCATGTCTCCACCCGGGCGCCGGCCGAACAGGTCGGCGAGATCCTGGGCGTGCACGCCCAGACCGTCCGCTACCGCCTGCGCATGCTGGACACCTGTCTCGGCGACCGGCTCACCGACCCCGATCACCGCTTCGCCATCGAGGTGGCGCTGCGCTCCCTGCACCTGCGGGGCCACGACAGCCCCGAGTGACCCCGCAGGAGTTGGAGCGGGACCCAGGGCCTCAGACCGGGTTCAGCCGCCACTGCTGGCAGGCGTTGTTCAGCCAGGTCCACTGGCGTACGTCGGCGCCGTCGGCGGTGGAGCAGTCGGCGACGTCGGCGACCTTGCCGGTGGCCTGGTTGGTGATCCGGACGTGACCGCCGTCCGTCGCGATGAAGCGGAAGCGCTGGCAGGTGTTGTTCAGCCACGACCACTGGCGCAGATCGGCGCCGTCGGCGGACGAACAGTTCTCGGTGTCGAGCACCTTGCCGGAGGCCACGTTGACCAGCCGGTGGGTGTCGTCGCCGAGGTCTTCCAGCCGCCACCGCTGATGGGCGCCGCCGTTGCAGGCGTACTGCCGCACATTGGCGCCATCCGTTCCGGAACTGCCCTCCAGATCCAGGCACTTGCCGCTGTTGCGGTTGGTGAGGGTGTAGGTGGTGGAGACGGCGGACGGCTCGCCCGAGGGTCCGCTCTGGCTCGCCCCGAGCCGGACGGGCGTACCGAGGTTCGGTGAACCGTCCGCGTTCCAGGTGAACTTCTGCGCCCGTGCCGTACGCCCGTTGTCGCAGCCCTCGGACGCGGAGTCGTTGGCGTGGTAGACGATCCAGCTCTCCTTGCCGTCCGGCGAGGAGAAGAAGCCGTTGTGGCCGGGACCGTAGACGCCGTTGCCGTCGCTGCGCTGGAAGACGGGCGTGGACTTCTTGGTCCAGGAGGAGGCGGCGGCCGGGTTCGAGCCGGTGAGGGTGAGCTGGCCGAGCTTGTAGTCGGGGTCCAGCAGCCGCTCGCCGAGTAGACGAGGAAGGTGCGCCCGTCGCGCTGGAGTATCTCCGGGCCCTCGTTGACGGTGCCGCCCTGCCGTTCCCAGTCGTAGGTGGGCGTGGAGACGGTGGAGAAGGACGAACTCACTGTGTACGGGTTGGACATGCGCGCGGCGACGATGTTCTGCGTGCCGCCGTTCACGCTGCCGAAGAGATAGAGCTGCCCGTTGATGGCCGCGACCGTCGGGTCCAGCATCCAGGCGCTGTTGAGCTGCCCCTTGTAGCTGTACGGCCCCATCGGGTCGGAGCCGGCGCTCTCCAGGACGTGACTGCGCTGGGTGGGGTTGTAGTCGGCGATGTTCTGCCCGGCCACGTAGTACAGGTACCAGCGCCCGTTCAGGTAGTGCAGCTCCGGCGCCCAGATGTTGCAGCAGCGGGAGGCCGCGTCGCCCTTCCACACCTGCACGCTGGGAGCGGTGGCGAGGCCGCCGAGGGTGGGGGACTTGCGGAGGGTGATGACGTCGGTCCAGGACGTGCTGATCAGGTAGTAGTCGCCGTCGTGGTGGACGATCCAGGGGTCGGCGCCCTTCTGGGCCTTGACGGGGTTGGCGAAGGAGGCCGCCTGCGCGGACGGCTGCCCGAGCGAGAGGGCGAGCAGCAGCGCGGCCAGCAGGGTCAGTAGGCGACGGGCCATCCGCTGCTCCAGTTCAGGAGGTTGATGCCGAGCTTGGGGGTGCCGTTGTCGTTGCCGTCGTAGTAGTGGTAGACGATCAGGTCCCCGTCGACGTCCTTCATGATCGACTGGCCGCCGGGGCCGATGACGCTGCCGTGCGATTCGAGGACGGGCGTGCCGCCGTTGTTCGTCATCGCGACGCCGTTCCGGTCGCGGTAGGGCCCGGTGACGCCGGTGGCGCGGCCGACCTTGACCTTGTAGGTGGAGCCGGTACCGGCGCAGCAGGTGTCGTACGAGGCGAAGAGGTAGTAGTAGCCGTTCCGTTTGACGACGAACGGCGCCTCGACGGCCTTCGTCCCGGAGGGGCGGGAGGCGAGCGAGTAGCGGGTGGTGTTGGAGGAGAGCTGCTTCCCGGTGGAGGGGTTGATCTGGATCATCTTGATCCCGGTCCACCAGCTCCCGAAGGAGAGCCACCACTTGCCGTCGTCGTCGACGAACAGGTTGGGGTCGATGGCGTTGTAGTCGCTGGAGGAGCTGGAGGTGTAGACGGTGCCGTAGTCGGTCCAGCTGCCGGGCTGTCCCGTGGTGGAGCCGGCGAGGCCGATGGCGGAGGTGTTGGAGCCGAACTTCGAGACGGAGTAGTACATCAGGTACTTGCCGCCCTGGTACGAGATGTCCGGCGCCCACGCCTCCGGCACGGAGGAGTAGGTGCGCCACCAGCTCGGGCGCGACGAGAACGCGTCGGCGCCGGCGGAGAAGGCGACGCGGTCGGTGGAGGTCTTGTGGGAGATGCCGCCGCCGGTCGCGTAGAGCAGGTACTGCCCGGAGGAGGTGCGGATCATCGACGGGTCGTGGGTGACGACGGACCCGGTGACCCGGCCCGGGTTGGGGTACGCCGAGGCGGTGGTCGGCATCAGGGCGAGCAGCGCGGCGGTGGGGAGCGCGAGCAGGGCGGTGCGCTTTCGGAGGATGCGGCTCATACGGGGTTCTCCTTGCGGTGGGGGTGACGGTTCCGTTCGGAATCCCGAACAGCGATCGCAAGTTCGAACGGACCGTAGAATCGAACCACTTCCGCGTCAATGACCCGCGCGGTCCCGGCATCCGCCGTCCGGCCGGAAAACCGACGGGGCGGGCGGGCCTGCCGGCCCGCCCGCCCCTTGTGCCGATGGGCCGTGCCGTCACCCGTCCGGGCACTCCTGCCAGGCGAGGTGGTACACCGTGCTGATGTCGCCGTCCGTGGAGTCCATCGTCATGAAGCTGACGTCGCCCGGGGACGTGGAGCCGGCGCTCACGCGCAGTTCCGTGTTGATGTTGAAGTTGCGCTGGACTCCGCAGGGCGCGTAGACCAGCTGGGCCCAGTCGGTCTCGTCCGTGGCCTGCCAGTTGTCGTCGTACGGGCCCGTGAAGGGGTGGCTGCGGGACGCGGTGCTCGGGGAGCCCTGGAAGTAGTACGACGCCCGCTGTGTGCCTGTCGCGCCGGGCCGGAGCGAGGCGAAGCCCCGGTAGTCGGCGCTGGCGATGGCGTAGGTGAAGCCCGCGGGGACGTGCACGAGCAGGCTGAGCTGGCAGTTCTTGCGGGAGTCCGTGGGATCCGAGTTCCCGCCCGCCCGGGCGAGGTAGTCGCTGTACGTCACGGTGAACGCGGTGTTGTCCGCGGAGACGGCGACCGCGGCGGTGCCCTGCGGGCAACCGGAACCGTTCACCGTGGCGACCTTGATGACGATCTTGTCCGGCGGCGGGTCCTCGAACCCGGTCGACGGGTTGTGCGCGGGCAGCGCGGCGGTGAGGAGCGCGGCCGCCGCCGCACTCAGGAGCAGTGCACCAGCCATGGTTCTCCGTCCCTCGGTGGGGGTTGGTTGAAGCGTCATGCACATGCCAATAATGCGAGTGTGTGCGCTCCCGGCCCCGTGAAGGAGGCATGGAGGTGTGGTGAAGGCCGGGAGCGTTCCGCATCGTAGGGAGCGGCGCGACCGGCGCACAGGGTGAACTCCGGCCATTCACTTCCGCCAAGCCCCGCCGGGACACAAGGGGACGTACCAGGACCGCCGTGTGAACGGAAAGGTTCCGGTTCGTGGACAATGGCCCACCGGCACCACAGCAGGAGGCGCTCCTTGGAGCTCAGCAGGCGTACCTTCACCACCCTGGCCGGCACGGCGGCGCTCGGTCTCGCGCTGGCCGGCAGCGGCGGGGCGGCGACCGGCCCGCGCGGACCGCGCGGCGTGCCGACCGGCCCGCCGCCCCCACCGCCGCGCGCGGACGGAAAACGGCACCGGATCGGCTTCGACGGGTACTCACTGCTGGTCGACGGCCGCCGGCTGGTGCTGTGGTCCGCCGGGATGGACTACTTCCGGCTGCCCAGCCCGTCCCTGTGGCGGGACGTCCTGCAGAAGCTGCGCGCCCATGGGCACAACGCGGTGAGCGTGTCCGTGCCGTGGAATCACCACTCCCCGCGCCCGGCCGGTACGACTTCACCGGTGTGCGGGACCTGCGGCTGTTCCTGAACACCGCCGCCGAGGAGCGGCTGTACGTCATCCTGCGCCCCGGCCCCTACCTCGGCCCCGAGGTGGACGCCGGGGGCCTCCCCGGATGGCTGACGGCCGCCGACGGGACCGCGCGGACCGACGATCCGGAGTATCTGCGGCATGCCGACGCATGGCTGACCGCCGTCAACACCATCGCCGTCCGGCATCTGTTCACCGCGGGCGGCGGCACCGTACTGCTCTACCAGCTCGAGGACGGCATCCCCGCCGGCGACCCGGCCGGCCGCGCCTACCTGGCCCACCTGTACGCCAAGGCGCGCGCCGACCGCATCGACGTACCCCTGTTCCACGGGGACGGGCGCTTCGGCCTCCTCGACGACGGCCCACGGACACCGGGCTTCCGCACCGACGCCGGATACGAGCGCCGCGACCACCTGACCGGCCTCGCCGGGGGATCACCGCGCAGAACGTCCGTACGGTGTTCGGCGGCACCTCGTGGGGGTGGCTCCGGGAGGGGGCGCCCCGGCGTCCCACGGCCGCGGGGCACCGGTCGACGAGGGCCGCCGGCCCACGGCGGGCATGGCCCCGCTCCAGCAGTTCGGTCATCTGGTGCGGACCGTGCCCGACCTCGCCCGGCTGGACCCCGTGAGCGAGACCCGGACGGCACAGGACCGGCTGACGGTCCGCCACCTCACCAACCCGGACACCGGCGCCCAGGTGTACGTGGTGCGCAACGACTCCGCCGAACAGGTCCGTTCGATGCTGCCGGACAGCGGCATCGAGGTGCCCGTCACGATGGCACCGCACGACGCCCGACTCCTCGTCTCCGGACTGCGGCTGGGCCGGCGCAAGCTGGCGTACACCACCGCGCAGCCCCTGCTGAGCATGGCCGCCGGACGGCTCGACATCGCCGTGTTCGCCGGCCGGAGCGGCCAGCAGGCACAGCTCGCGCTGGACTGCGAAGTCCAGCCGGAGGTCCTGCGCGCGGACACCGAACCCGCGTGGTCCTACGACCGGGGCAGGCTGAACCTCGTCGCACCGCTCGGCGTGGGCGGGCTGGGCAGGGTCCTCGTCAAGGGCGGGGACTCCGACGTCCCCCTGGTACTGCTGTTCGCCGACGACGCTACCGCGCTGCGCCTGTGGCCGTACGAGACCCCGTCCGGCTCCCTGCTGGTCTACGGTCCGGCGATGCTGCGCTCGGCCACCCTGCGGGACTCCACCGTCCACCTCACCGGCGATGTCGTCGCCGAGACCGGTGTGGAGGTGTGGGGGCCGCCCGGGATCACCTCCGTGACCTGGAACGGGGAGCCGGTGCGCACCTATCTCGGCCGGTCCGGCAGCCTGGTGATGGAGGGGATGATGCCGGACGCGCCCTCCGTGACCCTGCCCGCGCTGGACGGCTGGCGGCGGCGGGGCGGCAGCCCGGAGTCCGAGCCGGACTTCGACGACTCGGCGTGGACGGTGGCCGACCGCACCTCCTCGCACAGCACCACACCGGTGCCCGAGGGCTCTCCCGTGCTCTTCGCGGACGACTACGGCTTCCACTACGGCGACGTCTGGTACCGGGGCGGCTCACGGACACACGCGGTGTCACGTCCGTCTCCCTGTCCTACGGCGCCGGGGCGCAGGGGCTGCTGATGGCCTGGCTGGACGGGCGCCCGCTGGGCTCGCACCGTATGCCGGCACCGGAGAAGGGCGGGGGCACCCGGAAGGCGACGGCCGTCTTCGAGGTGCCCGGGAAGCGCCGCGGGCGGGGCGGCCATGTGCTGTCCGTGCTCGTACGGCCGATGGGGCACGACGGGGACGTACGGGCCGAGGGCACCCACAAGGCCGCGCGGGGCCTCATCGCCGTCGGGTTCGGGGCCGCTCCCCGGGCGTCGAGTGGCGCATCCAGGGCGCCACGGCACCGGACCGGGTGCGCGGACCGCTCAACGACGGCGGCCTGCACGGCGAACGGAACGGCTGGCATCTGCCCGGCTTCGACGACCGCGACTGGCGGCCGGTGGAGTTCCCCGCCGGGAGCGGCGGCAGGGGTGGCCTGGTACCGGACGGAGTTCCGGCTGGACGTACCCGCCGACGTGGACGCGTCGATCGGGCTCACCCTCGACGACGACCCGGAGCGCGCCTACCGCGCCCAGATCTTCCTCAACGGCTGGAACATGGGCCAGTACCTCAACGACGTGGGCCCCCGGCACACCTTCGTCCTGCCGAACGGGATTCTGCGCACCCGGGGCGCCAACACACTGGCCCTGGCGGTCCTGGCCGACGGCACCACCCTCTCGGGCCCGCGCGAGGTGCGCCTGACGCTGCTGGGCGCCGCGCGGGGCGGAATCCCGGTGAAGGCGGTGGACTCACCGGGGAGGGTGAGCCCACCGCCGGTCGGCTACGCGAGCCGGATCACGTTCCAGGACAGCGGCTCCAGTACGGCGCCGAGCCGGCCGTTCTCCAGCGTGGTGCCGTCGACCGGGTGCGGGAGACCCGGCCGGGCTCGGCGAGGGTGTTGCGGGCGTCGGGGTCGGCGTCCGCGAGGGCGCTGTGCTCGACGACCTCGGTCAGCCGCAGACCACTCAGGGCGACCTCCAGCGGAAGGGCCCCGGTGCGCGAGCGGTTGACGGCGAACACGGTGACCGTGCCGTCCTCGGCGCGTACGGCGGTGGCGTGCAGCAGGTCGGCCGCGCCGTACTTCCTCGTCTCGTACGTCGGTGAGTCCACCCGTACGTCGAGCACCTCGCCCCGGCCGTACGCCGAGGCCTGGGAGAAGGGAAGAACGTCGTCTGCCGCCAGGCCGGGCCGCCTGGTTCCGTCATGATCGGGGCGATCACGTTGACGAGCTGGGCGAGGCAGGCGACGGTGACCCGGTCCGCGTGCCGGAGCAGCGCGATGAGCAGCGAGCCGAAGACGACGGCGTCGGTGACGCTGTAGTTGTCCTCCAGCAGACGCGGGGCCTCGGGCCAGTCCAGTGCGCTGACCTGCGCATGCGTACGGGACATGTACCAGACGTTCCACTCGTCGAAGGAGAGGCCGATCCGCTTCTTCGACTTGAGACGGGCGCCGACGTGGTCGCAGGTGGCGACCACGTTCTCGATGAAGGACTCCATGTCGACGGCGGAGGCGAGGAAGGAGTCGATGTCGCCGTCGAGCGGCTCGTAGTAGGCGTGCAGGGAGATGTGGTCGACCAGGTCGTACGTCTCGCGCAGGACCGTCGCCTCCCACTCGCCGAACGTGTCCATGGACTGGCCGGAGGAGCCGCAGGCGACGAGTTCGACGTCCGGGTCGATCTGGCGCATGGCGCGGGCCGTCTCGGCGGCGAGGCGGCCGTACTCCTCGGCGGTCTTGTGACCGGTCTGCCAGGGGCCGTCCATCTCGTTGCCGAGACACCACACGCGGATGCCGAACGGGTCCTTGTCGCCGTGCTCGACGCGCAGCTCCGAAAGGGCGGTGCCGGAGGGGTGGTTGGCGTACTCCTGGAGCTCCAGGGCCTCCGCGACGCCCCGGGTGCCGAGGTTGAGGGCCATCATGGGCTCGGCCTGGGGGCCGATCTTCCTCAGGAACGCGATGTACTCGGAGAGGCCGAAACGGTTGGTCTCCGTGGAGCGCCAGGCGAGGTCGAGGCGGCGGGGGCGGTTCTCGGCGGGGCCTACGGAGTCCTCCCACTTGTAGCCCGAGACGAAGTTGCCGCCGGGGTAGCGGATGGTGGTGACGCCGAGCTCTCTGACGAGGTCGAGGACGTCCTGGCGGAGGCCCGCCTCGTCCGCGGTGGGGTGGTCCGGTTCGTAGATGCCGGTGTACACGCAGCGGCCGAGGTGTTCCACGAACGATCCGAAGAGACGGGGGTTCACCTCACCGATGGTGAAGGCGGGGTCCAGGGTGAAACGGGCGGTTCGCATGTACGCCTTCCGAAGTGGGGGTGTCTGTGCGGTCGCGGCCGCGGGTCGTGTGTGGCTGGTCGCGCTCACGCGGCGGGGCCGCTTCGCTGTGCGGCTCCGCGCTTCCGGGGGCTCCGGGGTTCCGGGGGCTCCGGGGGCTCCGGGGGCTCCGGGGCTCCTGGCCGGACTCGTCACTGGCCGGCCAGGCCCGTGTGGGCCACGCCCGCCACTATCTGGCGCTGGAAGAAGACGAAGACGATGATCAGGGGAGGCCTGCCATCAGGCCGCCGGCCATGAGCTGGGCCCATTGGATGCCGTAGGAGTTCATGACGGTGGCGATGCCGTTCGGCATGGTCATCAGGTCGGGGTTGTTGGTGACCATGTAGGGCCACAGGAAGTTGTTCCAGGAGCTGATGAAGGTGAAGATGCCGACCGCCGCGAGGAGGGGCGGGACAGCGGCACGATGATGGTGAGGAAGACCCGCCAGCGGCCGGCGCCGTCGATGAAGGCGGCCTCCTCCAGTTCGCGCGGGACGCCCTGGAAGAACTTGTAGAGGATGTACACCATCGCGGCGGGCGCGCACTGCGGCAGGATCATGCCCCAGTAGGTGTCGACCATGCCCAGCTGCTGCACGGTGGTGAACAGGGGCACGCCGAGCACGGCCGGGGAGACCATGAGGCCGGCCATGACGACCCCCAGCAGGACGTGCTTGCCGCGGAACTCCGTGCGGGCGAAGCCGTATCCGGCGAGGGCGCTGGTCACCAGCACGATCGCGGTCACGCAGACGGACACCACCAGGGAGTTCACGAGCCAGTTGGTGATGTTGCCGGTCTCGAGGATCGCCGTCCAGGCCTGGCCGGTCCACTCCTTCGGCAGCCAGTGCGTCGGTACCTCGACGGCCTCGGTCTCCGACTTGAGGGAGGTGAACAGGGCCCAGGCGAGCGGGGCGAGGAACACCACGGAGACGGCGGTGCCGAGGAGGGTGAGGACGATCTGGCCGGGTGTCCAGGCGCGGCGCGGCACGGCCCGTCTCCGCTGCTGTGCGGCGGTGGTCATCGGCCGCCCTCCTCACGGTTGCGCAGCAGCCACATCCGGGCGAGGGCGACGGCCGCGATGAGCACGAAGAAAATGATGGAGATGGCGGAGGCGTAGCCCACGCGGTAGCTGGTGAAGCCCTGTTCGAGGGTGTACTGCACGAAGGTGCGGGTCGATCCCTCCGGGCCGGGGAGGAAGTCCTGCATGACGACGGCCTGGTCGAAGACCTGGAGCGAGGCGAGGATCTGCAGGGCGATCACCAGGCCGGTGATGTTGCGCAGCATCGGCAGGGTGATGTGGGCCGTGCGGTGCCAGGCGTTCGCGCCGTCGAGCTCGGCGGCCTCGTAGAGGTGGGCGGGGATGCCCTGGAGGGCGGCGAGGTAGAGCAGGAAGCTGAAGCCGACGGTCCACCACAGGGTGGCGATGACGATGGCGAGCATCGCGTACGACTTGTCGGTCAGCCAGGGGTGTCGATGCCGAGGACATGGTTGACCATGCCGGTGCCGGGGTTGAACAGCCACTGCCAGAGGTTGGCGGCGACGGTGGACGGCAGCAGGAACGGCATGAAGAAGCAGAGCCGCCACAGCCACTTCCCGCGCTCGATGTGGTGGGCGAGCATCGCGAGGAGGAACGCGAGGACGGTGATGCAGGGGACGACGAGGCGTGAACCAGGCGCTGTGGCCCAGGGTTTCCCACATCAGGGGTCGTCCAGGGCCTCGCGGTAGTTGTCGAGGCCGATGAAGCGCGCGCCGTCGCCGGAGATGTTGGCGTCGGTGAAGCTGAGGTAGAGGCCGCGCAGCAGCGGCCAGACGATGAAGAGCGCGAACAGGGCGAGGAACAGGGCGACGAACCAGCCGCCGTGCTGGAAGCCCTGTCCGCGGCGGAGCACCGCGCTGTCGGCGGCGGTGCGGACGCGGGCCGGGCGGATGACGGTCTCCGCGCTGGTCGTCGTCATGCGACGGCACCTCCTGCGCGGCGGTCCGGCCGTCCATGGGGTTCTTCGAGGCGAGCAGCCGGCCGAGTTCGCTCTTCATCCGGCGGGCGACGGTGTCGGGCCCGGCGGAGCCCGTGGTGGAGGAGACCACGAGGGGCCGACGCGCTGGGCGAGGATGCCGGTGGAGCCGGCGAACCAGACCGTGGGCTCGGTGGCCTGGTGGTCCATGGCGGAGACGTATTCGCTCTGCGGCCGCATCGTCCGGTACGCGTCGGTGGACAGGGTGGGTGTGTGGGCGGGGATGTGTCCGCCGGCGGCCCACTGCCGGGCGTGCTGGACGATGTAGGCGGCGAGTCGATGGGCGCCCTCGTTGGCGGCGCCGCCGCGGCCGGACTGGTGCGGGAGCACGAAGGCGTGCGATTCGGCGTGGGTGGCCCGCTTGCCGAAGACGGGCGGCAGGGGTGGCCCCGTACTCGATCTCCGCGGTGTCGAAGACCGGCACCGACCAGTTGCCCTCCCAGACGAACGGGGCGCCGTTGACGAACTGTTCGGCGCCCGCGCCGCCGCCGAAGTTCGGGTCGGCGTACCCGTCGGTGAGGTGCCGGTGCAGGAACTCCAGTACCTGGGTGGCCTTTTCGGTGTCGAAGGTGACCTCGGTGTTGGATTCGTCGAACCAGGTGCCGCCGAGCTGGGTGTAGAAGGCGACGAAGAACCACCACTGGAAGTTCTGGTCGCTGTGCCACAGGCCGATGGTCTGCAGGCCCTTCCCCGTGGCCTTCCTGGCCTCCTTCAGTACGTCGAACCACTCGTCGGTGGACGTCACGGGGATCATCCGGCCGTCGTCGCCGAGCAGTCCGGCCTTCTTCAGCACGTCCTTGCGGTAGAAGCAGAGCTGGACGTGGATGTCGAGCGGGAGGGCGTAGAGCCTGCCGTCGACGACGGCGCGTTTCCACAGCTCGGGGTTGAAGTCGGCCTCTCACGCCGTACTTGGCGAGCAGTTCGACGTCCCACGGGTCGAGGAGGCGGCCGGGTGAGAAACCGGTGACGCGGCCCAGGTGCATGACGCCGAGCTCGGGGGCGCGATTGCCCGCGGCCGCCATGGCGAGTTTGGTGTAGAAGGGGCTGCCCCACTGGAGGGTGGAGTCCTTCACATCGATGCCGGGGTTGTCCTTCCGGAAGGAGTCCAGCATCGCGATCATGTTGTAGCCGTCGCCGCCGCTGAAGAGGTTCCAGTAGCGCACCCGGGTGTCCGCGCCGGAGGCGAGCGCGTCGGCCCCGGTTCCGAGCGCCGCGAAGCCGAAGCTTCCGGCGACGGTCAACCCGCCCAGTGCGGCGAGTAATTGCCTGCGATCCAGGCCAGGTCGTCCCATACCCTGCCCCATCTATCGTTCGACATATCGAATAGCGCCCGTAACTTCGAACGGAAGGTATGGGTGTTGAGCGAACGCGTCAATGGTTCGCACAAGAACTCACAGCGGGACTTCCCTGGGCCGCCACCGGTCGTGGCACCGGGGGACGGACCGCCGTCACCGAGTGACCGTGTCGCACGGGGAACTGGCCCGAAGGGCATCGGACTTGGCATATTGCACTGGTGACCGGGCAACACCCAGGGGAACAGGGAGACAGCGGTGCGGACCAGGAAGGAGATGCGTCGTCTCGCTGACGCCCTCATCGACCCCATCCGGGTGGCGGTGCCGGCCGAACCCGAGGTGCTCTTCGAGGCGCTCGTCGCCTCCGTCGGCGCCTGGCGCGGACGGGACGTACGGGTCCACCGGGCGGCGTTCCCCCGCACACCGCGAGCGGGCTGTGGCTGGAGCGCGAGAGCCATGACGACGTGGTGGTCGACGAACGGGCCGCCGTATGGCACCAGATCGTGATCCTCTGCCACGAGGTGTGGCACATGAACCGCCGGGCCGCGGACACCGGCTCCGGACGGCCCGGACCGGTCGCCGCCCGCACCGACTTCAGCCTGGTGGAGGAACAGGAGGCCGACCGCTTCGCCATGCTGATGGGCCGCCGGCTGCGCACCTGGCTGGAGGCCTCCACCGACTCCGTGTACGCCGCGGAGGGCGGCGACCCCGGCCACCCGCGGGACCTCGCCGGACGCATCGGGGCCGCGCTCAACTACCGCGGGACGAAGGGATGAGCGGCCTGCTCAACTACGCGAGCTGCGGGGCGCTGTGGCTCGGCCTGCTGGTCAGGGCGCCCGATCTGCTGCGGCACCGGCGCGACCCCTATCTGCGGTCGCTCTGCGCGGTACTGGGCCTGGCGGGGCTGTGCTTCTTCCTGGGGGCGCCGCCCACGGTCGGCGCCGTCAACGACGTCAGCGGGGTGCCGAACCTCGCGGCGCCGGTCACCTACGCGGCGATCACCGGATACTGCGCCGCGTCCCAGGTCCTCGTCGTGCACTGGCGCGGGGGCCCCGGGTGCGGCGTACCGCCCGCCGCTGGATGCTCGCCTACGCCCTCGTCGTCCTCGGCATCGCGGTGACGTTCGTCCTCGGCGAGGCGCCCGTGGAGCGCCGTACCGACCTGGACACCTACTACGCGACGACCCCGTTCATCGCCCAGATGATCGTGCTGTACCTGCTGGCGCACCTCACCGCCGTGACCGTCACCTGCGTCATGGCGCTGCACTGGGCACGCCGGGTGCGGGGCGGGCTGCGGGCGGGGCTGATCCTGCTCGGCGCGGGGTCGCTGTGCGGGGGCGGGTACAGCGTGGCCAAGCTGGCCGCGGTGGGCGCGCGCTGGACCGGACAGGACTGGTCGGCGCTCTCCACCACCGTCTCCCCGGCCGTCGCCGGGCTCGGCGCCCTGCTGACGGTCGTCGGGGTGCTGGTGCCGCTGGCTACGCCCCGGATCGCCGAGTGGCGGCGGGCACGGCGGACGTACGCCCGCCTCGAACCGCTGGAGCGGACGCTGGACGACCTCCTCACCCGCCGGGCGCTGCGGCTGCCCCGGCCCAGGTTCGCCTCCCCACGACCCGGCTGATGTGGCGCCAGACCAGCGTCCACAACGCGCTGAGCCACCTCGACCCGTACTTCGACCGGAAGCTGTACGACCGCTCTCAAGCCGAAGTACTCGAAAGGACAGGCGACTTGGAGCGGGCGGAGGCGGCCGCGTGGGCGGCGGTGATCGGCGCGGCGGTCCGTGACGAGGCGGACCCGGCCCGGATGCCGGCACGCGACGACGGCGGCCGGCTCCCGGACCGGGTGCCGGGCCCGGCCGCCCTGGTCCGCGTCGCCGACGCGCTGGCCGCCCGGAGCCGGCGGCCGCCTCGGTCACGACCACGGCGGGGACCGCGTGAACCGGGCCCCGGACGAGAGGACCCGGCCGCTGTGAATCTCGTCGTCTACCTGGCTGCCTTCGTGTTCGGCATGACATCCGTGCTGCTGTTCCGCCGCCCGCGCAGGGCCACCCTCGCGGACCCGCTGACGCTGTCCACCTGCGCGGCGATCATCCTGGGCGCCCTCGTGCTCGTATGCGCCGCCCCGGCCACCCTGGCCACCGTCAACTCCCTCACCGGTATCACCAACTTCGGGGCCCCGCTCACCTACGGGATGCTCTGCGCGTACAGCTGCGCGGTGCTGGTGCTGCTGATCAACTGGCGGGGCGGCTCCCGGGAGCGGGTGCGGCGCATGGTGCTGCGCAGTGTCGCCGCCTACGGGCTGCTGGTGGCCGTCATCGTCGTCCTGTTCCTGCTCGCCGACGCGGACACCGAACGGCTCACCGACCTCGACACCTACTACGCCAACACCCCGTTCATGCGGGAGATGATCCTGCTCTACCTGGTCGGGCACAGCGCGGCAATGCTGGTGATGTGCGCCGTCTGCGTCAAATGGGGGCGCGAGGTCGGGGGCTGCTGCGGACCGGGCTGCGGCTGATCCTCGTCGGGGCGCTCCTCGACGTGGTGGGGTTCCAGCTCACCAAGTACACGGCGGTCGTCGCCCGTTGGTACGGTCACGACCTGGACTTCCTGTCCACCACGGTGGCCCCGCCGATGGCGTCGCTGGCCGCGCTGCTCTGCTCGGCGGGGTTCGCGCTGCCGAGGCTGCTGCCGGCCGCCCGCGCGCAGTGGCGGGGGTTCGGCGACTACCGGCGGCTGGGCCCGCTGTGGTGTCTGGTGCGGCCGGCGTCGACCGCGCCCCGGCCGGGGGCGTCCTGGTGGCAGCTTCCGCAGGCGCGGCTCCAGTGGCGTGAGGTGTCCATCCACGACGGACTGCTCGCGCTGGCACCGTACTTCGACCACCGGGTCCGTGAGCGGGCCCGGGACACGGCCCTGCGCGCGGGCCGTTCCCCGCACGAGGCGCGGCTCGCCGCGGAGGCGGCCATGCTGGCCGACGCGGCGCGCCGGGCCGCCGCCCGCGAGGAGCCGCCCGACGCCGACGGCGGCTACCGGCTGCACGCCACCGAGGTCTCCGGCACCGGCGGGCTGGTGGAACTGGCGCGGGCCCTGCACGGCCCCCGCCGTCCCTGACCGCGACCGTGACCGAACCCGAGGAGCCCCATGTCGCGTAGAGCTGTCGTCATCGGCGCCGGTATGGCCGGCCTGCTGGCCGCGGCGGTGCTGTACCGCGCGGGAGCGGACGAGGTGATCGTCCTGGACCGCGACGAACTGCCGGACGGCCCCGAGCACCGCAAGGGACTTCCGCAGGGCCGGCACGCGCATCTGCTGATGGCGGGCGGCATGGACGCCATGGAGGAACTCCTGCCGGGCGCCGGACTGCGGGCCCGGCTGCTGGCCGCCGGGGGCACGAGATCCCGCTCGCCTCGGGCGTGCTGGCGCTCACGTCCGAGGGCTGGCTGCGGCGGTGGCGGCGCGCGGGCCCGGCGATGTTCACGTGCAGCCGGGCGCTGCTGGACTGGGTGGTGCGGACGGCCGTACGGGAACAGGTGCCGCTGGAGATCCGCAGGGCGACCGTGGTGGGCCTGACGGGCACGGCGGCGCGGGTGCGCGGGGTGCGCCTCGCGACGCCCGGCGGCGACACGGACCTCGAGGCGGACCTGGTGGTCGACGCGAGCGGCCGCGGAACGCGCGTCACCGGCTGGCTGAACGGTCTGGGGCTGACCGGCGTGCGGGAACGGGCGGTCGACTCGGGCCTGGTCAACGCGTCCCGGCTGTACCGGATCCCGTCCGGGGCGGAGCGCTTCCCCTGACGCTCGTGCAGGCCGACCCGTACCTGTCCCGCCCGGCCCGCAGCGCGATGGTGATGCCGATCGAGGGCGGCCGCTGGCTGGTCAGCTGCGGCGGCTCCCGCGGCGGCGAACCCCGGCGGACCCGGACGGCTTCCTGCGCTACACCCTCGGTCTCCCGGACCCGATCGTGGGCCGTCTGATCTCGGGCGCGCAGCCCTCTCCGACGTCCATCTGAGCCGCTCGACCAGCAACGTACGCCGCCACCTGGAGCGCCTGCCGCACTGGCCGGACGGCTTCACCGTCCTCGGCGACGCGCTCGCCACGTTCAACCCCGCGTACGGCCACGGGATGTCGGTCGCGGCGTTCGGAGCGCGGGCCCTCGGCCGGGAGCTGGCGCGGGGCGGCCTGGGCGCGCCGGGACTGGGCCGCCGGGTGGTCCGGTCCGCCGCCCGCGCGGCGAACCCGGCGTGGACCCAGGCCGTGAGCCAGGACGCCCTGTACCCCGCCGTACGGGGCGCCGCCCCGCCCCACCTCGCCGACCGCGCGCTGACGGCCTACACCCGCCGCCTGACCCGCGCGGCGACGGGTTCGTACGCGGCGGCGTCGGTGCTCTGGTCGATCAGCAGCCTGCGCGCGTCCCCCGCCCGCATGTTCCACCCCACAGCACTCCTGGCAGCCGCGACCGGCTCCCCTCCCCCATCGGCCGACCCCCACTGACACCGGGCGAAGCCGAGGTCCTGCGCCGACTGGACCGCACGGGGGTGTGAGCCGCCGGGAGGACTGAGTCCTGCCGAACAGACTCTGCACACACGCCCGTCCGGCGTTCGAGGACGAGGCCCGAAGGGCCGCAAGGGGGTCTGGGGCACAGCCCCAGGGACGGGAAGGAAGGGGCGGCGGGGGCGAACTCACCCCCGGAACGGAGGCTGGGCCACCCCTTGCCCGCGCCCCGTACGACCAGCAGCGAACCCGCCAGTGGAGGCGGTGCCGTCAGGCCCACGCGCGCCGTCGTGATGTACAGATCCGTCAGGTCCGGCCCCCGAAGGTGCACGCCGTGACCAGGGGGACCGGCAGCGGGATCACCCGGTCCAGCTCCCCGCCCGGGGTGTAGCGCCGTACCGCGCCGCCCGCCCACAGCGCGACCCACACGCATCCGTCCGCGTCGACGCACAGCCCGTCGGGAAACCCCGCGCCCTCCTCTATCAGGGCGAACGAACGCCGGTTCGTGATGCGGCCGTCCGCCGCCCCGACGTCGAAGACGTCGATACGGCGGGTCGGGGAGTCGATGTAGTACATCAGCCGCCCGTCCGGACTCCAGCCCGTCCCGTTGCTGACGGCCACGTCGTCCAGCAGGAGGTCCACCCTGCCGCCCGGCGCGACCCGCGACAGCGTGCCCCACAGGGCGCCTCGTCGTACCGCATCGTGCCCGCGAACAGGCTGCCGTCCGGCGCGACCGCCGCGTCGTTCGCGCGGCGGCCGGGAACGACCTCCCGGTGCAGCCAGCGGAAGGTGCCGTCCGGGTCGAGCAGGCCGATGCCGTCCCGCAGGTTGAGGACGAGTCCGCCGCCCGCGCGGGGCTTGACGGCGCCGACGTGCTGGTCGGTGCGGAGCACGGTGCGCCGGCCGGTGGCGGGGTCGTAGGTGTGGACGCGGGAGCCGAGGATGTCGATCCACAGCAGGCGGCCGGTGGCCGGGTCCCAGGTGGGGCCCTCGCCGAGGGCCGCCTCCGCGCGGACGGCGACGTCGAAGGTGTGCGTCATCCCACGCTCCTGTGGCCCAGCCGCTCGGACAGCTCGGCGGCGCCCTTGACGGCGAGCCGCTCCAGCTCGCCCAGCCGCTCGTCGCTCCAGCGGATCATCGGTACGGAGATGGACAGCGCGGCCACCACCTGCCCCGTCCGGTCGCGCACCGGGGCGGCGACGCAGGACACGTCCGGATTGGACTCGCGGCTCTCCACGGCGACGCCCCGGGCGCGGATCTCCGCAAGGGTCTCGCGCAGGGCGGCCACGTCGGTGATGCTGTTGGGGGTCATCGCGTCCAGCTCGGCGTCGTCGGGGATGCGCGCGCCGAGTTCGTGCCCGGGGAGGGAGGCCAGGAGCATCTTGCCGACGGAGGTGCAGTGGGCGGGCAGTCGGCGGCCGGCCGCCGACACCATCCGCACCGCGTGGGTGGAGTCCACCTTGGCGATGTAGATGACATCGGTGTCCTCCAGGATCGCCACATGGACCGTCTCGTCGCAGGTCTCGGCGACCGAGCGGGCGACCTGCTGGCCCTCGGCGGCGAGGTCGAGGTGCTCGGCGTAGCGGGCGCCGAGCTGGTACGGCCGTACGCCGAGCCGGTAGCGGCCGGGCTGGCCCGCCACCGGGACGATGTACTTCCGGGCGGCGAGCGTGGTCACCAGCTCATGCACGGTGGTGCGCGGCAGCTGGAGCCGGCGCACGATGTCGGGGGCGGAGAGCGTGCCGTCCCCGTCGAGGAAGAGCTCGAGAATGTCGAGAGCCCGGGTCACGGCTGGTACGAGGCGTCCCACGACCGGCCCCTCCCTAATGTGTCTCAGGCGCCTGCGGTCGTTCGAGATTTCAACAGGCGATCGGAATGGCGAACACACAGGCTAGCGACAGGGGCCGACCCCGGGCAATGGGACGCCCGGCCCATCGCCGTACGAAGATGGGTTCGTGCCCACCGCGAGACAGTCCCCCTTCACCCCGCTCGACTTCCAGCTCGTGCTGCTGCGCCGCATGGCCGACCACAATCCCGGCCTGGTGGAGGACGCCCGGCACCGGCTGGGTGTGTCCCTCGCGGAGATGCGGGAGGCCAACCGGCGCTGGCAGGCGATGGTCCGCTCGCCTCGCCCCCGCCCGGCCCTCTCCCGCTACCGATCCGTGCTCGGTGAGCCGGAGTCCCGCAGCCCGCGCCGGATCGGCGATCTGGACTGCGAGGCGTGGCGGTGGCCGGTCCCGCTCTGGCCGGACCTGCGTTTCGAGGTACTGACGCCGGCGGCGGGCGGCGCGGTGTGGAACGAGTGGCTGGTCCGCGCGCCGGACGCCGAACCACCCGTCCTGCGCACGGTGGCGGACCTCACCCCTGGTCCTGCACGGTGGACGAGGCCGCCCGCGCCTTCGCCCCCGCCCGGCCCCTGGAGGGCACGGCCCCGACCCGCTGGGGACTGGCGTTCACCGCCCCGGACACGACCGGCGCCCACCGTGAGGTGGTCGCGGAGTTCACCTGGGGCCTGTTGCAGCGTACGACGGTGGCATGACGCGGTGCGGGGCGGCGGTTTCCGCCGGGGACCGAGTGGCAGCGGGCCGTGGCCGGAGAGATGATGGAAACAGCCCATCGTGCACGCGCGCACGCGAACGCGTCCGGCGGCCGACGACGACATGTCGGATGCGCCATCTCCCGTAATTTCACGAGGGGTTCCCATGCCTCGTACCGATGAACTCTCGCTGGCCACCGAACCGCCACGATCGCCTCTGCTGAGGTCTCCCGTACTGCCTCTCGACGCCCACGCCACCCTCGTGGCCAGGACCCGGGACCTGGCGGTAAGTCTGGACCGCGTCAGGCCACTTGGGCCCGCCCCGCCCGCGCCGACGCCGGACGTCGTCTCGCTGGCGCAGTTCCAGTCCCCGTTCAAACAGCAGAACGACCGGGGAACCTGCTGGGCGTTCGCGGGCGCGGCCGCGCTGGAGGCCGCCTACCGGCGCAAGTTCGGCACGCTCATCGACGTGTCCGAGGAGTACGTCTTCCACATGGGCAAGGCGTTCGCGCTCAGCCGCGACGAACAGGGCAACGTCGCCCGGCCGGTCGAGAACAACTCCTCGCTCACCGGCTTCCAGGGCAGCGGTGACATCGTCAAGAAGCTGACGGAGAACGCCGCTCCGCCCGAGGACGCCGCGCCGTACCTGCCCAGTCAGCAGGCGCTGCTCGACATCCTCCCGGTACTCGGCCTGCCCGGCGCGGAGGCGCTCGTCAGCCAGGAGGACTACGACGCACTGGAGTTCTGCGAACAGCACATCCCGCTCCTCGCCCGCGTGAACGCCAGGTACCGGGCCGCCGGCTGGTTCAACACCGACCCGACCATCGAGGCCATCGAGAACACGCTCGCGTCCGGGCGCGAGGTCGTCTGCGACGTCGCCCACCTCCCGCCCCGCAGGGCGGCCATGTCCTGCTGCTGATCGGCTACGACCGCACCCGCCGGGTGTTCCTCGCGAAGAACCACTGGGGCGAGAACCAGTTCATCGAGATCCGGTACGAGAACGACCCGGTCTGGCGGATCGACTCCGCCTGGTACATCACGGACGTCGTCGACCCGGTCTTCGTGCAGAACGAGGCGTGCTGGCTGGGGAACTGGTGGGCGGACGTCGGGGGCAGCACGTTCCGCGTACTGCTGCGCCGCAGCGAGGACTTCGTCCGGCCGGGGCAGCCGACCCGCCTCGGCGCGGCCTACCTCTCCGACGGACGGCACGACGTGAACGGCATGTTCCTGGACGGCGGCGGCCACCTGCGGCTGTTCGTGGCACCGGGCCCGGCCCCGACCCTGGCCGGCGCCACCGTCGGCACCCAGATCGACATGCACCTCGACTTCACCGACATCTACAACGCCGCCGGGACGGTCGCCGACGGCACTCCGGTGACGATGTCACGCTTCCGGACCCGGTTCGCCGCCCTGTTCGAACACCACGGCGGCGGCAGCGCCTGGCAGGCCCGGCACGGGATCGACGGCGAGACCTACCAGCGCACCTTCGACGAGCTGACGGCGCAGGGATTCCGCCTCACCTCGGTCAACGGGTACAGCGAGGGCCGCGACGCCCGCTACAACGCGGTCTGGGAGCAGACCGACGGCCCGCCCTGGGAGGCCCGGCACGGCCTGACCGGCGCCGAGTACCAGGCCGTCTTCGACGACCTCACGGCACGCGGCTTCCGGCTGCGGACCGTGAGCGGCTACGCGATCGACGGCGAGGCACGGTACGCGGCGATCTGGGAGCAGCGCGAGGGCCCCGAATGGCAGGCCCGGCACGGCCTGTCCCGGGTGGAGTACCAGCGGACGTTCGACGAACTCACCGCACAGGGGTACGTCCTGCGCCAGGTCAGTGGCTACCGGGTCAACGTGGACGTCCGGTTCGCCGCCCTCTGGGAGAAGCAGGGCGGTGCCGCCTTCGAGGCCCGGCACGGCCTCACCGGCGGCCAATACCAGAAGACCTTCGACGAGTTGGTGAACGCCGGACACCGGCTCGCCTGGGTCAGCGGATACAGCGACACCGGCATCGCCCGCTACGCCGCCCTCTGGCACCGGGCGGAGGGCGGCCCCTGGCACGCCCGGCACGGCCTGGACGCGGCGGCGTACCAGCAGACCTTCGACGAACTGAACGCCCTGGGCTTCCGCCCGGTCTGTGTGTCGGGGTACGGGGACGGCTTCCACGCCGCCTGACGTCAGCCGGCCGCGCGCTTGAGGATCTCCTCCACCACGCGCGGCACCGACTCCGGGTGCAGCGCCAGGAACAGGTTCGGCTCGACCAGTTCCAGTTCCATCACGCACGGCCGCCCGTCCTCGCCGTCCACGACGTCGACGCGCGCGTACAGCAGGTCGGGCCGGCCCGGCACGCAGGCCAGCGCCCTTCTCGCGAGCGCGGTGTCGGCGAGGGACGGGGTCCAGTCGGTCAGCCCGGGATGGGCGACCTTGCGATGGTCGTACGGCGTACCGGGCGCGAGGACGGGACCCTTGCGGCTCGCGTGCAGCAGACTCCCCGAAGAACTGCAGCGCCCGCTCACCGGCCGTCTCGATGCCCCGCATGTACGGCTGCACCATCGCGGTGAACCCCTCCGCGTGCATGCGCCGAAGCTGCCGTACGGCCGTGTCGTGCTCGTCGGGGGTGTAGCGGGCGGCGAACCGGGCACCGGCGCCGGAGGTGGGCTTGACGACGTACTCGCGGTCGTCGGGGAGGTCGGGCGGGTCGCCCGCCGCGAGGTACCGGGTGTCCACCACCGGCACCCCGGCCTCGGCGAGGTCACCCAGGTACCGCTTGTCGGTGTTCCAGCGCACCACGTCCGCCGGATTGGCCAGCCGGGTGAGCGCGCCGCACCGCTCGGCCCAGGCCAGGAACTCCGCCGACCGCCAGCTGTAGTCCCAGGTGGAGCGGATCACCACGAGATCGAAGCGGGCCCAGTCGACGGTGCCGTCGTCCCACACCTCGGCGGACGCCTCCGCCCCCGCCTCCCGGAGCGCGCGCACCAGCCCCGGGAGGTCCCGGTCCTCGGCGATGTCGGGGCCGGGCCGGCAGGTCACCAGGGCGATACGGGGCACGATGTCTCACCTCTCGCACGAACAACTGAGCGACGAGCAGGCTAACAACCCGACCGGGAACCGCGACAGGCCGCTTGACCTTCACCTTCGGGGAAGCCTCAGCATCGGTGGCGGAACGCGGAAGGGAGCGGGAGATGGGCATGCTGACGATCGGCGCCTTCGCGAAGGCGTGCCGGCTGTCGCCGAAGGCACTGCGCCTGTACGACGAGCTGGACCTGCTGCGCCCGGCCCGGGTGGACCCGCACACGGGGTACCGCTACTACGCGCCGGAGCAGTTGGAGCGGGCCCGGCTGGTGGCGTGGCTGCGGCGGGTGGGCATGCCGCTGGCCGGCATCCGCCGGGTGTGCTCCTCGACGCCGCTTCGGCCGCCGCGGAGGTCCGGGCGTACTGGGCCCGGGTGGAGGCGGAGACGGCCGTACGGCGGGACCTCGCCGCGTTCCTTGTCGATCACCTCACGGAAGAACCGGGAAGGGACACCACCATGAACACGCTGGAACTGCGTTACTGCGCCCACACCGACCGGGGCCGCGTCCGCCCCGCCAACCAGGACACGGCGTACGCGGGCGGGCGGCTGCTGGCCGTGGCCGACGGGTTCGGTCCGGCGGGCGCGCCGGCGAGCAGCGCGGCGGTGGAGGCGCTGCGGTTCCTGGACACGCGGGAGATACCGGCGGGCGGGGTGCTCAATGTGCTGGAGGACGCGGTACGGGAGGCGACGCGGGCGGTACGGGACGCGGCGGGCGGTACGGAGGAGGCGGGCACCACGCTGACCGCCCTGCTCTGGACGGGCTCCCGGCTGGCGCTGGTGCACATCGGGGACTCCCGCGCGTATCTGCTGCGCGACGGGGCGCTGTTCCGCATCACGCACGACCACACGGTGGTCCAGTCGATGCTCGACGAGGGCCGGCTGACCCCCGAGGAGGCCGCCTCGCACCCCGAGCGCACGCTCCTCCTCAAGGCGCTGACCGGTGCCGGGGCGACGGCGTCCGCGCCCGATCTCCGGCTGCACGACGCCCATCCGGGCGACCGCTATCTGCTCTGCTCCGACGGCCTGCCGGCCGTCGTGGACGACGACACGATCAAGGAACTGCTGGCCACGGCCCCGACCCCGGACGAGGCGGTCCTCGCCCTGATCACCGCGGCGAACGAGGCCGGCGGCCCGGACAACATCGCCTGTGTGACGGCGGACGTCGTCGAGACGGCGGCCTGAGGGATCAGCGCTCCGCCTCCGGGGCCCGGTCCGTCAGGCGGACCTTGGCGACCGTACGGACATGTCCTGGACGGGATGGCACCATCACGTGGGCCGGTGAGGGCGTCGGCGGCATCGGGGTCCCGCATCTCGCGGCGGTGCCGCTCCGCCACATCGGCGTCGCGACGGTCCCGGCGGTGGTGTGGCCGGTGAGGGGCGTGCTCCGGTGGGAGCAGGCCCCGGACGGGACGAGTACCTGGCAGCCTGGCAAGCACGACGGATGGTTAAGGAGTACGACGCGTGTCCTCTCTTCCCGGCCCTGACCGACGGCCCGGCCGCCGACCGGCCCGCCCTGCGCTTCGGCGAACGCTCACTGACGTACGGGGAGCTCGCCCCGGCCGCCGGAGCGGTGGCCGGGGAACTGAAGGGGTGCGCCGGGTCGCCGTCTGGGCCGCACCGGCGCTGGAGACGGCGGTCGCGGTCACGGCGGCGCTGGTCGCCGGGGTGACCGTCGTACCGCTGAACCCGAAGTCGGGCGGGCGGGAACTCGGCCACATCCTGACCGACAGCACCCCCGACCTGGTGCTCACCGCACCCGGCACGCAACTCCCCGGCCCCCTCGGCGAGTTGCCCCGTATCGACGTGGACCCGGCGGCCCGGGGCGCGCTCCCGGACGAGGGCGCGCGCGGCCCCGAGGACCCCGCGCTGATCGTCTACACCTCCGGTACGACCGGACCGCCCAAGGGCGCCGTCATCCCGCGCCGTGCGATCGCCTCCACCCTGGACGCCCTCGCCGACGCCTGGGGGTGGACCGGCGACGACGTGCTGGTGCACGGGCTGCCGCTGTTCCATGTGCACGGTCTCGTGCTCGGCACGCTCGGCCCGCTGCGGCGCGGCGGCTCCGTGCGGCACCTGGGCAGGTTCACCACGGAGGGTGTGGCGCGCGAGCTGAACGGCGGCGCGACCATGCTGTTCGGGGTGCCGACGATGTACCACCGCCTCGCGGAGGCCCTGCCCGCCGAACCCGGACTGGTGAAGGCGCTGGCCGGGGCCCGGCTGCTGGTGTCGGGCTCCGCCGCGCTGCCGGTGCACGACCACGAGCGGATCGGGGCGGCGACCGGGCGCCGGGTCATCGAGCGGTACGGCATGACGGAGACCCTGATGCTGTGCTCGTCCCGGTGGACACCCCGGGCCCCCGGCCCGCCGCAGGGGTGGACGGCGAGGCCCGTCCGGGCACGGTGGGCGTGCCGCTGCCGGGGGTGGAGCTGCGGCTGGTGGAGGAGGACGGGTCGCCGGTGACGTCGTACGACGGTGAGACGGTCGGGGAGATCCAGGTGCGCGGGCCGAACCTGTTCACGGAGTACCTCAACCGGCCGGACGCCACGGCCGCCGCGTTCACCGCCGACGGCTGGTTCCGCACCGGGGACATGGCGGTGCGGGACGCCGACGGCCCGGTCCGGATCGTCGGCCGCAAGGCCACCGACCTGATCAAGAGCGGCGGATACAAGATCGGGGCGGGTGAGATCGAGAACGCGCTGCTGGAGCATCCCGGGGTGCGGGAGGCGGCGGTCACCGGGGAGCCGGACGCGGATCTGGGCGAGCGGATCGTGGCGTGGGTGGTGCCGGCGGATCCGCAGTCACCGCCCGGTCTGGAGGAGCTGGCCGGGCATGTCGCCGGGCGGCTCGCCCCGCACAAGCGGCCGCGCGTACTGCACCATCTGGACGCGCTGCCCCGCAACGACATGGGCAAGATCATGAAGCGGGCGCTGTAACACGGCTGACCAACGGCCCGCGCGCGAGGCCGCAGGCAAGAGCGACGCCCTCGCCCTGGCGCCCCCGACAACACCTGAGCCACCCACCTACAGGAACGCGGGGAACGGCACATCGTTGCCGGGGGCGCGGGGAACTGCGCGTTTTTGAGGGGCGCGGGGAACTGCGCATCTTTTGAGGGGCGCGGGGAACTGCGCGACGCCCACGAAAGCAAGGCCCAGCCTCACCACAAGGCCCGCGAGGACCCACGCACCTTCCTCAGGGCCGCGAGGAACTGCGCGTCTTTTCCAGGGGCGCGGGGAACTGCGCGTCTTTGAGGGGCGCGGGGAACTGCGCGACGCCCACGAAAGCAAGGCCCAGCCTCACCACAAGGCCCGCGGAGACCCACGCACCTTCCTCAGGGCCGCGAGGAACTGCGCGTCTCAGGGGCGCGGGGAACTGCGCAACCCCCACAAATGCGAGGCCAGCCCCACCACAGCCCCCGGCCCAATACAGCGGCGCGGGTCCCGAAGGGCCCCGAAAAGCCCACCAGAACAGGCGCCGCCCCTCCCCACCCCGCACCATGCCAATGAGGTCCGCCGCCGGCGGACCACAGGGTGCGCACTCGGGAGGATCTGACGTGACCGCCAGTCTGGAGCAGCTGCGCCGCTGCCACTTCGCCGTCGACCTGGGCGCCGCCCGCACCGGGTATACGTCAAGGGCGCCGGACTCGTCGTCGACCAGCCGTCCACCGCCGCCGTGAACACCCGCACCGGAGCCCTGATCGCGGTCGGTGAGTTCGCGGAGAAGATGACGGGCCGCACTCCGGCCTACATCCGCGTCGTACGCCCCGTCACCGGCGGCACGGTCGTCGACATCGAGATGGCGCAGCGCATGCTGCGGCAGCTCCTCGGCGACAAGATGCGCCGCACCCTGCGCCGCCGGCCCCGGCTGCGGGCCGCCGCCTGCGTCCCGCACGACGCCGATCCGCTCGCCCGGCGCGCGGCGATCGAGACCCTGGTCGGCCTCGGGGCCCGCCGGGTGGAACTCGTCGACACGCTCATCGCCGCCGCCGTCGGGTGCGGTCTGCCGGTGGAGCGGCCCGAGGCCGCCATGATCATGGTGTGCGGTGCGGCGGCGACCCAGGTGGCCGTGCTGTCCCTCGGGGCGATCGTGACCGCGGAACGCATCCCCGTCGGCGGCGAGGCCGTGGACCATGCGATCGTGCAGCACCTGCGCCACCAGCACGAACTGATGCTCCCGAGCCAGTCCGTACGGCCCCTCCAGCTCGCCCTGCACGGCAACGGGCTCACCGCGCAGGGCCCGGAGTCCACGGAGATCCACGGCCGGGACGTCGCCACCGGCCTGGCCCGCTCCGTACGCGTCGACACGGCCGCCGTACGGCAGGCCATCCAGACGCCGCTGACCGCCGTCCTCGACGGCATCGGCAAGGTGCTGCGGGAATGCCCGCCGGACCTGGTCGCCGACCTCGTCGACCGCGGCATCATGATGGTCGGCGGCAGCGCCCTGCTCCCGGGCCTCGACCAGATGCTCCGCCAGGCGACGGGCATGCCGGTGCACATCGCGGAACGCCCGGAGCTCTGTGCCGTACAGGGCCTGGGCGAGATGCTGGAGGGCAAGATCGCGCCGATGGTCCTGGACCCGCTGCGGGCGTGAGCCGGACGGTCAGCAGGGGAACCAGCACCGGATCGTCGTACCGTCGTCCCCGGTGTGCACGCGCACCAGGTCGGCGATCAGATGGACCATCAGCAGTCCGCGCCCGCCCCGCTGGTCCCGCCCGGCGGGGCGGCGTCCGGCGAGCGGGTCGGTCATCCGGCCCCCGTCGCGCACCTCGCACAGCACATGACCGTCCTCGGCCCACACCCGCAGCACCCCGAACCGCCGCCGTGCAGCACGCTGTTCGTGGTCAGCTCGGCGGTGGCGAGGGCGAGGTCGTCGAGGGTGACGCCGGTGAGGCCGAGCCGCCGTCCCTCGTCGGAGGCGGCGTACCGCGCCGTGGGCAGCGATTCGGCGGCGAACGGGAAGGTCATCGCGTCCCCGACGGGCGGCAGCGGCTCGTTGTACCGGGCGACGGCCGCGTCGGGGTCGTAGGACCGCGGCCGGGGCCCGCCGGGGATGACGGTGGGATGGGTGGCGTACGCGTCGGTGAGCACGTACGCGGGCAGCCGTACGGCGTCGTACGGGCACAGGATCGTCACCGCGCGGCCCCGGAAGGCGGCGTTGATCAGCGCCTCGTGCTGCACGCAGGCGGGGTACTCGGCGGCGGAGCGGCCGGCCCAGACGGGTTCGCCGACGATCCGCACCCGCCGCCCGGCGGCCCTGGTGTCGGCGAAGGCGCGCAGCACCCCGGGGATGATCCGGCCGGGGTTGCGTCCCGCCTCGCGCATGTCGAGAAGGCGGACGGTGTCCGCGTCGGCGCCGAGGGCGTCCCGGACCAGCCGCAGCCGCTCACCGGGCACGGCGACCGCCACGGCCTCACCGGCCGCGAGCCCCTCGCGCACGAAGGGCACGGTGCCCTCCAGATACTCCCGCTCGTCCCGGTAGAAGAGGGCGGGGTGGACGAAGGGACCGGGGAGCACATCCATGTGTTCGGCCACGGCACTCATGACATCGACACCTCGATCGTCGACAGGCCGGGCCAGAACGTCTCCAGCACCCGGCACAGCGCGGGCGGCGGCCGGCGCACCACGAAGCGGCGGCCCTCCCCGAGCCGCCCGGCGGCCGCCGCGAGCGCTCCGGTGCCCGCGACATCGACGAAGGTCACCTCGGACAGTTCCAGCTGGTACACGGCCTCACCCTCGCGCACCGCCTGCTCCAGCGCGCGCTCCCAGATCGTGTGCGTGGCCAGACCGATCTCCCCGGCCGCGCGGACACCCCGGCCGCCCTCCAGCGGGCGCACCGTCAGCGACGGCGTCCGATGGTGATCTTCCACACCCGTCTCCCTGCGTTCCGGGTCTGCGCTTACCCCGCCGGTTCCCGGCCATTCCCCGGCCGGGTGTGTAGTACGCCGCGGGGCGGGCAGGCGCACCGACAGCGCAGCCGGGACCGTGCGCAGCCTACCGCCCCGGTGCCGGCGACGGACAAACCACCCTGAACGCCCTCTCCCGGGAAGGCTGAGCACCATGTTCATCGGCTGTCGTACGGACGCGGACCGGGCGCTGCTCACCCCGCGCGGCGAGCTGGTGCGCGGGGGCGCGCGGATCCTGGCCGCGAAGCTGACGGAGCTGCCCGCGGGCACGGCCCGGGTCGACGCGGACATGAGCGGCGTGTCTTTCATGGACACGGCGGGCCTGGAGTTCCTGGAGGTGCTGCGCGAGCACGGCCGGCGCCGTTCGGTGCCGGTCACGGCCACCCGCTGGACCGGCCAGCCGCGCCGCGTCCTGGAACTGGCCGGCCTCGACCCCACCGACCCCTCCTGCGCCCGGCTCTGGGGCAGGAGGAACGCCTGCACCTGCTCCAGGAGGAGGTGGAGCAACTGCGGCAGGCGCTCGCGTCCCGCCCGGTGATCGACCAGGCCCGCGGCATCCTGATGGCGACGTACGGCTGCACCTCGGACGAGGCGTGGCACATCCTGCGGGAGGCGTCCCAGCTCTCCAACACCAAACTCCGCACGGTCGCGGAATCGGTCACCGCCTCGGCGGCGGCAGAGGCCACTCCCCCACCGCGGGAGGTCCGCACGGCCCTGTCCCGCGCCCTGGCCCGCCACTCCGCCCGGTGACACCGCCCCGCACGGGGTACCCGGCAGCGAACGCACCATCCGCCCCGTGACCGGGAGCCACCACCATGAGCGAACTGAGCGAACACACCCCGTCCCAGGCCGAGGGCGACCGCGACGACGACGAATGGGCCGTCCCGGAGATCCCCCACTCCACCCCGTCCCAGGCGGAGGGCGAACGAGAACCGTCGGACGCTCCGTCGGGCCCCGGCGACGCCGGGGAGGACTGAGCCCTCACCCGCCCCCGGACCGGCGGCAGGCGGCTCGATCCGCGACCGTCCGGGTATCCGTCAGCGGCACGACCAGACCAACGGTCCATCGATCGGACTCCTGAACGCATGACGGGAGTTCGTACGGCCACTGCGTCGCCGGGGCGGACGGCGGCGTTCGCGCTTCGAGCGGGCATCGAGCGAGCACATGATCTTCACGGCCCTCGGGGAGACTCGGCCCGACGGGGTTTCGGGCTCCGTCGCAGGGGAGAACGTTGCCGCGGCGGTGCCGCGCGGTGGGGCGGGTGGGACTCGAACCCACGGCCGACGGATTATGAGTCCGCTGCTCTAACCGGCTGAGCTACCGCCCCATAGCGGCGTGTCGCGTACATGTGTGCGCGCCGTCTGCCGCAGCATAGCCGCTCATACGATCTCCTGCTTCGGATGGTCGGCGCTGCGTACGGCCTTCGTGACCATGGAGACTTCGCCGAGCCTCACACGGTTCCCCCGGACATGAAAAAGGACCCCAACGGGGTCCTCGTTCAGCATGCTCCCCCGACTGGACTCGAACCAGTAACCTGCCGGTTAACAGCCGGCTGCTCTGCCAATTGAGCTACAGGGGACCGAGCTCCCCGACTGGACTCGAACCAGTAACCTGCCGGTTAACAGCCGGCTGCTCTGCCAATTGAGCTACAGGGGAATGCCTCGTTGCATCGAACGTACCCGCCTGGGTATCCGCCAGGGGCGCTCGCTCTCTGCGACACATACATTAGCGCAAGCAGGGGTGCTCCGCCAATCGGTACTCCCCGGCCCTGTCGCCGGAACAACGGGAAGGGTGGCCGCCATGCGTTACCGGCTCACGTTCGTCGCCGGAGTCGTCCTGGGTTACGTGCTGGGCACGAAAGCCGGACGCGAGCGCTACGAGCAGATGAAGAGGTCCGCTCAGCAGCTCGCACAGAACCCCGCGGTCCGCAACACCGCGGAGACGGCGGCCCAGCAGGGCCGCGACTTCGCGGACAAGGCGTACCACGCGGTCAGCGACAAGGTCGGCGACCGCATGCCCGACTCGGTCGCCCAGCGGGTCCACGCCCTGCGCGAACGCACGGCCCACGGCGCGGCGGAGGACGACTGGGGCACCAGCAACACGTGACCCCCGCGGTCCGGGGCGCCTCCCGCTCCCCAACGGGCGCGGGGCGGCGCTGATGTGCGGCTCCGCCGCGCGGGCGCGAACCACCGCGCACGGCCCGCGCCCGCGACGCGACACGAACCCCAACGGCTCCCACCGTCCACGTGAGCGCGGCGGTACGGCAAAATCGCCGTATGGGGATAGTCGCCGGACTGGACAGCGCGCCAGATTTCACTCGCATCGTCGTCTGTGACGCGGACACGGGAGCCGTGCTGAGGCAGGGGTATGCCCAGCATCCGATACAAGGCGCCGACGGCGGCGGCCGTCCCTCCGACGTCGACCCGCAGGCCTGGCTGCTCTCCCTGGGCGAGGCCGCGGGCGGCGGGCTCCTGGAGGGCGTGCAGGCCATCGGCGTGTCGGCGCAGCAGAACGCGCTGGTGCCGCTGGACTCGCAGGGCAACACCGTACGGCCGGCGATGACCGGTGGTGACAAGCGTGCGCAGGTCGCGGCGGCCGATCTGCTCGACGCGTTCGGCGGGCGGGAGGCGTGGGCGCAGGCCGTGGGCAGTGTGCCCGGGGCCGCGCAGCCGGTGACCAAGCTGCGCTGGATGGCCCGCAGCGAACCGGAGAACGCCGCGCGGACCGCCGTACTGCTGCAGGCGCACGACTGGCTGGTGTGGCAGTTGCTCGGCCGGCCGGTGCGGCGTACCACCGACCGGGGCGGGGCGTCCGGCACCGGGTACTGGGCGGCGGCCACCGGCGGTTACCGGCCGGATCTGGTCGAGCTGGCCCTGGGCCACCAGACGATGCTGCCCGAGGTGATCGGCCCCTCGGACGCGGCCGGTACGACCCCGGAGGGGCTGCTGATCTCCGCCGGTACGGGCGAGACGATGGCGGCGGCGTTCGGGCTCGGCATCGGGCTGGGCGACGCGGTGGTGTCGCTGGGCGCGTCCGGGTCCGTGATGGCCGTGCACCCGGAAGCGCTCGTCGACCAGTCCGGCATGATCACCTCTCTGGCGGACGCGACCGGCATGCATCTGCCCGTCGTCACCACCCTGAACGCCGTACGGGCCCTGCGCGGGACCGCCGAACTGCTCGGCCTGTCCGATCTGGAGAGCCTGTCCGGTCTGGCGATGAAGTCGACGCCGGGGTCGCACGGGCTGGTGATGCTGCCGTATCTGGAGGGCGAGCGCACCCCGAACCTGCCGCACACCGCCGGGACGCTGGCGGGGCTGCGGCGCGAGTCGATGAAGGCGGAGCATCTGGCGCGGGCCGCGTTCGAGGGCATGCTGTGCGCGCTCGCGGACGCGCTGGACGTGCTGCGCGGCCGGGGCGTGGACGTGCGGCGGGTGTTCCTGCTGGGGCAGGCCGCGGAACTGCCGGCCGTGCAGTCGGCGGCGCCCGCGCTGTTCGGGGCGCAGGTCGTGGTGCCGCAGCCCGCGGACTACGCGGCGATCGGCGCGGCCCGGCAGGCGGCCTGGGCGCTCGGCGTGTCGCAGGGCACACTCGATCCGCGTACGCCGCCCGTCTGGCAGGGCCCGGTGGCGCAGGTGCTGGATCCGGGGGACGAGCTCGCGGTGGGTCAGGCGGTGCGCCAGCAGTACGTGTCGGTGCGTGAGCAGACCCACCCGGGGGCGTTCCGCGGGTGACCGGGGGCGTTCCGCGCGGGTAGGAGGAGCGCGTGGATTAATTCGCTTGAGGTAACGCGGGTGGAGTGTTCGACGATAGGGGCCAAGGGCAACCATCGCCCTCGCCGACCACTCCGAGAGATTCAGCGTGCTCATACGACTCCTGCGGACCCATCTCCAGCCCTACAAGAGACCCATCGCCCTGCTCGTGCTGCTGCAGTTCCTGCAGACCTGCGCCTCGCTCTACCTGCCCACCCTCAACGCGGACATCATCGACAGCGGCGTCGTCGAAGGTGACAGCGGTTACATCCTGAGCTTCGGCGCCGTGATGATCGGGGTCTCCCTGGTCCAGGTCGTGTGCAACATCGGTGCCGTGTACTACGGCGCCCGCACCGCGGCGGCGCTGGGACGGGACGTGCGCGCGGCCGTGTTCGACCGGGTGCAGTCGTTCTCGGCGCGTGAGGTGGGTCACTTCGGCGCGCCCTCGCTGATCACCCGGACGACGAACGACGTCCAGCAGGTGCAGATGCTGGTCCTGATGACGTTCACCCTGATGGTGTCCGCGCCGATCATGTGTGGGCGGCATCGTGATGGCGCTCGGCCTGGACGTCCCGCTGTCCGGGGTGCTCGTCGCGGTGGTGCCGGTGCTCGGCGTCTGCGTGATGCTGATCGTGCGGAAGCTGCGTCCGATGTTCCGGACCATGCAGACGCGGCTCGACACGGTGAACCGGGTGCTGCGCGAGCAGATCACCGGCAACCGGGTGATCCGCGCCTTCGTGCGGGACGAGTACGAGCAGGGGCGGTTCCGTACGTCCAACACCGAGCTGACCGATGTGGCGCTGCGCACGGGCAATCTGCTGGCGCTGATGTTCCCGGTGGTCATGACGGTGGTGAACCTGTCGTCGATCGCGGTGGTGTGGTTCGGCGCGCACCGCATCGACAGCGGCGGGATGCAGATCGGTGACCTGACCGCGTTCCTCGCCTATCTGATGCAGATCGTCATGTCCGTGATGATGGCCACCTTCATGTTCATGATGGTGCCGCGCGCCGAGGTGTGCGCCGAGCGCATCCAGGAGGTGCTCGGCACCTCCTCCAGCGTGGTGCCGCCCGTCGCGCCGGTCACCGAGCTGCGCCGGCACGGCCGGCTGGAGATCCGGGGCGCCGGCTTCCGCTACCCGGGGGCCGAGGAGCCGGTGCTGAGGTCGGTCGACCTGGTGGCGCGGCCGGGCGAGGTCACCGCCGTGATCGGTTCGACCGGCAGCGGCAAGTCCACGCTGCTCGGCCTGGTCCCCCGGCTGTTCGACGCGACCGGCGGGGAGGTGCTGGTGGACGACGTGCCCGTGGCGGACCTCGACCCCGCGCTGCTGGCCAGGACGGTCGGACTCGTGCCGCAGAAGCCGTACCTCTTCGCGGGCACCGTGGCGTCGAACCTGCGCTACGGCAATCCGGACGCCACCGACGACGAGCTGTGGCACGCGCTGGAGGTGGCGCAGGGCAGGGACTTCGTGGAGCGGCTCGAAGGCGGGCTCAATGCGCCGGTCTCGCAGGGCGGGACGAACGTCTCCGGCGGTCAGCGCCAGCGGCTGGCGATCGCCCGGACGCTGGTGCAGCGCCCGGAGATCTACCTCTTCGACGACTCGTTCTCCGCGCTCGACTACGCCACCGACGCGGCGCTGCGGGCGGCGCTCGGCCGGGAGACGTCCGAGGCGACCGTGGTGATCGTCGCCCAGCGGGTGGCGACCATCCGTGACGCCGACCGGATCGTGGTCCTGGACGAGGGCCGCGTCGTCGGCACCGGCCGGCACCACGAGCTGATGGCGGACAACGAGACCTACCGGGAGATCGTGCTCTCCCAGCTGACGGAAGCGGAGGCCGCCTGATGGCCGGGCCCGGAGGACGGATGATGGCCGGGGGCGGCCCCGACCAGCGCACCCTCGACTTCAAGGGGTCGAGCAAACGGCTGATCGCGCGGTTCCGGCCGGAACGCGGGACGATCTACGGCCTGCTGGCCTGTGTGGTCCTGAGTGTCGGCCTCAGCGTGATCGGCCCGAAGATCCTCGGCAGGGCGACCGACCTCGTCTTCGCCGGCATCGTCGGCCGCGACATGCCGGAGGGCGCCACCAAGGAGCAGGTGCTCGACGCGATGCGGGCGCGGGGCGAGGGCGATGTCGCCGACATGCTCCGCAGCACCGACTTCACCCCGGCGAGGGCATCGACTTCACTGCGGTGGGCAACGTCCTGCTGTTCGCGCTGGCGGTGTTCGGCGTCGCCGGTCTGCTGATGGCGGTCGCCACCCGGCTGGTGAACCGGGCGGTCAACCACACCATGTTCCGGATGCGTGAGGACGTACAGACGAAGCTGTCGCGGCTGCCGCTGTCGTACTTCGACAAGCGGCAGCGCGGTGAGGTGCTCAGCCGCGCCACCAACGACATCGACAACATCGGGCAGACGCTCCAGCAGTCGATGGGCCAGCTCATCAACTCGCTGCTCACCATCATCGGTGTGCTCGCGATGATGTTCTACGTCTCGTGGATCCTCGCGCTGGTCGCGCTGGTGACGGTGCCGCTGTCGTTCGTCGTCGCCACCCGCGTCGGCAAGCGGTCGCAGCCGCACTTCGTACAGCAGTGGAAGTCGACCGGCACCCTCAACGCGCACATCGAGGAGATGTACACCGGGCACACCCTGGTGAAGGTGTTCGGGCGGCAGGAGGAGTCGGCGAAGCAGTTCGCCGAGGAGAACGACGCCCTGTACGAGGCCGGGTTCAGGGCGCAGTTCAACAGTGGTGTCATGCAGCCGCTGATGTTCTTCGTCTCGAACATCAACTATGTGCTGGTGGCGGTCGTCGGCGGCCTGCGGGTCGCGTCCGGCACGCTGTCCATCGGTGACGTGCAGGCCTTCATCCAGTACTCGCGCCAGTTCTCGATGCCGCTGACGCAGGTCGCCTCCATGGCGAACCTGGTGCAGTCGGGTGTCGCCTCGGCGGAGCGCGTCTTCGAACTCCTCGACGCGGAGGAGCAGGAGGCCGACCCTCCCCGGCCGAGAAGCCGGCCGAGCCGCGCGGGCGGGTGGCGCTGGAGAACGTGTCGTTCCGGTACGACCCCGAGAAGCCGCTGATCGAGGACCTCTCCCTGAAGGTCGAGCCGGGCCACACCGTGGCCATCGTCGGCCCGACGGGCGCCGGCAAGACGACCCTCGTCAACCTGCTGATGCGGTTCTACGAGGTCTCCGGCGGGCGGATCACGCTGGACGGCGTGGACATCGCCCGGATGTCCCGCGACGAACTGCGGTCCGGTATCGGCATGGTGCTCCAGGACACCTGGCTGTTCGGCGGCACGATCGCGGAGAACATCGCGTACGGCGCCTCCCGCGAGGTCACCCGCGCGGAGATCGAGGAGGCGGCC
This sequence comes from Streptomyces haneummycinicus, assembly GCA_042850305.1. Lineage (GTDB taxonomy): Bacteria > Actinomycetota > Actinomycetes > Streptomycetales > Streptomycetaceae > Streptomyces > Streptomyces haneummycinicus. Next base: position 6,200,146 of record AP035768.1, read on the forward strand.
CGTGCGGCCCACGCCGACCGCTTCGTCCGCACCCTGCCCGACGGCTACGACACGGTGCTCGACGACGAGGGCAGCGGGGTCAGCGCGGGCGAGAAGCAGCTCATCACCATCGCGCGCGCCTTCCTCTCGGACCCGGTGATCCTGGTCCTCGACGAGGCGACGAGTTCCGTGGACACCCGCACGGAGGTCCTCATCCAGAAGGCGATGGCCCAACTCGCCCACGGCCGCACGTCCTTCGTCATCGCCCACCGCCTCTCCACGATCCGCGACGCGGACACGATCCTCGTCATGGAGAACGGCGCGATCGTCGAACAGGGCGCCCACGAAAAGCTCCTGGCAGCGGAGGGCGCGTACGCCCGCCTGTACCGGGCCCAGTTCGCGGAGGCGGTGGCGGAGGTCGACTGACGCCCCTCGTCCACGGGTTGTTGATGTGGATGTGGGGCGAAGGACTCCCCGGATGCCGAGCGGGAATGGCCGCGGCCGTTCCCGCTCGGCATCATCCGGGCCCTCTGGTCACCGCACCGGCACCGCGACAGCGGCGGCCGCCGCCATCTGGCACCTGACCTGAAGAGACACTAGACGGTGTTCCTCAGGCTCTTCCGGATCACCTCGCCGACGGCGCGCAATGCTGCCGCCAGTTCTCCTCTCAACTCGTCCGGCATGGTCCCTGCTCCGAGGGCACAGGAACGTGTCAGCGCACGGCATGTGTGGATCTGTCGATCCGTGGCGATCGCCGTGAACAGCGGGTGCGCCAGGTTTTCGCGGGCCGCGTAGCCGTCTTCGGTGTTCGTCGTCCTGCGGTAGAGATGTTCGACGATGTGGCGTGCGGCGGAGGAACCGGCGGAATCGATCGCGTCGAGGACGGTCAGTCCGAATCGGATGTCGAAGACGGTCATCCCGGGTTCGGCCCGCCGCTCGGTGCAGGTCTTCACCAGACCCGCCAAGTGGCCGCCCACCGGCATCCCGGCGTCGCGACGGCACAGGACGGTCAGACATTCCGTGATGGCCTGTTCCCACGGATCACCTGGCATCGTGTCGCCGAGGAGAGCAGCGGCCCCGACCGCGTCCTGCACCACGAGGGCGGCGAGCACGGCGACTTGGCGCCCGTCGAGCATCCGCGCCCCCACACCGCGGTGAGCTGCGATGTGCGCTTCGGCCTCGGCCCAACGACCCTCGGTGGTGAGCGTGCGCGTGCCGTCGGCGAGGAGCACGCGCCACAGCCAGGCGCGGACCTCGCGGCGGTCCTCGTCTGTCGCGGTGACATCCTCCGGGACCGTTATGCCGTCGAACCGGGCGGCTTTCCCCGTCTCGACCGCTTCGTACAGGTCGAGGAGCCGTTCACGGCCCTCGTCAGCGCGGCCCGCGCGGATCTGCAGGCGGGCGAGGTTGACGACCGGTTCCAGTCCCCGGATGGCACTCATGCCGGGCAGGGGGCATAAGCGCAGGTATGTGGTGGCGTGCCGGCGGCACATATCGCGCGCGAGGCCGGGAAGGCCGAGATCGGAGGCGATCAGCGCGGCCTGGTTGTAGACGGCCGAGGCGAGCCCTTGATCGGTCTGCTTCACCGCGGTGTCGGCCAGGTCGACGAGCGCGCGCACGCGCTGAGGCAGGGGCAGGCAGGCGGGCCGGAATCGGGCGACGAGCGGGAAGCGTTGGGCTGTGGGTCCGTGCGGATCCATGGGTCCCCCGGGCGTAGGAACTGCTGAGGGGACGGCGCCAGCCAGCCGTGGGTCGGCGGGCGCCGTCCGCTGCATGGGGTGCATCAGTGCCAGTCGACGAGGACGCGGTTCAGCGGGGTATCGAGAGCGAAAAGGCCCGGACGCTGCTCGGTCGCGGGGCCGTCGAGGGACCGGATCTCGAACGTTGCCTCACGGCCGCGGTAGTCGCGGTTCCAGGTGCGGATGGCGTCGGCGACCTCGGCGGCCAGTTCGTCGCTGCCCGGACCATGGCCGATGACACCGAACTCCCAGAGCTTGTCGCCCTCCGGGGTCTTCTCCTGCGACAGGCGCCGGGCGAGGTAGGTCACGGCTCCCTTGTCGACAACGGCGGTCGACGAGGGGTAGGGATCCTCGGTGAGCAGGCCGCCCTTGGCGCTCCGGGGGAACACCATCCGCATGAGGCCGGAGGGGAGGGAGCAGGTGACGAACAGTTCCATCCACTCCGGTGACTCCATTGCCCGGACCGTCATGCCGGTCCACTCCTCGGTACGCGGCAGCTCCAGGACGCCGGCGAGGGCGTCGGCATCGAGGTTCTGACCGGCGGGAGCCTGAAGCCGGACGGTGCCGTCCGAGCTCAGCGGGATGGCCCGGCGGTCGTCGTCGGCGACGCCCCGCCGTAGCGGCATGAAGGTGTTCATCTCGCTGCTGAGGGACATCCATCGGCCGTCGCGCTGTTCGTAGGCAATGGAGCGGGACACCGTGCCCTTGAGACGCTGGGGGACGAGGAGCCGGCCGCCGGGAGCGAGCTGGCGCAGCCAGGCGTGCGGTACGCCGTGAGCGCCGACGGTGGCGATGATCCGGTCGTACGGCGCTCCTTCGGCGCAGCCGAGGGCCCCGTCGCGGGTCACTGCCTCGACGTTGGTGATCCTTGCGGCGGTGAGGTGCGCGCGGGCCCCTTCCACGAGGTCGTCGTCGACGTCGAGGGTGGTCACGTGTCCGTTCCCGCCGACGAGGTGGGCGAGCAGGCCGGCGTTGTACCCGGTGCCGGCGCCGAGTTCGAGGATGCGCTGGCCGGGCTGGACATCGAGCTGGTCCAGCATGAGGGCCACGACACCCGGCTGGGACGCGCAGGAGATGGACGTGCCGTCGGTGTCGTACTTGATGTGCACCGGTGCGTTGGCGTACGCGTCTTCGAGTGACGCTTCGGGCACGAACACGTGGCGGGGCACGGTCCGCAGCGCGGTCTCGACTGCGCTCGTACGGGCCTGCCCGTCCGCGCGGATGCGGTCGACCAGGGCGTTGCGGAGGCGCTCGGCGTCCGCTGCGGGGATGGGGGTCGTGTCGGTGTTCACCGCGCCGACGCTATCGGGATCGGCTGTTGCCTCTGCGGGTGAAGCAGTGCGGTCACTTGTTCCCATGACTACCTCTCGTGCGGTGTGAGACAGGGTGCTCTGGTCGCCGCGGAGCAGGCCGGCGCGGTTGGCGTGGAAGATCACGTGGTGTGCGATGACGGCGCGCAGACCGCGGGTGAGGGCGCCGCGGGCGGCGAGTTCGGCGAGGTCGGCCCCGTCCTTTCGAAGGCGGTCACCCATTCCGTGTGCGCGTGGAGCGGACCGTCCGGGCAGCAGAGGCCGTGGACGTCGGCGGACATGAGCTGTCGCATCGCCGGAGCCAGTTCGGCGACTCGTTCGGATGGCACGGGGCTGGCGGCCGGGCGGAGGTCCGCGACCTTCGCCCATACGTCGCCCTGTTCGAACCAGTCGAGTCCCGCACCCCGCATCATGACGCTCGCCAGCAGAACGGCGGTCTCCCCGCGCCCCAGGTGTTCCAGGCACGGTGGGTAGGTGAGCAGGTGCTGGGAGTCGCTGTGGAACAGTCTGTGAGCGGCGTCCATAGCCTCGGGGCCACCGAACGCCTCGGTCTCGGGCTCGTAGACGCAGGGCAGCCACGACACGGCTACGCCCTTGGATACAAGGTCGCTCAGAAACGACTCGACGACCGGCGAGGGTTCGTCGGCGAGGTACCGCAGTGGCCAGGGCTGCTTGTTCATGAACCACCAGCCGGTGAGGTGACCAGCGGCCTCGGCAGAGATCAGAGCGGGGCCGATGTGTTCGGCGATGGCGTACCGGGCGCTCTCGCGGTCGGCGAAGGTGATGTTGTGCTGCTGCCAGCGAGCAGGGGGCATAGGGGTCCTTCGGTCGGTGGATCAGGCAATGAGCAAGCAGGCGTCCCAAGCGGACCGGGGCGGTGCGGCAGTGGTGGACGTGAGGAGTGCCAAAGCTGTGCCGGCGGCACCGTCGAGCAGCCCTGGTCCTCGCTCCTCGTCCTGAACGAGCACCCTGGCGGCGCCCTCGGGGTCGGTGTCCGGTGGGTGGACCGCAGCCAGGAGCGCCGGAATCACGGCGTGAAGTCGGTCCGCGGTCGAGGGATGGGCGTCGGCGGCGGTACGGGCGGTTACGTGGGCGAGCCCGGCGACACCATGGCACAGGCCGTGGTCCGTCGTGGCCTTCAGCTGATCGGGATCCGTGAGGGCGCCCACGAGTGCCTTCTCCGCGCCCACCTGGCGTCCGGTGTCGCCGAGGGCGAGTGCGGCGAGTTGCTGAGCGCGGGCGAGGCCGGCGGTGCCGTAGCACCAGGAGGGCCGCCGGGGTGCCGACCTGGTGCGGCGACCGGTACGCAGCTCGTGCCGGGTGACCCAGTAGGGCCAGGCCGGTCCGCGGCCGGTCTCCTGCTGCCAGCGGTCCAGCCACGTCAGGACGGTGCGCAGTGCCGTGTGATGCCCGTCGGTGACGGTGCCGTTCCGGGCAGCGAGGGCCAGGAGCGCGAGCACGCCGCCGATGCCGTGGGCCATGCCGCTGTTGGCGTGTCCACCGGGGAACAGATCGTCGTCCGGGCTGCCCGAGGGGCCTGCCTCCGTCCACCAACCCGGCAGGGTCTCGTCGTGGTGGGTGATCGGTTCGGTGAGCCGCACACAGTAGTCGAGGACGGCGCGCATCGTGGGACTTCCGGGGTCTCGGCGCAGGAGGTAGGCGCCGTAACCGGTGAGGCCCCGGACGGTGTCGAACTCGGTGAGCTTCGGCAGGCGTCCGGTGTCGATGCGGCGGTGTGCGGTATCGAGACGGTGCCTGACGTCGGCCTTGATCTGCCGGTCCATCATGTCGAGAGCGCGTTGGTAGGAGCCGGGCAGGTGGTCCGCGGCGCAGGCCAGAGCATGGGCGAAGGCGGGCACCCCGTAGAAGGGATGGCTGTCGGGGCCGCTGGTCAGCGGCTCGCGGGAGGCGGCGGCGAGCCAGTCGTGAGCGCGTTGCCACGGTCCGAGGCCGTTCGCAGCCCGCTCGATGTGCAGAAGCGCAATGCCGGGTGGGCCGTAGGCAGGTGCTGCCGGTGTTCCCGGGAGCCGAGAAGCACGGTGTCAGGGTCAGCGAGGCGGAAGGCGATGGCGTCCACCAAGTCGAGCGCGGGACGGGCGGTCACGACGGCCTGCCGGTGGTGCGGGCGGTCCAGGCCAGAGCAGCGGCACGCGCCAGGTGGAGACACACCTCTTCCTCGGGGAAGTTCACCGCGACGTGCCGCACGAAGTGGACGTGCAGGAGGGAGGTCAGGACGTCATCGACGGCGATGCCACGGGTGTCCGGGCCCGGCAGGTGTGGTCGGTATGCGGTGAGAGCCGCATCCCGGTCCGCCCATCCCGCCGCGATGGCGTCTCCGCCCGGGGCCGCACGCAATGCCGCCCAGTCGTCGCGGGGGTCGGCGAGACGTACGGCCTCGGCGAACTGCGGGCGTGGCACGGGCACGGGTGCTGCTGGCGGGACGTGGGCGATCAGCCACCGCATCCCGGCTTCGGCGCTCCCGAGGAACGCGGAGGCGATGGCGACGGTATGGGCCGCCACCAGTGTGCGCCGGCCTGGACTCTGCGGTTGCGTGAGCTGGGCCAGGACGGCCCGCGAGTCCGCCCGGAACACCTCCTCGGCTGCCTCCCAGGCGGCACCGGAACCCCAACGGCCCATCTCACGGTAGGAGGTGGGGTAGCGCAGATCAGCCAGCAGGCCGGTGCCTCGCAACCCGTCGGCCCACGCGCTCACCGTACGAGCCGTTCGGGCGAAGGCTCCCGGATCGGGGAGGGCAATGCGTACGCGGAGGTGGTGGTCAGGGTCGCGGAAGCGGACGAACCACCATGGTGGGTCATCGAGTTGGTCGAGGAGGATGGGGAGGTGCTGGGAAAGCAGAAGGTCTTGGCGGCGGGGATTCCCGTAGAGGGCGGCGAGCAGTACCGAGGAGGATGCGGGGGTCTGCGTCTGGACCGGAGACAGAGCGCGAGCCCTGGTAGGGATGGGCAGGGGTGGCCACATCGGTGGCCGGGTCGCCTTGAGAGGTACTACGACCTCGTGGGCTCGCCCGTCGCACCAGCCGTACGCTTCCGGTTCGGGGGCCTCTACGAGCACGACCGAGTGCGTACGGTCGAGGTGTCGGCGGAGGAGCGTACGGTGGCCGGCCTCGTCGAGGTCGAGAAAGAGGCGCCGGTCGTCCTCGGCAAGGTGGATGTGACGCGGCGGCCGTCGACGGGCCCGCCAGTCGTCGAGAGCGGAGTCCCATTCGGTCCGAGAGCGAGCGCGGTCCGGCAACTCGGTCGCCTCCAGCCGCCAACGTGCCGGGGCCAGTACCGTACGCCCGAATCGCAGGCGCGGCAGGAACGGCATCGCGGCTGCGGCACCCCAGTCGAACTGGGTCACCTGCGCGCATTGGGCGCGGGCCAGCTCGACCAGGAACCGCGCCAACGGCGGAGTATGCGTGTGCAGGCTCAGCGCGTTCATTCCGACGGCCTCGACGCGGTGGCCTCGTTCCGGAGCGGCCAGGTACATGCGGCGACCGTCGCACCCCACGGCAAGTTCACCCGGGGTGAGGACGTTCTCCTTCGGCGCACGGTGTTCCTGAAGGCTGATCACGGTGGGCAGGACCTGCGGGGCGCGGGTGATGTGAGCACTCTCCGGGAGGAGCGGTGGAAAGGAGAGCTGCGCGGGCACGGTGTCACCGTCCGCGGCCGGGAGATCGGCCAGCTCTGCGGCCAGCACCTCGCGGTCTCGCGGGGACAGCACGCCGAGGAACCGGCCCGAGGAGACTCCGGCGCCACGGGACACGCTCACGATCTCCAGCCGGAACCGCCCGCGTTGCAGCTCCTCGAGGCCGGCCGCGTACACCCGTACCCCCACGTCCAGGTGGGGCGGCATCCGGGGTTCTTCGGGCCCCACGTCCAGGACCGCGATCAGCTCGTCCGTGAGGAACACCTCGTCGCAGCCGTCGAGCGCGGCGGTCTGCGCCAGCCGTACGAGGGCGTCGTCCCGGGCGGAGCCACGAGGCCTGCGCGCCTCGCCCGGAGTGCCCGGGTAGCCGTCGGGACAGCCGGTGCCGCTGTCCGCCACGGTCTCAGCGAGCGGCACCATCGTGCCGATGCCGTACCGCTCGTAGAACCGCTGGTGGTAGTCGTTCCACGCGGCTGTTCCGTACGGCCGGGCAGTCACCCGGGTCAGGACGAGGGCGGCGCACTCGATCTCTCGGGCGACCGCTTCAGGAAGAACGATCTGCGCGTCCAGGCGCAGGTCGAGCGCGACGGGATGGCGGCGCAGGCCAGGGACAAGCGCGCCCATCCGTGCCGCGACGCTGTCCCGGCCGCTGCGTGTGGCGCACTCCTCAAGACCCGCCCGAATCGCGTGCAGTTCGCGCACCGTCTCCGCGACCGGGGCGAGGTTTCCGGCATCGATCAAGTCGAGTTGGTCGAGCAAGTACGCGAGGGCGTCGGTCTCGGTACTCGGCGCGTGCAGACTCGTGATCAGAACCCGCCGCCGGATCAGCTGCACCAGCAGACGACGTGCCTTCTCCGGTCCGGCCTTGGGAAAGTCCACTCGAAGCCTGTCCACAAGGGTCTCGAACCGGATCGGCACCCGGCTCACGGCAAGCACCGTGCGCACCGGTCCGGTCAGGGCCAGTGTCGCCTCGACCGCGCGGGTCCGGCCGTCCCGGACGTCGGACTGGAACGGCACGACGATCCGATCTCCCTGACTTGTCACGGTGTTGTTGACAACCACGGGCAGCCGTCCGAGGAGGTCCGGGCACGACTCCAACCGTTCGACCACGGCGGCCAGCCACTCTGCCCCCGCACGGCCGACGGCCACGTGTTCCTCACCCCAGTCCGCACGCGTCTGCGGACCGAATTCCGCGATGGCCACGCCGGCGAACAGACCGAAGGGCGTCGCCCGGTACTGAGCCCGTAGCAGGTAGCGGGCTACGGACACCGCCGCGCGCCGTACATCCCGCGGGGGAGGATGCTCGGCCCGGCACAGGGCCCGTACCCGCGAGGCCAGAACCGGACTGGAATGCTGCAGTGCCTCGGCGACGTCCTTGTTCGCCCAGACCCCGCGCAGCCACGCCACGCAGAAAGACGAAGTACTGGGCGAGCGGTCATCGAGGTCGGGACACGGAGGAACCGGCAGCGACGGCCGGGCCACGGCTCGTACGAGAGCAGTGGAGCCGGTTCGAAACACTGCGGGCGGAGCAACCACCGATTACCTCCGTAGGTGAGGGGATGGGCGGTCCAGTGCCGCCGTGTCGGAACGCGACGGCACCAGACCTGGGTGGGCTTTGTTCGGGTCAGGCGACGTTGGTGGTGCAGGCCCCGCAGGTGGACCCGCAGTTGTCGTCGGTCAGATTGACCAGGCCCGCCGGGTCGGCGATCTCCACAAGGGAGACGTCCAGATCGAACCCGTCCGATGCCCCCGGGATCTGCGGGAGCACTTCGGTACGGCTGGGAACCACGGCGTTGCGCGTCATGCTTCAACTCCTTGCTGTTGTTGGTGATTTGCTGGGCTGGAAAGCCCGCCAGGAACCGTCCCGAGGCACGGCCGGACGGCCGGCTCCCGGGACGTTTCCTGGCCGCCCGGCACGCGGGGTCACGACCCGCGAGAAGCCCTCGCAGGACGCCTGTCCCCCACCGGGAGGTCGTTACGTCGGAACGCTGTTGGATGAACGCCCTGGCTCTCAGCCGGTCCGGGCGACCGATCTGGAGGCCTGGCAGTCGGGAGCGCAAGCCCAGAGCTGGAACGGCCGGCCCCAGTGGCGCGCCTCGCCCAGTCTCCGGCCGCTCGCTCCCAGTGGGCGGGCGCAGAGGGCACAGTCCATGGCCATCTGCTGGCGGGGGCGAAGTCCGGCAAAGTCCGGGAGAGACAAAGGCTCCGCGGCCAGGGTGTTCACTCGTCGCCCTCGGTTCGGAGTTCGGCCCAGACCTCTTTGCCCCATGGACGTCCGCCAGGGCCTTGCAGGTCGTAGCCCCAGCGGTCGGCGACAGCATCGATGAGAAGCAGTCCGCGGCCCGACTCGTCGTCCTCATCGGCACGGTTGAGGGTCGGCAGTCTTGACGGTTCCCGGTCTACGACCCCGACATGTACCCGTATCACGCTCGGTCGCCTGACGATGAGGCGGATCTCGGAGCACGGGGCGTGCCGGGAGGCGTTCGCGATCAGTTCCGTGATGACCAGTGCGGCTCGGTCGGCGAGGTCATCGAGATGCCATACGCCGAGAACATCCCGGACGAGCTTCCGGCCGGTCTCGGCCGTGGACGGCTCGCATGGAAAGGTCTGGCTGTATTCGGGGTGGCCGATGGCGGCGACCTCAACTGGTTTTTTCAGACTCGTCATTGGGGTGGAGCCTTCGTGTTGTCTCGGTGCTCGGCCCCCCCTCGGAACGCTTAAGGGGTAACCCGAGCCGTCAACAGCCGTCCGAACCGGATGAGGCGTCGGCGGCCATTACCCAGGTAACTCCGTTCACCAGCACGTTAGTTAGGCCTTTCAGAGGCTTACCCGAAGGCCAGACCTAGGGCGTTTTGACCTGGCCTTTACCTGGTGGGCAAGGAGCGCACGGGCTACCGTGCCGGAATGGACACCACCCGCAACACCGTTCTTGAGGCGTGGATGACCGAACACGGCTACAGCTCCAACAGCCTTGCCGAGGCGGTGAACAGGGCCATTGAGCGATTGACCGGGCGCCCTGGCGGGCTCGACGGCTCATCGGTACGGGCCTGGAAATCAAGCCGGGTCACCTGGCCCAAGTCAGCCACCCGCAAAGCGCTTGAGGACGTCACCGGATTACCCGCCGTCGCTTTAGGTTTCGTGCCACGGGGCCGCCCTTCGCCCATCCCAGCCTCACCTCAGCAGGAGGACCCCGACATGAAGCGCCGTACCCTCGTCGGCGGCATCGCGGCGGCTGCCGCAGCAGCGGCGCCTGGCATCGCATCACAACGCCGTATCGGCATGAGCGACGTCAACCGCCTGAACAAGCGTTTCGCCGAGATCATCGCCAGCGACCACCGCCACGGCGGCCAGCTCGGCATCGAGCAGCGAGCCGCCGCGCTCGCCGGCGAGGCGCTGAATCTCCAGAGCGCGGGGGACGCCACCCAGCGCGTACGCAGCAGCCTCTACGCCTCCGCAGCGGCGTTCCGCTCGTCGGCGATGTGGGCCGCCATCGACGGCCGCCGCTACGACGTCGCCAAGGCGCACATGCGCGAAGCCCAGGCCCTCGCCGAGATGTCCGGCGACCAGGCGATCAAGTTCCGCATCTGGAGCCACGCGGGAACGATGTACAGGCACATGGGCCGTCCCGTGGACGCGCTCGCCGCGAACGATGTCGCCCGCAGTCTCCACCTCACACGCCGAGACCCCTGTTCGCGTCTCTCGGTCTGGCCCGGCAGGGAGCCATCCATGGCTCGGCGCAGGACCGCGCCGGCACCCGCCGTTCATTCGAGCAGGCCCAGGACGCCATGCTCCGCGCCGACCCCGCCGATTACCGGCCTGTGTGGATGCTTGCCTTCTACGACCAAGCCGAGCTGGACTCCTTGGCCCTGTCGGGGTACTTGGCGCTCGGCGACCACCCGACCGCCGAGTACCACGCCCACCGCTGCCTGTCCGCCCTCCGGCCCCACATGATCCGTTCCCGGGCCATCACCACGACCCGGCTCGCACATGCTCAGCTCGCCCAGGGCGACGCCGACGCCGCCACGGCCACCGCGACGGAAGTGTCCGCCGAGGCCGCCACCCGGCACGCCCGTGTGTCGCGCATGCTCGAAGAATTCGGCGCCGCGCTGCGCGCCATCGCGCCCGGCAGCACCACCGTCAGAACCTGGACCGAGCACACCGCCACCTGGAGGCTGACCGCATGACCACGGCACCCGCCATCGACCTGCGCACCTTCGCCACCCTCGACCCAGTCCGCGGCGATCTCCTCGACGTGTACGCCGAGGTGCGCGCCCCCCTGCTTCATCTGCCGAACTACGCGGTCATCACGTTCGGCGAGCGCCTGGACCGGCACGCCACCGAGCCAGGGTTCACCGCTGTCCTCGCCTACACGGACGGGCACCCGGTCGGCTACGCCTACAGCAACACCATCGAGCACGGCGACCGCTACTGGCAGCGCACCTGCCCGACACCGGCGGAGAAATACACCGAACATCCGACCGTGGCCCTGAAGGAGATCGGAGTCCGCCCGGCCTGGCGCAAGACCGGCACCGCCCGCCGCATCCACGACACCCTCCTCGCCGCCCACGACGAGCCCTTCGTCACGCTCATGGTCAACCCGGCTGCCGGTGACGGGAAGGTCCACGCGCTCTACCGGTCATGGGGGTACGAAGACCTCGGCCAGAGCCAGCCGTCGCCGGCCTCACCGCTCCTCACCGTGATGATCCGCACCACCCGCTGATCGACACCTTTTGGGCGAGCAAAGAACTCAGTCCAGGTACCCGCGTAACTGGTCCGCGAAGGCGTGGTCGCGGAGTTTGTTCAGGGTCTTCGACTCGATCTGGCGTATCCGCTCCCGCGTCACACCGAAGATGCGGCCGATCTCCTCCAGGGTGCGCGGGCGGCCGTCCGCCAGGCCGTAGCGCAGCTGGACCACCTTCCGTTCGCGCTCGCCCAGTGTCGACAGCACCGCTTCCAGGTGCTCCCGCAGCAGCAGGAACGCCGCCGACTCGACGGGGCTCGCCGCGTCGCCGTCCTCGATGAGGTCGCCGAGGGCGACGTCGTCCTCCTCGCCGACCGGCGCGTGCAGCGACACCGGTTCCTGGGCGAGCCGCAGCACCTCGCCGATCCGCTCGGGCGGCAGGTCCAGGTGCGCGGCGACCTCCTGCGGTGTCGGCTCGTAGCCGCGCTCCTGGAGCATCCGCCGCTGCACCCGCACCACGCGGTTGATGAGCTCGACCACGTGCACGGGCACGCGGATCGTGCGGGCCTGGTCGGCCAGGGCACGGGACATGGCCTGGCGGATCCACCACGTGGCGTACGTCGAGAACTTGTACCCGCGCGCGTAGTCGAACTTCTCCACCGCGCGGATCAGGCCGAGGTTTCCTCCTGGACCAGGTCCAGCATGGTCAGTCCGCGCCCCACATACCGTTTGGCGACGGACACGACGAGCCGCAGGTTCGCCTCTATCAGGCGCCGTTTGGCCATCCGGCCCATGACGACGAGCCGGTCCAGGTCGACGGCGAGCCGGCTGTCCAGGTCGGGGGCCAGCCGCAGCTTCTCCTCGGCGAAGAGTCCCGCCTCGACCCGGCGGGCGAGTTCGACCTCCTCGGCGGCGGTCAGCAGCGGGATGCGCCCTATCTCGCGCAGATACTGCCGGAACAGGTCCGAGGAGGGCCCTCCGGTGTCGGTACGCACGCGCGCCACCGGCTCCACGGGGTCCGCGGATTCGGGGTGGAGCGCGACGCGGCTCTGCGCGGGCACGGCGACGAGAACGTCGGCGTCGGCCTGGGTGAGGGTCTGGGTCTGGGTCTGCACGGGGGCGACCTCCAGGATGATCGCTGCCGGGGGGTGGGGCAGCGGTTCTTCGGGGACGGAGTCGGCGGCCTCGCCGCTGTCCGTCCCGTACGCGATGAGCGGAACCGCGGATGTCCGGGACCCGTCGGTGACGGATCGGCCGCGCTCCGAGGACTCAGGCACCGCCCCCAGTGTGGGGTACGACACATCGTCACCACGAGGGGCGTGCGATGACTTTTTGCGTCCGGTCCGGAACCGGCGGTGACCGGCGGGCCACCGGTCCCTCGCCCCCGAGGGATATCCGGATACCCGGCACACCCGCTGTACGGCGACGATCCACGGGTGTCCGCCTCCCGGTACGAAACCCATGTGACGGTCCACCGCCCCGGCCCCGACGAGCCGGCAGGGCTGCGCGGTTGGGCCGACACGGCCGGTCTCGAACTGACGCACCTCGCGCTGTCCCGCGGCCGGATGCGCCAGCACTACGTCACGGAGTACCCGAGCTTCGAGCACGACGTGCGGGTGTCCGGCGAGCGGCTGGCGCGGGCGGTGGCGGCCGCCTTCGGGGGCGCCTGAGGCGTTACAGCGCCGCCGCTCCGTGCTCGCGCAAAGCCTGGTCGTACTGCTGGAGGACCCACAGCTCGTTCTGTACGGCGGCCAGCTCGCCCGGGTCGCCGTGGCCGCTGAGGCGGGTGAGGCGGCTGGCGACATCGCGGATGCGGCGCTCGACCGCACGGCGGCGGACGGTGACGAGCTGGGCGCCCGCGTAGACCTCGTCGACGCCCTTCACGCCGCGGTGCAGCATGATCGCCTCGACGGCGAGTTCGGTGACCATGGCGCGGACGGCGTCGTCGGGGGCGGCCTCGCGGACCCGGATCAGATACTCCTGCGGGTCCTGGACGCCGTACTCCGCGCCGCCCGCGTCCAGGACCGCCTGCCGTACGGCCGCGTAGGGCGGGGCGGTGAACTCGTCGACGCCGTACGCGTCGAAGGCCGGGGAGACCAGTTCGGGGCGCTGGAGGGCGAGCTTGAGCAGTTCGCGTTCGGTGGCGAAGACCGGGTTGCGGAGGTTGAGGGCGGGGCCGCGCGGGGCCGGCCGGTCCGGGGCGGAGTCGTACTGCTGTGGGCCGCCGCCGCGCTGCCGCTGGTCGGGGCGGGACCCTTGCCGCCGCGATCGCGCGCCCAGCGGGCGAGCTGGGCGACCCGCTTGACGACGAACTGGGTGTCGAGGATGCCGAGCATCCCGGCGAGCTGCACCGCGACCTCGTGCTGGGCGCCGCTGTTCTTGATCCGGGCGACGATCGGCGCGGCCTCGTCGAGGGCGGCGGCACGGCCGGCCGGGGTGTCCAGGTCGTAGCGGACCACGATCTGGCGGAGGGCGAACTCGAACAGCGGGGTGCGGGGTTCGGCCAGGTCGGCGACGGCCTCGTCGCCCTTGGCGAGCCGCAGGTCGCAGGGGTCCATGCCGTCGGGGGCGATGGCGATATAGGTCTCGGCGGCGAACTTCTGGTCGTCCTCGAACGCGCGCAGGGCGGCCTTCTGGCCGGCCGCGTCACCGTCGAAGGTGAAGATCACGCGCGCGCTGCCGTTGTCCATGAGCAGCCGGCGCAGGATCTTGATGTGGTCGCCGCCGAAGGCGGTGCCGCAGGTGGCGATGGCGGTGGTCACCCCGGCGAGGTGGCAGGCCATGACGTCGGTGTAGCCCTCGACGACGACCGCGCGGGACGCCTTCGCGATGTCCTTCTTGGCGAGATCGATGCCGTAGAGGACCTGGGACTTCTTGTAGATCGCCGTGTCGGGTGTGTTGAGGTACTTCGGCCCGTTGTCCGCCTCGTAGAGCTTGCGGGCGCCGAAGCCGACGACCTCTCCGCCGATGTCGCGGATGGGCCACATCAGCCGGCCGCGGAAGCGGTCGATGGGGCCGCGCCGGCCCTCCTGGGAGAGCCCGGAGAGGAGGAGTTCCTTGTCGCTGAAGCCCTTGCCGCGCAGGAAGCGGGTGAGGTGGTCCCAGCCCTGGGGGCTGTAGCCGACGCCGAAGTGCACGGCTGCGGCCTGGTCGAAGCCGCGGTCGGCGAGGAAGCCCCGGCCGGTGTCCGCCTCGGCGGAGGTCGCGAGCTGCTCCGCGTACCACTCGGCGGCGATCTTGTGCGCCTCCACCAGGCGGATGCGCTCACCGCGCTGGTGGGAAGGGTTGTACCCGCCCTCCTCGTAACGCAGCGTGATGCCGGCCTGACCGGCGAGGCGCTCGACGGCCTCGGAGAAGGAGAGGTGGTCGACCTTCATCACGAACGTGATGGTGTCGCCGCCCTCCTGGCAGCCGAAGCAGTGGAAGAGTCCCTTGCTCGGGCTGACCTGGAAGGACGGCGACTTCTCGTCGTGGAACGGGCAGAGCCCCTTGAGGTTCCCGCCGCCCGCGTTCCGCAACTGGAGGTACTCGGACACGACGGCGTCGATCGGGACCGCGTCCCGAACCGCCTTCACGTCCTCATCATTGATCCGCCCAGCCACGCCTGAATCCTACGTGGCCGAACCGGCACCCCGGCGAGCCGCGGCGCCCCCGAGGTGGCGCGGGGCTGTGACCTGTGCGGCTCCGCCGCGCGGGCGCGACCAGCCACAACGCCGCCGCCCGCGCACCACGGCGGGCGCCTAGGCGACCAGCGACTCCAGCCGCACACGCGGATCCGCCAGCGCCTCCGTGTCCACCCGCGCGCCGGAGCGGATCATCGCCTGGATCGGGTCCGTGACATCCCACACATTCACGTTCATCCCCGCGAGCACCCGCCCCTCCTTGATCCAGAAGGCGATGAATTCGCGCTTCCCCGCGTCGCCGCGGATCACCACCTCGTCGTACGACCCCGGCGGCGCCCATCCGGAGTACTCCATCCCGAGGTCGTACTGGTCGGAGAAGAAGTAGGGGACGCGGTCGTAGACGTCCTCGCGGCCCAGCATGGAGCGGGCGGCCGCGGGGCCGCCGTTCAGCGCGTTGGCCCAGTGCTCCACGCGCAGCCGCGTGTCGAAGAGGGCGTGCGGGAAGGAGGCGACGTCGCCGGTCGCGTAGATGTCGGGGTCGGACGTGCGCAGCCGCGCGTCGACGCGGACGCCGCCGCCGTCCGCGCGGTCGGCGAGTTCCAGCCCGGCCGCCTCCGCGAGGGAGATCCGCGGGGCCGCGCCGATCGCGGCGAGGACGGCGTGCGCGGGGTGTTCCTCGCCGTCGTCGGTGCGGGCGGCGAGGACCATGCCGTCCTGGCCGGTGATCTCGGTGAGCGTGGCGCCGAAGTGGAAACGCACCCCGTGCTCCCTGTGCAGCTCGGCGAAGAGCTGGCCGAGCTCGGGGCCGAGGACGGAGTGCAGCGGGGTCTGGCCGCGGTGGACGACGGTGACCTCCGCACCGTACTGCCGGGCCGCCGCCGCGATCTCCAGGCCGATCCAGCCGGCGCCGGCGATGACCAGATGGCCGTTGTCACGGCCGAGGGTGGTCAGGACGCCCTTGAGGCGTTCGGCGTGGGCGAGGCGGCGCAGATGGTGGACGCCCACGAGGTCGGTGCCCGGGATGTCCAGGCGACGGGGCTCGGCACCGGTGGCGATGAGCAGTTTGTCGTAGCGGACGACGGTGCCGTCCTCGCCGAAGCGGACGGTCTTCGCGGTGCGGTCGATGGCGTCGACGGTCTGGCCGAGGTGCAGCTCGATGTCATGGCGCGCGTACCAGGCGGGCTCGTGGACGAAGACGCTGTCGCGTTCGGCCTTGCCGAGGAGGTAGCCCTTGGACAGCGGCGGACGCTCGTAGGGGTGGTCCTGTTCGTCGCAGATCAGTATCACGCGGCCGGTGAAGCCCTCCGCTCTCAGCGTCTCGGCCGCCTTCGCGCCGGCCAGGCCGCCTCCGACGATGACGAATGTCTGATCCGCGTCGACCACGTGATGCCTCCTCGTAAGGGTGTCGCCATCTGCGAGCGTCCCGCACGCAGGGTGTTGCCGGAAGGGGTAGTGACCCGATCAGGCCATACAGCTCATGCCTGCCCGGTGAACCGGGCGTGAAGCGTGCGGGCCGAGGCGTCGGTGAGCGACGCGATCTGGTCGACGATCACGCGCTTGCGGGTACGGTCGTCGGGGGCCCGCTCGAACAGCGTGCGGAACTGGGGGTCCAGGCCCTCGGGGGCGCGGGCGGTGAGCGCCTCGGCCAGTTCCAGTACGACGATCCGCTGATCAGCGCGGAGCCTTGCCTGATCGTCGCGCTGCATGACGTAGCGGACGGCTACCGCCTTGAGGACCGCGCACTCCATACGGGTGCCTCTCGGTACGACGAGCTCGGCGCCGTACCGGGTGAGGCGCCCTCGCCGTGGGCCAGCCGGGTGGCCGCCTCGGCGGCGAGGCAGAAGCGGCCGATGAGCTGGCTGGTGGCGTCCTTGAGGCGGGCCTGGGCGACGGCGGTGCCGTCGTAGCCGTGCGGCCACCACTCCTGGTCGAGGAGGCGGTCGAGGGCCTCGGCGAGCTCCTCCGGGGCGGTGCCGGCGGGGACGTACCGGCCGATGGCGACCTCGAAGACGGCCTGGCGTTCGGCCTCGGCGTGCAGACAGTCCGGGTCGATGTGGCCGGCGTGCAGGCCGTCCTCCACGTCGTGCACCGAGTAGGCCACGTCGTCGGCCCAGTCCATGACCTGGGCCTCGAAGCAGACGCGGTCGCCGGGGCGTCCTCGCGGACCCAGTCGAAGACGGGGCGGTCGTCGTCGTACACCCCGAACTTCGGGGAGGCCGGGTCGGTGGGGTGGGCGCCGCGCGGCCACGGGTACTTGGTGGCGGCGTCGAGGGTGGCGCGGGTGAGGTTGAGGCCGACGGAGCCCTCGGCGGTGAACCGCTTGGGTTCGATGCGGGTGAGGAGGCGGAGCGACTGGGCGTTGCCCTCGAAGCCGCCGCAGTCCTCGGCGAACTCGTTCAGCGCCTGTTCGCCGTTGTGGCCGAAGGGCGGGTGGCCGAGGTCGTGGGAGAGGCAGGCGGCCTCCACGAGGTCGGGGTCGCAGCCGAGGGCAGCGCCGAGCTCGCGGCCCACCTGGGCGCATTCGAGGGAGTGGGTGAGGCGGGTGCGGGGGCTGGCGTCCCAGACCTGGCTCTGGTCGCCGGGGGTGACGACCTGGGTCTTGCCCGCGAGGCGGCGGAGGGCGGCGGAGTGGAGTACGCGGGCTCGGTCGCGTTGGAAGGCGGTGCGGCCGGGGCGTTTGTCGGGCTCGGGGGCCCAGCGGTCGACTGCGGCCGGGGAGTACGCGGTGCCTTCCATGTCACTGACAGTACGGGGTGGGTGTGACAGGTGGGGTGGTCCGCCCCCGCCGCCCCTTCCCGTCCCGTTCCCGGGGCGCGGGCCGAGGACCCGTTCGCGCCCACATACCGGCGCGCAGCCCCGGGCCCTAGGGTGCCGATGCCGGTCGCGGAGGTGTCGCACTCAGGCTCCGGGTCTCGTCGTAGCGGTGGACGATCAGGCGGGCCATCGCCGGGTGGGTGCCCAGCGGAGCGGAGGCGATGCCCGGGGCCGCCGCCGCGCATTCCGTGGCGAAGCGGCCGGGGGCCGTGAAGCAGGAGGCCACCGCCGCTCGGGGGTGGGCCAGGGAGCGCAGGGCCTCGCTGACCGTGGGGAACGCCGCGGAGGCGTAGGCCGGGAGGACCGGGACGTTCAGGCGGGCGGAGAGCAGGCGGGCCGTGCGGGTCGTGTCGCGCCTCGACTCCGGGTCGCGGGAGCCCGCGGCGGCCAGGACGACGGGGCTCGGGGAGCGCCAGCCGGCCTCGGTCAGGCGGGCGTGGAGGGCGTCGACGAGGAGGGGTGCGGACCGAGCGGGGCGGACACGCGCGTGTGCGGGTGTGCCCCGGCGGCCATCTCGGGGATGTCCCGCTTGACGTGGTGGCCCCGGCTGAGCAGCAGCGGTACGAGGACGGCGGCCCGGGTGCCGCGCGCGTCCAGCTCGGCGAGCGTGCCGGGGAGCAGCGGCGCGTTCAGCTCGATGTGGCCCAGGTGCACGGGCAGGCCCGGCCGCAGTGCGCGGACGCGGTTTAGGAGCTGCCGTACGGTGCTCAGCGCGCGCGGGTCGCGGCTGCCGTGGGCCACGACGACGAGGGCGGGAGGGCTCGTGGTGTACGTCGTCATGCACCGATCGTGGCGGCGGGACGTTGCCTTCCCGTTGCGCACGCGTGACGGGCGCTTTCCAGGGGTTCACGATGTGGACGAGGGGCGTGTGAGGTGAACCGGAACGCCCGGCGGGACGTCTCTCCGGGCGGGAGCTACCGGGGAGGGCCCGTCCGATGCGCCGTTTCAGAGTCCGCCGTCACTGTCCGTCTCGGCTTCCGCGTACCCGTGCGGGGCGGCGGCTGCTGGTGCAGGCGGTGATGGCGGTGTGCGTGCTGGCGCTGCTCCCCGCGACCTGGCTGCGGGTGACGACGGACGACCGGCTGCGCACCGCCGCCGACGTGCCGCGCACGGACGTGGCCGTGGTGTTCGGCGCGGGGCTGTGGGACGGGGAGCCGTCGCCGTATCTCGCGCGCCGACTGGACGCGGCGGCGGAGCTGTACCGGGCGGGGCGGATCGAGGTGGTGCTGGTCACCGGTGACAACAGCCGTGAGGAGTACGACGAGCCGGACGCGATGCGTGCGTACCTCGCCCGGCACGGCGTGCCCGACTCGCGGATCGTCAGCGACTACGCGGGCTTCGACACCTGGGACTCGTGCGTCCGCGCGAAGAAGATCTTCGGCGTGGACCGGGCGGTCCTGATCAGCCAGGGCTTCCACATCCGCCGCGCGGTGGCCCTGTGCCGGACGGCCGGCGTCACCTCGTACGGCGTCGGCGTCGACGACCGCCACGACGCCACCTGGTACTACGGCACCACCCGGGAACTGTTCGCGGCGGGCAAGGCGGCCCTGGACGCCACCTTCCATCCGGACCCGCACTTCCTCGGGCCGAAGGAGGCGGGGTGGCGCGGGCGCTCGCCGACGCCGGCCGGGAGGCGTCGGACTGACCGGGCGCGCGTACTCCCGTATGACCGGGTGCGCGTACTCCCGCCATATTCGGATCGCGGCGGACACGGCGCGGATCACGGTGCCGCTCCCGACGGAGCAGGTCGCCGGACCGAGGAAACCCGCGCGTGAATCCGCCCCGGCCGCGGAGGGCGCTGTCCCGCGTGTCGGGCGATCCGGTGACCGAGGCTCATCCGACCGGGCGCCCGCCGGCGCCTCACCGCCGCCCCCGCCCGCCGGGAGGCCGCCGTACCGCCGGTGTAACAGCGGTCGGGGCGGTGCGTAACAACCGGGGCGCAGCCTGGGGGATGCGAGAGACCGTGACGCCCACGCACTGCCCCTACTGCGCCCTGCAGTGCGGGATGAATCTGACGCCGGCCCCGGACGGGCGTGGCGTCGAGGTGAGTGAGCGGGTGGACTTTCCCGTGAACCGGGGGCGCTGTGCGGGAAGGGGCGGACCGCGCCCGCCGTGCTGGCGTCCGGTGTGCGGCTGACCTCGCCGCTCGTGCGGGACGAGGGGGTGCGCTCGTGCCGGCCTCCTGGGAGGAGGCGCTGGGGCGGGTCGGGCGGGGGCTCGGGGGATCCGGGACGCGTACGGGGCCGACGCGGTCGGGGTGTTCGGTGGGGGTGGGCTCACCAATGAGAAGGCGTACGCGCTCGGGAAGTTCGCGCGGGTGGCGCTGGGGACCTCACAGATCGACTACAACGGGCGGTTCTGCATGTCGTCGGCCGCTGCGGCGGGCAATCTGGCGTTCGGGCTGGACCGCGGGCTGCCGTTTCCGCTGGAGGACGTGGCACGGACCGGGTGCGTCCTTCTCGTCGGGTCGAACCCTGCCGAGACCATGCCGCCCGCGCTGCGGTACTTCACCGAACTGCGGCAGAACGGCGGCACGTTGATCGTCGTCGACCCGCGGCGTACCAGGACCGCCGAGCACGCGGATCTGCATCTGGCGCCGCGTCCCGGTACCGATCTCGCTTTGGCGCTGGGCCTGTTGCACCTGGTCGTCGCCGAGGGGCGTACCGACGAGGCGTACATCCGGGAGCGCACCGGCGGCTGGGCGGAGACCCGGGCCGCCGCGATGGCGCACTGGCCGGAGTACGTGGAGCGGATCACCGGCGTTCCCGTCCCTCAACTGCGCGAGGCGGTACGGCTGTTCTGTGAGCCGGAGGCCGCGATGGTGCTCACCGCGCGCGGGCCCGAGCAGCAGTCCAAGGGGACGGACACCGTGGGCGCGTGGATCAACCTCTGTCTGGCGACGGGGCGGGCCGGGCGGCCGCTGTCCGGGTACGGGTGTCTGACCGGGCAGGGCAACGGGCAGGGCGGGCGTGAACACGGGCAGAAGGCAGACCAGTTGCCCGGCTACCGCAAGCTGACCGATCCGGCGGCGCGGGCGCATGTCGCCGAGGTGTGGGGTGTGGACCCCGACGCGCTTCCGGGGCCGGGGCGCAGTGCGTACGAGCTGCTCGACGCGCTCGGTACGGACATCCGCGCGCTGCTGCTGATGGGCTCCAACCCGGTGGTGTCGGCGCCGCGTGCCGCGCACATCGAGGGGCGGATCCGCTCGCTGGACTTCCTCGCGGTGTGCGACGTCGTGCTGTCGGAGACGGCCGCGCTCGCCGATGTCGTCCTGCCCGTGACGCAGTGGGCGGAGGAGACGGGGACGACGACCAGTCTGGAGGGCAGGGTGCTGCTGCGGCGGCGGGCGATCACACCGCCAAAGGGCGTCCGCGGCGATCTGGAGGTCCTGCACGAGCTGGCGGCGCGGCTGGGCCGGGACGGGGAGAACCTGGAGAAGAAGTTCCCGACCGATCCCGAGGAGGTCTTCGAGGAGCTGCGCCGGGCGAGTGCGGGCGGGCCCGCGGACTACTCCGGGATCACGTACCGGCGGCTGATGGAGGAGAACGGCGTGTTCTGGCCGTGCCCGGCGGACACGCCGGAGCCGCACCCGGTACCCCCGGCTCTTCCTCGACCGGTTCGCCACCGGGGACGGGCGGGCCCGGTTCGTACCGGTCTCGCACCGGGCGGCCGCCGAGGAGCCCGACGACGCGTACCCGGTGCTGCTGACCACCGGGCGGGTCGTGGCCCAGTACCAGTCCGGTGCGCAGACCCGGCGCGTGGACGAGCTGAACGCCGCGGCCCCGGGCCCGTTCGTGGAACTGCACCCCGGCTCGCGGAGCGGCTCGGCGTGACCGAGGGCGAGCCGGTGGCGGTGGTGTCCCGGCGGGGGCGGGCGGTGGCACCGGCACGGATCACGACGGCGATCCGCCCGGACACCGTGTTCATGCCGTTCCACTGGGCCGGTGAGGGCCGCGCCAACACCCTCACCAATCCCGCCCTCGACCCGACGTCCCGTATGCCGGAGTTCAAGGCGTGCGCGGTACACCTCGAAGCGGTGGCGGCCGGTCAGCCGACGCCGACCGCGCTCCGGGCCGCCGCGACCGCCGCGTACTCGGTGCCTTCCGCGCCGTAGGGGTCGGCGGACGCGTGGTGCCTCCCGCGCCGTAGAGGCCGGCGGACGCGTGGTCGGTCGAGGAGGTGAGGTGGACCGTGGTTCAAGGGGCGCCCGGTCTGCCATGGCCGCGGCGCGGACGCGGGGTGCGCGAGGGGTGAGAATCGTTCCCGCAAGGCCCCGCCGGGACTCCGGCGCAGAGGGGCTCCGACGACCGTCCGCGCAGGTGAAACGAGTGATCCTCCCCTTCTTCGTCTACGGCACCCTCCGCCCCGGCGGAACCAACCACGACCTCTTCCTGCGCGGCCGTACCCGGCACGAGGAACCCGCGCGGCTGCGGGGCGCGGTGCTGTACGAGGGGCCGGGGTATCCGTACGCCGTCGAGGAGCCCGGCGGCGCCGTGACCGGGGAGCTGGTGACCGCGCTGCCGGAGGCGTACGAGGGGCTGCTCGCCGGGCTGGACCGGCTCGAGCAGTATGTGCCGGGGATCCCCGGAACCTCTACGAACGGGTGGCGCGGGAGGTCGTCCGGGGCGCGGACGGTACGGCGGTCGGCGCGTGGGTGTACGTCGCCGCGCCCGCCGTCGCCGAGGGGCTGCGGGAGCGGGGAAGCTGATCGAGGGCGGGGAATGGCGGGGGCGCGGGGTTAGTCAGGGGCTGTCCGGCGATCATGCCGGAGACGCGGCCCGGCAGGCGCCGGGTCCGGGCGCCTCGCCCCCGCGGGGAGCCGGCGCCCTGGCCCCGACCCCGCAGCCGTCGCGGGCGCCCCGACTCAGCCTCGTACAACCGCCGTCGGACGGCCTGCGGCCCGGTCCGAGGCCACCCGCCGGTCACGATGTCCTCCCGCGCCGCGCCGCCCGCTGCTCCTCCCGCGTCCGCCCACCCCGTCACGGTCGTGGCACCGGTCGCCGGGCCGCATCGGGCGGTCCTCGCGGACGCCCCGGTCACCCGTTCACCCTCTCCCGCGCACCCATCCCGACCGGCTCGGCACGGCGCCGGTGACCTGCTGGAACGCGGTGTGCGGGGGCGGCCGTACGGGTGGGGCCGACACCCGTTCGGCCCGCGCCCCGACGCGTCCCCGGGGAGCGGTGCGGCGCCGGTGGCACTTACCTCGAAGGGGCAGGGACGCGTCCGACGGCGGCACATGGGGGCCGCGGGCCGTGGCCCGCTCGAGGGAGCATCGATGCGACGAACCGCCCGGCTGCTGTCCGGCACCGCGCTCGCCGTGGCCACCGCGGGGCTGCTCGCCGCGCCCGCGTACGCCGGGGAGTCCCACGGCACGCCGGACGGGACCCTGGAGGTGTACCCGTTCTCGGTCGCACCGGGCGGCCAGGTGACGGCGAACACCGCCGGCTGCGGCGACGGCGGAACGGCGGCGGGCGACGCCACCGCCGTGGGCGCCGGCCGGTTCACGCTGACGCCGAGCGCGCGCGAACGGGATCTGATCGGACAGTTCCAGGTACCGCCGAGCGCGCAGCCGGGGACGTACGAGATCGTCGCCACGTGTGACGGGAGCGGCCGGCGGGTGGCCGGCGACCTGAAGGTCACCCTGACGCCCGACGCGGAGCAGGTGGTTCCCCGGGGAGTGTGAAGACGGGGGTCGGAGGCGCGCTGGGCACCGACCCCGTACAGACCGCGGCCGGTGTGTCGGCGCTCGCCGTCGCCGCCGCGGGCGGTACCTGGCTCCTGCATCGCCGGGCGAGAGGCGACGGGATCTGACGGGCACCCTCCGCCGCCCGTCCCGCCGGTACCGCAAGTCCCTCCCCTCCGGGTCCGACGCCCCTCGCGGCCCGGAGGGGGTACGGGGCCGACTCGAGAGGAGGTCGGTCCGCCATGCGCCACAGGTTCGGCCGGATCGGAGGTCCGGGCAACACGGCGATAGCCGCCGTCACCGCGCTCGCCCTGTGCTCGGGCATGTGGCTGCTGCACGTCGGGGCCGGAACGCCCGCGCCGCCGCAGCCGTCCGCCGCCCAGGCCCGTTCCCAGGCCGCCGGCCACCGCACCGCGGCTCCCGCGCTGCCGCCCTCCCCGCCCACGCGTGTCCGCATCCCCGGGATCGGCGTCGACGCGCCCCTGACGGGCCTCGGCCTGACGAGCACCGGCAGCCTCGACGTCCCCCGGCCGACCGCGAGAACCTGGCCGGCTGGTACGAGGCCGGCACCACGCCCGGCGAGAAGGGCACCGCCATCATCGCGGGCCACGTCGACAGCGCCGACGGCCCGGCGGTCTTCTACTCCTCGGCGCCCTGCGCAAGGGCGCGCGTGTCGAGGTGGCCCGCCGTGACGGCGGGGTCGCCGTGTTCACGGTGGACGCGGTCGAGGTGTATGACGCACGGGACTTCCCCGACGAGAAGGTCTACGGCGCCGCGCCCCGCCCCGAACTACGGGTGATCACCTGCGGCGGCGGCTACTCCCGCAGCACCGGCTACCGGGGCAACGTGGTGGTGTACGCGCACCTCACGGGCTCCCGCTAGCCAGCCGGTCGGCCCGGCTAGGCCAGCCACTGCTCGTACGCCAGGTTCGCCACCAGGGCGAAGACGACCGTCAGCAGGACGACACGGACGAAGCCGCTGCCCTTCTTCAGTGCCGTGTGCGCGCCGAGGGTGCCGCCCGCCAGGTTGAACACCGCCATCAGCGCCGCGAGCTGCCACAGCACCGCGCCCTGCCAGGCGAACATGGCGAGGGCGCCCGCGTTGGTGCAGCAGTTGACGATCTTCGCGGTGGCGGAGGCGGTGACCAGGTCGAGGTGGAGCAGGGCGGTGAGCGCCAGGACGAGGAAGGTACCGGTGCCGGGGCCGATGAGACCGTCGTAGAAGCCGATGCCGAGGCCGCCGAGGCCGATCGCGGCGAGGATCTGGCGGCGGGTCGCCGGGCCGGTGGCGGGGGCGGTGCCGAAGGCGGGGCGCAGGATCACGAAGGCGGCCACGGCGAGCAGCACCACCATGATCACCGGTTTGAGGACCTCGGTGCTCATCCCGGCCGCGAAGAACGCCCCGGCCGACGATCCGGCGAGGGCCGCGAGGCCGATGCGTACGGCGGTCTTCACGTCGACGGGGGCCTTGCGGGCGTAGGTGATGGCCGCGCCCGTGGTGCCGACGATCGCGACGGCCTTGTTGGTGCCGAGCGCGTGCGCGGCGGGGGTGCCGGCGGGCAGGCCGAGGAGCAGGGCGGGCAGGAGCAGCAGCCCGCCGCCGCCGACCACGGCGTCGATCCAGCCGGCGGCGAGGGCGGCCAGACAGAGCAGGACGACCGTGGTCAGGGAGATGTCGGGCATGGTCGTGACCCTACGGACGGGATAGATGTCACGTCCATCAAGATGAGCGTTTGTTGAGGTTGCGGGCGCTCCGGCCTCCTCACATCCGCCCCTCTCCCCCGCTGAGGGCAGCGTTCCGCGCGGGAAACAGAGGGGATGCCGACGGGTAACACCGGCACCGCAGGCTCGGTGCATGACCTCGGACGAGCGTGTGGTGGTGATCGGCTCCGGCCTCGCGGGCGTACGGCTCGCCCGGCGGCTCGGTGAGCTCGGTACGCCCGTGACGCTGATCGGCGAGGAGGAGCACCGCCCGTACAACAGGGTGCTGCTCGCCGAGGTGCTGGCCGGGCGCTACGGCCCCGAGGTGATCGCCCTGCCGGCCCCCGCGGAGCTGATCCGCGCCCGCGCCACCGGGGTCGACCGCGCGGCACGCGTCGTCGTCCACGCGGACGGGACATCGACCGGGTACGGCCGGCTGGTGCTGGCCACCGGCTCCAACCCGGTGCTGCCGCCGCTGCGCGGCCTGTTCACCGCTTCCGCCGAGGAGCACCGGCTGCCCGAGGGGTGCACGCGTTCCGCACCATGGACGACTGCCTGGGTCTCGCCGAGGCGGTACGGCCGGGGTGCGGGTGGTGGTGATCGGCGGCGGGCTGCTCGGCGTCTCCGCGGCCCGCGCGCTCGCCGTGCGCGGCGCGCGGGTGGTCCTCGCCCAGCAGGCCGGACGGATCATGGAGCGGCGGCTCGATCCGGCCGCGTCCGCGCTCGTCGAGCGGTATCTGACCGGCCTCGGTGTGGAGGTGCACACCGAGTGCCGGGTGCGGGACGTGCGCTGCGCCGGCGGCGCGGTCCGCTCGGTGGAACTGGCGGACGGGTACGCCCTCGGCGCGGACCTGGTGGTGCTGGCCTGCGGGGTGCACCCGAGGACCGGACTCGCGCGGGCGGCGGGCCTGGAGGTCGGCAGGGGCGTCGTCGTCGACGACGAGCTGCGCACCTCCGATCCGTCCATCCACGCGATCGGCGACTGCGCCGAGCACGCCGGCACGGTGTACGGCCTCGCCACCCCGGCGCTGGAACAGGCCGAAGCGCTCGCCGCGCTGCTCGCCGGGGACCTGAACTCCCATTACACCGGCACCCGTTCGCTGACCCGGCTCACCCTCACCGGCCCGGACAGTCCCTTCGACCTGGCCGCGTTCGGCGAGACCGAGGCGCTGCCGGGGGACGACGTGGTCCAGCTCACCGACGCCACCCGGGGCACCTACCGCAAGGTCGTCGTCCGGGAGGACCGGCTGGTCGGCGGGGTCCTGGTCGGCGAACTCGGCACCGTCGGCGCCCTCGCGCGCGCCTGGGAGGAGCAGAGCCGCTCCCTCCGGCGGCGGGCCCCTGCTCCATCTGCTCACCCATGACGGAGGCTCCTGATGTCCACGGACACTTCGACCATCGTGCTCATCGGCCACGGCATGGTCGGCCAGCGTTTCCTGGAGGCGCTCGCCGAGCGCGGACTGACCGGCACGCACCGCGTGGTCGTGCTGTGCGAGGAGCCGCGCCCGGCGTACGACCGGGTGCGGCTCACCTCGTACTTCTCGGGGACGTCACCCGAGGAACTGTCCCTGACGGACCGGGCGTTCATCGAGGAGCACGGTATCGAGCTGTACGTCGGCGACCCGGCGGTCGCCGTCGACCGCGAGGCGCGTGCGGTGACGGCCCGCTCCGGGCTGGTCGTCGGCTACGACGTCCTGGTGCTGGCCACCGGCTCCCAGCCGTTCGTACCGCCGGTGCCGAACAAGGACGCCGAGGGCTGCTTCGTCTACCGCACCATCGAGGACCTGCTCGCGATCGAGGAGTACGCGCGGAGGTCGACGACCGGTGCCGTGGTCGGCGGCGGGCTGCTCGGCCTGGAGGCGGCGGGCGCGCTCAAGGGGCTCGGACTCGCCTCCCACATCGTGGAGTTCGCGCCCCGGCTGATGCCGGTACAGGTCGACGAGGGCGGCGGGGCGGCGCTGCTGCGCACCATCGAGGAGATGGGCCTGTCGGTCCACACGGGCGTGGGCACCCAGGAGATCGTGGTCGGCGACGACGGCGCGGTCACCGGTATGCGGCTGTCGGACGGCTCCGAACTCGCCACCGATCTGGTGGTGTTCTCCGCCGGGGTCCGCCCCCGCGACCAACTGGCCCGCGACTGCGGCCTGTCCGTCGGCGAGCGCGGCGGCATCGTGGTCGACGAGCAGTGCCGTACGGTCTGCGACCCGCGCGTCTTCGCCATCGGGAGTGCGCGCTGGCCGCCGACGGCCGGGTGTACGGCCTGGTCGCGCCCGGTTACGAACAGGCGGAGACGGCCGTGGCGACGCTCGCCGAGGACGAGTCGTCCTTCACCGGAGCGGACCTGTCCACCAAGCTGAAGCTGCTCGGCGTGGACGTGGCGTCCTTCGGCGACGCGCACGGCACCGCCGGCGACTGCCTGGACGTCATCTACTCCGACTCCCGCTCCGGGCTGTACAAGAAGCTCGTCATCGGCCGGGACGGCACCCTGCTCGGCGGCATCCTGGTCGGCGACGCGGAGGCGTACGGCATGCTGAAGGCCTTCACCGGCTCGGTCCCGCCGGTCTCCCCGAGTCGCTGGTGCTGCCGGCCGGCGCGGGCGCGCCCGTGCGGCTCGGCCCGTCCGCGCTGCCGGACGACGCGATCATCTGCTCCTGCAACAACGTCCGCAAGGGCACGATCCGCGAGGCCGTCACCGAGCACCACCGCACCACCGTGCCCGAGGTGAAGAAGTGCACCAAGGCCGGTACGACGTGCGGCAGTTGCGTCAAGGTCCTCGGCCAACTGATCGACGCCGAGCTGGAGGCGAGCGGCGTCGAGGTCGACAAGGGCCTGTGCGGCTGCTTCGCCCGGACCCGCGAGGAGCTGTACGAGATCGTCCTCGCCCTGCGCGTCACCTCCTACCGGGAGTTGCTCGACCGGCACGGCCGTGAGGGCGCCCGGGGCGGCGACGGCTGCGAGGTGTGCAAACCGGCGGTGGGCTCGATCATCGCCTCCCTCGCCCCGGCGATCGGCGCCGGCACCCACGTCCTCGACGGCGAGCAGGCGGCGCTGCAGGACACCAACGACCACTTCCTCGCCAACCTGCAGAAGAACGGCTCGTACTCGGTCGTCCCGCGCATCCCCGGCGGGGAGATCGCCCCGGAGAAGCTGATCGTGATCGGCGAGATCGCCCGCGACTTCGGCCTCTACACGAAGATCACCGGCGGTCAGCGCATCGACATGTTCGGCGCGCGGGTGGAACAACTCCCGCCGATCTGGGCCCGTCTGGTGGACGCCGGTTTCGAGTCCGGGCACGCCTACGGCAAGTCGCTGCGCACGGTAAAGTCCTGCGTAGGACAGACCTGGTGCCGCTACGGCGTCCAGGACTCCGTCCGTATGGCGATCGACCTGGAGCTGCGCTACCGGGGCTGCGCTCGCCGCACAAGCTCAAGTCTGCGGTCTCCGGCTGCCAGCGCGAGTGCGCGGAGGCCCGGTCGAAGGACTTCGGCGTCATCGCCACCGCGGGCGGCTGGAACCTGTACGTCGGCGGCAACGGCGGCGCCACCCCGCGTCACGCGGACCTGCTCGCGCAGGACCTGTCGGACGCCGAACTGGTCCGTCTGACCGACCGGTTCCTGATGTTCTACATCCGCACCGCCGACCGTCTGGAGCGCACCAGCGTATGGCTGGACCGTATTCCCGGCGGCCTGGACCACGTACGGAACGTCGTCGTCCACGACGCGCTCGGCATCTGCGCCGAGCTGGAGTCCCTGATGGCCGCGCATGTCGCGCACTACCGCGACGAGTGGGCCGAGACCCTCGACGACCCGGAGAAACTCGCCCGGTTCGTGTCCTTCGTCAACGCCCCCGACACCCCGACCCGGTGGTCGCCTTCGTCCCCGAACGCGACCAGATCAAGCCCGACCTGCCGCTGCTGCACATCGGCCTGCGCCCCGCCGACGACCTCCTGGAAGGAACCTCGACGCGATGACCCCGACCCTGGAGACCACCGGCCTGAAGGTCCGGCTCCGCCTGGCCGGCGCCTGGTTCACGGTCTGCGACCTCAGCACCCTGCTCCCGGGCCGCGGCGTCGCCGCCCTCCTCCCCGACGGCAGCCAGGCCGCCGTCTTCACCGACCGCGCCGGCCACCTCTACGCCATCGACAACCGCGACCCCTTCACCGGCGCGGCAGTCCTCTCCCGCGGCCTCACCGGCACCCACCAGGGCCACCCCTTCGTGGCCTCCCCTCCTGAAACAACGCTTCGACCTGCGAACGGGCCAGTGCCTGGACGACGAGACGGTCCGGGTGACGGCGTACGAGGCGAAGGCGGCGTAACGGGGCGAGCACACTTGACCATTGCGGAGAGTTACTCTCCGGTCACGTCACGTTCGTATCACGGGTCCTTCATATCCCTTACACATCATCAGAACCCCAGTAACTTCGGGCACCTCGTACCAAGCACACGCAATCGCCCGATCTGGGGACTCTCCACCATGCATCCGTTCCGCACCTCCGCCGCCGCACTGCTCGCCGCGCTCGCCCTGGCCGCCGTACCGGCCACCGCCGTGGCGCATGACGGCAACACCCCGTTCAAGAACTGTCCCGAGGCATACAAGAACGGGCACGCCAACATCCCCGCGAGCAGCCCCCACTACGGCAAGCACCTGGACCGCGACGGCGACGGCATCGGCTGCGACCAGCCGCCGGCGGACTTCAAGCCGCACGAGGAGAGCACGGAGACCGGGCGCACCGGCTCCGACGGCAAGGAGCAGTCCGGTGGTACCGATCTCGCCGAGACCGGGGGCAGCGACTCCACCCCGTACATCGCGGCCGGCGGTGCCGCCGTCGTACTCCTCGGCGGCGGTGTGATGATCGCAGCCCGCAGGCGGCGCGGCAACACCGACTGACGGTGCTCCGCGCGAAGGCCGGCTCCCCGTTCTACAAGGACAGCAGCAGGAGTCGGCCTTCCCCGCCGGCGGCGTACGTGCCCGCGCCACCCGGCGAGGACCGCCGGCAGCGTCCACGCCACCAGCCCGGCGTCCAGGCCGCCGAGCCGGCCCGCGGCGTCCACCTAGCCGGCCTGCTCCATGGGCACCACGCCCTCGGGGTCACGGATGACGTCGAGCCGCTCCCCCACCCTCGGCACCCCGGAACCGTTGTAGGTGAACCGCTCCTCGAGTTCCTCACCATTTGCCGCCCGCAGCGTGAGGTGGTGGTTCTTGCCGTCCTTCCCGGTCGCGCTGTCCGCGACGACCACCACGCCCTCGCGCACCCCGCGTGCCTCCAGCGCTGCCTCGGGCACGTACTGGGTGAACCAGTGCGGTCAGCCACCCCGGCCCCCGCCACACCGAGCGTGCGCCGCAGGAACTGCCACGGGTCGACGGCGTACCCGCCCATGCTCCTCAACGGCCTGATGCTGCCCCTGCGCATCCCCGGCGGCTCTGCTGCTCCCCGCGCTCCCCCGTCACGGCGGCTCCGTGAGCCCGGCACGGGACACCGCATCGGGACCTACCATCGAAGGACAGCAGCCTGAGCAAACGCACTGGGGTGACCGTGAGCAACTGGGCCGACCTGACGAACGGCAAGCGCATCAAGCACCTCCGGGGTTCCGACCTGACCCAGCAAGGGCTCGCCGACGCGGCGGGGCTCTCCCTGGCCCTGGTGCAGAAGGCCGAGCAGGACCGGGGCGAGTTGTCCATCGGCTCCTCCTCAAGCTCGCCCACGCGCTGAACACGGACGTGTCGGTGATCCTGGGACAGCAGGCGCCGCGACGCGGGATGAACCAGGGCACCCGAGCCGCCGTACGGCGGCTTTCGGATGCCGTCCACGACA
Organism: Streptomyces haneummycinicus; assembly: GCA_042850305.1. Lineage (GTDB taxonomy): Bacteria > Actinomycetota > Actinomycetes > Streptomycetales > Streptomycetaceae > Streptomyces > Streptomyces haneummycinicus. The sequence continues at coordinate 6,231,135 of AP035768.1, forward strand.
GTGCGCTCGGCGCGTGGGAAGGCGTTGAGGATCCGAGCACACTCGCCGAACTGTCGATCGCTCATGACCACGTGTGCGGCGCCTACTGGCGGGGCGCCTACGAGGAGTTCGGCGAACTCGTCGCCAAAGTGCTGCTCGAAGGCCGCGTCCGGCACGCGCAGGCCACCGGATACGAACGCGAACAACTGGGCTCGGTGCTGGCAAGCACGTACCAGTTCGCATCCTCGGCCGCGATCCTTCTGGGACAGCGAGACCTCGCTCTGAGCTCACTCACCTCGGCACGCCATCTGGCGGAGAGCGCCGGCGACGACGTACTGACCGCGCTTCTGGAATCAACGCTGTCGTGGATCTACCTGCGGAGTGCCAGAGTGCCGCGCGCGGTTGCCGTCGCCGAGCAGGCGGCGCTGCGTATCGAGCCGTCGTTCAGCAGGGCGTCCCGCCCCCAACTGCTCGCATACGGACGGCTGATGATCTCCGCCGCTGTGGCCGCCTCACGCCAGGGTGATGCGCCATCCGCCGACGACTACCTGTCGCAAGCCCATGCAGCGGCGGCTCGGCTCGGTAGCGACGAGGCACTGTACGGCACACATTTCGGACCTACCTCGGCGAACACCGAAGCCGTGGGAATCGCTGTCGCACTCGGGAACCACGGAAGGGCACTGCAACTCGCCGCGCGCACGGAGCTGCCCCGCTCCATGCCCAAACTCGCCCGCAACCGCTACAAGCTCGACGTCGCCCTCGCTCAGTGCGCGGCCGGCCTCCATGACCAGGCAGGAGACACCCTGATCGAGGTAGGGCTCGACGCCCCCGAGTGGGTCAGGCACCAAACACTCCCCGGTGTCATCGGCAAACGCCTCGCGAAGGTGTCCACGGCGCGCGTGCGCAGCATCAGCCACCTCATCGGCGTTCCTTTGATCGCGTGACTCCTACGGATCGTAGGAGTACGGATCGAGCAACCCTTTCCGGTCGTACGCCACATCACTTCACCCTGTGTGAGCGCACGAGCACACTTGATGCATGGTCAGTTTCAAGAATGAGCAGCCGCAGGAGCGGGCTCGGCCCCGACGGACCGAGGGCGACCTGAGGCGGCGTCGGGCACTGGCGGACGCGGCGGCCGGTGACACGCCGGCCGAGACCGCGAAGATCGAGCGGTTCCGCTGCGTGATCTACCTGTGCGGCGCTCTCCACACGGACATCGAGAGCCCTCGCAAGGAGTGCACCGAGTACGCGGACGTGTTCGGGTGGGAGATCACGGACGTGATCGAGGAACGTGCGGGTCTGCTGCCGCCGCAGGGCCGCGACGGTCTGAGGCAGGCGGTCGATCGCGTCAAGAACGGCGAGGCCGGTGCCGTGCTCACGGCGGGGCGCTCGATGATCTCGCCCGTTCCGCAGGAGTACGACGAAGTGGCGCGCGAAATCGAAAGGGCAGGTGGGTTCCTGCACACCAGGGACGCGGCCGGACGCACGCCGTGACCTTCGCTCCGGCCGTCACGCGCCCGTGGCGCGACGGATGGCCGCTCGTCGCACAGACGAACGACGGCAACCAGTGGGTGAACGGCGCCTGTTGGCTGTACTGCCGGCGAGAGGGCGTCCGCGTGCTGTGGGTCGGCTCCGTGACCACGCCCGGCACCACGGGTGCCCTGTACGCCTGCGGCCCGTGCGTCGCAGAGCTCGACCACATGGCACGCGTCCAGGCGCATGCCCGTGACGGAATACCGCACGACACGACAGCACGAAGCGATCGAGGAGGAGACTTGCGAATGAGCCTCACCCACAGGAAGACCGCCGCACCGGCCCCGTGGGGGCTGCGCCGTATGGCTCCGCTGCGGAACGGTTCTCCCTCACCGTGGCGGTACGCGGGCATCGACCCGGCCACGCAGACCGGCCGATGGGCCGGGGAGGACGGAGTGATGACGCCGGCCGAACTCGGCAAACACGGGACGAGCGTGAACACCTACCCGCCCACGCAGGTGGGCAAGGACGGCAAGGTGGACGCCGACTCCGGCCACGATGCGACACAGGATTAGGGGAACAACGCCATGGGCAGTCGCCCCGTGCTGGTCTGTACCGCGTACGAGGATCCGACCGCAGACCTGGTCATCGCGGAACTGAACCGACGCCAGGTGCCCGTCCTCCGGTTCGATCCGGGGCGGGACTTCCCGACAGCCGTGGCGCTTGCCGCGCGCACCGGGGAAGGGGTTGGGACGGACAGCTGACGGTCGGGGACCGTACGGCCGGACTTTCCGCCGTACGCGCCTTGTACCACCGTCGGCCGAGTTCGTATGGGACGGACAGCGGCGAGCAGGCGGCCCGGTTCGCCGCACAGGAGAACCGGCGCGGCCTGGGCGGCGTGCTGAGCGCACTGCCGGGATGCCTGTACCTGAGTCACCCGCAGGCCATCGCACGGGCCGAGTACAAGCCCGCGCAGTTGGCGGCCGCGACTCACGCGGGATTCCGGGTCCCGGCCACCCTCATCACGAACGATCCGGGGAAGGCCAGGCAGTTCTGTGCCGAAGGGCCCACGATCTACAAGCCGTTGCACGCGGGTGCGTACGAAGTCGAGAGCGAACCCGCCGGAATCTGGGCCGCCCCGGTCGGGGCGGAGGACATCGACAACGCGGTGAGCCACAGCGCGCATCTGTTCCAGGTCCAGGTGTCCAAGGTGGCCGATGTGCGGGCGGTCGTCGTCGGCGAGCAGGTGTTCAGCGCCCGGATCACCGGACCGCCCGGAGTCGTGGACTGGAGGTCCGAATACCGGAGCCTCATCTATGAGCGGATCACCTGTCCGAACGTGATCCACCGGGCCCTGTCACGGTTCCTCGCCGGCTTCGGTCTGAACTTCGGCGCCTTCGACTTCGCCGTGACCGCGGACGGCGCCTGGTGGTTTCTCGAGTGCAACCCCAACGGCCAATGGGCGTGGCTCGAAGACGCGGCCGGACTACCGATCACGCACGCGATCGCCGACCTGTTGGAGAAGGAGCGACCCCGGCATGACCGACCTCCTGCATGCGAGAAACCTACGGGCCGGCCTCGCGCGGCGTCTGTCCGCATCCGGCACCCTGCGCAGCCCCGGATGGGAGGCGGCCGTCGCGTCGGTACCCCGCGAGGCGTTTCTCGCGCACGGCTGGTTCGAGTACGAGGACGGCGGCTGGTACCGTCCCTCGGCCGGGGACTCCCCGGAAGAACTCGCGCGGATCTACGAGGACGACACCCTCGTGACACAGGTCGCCGGGGTGTCTTCCCCGACCAAGTCGAGGGGCGCATCGCCGCGGCCCCTCCTCGTCGTCCACCTTGCCGAGTCTGGTCGTGCGGATGCTCGAAGACCTGCGGGCGACCGAGGGGACACGCGTCCTCGAGATCGGCACCGGGACGGGCTACTCGACCGCGCTGCTCTGCCATGTCGTCGGCGAGGACAACGTGACCTCGGTCGAGGTGGACGCCGAGGTGTCAGCCCGTGCCGGGATGGCGCTCGCGCACGCCGGATACTGGCCCGACCGCGTGGTCGGTGACGGGCTGATGGGTTACAGGGAGGGCAGCCCGTACGACCGCGTCATCGCTACGTGCAGCGTCCACACGGTGCCGGCCGACTGGCTCGATCAAACACGTCCCGGAGGTCAGATCCTGGTCACGGTCGGCGGATGGATGCACGCGTCCGAACTCGTCCGGCTCACGGTCGCCGACGACGGCACGGCCGACGGCCCGGTTCTCGGCGGACAGGTCTCGTTCATGCCGGCCCGCCCCACCTGCCACCTCCGCTGGGCATCCTGCCGAACCTCGGCGGAGGTGAGGCCGCTCCCACCGAAATGGGCGCGGACGTACTCGACGACTGGACGGCCCGGTTCGTCGCGCAGTTCGCCGCGCCGCGCGCACAGCGGCTCACGCTGGACCGAGACGGTCGGACGGAGCACGTCGTGATCGACGTGAACGCCGAGGCGTGGGCAGCCGTTTTCCGGGACGGCTCGCGATGGATGGTGCGGCAGGGGGCACGGTGCGACTGTGGGACAGGATCACCGAGCGCCTGAAGCGGTGGCAGGCCGACGGCCGCCCGTCCGCCGACCGCATGCGGCTGCACGTCGGCCCCGCCGGACAACGCCTCACCTGGGCCTGACGAGAAGTCGGCACTCCTGGCGGGAGCGGCGGCAACTGGCCAACGCGCTCGACAGCTTCGGTTCGTTGCCGCCGGCCGACCCGCAGCACTGCTTCTCGGTGGTACGCAGCTCGATGTGCGGCGTGACATGACGAAGGGCGGGCCTCCCGCACAGGGGCCCGCCCTTCTTCGTGGTCCAGAGCCGTCGCCGATCGGTGAGGGTGGTCGGGTGACAGGCGGCGGCTCCGGGGTTCAGCGGTGGTCGCTGCCCGTCGACGTGACGGCCGCGCGGCCGGCTTCCAGACGGGCGACCGGGATGCGGAACGGGGAGCAGGAGACGTAGTCCAGGCCGACCTCGTGGAAGAAGTGGACCGACTCCGGGTCGCCGCCGTGCTCGCCGCAGACGCCGAGCTTCAGGTCGGGGCGGGTGGCCCGGCCGGCCCGCGCGGCGGCGGCGACCAGCGAGCCCACGCCGTCCTTGTCGATCGTCTCGAACGGCGACACCCCGAAGATGCCCTTCTCCAGGTACGCCGTGAAGAACGAGGCCTCGACGTCGTCGCGGGAGAAGCCCACACCGTCTGGGTGAGGTCGTTCGTGCCGAAGGAGAAGAACTCCGCCGCCTCCGCGATCTGGCCGGCGGTCAGCGCGGCGCGCGGCAGCTCGATCATCGTGCCGATGGCGAGCTTGAGCGAGGTGCCGGTGGCCTGCTCGACCTCCGCGATGACCTGGTCGGCCTCCTCGCGGACGATCTCCAGTTCCTGGACCGTGCCGACCAGCGGGATCATGATCTCCGCACGGGGTCGCACTTGGCCGCCCGGCGTTCCGCGGCCGCCTCCGCGATGGCCCGCACCTGCATGGTGAACAGGCCCGGGATGACCAGGCCGAGGCGCACCCCGCGCAGGCCCAGCATCGGGTTCTGCTCGTGCAGCCGGTGCACGGCCTGGAGCAGACGGAGTTCGTTCTCGTGCGGCTCCTGCCGGGACTCGGCGAGGGCGACCCGGACCGAGAGTTCGGTGATGTCGGGCAGGAACTCGTGCAGCGGCGGGTCGAGCAGGCGGACGGTGACCGGGAGGCCGTCCATCGCCTCGAAGAGTTCCACGAAGTCCCGCCTCTGCAACGGGAGCAGCGCCTTCAGGGACTCCTCGCGCTCGGTCTGGGTGTCGGCGAGGATCAGCCGTTCGACCAGTTCACGGCGGTCGCCGAGGAACATGTGCTCGGTACGGCACAGTCCGATCCCCTGCGCGCCGAACCGCCGCGCCCGCAACGCGTCCTCGGCGTTGTCGGCGTTGGCCCGCACCCGCAGCCGGCGCTTGCGGTCGGCGAAGGCCATCATCCGGTGCACGGCCTCGACGAGCTCGTCGGCGTCGTCGGCGCCCGGGTGCATCCGCCCCTCGAAGTACTCCACGACCGGCGACGGCACGACCGGCACCTCGCCCAGGTACACCTTGCCGGACGAGCCATCGATGGAGACGACGTCACCCTCCTCGACGACCTGCCCGCCGGGCACGGTCATCCGGCGGCGCTTGGTGTCGACCTCCAGCTCCTCCGCGCCGCAGACACAGGTCTTGCCCATGCCGCGCGCGACCACGGCCGCGTGGGAGGTCTTGCCGCCGCGCGAGGTGAGGATGCCCTCGGCGGCGATCATGCCGTCCAGGTCGTCGGGGTTGGTCTCACGGCGGATCAGGATGACCTTCTCGCCGGACCGGGACCACTTCACGGCGGTGTACGAGTCGAAGACCGCCTTGCCGACCGCCGCACCCGGCGAGGCGGCGATACCGCGTCCGACCGGCGCGACCTTCGCGTCCTCGTCGAAGCGGGGAACATCAGCTGGGCGAGCTGCGCGCCGTTGACCCGGCACAGCGCCTCGGCCTCGTCGATCAGGCCCTGGTCCACCAGCTGGGTCGCGATCCGGAAGGCGGCGCCCGCCGTGCGCTTGCCGACACGGGTCTGGAGCATCCACAGCTGGCCGCGCTCGATGGTGAACTCGATGTCGCACAGGTCCAGGTAGTGGTTCTCCAGCGCCTCCATGATCTGCATCAGCTGGTCGTACGACTTCTTGTCGATCTGCTCCAGCCGCGCGAGCGGCACGGTGTTGCGGATGCCGGCGACGACGTCCTCGCCCTGCGCGTTCTGCAGGTAGTCGCCGTAGACGCCCTGCTGCCCGGAGGCGGGGTCGCGGGTGAAGGCGACACCGGTGCCGGAGTCCGGGCCGAGGTTGCCGAAGACCATGGAGCAGATGTTGACAGCGGTGCCGAGGTCGTGCGGGATGCGTTCCTGGCGGCGGTAGAGCTTGGCGCGGTCGCCGTTCCAGGAGTCGAAGACCGCCTTGATGGCGAGGTCCATCTGCTCGCGCGGGTCCTGCGGGAAGTCCCGGCCGGCCTCGGCCTTGACGATCTTCTTGAAGCGGGTGACGAGCTTCTTGAGGTCGGCGGCCTCCAGCTCGGTGTCGACGGTGACCTTCTTGGCCGTCTTCGCCGCCTCCAGCGCGTCCTCGAAGAGGTCGCCGTCGACGCCGAGGACGGTCTTGCCGAACATCTGGATGAGGCGCCGGTAGGAGTCCCACGCGAACCGGTCGTCGCCGGCCTGCTTGGCGAGGCCCTGTACGGACCTGTCGGAGAGGCCGATGTTGAGGACGGTGTCCATCATGCCCGGCATGGAGAACTTCGCCCCGGAGCGGACCGACACGAGGAGGGGTCGTCGGCCTGGCCCAGCTTCTTGCCCATCCTGGCCTCGAGGGCGTCGAGGTGCGCACTCACCTCGTCACGCAGTGCCGCCGGCTCCTCGCCACTGTCGAGGTAGGTCTTGCACGCCTCGGTGGTGATGGTGAAGCCGGGCGGGACGGGAAGGCCCAGGTTGGTCATCTCGGCGAGGTTGGCACCCTTGCCGCCGAGCAGGTCCTTCAGGTCTTTGTTGCCCTCGGTGAAGTCGTAAACGAACTTCGCTGCGTGGGGATCTTTGTTTTCCGACACGGGTCTCGACTCCTCGAGGACGCGGTGGCTGCCCTGACGGCGAGGAATGTACCCAGATCAAAGGCGTCTGGGTACGTCCACTTGTGCGTCATGCGCCTGTAACCACTCGTCCGCCAGCGGATCGAAAGTCAAAGCTTGGCAAGCCGTGACGGCCGAATGTTTTCACTTCTTGAACGCGGCGACCCTCCCGACCACTCCCGTTGCGCTCATACGAGCGGCAATCGCCACGTCTAAGTTCGCTCGCTGAACGATCAGAACATGGCACCGAGTGCCACCCTTTGAGAAGTGCAGTCGCTCATGATTCGCTCATCTGAGCGCAACCCTTATCAAGGGTGGCGAGAATCACGCTGCCACAGCGCACCGGGTTCCACCATGCGGACCCGCTCAACCCACCGGTTCGCCCCACCGGATGAACACACGGTCCGTCCCGCCCGTACCGAAAGGCGGCGGACCCGGACCCCCACGCCGGGTCCGCCTCCCACCGGGCTCGGTACGGAAGGGACCTCCGGGGTGCCTGTCTTCACACGCCTGACCTCGATACGCACGCGCCTGACCTCCCTACGCACGTGCCTCGCCCCTCTCCGTACGCGCCTGTCCTCCCCGCGCACCCGGCTGCGCGCCGTGCGCGACGCCCACCCCGCCGCCGCGCGCACCGCCCGCTGGACACTGCACGCCCTCGCGGCCGCCCTCGTCGTCGGCGCCCTCCTCATGCCGAACACGGCCCCCGGACTGCGGCCCGACGGCTTCACCCGCATCCCGGCCGAGGCGATCGTCGGCGCCGTGCTGCTGATCGCCCTGCCGCGCCGCCCGCGCATCGTCGTGGCCGCGCTGTACGGCGCCGGCATCGGCGTGCTGACCCTGCTGAACCTGCTGGACATGGGGTTCACGGAGTATCTGGGCCGCGGCTTCAACGTCGTACTCGACTGGGGCCTGCTCGACGACGCCCAGGCCTACGTCGCCGACTCGATGGGATCCACGGCCGCCACCGCGGCCGCCGTCGGCGCGGTCGTCCTCACCCTGCTCCTCGTGACCGTGATGGCGCTGGCCACCGTCCGGCTCGGCAACCTCCTCGCCCGGCACCGCCCCGCGCCACCCGGGGCGCGCTGCTCGCGGGCACGGTGTGGGTCACCTGTACCGCGCTCGGCGTGCAGATCTCCGGGATGCCCGTCGCCTCCGACCAGGCGGCGGGCGCGCTGAAGGACCAGACGGAGCGCGTGGTGGACACCCTGCGCGACGAGGCGGCCTTCGCGAAGGAGGCGCGGGCGGACACCTTCGGCGCCACTCCCCGCCGAGCTCGTCCCCGACCTGCGCGGCAAGGACGTCGTCTTCGCCTTCATCGAGAGCTACGGCCGTACGGCCACCGAGGACCCGCTGATCGCGCCCGGCGTCATCGACACCCTCGACACCCGCACCGCCGCGCTCGCGAAGGCCGGGTTCCACGCCCGCAGCGGCTGGCTCACCTCGGCGACGTACGGCGGCAGCAGCTGGCTCGGCCACTCCACCGCCCTGTCCGGCCTGTGGATCGACAACCAGCAGCGCTACCGCACGGTCACCTCCGGCGACCACCTCACCCTCACCAAGGCGTTCCGGAAATCGGGCGCCTGGGACACGGTCGGCGTCATGCCCGGCGTACAGAAGGGCTGGCCGGAGGCGAAGTGGTACGGACTCGACAAGGTCTACAACGCCTTCGAACTCGGCTACAAGGGACCGAAGTTCAGCTGGTCGACCATGCCGGACCAGTACGCCCTGGAGGCGTTCCAGCGCCTGGAGCACAGCAGGAAGCGCGACAAGCCGCTGATGTCCGAGGTCATCCTCACCTCCAGCCACCAGCCCTGGGCGCCGGTCCCCGAGATGGTCGGCTGGGACGAACTCGGCGACGGCTCGGTCTTCGACGCGATCCGGAAAGCGGGAAGAAGCCCGCCGGCGTCGTCGCCGACTCCACCGAGTCCCGCCGGGAGTACGGAAAGTCGATCCAGTACTCGGTCACCGCGCTCACCGAGTGGCTGGAGCGCTACGGCACCGACGACACCGTCCTCGTCTTCCTCGGCGACCACCAGCCCATCGCCCGCGTCAGCGGCAACCGCGCGAGCCGTGATGTGCCGGTGTCGGTCGTCGCCAAGGACCCGGAGGTGCTGGAGCGGATCGACGACTGGAACTGGACGCGGGGGCTGCGCCCGGCGAAGGACGCGCCGGTGTGGAAGATGAGCTCGTTCCGCGACCGCTTCCTGACCGCCTACGGCTCCACCCCGCACCCCACCGGGGAGTGATCAGCCCCGGAGGTGTCCAGTTCCGCCTCCTCGCCGACGCCCGCGCAGTCGTACGGGTCCTTGAGCCAGCCGTCCGGCAGCACCACCCGGTTGTTGCCCGAGGTACGGCCGCGGGGCCCGTCGGCGCCGGTGGGCCAGGCCTGGTCGAGGTCCAGCTCGTCCAGCCCGGACCGCAGTTCCTCCAGCGAGGAGGTGATCGCGAGCCGCTTACGCATCTCGGAGCCGACCGCGAAGCCCTTCAGGTACCAGGCCACGTGCTTACGGAAGTCGATCACCCCGCGCGCCTCGTCCCCGATCCACTCCCCGAGCAGCGTGGCATGCCGGACCATGATGCCGGCGACCTCGCGCAGGGTGGGCCGTACATACGCGTCGGCGCGTCCCTCGAAGGCGGCGACCAGGTCGGCGAACAGCCACGGCCGGCCCAGGCAGCCCCGGCCGACGACCACGCCGTCGCAGCCGGTCTCGCGCACCATCCGCAGCGCGTCCTCGGCGGACCAGATGTCGCCGTTGCCGAGCACCGGGATCTCCGGCACGTGCTCCTTCAGCCGGGCGATGGCCTCCCAGTCGGCGGTGCCGCCGTAGTGCTGGGCGGCGGTACGGCCGTGCAGCGCGATCGCGGTAACCCCTCCTCGACGGCGATCCGGCCGGCGTCCAGGTAGGTCAGGTGGTCGTCGTCGATGCCCTTGCGCATCTTCATCGTGACCGGCAGGTCCCCGGCCCCGCTGACCGCCTCGCGCAGGATGGACCGCAGCAGGTTCCGCTTGTACGGCAGCGCCGAACCGCCGCCCTTGCGGGTCACCTTGGGGACCGGGCAGCCGAAGTTGAGGTCGATGTGGTCGGCCAGGTCCTCCTCCGCGATCATGCGGACGGCCTTGCCGACGGTCGCGGGGTCGACGCCGTACAGCTGGATGGAGCGGGGCTTCTCGCTCTCGTCGAAGTGGATCAGCTGCATGGTCTTGTCGTTGCGTTCGACCAGCGCCCGGGTGGTGATCATCTCGCTGACGAACAGGCCCTTGCCACCGCTGAACTCCCTGCACAGGGTGCGGAAGGGCGCGTTGGTGATCCCGGCCATGGGGGCGAGCACGACGGGGGCCGCACGGCGTGCGGGCCGACGCGCAGGGTCGTGTTCGGGATCGTCTTCGGGGTCATGTCCGGGGTCGTGTCCGCAGGAGGTGTGGGCGTGGGCATTGCCCCATTGTCCCGCATCCGGGCCGGTACCCGGAGCATGATCGTGTAACGGTCATTAGTTAGCCGCACTATCGATACGCGCGTACGATGGCGTTCATGCCCGAGCTCAGCCACGGCCGACGCGTGCTGGTGCTCGCGATCTGCTGCATGAGCCTGCTGATCGTGAGCCTCGACAACACGGTCCTCAACGTCGCCCTGCCTTCCCTGCAGCGGGAGTTCGACGCCAGTACCTCGGGTCTGCAGTGGACCATCGACGCGTACACCCTCGTCCTGGCCTCGCTGCTGATGCTCGCGGGCTCGACCGCCGACCGGATCGGCCGCAGACGGGTGTTCATGACGGGCCTGGTGGTCTTCACCCTCGGCTCGGTGCTGTGCTCGCTCGCGCCGGACCTGAACTCGCTGATCGTGTTCCGCATGGTGCAGGCGGTCGGCGGCTCGATGCTGAACCCGGTCGCCATGTCGATCATCACCAACACCTTCACCGACCGGCGCGAGCGGGCCCGCGCGATCGGTGTGTGGGTGCGGTCGTCGGTATCTCGATGGCCGCGGGTCCGCTGGTCGGCGGGCTGCTGGTCGAGTCGGTCGGCTGGCGCTCCATCTTCTGGATCAACCTTCCGGTGGGGCTGGCCGCGCTGCTGCTCACCTGGCGGTTCGTGCCGGAGTCCCGGGCACCCAAGGCCCGCCGGCCCGACCCGGTCGGCCAGGTGCTGGTGATCGTGCTGTTCGGCTCGCTGACGTACACGATCATCGAGGCCCCGCACGCCCCGCTCCAGGCGCTCGCGCCCTTCGCACTGGTCGCCCTCGCCGCGCTGGCGGCGCTCCTCCGTTACGAGTCGCGCCGCCCCGAACCGCTGATCGACCTGCGGTTCTTCCGGTCGGCGCCGTTCAGCGGGGCGACGGTGATAGCGGTGAGCGCGTTCGCTTCGCTCGGCGGGTTCCTGTTCCTGTCGACGCTGTATCTGCAGAACGTGCGGGGACTGAGCGCGTGGGACGCGGGGCTGTGGATGCTGCCGATGGCCGTTCCGACGTTCCTGTGCGCCCCGCTGTCCGGGCGGCTGGTCGGCAGCCGGGGGCCGCGGTTGCCGCTGCTGATCGCCGGTGGCGCGATGACGGTGAGCGGGTTCCTGTTCGCGGTGTTCGAGGCCGAGACGTCCGACGTCACGCTCTTCCTCGGGTACGTCCTCTTCGGCATCGGCTTCGGCTTCGTGAACGCGCCGATCACCAACACGGCGGTCTCCGGCATGCCGGTGGCTCAGGCGGGGGTGGCGGCCGCGATCGCCTCCACCAGCCGCCAGCTGGGGCAGGCGCTGGGGGTCGCGGTGATCGGGGCGGTACTGGCGGCGGGGTGGGATCGGCACCGTACGCGTCCGCGTTCGTGGCGGCGGCGCGGCTGGGGTGGTGGATCCTGGCGTTCTGCGGGGTGGCGGTGCTGGTGGTGGGACTGGTGACGTCGGGGCGGTGGGCCCACGGCACGGCGGAACGGACGGCGGAACACCTGTCGACGCCGTCGGTACGGCAGGACACGGGGGTACGCGCCTGACGGCGGTGGGGCGAGACGGCGGTACGCGCCTGACGACAGTGGGGCGAGACGGCGGTACGCGCCCGACGACAGTGAGGCGAAACGGCGGTACGCGCCCGACGACAGTGGGGCGAGACGGCGGTACGCGCCCGACGACAGTGAGGCGAAACGGCGGTACGCGCCCGACGACAGTGAGGCGAAACGGCGGTACGCGCCCGACGACAGTGAGGCGAAACGGCGGTACGCGCCCGACGACAGTGAGGCGAAACGGCGGTACGCGCCCGACGACAGTGAGGCGAAACGGCGGTACGCGCCCGACGACAGTGAGGCGAAACGGCGGTACGCGCCCGACGGCGGTGGGGGTGAACCGGGGCGGGCCGCCCCGGTGTCACACGGGCGACCCGGCGTTGGGGCGCCCCGGGGCGTTCGCGCGGCCCGGGTCACTTGCGGGGTGCCGTCGCGGCCACCCTCCCCGTCGCCCAGCGGCACGACTGCGCGCGGAGTGCGGAGGAGCGGGGTCCGGGGCGGAGCCCCTGGAAGACGTCAGCCCACCCGCCAACCGAGTCGGGTGGTGGGTGGGCGAAGGCCGGGGTCCAGGGGCGGAGCCCCTGCGGCGGTCACCGTGGCCGGCGGTCACACGGGGGCACGGGGCTGAGCCCCGTACCCCCACCCGCGGCCAGCGGTTACGCGCCGACGAGGCGTGCGGCGAGGTACCCCTCGATCTGGTCCAGGGACACCCGCTCCTGCTTCATCGTGTCCCGCTCACGCACGGTCACCGCGTTGTCGTCCAGCGTGTCGAAGTCGACCGTGACACAGAACGGCGTACCGATCTCGTCCTGCCGGCGGTAACGCCGCCCGATCGCACCCGCGTCGTCGAACTCGATGTTCCAGTTCTGCCGAAGCGCCTGCGCGAGCCCCTTCGCCTTCGGCGACAGCTCCGCGTTGCGCGACAGCGGCAGCACCGCCACCTTCACCGGCGCGAGCCGGTGGTCCAGCCGCAGCACCGTCCGCTTCTCCATCTTGCCCTTGGCGTTGGGCGCCTCGTCCTCGACGTAGGCGTCCAGCAGGAACGCCAGCATCGCGCGGCCGACACCGGCCGCCGGCTCGATGACGTACGGCGTCCAGCGCTCCTGGGCCTCCTGGTCGAAGTAGGAGAGGTCCTGGCCGGAGGCCTTGGAGTGCGCGCCGAGGTCGTAGTCGGTGCGGTTGGCGACGCCCTCCAGCTCACCCCACTCGCTGCCGCCGAACTGGAAGCGGTACTCGATGTCGGCGGTGCGCTTGGAGTAGTGGGAGAGCTTCTCCTTCGGGTGGTCGAACCACCGCATGTTCTCCTCGCGCAGGCCGAGACCGGTGTACCAGTTCCAGCGCTGCTCCATCCAGTACTCCTGCCACTGCTCGTCCTCGCCCGGCTTGACGAAGAACTCCATCTCCATCTGCTCGAACTCGCGGGTGCGGAAGATGAAGTTGCCGGGCGTGATCTCGTTGCGGAAGGACTTGCCCATCTGGGCGATGCCGAACGGCGGCTTGCGGCGCGAAGTGGTCTGCACCTGGGCGAAGTTGGTGAAGATGCCCTGGGCGGTCTCGGGCCGCAGGTAGGCGACGGAGCCGCTGTCCTGGGTCGGGCCGAGGTGGGTGGAGAGCAGACCCGAGAACTGCTTGGGCTCGGTGAAGGTGCCCTTGTTTCCGCAGTTGGGGCAGTTGAGGTCGGTGAGGCCGTTCTCGGGGGCGTGGCCCTTCTTCTCCTCGTACGCCTCCTCCAGGTGGTCCGCGCGGAACCGCTTGTGGCAGGAGGTGCACTCGGTCAGCGGGTCCGTGAACGTGGCGACGTGACCGGAGGCGACCCACACCTCCGGGGCCAGGATCACGGACGAGTCGATACCGACCACGTCCTCGCGCGACGTCACCATGTAGCGCCACCACTGGCGCTTGAGGTTCTCCTTGAGCTCGACACCCAGCGGCCCGTAGTCCCAGGCGGCACGCTGGCCGCCGTAGATCTCACTACAAGGGAAAACGAAGCCACGGCGCTTGCTCAGGCTGACGATGGAGTCGATCTTGTCGGCGGCCACGGTGCTCTCTTCATTACGACGACGGGCGACGAAGCGAGATGCTTCCAGCGAATGACTCAGGTTACCGGCGGGGACTGCCTCACGGCCAAATCGGGTCCGCGTTCTGGATCTTTCACCAGGCTTGTTGACAACGGTTTCCATCTTCGTTGAAAATGACTGTCATGAACGTACGACGACACTACATATCCACGGCCGCGCTGGCCGCGGTCGCCGCCCTCGGGCTCGGCACCCTGACCGCCTGCTCCTCCGACAGCGCCGCCGCGGGCAATACCGACAAGTTCGACGTCGTCGCGTCGTTCTACCCGATGGCCTTCCTCGCCGAGCGGATCGGCGGCGAGCACGTCAACGTCACCAGTCTGACCCAGCCCGGCCAGGAGCCGCACGACCTGGAGATCAGCGCCAAGCAGACCGCGCAGCTCGAGGAGTCCGACGCGGCGCTCTACCTCAAGGGCCTGCAGCCCTCCGTCGACGAGGCCATCGGCCAGTCCCCGTCGCCACGAAGATCGACGCGGCCACCCTGACCACCCTGGAGGAGCACGGCTCCGGGGCCGGCGGGCACGCACACGAGGAGGAACACGGCGAGGAGGGGCACGACCACGAGCACGAGGGCGGCAAGGACCCCCACATCTGGCTCGACCCGGTGAAGTACGCCGAGGTCGCCGAGGGGTCGGCAAGGCCTTCGAGAAGGCGGACCCGGACCACGCCGCCGACTACCGGAAGAACACCGAGACCCTGGTCAAGAGGCTGGGCGAGCTCGACACCGCGTTCAAGACCGGCCTCGCGGACAGGAAGAACGGCGTCTTCATCACCACGCACGCCGCCTTCGGCTACCTCGCCGAGCGCTACGGCCTCACCGAGGAGGCCATCAGCGGCCTGGACCCCGAGTCCGAGCCCAGCGGGGCCCGCGTGAAGGAACTCCAGAAGACGGCGAAGGCCGACGGCGTCACCACCGTCTTCTACGAGACGCTCGTCAGCGACGAGACCGCCAAGACCCTCGCCGGCGACACCGGACTCAGGACGGACGTCCTCGACCCGATCGAGGGCATCACCGACAGCTCCCGCGGCGACGACTACTTCCAGGTCATGGAAGCCAACCTCAAGGCCCTGCAGACGGCCCTGGGCACCAAGTGACCGGCGAACCACCGGAGGACGGCATGACGACCGAGCCCGTCATCTCCCTGCGCGGCGTCCGCGCCGAGCTGGGCTCCCGCCCCGTCCTGCGCGGCATCGACCTCACCGTGCGCCGCGGCGAGGTCGTCGCCCTGCTCGGCGCCAACGGCTCCGGCAAGTCGACGGCCGTACGCAGCGTCATCGGCCAAGTACCGGTCAGCGCCGGGGAGATCGAACTGTTCGGCACCCCGCGGCACCGGTTCCGCGACTGGGCGCGCGTGGGCTACGTCCCGCAGCGCACCACGGCCTCCGGCGGCGTCCCGGCGACGGTCACCGAGGTCGTCTCCTCCGGCCGTCTCTCCCGTACCCGCTTCGGCCTCTTCCGCAAGGCCGACCACAAGGCCGTACGGCACGCCCTGGACCTCGTCGGCATGGCGGACCGGGCCAGGGACTCCGTGGACGCCCTCTCCGGCGGCCAGCACCAGCGGGTCCTGATCGCCCGCGCCCTCGCCGCCCTGCCCGAACTGCTGATCATGGACGAGCCGATGGCGGGCGTCGACCTGGCCAGCCAGGAGATCCTCGCCGAGACACTGAAGGGCCAGGTCGCCGAGGGCGCCACGGTCCTCCTCGTCCTGCACGAACTGGGCCCCCTGGAGCCCCTGATCGACCGGGCGGTCGTCCTGCGCGACGGCTGCGTCCTGCACGACGGCCCGCCCCCGAAGGCCGTCGGCCAGCACGCGCTGCCCGGCCACGACCACGTACACCCGCACGCACCGGCGGGCGCCGAACCGATCCGCACAGGACTGCTGAGCTGAATCCGATGGACATCCTCGACTACGCCTTCATGCAGCGGGCGCTGCTCGCCGCCGTCCTGGTCGGCATCACCGCCCCCGCCGTCGGCATCTACCTCGTCCAGCGCCGCCAGGCCCTCATGGGCGACGGCATCGGCCACGTCGCCATGACCGGTGTCGGCCTCGGCTTCCTGCTCAGCTGGTCCCCGGTGTGGATGGCGACGCTCGTCTCCGTCCTCGGCGCCGTCTTCATGGAACTGGTCCGCTGGTACGCCAAGACCCGCGGCGACATCGCCCTCGCGATGCTCTTCTACGGCGGTATGGCCGGCGGCGTGATGTTCATCAACCTCGCCCCCGGCGGCTCCACCACGAACCTCTCCTCGTTCCTGTTCGGCTCGCTCTCCACGGTCTCCGAATCCGACGTCACCGCGATCTGTGTGCTGGCCGGGCTGGTGGTGCTGATCACCGTCGGTCTGCGCCGGCAGCTCTTCGCGGTCAGCCAGGACGAGGAGTTCGCCCGGGTCACGGGCCTGCCGGTGCGCTTCCTGAACCTGCTCACGGCGATCACGGCCGCCGTCACCGTCTCCGTCGCGATGCGCGTGGTCGGGCTGCTACTGGTGAGCGCGCTCATGGTGGTGCCGGTCGCGGCAGCGCAGCAGCTCACCCGCAGCTTCGCCGCCACCTTCGCCATCGCCGTCGCGATCGGCGTGAGCGTGACCATCGGCGGCACGGTCACCTCGTACTACCAGGACGTCCCGCCCGGTGCGACGATCGTGCTGCTGACCATCGGCGCGTTCATCGCGCTGACCGCGCTCGCCACCCCACTCGCCCGCCGCCGCGCGCGAGCACTTGCCGCCGCACAGCCGAGCGGCGATCCCGCCGAGTGCGCGATCCCGGCCGGGCGGGAATCGGCCGACTCGACCGGCGCCTGACTCCCCGCTGCCCGGACTGGCACAATGGCCCCGGCAGACGGCCCGATGTGAGGAGGCAATTCCGTGACGACCGCAGGACCGCCCGTGAAGGGCCGTGCCACCCGGCAGCGTGCCGCTGTGTCGGCATGCCTGCAGGAGGTCGACGAGTTCCGCAGCGCGCAGGAACTCCACGACATGCTCAAGCACAAGGGCGACTCGGTCGGCCTGACCACGGTCTACCGCACGCTCCAGTCCCTCGCCGACGCCGGTGAGGTCGACGTCCTGCGCACCGCCGAGGGCGAGTCCGTCTACCGGCGCTGCTCCACCGGCGACCACCACCATCACCTGGTCTGCCGCACCTGCGGCAAGGCGGTGGAGGTGGAGGGCCCGGCAGTGGAGAAGTGGGCGGAAGCCGTCGCGGCGGAACACGGCTACGTCAATGTGGCCCACACCGTGGAAATCTTCGGCACCTGCGCGGAGTGCGCGACGGCATAACGCCCCACACCACCGCGGACGGTCGCGCCACGGGGGCCGCGTTCCCGCACACCGCGGACACCCACACCCTGCTTTCCCGCACTCCGCGGACACCCGCACCCTGCGTTCCCGCACACCGCGGACACCGCGGACACCCGCACCCTGCGTTCCCGCACTCCGCGGACACCCGCACCCTGCGTTCCCGCGGGCACCCGCGCGCCCGCCGTGCTCCGCGCTTTCGCGCGCCCGCGTTCCCGCGCGCCCTTCGCCGATCCGCCGATCCGCGGGCACTCCGCCGATCCGCGGGCAGGCGTGCCGCAGGGCGGCACGGGTGGGCGCGACGGCACCCCGTCAGCGCCGGGCTGCGCGACTCCCCGTTCAGCCGTCACCCCGGTGACTGCTGGGCGGGGTGGTGTGCGCTCGCCCCGCTGGAGGGGTGCCGCTGCGCCCACCCGTGCCGCCCCAGCGGCACGCCTGCCCGCAGTTAAGCGGCACAGGTGCCCGCAGCTACGCGGACTGGGGCGGCTGCCCGGAGTTGCGGCGGCGACTGTGGATGGCCCGCGGCTGTGCGGGGGCGGGGGCACTTCGGGCCCCCACACGGCCCGGCTGGGCGGGGGCGGGGGCACTTCGGGCCCCACACGGCCCGGCTGGGCGGGGTGCGGGGTACCCCAAGAGCTGGGGCGTGCGCGCACCCTCCGACTCAGCCGTCCCCCTGCCTGCCCTCCATCGCCAGCAGCTCCTCGTTCGGGATCGCGCCGCCGAACCGTCGGTCACGGGCGGCGAACTCCAGGCATGCCCGCCACAGATCACGCCGGTCGAAGTCCGGCCACAGCACATCCTGGAAGACCATCTCGGCGTACGCGCTCTGCCACAGAAGATAGTTCGACGTCCGCTGCTCCCCGCTCGGCCGCAGGAACAGATCCACGTCCGGCATGTCCGGGTAGTACATGTACTTCTGCAGCGTCTTCTCCGTCACCTTCGACGGATCCAGCCGCCCCGCCTGCACATCCTCCGCCAGCGCCTGCGCCGCGTCCGCGATCTCCGCCCGCCCGCCGTAGTTCATGCAGAAGTACAGCGTCAGCCGGTCGTTGTCCTTCGTCTGCTCCTGCGCGACCTGCAGTTCCTTCCCCACGGACTTCCACAGCTTCGGCATCCGCCCGACCCACCGCACCCGGATCCCCAGCTCATCGAGCGTGTCCCGCGTCTTGCGGATGAAGTCCCGGTTGAAGTTCATCAGGAAGCGCACCTCGTCCGGCGACCGCTTCCAGTTCTCGGTGGAGAAGGCGTACAGCGAGATCGCGCCGACCCCCATCTCGACGCCGCCCTGCAGTACGTCCAGCACCCGCTCGGCGCCGACCTTGTGCCCCTCGGTGCGCGGCAGCCCCCGCTCCTTCGCCCACCGCCCGTTGCCGTCCATGACGATCGCCACGTGCTTCGGGACCAGTTCGCCGGGGATCTTCGGGGGCCGCGCGCCCGAAGGGTGCGGTTCCGGCGTCCTGTACTCCCGTCGCTGACGCCCCAGGAACCCGCGTACGGCCATGTGTCTCTCGTCTCCTCGTGCTTACTTTTCGACGTACCGGAGCGAACGGAGCCCGCGCTCCAGATGCCAGTGCAGGTACGCGGACACCAGCCCGCTCCCCTCCCGGACGTACCGCGCCTCGCACGCGTCCGCGGTCCCCCAGTCTCCCGTAAGCAGCGCTCCGAGGAGTTCCAGGGCCTGCGGCGAGGGTACGACGCTGCCGGGCACCCGGCAGTCCACACAGACGGAACCGCCCGACGCGACCGAGAAGAACCGGTTCGGACCCGGCATCCCGCACTTCGCACAGTCCGTGAAACTCGGCGCGTACCCGTTCACCGCGAGCGACCGCAGCAGAAACGCGTCGAGCACGAGATGCGGCGCGTGCTCATCCCGCGCCAGCGTCCGCAGGGCCCCGACCAGCAGCAGATACTGCTGCACGGCCGGCTCGCCCTCATGGTCGGTGAACCGCTCGGCGGTCTCCAGCATGGCCGTACCGGCCGTGTACCGCGCGTAGTCGGTCACGATCCCGCCACCGTACGGCGCGATCGTCTCGCTCTGCGTGCACAACGGCAGGCCGCGCCCGATCAGTTCGCTCCCCTTGGAGAAGAACTGCACATCCACGTGCGAGAACGGTTCGAGGCGCGCACCGAACTTCGACTTCGTCCGGCGCACACCCCGCGCCACCGCGCGTACCCGCCCGTGACCGCGCGTGAGCAGGGTGATGATCCGGTCCGCCTCACCCAGCTTCTGGGTGCGCAGCACGATGCCGTCGTCGCGGAACAGACTCATGGAACCCATTGTCGCCTACGTTCACGGCACCTCCCCGCGACTCCGGGCAGGGGTGCATGGTGCACGGCGTCGCCGCACGCAGCCGCTCGGCCGCCGTTGCCCGCACCCGCCGTACGGCCTCGGGGTCCGCGTCCCACTCCCGGCCGCCGCCGTACCCGAAGTGGCCGGGGGCCGGTGATCGTCGTCAGGGCGTCCGCGTGGGCGGAGTTCATACGCGCCGTCCGACGGCGAATTGTGGTGGACGGGCCTCCGCCGTCCGGCATAGCGTGCGTCCGCGCGCGATCTTCCGCGGGCGATCATCGTCTTACCGCCCGTGGGGGCCTTCGTCATGCTCGAATCCAGTGGTGGGCTGCGCCCGCTCTCCGCGCTGCCCAGCAGCGTCCCGCCCGCCTCGCGCGGCCTCCTGACCGCCGTGGTCGCGGCGTTCGCGGCCGTCGCGGTCTGCGACCTGTTCGCCGTGTACACCGGTGTCCGGCTCCGCGGGGTGCTCGACGAGGACATGACCGCATCGAACTCGAACTTCACCTCCGCGTACTCGCTGTACGAGAGAGCGGGTCGGTTCCAGGTGTTCACGACCGTGCTCTGCGGGGTGCTGTTCATCACCTGGTTCTTCCTGATGCGCCGCCGCACCGGGCTCATGGCACCGGACCAGTTCCGTATGGGGTCCGGATGGGCGATCGGCGCGTGGTTCGTCCCGGTCGCCAACCTGTGGCTGCCGTACCGCGTCGCCCTCGACATGTGGGGCGCCTGCTCACCACTGCCGACCGGGGAGGAGAGCCGCCACGTGCCGATATGGCCGGTGAACCTGTGGTGGGGCCTGTTCGCCGGGACGGCCCTGCTCGGCCGGTACGCCGCCTGGCGTCTCGACAGGGACGACTCGCTCGCCGAGTTCCAGGGCTCGGTGTCGCTGTACCTGGCGGTCGACCTCCTGTACGCCGTCACCGCCGGTGCGGCCGCCCTGTTCGCGGTACGACTGACAGCACTGCAGCGGCTGAAGGCGACCGAGAACCCGTACTGGACACCGTCCGGAAGGTGAACGCTGGTCGGGGCGTTCCCTGGACGGGGTTCACACGCACCGTTGGGCCACTCGCTTCTTTGCCAGTGTCGTGCTTCCGCGGCCCGCGTCAAGGGCGCTCCCTGCGGTCGCGTCGGCTACGCCGATGGGCCTCCGGCCCACCTTGACTCGGCCCGCTCCAGCACGAGGGAGAAGCGAGCGAGCGGCCCGGAAGAAAGCGGGGGCCAGGCATGCCGGCGACCTGACGTCGGCTGCAAGGCGAGCGGGGTTCGCGGACGCGTCCGCGCCTCGCCAGCACGCCGGGCCGGCTCGGCGGCGATCGGCGGGTGGGGGCGGAGGCGCACCAGCGGGTGGGGGTGGGGGCGCACCGGCTTCGCGGCGGCACGCCGGGCCGGCTCAGCGGCGAACGGCGGGTGCGGGGCGGAGGCGCACCAGCAGGTGGGGGTGGGGGCGCACCGGCTTCGCGGCGGCACGCCGGGCCGGCTCAGCGGCGAACGGCGGGTGCGGGGCGGAGGCGCACCAGCAGGTGGGGGTGGGGGCGCACCGGCTTCGCGGCGGCACGCCGGGCCGGCTCAGCGGCGAACGGCGGGTGCGGGGCGGAGGCGCACCAGCAGGTGGGGGTGGGGGCGCACCGGCTTCGCGGCGGCACGCCGGGCCGGCTCAGCGGCGAACGGCGGGTGCGGGGCGGAGGCGCACCAGCAGGTGGGGGTGGGGGCGCACCGGCTTCGCGGCGGCACGCCGGGCCGGCTCAGCGGCGAACGGCGGGTGGAGGGCGGAGGCGCACCACCTTCGGGGCCGCATGCCGGGCCGGTTCGGCGGCGATCGGCGGGTGGGGGGCGAGGGCGCACCAGCGGGTGGGGGTGGGGGCGCACCGGCTTCGCGGCGGCACGCCGGGCCGGTTCGGCGGCGATCGGCGGGTGGGGGGCGAGGGCGCACCAGCGGGTGGGGGTGGGGGCGCACCGGCTTCGCGGCGGCACGCCGGGCCGGCTCGGGGGCGAACGGCGGGTGGGGGTACGCGACCGGTGGGGCTACGGGGACTACGGGCCGGGGCCGACCATTGCCAGATCGACTCCACCCACAGCCCATGGGTTGGTGATTGGCGCGGTTCTCCAAAGAGCAAGGACAGGAGGGAGGTGGGAGCCGGGAGGGAAGGCGGAGGGATGGAGGAACGCTCCAATCACCCTGATCTAGTCTTCTTCCCCTCTACTTCTCGGGGTCGGCCCACCTCTCGGGGTCGGCGCCCGCAAGCAGGCTGCCCCACCCACCGATTGCCGCCGAGCCGACCCGGCCTACCGCCCCGAGGCTGATGCGCTTCCGCCCCCACCCACCGATCGCCGCCGAGCCCACCCGGTATACCGCCCCAAAGCCGGTGCACCCCCACCCCCACCCACCGATCGCCGCCGAACCAGCCCGGCCTACCGCCACAAAAGTGGTGCTTCCCCCACCCACCGATCGCCGCTGAGCCGGCCCGGCGTGCTGGCGAGGCGCGAGTGCGCTCGCCGACACCGGCCGGCCCCGTAGCCGACGGTCAGTCGCCGGCATGCCCAGCCCCCGCTTTCCTCCGGGCCGCTCGCTCGCTTCTCCCCGTGCTGGAGCGGGCCGAGTCAAGGTGGGCCGCAGGCCCATCGGCGGAGCCGACGCGACCGCAGGGAGCGCCCTTGACGCGGGCCGCGGAAGCACGACACTGACAAAGAAGCGAGTGGCCCAACGGTGCGTGTGAACCCCGTCCAGGGAAACGCCCCGACCAGCGTTCACCCCTGGGGTAAACCCCGCAAGAACACGGCCGTTGCCCGGATGTGGGTCACCGCGTCATACCGCGAGGCTCGTACGCATGACTCCGACCACGCGCAACACCACCCTCACCACTCTCACTACCCTCACCGCCCTCCTGGTCGCCCTGGCGCCGCCCCTGACCGCCAACGCCGTACCCGGGCCCGGCCCCACGCCCCGGCCGTCCCTCTCCTGGGGACCCTGCGAGGGCACCGGCGGAACCAGCGGCACCGATCCCCGCCAGGAGTGCGCCACCCTCCGCGTCCCCATGGACTACGCCGACCCCCATGGCCCGCACATCTCCCTCGCCGTCTCCCGTATCCCCGCCGAGAGCCCCGTATCCCGCCGCGGCGCCCTCTTCCTCATCCCCGGCGGACCGGGCGGGTCCAGTCTCAACGACCCCTCCGGCAAGGGACAGAAGCTCCCCGACAGGTCCGCGACCGGTACGACCTCATCGGCTTCGCCCCCGCGGCCTCGCCCCCTCCACCCCCGTCGACTGCGAACTGGAGCACTCCGACCTCGCCACCTCCAAGCTGCGCCCCTGGCCCGCACCCGACGGTTCGATCGACGAGAACATCGCCACCGCCGAACGCGTCTCCGCCGCCTGCGTCCGCAACGCCGGTGACCTGATCCGCCACCTCAGCACGCGCAACAACGCCCGCGACCTGGACCGCCTCCGGGCGGCGCTGGGCGAGCGGAAGATCTCCGCGTGGGGTGTCTCGTACGGGACGTACGAAGGAGCCGTCTACAGCCAGATGTTCCCGCACCGCACCGACCGGATCGTGCTGGACAGCAACGACGACCCCGACCCGGCCCGGGTGGCCCGCGCCTGGCTCGCCGGGCACGAGCAGGGGTCGAGGACGTCTTCCGCACTTCGCGGCGTGGGCGTCGGCGCCCGGCAACCCGGACCGCGTCGCGGAGACGGCCACCGAGGTCCGTCCACTGTTCCTGCGGCTCGCCACCCGCCTCGACCGCGAGCCGGTCCCTGGCCCGGCGCCAACCCGGACGAGCTGAACGGCAATGTCCTGCGCCAGACCATGCTGGACAGCCTCTACCGGCCCAGCCGTTACCCGGCCCTCGCGAAGCTGATGCGCGCCGCCGGACAGGGCACCGTACCGCCCGCGCCGGCCACCCCGCCGGAGTCGGTGCTCCAGAACGTGACCGCCGTCGGCGCCGGCACGCTCTGCAACGATGTCACCTGGCCCACGTCCGCCGCCGTGTACCGGAAGGATGTCGCGAAGAGCCGGGCCGAGTTCCCGCTCACAGCCGGAATGCCCCGCAACGCGATGCCGTGTGCCGCCTGGCCGTACGAGCCCCGCGAGGCACCCGTACGGATCACCGGCCGGGGACCGTCCAACATCCTCCTGATCCAGAACGAACGGGACGTCGCCACCCCGATCAGCGGAGCGCTGAAGCTCCGCGAGGCGTTCGGCCGCCGTGCCGTCCTGGTCACCGTCGACTCCACCGGCCACGACGCCTACCTCGCCAACGGCAACGAGTGCGGCGACGACGCGGTCTCCCGCTACCTGGCCACCGGCGAGCGCCCGCGCCAGGACGTGCACTGCCGCTAGGGCTAGGGCACGAGCGCCGGTGTCCCGGGGCGGCGACCAGGCGGAGGCCGACGTCGACCAGGGTCCAGCCGAGGCGGGTGCGCAGGCGGCGGGGGCGCACGGCCGAGGCGGCGAGGCGGTGGGCGTCGGCTTCCGCGCGGAGGTCGGCGGCGCGGGCGTGGTGCAGGGCGAGACGGGTTTCCGGATGCATCGGGCTGCCTCTCATTCCGTACGGGTGGGGAAGGCGTGGGTGTGGACGCGTACCTGTTCGCTGTCCGGGGTGCCCGGGGCGGGGGCCTTGCCTCGGTAGCTCTCCACGAGGTCGTGCATCCTGTGGATGAGTTCCTCCGCGAGGCCGGGGTGAGGCGCAGCGTCCAGTCGCTCAGGTCGGAGGCTCGGCGCCAGTCCTCGGACCAGTCGTCGCCGGTGCCCAGCCAGGTGGCGATCTCCTGGGTGTGCTGGTTCGCGACCTCGTGCAGGAACAGGTCGGCGGCCCCCGGACCTCGGGATCGCGGTCCCTGAGGAGAGCGTCGTCGAACCGCACCCCTTGTGGACCGCCTTCCACCACCGCTCCCGCCCCTTGCCGTGCTCCGGCGCGTCCTCCACGAACCCGTGGGCGGCGAGCTGGCGCAGGTGGTAACTGGTGGCTCCGCTGGACTCGCCCAGTCTGGCGGCGAGTTGGGAGGCCGTGGCCGGGCCGTTGCGCCGCAGCGTGTTCAGCAGCCGCATCCGCAGGGTGCGCGAGTCCGCGCAGTGAGCGGGCGTCGAGGCTGTGCAGCGCGGGGTCCTGCGGGTCCTGGTCCTCACCGGGCTTGTCCATGCGCTCAAAGATAGCCTTGCAAAGAAGTCGTTGCAACATCTTCTTTGCAAGCACTTGTTTGCAAGCACTTGTTTGCAAGGGTTCCTTTGTAAACCGATGAGCTGCCGAAGACGCCGTCGGCGTGACGTTTCGGCCCATAAGCAACCAGGGCTGCCGCTCTTCCGGTCTCCTGTCCTGCAGTAGCTACACCTCATGATGAGGAGACCCATATGACCGCGACCGCGTTCACGCAGGACGGCGACTACCTGCTGGCCCCGCCACGCCCGGCCGACCGGATCGGCGCCGCTATCGGCCCACGCGACCGGCGCCGGCTGGAACTGCACGCCGCCCTGACCGCCGCGGGCATCCCGCCCCGGCCCGAGGACCGTGAGGCCATCGAGAGCCTGAGCACCCTGTCGGGCAGCGTCAACAGCACGATCCAGCGCTGGCTGCAGCACGCCCTCTGAACCGGCTCACGCCCTCCCCGGCGCCACCAGCCCCGACTCGTACGCCACGATGACGAGTTGAGCCCGGTCCCGTACCCCGAGCTTGCCCATGGTCCGGCTGACATGGGTTTTCGCGGTGAGCGGGCTCAGCCCCAGCGCCTCGGCGATCTCGGCGTTGTTCAGACCGCGCGCGACCAGCGCGAGCACCTCCCGCTCACGGTCGGAGAGGCACTCGGGTCCGGCCGTGACCGGTGTGGACGGGCTGCGCAGGAAGCGTTCGATCAGGCGGGCCGTGGGGCCGGGTGAGAGCAGCGCCTCGCCGGCCGCGACCGTGCGGATGGCGTCCAGGAGTTCGGCGGGCCGGGTGTCCTTCACCAGGAATCCGGAGGCCCCGGCGCGCAGCGCGTCGACGATGTACTCGTCGGTGTCGTAGGTGGTGAGGACGAGTACCTTCACCCCGGCGAGATCGTCGTCGGCGGCGATCAGCCGGGTCGCCTCTATGCCGTCGAGGTCGGGCATGCGGATGTCCATGACGACGAGGTCGGCGCGCTCGGTGCGGGCCAGTTCCGCCGCCTGCCGGCCGGTGGCCGCCTGGCCGACGACCTCCATGTCGGGCGCCGTCTCGACGAGCAGCGCGAACGCCTCCCGTACCAGGGTCTGGTCGTCGGCGAGCAGCACGCGAATGGTCATCCGGTTCCTTCCCGAGTCGCGGGCGTCAGCGGCAGGCTCGCGGTGACCTCGAACCCGCCGCCCGGCCGTGGTCCGGCGTCGAGTGTGCCACCCACGCTGCGGGCCCGCTCCCGCATGCCGACGAGACCGAAGCCGGACGTCCCGCCGGGCGTCGGTCCGGTGCCGTCGTCGGTGACGGACAGGCGCAGTACGCCGCCCTCCTCGCGCAGTTCGACCCGTACGGCGGGTTCGGGGCCGGCGTGCCGGACCGCGTTGGTCAGCGCCTCCTGGACGACCCGGTAGGCGGCGGCGCCGACGGCGGGCGGCACCGGACCGGCCACCCGGACGGCCGGTTCGACGCGGGCGCCCGCGAGCCGCGCGGCCTCCACCAGGTCGGGCAGGCCGTCGAGGCCGGCCAGCGGGCCCCAGGTGTCCGCGGGGCCGCCGTTGTCGCGCAGCACCTCCAGGGTCGTACGGAGTTCACCGCGGGCCGTCCGGCAGGTCTCGGCGATGTCGTCGAGGGCCTTGGCGACGGTCTCCCGGTCGAGCCGCTCGGGGTCGGCGGCCAGCACGTGCGCGGCGACGGAGGTCTGCACGCCGATGAGGGTGATGCTATGGGCGAGCAGGTCGTGCAGGTCGCGGGCGATGCGCAGCCGTTCCTCGGCGACGCGGCGGCGTGCCTCCTCCTCCGGGTGCGTTCGGCCCGCTCGGCGCGTTCGACGATGGCGGCGACGTACTGGCGGTAGAAGCGGACGTCGACGCCGAAGACGAGGACGGCGACGACCCAGCCGGTGATGCGGAACAGCTCGACGAAGCCGTCGGGGTTGGTGAGGGCGTTCACCGTGAGGGTCGCGCCGATGACGACGGTGCCGAGGAGGAGGGTGCGGCGGGGCGTGGTGTTCGACGCGACGGTGTAGAGGGCGACCATGGTCGCGGCGACGGGCGCGACGTGGTTGTTGTCGAGGGCGTGGTACGGCACGACCGGCACCAGGACCAGCAGCAGGACCGGCAGCGGGCGGCGCCGCCGCCAGGCCAGCGGCACATGGGCGGCCAGGAGCAGCGTCCAGCCGAGCGCGTCGGGTGCGCGGCCGCGGTCGAGGAGCAGCGCGAGGGCGACGGCGAACACGGCGGTGGACACGGCGAGGAGCGAGTCGTTGCGCACCGCGTGCGGGGCGGTCAGGGGTCGCGGTTGACGGCGGCCATGATCCGCTCCCCGAGGCGGGGGCGGTGCGCGCTCGGTGGCGCGGTGGGTGCCTGCACGGGTCCATCCTCCGGGAGGAGGGCGCCCCCGGCAGGGAGGGGCGCCCGTGGTCGTACGGCCGGCCTGTTACACCGGTTCCGGCTGCCGTTCGCGCGGGACCGGCCGCGGGGCCTTGGAAAGCCCGCCGGGCCACCACATCCACCGGCGCAGCAGCACGCTCGCCGTGGTGACGAGGTAGGTGCGCACCAGGAAGGTGTCGAGGAGGACGCCGACCGCGATGACGAAGCCGAGTTCGACGAGGCCCACCAGGGGCAGTGTGGTGAGCACGGCGAAGGTCGCGGCGAGGACGACTCCGGCGGAGGCGATCACCCCGCCCGTGGTGCGCAGGGCGGTGAGCGCGGCGGCCTCGGGTTCGGCGCCGTTCAGGGACTCCTCGCGCATCCGGTGCATGAGGAAGATGCCGTAGTCGACGCCGAGGGCGACGAGGAACACGAAGGACAGCAGTCCGAGTCCGGGGTCGGTGCCGGCGAAGCCGAACAGCGGCTCGAAGACCAGTCCGCCGATGCCGAGGGCCGCGCCCCAGACGGCGACGACCGCGGCGAGCAGCAGCAGCGGTGCGACGAGGCTGCGCAGCAGCAGCACGAGGACCACGAACACGGCGGCGAGGACCAGCGGCACGATGACCGAGCGGTCGCGGGACTCGCTGTGGGCGAGGTCGAGCTGCTGGGCGCTGAGGCCGCCGACGTAGGCGCCGTGGTCGTCGTCGAGTCCGGCGCGCAGGGCCTCGATGGTGCGGGTCTCGCCGGCCGTCTGGGGGCGGCGGTGGCGAACACGGCGATCTCGGTCCAGCCCGCGCCGCTGCGTCCGGCGGTGGCGTCGGCGACCCCTCGGTGGTGCGGGCCTTCGCCAGGACGGCGTCGGCCCGGTCGGTGGGGGCCAGCACGGTGAGGGGGCGGCTGCTGCGCTCGGGGTAGGCGTCGGCCAGGGTCGTCATCGCGGTGATGGACTCGGGCCGGTCGGTGAAGGAGTCCTCCTGCCTGAGTTCGCCGGTGAGATCGAGGGTGCCGAGGGCGAGGACGCCGAGGAGGGCGGCGCCGCCCGCGAGGACGGCGGCGGGGCGGCGGGCGGCCGAGGTGCCCATGGCGGCGAACAGGGACCGGCGGGCCTTGGGGGTACTGCCGTAGGCGGGGATCAGTGGCCAGAAGACGCGCCGGCCGAGCAGGACGAGGACGGCGGGCAGCAGGGTCGTCATGGCGACGAGCGCGGAGAGCACCCCGGCCATGCCGACGGGGCCCATGCCGCTGCTGCTGTTGAGGTCGGCGGCGAGCAGGCACAGCAGTCCGGCGGCGACGGTGCCGGAGGAGGCGAGGACCGCCGGCCCGCAGCCGCGCAGGGCGGCTCGCATGGCGTCGTACGGCCGCTCGTGGCGGCGGAGTTCCTCGCGGTAGCGGGAGACGATCAGCAGCGCGTAGTCGGTGCCGGCGCCGAGGACGAGCACGGTCATGATGCCGCCGCTCTGGCCGGTGACGGTGACGTCGAGGAGTTCGTGCATGCCGTAGCCGGCGGCCATCGCGAGGGCGGCGGCGGCACCGGCGACGGTGAGCGGGACCAGCCACAGGAACGGGCTGCGGTAGATCAGCACGAGCAGCACGGTGACGACGCCGAGGGTGGCCAGCAGCAGGGTGCCGTCGATGGTCTCGAACACCTTGCCCATGTCGGTGCCGAGGGCGCCGGGACCGCCGACCTCCGCGCTCAGCCCGCCGGTGCCGTCGGCGATCTGGCGCACCCCGTCGACGAAGGCGTCCCTGGCCTTCTCGTCCTGGCCCGGCTGGGTGCTGGAGACCGGGTACATGAGGGTGGTGCCGTCCTCGGACGGAACGCCGCGCGGGGTGCCGGTGAGGTCGTACGCTTTCTCGACCTCGGCGGCCTGTCCGGCGGCGGTCCGCCGGTCGGCGGCGGTCAGCCCGCCGTCGCGGTGGTAGACCAGCACCAGGTCGGTGGACTCGCCGCCGGGCAACTCGTCCTGGATACGGGCCACCTGGGTCGAGTCGGCGCCGTCGGGCAGATAGTCGACGGCCCGGTTCTGCTGGACCTCGCCGAACTTGCCGGCCAGCGGCCCGACGAGCACGAGCGCGGCCAGCCACAGCCCGACCACCGCCCACGGCACGAGCCGCCGCCGTCCGTGTGTCCTTGCGTCCCCCATGAGTCGGGGCTCCCTCCGGTCGGGTGTCTGGATCGCTTCCCAGACTTCCGGCAGGAGGGGCGCGGGTCGTCGGACGTGGGGCCGAGTTGCGGGGTACCGCGCGGGGTGGCCCGGGGCGGTGTTACTCCCCGGGAGTAACCGGGGCTACGCCCGGTCGACCATCCAGGTGCCGTCCTCCTCGTCGTCGATCCGTACCTCCAGTTCACGGATGTTCATGCCCGCCTCCCACAGTTCCCGGAAGCGTTTCATCCGGTCCTGGACGTGTTCGCGGCGGGCGATGAGCCGGGTCCTGACGTTGACGTCGCGCAGGTCCTGCTCGATCTCGAAGGAGACCACCTCGTCGTAGACGATGAAGTCGTCGGTGGTGCCGCGCTGGAGGTGCGGCGGCAGTTCGGGCAGCACCGCCACCCGGACCTCGATGTGCAGCGCCTTCTGCTCGTCGCACAGCCGCAGCAGCCGGTCGTCGAGGTCGCCGGCGCTCTCCAGCAGGAACAGCCGCCGTACCGGTACGCCGTGTTCCTCGATCGCCTCCCGCTGGGCGGCGAGGTAGCGGCTGGCGGGCTCGCTGTTCCAGAACTCCCGGTCGACGGAGGTGCTGATGGCGTCGACGGAGAGTTCGGCGGCGTGGGTGAGGCTGAGCATCCAGTCGTGGTTCTCGCCGTGGCACTCCACGCTCATGCTGGTCAGCGCCGCCATGTGCCCGACCACCCGCTGCATCTCCAGGCGGACGAACGTGTAGAGGATCGACGGTCCCGGCGAGAGGGCCTCGGCGAAGCGCTTGGCGAGTTCCGGTACGCCGTCGGTGCGGACCCGGTCGAGCGGTGGGTAGGACGCGGGCGGCGGGTCCTGGCGGGCGAGGCGGGTGTCGACGAGTTGCCGCATGTCCTCGGTGTGCCGGGCCAGTCCGGTCCGCAGATCGTCGTCGTGCCGCTCCAGCCCGTCCCGTACGGCCGTGGCGGTCTCGGCGAGGACGCTCCGCGTGCGCAGGGCCTCTTCGTCGGGTTCACGGTCCGGGGTGAGCAGATGCATGAGGGCCACCGTCGCGGCGGCGCAGAGTAACGCGGCGGCTGACTGCCGGAGCGCCGCTCCGTCCGGGTTCAGCAGTGCGGCGACGCCCCAGACGACAAGGCCGACGGTGAGGCCGGTCAGGAGTCTGCGCGTCCACTCGGCCCGGTCGGGTGACCGGGATGTGCCGGGGACGGCGCCCGCGCCGGGCGGGGTGCCGTCTCCTCGGGCTGGGGTGACTGTGCCGTGCTCATCTCGCTTCTCCCCGTTGGGATACGCGTCGGATCGGGGTGCGGGGATGTGCGTCGGGGCCGTGGCGGCGCGGTCAGGGGCTCAACTCGCCTCCCGGTGGGGGATCGCGTGCAGGGCGAGCTGGTCCCGGATGCGC
This sequence comes from Streptomyces haneummycinicus, assembly GCA_042850305.1. Taxonomy (GTDB): domain Bacteria; phylum Actinomycetota; class Actinomycetes; order Streptomycetales; family Streptomycetaceae; genus Streptomyces; species Streptomyces haneummycinicus. Next base: position 6,261,871 of record AP035768.1, read on the forward strand.
TGCACCAGGGTGCGCCACTGCCGGGTGAAGCCGGGGCGGTCCTCCAGCGCCTCCCAGAGGGGGCGAGTCCGTGGGCGACGCGGGCGCGCGGCATCCACAGGTGCAGCAGATGGTCGACGGCCGGCCGCAGCGCGGCGACGACGGCGGGGCGGTCCTCGCCGGTCCGGGGGCGGGTCCGGGCGGGCGGTTCGGCGGCGCCCAGCCGGATGCCGTCCAGGATGCGGACGACGGTGGTGAGCAGCCAGTCGTGCAGGGCGAGGTCGTCGCAGAGCCCGGCGATGTCGCCGGCGGGGGTGCCGGCGGGGACACGGAGCCGTACGGTGCGCAGCTCGTCCTCGGCGAGGGTGAACCGCTCGATGGACGGGCCCTCGTCGGGCCCGGCGGGCAGGGCGACCCAGCGGAGCCGGGTGGGGCGGGACTTCAGGGGCGGGCGCTGGTCGAGCAGGGGTGGCGCAGCAGGCGGGTGAGGAGACCGTCGGCGATCAGGCCGACGTCGAGTTCGCCGGGCCGCCCGCCGTTCAGCAGGCCCTGGGCGACGGCCTCGTACGGCAGTTTCCCGAACGGTTCGACGGTGCCGGGCCGTACGAGGTAGTGGCCCCAGGGGCGCCGGTGGTCGGGGCCGGAGACGGGGACCCGGAAGTAGGCGGAGCTCTGCAGGACGCGCCCCTCGGTGAGACAGGCGCGGGCGGCGACGGTGCCGACGGCGCGGATCCGGGCCCCGTTGGCGCTGGGCAGGGGGCAGTCGACGCCGGTGAGGGTGTCCGGGGAGCGGCCGTAGAGGTTGGGGCGCTCGGAGAGCAGGACGCGTTCGTCGGCGCGCAGTCCGAGGAGCTGGGCGGCGGCGCGGCTGTCGAGGGCCTGGAGGGCGGGCAGCAGACTGGTGCGGACCTCGCCGCAGGCGAGCACGGCGGGCGGCGGTCCCGGCTCCTGCCCCGGCGTCATCTCACTGCCCCGCGTAGAAGACGTAGGAGACGCGGTCGGCCACCGAGTCGGGGACGGCCGTGTGTTCGCGGGCGGAGCGTTCGGCGGTCTGGGCCAGGGCTCCGGGGTCGACCTCGATCTGGTCGAGGATCACCCGGACGGCGTGTTCGACGGGTAAGAACCGGCTGGGGATCACCGAACAGGTGCGGTAGGCGGCGAACGGGTCCGCGCGGGGGTCGAGGCGGAGCAGCGGGGGCAGTTCGTCCCAGTCGTCGGGGAAGGCGTCGCCGGTGTGCGGCTGGGGGACGAGGACGGCCTCGCCGTCGTCGCGCAGCAGTCCGAGGCGGGCGAGCTGCCATACGGCGGCGAGGAAGGGGCAGGACCAGGTGCGGTGTCCGTCGGGGCCGTCGTCCCAGAGTTCGGTGTCGAGGAAGACGGAGTGCCGGCGGGCGGCGGTCTCCTTCGGCGGCTGCCAGGCGGTGGCCTTCTTCATGGCCTGCGGGGCGCGTGCCACGGGGCTGCGCTCCCCGTTGGCCAGCCAGCCGGTCTGCGCGGCGGGCGGGCGCAGGCCGTAGCTGCCGGGCGGCGGTTCCTCGACGATCCGTCCGGCCACGGCTTCGGCGACGGGTGTCTTCCCGGCGACGGCGCACCCGGACTCGCGGGCCAGGTAGTCGATGGTGAGTCCGGCCCGCGCGGCCTGCTCGAGCAGCATGGGGACGACCTCGGCCGGGGTGGCGAACCGGGTGAAGTAGTCGTCGATGAGGAAGCAGGTGCTGATCCGGGGCCGCCTGCCGCCGTCGGCGGCTCCGGCACGCGCCGCCTCGGCCCAGGGCCGTACCCGCTCGAAGTGCCGTCGCAGCTGTTCCGGACCGGCCTCGAAGTCCTCCATGTAGAGGTGGCCGAGTTCCAGGGAGAGGTGGGAGAGGGGGACGGCCTGGGTGCGTGGTTCGGCGGCCGTCTCGCGGAACACCGCTTCCGTCATGGCCGCCCCCAGCAGTTGTCGTCGGTGAGACGTCGCGCGATCTCCTCCAGTGCCTCCAGTGTCTCCTTGTTGGCGATCTGTGTGGAGAGGACGTCCTCTTCGGTGATGAGCTGTTCGCGCCATTGCAGGATGGGTTCGAGGGTACGACGCCGAGCACCACGCTGTCGCCGATGCGGTGTTCCGCGGCGAGCCGGCGCAGTGCCTCGTCGCAGGACTGCATCCAGGCGGCCTGGGCGGGTGTGCCCTGGGCCCACAGCGGCGAGTCCGGATCGGGTACGGCGGCGCGGACGAAGCGGACGGCGCCCTGGAGGGCCTCCTCGTCGTGGCCGCGGTCGACGCCGCCCCGGATGATGCCGTGGTCCTTGTGGACGAGTCCGGCGGCGGCGATCACGTGCTGCCGGGTCCAGCGGTGGAACACCAGCCAGCGGAACGGGACGTAGCGCATCCGGGGGTGGGCGGTGGCGGCGAGGGCCATGTCGACGGCGTAGCTGCGGCCGGCGCTGAGGTCGACGACGATCAGGTCGAACTCGCCGTGCAGCCGCAGCAGCAGGTCGACGCAGCGTTCGAGGGCGTCCTCGCCCACGGCGAACTCGCCGCCGCCCGCGTCGCCGGGGAGCAGCACCAGCCGGCCGGCCTGGTTGGGGCGGGCGCGCAGCTGGGGTGTTCGGTCTGCCGCCAGATGTCGATCCTGGCCGGTTCGGTGACCCCGCCCTCCAGATAGGAGTGCAGTCCGCGTTCCTCGGTGCCGCGCATCGCGCCGGGCACGTCGAAGACGGCGGCGGCGGTGGGTGAGCCGAAGTCGAAGTCGACGTAGGCCACATGGTCGCCGGCGAGGGCGCGCTGGTAGGCCAGGTTGGCGCTGGTCACCGAGCGGCCGGTGCCTCCTTGTCGGAGGCGGCGAACACGAGCACCGCTCACACCTCCTGGGCGGCGGCGCCCGCGCCTGGGCCAGGGTGTCGAGTTCCTGGAGCACGGGCAGGGCGAGGGCGAACGCCGTCGCGGGCCGTTCGTCGACCAGGCCCCGGGCGTGGTCGAGGCGGCTTTCTATGCTCCGCATGGCCCGGCCGCGGCTGCCGTCGGCACTGGCGGAGGCCTCCAGCTGTTCCTTGCCGAACAGGTGGGTGGCCTCACTGAGCAGGTCCCGGGCCAGTTCGGCGAGTTCGGGGCTGCGGATGGGCTGTTGTTCGTAGAGGTTGCGGGCGGCGACCAGGCACTCGGTGACGCGTTCGGTGATGCTCCAGGAGAGCCGCTTGCCGACGCGGGAGTCCGGGTAGACGGCCCGTGCGTGGTCCCAGAGTCCGGCTCCGTCGCCGTCCTCGATCCTCCGGTTCCACAGATGCTCGAAGGCCTGTTCGCCGAGGCGGAGCAGCCGGTCCTGTGCGTCGATGTTCCGGGAGAGTTCGGCGAGCTGGATGATCCGTTTGAGGAGCTGGGCGGAGAAGTCGGTCATCCGCCACAGCAGCGGGGCGCCGGACCGCTCGGACCCGGCGAGCGGCATGGTGACGCCGGGGTTGTGGAGCTCGATCACGGGATCGTTCCTGGTCATACGGCTGGTGACGCGGCCGCGGTCGGCGAGGCGCTCCATGATGGCGACGGTGCGGGTGAGGTCGTCGTCGGTGGCTTTCCGGCGGACCAGGTCGTGGACGAGGATGGCCGCGACGGTGAGGGAGAAGTACTCGGACTCCAGGCGCAGTCCGGTGGTCTGCCAGGGCAGGTCCTCCAGGGCCAGCGCTCGGCGCCGAAGCGGGCGATGGCCGACCAGTACTGCTGGCTGAGCTCCCAGCGCAGACGTAACGCCTCGGCGAGTTTCTGCTGGTCGGCGTCGAGCAGTCCGAGGGTGAGGGTGCGCTCGGAGAACAGGTCCTGGATGCCGTCGAGGGCGATGACGGTGAAGTACACGTACGGCAGCCGGTCGGCGATGCCGTCGGGCTGGCCGGGGACCTGGCTGTCGAGGTCGGTGATGGTCGGGGCGTCCTTGACGATGCCCCAGGCCCAGCCGCACTCGAAGAGCTGGCTCTCGTCGCGGATGCTCTCGTCGACCTGGATGCCGCGGCTGAGGCTTTCGATGATGGTGGCGCGCAGCGGGCGGAAGCGGCGGGAGAACTGCTGGAGGGCGGCCCGGTCGGACTGTCGGTCCTGGCCGATGACCTGGATGAGGCGCTGTCCCTGTTCGGACTCGGCGTCGAAGACGTTGACGGTGAAGGAGCGCAGCAGGCTGATCATGGCGGCGGTCAGCCGGGTGTTCGTGGCCGTCCGCAGTTCGCTGAGGGCCTTGCGCACGTCGGGGCGGGTGGTGCTGGATTCGTAGACCTTGAGGAAGCCGAGCGTGGCGAGGCAGAGCGTGACGGACATGGAGTAGGAGTCGACCACGCCCAGCTGGAACTGCTCGTGGGTGAGCTTCTGCTGGGGGTCGCCCGGCCTGAAGTAGTGCCCGCCGGCGAAGGTGGGGCTGTCGTCGGGGCCGGTGTGGCTGCGCATGAACTGGGAGAGCGCAGTGATCAGGTTGGGCGGGATCTCCAGCCGGCTGCCGACGCCCTCCAGAGCGCGCAGCACGTCCCGTTCGGTGGTGTCGGGCTGGTCGAGGCGGAAGGCGGGGACCTCGGTGGCGGGATAGAGCAGGCACAGCAGCCGTTCGGCGTCGGCGACACTGCTCAGCCCGTCGGTGTCCTCCCAGACGAGCTTTCCGTCGTCGAACGAATGGCGGGCCATCGCCCGCCAGATGTCCAGCATGTGCTGCCGTGGCTTGATCTGCATCCCCGCACCCCTCGTACAGATCTCGTGGCCCTGTGTTCAGACATGGTCCCCGTTCCTACGGGGTGGCAATCGCCGTATTCCGCCGCCCCAGGGCGAGGATCATCCCCTCGTGTCCCGGCCGCACCATGTGGTCCATGTCGTGGATCTCCAGCTCGGCGGTGAACGGTTCCAGGCTCTCCCGGACCCGGTCCGCGTTGACACGGTAGGCCGGATATCTGTGGGCGCCGACCTGGTAGCCGAGGGATTCCTTCATGAAGGCGGCGGCAAAGGGGCTCCCCGTTGAGCGCGTCCATGAAGCACACGACGCCGCTCTGGAACTCGTCGGCGCACTCGGACATCGAGTCGGCGACGAAGAACATCGTGCCGATGTCCCAGCGCCGCTGTCCGTCGAGGTCCAGCAGGTTGGCGCGTTCCACCCGGACGATCTCGCCGAACCGGCTCCTGGGTTCGATCTCCCCGTAGGCGGGGCCTCGCGCAGTTCGTTCCAGAACGCGTCCCACGCGGTGTCGTAGCCCCCGCCGGACGCCTGTCTTTCCAGGTACTCGACGTTCGGGGTGGCGTATTCAAGGAGGAGGATCTTCTCGCACCAGGGGAGCATGGAGAGCGCCGGGTAGAGGTTGGCGCCCGCGCCCACGTCGACGCCGCGGACCGACGCGGGGACGCCCTGTGCGTAGCAGCGGCTGAAATAGTCGCGCATGAGCCGCACGATCAGCAGATCGACCTCGAGCGGGGTGCGGTAGTTGAGGTCGACGTACGCCTCAGGATCGAACTGCGACCAAGGCGCGTCGGCGTTGCGATCCATCATCACCCTGCCAGGTTCCATTCAGTGTCGGACAAGACGGTGTGCATGAGTCCGGCGTGGACGTCGACGGACGAAGAAGCGACTCCGGTGCTCGCAAGGTAAGCCCGGTGGCCGGGCGGAGACAGCCGGGAACACGCCAGACCTCCGCGACCGGGCGCACATCAGGCGCACGTCAGCACAGTCCTGTCACACATGAACTCGCCCTTGCACACGACGAGTTGGACGCTCACTCTAGCCAGAGGCAACCACCGGCCGCCACCGGAGTCCGCATTCCTCCTTCGTGTGAACGGCGGTCCTGGGCGCCGTATTGACGTCTCACGTCCCGACTGGGGGTGGCATGACCGCCGAACCGCTTGAGCGCGCCCTGGACCACGACGAGCGCCTCACCCGGCCGACACCTCCACCGGAACCACCGCTCCCGCTGCCGCGGACGGCACGGGAGTCGGATCTGCCCGAGCTGCGGCGGCTCGACGGGGAGGTCTTCCAGGAGGTCGCCTATCCGGCGTTCCTGCTGCGGCAGCTCCACGACCTGTACGGCGGCCGGGGCGGCCACCTCCTGGTCCTCGACGACGGCGACGGGCGGCTGCGCGGCTATGTCCTGGCGGCCACCACGGCGTTCCACTCGGACAGCTGGATCCTCGGTCTGTGTGTCGCCGAGGACCGGCGCCGGCACGGGCTGGGCCGGGAGCTGATGGTGGAGGTGCTGGCGCGGCTGCGCCGCTGCGGGACCGAACGGGTCCGGCTGACCGTGGAGCCGGGCAACGACGCCGCGATCCTGCTCTACCGCTCGCTGGGTTTCCGGCCGGAGCCGCCCGACGGGGACTGCGCCGGGACTACTTCGGCCCGGGTGAGGACCGCCGGGTGATGTGCCTCGCGCTGTGAGGCGCCCGCGCGGTCAGGACGGCGTCCGGGCCGCGGCCAGCAGGCGGGTGACGTCGTCCGAGCAGATGGTGAGGGCCGCGCCGACCGTGGCGAGGGCGTCGCGTTCGGCGGGGTGTAGGGGCCGTCCGCGAGGGCGATACGGGCGCCCTGCAGCAGGATCGACTCGCGGCCGGGGGCGGCGAGGTGGGGGCGAGGGGGTCCAGGGCCTCGTGGAGTTCGATGGCGAGGCCCGCCGTGCAGGGTTCGCCGGTGAAGCGGCCGGTGTCCGCCTCCAGAGCCTCGACGAGCGCGGCGAGCTGCTCCTCCGTGCAGTCGTCGAAGCCGGCGGCGCGCACCCCGGCCGCGGCAGTCTCCAGGGAGGCGCGCGAGCAGATGCCGCCCGCGGCCAGCACCGCGAGGGCGACGGTGTGCACGGCGTCGCGCAGCATCGCGGAGAAGCGGGTGGTGGTGGGGTGGTCCAGGACGTCGGTGCCGAAGTGGCGGCCGCAGGAGGCGCATTCGACGGTCGGCGCGGACTCGCCGCGCGGCAGCACGGGCACGCCCAGGAGGGTGAAGCGGCGCCGTCCGGTCAGCCGCTGGTAGTTGCGGTCGCCGCCGCAGCCGGGGCAGAAGAACTCGCCGTCGCCGACGGCCGTCCACGCGGTGCGGGTGCCCAGCAGGCGCGAGAGTCTGGCGGCAGCGGCACGGCCGTTGGGTCCCCGTCCTGGCAGCACGTCGCACCTCCATAACCGCCACAGCACCATCGCCGCGCTTGCGTGATGTTAGCCACATCAGGGAGCCGGAGTCAGTACCCCGGACGAGACCTTTCCGTGACCCATGCGTGGAGATGGCCGGTATACGACGGCGGCCCCGCCCGCCGGTTTCCGGCGAGCGGGGCCCGAGTCCACCGAATCGGCTGGTCAGCGCGATGCGCGGTTGACGGCGGAGACGACCGCCTTCAGCGAGGCGCGTGTGGTGTTCGCGTCGATTCCGATGCCCCACAGCACCTTGTCGCCGATCGCGCACTCGATGTAGGAGGCGGCCTGCGCGGAGGCGCCCTCGCTCATCGTGTGCTCCTGGTAGTCCAGCAGCCGTACGTCGACGCCGATGCCCTGCAGCGCGTGGAAGAACGCCGAGATCGGGCCGTTGCCGCTGCCGACCAGGGTGGTCTCCGCGCCGTCGACCGTGGCGTCGACGGTCAGGGTGTCCACGCCGTCGCGGTCGGTGGTGGACTGCCCGTTGGCTACCTGGATACGGCCCCAGGGGTTCTGCGGGTTGGGCAGGTACTCGTCCTGGAAGACCTCCCAGATGCCGGCCGGGGTGATCTCGCCGCCCTCCGCGTCCGTCTTGGCCTGGATCAGCTTCGAGAACTCCATCTGCATCCGGCGCGGCAGGTCCAGCTTGTGGTCGTTCTGCAGGACGTACGCGATACCGCCCTTGCCGGACTGCGAGTTGACGCGGATGACGGCCTCGTAGGAGCGGCCCACGTCCTTGGGGTCGATGGGCAGGTAGGGGACGGCCCACTCGATGTCGTCCACCGTCACACCGCGGGCGGCCGCGTCGGCCTCCATGGCGTCGAAGCCCTTCTTGATGGCGTCCTGGTGGGATCCGGAGAAGGCCGTGTAGACCAGGTCGCCCACGTACGGGTGGCGTGGGTGGACCTCCATCTGGTTGCAGTACTCCCACGTACGGCGGATCTCGTCGATGTCGGAGAAGTCGATCTGCGGGTCGACGCCCTGGGAGAACAGGTTCATGCCCAGGGTGACCAGGTCGACGTTGCCGGTGCGCTCGCCCTGCCCGAACAGGCAGCCCTCGACCCGGTCGGCGCCCGCCATCAGCGCCAGCTCGGCCGCCGCCACCGCCGTACCGCGGTCGTTGTGCGGGTGGACGGACAGGCAGACGTACTCGCGGCGGGACAGGTTGCGGCCCATCCACTCGAAGCGGTCCGCGTGCGTGGACGGGGTGGAGCGCTCGACGGTGGCCGGCAGGTTGAGGATGATCTCGCGGCCGGGGCCGGGCTGGTAGGTGTCCATCACCGCCTCGCAGACCTCCAGGGCGAAGTCCAGCTCGGTGTCGGTGAAGATCTCCGGCGAGTACTGGTAGCCGAACTCCGTCTCCGGGCCCAGCAGCTTCTCGGCGTACTCCATGACCAGGCGGGTGCCGTCGACGGCGATCTGCTTGATGTCGTCACGGGAGCCGCGGAAGACCACCCGGCGGAAGACGGGGGCGGTCGCGTTGTACAGGTGGACGGTGGCCCGCCTGGCGCCCTTCAGGGACTCCACCGTGCGCTCGATCAGGTCCTCGCGGGCCTGGGTCAGTACGGAGATGGTGACGTCGTCCGGAATGGCGTCCGGGTCCTCGATGATCGACCGTACGAAGTCGAAGTCGGTCTGGCCGGAGGAGGGAAGCCGACCTCGATCTCCTTGTAGCCCATCGTGACCAGCAGGTCGAACATCGCCCGCTTACGGACGGGCGACATGGGGTCGATCAGGGCCTGGTTGCCGTCACGCAGGTCGGTGGAGAGCCAGCGGGGGCGGTGGTGACGCGCTGCTGCGGCCAGCTCCGGTCGGCGATGTCGACCTGCTCGTAACGGCCGTACCTGTGGATCGGCATGGGGCTGGGCTGCTGGCGGTTGGCCATGATGCGTGGGCTCCTCGGTGGTCCGCGGTGTGTCCTCGACAGGACGGCCGACGGCGCAACGCCGAACTCCGCGGGGAGGGGTCGGCCTAGAACAGGCCCTCGCCGCGGCAGCTAAGGAGGAGCAGCCCGAAACGCATGATGCGCAGCATGCTAGCCGGACTTTCCCTGACGTGAGCCGCGTGTATCAGTATGCGGGACGGCGACCCTTCGAAGGGGTGCGGGGAACTGCGCGATACGCCACAAACCACTCGCACGGGTAACACACGGCCACCGCTGATGCCGATCGAGTCCTGACATTTCACCCAATCCAGATCACCGCTAGTGACAGACCGCGCACGCGGTGCAATGGTGCCGACATGACCGCAAACGGGGCTTCGAGCCCGTCTTCTGCACGATCATCCCGCCGCACGTCCTCGACCGGCTCGCGCAGGCCGACGACCCCGTGCTGCACGGTCCCGCGCGCCGCACCCTCAGGCGCGACGCCTACGAGCGCACCCAGCGCCGGCTGACCACGGTCGTCGGCGCCCCGGCCGTCGCCACGCTCACCGACGCCGAGGCGGGCAAGCCGCGCCGCACCGTCTACGACGCCCGGCACCGCACCGCCCTGCCGGGCACGAAGGTGCGCGGCGAGGGCGACGCGCCCGGCCGGGACGCCACCGTCAACCGCGCCTACGCCGGCCTCGGCGCCACGTTCGAGCTGTTCCTGAAGGCGTACGGCCGTGACTCCATCGACGGCAGCGGACTGCCGATGGACGCGACCGTGCACTACGACGAGGACTACAACAACGCCTTCTGGAACGGCGAGCAGATGGTGTTCGGCGACGGGGACGGCGAGATCTTCCTCGACTTCACCATCCCCATCGACGTCATCGGCCACGAACTCGCCCACGGCGTCACGCAGTACACCGCGAACCTGGACTACTTCGGCCAGTCCGGCGCGCTCAACGAGTCGGTGTCGGACGTCTTCGGCGCGCTCATCAAGCAGTACACGCTCGGCCACACCGCCGAGGAGGCCGACTGGCTGATCGGGGCCGGACTGCTCGCCCCGCGCGTCACGGGCACGGCGCTGCGCTCCATGAAGGAGCCGGGCACGGCGTACGACGACGACGTGCTCGGCAAGGACCCGCAGCCGGCGACGATGGACGACTACGTCCGCACCGGCCGGGACAACGGCGGCGTGCACATCAACTCGGGCATCCCGAACCACGCCTTCTACCTCGCCGCCACCACCCTCGGCGGGCACGCCTGGGAGCGGGCGGGGCAGGTCTGGTACGACGTGCTGACGGGCGGCGAGCTCGATCAGAACGCGCAGTTCACGGAGTTCGCGACGCTGACGGTGAAGGCGGCGCGCGCCCGGTTCGGGGAGGGCGAGGAACTGCGGGCGGTGTCGAAGGCCTGGGAGCGGGTGGGGGTGCGGACGCTGTAGTTCCGTACTAGACACGGACCCATGCGTATCGAGGTGAGTCGCACAGGCGGTTTCGCGGGCATCGAGCGGCGGGCCGGGGTGGACACCACGGGCCGCCCCGACGCGGCGGAATGGCACACCCTGGCCGAGCGGGCCCTGTCCGACGGCCGGGGCAGCCCGCCGATGGGGGTACCGGACGGCTTCTCCTACCGGATCACGGTGGACGGCCGGTCGGTGTACTGCGCGGATCCCGCCCTGACGGACGACCAGCGCACGCTGATCAGAAGAGTCCTGAAGGAGGGCGCCTGACGTCCTCCCCGGTCCGGAGCGAGGCCCGGGAATCCCGGCCGGACCGTCCGGTCCTTCCGGGTCCTCCCCGGTCCGGAGCGAAGCCCCGGAATCCCGGCCGGACCGTCCGGTCCTTCCGGGTCCTCCCCGGTCCGGAGCGAAGCCCCGGAATCCCGGCCGGACCGTCCGGTCCTTCCGGGTGGACACCGTCCTGAGCACGGACCGGAACACGGCCGGGACTTTCGGCCGGCGCCGGCCCGGAGACGTTTCCGCCGGGCTCCGGTCACCCCGTGGCGGGGCGGCCGGGGTCCGGCCGCGCGTTCCGGGCCCGGTGGCGCGGCCACTGGTGCGGCGGGCTTCGTGGATCAGGGAGAATGGGCGGCATGAGTGTTCGTACCCAGTCATCCGAGCAGCCGGCCGAGGCCGTCCACAGGGCCGGTTTCGCCTGCTTCGTGGGCCGCCCCAACGCGGGCAAGTCCACCCTCACGAACGCTCTGGTCGGGCAGAAGGTGGCGATCACCTCGAACCGGCCGCAGACCACCCGGCACACCGTGCGCGGGATCGTGCACCGCGAGGACGCGCAGCTGATCCTCGTGGACACCCCGGACTGCACAAGCCGCGCACACTGCTCGGCGAGCGGCTGAACGACGTGGTCCGCACCACCTGGGCCGAGGTCGACGCGATCGGCTTCTGCATTCCCGCCGACCAGAAGATCGGCCCCGGTGACCGGTTCATCGCCAAGGAACTCGCCGGGATCAAGAAGACCCCGAAGATCGCGATCATCACCAAGACCGACCTGGTGAACGGCAAGCAACTGGCCGAGCAGCTGATCGCCGTCGACCAGCTCGGCCAGGAGCTGGGCATCAGCTGGGCGGAGATCATCCCGGTCTCGGCGACCGCGAACAAGCAGGTCGGTCTGCTGGCCGACCTCCTCATCCCGCTGATGCCGGAGGGCCCCGCCCTCTACCCCGAGGGCGACCTCACCGACGAGCCCGAGCAGGTCATGGTCGCGGAGCTGATCCGCGAGGCGGCCCTGGAGGGCGTCCGCGACGAGCTGCCGCACTCCATCGCCGTGGTCGTCGAGGAGATGCTCCCCGCGAGGACCGCCCCGCCGACAAGCCCCTCCTCGACATCCACGCCAACCTCTTCATCGAGCGCACCAGCCAGAAGGGCATCGTCATCGGCCCCAAGGGCAAGCGGCTGAAGGACGTCGGCATCAAGTCCCGCAAGCAGATCGAGGCCCTCCTGGGCACCCCGGTCTTCCTGGACCTCCATGTGAAGGTCGCCAAGGACTGGCAGCGCGACCCGAAGCAGCTGCGGCGCCTCGGCTTCTGATCAGCGGCCGTGCTGCTCGCGCAGTAGCCGTCCGAACCAGTCGTACGACGCCTTCGGGGTCCGTTCCAGGGTGCCGAAGTCGACGTGGACCAGGCCGAAGCGGCGGGCGTAGCCCTCCGCCCACTCGAAGTTGTCCATCAGGGACCACACGAAGTAGCCGCGTACGTCCACGCCCGCCCGCACCGCCCGGTGCAGCGCGCGGAGGTGGCCGTCGAGGTAGGTGATGCGGTCCCGGTCGTCCAGGCCGTCGTACGCGCAGCCGTTCTCGGTGATGACCACCGGCGGGAGGCGGTCGCCGTAGCGGGTGTGGAAGGCGGTGAGGAGTTCCGTCAGGGCCTCCGGGACCACCGGCCAGCCGAAGTCCGTCACCGGGTACCCCTCGATCTCCCGCACGGAGAAGGGGAGTTCAGCCGGCATCCGGACACCGCCGAAGGCGGTCTCCGTGCCCTGCGGGGCGCCCACGCGGGTCGGCGCGTAGTAGTTGACGCCGTACCAGTCCAGCGGCTCGGCGATGACCTTCAGGTCCTGCTCGACGTCGCCGGGCATCAGTTCGCCGATGCCGTCCGGGTAGTGGCCGAGGAGCAGCGGGTCGGCGAAGAGGCGGTTGAGGAGGAGGTCGTAGAAGTCGGCCGCCTCCCTGTCCGCCTCGTCGTCGGAGGCGGGCCAGGTCGGGCCGTGGGAGTTCGCGATGCCGATGTCGTCCGCGCCGGACGCGCGCAGCGCCCGTACGGCGAGGCCGTGGGCGAGGAGTTGGTGGTGGGCCACCGGGAGCGCGTCGAAGAGCAGGTTCCGGCCGGGCGCGTGCACGCCCAAGGCGTGCCCCAGCAGGGTGTGTTCGGCAGGCTCGTTGAGGGTGATCCACTTCGTCACCCGGTCGCCCAGCCGTCCGGCGACCTCCGCCGTGTACTCCGCGAAGCGCTGCGCCGTGTCCCGCTCCAGCCAGTCCAGGCCGGCCGGCAGATCCCAGTGGAACAGCGTCGGCACCGGCCGTACGTCCGCCGCGCACAGTTCGTCGACCAGCCGGTCGTAGAAGTCCAGGCCGCCCTTCGCCCGCACCCGGGGCCAGGAGACGGAGAAGCGGTACGCGTCGACGCCCAGGCGGGCCAGCAGTGCCACGTCCTCGCGGTAGCGGTGCACATGGTCGCAGGCCACCGCCGCCGTCGAGCCGTCCCGCACCCGCCCCGGCCGGTCCGTGAACACGTCCCACACGGACGGTTCACGCGCCTGCGCGGCCCCTCGATCTGATGCGCGGAGGTCGATACGCCCCAGAGGAAACCGGCCGGGAAACGGGGTATCGGGTTCGTCGTCGCCATGGCCCGGATCATCCGCACCATCAGTCGCTCACGTCAACGCCCTTGAGCCAGAAGGTCATCGCCGGGGCGGGGAAGGCAGGAACAGTGGATCCGGAGTCGGAGGAGATTCCTCCCGCGAGGAAGGCGCCGATGACGGGCACCGATGGATGGTCCTTCACGGTGGACGAGGACGGCATGGTCTTCGTCGTCGCGCCGCCCGGTGTGCCGGAGAACGTGCGGCTCGCCGTCGAGACCGTGCTGGTCCCCTTCGGCGACTCGGCCGCCGCCGTGGAGGAGTACCTGCGCGCGTGGCGGAGGAGGAGGAGGAGGAGTGCGGTGACGACTACACACTGGGGACCACCACCGCGCAGATCACTCGTGTGGGGCCGGACGAGGTCGAAATCCTGGACTTCTACGGGCAGTTCGAGGACTGCCGGATGAGTGCCCATGAGTTCGAGAGCGTGCTCGGGCAGGTGGCCTGCTTCCTGGGGTCGGAGCGCTGACCGTCGCGGGGTTGCCGGGCCGGGCGCCCGTGGGGTACCCGGCCCGGCAACCGGCTGTCCCTCCGCGGGTCAGTCGAAGACGAACGGGCCCGGGGACTGGGGGCCGTCGCCTTGCAGGTGATGGTGATGAAGCCGAAGGCCGTGACCTTCAGGGTGCCGCCGAAGGCTTGCAGGCTGTCGCCGGAGGCGACCGTGCCGGTGAGGGGGCCGACCTGGAGGTCGTCACCGCTGGACATGGCCGGGTTCTTGGTGCCCTTGAAGACGGTGGTGCCGCCGCTCCCTTGACCAGGGTCAGGTTCGAGACCAGGGAGTCCTTGCTGATCGACAGGGGTGCGGTGACCGAGGAGGTGGTGAGGGTGACGGTGGCGGACGTGCCGTTCTGGGTGACCGTGAGGGTGGCGTCGCCGCCGCCCCAGCTTCCGCAGTCTGCGTTGACGGTCGCCGCTCCGGGGGCTACGGCGGCGGCCGTCGGGGCGAAGGCCAGGCCGCAGACGGCGAGAACGCCCGCCGCCAGGGACACACCAGTTCCGAATCGTTTGCCTCTCATGAATTCCGGTCCCTTTCCGTGTGGGGGAACTGCTCGGCAGCGTGGGTCCGGACCCGCCGCGATCGCACCGGCGGTTCCATTGATGCGCGAGAGGCAGCGCGCGGCAAGGGGGAATCCGGCCTACTTACCGCCGGTAACAGCGACCGGTCAGCCCGCCGTGAGCGTCTCGCGGACCGTCCCGTCCGGACCCGCCACCAGGACCGGGGTCGCGGGACCGCCGAGGTCACGTACGGCCGCGCGGTCCTCGGGGACACGGACTCCGCGCCCGTCACCACGGCCGCCGCCTCCAGCGACTTCGCACCGGACGCCACCGCCATCGCCACCGCCGTCCGGAGCGCGCTCAGCTTCAGGGAGTCCAGGGCGACCGTGCCGGCGACGTACGTACGCCCCGTCTCGTCGCGAACGGCCGCCCCTCGGGCACGCCGTTGCGCGCACGGGCGGAACGGGCCAGGGTGACGATCTTGCGGTCCTCGGGGTCGAGGGCGGTGGTGTCGGTCATGAGGTGAGCATACGGAAGGGGTGAAGGCCGCCCGAGGGCGGAGCGAAACCCTCACGACTCCGCACGGCAGGCGGGCAGCACTTCGACGAGAGAGCGAAGGAAGGAGTCCCATATGACAGGGGTGACGGCCACGATGTCGCCGCAGCGGCGTTTCGAGTCACGGACGCGGATCTCGACGCCCGTGCAGGCGACTTCGACGCAGTTGTCCGTCTGTGCGGACCTGCTGCTCTTGCGCCATGCCCATGCCCGTGCCTGAGTCACCCTCGACCTCCACCCCGGTTGTGGACCGCCCAGCCGGGGGCGTCCCCGTACAGTGCCGTGGGTCACACGGCAGAACTTCCATGGTACGTACCGAGACCACGCGCGCAGGCATGACAATTCCGCCAACTTACCGCTGGTAGCGGCAAGTCGGTGACGGGATCCGCTCGGACGCTCAGGTGGGGTCCTGCTGCAGCAGCGCCTCCAATTCGTCGCCTCCTCCGCGATGCGCTCCGCGAGACGTCGCAGCACCACGTCGACCCCGCCCTTGAGTGACAGGTCCTCCAGCTCCCAGAATCGCTCCAGGTACTGCCGGGTCTCCGCCGCGGAGGTCGAGGCGGTGGTCAGCCCCGGGAGTCCTCGGTGAACAGAGCGTCCTCCATCCCCTCAGCCTGGAACTCGAACAGCGTGAACGGGCCCTGGATACCGGGATGGGCGCCGATGCTGAACGGCAGGATCTGAATCGCGACGTGCTGGCGCGCGGACAGCTCGGCCAGACGCTCCAGCTGAGTCCGCATCACCCCACGACCCCCGGTCACGCGGCGCACCACCGACTCGTCCAGGACGAAGGAGAAATCTCGCTCTTCCCCTCCAGCACCTCCTGACGCGCAAGTCGCGATTCGACGATGCGGTCGACACCCTCTTCGGACATGTCCTTGCCGTACGTGCCGATCACGGCCCGCATGTACTCCTCGGTCTGCAGCAGACCCGGCAGGAGTAGCGACCCGAACTCGCGGTGGACGGACGCCGCCGACTCCAGGGCGAGGCGCTGCATGAAGTCCTTGCTGTACAGATCCCGGTACTCGGTGAACGGCATTCGCCGACTGCCCCGGGCCATGTCCAGCAGCTCGTCGAGTTTGCGCCGGTCCGTAATCCCGTAGGTCGTGGCGAGCGGGCGCAGATCGTTGACAGAGATGCCGACCTCTCCCGCCTCGATCCGGATGAGCTTGGACGGACTCCACTCCATCCGGTCGGCGACCGCACGTTGCGTCAGGCCGGCGGACACTCGAGCCTTGCGAAGTTCGCTTCGCAGCCGCAGGCGCAGCAATGCCGCACTCCTCACAGGCATGTTTGCGGCACCCCCATCGGATCCGGCACTGTGCAACATAGCAGACATGCATATTGCTCATCGATACCTTTCGGGAGGGATACAGGGGGCGTGGACCTGCGGGTCTGTGCAGGTAGAGGACTACCACAGTGGACGCACGTACGCACATGGACGGCAGCCTTTCAGATATTCCTCAATCTGCAACATGGCAGATTGGATGCACCGCATAGCGGACTTTCAACAGGCTCTATGCCTATCCACACCTGTCGGGTTAGGCTCTCAAGCGTAACTCTCGACGAACGGCCCGCTGCAGCAAGGGAGTTGATCAGCCATCTGGACGCCCAGCAGGCACAGTGAGTGCACGTCAGAGCCGTCGGCCCCACTTCGGACTCAACCCGTTCGCGGCTCGCCGGGACACGGCGACGGACGGAGCCGAGAGGAGCCGATCACCGATGTCGGACCGTCAGGAGGAACAGGAAGGAGAGCGCCGCCTCGAGCGGGTCAAGCGCACATGGGGGAAACGGGTGGCCCTGGCCCTCCCGTTGATCAACCTCCTCATCGCGATCCACAAGATCGTCGACGAGTGGGTTCTCCCGTTCGTGTGACAGCAGTCAGCCCCGACCTGAGTGGTCGGGGCCGAGAGCGGCGGACGCCCTAGCAAGACGCTTCCGTTCCGAGTTTCCCTGGCAGGCGGCCCGGAGCGGTGGCGTCGTAGCGCGCCATGAGTACATTCTGCCGTTCGCGCCCTGGCGTTGGCGAGGGGCCGGTCAGTCCAATTCGGAGTGCGCCCGGAGCGCATCCGCGTACGTCACGGCCGGTCGAGTTTCAGCCGCTCCGCCCTCGGCAGTCCCGCCACGACCAGGTCGTACGAGTCCTCGATCAGTTCCCGGATCAGGGGTCGGGGAGGGGCCGTCGGCCGTCACCGTGTTCCAGTGGCGCTTGTTCATGTGGTAGCCGGGAACGATCAGGTCCGGGTGTTCCGTGCGGAGGCGGATCGCTTCCTCGGGGTCGCACTTGAGGTTGACCGTGAGAGGAGTGGCGTCGAGGTTCGTCAGGGCGAAGAGCTTGCCCCGGACCTTGAAGACGGAGGTCTCCGGGTTGAAGGGGAACTCCTCCACCGCCGCGTCGAAGGAGAGGCAGAGGGCGCGCAGTTGTCGCGGGGTCATTCCGGGTCCCTCTTCTCGGCCGGCGGGCCCACCGGCTCCACCAGTACCGTCACGACCTTGTTCCGGCGGCCCGCCGCCGCCTCGGCCGTGAGGCGCAGTCTGCGGTCGTCGGGGAGCTCGACCAGCGACGAGGCGCCCGCGATCGGCACCCGGCCCAGGTGCTTGGCGAGCAGTCCGCCCACGGTCTCCACGTCCTCGTCGTCGTACTCCTCCAGGCCGTACAGCTCGCCCAGGTCGGTGATGTCGAGGCGGGCGGTGACCCGGTAGCGGTCCTCGCCGAGCTCCTCCACGGGCGGGAGTTCACGGTCGTACTCGTCGGTGATCTCACCGACGATCTCCTCGAGGATGTCCTCGATGGTGACGATGCCCGCGGTGCCGCCGTACTCGTCGACGGCGACGGCGACGTGGTTGCGTTCCTTCTGCATCTCGCGCAGCAGATCGCCGGCGTTCTTGGTGTCGGGCACGAAGAACGCGGGGCGCATCGCCGTCGACACCAGCTCGCTCTCGGCGTCGCGGCTGATGTGCGTCTTGCGGACCAGGTCCTTGAGGTAGACGATCCCGACGATGTCGTCCTCGTTCTCGCCGGTCACCGGGATGCGGGAGAAACCGGAGCGCAGGGCGAGCGTGAGGGCCTGGCGGATCGTCTTGTACCGCTCGATCACCACCAGGTCGGTGCGCGGCACCATCACCTCGCGCGCGAGCGTGTCACCCAGTTCGAAGACGGAGTGCACCATGCGGCGCTCCTCGTCCTCGATCAGCGACTCCGCCTCCGCGAGGTCCACCATCGCGCGCAGTTCCGCCTCGGAGGCGAAGGGGCCGCGCCGGAAGCCCTTGCCGGGGGTGAGGGCGTTGCCGATCAGGATGAGGAGCGAGGGGACCGGGCCCATCACCCGCGCGAGCGGGAGCAGGACGTACGCGGCGGCCGTGGCCGTGTTCAGCGGGTGCTGGCGGCCGATGGTGCGCGGGGAGACCCCGACGGCGACGTACGACACCAGAACCATGATCGCGATGGCGATCAGCAGGGCCTCGGTGGTGCCGTCGAACTCGCGCAGACAGCCGTACGTGATCAGCGCGGCGGCGGCCATCTCGCAGGTGACGCGGACCAGCAGCGCCACGTTGAGGAAACGCGTGGGGTCGCCGGCGATCTGCGCCAGCCTGTCACTGCCCCGGCGGCCGGAGCGTACGGCCTCCTCGGCGCGGAAGCTGGAGACGCGCGCGATGCCGGCCTCGGCGCAGGCCGCCAGCCAGGCGACGACGACCAGCGCGATCGCACCGAGGACGAGTGTCGGACTCATGACACGGTCGGCGCCGGGGACGGGCCGGTGAGGCCCTTCTCCGCGCGCCAGCCGTCCACGATGGCGGCCTGAAGGCCGAACATCTCGGCCTTCTCGTCCGGCTCCTCGTGGTCGTAGCCCAGCAGGTGCAGCACACCGTGGACGGTGAGCAGCTGGAGCTCCTCGTCCATGGTGTGCCGCGTCTCCGCTTCCTGGCCCTGCCTGGCGGCGACCTCGGGGCAGAGCACGATGTCGCCGAGCAGCCCCTGCGGGGCTCCTCGGCGTCCTTCGACGGCGGCCGCAGCTCGTCCATCGGGAACGACATGACGTCCGTCGGCCCGGGCAGGTCCATCCACTGGATGTGCAGCTGCTCCATGGCGTCGGCGTCCACGACGATCACCGAGAGCTCGGAGAGCGGGTGGATACGCATCCGCGCGAGCGCGTAGCGGGCGATGTCGAGGATCGCCTGCTCGTCGACCTCGGTTCCGGACTCGTTGTTGACGTCGATCGACATGTGGTGCTCGGTCTACTTCCCCTTGGGGCCGGACTTGCCGCGGCCTCCCTTGTGGGTGCCGTTCTGGGTGCCGTGCCTGCTGTCGTACTGCTCGTACGCGTCGACGATACGGCCCACCAGCTTGTGCCGGACGACATCCTGGGACGACAGCCGGGAGAAGTGGACGTCGTCCAGGCCCTCCAGGATGTCCTGCACCTGCCGCAGACCGGACTTGGTGCCGTCGGGCAGGTCGACCTGCGTGACGTCACCCGTGATCACGATCTTCGAATCGAAACCGAGACGGGTGAGGAACATCTTCATCTGTTCGGGGCTGGTGTTCTGGGCCTCGTCGAGAATGATGAAGGCGTCGTTCAGGCTGCGGCCACGCATGTACGCCAGCGGGGCGACCTCGATCGTGCCGGCCGCCATCAGGCGGGGATCGAGTCCGGGTCCAGCATGTCGTGCAGCGCGTCGTAGAGCGGGCGCAGATACGGGTCGATCTTCTCGTACAGCGTGCCCGGGAGGAAGCCGAGGCGCTCGCCGGCCTCGACCGCGGGGCGGGTCAGGATGATGCGGTTGACCTGCTTGGACTGGAGGGCCTGCACCGCCTTGGCCATGGCGAGGTACGTCTTGCCCGTACCGGCCGGGCCGATGCCGAACACGATGGTGTGCTTGTCGATCGCGTCCACATAGCGCTTCTGGTTGAGCGTCTTGGGGCGGATCGTACGGCCTCGCGAGGACAGGATGTTCTGCGTGAGCACCTCGGCCGGGGTCTCCTGGCCGTCGCTCTCCCCGTTCTCGCTCGCCCTGAGCATGGCGATCGAGCGTTCCACTGCGTCCTCCGTCATCGGCTGCCCGGTGCGGAGCACCAGCATCATCTCGTCGAACACGCGCGAAATGAGGGCGACCTCCGCTGTGTCGCCGGTCGCGCTGATCTCATTGCCCCGGACGTGGATGTCGGCCCCCGGGAAGGCCTTCTCTATCACGCGCAGGAGGGAGTCTCCGGAGCCCAGCAGGGAGACCATGGGGTGCTGGGCGGGGACGGTGAGATGCACTCTCGCCTGCCCCTGCGCGGGGTGTGAGCTGTGGGTGTCTGAGTCATGGGCCGGCTCTGAAGGCCTGCGGAACCTCCTGGTCACGGCCGCCTGGCTGAGGACGGCCTCGCGGGTTCCAGCGTACGACGCGGGAGTGGCAAGTCCGTAGACCTTTTAGGCGATCAGGGGGCGGGGCTGTGGTGCGGTGCCCTGTCGGGGGCTCCGCCCGTGCCCTGTCGGGGGCTCCGCCCGTGCCCTGTCGGGGCTCCGCCCGTGCCCTGTCGGGGGCTCCGCCCCCGCGCCCCGCCAGGGGGCTCCCGCCCCTGGACCCCTGGCCTGTGCCCACCCCACCACCCGACTCGGTGGGCTGGAAAGCCGGGCCACGGCCCGCGAGGGTGTACCGCACGGTCCCGCTCGCCGGGGCGGGCGTGGGGCGCGAGCCCGCTCGCCGGGGCGGGCGGGGGACGGGAGCCCACTCGCCGGGGCGGGCGGGGGACGGGAGCCCACTCGCCGGGGCGGGCGGGGTGTGCCGCACGGTCCCGCTCGCCGGGGCGGGCGTAGGGCGCGAGCCCGCTCGCCGAAGTGGGTGGGGACGGGAGCCCACTCGTCGGGGCGGGCGGGGTGTGCCGCACGGTCCCGCTCGCCGGGGCGGGCGTAGGGCACGAGCCCGCTCGTCGGGGCATGGCATGCGCGCCCGCTCGTCAGGCCGACCGGGGCGCGGGCGCGGGCCCGGTTCTCAGGCCGAGCGGCGGAAGCCGATCGTCGGGACCGCTCGGCGGAGTGGCCAGGGGCGGGCCGGGCCGGGCGGGGTCAGGTCGGTCAGGAACTCGTAGCGGCGCAGTGCCGCCGGGTCCTGGCCCTGCGCGCAGCCCACCCGGCGCCACCACGCCCCGATCTCCGCCCATCCCGGCGCCGACAGCGAGCCGCCGAACTCCTGGACGGACAGGGCCGCCGTGAGGCCCGCGAAGGCCAGGCGGTCGGCCAGGGGCCAGCCCGCCAGGGTTCCGGTGACGAAACCGGCGACGAACACGTCACCGGCGCCCGTCGGGTCCAGCGCCTCGACCTCGATCGCCGGTACCGACGCCGTCTCCCCGTGCGCCGGTCCACCGCGTACGCGCCCTCCGCGCCGAGGGTGACCACGGCGACCGGCACATGCTCGGTCAGGGCGTGCGCGGCCGCGCGGGGACAGTCCGTGCCGGTGTAGCGCATGGCCTCCTCCGCGTTCGGCAGGAACGCCTCGCAGTGCCGCAGGTCCTTCAGCGCGGCCAGGTCCCACGCCCCGGTGTCGTCCCAGCCGACGTCGCCGAAGATGCGGGCGCCGTCGCGCGCGGCCCGCTCGATCCAGGGGCGCCGCGGCCGGGCGTGAGGGAGGCGACGGCGGCGCGGGCGCGGGGCGGGCACGGGGGCAGGTCCGCGCCCGGAGGGCGTCGTCTGAGGGTGGTGGTGGGTGACGGGTGGGAGGGTTCCTCGGGCGGGGGCTCGTGGCCGTGGGAGACCATCGTGCGCTCGCCGTCGTACGCCATGGAGACGGTGACGGGCGAGTGCCAGCCGGGGACGGTGCGCGACGGCGAGAGGTCGATGCCCTCGCCCTGCTGCAGCGTGTCCCAGCAGTACTCGCCGTAGTGGTCGTCGCCGAACGCCGCCGCGAGGAGGTGCGCAGGCCGAGGCGGGCCAGCGCGGTGGCCATGTTGGCGACGCCGCCGGGGCTCGACCCCATCCCGCGTGCCCAGGACTCGGTCCCGCGCACCGGGGCGGAGTCGAGCCCGGTGAAGATGATGTCGAGGAAGACGGTGCCGGTGAGGTAGACGTCCCAGGGCGGGTCGTCCGGGGTGCGCAGGGCGGCGAGGGGTCGGTGTGGGGCGGGCAGTGCGACCCCTCGACGCGTGCCTTCCCGGTGGACGCCTTCACGGTGGGCTCCCTGACGTGGTGCGGTTTCAGCCAGTGTGCACCACGCGACCGACAAGGTGACGCCCGTCACTCCCCACCGGCCCTCCCGGGAGGGTCACCAGCGCGGTACGGCCGGTGTCTGCCAGCCGGGGTGGGCGACGCGCATGGCCGCCGCGTCGTCGCGGTCCCGCAGGGTGCCGTCGTCGTCGAGCCAGCGCCGGTGCAGGGCCGCCAGCCGGTCGCGGTCGAGGTGCACGCCGAGGCCGGGCGCGTCGGAGACCCGTACGGCGCCGTTCTCGAAGGTGAGGCGCTCGGTGAGGACGTCCTCCGACTGCCAGGGGTAGTGGGAGTCGCAGGCGTGGTGGAGGCCGGGGACGGTGGCCGCCACGTGGGTCATCGCGGCGAGGCTGATGCCGAGGTGGGTGTTGGAGTGCATGGAGACCCCGACGCCGAAGGTGCGGCAGATGGCGGCGAGCCGCTGGGTGTTGCGCAGTCCGCCCCAGTAGTGGTGGTCGGAGAGGACGACCTGGACGGCGTCCCGGGTGAAGGCCTCCTTGATCTCGGCGAACGTCGTCACGCACATGTTGGTGGCGAGCGGTACTCCCACCCGTCGCCCACCACCACCCTGGTCCGGGCGCTTCGCGCCGCCCCTTCAACCGGGCGGCGATCTCGGCCATGGCGGGGGTGCCGAGGGCCGGGTCCTCCAGGTATTCGAGTACGTCGCCGAGCTCCTGGGCCACCTTCAGCGAGGTCTCCACGGACCAGGCGCCGTTGGGGTCGAGGCGCAGGGGTGTCCGGGGAACGCGGCGGCGAGGGCGCGTACGGCGGCGATCTCCTCGTCGGGCGGGAAGACGCCGCCCTTGAGCTTGAAGGAGGTGAAGCCGTACCGCTCGGTGAAGGTCCGGGCCTGTTCGACGATGCCGGCCGGGTCGAGGGCGGCGCCCCAGTCGTCCTTCTCGGCCCGTACGCCCCTGGGGTGGTGGGCCCACTTGTAGAAGAGGTAGGCGCTGTAGTCGACGGTGTCGCGGACCTTGCCGCCGAGGAGGGCGTGCACGGGCAGGCCGAGGCTCTTGCCGAGGGCGTCGAGGCAGGCGACCTCGAGGGCGGAGAGCACGGACAGGCGCATTTTGCCGGCGGTCTGGACGCCGCGCAGTCCGCCGACGTCGACCTGGCCGGAGACCTGGTCCGCGTCGACGGCGACCGCGTCGGCGTCGGTGAACAGCCGGTTCAGGTCGCCCGCCTGACGGCCGACGAGCCGGTCGGCGAGGGGCGTGCCAGGTCCAGGTACTTGGTGTCGCCGTAGGTCTCGCCGAGGCCGGTGGTGCCGTCGGCGGTGACCACCTCGACGATCAGCCGGGGGTGTACGGCTGGTGGACGCCCTGCGTGTTGAGCAGGGGCGGGTCGGCGACGAGGATCGGCGTGAGCCGGACCTCGGTGACGGTCAGATCGCGGGACGTCGGCGTGGTCACAGGTCGGCTCCTACGAGGTCGAGTCCGGCGGTGAGCAGGGTGCGCAGGTCGGTGAGGTCGGCGGGGTGGGGTCGGTGAGGGGCGCGTACGGGGCCGACGGGACGGCCGCGCAGCCGGGCCGCCGCCTTGACCAGCGAGACCCCGTAGCCGGGGACGCGGTCGCGCAGTTCGACGAACGGCACGTAGAAGTCGCGCAGGAGTGTGTCGACGGTGCCGTGGTCGCCCTGGCGCAGGGCGGTGAAGCAGGCGCCGGCGATCTCGGGGGCGAAGGCGTGGACGGCGGAGGAGTAGGCGGGGACGCCGACGGTGGCGTAGGCGCGGGCCTGGATCTCGGCGGTGGCGGCGCCGTTGAAGAAGAGGAAGTCCTCGGGGGCGGCGAAGGTGAGGCGTTGCAGCCGGTCGAGGTCGCTGTGGCCGTCCTTGAGCCCGATGACGTTGGGCAGGGCGGCGATCCGCCTGAGGGAGCCGGCGGTGTAGGTGACCTGGCCGCGCTGGTAGGTGATGAGGGGCAGCGGGGTGCGGGCGGCGACGGCCTCGAGCTGGGCGACGAGGCCGTCCTGCGGGGCGGCGACGAGGTAGTGCGGCAGGACGAGGAGGGCGTCGGCGCCCGCCTGTTCGGCGATGCGGGCGAAGCGGGTGGCCTGGGCCCAGCCGTAGCCGATGCCGGCGACGACCGGGGTCCGGCCGGCGCTCTCCTCGACGGTGATGGTGACGACCCGCCGGTACTCGTCCTCGTCCAGCGAGAAGAACTCGCCGGTGCCGCAGGCGGGGAAGACCGCGCCGGGGCCGGTGGCGAGGCGTTCGGCGACGTAGGCGCGGAAGCCGTCCGGGTCGAGGGAACCGTCCTCGTGGAAGGCGGTGAGCGGGAAGGACAGCACCCCGTTCGCCATCCCGTCCTTGAGGCGTCGCGCCACGGCGGCGGTACCGCTGGGGTCCGTATCGGGACTCACCCGCACTCATCTCCCTATGTAGACGTCATCCATGTATGAAAATGAAGGCTAAGTAGGCGAACGGGAACCGTCAATGGCCCGTCCTGGACCTCATCGGCCCGGTTTACGATCGGCGCATGCCGGAGACAGGGGCGTGCGCGAGGTCAAGTCCGCCGCGCGCACGATGGAGGTACTGGAACTGCTCGCCGCGCGCGGTGACCGTCCGGCACGCCTCCAGGAGCTGGCGGACGAGCTGAGCGTGCCGCGCAGCTCGATGTACGCGCTGCTGCAGACCCTGATCGCGCGCGGCTGGGTCCGCACCGACGTCACGGGTTCGCTGTACGGCATCGGCATCCGCGCCCTGCTCACCGGCACCAGCTATCTCGACTCGGACCCGCGCGTGCGGGCCGTACGCCCGTATCTGGACGAGGCGTCCGACGCGCTGGGCGAGACGATCCACCTGGGGCGGCTGGACGGCCACGACGTGGCGTATCTCGCGACGCGCGAGTCGCACGAGTATCTGCGGACGATCAGCAGGGTGGGGCGGCGGCTGCCGGCCCACGTGGGGGCGCTCGGCAAGGCGCTGCTGGCGGAGCGGCCGGACGGGGAGCTGCCCCCGGGCCGTACGAGGCGGCCACGGCGAACACCCACACCTCGCGGGAGTCGCTGGCCGCGGATCTGGCCGGGGTGCGGGAGCGCGGCTACTCCGTGGACCGGGAGGAGGGGTGCCGGGGATCGTCGGTTTCGGGTTCGCCCTGCGGTACGACTCCCCGGCCCGGGACGCCATCAGCTGCTCGGTGCCGGTGGCGCGGCTGACGGCGGAGCGGGAGGAGCGGATCGTCGCCGTGATGCGGGAGATCCGGACGAAGCTGGAAACCACGGTTCCCGCAGGTGGCGGGGCTGTTCACTGGCGTTAGCGGACGCTCTTACCCACCTTCCCGGGACCTCAAACGCAAGAGTGACTTAGATCACAGCTTGTGCGCTCCCGTTGCCCTGCCCGCGCTTGATACAAATTGGCCGCGCGCTCCCGTCGGCCGACGGTCGTCGCTCCCCTTTTCCCACGGTCTTTCGCACCGTCCCTTCCGCACGCCCTGGGACCGCCCGTGTTCGCCCCTCGCACCACTCCCCGGCCTCTCGTCGCCCTTTTCACGGCCGGGTACCTCGCCCCGTATCTGCTGCCGACCACCGTCGGCCGGCTCGAACGCGGGCTCGGTCTCTCCGCCACCCAGGCGGGAGCCGTCGGCAGCGCGCTGCTGCTGAGCTCCGCGGCCGCAGGTTTTCTGCTGGCCTCGCACGTGGAACGGACCGGGGCCCGCACCCTGGCCCGGCTGGGCCTGCTGCTGGCCGCCGTCGGCTACGGCGGGGCCGCCCTCAGCACCGCCGTACCGGCCGTCGTCGCCGGTGCGGTGATCGGCGGCTTCGGGTCGGGTACGGCGACGACGGTGGCGGCGACCAGGATCGCCGCCGAACGCGATCCGCACCGGGCGTCCACGCTGGGGCTGCTCAGCGTCTCCGCGCTGGCGGCCGTCGTGTATCTGACGGTGCCGCATCTGCCGGGCCACGGGGTCACCCTGGCCGCCATCGCGCTCACCGCGCTGGCGGTGTGGCCGCTGACCTCCCGGCTGCCGGACGGTACGGCCGGTCCGCGGGCCGCCGGGCCGGACGCGACCGCGCGTCTGCCGCACCGGCGTTCGGGGGCGGTGCTCGCCGGCGCGATGCTGCTGTGGTCCCTCGCGCAGAACGCGCTGTGGGGGTGAGCGGGCGGATCGGGGTCGGCCAGGCGAACCTGTCCGAGCCGACCGTGGGGGTCGTCTTCGCGGTGGCCCTCGGGGCCGGACTGCTGGGTGTCCTCGGCGCGGGGGCGCTGGGCGCCCGGATGGGGAGGGCGCTGCCGATCGGCGGCGGCACGGTCCTCATCGCGGGCTGTATCGCGCTGAGCGCGTCCGCCACCGGGCTGGGGAGTTTCGCCGCCGGTGAGATCGCCTGGAACACGTTCTATCCGGTGGTGCTGTCGTATCTGATCGGGCTGGCCGCCTCGCTGGATCCGCGCGGGCGGTGGGCGGTGCTGGTGGGGTCGGCGTCGTCGCTGGGGACGGCGGCGGGGCCGCTGACCGGGAGCGTGCTGTCGGCGCAGGCCGGGTTCCCGGTGATGGGGGCGGTGCTGGGGGTCGGGCTGCTGGTGGTCGCTCTGCCGATGACGGCGGTGGCGCTGCACACGGGTGGGCGGCCGCTGCTGCCCGGAGCCGTCCGGCGTCGTGGTGGCCACCCGGCGGCCGTCGTCGCGGCGGCGACCGCGACGCCTGCGGGGCTCGTTCCCGAGGTCGGTGCGGTGGAGCAACCGGTGATCGAGATCTCCCTCGACGGCACGCCGTCCACGGCCCGAACCGCCTACGACACGGCAGCGGCAACCCACACCCCCTGACACTCCCCAGCGGCTCTGCCGCAGCCGCCCCAGCCGCCGTAGCTGCGGCCACCTCTGCCACCTAGCTGCGGGCACCTGTGCCACCTAGCTGCGGGCACCTGTGCCGCTTAACTGCGGGCAGTCGTGCCGCTGGGGCGGCACGGGTGGGCGCAGCGGCACCCCTTCCAGCGGGGCAAGCGCACACCCACCCCCGCCCAACAGGAACCCGGGGTGACTGTTCAGCGGGGGAGTCGCGCAGCCCGGCGCCAACGGGGTGCCGTCGCGCCCACCCGTGCCGCCCTGCGGCACGCCTGCCCGCGGATCGGCGGAGGGTGCGCGGATCGGCGGATCGGCGAAGGGCGCGAGAGCGCGGGACGCGGGCGCGCGAAAGCGCGGAGCGCGGCAGGCGCGCGCGACCCGAGAGCGCGGGGACTCGGGCTCGCCAAGACGCGGAACGCGACACGGGACACGGGTGCCCGCGGGGACCGGGGTGCGGGGGCCCGTGGGAACGCAAGGCGCCCGCGGGGACCGGGGTGCGGGGGCCCGCGGGAACGCAAGGCGCCCGCGGGGACCGGGGTGCGGGGGCCCGCGGGAACGCAAGGCGCCCGCGGGGACCGGGGGTGCTGACCGTGGCGGGGTGGGTTAGGGGAAGGTGTGGGTTTCCACCTCTGCGAGGTAGCGCGCGCGGCGGGGCTCGTCGTCGGAGAGGAACGCGGCGAGGAAGGAGTTCCGGGCCAGAGTCCGCAGATGGTCCGGGGTCAGCCCCAAGGACGCGCGCACCGCGTCGAAGTTGTCCCCCACGTACCCCCGAAGTACGCCGGATCATCGGAGTTGACCGTGCACAGCAGCCCCGCGTCCAGCATCGCCGGCAGCGGATGGTCCGCCAGCACGTCCACCGTCCGCAGCCGCACGTTCGACAACGGGCACAGCGTCAGCGGCACGCGCTCCCGCACCAGCCGCTCCACCAGTTCCGGATCCTCCATGCACCGCAGCCCGTGGTCGATCCGCTCGACACCGAGCACGTCCAGCGCCTCACGGATGTACTCCGGCGGCCCCTCCTCCCCGCGTGCGCCACCCGCCGCAGCCCCAGCGCGGCAGCCGCCTCGTACACCTCCCGGAACTTCACCGGCGGATGCCCGACCTCAGCCGAGTCCAGCCCGACCCCGGTGATCCGGTCCAGATACGGCTTCGCCGCGTCCAGCGTCGCCAGCGCCGACTCCGCGGACTCGTCCCGCAGGAAGCACATGATCAGCCGGGTGGAGACACCGTGCGTCTCCTCGCTGCGGCCCAGCGCCCGCCACAGCCCCTCGACGACCGTGCCCATGCCGACCCCGCGCGCCATGTGCGCCTGCGGGTCGAAGAAGATCTCCGCGTGCCGCACCCCTGCGCGGCGGCGCGCGCGAGGTAGGCGTCGGCGAGATCCTCGAAGTCCCGCTCGGTGCGCAGCACGGCCATGAGTTCGTAGTACAGGTTCAGGAAGGACTGCAGATCCTCGAAGCGGTACGCCTCACGCAGCGCGCCGGTGTCGGCGTACGGCAGCTCGACATCGTTGCGCGCGGCGAGGGCGAAGGCCAGCTCGGGCTCAAGGGTGCCTTCGATATGAAGGTGCAGTTCGGCTTTCGGTATGGGCATCAGACCATCGTACGACCGTCTCACCGACGCTTCGGAAGTCCCACCCGCTGCAGATCACGGGCCACGGTCAGCTCGCCCTCGTACCCCGCCGCCCGCGCCTGCCGCTCGAACTCCCCGGGGTCGCCGTAGCGCTGGCTGAAGTGGGTGAGGACGAGATGCCGTACGCCCCGTCGCGCGCCACCCGGGCCGCCTGCCCGGCGGTCAGATGGCCGAAGTCGACGGCGAGTTGCTCGTCCTCGTCGAGGAACGTGGACTCGATGACGAGCATGTCGCAGCCGTCGGCGAGCGCGTACACCCCGTCGCACAGCCGGGTGTCCATGACGAACGCGAACCGCTGCCCGCGCCGCACCTCGCTGACCTCCTCCAGCGTGACCCCGTCCAGTGCGCCCTCGCGCTGGATACGGCCGACGTCCGGGCCCTTGACGCCGTGCGCGGCCAGCCGCTCGGGCAGCATGCGCCGGCCGTCGGGTTCGACCAGCCGGTAGCCGTACGCCTCGACGGGGTGGGAGAGCCTGCGTGCCTCCAGGGTGTAGCCGGGGTGCGGTCGAGGGGGCCGTCGGTGTCGACGGGGGCCTCGGTGAGGGCGACGGTCTCGCGGTAGGCGGTGGCGTAGCGCAGCCGGTCGAAGAAGCGCTGACCGGAGCGCGGGTAGTGGGCGGTGATCTCGTGCGGCACCCGGTCGAGGTTGACGCGCTGGATCACCCCGGCGAGGCCGAGGGAGTGGTCGCCGTGGAAGTGGGTGACGCAGATCCGGTTCAGGTCATGGGCGGCGACCCCGGCGCGCAGCATCTGCCGCTGGGTGCCCTCGCCGGGGTCGAACAGGATGCCCTCGCCGTCCCAGCGCAGCAGATAGCCGTTGTGGTTGCGGTGCCGGGTGGGGACCTGGCTGGCGGTGCCGAGCACCACCAGTTCTCGTACGGACAAGGCGGGCTATCCGGGGGGCCATTCGAGACCGCGGCCGCCGAGCACATGGGCGTGCGCGTGCCAGACGGTCTGGCCGGCGCCGCTGCCGGTGTTGAAGACGGTGCGGTAGCTCTCCAGCTTTTCCTGGTCGGCGACGGCCCGCGTCTCGCGCAGCACGTCCGCGGCGAGGTCGGGGGCTTCGTCGGCGAGGACGGCGGCGTTCCGGTAATGCGCCTTCGGAATCACCAGCACATGCGTGGGTGCCTGCGGATTGATGTCCCGGAACGCGACGGTCGTCTCGGTCTCCCGCACGACCGTAGCCGGAACACTCCCCTCGACGATCTTGCAGAACAGACAGTCGTCCTGAGGCTCCCCAGCCATGAACCCTCCTCAAGCCACCTGATCAAGTACGAAGCATCGTACCCGCGGCACCTTCCCCCGGGCAGTCGCGCCGTCGGGCGGGGTCGATCGCGCGGCCCGGCGCTTACGGGGTGCCTCCCCCACTCTCGGCTGCGCTCGAGCGGGAGGTGCCCCCACCGCCCACCCGTGCCGCCCTGGGGGTACCTCCCAGGCCCTTGAGGCACTGGGGGAGGCACGACTGCCCGCCGCTCCGGCCCCACGGCAACGACGGCCCCGGCCGACACCCCGACTCACACGATCTCCGGAGGCTCCTTCGCCGGTGTCGACCCGAGTGCCTCCAACGCCAGCCGGACCGCCTCGTCCAGCTGGACATCCCGCCCCGCCGCGTAATCCTGCGGCCGCTGGACGACCTCCACGTCCGGGTCCACGCCGTGGTTCTCCACCCCCAGCCGTACCCCTCCAGCCAGAAGGCGTACTTGGGCTGGGTCACCAGCGTCCCGTCCACCAGCCGGTACCGGCTGTCGATGCCGATCACGCCGCCCCACGTGCGCGTACCGACCACCGGCCCGATCCCCAGCGCCCGGATCGCCGCGTTCACGATGTCGCCGTCGGAGCCGGAGAACTCGTTGGCGACCGCCACGACCGGCCCCGCGGCGCGTCCCGCGGGTAGCTTTCCGCCCGCATCCCGCGCGGCAGGTCCCATCCCACGATCCGCCGGGCCAGCTTCTCCACGACGAGCTGCGAGGTGTGCCCGCCCCGGTTCTCCCGGACGTCCACGATCAGCCCCTCCCGCAGCACCTCCACCCGCAGGTCACGATGGATCTGCGCCCACCCGGGCGCCTGCATGTCGGGCACGTGGATGTACCCCAGCCGCCCGCCGGACCTCTCCAGTACGTACGCCCGCCGGTCGGCGACCCACGCGTGGTACCGCAGCGGCTCCTCGTCGGCGACGGGTACCACCACCGCGTGCCGCGGCTCACCGCCGCCGGACGGCGACACCGTCAGCTCCACCGGCTTGCCCGCCGTCCCCACCAGCAGCGGCGCGGGCCCGGTCACCGGGTCGACCGGCTGCCCGGCGACGGCGACGATCGCGTCCCCGACCCGTACGGCGACGCCGGGCGCGGCGAGCGGCGAGCGGGCGTCCGGGTCGGACGTCTCGGCGGGCAGGATCCGGTCGACCCGCCAACTGCCGTCCTCGTGACGGGAGATGTCCGCGCCGAGGAGTCCCTGGCGGGCCCCGTCGCCGTAGCCGCCGCGCGGGATGACATAGGCGTGCGAGGTGCCGAGTTCGCCGTGCACCTCCCACAGCAGGTCGACGAGGTCGTCGTGGGTGGCGAGCCGGTCGAGCACGGGCCGGTAGCGGTCCAGGACCCCGGCCCAGTCGACGCCGCTCATGTCGGGACGCCAGAAGTTGTCCCGCATGATGCGGCCGTTCTCGTCGAACATCTGCCGCCACTCGGCGGCCGGGTCGACGAACTGGCGGACCCGGTCCAGGTCGACGGTGATGTTGGTGTCGCTGTCGTCGTCGCCGGAGGCGCGCCGGTCGCTGGGGACGACCTTCAGCCGTCCGTCGGTCCACAGCAGGACCCGCTTGCCGTCGCCGCTGACCTCGAAGTGGTCGGCGTCCACGGCGAGATGCTCGATCCGCTGCTGGGCGAGGTCGTAGCGCTCCAGGTCGGTCTTGGGGTCCGGGTCGTCGGGTGTGGCGCGGGAGGCGCCGAGCACACCGCGCACCGGGTGCCGCAGCCACAGCACCCCGTCCTTGGCGGCCCGCAGATTGGTGTAGCGGGCGGCCTCCACCGGGAACGGCACGATGCGGTCGGCCAGACCGTCGAGGTCGATCCGGGTGGTGGGGTGCCCTCGCTGTCGGGGGTCTCGTCCCGGTCCGGGGTCTCGAAGGGCCGCCCGTGCCGCTGCGGGCCGAACGGGGACGGGGTGGTCGCCGCGAGGGTGATCAGATACGGCCGTACGCCCTCGACGAAGGCCAGGTCGAAGACGTGCGCGTCGTAGACCGGGTCGAAGGAGCGGGTCGACAGGAACGCGAGATGCCGGCCGTCGAGGGTGAAGGCGGGCGCGTAGTCCCGGAACCGCAGCGGGGTCGCCTCGGTGACCGACAGGTCGGTGGTGTTGGCGAGCTTGAGCTGGCTGAGCGGGCGCGGTCCGGGGTGGGACCAGGCGAGCCAGCCGGAGTCGGGCGAGAAGACCAGCCCGGAGACGTCGCCGTTGTCGCTGCGGTCGACCTCGCGGACCTCGCCGGTCTCCCGCTCGACGAGCAGCACCCGGCCGTCGTGGGAGGCGACCGCGGCGCGGCTGCCGTCGGGGGCCATGGCGAGCGCCACGACCCGGCCCAGCAGCCCGGCGGCGATGCGGCGCGGGGTGGCGCCCGGGGCGAGCCCGGTGGCGGGGGCGAACTCCAGGGCGTCGTCGCCCTCGGCGTCCGTCACCCACACCACCCATTCCTCGCCGTCCGCGCGGAAGGTGCGGGGCCGCCGGGCCCGTACGCCCGGGGTCGCGGCGAGCGCGCGGGCGGGACCGGCACGGTGGGTGACCCAGTGGACGGTGCCGCGCACGCAGACGGCGCTGCCGCGCGCGGTGTGGTCCGGGGAGGCGGAGCCGAACCAGCGGGCCGCGTTCACCGGGAACGGCTGAAGGTCGACGCGCTGTCCGCCGAGCCGGACGTCGAGGCGGCGCGGTTCGGCACCGTCGAGGCCGTCGAGGCTGTCGAGGAGCCACAGTTCACCGGCGCTGGAGTACACGACACGGGTGCCGTCCGTGGCGGCGTGCCGGGCGTAGAACCCGTCGACGGGGTGTGCCTGCGCAGATCGGTGCCGTCGGCCAGGGAGGAGTACAGGGCGCCGGTGCCCTCGTGGTCGGAGAGGAACGCGATCCTCTCTCCCGCCCACAGCGGGCACTCGATGTTCCCGTCGAGGTCCTCGTGCAGTCGTACGAACTCGCCGTCGCCTTCCCGGTCGATCCACAGCTTGCCCGCCGTACCGCCCCGGTAACGCTTCCACCAGGCCGCCTCACGGCTCATCGGCGCGGACAGCAGCACGGCGCTCGGTCCCTGGGCGACATCGCCGACCGGCCCGTACGGCAGCGTGGTGGCGGGGCCGCCGTCGAGGGGACGGCGCGGGCCCAGGTGCGGCGGAAGCTGGCCTGGCCGTGGAGGTCGTCACCAGGACCCGTCCGTCCGCCGTCCAGCCGCGCGTACGGGTGGTGCCGCTGCCCCAGTGGGTCAGGCGCCGGGCGGGACCGCCGTCGACGGGCGCGATGTGCACCTCGGGGGCGCCGTCGCGGGTGGACGTCCAGGCGACGGTGGTGCCGTCCGGGGAGATACGGGGCCGGGTCACCGGCACGTTGTCGGCGCTGACCCGCCAGGCCCGGCCGCCGTCGAGCGGGGCGAGCCACACGTCGTCCTCGGCGGTGAAAGCGACCAACTCGCCGTGCAGATGCGGGAATCGGAGATAAGCGGTGGATGCGGCGGATGCGACCGATGCGGGCTGTGTCACCCGATCACCCTATGCAGGCGCGGGCGTTCCTGGACAGAGGTTGCGATCACTTGCCCTCGACGGGGCGACATGAGGGTACTGCTCGCACCACACGGTCGTCGTGACGGTCACGGTGACGGTGGGCTGCGGTCCGCGCTGCGTCGGCCGGCCCACCCGCGGCGGGCTCTTGGAGTCGCAGTCGCCCAGGCCGTCGACCCGGAACACCTGCTTGCCGCCGACCTTCGCGGTCAGGTTTCCGCGGACGCAGGCGCCGTTGACGGCGTGGGTGATCCTTCCGGTGACGGTGATCTCCTTGCCGTCCTTGGTCTCGCCCTGGCAGTCGACGGAGGCGACGGCGTTCCTGCTCGCGGTGTTCCCGTCACCGAAGTCGCCGGTGCAGCTCAGCCAGCGGACCTCGGTCTTCTGGCGGTTGAGCTCCTTGGTCGCGGTCTCGTCGGTGGTGAACGCGATGGCCGCGGAGCTGAGGCCGCCGTCCTCGCACGCGGTGACGCCGGCTGTGGCGGCCACCGCGAAGCCGATGGCGAGCGCGTGCCGCCGGATTCTCTTCATCGCCCCCATGAAGGGCAGCGTGCCACCGTGGGGGCGGGGCGGTAGGGCGCATACGGCCAGATGATTTGTTCGCCCCCGCCGCCCCCGGAGGGGCTGAGCCTCAGCCCCTCCGGCGTTTGAGAGCGGGGTCCGGGGCGGAGCCCCGGCTTCGCGACGGGAAGGGGCGGCGGGGGCGAAGAACCCTCCGGTCAGGACCACCTGCCCGAACGCCCCAGCAGCAGCGCCGCCGCGGCCGTACCCGCCGTCGACGTCCGCAGCACACTCCGCCCCAGCCGGAACGCCCGGGCCCCCGCCTCCGAGAACAACGCCAGCTCCTCCGGCGAGACACCCCCTTCGGGCCCCACGACCAGAACAATGTCACCGGAGGCGGGCAGCGGGGCGGTGGCCAGCACCTCCACCCCGCTCTCATGCAGCACAGCCGCGAACTCCGCTTCGGCGAGAAGTGAGGCAACCCCCGGCTGGTCACCGCGTCCGCCACCCGGGGAAACCGCACCCTCCGCGACTGCTTCCCCGCCTCCCGAGCCGTGGCCCGCCACTTCGCGAGCGACTTCGCGCCCCGCTCGCCCTTCCACTGCGTGATGCACCGCGACGCCGCCCACGGCACGATGACGTCGACCCCGACCTCGGTCATCGTCTCCACGGCCACCTCGCCCCGGTCCCCTTGGGCAGCGCCTGGACGACGGTCAGCCGGGGCGACTCCGCCGGTTCCTCCACGACCTCACCGAGCCGTACGACCAGCCGGTCCTTGCCCTCCGCGGCGTCCACCTCGCCCTCGGCCCAGCGCCCCGCGCCGTCCGTGAGGATCACGTCCTCACCGGCCCGCAGCCGCTTCACGGAGACGGCGTGCCGTCCCTCGGGCCCGTCGAGGACGTAGCGGCCGGAGCCGTCCGTGGCGAAGTCGTCGACGACGAACACCGGAGCGGTCATCGGGCGGCCTCCAGTTCGGCGGCCAGCAGCTCCACCAGCTGTCCGGCGGGCAGTTCGCGGGCCATCCGGTGGCCCTGCCCCGCCCACAGCGCCATCCCCTGCGCGTCCCCGGCCTTGGCGGCGGCCTTGCGCAGGGGTGCGGTGAGATGGTGGACGTCGGGGTAGGCGGCGGGCGCGTACGGGCCGTGCTCGCGCAGGAAACGGTTGACCAGGGCACGGGCGGGCCGCCCGGAGAAGGCACGGGTCAGCTCGGTGCGGGCGTACAGGGGGTCGGTCAGGGCGCGCTTGTGCAGCGAGTGCGCGCCGGACTCGTGGGCGGCGAGGAACGCCGTGCCGAGTTGGGCGGCGTCGGCGCCTGCCGTGAGGACGGCGGCGATCTGGCCGCCCCGCATGATGCCGCCGGCCGCGACGACCGGGATACCGACGGCCTCCCGGACCTGGGCGACGAGGGAGAGCAGTCCGACGCCGGAGCAGTCCGTGTCCGGGACGTCCCGGTGGGTGCCCTGGTGGCCGCCGGCCTCCACGCCCTGCGCGATCACCGCGTCCGCGCCGGCCCCTCCACGGCGCGGGCCTCCTCCGCGGTGGTGGCGGTGACCAGCGTGAACGTGCCGGCCCGGCGCAGGGAGTCCAGTACCTCGCGGGCCGGGACGCCGAAGTGGAACGACACCACCGGCACGGGGTTGTCCAGCAGCACGGCGAGTTTCGCGTCGTAGCCGTCGTCGCGGCCGCTGTCGGGGTCGCCGAGCTCGGTCTCGTACCAGGAGGCCTCGCCGGCCAGCTGATGGGCGTAGACGCCGACGGCGGCGGGGTCGGGGGTCTCCGGCTGCGGCAGGAAGAGGTTGACGCCGAAGGGGCGGGAGGTCAGTCCCCGCAGCTGCTTGATCTCCTGGTACATGCCGTCCGCCGTCTTGTACCCGGCGGCCAGGAAACCGAGTCCGCCCGCCTCGGACACGGCGGCGGCGAGCTGAGGCACGGCGACACCGCCCGCCATGGGTGCCTGCACGACGGGGTGCGGGCAGATATCGGTCAGTACGGAGGACATGACCGCATGTTGTCACGTCCCCCAGCCAACTCCGAACCTACCCATCCCCTTGACACAAGCCACTTCTCGCCAATCCGCCGAAGCGGAAACCACCACCCGCTGAGGGCGTCCTCCAGCCGCGAGAACAGCCCCCGCTGCCCAGGCCGGCTGTGCCTGCCCGGAGGACGGGCCGTCGGCGTCAACGACCGTTGAAAGCGTCCTTCAGCCGCGAGAACAACCCTTGCTGTCCGGGCTGGAACTGCCCCGTAGGCCGTTCCTCTCCCGCAGCTTGGAGAGTTCGCGGAGCAGGCGTTCCTGTTCCGGGTCGAGCTTGCTCGGGGTCTGGACCTCCACGTGGACGATGAGGTCGCCCCGGCCGCCGCCCCGCAGGTGGGTGATGCCCCGGCCGTGCAGCGGGATCGACTGGCCGGACTGGGTACCGGGCCGGATGTCGACCTCCTCCATGCCGTCGAGCGTCTCCAGCGGCACCTTGGTGCCGAGGGCCGCCGCCGTCATCGGGATGGTGACCGTGCAGTGCAGGTCGTCGCCGCGCCGCTGGAAGGTGCTGTGCGGGAGTTCGTGGATCTCCACGTACAGGTCACCGGCGGGACCGCCGCCGGGCCCGACCTCGCCCTCGCCGGCCAGCTGGATCCGGGTGCCGTTGTCGACACCGGCCGGGATCTTGACCGTGAGGGTGCGCCGGGAGCGGATGCGGCCGTCGCCCGCGCACTCGGGGCACGGGGTCGGGACGACGGTGCCGAAGCCCTGGCACTGCGGGCAGGGGCGGGACGTCATGACCTGGCCCAGGAAGGACCGCGTGACCTGCGAGACCTCACCACGGCCGCGGCACATGTCACAGGTCTGCGCGGTGGTGCCCGGAGCGGCGCCCTCGCCGCTGCACGTGGTGCAGACGACGGCCGTGTCGACCTGGATGTCCTTCGTCGTGCCGAACGCCGCCTCGTCGAGCTCGACGTCGATACGGATCATGGCGTCCTGGCCCCGGCGGGTGCGCCAGCGCGGCCCGCGCTGCGACGCCGTGCCGAAGAACGCGTCCATGATGTCGGAGAAGTTGCCGAAGCCGCCCGCCCCGAAGCCGCCCGCGCCACCGGCGCCGCCCGCCTGGGAGAGGGTCGCCGCCCAGGTCGTAGACCTGTTTCTTCTGCGGGTCGGACAACACCTCGTAGGCGGCGTTGATCTCCTTGAACCGCTCCTGCGTCTTGGGATCAGGATTGACGTCCGGATGCAGCTCGCGGGCGAGCCGCCGGAAGGCCTTCTTGATCTCCTCCTGCGACGCGTCGCGGCGTACGCCGAGTACGGCGTAGTAGTCCGTGGCCACTATGACTCCGCCAGGATCTGTCCGACGTACCGTGCCACTGCGCGTACCGCTCCCATCGTTCCCGGGTAGTCCATGCGGGTCGGTCCGACCACGCCGAGCTTGGCAACAGCCTCGCCGCCCGAACCGTAGCCCACCGACACGACGGACGTGGAGTTGAGTCCCTCATAGGCGTTCTCGTGCCCGATGCGCACGGTCATGCCCGAATCCCCCGCCTCGCCAAGCAACTTGAGAAGCACGACCTGCTCCTCCAGCGCCTCGAGGACGGGCCGGATCGTCAGGGGAAGTCATGTCCGAAGCGGGTGAGATTGGCGGTTCCGCCGATCATCAGCCGCTCCTCGTTCTCCTCGACGAGCGTCTCCAGCAGAGTGGAGAGCACCACCCTGACCGTACCGCGATCGTCCGCGTCGAAAGCCTCGGGAAGGTCCTCGACCAGGCTGGGCACATCGGCGAACCGGCGGCCCGCGACCCGGCTGTTGAGCCGCGCGCGCAGGTCGGCGAGCGACTGCTCGCCGAACGGCGCCGGGCAGTCGACCAGGCGCTGCTCCACCCGGCCGGTGTCCGTGATCAGCACCAGCATCAGCCGCGCGGGGGCGAGGGAGAGCAGTTCCACGTGCCGCACCGTGGAGCGGGTCAGCGACGGGTACTGCACGACGGCGACCTGCCGGGTGAGCTGCGCGAGCAGCCGTACGGTCCTGGCGACCACGTCGTCGAGATCGACGGAGCCGTCGAGGAAGTTCTGGATGGCCCGCCGCTCCGGCGCGGTCATCGGCTTCACGCCGGCGAGCCTGTCCACGAACAGCCGGTACCCCTTGTCGGTGGGGATGCGCCCGGCGCTGGTGTGCGGCTGGGCGATGAACCCCTCGTCCTCCAGCGCCGCCATGTCGTTGCGCACGGTGGCCGGGGAGACGCCCAGGTTGTGCCGCTCGGTGAGGGCCTTGGAACCGACGGGCCCTCGGTGCCCACATAGTCCTGGACGATGGCGCGCAGCACCTGGAGTCTGCGTTCACTGAGCATCGCGCACACCTCCAGAAGCCTTCCCGCGCGGTACCTTCCTGATCGCCTGGCACTCTTCGCACGCGAGTGCCAGACTTCCCCGCCCAGTGTACGGCCGGGGGTACGCACCGGGCAAGGCCGGTCCCCGCGCCGTCGTGCCGGGCGCCGTCGTCCCCGATAGCGTCCCGTCATGACCGTGACTTGGGAAGAGTCGGGATGGGAGCAAGTGGCGCCCGGGGTGGGGCGGTGCCGGCTACCGGTGTGGGACTGCACGGCGGGGCTCGTCGTGGGCGCGGACGGGGTGCTGCTCGTGGACGCGGGGTCCGGGCTGGGCGAGGGCGCGTGGTTGCGGGCCCAGGCGCTCGCGCTCACCGGCCGCCGTGTGACGCATCTCGCGCTCACCCACCCGCACTTCGATCATGTCCTCGGTTCAGGGGCGTTCGCGGGCGCGGAGGTGTTCGGCGCGGTGGGCGTGGAGACGGTGCTGACGGCGCGCGGGCGGGCGGAGCTGCGGGCGGACGCGGTGCGGTACGGGCTGGACGCGGGGTGGCGGAGGAGGCCGTGGACGCGCTGGTGCCGCCGCGGCATCTGGTGTCCGGCGAGTGGACGCTCGACCTCGGGCCGGCCGGCGGGCGGCAGGTGCTGCTGGCGAACGTGGGCCCCGGGCACACCGCCCATGACCTCGCGGTGCTCGTCCCCGGCTCCCCGGAGGTCGTCTTCTGCGGCGATCTGGTCGAGGAGTCGGGCGAACCGCAGGCCGGCCCCGACGCCGTACCGTCGCGCTGGCCGGCCGCGCTGGACCGGCTGCTGGAGCTGGGCGGTGAGGACGCGCGGTATGTGCCCGGGCACGGCGCGGTGGTGGACGCGGCGTTCGTACGGGCCCAGCGGGACGCGCTGGCGGCGCGTTTCGGCGTGTCGGACTGATCGCGGCGGGCGGGCTCCTCGTATCGTCATCAGAATGCGCCAGTACTCCGCCGATCTGACCCTCCGTGGAAGAAGCCGCGGCCGGTCCCCGAGGTCGCGGCCGAGCCCGGCCTGGTGGTGGAGGAACCCGGTACCGGTTTCTGCGGCGCGGTGATCCGCTGCGAGGCGGGCACGGTGACGCTGGAGGACCGCTTCGGCAAGCACCGGGTGTTCCCGCTGGAGCCGCGCGGTTTTCTGCTGGAGGGGCGGGTGGTGACGCTGGTGCGTCCGTCCGCCGCCGCTCCGGTACGTCCGGCCCGTACGGCGTCCGGATCGGTCGCCGTTCCCGGCGCGCGGGCGCGGGTGGCCCGCGCGGGGCGCATCTACGTCGAGGGGCGGCACGACGCGGAGCTGGTCGAGAAGGTGTGGGGCGACGATCTGCGCATCGAGGGCGTGGTGGTCGAGTACCTGTCGGGCGTCGACGACCTGCCGTCGATCGTCGCGGACTTCGCCCCGGCCCCGACGCGCGGCTGGGCGTCCTGGTGGACCATCTGGTGCCGGGCTCGAAGGAGTGGCGGATCGCGGAGGCCGTCACGAGCGAGCACGCGCTGGTGGTGGGGCATCCGTACATCGACGTCTGGGAGGCGGTGAAGCCGGCGTCCGTGGGGATCGCGGCGTGGCCGCGGGTGCCGCGGGGGCGGGACTGGAAGACGGGGGTGTGTGAGGCGCTGGGGTGGCGGGTGGCGAACACGGGGGAGGCGTGGCAGCGGATCCTGGACTCGGTGCACTCCTACAAGGACCTGGAGCCGCAGCTCCTGGGCCGGGTGGAGGAACTGATCGACTTCGTCACGGCAACGGCCAGCGGTGGGGCCTGACACCCGGCAGGGTGCCGAATCCACTCGTGTCCAGTTCGACGCCCAGGGCATCGAGGGTCAGCGGGTCACCGAACTTCGTTGTCTCCTGGCTCTTGTAGTCGGCCTTCTCCCCCGCACCGACAGGGTTCGTCAGCAGGACGCACTGCGCCATGATCGGATCGACGATGAGGTACGCAGGCACACCGCCCGAGGCGTAGACCGATCGCTTCACGCCGTAGTCCCGGTCAACGCTGGTCTTGGAGACGACCTCCACGACCATCGTGATGACCCGGACGGCAGCAGGCGCCCGGAGGCGGGAAGGACGTCAGGATCCAGGACCACCAGGTCCGGAACAGGCTCGCTCGCCTCGCCGACGATGTCGACGTCCTGGGTCTGGAGGCGGGCCCAGGACCTGCGTGGAATCTGATCCTGCACATCGGCGACGATGAGGTTGTGCACCAGATCAGGGCTGGCCATCATCACGATTTCCCCGGAGAAGCTCGACCCTGACCCCTCGGGAGCCTCGAACTCCTCGAAGAACCTGGTCATCCCACGCTCGTCCACAGCGGTCATCTCCGTGGCCCTCCACATCCGCCGCGTCCTTTGGCGGCAGCCTACGAACCAGGTTAGGCACCGAACCCGCGTTTCGCAGTGATTCACTCGGCCGAGTGATCAGTCCACAATGTCCCTGACCACGGCGTCACCCTCACCCGGGCAAACGCCCGACACGCCACCCCACCTCCACCCCTGGCTACGGGCCGGAGCCGATGGCCGAACGGTCCCGCTCCTGCGGCCCCCACCAGGCACGGTTGTCTCGGTACCACGCGACGGTGCGGGAAAGTCCTTCCTCGAAGGAGTGGCGGGGCCGGTAGCCCAGTTCTTCGCGAATCTTCGTCCAGTCGACCGAGTAGCGCAGGTCATGGCCCTTTCGGTCGGGTACGTGGTCGACTCTGGTCCAGTCCGCGTCGCACAGGTCCAGGAGGCGGCCGGTCAGCTCCTTGTTGCTGAGTTCCGTTCCTCCTCCGATGTTGTAGATCTCGCCGGGGCGGCCGGCTTCCAGTACCAGGCGAATGGCGTGGCAGTGGTCCTCCACGTGCAGCCAATCGCGAATCTGGCTGCCGTCGCCGTACAGCGGTACGTTCCGTCCGTCCAGGAGGTTGCTGATGAACAGCGGGATCAGCTTCTCCGGAAACTGGTGAGGCCCGTAGTTGTTGGAACAGCGAGTGATCCGCACGTCCAGACCGTGTGCGGTGGTAGGCGAGGGCCATGAGGTCGGAGCCCGCCTTCGCGGCCGCGTAGGGCGAGTTCGGGGCGATGGGCTGGTCCTCCGCCCAGGAGCCGAACGGGATGGAGCCGTAGACCTCGTCCGTGGAGACGTGCACGAATGTGCCGGTTCCCGCGTGTACCGCGGCTTCCAGGAGTGCTTGGGTTCCCAGCACATTGGTGGAGGCGAAGGCGGCACCACCGGTGATCGACCTGTCGACGTGCGACTCGGCCGCGAGGTGTACGACGGCGTCGTGTTCGGCGAGCAGTTCGGTGATCAGGCGGGTGTCGAGGATGTCGCCGCGCACGAAACGCAGGCGTGGATCGTCCTTCACGGAGCGGAGGTTGGCGGGGTTGCCCGCGTACGTCAACGCGTCGAGGACGGTGACGGCCTGGGGGCGGCGGGATGGGACAGCAGAGAGCGGACGAAGTGGGAGCCGATGAATCCGGCTCCGCCGGTGACGAGAATCTTCATGGGGGTGCGCTCTCTCGTTTCAGGACGCGATGTGGATCTTGCTGTGGTCACCGAGAAGGAGGCGGCGTGTGTGCGATGTCCGGCCGTCGCCGAT
The DNA here is from genome assembly GCA_042850305.1 of Streptomyces haneummycinicus. GTDB lineage: Bacteria > Actinomycetota > Actinomycetes > Streptomycetales > Streptomycetaceae > Streptomyces > Streptomyces haneummycinicus. Next base: position 6,303,478 of record AP035768.1, read on the forward strand.
GATGTGCACCGACCGGCCGGTGAGGGAGTCGGTGATCCGGCCCGTGTTCTGGATCCGCGCCCCTTCGAGGATGATGGAGGACTCCACTTCGCTTTCGCTGATCCGGCAGTTGGCCGCGATGGAGGTTCCGGGGCCGATGACGGAGTTCTTGATGAGGGTTCCTTCACCGATGATCGCGGGGCCGGTGATGCGGGAGCCTTCGATCCGGGCGCCGGCTTCCACGTGGACGCGGCCGGTGATCCGGCTCGCGTCGTCGACGAGTCCCTCGACCGCGGGCTCGATGCCTGCCAGGATGACGCGGTTGACCTCCAGCATGTCTTCGGCGTTGCCGGTGTCCTTCCAGTAGCCGGTGATCGTGGTGGCGCGCACGGAGCGGCCGGAGTCGATGAGCCACTGGATGGCATCGGTGATCTCCAGCTCGCCGCGGCACGACGGCTCGATACCGGCGACGGCCTCGTGTACGGCTGGAGTGAAGAGGTAGACGCCGGCCACGGCGTGGTCGCTGCGTGGGTTCTCCGGCTTTTCCTGGACCGCCAGTACCTGTCCGTCGGGGCCCAGTTCGGCGACTCCGAAGAGCGTGGGATCGGCGACCTTGGTGGTGAGGATGTGCGCGTCGGGTCGCTCACGGCGGAATTCGTCGACCAGGCCGGTGATGCCGCCGACGATGAAGTTGTCACCGAGATACATCACGAAGTCGTCGTCGCCCAGCCAGCCACGGGCGATCCGTACGGCATGGGCGAGGCCGAGTGGTGCCGCCTGGGGAAGGTAGGTGATCCGGGCACCGAACCGGCGGCCGTCACCGAGCGCGGAACGGATCTCCGCGGCCGTACCGCCCACGACCACTCCGATCTCGGTGATGCCGGCGGCGACGATCGACTCGATGCCGTAGTACAGCACCGGTTTGTTGGCGACGGGGACGAGTTGCTTGGCCGCGGTGTGGGTGATCGGGCGCAGCCGGGTGCCGGTGCCTCCGGCCAGCACGAGCGCCTTCACGCCGCACCGGCGATCGCGTCGATGAGGGCCAGCAGGTTCGGCTGGGTCTGCCGGGACAGCCGCTGGATACGCCGGGCGTGTCCGGCGGTGGAGACCAGTAGTGGCTGGGCGAGGACGTACTGGTGTCGCTCCCGGACGAGCACCAGACCCGCACAGGGCGCGGGTGCTCGGCTCAGCCTGGCCTCCGCCTCCTTCACCGGGTCTCCGTTCCACCCCGCGGGTCTGGTGAAGTCCGGGTCGTTCACGAGCCGGGTCATCCAGGCCCGTATGTCCTGGGTGCGGGCCTGTCTCAGGGCGGCCTCGTTCCGCTTGTGCTGAAGGTGATCCAGTACGGCTCGGGCTTTGCGTGGGTCGTCGAAGGCCGCCACGGGCAGCCGGTGGCGGTGCGGGATCCGGTGCCGTCGGGTGCCCGGGTCGTTCAGCAGCCGCGCCGTGCGGTGGGGAACCGTGGTGAACCGGGCGCCCGCGTCCGTCATACGCAGCCACAGGTCCCAGTCCTCCAGGCCTCCGCCGGACTGCCAGCCCCCGGCGGTCTCGGCGAGACCGCGGCGGTGGGCGACGCGGGAGGGTTCGAAGACCACTCCGAGGGTCTGTATCTCCGGGTGCCAGCACAGGTCGTAGGGCTCGGACGAGGCGACGACGGTCCCGTGCGCGTCGCGCAGTTCGAAGCCGGTGGAGATCAGTTCGGCACCATCGTCGAAAGCGGTGAGCAGAACCTCCAAGTGGTCCGGGTGCCACTGGTCGTCGTGGTCGAGATAAGCGACGAGTCCACCCCTGGCCTGGGTGAGTCCGTGGTTGCGGGGGCCGCTGGGATGGCCGTGGCGCTCGGTCCGCAGCAGCCGGACGCGGGAATCGGCACGGGCCGCCTCCCGCACCCAGTGGTCGGTGTCGTCGGTGCTTCCGTCGGATACGACGAGCAGTTCCCAGTCGGAGACTGTCTGTGCCCGCACCGAGGCGATGGTGTCGAGGATCGGCCGGGACCGGTTGTAGGTCGGGCAGATCACGCTCACGCGGGGCGTGGGTGAGGGTGTGTGTTCATCCGTCGCTCCTCCCGGCTGTCAGAGAAAGGGGATGGCTGAGCGGCGGCCGGTCAGCGCGGCGTCCACGGCGAGGAGTACGCCTGCCGCGCCGGTGGCCAGGTCCGTGGAGATGCGCAGGCATTCGGTTCCCAGGAAGGCGGGACGGCCATCGTGACTGACGGTGTGCAGAGCGAATCCGTCGAGATGTCGTTGGACGGCGGCATGGGTGTCCGTGTCTGTTCCGCTCATGGCCAGGAGCGCCAGGAGGGCTCCGGCCCGGCCGTGGAACAGTCCGGCGTTGGCCAGGAACGGCGCATCGGCTGCGGCGCGGATGGCGTCGCGGACTGTGACGAGATACGGGTCGGGGCGGTGACCCAGGTAGGCGGTCAGGACCATTCCGGTGCCGCCGCAGCCGGAAGCGATCAACGGTATGTGTCCGGACGCTTCCGGGGGCAGCGGCTTTTCCGGATTCCATCCGAACCGGTCCAGGTCACGGCGTAGTGCCGCTTCGGCGTGGTCGAGGAGGGCGGTGTCCCCCGTCTCCTCGTACAGGCGCAGCAGTAGCAGCGCGCTGCCTGACTCGCCTCGCAGCAGTCCCGGTTGCGGACTTCTGGCGGCGGATGCCGCCGGATTTCTTGACGTGAGCCGGTCGGCGATGCCGAGAGCCCGGTCCCTCAGCCGGGCCATGCCGAGGCGTCGCGCGAAGTGGAGCTGCGCGAGCCCGATGCCCGACAGGCCGTCGTAGAGGCTGTGACCCGTTGTCTCCAGAGGGGTGCGTGCCACTCGGCCGATGATCTCCGCCGCGGTGTCGGTACGGCCCAGGTGGTCCAGGGCGTAGGCGATCCCGCTGAGTCCGTTGTAGAAACCGGGCCTGGGGTCGTCCAGTGCGGACACCGCGTCGATCAGCCAGTCGATGTGTTCCTCGGGAGGCGGCGTCCCGGTCTCGGCCAGCGACCAGAGCACGCCGGCCGCCCCGTGGGCGAGGTTCAGTCCGCCTTCGGGGTGAAGAACTGTTCCGCGTCCCCGGGTACAGCCGGTCCTGGCGGGCCGGGTCGGCGGTGGCGAGGATGCCGCCGGCAATGTCGGCACGGAGGTGCGGCCAGTCCGCTTGCCGCGGTGACGGCCGAAGTGGGCTGATGCTGCGGACGGGGCCGTGCCGAGGGTGGCGGCGGCGTGCGGCACGGAGCCCAGGTCTCGGTACACGTGGTCCGCGAAGTCGGCCGGCACGGGGAAGTGCGCGCGGATGAAGGCGATCAGCTGGTCGACCTTGCCGGGCCCCCATGGCACGGCCCCGGCGAGCGGCGCGTATACCGCGAGCCGGAGACAGCCCAGGGCGTAGTGGTCGACAGCGGTGCCGGTGACGCCCGGGGGGCCATGAAACCGACGGCGCCCATCGACTGGGCCGCGTTCAGGTCGACGCTGCTGGCTGTCTCGAAGTCGATAAAGGAGACCGCCGAGTCCGGTCCGACGAGGACGTTGCCGGGGTGGAGGTCGCCGAAGACGACTCCCCGGTCGTGCATCCCCTGCACACCCCGCTCGATCTGGTCGAGGACCGCCTGTGCCCAGCGCGCGTACTCGGCGCATTCGGTGTCCGAGGCGATGCCCTGCACGAGCGGGTTGCGCCGCATGATCTCCTTGGACAGCGAGTGGCCCTCGACGTAGTCACGGACCAGGAAGAAGTGTTCGTGTCCGATGCGGTAGTCGATGAGGCGCGGGATACAGGGCAGGCCCTGCAGCCGGCGAAGCGCCCAGTGTTCCTGTTCGTGGCGAGCGACCGCGTCCCGTCCCACGCCGTCGAGCCCGGCCAGCGGCCGCGCCTCCCGCAACACGACGTGGGTGCCGGTTCGGGTGTCGGTCCCGCGGTACACACCGCCGCCGTTGGAGAAGTGGAGTGCCTGGGTGACCTGGTAGGGGAAGTCCTTGAGGGTTCCGGCGTTCCGCGCGTCGATCGCGCCTGCCAGGAATTCGGGTATGCGTACCCACTCGGGCGGCCGGAATCCCGGTCCGCGTACGTCGGGAACGAGTCGTCCCTGTGGGTCCTCCACGCAGTAGGTCAGTTCCCCGGTCTCGCTGCGGACCGCGCGGAGGACGAAGCCGCCGTAACGGACGTACAGTGGTCCGGACTTCCACCGCAGATCGCTGAGGATGTACGGGCCGGTCTCCCTCCAGCAGATCGCCGAGTCCGGTGAGGACACGTTCCAGGTGTGCCTCGTCGACCGGATAGACAGTGATGAACTTTCCGCTGGCGCTGCGGTCGCCGTACTTGCTGTTGCGGCGGTTCAGTACCTGCATGCTGCGGAGGAACTTGAAGGTGACCTCGTCGGTGACGCAGTACTTCCACACGGTGTCGAGCACCCGCCGGGCATTGTCCGGTGTCGCCGAGACGTGGATCTTCCAGCCCTGCGGTGGAAGCCGGGCCGCCGTGGGGGTCATGACGGTCCAGTCGCCGTTGCCGGTCGTCCGTTCCCACCCTGTGGGGAGGTCCGCGCTCACGCCGGGGAAGAGATCCTCGTGCGCGCCGTCCGTGGCCGGTCTGTCGAAGAACGCCGTTCCGGAAGGGCAGTGGTGCAAGTGCCGAATGATGTCCATGGTTTTCTGCGTTCTGTGGGTTCTCGTCAGCGCCAGGCCGGCGCGATGTACTTGAGATAGATCCAGGCCCCCAGCGCCCGCTGACCGGCGTCCACCCGGGCGTTGCCGGTGCTTTCCTCCGGCTGTGAGTCGACTGTCAGCGGGATGCCCAGCGCGGGCACCGGGATGTGCGCCCCTCCGCGACGGGCACGAATGCCGAGAGCGGAGCCGTGGTGCGCCGGGCCCGGCCGTCGCCGATGACGGCGCTGCCGGTGTCGGTGCGCGTGACCAGACCGCCGCGCCGCAGGGTCACCTCCGCGCCGTCCTCGATCGCGTCCAGGTCGGCGACCTCCGACAGGACGAGCCGGGTGCCGTCGAGGTCCCGTACATAGCCGCCGTCCACCGTGTAGGGCACTCGCACGAACGTCAGCACGGCTCCGACGGCGAGGGCCGCCAGCAGTCCCACCCCACTGATCCGCCGCAAGCGGGCGCCGCCGGCACGGGCCTCCTTCACCAGCCGCCCGGTGCCCGTCGACATCAGGTACAGCACATAGGCCGCGCCGGCCAGCACCACCGCGGCACCGGTGACGCCGGTGCCCTGCACCATGGGCAGCCACAGTCCGGCGGCCACCGCCACCAGGTACAGCGGGAAGAGCATGCAGGCCAGTCCGAACCCCACCGCCCAGGACACTTGGGGCAGTTCACGGCGGTATCGGCCGCCGAAGAGCATCCGGGCCACGAACCGGCGCGCGTCGGTCATCGACAGGTCCCGCAGATGCGGAATGTCCAGATGGCTCATCAGGGCGATGTAGCCGTCGAGCTTCACGAACGGCATGAAGTTGAGCAGAGCGGTCACCGTCGTGGAGAGAGCGAATACCAGCAGGCCGTCACGGAGTGCGGACGAGGAACCCGCGGCTGCGACCAGCAGAGCGGTCACCGCGGCGGCTCCGGCGATCACCACCTGGGTCACGATGCCGGCCAGGGACACCCACACCCGCTGCTCCTTGCGGGGCAGCCGCCAGCCGTCGGACACGTCGCAGAAGAACGCGGGGTCAGGTAGAACAACATGACGCCCATACGGCTCGGGCGCCCGCCGTAGAAGGCCAGGACGGCGCCGTGCCCCAGTTCGTGCAAGGCGGTGGTGACCAGGGACGCGCAGGCGATGCCGAGCAGGACGGACATCGGCAGCGGCCGGCCCAGAGCCTGGTGCAGTGCGGGTGCCTGAACCACCAGGGCCAGCAGTCCGCTCACGGCAAGGGCGAGTGCGAGTACCCGCGCGGCACGGTGGTTGGCCATCCGGATCACGGGGGCGAGCCTGCGCAGCAGCCCTTCCGGCCGGAGCACGGTGAACTGGAAGGTCAGCGGGGCGACGAACTTGAACCAGGTTCCGCTGTGCCTGCGTGTGCGGCCGTCGTCCAGCAGGTCCTTGTCCCACAGGCTCTCGACCACTCGGCCGACCTCGTGGTGACTCCACGGCGGGCCCAGGGTGTCAACCAGCGCGGAGTGGTCGCGTACGCCGTCCAGGGTGCGCAGCAGCGTGGCGAGATCGGCTCCGACCCTGAGGTAGTGCTGGGAGCCTTCTGCACTATCCAGGAGGCTCCGGGTTCGGCCGGTTCGTGGATCACGACATCGGAGGCGAGCTTCGGACGGGCCAGCAGAGCGGCTTTCCGCTCGGCCGGGACGGCATCGTCAAGACGCTTGAGGACGGCTCTCACAACACGTCCCGCCTCAGTACGACTCTGCGTGCGACCACGCCGGCCACGGCCAGCCAGACCGCGATGACCAGCAGGGCGACCGGAACCGACAGCAGCTCGGGCTTGCCGTCGCGGTAGACCGAGCTCATCGCGATGGTCAGCATGAACCTGCCCACCGACGGGACCAGGCGCAGCAGTGACTCGTCGATCAGCAGCGCCTGCCCCAACAGCACGGCCACGAGAACAACCTGATGGCGGATGATCCAGCCGAGCAGGACGCCCCACGGTGCCGCCAGCAAGGTCACCGTGAACACACCCAACAGGGTGAGAGTGGTGTCACCGGTCCATACCGGGGTGTGTCCGGTCCCGGGCAGGAACAGCCAGGGGACACCGCGGCACAGGCTACGGCCAGCAGGGCATACAGCAGGCCGGCAGCCGTTCCCACGGTGAGCTTCGCGGCCAGCAGACGCGATCGCCCGCCGCTCAGCAGTACGGACCGTCCGATCGTGCCGGAGGCGTACTCCCGGGTGACGTGGACACCGGTGAACAGGGCCGCGAACAGCAGCAGCGTGAACCAGGATCGGACGGTCTCATCGGTGGCGGCCTCGATGGTGGTGAGTCCGGCGGCCAGGTCCTTCTCGGCCGAGGCGGCGAATCCGCTGCCGGCCATGACACCCAGGAGCACTCCGGTCAGAGCCAATGACCACCAGGCCGCGCCGGTCCGTGCTTTGAGCCACTCCGCGGCGATGAGGTTACGCAAGGGATGCTGCTCCGCTTCCGGTATCGACCAGTTCGAAGAAACGGGACTCCAGACTGACCGAGCCCCCTGCGGTGAGATCACTGAGCGAGCCGCAATAGCGCAGTGTCTTCTGCAGGATCACCACGTCGTCGACGGTTTGCTCCACTTCGGCCAGGAGGTGGCTGGAGAGCAGAACCGTGCGGCCCTCGTCGGCGAGGGACCGCAGGAAATTCCGCAGCCAGCGGATACCGTCCGGATCGAGCCCGTTGGTGGGCTCGTCCAGGACCAGAAGCTCCGGATCGGCGAGCAGTGCGGTGGCCAGGGCGTGGCGCTGCCGCATGCCGGTCGAGTAATTCTTGATCTTTCTGTCCGCGCTGTCGGCCAGGCCGACCTGCTCGAGGACGGCGTCCACCCGGGACGGCGGCAAGCCCAGTGCCGTCGCCCAGACCATCAGGTCGCGCCGTCCCGTGGCACCGGTCACCGCGCCGATGCCGTCCATGCACACCCCGACCCGGCGTGCGGCATCGGGGAGTTCCGAGTACGGCTGTCCGAAGACGGTGGCAGTCCCTGCGGACGGCGCGGTCAGCCCCAGCAGCACGCGCAGTGACGTCGTCTTCCCGGCGCCGTTGCGGCCGAGCAGTCCGACGATGCGGCCGGACGGCACCTGGAAGGTGACATCCTCCACCGCTGTCGACTCACCGAAGCGCTTGGTCACGGCCTGAAAGCGGGCAACGGCGGATCCGGTCACTTCTTCTCCGCGCGCGCGTTCAGCGCCACCCGGAACACGAAGCCGAGCAGCATGAGCGCGCACGTACCCATGACGACGTTCTGAGCGACACCCTCAAGTGATGTCTGGGCATAGGCGATTCCCACCACACCGGCCGGCATGATTCCCACAAGATAACGGTTCGACCGGTACCAAGGCCTGTTCTCCGACATGACGATTCCCTCCTGAAACGTGGGTCCTAAAACGATCCGCCGAGGGCGTCACCCCCAGAGAATGTGCATCTGTGGGAGGTGACGCCCGTCGAGCTAATCCCGCCCGAATAATTTCCCGGGCGGTTCAGGGATCACGTGATGGCTGTAGCAACGCCACCGTAGATCGCGCTGACGGCCACGGAGACCGACACGCCTTCCTTGAAGTTCGACCAGAAACCGGGAGCCTCCATGGCCTCGAGTTCCTGCATGCCGAGCTCGAGCGCCGGCATGGCGCCCTCGCTCTTGGTGATTTCCTGCATTGTTGCACCCCTTTCATTCTTCGGCGGGAAAAGGAAACCCGATCGTCCGGGTCAGGTGACCACCGTTGCGACGATGCTGTACGTGACGGCGCCACTGACCGCGGCGCCACTGACGTACCCGGTCACGGACCACCAGCCAGGAGCCTCCATGGCCTCCAGCTCCTGCATCCCCAGCTCGAGGGCAGGAACGGCGTTCACCTGGATCTCGGAGTCGATTGCACTCTGCATGTACTTCCCCCTTTCAACAATATTTCTATTTCTCCGATTTCGTGGAGCCGGTGCATCGGCCCCACGAAATCGGAAACCTATCGGGCAGACGCGCCGGCGGCCTGCTCCAGGAGCATTCGGACGTCGGCCGCGGTCAGCTCGCCGAGCATCGGCAATCCCGCGCCCCACGACCGCGCCGTCCGGCCCGCGACAATTTCCAGGCGGTCCGCGTCGGCGGCTATCCTCCGGTCGATCCCCCAGAAGTCGAGCAGCGCGGCGATTCCCTGTTCCGGATCGCCGGGCAGCACATCAGGCGCTGTTTCCCTCAGCCGTGCCCACATCCGGTCCAGTCGCCGCCGCGATCCCCACCGGGTGTCTCCGCGCAAGATGTTCCGCCACAGGTGCGGAAGCAGTGCCGCGACGGCGGTCATCTTCCGGACCTTCAGGGCCCAGGACAACTCGTTGGCGATCAGCCAGCCCTTGACGGCGTAGGGGTGCCGGCCGAGCACCAGCCACCCCGCGTGGCTGAGACCGCTCAACTTGGCTATCTCGCCCCGCAGTCGGGCAACCGGGTGGTGGCCGGTCCGCCGGGCGTCGCGAACCTCATGCCCCAGCAGCACCAGACGCTCCGCGATGGTCTCGGCCAGCGCGTCCTCGGTCGGGAGGTCCTGGTGGTCACCGATGTAGGGGCTCACCACGCGGAACAACGCTTCGAGTACGCCCTCGGCGAGCAACTCCACGGGAAGGGTGGCGGTCGCCTCCGCATCGATCACCGCCACGTCGGGGCGGAGCATCTCGCTGATGATCAGCCGCTTGCCGCGGTCGGTGTCCATGCAGGCGACCGCGCTCAGCTCGGTGCCGGTACCCACCGTGGTGGGCACCGCGACCAGTCGGCTGCCGCGCCGGGCACGGCCCGGAAGCGTCACCATCCCGCTGCGTTGGGGCACCGCCAGCCGGGCGTACGTCTCGTGGTCCTCCAGCAGGCAGACCGCGAGTTTCGCCTGGTCGATCACCGAACCACCGCCGACGGCGACCAACAGGTCGCTGTCCTCGAGCCGTTGCGCCAGCTTGGCGGCCGTGGCCAGGTCCCCGGGCCATCGGCCACCACACAGTCGGTGACCGGTCCCGTGCGACCGATGTGCTCCCGTACCCGGGCGAGAACGGAGGACTCGGCCACAGCCGCGTCCACGAACACGGTGGCCTTCCGTGCGGCGGATCCCCGACACCACTGCGCGAGTCCCTCGGTCCCGTACAGTACGAGCGTCGGGCAGTACCAGCCGAGTGTCACCAGTGCCCCTCGATCTGTGCGGAGGCACGTGCGCCGTCGGTGCCGGCATAGGCGTCGATCCCCGCACGGACACAGCCCATCAGCTCGGTCAGCTCGGCATCGGTGTACGTCAACGCCGGAAACAGCTGGATGCCGTGCAGTCCCGGGTGCACGATCGCACCCGCGTCACGGATCGCGGCCACAAGGGCCGGCACCCTTGCCTGGGGAATCGGGTCTCCCCGTCGGTGACCACGCGCAACGAACGCATGCAGCCCACACCGGTGGCCCTGGACACCCGGTCGTGACCCGCGATCAGCGCGTCCAGCTCGGCGTCCAGTCCGGCTGAGAGTCGCTGGGCCAGACCGATGGCGTCCAGCCTGCGCATTTCGTCGATCGTGGCCAGGATCGCGGCGCAGCTCACCGGGGTACCGGCCTGGGTCTCGCCATGCATGAGCAGTGTGCCGGGCCGGCTGAACGCGGCCGCCACGTCGCGGGAGACGACCACGGCCGCCGCCGCGGCCGTCCCGTTGGTGAGGCCCTTCGACGTCACGAGCAGGTCAGGGCGTTCCTGCCAGCTTTCGGACGCGAAGAATCGTCCCGTCCGTCCGAACCCCGTGGCCACTTCGTCGGCCACCAGCAGGAATTCGTGTTCCTCGCGCAGCCGCAGCAGTTCATCGACGTACTCAGCGGTCAACGGCACGGCTCCGGTGCCGAGCACCGGCTCCACCACGACGGCAGCGACCTGGCCTCCCACACGCGCCATCAGGGTCCGCAACGCGGCGGGGTCGTTCGGCGGAACATGACGGACCAGCCGCTGGTCGACCCCGTAGACCTGCTGGCCGAGATCATCCCCGGTCAGTGCGAAGCCGCCGAAGGTCAGGCCGTGGTAGCCGCCGCGCAGCCCGACCACGATCTTGCGCCGTTCCATGCCCCGCAGTGCCTGGTAGTGCCGGGCGAGCTTCATCACGAGATCGTTGGCAGCACCGCCGGATGTGGAGAACACCACCCTTCCGAAGTGGCCGGCACCGCAGACGTCGACCAACGCCGCGGCCGCCTGGCGGGCATACGCGTTCTCGTAGCGGAAAACGCTGAGGTACGACGCGTCCCGAAGGGCGTGGGAGGTCGCCTGCGCGATCGCCTCGTTGCCGTGTCCGAGATTGGTGTTCCAGAGACCGCTCGATCCGTCGAGCAGTTCCCGGCCGTCGGCGAACCGTACGCGGACACCCTTGGCGGACACCGCGCACAGGAGTCGTCGCCCTGGAGCTCGGGTGGCAGCAGCGACGGCCACAACGGAAGGTGCGTTCCCGTCATCAGGCCACCTCGGCTTCCAGCAGTACGGCGCGGTGACGCCAGGCGGCGTCGGGCAGCGCGTGTCTGGTGCGGACCGTGAGTCCCGCATCGGCGAGCTCGGTCTCCAGCCGGTCGGCTCGCAGCACACGCACGGTGGTGGTGCACACCTCGACCGGTCCATCGCCGGCGGCTTCCGGGAAGACCGTGATGGTGCGGGCGTCGGCCTCCGGAGGCCAGTACTCGAACATGCGGTAGAGGCGTCCGCTGGAGCCGGTGACCTCGAACTCGGCTTCCGGATCGTCCGGCAGGCCGGAGCCGGCCGGCAGGCTGTCCACCGTCGACAACAGGAACCGTCCGCCCGGTGCGAGATGCTCCCGAACCGAGGCGAACAGTCCGGCACGGCCTGCCTGGTCCAGGAGGGAGACCGAGGTCGTCCCAAGGACGATCGCGCCGAAACGCGTTCCCAGCGCGAAGCCGCTCATGTCGGCATGGGCCAGTGTGCAGCGGCGGCGGAGCCGCTCGGGCGCCTCGTCCAGCCGGGTCGCGAGCAATCGCAGCATGCTCTCCGACAGTTCCAGGGCCGTCACCTCGCGGCCCAGTGCGAGCAGGGGCAGGGTCAGCCGCCCTGATCCGGCGGCCAGGTCCAGCACCGGGCCGGGAAGCCGACGGACCACACTCGCCAGTTCCCGGACCTCGTGGCGGTCCTGGCCGGACAGATCGTGGTAGATCGGTGCTCCGACCTCGTCGTAGACATCGTGGAGCACGGCTCGGTCGGCCAGTTCGTCCAGGAGCCGGCCGGCGCGGCCGGGCACGCTGTGCCGCTCAGGGGCCTGTGTCGTGGCGTTCATCGCGGGGTTCCCCACGCCTCGGATGCCGTCAGGCGGATTCCGGCGTCGGCGAAGAAACGCTCGACCTGGACCAGTTGGGCGTGGTCGGCGTACCGGTTCGCTTCCTCGACCGAACCGTTGACGAGCAATGCCTCGGCGAGGATGCCCGCGGCCAGGTCCAGCTGGAAAGTGCGGCCCGGTGCCCGGCAGTGCACGTACGCGGTCTCGTCCGTCCACAGCAGCAGTGGCACGGTGGGATCGGTGGCGTCGGCGGGGCGTGCCACCTCTGCGGAAGCCGCCCAGAGCCGGTGACCGAAGCCGGACACCCGCACCTCGTCGACGCCACGGGCCCGCAACTCGCGTACAGCGTCAATTGCGGCCAAGTATCGTCCGAGCCAAGGGCGTTCGGCCAGCGCCTTGGTCCTCACATCCTCCGGCACCCTGTCCCCGAGGCCGACCGCACAGGGGTGGGGGCTGCCGGCGTTGATCGCGTCGAACCGTGTGTCGAGAGCGGCCAGCTCATCACCGACGTGACCCAGCGGGGCACCTCCCGGGGAGGTCGACAGGCTCCCGGACGGCCCGGCATACAGCCGCGTTCGCGGGCCGTCGCAGGCCGGGCCGGCTCCCAATGCCGACAGATCCGCCAGTTGCACCGATGGGCTTGTGACAAACTCCGTGAAGGTTCCCTGATCGCGGGCCTGATCGGCGTCCGCCACGTACTCGTCGAAGTCCGACACGTCGGTGACCCGGACGAGTGTCGCACCGATCACCGACATGTACGCGCTGGAGCGGTAGTCCTGGGTCTGGAGGAAGAAGGTCTCCGCGATCGAGAGGTCGACTCCGGGCTCACTGAGCGAGCCCTCGTAACCGATGACCTTCGGGCTCCCCTCGTCGGGGAAGCGGCGCGCTCGGGAGTGAACACCACCGTGTCGGGACCGACCAGGTCCGACACCAGCACTTCGGCGAGATGGTCGGCGTTCTCGAGCACGATGGTCGCTGTTCCGGTCACCGCCTGGTGCGCCCCACGGGTGGGAGGCCTGCCCGTACCCCAGGAAGAGAGGTGGGTCTTCGCCAGCGATATCGGCGTGCTCACCCTCTTGTGCCCATCTGTCATCACGCCACTGCCGCCAGAATCTTCTTGAGGTCGCCCATGGCCGCCTTCGGACCGTGCACGTTGTACACGCCGGTGAGGTTCAGGATGATTTCGTCCACTCCTGACTCCCGGTACTTCGCCAACTGTTCGAGAACACTGTCCATGTCGCCGTGCACGAAGGCGCCGCCTTCCGCCATGCGTTTCGCGCTCAACGGCAGGTCGTCTTCGACGAAATCGATTCCGGCCCTTCGCAGCATGTCGATGTAGTGCGGGGCTCTCATATGCGCGGAGTTACTGGCGAGCACCATCTCGGCCGCCTCACGGTCGGGATGGGACAGGGCGACGGGCACGATCGACGCCAGCCTCGGTGTCGGCCGACCCGCCTTCTGCGCCGCCTGCCTCATCGCCGGGAGCACTGTGCCCTCCAGATACGCCGCAGGCGTCAGCCAGGTGATGGCGACGTCGGCGATCTCCCCGGCCAGGCGCGCCATCCCGGGCCGCAGCACACCGAGCCCGAGATCAATCCGCGGGAACACGGCCGGGTTCATCGCCGCGTGGCATGAGAAGTACTCGCCGTCGAATTCGGCTGCCCCGGAATCCAGCAGAGTCCGGACGATCGTCAGGTACTCGCGGACTGCTGCCAGCACACTGGCATACGGGGTCCCGAGCACGCTCTTCTGAAACGACGTTCCCCGGGACCGAATCCGGCCACCACTGATTCACCCGTGGTCAGCGCCAGTGAGCGGACCTGGTGTGCCGCCTCGTACGGGTGGCGCAGCCCCATCAGGGTGACTCCCAGCCCCGTCGGCACGCGAAATCCCGAACCAGCCGCCGAGGCGAATCCCTGGAAAGGCTCGATGAGCATTGCCTGGCCCTGCCACAATCTGTGCGCGTTGGTCCATTCGACCAACGCCGCATACGGCAGGACCTGCTCCGGCCTTCGCGGCAGAAATGGAAGGAGTATCGAATAGTCAGTCACGTGTCCCCCGGCATCGCACTGTCCATCCGACAGGCGAGTAGGTCATTCATCCCCGTTGGGCGCCTGAATTCGTCGCACAGGCACCATGGCCGCCCCCAGGCCGCAAATTCAGAGTTTAGACGGCGTCTCTTCAGCGCGCCCCCTTCCGGAGGCCGGTTCTGCCCCTCACCTTCAGGCGGGGAACCTCGCCGTTGGATCGGGCACGCCATTTCCTGACATCACGCCGCACACTCACGTTCCCCGAGGAATCCGGCATTTGCCTGGCTCATCCGGTTTGATCATGTGGTGCCCTAGGGTGATGACGCGGCGGCGGTCGGTGTGGGAGCGGCGTCCGTCGCCGGTGTGCGGGCACTTGCCGTCCACCGCGATCGCCCGGCGCCCGGACCGTGCGAGCTCGCCGCGGGTCGCCGTGCGATGGGCCCGGCGCTGTTCGCGCTCGGGTCCCGTAGGGCATCACCGGGTCAGGGCTGAAGTGACTCCGCGGACAGCGGGGCCGCAGGTGGTCGCGGCCGGCCGATCACGCCGGGGTCGAAGACCGCGTCAAGGTGATCAAGTGGGTCGGGCTCGGGCAGCCGCCCTCGAAGTCCTGGCGACGACGCTTTCCACCGTCACGAGGAGCCACGCCATCCCCGGGCCCGTGGAACCCGACGTCACCGCAGCGCGTGCGACGGCCCCACGTCCTCACCGGCAAGACGAACCGGGGCGAACCACCGGGTCGTCCCACGCTGCCAGAGTGCGGAAAGAATGAGGTCGATGCCTACGGCAAGTAGTCAGCTACCCTGACACTCACTGCGACACGAACAGGTGTCCACCACTCGGGGCGAGGGCCGCCACACCTGGCATTCGCTCATATTATCGTCGAATAACCGCACTTGACCAATGCAGCGGTGATCACCGTACATGCGGGGAAATCATGAAACGCATCATCCTGTCCGTCCAGTCCACATCACTGCGCCGAAGGATCCGCCGGATTCTGACAGCCGATGGCTGCGACTGGGATGTGACCGAATGCGGATCGGCAGAGGTGTCAAGGTCTTTCACCTCCGCCGATGTGGTGATCACGCAGTCCAATGCCTTAGGTGTTCTCAATAGAGTCGGGATTCCGGTCATCGTGCTGGTCGACGGCGACAGGGACGACTTCTGGGGATCGACGCATTATCCGCACGTCGCCGGAGTGCTCGACAGGGATGATCCTCACGATGAAATCGTCACCGCAGTACGAGAAGTCGGACGAGGGCGTGGCTGGATCTCGCCGGAGCTCGTGTCGATGATGCTCTCCGCCGCGACCCCTCATTCAGAAGTCGATGTCACTGAACTGACCTGCCGTGAGAACGAAGTGATGAATTTGGTCGCGCAAGGACACTCGAACTCCGAGGTGGCGGACAGGCTCTGTATAGAGCTCAGCACCGTGAAGTTCCATGTTTCCAACATTCTCAGGAAGTTGGGTTGCCGCGATCGTGTTCAGCTGGCGGCGATGCTTCATGCCCAGAGCTGCCGCAAGGCGGGGTGTTCGTGTGGAGACACGGGCCGGCCGGCCGTGATCGGGACGAACGAAGCTCCGTTCTGACATCCTCCCCCGGCTGAAGCCGGGGGAGTCTGGCTCGGGCTGCCTCCGGGAGCGGCGCTCCCGGAGGACTTCGGTGATCAGTCCACCAGGTCCCGCACCACCGCGTCCGCCAGCAGCCGCCCGCGCAGCGTGAGAACCGCCCGCCCCTCCTCGTACGGGCCCGGGTCCAGCCGCCCGTCCGCCAGCGCCCGCCTCGACGCCGCCAGCCCCTCCTCCCGGAGAAGCGACAGCGGCACGCCCTCCCGCAGCCGCAGCTCCAGCAGAATCCGCTCCACCCGCCGGTCCTCGGCCGACAGGACCTCCCGCCCCGCTCCCGGCGACCGCCCCTCCGCCAGCGCCGCCGCGTACGCCCCCGGATGCTTGACGTTCCACCAGCGCACCCCGCCCACGTGGGAGTGGGCGCCGGGTCCCGCGCCCCACCAGTCCGCGCCACGCCAGTACAGCTCGTTGTGCAGACAGCGGCCCGCCTCGGACGTGGCCCAGTTCGACACCTCGTACCAGTCGAATCCCGCCGCCGACATCGCCTCCTCGGCGATCAGGTACCGGTCCGCGTGGACGTCGTCGTCCGTCATCGGGACTTCGCCCCGGCGGATACGCCGGGCGAGCTGCGTGCCCTCCTCGACGATCAGCGCGTACGCGGACACATGGTCGGGGCCGGCGCCGATCGCCGCGTCCAGGGACGCCCGCCAGTCGTCGTCGGACTCCCCGGGGTGCCGTAGATCAGGTCGAGGTTGACATGGCCGAAGCCGGCCGCGCGGGCCTCGGCGACGCAGGCCTCGGGGCGGCCGGGGTGTGCGTGCGGTCCAGGACCTTCAGCACGTGCTGCCGGGCGCTCTGCATGCCGAAGGAGATCCGGTTGAAGCCGCCCGCGCGGAGGGCCGCGAGATAGGCCGGGTCGACCGACTCCGGGTTGGCCTCCGTCGTCACCTCGGCGTCCGGCGCGAGGCCGAACTCCTCCCGGATCGCCGCCAGCATCCGTACGAGATCGCCGGCGGCCAGCAGGGTCGGCGTACCGCCTCCGACGAAGACCGTGCGGACCTCGCGCGGGTCGTCGCCGAGGACCTTGCGGGCCAGGCGGATCTCGTCGACGAGGGTCTCGGCGTAGTTGTCGCGGGAGGCCAGTACGCCGCCGCTGCCGCGCAGCTCGGTCGCGGTGTAGGTGTTGAAGTCGCAGTAGCCGCAGCGGGTCGCGCAGTACGGGACGTGCAGGTAGAAGCCGAGGGGGCGGCCTGTGGCCCCGGCGAGCGCGCTGGCGGGCAGCGCGCCGTCGGCGGGGACGGGCTCGCCGTCGGGGAGTGCGGAAGGCATGTGCTCCATTGTCCCGCACCGGCCGTGTCACTCGGCCTGGAGCACCAGGAGGGCGAGATCGTCGGCGGGCGGGCGGGCCCCGAACTCGTGCACGAGCTGGGTGATGCGGTCCGCTATCGGTTCCGCGTGCATCCCCGCGCATCCGGACAGGGCGGTGGCGAGTCCGTCGCCGTCGTCGAACTGCCGGGAGCCGGAGCGCCGCTCGGTGACTCCGTCGGTGACGCAGAGGAGGGTGTCGCCGGAGTACATCTCGAACGTCTCGCTGGTGTAGGTGGCGTCGTCGACGACCCCGATCAGGGTCTGCGGCTGGGCCACGGCACGGACCGAGCCGTCGGGGGCGAGCAGCAGGGGAGAGGGTGTCCGGCGGAGGCGAGGGTGCAGCGGAAACCGTCCGCGAAGGGGACGAGTTCGCCGTAGAGGAGGGAGAGGAAGCGGGTCTGGGGGCCGTCGCCGGGGGCGGTCGGGCGGGCACCGGCGGCCACGAGTGCGCGGGCGGCGGCGTCGGCGGCCTCGGTGGCGTCGTCGAGGAGGAGCTGGTTGAGACGGTCGAGGACGTCGGCGACGCGGTAGCCCTCGCGGGCGAGCAGCCGCAGCCAGGGGCGGACGAGGCCGATGACGACGGCGGCCTCGGGTCCCTTGCCCTGGACGTCGCCGACGGCGAAGCACCAGCGGCCTTGTCCGGCGGGGAAGAGGTCGTAGAAGTCGCCGCTCGGTCCGCCCTTGTCGCAGGGTTCGTAGACGAGGGCGGTGCGCACTCCGGGGATCTCGGCGACGGCGCCGGGCAGCAGCCCGCGCTGCAGTACGGCGCTGATGGTGGCCTGCCGGGAGTACTGCCGCGCGGCCCCGATGGCGAGGGCGACCCGCCGGGTCAGATCCTCGACGAGCCCGGTGATCTCGTCGGGGAAACGCTCGATCCCGCCCCGTCCGATGACCAGGCTGCCGAGCGGCCGCCCACCGGCGACGAGCCGGTAGGCGAGGGCGGTGCCGGGGGTGACGTGGGGCGGGGTGCCGCCGGCCGGGTGGCCGTCGGCCGGAGCGTCGAGTGCCTCCTCGGGCCAGGGGTAGGGCGCGGGGCCGGGGTCTGCCGGGTCGCCGGGGTGGGGCGGGTTGTGTCGCAGGGCTGCGCCGAGGTCCTCGATGTGGTCCTCGCCGGCATGCCAGACGCGGGCGAGACGGGGACCGCTGGCGCCGCCGTGGCCGGTGGTCTCGTCCTCCAGCCACACCGCACACCAGTCGGCCAGCCGCGGCACGATCAGCTGCCCGGTGAGCGAGGCGACGAGATCCTCGTCGAGCTGCCCGGCGAGCAGATCGGAGGCCTCGGCGAGAAACGACAACGCCCCGCGCCCCAGCCAGGCCCCGTCCTGCCCGCTGCGCCGCGCCAGCCAGTCGTCCCCGTACGAGCCACCACCTCGGCAGGCATCCCGGGCGGCCCCCTGCCGGGAGAGCAGCGGATCGAGCACCTCCAGCGCGCCGACGCCGCTCCGCTCCGCCGCCAGGGCCCCGGGGACGGCCTGCCCGGCCCCGGACGCGCCGTTGACGTACGCCCCGGCCGCGAGCGCGGCGGAGGCGCGCCCTCCCGTCCCTGAGGCCGGCAGGGGGCTCCGCTCTCCCCCGGCCGAATCGGCGCCACCCGGGCCCGCCCCGGACGCCGCCGGGTCGCTCTGCCCGACCCCGTACGGGCCGGCGGCGCCCGCTTCCGTCGCGAGCTCCGCCGGAGCGCTGCGATCCGGCCCGAGCGAACCGGGAGCTCCGGCTCCGGACCCGAGCGGGTCACCCGTCCTCGGCCCCTCACCCAGCGGGCCGGGAGCGGGCCGCTCCACGCCGATCGGGCCGGCGGTGCCCGAACCGCTCGCCGTCCGACCCGCGGGGGCGCCGTGCTCCGCTCCCGGCGAGTCGGGGCACTCGGCCCCGCCCCCAGCGGGGTGCGCGGGGCAGGGGGCGTGGGGCCAGTACCCGCGCCGCCCTGAGGTCGCGTGCCAGCGTGCCCTCCTCCGCGTACGCCTCGATCTGGTCGTCCGACGGGCTTCCGCCGGCGGGGAGGCGGGCCCAGATCGTTTTGGTGCCGGGACGGTAGGTGATGCCCCAGGATTCGGAGAGGGCCGCGACGAGGCGCAGTCCGCGGCCGTACTCGGGGGTGTCCGTCTCCTCCGGTTCGTGGCCGCGGGGGTGCGGGAGGGTGCCGGTCGGCGACCTCGACGACGACCGCGCCGGTCTCCTCCTCCAGCCTGCACGTCAGGCGTACCTCGGTACCGGCGTGCACCACGGCGTTGGTGACGAGTTCACTGGCGATCAGCGTGGCGTCGTCGCCGACCCGGCCGGTGAGGTGTTCCGCGCCGGGCGGCGCCAGCTCCGCCCACTCCCCGAGCGCCTTGCGCAGTACGGCGCGGGCGGTACCCGGTGCGAGGGGGCTCCCGGGCAGGGTCGCGTCCACCCACGCGCGCTCGCGCGCGCCGGAGACGCACGGGGCGGTCTCCCGTTGGGTCGGAATGGCCCCCATGGGCGGCTCCCGGGCAGTTCGTACGAAGAAAACTCGATCGCTGCCGACAGGGTGACAGACGGAACCCGTCCATAAGCAACGAGTTACCGAAGTGGACCATCAAGGGTGAGAACAGTGCTCCACACGTGATCAAAAACGGGCAGTAAGTCGACCCGTTCCGGTCACTATGAGATAGGGAAGCAAGATCCCGCCCTTCTAGGCGTCAACGTGCGAGACCGCCCCCGGCCCCAGAAAAGCTGGGCCGAAACACCACCCCCCGGCCCCACACCAAGCGGACGCCAACACATCCTGACCGCGAGAGTCTCTGGCCCTGATCGAGAGGATGCAGACCGAAGATGAGTCCTGAAAGCTTCCGACAGCTCGTCTGGCGCAAGAGCAGCTACAGCGGCAATGAGGGAGGCGAATGCGTGGAAGTCGCGGCCCGCACCGCCATGATCCATGTCCGTGACTCCAAGGACATACACCAGCCGCATCTCTCGATGCGGACGGACAGCTGGGCCGCTTTCGTGGCCTTCGCCGCAGCGGACTGAGCGAACGGTGGGGCGGGGCCCCGGGCCGTACCGCGCCCGGAACCCCGCCCCACCGTCACGAAGTGACCCTCACGCCTCGCGGGTGCCCTCGTACATCTCCTCGATGAGGTTCTTGTACGTACGCTCCACCACCGGGCGCTTCAGCTTCAGGCTCGGGGTGATCTCGCCGTGTTCGATGTCGAGGTCGCGCGGGAGGAGGCGGAACTTCTTGATGGTCTGCCAGCGCTGCAGGCCCTCGTTGAGCTGCCTCGACGTAGCCGTCGACCATCGCGACCGTGGCGGGCGCGGCGACGATCTCCGCGTACGTCCTGCCCTCCAGGCCGTTCTCGGCGGCCCAGGGCGCGAGGGCGGCCTCGTCGAGGGCGATGAGGGCGGTGCAGTAGTTCCGGTCGGCGCCGTGGACGAGGATGTTGGAGACGTACGGGCAGACGGCCTTGAACTGGCCCTCGACCTCGGCGGGGGAGATGTACTTGCCGCCGGACGTCTTGATGAGGTCCTTCTTGCGGTCGGTGATGCGGAGGTAGCCGTCGGCGGAGAGTTCGCCGATGTCGCCGGTGTGGAACCAGCCGTCCTCCTCCAGGACCTCGGCGGTCTTCTCCGGCAGGTTGTGGTAGCCCTGCATGATGCCGGGACCGCGCAGCAGGATCTCGCCGTCGGCGGCGATACGGACCTCGGTGCCGGGCAGCGGCTTGCCGACGGTGCCGGTGCGGTAGGCCTCGCCGGGGTTGACAAAGGATGCGGCGGAGGACTCGGTGAGGCCGTAGCCCTCCAGGATGTGGATGCCGGCGCCGGAGAAGAAGTAGCCGATCTCGGGGCGAGGGCGGCGGAGCCGGAGACGCAGGCGCGGAGGTTGCCGCCGAACGCCTCGCGGATCTTGGCGTAGACGAGCTTGTCGGCGAGGTTGTGCTTCGCCGTGAGGGCGAAGGGCGCGCTCGCGGTGCCGGTGCGGCGGAAGTTGTCCTGGGTGACCTTGGCGTACTCGCGGGCAACGGCCGCGGCCCACTGGAAGATCTTGTACTTGGCGCCGCCGCCGGCCTTCGCCTTGGCGGCCACTCCGTTGTAGACCTTCTCGAAGATGCGGGGCACGCCCGCCATGTACGTCGGCCGGACCGCCGGAAGGTTCTCGATGATCTTGTCGACGCGGCCGTCGACGGCGGTGACATGGCCGACCTCGATCTGGCCGGAGGTGAGCACCTTGCCGAAGACGTGCGCGAGCGGCAGCCACAGGTACTGCACGTCGTCACCGTTGACCAGCCCGGTCGCGACGGTCGCCTTCGCCATGTACGACCAGCAGTCGTGCGGCAGGCGGACGCCCTTGGGGCGGCCGGTGGTGCCGGAGGTGTAGATGAGGGTGGCGAGCTGGTCCTTGGTGATCGCGGCGACCCGCTCCTTGATCAGCTCCGGTTCCTTCTGGAGCCGGGCGGCGCCGAGCTTCTCCAGATCGGTGAGGGTGATCACGAAATCGTCGGTCTCGACGCCGGCCGGGTCGACGGCCACGACCCGGGTGAGTTCGGGCAGCTCGGCGCGCTTCTCGACGGCCTTGGCGACCTGCTCGGCGTTCTCCGCGATGAGCACCCGGCTCTGGGAGTCGGACAGGATGTAGGCGGACTCGTCGGCGTTGGTCTGCGGGTAGACCGTGGTGGTGGCGGCACCGGCGCAGAGGATGCCGAGGTCGGCGAGGATCCACTCGACCCGGGTGGAGGAGGCGAGGGCGACCCGCTGCTCGGCCTCGACGCCCAGCTCGATCAGGCCGGCCGCGATGGCGTGCACCTGCTCGGCGGCGCCCGCCCAGGTGAGGGACTTCCAGTCGTCGGGGCCCCGGCCGGAGGCCGCCGGTACCGGGTACCGGTAGGCCTCGGCGTCCGGTGTGGCCGTCACGCGCTCCAGGAAGAGGGTCGCCACGCTCGGCGGACGGTTCTCGATCAGTGTCTGTGTGTCGCTCACGACATCCTCCGGGGACCGCGACGGTGCGGCTGGCTCAGTGCGGCTGGGTTTCCTCGCGCCGTTGTTTAACTCGCGAGTAACTATCGAGCAGGGATCAGCGTAAAGGCCGTCCGGCGCCCGCGTAAGGGCCTGCGGCCTGTTACTTCGTACAGAGAGCCACCCGGCGACGCGCGGGGCCCGCCGCACTTTCGTGCGACGGGCCCCCGTTCCGCCCGGTTCGCGCAGTGACCCGCGGTAACCTCCGGCTACTTCTTGCCCTTGCCCGATCCCGCGGCGTCGTCGCTGGAGAGCACCGCGATGAAGGCCTCCTGCGGGACCTCCACGGAACCCACCATCTTCATCCGCTTCTTGCCTTCCTTCTGCTTCTCCAGCAGCTTCCGCTTACGGGAGATGTCACCGCCGTAGCACTTGGCGAGGACGTCCTTGCGGATGGCGCGGATGGTCTCGCGGGCGATGACCCGGGAGCCGACGGCGGCCTGCACCGGGATCTCGAACGCCTGCCGCGGGATGAGCTCCCTGAGCTTGGCGACGAGCCGCACCCCGTACGCGTACGCCGCGTCCTTGTGGGTGATCGCGGAGAACGCGTCCACCTTGTCGCCGTGCAGCAGGATGTCGACCTTGACCAGGCTGGAGGTCTGCTCGCCGGTGGGCTCGTAGTCGAGGGAGGCGTAGCCGCGGGTCTTGGACTTCAGCTGGTCGAAGAAGTCGAAGACGATCTCGGCGAGGGGAGCGTGTAGCGGATCTCGACGCGGTCCTCGGAGAGGTAGTCCATGCCGAGCAGGGTGCCGCGCCGGGTCTGGCACAGCTCCATGATCGCGCCGATGAACTCGGTCGGCGCGAGGATCGTGGCGCGCACGACCGGCTCGTACACCGCGTCGATCTTGCCCTCGGGGAACTCGCTCGGGTTGGTGACGGTGTGCTCGACGCCGTCCTCCATGATCACGCGGTAGACCACGTTGGGCGCGGTGGCGATCAGGTCGAGGCCGAACTCGCGCTCCAGCCGCTCGCGGATCACGTCCAGGTGCAGCAGGCCCAGGAAGCCGACGCGGAAGCCGAAACCGAGGGCCGCGGAGGTCTCCGGCTCGTAGACCAGGGCGGCGTCGTTGAGCAGGAGCTTGTCCAGCGCGTCGCGCAGCAGGGGTAGTCCGAGCCGTCCAGCGGATACAGACCGGAGAAGACCATGGGCCTGGGCTCCTTGTAACCGCCGAGCGCCTCCTCGGCGCCCTTGTGCATGCTGGTGACGGTGTCACCGACCTTGGACTGGCGGACGTCCTTCACGCCGGTGATCAGGTAGCCCACCTCGCCGACGCCGAGGCCGTCGGCGGACAGCATCTCCGGGGAGTTGGTGCCGATCTCCAGCAGCTCGTGGGTGGCGCCGGTGGACATCATGCGGATGCGCTCGCGCTTGTTGAGCTGGCCGTCGATGACACGGACGTACGTCACGACACCGCGGTAGGAGTCGTAGACCGAGTCGAAGATCATCGCGCGGGCGGGGGCGTCCTTGACGCCGACCGGGGCCGGGACCTCGGCGACCACCCGGTCCAGCAGCGCGTCGACGCCGAGGCCGGTCTTCGCGGAGACCTTGAGCACGTCGTCGGGGTCGCAGCCGACCAGGTTCGCCAGCTCCTCGGCGAACTTCTCCGGCTGCGCGGCCGGCAGGTCGATCTTGTTGAGCACGGGGATGATCGTGAGGTCGTTCTCCATCGCCAGGTAGAGGTTGGCGAGGGTCTGGGCCTCGATGCCCTGGGCGGCGTCGACGAGGAGGACCGTGCCCTCGCAGGCGGCGAGGAGCGCGAGACCTCGTAGGTGAAGTCGACGTGCCCGGGGTGTCGATCATGTTGAGGATGTGCGGGTTGCCCTTGTCGCCGGTGGGTGCCCACGGCAGCCTCACCGCCTGGGACTTGATCGTGATGCCTCGCTCGCGCTCGATGTCCATGCGGTCGAGGTACTGAGCGCGCATCTGCCGCTGCTCGACCACACCGGTCAGCTGGAGCATCCGGTCGGCGAGCGTGGACTTGCCGTGGTCGATGTGCGCGATGATGCAGAAATTGCGGATCAGCGCGGGGTCGGTACGGCTCGGCTCGGGCACATGGCTGGGGGTCGCGGGCACGCAGGGTCCTGATTCTTGAGGCGTCCGCATACGTGTGCTTGTGCGTCTGCGGTCTCGGGTCGGATCGATACGTAGCTTCCATCGTCCCACGGGTGGCGACCGGGGACGGGTTTGGGCCGCTGAATGGGCCGCTGCTAGTGTGGGTGGCTGTGTCTCATGCCCTCTCAGCGCGAGGCACACCTTCTGAAAATCACCGGTGCGCGTCCCGTGCGGGCGCGTGCCAGAACCTGTAGAGGCTCATTCGTGGCGAACATCAAGTCCCAGATCAAGCGGAACAAGACCAACGAGAAGGCGCGGCTGCGCAACAAGGCCGTCAAGTCCTCTCTGAAGACCGCGATCCGCAAGGCCCGTGAGGCCGCCGCCGCGGGTGACGTCGAGAAGGCCACCGAGTACCAGCGCGTCGCCGCGCGTCAGCTCGACAAGGCCGTCTCCAAGGGCGTCATCCACAAGAACCAGGCCGCCAACAAGAAGTCGGCGCTGGCTACGAAGGTCGCGGCCGTCAAGGGCTGAACCATCCTTTGATCTGACCGTCGGCGGGACCTCGGGCGGGCCCTCTCTCATCCGCCCCCGGCCGGCATCCCGAGCTCGTACGCGGCCTGCGTTCGCCACGCGGGTACGGGCTCACACGCTTCACCCGAAGGCCTTTCCCTTCACCCTTCCCCGGGTGGTGGGAGAGGCCTTCGGCCTTTCCGGGCCGGGCCCGGCCCCATTAACGGGCCACGCGGCAAGCGGGAGGCCAACGGCGGCAGCGCTACGCCCGGCCTCATGAGCGGCCCGCGCCGCAAGCGGAAGGCCGACGGCGGCAGCGCCTACACCCGGCCCCGTGAGCGGGCCGCGCGGGCGATGATGACGACCGCCTTCTCCAGGGCGTATTCCGGGTCGTCGCCGCCGCCCTTGACGCCCGCGTCCGCCTCGGCGACCGCGCGCAGGGCGACGGACACACCGTCGGGGGTCCAGCCGCGCATCTGCTGGCGGACCTGGTTGATCTTCCAGGGCGGCATGCCGAGGTCGGCCGGGCGGGCGTTCGGGGACGACTGGAGCTTGCCGATCGCGCGCACGCCCTGGGCCAGGGCGCTGGTGATCAGCACCGGCGCCACGCCCGTCGACAGCGACCAGCGCAGGGCCTCCAGGGCCTCGACCGCCCGGCCCTCGACCGCCCGGTCGGCGACCGCGAAGCTCGACGCCTCCGCCCGCCCCGTGTAGTACCGGCCGACGACGGCCTCGTCGATGGTGCCCTCGATGTCCGAGGTGAGCTGGGACGCCGCCGCGGCCAGCTCGCGCAGATCGCTGCCGAGGGCGTCGACCAGCGCCTGGCAGGCCTCCGGGGTGGCCGACCGCCCGGCGGCGCGGAACTCGGCCCGGACGAACGCCAGCCGGTCCGCCGGCTTGGTCATCTTCGGGCACGCCACCTCCCGCGCCCCCGCCTTGCGCGCCGCGTCCAGCAGCCCCTTGCCCTTGGCGCCGCCCGCGTGCAGCAGGACCAGCGTGATCTCCTCGGCGGGTGTGCCGAGGTACGCCTTCACGTCCTTGACGGTGTCGGCGGAGAGGTCCTGCGCATTGCGTACGACGACGACCTTGCGCTCCGCGAAGAGCGACGGGCTGGTCAGCTCGTCGAGGGTGCCGGGCTGGAGCTGGTCCGGTGTCAGGTCGCGTACGTCCGTGTCGGCGTCGGCGGCCCGGGCGGCGGCCACCACCTCCTGCACGGCGCGGTCGAGCAGAAGGTCCTCCTGGCCCACGGCGAGCGTCACCGGGGCGAGAAGGTCGTCGGATGCGGTCTTCCTGGCCATCGCGACAAGCATCGCACGGGGCACTGACAACACCGCCCGGCAGGCGGCGGCCGGACCAGCCGGCTACGGCGCCTCGCGCCACCGGACTACGGCTCCTCGCGCCAGCCGTCCCACGCGGCCACGAACTCGTTCAGCTCCCGGGGTCCAGCCGTGCCGCCTCGTCCCGCAGGACGACCAGCCACTGGGCGTCCTCCGCGTCGTCCTCGCCCGCCAGGGCGTCCCGCACCAGCCGCGGTTCCTCGGGCACGCCGAACCGCTCCCCGAGAGCCTCGGCGACCTCCTCGGCGGCATCACGGTCGGGCAGCACCAGCACATGTCGCACATCACTCACACGGGTCATTGTCCGGTACCGGGCCCGCCACTCCCGCCGCCCCCGCGCAGCGCCGGAACCTCGTCCAGTGCGATGCCGAACCGCTCCCGGTAGAGCTCCAGCGCCTCCTCGTCCGTCCCGGCCTCGCGTACCCGCCGGGTGCCGTCCGGGGCGGTGACGGTGAGGCGCCGGCCGGCGAGCGTGATCCGGCCGCCGTCGCCGGTGATCCGCGAGCACACCAGGGAGCGGGTGAAGTGGGAGGCCGGTGAGGTGCTGTGCCACCAGGCGCCGGCCGTGAAGTCGGCGAGCGCCCGCGGCCGGACCTCCAGCCGGTACACCGGCCGCCCGTCGCGGCTCACGTCCAGGTCCGCCGCCCGCACCCGGTCGTGCCCGCCGCGCACCCCGGCCGCGTCGGGGCCCGCCTCGGCGATCCGGAACACACCGCCGGGGTCCTCCTGCGCGCCCCGCTCCCCGAAGGCCAGGGGAGATGGAAGTGGTCGCCGAAGCCGACGTCGGCCAGCCGGTCGCCGCCGTCCACCGTCCGGACCCGCAGGGCGAGATGGTCGTACGGGATGCCGGGCCGGCCCCGTCGCCGTACACGCGGGCGGCGAGCAGCTGGACGTCGTAGCCGAGGGCCGCGAGCAAAGCGCCGAAGGCGCCGTTGAGTTCGTAGCAGAAGCCGCCGCGGCGGGCGCCGACCACCTTGTCCAGCAGCCGCTTCTCCTCCAGCACGACCTCCTCGCCGAGGTGGAGGGAGAGGTTCTCGAACGGCACGGTCTCCAGATGCCGCAGGTGCAGTTCGCGCAGCGCGTCCACGGTGGGCCAGGCGGGCTGCTCGGCGCCCAGGCGGCGCAGGTAGTCGTCGATCCGCGGTGCGTCCATGTCCCCAGTCTGGCGTGGGACGGCGTTCCGCGAGGGGCGCATGTCGGCCACGCCTGTCACGAAATGATCCCGAATGGTCACAACGTGACGCCCCCACGATCAATTCCCATAAAGGAAAACTCGATTCAAAAAGAAACCAATCATCTCTTGTCATATTCAACGACACACCCGTACCGCCATACACAAATAGGCCTGTAATGAAGTATCTTCACTTCACTCGAAGTATCTCCGATTACTTCGGGAGCGCGTGACCGCCCCTTTCGGGGAGGCGTCGCGAAAATCGAAAGATCTGTCCTTTTCAGCAAGGGGGAGTGAAGGGGACTTGAAAAGACTGAGCTCGGGCGACCCCAGGCGACTGGGGCCGTTCACCCTGCTGGGAGTGCTGGGATTCGGCGGAATGGCCACCGTGTACCTGGCGACCGAAGAGCAATCGCACACCGATTCGACATTGGCCGTCGTGAAGGCGCTCCAGACCGATCCGCCTCCGACCTCGTACGTACGCAATCTGTTCGTCCGGGAAATGGAAGCGATCGGGAGCATGGACGCCAAGGGGACGTTCCGGCTTCTGAAATGCGATCCGGACAGTGAGCCGCCCTGGTTCGCGACCGAGTACATCCCCGGAATGGACCTGCGGAATCTGGTCGCCCTGCACGGCCCGCTCGACACCGAGGCGGTACTGCGACTGGCCGCCGAGATCGCCCTCACCCTGGTGGACCTGCAGACGAACAGGATCGTGCACCGCGATCTCAAGCCGTCGAACATCATCGTCCTCAGCGCGGCCGACGGCTCCCTGCGGCTCATCGACTTCGGGGTCGCCCGCATGCTGGACCGGACCCGCACCGAACCGGCCATGAAGGTCGGCACGGCCGCGTTCATGGCACCCGAGCAGATATCCGGCGAAGCCGGCTATCCCAGCGACATCTTCGCCCTCGGCCTGACCCTCGTGTACGCCGCCACCGGCGCCGAGATGCGGCGTCTCGACCTGGACGAGGCCGCGGCCGGGCGGCCCGTACGGTTCCCCGCCGGATCCTTCGACCGGCTGGCCGGCCCGCTGCCCGCGCTCGTCCAGGCGTGCACCCAGCAGGAGTCCGGTGACCGTGTCACCGCGCAGGACCTCCTCACCCTGCTCGCGGCACAGGGGGTGCGGCCGCGCCGGGGGAGCCGCAGCGCGACCTGGCTGTCGGACACGGCCCGCACCGGTGTGCTCGAACACGTCAGGCACACCGAACGACTGGCGCTCGAGGGGCCGAACGGGCCCCTTACCCGCACCCGGGTGTTCCCCGGCGGGGGCACACCGGAACCCGTATGGACCCACCAGCTCGGCGGACGCGCCTACTTCACCTCCCCGGTCGACGTCGCCGAGGGCATCGCCGCCTGCTCCCTGGACGGCGCCGTATGGCTGCTGGACGCGGACGACGGGCACATCCTGTGGAAGCGCGACCTCGGCGCCCGTATCGAACACACCCCCGCGACCGGTCACGGCATGCTCTACGTGCCCTGCTCGGACCGCACCCTGCTCGCCCTGGACACCGCCGACGGGTCCTTCCGGTGGACCTACACCGCCGGCGACAGCTGTGTCTTCACCCCGGTCGTCGCGGGTGACACCGTGCTGGTGGGCGCCCGTGACGGGTCCGTGCACGGCCTCTGCGCCCGTACCGGTGCCCGCCGCTGGATCAGCGCCCGCGGCAGGGGACCGGTCTTCGACCCTCCCACGGTGGCCGCGGACCGGGTGTACGTCTCCGGCTGGCAGGGCACGCTCCAGGCCCTGAGCGTGCACGACGGTTCGCCCGCCGAGCGGCTGCCGCAGGCGCGGGACCTCGTGGGCGCCCCCGCCTGGCACGGGGACACGCTCTTCCTCTCCAGCCGGACCGGCACCCTGTACGCGATCGACACCCGCACCGGACTCGAACGGTGGCGCAGACCCGGCCGGGCCGCCGCCTGCACCGGTCCCGTCACCGGCCGGGAACTGCTCTACGTGGGCACGGTGGGCGGCACCGTGTGGGCGCACGACATGGCGTCCGGCGAACCGCGCTGGCCGCTCGGCGCACCGGGCCGTCTGCGCTGCCCCCGGTGCACCACGACGGCACCCTGTACATCGGCTGCGACTCCACGCTGACCGCCGCCGACGCCCTGACCGGGGAGGTGCGCTGGGCGCGCCGGACCGACGGGACCATGCACGCGCCGCCCCTCGTCGCACGCGGCCGCGCGTACATCGGCACCTGGAACCGCACGGTCCAGGCCTGGGCCCTCCCCGCACCGCCGACGCCATGACCGGGCCCCGACACGACCGCGGCACGACGCCGCGGGCCCTACAGGTGGGAAAGCGCACATGACAGAGAAGGCGATCGGGGAGTTCAGCCGCCTGCGCCCCGTGGGTGAGGGACCGCTCGGCTACACCTACCGGGGGATCGCGCCGGACGGCTCGTTCTGGGCCGTCAAGGAGCTGCACCCCGACTGGGGGCCGCCCC
The DNA here is from genome assembly GCA_042850305.1 of Streptomyces haneummycinicus. Taxonomy (GTDB): domain Bacteria; phylum Actinomycetota; class Actinomycetes; order Streptomycetales; family Streptomycetaceae; genus Streptomyces; species Streptomyces haneummycinicus. The sequence continues at coordinate 6,332,795 of AP035768.1, forward strand.
GTGAGACCTGGCAGCGGGTGGAGGAGGTCCTCTGGCGCTTCCGGCAGCTGCGCGAGTCACCGAACCGGACCGTGCACCGGCACACGGTGAGCACCGTGGGCGGCTACGACCACGGCACCGACCGTGCCTGGGTGGCCACCCGGTGGCTGGGCGCCGACACCGTGACGGAGGGCAGCCACCCGCCACCGCCCGCCGTCTCCCTCGCGCACGCCCTGGCGTCCGGTCCGCCGCTGCCGCCCGGAGCGGCCCTGTACCTGATGTGGCAGCTGTCGAACCTGGCGCGGCAGCTCGACACCCTCGGGCTCACCCTGGCCGGCCTCAAGCCGTCCAACCTGTTCCTCACCGCCGACGGCGTGGTGGTGGTGGACCTGCACCTGGCACTGCGGCTGCGGAGTCTGCTGCGGGGCACGGCACCCGCGTCCGCCGTTCCTGTGGGCCGACGTGGAATGGCTGGCGCCGGAACTCCGCCGGGCGGACGCCACCCCGCGGCTCGCGTGCAGCATCTACGCGCTGGGCGCGGTCAGCGCCTTCGCCTGCACCGGCGTACCCCTTCCCCACCAACGACGTCATCGACGCCCTGACGCACCGCAAGGACAACCGGAGGGCGGCCGAGGACGCCCTCGCCGGCTGGGCGGCCGACCACGGCAGCGCGGGCACCCGGCTGCGCCGGGCGGCGACGCGTTCACTGCGGCAGCGGCCCCGGTGGCGGCCGGGAGCCAAGCGGCTGGGGCGGCTCATCGTGCCCCCGCTGTGGGGCACCCACCGCCGCCCCGTGTACCGCGAGGTCTGGAGCGAGTACGTACGGAGCGCGCTGCTGCGCCGGCTGGCCGAGGAGGTTCCCGGGCCGGACACGGGCGCGCGGAGCGCGGAGCGGGAGCGGGAGCGGGAGGAGCAGCGTCCCGCCGTCTCCGCCCCGCGCCCGGTACGCGCGCGGCCGCCCGTGGTCTCCGCCGTGAGCACGGTTCCGGACACCCAGCAGCGGGACGCCGTACAGGGAACGCCGACTCCCACTCCCGTGCCCGTCGCCGTGTCCGGGCCGGAGCACGCGCGCGCCTGCGCCGATCCGACCCCTCCCCCGCCCCGGCCGACCACGGCACCCGGGTCCTGTCTCCCGTACGGACGGGCCCGGTGTGGACGTGGGAACCGGACGGCCCCTTCTCGTCCCCTCCGCTGGTCATGGACTCCCAACTGGTCGTGACCTGTGAGGACTCCGCGCATGTGCTCGACGCGGCCACCGGCAGCCCCGTCCTCACCCTGGCCCTGCCCGGCACGGCCGAGTCCACGCCGGTCGTCTGGGACGGCCGGCTGTGGTGGGCCCTGCGGGACGGTGAACTGAGCGGACACGAACTCGCCGGGTCCGGCCGGGAGATCCGGCTGCCGCTGGACGGCGATCCCGGCCGGCACTCCCCGGTGGTCGCCGGCGACCGGCTGCTGATCGGCACCACGCACGGCCTGTTCGCCTACGAGCCTCCCGGTCCGGCCGGCCCGAGCACGGGTCTGCGCCTGATCTGGCTGGACGAACCCGTGGTCTCCCCGCTCGCCACCGACGGGGTCCGGCTCTGGGTCCCCACCGAGGGCAGGGGGCTGATCGCGGTGCGGCTCACCAGCCGGGAGAGCCAGGGCCCCCACCCCGCCTGGGACTCGGCCGGCTGCGCGCCGGCCCTCACCACGGAGGGCGCTTACATCGGGGACGCGCAGGGCACGGTCCACGAGCTGACCGCCGAGGGGACCTCGCGGCGCCGGTGGCAGGTCTCCGCACGCCCGGTCACCGCGCCTCCGGCCGTGCACGGCGATCTCCTGCTGGTCACCGACCACGCCGGCACCGTCGTCGCCCTGTCACTGGCCCACGGCGACGAGGTGTGGCGCGCGTCCACCGACGGCGACGGGCGCCGCGCCCCGGCCGTGACCGACGACGTGGTGTACGTCCGCGGCGCCCGCGCCGTCCGCCGGCTGGAGGTGCGCACCGGCAGGAGCTGACCCCCTGACCCCGGACGGACCCGCGCCGACGGACGTGATCGCCGCGTCCGGCCTCCTTCACGTCAGCTTCGCCGACGGGCGCCTGAGCACCTGGTGCCCCCGAAATGACGCTCTCCACCCGACCTCCGCCATCCCGCACAGAAGGGCACAACCGCCGTGTACGACGCAGAAATCAGCAGGGCCAACCCGGCCTGCCTCGTGTTCCTGATCGACCAGTCCAGCTCCATGCGCGCGGCGATGCCCAGCACGACCCAGTCCAAGCAGATGGCCGTGGCCGACGCCATCAACAGCATGCTGCGCGAGCTGATCATCCGCTGCGGCCGTGGCGTCGGCGAGGTCTGGGACTTCTTCCATGTCTCGGTCATCGGGTACGGCGCCACGGTCGGCCCCGTCCTCGGCGGTCCCCTCGCCGGCCGTGACCTCGTGCCGACGAGCGCCCTCCCCAGGGCAGGATCCGCACCGAACGGCTCACCCAGAACGACGTCCTCCCGGACGGCACCCCCATCACCCATGTCGTGGAGCTGCCGGTGTGGCTGGAGTCGGCCGGCTCCGGGGGACGCCGATGTGCGAGGCGCTTCGGTACACGCACAAGGTCCTGGACCGCTGGGTGGCCGAGCATCCCGGCAGCTTCCCGCCCATCGTCCTCAATCTGACGGACGGCGAGTCGACGGACGGCGACCCGGCGGGTCCCGCCCAGCAGTTGCGGTCCGTCGGCACCGAGAACGGCCCCACGCTCCTGTTCAATCTGCACATCTCGTCCGACGTCGCCACGCCGACGCACTACCCCAGCACCGACGCCGGGCTCCCGCAGATGGGCGCCAAGCTGTTCTCCATGTCGGACGTCCTGCCCCCGACATGCGCGACACCGCCATGGACCTCGGTATGCGGGTGGAACAGGGCGCGCGGGGCTTCGTCTTCAACGCCAGCATGCGCTCGGTGATGCTCTTCCTGAATGTCGGCACCCCGGCGTGACCGTCGACCGGTGCCTGCTGCAAGCGCCCAAGTCGCGGATGGACGCGTCCAGGATCGAGGACGCCGCCCGTACGGTCCTGCCCGCGGCGGGCAACAGCGGGGAGGCCCGGCTGATCGTGGCGGACGGCAGCAGCGGATCGGCGGGCAGCGGCTGGTGGGCGAACCGGCTGGCGCGCGAGCTGTGCGCCGCGCCCGGCCGGGCCTTCTACGACGCCCCGGCGTTCGACGACGTCGCCACCACCGCGGCGCTGCGCTGGCCCGGCCGGCAGCGGGCGCTCCTCGCGGGCGTCCCCAAGTCCAGTGTGACGGCCTGGGTCGCGCACGACCGGATCGAGAAAGGTCCCTCGGCGACGGTGCTGGGCGTACGGCTGCTGCCCCACCCGGCGCACGACGGCGGGCCGGACCTTCCGGGCGGCGGGACGTGGCAGGCGGTGTCGGTCGGCGACTCGTGCATGTTCCAGGTGCGGGCCGGCCAGGTGGTGGAGTCGGTCGCCGTGCGCACCCGGGTGCCCCGGGTGGTCCGGGCGGGCGGCGACGAGGAGAACCCGGAGCCGGAACTCCGGGCGGGCCACTGGCACCCGGGCGATGTGTTCTACCTGATGACGGACGCCCTGGCCCGCTGGTGCTTCCGGCACACGGACGACGCGGGCCGGCCCTGGGCCGCCCTGGACACGCAGTGCGCCGCGCCGTCCGGTTTCCCCGCCTGGGTGCAGGATCAGCGGAGCAGGGGTGTGCTCGAGGACGACGACATCACGCTGCTCAGAGCGGGATGCGGACCGTGCTGACGTCACCGGGCCAGCGGCCCGCCCTCGGCGACTACCAGGCCGCGGTGTCCCGGCTGGACCAGTGCAGCGAGGACCCGCTGCTGAGACGGTGCCGGCCGAGGCTGGGCACGGACGGCCAGCCGGGGCGGACGGCGGCACCTTCGGAGCCGTATACCGCCTGGACGACCCGCGGGACGGGGACAGCTGGGCGCTGAAGTGCTTTCTGCGCGACGAACCCGATCGCGAACGCCGGTACCGCGAGATCGCGAGGTCCCTGGAGGGCGCCCAGGGAGCCTGGCGGGCCGAGGTCCGCTATCTGGAGCACGGGCTGTGGGTTCGGGGGCAGTGGTGGCCCGTGGTCCTCATGGAGTGGGTGCCCGGTCTGCGCCTCACCGACTGGATCGACGGGCTGCTCGCCCGGCGGGAGGACACGGCCCCCGCCGAACTCCGGCGCGTGGCCCACCGGTTCGCCGGGGCCGTCTATCAGATGCACCGCTCCGGTATCAGCCATGGGGACCTGCAGAGCGGCAACGTGCTGGTGACGGCCGGCACGGAGGTGCGTTTCGTCGACTACGACGCCATGACCGCGCCCGGCTGGCCCGCTCCCCGCGACGCGAGGACGGACACCCGGACTTCCGGCTCCCCGCGAGGGCGAACGGGGCCCGGACGGCACGACCGAGCTGCTCCACACGGCGGCCGCCGTCGGTACCGCCGGGGCCCTGTTCACGGCCGGTACCTCGACGGGGATTCCGCTCCAGGAGACCGACGCGCTCACGGCGATGCACCGGGACCGCTTCCCTCGCACGTCATCCACGCCTCCCTGGTGATGCTCAGCCACGACGTCTCCCTGTGGGAGGCGCTGCACCGGCCGGGCTCCGATCATCTGCTGCTGTCCCGCAGGGACTCCGCGACCCGGCCGGGTCGCGGGCCTGGCGCGAGCTGCTGGGTCACGGGGCCCCCGAGGTCCGCGAGACGGCCACGGAACTGCGGGCGCTGCTCGACTGCCGGGCCGACCTCCAGCCCGACCTCGAGCCCCGTCCGGAGGTGAGGTCGGCCGGGGACATCCTGGGGGCATGGCGCGGCGCCTGCCGAGCGAGCCGACACCGTCCAGCCGTCGGCCCTTCCTGGACATGAACGTGTTCGAGGTGCCGGGCGGCCGGTCCATGCCCTTCCCTCCACGGCGACGGAACGGGCCGGCGTACGCGAGCCGGCGGGGCGCGGCGATACGGCGGGCGTACGGCAGCCGGCGGGGCGGGGTGACCCGGCCGCCGCCGGACGGCGACCGGCGCCCGCGCCCGTACCGTCCCCGCCGTCCCCGCCGGGTCCGGGACCCTTGCCGTTCGTGCGGGAGGCTCCGCGTCCCGCGCGTTCGCGGGCGGCCGGGCTGGTTCTCGCGGGCGCGCTGGGCGTCCTGCTGCTGGCGCTTCTGATCATCGCGGTCGTCCTCCTGGTCTGACCGCGCCGGGGGTGTCTCAGTCCTCCGTCGTCGCGCAGTCGACCGCGACCGCCACGACCAGGGCCGTCGCGGACAGCCCGCCCGCCTGGGCGACGATCCGGTAGAACCCGGGCGTGCTCACCGCGACCCGTGCGTACGTCGTGCCGGGTTCACCCGCCACCGGCGTCAGTTCCAGGCGTTCCACGACCTCGTCCGTCTCGGCGTGCAGCAGCCGGCACACGACGGCGCCGGCATGCGCTCCGGTGACCGTCAGGCGCCAGCTCTGCCCGGGGACGACCTCGGGCGGCGCGCTGATCCCGAACGGTGGTGCGGGCATCTCGGTCCCGGTGGTGCCGAGGCCCCGGCGCGGGAACCCGGAGCGCCCGGCGCCGCCGGTGAGCACCTCCTGGACCAGGTTGATCACGGTCGTGCCGGCGGGCAGCGAACTGTGCTGTCCCACCACGGGCAGCCGGGTGGCGGCCCAGGAGGGCGACGCGCTGGACAGCGGCACCAGACCGTCCCCTCCTCGTCCGCCGGCGCGGTCCACGCCCGCGGGCCGTCGGCCGGGTCCCCGTCTTCGTCCGGCCGTGGGATATCCGGGGAGAACCGCACCTCGCCGTTCACGAGGGTCATGGTCCGCGGGGTGGGCTGGGACGTGCCGGCGATGGTGTGGAGCTGTGTCGGCCCCCAGGCGGCCGCCGCGCGTCTGTGGCGCGCCTCCTCGGCTTCCAGAGCGAGCGACTTGTCCCCGCCGATCGCCCCGATGTCCTCGACCGTGAGCCGGCGCAGGTCCCCGTCCGGGGTGACGACACACCGAGTGTCGGGCAGCAGGTCGTAGAAGCCCGGCATGGTGCGGGCGGCCTCGCCGAGCTGCCGCAGCCAGGAACTGCGCCGGAGTCTGCTGTCCGAGCCGAGGAATCCGGCGACTCCCGGGATGCCGTGGAAGGGTGTGCCGATCGTGATGAGGTCCCGGGTGGCGTCCGCCAGTTCCGGGGACGCGGCCAGCGCGGCCTGGGCGACCAGGCCGCCCATCGAGTGGGCGACCAGCACGAGTTTCGGGCGGTCGGCCGATCTCCGGAACGCGGACGCCCGGCCCGCCGGATGCGCCCGCCAGTCCCTCAGATGCCGCAGCGCGGCCTCGGTGAGTCGGCGGGCGGAACTCTCCACCGACAGCCGCCAGTCGTACGGGAACTCCAGCACGGCCTCGTCGTGCAGCACCACGGAGCGGACGCCTTTGACGAGGGCGCCGTAGGGTGACAGTCCGCCCAGCAGAGGCAGCCAGGCGAGGCCCTGGAGCAGGGTGGCGGGGCGCATCCGCCCGGGAGCCCCCGACGCTCCTCCTCCGTCACCTCCAGTTGCCCCAGATCGCGCATCATGCCGGTGAGGAGGCGCTTGGCGTTGATCCCCCAGACGACCTTGCCGGTGGTGTCGTCCACCAGGGCGCTTCCCGCGAAGCCGGGGAGGACGACGACGGCGTCCCCGGTGTAGGGGCGGTCCACCTCGTGCTGGTAGGAGTCGACCAGGGTCCGGTTGAGGTCACCGGTGACGAAGGCCCCGCCCATCATGTCCCCGATGACGGCGCCCCGGCCGACGCTGCTGACGCTGACGCTGCCCACGTCCACCGTGCCCCGTGATGCCGTCGGAGCGGCACGCTCGGGACGGCCGACGGGTACGGCCCGGCCGCCGTCCGCGACGACGTCCACCGGCCGGGGGGCGGCGTGGCCACGACCTCGCCGGTCAGGGAGCCGATCCGGGCGGCGTCGGACCCTTCGGTGCCCCCACCCCGAGTGACCTGGCCGTGTAGGACACCAGCCATGGCAGCTCGTCGCCGATCTCGGCGGCCAGTTCGCGGACCAGCAGGGGTGGCGCCGGAACACGCCCGGGCCGACGGTGTTCACCAGTGCCAGGGTGTCGGCGCGCAGGGAGAGCGTCTCCGCCGTGTCGGCGGTGTGCCCGCGCCGGTGGCTCCGGAGCTGTGCCGCGGCCACGGACAGCAGCCGGACCTCCATGCCCTGACCCAGCTCGGCCGTGCGGCGGGCGCGGGCGAGCAGGCCGAGGGCCTCCTCGTAGCGGCCGAGGCCCTCACAGGCGCGGGCCCCGAGCAGGGACAGGTCCACGAAGTCGGTGGGCTCCGCCGCCAGTTCCAGTCCGCGCTCGACGAGGGCGTAGGCGTCGGCGGGACGGCGCAGGGCGAGGAACGCGCGCATGCTGAGCAGGATCAGGCCGATGTCGTCGGGGACCAGCCGGGGCCGCTCGTCGAGCACCTCGGCCACCCCGTCGGCGACGCCCGCCGCCAGGAGGGCCTTGCCGACCCGGAGTGCCTGACGGCGCCAGGTCTCGTCGTCCGCCCTGGCCCGCAGCTCGGCCGTCGCCGGGTTGCCGAGCTTCTCGGTGAGATAGACCCGGGAGCGCGCGGGCAGTTCCTCCATCGCGCTCTCCAGCAGGGGGCCCGCCTCGTCGATCCAGCGGTCGTCCAGCCTGCGGGTCGGCTGGGCGAGCGACAGCCGGTGGTAGAGCTCCTCCACCCGGTTCTCCACCCGGTGGTCGCCGGCGTCGAGGCGGGCGTAGTGGCGTACGGCCCTGCGGTGGATACGGGCCATGACGGACCGCTGGTCGTGGCGGAGCATGGGCAGCATCACCCGGCGGACGTCGCCGCGGTGCACCACGGAGTTCCGGCAGGGCATGTCCTCGACCAGGGTGGCCTCGGCGCGGAACTCGTCGAACAGCTTCCTCGCGCGTACGTCGTCGACCTCGCCGAGCCCGCACGGTCCGGCCAGCACGTCGCGGATGATGTCCGGGCTGAGGACGCGGACGGCGAGTCCGGGGCTGGCGATGCGGCGCAGGTCCGGGTCGGCGAGGTGGTCCAGGAGGCGGCCGTAGAGGACGGCCTGCTGCGTCTCGGCGCCCAGTCTCAGCATCAGCCGGCCGCGCAGGCGCGGGTCGTCGAGGGCGTGGGGCCCGGCCCGCCGTACGAGCGCCGCGGCGAGCTTGAGGTTGAGCGGACTGGTGCCGGCGGTCCGCAGGATGTCCTCGATCTCGCCGCCGCTGTACGCCGGCGGGGTTCCCCGGTGGCGTTCGTCAGTTCGTGGCGCAGGAACGTCCGGGCGGTCTCGGGGTCGAATCCTCCAGTTGCAGGGATGCGAAGGGGCGTCGGCGGTGACGGGGCGCGTCCCGCGGCCACGACCCGCAGGCCGGGGTGGGCGCGGTGCAGCAGGGCCAGGAAGTCGAGGAGGCGCTGTACGGCCACCGGTCCGCTGCGCTGCACCTGTTCGAAGGCGTCCAGGGCGAGCAGCCATCGTCGGGTGGCGCCGCCGGTGACCGAGGTGACGAGGGCCGCCAGCGCGTCGACCAGGGTCAGTTCGTCGCGCTGGTGGGCGGCGCGCGGTCCGAGGTGGGCGTCCTCGGTGCGGGTCAGCCGGTCGGCGGTGAGGGTGCTCTCCAGCTCCCGCTCCAGCTCGCGCGTGTGCTCGGCGAGCGAGGGTGGAGCAGGCCGAGCTGGCGCACCGCCTCGGCGACCAGGGTCAGCGGCCGTTCGGCGACGAGGTCGTGCCGGTCGAAGGTGAGATACAGGCAGGGTGTCGGGGGTACGTGTCCGTCGTCGAGGCGGTCCAGGACGAAGCGGGCGAGGAGCGTCGACTTGCCGACTCCGCCGGGCCCGTGCACGAACGCCCACTGGTTCGCGGTGTCACGGCCGCCGTCCCGGGGCTCGTCGAGGAGGGCGCCGAGCCAGGCCAGTTCACCGGCGCGGCCGGTGAACCCGGGGTCGACGAGGGCGTGCAGCGGCTGGAGCAGGCGGGCCCGTCCCAGCGCCTGCCCGATGGTGCCGGTGTCCGGCAGGACGACTCCGTCGCGGGCCAGCTGCGCGCGGGCCCGTGGCGCGTCCTCGAACCAGCCGACCACGGTCAGCGCGGTGTACAGCTCGCCGTAGCTCTGCCCGTCCGGTGACGGCGGACGGCCGTGCTGGAGGAGCCGTTCGGCCCAGGCGCGTGCCGGGTCGGCTTCGGTGCCGGGCGCGGCCCTCGCGGCGGCGAGCAGTTCCTCGCGGGTGCGCAGGGCGTCCAGGGTCCAGGCCCGCGGGCCGGCCGACAGGCACCACCGGCGACCGTGGGAGGTGGTGATGCGGGAGCACTCCTCCAGGAGGAAGTCCTGTAAGCCGGCGTCGGTGGTGCCGCCCGCGTCGTCCCGCGCGGGCATGAGGTCGTGGGCGGAGAACGAGCCGAGGAGCGCCGTGCGTTCGCGGAAGTGACGGCGGTCCGTGTCCCGCTGGGGGTCCGACGGGTTCTCAGTCACGCCGGTCACCGCCCCGGGCGTACTGCTCGCGGGCCCAGGAGGCGGCGGCGAGCTGCAGTGCGTCGGTCATCGGCAGGGCGTCGTCGGCGGCGACCCTGCCGCCGCCGGACCGGCTGCTCAGTTCGTCGGCGAGCCGGTCGGCGTGGTCGGGGTCGGTGGGCCGGCCGGTCTCCTTGGCGACGGCGCGCACATAGTCGTGCAGGTCCTTGCCGGTGATGGGGCCGAACTCCTCGTACGCGACATAGGGCTGGAGCTCGGAGGGCAGCCAGCCGTCGTAGGCGAGCAGGACGATCCGCAGCCGGTCCGCCATCTCCTCCTCGACGACGGCGGTGACCAGCCGGGTCAGGGCCCTGAGGGCGGGTTCGGTGAAGCGCACGCGCTGCGAGTCGTCGATCACCAGCCAGTGGCCGTTCTGGTCCCGGCTCTCACGCTGCTCCCCGTTCATCAGGTGCTCGATCTGGTGCACCAGGCTCCGCGCCTGGCTGTCCTCCGAGGTGTGGTGGTCGATGGTGATGTCCCAGCCGAACAGTTCCCGCAGCGCGTGTCCGATATCCCCTACTTGTGCCGGGGAGTAGTAATCGCTCATCCGGATGCGGCGGCGGTTGACGCGATGGCTGTCCAGTACGTGGGCGATCAGATACCAGCTGTGTGTTCTTCCGGACCGGCGCCGGCCCTGCACGGCCAGCACCCGTTTGCCGTCGCCCTGGACCATGTCGTGCAGGGTCCGGCGGAAGGCCAGCCGGTTGAAGAAGGCCCGCCTGCGGTTGTTGACCAGGTAGGCGGAGCAGGGGTCGGCCTCCCGGGGAGATCTCCTCCGTCAGCAGGTACTGGAAGACGGGATGGGCGTCGGTGTTGGGGTTCTCGGCGGCCCGCTCCACGAGGGTCCGCAGGCAGCCGGCGTGGGCCGCCTTCTCCAGGGCGTCCGGCCATACGTCGGCCATGCTGGTGTCCCAGTGGACGTCGGCCTCCTGGAGGCCGGCGGCGAGGATGAGCTGGCGTGCGGTGTGCTTGGTGGCGTACACGGTGCTCAGCGCTTTGAGGAGGTTTCTGGCGCGTTCGTCGTCGAGGTTGAACGCGCGTTCGTCGATCAGGGCGGCCATCGGATCACACCAGCCGCTTCCGCTTGAGGCCCTCGACCACCCGCTCGATCCGCACGCCCTCGTTGCGGTACTCGACCGGCTGCTCGTCACCGGCGTCGATCCGCCGCCAGCGGCGGTGCAGGGCCACCAGGCTCCAGCGTTCGTCGAAGACCGGGGAGCCGGACGAACCCTGCTCCGTCTCGGTCCAGTACTGGAGCACGGTGTCGTCGACATGCCGTACGACGTTGTGCCGGGCGGCGAGTTTCTTCACCCCGCCGTGCGGGTGCTGGATGATGCAGACCCTGTCGTCCACGGACACCGAGACGCTGTCCGGGAGGGCACCCGCATGGCGTCGTCGGGGAGCCCGGTCCCGCTGCGGACGACCGCCCAGTCCGGGCCGGGTTCGCCGACGGCCGACGCCGGTTCGCAGGTCACCACCTGGTGTTCCCGGGTCCGTCCGTGCAGGTCGGCCTCGTAGCCGAACCAGGCCTCCACCGCCACGGGTCCCTCACCCTGGTCGTCGAAGAGCACATGGTGGTTGGTCAGCAGCAGATCGTCCGCGATGCGGAACGCGGTGCCGTGGTACTGGGCGCCGTCCGCCGCGGTGACCCGCAGCCGGCAGACGGCGGTCGCCAGTTCGGTGCCCCGGCGCAGGAAGACGACGTCCTGGAGCGTGCCGGCGCGGAAGATCCGGCGCTCCTGTTCGTCCGGGTCCGCGAAGTGCGCGAAGTCCGGCGCCTTCGCGGGCCGGTCCGGGGCCGCCACGACGGGATGCGCGGCGAGGAGTTCCCGCACCCGGTCGCCGACGGCCTGGTCGGGCCCGGAGGTGACCTCCTCCAGCAGGGCCCGTAACCGTTTCTGGTTGCTCGCCGTCTCCATCAGGTCGAACCAGACGGTCATCATGGGGCGTTCCCAGTCGACGTAGCCGGTCGTCACTCCGGCCCGCTTGGCCAGCTGTTCGGCCCGGGCGGAGCGGGAGTACGCGGAGGCCAGCAGGTCGCGCAGTTCCAGAGCGCCCGGCGCGCTCCATTCGAAGGGCACTCTGTCCACGAAGTGGGTCATGGTCCGTCACTCGTTGTCTGTGGTGGGTGGTGGCCGTGGCGGGCCCGGGTCATCCTTGCGGCCCGAACGACCAGTGGACGCCGTCCGGATGCGGTGTGCCGACGAGTCCGTAGCGCTGTTCCGGCCGGTGGCCGTGCCGGAACAGGGCGTGGAGGTCGGCCAGCACGGTGGTGTGGTTGCCCACGTAGGAGTGACCGAGGAGGTCGGTGCCGAGCGCGCTGACGTCGATGGTGTCCAGTCCGGGTACGACGATCACCGGGCCGCCGCTCTGCCCGGCGCGCGGGAAGTCGGAGAGCCTGCGGGCGGCGGCGAGGGCCCTGTCCCGGTCGGAGACGTAGAGCGTGCAGGTACGGGCCTGGCGCAGCGCGGCGGGCAGCAGGTCCCGGAACACGTCGCTGTCGACGTCCGGGGCGGCGAACACGACGTGTCCCAGCCGCCCGGAACCCGCCGGCAGTTTCGTGGTGTCCAGTCCCGCCAGCCCGGCGGTGAGCAGCCGGTTGCCCATGCTGTGGGCGATGACGTGCGCCTCGTGGACGCCGGTCCGGGTGAGCAGGTCGCTCAGGAAGGTCCGGAAGTACGGCACGGCCCGGATCGCGGCGTCCCCGTCCGCGGGGTAGTCCAGCACCCCGCCCTTCGACGCCCAGCTGTAGAGCAGGACCACGCCGGTGAAGTTGAGGTCGTAGGCGATCTGGGCGGCCTGCCGGGCTGCGTCGGCGAAGCTGACGTTGTAGCCGTGCACGAACACCAGCGCCTGCCGGTGCGTCCCCTGGTCGAGCTGGGTGCGCACACGCCGCGCGAAGCCGTCGGCGTCCGCGGGCTCGACAGCGCCGAGCAGTACGTCCCGGGCCGGGTCGGGCCGGAACCGCAGGCGCCACCAGCGGGGTTTGCCCATCGCTCCGGCCGGGCGGTCGTCGGGCACGCTCACCGTGGCCTGCCCGTGGGAGAGCGGGCCGCGGGTGGAGCCGTACACCGTCTGATCGTTCTCCTTCGCGCGGTCGGTGGCGTACAGGACGGGTACCAGCAGCGCGCGCTGGAAAGCGGTCCAGTAGCCGGGCGCCGAGGCCGGGCCGAAGCGTTCCCGGCCGTCGAGCAGCCGGTCGAACTCCTCACCGAACCAGGTCCCCAAGGGCGGACGGGCCCGGAACGCGTCCTCCACGGAACGGGCTGCGGTGTCGATGGCGTCGAAACTCTCCGGCGTCATTCCGGACGCCCGTGCCTCCGCCTTTCCGCACGCCTGCTCATAGGCGCGCAGCGCCTCCAGTACCTCGTCCTCGAGGTCGCTCAGCTCCTGCCCGGAAACCTGGTCCAGGACTCTCGGCCAGATGCCCGCCACCGCCTGGTCCAGCGGCCCCCACTCTTCCAATACCCTCCCCGGAGCACCGGCGTCCGGCCCCTTCGGTCCAGGCCGCCACAGAGCGCAGTTTACGGGTTGCGGTGCGTCACGTATGCCGGTTCGCAACAGAGTGAACTCTTCCGATGGACGCCCCGCCCCAGTCCGTGCGCCGCCCGTGTCACTGGCGCGCCACTCGTATCTCCTTCCTTCCGGCGGCTCTGTTCCCTCCCTCCGCGGCGAGCACCGCGATCGCGCCCTCGCGGTCGGTCCGCAGCACCGTCGCTCCCCCGGCGCGCAGGGCGGCCAGCGTGCCCGGTGCGGGGTGCCCGTACGTGTTGCCCTCACCGGTGCTGATGAGCGCCAGCCTCGGCGCCGCCCGTCGTATGAGGTCCGGGTCCTGGTGGGCCGAGCCGTGATGGGCGACTTTCAGGACGTCCACGCCGGTCAGCCGGCGGGCCGCGGCGGATCTCGCCAGGGCCCGCTGGGACGGGGGTTCCAGGTCCCCGAGGAGCAGCAGGCGCAGGCCGGCGGTGCGGACGAGTATGGCGACGCTGGCGTCGTTCGGGCCTTCCGGGGGCGGGGAGGTCTGGGTGGTCGGGGCGGGTGGAGCCGGGCCTGCCGGGGTGGCTGGGGTGGTCGGGGTGGCCAGATCACCTCCCAGGAGAGGGTCCCGGTGCGCCGTGCCTCTCCGGCGGCCGCGTGGGTCAGCGGGATGTGCCGGGCGGCGGCGAGTCCGCGTACGGCCGCGGCCTGGCCGGCGGGTTCCTCGAAGGCCGTCGTCGCGATGGCGCCGACCGCCCGGCCGCGCAGGACGCCGGGCAGTCCCGCCACATGGTCGGCGTGGACGTGTTCTTCGCGCTCAGCATGTCTCATGAGACATGGGGCCGATCACGAGCCAAGCGCTGGGCCTGGGAAACACTGTCGCTCGCGAAGCCCCAGGGAACATCACGCCTCAACAGCCGCCTGACACAACTGGAGCAAACGCTTCAAGTCGCGAGTCCCCGTCTCGCGTGGGCGATCTGCAGGGGCAGCGGCAGGCGTGTCCGCCGCTTCATAGACAGCGGCGATCGAAAGGAACCCTTGGCATGTCCGAGATTGTTGACGAAGTCGTCCCTCTGCGGGGAGGCCGCATCACCCGTGGCGTCGTCCGCATCGGTGACACGGTGCGGAGACCGGCCTCGGCTGCTTCGCCGTTCGTCGCCTCCCTGCTTGATCTGCTGAAGAGCCGAGGATTCACAGGGGCTCCGCGATATCTTGGTCGGGATCAGACGGGCCGGGACACCTTCAGCTATGTGCCGGGCTGGGTTCCATCCAAGTTCCGGCCATGGACCGACGCGCAGGTTGCTGCGGCCGGCAGCCTGGCGCGCGCGATGCACGATGCCACCCGGGGCAGTGATCTCGCTGGTCAGCATCAGGTCGTGTGCCACCACGACCTGGGCCCGAACAACGCCGTCTTTCAGAACGAGATGCCAGCCGCCTTCATCGATTTCGACATGGCTGCGCCGGGCAGTCCGCTGGAGGACGTCGGTTATATGAGCTGGCTGTGGTGTGTGTCCTCGAAGACAGGGGCTCCTCCCGTGGATGTTCAGGCCACTCAGGTGCGTGTGCTGGCCGACGCTTATGACCTGGCTGGTCCTGAGCGTGCTGTGCTCGTCGACGCGATGCTAGAACGGCAGGCCCGTAACGCCCGTTTCTGGGCGGAGGTGCAGGCCAGCTCCAAGGCCATCGAAGCCACTGCCCAGCAGATCTCGGATCGCATCGCCTGGTCCCGACGTGAGCACGAACACACTGCTGACCATCGCAAAGTATTTGAAGACGCCCTCATGTGACGCACCTCCGAGAGAGCGTCATTCGGCCTTGTGCCCGGTCACGTAGGCGTCGACCGTCGTGAAGAGGCCGCCCACCTCGGCGCCGATGAGCCGTCTCCGGTTCTAGCGAGAGGCCCGCGTCCTTCTAGGCCCGGCGCCGATCGTGCGGGCCTAGAAGGGGATTTCGCTGGCCCGGGTACCGCTGTGCCGGAGGAGGATTTCGCGGCGGCGAGGGACTCAGGGGCGGCCCCCGGCTTCGCAGACCGTGGAGATCAGCATCTTCAGCTCAGCGATCTTAAGGTCGAGAGTTGCGCGGCTGTCGCGTGCCTCCATCTGATCGGTGGGCCACGAATGATAGATCCGCTCGACAAGCTCAGGTAGCGCGAGCAAGGCCGGTTCGAGCGCGCGCATCGCCTCGCGCAGGTCCGCCTGGCCGCCTGGCAGGCGGTTGTTTCGGCAACCGTCGAGGATCCGGTAGAGGGCCAAGCCCCACCAACGGCCAGGCCTCTCGGAGCCACTGGGGCCTCGCGATTAACGTGAGGGCGAAGCTGGCCGAGACGTGAGATTCCTCATCCGACTCGCCAAAGGCGTCGATCGCAGCCACTGTGGGGTCGTCCGGGATCACCTGGGCACCGACGCCGAGGATGTTGGCCGCCCGGTCCAGTAAGGCAAGGGCATCGCGGGTCCAGAGAAGCACCTCCGAGGCGGTGTCCTGAACGAGTGCAAGGTCTTCCTGCCTGCGGCGTTTCAATGGGAGAGGAGGTCGTCGAACGCGCCGGCGAGATCGAACGTCACCACCATCTGCTCCCCCATCGCCCTGAGTTCGTCGCCGGAGTAAGAGAGCTCGTTTTCAACCGCGCAACTGGAGACCTGCGGCAGGTAGGCCGCCCTGACCTCGAACATCGCCCTATGGTGCTCCGATCCAACTACGGCCGCACCAAGCACTCGGCCAACCATCATCGCCGCGTAGGCGTCTAAAAAGCGTCGGTACGCGGCATCTGGCGCTCCGACTTTGGCAGGAAGAGGACGTCGTGACCGGACGGTGCGCCTGGCGATAGCCCAAGCGGCTTCCACGCCCTCATCCTCTGTCACAGCGTCTTCGAAAACCTTCTCGATTTTTCGGGCTGGGCCGTCGTCCCGATGCTCGATCCACCAGTTCAAAGCCCGGGCGATGCCCTCATGGCCGAGTGGGACGTGGAGGTGTCCGGTGAACACCCTAAGCGCCGTTTCGTGAATGGACCTTCCTCGTCGGGCATCGGCAGCCAGCGCCTGCGCAATGACTTGAGCGGCGGGCGAAGTCCGGGACGTCGATCCGGGACCGCCCCAGGCCCTCTCGTTCGCTGACAGCAGTCGAGCCCGTCGCCACCGACGCAGCTGATCGACACTCACGTGAGTCCCAACCCGCGCCAAGCCGTCGAGGAGCTCCATCTCGGCCGCACTGGGCTCTGGTGACATCTGGCTCCTCGTTGAACTATGCGACCGCTATGTGCATTAGAGCGCCCCTGGCTGGCTGACTGGAAGTACGAATTGGGACGACACCTGCGGCATGGCTCTGCCTGAAGGGCGTCCTTGGCTTGGGCAGGAAGGGAACTCCGGACGCGTGAGCACAAACAGCACAGAACCGGCCGACGACAAGATGCCGCTGCGATGGGCAGTGATCTCCCTCGCGTCAACCGTGGCCGCCGGGATCGTGGGGGTCGCCGCGGCTGTGGCGGCACATTCCCTGGGAGTCGCCCCTGCGGGGATGACAGCTGCTGCGACCCTCGCCGGGGTGCCGACTGCTCTGCGGAGCGCCGTCAGGTTGAACAAGATCATCGGCAGATAGCCTGCCGGTGGCGCCCTCATGTGGAAGGGACCGGCCCCTGGCGGGCCGGTCCCTTCCACATAAGAGCGCCTGGTCAGGGGCGTGACGCACAACTTGATTTGATTTTCACGCAGAAACAGTGGCCTTCTGCTATGTTCTCCCCGTGGATATGACTCTGCGGCAAGCCATGACAGACCTGCGCCGAGACGGCGTGCTTGGGATCGTTGAGGAAGTCACTCAACAGGTCTACGAAACCAACGCCGACCGCTTCGAGCCCGAGCACGGCGATGACATGGGCACGTTCGGGCAGCTGACCTGGCGGAACATCGCCAACCTGGTTCATTTACGCCTGGTACAGGCTGGAATCCCGGCTCGCATCGTGGCGGGTGGAGCAGTCGAGATCACCAGTGGGCCGTGGGTAGTGCGGTTCTACAAGTTTCGCTTCACCACGCCCGACAAAGTCCCGGCGGCACTGGAGAAGGTCCGCTGGGACGGAAGCGCTCCGCGACTGCGTGGCGCTGTGGCCAACAGCTCCGCTGGCGTTCAGCTCGCCCTGAGCGAGGAGTCCGAATGGGACTCGGCATTTGCCCCGGCGATCACGCAGGGGCATGTCCGCATTATGCATACGGGTGACCCTGAGACCGGTGGCTGCGTCATCGAGTTGGGTCTTCCTCGAGACAACCGGGCGGGTGGTTCTCCCTGGCTCGACGGGACGGCGGAACTGCATAACGGCTTGCAGGTGTCACTGCCAGCCCCCAGAACACATGCGAAGCCCGACGAGACCGATGAGGTCGAGAAGGCCACAGCCTCCCCGGGCCCGACCGGCTCTCTGCGGCCGACCGGCACGGACGAGCAAGCACACGACGATGAAGGGTTCCCTGAAGAAAGCGGCTCGAAGGAACAGCCGAACTTCACGGACCTCGGCGAGTCCAAGATCAACCTGAAACGTCGCCGGAAAAATCCGGAACAGCAGCCGAAGACACAAAACCAAGAAGACTGAGACTTTAACGATGTCCACGACGCACCATCGTCAGAGAGAGGCCGAGTTCGCGTCGCGCGCATTCGACCCTCAAGCCTTGACCACTGCACGGCAGTTGCGCGGCTTGCGCAAGAATGAATTGGCCAAGCAAGTGGGACTCACCCCTGCGGCAGTGAGCCAGTACGAGCTTGCCCAGAGCCGACCGTCGGCTTCTGCCGTTGCTCAGCTTGCCATGGCGCTAGGGGTGCCGGCTGCTTTCTTCGCGAGCGGGCACCCCCATCCGGCCATGCCGAGTGCTGCCCACTTTCGCAGCCTTCGCGCAACCACTCAGCTTCAACGGGATCAAGCTCTAGCATTCGGGAAGATCGCTTGGCAGTTGGTGACCACGGTTGAGAAGTACGTCGAACTCCCGGCCGTGGTACTGCCGCGACTACCGATGCCTTCGGACCCAACGCGCTCAGACGTTGCATCCGCTGCTCAGCAAGCTCGTTCCGCGCTTGGCGTGCAGAGCGGCCCCGTGCCGCACGTGACCCGACTCCTGGAAGCACATGGCGCCGTAGTCATGGAACTTCCGCCGGTTTCCGAACGGGTCGACGCCTTCTCTCATTGGTACGGCAGCCGACCGCTTATCTTCCGCAATCCTCTTAAAAATGACCTACCCCGTTCCCGCTTCGACGTCGCTCACGAAGTAGGGCACCTGATTATGCATCTAGATGCCGAACCAGGCAGCAGGATCGTAGAGAATCAGGCCCACGACTTCGCTGCCGAATTTTTGATGCCTCGCGCCGAGATTACCGATGAATTGCCCCGACGCCTGGACTGGGAGACGCTCTACTCTCTGAAGCGCAGATGGGGCACCTCGCTAAAGGCTCTCGTTTACCGTGCGCACTCTATTGGCATATTTCGCGATACCACCTATAAGAGGGCAATGATGACGCTCTCTCAACATGGAGACCCGGAACCCTGCGACCTCGGCCCCCGCGAATCCCCTGCGCTCCTTGAGTCGGCTGTTCGCCTGTGCGAGGAGACCGGTGTGACATTTACTGAAATCGTTGCACGATCCGGCCTGCCTGCCGAATTGGCCGATCAAGTGTACGCGACAGCCACAATGACCCGCCCTCGGATTAACCTAAGGCCTCTTTCTGACACGGAAGAACCTTCCAGTTCGCCTGATGACGCATACGGATTCCTTCAACTTGTTGAAGGGTGAGTCAAGACGTCCGATAATTCGCCACTCGGGCGTTCCGGCATGCGCCACAAGAGGTCAGGGCGACTCCATTTGTCCCCACTGACACTTCCCCTCGCCCCCTGGTGGCGCGAGCCGGCTGTGTGCGAGTTCGTCCAGCGGACCGGAAGGAACTCGGCGTCGCCGCTTGACGGCCACAACCCGGTAGGTGTGTCCCTTTCTGTCCCTGCGGCCCCCGTGGTCCCTCAAAATTCGTCTGGCCTGGCTCAGTGACGTTGTCGAGGACCACGGGGGCGGATGGGCGTGACGGTGGTTGAGACGTCCTTCTCAAGCTGCTGCCGCAGGGCTTCGTTGTCGTGGAAGAGGGCGGCGATCGCAGTGTGGGCGGCCTTGAGTTTGTTCTCCAGGAGCGTGCATTCCTGGGTCTTCTTGGTCAGGCGCTTTTTGAGGTCGACGATGGCCGCGTCGCGTTTGGCCTCGCCGGGGGTGGCCTTGCCGTGGGCGGCGAGGTGTGCGTCCCATTCAGTCAGGATCACCTTCGCGCGATTCATGGTCGCGCGACTGACCTGGGCTTCTTTGTAGAGGTTCTCTTTCGTGAGCCGGCCGTCAGTCCGTTGCGGGCGGCCTTCGAAGAGGCGGGTCATCGCTGCCCGAAGGACGGCGGCGGTCTTGGGGCTGACCTGGTCTTCGAGGTTGCTGTCGGCGGGTCTGGTCACTGGGGTTCTCCCGCCATCTTGAGGACGTTGCGGGTGATGTCGAATTCGCGTTCGGCGAGGTCTCGGCGGCAGACCGGGGTGGCGGGGTTGTTGATGAGTTGGAGCTGTTTGCGCTGGTGGGAGTCGTAGATCGGCAGGTGTTCGGGGCCGATCATGCTGTTGGCGCATCGGTCGGGCCGGCAGCGCTCATCGAGGGGGCCGGTGTGGCCTTCCGGGACGATCGCGTTTTCGAGGCAGACGGCACCGACGGGGTTGGTGTGGTCGGCGGTGCAGTTGTTGAGCATGCCGAACCGAATGTGGATCCTGGTCGTTCGCAGGAGGGTGTCGGCAGTGCGGGCGTCCCCATTGCGGGCCTTGACGGTGGCGTTGATCTGGTCGAAGGCGTCCTTGACGCGATCGGCACCGGGCCCGAATCCGATTTCCTCGCCTGCGGTGTGGCGCTCGTAGAGGTCTTTGATCTTGCGGAACTTGACGTTGTCGAGGGCGTCTTCGAGGTATTTGGCCCAGTGGTCGTCGGAGGCGGCATAGCTGCGGGTCGTGGCGTTGGCCAGGGCCCGCTTGGCGAGGTGTTTGAGCTGGATGCCGGTGGCGATCTCGGAGTTGGGGAACTGGTCGGTGAGCATCGCCATCGTTTTGCGGAACATGTGCGGGCGGATGTAGGTGGTAGGGATCTCGTCGAGGCCGGTCCAGGCCCGGTTCGTGTTCACGAACTTCACGAACGACGCCAGCATCCTGGTTCCGACGATGGTGCCGTCCTGATTGTCGGCGCCGACCGGGAGAAGACGCGTTCGGGGTGGAGGGAGACGGACTCGGCGACCGCGAGGGCCTCGACGAGCGGTTCGGCGATCCACCAGTGTTTGCCGGGGCGATTGGGGGTGCCCTTGATCTTCGTGGAGGAGATGGCGGGGGTGCTGTAGTGCTCGACGACGGGTGACTTCAAGATCTCGTGGATTTCCGAGTCGCGCATCATGGAAAGGCCCACGACCAGGGTGAATGCCGCATTGCGCAGGGCGGTCTTCAGGTCGTTCAGCGGTCGCGGGCCGATGCCGGGGTGCCAGGGTCCTGTGCTGCCGTCCGGCCGTGTCGTCTGTACGAGTTCTCCGGACAGTGCCTGGGTGGTGGTCCGTCCCTTGGCTACTTCCTCCAGGACCAGTGCTCGTCGCTGCCTCTTGATCGTGCAGCCCGACGCGGAGAACACGCCGTGGTTGTCCCTTTCGTAGCCCAGGAGAAGCGTCAGCAGGCTCCAGTTCACATGCGAGGCATGGTCCTCCGACGGCGTGGTGTGGAGAGGGATCTTGTTCCGGGGTCGGCGAGCCATTCCTCAAGTCGTTCGTCGACGTCGAGTGCCGACGAGTTCGCGGCGGCGAGGAGCTCGTCGTGACGGCGGGCGGTGCGCAGGATGTCAGGGGCGAAGTCATGGATGTAGGCCCAGGCTGCGCGGATCAGCGGGAACCACGTCTCCGGGGGAACCGCGGGGGTGGAGAGATTCGTGTTGGTGCTCAGCTGGGCGACGCTGCGGGCGCTCTGACCAGGCCAGGGGTCACCGGCAGGCCAGGGCAGGCTCAGGACAGGGACGGCTGCCGCGAGATTCTTGAGGGCGGTCACGTGCCCTCTGACGGTGTCCGGGCGGGTCCCGGCTGCGGCCAGGTCGATGATGCGTTGGCGCAGGTCCTGAACGGTCCATGCGTCCGGGTGCGCTGGACGTCCGTTCTTGTGGGCCCACTTCGCTGCCGTCCGCACTCGTGAGGCCATCTGGACCAAGGTGCCGGGGGCGCCGTAGCCGTCGAGGACAACACCGCTCCTGAGGACCTCGGGGTGCCGCGGGTTGAAGGTCACCATCAGGAACTCGCGGGTCAGCAGGTTCCAGTACGGATCCTCCAGCTCGTAGCTGAAGTGGACCATCCACGAAGCGGCCGTGCAGTTGGCCGGCCGTTTGAGAATCCCGTTGAAGTTCCAGATGTTCCTGTCGCCGAACCGGGGGATGTGGGCGCCGGGCTCACGCGCCTCGGGAAGCAGTGAGCGTCCTTGGACGACGGGTTCGTCTTCCCGGAACAGGGATGGGCGCCGTTGCTCGGGCAGGGACAGGATCATGCGTCGAACTCCGTGTTCGCGGCGAGCGGCAGGTCGAGGACTGCCTGGCCGGCTTCGATGTGCTTGCGGGCCTGGTCCCGTTCCTCGGGCGTGCGGTCCTCCAGGACGGCTCGGAGGTTCACCCAGCTCTGCCCCCAGAGCCGCTCGAATGCCTGTGGAGTCAAAACCGTACGAAGTCGTTCCAAGTGAGCTTTGAACAGGAGGAGTTGAGGCAGGTTAGAGGGGAGGATCCAGGCGTTTCGGCATTCCAGGCAGCGCAGCGGTGCGACGGCGCAGAGCTCGCCGGGTCGGCTGTAAGGGCTCTGGTAGGGGTTCTTGCAGTGGGAGACGCCCATGTCGAGCTGGCCGGCCATGATGTCCTCGGCCTCCCGGGCGGACAGCCCCGCGTCCTCGAGCACGGCCTGGTCGACGTCCTCAGTGGTGCCGGAGATGACGGTGGGCCCGTCGACCCGGTCGAGAGCCTTGTCGAACCAGTGCTGCTGGGCCGTGGCGATCGTCCGACCAGACAGGATGCGCAGTGTGGTGCCCTGCGCGTAGTGGGTGGCGAAGGTTTCCTCGGTGTGGTCATCCGCCGCGGCGCTGATGCGTCCTTCGCTCACGATGGCCTTCTCGACCTTGACCGACTTCCGCATCCGGCCGATGTGCGGGTCACCCTTGATCTCGACGCCCGTGGCGTCCAACCAGCTCTTGAACGAGCTCTTGGACACGGGCCTCCACTCGTCGAAGACCGCCGTGAAGTTGTTGCGGACCGTGGCGCTGACGAAGAGCGTGTGGGTGACGTGAGGGGCCTTGGCCCGGACCCGAGCGGTCAGGTCCAGGAGCTGGCGGACCACCTCGCTGGCCTCGCGCCGTGGCCAGTTCACCGTGAGGTACCCGTCAGCGTCTTCGTCCGGGGTCGGCTCCTCGGGTGCGGACCGGTCTCGAAAAGCCCGGTGCCGCCGGTGTTCGGCCCTGTTCTTCAGGAGGGTCAGCCGGACGCCCTTGGGGAGGAACTCCACATCCACCTCTCCGAAGCCGGTGACCTCTTCCGAGGCGTGGCCGGTGGCGTCCATCAGCAGGATGCGGAACGCATGGAGGTCGAGGTGGTGCGGATAGAGGCTCGCGAACAACCTGCGAGCCAGCTTCCGACGTGCCACCTGCGAAACGAAGGCAGCTGAAGGGCCTGTGGTGAACGTCTGCAGTTCCGCCGGCCAGTCACGAGGAGCCGGCACGACCAGGTGAATGTCTTTGGGGTGATCTGCTCGTGGGCCAAGCCCCAGAGCAGATCGGGGATGCTGGTCCAGCTGCCGTGGTCGGGATGACGTCCCTGTTCAGCCAGGGCCCACCCCTCCTCCAGGCGTTTGCGGGTGGCGTGAACGCTCTGCCAGGCGGCGCGGACCAGAGCCTGCTTCTCCTTGCGCTTGAACTCGTCCCGTTCCGTCTTCTCCCCGCTGCCCAGCAGCGCGGGACCACGGGCCAGTCGGGCCAGGTCTGCGGCAACCGGACGATCGGAGTGATCGTCCCGGCGGATGATCAGCACCCTGACGGCGCCCGCCAGAATCCCGGGGTAGGTGGAGCTCGGAGCGTAGCTCTCGGGTAGTGACAACTCCCACTTCACCAGCAGGTCAAGGAGGTTCGGATCGGTCAGGCTCGCCGTGTCCGCCGTCGGCCCGAGCTCCTTGTCCACGTACTTGCAGAGCCGGGTGATCGCCAGGTGGTAGGCCTTCGCATGGGCCGTGATGGCGGTGGCGGCCACGTACTCCACCCACTCATCGGCCAGCTGCATGGCCAAGCGCGAACAGCAGAAGTCCGATGGGTCCACCGCTAGGAGCAGCCGGGGAATCTCGACCACCCGAGGGCCAATGCCGCCGGGCGGGACAGGGTTCGCCAGGACTGCCCGCAGGCGGTCGCGTTCTTCGTTGTTCCGGCCCTTGCGGCGTGCCTTCGGCATCAGCGGCCGCCCTTCGCGCCGCTGATCGCGTGGGACGCGATGTCGGCGTAGGACGCCTCGTCGTCGCCGATCCAGCCGGAGAACGCGGCCTCGAACTCGTTGATCAGGTCGTCCGTGTACTGGAGGTACTCGTAGGTGGTTTCCGGATTCGCGTGCCCAAGTCTTCGGCTGACAATCAGCAGCGGGTTGTGCCGGATGTGCCCGGTCAAGTACGACCGGTGCCGACGACGGCGAGCCTGCAGGTCCGGCTCCTCGCCGTCCATCATGTTCTCCAGATAGGTCAAAAGCCGCAGAGCGTAGGTATGCCTCAGGTCGTGCCAGCGCCATCGTCGCCCCGGCAGCAGCGGTGTGGATCGGTCAGCGAGGCTGGTCATGCGCGTCCAGGCCCGGTGGCGGTAACTCTTCCAGGCGTCCGCCCCCGGCATCAGACCGCCGCGGCAGACGAACATGGACAGGGCCTCCAGGCCGAACTCGCCCTCGTAGACGGTGATCCGCCGCAGCTTGGCGTCCATGGCCGACATCTGGAACTCGCGCACGACGCCGTCCAGAACGCCCCTCACCCGGCCGCCGGCGACGTCGACCTCACCCACCACGAACAGGTCGCGGGCCTTGCGCTCCAGCCCTCGGGCCGCCCTGCGGACTATCTCCGGACGCTCCAACATGCAGAACAGGTCGGCGGACGCGACGGCGTCCTCGGGGACATAGATCGCGCGAGCTTTGCCGTACTTCGCGCAAGCCTGGACGGTGTACTCGGCCGCCCCGCCCGGCATTCCCGGCCAGAGCCCGATCTCGGGCAACAGCACAGTCGCCCACTCGCGCCATCGTTGCCCCGACCCAAGTGCGATGTCGCTGCCTGCGCGGCCGCGCAGCGGTGACCACCCGCGGAAGGCCGGGTCCACCTCGGCGTTGGGCAACTGCCCGCCCAGCCCGACGTCCCGGAAGTAGCGGTACTGCTCGAACGTGAGGTGTCGAATGTCCATGCCCGACCGCACTCGTGGCGCCAAGGCGTTGCGTCCCCGCGCAGCGAGCCTCGCTGGGCGGTGCGGCAAGATCTTCCGGTCGACGAGGAAGCCATAGAAGTCGTCCAGGACGAACGATTCCCGACTCCATACCGATGCGCCGACCGGCTTCTTCTGCCGCTGAGTGCGGTGGCCGCGGTACGAAACGAGATCGGATTCCGCCGCGGACAACACATCGCTGTCCAGACCGACAAGATGGTCGTCCAGCCGGCCAATCACCCGCCCGTAGTCCTTCAGCGTGGTCTCGTCCAGCAACGCCGTCGACAGATACCTGCCGAACTCACACAGGGGCGGGACCGGCATCTGCGTGTCCTCATCGAGGTACACCGGCGTCCCATCGAGGATGCCCCGCCGTTCCAGCAAGGCGGCCACCCTCGCGGCAGAGATCACATCCGTGTCCAGGTACTTCTCCAGCAGCCCGGACTGCACAAAGGCAAGATCCACACTCGCCCCTCCCCAGGGGCCGGAGAGGAACTCCCGTCAGCTCACCTGTCTCGTACCACCGCAACGAGTCGAGACTGAACCACACATCTCATGAGACAGATTTGAACAGCTGAAAGAAGAAGTGGGTCAGGACGACGAGGGGGACGCGGGTGATCCCGAGATCGCTCAGGCAGTCGTCCACGAGGGCCGGGTCGGGGCCCGCGTCCACGACCACTCCGGCGTCCCCGCCCGCCGCCAGGACCAGGGCGTCGCCCTGGCCGACATCGCACATCACCAGCCGCCAGCCCGGTGGCGGCCAGCCCGTGAGCGCCCGGGTCAGGGGGCGCGGCTGCACCACCATCAGCGCCAGCAGCAGTGCGCAGGCGGCGCACCACCAGGGGTGCCTCAGCAGTCGCCGCCCCACGGACAGCCCGGCCAGGGTGACGGCGCCGAGGGCCGCCGCGCCTGCCCAGCCGCCGGGCCAGTCCACTCCGGCGCCGGGCAGTGCCGCCCCGGCCTTGGCGACCTGCGCGAGCCACTCCGCCGGCCAGCTCGCGCACCAGGCCAGTGCCTTCGCGGCGGGCATCGCCGGCGGCGCCGTGGCCAGCGCCAGGAAGCCGAGCACGGTGGCCGGGGCGAGCGCGAACTCCGCGAGGAGGTTGCACGGGATCGCCACCAGGCTCACCCGCGCCGCCAGCACGGCGACCACCGGCGCGCACAGCGCCTGCGCGGCACCGGCCGCGGCCAGCGCCTCCGCGAGGCGGGGCGGTACGCCCCGGTTTCGCAGTCCCGTGCTCCAGCGGGGTCCGAGGGTGAGCAGCGCCCCGGTGGCCAGCACGGAGAGCAGGAAGCCGTAGCTGCGGGCCAGCCAGGGGTCGTAGAGCACCAGAAGGAGGACGGCCGTGGCGAGGGCGGGGATCAGTGATCTGCGGCGGCCGGTGGCGAGCGCGAGCAGGGCGACGGAGCCGCAGGCGGCGGCCCGCAGCACGCTGGGGTCCGGCCGGCACACGACGACGAAGGCGAGGAGAGGACCGCGCCCAGCAGCGCCGTGCCGCGCAGGGAGATGCCGAGGCGGGGTGCGAGTCCGCGCCGTTCGGCCCGCTGGGCCAGGCCGGGCGGGCCGAGGAGCAGGGCGAGGAGGATGGTGAAGTTGGCTCCGGAGACGGCGAGCGTGTGGGTGAGGTCGGTCTCCCTGAACGCCTCGTCCAGTTCCGGGGTGATCCTCGCGGTGTCGCCGACGACCAGCCCGGGCAGCAGCGCCCGGGCGTCCGCCGGCAGGCCGTCGGTGGCCTCCCGCAGTCCGGCCCGCAGCCGTCCCGCCAGCCGCTGCGGGCCCGACGGCCGGCCCACGACGTCCGGGCCGTCCCGGCCCTTCACCCGCAGCACGGCGGCGAACCGGTCACCGCCCGCCATCGCCGGGGCGAGCCGTGCCTCGACGCGCAGGCGGGTGGAGGGAGGAGGGCGAGCCAGGGGATTTCTCCGGTGCGTCCGCCGCGGCTTCCGGGACTCGGAGGGGCGCGGGTCGACGATCAGCAGCACGGGTGCGCGGGTCGTCCGGGCCGTGCGGTCGGCCCGCTCCACCCGCCGTGCGTCGGCCTCGATCAGTACGGACGCCGGGGCCATGTGGTCGCCGCTGACCCGGGGCCGGGTGAGCCGGGGTCGGAGGTGATCTCCACCTCGGCGGTCACCCGGGCGTACTCCCGCGCGAGGGCGGGCACGGGGCCCCGGCGGAGATCCGCGCCGTGCAGTCCCGCCGATCCGGCGGCCGCGGCGACGCAGAGCAGCACGGCGGCGACGGCGTGGGCGGTGGCACGTCCCCGGCCGGTGAGCCGGCCGCGTCCGACGAGGAGAGCGCCGGCCGTCAGCAGGGCGGCGATCACCGTGCCGGCCGCCCGGCCGGGCGGGGCGTGCAGCATCACCGCCGCCGTGCCCCAGGCGGCCAGGGCGGGCGGCACCAGCCGGAGGTCCGTCGGTGCCTCCTGCCGGGGTGCGCGGCTCCGAGCCGCTTCCCGGAGGCGGCATGGACGTGCCGCCGCGCGGTGGGGTCGCCGCTCATAGCCGTACGAGGGCGCGCAGGTCCGCGAAACGGCGGTCGCCGATGCCGTTCACCTCGCGGAGTTCGTCCACCGAGCGGAAACCGCTGTTCCGGGTGCGGTACTCGACGATGTGCCGGGCGAGCACGGGGCCGACTCCGGGCAGGGCGTCGAGCTGGTCCGGGGTGGCGGTGTTGAGGGACACCGGGGTGGTGGGGCCGGCTCCCGCCGCCGGGCCCGTCGTGCCTGGCGGTCCCGCGCCGCCTCCGGGGGCGTTCGCGGCGGGTGCCGGACCGCCCACGACCACCTGCTCGCCGTCGACGAGGAAGCGGGCGCGGTTCAGGGCGTCGGTCCTGGTGCCTGGCCGTACGCCCCGGCCGCCCGGAGCGCGTCCTCGACGCGTGAACCGGCGGGCAGGTGGTGGATGCCCGGCTTCCGCACCTTGCCGCTGACGTCGACCACGATCCCGGACGCGGCGGAGGGGCGGCGACCGATTTCGCCGCCGTGTCCCCGTGCGGCACCGCCGCCGTGTCCCCGTGCGGCACCGCCGCCCCGACGACCTCCGGTGCCCGCACCGGTTCGGTCCGCCCGGTCCAGAAGTGCTGCACCGCGAACCCCACGGCCAGCACCAGCAGCGCCGACAACACGACCACGCTGCGCCGCTCCAGCCCGCACCGCGCCTGCACCCACAGCGGCAACCGCTCGCGCAGGGCAAGCCCCACCCGCCCCCGACCGGAGACCCCGCGTCCGCGAAGCGGCCTCCTCGCCCGCCACCTCACTCACCTCCGCCGGAGGCTGTCGCCCCGGGGCCGCGTCGAACACTCCCGGTTCCGCCGGCCCGGCCTCGCCCTCCCCGCCCGCGTCAGCCGTCCGCTGCCCGGCGCCCACCGGCCGATCCCGGCCAACCCGACGCTCCGCGGCCACCGCCCGCCCCAGCCCCGCCGACCGACCCGCACCGGCCGACCAGTCCGCATCCGCCGGTCGGCGCCCGTCAGATGCCCAGCCCGCACCGGCTGCCCGGCTCGCGCCTGCCGACATGCCCGCGTGCGCCGGCCGGCCCACATCCGCCGCCCAGCCCACGCCCGCCGGTCGGCCCGCACCGCCCGTCCGCTCCAGCGCTACCGTCCGGACCGCATCCGTCCGCCGGTCCGCATCTGCCGTCCGGCCCACATCCAGCAGCCGACTCACACCGACCGGCCGAGCCACCTCCGCCGTCCGGCCCACGTCGGCCGTCCGGCCCACGTCAGTCGTCCGACCCGCGTCGGCCGTCCGGCCCACGTCGGCTGTCCGGCCTACATTCAGAACCCGGCCCACCCCCGCCGCCTGGCCTCCGGCCTGCGTCCGGGTCACCACCCTCGCGCCGGCCACGGCCACCGGACCGATCACCGCGGCCGCCCGCCCTGCCGGGTGCAGCCCGGTCGGGTTTTGCCCTGCCGTCGCGCGGGCTGTGGCGCTCGCGGGACCGTGGACCGGTGTTCGGTCCGAGGGTGCCGATCGGGAGATGCCGGGTAGCCGGTCACCGGCCGCCGGACGCCCGCTGCCGGACAGGGCGTCCACCGCCATCGGCCGCTCCCCGCCGTCACACGGCCGGCTCCGCTCCCCGCCGCACGGGAACCGTGCCGACAACGCCCGGCCGTGCCCAGCTCGGGGACGACTGCCGTGGCCCGTGTCCTCACGGTCGTCGTCGAACAGGGAGTGGGCCCGGCGCCGGAGTTCGTTCGCCGCCTCGTGTTGCCGGGCGCGGGGGCGACGGTGGCGGGCGCGGCCGTCGGAGGCGGGTGGGCGGCCGGGGCCGCTGGTCGCCGCCGCTGTGCGTGAGCGAGATCGAAGTGCCATGCCAGGAGGATCCGGCAGATCACCCCATCCGCGATGATCTTGGTTGATTTCCGTGGACTAGTGGAGGGTTGTGGACAACTCCGTCACCCCTGCGAGCGCCCCACGCCTCACCGGGCCGAGACCACGACCCCCAGCAGCCCGGGTCCCGTATGCGCCCCGATCACCGCGCCCACCTCGCTGACGTGCAGGTCCGCCAGTCCCGGCAGCCGGGTCCGCAAACGGTCCGCGAGGGCCGATGCCCGCTCCTGCGCGGCCAGATGGTGGACCGCGATGTCGACCTCCGCGCCGCCCGCCCGCTCCGCCGCGATCTCCTCCAGGCGGGCGATCGCCTTCGACGCCGTACGCACCTTCTCCAGCGGTTCGATACGGCCTCCCGCCAGCTGAAGCAGCGGCTTGACCGCGAGGGCCGAGCCCAGCAGCGCCTGCGCGGCGCCGATCCGGCCGCCCCGGCGCAGATAGTCGAGCGTGTCGACGTAGAAGTAGGCGGCCGTCCCCGCCGCCCGTTTCTCCGCGGCCGTGACCGCCTCGTCCACCGTGCCGCCCGCCTCCGCGGTCTCCGCCGCCGCCAGCGCGCAGAAGCCGAGAGCCATCGCGATCATGCCGGTGTCCACCACCCGTACCGGCACCGGTGCCTGCCGGGCGGCGACGACCGCCGCGTCGTACGTCCCGGAGAGCTCGGCGGAAAGGTGCAGCGAGACGATGCCGGTCGCACCGGACTCGGCGACCCTGCGGTAGGTCTTGGCGAACATCTCGGGGCCGGGTCGCGAGGTCGTGACCGGGCGCCGCTTCTGCAGAGCCTGGGCGAGGGAACGGGTGGAGATCTCGGTGCCCTCTTCGAGCGCGCGGTCGCCGAGGACCACGGTCAGGGTACCGCCGTGATCTGGTGCCGCTGCATCGTCCGGGCCGGCAGGTAGGCCGTTGAATCGGTGACGATCGCGACATGGCGGGACATGAGCTGGAGGTTACCTGCCGTAGTGCCCGTCCGGCAGCCCGGCCCCGCGGGGCGGCGCGGACGGTGGCCGGATCAGAAGCGGTTCACGTCGTGCTCTCGGGGCGGGGCTTCTTCTGCCAGGGGTAGGTGGGGCGCGGCGCCGGCGGGGTGATGGCGGGCCGCGACGGCTCCTGATCCGCTGCCGGGGCGGTCTCCGGCCAGGTCTGCCCGGCCGTCGTCGCGTCCGCGGCAGGCGCTTCGGGCCAGGGCGGGGATGCCTGGTCCGGTGCTTCCGTGGTGGTCCAGTGGCGCAGGGCCCCGGCCTCCATGTCGATCTGCTCGCTCAGGGTGTCCAGGTCGTCGGAGGCGAACCGGCGGGCACGGTCGCGGGCCGCCCAGCGCAGGGAGTCCGCGGACGCGGCGATGCGCTCGGTACGCTCGCGCAGGTCGGGCAGCCGGGCGGCGAGGGTGGCCCGGTCCGGCTCGGACTCCAGCCGCCTGAGCTCCCCGTCCAGTTCATGGCCGTGCGCGCTGAGCCGCTGGAAGAGGCCGAGGGACTCCTTGAGGGACTCGTCTTCGGCGACGGCGGCCTCCAGCGCGTCCTGGGTGGCCCGCATGGAGGTGCGCAGCTTCAGCCGCAGCTGGGCGATCTCACCGGCGGGGCCGGGCTGGGCGAAGGCCTTGGCCCGCAGGGTGTGGTCCTCGACCGTGCGGCGGGCCTGGGTGAGGTGGCGGTCCGCGCCGCGCTTGGCGGCGCCGACGACCTTCACCGCGGCGTAGACGCCGGCCACGACGAAGAGGACGAAGAGCAGGGCGACCACTGCCAACACCGTCTCCACGAAGTCCTCCTCGGGGCCCGCTCGTCTGTTCCGGCGCACACCGCGCCGCTCTTCAACGGTAAACGCAACGAGCAGGCCCGGAGTTCCTGGAAACCCCGAACCTGCCCGTAGGGGACCACCCGGACCCCTAGGACGCTCACCTCACGCGCTCACCGAGCGCACTGCTCGAACGCACGGCCCGAACGCACGGCCCGAACGCACAGCCCGCACGCACAGCCAGAGCATGCTGGACCGAACGCACCTACCCAGCACGCTGACCCAGCACCTGCCCAAGCGCGCGGCCCGAGCGCGCTCACCTCACGCCGGAACGATGTTCACCAGCTTCGGCGCCCGGACGATCACCTTGCGGATGCCCGCGCCGTCCAGCGCCGCGACGACCCGCTCGTCGGCCAGCGCGGCCTTCTCCAGCTCGTCCTCGGCGATGCCCGGGGACACCTCCAGCCGCGCCTTGACCTTGCCCTTGATCTGCACGACGCAGGTGACGGTCTCGTCGACCACGTACGCCGGGTCGGCGACCGGGAAGTCCCGGTGCACCACGGAGTCCGTGTGGCCCAGCCTGCGCCACAGCTCCTCGGCGACGTGCGGGGCCAGCGGCGCGACCAGCAGCACCAGGGGCTCGGCGACGGAGCGCGGCAGCGCGCCTCCCGCCCGTCGCCCACCGCCCTCGGCCGAGGGGCCCGCGGCCCCGCCGCCGTAGCGCTTGGTCAGGTGGTTGTTCAGCTCGGTGACCTTGGCGATGGCGGTGTTGAAGCGCATGCCCTCCAGGTCGCCACGCACGCCGTCGATCGCCTTGTGCAGGGCGCGCAGCGTCTCCTCGTCGACCTCGTCGGTGTCGGTGACGGTCACCTCGCCGCTCGCCTCGTCGACGATGTTGCGCCACAGCCGCTGCAGCAGCCGGAACTGGCCGACCACCGCGCGGGTGTCCCACGGCCGGGACACGTCCAGCGGGCCCATGGCCATCTCGTACAGGCGCAGCGTGTCCGCCCCGTACTCGGCGCAGATCTCGTCCGGGGTGACCGCGTTCTTCAGGGACTTGCCCATCTTGCCCAGCAGCCGGGAGACCCGCTCGCCCTGGTACCAGTAGGCGCCGTCGTGCTCCTCCACCTCGGCCGCCGGTACGGCGATGCCCCGGCTGTCGCGGTAGACGTAGGCCTGGATCATGCCCTGGTTGAACAGCTTGTGGAACGGCTCCGCCGACGACACGTGCCCCAGGTCGTACAGCACCTTGGACCAGAAGCGGGCGTACAGCAGGTGCAGTACGGCGTGTTCGGCGCCGCCGACGTACAGGTCGACGCCGCCGTGCGGCATGCCCTCGCGCGGGCCCATCCAGTACTGCTCGATGGCCGGGTCGACCAGCTTCTCGCTGTTGTGCGGGTCCAGGTAGCGCAGCTCGTACCAGCAGGAACCGGCCCAGTTGGGCATGGTGTTGGTCTCGCGGCGGTACGGGCGCGGACCGCGGCCGTCCCCCAGGTCCAGGGTGACGTTGACCCAGTCGGCGTTGCGGGACAGCGGCGTCTCGGGCCGGGTGTCGGCGTCGTCCGGCTCGAAGGTGCGCGGGCTGTAGTCCTCGACCTCGGGCAGCTCCAGCGGCAGCATCGACTCGGGCAGCGGGTGGGCGACGCCGTCCTCGTCGTAGACGATCGGGAAGGGCTCGCCCCAGTAGCGCTGCCGGCTGAACAGCCAGTCGCGCAGCCGGAAGTTGACGGTGCCGGCGCCGCGGCCCTCGCGCTCCAGCCACTCGGTGATACGGGCCTTGGCCTCGGCGACGCCCAGACCGTCCAGGGAGACCTGGTCGTTCGACGAGGCGATGATCTTCGCGTCGTACGAGGCGAAGGCGTCCTCCCACGTGGAGGTGTCCGTACCGCGGCCGTCGGTCGGCTCGACGACGCACCGGATCGGCAGTTCGAAGGCGCGCGCGAACTCGAAGTCGCGCTGGTCACCCGCCGGTACGGCCATGATCGCGCCGGTGCCGTAGCCCATCAGAACGTAGTCGGCGACGAAGACGGGGACCTGCTCGCCGTTGACCGGGTTGACGGCGTACGCGCCGATGAAGACGCCGGTCTTGTCCTTGGCCTCGGCCTGCCGCTCGACGTCGGACTTCGAGGCGGCCTGCGCGCGGTAGGCGGCGACGGCCTCGGCCGGGGTGGCGTGACCGCCGGTCCACACCGCGTGGGTGCCCTCGGGCCACTCCTGGCCGGTGAACTTCTCGACCAGCGGGTGCTCGGGCGCCAGCACCATGTAGGTGGCGCCGAACAGGGTGTCGGGGCGGGTGGTGAAGACGGTGATGTTCTCGCCGTCGATGGGGAAGTCGACGCGGGCGCCCTCGGAGCGGCCGATCCAGTTGCGCTGCTGCAGCTTGATGGCCTCGGGCCAGTCCAGGGCGTCCAGGTCGTCCAGCAGACGGTCCGCGTAGGACGTGATGCGCATGTTCCACTGGCGCAGCTCGGCCTTGAAGACGGGAAGTTGCCGCGCTCGGAACGGCCGTCGGCGGTGACCTCCTCGTTGGCCAGGACGGTGCCCAGGCCGGGGCACCAGTTGACCGGCGCGTCGGAGGCGTAGGCCAGGCGGTACTCGCCCAGGACGTCGGCGCGTTCGGTCTCGGTCAGCTCGCTCCAGGGGCGGCCGCCGGGGACGGCGCGCTCACCGGACTCGAACCGCTCGACCAGCTCGGCGATCGGGCGGGCCCGCTTCGCCTCGTCGTCGTACCAGGAGTTGAAGATCTGCAGGAAGATCCACTGGGTCCACTTGTAGTACTCGGGGTCGATCGTGGCGAACGACCGGCGCTTGTCGTGGCCCAGGCCCAGCCGGCGCAGCTGGGACTTCATGTTCTCCATGTTGGACTCGGTCGACACGCGCGGGTGCGTGCCGGTCTGCACCGCGTACTGCTCGGCGGGCAGGCCGAAGGCGTCGAAGCCCAGGGTGTGCAGGACGTTGTGCCCGGTCATGCGCTGGAAGCGGGCGAAGACGTCGGTGGCGATGTAGCCCAGTGGGTGTCCGACGTGCAGTCCCGCGCCCGAGGGTACGGGAACATGTCCATGATGAACTTCTTGGGCCGGGCGGCCGTCTCCGGGTCACCCGACAGATCGCCGCTCGGATTGGGCGCGTCATACGTGCCGTCGGCGTCCCAGAAGTCCTGCCAGCGTGCCTCGATCTCGGCGGCCAGTGCGGCCGTGTAGCGGTGCGGCGCGGCCTCCGCGGCTGCGGGGTTCGTCTCGCTCATGATCCTCAATGCTCCATCGATCGTCTCTGCCTGCTGCTGCGGACTTGCCGGAAATGAAAAATCCCTCGCACAGGAGGGGACGCCGCGCCGATTCCGACCTGCCGGTCACCGGTGGTCGGGACTCATCAGCGCGGCCCGCTAAGCAGAAGGCGTACGGCACGCATGGCGCCAGGGTACCGCAGGCGCCGTTCCAGCCGCGACGCGCTTCCCCGACACGCTGACCGAAGGTCAAGATTCACTTCGCGCAATGACCCCTAAAGGACATCAATGCGGCCAGACTGTCTTTTGATAACAGCGCAATAGCTCAAACCGCGTACTCATCGGTATGACGACGCCTTAGAGTTCGGCAGCGGGACCGCTTGACCGAACCTTCGGAGTTGCCCCATGAACCCTCGTCCAGACAGCAGCCCACCCCCGTTCGGGGCCGGTCGGCTGCGACTCCGGTGTGCTCGCTCCGCGTCGTGACGCAGGGAGGTAGGTCGTGAGGCCGGACGACAGCACGGCGGACGACTGGCTCGCCGAATTCCTCAGCTTCGGCGTGGGCGTCCTGTCGCTCGTCTGCCTGAGCTGCTCGGTGATCTGGGGACTCGTGGCCCAGGACCGGATCCTGCTCGGTCCGCGGCAGCGGATCCTGGCCCAGGCCGTGCACCGGACGACCGCGGTCGCCTCGATCGTCTTCCTGCTGGTGCACATCGGCATCAAGCTGGGGCAGGAGCACACCAGCTGGATCGCCGCGGTGCTCCCCTTCGGCCTGCTGCTCACCGACGACGAGACCGTCACCGGGAGGGCCTTCCTGATCGGGCTCGGCACCCTTGCCGGGATGCTGATGATCTTCGTGGGCATCACCGGTGTGCTGCGCAACCGGTTCGCCTCCCCGGCGCCGGTCGCGGCCCGCTGGCGGGCCATGCACATGCTGGCCTACCCGGCCTGGTGCGCCGCGCTGGTGCACGGCCTCTACGCGGGTCGAGCGGCCAAGCCGGTCTTCCTGATCCTCTACATGCTGTCGATGATCGGCGTCATGGGGGCCCTGGCCATCCGGGCCTCCCCGGCCCGGGTCAAGCGCAGAATCTCCGACCGCCTCACCGCCCTGCTCGGCACCGACCAGCGGCGCGAGCGCGAGGAGCGGCTGGAGGAGAGCAGGTCCCGGATGGCCGAGTCCGCCCTGCCCGGATACGGCGGGCGCGGCTCCGCGCGGGGCGACGACCGCCCGCGCGGGGAGCGTTCCCGCCGGGGCGACGACCGCCCGCGCGGGGAACGTCCCCGGTACGAGAGCGCCGAACGCGCCCCCGCGCCGGACCCGGCGAACGGCTTCGCGGCCGCCTACCGCGCGGTGTCGACGCCCGGCCAGCCGCCCTCACCGACGCCACCGCGCGGATGGAACTGCCGCTGGACATGCAGCCCACACAGGCCATGCCCCCGGTCGTGGACAGCCCCTCCAGCACCTCGGGCAACTGGCCGATCCCGTCCCCGCGGCCGGTCGGCGAGGCCCCGCCGTCGGCGTACGACCTGCTCCAGGACACGGGATTCACCATCCCGACCTATGACAATTCGACCGGCTCCGGGTACGGCTCGAGTGATGTGTACGACACCGGTGAGACGAACGCCGCCTACGGCACGTACAACCCGGGTGACACGTACAACAGCGGTCCCGCCAATGCACCACAGCCCGGCACGTCGTCGTCCTACGACTTCGACGCGCCGGGTTCGGGCGAACCTGGAACACGCCTTCCGGAGGCTTTAAGTGAACGAGGCCCTGCCCGACGTACCCGAAGTCCGCGTGGTCGGGCTTCCCAGCTCACGTCGGGCTTCGACCTTGTCGACCGGCTCGATCTGCCCATGCACCTCAAGGTGCACGGGCCGCTGGAGCCCCTGGGCGGTGAGCAGCTCGCGCAGCTCGCCGAACGCATCAACCTCAGGGGCCGAGGCGGAGCGGGGTTCCCCTTCCACAAGAAGCTGCGCTCGGTCGCCGAAACGGCGATCAAGCGCGGTGTCCGGCCGGTCGTCGTCGTCAACGGAAGCGAGGACGAACCGGCCTGCCGCAAGGACACGGTGCTGATCAACCGTGCCCCTCATCTCATCCTGGACGGCGCGCTGCTGTGCGCCGAGGCCATGGGTGCCCGCACGCTCGTGGTGGGGGTCACCCGGGAGTCCACCCAGCGCTCCATGGAGGCCGCGCTCGCCGAACGCGGCCTGAACAACGGCCGCCGCTCCGCGCTGCGCGCCCGCGTGCAGCGCAACCCGGTCCGTATGGTCACGGGCGCGGCGGCCTCCTGATCCGCTCCATCGACGGCGGTCCGGCCGTCCCGCCGGGCCGCAAGACCAGCGCCTCGCGCAATGGCGTCGGCGGCGCGCCCACGCTGCTGTCCAACGCCGAGACCTTCGCCCAGCTCGCCATCGCCGCCCGCATGGGCCCGGAGCGCTACGGCAAGACCGGCCTGTACGACGAGCCGGGCACCGTGATGCTCACGGTGTCGGGGGCGGTGGCCCGCCCCATGGTCATCGAGGCGCCGACGGGTGTGCCGCTGCGCTACATCCTCCAGCTCGCCGGCGCCCCGCCGGTGCCGCAGGGGTGCTGACGGGCGGTTACCACGGCAAGTGGATCGACGCGGCGACCGTCAACGAGGCGATCGTCTCCCGCAACTCCCTGGACGCGGTGGGCGGTGCGCTCGGCGCCGGCGCGATTCTGCCGATCAGTCAGGACACCTGTCCGCTGGGCGAGTCGCTGCGGGTCGCCCAGTGGCTGGCGGAGGAGAGCGCCGGCCAGTGCGGCCCCTGCTACCTGGGGCTGCCGGCCGCCGCGCGCGGCCTGGAGGACATCCTCAACGGCGGCGGCCCCGCCGCCCTGGAGGCGGTCAAGCAGGTCGCGAAGAACGTGAAGCGGCGCGGGGCGTGTTCACACCCGGACGGCTCCGCGATGTTCCTGGAGTCGACCGTCAAGGCGTTCACCGACGACCTCGCCGCCCATCTCCTCGGAAACGGCTGCGGACGGCCCGTGGCGGGCGTTCTGCCGCTCTTCGAGGAGGCAGGGCCCCTACGGGCATCCCGGGCGGCGGAGGCGAGGAGAACGGCCCCAGCCGCCAGAAGATCTACATCGACTGGACACTGTGCCGGGGCCACGGCCTGTGCGCGGACATCCTCCCGGAGGTGTTCCAGCTCGGCGCGGACGGCTTCCCGACGGTGGCTCAGGCGCAGGTGCCGCGTCCCGCGGAGGCGAAGGCACTGCGTGCGGTGCGCCGCTGCCCGGCGCTGGCGCTGCGCATCGAGGACGAGTCGCCGCAGGCGAAGGCGCCGTCGCGCAATCTGCCGGTGCTCTCCCAGGGCCGCGGCCGGCGCGCCCTGGGCCGCTGAACCCGGGTCCCGGGCCGCCACGGCGGTCCGGGACAGTCCGGGCCCGGTCCCGGGAACAAACAGTGAGGGCGGATCATCCTCTCGGATGATCCGCCCTCTACTTCTGTGGAGCTAAGGAGAATTGAACTCCTGACCTCCTGCATGCCATGCAGGCGCTCTACCAACTGAGCTATAGCCCCTCGCACCGCTCCGCCCGGTTTCCCGGCGGCTTCGCCAACTTTACACGGTCCACCCGGCCCAACACCAAATCGGTTTCGCCCCACTCACCCATGTCCCGAAATGCCCGGTTCCAAGAGGCGGGTCCCGGGTTCCAAGAGGCGGGTCCCGGGTTCCAAGAGGCGGGTCCCGGGTTCCAAGAGGCGGGCGCGGCCGGACTAGGCGGTCACGAACGAATAGAAGCGTTTGAGCGTGCAGTGCTCTTCCAGCAGCCGGCCGTAGATCGGCTCCCCCTCGAGTTCCCGGTACGTCTCGATGGGGTCGCCTTTTATGATCAGCGCCCGCGCGCATTCCTCGCACCAGTACTGGTAGTCGGGATTGAGCGGCTCCATGTCCCGTACGATCGGCGTCCCGCTGCCGCACCAGTCGCACTTCCGCCTGTGTGCACCCATCGGTCAGCTCCAGCTGTGGCCGCAGGCCGTGCACACGTAGGAAATCCTCCGTTGTCGCCGAGTACCTGGGCGATGTGCGCGGAACCGCAGGAAGGGCAGCCGAGCCGGGTCGAGGTCCGTGGTGTCGACACCGCTCCGAGGAGGTGGTCGACCCCTCGAGGATGCTCGCAGGCATCACAACTCCTCCCGTCGGGCCGCGCCCCTTCCGGCCGTTTGATTCTGCCACGACCGGGCCGACACGGTCAGCGACGCCGTTGTACCGGTCGGGACACGGCTTCGGCGTCTCGCAGAGCTATACGCGTGCCGGGA
This sequence comes from Streptomyces haneummycinicus, assembly GCA_042850305.1. Taxonomy (GTDB): domain Bacteria; phylum Actinomycetota; class Actinomycetes; order Streptomycetales; family Streptomycetaceae; genus Streptomyces; species Streptomyces haneummycinicus. The sequence continues at coordinate 6,370,787 of AP035768.1, forward strand.
CCCCGCCGCTCAACGGCGGACAACGAAGATCCCGCCTCCCTTGCGGGAGGCGGGATCTTCGTCATGTGGAGCTAAGGAGAATTGAACTCCTGACCTCCTGCATGCCATGCAGGCGCTCTACCAACTGAGCTATAGCCCCTGGTTGCCACACTGGGCGGCTTCCTGGTGTTCTTCCCGCTCTGCGGGGCGAACAAGAAGAACTTTAGCCTGTGACCTGCCGGAAAGTGAAATCCGGGTCCCGGGCGCCCCGGGCCGGATCGCGGCGCCGTCAGTCGTCGTCGCCGAGCACCGGTTCCGGCAGGGTGCCGGCGTTGTGCTCGAGCAGCCGCCAGCCGCGGGCGCCCTCACCGAGGACGGACCAGCAGCAGTTGGTGAGACCGCCCAGGCTCTCCCAGCTGCGCGGGTCGAGTCCGAGCAGCCGGCCGATGGTGGTGCGGATGGTGCCGCCGTGGCTGACCACGACGAGCGTGCCGTCCTCCGGAAGCTTCTCGACGTGCCGCAGCACCACGGGGGCGGCGCGGTCGGCGACTTCGGTCTCCAGTTCGCCGCCGCCCCTGCGGACCGGCTCACCGCGCTTCCACGCGGTGTACTCGTCGCCGTACCTGGCGATGATCTCGTCGTGCGTCAGGCCCTGCCAGACGCCCGCGTAGGTCTCCCGCAGGGCCTCCTCGTGGATGACGCCGAGGCCGGCGAGCCCGGCGAGCTCGGCGGCGGTGGCCGCGGCCCGCTTCAGGTCGGAGGCGACGATCGCGTCGGGCTTCAGCCCCGCGAGCAGGCGGGCGGACCGGCGCGCCTGGGCGACGCCGGTCTCGGTGAGCTCCACGTCCGTGGAGCCCTGGAAGCGGCGCTCCACGTTCCAGGACGTCTGGCCGTGCCGCCACAGGATGACGCGGCGGCCCCGGCGCGCGGAGCCGCTCACCTCACCGGTGGCGCTCACCACTCGCCGCCGGTCTGCGCGGCCTCCTCGGCCTCCAGGAGCTTGGCGTGCTCGGCGGCCTTGCCACGGGTGGCCTTGGCCTCCTCGGGCAGCTCCAGCTCGGGGCAGTCCTTCCACAGCCGCTCCAGGGCGTAGAAGACGCGCTCCTCGCTGTGCTGGACGTGGACGACGATGTCGACGTAGTCGAGCAGCACCCAGCGGGCCTCGCGGTCGCCCTCGCGGCGGACCGGCTTGGCGCCGAGCTCCTTGCTGAGCCGCTCCTCGATCTCGTCGACGATGGACTTGACCTGACGGTCGTTGGGCGCGGAGGCCAGGAGGAAGGCGTCGGTGATGGACAGCACGTCACTGACGTCGTAGGCGACGATGTCGTGCGCGAGCTTGTCGGCGGCCGCCTGGGCGGCGGTGGTGACGAGCTCGATGGAACGGTCGGTTGCGGTCACTGCGAGGCTTTCGGTCGGCGGACACTTGCTGTCAAGGGTCTCACGGACCGCCGGGCGCACCCCACGCGATCGCGGAGGGTGCGCCCGGGGGCCATCAGGAGCCTGGCTGGTAGTCCTGGCCGAGGACGACGGACACGCGGGCGTTCGCGGAGGTCTTGCCCTTGCTGACGGCGTCGGCCGACAGCCCCAGGGTCTTGGCGACCTCGGTGGCGTTCTCCTTGTCGGCGGCGTCCGCGTAGACGACCTCGGAGGACGCCTCGGCGGCGCCGGCGGTACCCGCGTCCCGGAAGGTGAAGCCGCCGTTGAGGAGCACCACGCGGGCCTTCTCGGTGTTGTCCTCCGTACCGGTGGCGTTGCGTACGGAGACGCTGACGGCGGCGTTCTTGTCGGGGCTCTTGGCGGTGCCGCCGAGGACGTCCTTGACGACGCCGTCACTGGCCTCGGCGGTGAGCGTGCCGTCCTCCTGCACGGGCAGCAGCGCGTTCTTGTGGTCGCCGCCCTTGGCGCGCTCGGAGAGCCGGGCGAGGAAGGCGCCCAGGTCCTTGTCGGTGAGCGGCGGCTCGAGGATCTGGCCGAGGGTCTGCACGGTGACGGTGGCGGCGTCCGGGTCGGAGGTCATCTTGCGCAGCACGCCGTACATGACCTGCCCGAACCGCTCCAGCTGGGCGTTCTGGTCCTCGCCGGAGCCGCGGTGGGTGGCGTAGGCGACGGCCATCTTGCCGCTGAGGGTCTGGGCCTTCCCCTTCTTGACCAGGGGTGCCTCGCCCTTCTTCTTGGCGTCCGGGTCGGGCACGTCGGTGTCGGTGTCGACCTCGATGTTGCCGACGAGGTCGACGAGGGTGAGCAGGAAGGGGTGTCCAGCCGCCAGGTGCCCTCGATGTCGGTGCCGAGGACGGTGTCGAGGGCGGTCCTGGTGCCCTCGGAGCCGTCGTCCTCGACGGACTTGGCGAGCGTGGTGGTGGAGCCGTCTTCGGCGGTGAGGGCGAAGGAGTTGGGCAGCAGGACGGTGCTGCCCTGTTCGGTGGTGGTGTTGTCGACGAGCAGGGCGGTGGCGGTGCCGCCGTTCGTGGTGTCGTGCAGATGGACGACGATGACGTCCCGCTTCTGCGCGCCGGCCGCCGTCGTGGTGCCCGAGCCTGTGCCGGACCCGGACACTCCGGGAGCTTCCCGGCGTACCAGAGGTAGCCGACGCCGCCCGCCGCGACCAGGGCGAACACCACGGCGAGGGCGATGATCCGGCTGCGGGCGCGGCGCTTGGCCTCCTCGCGGCGCTCGGTGCGGTTCTCCGTGAACTTCATCCAGTCGATGACGTCCTCGGAGTCGCCGTCGGGCTCCTCGACGAAGGCGAACTGCTCGGTGCGGTACTCCGGTGCGGACCCGTCGGGGTCCTGATCGTCGTCGGCCGGTCCGGGCTGCTGCGGGATGTGCGCGGTCTGCTCGGTGACGGGGGCTGCTGCCCGGTCCCGCCCAGCTCCCCGTAGGGGTCGTACGGGGCGTCCTGAGCGCTCTGGGCGGCCTGCTGGGTGCCCTGCTGACCGGCCTGCTGGGTGCCCTGTCGGCCGCCCTGCTGGCTCCCGTAGGGGTCGTAGGAGTCGTACGACGGCGCCTGCGGCTGCTGCGGGGCGCCCGCCCCGGTGCCGTAGGGGTCGTACGCGGGCTGCTGGTGGCCGCCCGTCTGGTACGGGTCGTAGCCGTAGCCCTGCTGCTGGTAGGCGTCGTACTGCTGGGCCTGCTGGTTCTGCGGGCTCTGCTGGTCCGTGGCCTGGCGGTAGACAGGCTGGCCGTACTCGTCGTAGCCGACGAGTTCGTACGGGTGCCCCCGCCGGCCCCGTATCCCGCGTCGTATCGGTCGTTCACCGGTGCCCCTCTCGGCTCACTCGCCGCGGTACAGGTCGCGCTTGTCGATGTAGCGCACGACACCGTCCGGCACCAGATACCAGACGGGTTCTCCCTTGGCGACTCTCGCTCGGCAGTCCGTCGAGGAGATGGCGAGGGCGGGAACCTCGACGAGCGAGACCCCTCCTCGGGGAGGCCGGCGTCGGTCAGGTGGTGGCCCGGCCGGGTCACGCCGATGAAGTGCGCCAGGGAGAACAGCTCCTCGCTGTCGCGCCAGGTGAGGATCTGGGCGAGGGCGTCGGCGCCGGTGATGAAGAACAGGTCGCTGTCCGGATTGAGCGCGCGCAGGTCGCGCAGGGTGTCCACGGTGTAGGTGGCACCGCCGCGGTCGATGTCGATGCGGCTGACCGAGAACTGCGGGTTCTCGGCGGTCGCGATGACCGTCATCAGATAGCGGTCCTCGGCGGCGGACACCGTGCGGTGGCTCTTCTGCCACGGCTGGCCGGTGGGGACGAACACCACCTCGTCGAGGCCGAACTGCGCGGCGACCTCGCTCGCGGCCACCAGGTGCCCGTGGTGGATCGGGTCGAAGGTGCCGCCCATCACGCCGAGACGGCGTCTGCCCTGCCGGGACGGGCCGCTGCCGGGGCCGGTAGGCATGTCCTGCTCTCCCATGCGTGCAGACCCTACCGGCCCCGGCTGAGCACCTCGTCCGCCAGGGCGCCCCTCGCCGGGCTCAGCGGTCGCGGTTGAAGCGGGTCGTGATCCAGAGCAGGAACAGCAGGAAGAACAGGGTTCCGCCGCCGACGAGGGCGGGGCTGAGACTTTCGTGGTTGCCACTGTGCTCTCCGCCCCCGGCGGCAAGGGTGGCGAACTGGGCAGCGGCGCTGTGGATGCTCATCTTCGGCAGGACCTATCGCGTGTGGGCGGGATAAAGACGTCGCCTCATCGTATGCGGGGGCCTTCGCGGCGATCACGCCGACTCCGCCGATCCGGGCGGAGTCGGACGGGCGGACGGGGGACACGAGGAACCTTCCCCGCCGCTCAGTCGTCCTTCCGGCTGTAGCCGCGCAACAGGAACCAGGCGGTGAGCGCGCAGCCCACCAGCATCACGACCAGAAGCACCCGGATCAAGATCTCGTACCTCCTCGGCCGTCCCGTCCGTCCGGCACTGCCCGTCCACGGTAACTCCGCCTAGGCTGGGCTTCGCCGCGGGGGACACGCAAGGGCCGCACCAGGGGCCGCGAGGGGTCACCAGACGCACATGGGGGATACATGTCCGACGGCCACCAGCACAACGGGCACGAGAGCGTGCCGAGCAGGCAGCGCAGGCGTTTCCCGGGATCTCCACGCGTGCGTACGAGCATCCGGCGGACCGTTCCGCGCTGGTGGCGCTGCGCAGGCTGACCGGTTTCGACACGGTGTTCAAGGCGCTGAGCGGTCTGCTGCCCGAGCGCAGTCTGCGGCTGCTGTTCCTGTCCGACTCGGTGCGGGTCTCCGACCGGCAGTTCGCGCATCTCCACGACATCCTGCGGGACGCCTGCTACATCCTGGACCTGGAGAAGGTCCCGTCGATGTACGTCAAGCAGGACCCGAATCCGAACGCCATGTGCATCGGCATGGACGAGCCGATCATCGTGGTGACCACGGGCCTGGTGGAGCTGCTCGACGAGGAGGAGATGCGGGCGGTCGTCGGACACGAGGTCGGGCACGCGCTGTCCGGGCACGCGGTGTACCGGACGATCCTGCTGTTCCTGACGTCGCTGGCGGTCCGCGTCGCGTGGATCCCGCTCGGCAATGTCGCGATCATGGCGATCGTGACCGCGCTGCGCGAGTGGTTCCGCAAGTCGGAGCTGTCGGCCGACCGTGCGGGGCTGCTGGTCGGCCAGGACGTCCAGGCCTCGATGCGCGGCCTGATGAAGATCGCGGGCGGCAACCATCTGCACGAGATGAACGTGGACGCGTTCCTGGAGCAGGCCGAGGAGTACGAGGCGGGTGGCGATCTGCGCGACTCTGTGCTGAAGATCATGAACGTGCTGCCCCGTTCGCACCCGTTCACCACGGTGCGGGCGGCCGAGCTGAAGAAGTGGGCGGCCTCCCGCGACTTCCAGCGGATCATGGACGGCCACTACCCGCGCCGTGACGAGGACAAGGACGCGTCGGTACGGGACTCCTGGCGGGAGTCGGCGAGCAGCTATGTGGGGGATGTGCGCGACTCCAAGGACCCGCTGATGAAGCTGGTCAGCGATATCGCGGGGGTGCGGGGGATCTGGGCGGGCGGGTGCGGCGAGGGTTCGGGGGTTCACGTCGGCGCCGCCGCCGAAGCCGGGTCCGGGGGACGACGAGCCGCCGCGGGACGGGGTGTAGTTTTCGCCCCCGCCGCCCCTTCCCATCCCGTCACCGGGGGCGCTGCCCCGGACCCCGCTCCTCAAACGCCGGAGGGGCTATCTCCAGCCCCTCCGGCGTTTGAGGAGCGGGGTCTGGGCGGAGCCCCGGTTTCGGGACGGGAAGGGGCGGCGGGGGCGATCACAGTTTCGGCTGGGCGCCCGGCGCCAGGGTTCCGCACAGCGCCGGGGTGCTGCCCGTCGCGTACGGGTCGGTGCCGGATGGGGCCGCCTCCGCCGTCTGGCCCGACAGCAGCGGGCGCAGCCGGGTGATGGAGTCCTCGCCGCAGGACAGCGGTCCGGCCTGCACGGACGCGAGGACCAGTTCCGCCTGGTGCAGCCGCAGATCGTCCCGGTCGAACCGGAAGCGCAGCTCCCGCCGGACGGTGAAGAGGACGCCTCGGTGTCCCGTCCCGGTCCTGCCGGACGCAGCGCGTAGACGAAGGTGTGATCCGTGACGACCTCGAGGGTGGACGGGTCGGTCTCGGCGGCCCGCATGGTGCCCCGGACGCGGATCTCGGTGTCGGCCAGCCGCACCCGGGCGGGGTCGAAGCGGACCAGCCATCCGGTGGGCGCGTGCCGCCCGTCGGCGGTGGGCCGGTCGAAGCTCTCGTCGAACTGGTCCAGCTGGCCGGAGTCCACCAGCACCCGCACCGGCCGGGTCTCGCCGCCGGTGAGCACCCCGGGTCGAGTCCGGAGCGTACGAGGTAGTCCTTGGCGGTGAGCAGCGCGGACACCACCTGGCCGTCGGAGAAGTGCGCGGTGCGCCGGGACGCCGGGAGCGGCACCCCTCGGCGCCGGGCCGGAACCGCGCCGCCGGACTGCGCGTGTACAGCTGTTCGACGTCGGTGGTGCCGGGGACCTCGCCCCGCGGGGCGAGCGCGACGACGGTCATCCGCAGCGGCTCGGCGGGCCGGTCGGCGGCGGGACTGCGGTAGGGGTGACGTACGCCCATGTAGACGGCGGTACCGAAGGCCACGGCGATCAGCAGGACCAGGATCAGCGCCTGCCGGGGCAGTCCGCCGCGGCTGCGCGGCGGTCGGCGGCGTACGGCGGGGGCGTGGTCGGTGATGCGCTCCTGGGCGGAGTACTCCTGGAGCCGGGCAGCGCGGACGAAGGACTCGTCGAAGACGACGGACCGGTACTCGTCCTCTCCACCTCCGGGGCTCCCTCGGGCGTCCCTCGGGTGGGTCCGAAGGCCCTCCCATATCTTCAGGGTAGGTCGGGGAGGGTCCCGGTAAACGCCCGGCCGCGGCCAAGTTCTGACAGGTTCTCAACAGGTCGGCGGGCCGGTTCTCAGGGGCCGGCGGGCGGGAGCACCGGGACGGTCTGCCGGGGTGGCCGGCCGACACGGAGGGTGTCGCCGCGCCGCCCCGCTCCACGCCGGTGGTGGCGGGCGGCGGGGCGGGGTCCTGCCGGCTGGAGGATGCGCCCCGGTAGACGGCCGAGAAGGCGAGCGCGACCATGCCGACGCCCATCACCACGGCGAGCATCCAGGCGACGGGGCGGTGCCAGCGCACCTGTCTGCCGTAGGGGCCCGGGGAGCCGTAGCCGTCCTCCAGGACGTCGGGGTCGTCGTCCCGGTCGTCGTAGCCGCCCCGGTAGCCGCCGTACCCGTCGTCGTGTCGCTCGCCCCGCGCGCGGGAGCGGTGGGCCTCGGCCTCGGAGGCCTCGGCTCTGGCCTGCGCGGCCGCCAGGAGGCGCTCGACGGCGGTCGGCTCGTGCACCTCGGCCGCCTGTACGAAGGCCTCGTCGAAGACCACGGAGGCGAACTCTTCGTCCGACACCCCGCGGTCCTGGTCGTCGTCGGGCTCCCCGCCGTCAGGGAACGGCGTGCCCCCACGTCCTCCGGCACATGTCCAGAGTAGACCTGGGGGTCAATTTGGGCAGACGGTATGGAAATTCATCCGTTTGCCGAGCACCTGTGCGGCTCAGCGCCGTACGTGCCCGTCGCCGGTGACGATGTACTTGGTGCTGGTCAGCTCCGGCAGGCCCATCGGCCCCGGGCGTGCAGCTTCTGGGTGGAGATGCCGATCTCCGCGCCGAAGCCGAACTGGCCGCCGTCGGTGAAGCGGGTGGACGCGTTCACCGCGACGGTGGTGGAGTCCACCAGCTGGGTGAACCGGCGGGCGGCCTGCTGCGAGGTGGTGACGATGGCCTCGGTGTGGCCGGAGGTCCACAGCCGGATGTGCTCGACGGCCCGGTCGAGGGAGTCGACGACGGCGGCGGCGATGTCGTAGGAGAGGTACTCGGTCTCCCAGTCCTCCGTGGTGGCCTCCACGACGGTGGCGCGGGAGTCCTTGGCGTACGCCATCACGCGCTCGTCGGCGTGCACGGTCACCCCGGCGTCGGCGAGCGCGTCCAGGGCTCGGGGCAGGAACTCGGCGGCGATGTCCTGGTGGACGAGGAGGGTCTCGGCCGCGTTGCACACGCCGACCCGCTGGGCCTTGGAGTTGACCAGGATCTCGACGGCCATGCCGAGGTCGGCCCGCGCGTCGACGTAGACGTGGCAGTTGCCGGTGCCGGTCTCGATGACGGGGACGACGGACTCCCGGACCACGGTGTCGATCAGCGCGGCGCCGCCGCGCGGGATGAGCACGTCGACCAGGCCGCGGGCGCGCATCAGCTCGCGCACGCTGTCGCGGCTCTCGCCGGGCACCAGCTGGACGGCGTCGGCGGGAAGGCCCGCGCCGTGCACGGCGTCGCGCAGCACCCGCACCAGCGCGGTGTTCGACCGGTAGGCGGAGGACGAGCCGCGCAGCAGGACCGCGTTGCCGGACTTCAGGCAGAGGGCGGCGGCGTCGACCGTCACATTGGGGCGGCCCTCGTAGATGATGCCGACGACACCGAGCGGCACGCGGACCTGGCGCAGATCGATGCCGTTGGGCAGCGTGGAGCCGCGGACGACCTCGCCGACCGGATCGGGCAGCGCGGCCACGTCCCGTACGTCGGCGGCGATCGCGCGCACCCGCTCGGGGGTGAGGGTGAGCCGGTCGATCATGCCCTCGCCGACGCCGGCCTCACGGGCCCTGGCGACGTCCTCGGCGTTGGCCTCGACGATCTCACTCGTACGGACCTCCAGCGCGTCCGCTACGGCGAGCAGCGCGTCGTCCTTGACGGCCCGCGGCAGCGGCGCGAGGGTCGCGGCGGCCCCTTGGCCCGGTAGGCGGCCTGGTTGACCGGGGACATCGAGTCGTAAGGCGAGAGCGTGGTCATGAGGGAAGGGTAGTGCGGGCGGCCGGCCCGGACGGCGGTATCCCGAACCATGAGACACGGGTTCAAAGGGGTGGACGCCCACCGGGGTCGCCGGCACCGGCCCGTACCCGGCGGCGACGCGCTGGTGGTAGGTGGCCCGGTCGATGACCTCCAGGCCGACGATCTCCCACGGCGGCAGGCCGGCGGTCTGGCGGTGCTCGCCCCACAGGCGCAGCGCTACCGCGGCCGCGTCGTGCAGGTCGCGGGCCTCCTCCCAGTAGCGGATCTCCGCGTGGTCGTCGGCGTAGCGGCTGGTCAGCAGGAACGGGTGGTCGTGGGCGAGCTGCTCCAGCGCCCGCCGCACCTCCGTGACGGGGCGGGCGGGCCGGAGACACTAAGGGTGACATGCCACAGGCGGGGCAGGTCCCGGGGTTCGCCGCCGCCCTGGCAGCGGTCACCGGCCGTGACGCTGCTCAGGGCGCGCTCCTCGCCGGCCGCACGGGAGCCGGCACCGCGAGACGCGGTCGTCCCCGGGCGCACTCGTCTCACGACGGCCTCCTTCACGCGCGGACCCACCCGGTGGTCGGGCGGATGTGTCCTCGCAACAAAGTTGAGCAGGCCGCCGGGGCCCGCGGGGCGCTTGCGGAACGTCCACCACCGGGGGCGGACGATTCGGCACATTACGGATGCAGGACCACCAGATCGTCCCTGTGTACGACCTCGCGTTCGTACTCCGGTCCGAGATCCCGGGCGAGTTCATGGGTGGAGCGGCCGATCAGGAGGGGATCTCCCTGGCGTCGAAGTTGACCAGGCCCCGGGCCACCGCCCGCCCTCACGGTCCCGCAGCTCCACCGGGTCGCCCGCGCTGAACTCGCCATCGACGCCGGCGATCCCGGCCGGCAGCAGCGACTTGCGGCCCTGGACGACCGCGCGCACGGCACCGTCGTCCAGGGTGATCGAGCCCTGCGGCGCGGAGGCGTGCTGGAGCCACAGCAGCCGGTCGGCGGAGCGGCGCCCGGTGGGGTGGAAGTAGGTGCCGGTGTCGCCGCCGGTGAGGGCGTCGGCGGCGTGCACCGTGCTGGTCAGCACCACCTGGATGCCGGCGGCGGCGGCGATCGAGGCGGCCTCGACCTTGGTGACCATGCCGCCGGTGCCGACTCCCGCCTTGCCGGCGCTGCCGATCTCGACGTGGGCGAGGTCCCCGGGCCCCTGACCTCGGCGATCCGGGAGGTGCCGGGGCGGGAGGGTCGCCGTCGTAGACGCCGTCCACGTCGGAGAGCAGCACCAGCAGGTCGGCGCGGACCAGGTGGGCGACGAGGGCGGCGAGCCGGTCGTTGTCGCCGAAGCGGATCTCGTCGGTGGCGACGGTGTCGTTCTCGTTGACGACCGGGAACGCGCCCATCGCCAGCAGCTTGTCCAGGGTGCGGGAGGCGTTGCGGTGGTGGGCGCGGCGGCTCATGTCGTCGCTGGTCAGCAGCACCTGGCCGACCCGGACGCCGTAGCGGGCGAAGGAGGCGGTGTAGCGGGCGACCAGCAGCCCCTGGCCGACACTGGCGGCGGCCTGCTGCCGGGCCAGGTCCCGGGGCCGGCGGCGCAGCCCCAGCGGGGCGAGTCCGGCGGCGATGGCGCCGGAGGAGACGAGGACGATCTCCCGCTCTTCCCCGCCCGTCCGCTTCCCGCCGCCCTCGGCCGAGGACCCGCGGGCCGCCCCTCGTTCCGCACCTTCGCCAGTACGTCCACGAGCGCGTCCACGCGGTCGGCGTCCAGTCCGCCCTCCGCGGTGGTCAGCGACGAGGAGCCGACCTTGACGACGATCCTGCGCGCCTCACCCACGGCCCGCCTCACCCCTGCCACCTTGCCGCAGTCCCCTCTCCTGGCCCGCCCTGCTCACCGGGCAATCTACTTGAACGGGATGTGTGACACGTCACTGGTCCACGCTACGGACAGCGCAGGCCGCCATCCGGAACGGGTGAGGGCCGGCGGGCGGGAGCGGGCCCGGCCGCCAGGACCACCACGGGGGCCGGGCCGGAGCGGCACGGCGTTCCCGCGGCCGCTTCACGGATACGCGCGTGTCGTCGGGCGGTCACCGGGCGTTAACCGGGCACGGACGACCTGGTCCGTCCCGACGTTCCTGGAGTGACCGCAGTGCCCGTACCCCTTCCCCGTCCGCCGAGCCTCCTGAGAGGGCTGGTGGGCGCCGTGCTGGTCGCCGCCGTCCTCACGCAGGCGGTGGCGGCGCTCCTGCCGCACGTACCGCTGCTCGTCGCCGCGACCGCCGTGTCCCTGGCGGCCGAGTGCGTGCTGTACCGGTGGCAGCCCGGCATGGTGTCGCTGCTCGCCAAGTCGCACGCGGACGTCACCGTCCGCCATGTGCTGCGCGATCTGCTGCTGGTGGTGGGGCTGCTGCGGCTCGGCGAGCAGCACCGGGAGACGCAGTACGCCCTGCTCGTCGCCGCGCTGCTCGCCTTCTACGGGCTGCACTGCGCGGTCCAGGCGGTGTCGGTGCTGGTCCGCCGTACCCGCACGCTGCCCGTGGTGACCCGGAACATCGACGCCTCCGCGCTGCGGCTCTCCCCCGCCCCGCCCGTGCTGCTGCGCCGCGCCGGACACCGACTGCTGGTGTTCGGCCTGCCGGCGACGGCCGGGCTGACGGGGACGGCGGTGACCGACGACACCCGGTACGCGGCGGCCGGTGTCGCGTCGTCGCTGGTACTGGCCCTGGCCGGGCTGGCCGCCCTGCTGCGGCGGCTGCTGCCGGGGCGGCGCCCGGCGGACGAGCAGGCGGTGCTCGACTGGTTCGACGCGTGGCTGGCGGAGTACCGGCCGACGGTCGGGCTGTACTTCTCCGGCGGGGTGTCCTCCGCCTACCAGGCCGGTATGTGGCTGGAGCCGCTGGCCGCGCTGGACGCCCGGCCGGTGATCATCCTGCGCGAGCGGTTCATGGTGCCGAAGATCGCGGCGACCGACATCCCGATCGTGTGCCTGCCGAAGGTGCCCACGCTGATGCGGCTCGAGCACTCCACGCTCCAGGTGCTCATCCACCCGTCCAACTCCGGCAAGACCTCGCAGGTGCTGCGCATCCCCACCATCAAGCACGCCTTCGTCAACCACGGGGAGAGCGACAAGCTGTCGTCCTGCAATCCGTACGCGAAGGCGTACGACGAGGTGTGGGTGGCCGGCCCGGCGGCGCGCGAGCGGTACGCGCTGGCCGAGGTGGGGGTCGAGGACAAGGACGTGGTGGAGATCGGCCGCCCGCAACTGGACGCCGTACGCCCGTACGCGGGCCCGCCGGCCGGACGCCCCGTGACCGTGCTGTACGCGCCGACCTGGGAGGGCTGGGACGGCAATCCGGGCAACACCTCGGTGATCGCGGCCGGGGAGAACCTCGTCCGGGCGCTGCTCGCGGACCCGGGGGTACGGCTGCTGTACAAGCCGCACCCGCTGACCGGCTCGGTGGATCCGCGGGCGGGCGCCGCGGACCGCCGGATCCGGGAGGCGATCCACGCGGCGGGCCGCTCCCGCACCACCGTGCCGACGGCGGAACTCGTGCGGCAGACGGCGGAGTTGGACCGGCTCACCACGGCCGGGTTCCGGCCGGCCGCCGACGCGGCCGAGCGGATGCTCGTCCGGTCGGTCCCCGCGCCGGGCCGGGCGGCGGCGGTGGCCCGGGCGACGGCGGCCTGGGAGGAGGCGTACTGGTCGTCCCTCCCGGAAGGCGGACACCGGGTCATCGCGGACGCCCGCCCCTCGCTCTACGCCTGCTTCAACGTCGCCGACCTGCTGATCAGCGACGTGTCCAGTGTGATCACCGACTTCCTGGCGAGCGGCAAGCCCTACGCGGTGGCCAACACCGGTGACCTGTCCGAACCGGCGTTCCGTACGGCGTTCCCGACGGTGGCGGCGGCGACGGTCCTGACGCCGGACGCGTCGGGGGTACCGGCTCTGCTGGACGCCGTACGGCATCCGGAGCGGACGAGCGGGCCGCGGCGCGCGCGGAGTTGAAGCTGCGGCTGCTGGGGCCGGCGGAACCCGCGTCCCAGGAGCGCTTCGGGGCGGCGGTGCGGGCTTTGTGCGCGGCGGCACTGGAGCACCGGGCGCGCACGGCCGGGCGCCTTCCGGCGGACGTCCCGGGCCAGCGTCAGACGCGGCCCCATCCGGCCGGCGTGACCACGCGGGCGTGAGACCGGGCCGGCTGTCCTGACGGGCGTGCGTGAGACCGGACCGGCCGTCCTGACGGGCGTGCGTGAGACCGGGCCGGCCGTCCTGACGGGCGGGCCGGGGGCCACCGGTGCGGCGACCCGCCCGGTCCGTCGCGGCGGGGCCCGTACCGGTGCGGTCCGGGCCCCGGGACGGTCAGGCCCGCCGGTGCCGCCATCCCTGCCAGGCCGAGTCGATCATCTCGTCCAGGCCGTGCCGGGCCGTCCAGCCCAGTTCCTCGCGGATGCGGTCCGCCGAGGCCACCACGCGGGCCGGGTCGCCCGCGCGGCGGGCGGTCACCTCGGGGGCGACGTCCTCGTTGCCGGTGATCTTGAGGATGCGGTCGACCATCTCGCGCACCGAACTGCCCTCACCGCGGCCGATGTTCAGCGTGAGCGCGGTGCCCTTCGGGGCCTCGTCGAGGCGGCGGGCCGCCGCGAGGTGGGCGGAGGCGATGTCCTGGACGTGGATGTAGTCGCGGACGCAGGTGCCGTCGGGGGTCGGGTAGTCGTCGCCGAAGACCCGGGGTGCCTCTCCCGCCTCCAGCCGTTCGAAGACCATGGGGACGAGGTTGAAGACCCCGGCGTCGGACAGTTCCGGGGAGGCCGCGCCGGCCACGTTGAAGTAGCGCAGGAGGCACCGCGGACGCCGTAGGCGGTGGCGGCCGCCTTGATGAGCCACTCGCCGATGAGCTTGGTCTCGCCGTAGGGGCTCATCGGCGCGCAGGGGGTGTCCTCCGTGACGAGGTCCACGTCGGGCATGCCGTAGACCGCGGCGGAGGAGGAGAAGACGACCTTGTCGACGCCGGTGGCGTTCATCGCCTCGAGGAGCGTCCGCAGACCGGTGACGTTCTCGCGGTAGTAGTGGAGCGGGCGTTCCACGGACTCGCCGACCTGCTTCTTGGCCGCGATGTGCACGACCCCTGTCACAGCATGGTCACGAATTGCCTGCTCCAGCAGGTCACGGTCCAGGACGCTGCCGATGACGAGCGGTACCCCGTCGGGTACCCGGTCCCTGCTGCCGGTGGACAGGTCGTCGTACACGACCACGGACTCGCCGCCGTCGCGCAGGGCACGCACCACATGCGCGCCGATGTATCCGGCCCCACCGGTGACCAGCCAGCTCATGCTCATGCCTCCAGGGTCGCAGTCTCTGCATGCAGGGTGTTCCGCGGGCCCCGAAAAATCGAATCGGGCCAACCGTGCACAAGGGGTCATTGGAGCAGACCGGACGTCGACAGGTATGCGCGGCCGCGATCAAAAAGCTCCTGGAATCGGTCGATTCCGTCATCGGCCGGTCGCCGGGCGTTCGACTACCGCGCCCACGGAAACTTCGCGTGAATCCTTTACGCTGATGCGGCGACGCCCTCCAGGTCCATGGATGCCAGGAGCGCGGCCAGGCCCCAAGCCCACGCCACAGCGCACTCGGTCAGTTCTCGGAACAGGTTGTAAGGATGCCCAGACTCTCCCTCGTTGTCCCTGTGTACAAGGTGCAGGGCTATCTGCCCGAGTGCCTGGATTCCCTCCTCGGTCAGGACTACACGGACTTCGAGGTCATCGCCGTCGACGACTGCTCGCCGGACGGTTCGGGCGCCATTCTGGACCAGTACGCGGCAAGAGACGCCCGTATTCATGTGATTCACCTCACCGAGAACGTGGGGCTGGGACGCGCGCGCAACGCCGGCCTGGAGCGGGCCAAGGGCGATTACGTCCTGTTCCTGGACAGTGACGACACCCTGTCCGACGGCGCGCTGGCGGCGATAGCCGACCGCCTCGAGGCGACCGGTGACCCCGAGATACTCGTCTACGACTACGCGCGCACCTACTGGGACGGGGAGATACGCCCCAACCAGCGGGCGGACCTGCTGAAGAGCGAGGGGCCGGACGTCTTCCGCCTCGCCGACCGCCCCGAGTTGCTCAATCTGCTCCAGATCGTCTGGAACAAGGCCTACCGCCGCGACTTCATCGCCCGCACCGGCCTCACCTTCCCCCCGGGGTACTACGAGGACGCCCCCTGGACGTTCTGCTCGATGATCAGCGCCGAGCGCATGGCCGTGCTGGATCGCGTCTGCGTCCTGTACCGGCAGCGCCGCGAGGGCGGCAACATCCTGAAGACGGTCAGCCGCAAGCACTTCGACGTCTTCGACCAGTACCGCCGGGTCTTCGACTACGTTGCCGCGCACCCTGAACTCGACGAGTGGCGCGGGCCGTTGTTCCGCAAGATGGCCGACCACTATCTGACCGTGCTGGAACGTCCGGGCCGGCTGCCGCAGTCCGCCCGCGCGGAGTTCTTCCACCGCGCCTCGGCCGACTACCGCGCCCGCCTGCCCAAGGGGTTCCAGCGCCCGGCCGGCGGCCGCGGCCACAAGTACGCGATGCTGGAGCGCGACGCCTACGCGACCATGACCGGTGCCACCGCCGCCGTGAAGTTCCGGCGGAAGGTCAGAAACCGCGCGGCGGCCGCGATCAGCCGGTCCAAGCGCAGCGCGGTCGGCGTGTCCTACCAGTCGCAGCTGCGGCTGCCCCTCGACGAGAACCTCGCCGTGTTCTCCGCCTACTGGAGCCGCAGCGTCTCCTGCAACCCGGCGGCCATCGACGCCGAACTGGCCAGGCTCGCCCCGGAATCCGCCGGGTGTGGGCCGTCCGGGCGGACTCGGTGGACGCCGTGCCCGAGGGCGTGGACCACGTCCGGGTCGGCTCGCGCGCCTACTGGGCGGCCGTGGCGCGTGCCAAGTACCTCGTCAACAACGTGAACTTCGCGGACACGGTGGTGAAGCGGGAGGGCCAGATCCATCTGCAGACCCACCACGGCACCCCGCTGAAGACGATGGGCCTGGACCAGCAGAAGTACCCCGCGTCCACCCACATGAACTTCGCCAAGCTCCTCGAGCGCTGTGACCGCTGGGACTTCAGCCTCAGCTCCAACAGCTTCTCGACCGCCGTGTGGAGCGGGTGTACCCCTGCTCGTTCACCAGCCTGGAGACCGGCTACCCGCGCAACGACTTCCTGGTCAACGCCACGGCGCAGGACGTCCGCCGGGCCCGCGCCGCGCTGGGGCTCGCCGACGGCACCAGGGCCATGCTGTACATGCCCACCCACCGCGAGTACCAGCCCGGTTTCACACCGGCCCTCGACCTCGCGCGGCTCGCCGACGAGCTGGGCCCCGACGTGACGCTGCTGATCCGCGGCCACTACTTCTACGGCAACTCCCCACATCGCCGAACTGCGCCGCAGCGGCCGCGTCCTGGACGTGTCGGGCCACGGCCGGGTGGAGGAGCTGTACCTGGCCGCGGACGCGCTCATCACGGACTACTCGTCGGCGATGTTCGACTACGCGGTCCTCGACCGGCCGATCATCGTCTACGCCCCCGACTGGGACATCTACTCCGCGGTCCGCGGCACCTACTTCAACCTGCTGGAGGAGCCGCCCGGTGTGGTGGCCACCACACAGGCGGAACTGATCCGGCTGCTCGGCTCGCGGGAGTACGACGGACCGGAGGCCACCGAGCGCCGGGCCGGATTCCGGCTCCGCTTCTGCGAATTCGACGACGGGCACGCAGCCGAAAGGGTGGTGCGGCGCGTCTTCCTCGGTGAGGAGACCGCACTGCCGTTCGTCCCGTTCACCGAACGACCCCACGCACCGACCCCCGACCAGGCGCTCGAACTGGTCGAGCGGGCCTGACCCCCAGGAAGGAGACCACAAAAGCCATGGCCCCTCGGCTCAGTGTCATCGTCCCCATCTACAACGTCGAGCGCTATCTGCCCGCGTGCCTGGACTCGCTCGCCGCGCAGACCTTCCGGGACATCGAGGTCCTGATGGTCGACGACGGCTCCCCCGACGACTCCGCCGCGATAGCCGCGGCGTACGCGAAGCGCGACGAGCGCTTCAAGCTGATCCGCAAGGAGAACGCCGGACTCGGAGCGGCCCGCAACACGGGCATCCAGAACGTCTCGGACGCCTCGGAGTACCTCACCTTCGTCGACAGTGACGACCTCATACCGCCGGACGCCTACCGGCAGATGCTCGCCAGCCTGGACGAGTCCGGTTCGGACTTCGCCACCGGCAACGTCTTCCACCTCAAGGGCGAGAAGACGTGGCAGGTGCCCCTGCTGAAGATGCTCGCCGGTGAGGCCCGCCGGGGTACGCACATATCCAGGAACCCGAAGCTCATCGCCGACCGCATCGCCTGCAACAAGATCTTCCGGCGGAGCTTCTGGGAGAAGGAGGGCTTCGTCTTCCCCGAGGGGATCCTCCACGAGGACATCCCCGTCGTCCTCCCCGCCCACTACCGGGCGCAGGCCGTCGACGTCATCGGCGAGCCGACGTACTTCTGGCGGCTGCGCGAGGGCGAGTCCGCCCCCTCGATCACCCAGCGCCGCAAGGAGCCCCAGGCCATCCGCGACCGGGTCACCGCGGTCAGCATGGTCAGCGACTACCTCTCCCAGCAGCCGGGCGCCGAGTTCGCCGAGTACAAGCGCCAGTACGACGACCGGGTGCTCCGCGACGACCTGCGGCTGTTCATGCGGGTACTGCCGGACTCCACGGCCGAGTTCCACGAGGCGTTCCTCGAGGCCACCAACCGCTACCTCGACATGGTGGACCCGAAGATCGTCATGGGGCTGCCCACGGATCTGCGGGTGCAGTGGCTGCTGGTGCGCAAGCACGCCATGCCCGAACTGATCGCCCTGCTGGCCTCGCAGCGCCGCAAGGAGCCGGTGGAGGTCTCCGGGACCTTCCGCAAGTACGCGAGCTTCCGCACCCTGGAGGAGAGCGGCTTCGATCTGCCGAAGTCGGCGCTGCGCATCGACGGCGACCTGGACCTGCGCGCCCCGCTGCGCTCGGTGACCTGGCAGGACGGCAAGCTCGTCCTGTCCGGTGACGCCTACATCGACAAGATCGACGTATCGGCGAAGCGGAGCAGCGTCAAGATCGTCCAGCTGAAGCGCAACGGCTCACGCCGGCGTGTCTTCCTGCCGGCCAAGAACGTCCACCGGCCCGAGTGCACCACGGACTCCGGTCAGCAGCGCTACAACTACGACTGGGCGGGCTGGGAACTGGCCCTCGACCCGGCGAAACTGCGCAAGGGCGGCACCTGGCAGGAGGGCCTCTGGCACGTCGGCATCAACGTCTACGCCTCCGGTCTGGTGCGGCGCAGCGGAATCTGGACCCGCGGTGGTTCGGCCGCGAACTTCCCGCCGTACCAGTGGCTCGACGAGAACTTCCGGCTGCTGCCGACCGTCGAGCGCAGCGCGCTCAAGCTGCGGGTCGAGAAGGTGCGCGCCCTGATCACCAACCGCCGGCTGGACGGCGACGCGGTGGAGATCGGCGGTGACATCCGCGAGCCGCTGAACGCCGGGGAGACGGTGACGTTCCGGCTGAGCCACGGCAAGAGCGGCGAGCTGCGCAACTACCCGGTCGACGTGGCGGAGCAGGGCGGTACCAGGACGTTCCGCACCCGGGTACCGCTGGCGGACGTGGCCCTGCTGAGCACCAGCACGGTCGACGACCAGGCCCAGCCGGACCGCCGCCGGTGGAGCACGGTGCTGGTGGCCACCGCCGAGGACGGCACCGAGCGCCAGTTCAGCAGTGTGGTCCAGGAGGGTCTGGAGGACCTCTCCTTCGATCTGCCGGCCTCCTTCGGCACGGAGGGCGCCCACCGCGAGATCGCGCTGACGTCCGGTCACAACGGCTATCTGAAGATCACCGGCCGGACCCGCCGTGCCGTGCTCACCGATGTCGCCCTCGACGACGGGAAGCTCGTGGTGCGCGGCCGCGCGAGCAAGGAACTCGCCGGCTCCGACCTCGTCCTCAAGGCGACCAACCGGTACGACGAGCGCACGGCGTCCACCGACTGGTCCGAGGACGGCACGTTCACCGTGGCCTTCGACCCGTCGGTGATGGGCGGCGCCGGTCAGGTGCCGCTGAAGGCGGGCCGCTGGAACCTGCTGCTGCGCTCCGCGAACCCGGACGTCCCGGACGCCCAGTTCGTCATCGACCGGCCGGCCCTGCCCCGGTTCCCGCTCCACAGCGAGCTGGGCGGCCGCCGCTACTGGTTCGAGAACCGCTGGAGCGACTACCCGCAGCTCAACTGCCGTTCCGAGCTCAGCGACCTGGAGCGCGGTCCGTACCGTCAGCTCCAGCTGCGCCGCGAGGTGTACGACACGGGCTGCCAGGAGCCGCTGCGCGACCAGGTGTTCTTCCTCAGCTACAACGGCAAGCAGTACTCCGACAGCCCGCGGGCGATGCACGAGGAACTGCTGCGCCGCGGCAGTGACATGAAGTTCCTGTGGGCCGTGCGCGACGGCCAGGTGGTGCTGCCGCACACCGCGGAGAAGGTACGCATGTGGGGCCGCGAGTGGTTCGAGGCCCTGGCCACCTCCCGGTACATCGTCACCAACGGGCATCTGCCCGAGTGGGTGGAGCGCCGGCCCGGCCAGGTCATCGTGCAGACGTGGCACGGCACGATGCTGAAGAAGATCGGCCACGACATCGAGACGCTGTACTTCGACCGCGAGTACCAGAACCGTCTGGCGCTCGAGGCGAAGAACTGGAGTCTGCTGGTCTCCTCCAACCGCTTCTCCACCCCGATCCTCAAGCGGGCCTTCTCATACGACGGGGAGATCCAGGAAGCCGGTTACCCGCGCAACGACTACCTGTACTCGCCGGACCGCGACAAGATCGCGGAGAAGGTGCGCAAGACGCTCGGTATTCCGAGCGGCAAGAAGGTCGTGCTGTACGCGCCGACCTGGCGGGACGACCAGTCGCACAGCGCCGGGCAGTACCTGTTCGATCTGCGGATCGACCTCGACGACGCGCGCCGCCGTCTGGGCGACGACCATGTGCTGCTGATACGGCGTCACTCCAACGTCGTGGACGCCGTGCCGGGCGCCGGCAACGGTTTCGTGTGGGACGCGTCCGAGTACCCGGACATCGCCGACCTGTACCTGGCGGCGGACATGATGATCACGGACTACTCGTCCGTGATGTTCGACTACGCCCACCTGAAGCGGCCCATGCTGTTCTTCACGTACGACCTGGAGCACTACCGGGACACGCTGCGCGGCTTCTACTTCGACTTCGAGAACGACTCGCCGGGACCGCTGATCTCCACCTCCGAGGAGCTCGTCACGGCGATCCGCGACATCGACACGGTGTCGGCCGAGTACGAGGAGCGCTTCGCGCGGTTCCACCACCTGTTCTGCGACCTCGACGACGGCGAGGCCTCGAAGCGGGTCGTGGACCGGATGATCGAGCAGGCCGGGGAGGTCTGAGCGGGCCGGTTGCCGGGGAACCCGCGGTTCCCCGGCAACGGGAAGGGCGACGGCCGGGCGGATTCCGCCCGGCCGTCGCCCTTCGCTGTGTCCGGCCCGTGTGTCCGGCCCGTGTGTCCGGCCCGTCCTCAGTGTCCGGTCTTCCCGGCGGGAGCCGCGCGGCCGGCCAGTGCGACCCTCAGTGCGCGGATCCGGCCCCGCAGCCGCGGGCGCGCCCGCGACAGCTGCCGGTGGGGCGTGTGCTCCGGAGCCGGCGCCGAAGCCGGAACCGGCGCCCGCTCCGGTCGGGGCACCAGGGCGCACAGGGCGGTGAGTTCCTCCACCAGCCCCTGGGAGAGCAGCAGACAGCGCAGCCGGGACAGCGGCGGCAGTTCGGCCACCAGTTCGCTCGGCATGTACGCGCGCACCAGCTCCCCGGCGAGCTCCACGTGCAGGGCCCTGGTCTCGTCCGGCAGCTCGGCGAAGGACTCCTTGAAGCGGCCGAGTATCTCCAGGGTGAGCCAGCGGTACAGCAGGCTGTTGCGCCGGCGGCCCGGCGGGACGTGTGCGACGACGACGTCCAGTACGTCACGGAGATTGGCGTAGAAGGGGGCGGGGTCGGGGACCTCGTGGGTCAGATGCGCGAAGCCGTCCCGGTGGATCAGGTGGTAGCAGTCGTAGTCGGCCACCACGGACATCGACCGGGCGTGCAGATAGGCCGGGACGACGAACATCTGCTCCTCGGCCAGCCGGACCCCCTCGGCGAAGCGCAGGCCGTGCTCCACGACGAGGGAGCGCCGGAACAGTTTGTGCGCGGTCAGGGTCCAGACGGCCTTGCAGGAGAAGAGGTCACCGCTCTCGACGTTCTTGCGGAACGGTGTGACCGGGGCCTTGCGGCCCACTCCCCGGATACGTCCGAGCACCACGTCCGAGTCGTCGCGCCGGGCGGCCCCCACCAGCCGCTCCAGCGCCTCGGTCCCCAGGCGGTCGTCGGGATCCGCGAAGAACAGGAACTCGCCGGCGGCCGCCTCGATGCCGCGGTTGCGCGGACCGCCCGGGGCACCGGAGTTCTTCTCGAACCGTAAGACCCTGACCCGCCCGGGGTGACGTTCCGCCCAGGCGTCCAGCACGTCCCCGCTGCCGTCCGTGGAGGCGTCGTCCACGGCGATGATCTCGATGTTGTCGAATCCCAGTGACTGGTCCGCGATGGACCGCAGACATTCCGTCAGATAGTCACCGGCGTTGTAGACCGGAATGACCACCGAGACGGCGGGCCCCCCTACGGGCTCGGTATTCAATGCGCCCCCCACGAGCAGCGTTTTTCACCACTGTAGTTCCCGCTTTCGCCCGTTCCGTTGCGGTCGTCAGTAGGCCCGTACACGATCGCGTAACAGTTGACGCTCCGTCAAACCTCAGCTGTACCAGGCGAGAAGACAGTGCCCCGGACCGGGCGAACGGCTCGGTCCGGGGCACTTCCCAGGGGGTTTCCGCCGGTCTAGAACGGTTCGAAGTCGTCGTACTCCCGCTCGGAGTCGTCCCGTTCGGCCTGGCGGTCGCGGCGCCGCTGGGCGGCCGGGCGGGGGGCCTCGAAGCGGTGGTCCTCACCGCGGCGGCCGAGCATCTCCGCACCGGCGGTGAGGGTCGGCTCCCAGTCGAAGACCACGGCGTTGTCCTCGGGTCCGATGGCCACACCGTCGCCGGAGCGGGCACCGGCCTTCATCAGCTCGGTCTCGACGCCGAGGCGGTTGAGACGGTCGGCAAGATAGCCGACGGCCTCGTCGTTGTTGAAGTCGGTCTGACGCACCCAGCGTTCGGGCTTCTCGCCGCGCACCCGGAACAGCGGCTCGCCGTCGGCCTCCTCCAGGGTGACGGTGAAACCGGCGTCGTCCACGGCCTTGGGCCGGATGACGATACGGGTCGCTTCCTCCGCGGGCTTGGCGGCCCGCGCCCCCGCCACCAGCTCGGCGAGCGCGAACGACAGCTCCCGCAGTCCCCGGTGCGCGACCGCGGACACCTCGAAGACGCGGTAGCCGCGCGCCTCCAGGTCGGGGCGCACCATCTCGGCGAGGTCCTTGCCGTCGGGTACGTCGATCTTGTTGAGGACGACGACGCGGGGACGGTCGCCGAGGCCGCCGTACTGGCGCAGCTCCTCCTCGATGGTGACGAGGTCGGAGACGGGGTCGCGGTCGGACTCCAGCGTGGCGGTGTCCAGGACGTGCACGAGGACGCTGCACCGCTCGACATGGCGCAGGAACTCGAGGCCCAGCCCCTGCCCTGGCTGGCGCCGGGGATGAGGCCGGGGACGTCGGCGATGGTGTAGACGGTCGACCCGGCGGTGACGACACCGAGGTTCGGGACGAGGGTGGTGAAGGGGTAGTCGGCGATCTTCGGCTTGGCGGCGCTGAGCACGGAGATCAGGGACGACTTGCCGGCGCTGGGATAGCCCACGAGCGCCACGTCCGCGACGGTCTTCAGCTCCAGCACGATGTCCTGGAGGTCGCCCGGCACACCGAGCAGCGCGAATCCGGGCGCCTTGCGCCGCGCCGAGGCGAGGGCGGCGTTGCCCAGTCCGCCCCGTCCGCCCTGGGCGGCGATGTACGAGGTGCCGTTGCCGACGAGGTCCGCGAGCACGTTGCCCGCCCCGTCGAGCACCACGGTGCCGTCCGGCACCGGGAGGACCAGGTCCTGGCCGTCCTTGCCGCTGCGGTTGCCGCCCTCGCCGGGCTTGCCGTTGGTGGCCTTGCGGTGCGGGGAGTGGTGGTAGTCGAGGAGGGTCGTCACGGACTGGTCGACGGTGAGGATGACATCGCCGCCGCGTCCGCCGTTCCCGCCGTCGGGTCCGCCGAGGGGCTTGAACTTCTCACGGTGGACGGAGGCACAGCCGTGGCCTCCGTTACCCGCGGCGACGTGCAGCTCGACGCGGTCCACGAAGGTGGTCATGGGATGTGCCTCCAGTTATTGCGTGGAATGTCTCTTGCCTAACACGCGAAAGGCGGACCCGCCTTCCCGACCGGGAAGTGAGGTCCGCCTCGCGAGAGCTTCCGATCAGGCGACCGGAACGATGTTCACGACCTTGCGGCCGCGGCTGGTGCCGAACTGCACCGAACCGGCCTGCAGCGCGAACAGCGTGTCGTCGTTGCCACGGCCGACGCCGGCGCCCGGGTGGAAGTGGGTGCCGCGCTGGCGGACGATGATCTCACCGGCGTTGACGACCTGACCGCCGAAGCGCTTCACGCCGAGCCGCTGGGCATTGGAGTCGCGACCGTTCCGAGTGGACGATGCGCCCTTCTTGTGTGCCATGTCTCCTCAGTCCCTTACTTCGCAGCCGCGGGGATCTCAGTGACCTTGATCGCCGTGTACTGCTGGCGGTGGCCCTGACGACGGCGGTAGCCGGTCTTGTTCTTGTAGCGCAGAATGTCGATCTTCTGGCCCTTGTGGTGGTCCACGACCTCGGCCTGGACCTTGATGCCGGCCAGCACCCACGGGTCGCTGGTGACGGCTTCGCCGTCGACCACGAGCAGGGTCGAGAGCTCGACCGTGTCGCCGACCTTGGCGGTGGAAATCTTGTCAACCTCGACGATGTCGCCGACAGCAACCTTGTGCTGGCGACCACCGCTGCGCACGATGGCGTACACGCGGATCTCACTCTCACTCGAAGAACGGCACCCCCGCAGGCCAGCCGCCCGGCGATGCACACGGACGACCTCTCCCGGACACCGGAGCACCCGGAAGGAGGAGGTTTACGGGGATGTGGCAGTCCCGATGGACACGCCGAGGGTCAAGGTTACGGGGCCCGGCCCACGAGGGTCAAACCGGACCCCGCCCTCAGCCGGTGACCGACGCGGCGTAGTCCGCGTAGGCGTCCTTGATCTGCTCGGGCGACAGGTCCAGATGCTCCAGGATCGTGTACCGGCCCGGGCGGGTCTCCGGGGCGAACTCGACGGCGCGGACGAACTCCTCGTCGTCGAAACCGATCTCCTGCGCGAGGACCGGCAGCCCGTGCCGGCGCAGCGCGTCGGCCATGATCCGGGAGCTGTCGTGGTCGCCCCGCAGATGCATCGCGAACGCCGCGCCGATGCCGACCTGTTCGCCGTGGCTGGCGGCACGCCGGGGATACAGCAGGTCGAGCGCGTGACTGATCTCGTGGCAGGCCCCGGAGGAGGGCCGGGTGTGCCCCGCGATGGACATGGCGATGCCCGACAGCACCAGGCCCTCGGACAGCACGGTCAGGAAGCCGTCGTCGCCGCAGCCGCCGGGGTGGCGCAGTACGGCCTCCCCGGCCTGGCGTGCCATCGCCGCGGCGAGCCCGTCGACCTTCTCGCCGTTGACCCGGTGGGACAGCTCCCAGTCGGCGACCGCGGAGATGTTGGACACCGCGTCCCCGATCCCCGAGCGCACGAAGCGGATCGGCGCCTCGCGGATCACCGCGAGGTCGATGAGCAGCGCGATGGGCATCGGCACGCCGTAGGAGCCGCGGCCCGCGTCGTTGTCCAGGATGGAGACGGGCGAGCAGATGCCGTCGTGCGAGAGGTTCGTGGCCACGGCGACCATGGGCAGCCCGATGCGCGCCGCGGAGTACTTCGCGCAGTCGATGACCTTGCCGCCGCCGAGGCCGACGACCGCGTCGTAGCGGCCGGACTTCATCTTGTCGGCGAGCCGGACCGCGTCGTCGATGGTGCCGCCGCCGACCTCGAACCAGTCGGCCCCCGGCAGGGCGGCCGACAGCCGCTCCCGCAGGCGCGTCCCGGAGCCGCCGCTGATCGCCACCGCGAGTCTGCCCGACTGGGAGATCCGCTGGTCCGCGAGGACGCTCGCCAGGTCGTCGAGGGCACCCGGGCGGATGTCCACGACGACCGGCGAGGGATGAGCCGGGTCAGTACTGGCACGCGATGTCCCGTCCACGGGCGAGGTCGTCGTGGTTGTCGATCTCGACCCACGGGACGTCGCCGATCGGCGCCACGTCGATCCGGAAGCCGCGGTTCACCAGCTCCTGGTAGCCGTCCTCGTAGTACAGCTGCGGGTCCCGCTCGAACGTCGCCTTCAGCGCGTCGGCCAGTTCCTCCGCCGCCTCGCCCTCGATGAGGGTGACGCCGATGTACTCGCCCGTCGCCTCGGCCGGGTCCATCAGCTTGGTGATCCTCGTCATCCCCTTCTCGGGGTCGACGACGACCTTCATCTCCTCGTCGGCGAGCTTCTTCACCGTGTCGAGGGCCAGGATGATCTTCTTGCCGTCGCCGCGGGCGGCGAGCAGGGTCTTCTCGACGGAGACCGGGTGGACGGTGTCGCCGTTGGCGAGGATCACCCCGTCCTTGAGGGCGTCACGGCCGCACCACAGGGAGTAGGCGTTGTTCCACTCCTCGGCCTTGTCGTTGTCGATGAGCGTCAGCTTGACGCCGTACCTGGCCTCCAGAGCCGCCTGGCGCTCGTAGACGGCCTCCTTGCGGTAACCGACGATGACACCGACCTCGGTCAGCCCGATCTCGGCGAAGTTGCCGAGCGTCAGGTCCAGCACGGTCACCGCGTCCGGGTCGCCCTCCGCGCCCACCGGCACCAGCGCCTTGGGAAGCGTCTCGGTGTAGGGGCGCAGACGGCGTCCGGCGCCGGCCGCAAGCACGAGGCCTATCATCGCGGTTCTCTCCTTACGTTCCCCGGATCCGACCGAGTCGGGGATATGTCATCTCGGCGGCAGGACTGTCTGACGGGGCGCGCCCGCGCACGGCGGGCGCGGCCCCTGGGAAGGGTGTGGTCCCGTCCGGAGGGACAGGACCACACGGTGTGGACGCGGCCGGTCAGTCCTCGTCGGTCACGGCCGTGACCGAGGACGGCGGCTGCTCGGCGGCGGCCGCGGTCTTCTTCGCCGCCGTCTTCTTCGCGGTCGTCTTCTTCGCGGTCGTCTTGGCGGCGGCCGTCTTGGTGGCGGCGGACTTTGTGGCGGCCGTCTTGGTGGTCTTCGCCGCCGCCTTCTTGGCCGTCGTCTTCTTGGCGGCCGCCGTGGCGGTGGTCTTCTTGGCCACCGTCGTCTTGGCCGCCGTCTTCTTGGCCGCGGCCTTCTTCACCGTGGCCTTCTTGGCCGCCGTGCGGGCGGTCTTCTTGGCGGGAGCCGCCTCGGTCTTCGCCTCGACGCCGGCCTCCTCGGCGGGCGCCGGCTCCGCCGCCGCCGACGGGACGACCACGACGGCCGCCTCCTCGGACGCGGTCGACGTGCTCGGCTTGCGCACCGCGCGACGGCGCGGACGGGGCGGGGCGACCTCGGCCGGAGCCGGGGCCTCCTCCGGCTCGGGCGCCCGCTCGGCGACCGGGGCCGCGGGTTCCGCGACCGTGACCACCGCGGCCTCCGCTCCCGCCGGGGAACCGGCCGGCGCGGACACCTTGCGGGTGGCCCGGCGACGGGTACGGCCCGCCGGCGCGGCCTCCTCGGCGGCCGGCTCGGCCGGCTCGGGGACCACCGCGTCCTCGACGGCGGCGGGCTCGGCCAGCGCCTCGGCGGCCGGCACCGGACGCACGGCCTCCTCGGCGGCCGTCACGTCCTGCGCCGTCGGGGCCGCGTCCTGCTCGGCCTCCTCGGCCCTGCGCCGGTCGGCCCGCGCGGACCGCCTCGGCGTGCCCGCCGGGGCCGACACCCGCCGGCTCGACCGGCGGCGCGTACGGCCGCGGGTGGCCGCGGCCTCCGCCTCGGCGGCGCTGCTGTACAGCTCCTCGTCCGGCACGAAAGCGTCCTTGAGCGGCTCCGCCGCGGGCGGAGCGGGCAGCGCGAGCGGCTCGGCGGCCTCGGCGGCGACCTCCGCCGCCGTCTCCGTCTCCGCTTCCTCCTCGGCCGTCCCGACGCCCACGGCCTCCTCGTGCTCGTGCTCGTGCTCGTGCGGCTGGTCCGCCGCGCCGGCCCGCGCCCGCTTACGGCGCTTGCCGCCACCGCCGACGGCCGCCGGCTGGTCGAGGTGCACGATGACACCGCGTCCGTTGCAGTGGACGCAGGTCTCCGAGAACGACTCCAGCAGCCCCTGGCCGACCCGCTTGCGCGTCATCTGGACCAGGCCCAGCGACGTCACCTCGGCGACCTGGTGCTTCGTACGGTCCCGGCCCAGGCACTCCAGCAGGCGCCGCAGCACCAGGTCCCGGTTGGACTCCAGGACCATGTCGATGAAGTCGATGACGATGATGCCGCCGAGGTCGCGCAGCCGCAGCTGACGCACGATCTCCTCGGCCGCCTCCAGGTTGTTCCTGGTGACCGTCTCCTCGAGGTTTCCGCCCTGACCGGTGAACTTGCCGGTGTTGACGTCGACCACGATCATGGCCTCGGTCCGGTCGATCACCAGCGAACCGCCGCTGGGCAGCCACACCTTGCGGTCCAGCGCCTTGGCGAGCTGCTCGTCGATCCGGTACGTGGCGAAGGCGTCGACCTCGCTGGTCCACCGGGACAGCCGCCCGGCGAGGTCCGGCGCCACGTGCGACACATAGCCGTGGATGGTCTCCCAGGCCTCGTCGCCGCTGACGACGACCTTGGTGAAGTCCTCGTTGAAGATGTCCCGCACGACCCGGACGGTCATGTCCGGCTCGCCGTAGAGCAGCGTCGGGGCGCTGCCGGCGCCGTTCCTGGACTTCTTCTTGATTTCTTCCCACTGCGCCTGCAGCCGCTCGACGTCGCGGCGCAGCTCGTCCTCGCTCGCGCCCTCGGCGGCGGTGCGCACGATGACGCCCGCGTCCTCGGGGACGATCTTCTTGAGGATGGTCTTCAGCCGGGCCCGCTCGGTGTCGGGCAGCTTGCGGCTGATGCCGGTCATCGAACCCTCGGGCACGTACACGAGGTAGCGGCCCGGGAGGAGACCTGACTGGTGAGGCGGGCGCCCTTGTGGCCGATCGGGTCCTTGGTGACCTGCACCAGGACCGGCTGCCCGGACTTCAGCGCGGACTCGATACGGCGCGGACCGCCCGACATGCCGAGCGCCTCGAAGTTGACCTCGCCCGCGTACAGCACGGCGTTGCGGCCCTTGCCGATGTCGATGAAGGCGGCCTCCATCGACGGCAGCACGTTCTGCACCTTGCCGAGGTAGACGTTCCCGACGTACGAGGTCGCCTGCTCCTTGTTGACGTAGTGCTCGACGAGCACGCCGTCCTCCAGGACGCCGATCTGCGTACGGTCGCCGTGCTGGCGGACCACCATGACGCGCTCCACGGCCTCACGGCGGGCCAGGAACTCGGCCTCGGTGATGATCGGCACCCGGCGGCGGCCCTGCTCGCGGCCCTCGCGACGGCGCTGCTTCTTCGCCTCCAGACGGGTGGAGCCCTTGATGGACTGCACCTCGTCCGACGGCTCGGACGCCTTGCGCGGCTCGCGCACCTTGACGACGGTGCGCTCGGGGTCGTCGGCGGACTCGCCGTCACCGCCGCCGTCACCGGCGCGGCGGCGGCGACGCCGGCGGCGCCGGCTGCTGCTGGAGCCGGAACCGGAGTCGTCGTGGTCGTGGTCGTCGGAGTCGTCCTCCGCGTCCTCCTCGACCTGCTCGGCGGTGTCCTCGGCGTCCTGGGCCGCCTGCTCGGCGGAGGCGTCCGCCGAGTCGCCGCCCTCGGCGTCGGTCTCGCCGGAGTCACCGCGCCGGCGGCGACGGCCGCCACGGCGCCGGCGACGGCGCGAACCGGAGGCCTCGCTGTCGTCGTGGTCGTCGCCCTCGGCGTGGTCCTCGGACTGCTCGTCGGCGTCCGCGTCCTCGTCCTCGGTCTCGTCCTCGGCGCGGGTCACGGGCGCGGCCTCGGGCTCGTCGCCCGCGCCACGGCGGCGGCGACGGCGGCGGGAGGCGGCGGGCTGCTCCTCCGGCAGCTCCTCGGTCCGCTCCGGCGCGGCGGCCGGCTCGGCGACCTCGGCGGCCGCTTCGGCGGCGGCCCGCTCCGGGGTCTGGAAGCGGGGCTCGGTGAACACCGGCGGCTGGAACACGGCGACGGCCGGACGCGCGGGGCGCCGCGGCG
This sequence comes from Streptomyces haneummycinicus, assembly GCA_042850305.1. Taxonomy (GTDB): domain Bacteria; phylum Actinomycetota; class Actinomycetes; order Streptomycetales; family Streptomycetaceae; genus Streptomyces; species Streptomyces haneummycinicus. The sequence goes on from AP035768.1 coordinate 6,399,984, forward strand.
AGGTCTCCGCCTCGTCGTCCGCGGCGGGCCCGGCGCCGCGGGCGGAACGCGCGGGCTCGGCGAAACCGGCGGCGGCCTTGCGGACCACGCGGCGCCGGCGGCGGGAACCGGTCTCGTCGGCGCCGGCCTCGGGGGCCTGCGCGGGCTCGGGAGTCTCAGGGGTCTCGGTCACCGGGGCCTCCTCGGCGGCGGGCGCGTCGGCACGCCGCGTGGCGCGACGCCGGGTACGGCGTGGGCCGGTGTCCTCGGTCTCGTCCGTGTCGGCGGGGGTCTCCACCGTCTCGGCGGCCTCAGCGGCCTCGGCGGGAGCCTCCGGCGCGGACGCGGTGCGCGTGGCACGGCGCCGGGTACGGCCGGGGGCGGCCTCCTCGGCCGGGGCCTGCGCGGTCTCCGCGGCGGCCTCCGGCGCGGTGACGGCGCGGGTGGCGCGGCGCGGGGCGGCGCCGGGTGCGGCCTCCTCGGCCGGGGTCTCCGTGGCCGGGGCGGCCTCCGGAGAGGTCACGCTGCGGGTGGCGCGACGCCGGGCGCGGGGCGGGGCCGCGTCCTCGGACGGGGCGGCCGGCGCGGCGGGCTGCTCGGGAGCCGTGGCGGGCGTCGCCGCCACGACCGTCTCGGCGGCCTCGGCCGACTCCGGTGCCCCGGCGGGCGCGGCCGCGCGGCGCACCACACGACGGCGCCGGGGAGCGGCGGACGTGGCCTCGGCGGCCTCGCTCTCCTTCTCGTCCTCGGCGGCCTTCTGCGCCACGAGCTCATCGAGCTCGACGGCCTCGTCGGACTCGTCGGGTTCGGGGGCCTGCGCGGCCGGTATGGCCGGCGCGACGGTCTCGGCCGTCGTCCCGGCCGTCCCGGCGGGCGGTCCCGCCGGGCGGGAAGCGGCACGGCGCCGCCGCTTCGGCGGCAGGGTGTCGCTGGGGGTGTTCGGTTCGGAACCCTCTACGGGCTCGATCGGTTCGAGCATGCGGGCGTTTCTCCCGTCAGGCTCCCGGGCGCCGCACCTGGTCCGGCGATGCCGGTGACGTCCGCGGCTCGCGCGGTGCGCGACAGCCGCCGTCCGGGGCGCGGGCGCCGCACGGGAGCACTCTGTGTCCTGTCTCGCCGGTTCCGTACGCCGAATGCGTACGGCCTGGCGAAAGTCTTGTGGTCGGTGCGCTGCGCGACCCAGGTGGCTCCCGAGCGGCGGCGCTTACGACATCCGTCCCTTCGCGGGACCTTCCTTACGCCGGCGCCGTCGCGGCGGCAGTGGCGCCGGCCGGTCGCGGCTCGGTCGCTGCTGCCTCGCGGTCGGGCGCGAGCGGGTCGGTCACCGTGCCGGTCTCTTCATCGAGCAGCCCCTGCGCCAGCCTGGTCACCGCTGCGGGGACCGGCGGCGCCAGGTCGGCCACGGCGCGGAGACCGGACAGGACGTCGTCGGGTCGTACGGCAGGCGTCACGTGCCGAACAACCAGCCGCAGTATCGCACAGGGGTGGTCGCTCGGCCTATCAGCTGGTGACAAGTCGGTTTCCCCGGTCTCCAGTCCGACCACCGCGGAGCGGGCGTCGAAGGTGCGGACGCCGTTCTTCGTCCGGCGCTGGACCTCGACGGTCTGCGCCGCGTTGAAGACGTCCACCGCACGGCGGGCGTCCTCGGGCCCGACGCCGTCCAGCCGCAGCTCCCACACGGAAGCCGCCAGCCGGTCGGCGAGCCCCGGGGTGCGGGCCTCGACCGCCTCGACGATGTCGAGCCCCGCGGGCATCGACTCGTCGAGAAGGACCCGGAGCCGCTCGGGGTCACGCGGCACGGTGAGCGCGATCTCCAGATACTCGGCCTCGCTGCCCGTGCCGGTGGGTGCGGCATTGGCGTACGACACCTTCGGATGCGGCGTGAACCCCGCCGAGTACGCCATCGGCACCTCGGCACGGCGCAGCGCACGCTCGAAGGCGCGCTGGAAGTCACGGTGGCTGGTGAACCGGAGGCGACCGCGCTTGGTGTAGCGCAGTCGGATGCGCTGCACCGCGGGTGCGGGCGGCGGGCCTTCGGGCTGTCGCTTGCCCAGTGGATCTTCTCCTTGTTGCAAGGGCGCGGGGCGCGCCTCCTTCTAGCGTACGGCGGTACGACGACGACCGGACGGTGCCGGAGTCGTCGTCCCCTCAGAGTACGCGCGAGCCGGGCCGACGGTTCCCGGTGAACGGGGTGAACGCCCGGTCGCCGGTGCCGAGGGCCGCGGTCACCAGGAGTTAGGGCGGTCCTGACCCCGGCCCGGGTCACCGGGTGCGGCCGGCGGAACGTTTCCGCCGGTGCCCTGGGCCCACGGGTCCGCGGACCCGCCGGCACCCTGGGCCCACTGGTCCGTGGACCCGCCGGCGCCTTGCGCCCACTGGTCCGTGGACAGGGGCGGGAGTCCACGGTGTACGCGGACAGCGCCGGATGGTTCGGCATGGGCTCCCGGCCGACGGCGGTCCCGGCCGCACCGGGCCGGTGGCCCGCCTGACTCGCCGACGGGGCGGCGGGTCGCGCCTGCGGGTTGGCGGACCGCGCCGGCCGGTCGGCGTCGCCCGAGATGAGCAGCGGGTCGAACATGACGACCGCCGTGGCGATCAGCAGGAAGACGAGCGGACCGAGCAGCATCGGCAGCACCACCGACATCATCTGCGTACCGCTGCCGCTGCCGCTGCCGCCGCCGGACCCGTGGAGGTGGACGCTCATGGCCGACATGCCGGTGTAGTGCATCCCCGTGACGGCGATGCCCATGACCAGGCTGGCGCCGACACTCGGCAGGAACCCGCGGATCGACACGGCCGCCCACAGCGCCGCGGTGGCGGCCACCACGGCGATGACCACCGACAGGACGACCAGCACCGGCTCGTACGCGAACGCGCCGCCCATCCGCATGCTCGCCATACCGATGTAGTGCATGCCCGCGACCCCGAGTCCGGTGATCGTGCCCGCGGTGAGCAGCGTCGGCGTGGCCACGCCCCGGTAGCCGACGATGAAGACGCCGATGCCCACGACGACGACGGCGACGGCGAGGCTGAGCAGCGTGAGCGGGAGGTCGTACCGGATGGAGGTTTCCTCCACGGTGAAGCCCAGCATCGCGATGAAGTGCATCGTCCAGATGCCGCAGCCGATCGACGCCGCGCCGAGGGCGAGCCAGCCCGGCTTCCCCGAGCGGCCGTCCGAGCGCAGCGACCTGGTGGTGCAGCGCAGCCCGAGCGCGCCGCCCAGGCAGGCGACCAGATAGGCCGCCACGGGTGTGACCAGGCCGTAGTTGAACCCGTCCACTGTGCCTTGCATGCTCGGTGCGCCTCTCCAGTTGTGCAGTTCGCGTGATCAGACATTTACATGCGAAGGCCACGCAAAACCAAACGAGACGGGAACAACGGCACACCTCACCTCTTCGTCAGCACATCCTGACGACCACTCACATTTCGCTTCGCGCGCGGCTTCGTTTCTTCCCGATTCCCCCGGAACGCGACCCCTTGGGCTCACCGAGAAGCGCCCGCCGGAGATCCGCGCGGACCTGACGGACACTCGCGCGGGCGGCGGCCAGGGCCTGCCGTGTGGCACGTCCCACACCCCGTCCCACACGTCGGCCCGCCTCGGCGGCCGGCCGCAGCACGGTGTCACGCACCGTGTGCCCCACCGGAGTCAGCACCCTCCGGTACACCCAGCGCACCGGCTCCACGAACACCCACCGGAAGAGGGTTCCGAGCAACCGCCCCACGGCGAGCGAGAGATAACCCGCCACCCGCCAGGCGTGCCCGAGGGCGTGCCCGGCCTCCCGCGCGACGACGGCGAGCACCCGCCCCGCCGGCACCAGCACCCACCGCCACACCGCGAGCGTGGGCAGCACCAGCAGCATCCGGGTGATCCAGTACAGCGCGACGCCGATCCCGTCGACGACCGCCGTCACCAGCCACACCACACCCCGCGCACACCAGGCGGCCGCCCGCCCCACCGGCGCGAGGACCCGGCGCCACACCCACACCGACGGCACGACGACGAGATACCGCCCCAGCCACACCACGCCCGCCCACAGCCCGGCCCCGATCGCGGCCAGCACATGGCCGACCGGCGTCAGCACGCGCGCGTACAGCCAGACCGCCGCATGTCCGAGGGGAGTCAGCACATAGCGGTAGAAGGCGATGGCCGGAACGACCAGCAGCACGTGCCCCAGCCAGGCCAGTGCCTTGCCGAGCGGCACCAGCACATGGCGCCACAGCCCGACGAACGGCCATACGAACACCGCCCGCCCCAGCCACCGCAGCGCCCGCCCGAGCGGCCGGAACACCGTGCCGTTCAGGAACCGCCCCCCGACGACCAGCGCGTCCCACGCCAGCCGCACCGGCACGACCAGCACGAGCACCACGATCCGCACGGGGACGCGGATCGCCACGACGAGACAGCCCTCCCCCGCGGGCGCGACGGCGGGCCGGACGGGCCGCTTCTCCAGATCCATACCTGTGAGGACGCAGCCGGGGCCCGCCCGGATGCCACCCGCATAAGGTTGTTTACCTCATATGCTGAACGTCGATATGACATAGGAGTGACGCGGCCTATATAAACCAATTTTCCCTCCGGCCGTTCACTCATTCGCCACGCATCCAAGCGAAACAGCCGCCGTTAGTGGCTATATGACGAAGGCAAGCATGTCCGGGCTCATCAGGCCCGACGGGGGGAATTCATGGCAATCCGACGTCTGCGCCGACAGGATCGGCGAGGCCGGCTGACATGAATGACGAACGCTACGACCCTCTCGTCTACGCGGAATCCATGGACCCGCCCGTACCGCACTGGGACCCCGCCGAGGAACTCGCCTATCTGCTCCAGGAAGCCCGCAGCGAGGAGTACTCCCGGGTCACCATGCCGGGGCCCCGCGAGGAGACCCCGTTCCCCGATCCGCCGGCCGCCGGCCCCCTGGGCAGCCCGCACGACCTCACGGCGGAACTCCCACCCCTGCGCGCGGCCCCGCGCGGCCACCGCAAACCGCCCCGCAAACGCCCCGACGTACTCCGCCTCGCCAGCTACGTCACCGCCTCCCTGGCCGCGGTCACCGTGGCGATGGTGAGCGTCTTCAGCGGCGTCGTCACCTACGAGCCGCTGCTCCTCGTCACCACGGCCCACAGCAGCGGCGACTCCTCGGCCTGGTGGCCCGTACTGGTCTACGGCCCCTGGCTGGCGGGCACGCTGTCCATCCTGCGCGCGGCACTGCACCAGCGGCGCGCGCTGCACTCGTGGTTCGTCGTCCTGCTCTTCTCGACCGTCGCGGTGGTGCTCTGCGTCGCCCAGGCCCCCGCACCCTCACCGACACGGCCGCGGCGGCCCTCCCGGGCGCGGCCGCCCTGGCCTGCTTCCAGCAACTGGTCCGCCAGATCACCCTCACCCGCCCACCCCGCCGCGCCGCCCCCGCCACCGCGGGCGGCCCCCCATGGCCCACCCGGACCACCACACCTCGTAACCCTCCCCGCCCCAGCGGCCTCCGCCAACGGCGGGGGCCGCGCCGTGCCGGACGCCGCGCGGGGGCAACCCTCCATGCCCCGGCCAGGTCTTACGGGCATGATCAGACAGCTTGCCCGCACAGGTGCGGCGCTCACCATGGCGTCCTTGCTCCTGACCGCCTGCTCCGGCGAGCGGGACACCCCCGCCGAGCACCCCGCCGAGCACCCCGTGTTCGACCGGCAACTCGGCCTCCAGGTCTACCTCGCCCTGCGCCAGACACAGAAGGCGGGCGGTGCCGACTTCGTCCAGACCATGACCTTCGAATCGAAGAAGGGCCGAGCAGTACAGACGCTCGGCGGGCGGATGGACTTCGCGAAGAAGACGGGCGAGGCGACCACGAAGTGGCAACTGTCGAAAAACCTCCCCAGGAAACGAAGGACACGCTCCTGGGCGCCACGCCCGGCAAGGGCAACCCCGGCCACGCGGCACGCGTCCTCGTCGACTCACAGCACGTCCACTACCGCGCCGGATCGGCGGCGTACTGGCTCCGGTACACGATGGGCGACACCGGCCCGAACTTCCGCGTCAACGCCGTCGACCACCTGCGGGGATCCGAGGGACCGGTGGGCGGCACCCTCCTCGAAAGCCTCGGTGCCACGAAGGCGACGTCCCGGCGGACCGACGGCTCCCAGCGCGTCTACGCGGCGGACATGCCCAGGAGCGCCGCCGCGCAGCTCTTCCCCAATGATCTCGGGCGCAAGCTGCCCGCCTTCTCACCCGCCGGCTCGTCCGCCGAGAACACCCCGCTGCCGACGACCGTGTCCGTGGACGGCCGGGGACGCGTCACGCATGTGCGGGCGGACCTGTCGACGATCCTGGGGAGCAAGGGCACCGCGTTCGAGGACATGACCTCCCTGACCATCGACCTCCGGCTCTCCGGACACGACACGTCGAAGCCCACCGCGAAGCCCGACGGAACCGTCCGGCCGGCCGCCGAGGCGGTCCGTTCCGTCGGCTCGGTGAAGCCAGGTGGCTGCTTCGACTTCGACACGGGCCAGCGACTGCTGGACACCGTCGTGGGCGTGCCGTGCTCGGACGCTCACGACGCCAGACTCTTCGCCCAGAGAACGCTCGGCACGAGCCCCTACCCGGGCAAAGAGGCCGCCCGCGAGAAGGCCGCCGCAGCGTGCAGCGCGGCTTATGACACCGCCCCGGGGTCCTGGACCTCCGAGGCTGACCGGCCCGGAGACCACTGGTTCATGTGGTCGTCACAAGACGAATGGGACGAGAGCGGAGGTGCCGTCAGCTGCTTCGTCATCACCAGCAGGGGCACCGACGACTGAAGCGGGCTCTGCTCCCCGTCCGGGTGCACGGTCACCTCGGACGGGGTGGCCACGCCCACGGCTGGACCCGGTCCGCCTCGCACTGAATGCTCGCGTCAGCGCCAACGGCCGGCCGAGACCTCCGGGCAGCCCTCCTTTCAGCCGGCCGGAGCGCTGTTCTTCACCGTGAGCGGCAAAAGCTTCTTACCAGTTGGTCCGATTTGAATACTGGTGTCCAACTGAGGGCATATGGAAAAACACCCAAAACCAGGCCTACGCTGGTCACCATGAGGAAACGAGGACAACGGCGGCTCGCGGCAGACCGAGCGGCCTACAACGTGGAAGCCGAGTGGACCAAAGCCGATCTCGCGCTCCTGGAGGAGCTGAAGCAGGCTGAGGCGCTGCTCCGCGAAGACGCACCCCGGGCACTCCTGTCGATCCGCTTATCAGTCCTGACAGACGACACGACCTCGCCGGTACGCCAGGAGCTCGATCTCCGCATCCTGGCCAGGGAACGAGGTTGCCGAGTCATCGGCGTCGCTTCGGACCTGAACGTGTCGGCGACGAAGGTTCCGCCGTGGAAGCGGAAGGAACTCGGGGACTGGTTGAACAACCGCTCCCCCGAGTTCGACGAGATCCTGTTCTGGAAGCTCGATCGCTTCGTACGTCGTCTCTCCGACCTCTCGACGATGATCGAGTGGAGCCTGAAGCGCGGGAAGAACCTGGTCTCGAAGAACGACAGCCTTGATCTCACCACGACCGCCGGAAAGATCATGGTCACGATCATCGGTGGTATCGCCGAGATCGAGGCGGCCAACACCTCCACCCGTGTCACGAGCCTGTGGGACTACGCGAAGTCCCAGGAAGACTGGCTCATCGGGAAGCCTGCGTACGGCTACGTCACGGACGAGGACGACACGGGGAAGGTCGTTCTCGTCATCGACCCCGAGGCACACAAGGCACTGGACTGGGCCCGCCGCATGGCGCTTCGCGGACGCTCCGCCCGTTTCATGGTGCGCTGCCTGAAGCGGGCCGGTCTCATGAGCCAAGGACTCACCGTGGTGACGCTCCTTCGCCGTCTCCGTAACCCGGCACTCCTCGGCTACCGGGTGGAGGAGGACAAGAACGGCGGACAGCGACGTTCGAAGCTGATCCTCGGCAAGGACGGCAAGCCGATCAGGGTCGCTCCCCCCCATCTTCACCGAGGAGGAGTTCGAGACTCTCGGCGCAGCTCTGGACAAGCGGATGAAGAAGCAGCCGCCACGCCGTCCCGGCGGAGCAACACAGTTCCTCGGCGTGCTCCTGTGTGCCGAGTGCAAGACGAACATGACCGTGCAGGTCACGAGGAACGGTTTCGGGACCTACCCATACCTGCGATGCCGCAACTGCAAGAGTGGCGGGCACGGGGCGCCCAACCCCGAGCGGGTCTACGAGCGCCTGGTAGAGGACGTGCTGAAGGTCCTCGGAGACTTCCCCGTACAGGTTCGTCAGTACGCGGAGGGCGCCGAGGTGCGGCGGGAGATCAAGCGCCTTCAGGAGTCCATCGCGCTGTACATGAAGGAACTCGAACCCGGAGGCCGGTACACGAAGACGCGGTTCACCAAGGAGCAGGCAGAGACGACACTCGACAAGCTCATCGGGGAACTCGAAGCGATCGATCCCGAGACGGCGAAGGACCGATGGGTCAACGTCCACGGCGGCAAGACGTTCCGTGAGCACTGGCAGGAAGGCGGCATGGAGGCCATGTCCGCAGACCTGTACCGCGTCGGGATTCGCTGCGAGGTCACCCGCACGAAGGTGCCGGGGGTCCGGGCCCCGAAGGTGCACCTTCGCTTGCTGATCCCGAAGGACGTACGCGAACGGCTCGTGATCCGCGAAGACGACTTCGCGCAAGCCTTCTAATTCCACACCGCACAGAGCGAAGCCGCCTTCCCGTGACGCAGGGAGGGCGGCTTCACGCCTCACTCGAACCATGCAGCAGCGTCGAACGGTTCCTCTGTGCCGTCCTCATCCACGATCACAATCTCGCTCTCGATCAGGCTCGCAGCTCTGTCATTCGAGGGTTCGGGTGCGGGTAGCGGAGTCAACGGGGCCCGCCTCCCCGTTGCCTGGCATCGGCACTGAGTCGCCTGCACTCCGCGAGGTCTTCGGCGATTCCAGCCGCGATGAGCGCCGCGCCGAGGGTGTGGCCGGAGCCGACATAGCGCCAGTGCGCATCCGTGATCGCTTCCGGGGTGTCGGTATGGCCGACGTGGTGGGCGCGTTCGGCGCGTAGTGCCGCGTAGGTGGTGGAGTAGGCACGTGATTTGGTGAGGATGTGGCCGCGGTAGCCAAGGGTGTGAGTCCAGGTGCGTAGGTGTAGAGGTGCGTACTCGGGAAGGCCGCCGAGGCGCCAACATGTGCGCATCAGGGTGCGGACGTGCCCGCTCACGGGTACCGCATTGATGTCGTTCCAGGTGGTGACCTTGTGGTCAGCGCCGGCGCCTGTCTCGCTCGCTCCCTTGGTGACGTACTTCGCGACGTACGCGGCCACCGCGTCATCACTGGGCCCGTCACCGTCGGCGTACAGCGGGCGGACGTCGAGTTGGGCACCCCAGCGAAGGTGCAGTTCGCCCACGGCCCGGCTATACGGGGTGCGGACCAGGACCCGCCCGGCGGAGGCGTGCACGGCGGCGGTGAGTCGGTCGGCCGTGCCCCAGGGTGGGGGTTCGTCTGTCGGTCCGTCGGGGCCGTCGAGGCGGACGACGGCGTGCACGTGGACAGCTGCCCGTTTCTGGTACTCGGCGACGCGGGCGAAGGACAGTCGGGCGTGGTGGGCGAAGCGGGACTGTACGAGGCCGGCGGAGGAGGCGAGGCGCCGCCGGACGTCGATGACGAAGCGGTCCCACAGCTTGGAGGCGTGCGCGTGCCACAGCACATGGCCGGTGTAGTCGTAGCAGTCGGGGCACAGAGGTTGGCCGACGAGGGGATCGTTCGCAGTGTGCCCAGTGCCGCAGCCCAGAGAACGACCGTGCTCGCACGTGCCGCCGCTACGGCGAGGGCGACAGCGTTCCCCTATCCGGTGCACGGGCCCGAAGGACGGTGCGGTCAGGGTGACGAAGAGCCGGGGACGGTTGCGGACTGTGGTGGGGACGTTCTTGCCGCCGATCAGGCCCGCGCGGACGAGGTGGAAGGTGTCGCCCGCGTGGAGCCGGGAGCAGGGCGCGCAGACGGTTGCCCGGCGGTTGCGGCAGCGGACGAGGAGGCGTTCGCCGGGTTCGTCGCGGGTGTCGTACTGGCGGATGATCTCGCCGGTTGTCCCATCCACGGTGGTGGTGGCCCCCGAGAGGTGGACGGGGTGGGCGCAGCCGCCGGTGGCGGTGACCTGTTCCAGCCAGCGTGAGAAGTGCGGATCTTGAGCGATGCGGATGGCGTCACGGTCTGTTTCGGGGAGTTGGCGCAGGCGCGCCGCGCGGTCGAGGACGGCGCGCCTGTCAGCGGGGGTGAAGTCCGGGGTGATGGTGGTGACCTTCCGGGGTGGGCCGCCGCAGCGGCACGGGTGATGGTGGGTGGCGCGTGGTCGGTCATGGAGATCACCTCTCTTGCTAGGCCGGTGGGCGAGTGGGGTCAGCGGATGTTTCCGGTGCCCCGGCAGACGCGGCAGCGGCGTAGCCGTCCGGTCCAGGTCTTCCGGGCCCCGTCGCCCTTGCAGTGCGGGCACCTCACGCGAGGCATGGGCATGGTGGTGCGTCCTTTCTGCTCAGGTGTGGGAGAAGCCGCTGATCACCCAGGTCACGAGACCGTGGATGGTGAACAGCACGGGGGTCTGGCCGAGGTACAGGCCGAAGAGGCCGACGCAGACCGCTTCCCAGGCGCGGACGTCGCGGGAGCGGACGAGGAGGACGGTGATGATCCCGAAGATCACCGCGAACGTGAACGCCGTACCTTCGCTGATCACTTGCTCTCTCCTTCCAGTGCCGCCAGGGCGCGGACGATGGTGAGCAGTTCCGGGGTCATGGCGGAGTACTTCCGGGCCGTGGCAACGGCCTCATCAGTGGGGGTCAGGTGTGAGCGGGCACGGCTCCAACCGCCGTCCGGCCCGGTGCACACGGCGACCCCCCGTTCCTCGGGTGTGATCGCCTGCGCGACGGCCACGGCGTCCTTGTTGAGATCACCCAAGGTCATCTCTGCCGTGCCGGGGTCGTTGACCCGGTGGCAGATACGGCCACCGAGCTGGGCCCGCAGCGCGGTGACGCCAGAACCGAGGTCGGAGCCGACGCGTTGCCCGGCGACGACCAGGTGCAGGCCGAGTGCGGCTCCGAGCTGGGCAATGCGGAGCAGGAGCGTGGAGCACTGTTCGGCTTCCGCCTTGCTCTCACGGGTGCCGTCGGACAGGTACAGTTCCGCGATCTCGTCGACCAGGACGACGACCGGCACGGGCCGCAGCTTGTCGGGCAGTTCCCAGATCGAGCGCACTCCGGCCGTACGGCAGGCGTTCATCCGTTCCTGCATGTCGACGACGAGTGCGGAGAGCACGGCGACCGCTTCGCGCCGGCAGGTAGCGAGGGCGCTCAGCCGTCCGGCGAACAGGCCGAGTTCCATGCCGCCCTTGCAGTCGATGCCGACCAGGGCGACGCGTTGCGGAGCAAGCTGGGTGATCAGCCGGGCCAGCAGGGTGGACTTGCCGGAGCGGGTGGCCCCGGCGATGAGCCAGTGCGGGACAAGCCTCAGGTTCATCACCCAGGCGCCGCCGCTCTCCAGTGCGCCGATGAGTGCGGAGAGGAGTTCGGCGGGAGCGGTGGCTAAGCCGGGCCGCTGGAGCGGGTCCGTGGCCATCGCGGACAGCAGGACCAGACCGCGTTCCGGTGAGGTGACCCGCACCGCGTGGACCCGCCATGCGTGCACCAGGGCATCGGACGCCTTCATGTACGTCGCCGGGGTCTGGCCCGCGTGCAGCCGCACGGACACCGTCAGCCCCAGCCGGGTGGCGCGCGGGAACGATGTCCTCGGAGCGATCGGCCGGACCGGATCGCCCTTGACCACCAGGTCCCCGAGCAGACCGCGGGGCGGACGACGGGAGACGGCGAGGTCGTTGAGCATGGCGACCTTGCGCCAGGTGAGGGCCACCCGGCACGCGGTGACGGGGTAACCGATCAGGTACCAGTGCCAGGTCGGACGGTGCCGGCGCACCAGGTCACCGACGACGAGCGCCCAGGCCAGCACCGCGAGCGCGAAGGCGAGCAGAACCGGCCCCATCAGGCACCACCGCCCTTGCTGTGCGCGGCAGCGCCGCCGTGCACGGGGGTGATCGCATCAGCTCGGAAGCTGACACCGTGCCGGTCACCCATGGCCCACATGAACGCCGTCAGGCCGGTGACCTTGACGATTTGCCCTTCCTCGATGCCCTTGGGCTCACCGGTCACCGCGATCTCGATGACGGAGATCCGCCGCCGGTCCTGCCGCACGGTGACCGCCACGGTGAACACCGGGTTACCCTCCCGGTCCTTCTTCACCTCCTGTGTCTCGGGGTTGCTGATCTTCGCTTCCGGCGCGATGGCGCACCGCAGTACGCCGAGCCGCGCCGTGTCCACGGGAATGGACTGCATGTTTCTTCGGCCTCCCTGGCCAGTCAGGACGCCCATCACATTAGGACGTCACTTGTCCTTACGAGTTATGACTATGGAGTGGTGTACGGCGAGGGTGCAACTACTTATGCTGACGAGTGATGACGCGCGTGCGACGTGCCTACGACACCGAACCGGAGAAGCCGAGATGACGGAGATCCAGCGCCCCGGCGCTCTCTACCAGCAGGTGGCCGCCGCCATCCGCGAAGCGATCCTGTCCGGCGAGTTCGCACCCGACTCCCCGTTGCCGTCGGAATCCCAACTGATCACTCGCTACGGGGTCTCCCGCCCTACCGTGCGCAACGCGATCGCCGCACTGCGCGCAGAAGGTCTGATCGATGTGCGGCACGGCAAGGGCAGCTTCGTACGCTCTGCCGGCCAGCCCGCGCTCACCATCGAGCGCCGCATCGGCCGCACCAGCGACGACCGGTTCACCATGCCTAACGGTGACGAGTGGGAAGAGGTCGAGGAGCCGACCACATACCGCGCCCGCACCACCAAGGCCACGGGCCGCTTGCTCCAACTCGCCGAGGAAGAAGCGCTCTTCGGCTGCGACCGACTGCTGATCGATCCCGGCACCGGCACCCGCGCCATGCACCGCACCCTGATCCCCTTCGAGGTGGCCGAAGCCATCCCACTGCTGGGTAAGGAGCCGCGCAAACGCCCGACAGCGATCTACCGACTGCTTGCCCAGGACGGACACGCCCTGTGGTGGTCGGAGACGGTCCGCGCCCGTATGCCGCTGCCCGACGAGCGCGCCACGCTCCAACTCCCGGACGCGACCCCGCTCCTGCACCTGGCCCGTGTCGCGCACGGCACCGACGACCGCCCGCTGGTCCTCGAAGAACTGCGCGTCGGTGCGGACCGTGCCGAGATCGCCTATCGGATCACGGCCGACAAACAGCCCACCCGACGCCGCCAGGCATGAGGGACGAAAGGCATCGGTCGAAACCGCCTTCACTTCCTCAAGGGCGCGCCTGCGGCGCGCCGGGGCGCCCGGCCGCCTCGGCCGGGCGTGCGGCGTGGCCGCCGGTCCCGTCCGGTCGCCGGGCGCCCCGCACCGCAGCCCGCCCATGAAGTCGAGGCGTCGACGAGCAGTCGTGGGCCGGGGCGTGGTCGGCCGGGGGTCGCCGGCCTCCGAGACTTTAGGCAGCTCCCATGGGGCGAGCCTCGAAGAACAGGGGGCCCATCGGGCACATACGCGGGCAGGACCAGTGCCTGCCCGATTCGCCGGGCCAGCGTAGGGCCCCCTGTTCACTCGCCCCATGGCAGCTACCGCCCAAAGTCTCTCCGGCAGGCGACGTGCCCCCGCGCGCCACTCGCCGGCGAGAAGGCCCCTCATACCGCACCGCCGCTACCGTCGACGAACTGCTCCAGGAGCCCGGCGAGCAACTCAGCCGCTTCCGGCCGACCCGCCAACCGCACGATCCCGCGCCCGTCCCCGTCCGTCGAGGCGACCACCCGCACGGCGGACAGCTCGAAGCCCACTCCGAGGAGCGCGCGGTTCAACCGGTCGGCTGCCTCACGCGCCGTGCGCCAGCCCGAAACGTAGTCGACTCCCGGCATCCACAGGCCGCAGTCGTCCCCTGCGACATCATCGAGCTCATCGCTCAGCCAGCCCTCACCCGAGCCAGTCACCTTGCCCACCTCTGTCCCGATCCAGGTAACGCATCGTCAAATCTCTTTGGACCAGGGCAAACACGCAGCACGACGGCCCCGGTACCATCAGGCACCGGGAACCGCCGCGTTCCCAACCGGGCCACCCTTCGCTTTCCAGGGCTGATGGGGTGGCCCGGTCTCGGTTTGTGGTTGTCAGGCGCGGCCCTCCGGCCGGGAGGGGAGCTTCCGGAGGTCCCGGAGGAGCCGCGCCCTGGCCGGAGGGGTCAAGCTCCGGCCGGTTACCGGGCCGCCCCCGCTCCCGATCGCGAAGGAGCAGAACAAGGGCAGCGGCCCGGAGATCATCAGTGCGGCCCGCACTCTCCTTCACCGTTCAGGTCGAAGCGGGCCCAGACCGTCTTCCCGCCGCGTTCCTCCGGCGTCCACCAGACCGCCGCCGCCAATCGCTGAGCGATGAGCAGCCCCCGACCGCTGTCGGGCAGCACCGCTTCAGGCAGTTCTCCGAGCAGTCCCGAGGAGAACGCCTCTCCCACCGGAAGCAGCGGAGGAGTCGAGTCCTCGTCGGCGACACCGATGAACAGCCACTTCGGCCACAGCTTGAAGATCAGGTCAATGCGCCGGCAGCCACCGGGGGTGGACAGATGCCGGTCCGGTACGGCGTGGTTCACCACGTTGCCGACCAGCTCCGAGACGACCAGCCGAGCATCGTCCACAACCGCACAGGCGCCCGCACCCCGGAGGAACACGGCCGTCATGTAGCGCGCGACGCGCGCCGTGTCACTGAACTCGGCGAACAGCGTCAACGTCAGGAAGTGCCCGTCCGAGTACGGCTCCGGCATCGCGAACCAGTGCGCGTACGCATCCAGCTCACCCGCCAACCGTTCGGTCTTCCCCGCATCCATGACTTCCCCTTCCGAGGCTCCGCGGCCCTCATGGCACCGCTTGCTTCACGCACGCCAGTACACGGCGAAGCAGGCGTGACCGGGAGCGTTCACCAGGGGGTTCACGTGAACACCGGCAAAGGCGAAGGGGGTTCATCAATGAACCCCCAAGGCTGATACTGCTGTGACACGATGAACACTCGCCGTCATTCTCGGGTTGGCAGGGGAGCATGAGCCGAGAGCCGAACGCGCAGTTGATCGCCGTCATGGAACAGGCCAGGGTCTCGAACAAGGGCCTTGCGAAGCGCATGAAGGACACTGCCGCCGCACGCGGCATCAACCTTGGAACAACGCACGTCTCCGTGCAACGGTGGCGAGACGGCGCGGGCATCCAACCCCAGACAGCAGCGATCATGGCGGACGTACTGAGCACCAAACTCGGTCGCCGCATCAGGCCCCGCGATCTCGGTTTCTTCGACCACGCGCAGCCCGCCGTCCCTCAGCCGGTCGGCTACCCGAACACCGTTCCTGAAGTACTCGCCACACTGGGCAGCCTTGCAGACGAGACCGTCGGGACTCCCCCGATGACCAGCTGATTGTTACCGACGGCGACCTCAGTTCAGCCGTTCTGTCATGGATGATCGCGCGCCCCGACGGCGTCCAGGCCGACCGTCCCGGACGTCAACGTGTCGGTATGCGCGACGTACGCGCGATCAGGGACGCCGCAGGCATGTTCATGCAACTCGACTTCAAGTACGGCGGAGGTCACGGCCACAAAGCACTGCGTCATTACTTCCGCCACGAAGTGCTGCCGCTGCTGGACGTCAGTTACAGCGAGAAGGTGGGCACCGCCTTATTCGGCGCCGCCGCCGAGGTCTCCCAGCTCCTCGCGTGGACCGCGTACGACACCGGGAACCACCGGCTCGCCCACCGCTACCTGTCGTCCACGCTCCGTCTGACGCAGGTCATCGACGACCGTATGTTCGGCGCCCGCATCCTCGGCAACCTCAGCCACCAGGCGAACTACCTCGGCAACCACGCCCAGGCCATCCAGCTCGCCCGCGCCGCCGTCGAGGGAGCCAAGGGCCGAGCCACCCCACGCGCCATGTCCAACTATTGGGCCATGGAGGCCCGCGCCCTCTCCAACGCAGGCGAGAAGGCCGGCGCGGCCCGCGCGATGAACGAAGCGGAACGCCACTTCGAACAGGCCGACAGCGCCGACGACCCGACATGGCTGAGCTACTTCGACGAAGCGGAGCTCACGGGTGAGTTCTGCCACTGCTTCCGTGATCTGCGGATGCGCCGGAAAGCCGTCGAGCAGGCACAGCGCGCCGTCGACAGCACCGACCCGGCATACGCCCGCACCTTGGGGTTCTGCCGCATGGTGCTCGCCCAGAGCCAGCTCATAAACGGTGACTTGGAAGCCTCAGTCACCACCGCGAGTCTCGCAGTCGACGGCGGAGACTCCCTCCAGTCCTCCCGCTTCCAGCGCTACGTGACCGACTTCCAGGCCGAGGTGAGCACGCACGCGGCCCACCCCGCCGTAGTCGCGTTCAATGAGAAGGTGAGCGAGGCACTGGCCCGTCTGGACGACGATGAGTAACGGCTACCACGGCCGCCAGTCCCGAGGCGCGTCATCGTTCCGCAGGGCCGAGATACGCCGGCGGTACTCGACAGCCGTCCTCTCGTTCTCGCGTACGTTCTGCATGAGCCACGTCGTCATACCGAACTCTTGGAGCCGGCGGAGCGTGTCATAGCCAGGCCAGTCATACAGGTCCCGTCCGTAGACCCGCACGAAGTCGGCGTACTGCTCGTCGGTCTGCCATCCAAGGCTGTGATGCTCCGTGGCCGTGACCATCAGGTCCCACTCGGGGTGATCGAAGCAGAACGCCTCAAAGTCGATCAGGATCACCTGCCCTTGATCGTCCACCATGAGGTTCTGTACGTGAGCGTCACCGTGAACGGGCCCCTTTGGAGTCTCGAAGCTCAGCTCTTCGAACTGATCACGCAGCTCACGCCAACGCTTCCGCAGGAAGACCCGATCATCCTCCGGAATCGGAGCCCGCCCGATCCGCAGCTCTTGCTTTCCAAAGGGATCAAACGAGGGAAAATCCATCCCAGCCGGCAACGTCATCGAGTGGAGATCCCGAAGGATGCCGCCCAACTCCCCGTACGTCGCCTTACGGTCACCCTCACGGATGAGATGCCAGAAGGTCACCGGATGTCCATCGAGCAAGAGCGGCTGTTCGACATCATCGAGGATGCGCGCCCCGGGGAAGCCCTCACCCGCCAACCACCGCGACACAGCCACCTCAGTACGCGCCTTGGGCAGCCACTCCTCACCCCGCGCCACCCGCACGACCACGGGCACCGACTCCAGACGGAACAGAGCGTTCTCCCCGAACCGAATCAGCTCAGCGCCCCCGTCATCGAGCCCAGCCGCCCGGCACGCGGCACTCATCGCCCGCGCGGCCTTCTCCGACGTGAACCCTTCTTCCGACCGAGCAGCGTCAATCGCCATGCCTGTACCGACTCCCCTAGTCGCGCGCGATCAACTAGCGTGCGCCCACGGGTGACCAACCCGACGCACGCCGGACACAACCAAGACGGTATCGGTTCGATCGTCGTCTTCGCGAGCCCTCAACGGTGCACCCACGCTGACAGATCCCCCATTAACAAACATGAACGGACTGCCCAATGATTAATCTCGAACGCTCGCGTAAAACATTTCACGAAATTCGAAGGCTACCTGAACAAAATTTCTGGAAGACACTATTTGAAACTCTCGGAAGACGAGATGTTCTCACTGACCCAAGATTCTCTGCATACTTTGCCTGGAAGCCGCATAGGTCAAACTGCCCAGATGTGCAGATGCTCATGGACCGTCTCATCGAGAGCGTCCCGGAAACGTGGCAGGCTCGCGCCAGGAAGATATTCGCCGGGAGAAATTTCGACGGAACGGCCAATGCTGAGGCGTGGCGAGACGGCGAAGTCGGGGTGATCGAGATTAACTACGGGATCACTTCTGCCGCGATGATCTACAGCGTACTATATTGCAAATACTATGAGATGGTGCGCACCCTTGGAAGTGAGGTAGATTTCACAGACGATGATGAGGAGACTCTTCTGATGATCCTGGAAGAGGTCGGTGATTCCGGTTTCACGCCAATCCTTATAGCCGACCGCGAGAAATCGTCTTGGAACGAGCATCGCAGCGTCTACGCGGGACATGAGCTGTTGCAAGAGCTCCCGGCCTCACGACAGGAAGACGACTATCACAATACTGTTAGGGCAATCGAAGAGTTCGTCCTAGCTCACGAGCTGGCGCATCACCTACTCGGCCACACTCTAGACCACTACCCTCGGGCAACTCAAAATAAAACCTATTTCCAAAAGGCGATTCAAAAGTATGGGATCGAGCTACCCGATAGAAATTTGAACAACGAGCAGATACAAGAAATCGAAGCGGACGCTTTAGCGCTTCTCATAATGGCTGGCGTATTGATAGACGAAGTGAGTGCACCTAGGATCTATCGAGCCCTTTCCGGTTCCATCATTGGACTCACGGCCCTCGCGCATATCAGCGACACATGGGTTGTTTCGGATAATCTCTCCGAAACTCATCCCGATTTCCTTACGCGGTACGACTGCGCGACAAGGGTTATCAGGGCTATTTCACGGGACATCCCTAAGGGTGCCGAAGGGGGCCACCCGCTCGGATTCCTCACTCAGCTGTCCGGCTTCGTGTCCATCATTCTGAATAACTGGCTCGCAAAGCACCTCGATAATCATCGCCCCATCAATGTCCTGAGCCTCACTAACTGGATCTTCGAACAAAGCGCCAAGGTGGAAGAGGAGCTGAAGCGTTTGAATTTACCGCAAAATGATCTGCTTTGAGGCCAGAGCGAGTTTCAGGGTTCCCAATCCTCAGACTCACTTCAAATCAAAGCTCAAGTGGCGCACCCGGGCCAGCCATCCCTTTTCTACGGGAAACCCGGGATGTAGAGACCGAACGAGCGCACAATCAGCGGCCGGCGTGTTCTGCATTCTTCTCATTCGCGAGCTTTGAAGCGACGACCAGGCAGTGGCCAAGGCAAGTCATCTATGGTCATCCCCCTGCTGCTTTCCCCTGGAGGGGTTGCTGCCTCCAACCCTCGTAGCTGCTTTTCTGTCAGCCCATGAAACAAACCCTCCTCGCGGATGAGTTCAGATGCATTAGAGGCCGCAAATTTAGTACGCGTTTCCGGGGAAGGCATATACAGCCCGTCGAGGGGGAGCCTCTTCCGGATGGTGATAGATGTACTTTCTAGCTCTTGCTGCGGTTTCCTGATTAATGGATCGCGCGATACTGGTAGTTCCTTCTTTGACGAAGTCGGGAACCGATGATGCATCGATCGAGGGTGAAGAAAATCTTCGTCTCGGTTGTATCGTTAGTGCAGTTCTGCGGCTGAGCGGTACGAGGAAGAGTTCTGCCGTGGCAATTCCTACGCCCTGCCAATCTGGATGGTCCGGTGCCACAACTAGTGAGACCGGATGGTCCGAGGTGGCTATGGACCGTCGAGCGAAACGGAAAAGTGTCCAGTGACAGTCGTGCAGATAGGCGGACGTGCCCGGAAGCAGGTTCATTAGAAGGCGCACATGCCGATCTGCCGTCGGGACCAGGTCGGGCCCACCGGGTTTAGTGATGTCCCGCCATTCCCAGTCGAGTTCCTCATCAGAAATTACCCGCGCTTCTGATTTCTGGATCAGGGAGCGCAAAGCTTCTTTCCCAGAGACACCAACTATTAGGCGAATCATCTCAGCACTGAAGCTCCCCTGGTTCGCGCGCACGTCTTCCGACCGGAGGTGCTGAAGCGCTACCCACGTAGCCAGAGCCGCTCTATGTTTTCCAACGATCGGCCAGGCACCCGCAAGAATGTTTGCTAAGGCCTCTGCGGCCAGTGATTCGATTTTACTAAATTCCTTCTCGAAAAAGTCCGACTGTGTACCGTCAGGGAGCGCAACTGTATAAAAGTCCTTGATTACGCTCGCGTCACCAATCGAAAGCGGAATTACAGGCCGCCCAGGTAGGGAAACTCGACGAATGTAGCCGGAGTCATTCGCGAACCCCTTCAAGTAAAACTTTGACACGGTGTGCTGTCGCCGTACTCGTTTACTCACTACCTTCCCCCCTAAAGTGTGACGCAAGGTAACATACCCATGCTTACTCCATTACGACGGAAGCACCGAGACGGTAACCACGGCACTTCCTAGAGCTAGCGGTACCAATGGAACGGGCTGACAAGGGGGGCGCCCCGTCTGCTCTGACTCCTCGGGCGCTACACCCATAAGGCAGGAAGCCTTCAGCTCGTCTCGAACGGGTCACTGACCTTGGCACGTTGCACCTAGCCCGCAGTGCCCCAGGCAGGCGAGGACGCACACACGGAAACGCCTGAGCAGCCCTCTGCGCCTCTCACACCCACTCCACCTCGGAGCGAATGGCGGAGGAGCCACTAGGGCCCGGCAACGGCGTTCTAGGGGGCGCCTGCGCCGGCCGCTGGCGCCCCCGCTGCACGCCGAGCGTGCTCAACAACACCGTCGCCTCTTCGTCTGTAACTTCCGCCACAGCGTCGGCAAGACGCCGCAGCGGATCGTCGCTCACGTCAGCACCCGTTTCAGCTGGTCGGAGCCGACTTCTTGACCGTCAGCGGCAGCAGCTTCTTGCCGCTCTCGCTCAGTTGTGGCCATGTGTCGAACTGAGGACACACCCCACAGTCGAAGCACGGGGTCCAGCGGCAGTCCTCGACCTCTGTTTCGTCGAGGGCGTCCTGCCAGTCCTCCCAGAGCCAGTCCTTGTCCAGGCCCGAGTCGAGGTGGTCCCAGGGAGGACCTCCTCGTAGGAGCGCTCGCGGGTGGTGTACCAGTCGACGTCCACGCCGAAGGAGGGCAGGGTCTTGTCCGCGCAGGTCATCCAGCGGTCGTACGAGAAGTGCTCGCGCCAGCCGTCGAAGCGGCCGCCGTCGTCGTAGACCGCGCGGATGACCGCGCCGATGCGGCGGTCGCCGCGGGAGAGCAGGCCCTCGACGATGCCGGGCTTGCCGTCGTGGTAGCGGAAGCCGATGGAGCGGCCGTACTTCTTGTCGCCGCGGATCTTGTCGCGGAGCTTGGTGAGGCGCTCGTCGGTCTGCTCGGCGGAGAGCTGCGGGGCCCACTGGAAGGGGTGTGCGGCTTGGGGACGAAGCCGCCGATGGAGACCGTGCAGCGGATGTCGTGGGAGCCGGAGACCTCGCGGCCCTTGGCGATCACGCGGGTGGCCATGTCGGCGATCTGGAGGACGTCGTCGTCGGTCTCGGTGGGCAGGCCGCACATGAAGTACAGCTTCACCTGGCGCCAGCCGTTGCCGTAGGCCGTGGAGACGGTCCGGATGAGGTCGTCCTCGGAGACCATCTTGTTGATGACCTTGCGGATGCGCTCCGAGCCGCCCTCGGGGGCGAAGGTGAGACCGGAACGGCGGCCGTTGCGGGTCAGCTCGTTCGCCAGGTCGATGTTGAAGGCGTCGACGCGGGTGGAGGGGAGGAGAGGCCGACCTTGTCCTCCTCGTAGCGGTCGGCGAGGCCCTTGGCGATGTCGCCGATCTCCGAGTGGTCGGCGGAGGAGAGGGACAGCAGGCCGACCTCCTCAAAGCCCGTGGCGGCCAGGCCCTTGTCGACCATCTCGCCGATGCCGGTGATGGAGCGCTCGCGGACCGGGCGGGTGATCATGCCGGCCTGGCAGAAGCGGCAGCCGCGGGTGCAGCCGCGGAAGATCTCCACGGACATCCGCTCGTGCACCGTCTCGGCGAGCGGGACGAGGGGCTGCTTGGGGTAGGGCCACTCGTCGAGGTCCATCACCGTGTGCTTGGAGACGCGCCACGGGACGCCCGACCTGTTCGGTACGACACGGGCGATACGGCCGTCGGGGAGGTACTCGACGTCGTAGAAGCCGGGGACGTACACCCCGCCGGTCTTCGCCAGGCGGAAGAGGAGTTCCTCGCGGCCGCCGGGGCGGCCCTCCTCCTTCCAGGCGCGGACGATGCGGGTGACCTCGAGGACGGCCTGCTCGCCGTCGCCGATGACCGCGCAGTCGATGAAGTCGGCGATCGGCTCGGGGTTGAAGGCGGCGTGGCCGCCGGCCATGACGATCGGGTCGTCGAGGCCGCGGTCCTTCGCCTCCAGGGGATGCCGGCCAGGTCGAGGGCGGTGAGCATGTTGGTGTAGCCGAGCTCGGTGGAGAAGCTCAGGCCGAACACGTCGAAGGCTTTCACCGGGCGGTGTCCGTCGACGGTGAACTGCGGGACGCCGTGCTCCCGCATCAGCGCCTCCAGGTCCGGCCAGACGCTGTAGGTGCGCTCGGCGAGGACGCCGTCCTGTTCGTTGAGGACCTCGTAGAGGATCATGACGCCCTGGTTGGGCAGTCCGACCTCGTAGGCGTCGGGGTACATGAGCGCCCAGCGGACGTCGCAGCTCTCCCACGGCTTGACCGTGGAGTTGAGCTCTCCGCCGACGTACTGGATCGGCTTCTGCACATGCGGGAGCAGAGCTTCGAGCTGCGGAAACACGGACTTCACAGACTCGGCGGCTTCGGCAGGCATCTCACGGACCTTTGTGTGCTGACAAGGGGGACCATTCAGCGTAACCCGGCTCCGGGGGCGGTCCCTACGCTGTCCAGGGCCGAAGGTCCCTCGTGATGGAGGTCCAGGCCTCGGGGAGAGCGGCCTCCGCGAGCTCGGCGCGGCGTTGCTCGCGGCCGTGGAGGACGCCGTAGGTGAAGGCGCTCTCGCCCGCGGCATGGGCGACGGCGGCGAGTTCGCGCAGGGTGTGGCGGGCCATGACGCTGTCCTGGTGGTCGCCGAGCAGGCCCTGGAGCGCCTTCATGTCCCTGGCCAGGTCCGTGGCGGGGGTGCCGAGTGCGGGCGTGGCGGCCTCGGCGGCGTAGCGGGTGCGTTTGGTCTTCTTGCGGGCGTCGTGGAGGGCGTGGTCGCGGTCCGTGCCGGGCGGGAGGTCGAGGGCGCGGTTGACGAGGGCGGTGAGTCTGCCGAGGTCCTTGCGTACGGCCTTGGTGAGGACCTTGTCCGGCTGGGCCGCGGCCTTCCCCGGAAGGGCGGGTCGGCGAGCAGGGCGTCCAGGCCGTCGAGGAGGGCGAGGTGGCGGGGGAGTCGAGGATGCCGGTGAGGTGGCCGTGGGCTCCGGCGTGGCGGGTCTCGGCCCAGGCGCTGATCCGGTGGCGGACGGGGCCGGTGACGAGGGTGTCGGGCAGGGCGGCGAGGGAGGAGCTGAGGCGTTCGGCGAGCACCTCCTGGTCGCGGTCGACGCCCAGCTCGGCGGCGAGCCATTTCAGGTCGGCGCCGAGGGGGTCGGTCACCTCGCGGTCGAGGACGGTGCGGAAGGTGCGGAAGGTGCTGCGCAGACGGCGGGTGGCGACTCTCATCCGGTGCACGGAGTCGGGGACGTCCTGGCGTACGGCGGGGTCGAGCTCGACGAGGGCGTCGCGCTGGGCGCGGATATGGGCGAGGACGTGGTCGCCGGCGGTGACGGGTGTGCCGGCCGGCCGTGACCTGCGTTTCTGCCGGGGGCGGCCTCCGGGGCGGTGGCGGGGGCGCGGGTGCCGGCGGCGGTCTTGGTGCCGGGTGGTGCCGTGTCGGCGAGGGCCCTGGCGAGTTTGGAGGCGGAGGCGGAGGGGCGTAGGCCGGCTTTGCGGAGGCGTTTGTCGACCTTGTCGAGGAAGGCGGGGTCGCCGTCGTCGGCGAGTTCGACCTCGATCTCGGTCCACCGGGCGGTGCCGCCGCCCGCGGTGAGGCGTTCGGCGTGGACGGTGTCGACGCTGACCTCGGCGAGGAGCCGGCCGTCGGTGTCGACGAGGTGGCGTACGTCGCGGTCGGAGCGCAGCCGGACGACGGGCAGGAGGGCGTGGTCGCGGACGCGGGAGCGGACGAGGGCGGCGAGTTCGTCCGGAAGGGTGTCGGAGAGCGGGGCGCGGATCTCGTCGCGTACTCCGGGGGCGACGGGGAACTTCAGATGCCAGCCGGCGTCGGAGCCGCCGGTGCGGTGGCGCAGGGTGATGGACGACGCGGCGAGGCGTTCGTCCGCGGTGTCGTGGTAGGTGGCGTCGAGGTGGGTGACGCCCTTGTCGTGGACGGCCGCCACGCCGGGGACGCGGGTCAGGTCGGGAAGCCGGCCGTCGTCGGAGTCGTACTTTCGCTCGATCTCGCGCTTGGTGTCCGCCATGAACCGAATCTAGTCGCCGTGGGCGCGCGGCGGCAGTGGCCGCCGCGCGTCCGGCGTGGTCACGCGGACATCGGCCGTTGTATCCGGATCGACTGGAGCAGGCCCACGGCCAGCCAGACGGCGAACATCGAGGAGCCGCCGTAGGAGACGAACGGCAGGGGAGGCCGGTGACGGGCATGATGCCGAGGGTCATGCCGACGTTCTCGAAGGACTGGAAGGCGAACCAGGCGACGATGCCGGCGGCGACGACGGTGCCGTAGAGGTCGGTGGTGTCGCGGGCGATGCGGCAGGCGCGCCAGAGGATGACGCCGAGCAGGCCGATGATGAGGGCGCCGCCGACGAAGCCGAGTTCCTCGCCGGCGACGGTGAAGACGAAGTCGGTCTGCTGTTCGGGGACGAACTGGCCGGTGGTCTGGGAGCCGTGGAAGAGGCCGGAGCCGGTGAGTCCGCCGGAGCCGATGGCGATGCGGGCCTGGTTGGTGTTGTAGCCGACGCCCGCGGGGTCGAGTTCGGGGTTGGCGAAGGCGGCGAAGCGGTTGATCTGGTACTCGTCGAGGATGCCGAGCTGCCAGACGGTGATGGCGCCGGCCGCTCCGGCGCCGAGCAGGCCGAAGATCCAGCGGTTGGAGGCGCCGGAGGCGAGCAGGACGCCGAGCACGATGATGACCATGACCATGACCGACCCGAGGTCGGGCATGAGCATCACGATCAGCATGGGGACGACGGCCAGGCCGAGGGCCTGGAGGACCGTGCGGTGGTCGGGGTAGGGCTTGTCGCCGGCGTCGACGCGGGCGGCGAGCAGCATGGCCATGCCCAGGATGATCGTGAGCTTCACGAACTCGGAGGGCTGGAGGGAGAAGCCGCCGGGGAGTTTGATCCAGGAGTGGGCGCCGTTGATGGTGGAGCCCAGGGGGTGAGGACGAGCAGGATCAGGAAGAGCGAGGCGCCGTAGAGCAGGGGGACGGCCGTGCGCAGGGTGCGGTGGCCGAGCCAGAGGACGCCGACCATCAGGGCCAGTCCGATGCCGGTGTTGAGCCAGTGGCGGACGAGGAAGTAGTAGGGGTCGCCCTGGTTGAGTTCGGTGCGGTTGCGGGTGGCCGAGTAGACGAGGAGCGAGCCCAGCAGGGAGAGGGCGAGCGCGGAGAACAGTATCGGCCAGTCGAGGCGCCGGGCCAGGGAGTCGCGGGCGAGGACCCGGGTCCAGCCGGCCCGCTCCGGTCCGTAGCCGGAGACCTGGAAGCTGTTGACGCCGCCGGTCATGCCGCCGCCCTCCGCGTTCCCGTGCCGCCGGTGGCGCCGGTACGGCCTGTGCCGCCGGGTCGTCGCCGGTGCCGGCGGCGGGTCTGGCGGTTGCCGGTCTCCGGTGAGGGGACCGTGCCCGTCTGCTGGGGGTCGGCCGGGTTCTGCGCCGGGGTGGGGGCCTCGGCGTCGGGCGAGGGCTCACCCGGTCCTTGGCGGGGTCCTTGGCGACCTTCGGGGACTTGATGGTGCCGTCGGTGCGGACCTTCGGGAGGTTCTTCTGCGGTGTGTAGAGCAGCGCCTTCTTCTTGTCGATCTTGCCTTCCTCGGAGACTCCGTACAGGGCGTTGTAGATGTTGCGCACGGCGGGGCCCGAGGCGCCGGAGCCCGTGCCGCCCTGGGAGATCGTCATGACGATCGAGTAGTCCTTGGTGTACGTGGCGAACCAGGAGGTGGTCTGCTTGCCGTAGACCTCGGCCGTACCGGTCTTGGCGTGCATCGGGATCTCGTCCTGCGGCCAGCCGCCGAAGCGCCATGCGGCCGTACCGCGGGTGGCGACTCCTCGAGGGCTTCGTCCATCTGGCTGAGCGTCTTCTTGGACGTGGGCAGCTTGCCGTGCGCCTTGGGCTCGATCTCCGTGACCGTGCTGCCGTCGGGGCTGATGACGGCCTTGCCGACGGTGGGGTCGTAGAGGGTGCCGCCGTTGGAGATGGCGGCGTAGATGGTGGCCATCTGGATGGGGGTGACGAGGGTGTCGCCCTGGCCGATGGAGTAGTTGACGGAGTCACCGGCGCGCAGGCGGTTGCCTTCGAGGCAGTTCTCGTAGGCGATCATCTCGGCGTAGCTGCCGTCCTTCTTGCCGGTCTTGCACCAGACGTCCTTGTTGGCCGTCCAGTAGTCGAGCTTCCACTGGCGGTCGGGGACGCGGCCGGTGACCTCGTTGGGCAGGTCGATGCCGGTTTCGGCGCCGAGGCCGAACTCGTGGGCGGTCTTGTAGAACCAGTCGTGGGCGTTCTTCTTCGGCTTGTTGCCGCCGTCGCGCTTCCACTCCTCGTGGGAGAGCGCGTAGAAGACGGTGTCGCAGGAGACCTCGAGGGCGCGGCCGAGGCTGATCGGGCCGTGGTTCTGGGACTCGAAATTCTTGAAGACCTGGTTGCCGATGGAGTACGAGCTGGAGCAGTTGTAGGGGCCTTCGAAGGAGTAGCCGGCCTGTATGGCGGCGGCCGTCGGGATGACCTTGAAGATGGAGCCGGGTGCCGACTGCCCCTGGATGGCCCGGTTGAGCAGCGGGTAGTTGGACTTCTTGCTGGTGAGGGCGGTGTAGTCCTTGGCGGAGATGCCGCCGACCCAGGCGTTGGGGTCGTAGGTCGGGTTGGAGGCCATGGCGACGACGCGGCCGGTCTTGGCCTCCATGACGACGACGGCGCCGGAGTCCGCCTCGTAGTTGCGGTTGGTGTTGCGGTCGTGTTCCTTGCGGGCGGCCTTCATCGCCTCGTTCAGCTCGTACTCCGCGATGCGCTGGACGCGGGAGTCGATGCTGGTGACGAGGTTGGCGCCGGGCTGGGCGGGGTCGGCCTCGGCCTGGCCGATGACGCGGCCGAGGTTGTCGACCTCGTAGCGGGTGACGCCGGCCTTGCCGCGCAGCTGCTTGTCGTACTGACGCTCCAGGCCGGACCGGCCGACCATGTCGGAGCGCAGATAGGGCGAGCTGGTGTCCTGGGCCTGGGTGATCTCCTCGTCGGTGACGGGTGAGAGATAGCCGAGGACCTGGGCGGTGTTGGCCTTGCCGGGGCCCGCGTAGCGGCGCAGGGCCTGCGGTTCGGCGGTGATGCCGGGGAAGTCCTCGGCGCGTTCGCGGATCTGCAGGGCCTGTTTGGGGGTGGCCTCGTCGGTGATGGGGATGGGCTGGTACGGCGAGCCGTTCCAGCAGGGCTGGGGGTTTCGGCGTCGCAGAGGCGGACCTTCTGGATGACCTCCTGGGCGTCCAGGCCGAGGACGCCGGCGAGTTTGGTGAGGACGGCCTTGCCGTCGTCCCTCATCTTCAGCAGGTCGGTGCGGGAGGCGGAGACCACCAGCCGGGTCTCGTTGTCCGCGAGGGCCACTCCGCGGGCGTCCAGGATGGAGCCGCGGACGGCGGGCTGGACGACCTGCTGGACGTGGTTGCCGGAGGCTTCCTTGGCGTAGGCCTCGCCCTCGCGGATCTGGAGGTACCACAGGCGCCCGCCGAGGGTGCCGAGGAGGAGATGACGAGGACCTGGATGACGACGAGCCGGATCTGGACCCGGGGGCTGCGGCCGGTCTCGGGGATGTTGGTCACGCGGCTTCCTCCCTCTCGGAGCGCGTACGGATGAGTCGGTACGAGTGATGAACGGCCGGGCGGCGCGTCGGCGTTCCGCCGTCGGTTCACTCGATCCGGTGAAGTCGGGCGAGGTCACAGGCGCTTGACCCCCTTGATGCGTCCGGCGCGGGCCACCCGGGCGCGGGCCGCCTTGACGCGCAGTCCGTTCCGCTGGCCGCCGATGCGCAGTCCGGTGCCGCCGGAGAGCCAGCCGGAGGCGACGTCCCCGGACGTGCCGGAACTCGTCTCGGCGAGCGGGTCGTTCTCGGCGCGCCGGGCGAGGGCCATCACGGCGGGGACGACGAACGGCGCGAGCAGCAGGTCGTACAGGGCGGCGGTGAACAGCAGTCCGCTCAGGCCGACATGGCGGGCGGCGGTGTCGCCAACGAGGGCGCCGACTCCGGCGTAGAGCAGGGTGGAGCCGACCGCGGCGGCGACGACCACGGCCATGGGGCCGGTCGCCGACCGCACCTGGCCGCTCTCGGGTTTGACGAGTCCGGCGAGGTAGCCGATGACGCACAGCACGAGGGCGTAGCGTCCGGCGGCGTGGTCGGCGGGCGGGGCGAGGTCGACGAGGAGTCCGGCGGCGAAGCCGACGAGGGAGCCGCCGACGGGGCCGTAGACGAGGGCGAGGCCGAGGACGGTGAGCAGCAGCAGGTCGGGGACGGCGCCGGGCAGGTGGAGGCGGGCGAGGACGCTCACCTGGATCACCAGGGCGACGACGATCAGCGAGCTGGAGAGCAGGATCCGGTTGACGCGCATGGGGTGACAGCTCCTACTGCTCTTGCTGGTTCAGGCCGTCGGCAGGGGCGGAGGGTGTGACGGTCACCGTCACGGTCGGGGTGGGCGTCGGCTGCGGCTTCTTCGGCAGCACCGTGTCGCGCGGGTCCTTGCCGGGGGCCTGGACGACGACGCCGACGACGTCGAGCTTGCTGAAGGCGACGTACGGCGTGACGTAGACGGTGCGGGTGAGATCGCCGCCGGAGGGGTCGACGCGGGAGACGACGCCGACGGGCACGCCGGGTACGAAGGGCTTGTCGGCTTGCGAGCCGAAGGTGACGAGCCGGTCGCCCTTCTTGATCTCGGCCTTGCCGTTGAGGAGTTCGACGCGCAGCGGCCGGTCGCCCTGGCCGGCGGCGAAGCCGAGTTCGTCGCTGCCCTCCATGCGGGTGCCGACGGTGAAGTCGGGGTCGCTGGCGAGGAGCACGGTGGCGGTATTCGGGCCGACGGTGGTGACGCGGCCGACGAGTCCGTCGCCGTTGAGGACGGTCATGTCGCGCTGTATGCCGTCGTCGGAGCCGGCGTCGATGGTGATGGTCCAGGAGAAGCCCTGGGCCGCTCCTATGGCGATGACCTGGGCGCCCTTGATGCCGTACTGGCCCTGGCCGGAGACCTTCAGCAGTTTGTCGAGCTGCTTGAGGCGGCTGCGGCCGCGGTCGTCGCTGCCGAGTTCGGCCTTGAGCGCGGCGTTCTCCCGCTCCAGTTCGGCGAGCCGGTCGTGCCGGTCGCCGGACTCGCGGACGGCGGTCACGGCGTTGCCGATCGGGTCGACCGCGCCGGACACTCCGTTCTCGATCGGGCCGAAGACGGTCGCGGCCGCCCGCCGGGCACCGTCGACCGGTGAATCCTCCCCGCCGCGGATGTCCACCGTGATCAGTGCGAACGCGATGGCGATCAGCAGCACCAGGAGCAGCCGGCTCTCTCGTGTGTCCCTCACGTGCGGCGGCCGTGCCTTCCTCGTCGAGAACGGGTATGAGGTGGGGGTCTGTTCAGGTGTACGAAGCGACTTCGAAGAACGGTGCTCCGAGGTCGGTTCGCGGTGTTTCGAGGCATTGTGGGGAGTTCGGGCCTCTATATCAACGATCCGCCGTACGGAAGAAGACCGTCCCGTACGGCGGAGTCGAAGGGTGGTGTCATCTGCGCGGCTGGGCGTCCAGCACCTGCTGGAGCGCCTCGAACTCCTCGACGCACTTGCCGGAGCCGAGGGCCACGCTGTCCAGCGGGTCCTCCGCGATGTGGATCGGCATGCCCGTCTCCCGGCGCAGCCGCTCGTCGAGCCCGCGCAGCAGGGCGCCGCCGCCGGTCAGGACGATGCCCCGGTCCATGATGTCGCCGGACAGCTCCGGCGGGCACTTGTCGAGGGTCGTCTTGACGGCGTCCACGATCGAGTTGACCGGTTCTTCGATCGCCTTGCGCACCTCGGCGGCGGAGATCACGACGGTCTTCGGCAGCCCGGACACCAGGTCCCGGCCGCGGATCTCGGTGTGTTCGTCGGAGTCGAGGTCGTACGCCGAACCGATCGTGATCTTGATCTGTTCGGCCGACCGCTCACCCAGCAGGAGCGAGTACTCCTTCTTGATGTGCTGGATGATCGCGTTGTCCAGTTCGTCGCCCGCGACGCGGATGGACTGCGCGGTGACGATGCCGCCCAGCGAGATGACCGCGACCTCCGTGGTGCCGCCGCCGATGTCCACCACCATGTTGCCGGTGGCCTCGTGGACCGGCAGCCCCGAGCCGATGGCGGCGGCCATGGGCTCCTCGATGATGTGCACCTGGCGGGCGCCGGCCTGGGACGACGCCTCGATCACGGCGCGGCGCTCGACGCCGGTGATGCCCGAGGGCACACAGACGACGACCCGCGGACGGGCCAGGTACCGCCGCTTGTGGATCTTCAGGATGAAGTAGCGGAGCATCCGCTCGGTGATCTCGAAGTCGGCGATCACGCCGTCCTTCAGCGGACGCACGGCGACGATGTTGCCGGGTGTGCGTCCGATCATCTTCTTCGCTTCGGCACCGACCGCGAGGATGCCACCGGTGTTGGTGTTGATCGCGACGACGGACGGCTCGTTGAGTACGATCCCACGACCCCTGACGTACACCAGCGTGTTGGCGGTCCCGAGGTCGACAGCCATGTCACGGCCGATGAACGACATTGAGTTCCCCATCAGGATTCGACTGGCCGTCCCACGGGCTTTTGAGGGCTTTTCAGGACGGCGAGGTGGGTGCGGTGACGTGAAGGGTTCCATCGTAGACGCGCCTTCGCGAACACCGCGCGAGGGTCTTCGCCATTGTCATCAGATGGCGCACGCCCCTGCTTGTGGAGACGGTCCATCGGGGGCATCCGTTCCCCCGAACGCCGCGCATATGCCAAAAGGTCCGGGGCAAAGCCCCAGACCGTCCGTCATACGGCAAACACGCTGGATGCGGCCGCGACGTGATCGTTATGCGCGGGTTCAGGCGCGACCGGGGAAGAAGATCTTCACCTCGCGCTCGGCGGACTCCTCGGAGTCGGAGGCGTGGATCAGGTTCTCCCTGACGATCACACCGAAGTCGCCGCGGATCGAGCCGGGCGCGGCGGCGATCGGGTCGGTGGGACCGGCCAGCTGCCGCACGCCCTCGATGACCCGCTCACCCTCGACGATCAGCGCGACGACCGGGCCGGACGCCATGAACTCGACCAGCGGCTCGTAGAACGGGCGGCCGACGTGCTCGGCGTAGTGCTGCTCCAGTATGGGACGGTCCAGGGTGCGCAGCTCCAGCGCGGTGATCGTCCAGCCGGCCTTGCGCTCGATACGGCCGAGGATCTCGCCGACCAGTGCGCGGCGGACGGCGTCCGGCTTCAGGAGGACGAGGGTGCGCTGGGTCATGGTGTGCGGCTCCTTGCAGGCCAGGAAGTCGAATGTGACTGAGGCTACCCGGTGGCACGACGGGGCCGGCACCCGGACCGCCTCGAAGACCCCGCGGCCGCGGGGAGCACGCTCGGCCGGACGCCGGGCGGAAGGAGAGCCGGGAGCGTCCCCGTGTCGGCGGGGAAGGCCCGGGTACCGGACGCCGGTGCGGCATCCGGTACCGGCGGGGAAAGCCGGGGTACCGGACACCGGTGCGGCATCCGGTACCGGCGGGGAAGGCCCGGGTGCCGGACGCCGGTGCGGCACCCCGTACCGGCAGGGAAGGCCTGGGTCCCGGACGCCGGTGCGACATCCGCTACCGACGGGGAAAGCCGGGGTGCCGGACGCCGGTGCGGCACCCCGTACCGGCAGGGAAGGCCCGGGTACCGGACACCGGTGCGGCACCCCGTACCGGCGACGCCCCCGCTACGCCTCCTGCTGCGCGGCGAACCGCGCCTTCGCCTCGTCCACCTTCCGGCCGAAGTGCACCGACGCCCACCACAGCAGCGCGAAGACCACGCCCATGAAGTACATCGCCGGGACGAAGACACCGGAGGCGATCAGGGCGATCTGCAGCGCCCAGCCGAGGGCCACCCCGCCGGGGCGCGTGATCATCCCGCACAGGGCCACGCACAGGAACATCGTGATGCCGCAGACCGTCCACACGGTGCCGGAGGACAGGTCCGCGTCCTTCATGGCGACCAGTCCGGCGAAACCGATGATGAAGAACTCGCCGATCAGGGTCGACGCGCAGAGCGTACGCACGGGATCTCAGCCCCTCCCCAGGAGCAGTCGGGCCTCGCCGACGGTGATGACGGAACCGGTGACGAGCACACCGCCGCCGGCGAACTCGCCCTCCTCCTCGGCCAGCGTGATCGCGGCCTCCAGGGCGTCGGGCAGCCGGGGCTCGACCTGGACGCGGTCCTCGCCGAACACCTCGACGGCGATCGCCGCCAGCTCGTCGACGTCCATCGCGCGGTGGCTGGAGTTCCGGGTGACGACGATCTCGGCGAAGACCGGCTCGAACGCCTCCAGCAGCCCGCGTACGTTCTTGTCGCCGCTCGCGCCGACCACGCCGACGAGGTTGCTGAACTGGAACGCCTCCCCGATCGCGGCGGCCGCCGCCCGCGCGCCCGCCGGGTTGTGGGCGGCGTCCAGGACGACGGTCGGGGAACGCCGTACGACCTCGAGCCGGCCCGGGAGGCGACGGCGGCGAACGCCTTGCGCACGGTGTCGACGTCGAGCAGCTGGGCACGCTGCGCGCCGACGCCGAAGAACGCCTCCACGGCGGCGAGCGCCACGGCCGCGTTGTGCGCCTGGTGCGCGCCGTGCAGCGGCAGATACACCTCGGGGTACTCACCGCCGAGTCCGCGCAGCGTCACCAGCTGGCCGCCGACGGCGACCTGACGGGCGACGACGCCGAACTCCAGGCCCTCGCGGGCCACCGTGGCGTCCACCTCGACGGCCTTCTTCAGCAGCACCTGCGCGGCGTCCACCGGCTGCTGCGCCATGATCACCGTCGCGTCCCGCTTGACGATGCCGGCCTTCTCGACGGCGATCTCGCCGGGTGTGCCGCCGAGCCGGTCGGTGTGGTCGAGGTCGATGGGCGTCACCACGGCGACCCCGCCGTCGATCACGTTGGTGGCGTCCCAGCTTCCGCCCATGCCGACCTCGACGACGGCCACGTCCACGGGCGCGTCGGCGAAGGCGGCGTACGCCATGCCGGTCAGCACCTCGAAGAACGACAGGCGGTACTCCTCGCGGGAGTCGACCATCTCGACGTACGGCTTGATGTCCTGGTACGTCTCGATGAACCGCTCGGCGGAGACCGGTGCCCCGTCGAGACTGATCCGCTCGGTGACCGACTGCACGTGCGGCGAGGTGTAGCGCCCGGTGCGCAGTTCGAAGGCGCCGAGCAGGGCCTCGATCATGCGGGCGGTGGAGGTCTTGCCGTTGGTGCCGGTGATGTGGATCGAGGGGTACGACCGCTGGGGCTCGCCCAGGACGTCCATCAGGGCGGCGATCCGGGCGACCGAGGGCTCGAGCTTGGTCTCGCCCCACCGGTCGGCGAGCTCCGCCTCGACCTCGCGCAGCGCCCTGTCGACCTCGGGGTCCTCGGGCCGCGCGGGTACGTCGGCCAGGGGCAGTCCGCCCTGGGTGCGCAGGGTGCGGCTGCCCGCCTCGATCACCGCGAGGTCGGGATCACGGCGGGTCTCCTCCTCGACGAGCTCCGTGAAGTCGTCGAAGGTGTCGTCCGGGTCGGGACCTGGTGATTCTGGGCGCTCGCTCACGGTGCCCAGTCTACGGGCGGCCCGGAGGGCGTCCGTCTGCCCCGTCAGCCGAGCCACCGCCGCATCCCGAGCCGGCCCCACAGGACGCTCGCGGCGAAGGACAGCACGGCGGCGGCCACCGCGGTCACGGCGAGCGCCGCGGGCGCCGCGAGCCCGTGCGGAACATGCTGTGCGGCGGGCCTGACCAGCAGCATCACCAGCAGCAGATGGACGAGGTAGGTGCCGAACGAGGCGTCCGACAGCCGTCGCAGCATCGCCCGTGCCCGCTCCGGCACCCGTACCCCGGCCGTGGCGCCGATCACGGCGAAGGTCACGGCGGCGACCGCCGCGCCGCCGTACGCGGCGGGGTGCCGGACGGTGAACTGGTACACGGTGAGGGCGACGAGCCCGGCGGCGACGCCCGCGAGCCACAGCGGGCGGGGGCCGAGCCGCCGGGCGGCCAGCAGCGCGGCGCCCGCGAGCGCGTAGCCCAGGG
This sequence comes from Streptomyces haneummycinicus, assembly GCA_042850305.1. Classification (GTDB taxonomy): domain Bacteria; phylum Actinomycetota; class Actinomycetes; order Streptomycetales; family Streptomycetaceae; genus Streptomyces; species Streptomyces haneummycinicus. Next base: position 6,434,076 of record AP035768.1, read on the forward strand.
CGTACAGCGACACGTTCCAGTTCCAGGCGGGCAGCGGCAGCCCGGTGAGGGTCTTCAGGTCCCCGGCGGCGGTCGGGGCGACGGCGAACGCGGCGAGCAGGATCAGCGACCGGCGGGGCGCGGGGCGCCGCCGTATGACGAGCACGGCGACGCCGAGGAGCAGGAGGAGGGGGACGTAGAGGTAGAGGTACCAGAGGTGGAAGGCGGCCTCCACGGAGCCGGACAGGGCGTTTCGCGCCTCCCGTAAGGCGCCGTGCTCGAAGGGCGGCCCGGCCGCGTACTGCCACAGGAGGTAGAGCACCGTCCACACCGCCATCGGGCGCAGTATCCGGCCGAGGCGGGTGAGGAGCTGGGCGTCCGCGCGTACCGGTGAGCCGACGAGGGCCGCCCAGCCCGCCATCGCGAAGAACACGGGTACGGCGAAACGTCCTGCCGAGTCGCCGACGATGCCGGTGGTGCGGTGGCCGGCGTCGGTGAACTCGGCGGCGGCGTGCACCAGGACGACGGCGGCGGTGCAGACGACCCGCAGCAGGTCGATGTCGTACCGCCGGTCGCGGCCGGGGCCGCCTTGCGCGGTCGGTCCGGTGGGCGGCGCGGCGGTGCGGGGCATCGTGGTGGCTCCTGACGGCGTGGGCCTGTGCGATGGGCAGAGCCGCAGGTTTCCTCGGGCGGGTTACCGGAACGTGAACGGCCCCCGACCACAAGGGTCGGGGGCCGTACGGTGTGCCGGCCGGAGGTCAGGCTTCCGGCAGGCGGTCCAGCTGGGCCTTGATGCGGACGATGTCGTCCTCCGCCTTGGCCAGCCGGGTGCGGATCTTGTCGACCACGTGGTCCGGGGCCTTCGCCAGGAACGCCTCGTTGCCGAGCTTGGCGGTGGCCTGGGCCTGCTCCTTCTCCGCGGCGGCGAGGTCCTTGGCGAGGCGCTTGCGCTCCGCCGCGACGTCGATCACCCCGGACAGGTCCAGCGCGACCTCGACACCGGCGACGGGCAGGGTCGCCGTCGCGCTGAAGGAGTCGCCCTCCGGCTGGAGGCGCAGCAGTTGCCGGACGGCCGGCTCGTGCAGGGCGAGCGCCGTACCGTCGAGGGTCAGTCGGGCCGGGACCCGCTGGCCGGGCTGGAGGCCCTGGTCGGCGCGGAAGCGGCGGACCTCGGTGATGACGGACTGCAGCGTCTCGATCTCCCGCTCCGCGTCCGCGTCCCGGAAGCCGCCCGGTGCGTCGGCACCGGGAACGGACACAGCGGCCGGCCAGTCGGCGATGACGACGGACTCGCCGCCCGTGAGCGTCGTCCACAGCGTCTCGGTGACGAAGGGGACGACCGGGTGGAGGAGCCGGAGTGTGACGTCGAGGACCTCGCCGAGGACCCGCTTGCTGACCTCGGCCGGCTCACCGCCCGCCTGGAACGTCGTCTTGGAGAGCTCGACGTACCAGTCGAAGACCTCGTCCCAGGCGAAGTGGAACAGCGCGTCCGACAGCTTGGCGAACTGGTAGTCGTCGTAGTACGCGTCGACTTCGGCGACCACCGAGTTCAGCCGGGACAGGATCCAGCGGTCGGTCGGCGACAGCTTCGACGCGTCCGGCAGCGGGCCCTCGACCGTGGCGCCGTTCATCAGCGCGAAACGGGTGGCGTTCCAGATCTTGTTGGCGAAGTTGCGGGAGCCCTGGACCCAGTCCTCGCCGATCGGCACGTCGACGCCCGGGTTGGCGCCGCGGGCGAGGGTGAAGCGCAGGGCGTCGCTGCCGTACTTGTCCATCCAGTCCAGCGGGTTGACCGCGTTGCCGAAGGACTTCGACATCTTCTTGCCGAACTGGTCGCGGACCATGCCGTGCAGGGCGATGGTGTGGAACGGCGGGGTGCCGTCCATCGCGTACAGGCCGAACATCATCATCCGGGCGACCCAGAAGAAGAGGATGTCGTAGCCGGTGACCAGGACGGAGTTCGGGTAGAACTTCGCGAGCGATTCCGTCTGTTCCGGCCAGCCGAGGGTGGAGAAGGGCCACAGGCCGGAGGAGAACCAGGTGTCGAGGACGTCGGTGTCCTGGTGCCAGCCCTCGCCGGTGGGGGCCTCGTCGTCGGGGCCGACGCAGACGACCTCGCCGTTCGGCCCGTACCAGACGGGGATGCGGTGGCCCCACCACAACTGGCGCGAGATGCACCAGTCGTGGAGGTTGTCGACCCAGTCGAAGTACCGCTTCTCCATCTCCTGCGGGTGGATCTTGACCTTGCCGTCGCGGACCGCGTCACCGGCGGCCTTCGCGAGCGGGCCGACCTTGACCCACCACTGCATGGACAGCCGCGGCTCGATGGTGGTCCGGCAGCGCGAGCAGTGGCCGACGCTGTGCGTGTAGGGCCGCTTCTCGGCGACGATCCTGCCCTCGGCGCGCAGCGCGGCGACGATGGCGGAGCGGGCCTCGAGCCGGTCCAGGCCCTGGAAGGGGCCGTGCGCGGTGATGACGGCGTGCTCGTCCATGACGGCGATGGCGGGCAGGTCGTGCCGCCGGCCGATCTCGAAGTCGTTCGGGTCGTGCGCCGGGGTCACCTTGACGGCACCCGTGCCGAACTCGGGGTCGACGTGCTCGTCCGCGACGACCGGGATGGAGCGGTCGGTCAGCGGCAGCTTGACGAGCCGGCCGACGAGGTGCTTGTAGCGCTCGTCCTCGGGGTGGACGGCGACGGCCGTGTCACCGAGCATCGTCTCCGCGCGGGTGGTGGCGACGACGATGGTGTCGTCCCCTCGCCGTACTTCATGGAGACGAGCTCGCCGTCCTCCTCCTGGTAGTTGACCTCGATGTCGGAGATCGCGGTCAGACAGCGCGGGCACCAGTTGATGATGCGCTCGGCGCGATAGATCAGCTCGTCGTCGTAGAGCCGCTTGAAGATGGTCTGGACGGCCTGGGACAGGCCCTCGTCCATCGTGAAGCGCTCACGCGACCAGGCGACACCGTCGCCGAGGCGGCGCATCTGGCCGGAGATCTGGCCGCCGGACTCGCCCTTCCACTGCCAGACCCGCTCGACGAACGCCTCACGGCCGAGGTCGTGGCGGGACTTGCCCTCCTTGGCCAGTTCGCGCTCGACCACGTTCTGCGTGGCGATGCCGGCGTGGTCCATGCCGGGCTGCCACAGCGTCTCGAAGCCCTGCATCCGCTTGCGGCGGGTCAGGGCGTCGATGAGCGTGTGCTCGAAGGCGTGCCCGAGGTGCAGGCTGCCCGTGACGTTCGGCGGGGGGATGACGACGGTGAACGGCGGCTTCTCGCTCTTGGCGTCCGCCTCGAAGTAGCCCCGCTCTACCCAGCGCTCGTACAGCGGCCCCTCTACATCGGCCGGCGCGTACTGGGTCGGCAGTTCGGTGTCGGGCGCTGATGGCTCCTGCTGAGCGTTCTCGGTCACGGGGCTCAGTTTAGAGGCGTCACGGCCCTGTACCGAAACGCGATTCCTCTGTAACGGTGCGACCCCCACTGGCCTGAAGCGTTCTCCTCTGAGTCAGGATGTCAGCAACGCGTAAACATCTGGAGGGGAACCCAGTCATGAGTCAGAACCAGCCGGGCCCGTACGGCGGGCAGCAGCCCCAGCAGCCCGGGCCGTACGGCCAGCAGGGACCTTACGGCCAGCAGCCGCAGGCTCCGCAGCCCGGCTACGGCTACCCCCAGCAGCCCGGCCAGCCCGGCCAGCCCGGGTACGGCTACCCGCAGCAGGGCCAGCCGGGTGTCCCGCCGCAGCAGCCGTACGGTCAGCAGCCGCCCTACGGCCAGCCCGGCTACGGCGTGCCGGGCCAGCCCCCGCCGTCCGGTGACGGCGGCAAGAAGGCCGGCATCATCATCGGCGCGGTCGCGGTCGTCGCGGCCATCGGCGTGGGCGCGTACTTCGTCATCGGCGGAGGCGGCGGCGCGGGCGGCCTGGAGGACGACGGCGCGCACAAGCTGACGACGCCGACGAAGGTGCTCGGCGAGTACACCCGGGCCGGCGAGGCCCAGGTGAACGACGACGCCGAGAACGCGAAGGACATGGAGAAGAGCGGCATCAAGAACGGCACCAGTGTCATCGGGCAGTGGTCCACGGCCGACTTGAGCAACTTCGACCCCGAGGACCCGTCCACGCTTCCCAGCCAGGCCGAGCTGCTGAAGGCCAAGGGCATGACGATGGTGGGCGGTTACGGCAAGATCGCCAAGCCGCAGTCGACGCTCGACAAGTTCTTCGCGAACATCCAGAAGGAAGTCAAGGACGGCTCGACCAGCAGCAGCGGCGGCATGCAGAACGTCGAGCTGATCGGCGAGCCCGAGGAGGTCGAGATCGACGGCGCCGTCGCCAAGTGCCAGTCGACGAAGGCCATCAACGCGCTCACCAAGAAGGAGTCGACCGACTGGTTCTGCGCCTGGGCCGACCACAGCACGGTCGCCATGGTCTCCCCGGTGACAACACCGGCACGGGCGTGGGCAAGGACACCGCGGTCGACCTCACCACGAAGCTCCGCGAGGAGATCCGCGAGAAGGTCTGATCCGCACGGACACACGAGTCCGGTCCGCACGGACATACGAGGAGGGCCCCGGTCGTCGACCGGGGCCCTCCTCGTACGTCCGGGGTTACGCCGTCTTCTGCTCGCCCGAGCCGCGGCCGCGGGCGTCGCGCGGGATCAGGGTCGGGTTGACGTTGGACAGGACCACGTCGGCCGTGATGACGACGCGGGCGACGTCCTTGCGGGACGGGACCTCGTACATCACGCCCTGGAGGACCTCCTCCATGATGGCGCGCAGACCGCGTGCGCCGGTCTGGCGGAGGATGGCCTGGTCGGCGATGGCCTCCAGCGCCTCACGCTCGAAGTCCAGCTCCACACCGTCGAGTTCGAACAGCCGCTGGTACTGCTTCACCAGCGCGTTACGCGGCTCGACCAGGATCTGGAGGAGGGCCTCGCGGTCCAGGTTGTGGACGCTGGTGATGACGGGGAGCCGGCCGATGAACTCGGGGATCATGCCGAACTTGACCAGGTCCTCGGGCATGACCTGCTCGAACTGGTCCTTGTTCTCCATCTCCCGCTTGGAGCGGATCGTCGCGCCGAAGCCGATGCCCTTGGCGCCGGCCCGGCCCTCGATGATCTTCTCCAGTCCGGCGAAGGCGCCGCCCACGATGAACAGCACGTTCGTCGTGTCGATCTGGATGAACTCCTGGTGCGGGTGCTTGCGGCCGCCCTGCGGCGGCACGGAGGCCGTGGTGCCCTCGAGGATCTTCAGCAGGGCCTGCTGTACGCCCTCGCCGCTGACGTCACGGGTGATCGACGGGTTCTCGCTCTTGCGGGCGACCTTGTCGATCTCGTCGATGTAGATGATCCCGGTCTCGGCCTTCTTGACGTCGTAGTCGGCCGCCTGGATCAGCTTCAGCAGGATGTTCTCGACGTCCTCGCCGACGTAGCCCGCCTCCGTGAGCGCCGTGGCGTCGGCGATCGCGAACGGGACGTTCAGCATGCGGGCGAGGGTCTGGGCGAGGAGGGTCTTGCCGGAGCCCGTGGGGCCCAGCAGCAGGATGTTCGACTTCGCCAGTTCGATGGCGTCCTCACGGCCCTGGGCGCCGCCGTTCTCGCCGGCCTGGACGCGCTTGTAGTGGTTGTACACGGCGACGGAGAGGGCCTTCTTGGCCGACTCCTGCCCCACCACGTACCCCTCGAGGAACTCGTAGATCTCGCGGGGCTTGGGCAGCTCCTCCCAGCGGACCTCACTGGTCTCGGCGAGCTCTTCCTCGATGATCTCGTTGCAGAGATCGATGCACTCGTCGCAGATGTAGACACCGGGCCCTGCGATGAGCTTCTTGACCTGCTTCTGGCTCTTGCCGCAGAACGAGCACTTGAGCAGATCGCCGCCGTCACCGATGCGTGCCACGGTGTGCTTCCCCTTCGCCTGGGAGCCACCTGGACGTCAACGTCCAGCGACTCCTGGTGCTGCCTTATGTCCGACGGTACCTTGCCTGGCCCCCGTTCGGGCCCCCTTGGCACGGTTCACTTTGACGTGGACCGTGCCAAACCGTGCCAAGGGGCGGCAGACGTTACACCCCGCTTCGCGTCAGCGCAGGCTGGAGTTGTCCATCTTGCGGGTGGTGATGATCTGGTCGATCAGGCCGTACTCCAGCGCGTCCTCGGCCGTGAGGATCTTGTCGCGCTCGATGTCCTCGCGGATCTTGTCGAGCGGGCGGGTGGAGTGCTTGGCGAGCATCTCCTCCAGCTGGGCGCGCATCCGCAGGATCTCGTTGGCGGCGATCTCCAGGTCGGAGACCTGACCGCGGCCGGTCTCGCTGTACGGCTGGTGGATCAGCACGCGCGCGTTCGGCAGGGCCATGCGCTTGCCGGGCGTACCGGCGGCCAGCAGGACGGCGGCGGCGGAGGCGGCCTGGCCCATGCAGACCGTCTGGATGTCCGGCTTCACGTACTGCATCGTGTCGTAGATCGCCGTGAGCGCGGTGAAGGAGCCGCCGGGGCTGTTGATGTAGACCGAGATGTCACGGTCGGGGTCCATCGACTCCAGGCACAGCAGCTGCGCCATGACGTCGTTGGCGGAGGCGTCGTCGATCTGGACGCCGAGGAAGATCACCCGCTCCTCGAAGAGCTTCGCGTACAGGTCGTACTCGCGGATGCCCTGGGAGGTGCGCTCGACGAAGCGCGGGATGACGTAGCGGGACTCGGCCGAGGGGCCGCTGTAACGGCCCTCGGAGGCGGCGGGCGTGCGGTCGTACAGGCCGCTGCCGGGGAAATCGTTCACGGTGTCTCCTGAAAGGGGCTGAGGCGGTCGGCTGGGGCTGCTGGGGCGTGTTCCGGGCCCTGCGGGAGGGTCCGGGGGCCGGTGCGGGGCCACGGGGGCTCCGTACGGCCGCTCAGGCCCCGGTGCCGCCTCCGCCCGGCATGCCGGCGGCCGTGGCGATCACATCGTCGATGAGGCCGTACTGCTTGGCCTCGAAGGCGTCGAACCAGCGGTCACGGTCGGAGTCGCGGGTGATCTGCTCGACCGTCTGGCCGGTGTGCTGGGACGTCAGCTCCGCCATGCGCTTCTTGGTGTGCAGCAGCCGCTCGGCGTGGATCTTGATGTCCGAGGCCGAGCCGGCGAGGCCGGCGGACGGCTGGTGGATCAGGATCTCGGCGTTCGGCAGCGCGAAGCGCTTGCCGGGGTGCCGGCGCTCAGCAGGAACTGGCCCATGGAGGCCGCCAGGCCCATCGCGATCGTCACCACGTCGTTCTTGATGTACTGCATGGTGTCGTAGATCGCCATGCCGGCCGTGATCGAGCCGCCGGGGCTGTTGATGTACAGGTAGATGTCCTTGTCCGGGTCGGAGGCAAGGAGCAGCAGCTGTGCGGTGATCTTGTTGGCAATGTCGTCGTCGACCGGCTGGCCGAGGAAGATGATCCGCTCGCCGAGCAGCCGGTTGTAGACCTGGTCGCCGAGGCCACCACCGATGGAGGGCTCGCCGGCGGCTGAGGGCATCAGATTCGTCACGTATCCACCTGCTCGTCTTACGACGGCGCCGGGCCGTCTCACGTTTCCCTGTGGGACTGGAGCGTTTATCGGTGACTCGCGTCCCCTGGTATTCATGGACCCTAACGCGGGGGCTCCGCCGGGGAATCCCGGTAACCGGGGTGTTCGCCGGGGGCGTAGCGCGGCGGGGGTCCCGGTTTCGTACGTGGCGGCGGGGCGGTGGGGGCGGATCGCGCGGTTCCCCGCGCCCCTGTCGGCCGGGCGCATCCGCGTGCGGCCAGGGCGTGCGCGCGGTGAGTCGCCGTTGGGGCATCGGTTTCGTGCGCGGGCGCGGGGCCGGTGGGGGCCGATCGCGCAGTTCCCCGCGCCCCCTTTGCCGACTGCATACCCGAGTCGTGGCACCGTCGCGCCCACCCGGCGGGGACATCGGTTTCGTGCGCGGGCGCGGGGCCGGTGGGGGCCGATCGCGCAGTTCCCCGCGCCCCTACTGGGCCTGCTGCATTCGCGTGCGGCCGGGGCGTGCCCCGCGGTGCGTCACCGGTGGGCATCGGTTTCGTGCGCGGGCGCGGGGCCGGTGGGGGCCGATCGCGCAGTTCCCCGCGCCCCCTTTGCCGACTGCATACCCGAGTCGTGGCACCGTCGCGCCCGCCCGGCGGGGACATCGGTTTCGTGCGCGGGCGCGGGGCCGGTGGGGGCCGATCGCGCAGTTCCCCGCGCCCCTACTGGGCCTGCTGCATTCGCGTGCGGCCGGGGTGTGCCCGCGTCGTGGCACCGGTGGGGCGTGGTGGTTTTGGCCGGCCCAGGGGCGCGGGGAACTGCGCGCCGGCGTTTTCCGCCGTACGGCAGACGGGCCCCGGACTGGTCGTCCGGGGCCCGTCTGTACGTGAAGCGGTGAGGGTCAGGCCTCGGGCTTCTCCTCGGGGGCGGTCTCGGCGGTCTCCGCCTCGGCCGCCGTCTCGGCGTCGTCCTCGTCCTCGTCCTCGAGGTCGACGACCTCGCCGTTGGTGTCCTTGACCGTGGACTTCTCGACCACGGCGGCCAGCGCCTTGCCGCGGGCGACCTCGCCGACGAGGAGCGGGACCTGGCCCTGCTCGACGACGGCCTGGGCGAACTGGTCGGGGGACATGCCGGAGGAGGCCGCGCGCCGCATGAGGTGCTCGGTGAGCTCCTCCTGGCTGACGTTGAGCTTCTCCTGCTTGACGAGCTCGTCGAGCACGAACTGGGTCTTGATGCCCTTGACCGCGGCCTCGCGGGTCTCGGTCTCGAACTCCTCCTCGGTCTTGCCCTGGATCTCCAGGTACTTCGCGAGGTCGAGGCCCATCTGACCGAGCTGGTGGTGCTCGAGGTTGTGCTTACGGGTGTTGACCTCGTCCTCGAGCAGCTTCTCGGGGACCGGGACCTCGACCAACTCGAGCAGCTTCTCCAGGACACGCTCCTGGGCCTGCGTGGCCTGGTCGTACTGCTTCATGTTCTCCAGGCGCTTACGGCTGTCCGCCTTCAGCTCCTCGAGGGTGTCGAACTCGGAGGCGAGCTGGGCGAACTCGTCGTCCAGCTCGGGCAGCTCACGGGCGGCGACCTGGGAGACCTTGACGGTGACCTCGGCCTCCTTGCCGGCCGCCGAGCCGCCCTTGAGCTCGGAGGTGAAGGTGGCCTCGCCACCGGCCTCCAGGCCCGTCACGGCGTCGTCGATGCCATCCAGCAGCTCACCGGAGCCGACGGTGTAGGAGACGCCGCTGGCGACGCCGTCCTCGAGGATCTCGCCGTCGACCTTGGCCTCCAGGTCGATGGTGACGACGTCACCGTCGGCGGCGGCGCGCTCCACCGGGGAGGTGGAGGCGAAGCGCTCACGGAGCTGCTCGACCGACTTCTCGACGTCCTCGTCGGTGACCTCGACGGCGTCGACCTCGACCTCGATGCCGGAGTAGTCCGGGATCTCGATGGCGGGGCGGATGTCGACCTCGGCGGTGAAGTTCAGCGTCTCGCCGTCCTTCAGCTCCGTGATGTCGACGTCGGGCTGGCCGAGCGGGTTCAGCTCGGCCTCGTTGACCGCTTCGGTGTAGAACTTCGGGAGGGCGTCGTTGACGGCCTCCTCCAGCACCGCACCGCGGCCGAACCGCTGGTCGATGACCCGGGCCGGGACCTTGCCCTTGCGGAAGCCCTTCACCGTGACCTGCTGGTTGATCTTCTTGTACGCCGCGTCGAGGCTGCCCTTGAGCTCCTCGAAGGGCACCTCGACAGTGAGCCGAACCCGAGTCGGGTTCAGGGTCTCCACGGCGCTCTTCACGGTTCGGTCTCCTTGTGGCTGACTTCTCGGTACTGCCGGGACCAGAGAGGTCCGGCCGATTCGCCGCCCGGAGGACTTCAGAGACACACAGGGCGCGCAGTCTGCATAGTAACGGCAGCGGCTACGGCGCCCAAAAGGCGATCACCGGCACAACGGCAGGTGGCTGGTCGGGGTGGCGGGATTTGAACCCACGGCCTTCCGCTCCCAAAGCGGACGCGCTACCAAGCTGCGCCACACCCCGTCTGGTGCGACACGTAGGGTACATGTCCCCGGCGGCGACGGCCGCCGCGTTTCACGGGCGCGGTGCGGCGCCCGGGTGCGGACCGTGAGCGGGGTGTGCGGCGAAGGCGTACGACCCGCTACGATGCCTGTCAGTGCCGCGGCCACCGACGCGCGGCGCGACGTATGCGGGCGTAGCTCAATGGTAGAGCCCTAGTCTTCCAAACTAGCTACGCGGGTTCGATTCCCGTCGCCCGCTCTGTACGACTCAGGGCCAGGTCAGGGGATCATTCCTCGACCTGGCCCTGATCGTTTCCGGGGACCGTGTTCAGTCCGTCGTGTCCCCCGCGTACCGCTTCGGCTTTCGATCCTGTTTCTTCCTGACCGTCCGGCCCTTGCCGACGAGGTCGCAGGCCTGGCGCGTTCGATGTGGGCCAGGATGCTGCGGCGGGCCTGCACGGTGGGTGCGCTAACGTCCGGCGGCATGAAGCGAATTGGGGTGGGGGCCCGCCTGGCCGCTGTCGTGGCCGTCTCGGGGCTGGTGCTGGTGGGGTTGCCCGCGTTGTATTTCCTGGTCGGCTACGGCTGTGGCGAGGACGAGGACCGGCTTGCCGAAGTGATGGCCGGCGCGGCGGTGCTGGACACGGCGCCGGAGGGGCTGATCCGGGGGACCGGTACCGGGAGTGCGACGACGACGATCGCTTCGTGGTCGTCGGGACACGGTACCGGTACGGCGGGTCCCCGAAGAGCGCTTTGGCTCACTACCGGGAGGCCGCCAGGACGGACGGCTGGCGGCCGGGAACCACGGCCGAGGGCGAGACGGTGTCCGGTTGTTTCACCAGGTCGATGGGCGGGACGACTGCCTACCTGGAGGTAGAGGGCCCGGAAGGCGGCCTGCTTCATGTGGAGATCGTCGCGGACCGCGCGGGTTCGCAGTGGTGCTGAGGAATTGATCAGTACTGGCTGGTCCTGACCCGCGGCAGCGTGCCCCTGGCGCCCGTCCGAAAGGCACACCAAGGGTATGCGCCCGGGGCCGGACCGGAGGTTCATGCCTCCGGGTCCGGCTCGGGTCGTTTTCGTGGGCCGTTGCCGGCCGGGGCGGGGCCGGGCGGGGTCGAAGCTGATCGAGTTGATCATTTCGGCTATCGAGTCCAGGAACCGCTGGATGTCGTCGGCCATGCCGGTGGAGGCGAGGAAGAAGCCGAAGAGGACGGCGACGACCGCTGGTCCGGCCTTGATGGAGCCGCCTCTGATCAGCACCACCAGGATGATCGCCAACAGCAGCACCACAGACAGTGAAATGGCCACAACTGATCACACCCTCGGTCGGTTCCGCTTCCCCGGCCCGGACGACACGACCCCGCGCGCCCCGCCAGAACCATCGTGCCACCAACCGGCCTTCCCTATGCCGCGGCTGACACATCGTCTGCGCCGGCATAGCCGGCTCCCCGCGCGCACGGCCGCCCCCACGGGCCAACGGCGCCATATCGCACGGCAATTCGATACAACACCCGCACAAGGAATTGGACCGGATCGTTTCCGTCTCCACACAACGCGTTCGCAGGTAATTCGAATTGGCGTCCCGGGTGTCCCGACAGGACCTGGACCAGGTCGGGAAGAATGACCGGAAGAGGTGCGTTTCGACCGATTCACCCGCCCATCCCATGCGCCGTCCTGTCCGGAAGTGTCCGGAGAAAGGTGGCGTCCGCGACACTCAACCCGTCCCCCCGAAGGGTGTGTTGGCCATCACGAAGCACACCCGCACACATTCCCCGATCCGGGGTACCCGAGCCGGATATCCGGTAACGACGTCGGTGTTTTACGAAATCCCACGGACAACGCTAGGGTGCCTCAGATGTTTCACGCTGCCTCGTCCCCCGCAAGAGCAGCGAGCCCACCGGCCATCTCCCCGAGTTCCTGTCGGGAGGGTCTGTGACGAACTCGCAGCGACCGTACGGCAACCACAGGAGGCCGCTTCCCCCGGCGCGGTCGCCGGCGGACGGAGTGCCGAGCCCCCGCGCCGAGAACAAGGAGATAGGCCGGACGGCGCCGCCCGGCAAACAGCGCGACGCTTTCTTCGACAACGCCAAGTACCTGGCGATCGTGCTGGTGGCCGTCGGTCACGCCTGGGGGCAGATCCTGGACGCCGGGGCGGTGGAGACCGCGTACCGCGTCGTGTACCTGTTCCACATGCCGGCGTTCATTCTGATCTCCGGTTATTTCTCGCGCAGTTTCGATCTGCGCCCCAAGCATGTGAAGCGGCTGATCACCGGGGTGATCGTCCCCTACGTCGTCTTCGAGACGGCGTACTCCCTGTTCCAGCGCTACGGGAACGACGACCCGGAGTACGGCATCACGCTGCTGGACCCCACCTATCACCTGTGGTTCCTGTGCGCGCTGGTCGTCTGGCGGCTGACCACCCCGCTGTGGAAGACGATCCGTCATCCGGTGGCGGTCTCGCTGGTCCTCGCCGTTCTGGGCTCGGTGTCACCGCAGATCGGTGACGACCTGGAGCTCCAGCGGGTGCTGCAGTTCCTGCCGTTCTTCGTGCTGGGCCTGACGCTGCGGCCCGAGCACTTCCAGCGGGTCCAGCGCCGCTCGGTGCGGCTGATGTCCCTGCCGGTGCTGGCCGCGGCGACGGCCGCCGCCTGGTGGTCGATGCCGCACATGAAGCTCGGCTGGCTCTACCACAACAGGGCCGCGGAGGAACTGGGCGCGCCCTGGTGGACGGGCCCGGTCATGGTGCTCGTGACGCTCGGCTGCTCGATGCTGCTGACCGCCTGCTTCTTCGCCTGGGTGCCGCGCCGGCACATGTGGTTCACCTCACTCGGCGCGGGCACGATCTACGGCTATCTGCTGCACGCCTTCCTGGTGAAGGCGGGCGGCTACGCGGGCTGGTTCCGCGACCCGGTGTTCGAGGAGCCGCTCGGCGCGATCGGGCTGACCGTCCTCGCGGCCGCCGCCGTCACGGTGCTGTGCACCAAACCCGTACAGCGGGCCCTGCGGTGCGTGGTGGAGCCGAGGATGGCGTGGGCCTTCCGGCAGGACGCGGGCGAGACGGCCCGCGGCCGCGAGCCGCGGACCGACGCCGGGGTGCGTACGCCGAGCGAGAAAGTCTCCGTGTAACCGGTCACCCGACCTGTTCTTCTCCCGGAGTGAGACCGAGGAGTGCGCGCATCCGCGCGTACTTCTCGGTCAGTCGTTTCGCCGTGGGCCCGTCCAGCAGGGCGAGACGGGCCGGGTCGGCGTTGTGCGCGAGGTCCGCCTCCTTCACCGGCAGCGCGCCGGGGGTGGCGAGGATGCGGGCCGCGTACGCCTCGGGCGGCTCCCGGAGCGCTTGGTGACGGCGAGGACGATGTCCTTGGTGCGCCGGGTCAGCGCCGCCTCCTCCAGCCGGCCGGCCGACAGCCTGCCGTCCTCGACGGCGTCGTGCAGCCAGGCCGCCGCGATCTGTTCCTCGTCGCCGCCGCGTGCCCGCACCCCTCGGCCACGGCGCGGAGGTGTTCGGCGTAGGGCCGGCCCGCCTTGTCCGTCTGGCCGGCGTGCGCCGCGCGGGCGGTGGCCTCGATGTCGGCCAGGGACAGCGGTGTCGTGTCGGTCACCCGCCCAGTGTGCCCGGGTCAGCGGGACCCGGCGGCGGTCGGCCCTCACGGCAGATCAGCAGCAGCGCCCGGTCGTCGTTGACGTCCTTGGCGACGGCCTCGATGAGATGCCAGGCGGCGCCGTGGAAGCCGCCGGCGACATAGCGGTCGGCCTCGCCGGTGAGCCGGTCGATGCCCTCCACGATGTCCCGTTCGGAGGTCTCCACCAGGCCGTCCGTGAACAGCATCAGCACGTCGCCGGGGCGCAGCGAGCCCTTCACCGAGTCGAACTGGGCGCCGTCGTACACGCCGAGCAGCGGGCCATCGGCGGCCTTCTCCTCCCAGCGGCCGCTGCCGGCGCTGAGCTGGAGGCCCGGCGGGTGTCCGGCGGAGTAGAGCTCGTAGTCGCCGGAGTCCAGGTCGAGCACCAGGTGGATGGAGGTGGCGAAGCCCTCGTCCCAGTCCTGGCGCAGCAGATAGCCGTTGGCGGCCGGGAGGAACGCGTGCGGCGGGAGGCTGCCGAGGAGGCCGCCGAAGGCGCCGGAGAGCAGCAGGGCGCGTGAGGCGGCGTCCATGCCCTTGCCGGAGACGTCGGTGAGGACGACCTCCAGGGTGCGCCCGCCGTTGGTGCGGGCGGCGACCACGAAGTCGCCGGAGAAGGACTGTCCGCCGGCCGGGCGCAGGGCCATCTCGCGGTGCCAGCCGCTGGGGAGTTTCGGCAGCTTGCTCTGGACGCGGATGCGTTCGCGCAGGTCGAACAGCATGGTGCCGCCGCGCCGCCAGGGACGCCGACGCGGCTGCGGAACTGGGCGACGAGCAGTCCGAAGGAGCCGCAGGCGGCGACCACGAGGACCACGCCCGGGGTGACCCGGGCGGCGCCCTCGGTGTAAGGACCGAGTTGCACCGACTCCACGATCAGCGCGGTCGCCGCGGCCGCGTACAGGCCGAGCAGGCTCGCCGGGCGCAGCAGCAGGCCGCCGGCGACGATGGGTATGACGAGGGCGGCGGGCGCGCACCACACGGAGTTGGCGAGTGTCCCGGCCGCGATCAGCGGGACGGTGAGGAGCAGTCCGGCGAGTGCGACCCAGTCGGAGCCGTCGCCCCGGAAGTAGTCGACGGCGGCCCGGCGCATGCCGACGCGGGCCCGGTGCCACTGCTTCTTCAACCGGGCCGTGAACGTGTCGGCTTCCGCGCGCCGCTCTCGTCCTGCTGCCATTAGTTCGGGACCCTATCCATCGGACCGGCCGCTTGGCACGGGAGGTCCTGGTTGTCCGCTTGTTCGGGACGGACTTCACAGTGAACTTCACGAAACGTCGTCATGGGGCCGCCCGGGAGAAATTGCCTCGCCGGTCCCGTGCGGTCCTGGTACGGATGGTTTATGAGCGACAACGGCGTTGACAGGGTGAGCGGGCCGCGGGTGCTGCGGCGGGACGAGTGGGACGACTGGTACGAAAGCCTTGTCCGTGCCTTCGGCGGGGTCCCGGAGCCGGGCGAGGAGCGGGAGCTGTTCCGGGAGCTGACCGAGGTCGACCGCTCCCTCGGCGTGTGGGACGGCGGTTGGGTCGGTACGGCGGGCGCGTTCACGTTCGGGCTGACCGTGCCCGGGGCGCGTCGGTGCCGGCGGCGGGCGTCACCATGGTCGGCGTGGCCGCCACGCACCGCAGGCGCGGGGTGCTGACGTCGTTGATGCGGCGGCAGCTCGACGACGTACGGTCCTGGGGTGAGCCGCTGGCGGTGCTCACGGCGTCCGAGCCCGCGATCTACGGCCGGTTCGGGTACGGGGCGGCCACGTTCCACGTGAACGCCGAGATCGACACGAGTCGTACGGGTCTGTCGGTGCCGCCCGGTACGGACGGCGTACGGCTGCGGTACGCGGCGCCCGCCGAGGTGCTCGACGCGTGCGAGTCGGTGTACGCACGGCTGGTGCCGGGGCGGCCGGGGATGCTCACGCGGCGGCCCGGCTGGGAGCGGCTGGAAGTGCTCGACCCGGAGAGCGGCCGGGACGGGGCGTCGCCGCTGCAGTGCGTGGTCGCGGAGCGGGACGGCGAGACGGTCGGGTACACGCGGTTCCGGGTGAAGCCGGACTGGGGGCCGGGCGGTCCCGACGGCTCGGTGCTGGTCAGCGCGCTGGCGGCGCTGGATCCGGCGGCGGACGCGGCGCTGTGGCGGTTCCTGTTCGGCGTCGATCTGACGTCGACGGTGGTGGTGCGCGGCCGGCCGGTGGACGAGGCGTGGCAGTACCTGGTGTCGGACATCCGGCGCTGCCGGCCGGAGGTGCGCGACTCGCTGTATGTACGGCTGGTCGAGGTCGGGGCGGCGCTCGGGGCGCGGACCTACCGGGCGCCGGTGGACGTGGTGTTCGAGGTGGAGGACGCCTTCTGCCCCTGGAACGCGGGGCGTTGGCGGCTGAGCGGGGACGCCAAGGGCGCGTCCTGCGAGCGTACCGAGGATGCGGCGGATCTCGCCGTGTCGGTGCGGGAGTTGGGCGCGGCGTATCTGGGCGGGGTGAGTCTGACGGCGCTTGCGGCGGCCGGCCGGGTGCGTGAGCTGCGGCGGGGTGCGCTGGCGGAGGCGTCCCTGGCGTTCGGGAGCGACGTGGCGCCGTGGCTGCCGCACGGGTTCTGACGGTTCAGCGGCGCTGGCAGCCGGGGCACCAGAACAGATTGCGGGCGGCGAGGGGGCGGTGCGGATCTCGCCGCCGCAGAGGTGGCAGGGCAGGCCGGCCCGGCGGTAGACGTACACCTCGCCGCCGTGGTCGTCGACGCGGGGCGGGCGGCCCATCGCCTCCGGGGTGTGTTCGGGGCGGACGGTGTCGATGCGGTTGTGGCGCACGCCCTCGCGCATCAGCGCGACCAGGTCGGTCCAGAGGGCGTCCCATTCGGCCGGTGTGATGTCGCGGCCGGCGCGGTAGAGGTCGATGCCGTGCCGGAAGAGGACCTCGGCGCGGTAGACGTTGCCCACGCCGGCGACGACCTTCTGGTCCATGAGGAGCGCGGCGATCGTCGTACGGCTGCGGCTGATCCTGCGGTAGGCGGGGGACCGGTCGGCGCGCGGGCGGAGCGGGTCGGGGCCGAGGCGGTCGTGGACCGCCCGTTTCTCGCCGTCCGTGATCAGGGCGCAGGTGGTGGGGCCGCGCAGATCGACGTACGACAGGTCGCCGGCGAGGCGGAGCCGGACGGTGTCCGTGGGCGGTGGCGCGGGGGCCGGGCCGAAGGTGACCTTGCCGAAGAGGCCGAGGTGGATGTGGACCCACTCGGCCGGTTCGGGGGCGCCGAAGCCGAGGAAGAGGTGCTTTCCGTGGGCGTCGGTGGCGTGCAGCGGTGTGCGGTCGAGGAGGGCGGCGGCGTCGGCGAACTTGCCCTGGGGGCTGGTGACGCGGAGGGGGTACCGGCCGGGAAGGCCGCGGCGTAGTCCTGGGCCAGCCGGTGGATCGTGTGACCCTCGGGCACGGGTCGGTCCCCCTCGTCCGCTCTCTTCGTCCGTTACCGCTGCGGGTGGTGGGCGGGGATGGGCGGGAGGTCGCCCGTGGTCTCGTAGCCGGTGAGCATGTCGATCCGGCGGATGTGACGCTCGTCACCGGAGAAGGGGTGCCGAGGAAGATCTCGGCGAACTTGGTCGCCTCTTCCCGGGAGTGCATGCGGGCGCCCAGCGCGATCACGTTGGCGTCGTTGTGCGTGCGGCCGAGGGCGGCCGTCTCCTCGCTCCACGCGAGGGCCGCCCGTACGCCCTTGACCTTGTTGGCGGCGATCTGCTCCCCGTTGCCGGAGCCGCCGATCACGATGCCGAAGGCGCCCTCGTCCGCGGCGGTCCGCTCGGCGGCACGCAGACAGAAGGGCGGGTAGTCGTCCTGGGCGTCGTAGAGGTGCGGGCCGCAGTCGACGGGCTCGTGCCCGGCCGCCTGGAGCCACTCGACGAGGTGGTTCTTGAGTTCGAAGCCCGCATGGTCCGAGCCGAGATACACGCGCATGGTCCGAGTGTGACATGGGGGCACCGGGAAAGCGCCCCGGGTGTGAATGCCGTGAACGTGAGGAGAAGATCGAAAGCTCAGGGAAAGCTCAAGTAACGATATGGATTCGAAGGTTCCCCTATTCGTTCGCCTCCGTTTCACTGGTCCAACCCGTAGGCCCCTACGGTGCGCAGCTCCCCTTGGCGCAAAGGAAATACCGCTCCATGTCTTCGCAGCCGACTCTGAAAACACCCGAAAGCAGCCCCGGAGAACCGGCGGGTTCCGCGAACAGTCCCCAAGGTTCCGGACTCCAGGCGGGACTCAAGAACCGCCATCTGTCGATGATCGCCATCGGTGGTGTCATCGGCGCCGGCCTCTTCGTCGGTTCGAGTACCGGCATCGCGACCGCGGGCCCCGGCATCCTCCTGTCGTACGCCCTCGTCGGCACGCTCGTGGTGCTGGTGATGCGGATGCTCGGTGAGATGTCCGCGGCCAACCCGACGTCCGGCTCGTTCTCCGCGCACGCAGACCGGGCGCTCGGCCCGTGGGCCGGGTTCACCATCGGCTGGCTCTACTGGTTCTTCTGGGTCGTCGTCCTCGCCGTCGAGGCGACCGCGGGGGCCGCGATCCTCGAAGGGTGGATCCCGGCCGTTCCCCAGTGGGGCTGGGCGCTCATCGTGATGGTGGTGCTGACCGCCACCAACCTGGTGTCCGTGGGCTCCTACGGCGAGTTCGAGTTCTGGTTCGCCGGCATCAAGGTCGTCGCCATCGGCGCGTTCGTCGTCATCGGCGGACTGGCCGTCTTCGGCATGCTGCCCGGCGCCGACACCGACCAGGCGGGCCTGGCCAACCTCACCGAGCACGGCGGCTTCCTGCCGCACGGCGCCGGCGCGATCCTCACCGGCATCCTGCTCGTCGTCTTCTCCTTCATGGGCAGCGAGATCGCCACGCTGGCCGCCGGCGAGTCGGCGGACCCGCAGCAGGCCGTCACCAAGGCGACCAACAGCATCATCTGGCGGGTCGGCGTCTTCTACCTCGGCTCGATCTTCGTCGTGGTCTGTCTGCTGCCGTGGAACAGCGAGTCGATCGCCGAGGACGGCTCGTACGTCGCCGCCCTGAACTCCCTCGGTATCCCGCACGCCGGCCAGATCATGAACTTCATCGTGCTGACGTCCGTGCTGTCCTGTCTCAACTCCGGTCTCTACACGGCCTCCCGGATGGCCTTCTCGCTCGGTGAGCGCGGGGACGCGCCGAAGTCGTTCGCCCGGACCACCCGGCAGGGCGTGCCGCGGACCGCGATCATCTCGTCGGTGGTGTTCGGCTTCGTCGCCGTGTTCTTCAACTACAAGTTCCCGGACTCCGTCTTCCTCTTCCTCGTCAACTCCTCCGGCGCGGTCGCCCTGTTCGTCTGGCTGGTGATCTGCTTCTCGCAGCTGCGCATGCGGAAGATCATCCAGGCGGAGGCGCCGGAGAAGCTGGTCGTACGGATGTGGCTGTACCCGTATCTGACGTGGGCCAGCGCCGCGCTGATCGTGTTCGTGCTCGGTTACATGCTGACCGACACGGAGCACGACAGGCGGACGACGATGCTGCTGTCGCTGATGGTCGCCGTCATCGTGCTCACCATCGCCCTCGTGAAGCAGCGGCTGGCCGGCCGCGCGGCGCGGGACCGGGACGAGATCCCGGCCGGCTGAGGCACTCGTACATACGGCAGGAGGCTCGCGGGGTGCCTGACAGCACCCCGCGAGCCTCCTGCCGTACCGGCAGGCGTTACCGCTTGTCGGCGAACTTCCAGGCGGTGGGCAGGAGGCCCATGGCCAGGGCGGCCTTCAGGGCGTCGCCGATGAGGAACAGGGTGAGGCCGGCCGCGATCGCGGCGGAGGCGGACATCCCGGTGGCCAGGGCGAGGTAGGGCACACCGACGGCGTAGATGATCGCCGAGCCGAGCACCATGGTGCCGGCCGTGCGCCAGGCGGAGCGGTCGGCACCGCGGCGGGCCAGGGCGCCCACGACGACGGAGGCCAGCAGCATGCCGAGGATGTAGCCGAAGGACGGCATCGCCGTCCCGGACCGGCCCTCCGCGAACCACGGCACACCGGCCGCGCCGACCAGCGCGTACACCGCGAGGAGGCGAAGCCTCGGCGGGCGCCGAGGGCGGTGCCGACGAGGAGCGCGGCGAAGGTCTGGCCGGTCACCGGCACCGGGGAGCCGGGGACGGGCACCGCGATCTGGGCGGCGAGGCCGGTGAACGCGGCACCGCCGAGCACGAGCGCGGCGTCCCGGACGCGGGAGGCCGGGATGAGGTCGGCGAGGACCAGTCCGGATCGGGCGGACGTGACGGTGGCGGTGCTCATGGGGTCTCCGCGGGGTGAGGGCAGTTGGGGACACCGTGACGCTATAACGGCGCCCGCGCGCCGATCACCGTCAGCGATCGACAAAGGCGCCGACGCCGACTTGGTGGGCTCCGGACAAAGAAACGGCGGGGAAGGGTGGCGAGGTGACTCCGGTCACTGAGGTGACGTGGTTTCACCGACACCGTGGCGGGGAAGCGCGGCTGTAGGAATCCACCAAACGGACCGCACGGGTTCACGGATGCCGTCTCGCCCGTCGGTCGCCGTCTGGGCAGCCGGGAACCCGTTTGCTAGCTTCGAGCCATGGTCGCCCAGTCCCGGAACTTCACCTCGCGTCGCCACGTCGACCTGCGACGCGTGGGCGCCACCGCCTGTCGCCTCGGCTAGGGCCTGTCCGGCGGATCAAGTCGGAGGAAGCCGGCGGCGCCTCCGCAGCTCGGGTGAGCGGGGCCTGGTGCGTGCGGCTGCGAGGCGGAGGAGGGCGACAGGGCGGAGCCCTGGCCACCGACGACGACGCCGCTGGGGGCACCTCCACGCCCTTCAGGCAGTGGGGGAATGCGTGCCGGACCCCGCGTCTCCGGCATGATCCGCCGGACCGGCCCCGGCGGGGCGGGCGGAGCGGATCTCCTGCGCGCCTCGACTCCCTTACGACGGCTCCCTTACGACGGCGCAGTGTCGGACCCGCTCCCGAGGACGTTCCCCATGCTTCGTACCGTGGCACCCCCATCCCCTTCTCCCCTGTCACGGGTCGCCGACCCGGACCGGCTGCGGACCAGTGCCAGTGTGGTGCTGCGGTCCGTGCTGGAGCACGGACCGGTGGCGCGCAGCACCATCGCCCGGCTCACCGGCCTGTCCCCCGCCTCGGTGACCGGCCACTGCAACCGGCTGGCCCGGCACGGACTGATCCGGGAGGCCGCCGCGCCCCGCCGCTCGGGCGGGGTCGGCCGGCCGCATCTGCCGGTGGACATGGACCCTTCGCGGCTCGTGGTGGGCGGGGTGCATGTGGCGGTGCCCGCACCACCGTGGCGTTGCTCGATCCGCGCGGCCGGGTGCTGGCCGAGCGGCGGCTGCGGCACGAGGGCCCGAGCCGCCCGCCCGGACGCTGGCGCGGGCCGCCGAAGAACTGTCGGCGCTGCTGCGACGGGTGCCGGACGCACGGCCGTTGGGTGTCGGCTTCGCGGCCGGGGGCTGGGTGGACCGGCAGGCCGGCACCGTCGTCGACCATCCGCTGCTCGGCTGGCGCGAGGTTCCGGTGCGGGAGATCCTCGGCGCGCACACCGGGCTGCCGGTCCATGTGGACGGACACGCACGGGCGTTGGCCGACGCGGAGCGGCTGTTCGGGCGGGCGGCGCGGGGCAGCCGCAGCGCGCTGCACCTGTTCGCGGGCAACATGGTCGACGCGGCGTTCGCCACCCACGACGAGGTGCACCACGGCCCCCGCTCCCAGGCGGGGGCGATCGCCCATCTGCCGCTCGCCGGCGGCACCGAGCCCTGCCCCTGCGGCCGAGTCGGCTGCCTTCAGGCCGAGTTGAGCGAACTAACCCTGTGCCGGCGGGCCGGTCTCGCGGACCCGCTGCGGGTGGTGGCCGCCGCGGCGGCCGGCCGACCGCGGGCCGTACGGCTGCTGCGGGAGCAGGCCCGTATGACGGGGCGGGCGGTGCGGCTGCTGACCGATGTGCTCAATCCGGAGCATGTCGTCGTCACCGAGATCGGTGTGATCCACCGGCCGGACTGCCTCGCCGCGCTGCGGGCCGAACTGGACGAGGAGCGGGCGGCCACGGTCGTACCGACGAGTTTCCCGGATTCCGTCCTGGCCGTGGCCGGCGGATCGGTGGCTCTCGACGTCCTCTACCGAGATCCCCTGGGCGTTTCACCTGAGCTGAATTAATTCAGAACCTCCGAATATTGACAGACCTCCTCCGAGGACAGGAAACTCCTGGTCATGAGCTGTCGCACCCTCTGTTGCTGACACGTTGACGCGCGAGCATCCGCGGCGTCCGTCCCTCTCCGCGTGAATTCCCTTCCGTGGCCCTTTCCTGCCCGGAATTCATCGCCCCATTTCCGCACTGTGTCATTTTCCTGAACTCCGGGAGTTCTCCATGCCCGCACCCCCAGCGTCCGGCATCGACCGACGGCTCTTCCTGTCCTCCCTGCTCGGCGTCACCGCCGCCGCGGCGGGACTGAGCGGCTGCGCCGAAGCCGGCGCCGCGGCCGACACGGCGTCCCTGAAGGACCCGCTCGCCAGGAAGGTCCCCGCCGGCACGCGTCTGAAGATCTCCTCGTTCCAGAATTTCCAGCAGCTCCAGCTGAAGCTCGCGGGGCTCGACGAGCTGCCGTTCACGGTGGACGACTGGCTGAACATCGGGGCCGGACCGGATGTCATCAACGCGTTCCGCTCCCAGTCCCTGGAACTCGCCAACAACGCCGGGATACCGCCGATCCAGGCGCACTACCAGGGATTCGACACGAAAATCGTCGCGATCAACATCACCCGCAAGCCCAACTATCTCTTCGCCACGAAACCCGGCAGCGACATCCGCGCCGTCGAGGACTTCCGCGGCAAGCGGCTCGCGTTCTCCCAGGGCCAGGCGCAGGGCGTCGTACTGCTGCGCGCCCTGAGGGAGGCGGGGCTGAAGTACGACGACGCCGAGCTGATCCCGCTGACCAGCAACCAGTTCCTCACCGCCCTGCAGTCCGGGCAGGTGGACATCGCCCCGCTCGGCAACACCCAGGCGCCGTCCTATCTCCAGCAGTACGGGGACGAGGGCGCCCGGACCATCCCCACCGATGTGGTGGACCTGCTCAACCTGCTGTGGGCGCCCACCACCGTGCTGGCCGACCGGGCGAAGGCCGCCGCGATCGCCGCGTACATCCCGTACTGGGCGAAGGGCGCCGTGTGGCAGTACGAGCACCCGGACGAGTGGAACCGCGAGTACTACGTCAAGACGCAGAACCTGACCCTCGAGCAGGCCGAGTCGGTGACCGCGCTCGCCAACAAGCCGCTGTTCCCGCCGAGCTGGGACGAGGCGATCGCCTGGGAGCAGGAGACCGCCGATCTGCTGGCGGAGGGCGGCTATGTGAAGAAGTTCGAGGTCGACGGGCTCTTCGACCGGCGCTTCGAGCCCCTCGCCGCCCGGGCCGTACCCGGGGAGTACCGGAGGTGACCACCGTGACCACGACCACCGCGCCCGCACCGCCCGCCCCCGTCGAGGAGGAGCGGCACCAGGTACGGCGGCGACGGCGGCTGTCCCCGGCAAGCGGCTGCCCGCGACCCGGCTGCTCGGTCCCGCGCTCGTCCTCGTCCTGTGGGCCGCCGCCTCCGCCGCCGGCCGGCTCGATCCCGGCGCGATCCCCGCCCCTGGACGGTGCTGGAGACCGGGATCCGGCTGTGGACCGACGGCACCCTGCCGGACGACATCCTCACCTCGCTGCGGCGGGCCGGCTCCGGCTTCGTCATCGGGCTGACCGCGGGCGTCGTCCTCGCGCTCGCCTCCGGTCTCAGCCGGACCGGGGAGGCGCTGATCGACGGCAGCGTCCAGTTGAACCGGGCGGTGCCCACGCTCGGGCTGATCCCGCTGTTCATCCTGTGGCTGGGCATCGGCGAGACGTTCAAGATCGCGATCATCGCCATCGTCGTCTACATCCCGGTCTACCTCAACACCCACTCCGCGCTGTCCGGCATCGACCACCGGTTCGTGGAACTGGCCGAGGTGCAGGGGCTGTCCCGGCTCGCCTTCGTCCGGCAGGTCGTCGTGCCGGGCGCGCTGCCCGGCTTCTTCGTCGGGCTGCGGCTCGGTGTGACCGGCTCCTGGCTGGGCCTGGTCGTCCTCGAACAGATCAACGCCACCAGCGGACTCGGCTACCTGATGTTCCAGGCGCAGAACTACGGCCAGACCGACGTCATCCTCGTCGGGCTCGTCGTCTACGGCGTCTTCGGCCTCGTCTCGGACACCCTCGTCCGCCTGATCGAACGGAGGGTGCTGTCATGGCGCCGCACACTGAGCAGCTGACCCGGCCCGCCGTACGGCTGCGCGGGCTGACCCGCTCCTTCGAGGGGCGTACGGTCCTCGACGACATCGATCTCGACCTGCCCGCCGGGCAGTTCACGGCCCTGCTCGGACACAGCGGCTCCGGCAAGAGCACCCTGCTGCGCGCCGTCGCCGGCATCGACCACGGGGTCGCGGGCAGCGGGACGCTCACCGCGCCGGAGAAGGTGTCGGTGGTCTTCCAGGACTCCCGGCTGCTGCCCTGGCGCCGGGTCCTGCCCAACGTCCTGCTGGGACTGGACGGCGCGGACGCGGAGAAACGCGGCAGGGAAGCCCTCTTCGAGGTCGGTCTCGGCGGGCGGGAGCGGGCGTGGCCCAGTGAGCTGTCGGGAGGCGAGGCGCAGCGGGCGGCGCTGGCGCGGTCGCTGGTGCGCGAGCCCGAACTGCTGCTGGCGGACGAGCCGTTCGGTGCGCTGGACGCGCTGACGCGCATCAAGATGCACGCGTTGTTGCGGGAGTTATGGGAGCGGCATCGGCCGTCGGTGCTTCTCGTCACCCACGACGTGGATGAGGCCGTGGTCCTGGCGGACCGGGTGCTGGTGCTTTCGCGGGGGCGGATCGAGGTCGACCTGGTGGTCGATCGTGAGCGGGGTCCCACAGGGAGTACCGCGCGCGGTTGCTCGAGGCCCTTGGTGTGAGCGTTTCGGGGCCTGCCGCCCCGAGCCCCGCTTCGGCCCTGAACGGGCCTCGTCCCCAAACGCCGGACGGGCTGACTGACGCGCCCGTGCCCGCCCTCTCACCCTCCCCCGCCCCACCGACCAGCACCTCACCGGCGTACCCGCCCTAGTCCGACCCGATCCGAAAGGAACCGCACCATGACCGACATCGAGATCACCAAGGTCACCGCGCACATCGGCGCGCAGGTCTCCGGCGTCGACATCTCCCGGCCGCTGGACGACGCCACCGTCGCCGCGCTCCGGGACGCGCTGAACACCCACAAGACCCTCCTCTTCGACGACGTGAACCTCGACGACGAGGGCCAGCAGGCGTTCGCCCGGCACTTCGGCGACATCACCGGCGCCCATCCGACGGTGCCCGCCGTGGACGGCGCCCCCAACGTGCTGCCGGTCGACAGCGAGGGCGGCCGCGCCGCCAACAACTGGCACACGGACGTCACGTTCGTCCTCAATCCGCCGCAGGCCAGCACCCTGCGCAGCATCACGATCCCGCCCTACGGCGGCGAGACACTGATCGCCGACTCGGCCGCCGCCTACCGCGACCTGCCCGAGCCGCTGCGGCGGCTCGCCGACACCCTGTGGGCCGAGCACACCAACGACTACGACTACGCCGTCCCGGAGGAGGCCGTCGACGAGGACGAGGCGGCCCGGCGGGCCCGGTTCACCTCGATCAAATACCGCACCGTGCACCCCGTGGTGCGCGTGCACCCGCTGACCGGTGAGCGCGGACTGTTCATCGGCGGGTTCGCGCAGCGGATCGTGGGCCTGTCGAAGGGCGAGTCCCGCAAGGTCCTCGACCTGCTCCAGGCGTATGTCACCCGGCCGGAGAACCTGGTGCGCTGGCGCTGGTCGCCCAACCAGCTCGTGCTGTTCGACAACCGCATCACCCAGCACTACGCCGTCGACAACTACGACGGTCTGCCGCGCCGGCTGCACCGGGTGACCGTCGCCGGTGACATCCCGGTGGGCATCGAGGGAAGGAGTCCTACTCGGTCGAGGGAGACGCCTCGCACTACACCACCATCGCCGGGTAAGCGGACTGTCACGCTCCGCATGACACGTGTCCATATGCTGGGCGGCCTCTCCGTGAACGCGGGAGGCCGCCCAGACTGGGTGACGTTTTGTCTCCTCCCGCATTGGACTGCCGTGCCCATGCCCCGCACCTCTGTCGAGACGCCTCCCGAGGCGGACGGCGTCTCCCTCTCGCACGGCCTGAAACAGCGCCATCTGTCGATGATCGCCCTCGGCGGGGTGATCGGCGCCGGGCTGTTCGTCGGGTCGGGCGCGGGCATCGCCGCCGCCGGCCCCGCCATCGTCGTCGCCTACGCCCTCTCCGGCCTGCTGGTGATGCTCGTCATGCGGATGCTGGGCGAGATGTCGGCCGCGTATCCGTCGTCGGGCTCCTTCTCCACGCACGCCGAGCGGGCGATCGGACCGTGGGCCGGGTTCACCGCCGGCTGGTCGTTCTGGGTGCTGCTGTGCACGGCGGTCGGCCTGGAGGGCATCGGCGCCGCGCAGATCGTGAGCGGGTGGCTGCCGGGCACACCGGAGTGGGCGTGGGTGGCCCTGTTCATGGTGGTGTTCTGCGGGATGAACCTGACGGCGGTGAAGAACTTCGGCGAGTTCGAGTTCTGGTTCGCCGCCCTGAAGGTCGGCGCGATCGCCCTGTTCCTGGTGCTGGGCGCGCTGGCGATCGCCGGCGTGCTGCCGGGCACGGACTCCCCGGGCACCTCCCATCTCACCGACTTCCTGCCGCGCGGCGGCGAGGGCCTGGTGATCGGCCTGCTCGCCTCCGTCTTCGCGTACGGCGGTCTGGAGACGGTGACCATCGCGGCGGCCGAGTCGCGGGACCCGGTCCGGGGCGTGGCGCGCGCGGTGCGTACGGCGATGTGGCGGATCGCGCTGTTCTACGTCGGGTCGATGGCGGTCGTCGTCACCCTGGTCCCGTGGGACTCCCCGGCCGTCGTCGAGCAGGGCCCGTACGTCGCCGCCCTGGACCGTCTCGGCATCCCCGGCGCGGGCCGGCTGATGGACGTGGTGATCCTGGTCGCGCTGCTGTCCGCGATGAACGCCAACATCTACGGGGCCTCCCGTATCGGCTACTCCCTGGTGCGGCGCGGCCAGGGGCCGAAGGCGCTGGGCCGGGTGTCGAGCGGGGTGCCGCGGATCGCCGTCCTCGCCTCCTCGTGCTTCGGTTTCCTGTGCGTGCTGCTGAGCTACTGGCGGCCGGACGACATCTTCGCCTGGCTGCTGAACACCATCGGCGCGGCCATCCTCGTCGTCTGGATCATCATCGCCGTCTCCCAGCTGCGGCTGCGCCGCCGGATGGAGCTCGAGACACCGGAGAAGCTGGTGGTGCGGATGTGGGCGTACCCGTATCTGACCTGGGTGGCACTGGCCGGGATGGCTGCCGTCCTCGTCCTGATGGCCCGGGAGCCGGACACCCGCGTGCAGCTGCTCTCCACGGGCGCGATGACGCTGACCCTGGCGGCCGTGGGGTACGTGCGGCAGCGGCGGGCGGGCGCCCTCGGCTGACGCCCCTCCGTGACGGCTCCCGCGTGGACACGCGGGGGCCGTTTCGCGTGCGGGGGCTCCCGGACAGCCCTTTCTGTTGCTAGCGTGCAATTGCGACCAGGTCGCAATAAGTGTTCTGCCGCGTGGTCGTCTTCTCACCGTTCACCCGGCAGGCGGAAAACGGGAAGTCCCCGCGAGGCAGTGACTCGCGGGGACTTCCGGTATGCGGCGATCCGGGTCACCGTGGGGCAATGACGACACCCAGGAGACGCACGCTGCCCTGCGGGACCTGCAAGGGCGAGCACGAGCACCGCCTGCTGACCGACGAGGAGCGGACGAGGGCCAGGGAACAACTCGGCCGCAAGGCCGTGTACGACCTCTGGCTCTGTGTGAACGTGGTCGACCCGGAGACCGGCCGGGAGTGCCGGACGCTGCGCCTGCCCTTCGTCCGGAATCCGTTCCCGACGCCCGTCAAACTGCTGCCGCCCGGGTGACGGTCACAGGTTGCTGAAGTCCGGGCCCTTCGTGCGGGTGCGCTTGATCTCGTAGAAGCCGGGGACGGACGCCACCGCGAGGGTGCCGTCCCACAGCCGGGCGGCCTCCTCGCCCTGGGGCGCCGGGGTGACGACCGGGCCGAAGAAGGCGATCTCCTCGCCGCCGGGGCCGGGGACCGCGATGACCGGGGTGCCGACCTCCTGGCCGACCTTGTCGATGCCCTCCTGGTGGGAGGCGCGCAGCTCGGGCTCGTACGGGGTGGAGTCCCAGTGCTCCATCAGCGACTCGGGCAGGCCTACGTCCTTCAGTGCGGCCGCGACCGTCTCCTTGCCCGGGCCCTCGTCCTGGTTGTGGATGCGGGTGCCGAGCGCGGTGTAGAGGTCGCCGAGCACCTCGGGGCCGTGCTCCTGCTGCGCCGCGATGACCACCCGGACCGGGCCCCAGGCCTTGACCTCGAGCATCTCGCGGTACTCGGCGGGGAGCTCGTCGAGCTTGTCCTCGTTGAGGACCGCGAGGCTCATCACATGCCAGCGGACGTCGATGTCCCGCACCTTCTCCACTTCCCGCACCCAGCGGGAAGTCATCCAGGCCCAGGGGCACAGCGGGTCGAACCAGAAGTCGACGGGCGTGGCGGGAGTCGTGTCCGACATGTCGCTCCTCAAGAGGGAAGTGTGCCTGAGGGAACAACCGGGCCGGTCCTCTCCATTCCCGGCCGCCCCGCGTCAGGGCCGCATGGCAGGATCGATCCTGTTCCTTCCTGCCGACGACGCCTGAGGAGTGCCGCCCGTGCCCGGTGAGAATCTGACCCGAGACGAGGCCCGGGAGCGGGCAGCCCTGCTGTCCGTCGACGGGTACGAGGTGTCCCTGGACCTGCGGTCCGCGATCGGCGAGCACACCGGCGGCGAGCCGCGCACCTTCCGGTCCGTCACCACCGTCCGGTTCCGCTGCGCCGAGCCGGGCGCGAGCAGCTTCGCGGACCTGATCGCGCCGGAGGTGACGGCCCTCTCGCTCAACGGCCGGGACCTGGACCCCGGTCAGGTCTTCGACGGGTCCCGGATCCTGCTGGAGGACCTGGCCGCCGACAACGAGCTCGTCGTGGACGCGCGGTGCGCCTACTCCCGCACCGGCGAGGGCATGCACCGCTTCGTCGACCCGGAGGACGGCGAGGTCTACCTGTACACCCAGTACGAGCCGGCCGACTCCCGGCGGGTCTTCGCCAACTTCGAGCAGCCCGACCTCAAGGCGCCCTACCGTTTCGAGGTGCGCGCGCCCGAGGGCTGGACGGTGTGGAGCAACGGGGCCGGTGAACTCACCGACGGGGTCTGGCGGTTCGCGGAGACCAAGCCGATCTCGACGTACATCACCTGCGTGGTGGCGGGGCCGTACCACTATGTGACGGACTCCTACGAGCGGACCTTCGAGGACGGCACCCGGCTGGAGATCCCGCTCGGCGCGATGTGCCGCAAGGGCCTCGCCCCGCACTTCGACGCCGACGACGTGTTCCTGGTGACCAAGCAGGGCCTGGACTTCTTCCACGACCACGTCGACTACCCGTACCTGTTCGGCAAGTACGACCAGGCGTTCGTGCCCGAGTACAACCTGGGCGCGATGGAGAACCCGGGCATGGTCACCTTCCGGGAGGAGTTCATCTTCCGGGGCAAGGTGACTCAGGCCTCGTACGAGGGCCGGGCCAACGTCATCCTGCACGAGATGGCGCACATGTGGTTCGGCGACCTGGTCACCATGGAGTGGTGGGACGACCTGTGGCTGAAGGAGTCCTTCGCGGACTTCATGGGCGCGTTCTCCCTGGTCGGCGCCACCCGCTTCACCGACGGCTGGATCACCTTCGCCAACCGCCGCAAGGCGTGGGCGTACCGCGCGGACCAGCTCCTCCACCCACCCGGTCACCGCCGACATCCGCGACCTCCAGGACGCCAAGCTCAACTTCGACGGCATCACCTACGCCAAGGGCGCCTCGGTGCTCAAGCAGCTGGTGGCGTACGTCGGCCAGGACGCGTTCCTGGAGGGCGCCCGGCGCTACTTCAAGCGGCACGCGTACGGCAACACCCGCCTCGGTGACCTGCTGTCGGTCCTCGAGGAGACCAGCGGCCGGGACATGGCGGCCTGGTCGCGCGCCTGGCTGCAGACGGCCGGCGTCAACTCCTCACCCCGCAGGTGCTGCTGGGCGAGGACGGCCGGATCGACGAGCTGGCGGTCCTCCAGGAGGCCGCCGAGTCGCATCCCGAACTGCGCCCGCACCGGGTGGCGGTGGGCCTGTACCGGCGCACCGACTCGGGCAGCCTGGAACGCTACGCGCAGGCCGAGACGGACGTCGAGGGCGCCCGTACGGTCGTGACGGAGCTGGCGGGCGCGGACGCGCCGGAGCTGGTGCTGGTCAACGACGACGATCTGACGTACTGCAAGACCCGCTTCGACGAGACCTCGCTCGCGGCCCTGCGTTCCGGACTGGGTGACCTCACCGACCCGCTGGCCCGCGCCCTGTGCTGGTCGGCGCTGTGGAACATGACCCGGGACGCGCTGCTGCCGGCCCGGGAGTTCACCGCCCTGGTGCTGCGGTTCGCGGGCCGGGAGTCCGACATCGGGGTGCTGCAGACGCTGCACGCGTGGGCCGAGTCGGCCGCCGTCCACTACACCGCGCGGGACCACCGCGAGCAGGCCGGACGCCGGCTCGCCGAGGGCGCGGCGCACGAACTGGACGCCGCCGGGGCGGGCAGCGGGCAGCAGTTGGCGTGGGCACGGTTCTTCGCCCAGGTCGCCGCAGCCCCGGCCGACTTCGAGCAGCTCACCGCGCTCCTCGACGGCACGGTGACGCTGCCGGGCCTGACGGTGGACCAGGAGCTGCGCTGGGCGTTCCTGGAGCCGCTGGCCGCACACGGCGTGGCCGACGAGAAGCGGCTCGACGAGGAACTGGCCCGGGACGACACCGCCTCCGGCAGGCGGCACCATGTGCGCTGTTCTGGCCGCCCGCCCGTCGGCGGCGGTCAAGGCGCGGTGCTGGGAGCAGGTCGTGGAGTCGGACGCGCTGTCCAACGCCCTGGTGGAGGCCACCATCTCGGGCTTCGCGCAGCCGTCGCAGCGGGAGCTGACCGCGCCGTACACGGAGAAGTACTTCGCGGCGATCGAGCGGGTGTGGACGCGGCGGTCCATCCAGATCGGGATGGACGTGGTGCGCGGACTGTTCCCCGCGTACCAGGACTCGCGGGCGACGCTGGACGCGACGGACGCCTGGCTCGCCTCCCACGAGGACGCGGCTCCCGCCCTGCGCCGGCTGGTCCTGGAGGCCCGTGACGATCTGGCCCGCGCCCTGCGCGGACAGGCCTGTGACGCGGCGGCGACCGAGGGATAGCTCTGGCCAAGGGTCGGGCGTTCCGTCATCGTTACGGAATCCGGTCATCAGCAGCCGTAACCCCTGGCCCGTGTCCGAACGGACCAGGGGTTTCCGGTATCCGAACTGGCGTCCTTCAGCGCGGGCTTGTCCTTGTTTGTCGACGGACGTGTAACACGGGTTCGGGCGCGGTTGCGAGGCGGGAAATTGCCGGTCATGAACCACGAAACCCCGCTCTCCCCTCCCCTGCACCACCTCGCCGACGTCACCGGGCGCCGGGTGCTGACCCACGCCCAGCTCCGCGCCCACGGTGTCCCGACCGCGGAGGCCGGCGCGCGGTGCCGCCCCGGGGGCCCTGGCGGCAGCTGCTGCCCGGTGTGGTCCTGCTCCACTGCGGACCGCCCACCAGCGAGGAGCGGCTGCACGCGGTGCTGCTGTACGCGGCACGGGAGCGGACCGGGGTGTCCCCGCCCAACCCGGCACGGAGGGTCCGGCGGCGCCCCGCTACCCGGAGGCGATGATCACCGGGCTGGCCGCGCTGACCCTGCACGGCTTTCCGTCCGCTCCCCCGCTGCCGTCCCTGGAGACCTTCGACGTACTGGTCCCGCGGCTGCGCCGGCTGCGGTCGACGGGCCCCGCCCATATCGTCCGCGCCGCCGAGCTGCCCGTTCCCGAGCAGGTCACGGGGGTGCCGGTGGCGCCGGTGCCGCGGGCGCTGGCCGACGCGGTGGCGGGGCTGCGGGACGCGGGCACGGTGCGCCGGCTGCTCACGGAGGCGGTCCGCGACGGCTTCTGCGACCCGCCGGCGGTGGTACGGAGCTGACCGCCGCGAAGCTGCTCGACCGGCCGCACGTGGTGGACGCGGTGGACTCGCTGCTGGCGGCGGGGCGCGCGCTGACGGAGTCCCGGCTGTACCGGATGGTGCGCGACCACGGGCTGCCGGACCCGTGCTGGAACGTCGACCTGCGGCTGCCGGGCGGACCCCGTCTCGGCGGCGTGGACGCGTACTGGCCGGAGCACTCGGTCGCCGTGGAGCTGGACACCCGCGCCCCGCGCCCGGGGGACGGCCGGACGACGAGGCCGCGTGGTCGGAGTACATCCGCAAGCGCGAGCACCTGGAGCGACTGGGCATCACGGTCGTCCAGGTCACCCCGCGCCGGCTCCGGGACGCGATGGAGCAGCAGGCGGCGGTCGTCCGTACGGCGCTGATGGCGTCGGCCGACCGCGAGCCGTCGGCGTATGTGCTGGTGCTGCCCCGGTAGGCGGGGGTCAGGGTTTCCTCAGCAGCAGTTCGGTGTTGCGGTCGCCCGGGGTGCCGGCCAGGTCCCGGCGGAAGCCGGGGGCGTTGAAGGAGAGCTCGCGGTAGAGGGCGGCGAGGCCGGTCTGGGAGAGGTCCGTGAAGTCCGTGCGGTGCGGGGCCGCGGATTCGACGAGGGTGGTGAAGAGGGAGAGTGTGCCGTCCTTGTTGTCCACCAGCTCGATGATCCGGGCCAGTTGGGGAAGTCGACGTGGGAGGCGGTGGAGATCTCCCAGAAGGTGCCGGCGGACCCGGTGTGCGGGGTGATCGCGTTGAGGTGGACGTGCCCGTTGACCCACGCGACCACCTGGGGTGCGCGCCCAGGAGTCCGACGACCTCCTCGCCGGTGTGCCGTCGTTCGCCGGGGCGGGCGGGGTCGCGGTGGGTGTTGTCCATCGACGTACTCGTGTGATGGCTGAACACGATGACGTGGGAGTCCCGGTTCCCGGTGAGCGTCCGTTCCAGCCAGCGCAGTTGGGCCGTGCCGAGGGAGCCGTTGAAGTGTCCGCCCGGGTCGGTGGTGTCGAGGCTGACGCCGAGGACTCCGTCGGCGATGCGGAACGCGTAGTACTGGGTGCCCGCGTCGGCGTTCTCGGCGGTGTAGCCGTGGCCCACCGGGCCGGGGCCCGTGTGCGCCGGGTCCAGGTGGGCGGCCAGGTACTCGGCGGGGGTGAAGGGGCACGCCTCTCGTCGGGGGTGACGGAGCGCATGGCGCGGGTGTGGGCGGCCAGGAAGTCGCCGTAGCGCACGCCCCGGGGTCCGTGGCCTTCTTGACGGCCCGCTGGAGCCGGAGGGCGTCGGCCGCGGGCAGGTCCATCAGTTTGCGCCCGCCGACCGCGAGTTCGGTGAGGCGGGGGTCGGCGTGGAGGCGTAGCAGCCGAGCGGCATCGTGTCGTGGTTGCCGACGGTGGAGTACCAGGGCAGGTTCAGGCCGGGGCTGTTCACCTCGCGGACGGCCGCCGCGAGGAAGCCGTCCAGACGGGGAAGCCGAGCTGTTTGTCGGTGTCGCGGAGAGGGTCTGCGGGTGCCAGTAGTGCTTCAGCCCGCTGTTCTGGACGCCCTCGTAGTGGCGCGGGTCGCCCGTGTCGGGGGTGATGCGGCCGCCGCTCAGCGCCGTCAGGAACCACTCCAGTTCGGAGCGGGCGTTGTTGTCCGTGTTGTCGCCGGTGGTCATCGCGAAGTGCAGCGGTGAGCCGGTGACGGGCGCGCCCCGCAGCGCGTTGATCCGTTCCACGAGGGCGACCGCGCCCTGGACGGTGAGGGCCTCCTGGGGCCGCCAGGCGTGCACGTCGGCGGAGCGCAGGTACTCCAGGCGCAGCGGATGCTGGACGTCGATGATGTGCAGATCGGTGAGCTGGACGAACGCGGCGAGCGCGGTGCGGCGGCCGTCCCGGCCGGACCGTGCGGCGACGGTCTCGTCGCGCACCACCTGGTCCCAGCCGGGCCCTCGGCGAGCCGCCGGTAGCCCGGACCGCGCCGGGAGGCCGCCGCGGCGGCGAGGGTGGTGCCCTGGGTGTACGGGGCGAGCGGGGCGGCGGGCGCCCCGCGGCCGGAGGCGGGCGCGGTCTCCTCCGCCGCGGCGGCCCGTTCCTCGCCGGGCCACAGTGCGTAGCCGGCGCCGGCGGTGAGCGCCACCGCTCCGCCGGCGGCGAGGAGGAACGGCGGTGGAGTCCAGTGGAGCCGGCGACTGAGCGTATGCGCGACATGGCGCTTGTCTCCCCGGGTACGAAGGCGTCGGCGGTGGTGGCGCGGAGCGCCCGGCAGGCGGACGTCCCGCTCCTCCTGGATGCTTGGCACCGGGGACGACCTGGGTGTGAACGGCACGGCAACGCGCGACACCGATCGCCGTACGTGGATCTCGGCCCGCGCGCGGACCTCCGCAGGAGTCGTCTGCCGCTCCCGTGCCGGCCGGGGAGCGGTCACGGCGCGTTCATCTCACGGGGAAGCCGGGCCGGTGCGGCCCGGGGCCGCGCGCCTACGCCGTCTCCACCCGTCCGGCCGCCGGGCGTTCCCGCCACAGGCGCAGGGCGATGTCGACCAGGCGGACGCGGACCAGGTCGGGGACGGCGTCCAGGGCTGCCAGGCGGCGAGTTCGGTGGAGCCGCCGGTCTCGTTCCTGAGTTCGCCCTCGGTGACACGGCCCTCGTAGACCAGCCGTACGCCGTGGTGGTCGACGGAGCGGCCGAAGCGGGCCGGGAAGGCGCGGCGGGTGGAGTGCACGCCGAGGAGTCCGGTGACCTCGATGTGGTAGCCGGTCTCCTCCTCGACCTCCCGGCGCACGGTGTCGTAGGGATCCTCGCCGTGTTCCATGCCCCCGCCCGGCAGCACCCACTCGGGTATGCCGCCGGGTCCCGGTGAGCGGGCGAGCAGGAACTGTCCGTCGCGCACCACCACGGCGTAGGCCGCCACCCGCAGATTCCGTCGCATCCGGGGACGGTAACCCGGCGGCCCGCACGGCGTGTTGCCCATGGGCGACTTGTCACCTTCGGGTGCGCGTTCCCTGCTCGGCGCCGGTGAAGCCCGGCACGGGCGGCACCGGCACCGGCACCGGCACCGGCACCGTCTCCGTCTCCGTCTCCGGTGACGTCAGCGTCGCGGAGGGGCGCGCGTTCGTCGGGCGCGTGCGGCTGGTGAACGCGTGCGGCACGGTCGCGGGCCCCGGCAACGGGGCGATCGAGAAGGTCGCCCCGTAAGGCACCGGTGATCATTGGGGGCGGGCGTCCGTAGGGCGCCCGCCCCTTCGCCGTCCTCAGCCGCAGGTGAGGGTGCGGGATTCGGGGAGCGCGGCGATGATCCGGGGCCGCTCGCGGGCGATCTCCGCCTCCCCGACGATCACCGCGTCGGGGTACTGCCCCTCGGCGGACATCCCGACCATCACGAGGTCGCCCTGGTGCAGCGGGGCGTCCACGGCGGGGTCCCGCAGGAAGACGATCGCGCCCTCGCCCTTGTAGTAGCGGCCCGCCGACAGCGTGACCCGCTCGGCACCCGCCGCCTGCTCCACCGCGAGCACGGTGCCCTCGGCGACGAGCCCGGCGCAGGCGAGGTAGCGGGGGCTGCCGAAGGCGACATCGGCGGCCTCCTGGGAGTCCGCCTGAGCCGCGGCGCCACTGTCCGCCAGCCCGGACACCTCCCCGGCTGCGCCACGAGCCACCCCAGGCCCGCCACGACGGTCGCGGCGACGGCGGCGACGAGGACCCCGAGCGCGACCCGCGCGGGACGCCGGCGGCGGGGCCGGCGGGAGCCGGACCCCGTATCGGGCCCGCGGGAGCCGGACCCCGTATCGGGCCGCCGCCCGCCCCCCACCGCGGCCCCGGAGGCCCCCCGCTCCCGGAACCCACCCGGCGCCTCCGTCCCACCGCCGTCCCGCCCGGCCTCTTCCCGCCCCGCCGGCACGGCCGCCTCCGCGGGCCCGGCGAGGACGTCCCCGATCAGCCCCAGCCGCTCCCGCAGCACGGCGACATCGGCGACGGCCGCCCGATGCGCGGCCACGACCGCGGGATCCCGCCGGCCCGGCCCGGACAACGGCTCACCGAGCAGAACGGCCATCAGCACGTCCACCTCGTCATCCACGGGACCCCCGCCGTCAGGGGTTCCGGACGCGCCGGCCTCGCGGCCGGCGGGGACAGGGACGTCGGCCTCGTGGCCGGCGGGGGCCCGGGCGTCACCCTCGTGGCCGGCGGGGGCCCGGGCGTCACCCTCGTGGCCGGCGGGGACAGGGACGTCGGTCCCGTGACCGGCGGGGACAGGGACGTCGGTCCCGTGACCGGCGGGGACAGGGACGTCGGTCCCGTGACCGGCGGGGACAGGGACGTCGGTCCCGTGGCCGGCGGGGACAGGGACGTCGGTCCCGTGGCCGGCGGGGGCCCGGGCGTCACCCTCGTGGCCGGTGGGGGCCTGGCCGGCGGTTTCGTCGTCGGGGGCGTGGTGTTTGTCGTGGGACGGCATGTCAGACCACCTCGTCCTCGTGCAGGCGGGTGCGCAGGGCGCGTACCGCCGTGTGCAGCCGGCTCTTGACCGTGCCCTCCGGGACGCCGAGCTGCTCGGCGATGGACCGTACCGGCAGGTCGGCGTAGAAGCGCAGCACGACCACCTGGCGCTGCGCGTCGGGCAGCTCGTCCAGGCCGCGCGCGACGGCGAGGGAGAGCACGCTGGTCTCCTCGCCGGAAGGCGCCTGAGCCGGACGGAGCGACGCGAGGCGCTCCCCGATCCGCTCCTGGCGGCGTTTGGCCCGGTGCCAGTCCATGGCGAGGTTGGAGGCGACCACGGCCGCCCACGCCGAGACGTCGCGCGGCGCTTCCGCCCGCTCGCGGCGCGTTCCAGCAGGCGCAGCCGGACCTGCTGCACCCCGTC
Organism: Streptomyces haneummycinicus; assembly: GCA_042850305.1. Classification (GTDB taxonomy): domain Bacteria; phylum Actinomycetota; class Actinomycetes; order Streptomycetales; family Streptomycetaceae; genus Streptomyces; species Streptomyces haneummycinicus. Next base: position 6,470,628 of record AP035768.1, read on the forward strand.
CGGCAGGTCCGCCTGCGGCACCCCGCCGAGCGCGAGCACCGCCCGCACCCGGCGTTCCTGCGCCGCGTCCAGCGGGTCGTCGTCCACCGCGGCGTACGACGGCCCCCGGCCGCGCCGGGTCCTTGCGCGCAGCACCGGCCACCCCCTCACCCTGTTTCCCCTACGACGCCGGTCCCGCGCGGAACGTTCAGAGGCGTACGTCACACCTCCGTGTGGCCGGTACCGGACGGGGCAGGGGTCCTTGCGGTCCAGGGCCCCCGAAAGCCGAATTTCTGCAGTTCAGGGGTTGCGGCCGAAGGTCCGCAACCGGTGGCCGCCGCCGGTCCGTCCCACTTGGCGGGCAGTGTCCGCAAAGAATTGGACAGGCGGGCCGTGGTCGGCCGCATGATGGAAGAGCCTCGGCCAGGCATTCAGGAACGAACCAGGACATAGGGAGTCGCCGTGAGGGTCGGAATCGTCGGAGCCACCGGTCAGGTGGGCACGGTCATGCGCGGAATCCTCAAGGAGCGCGACTTCCCGGTCACCGAGCTGCGCCTGTTCGCGTCGGCGCGTTCGGCGGGCACGGAGCTGGACGGCGTGACGGTGGAGGACGCGGCGGCCGCCGACTACTCCGGCCTGGACATCGTGCTGTTCTCCGCGGGCGGCGCGACCTCCAGGGCGCTGGCCGAGAAGGTCGCCGCGCAGGGCCCGGTCGTGATCGACAACTCCTCCGCCTGGCGGAAGGACCCCGAGGTCCCCCTCGTCGTCTCCGAGGTGAACCCGCACGCGATCGTGGACCGCCCCAAGGGCATCATCGCCAACCCGAACTGCACGACGATGGCCGCGATGCCGGTCCTGCGTCCGCTGCACGCCGAGGCGGGCCTGGAGGCGCTGGTCGTCGCCACGTACCAGGCGGTGTCGGGCTCCGGCGTCGCCGGCGTCGCGGAGCTGCACGGCCAGGCGTCGAAGGTGATCGACGAGGCGGACAAGCTGGCCCACGACGGCGCGGCGGTCGACTTCCCCGAGCCGGAGGTCTACCAGCGCCCCATCGCCTTCAACGTGCTGCCGCTGGCCGGCAGCCTCGTCGACGACGGCCTGAACGAGACCGACGAGGAGCAGAAGCTGCGCAACGAGTCCCGCAGGATCCTGGAGATCCCCGGCCTCAAGGTCTCCGGCACCTGTGTGCGCGTCCCGGTGTTCTCCGGGCACTCCCTGCAGATCAACGCCCGGTTCGCCCGCCCGATCAGCGTCGAGCGCGCGACCGAGCTGCTGGCGGGCGCCCCCGGTGTCGTCCTCAGCGACATCCCCACCCTGCTCCAGGCGGCCGGCCAGGACCCGTCGTTCGTCGGCCGTATCCGCCCCGACGAGACGGTCGCCAACGGCCTCGCGCTGTTCGTCTCCAGCGACAACCTCCGCAAGGGCGCGGCGCTGAACGCCGTGCAGATCGCGGAGCTGGTGGCGGCGGAGCTGAGCGGCTGACCGCCATGACGTGAGAGGCGGGCACCCGGCGGCCGGGGCCCGCCTCTTCGTCGCCCCCGACGCCCGCGCCCGCCCCTCGTCCCCGGCACCAGCTCCCGCCGGGGTCCGCGTCCCGGGCCCGGCGCGGGGGACGGTCAGTCCCGGCGCACCTCGTAGAGGAAGCAGCCGTACTCCACGGCCCTCACGTGCACCAGTGCCACCTCGGGGTCGGCGAAGGCCTCGGTGAGGGCGGGTGCGAAGTCCTCGGGTGCCCCGACGAGCCGCCCGCCGAGGATGCGGCCGCCGGCGGAGTAACGGCGCAGGGCGCGGTGGGCGTTGGTGAAGGGGAGGTCGGTGCTCTGCGGGCCCGCGCACTCCCCGGCGTGGAGGAAGACGGGGCCCTGTTCGTCGTAGGCGCCGGGGTCCGCGCCCGTCCGCGCCGCCCAGCGGCGCAGGGGCGCGTAGGAGACCAGGGCGACGCGCTCTCCCGGGCGGCTGCGCCGCAGACAGCAGCGGAGCGGGGCGCCGCCCTCGTCGTCGGGGCGGGGGACGGCCGGGCGGCCGGCGTCGTCGAGGCGCAGCAGCTCCTCGCGGACGGCCGGGGGACGGGTCGTGCGGTGTGGATCGGCATGTCCCCCAGGCTCGCTCCCGCCCGCCGCGGCCGCTGGCGGGTTTCGGACGTCGAGCCCGTCCGCGTCCGCCGGCCGGGGGACACAGGGGTATCCCCATGATCCGGCTCGGTCATCGCCTCGGCGCGACGTGGCGTGGAAGGATGGCGCAACCCACACATATCGAGGAGATGACCGCGTGCCTGGCACAAACCTGACTCGCGAAGAGGCGCGGCAGCGGGCGAAGCTGCTGACCGTTGACTCGTACGAGATCGATCTCGACCTCTCCGGCGCGCAGGGTGGGGGTACCTCCCGCTCGAGCGAAGCCGAGAGTGGGGAGGCACCTACCGGTCCGTGACCACGGTGCGCTTCGATGTCGCCGAGGACGGTGACGGCGCGGAGTCGTTCATCGATCTGGTGGCGCCCGCCGTGCACGAGGTGACCCTCAACGGGGAGTCCTCGACCCGGCCGAGGTCTTCGCGGACTCCCGCATCGCCCTGCCCGGCCTGCTCAAGGGCCGCAACGTCCTGCGGGTGAGCGCCGACTGCGCGTACACCAACACCGGTGAGGGTCTGCACCGGTTCGTCGACCTGGTCGACGGCCAGGCGTACCTGTACACCCAGTTCGAGGTGCCGGACGCCCGCCGTGTCTTCGCGAGCTTCGAACAGCCCGACCTCAAGGCGACGTTCCGGTTCACCGTGAAGGCCCCGGAGGGCTGGACGGTCGTCTCCAACTCGCCGACGCCCGAACCGAAGGACAACGTCTGGGAGTTCGAGCCGACCCCGCGTATCTCGACGTACATCACGGCTCTGATCGTCGGCCCGTACCACTCCGTGCACAGTGTGTACGAGAAGGACGGCCAGTCCGTCCCGCTCGGCATCTACTGCCGTCCCTCGCTGGCCGAGTACCTGGACGCCGACGCGATCTTCGAGGTCACGCGGCAGGGCTTCGACTGGTTCCAGGAGAAGTTCGACTACGCGTACCTGTTCGCCAAGTACGACCAGCTGTTCGTGCCGGAGTTCAACGCGGGCGCGATGGAGAACGCGGGCGCGGTGACCATCCGCGACCAGTACGTGTTCCGTTCGAAGGTGACGGACGCCGCGTACGAGGTGCGGGCCTCCACGATCCTGCACGAGCTCGCCCACATGTGGTTCGGCGACCTGGTCACCATGGAGTGGTGGAACGACCTGTGGCTGAACGAGTCGTTCGCCACCTACGCGGAGGCCGCCTGCCAGGCCGACGCCCCCGGCTCGAAGTGGCCGCACTCGTGGACGACGTTCGCGAACCAGATGAAGACCTGGGCCTACCGCCAGGACCAGCTGCCGTCCACGCACCCGATCATGGCGGACATCCGCGACCTGGACGACGTCCTCGTCAACTTCGACGGCATCACGTACGCCAAGGGCGCGTCCGTGCTGAAGCAGCTCGTCGCGTACGTCGGTGAGGACGCGTTCTTCCGGGGCGTGCAGGCGTACTTCAAGCGCCACGCGTACGGCAACACGCGCCTGTCCGACCTGCTGGGCGCGCTGGAGGAGACCTCGGGCCGCGATCTGCGGTCGTGGTCGAAGCAGTGGCTGGAGACGGCCGGCATCAACGTGCTGCGCCCCGAGATCGAGACGGACGCCAACGGTGTCATCAGCTCCTTCGCCGTCCGCCAGGAGGCCCCGCGCTCCCGGCCGGCGCGAAGGGTGAGCCGACGCTGCGTCCGCACCGCATCGCGATCGGCCTGTACGACCTCGACGAGGCGACCGGCAAGCTGGTGCGCGGCGACCGGGTCGAGCTGGACGTCGACGGCGAGCTGACCGCCGTACCGGAGCTGGCCGGCAAGCGCCGTCCTGCGGTCGTCCTGCTCAACGACGACGACCTGTCCTACGCCAAGGTCCGCCTGGACGAGCGGTCCCTCGCGTTCGTCACCGAGCACCTGGGCGACTTCGCGGACTCCCTGCCGCGCGCCCTGTGCTGGGCCTCCGCCTGGGACATGACCCGGGACGCGGAACTCGCCACCCGCGACTACCTGTCCCTGGTGCTGTCGGGCATCGGCAAGGAGTCCGACATCGGTGTCGTGCAGTCGCTGCACCGCCAGGTGAAGCTGGCCGTCGACCTGTACGCCGACCCCGCTTCCCGTGAGGCCCTGCTGGCCCGCTGGACCGACGCCACGCTGGCCCATCTCCGGTCCGCCGAGGCGGCGAGCGACCACCAGCTCGCGTGGGCGCGGGCGTTCGCGGCGACGGCCCGTACGCCGGAGCAGCTGGATCTGCTGGAGGCGCTGCTGGCCGGCACGCAGACCATCGAGGGCCTGGCCGTGGACACGGAGCTGCGCTGGTCGTTCGTGCAGCGGCTGGCGGCGGTGGGCCGGTTCGACGAGACGGAGATCGCGGACGAGTACGAGCGGGACCGGACGGCGGCCGGCGAGCGGCATGCCGCGACCGCCCGCGCGGCCCGCCCGACGGAGGAGGCCAAGGCGGAGGCGTGGGCCTCGGTCGTGGAGTCCGACAAGCTGCCGAACGCCGTCCAGGAGGCGGTCATCGCCGGCTTCGTCCAGACCGACCAGCGGGAACTGCTGGCGCCGTACACGGACCGGTACTTCGCGGTCCTGGCGGACGTGTGGGCCGCGCGCTCGCACGAGATGGCCCAGCAGATCGCGGTCGGCCTCTACCCGGCGGTCCAGGTCTCCGGCGAGACCCTCGACCGGACGGACGCCTGGCTGACGTCCACCGAGCCCAACGCGGCCCTGCGCCGCCTGGTCTCGGAGTCCCGCGCGGGAGTGGAGCGCGCCCTGCGCGCCCAGGCGGCGGACGCGGCGGCGTCCTAGCCGGTACGCACGTCAGGGGCGCCGGTGTTCCTTTCCGGCGCCCCTGACGGCTGTTCAGCGGCCCACCGCGCAGGCGTCGCCGTTGAGCATGAAGCGTGCCGGTGGTGTGGCGTCGCCGGTGTTCTCGGTGAGATAGCCGAGGGTGACGCTCGCTCCGGGGCGATCGTGCCGTTGTACGGGGCGTTGACCGCCGTGATGGTGTTGCTGCCCTGGGTCAGGGTGGTGTTCCAGTCGGAGACGACGGTCTGGCCGAGGGCGAGGGAGAACTCGAGGGTCCAGCCGTTCACCGGGGTGTCGCCGGTGTTGGTGAGGGTGAGGTCGACCGTCATTCCGGTGCCCCAGGCGGTCACGGCGCGGTCCACCCGGCAGGTGGGTTCCTCCTGGGCGAAGGACACCTTGTGCAGGCCGCCGGGCAGGTCGTTGACGACGTAGAACTCGCCGGCGGCGGTCGTGCCGATCGAGGTCACCTGGGTGGGCATCTCGCCGATCTCGGCCTGCTCGTAGCCGCCCCTGCCGTCGGGGCGCAGCGCCCAGACGGTGGAGGAGCAGTAGTCGGTGGCGATGTAGGTGCCGCCGACCAGGGCGGCGTGGTCCCGGCCGCGGTAGACGTGGCCGCCGATGACCGAACAGCCGCCGGTGTAGGGCGAGTAGGTGAAGACGGGCTTGGTGTACGCCGCGCCGGGCACGCAGTCGCCGCCCTGGAACTTCTCCAGGCCCTCGTAGCAGGACCAGCCGAGGTTCAGTCCGCCGCGGCCGCGGGCGAGATGGTCGATCTCCTCCCAGCGGCCCTGGCCGACGTCGCCGATCCACATCGAGCCGTCGGCCCGGTCGAAGGAGAACCGCCACGGGTTGCGCAGCCCGTACAGCCAGATCTCCTTGCGGGCGCCGGGGGTGCCGACGAACGGGTTGTCGGCGGGGACGCAGTACGGCAGCCCGCCGCAGGTACGGCTGACGTCGATCCGCATGATCTTGCCGAGCAGGGTGTCCAGCCGCTGTCCGGAGCGGAAGGGGTCGCCGGCGCTGCCGCCGTCGCCGATGCTCCAGTACAGGTTGCCGTCGGGGCCGAAGGCGAGCTGGCCGCCGTTGTGGTTGCTGAACTCGGCGTGCGGCTGGGAGAGCAGGGGTTCGAGGCGGCCCTCGTCGAGACGGTACCGGGCGACGGTGACGGCGGCGTCGGGCAGCGCCGTGTAGGCCAGGTACAGGTCCTGGCTGGCGGCGAAGTCGGGCGGGACGGCGATGCCGAGGAGGCCGCGCTCGTTGCCGGACTCGTCGACGGCGGAGGTGATGTCGAGCAGCGGGGTCTGTGCCAGGCCGGTACGGGGGTGGTAGACGCGGACGCTGCCGGACTTCTGGGTGATGAACAGCCGGTCGGTGCCGTCGTCGGGGGCGGCGATGGCGGTGGGCCGTTTCAGTCCGGAGGCGACCTGGGTGGTGGTCGCGCTGATCGAGGGGAGGGGACGGCCGGTGCCGCCTCCGTACGGGACGGCGCGGTGTCCGCCGCCGCGGGCAGCGGGGCGAGGGCGGTCAGCAGGAGGGTCAGCAGGAGGGGTCCGGTCCAGCGGCGTCGTGGCATGTCGGCTCCAGAAACGTGGACGCTTGCACGGCGGGGGTGTTCTGGTGCTGGTGCTCTGTTCGGGAGAGCGCGATCGATGGCGTCGACGATATGGGAGCGCTCCCGCGCTCCCAGGCTGCGCGTGGCTCCCGGAAGCGGCAATGGTTGAACGCGCCACTTTGGCCCCAGGTGGCGCGAACGTTGCGCCCGGCCGCCGGCCCGGGTGTCGCGCCCGCCCGCCGGCCCGTCACCGGTCGCTTACCGGCGAGCCACTTTCTTGCGGGCGATCCGTCCCGGACGGATACTCCAGCGCATGAGCACCCCCGAGCAGCGCCCCGGGACGCCGTCGACACGGTCGTCGAGCAGTGGGCCCAGGTCAGGCCCGATCTCGACACCGCCGCCATGGAGGTCTTCGGGCGTGTCTTCGGGATTGCCCGCGCGATGGGCGACCGGATGGAGGCGGTGTACGCCACGTACGGGATCTCGCGCGGGAGTTCGACGTCCTCGCCGCGCTGCGCCGCGCGGGGAGCCCTACACGCTCTCCCCGCGCACGCTGTCGGCCACGCTGATGCTGACCACCGGCGGGATGACCGGCCGCCTCGACAAACTGGAGCGTGCGGGGCTGCTCCGCCGCTCCCCGACCCGCACGACCGCCGGGGCCTCCAGGTGACGCTCACGGAGCCGGGGCTACGGCTGATCGACGCGGCGGTGGGCGCGGGTCTCGCGGTGCAGTCCGAGGCGCTGTCGGCGCTGGACGGCGAGCGGGGGCCGCAGCTGGCCGGTCTGCTGCGGGAGTTGCTGTCGGCGGCGCAGGGCTAGTCAGGCCTTGGCCTCGGCGGCGTCCTTCTTCTTGTCCGACTTGTCGCCGACCATCACCAGGCCGGCGATGAGCAGGTACAGGGCGATCGGGGCCACGACGAAGAGGCCCAGCGTCTCGACGACGCTCAGGCCCGTGCCGGGGTCGTCGCCGTCGTCGCGGGTGAGCGCGAACGCGGGGGACGACATGAGCAGCATCATCAGCGTCGTACCGGCTGCCAGGGCGCCGGCGCGCAGGGCGTTCTTGGTGTCCACGCCCCCAAACTATCCAACCCCCGCACTCCGCGCGCCCGGGGTCCCCCTAGCCAGGTCACTGCCTCAGGGTGCTGAGCAGGGCGCGCAGTCTTGGGGACGCCGTCAGGGCCTCCAGGGTCATCGGGCGGCCGCGGGCGTCGGCGATCGGGAGGCGCCAGTTCGGGTACTGGGACCAGGTGCCGGGCAGGTTCTGGGGGCGACGGTCGCCCACGCCGTCCGGGAGCCAGACTCCGATCATGCGGGCCGGCGTGCGCAGCAGATAGCGGTGGACGGCCCGGATCTCCGCCTCCTCCGAGGCGCCCGGCTCCATCAGCCCCAGCCGCAGGAACAGTTCGCGCCACTCCGCCGTGTCGGCCGCCGCCTCCGCCCGCTCCTCCCGCGGCGGACGCGTCAGCAGCCCGAGGCTGTCCCGGAGATCCACGTGCTCCCCGCTGAGCCGGGCGGCCGTGGGCGGCAGATCGTGGGTGGTGGCCGTGGCCAGGCAGTCCGCGCGCCACCCCCGCGGCGGCAGCGGGCGCCGGTCCCCCTCCCAGTCCCGTTCGAACCACAGCACCGACGTGCCGTACACCCCCCGCGCGCGCAGCGCCTCCCGCACGCCCGGCTCGACGGTCCCCAGGTCCTCCCCGATCACCATCGCCCCGGCCCGCGACGCCTCCAGGACGAGCACGGCGAGCATCGCCTCGGCGTCGTAGCGGACGTACGTCCCCTCCGTGGGCGGATGCCCCTCGGGCACCCACCAGAGCCGGAACAGCCCCATCACATGGTCGACGCGCAGCGCGCCCGCGTACCGGAACAGGCCGCGCAGCAGCGCGCGGAACGGCGCGTATCCGGATGCGGCGAGCCGGTCGGGCCGCCAGGGCGGCAGCCCCCAGTCCTGGCCGCGCGCGTTGAACGCGTCCGGGGGTGCGCCGACGGACATGCCGGCCGCGAAGTACTCCCGCTGCGCCCAGGCGTCGGCGCCGCCGGGGTGCACGCCGACCGCGAGGTCGTGGACGATCCCGACCGGCATCCCGGCCTCGCGCGCGGCCCGCTGCGCGGCGGTGAGCTGGGTGTCGGTGAGCCAGACGAGCCAGGAGTGGAAGTCGACGCGGTGCGCCAGCTCGCGCCGCGCTCGCGCGGTCCGGTCCGAGCGCGGGTCACGCAGCCCGTCGGGCCAGCGGTGCCAGTCGGCGCCGTGCGCCTCGGCGAGCGCGCACCAGGTGGCGTGGTCCTCCAGGGCCTGTCCCTGTTCCTCGCGGAAGGCGTCGTAGGCGGCGCGGCGGCCGGGCCCGAGGGGAACCTCGTGCACCAGCTCCAGGGCCTCCCGTTTGATCTGCCAGACGGCGTCCCGGTCGATCAGCGCGCCCTGCTCCAGCACGGCCTCGCGCAGCCGTCCGGCCCGCTCCCGCAGCCCGTCCGCGCCGCCCGCGAGGTACGCGAACTCGGGGACGTCCTCGACCCGCAGATGTACGGGGTCGGGGAAGCGGCGTGAGGAGGGCCGGTAGGGGAGGGGTCGGCCGGCGGTCCGGGGACGGCCGCGTGCAGCGGGTTGACCTGGATGAACCCCGCGCCGAGGGCGCGTCCGGCCCAGCCGGCGAGTTCGCCGAGGTCGGCGAGGTCGCCCATGCCCCAGGAGCGCCGGGAGAGCAGGGAGTAGAGCTGGACGAGGAGGCCGTACGAGCGCCCGGGCGGGGCGGGCAGCGCCGTCGGGGCGACGATCAGGTGGGCGCGGGCGGTGCGGCCGTCGGGGGCGTTGGCGGTCACCTCGTGCACACCGGGCGGGAGGTGTGCGGCCGAGGCGCGGGTCTCGCCCTGTTCGGTGCGTACGCGCAGCCGGGTGCCGTCGGGGAGGGCGGTCAGGGCGGCGGGGGTGCCGGTGCCCCAGCCGACCAGGGTGGGCGGCAGCAGGCGTGCGCCGAGTTCCCGCTCGCGGGCGGTGAGCGCGGTGTGTACGGCGTCCGGGGTGGCGGTGTCCACGCCGAGGGCGGCCAGGGCGAGGGTGACGGCGGTGGCCGAGGCCGTGACCGTGCGGTCCGGGGAGGGTGCGTAGGAGGTGGCGACGCCGTACAGGGCGGCGAGCCGGGACAGGTCCTCGGAAGGGGCTCGGCCGGCCGCGGCGCGGTCACCCTAGGGCTCCGGGCGGTACTGGGCCGGGAAGGAATCGAGTCCGGAGGAGTCGGAGGTGCCGGTGAGGGCGTCGGACTCGCTGGTCAGCGGGGCGGCGTCGGCGAGCGGCGGTTCGCTGGTGAGGGGTTCGGCGTCGGGCAGCGGGGTTCGCTGGTCAGCGGGACCTCGGCGCAGGGCCTTCGGCGCTGAAGACGCAGTACCGCGGCTCCTCAGGACCGGAGAAGCCGGAGAGGTCGGCGGAGGGATGCTCCGCCACGGGTTTGGACAGGACCGGGGAAGGGACGTAAGCCGGTGCAGCCACAGTTGGCCTCCTCGTCGGGCACGGCGCGCGGATCACGCGGGGCGTGCGGGTCGTGCGGGTTATCTCGCAGCCCTACCCCGGCCGCGCGATGCCAGACGCAGAAAGTCTTCCCGCGTGCTCCTGATCACATTCTCGTGTCGCTCCCTCCTTCCACAGTGGGACAAACGCGCCACAACGTCCACTTCCGTTGACACCTTCCCCACAGAAATGGTGGGCTCGGGGTTTCCCGGTAACGGAATGGACACGGCCGGGGCGGGTGGTTCGTCGAGCGATCGGGAGGGCGCGTGCGGCTGCGGCGTGGAAGGACGGCGAACGCCGGGAGGACCGCCCTCGCTCTCGCGGTCCTCGCGGGGAGTCTGGGGATCGTGCCCGTCGCCGTCGCCGCGCCGGGGGTGACCTCGTCCCCGGCCGAGGAGCAGGCGGGGTCGGCGGAGCCGTCCGTGTGGCCGCGTCCCCAGTCCCTGCGGGCGAACGGCGCCCCGGTCGCGGTGACCGAGGAGGTCGCCCTGGAGGCGGACGCGACGGCCGACCCGTACGCCCTCGACGCGCTCCGCGTGCTGCTGCGCGAGGCGGGCGCGCGCCGGTTCACCACCGCCGGCGCGTCGGCGGCCGAGGGGCGCTGGTGGTGCGCGTGAGCACGGAGCGCGCCCCGGGCAACCCCCGGCACGCCCTCCCGCCCGGCGGCTACGCGCTGACCGTCGGCAGGGGTCCGTCTCCCTCACCGGGGCGGACGGCGACGGCCAGTTCCACGCCGTACAGACCCTGCGCCGGCTGCTCCGCGCGGACGGCGCCTCCTCACCGCGGCCGTCGTGCGCGACTGGCCCGCCACCGCCGTACGCGGCGTCACCGAGGGCTTCTACGGCACCCCGTGGACGCACGGACAGCGGCTGTCCCAGCTGGACTTCATGGGCCGCACCAAGCAGAACCGGTATCTGTACGCGGCCGGCGAGGACCTGTACCGGCAGGCCCGCTGGCGTGAGCCGTACCCGGCCGACCGCCGGGCGGAGTTCCGGGAGCTGGCCGAGCGGGCCCGGAGCAACCACGTCACCCTCGGCTGGGCGGTGGCGCCCGGGCAGGCGATGTGCTTCGCCTCGGACGACGATCTGCGGGCGCTGACCCGGAAGCTGGACGCGATGTGGGCGCTGGGTTTCCGTGCCTTCCAGCTCCAGTTCCAGGACGTCAGCTACAGCGAGTGGCACTGCGGGGCGGACGCCGACCGGTTCGGCTCGGGCCCCGGCGCCGCCGCCCGCGCCCAGGCGCATGTGGCGAACGCGGTCGCCCGGCATCTGGCGCGGCGGCACCCCGGCGCCGCCACCCTGTCCCTGATGCCCACCGAGTTCTACGAGGACGGCTCGACCGCCTACCGGCGGGCCCTCGCCCAGGAGCTGGACCCCGGTACGGAGGTGGCGTGGACCGGGGTCGGGGTGGTGCCGCGCACCATCACCGGCGGCGAACTGGCGCAGGCGCGGCAGGTGTTCGGGCATCCCCTGGTGACCATGGACAACTACCCGGTGAACGACTACGCCCCCGGCCGGATCTTCCTCGGCCCCTACCAGGGCCGCGAACCGGCCGTCGCCTCGGGCTCGGCGGCGCTGCTCGCCAACGCGATGGAGCAGCCCGAGGCGTCCCGTGTCCCGCTGTTCACCGCCGCCGACTTCGCCTGGAACCCGAGCGACTACCGCCCTTGGGAGTCCTGGCGGGCCGCGATCGCCGACCTCGCCGCCGGTGACACCCGGCGCGAGGAGGCGCTGAACGCCCTCGCGGGGAACACCGCGTCGTCGGTGCTGGGCGGGGAGGAGTCGGCGTATCTGCGCCCGCTGATCGACGCGTTCTGGCGGACGGGGAGGAAAAGCGGCTGCGTGCCGCCTTCACCGTTCTGCGCGAGCTGCCGAATCGGCTCTCCGGGACCGGGCTCGGCGCCGAGACCGGCCCCTGGTCCGAGCAGCTGGCCCGCTACGGCGAGGCGGGCGCCGATGCCCTGGACATGCTGCGCGCCCGGCGTTCCGGGGACGCGGCCGCCGCCTGGACGGCGTACCTGCGGCTGGACGAGGGCCGGAAACTGCTGGATGCCTCGCGGGTGACGGTGGGCGAGGGCGTGCTGGACCCGTTCCTGGACCGGGCGCGGAAGACGTACGAGAGCTGGTCGGGCATCGGCCACGAGCCACCCGCGCGTTCCGGCGGCGACTCCACGCTCCGCTTCCCGCGCGCCCGCGCGCTGGACTCCGTGACGGTGCTCGCCGAACCGGGCACGAAGGGGACCGTGGAGGTCCGGACGCCGGACGGAGGATGGCGCCGGCTCGGCACGCTGTCCGCGGGCGGCGCCACCGAACTGCCGGGCGGCGACGGCCGGGTGGACGCGGTACGGGTCACCGGCGGCACCGGGGTACGGCATCTGGTCCCCTGGTTCGCGGACGCGCCCGCCGCCTCCCTGGAGCTGCCCGGCGCACGCACGGACGCCGACATCGGCGGCACCCGCCGTGTGACGGCCACCCTCGGCTCGCTGCGCCCCGCCGACGTACGCGGGACGCTGACCGTGGACGCCCCGGAGGGCCTCACCGTCCGGGTGCCGAAGAACGCGCTGACCGTCCCGCGCGGCAGCTCGCTGGAGGTGCCCGTCGAGGTGACCGTGCGACCGGGCACGCCCGTCCGGTCGTACGACGTCCGGCTCGCCTTCGCCGGGACGACCCGCACGCTGACGGTGCACGCCGTTCCCCGCACCGCCGGCCCCGACCTGGCCCGCGCCGGCCGGGCGAGCTCCTCGGCCGACGAGACGCCCGGCTTCCCGGCCCCGGCGGCGAATGACGGCGACCCGGACACCCGCTGGTCGTCCCCGGTCGACGACGACGCCTGGTGGCAGGTGGAACTGGAGCACCCGGTCCGGCTGGGGAAGGTCGCGCTGCACTGGCAGGACGCGCACCCGTCGGCGTACCGCGTGGAGGTCTCGGCGGACGGCCGCACCTGGCGGACAGCGGCGACGGTCCGCGACAGCCGGGGCGGCCGGGAGACCCTCGGCATGGACGAGCCCGGCGTCCGCCACCTCCGCGTCCGGGGCGAGCAGCGGGCCACACCGTACGGCTACTCGCTGTGGTCGGTGGAGGCGTACGCGGTCGCCCGGTGACCGGGCCGGCCGCGGTGGAGTGAACCGGCGGCGCCGGGGCCGCCGATAGACGGGGTGTGAGACTGTTCCGCCCCATGGGGGGCCACCGGGAGAAGGACGAGGGGGACTCCGACGCCGCTCTGCTGAGGGCCGTCGCGGGCGGGGACCCCACAGCGCTGTCCGCGCTGTACGACCGGCACGCGGGATGGCTGTACGCGCGGCTGAGCCGGCGCTGCGGCGACCCCGAGACCGTTCGGGAGGTGCTCCAGGACACGTTCGTCACGGTGTGGCGGTCGGCGGACTCCCACCGCGGCGAGCAGGCCGGCGGCTGGCTGTGGACCATCGCCGCGCGGCGGCTGGTCGACACCTACCGGGTGCAGGAGCGGGCCGCGCGGCTGCGCACCGCGCCGATGGAGGAGGCAGGGGACGGCCTCCCGCCGGACGGTGCCGCGGCACCGTCCGCCGAGGACCGGGTGCTGGCCGGCCTGGAGTACGGGGATGTGGGCACCGCTCTCGGCCGGATCTCGCCCGAACTGCGGGAGGTGCTGCGCGCCACCGTCGTCGACGGACTCAGCACCCGTGAGGCCGCGCGGCTGCTGGGCATCCCCGAGGGGACCGTCAAGTCCCGTGCGATGCGCGCCCGCGCCGAACTGCGGGCGGTCCTGGCACAGATGAGCCCGTCGCCGATGGGAGGTCCGGCATGAACGACTGGCACGCCTCCGACCACCTCGTGACCCGTTACGCCGACGGCGGCCTGCCGGAGGCGGACGCCTGGTCGCTGGAGAAACACCTGGAGCACTGCGGCGACTGCGCGCTGCGCGTCTCGCGGGCGGTGCGCGGCACCGCGGCGGGCCCGGCCCTGGCCGGCATCCGTGAGGCGGTGCTGGCCGGCATCCGCGAGACGGCCCGCGACGCCACCGGCATGACGGCCCGGACCGGGGCGTACGGGACGACGGCGGCCGGCGGGCCCGGGGCGGCGCCGGCGGCCTCGTCCGCGCACGGCCCGGTCTCCGGGGCACCTGCTCCGGCGCGCCCCGCCGGATTCCCGGCCCGGCCCCGGCGGGGGCGCCCCGGCGAGACCGGGCAGGGCGCCGGGGGCGCTTCGGCGGCCGTTCGCCGGCCCGCGCACCGTGCGTCTGCTGTGGGCGCTGGGGCCCGCGGTGCGCGGTGCCTGGCTGCCGGCCGTTCTGCTGGTGGCCGCCGGCGCCGTCGCTCTCGCCTACGGGAGCGGCCTCACGGACGCCCGGCCCTGGCTGCTGGCTCTCGCCCCGGTCGTACCGGTCGCGGGCGTCGCCCTGTCCTACGGGCCGCACGCCGACCCGATGCACGAGATCACCGCGGCCACGCCCTCGGCCGGGCTGCGGCTGGTCCTGATGCGGACGGCCGCCGTGTTGGCGGTGAGCCTGCCGCTGCTGACCGTCACCGGGGCCGTGCTGCCGTCCTCGGACGCCCCGAACGCCGCCGCCTGGCTGCTGCCGGGACTCGCGCTGACCCTGGCCGCTCTCGCCCTGGCCGGTTTCCTCGGCCTGCGGTCCGCCACGGCCGTGGCCGGCGGCGCCTGGCTGTGCGCTGTCCTCGGTCCGGTGCTCGCCGCACCCGGCGGGCGGCTCACCGCCGAGCTGAGCGAGCGGTTGTCCCTCTATCTCGAGGGCGCCCCGGCCCAGTGCGGCTGGGCGGCCGCGGCCGCCCTGTGTGCCGCCCTGCTGGCCGCGCGCCGCCCCGCCTTCCACTTCCTGGAGAAGAGTTGAACACGGCTCCGCACCCCGCTTCCTCCCCGTGCCCGGACCGCCGGCCGGTACCGTCCGGACCGCCGGCCTGTGCGTCCGGCATCGCGGGACCCTCGCCCTGGACTCGGTGGATCTCGGCTTCGGCCCCGGCGTGCACGGTCTGCTCGGGCCCAACGGTGCCGGCAAGACCTCGCTGATCCGCGTCCTCGCCACGGTCGCCGAACCGTCCGGCGGCCGGGTGGAGATCCTGGGCCACGACATCCGCGACCACCGGCGGCGCGGCGAGGTCCGCCGCCACCTGGGCTATCTGCCGCAGGACTTCGGCTACTACCCGGGCTTCACGGTGCGGGAGTTCGTGGCCTACGTGGCCTGGCTGAAGGAGATGCCGGCGGACCGTGTCCCGGAAGCCGTCGAGCGGGCCGTCGCCCGTGTCGGCCTGGCCGACCGCATCGACACGAAGGTGCGCAAGCTGTCCGGCGGCATGATCCGCCGCGTCGGCATCGCCCAGGCCGTCGTGAACGACCCCGGGTGCTGTTCCTCGACGAGCCGACCGCCGGTCTGGACCCGGAGCAGCGTGTGGAGTTCCGCGCGCTGCTGCGCGAACTGGGCGTCTCGTCCACGGTCATCGTCTCCACACACCTGGTGGAGGACGTGGCGGCGGCCTGCACGGAGGTCTCCCTCATCGACGCGGGCCGGGTCGCCTACCGCGGAACGCCCACCGCGCTCGCCGCTCTCGGCGAGTCGGCGGGCGGCCCCGGCGACCACCCGATCGAGCGCGGCTACACGGCGGCGCTGCGGGCGCACCGCACGCCTCACGCGCGGTCGGGCGGGCCGTCGGCTTCCGAAGGGACGGCACGATGACCCTCCTGACGGAACGGGCGCCCCGCGAGCGCGGTGTGCCGCCGCGCCCGTCCCGCGCCCGGCATCCCCTGTGGGCGGAGGCCGTGCGCGGTTTCGCCCCTGGGCCGGAGCGGCGATGCTGCTGATGCTCGTGGCGGCATCGGCGGCCGGGTCGCAGCAGTGGCAGGGCGGCTGGGCGGAGACCCGTGAGCGGATGCATGTCTCGGCGGTCCTCCTGGGCGTCCCGCTGGCCCTCGCGGCCGGCTGCTGGCAGGGCGGCCGGGAGCGCAGGCGCGGGACGGCGGAGTTGCTGGCGACGGCCGTGCGCGGCCGGACGGCGGCGTTCCTCGCGTCGGCCCTGCCGGTCGCGCTGTGGCCGGCCGCCGGGTACGCGGTCGCGACGGCGCTGACGTGGCTCGCCACCTGGTACTGCGCCACGGGTGACCGGCCCCACCTGGGCACACCGCTCGCGGACGCCGCCGTCCTGGTGTCCGCCGCACTGGCCGGCCACGTCGTCGGCCGTCTGGTGGCCTGGCGGCTGGCCGCCCCGCTGCTGGCGGTGGCCGGTTACGTCGTGCTCGGTGTCCTCGGGTACGGCGACGCCGGCTGGGCCGGCGGGCTGTCGCCCTACACCGAGACTCCGTCGGACTCCGTGCCGGTGTGGTGGCAGCCCTGACGATGGTGGTGTGGACGGGCGGCCTCACGGCCGCCGCGGTGTGCGCGTACACCGCTCGCCGTCGCGCGGTCGCCCTGCTGCCGCTGGTGGCCGCGGCCGCCGCCGGGACGCTCCTCGTCCAGACCGGCGAGGGTCTGTGGCACACCGACCCGCTCGCCCGGCGTCAGGTGTGCGACGCCTCCACCACCCCGCAGATCTGTGTGAACGCCCGCTACAAGGATCTGCTTCCGCAGGTCACCGAGGCCCTGTCCGGGGTGACGGGCCGTCTGGAGGGCGTGGAGAACCTGCCGGCGCGCTTCGAGGACCTGCCGGGCAGGCCGGGGGCGGACGAGGTGGAGCTGCCGATGATCACACCGATCGGCCGCTCTGTAGTACGCGGGCGGCTGACCGATCCCGAGGAGTACGCGTGGGCGGCGGGGATGGCGTTGCAGGACCGCGGGGACTGCGCGGAGGTGGCGCCCCGGGTGGGCACCGTGGACGACGCCGTCGAGTACTACCTGGCCCCCAGCCCGCTGCGGCGGCAGTTCGACGAGCAGTACGCGCGGGGCAGTGCCGCCGAGCGCGCCGGGCTCGGGGAACGGCTCGCGGCGCGCGAGCGGCTGGCGTCGATGGGTGCGGAGGAGCGCCGCGCGTGGCTGTCGGCGTACTTCGCGGCGCGGGGCGAGTGCGGCCGGGGGTGCCGGCCCTGTGACGCACGGTTTCCTGCTGTACGCCCGCGCGCGGACGGTTCCGCGCACCGTGCTCGTGCTCGTCGCGACCGCCGGCCTCGCCGTCCTGGGGGCCCGGAACCTGGACGCGTATCTGGACCCCTCCCGGCAGGTTCCGGTCGTCGCGCTGGCGCCGCTGTTCGCGGCGGCGGTGATCGGCACGAGTCTGCACAGCGCGTCCGAGGAGCTGGACCGCGCCGCCGTACGTCCCTGGTGGCGGCGTCGGCTGGTCCATCTGCTGGCGCTGACCGGCTGCGCCGCGCTGCTGCTGGCGGCGGCCGTGCTCGGCCCTCGTCGCCGTTCGGTCCGTCGGCGATGATCCGCAACACGCTGGGGTGCGCGGGCCTGGCCGCCGGCGCGGTCGCCGTGCTGGGGGCGCGGCTGAGCTGGCTGCCGGTCTTCGCCTACGTCAGCGCCGTGTACATGGGGTCCGTGAGTGCGCGCGGCACGCTGGTCCCGGTGTGGGCGTGGCCGGTGCGGCCGGCCGGGGAGCAGGCCGCCTGGGTAACCGCCGTGGTGCTCCTGGTGGCGGGTACGGCGCTGTACACCGTACGCGGGGCGCGGCCGGAGGGATGGCGCGGCTGACGAGCCGCGCGGGGGCGCTCATCACGGTCCCGGGGCGACGGGGTGTCCCGGGCCGTTCCGCCGTCCTGGGCGGACGTCGGATCGCGAGGCCCCGGCCTCCCGCGCCGGCTCGTGGGTCCGGTCCCCCGCCGCCCGGCCGGAGGACATACGGCCCTTCGGAATTGGGAGCATTTCGCCCCTGGGTGTTGAGATCCCGCTCAGCTGAGCGCCCCGGCGTCAGGCGGAGATGCCGTCGATGCGGGCCATCGCGTCCTCCGCGCCGTACGGCTGGAGGTACGGGAGCCAGCGTGGGTCGCGGTGGCCGGTGCCGATGATGCGCCAGGCCAGGCCCGTGGGCGGGGCGGGTTTGTGGTGCAGGCGCCAGCCCAGTTCGAACAGATGGCGGTCGGCCTTCACGTGGTTGCAGCGGCGGCAGGACGCCACCACGTTGTCCCAGACGTGCTTGCCCCCGCGGCTGCGCGGGATGACGTGGTCGACGCTGGTTGCGACGCCACCGCAGTACATGCACCGGCCCCCGTCACGGGCGAACAGCGCCCGGCGGGTGAGGGGAACGGGCCCTCGGTAGGGGACCCGCACGAAACGCTTGAGCCGGACCACGCTGGGTGCGGGGACTGTGACGGTCGCGCTGTGCAGATAGGCGCCGGTCTCCTCGAGGCAGACTGCCTTGTTCTCGAGGACGAGCACGAGCGCGCGGCGGAGCGGTACGACGCCGAGCGGCTCGTACGACGCGTTGAGCACCAGGACATGCGGCACGGACGGCCTCCTTGTACGCCGGCGGCGCGTGGCTCGCGCCGGGACGATCCGTAGTCAGTCTCCCCTCATGCCTGGTGGAAGCGCCACCATGTCCCGGTAACGGGCTGGGAGTGTTTTCGACCACACCCCGATTCATCCCCAGGATCACGGCCTGTTCAAGCGCGGGTGAGTACCGTCTCTTCTTCACACATGGTGCCGATCCCCGCACAATGCCCCGTTAGTGTGGTGGTTCTGCCTGCCTGGTGACCCGATCGTGATCTCGGAGACCTTGACCGCCGCACCGGGCGCAGACGTGCACCTGGAGGTACCTGCCGTGTCCCTGTCCGCCGTCCTCTCGGCCGACGACCCGTCGCCGACGCCCTCGGAGTCCGGGACACCCCGGGTGCCGACGCTCCAGGACGCCCACGAGAGCGCCACCAACGCCGCCGGCTGGGTGGAGGAGAACTGGTCCACCTGGCTCGCGATCGGGCTGCGGGTCCTGCTGATCCTGGTGATCGCGACGGTGCTGAGAGTCGTGGTGCGGCGGGCGATCACCAAGCTGGTGGACCGGATGTCCCGCACCGGCCAGGCGGTGGACGGCAGCGGGCTCGGCGGTCTGCTGGTCAACGTGGAGCGGCGCAGGCAGCGCTCGCAGGCGATCGGCTCGGTGCTGCGCTCGGTGGCGTCGTTCCTGATCCTGGGCACGGCCGCGCTGATGATCCTCGGCACCTTCCAGATCAACCTGGCCCCGCTGCTGGCGTCCGCCGGTGTCGCGGGTGTGGCGATCGGTTTCGGCGCGCGCAACCTGGTCACGGACTTCCTCTCCGGTGTCTTCATGATCCTGGAGGACCAGTACGGCGTCGGCGACACCGTCGACGCGGGCGTGGCCTCCGGCGAGGTGATAGAGGTCGGGCTGCGGGTGACC
Source organism: Streptomyces haneummycinicus (assembly GCA_042850305.1). Lineage (GTDB taxonomy): Bacteria > Actinomycetota > Actinomycetes > Streptomycetales > Streptomycetaceae > Streptomyces > Streptomyces haneummycinicus. The sequence goes on from AP035768.1 coordinate 6,489,804, forward strand.
AAGCTGCGCGGCGACAACGGCGAGATCTGGTACGTCCGCAACGGCGAGGTCAAGCGCATAGGCAACCTCTCCCAGGGCTGGGCGACGGCGAACGTCGACGTCACGGTGCGTTCCGACGAGGATCCGGAGCGGGTGAAGGCCACGCTCACCGAGGTCGCCGAGAAGATGACCAAGGAGGAGCCCTGGAACGAGCTCCTGTGGAGCGCGATCGAGGTGCTCGGCCTGGACTCGGTGCTGCTGGACTCGATGGTGGTCCGGGTCTCGGCGAAGACCATGCCGGGCAAGTCCCTGACGGTGGAGCGGGAGCTGCGCTGGCGCATCAAGCGGGCGTTCGACGCGACGGGCATCCGGATCGTCGGCGGCGCGACGGCGCTGGAGGACGTGGAGGCCGCCGACCCGACGGCCGGCATGGCGGCTCCGTCGGTCTATTCGAGCACCGTCTCCCCGCAGTCGATGGCGGCGTCCCCGCTGCCGCCCGGCACCGTCAAGTAGACGCCGTCACAAAGGGCGGCACCCGGGTTCATCCGGGTGCCGCCCTTCTCGTACGCCCTCTTGACGGCCCTTCCGCGTCGGGCATACGTTCGACGCAGAACAGGAAACTTTCCTAACAGTGATGGGCGCCGGTACCGGGATGGACGTCCCGCACCGGCCGCTGAGAAGCTGGGCAGCCGAGGAAGGGCAGGTGTCGCACCCCATGGCAGGAACCGCCGGTACGCCGGGCACCCCGCGCGTCCTGCGCGCCATGAACGACCGCACCGCCCTGGACCTGCTGCTGGAGCACGGGCCGCTGTCCCGCACCCGGATCGGCAAGCTCACCGGCCTGTCCAAGCCGACCGCCTCCCAGCTCCTGGCCCGGCTGGAAGCGGGCGGACTGGTCCTCGCCACCGGCACCACCGAGGGCCGGCCGGGCCCGGGCGCGCAGCTCTACGAGGTCAACCCGGCCGCCGCGTACGCCGCCGGCCTCGACGTCAACCCCGGCGGATACGCGCGGCCGTCGCCGACCTCACCGGCCGCACGGTCGGCCGGTACGAACTGTCCGCCCCCGGCCGCCGCTCCGGCACCCCGTCGTCCGGCAGGTCACCGACGCCCTGGACGGCGCGGTGAAGGCGGCGGGACTGTCCCGCGCCGACATCCACCGCCTGGTCATCGGGACGCCGGGCGCCTTCGACCCGAACACCGGCCGCCTGCGCTACGCCTCGCACCTGCCCGGCTGGCACTCCCCACGCTGCTCGACGAACTGGCCGCCGCGCTGCCGATGCCGTTCGAGTACGAGAACGACGTCAACCTGGTCGCCCTCGCGGAACAGCGGCTCGGCGCGGCCCGCGACCACTCCGACTTCGTCCTCCTGTGGAACCAGGAGGGCCTCGGCGCCGCCCTGGTCCTCGGCGGCCGGCTGCACCGGGGCTGGACCGGCGGCGCGGGCGAGGTCGGCTTCCTCCCGGTGCCGGGGACCCCGCTGGTCCGTCAGGTCGCCAGGGCCAACAGCGGGGGCTTCCAGGAGCTGGCCGGCTCCCAGGCCGTGCCGCGGCTCGCCCGTGAGCTGGGCATCGAGGACATCCCGCAGGGCCCGTACACCGAGGTGGCCGCGGCCCTCCTGGAGCGCGCGGCGGCGAACCCCGACGACGACAAGGCCTACCACCGGCTCCTGCACACCTACGCCACCCGGCTGGCCACCGGACTCGCCTCCCTGGTCTCCGTCCTCGATCCCGAACTCGTCGTCCTGAGCGGCACCGGCCTCACCTCCGGCGGCGAGGCGCTGCGCACCCTGATCCAGGCCGAACTGGACGAACTCGCCGCCCCCGCCCCCGTCTGGTCGTGGGCGACGTACGCGAACACCCGGTCCTGCGGGGCGCGCTGGAAAGCGCCCTGGCGACCACCCGCGACGAGGTCTTCGACACCTCCCGCTAGCACCGCCCTTCCCCTTCCGCCCTCCCACCCCTGCCCCAGGGAGCACAGTCATGCCCAAAATATCCAGAAAAGCGACCTTCGCGCTCGCCGCCACCGCCTCCCTCACCCTGCTCGCCACGGCCTGTACGGGCCAGTCCGGGAGCGGTGCCACGGACGACCTGGACGCCGAGACGACCATCACCTTCTGGCACGGCTGGAGCGCCCCCGCCGAGGTGAAGGCGGTCCAGGCGAACGTGGACCGCTTCGAGAGGGCGCACCCCAACATCAAGGTGAAGGTCGTCGGCAACATCAACGACGACAAGCTCAACCAGGCGCTGCGCGCGGGCGGTTCGAGCGGCCCCGACGTGGTCTCCTCGTTCACCACGTCCAACGTCGGCAAGTTCTGCTCCTCGGGCGCCTTCCTCGACCTGAAGCCGTTCATCGAGAAGTCGAAGCTCGACCTGGACGCGATCGTCCCCGAGCCGATGCTGGACTACACCCAGTTCGAGGGCACCCGCTGCGCCCTCCCCTGCTCGGCGACGCCTACGGCCTCTACTACGACAAGGACGCCTTCGAGGCCGCCGGTGTCGAACAGCCCCCAAGACCTGGTCGGAGTTCGCCGAGGTGGCGAAGAAGCTGACGAAGACCAAGGGGACGGGTACGAGCGGCTCGGCTTCATGCCGAACTACCACGGCTACGAGACGGTCGTCGACCACTACATGTCCCAGTGGGACCACGCCTACTTCGACGCGGACGGCAAGTCGAACATCGCCGGGGACCCGGCGTTCGCGGAGATGTTCACGTACCAGAAGAAGCTCGTCGACGACCTCGGCGGCTTCGCCAGGCTGGAGAAGTACCGCAACACGTTCGGGGACGAGTGGGGCGCCAAGCACCCTTCCACACCGGGCAGGTGGCGATGCAGCTCGACGGCGAGTGGCGTCTCGGCATGGCGCGGGACGCCGGCGTCGGCTTCGAGATCGGCACCGCGCCGCTGCCGGTCGCCGACGACGAGGCGGACGAGTACGGCAAGGGCTTCCTCTCCGGCACGATCATGGGCATCGCCCCGCGGAGCGAGAAGCAGAACGCCGCCTGGGAGCTGGTGAAGTACATGACGACCGACACCGAGGCCGTCGTCTCCTTCGCCAACGCGATCCGCAACGTGCCCTCGACGTTCGCGGCCCTGAAGTCCCCCGACCTGAAGACGGACCCGGCCTTCGAGACCTTCCTGGACATCGCCCAGCACCCCGAGTCGAACACCCCGCCGGCCTCCGTCAACGGCTCCACATACCAGACGACACTCCAGGACTTCGGCTTCCAGTACGAGTCCGGCAAGGTGAAGGACCTCGAGGCGGGCCTCGCGAGGACCGCGCGGCAGATCGACACCGACATCGAGCAGGCGAAGTAGCGCCGCCGATGTCCACGCACCCGCTCCGCGCGAAGCGCCGCAGGTCGGCGCTTCGGACGCTCGCCTTCCTCTCCCCGTGGCTCATCGGTTTCGGCGTCTTCTTCGCCTATCCGCTGGTGTCCACCGTCTACTTCTCCTTCATGAGGTACGACGGTTTCGGCGTCCCGGAGTTCCGGGGCGTGGACAACTGGGCGTACGTCTTCCGGGACTACCCGATGTTCTGGCCGGCCCTGCGCAACACCCTCTGGCTAGTGCTGGTCATGGTGACCTGCCGGGTGGTGTTCGGCCTCGGCGTCGGCCTCCTCATCACGAGGATCAGAACCGGCACGGGCGTCTTCCGCACCCTCTTCTACCTGCCCTACCTGGCCCCGCCGGTCGCCGCGACGCTCGCCTTCGTCTTCCTCCTCAACCCCGGTACGGGACCGGTCAATTCGGTACTGGAGGGGCTGGGCGTGCCGGCGCCGGGCTGGTTCACGGACGCCGGCTGGTCCAAGCCGGCGCTGACCGCGCTCGCGATCTGGGGCGTGGGCGACCTGATGGTCATCTTCATGGCCGCGCTGCTGGACGTCCCGAGGGAACAGTACGAGGCGGCGGCGCTGGACGGGGCGTCCCCCTGGCAGCGGTTCCGCTTCGTCACGCTCCCCAACATCTCCCCCATCGTGCTGTTCGCCGTGGTCACCGGCGTGATCCAGACGATGCAGTACTACACACAGCCCCTGGTCGCGGGAAAGGTCGCCTCGGGTGTCATCGGCGGCTCGGGCCAGCAGTTCGAGCCGGGCTACCCCGACAAGTCGACCCTCACGCTCCCCCAACTCGTCTACAACCTGGGCTTCCAGCGCTTCGACTACGGGGCGGCGTGTGTGGTGGCCCTGGTCCTCTTCGCCCTGTCGATGGCGTTCACGGCGCTGCTGATGCGCCGCCGGGGCGGACTGATCCAGGCAGGTGCCCGATGACGACCCCCGTTCCGGCCGGGCCCGCACTCCGCGCCGCCCGCCGCAGGGCCCTGCTGGAGTGGATCGCGGTGCACTCCCTCGGCGTGGCGGCGGCCCTCTTCTTCACGCTGCCGTTCGTCTTCGTGGTCCTCACCTCGCTGATGAGCGACCAGCAGGCCCTCACCCGCGAACTGGTCCCGGACACCTGGGAGTGGGCCAACTACCGCACCGTGTGGGACACCCCGGGCTTCCTCACCTGGTGGCGCAACACCCTCCTCTACGCCGGCCTCGGCACCGTGCTCACGGTCGTGTCGTCGCTTCCCGTGGCGTACGCGCTCGCCAAGTTCCGTTTCCGCGGGCGGCACTTGTCGCTGATGCTGGTGATCTCGATGATGACGCTGCCGCCACAGGTCGTCATCATCCCGATGTACCTGTTCTGGGCGAAGCAACTGGACCTCTCCGGCAGCCTCTGGCCGCTGATCGTCCCGATGGCGTTCGGCGACGCGTTCTCGATCTTCCTCCTGCGCCAGTTCCTGCTGACCATCCCGGACGAGTACCTGGACGCGGCCCGCGTCGACGGCTGCGGCGAACTCCGCACGCTGCTCAGGGTCGTACTCCCGATGGCGAAGCCGGGCATCGCCGCGGTGGCCCTGTTCCAGTTCTTCTACGCCTGGAACGACTACTTCGGCCCGCAGATCTACGCCTCGGAGAATCCGGCCGCCTGGACACTCTCCTACGGCCTGGAATCCTTCAAGGGCGCCCACCACACCGACTGGAACCTCACCATGGCGGCGACCGTGCTCGTCATGGCACCCGTGATCCTCGTGTTCTTCCTCGCCCAGAAGGCGTTCGTCGAGGGCGTCACCCTCACCGGAGTCAAAGGTTGACTATGAAACTCACCGTGGTCGGCGCAGGCTCGACCTACACCCCCGAACTCATCGACGGCTTCGCCCGGTTGAGGGACACACTCCCCGTCACCGAGCTGGTCCTCACCGACCCGGCGACGGACCGGCTCGAACTGATCGGCGCCCTGTCCCGCCGTATCCTCGCCCGGCAGGGCCACCCCGGCACCATCACCACCACCGCCGACCTGGACGCGGCCGTGGACGGCGCGGACGCGGTGCTGCTCCAGCTCCGGGTGGGCGGGCAGGCCGCCAGACAGCAGGACGAGACCTGGCCCCTGGAGTGCGGCTGCGTCGGCCAGGAGACCACCGGTGCGGGCGGTCTGGCGAAGGCACTGCGCACGGTCCCGGTCGTCCTGGACATCGCCGAGCGGGTCCGGCGGGCCAGCCCGGACGCCTGGATCATCGACTTCACCAACCCCGTCGGCATCGTCACGCGGGCGCTGCTGCGGGCGGGCCACAAGGCACTGGGGCTGTGCAACGTGGCCATCGGACTGCAGCGCAAGTTCGCCGCGCTCCTGGGCACCGACCCGGCGGACGTCCACCTCGACCACGTGGGCCTGAACCACCTCACCTGGGAGACGGCGGTACGCGCGGGCGGTGAGGACGTCCTCCCCGCCTCCTGTCCACCCACGGCGACACGATCGCCGCCGACCTCCGCCTCCCCGCCCGCTCCTGGACCGTCTCGGCGTGGTCCCGTCGTACTACCTGCGCTACTTCTACGCACACGACGAGGTCGTACGGGAGACGCGTACGAAGCCGTCCCGGGCGGCCGAGGTCGCCGACATGGAGCGCCGCCTCCTCGCCCTGTACGCCGATCCCGCCCTCGACGAGAAGCCCGCACTGCTGTCCCAACGGGGCGGCGCCTACTACTCGGAGGCGGCGGTGGACCTGGCGGCGGCCCTGCTGCGCGGCGCCGGCTCCCGCCACCAGGTGGTCAACACCCTCAACAACGGCACACTGCCCTTCCTGCCGGACGACGCGGTGATCGAGGTGCAGGCGACGGTGGGCCCGAAGGGCGCGACGCCGCTTCCCGTCGCCTCCGTCGACCCGCTGTTCTCGGGCCTGATGGCGAGCGTCACCACGTACGAGGACCTGGCGCTGGAGGCGGCGCTGCACGGCGGGCGCGACCGCGTCTTCCGCGCGTCCTCGCCCACCCGCTGATCGGCCAGTACGCGTACGCCGACCGCCTCACCGACTCTCTGATCGCACACAACCGGGAGCACCTCACGTGGGCCTGACCGCAGGTGTCCTCGCCATCGACGCCGGCAACAGCAAGACGGACGTGGCCGTGGTCGCCGCCGACGGCACGGTGCTGGCGACGGCGCGGGGAGGGGTTCCGGCCGCCGGCCGTGGGGCTGGACGCGGCGATGTCCGCGCTCGCCGACGCGGTGGGGCGGGCGCTGGGCGCCGCCGGTGTCCGCCGGGTCTCGCATGTCTCGGCGTGTCTGGCCAACGCCGATCTTCCCGTGGAGGAGGAGCGGTTGACGGCGGCGGTGACGGAGCGGGGCTGGGGGACGAGTGCCGAGGTGCGCAACGACACGTTCGCGATCCTGCGGGCGGGGGTGAGCGAGCCCCGGGGGTGGCCGTCGTCTGCGGGGCGGGCATCAACTGCGTGGGGATGCTTCCCGACGGCCGTACGGCCCGTTTCCCGGCGGTGGGGCGGATATCGGGGGACTGGGGCGGGGGCTGGGCGCTGGCGGAGGAGGCATTGTGGCATGCGGCGCGCGCCTGGGACGGGCGCGGGGAGCCCACGGCGCTCGCGCTCGCCCTGCCGGGGCACTTCGGGCTGCCGGACATGGCGGCGCTGATCGAGGCACTGCATCTGGAGCGGGTGGACCCGGCGCGGCGGCATGAGCTGACTCCGGTGCTGTTCGCCGTGGCGGCGGAGGGGACGAGGTGGCGGGGGCGATCGTCGACCGGCAGGCGGAGGAGATCGTGTCGCTGGCCGTGGTCGCGCTCCGGCGGCTGGGGCTGCTGGAGGAGGAGACGCCGGTGGTCCTGGGGGTGGGGTGCTGGCGGCCGGGCATGCGCGGCTGGACGGACATATACGGGAGTTGCTGGCCGCACGGGTCCCGAAGGCGGTCCCCCGGGTGGTGACGGTTCGTCCGGTACTGGGAGCCGCGCTGCTGGGGCTGGACCGGCTGGGGGCGGGGACACGGGAGCGGGAGCGGGTGCGGTCGCACTTCGGGGGTGAGGCGGAGGGCGGAGGGCTGTGGGAACCGTACCGATTTCCGGGGCGTGTTCATGGGCAGGGTGGGGGCGGGGGACGGCTGGAAACGTGGCAAGTCCGGTGTAATTGGATCAAGATCGCGCCAAGGCCGGTGCATATGTCGGTCCTGGCGGTGATACTTGCCGGGAGGAATGACCACGGGGAGGTCACCATGGCACCGAACAGCAAGGCACCGCCCGGCGCGACGCACGCGCCTCCGCTGCCGGCGGTGCCGCCCCAGCCCGCCCCTCGCCCCGGCCGGAACCACCCGAACCACCGGAACCGCGCCGTACCGCGTTCGCGGAGGGTGTCGACCGGCTCCGTAGGGCCGCCACCACCGAGCCCGGCCGGCTCCGTATCATCGGCGCGCTCCTCGCCGCCCTCGTCGTCGCCTTCGGCGCGGTGACCGCGTGGCAGATGACCGACAGGGCGGCCGCCGCCGACGACGTCCTCACCAGCAGCCAGCCGCTCAGCTCGGACGCCGCCGACATCTACCGTTCCCTCGCTGACGCCAACACCGCCGCGTCCAGCGGCTTCCTGGCCGGCGGTCAGGAGACCACCGCGTCCCAGGACCGCTACGAGACGGGCATCCGCACCGCCGCCGCGAAACTCGTCAACGCGGCGGCGAACTCGACCCGGGCTCCCCTCCGCCGCGACCATCACCGAGCTCAACCGTCTGCTCCCCGAGTACAAGGGCCTGGTGGAGCGCGCCCGCACCTACAACCGCCAGGGTTTCCCCGTCGGCGGCGCCTATCTGCGGTACGCGAACGAGAAGATGCAGGAGGAGATGCTCCCGGCGGCGGAGGATCTCTACACCAAGGAGAACCAGCGCCTGCGCGGCGACTACGCGGACGCGACCCCGTACCCTGGCCCGCGATCGCCCTCGGGTTCGCCGCCCTGGCCGCCCTCGCCTGGGCCATGCGCCGCAACTACGTCCGCACCAACAGGGTCCTCGACCACGGCCTGGTCGCGGCGACGGCGGCGGCGGCGATCGTCCTGCTGTGGCTGACCGCCGGCCACACCCTGGCCCGCTCGAACCTCTACGACTCCTACGACCACGGCGTCCGCTCCCTCAACGTGCTGCACGACGCCCGTATCGCCTCGCTGAAGGCCCGGGGCAACGAGAACCTGACCCTGGTGGCCCGGGGCGCGGAGACGACGAAGGTGGGCGGCGAGACCTTCGACGCGTACGACCACGACTTCGGCCGCGACATGGACACCCTCGCCAAGGGCCTGGCCCAGGCCGGACGTCTCGCGGACGACAACAGCGGCGAGCGGCCGGTGACCGCCGCGGTGGGCAATATGACGGAGTGGAAGAAGCGTCACGCGGCCGCCCGTGAGCAGGACGAGAACGGCAACTACCAGCAGGCGCTGGACATGGTGATCGGCGCGAAGGGCGCCACGGGCGAGTGCTTCGACAGCGTCGACAGGAACCTCGCGACGGCGCTGGCGCACGAGGAGACGAAGTTCGAGCAGGCGGCCGGTGACGGCCGGGACGCGCTGACGGGTCTGCCGACCGGCGCGGCGGTCCTCGCCGTACTGGGCGCGGCGGGCGCGCTGCTCGGCATAGGCCGCAGGCTGTCGGAGTACCGATGAGCGGACGCGGGAACGAACCGAAGGGGGCCATGACGATGATCACACGACACCTGCGGGCCCGCCTGAAGGGCTGGGGCGGAGTCGGCGCGATGGCGACCGTCTGCGCGCTGGCGCTGGTCTTCGCGCTGGCCCTGACCCGCACCGGCGCCCCGACCGGGACCGTGCGGCAACCAGCGGGCCAGTCGGTCTCCCACACCTCACGGGCACAGGCACAGGCGGACGAGGACTGCGCGGACCCGGAGAAGCAGACCCTGCCCCGTCCGGCGCCGACGGCCCCACCATCGAGGCGATCAAGAACCGCGAGGGCGAGAAGCGGAAGCTGATCGTGGGAGTCGACCAGAACAGTTACCGCTGGGGCTACCGCGACCCCAACAGCGGTGCCGGCGGCACGCTCGAGGGCTTCGACATCGACCTGGTGCACCGGATCGCCGAGGACATACTCGGCGACCGGGACGCGGTCCAGTTCAAGGCGATCCCGACCGACCAGCGCATACCGGCGATCCAGGCGGGCCGGGTCGACATGGTCGTCCGGACGATGACGATCAACTGCGACCGGCTGGAGGACGTGGCGTTCTCCGCACCGTACTTCAGGACGGGCCAGCAGGTCCTGGCCCCGAAGTCCTCACCGGTCAAGGGGTACGACGGGACGCTCGCGGACCAGGAGATCTGCACGGCGACGGGCTCGACGGCGTACGCCAAGCTGGAGGCGGACAAGCAGGCGGGCAGGCTGCCGGAGTCCACCGACATCCGCACCACCGTGCCCAACCAGCTGGACTGCCTGGTGCGGCTCCAGCTCGGCGAGGTCGACGCGGTGGTCACCGACGGCGCGCTCGCGGCCAGTCAGGCCGCACAGGATCCGACGGTGCAGCTCAAGGGCGAGGCGTTCACGGCCGAGTACTACGGCGTGGCGATGAAGAAGGACGCGGACGACCTGGTACGCCGGGTCAACCGGATCCTGGTGGACTTCCGCAAGGACACCACGGACGGCTGGCAGGACGCGTACACGAAGTGGCTGTCGGCCACCCTGGGCGCGGACGCGTCCCGGTCGGAGCCCCCACCCCCGAATACCTGCGCGAGAACTGACCCCGGACCCCGGACCCCGGGACCCGCAAATCCGCACAACCCCAGGACACTCCAGACCCCAGACCCCCAACCACCCCCAGCGAGAGGTGATCGATGGCCGACGCGGACCCCACCGGGCCGGTGATGGACCGGGACGAGGTGGACCGTGCGCTGGCGCGGCTCGGCGCGGAGCACGAGGCGATCGAGACCTCGCTCCTCGCCCTGCAGGACCACGCGGGCCGAAGACTCCTGGAGGGCGCGCACCTCACCGGCGTCACCGAGGAACGCTGGACGGCCACGGAGGCGTCGATCACGCTGCTGTGGACGTACTTCGACGCGTACACGGACGCGCTGCGCCGGGCCCGGGACATCAGGTCCCGCCGCCGCTGGTCCAGCCGCGAGGACCTGGTGGAGCTGACGGAACTGCTGCGCGGCGAACCGGTGACCCTGGCCGCCAACGCGCTGGCCCCGCACGCCGGCAGGCTCAGCGAGCGCTACTCGCTGGTCACCCTCGTCGACCGGATGAACGAGCTGTACGCGACCTCGCTCGACATGGTCGTGGCCGCCGACGCGGTCTGGTCCGCCCTGCCCGCACGGATCGATCTGCTCGCCGCCGAACTCCAGCGCACCGGCCGGCTCGCGCACTCGGTCGGGGTGCGGCCGGGCGAGCATCCGGCGGGCGACGACCTGGAGCGGATCACCCGCACCCTGACGAGACTGCGCGAGCAGGTCGTCTCCGACCCGCTGGCGTACTGGCGGAAGGCGGAGGGCAGTTCGGCACCGGGCGGCGGCCGGCCCGACACCACCGTCTACGACCGTGAGGCCCGCGCCCTGGAGGACGTGCGCCGGGAGATCGACGCCGTACTGACGGTCCGCCAGGACGCCGAGAAGCGGATCCTCCGACTGCGGGACGTACTGTCCCGCGCCGACCGCACCCTCGCCGAGGCCCGCACCGCGCGCGGCGAGGTGCTGGCGAAGATCGCCTCGACGGAGGTGCCGGTGGTGAGCGGCCCGCCGACCGTGCTGCACGAGCAGCTGTCGACGGCGGCCGAGTACCGCAGGCACGCCCAGTGGCACCGCCTGTCCCCGCTCCTCGAGTCGCTGGAGCAGAAGGCGGAGGACGAACTGCTGCGCGCCCGCGAGTCGTTGACCGCCGTGACGGCTCCGCTGGCGGTCCGTGCCGAGCTGCGCGGCCGACTGGACGCGTACAAGGCGAAGGTGGCCCGGTACGGCCTGGCGGAGGATCCCGAACTGGTGGAGCGGTACGAGAAGGCGCGCCGCATGCTGTGGAGCGCGCCCTGCGATCTGCGCGCCGCCGACCGGGCGGTGCTGCGCTACCAGGTGGCGGCGTCGGAGCTCCTCGGCTCGGCGCCCCGGGTACCGGGCCAGGGCGGCGGGCCCGAGGACCGGAGGGGCCGGACGCATGACGGACAACGACGACCAGGGCCAGGACGGACCGGCGCGGCGCCCTGTCAGCGCCCCGAGTGCGACGGCGCGTACGAGGACGTCGGCGGCGGCGAGCTGTACTGCGACACCTGCGGGCTCGCCCCGGTGGTGTCGCCGACGGGTCTGGTCGTCTCGCCCCCGACCGGCATCACGGCGGGCGGGGACTCCCGGAGTTCGGGCAGCACGGGCAGCGGCCGCAGTTCCCGTATGTCGTCGCAGTCGTCGAGGTCGCGCCGCTCGGTCTCCGGACGGCTGTCCCGCTCACTGTCGGGCCGGACCACGGGCCGTTCGGTGTCGGTGCGCAGTTCCGGTGCGGGCGGCGGCTCGTCCGGCCGGGGGCGGCTCGGTGCCGGACTGGTCGAGGTGCCGCCGATCCGGCGCCCCGACCCGCGCGCGATGGTGCGCGCCGATCCCGAGGTGCCCGAGCGGAAGCGGTTCTGCTCGCGCTCCGACTGCGGGGCGCCGGTGGGTCGGGCCCGCAGCGGCCGGCCGGGGCGTACGGAGGGCTTCTGCACCAAGTGCGGCCACCCGTACTCGTTCGTCCCGAAGCTGCGGGGCGGGGACGTCGTGCACGGCCAGTACGAGGTGGTGGGCTGTCTGGCGCACGGCGGGCTCGGCTGGATCTACCTCGCCGTGGACCGGGCGGTCTCGGACCGCTGGGTGGTGCTGAAGGGCCTGCTGGACACGGGCGACCAGGACGCGATGGCGGCGGCGATCTCCGAGCGGCGTTTCCTCGCGGAGATCGAGCACGCCAACATCGTGCGGATCTACAACTTCGTGGAGCACCTCGACCAGCGCACCGGCTCCCTCGACGGCTACATCGTCATGGAGTACCTGGGCGGGAAGTCGCTGAAGGAGATCGCCAACGGCCGCCGCACACCGGAGGGCAGACGCGATCCGCTGCCGGTGGAGCAGGCGTGCGCGTACGGTATCGAGGCCCTGGAGGCGCTGGGCCATCTGCACAGCCGCAATCTGCTGTACTGCGACTTCAAGGTCGACAACGCGATCCAGACCGAGGACCAGCTGAAGCTGATCGACATGGGCGCGGTGCGCCGGATGGACGACGAGGAGTCGGCCATCTACGGCACGGTCGGCTACCAGGCGCCCGAAGTCGCCGACGTCGGCCCGTCGGTGGCCTCCGACCTGTACACGGTGGCCCGTACGCTCGCCGTCCTCACGTTCGACTTCCAGGGCTACACGAACATGTACGTGGACTCGCTGCCCGACCCGGACACGATCGAGGTGTTCCGTCGGTACGAGTCCTTCTACCGTCTTCTGGTCCGCGCCACGGACCCGGACCCGGCCCGCAGGTTCGCCTCCGCGCAGGAGATGACGGAGCAGCTGACCGGCGTGCTGCGCGAGGTCGTCTCGCTGCAGACGGGGCGCGCCCGGCCCGCGCTGTCGCCGCTCTTCGGCCCGGAACCGCGGGTGACGGACACGGAGTTGTTCCCCGCGCTGAACGGGGACGTGTCCCGCCTGGGCGCCCGCCGCCCAAAGAGCGCACCCTGCTCCCGCCGGCCCCCGCCGCGCTGGTCAAGCCGGTCGACTGCTCCGGCGCCGCGCTCGCCCTGCCCGTGCCGCACGTCCACCCTCGGACCCGAACGCCGGTTTCCTCGCCGGTCTGCTGACGTCCGCGCCCGCCGAGCTGATCAACGCGCTGGCGGCGGCGCCCGCCCCGTCGGCGGAGACCCGGCTGCGGGAGATCCGCGCCCGGCTGGAGAGCGGCGAGTGGCCCACCGCGCTGGCGGCCCTGCACACCCTGGAGGAACAGGACCCGGACGACTGGCGGGTGGTCTGGTACCGGGGCGTTGCCGCGCTGGTCACCGGCGACCACGAGGGCGCCGCGGTCGCCTTCGACGCCGTCTACGACGCGTTCCCGGGCGAGATCGCGCCGAAGCTGGCGCTCGGCGTGTGCGCGGAGGTGCTGGGCCAGCTGGACAACGGCGCCGAGTACTACCGTCTGGTGTGGTCGACCGACCCGAGCTATGTGAGCGCCGCGTTCGGGCTGGCCCGGGTGCTGCTGGCGGCCGGGGACCGGAGCGGGGCCGTACGGACGCTGGAGTCGGTGCCGGAGTCGTCCATCCACTACACGGCCGCCCGGGTGGCGTCCGTGCGGGCGCGGCTGCGCGGGCGTACGGCGGCCGCCGCCGACGTACCGTTCCTGGACGATCTGACGGCCGCCGCGGGGCAGGTCGAGGCCCTGGAGGCGTACGGTCTGGATCCGGCGCGCCGGGAGCTGTTGTCGGCGGAGGTCCTCGGCTGCGGTCTCGACTGGGTACTCTCCGGGGGCCAGGGTTCCGCTCCTCCCGCCGCCGGGGGCGGACGCTGCTCGGCAGCGGCCTGGACGAACGGGGCCTGCGCTTCGGCCTGGAGCGTTCGTACCGCACGCTGGCCCGGCTGGCGCGCAGCGGCGAGGAGAGGATCGACCTGGTGGAACGTGCCAATCGTTACCGCCCCCGGACGTGGGTGTAGTTGATGTCGCAGATGCCTCAGCAGGCCGCACTGTCGAAGTGCCCGAGCTGTGAGGAACCCCTCGAGTCGGGTGATCGTTTCTGCGGTGCGTGCGGATACGACCTGTCGGTGGTTCCCGCACGGCCGCGGGACGAGCCCACGATCGCCATGAACGGCGTGGTGCCGCAGCGGACTTCGGCGGAGCGCTCCGCGCCCCGGCCGGCGTCGGCCCCGCCCGCCGCACCGGCGTGGCCCGCCCCGGACGGCCCCGCCGACCCGGCCCCGGCCCACCGCCCGGCGGACGTACCGGGCACGGACTCGGACGGCACCCCGCTGTCCGGCACGCCGGGCGCGCGGCCTTCCGCGACCGGCGGCGCACCCCTTCCGCCGCCGCGGGCACTCCCCCGCCCGGCGCGTCCGCCGCACAGCCCTCCCCGGCGACCGGGGGCGCTCCGGCGGCTCCCGTACGGCATTCCGCCGCCGCGGGCACTCCCCTGCCCGGCGCTCCCGCCGGGCCCGCGCAGTCTTTCGCGGCCGGGGGCGCTCCCCTCACGGCGCTCCCGCCGCGCCCGCGCAGCCCTCCCCGCCGGCGGCGCTCCCGTACCACCCCCGCCTCCCCGTCGTCCGGGGTGCGTTTCGACCGGCGGGCGGAGCCGGCCGCCGACGAGTACCCGCTGCAGGCGCCGGACCCCCGGGTGGCGGCCGAACCGGCGCAGAGCGCCGGGGACACGGCCGTCGCCGTGTGCGTGGCCTGCCGTGCGGGCCAGGTGGACGACGACGGCTACTGCGAGAACTGCGGCCACGCCCAGCCGCGCGAACGGGACCACATGGAACAGGAATGCGGCCCCATGGCCGCGGTCAGCGACCGCGGACTGCGCCACCACCGCAACGAGGACGCCTTCGCCGTGGGCACCGCCGCGCTGCCCGACGGTGCCCCCGCCTCCGTGGCGATCGTCTGCGACGGCGTCTCCTCCGCGACCCGCCCCGACGAGGCGTCACTCGCCGCCTCCCGCGCGGCGAGCGAGTCGCTCCTCGCGGCCCTGCCGCGCGGCACTCATCCGCAGCAGGCGATGCACGAGGCGATCGTCGCCGCCGCCGAGGCGGTCGACGCGCTGGCCGACGACCCGGCGGCGGCCGGTGAGCAGACCCCGCAGCAGAACGCCCCCGCGTGCACGATCGTCGGCTCCGTGGTCACGGCCGGGCTCCTGGTGGTCGGCTGGGTCGGCGACAGCCGCGTCTACTGGGTGCCGGTGGACCGTTCCGCTCCGGCGGTCCGGCTCACCGAGGACGACTCGTGGGCCGCGCAGATGGTCGCCGCGGGTCTGATGGGCGAGGCGGAGGCGTACGCCGACCAGCGGGCCCACGCCATCACCGGCTGGCTCGGCGCCGACGCCTACGAACTGGAGCCGCACACCGCCTCGTTCAAGCCGGACCGGCCCGGTGTGGTCGTGGTCTGCACCGACGGCCTGTGGAACTACGCCGAATCGGCCGACGAGATGGCCGAGATCGTCCCCGTCGACGCGGCCGTACGACCGCTGCACGGCGCGCGGGTGCTGGTCGGTCACGCGCTCGACGGCGGGGGCCACGACAACGTAACAGTGGCCCTCGTGCCGTTCCCCGCCGTCCCGCAGGGGGCAGGATCGGCCTGAGGCCGCTTACGGGAAGCCTTGTACGGGGAAGCTCGGCGGACCGGAGGGGACCGGTCCGTCTTCCGTCGTCGCCCCGCGCCGCCGGGGCAGCCAAGGGGAGCGAAACAGGCATGGCCAATTTCTCGAAATCCAAGGTGCCGCAGTTCTCGGTGGACGTGAACCAGAACGTGTATCTGCCGGAGGGCGGCCGCGAGGTCCACGCCATCGTCACGGTGACGGCGACCGGCGGCGGCACGGTGGGCAGCGCGGTGACGGCACCCCACCTCTACTCGCCCGGTGAGGGACCGTCGGCGGCCGTGGTCCTCATGGTCGACTGCTCGGGCTCGATGGACTACCCGCCGGCCAAGATGCGCAACGCCCGCGACGCCACGGCCGCCGCGATCGACGCCCTGCGCGACGGCGTGCGCTTCGCGGTAGTCGGCGGCACGCATGTGGCGAAGGAGGTGTATCCGGGCGGCGGGGGCCTGGCGGTGGCCGGCGCGGCCACGCGCGAGCAGGCCAAGCAGGAAGTGCGGAAGGTGGAGACGGGCGGCGGTACGGCGATCAGCACCTGGCTGGGACTGGCCGACCGGCTGCTGGCGCCGGCGGAGGTGGCGATCCGGCACGGCATCCTGCTCACCGACGGCCGCAACGAGCACGAGAGGCCGCAGGACCTGAAGGCGGCCCTGGAGGCGTGCGCGGGGCGGTTCACCTGCGACGCCCGTGGTGTGGGCACCGACTGGGAAGTGAAAGAAGTCACAGCCGTCGCGTCGGCGCTCCTCGGCACCGCGGACATCGTCGCCGATCCGGCCGGTCTCGCCGCCGACTTCACGCGGATGATGGAGACGGCGATGGGCAAGGAGGTCGCGGACGTCGCGCTGCGGCTGTGGACCCCGGTCGGCACGACGGTGAGATTCGTGAAACAGGTCGCGCCGACAGTCGAGGAACTCACCGGCCGCCGTACGGAATCGGGCCCGCGCGCGGGCGACTACCCGCTTGGTTCCTGGGGCGACGAGTCCCGTGACTACCACGTCTGCGTCGAGGTTCCGGCGGCGAGCATCGGCCAGGAGATGCTGGCGGCCCGGCTCTCGCTGGTGATTCCGCAGCCGGACGGGAGCGCCCGGAACCTCGGTGCGCAGGGTCTGGTGCGGGCGGTCTGGACGGACGACATGGCCGCCTCGACGTCGATCAACCCCCAGGTCGCCCACTACACCGGGCAGGCGGAACTGGCGGAAGCCATCCGTAAAGGACTGGATCTGCGCAAAGAGGGGATATCGACGGAGCGACGGCCAAACTGGGCCGGGCGGTCCAGCTCGCGAGCGCGTCCGGCAACGCGGATACTGCGAAACTGCTTGCGAAGGTGGTGGACGTGGTCGACGCCGCGGCGGGTACTGTGCGACTGAAAGCGACGGTCGAGGAAGCCGACGAGATGACGCTCGAAACCCGGTCCACAAAGACTGTTCGTGTGAAGAAGTGATCCGTAAGTAGTCGAGCCCGACCCCTCGGGGTGGGAGAAATCCGGTCGCAACCGGCCGGAAAAGGAGAGGGGAAGCGCCGACATGCCGACCTGCCCGAACGGACATCAGTCGGGTTCCGACGACTGGTGCGAGGTGTGCGGTCACCGCATGGCGGGTGCCGTGCCTCCACCCCTGCCCCGCCTCCGCGCCCGGCGGCTACGGCTTCCGCCGCCCGGCGGCGGCCCCGGTGGTTTCGGTGGCGGCCAGCCGGACGTGTGCCCGCAGTGCCGTACGCCCCGTGAGGGCTCGGCGCCGTTCTGCGAGGAGTGCCGGTGGAACTTCCTGACGAACACGGCGACCTCGTACACCCCGGCCTCCCCGCGTACCCCGGGCCCCGGCGGCCCCTTCCAGCAGCCGCCCGGCGGACCCTCGTACGGCGGCGCTGACGGATACGACTACCAGAGCTCGCGCCCGTCCCAGGTGAACCGCCCGGCCGAGCCGATCCCGCCGGGCCCGCCCGGCTTCGGCGGCGACCTGTCCCGCCCGGTACCGCCTCCGCCCGGACCTGGCGGTCCCGGCGGCTACGGGGGTCCCGGTGGACAGGGCGGTCCCGGCGGTCCGGGTGGACAGGGCGGTCCGGGTGGCTTCGGCGGTCCCGGTGGCCCGAACAACCCGAACGGTCCGGGCGGTTACGGCGGCCCCAACGGCCCCGGTGGACCTGGCGGTCCTGGTGGTCCTGGTGGCCCCGGCGGTCCGAACGGACCCGGCGGTTACAGCGGCCCCGGTGGCCCCAACGGGCCCGGTGGCTACGGCGGCCCCGGTAGTCCCAACGGCCCCGGTGGTCCCGGCGGCTACGGCGGCCCTGGCGGCCCGAACGGACCCGGTGGTCCCGGCGGCCCCAACGGCCCCGGTGGCTACGGCGGTCCGGGAGGACCGAACGGTCCCGGCGGTCCCGGCGGTCCCAACGGCCCCGGCGCCCCGCAGGCGTTCCAGCCCGGCCCCCGGCCCCTCCCGGCTTCCCGCAGGAGACCGGCGGCCGTCCGCAGCAGGGCGGCGCCCCTTCGGCGGCGGTGACGACGACTGGGTGATCCCCCGCCCGGCGGCGGCCCGGGTCGGCCCGGCGGCGGTTACGGCTACCCGCAGCAGGGCCCCGGTGCTACCCAGGCACCGCCCGGACCCGGCGGCTTCCCGCAGCAGCCCCGTCCGCCGCAGGGTCCGGTGACCTGGAACGCGACCATCGGCCCCGACCGCGACTACTTCATGGCGATGATGCAGCGCTCCGGCCCCGAGGCCGCGGGCCTGAACCTGCCCGCCTACTCCCCGAGCAGCAGCGCACGCTCACCGGCAACCAGATCACCATCGGGCGCCGCCGCCACTCCACCGGCGACACCCCCGACATCGATCTGTCGACCCCGCCGGAGGACCCGGGCGTCTCGCATCAGCACGCGGTGCTGGTGCAGCAGCCGGACGGCACCTGGGCGGTCGTCGACCAGAACTCCACCAACGGCACCACGGTCAACGGCGGCGACGAGCCGATCCAGCCGTTCGTCCCGGTCCCGCTGCAGGACGGCGACCGGGTCCACGTGGGCGCCTGGACGACGATCACGATCCACCGGGGCTGAGCGGCCGGGCCGCGGCGTGCGCGCCGCGGCCCGCCTCCGGACAGGGCAGGGTCTAGGCCCGGAGTCCTACTCCGCCGTGTCTGAGACCATGGACGGCGTGACAGAGATTCGGCGCGGCACGCTTCAGGAGCAGACCTTCTACGAGCAGGTCGGCGGGGAGGAGACCTTCCGCCGGCTGGTGCACCGTTTCTATGTGGGGTGGCCGAGGATCCGCTGCTGCGGCCCATGTATCCGGAGGAGGATCTGGGCCCGGCGGAGGAGCGGCTGGTGCTGTTCCTCATGCAGTACTGGGGCGGCCCGACGACGTACAGCGACAACCGGGGTCATCCCCGGCTGCGGATGCGGCATGTTCCGTTCAAGGTGGACCGGGCGGCGCACGACGCGTGGCTGAAGCACATGCGGGACGCCGTGGACGAGCTGGGCCTCTCCGAGGAGCACGAGGCCACGCTCTGGAAGTACCTGACGTACGCGGCCGCGTCGATGATCAACTCCCCGGACTGACCCCCGGTTCTCCCGCACCCCCGCAGCCCCTTCCCTCCCCCACGGAGAAGCTCACTTCTCCACCCCGTCCGCACACGATCCAGCCCCTCCGGCGTTCGAGGAGCGGGGTCCGGGCAGGAACCCCGGGTTCGGGACGGCAAAGGGCGGCGGGGGCGAGAAGGATCCGCGCACCCCTGATCGCATACCGGAAGCCCCTGACCGATTTCCGATCACGATCCGGTCAAGCCCACCCTCCAGACGCTTACCCCCACCGCACCCCTCTGACAACATCACCCGCAGGTCGGGGGACAACCACGGGGGCTCGAGTGACATCCGCTGCGCACACCGCGAGATTCGTCCTCGCCCGCGCCCGGTCCCACACCCCCTCCTCACCGCGGCCCTCCTCACCGTCCTCCTCACCACCGCCGTCCTCGCCACCCTCACCGCGTACTCCACCACCATCGGCGACGCCTCCCTGCGCCACGCCCTCACCACCCCGCGCGCCCCCGCCGACACCACCCTCACCGTCAAGGCGGAATCCCTCCCCGCGAAGGACCGCGCCGAGGCCGACACAGCCGTACGCGAGGCGGCGCGGAAGGTCTTCGACGGCCTCCCGGTCACCCTCCGCACGCTCACCCGCTCCGGCCCGTACGCCCTCCCGGACTCCGTGCGCCCCCGCGGGAGCGGGAGCAGGGCGACGACCCGGACCTCACCCACTTCGCCGCCCTGGACCGCACCCAGATACGCGTCACCGAGGGCCGTATGCCCTCACAGGGCACCGGCGAGGTCATCGAGACCGCCCTCCCCGAACCGGCCGCCCGGGCCCTCGGCATCGAGCCCGGCACCGTCCTCACCCTGGACAACCGCCTCGACGGCCCCCGGCGAAGATCCGTGTCACCGGCCTGTACCGGCCCATGGACACCGCCGCCCCGTACTGGCAGCTCGACGACCTCAACGGCCGCGGAGTCGTCAAGGTCCACTTCACGACGTACGGCCCCTCCTCACCGACCCCACCGTCTTCACCGGCGACCGGGTCACCGCCGGCGGCTCCGGCTGGCTGGCCTCCGCCGACTTCTCGGCGATGACGACCGACCGCGTCGACGCCCTCCGCGACGCCGCCCGCCAGGGCACGGCCGCCCTGCCCAAGGCCGAGGCGCTGCACGGCGCGGCGACCGCGCGAAGCGACCTCCCCGCCGCCCTGGACCGCGTCGAACGCTCCTCCTCGTCGCCCGCTCCACCCTCCTGATCATCGCGCTCCAGCTCGCCCTCCTCGCCGGCTGCGCCCTCCTCCTCGTCGCACGCCTGCTCAGCGCGGAACGCGCCGCGGAGACACGGCTGTTGCGGGCCCGCGGCGGTTCGCGCGCCCAGGTGGCCCGGTTCGCCGCCCTGGAGGCGCTGCTGCTGGCCGTGCCCGCGGCCGCCTGCGCCCCGCTGCTGGCGGGCCCGCTCACCCGGCTGCTGGCCGGGCGGGGCGCGCTCGCCCGGATCGGCCTCCACCTCGACGCCTCCGTCGGCACGGTCGCCGGTCACGGCGCGGTGTGGCTGGTCTCGGCGGGCGTGGCGCTGGGCTGTGCGCTGGCCGTCACGGTGCCGGCGCTGACCTCCTCCTTCACGGCCGGCCGTGCCAAGCCGCTGCCGGGCGTGGTGCGGGCGGGCGCGGATGTCGGCCTGCTGGTGGTGGCCGGTGTGGCGTACTGGCAGCTGAGCCGCCGCCCCTCCGGAGTGGTCGGCGAGGACCTCGGGATCGATCCGCTGCTGGTGGTCGCCCCGGCGCTGGCGCTGCTCGCCGGTACGGTGCTGACGCTGCGGCTGCTGCCGCCCGCGGCGCGGCTGGCCGAGCGCCGGGCGGCACGCGGCCGGGGGCTGCCGGGGGCGCTGGCCGGCTGGCAGTTCAGCCGCCGTCCGATGCGCGGGGCCGGGCCGGTGCTGCTGCTGGTGCTCGCCGTGGCGCTGGGCATGCTGGCGATCGGCCAGGCCTCCTCGTGGGACCGCTCGCAGGACGACCAGGCGGACTTCCGGGCCGGCGCGCCGGTGCGGATCCTGGCCTCCGGGGAGAGCGGCCTCGGGCGCGGCCAGGCGTACGCGGCCGTCCCCGGCGTACGCGAGACCGCTCCCGGCCTGCGGACGACCGTGCCGCTGTCGGGCGGGCGGACCGCGACCGTACTGGCGCTGGACACCGCGCACGCGGCGGACACGGTGCTGATGCGCCCCGACCTGTCCGACGACCCGGTGCGCACGACGCTGTCGGGGCTGGCGCCGGACGGTGCCCCGGCGGGGGTGCGCGTCCCGGCGGACAGCGCGCGGCTGACGCTGACGGCCCGGCTGCGGGGCGCGGACCCGAAGACCGCCGTCGACGCCGCCGCCACCGTGGTCGACTCGTACGGCACCCCGTACGAACTCGACCTCGGCCGGCTCCGCGCCGACGGGCGGCCGCACGCCCTCACCGCCGGCCTGTCGGCGGGCGCCCTGACGCTGACCGGGCTCCGCCTGGACCTCTACCAGCCGGTCGGGAAGGCCGAACGGCACCTCCTCACCCTGGAGTCGGTGACCGCCACGGACGACGGCGGCCACAACCGGGAGCTGCGGCTGCCGGACCACTGGAAACCGTCCGCCCACGCCGACGACGCGGCGGACTCCCCGGCGCGCGCACCGCCCCGGCCCGCCCCCGCCTCACCACGGCCGAACCGATGACCCTCTCGTACGGCACCGGCTATGTGCCGGAGGACATGTCCTGGCGGCCCTCGCCCCTCACGATCGGCCTCCAGGTGCCGCAGCGGGCGGCCGCCGAGGTCGCCGCGCTGGCCACGGACCGCTATCTCGACTCCACGGGCGCCCGTCCCGGGCAGCGGATGGACGTGCGGATCGGCGACGCCACGGTGCCGGTGCGGATCGTGCGCGCGGTGCGGGAACTGCCCTCCGCACCCACCGGGGCGAAGGACGACGGGGGCGCGCTGCTCGTCGATCTGCGCGCCGTCAACCGGGTGCTCCTCGCCCGCCAGGGCACCGGTGTGACCCCGAACGAATGGTGGCTGGCGACCGAGCCGGGTGCGTCGGCGCGGGTGGCCGGGGCGCTGCGCGGCCGGCCCGACGTCGATCCGTCGCGGGTGGTGGTGCGGGACGAGATCGCCGGGCAGCTCCGCGACGACCCGTTCGGCGCCGGTCCGGGCGCCGCGTTCGGTGCGGCGGCCCTCGCGGCGGCGGCACTGACGGCGGTCGGGTTCGCGGTGAGCGCGGCGGGGTCGCTGCGGGAACGGTCCGCCGAGTTCGCGGTGCTGCGCGCGCTGGGCGCGTCCCGGCGGCGGCTGGCCCGCGTGGTGCTCGTCGAGCACGGGGTACTGGTCGGGCTGGCGCTGGCGGTGGGCGTCCTGCTCGGCGCGGTGCTGGCGCGGGCGGTGATCCCGCTGATCATGCTGACCGCGGAGGCCACCCGTCCGGTCCCCGGGGTCCTGGTGGAGCTGCCCGCCGCCCGGGTGGCCGCGCTGCTGGCCGCCGTCGCCGTGGCACCGCTGCTGATCACGGCCGTACTGGCGCTGCGCAGGGCCGGCCCGGTGACGTCGCTGCGGGAACGGGGAGGTGAGTGAGATGACCGTACGGACGCGGGTGGTCGCGCCCTGGGTGCGCACCCGGCTGCGGTCGGCGCCCGGCGGGGCGGTGGCACTGGCGCTGCTGGTGGCGGTGACGGCGTTCCTGGCCGCCGCGCTGCCGCTCGCGGTCGACCGGTACGGCGACGCGGGGCTGCGCAGGTCGATGGAGGTGGCCGGGCCCGCCCGCACCACCGTCCAGCTGTACAGCCCGTCCGCGGCCGGCCTGCTGACGGCGCCGGAGGAGCAGCTGCGCGGGGACCCGATCGCCGACGCGCACGCGAGGATCCTCGCGCTGCCGGGCGGTTCCCTCCCGGTCGACCGGGAGCAGTCCTCGTACGGGGTGCGCACCACCCGGCCGCTGGAGGTCCCGGACCCGTGGCTGGCGATGCCGGACGCGGTGCTCCCGCAGTTCCACCTGGCCGCGCCCAGCGGGCTCGCCGACCACTCCCGGCTGCGGAAGGGCCGGCTGCCCGAGGCCCCGGACGACGTCACCCCGGTGACGTCGTCCGTCGAGGCCGCCGTCACCGCCGAGACGGCCCGGAACCTGCACATCGAGGTGGGGTCCGTCCTGCATGTGCCCGCCGTGGAACGCGGGCCGCTCGCGGTCCGCGTCACCGGCATCGTCGAACCGCGTAGCCCCCAGGGGCGTACTGGTCGACGAGTCCGGTGCTGCGCACCCCGTATCTGACGACCGTCCCCGACGATCCGATGCGCAACCAGTACTGGGTGGCCGCGCTGCTGCTGCCCCGGACGCGGCCCCGGCGCTCGCGGGTACCGCCGGGGAACCGGAGCGGTACTGGATGCTGCCCCCGATGTGTCCGCCCTGCACGCCCACGATCTGTCACGGCTGACGTCGGCCGTCGCCTCCTTCGACGCCGGCCCGCTGCTTCAGCGGGCCCGTACCGCCGCCTCGGCCCCGGTCGAGACGGAGACCGCGCTCGACGAGGTGTTCGCCGAGTACGGCGGGCTGCGGTCCGTGATCGGGCCACTGGTCGCGGTCGCCGCCTTCGGCACCGGCACGGTCGCGGCCGTCGTCCTGCTGATGGCGGGCGGTCTCACCGCCGACCGGCGCCGCGCCGAACTCACCCTGCTGCGCGCCCGCGGCGCCTCCTGCCCGGTCTGACCGGCCGGCTGCTGGCGGAGACGACGGTGGTCGCCGTCCCGGCGGCGGCCCTGGGCCTGGCCGCCGCCGGGCTCGCGTTCAGCGGCGGCCGGCTGCCGTACGCCGCGTCGGCCGCCGGTGCCGTGGCGCTCCTCGCCTCCGTGGCGCTGCCGCTGCGGGCCGTCGCCGCACACCGAGCCGTACGCGTGCACGCCGCCCGCGACGACATCGCCTCGGCCCGCCCGTCCCGCCCCCGCACGGTCGCCGAACTCACCCTGCTCACCCTCGCGGTGGGCGCCGTCGTGGCCCTGCGTACGCGCGGTACGGCGGAGGACGGCCAGGGGACGTCCGGGGACGAACTGGTGTCGCTGGCCCCGGTACTGGTGGGGATGATCGCCGCACTGCTGCTGGTCCGTCTGTATCCGCTGCCGTTGCGCGGCCTCGCCCGTCCGGCGCGGCGGCTGCGGGGCGTGGTCGGCCCGCTGTCGCTGGCCCGCGCGGGCCGCGGTACGTCAGGGTCCGCCGTACTGCCTCTGCTCGCGCTGCTGACCGCGCTGACCACCGCCGCCTTCGGCGGTTCCGTCCTCACCGGTGTGGCCGACGCCCGGGACCGCGCGGCCCTCCTCACCGTCGGCGCCGACGCCCGCCTCGAAGCGGCGTCGGCCCTGCCGTCCGGCCTGGCCGACGCGGTCGGGCGGGTGTCCGGCGTGGCGGACGTCACCCCGTGAACGTCGCCCTGTACTCCTATCCCGACGACGGCAGGCTGTCCGTCCCGGTCGCCGCCGTCGACCCGGCCGGTTACGCGGCGCTCACCCGGCACACGGACATCGGCGCGGTCACCGCGGACGAGCTGAAGGCGCCCGACGGCGCGGAGCCCCTGCCCGCCCTGGCCTCCCCGCGGTCGCCGACCGCTACGGGACCCGGCCGTTCCGGGTGCGGCTCGACGGCGGCGGCCACCTCACCGTACGGATCGAGACGGTACGGGAGCGGACCCCGGCGATCGTCGGGGACGAGTTCCTGATCGTGGACCGCGCCGGGCTGCCCGACCCTCCGCCCCGCCCACCGCGCTGCTGCTGACCGGCGACCGCCCGGACGCGGACGCCCTGCGCGAGGCGGCGGGTGATGCCGCGCAAGTACAGCTGCGGACGGAGCGGTTCGCCGAGTACATCGACTCGCCCTGCAGTCCGGCGCCGAGCGCGTCTACACGGCGGCGGTGGCGGCGGGCACCGGGTACGCCGTACTCGCCCTGCTGCTGACGCTGCTGCGCGCCGCACCCGAACGGGCCGCGCTGCTCGCCCGGTTGCGCACCATGGGCCTCACCCGGGCCCAGGGCCGCCGCCTGCTGATCCTGGAGTCCCTGCCGCAGGCCCTCCTCGCGGCGGCCGGCGGCACCGTCACCGCCTGGTCCGCCATCCGGCTCCTGTCCCCCGGCATCGACCTGACGACCATCGCCGTCTCCACCGCCTCCTCCCCGGCGGGCCGGGCGGCCCTGCGCACCGACCCGGTGTCCCTGCTGCTCCCCGCGCTGGCGGTGGTGGCCCTGACGGTCGGCATCGCGGCGGCCCAGGCATGGTGGACGGGCCGCAGGGGTTCGGTACGGGAACTGAGGGCGGGCGACGCCCGGTGACCCGCCCCGAGGACCGTACGACCGCGCACGCCCGCCCCTGCTCCCGCCCAGGAGGCCCCCGATGACCTCGAACCCCACGCTCGCCGAGCTGGCCGACCGTGTCACCGCCGACCGCGACCGTCCGGCGTACGGCCATGACGCGCTCATCACCTGCGACCGGCTGGTCCGCGTGTTCACCGCGGACGGCGTGGAGGTGCAGGCCCTCCAGGGGCTCGATCTCCTCGTGCGCGAGGGCGAGTTGATGGCGCTGGTGGGCGCTTCCGGCAGCGGCAAGTCGACCCTGATGAACATCCTCGCCGGACTGGACACCCCCACGGCGGGCGCGGCCCGCGTGGCCGGCCGTGATCTGCTCACGATGACCGCCAAGGACCGCCTCGCCTACCGGCGTGAGGTCGTCGGCTTCGTCTGGCAGCAGACGGCCCGCAATCTGCTGCCCTATCTGACCTCGGCCCAGAACGTCGCCCTGCCCATGCAGTTGGCCGGCCGGTCCCGCTCCGGACGCCGTGCCCGCGCCGAACGCGCGCTGGAACTGCTGGAGTTGCTCGAGGTGGCCGACTGCCGCGACCGGCGTCCGCACGAGATGTCCGGCGGTCAGCAGCAGCGTGTCGCCATCGCCGTGGCGCTGGCCGGCGACCCTTCCGTCCTGCTCGCCGACGAACCCACCGGCGAACTGGACTCCCACACGGCGGAACAGATCTTCGCCGCGTTCCGCACCGCGAACGAGCGGCTGGGCACGACCATCGTGATCGTCACGCACGACCAGGCGGTGGCGAGCGAGGTCCGCCGCACCGTCGCCATCCGCGACGGCCGCACCTCCACCGAGGTGCTGCGCCGCAGCGAGGTGGACGCCACCACCGGCCACGAGACCGTGGTCGCCCGCGAGTACGCGATGCTGGACCGCGCCGGCCGCCTCCAACTGCCCGCCGAGTACACGAAGGCGCTGAACATGCGCGACCGCGTCGCCCTGGAACTGGAGCCCGACCACATAGCCGTCCGCCCGGACGACAGCGAAGGGCGGTAGCCGGACGACAGCGAAGAGCTGTAGACGGCCTCGGTGAAGGGCAGTAGCCGGCCTCAGCGGAGGGCGGTAGCCGGCCTCAGCGCACGCTGAGCCCGAACGCCCCGAGCCCCGACCGCCGTACGGCGACCGACCCGAAGGGCGTACGCAGCCGGAGCCACGCCCCGGAGGAGAACAGCCCTGCTCCGTGCCCCGCAGGAAGCCGAGCGACTGGGCGGCGTGCACCGCCCGCACCGGAAGCCCGGTGTCCGCGACCGTGCGGGACCAGATCTCCCGCCCGATCCGGTCGAGTTCGGCCCGGGTCCGCGACTCGGGCGCCAACTCCTCCGTACGGGACCGGAATTCGGCGACCGACGCGGCGACGAGAGCGCTCAGCTCCTGCGGCGACGGAAGTCCCGGCTCGGCCCGCCAGCCGCCGCGCGGCGGCAGCACGCCGGCCCACGGCGGCCCGGTCACCGCGCCCGGCACGGCGGCCGTGGCGGCGGACTCGTCCACCGACTCCAGCAGTTCACCGGCGGACACGGTCACGTCCAGGGTGACGTCCAGCCCGTCCTCGTACGGCTTCGCCAGCCGCACGGCGCGGACGGCGAGCACCTCGAACGACGGCGGCCTGCCGAAGACGGCGAGCGCCGTCCCGGCCGCCTGCAGCCGCACCGCGGCGGCACGGTCGTAGCGCAGCAGCCGGGAGAGGAAGGCCGCGAGATCCGCGGCCTCCCCTCGTCGGCGAGATGAAGCACCGTCATGCGGCGACGGCCTCCTCCTCGGAGTCCGTGTACTCCTGGAGGAACTCCCGCTCCTCCGCGGTGATCCGCCGGGGCCGCTGCGCCTCGAAGTCGAACGGCACTATCACCGTCGAGGCGCGGACGTAGACCACGTCCCCGTCCTTGACCTCGTAGGTGAGCGTGAACGACGCGGCCCTTATCTCGGTGACCCACAGCTCGATGTCGACCGGGTGGTGCCGGTGGACGAGCTGCCGCTTGTAGTCGATCTCGTGGCGCGCCACCACGGACCCCTGCTGGAAGTCCTTCTCCGGGCGGAACAGGAAGTCGATACGGGCTTCCTCCAGATAGCGGAGGAACACCACGTTGTTGACGTGGCCGTACGCGTCCATGTCCGCCCAGCGCAGCGGGCAGCGGTAGATGTGCCGCAAGATCGATCAGCCCCGGGTCAGCTTCTTGTAGGTGGCGCGGTGCGGGCGCGCGGCGTCCGCTCCGAGCCGCTCGACCTTGTTCTTCTCGTACGAATCGAAGTTGCCCTCGAACCAGAACCACTTGGACTCGCCCTCGTAGGCGAGGATGTGCGTGGCGACCCGGTCCAGGAACCACCGGTCGTGGGAGACGACCACGGCGCAGCCGGGGAACTCGAGCAGGGCGTTCTCCAGGCTGGAGAGGGTCTCGACGTCGAGGTCGTTGGTCGGCTCGTCGAGGAGCAGCAGGTTGCCGCCCTGCTTGAGGGTGAGCGCGAGGTTCAGCCGGTTGCGCTCACCGCCGGAGAGCACGCCCGCCGGCTTCTGCTGGTCCGGACCCTTGAACCCGAAGGCCGACACATAGGCGCGGGACGGCATCTCGACCTGGCCGACGTTGATGTAGTCGAGCTCGTCGCTGACCACGGCCCACAGGGTCTTCTTGGGGTCGATGTTCTCGCGGCTCTGGTCGACGTAGGAGATCTTGACGGTGTCGCCGACCTTGATGGCGCCGGAGTCCGGCTCCTCGATGCCCTGGATCATCTTGAACAGGGTGGTCTTGCCGGCGCCGTTCGGGCCGATGATGCCGACGATGCCGTTGCGCGGCAGCGTGAAGCTGAGGTCGTCGATGAGGAGCTTCTCGCCGTAGCCCTTGGTGAGGTTGCTGACCTCGACGACGACACTGCCCAGACGCGGGCCCGGCGGGATCTGGATCTCCTCGAAGTCCAGCTTCCGCATCTTGTCGGCCTCGGCGGCCATCTCCTCGTAGCGGGCCAGCCGCGCCTTGGACTTGGCCTGGCGCCCCTTGGCGTTGGACCGCACCCATTCGAGCTCGTCCTTGAGGCGCTTCTGCCGCTTGGCGTCCTTGGCACCCTCGACCTTGAGGCGGGTGGCCTTGGTCTCCAGGTACTTGGAGTAGTTGCCCTCGTAGCCGTGCAGGCGGCCGCGGTCGACCTCGCAGATCCAGCCGGCGACGTTGTCCAGGAAGTACCGGTCGTGGGTGACGGCCACGACGGTGCCCTCGTACTTGGCGAGGTGCTGCTCCAGCCAGTTCACCGACTCGGCGTCGAGGTGGTTGGTGGGCTCGTCGAGGAGCAGCAGGTCGGGCGCCTCGAGCAGCAGCTTGCACAGCGCCACCCGGCGCTTCTCGCCACCGGAGAGATTGGCGACCGGCCAGTCCCCGGGCGGGCAGCCCAGGGCATCCATGGCCTGCTCGAGCTGGGCGTCGAGGTCCCAGGCGTTGGAATGGTCGAGCTGCTCCTGCAGCTTGCCCATCTCGTCCATGAGCTCGTCGGTGTACTCGGTCGCCATCTGCTCGGCGATCTCGTTGAACCGGTCGAGCTTGCCCTTGACCTCGGCGACACCCTCCTGGACGTTCTCCAGGACGGTCTTGTCCTCGTTCAGCGGGGGCTCCTGGAGCAGGATGCCCACGGTGTACCCGGGGTGAGGAACGCGTCACCGTTCGAGGGCTGCTCCAGCCCCGCCATGATCTTCAGGACCGTCGACTTACCAGCGCCGTTCGGCCCGACGACACCGATCTTCGCCCCGGGCAGGAAGCTCAGGGTGACGTCGTCGAGGATCACCTTGTCGCCGTGCGCTTTACGCGCCTTGCGCATGGTGTAGATGTACTCAGCCAAGAGAAACCGTCCGGCAACTTGAAATCTGGCAGTGGGCAGATACACCCCATCTTGCCCGACCGCCACCCCCTGGGGAAACCCGTTCCGTCCGGAGCCCCTGACCTGGCCTTTCCCGAACGGCTCCGACGCCCCCGGCCGCCCGCGCACCGCCCGGCCCGGGGATGCCGCTCCCCACACCGTGCCGCGCTACCGTGCCGTCGTGACCAGCGCGGCGGAGCGCCCTCTCCTCTTTCTCGATGTCGACGGGCCCCTGATCCCGTTCGGATCCCCGTCCGGCCACCCCGGCCCGCCGACCGGGGAAACCCCTGCTGAACCGCCTCGACCCCGGGCTCGGGGCACGTCTCATCGCCCTGGACTGCCGTCTCGTCTGGGCGACGACCTGGATGGAGGAGGCAAACGAGGTCATCGCCCCGCGCATCGGGCTACCGCGGCTGCCCGTGCTGGAGTGGCCGGACGCCGACCCGGAGGAAGGCCCGCGGGGCCTGCACGGGAAGACCCGCTCGCTGGTCGAATGGGCCGCCGGCCACCCCTTCATCTGGGTCGACGACGAGATCACCCCCACGGACCGCCTCTGGGTCGCCGCCGCCCACCCCGGACCGTCCCTGCTCCACCGGATCGACCCGGCCAAGGGCCTCGCAGCCCCGGACTTCCACGCACTCACCGCATGGCTCGACACCGTCACGGCGCGCTGAGCGGGACTGTCAGTACCCGGTGAGCGCGCTCCGCGCCGACCCGATGCCCCGCACTGACCGCTCCGGCTCCGCCCGGCGATGCGCCCATGCGGCGAAGACGCCGATGAGCGGGCCCGGGTGCCGACGAACGGCAGCTCTCCCGGAAGTCCCGGCCCGCCGCGCGGCGGAGGAGCGCATACGTGAGAACGCGTCACCCCGTCCGTCGAAGGACGCGCCCCACCCGCGCTCCCCGCCCGTACGCGGCTGCCGGTGTTCACGCTGCCGGCGGGGTCTGCCTGCGACGGGTGATGATCAGGCCCGCTCCGCCTATGACGACCAGGCCGATCGCGGTGCCGGTGATCCACGGGGTGGCGCTGGAGGCTCCCGTTTCGGCCAGGTTGGTGTCGGTGGAGGTGACGGCGAGGGGTGGGGGCCGGGCCGGACAGGGTGTGGGTGGTAGTGCCGGTCTCGGCGGCGCGGGTCACGCAGTCGAGCTTGCCGGTGAACCGCTGCTCGAACCCGCCCGGACCCGCGACCGTGAAGTCGTAGGGCTGGTCCTCGCTCACCGGGACCGTCACCGTCCGGGACTTGCCTCCGGCGACGGTGTACTCCGCGCCCGCCAGCTCGAAGACGAACGGCTCGTCGTCCTGGTTGGCGACGGTGACGTCCACACCGCCCTTGGCGCAGTTCTCGCGGGCGGACAGCGCGGGTATCGCACCCTCGAGCGCCCAGGTCGCGCTCGCGGTCGCCGAGACGGTCGACTCGCTGGAACCGGCCAGGATCTGCGTCTGGCTGCGGCTGTCGGAGACGAAGGCGCGGCCGACCGGGACGGTCGTCGAGGCCTGCGCGGTCAGTTTCACGGTGTCCGCCGCCGCGTCCTCGGGGACCTCGAAGAAGAGCCGGCTGCCGTCGGTGGCGGTGGTGACGGGTTCGCCGTCCTTGTCCACGATCCGTACGCCGATGGTGAGGGCGTCCGCCGGCGGGGAGACCGTGACGCTGCGCGCGTCCGTGTGCACCGTCACCGGGCCGAGCAGCGCACCGGGGCGGCCGGAGACCGCGGGCGGGTCGAGGGTCAGCGACGCCTTCGGCTCCGCCTCGCCGCGGGCGTTCTTCTGGAGGTAGTCGGCGAGCTGTTCCGCCTGGGGGTCGACGGCGTCCACGTCCACGGCGTCGGAGTAGCGCCAGATCGCCACCTGGGTGCCGGCCGCCGCGTCCTGCTCGGTGAGCTGCCCGCGTACACCGGCCTTCTTCGCGAGCGCCGCGAGATCGTTGACCTGCGGGTAGGAGTTGCGCAGGATCCAGCGGATGCGGCCGGCGTCCTTGTTGGTGCCCAGCGAGGTCCCTGCCCAGGCGGTCTCGTGGTACTTGGCGTCCTTCTGCGTCGGCGTCTGCATGTCGACGCAGTACGTGTGCAGCATGCCGCCGCCCTCGACGGACATCTCGAACAGTCCCGCCGACACCCGCTGGTCCCCGGCGGCACCGCGTATCACCGCGTCGCCGTAGGTCTTGAGGCCGCCTATCGTCGCGGCCGCCCCGCTGTGTCCCGGCGCCGTCTCGTCGCCGGCGGCGGCGGCCGCCGTCCCGGCACCGGCCAGTACGGCGGTGGTGACGAGTCCGGACGCCAGCGTCCCTGCGGCGAGGCGGGCGGACCCGCGTCCACGCACGGACCACGCGGAGAACGAAGCAAACACCGAAATCCTTTCCGAGCGGGACCCGTTGACGCGGGGGACGGTCCCACCAGCAAATTTCACCGGCCCCCAGAGCG
Organism: Streptomyces haneummycinicus; assembly: GCA_042850305.1. Lineage (GTDB taxonomy): Bacteria > Actinomycetota > Actinomycetes > Streptomycetales > Streptomycetaceae > Streptomyces > Streptomyces haneummycinicus. Next base: position 6,521,471 of record AP035768.1, read on the forward strand.
CCGGGAGCCATGCCCGGCATCCTAAGGAGACGGCAGAGCGCGCTTGCCGGTGATCGCGTCGGAGGGCTGATCCGACTCGGAATCGTTATCGCGGAAGCCGCCGCGAGCAGGGCTTATCGACAAATCCACACGGGATGGTTCGGCATGCATCTGCCGATAAGCCTCAGTTCGGTCAGCGTCCCTGCCGAGCGACGCACATCGCTGACGTCATGTCACGACAACGGGTTCCGGGCCGGGTTGGGCCGACCCGGCGTCCACGGTCGGCGAACCGTCGGGCGGGCTCTCCCAGTTGGGTTCGGTCCGGTCCGTCCCCGGCGTCCGTTCCGGTCGCTGCGCGCGGTGGAAGGCGGTCGTGCCGCGGGCCAGGTCGTGGCCGACCGACACCGCGTCGATGTCCGCCGACATCCAGCCCTGCTGCCCCTCGCGCGTCTCCGTGCGCACCTTCAGCCGGCCCTGGACGATCACCGGTTCGCCCACCGCCAGCGAGGCCGCCGCGTTGGTGGCGAGCTGCCGGTTGGCCCACACCGTGAAGAAGTTGGTGTGGCCGTCCGCCCAGGCACTCTTCTCCCGGTCCCAGTACCGGGACGTGACCGCGACCCGGAACCTGGCCGCGGGGCCCGATGCCGTCTCCCGGTACACGGGCCGTGTCGCCACGTTGCCCACCACGCACACCATCGTCTCGTTCATCCTCGTACTCCCTCCTCGCCCGGACCCGCCGGCCGCACGCGGCGGCAGCGGCGGGCGCCGGGCTGAAACGCGTACGGGCCCGCCCCGTACGGCCGCCGTCCGGCGTGACGACCGCGGACCGTTCCGCGATCGCCGTGCCGCCAGACTGCCTCCGTCGGGCCGGGCCCGCTGAGCGCTGTGGACCACCTCCGGCCTGTGGACAACCCCGCCACCCGAAGGAGGCGCTCCGCCCTCACCCCCGACCGGCCACCCCCACCCCCGCGACCCGCCCGTACTGCTCCCGTACCTCGCGGTACCGCAGCAGTTCCGCCGCCACCGGGTCCAGGACGCGGGCCCGGCCGCACCCGGCGGCCGCCTCCCGCAGTCGTCTCTCCGCCTCCAGCCCGTACCGCCGCGCGGGCCCCGGGCCGCCATACGGCAGCTCCACTCGATCAGCGGCCCGCCGATGATGCCGATCGCCATCAGCAGCACCGGCACCCCCAGATTCGGCGCCATGACACCGGCGATCTGCCCCACCAGCCACAGTCCGCCCACGAACTGAAGAACCGTCATCGACACCTGCGCCAGCACGGCCACCGGCCACCACCCCGGCCGCGGCGGCCGCCCCGGCGGCAGTCCCGCGCGTACGGCCAGCTCGTCGAGCGCCTCCGGCAGCCCCTGCGAGCCGCGTACGGCCGCCTCCCGCACCGCCAGCGCCCACGGCCCCGGCAGTCCGGAACAGGCGCGGTCGGCCACCGTACGCACCGCCTGTTCCACCCGCTGCCGGGCCGTGACCTCCTCGTCGGGCTGCCCGCGCAGGGCGACCCTGCCGGTGGACGGCTCGCTCCGCTCCTGGCACCAGCGCCACAGCCGCAGCCAGGGCGTGCCGCACGCGCGGTTGGCGTTGCGCAGCCACGCGCGTTCGGCCGCCTCGCCCGCCGCGGTGGCGCCGACGGCGTCCGCGAGCCGGTCCGAGAACTCCTCACGCGCCTCCTCGCTCAGCCCGGTGCGCCGGCGGGTGGCGTAGACGGACCACAGGCGGGCCGCCGCGATGTCCACGTCCGCCGAGATCCGCCGCGACGGGGCGCCGCGTTCGGACACGAACCGGGCGAGGGACTCCCGCAGTTCACCGACCCCGTCCCCGGTGAGCGCGGACAGCCCCTGCACGGTCGTACCGGGCTCGCCGTACTCCCCAGCACGATGCCGTCCTCGTCGAGCAGCCGCCGCAGATCGTCCAGGACCTGGTCGGCGGCCTCCCCGGGCAGCCGGTCGGTCTGGTTGAGGACGACGAACATGACCTCCGCGTGGGCGGCCATCGGCCGCAGATAGCGTTCGTGCAGCATGGCGTCGGCGTACTTCTCCGGGTCGACGACCCAGATGACCGCGTCGACCAGTCCCAGGACGCGGTCCACCTGCTCCCGGTGCTGGACGGCCGCCGAGTCGTGGTCGGGCAGGTCGACCAGGACCAGCCCGCGCAGCCGCTCGTCGGCGTCCGCGGTCACCTGGAGCGGGCGCCGTCTGAGGCGGGGCGGGATGCCGAGGCGTTCGATGAGGGCGCGGCGCCGTCGCTCCAACTGCACGCGATGGGCGCGGCGGTGGTCGGCCGGCGTACGCCGGTCTCCGAGATGGGCACTCCGGCCAGCGCGTTGAAGAGCTGTGACTTGCCGCTGCCGGTGGCGCCGGCGATGGCGACGACGGTGTGCTGCCCGGAGAGCCGGCGCCGCGCGGTGGCCTCGTCGAGGACCCGGCCCGCCTGGGCGAGCGTCCGGTTGTCGAGCCGGGTGCGGGAGAGCCCGATCAGCTCGCGCAGCGCGTCGAGCCGCGAGCACAGCGCCGGGTCGTACGCGAGGGGGTCACGGGCTGCGGTGCGGGGCCGCGGGCCGCCGTCGCCGCGGACTGCTCCTCCCGCTCACGCGGCGTGCGATCAGCCCGTCGTCCCAGGGGGTCGCCGTATCCGTACGGGGTGATCCTCGGCGTCGCGATCGGGTTGCCCGGTGTGGTCCTGGTCAGTGACGGCGGTCACCGGTCACCTCTCCTTCTGCAGTACGGACAGGGCGGCGATGAGTTCGGCCTGGGGTTCCGCGTGCACGTCGAGCGCGTCGAGCGGGGCGAGCCGGCGTTCGCGTTCGGCGTGCATGACGCCGTCCACGTGCGCGACCAGCAGCCGCCCGCCCCGGTCGCGCAACCGCAGCGCGCCGTGTGCGCCGATCCGCTCGGCGAGGCCCTCCCCGGCGGTACGGGCCCGGCGGCCGCCCAGCAGCGCCGTGGCGACCAGCGCGGCGACCAGCTCGGGGTCGGGGGCGACGCTGCGGTCCAGCTCCCGCACCTCGTCCTCGGCGAACTCCTCGAGTTCGCGCCGCCAGCGCCGTACGGCCAGCCCGATACGGTGCTCGGCGCTCTCGGGCGCGCGCTCGCGGCCGGCGAGTTCCGGGGCGTTTGCGGCGGGCTCGCGCCGCCAGGCGTCCTCGACGCGCTCGTCGGCGGCGGCCACGGCGCACAGCAGCAGCGTGCTCAGGCTCTCCACCAGGGTGTCGAGGAGTTCGCCGGGGGTGCAGTCCAGGGGAAGGCGCGCCACCGTTTGAGCGCGTCCCCGGCGAGTACGGCCCCGGCCTGAAGCCGGCCGCGCACCCGCGCGTGCTCGCTGTCGTACGCCCCGTCGACGGCGGAGGTGAGCCGCAGCGCGGCGGCGTACTGTGCGGCGGCGGCACCGGCGAGGCCGGGCATGCGGGCGTCGAGGAGTCGAGGACGCCGTACGCGGTGCGCCCCACTACCTGCTGCCGAGCGGCGGGATCGAGCGTCTGGTGGATCAGCCAGGTGCGCAGCGACGCCACGGCGGTGGCGGGCAGCAGCCCGCCGCCCCAGGCGGACTCGGGCAGCTCCGGCACGGTGAAGCGCGGTACGTCGCCGAGCCCGGCCTTGGTGAGCAGGGCGCCGTACTGCCGTGACACCTCGGAGACGACCTGGTGGGGTACGCGGTCGAGAACGGTCACCAGGGTGACGTCGTACTCCTTGGCGGTGCGCAGCATGTGCCAGGGGACGGCGTCGGCGTAGCGGGCGGCGGTGGTGACCATGACCCAGATGTCGGCGGCGGTGATGAGTTCGGCGGCGAGGACGCGGTTGTCGGCGACGAGGGAGTCGATGTCGGGCGCGTCCAGGAGGGCGAGGCCGGGCGGCAGGGTGTCGGCGGTCTCGACCCGCAGCACCCGCGCGGGGTTCTCGCCGGGCAGCAGCAGGTCGTCGGCGGGGTCCCGGTGGTGGGGCACCCACACGCGTGTGAGGTCGGGCAGCACCCGCATTCCGCTGAACCAGTGGTGGTCCTCCGGATGGCAGACAAGTACCGGTGTGCGTGTCGTGGGCCGCAGCACCCCCGCCTCGCTGACCCTGTGGCCCACCAGGGAGTTCACCAGGGTGGACTTTCCGGCCCCGGTGGACCCGCCGACGACGGCCAGCAGAGGCGCCGAGGGGTCTCTCAGCCGGGGCACCAGGTAGTCGTCCAGCTGGGCGAGCAGTTCGTCGCGGTTGGCACGCGCGCGTGCGGCACCCGCGAGGGGCAGCGGGAAGCGTGCGGCGGCGACACGGTCGCGCAGGGCGGAGAGTGCGTCGAGCAGCTGAGGCCGTACGTCCAAGGTCACCACATGCGAAGAATGCCCAATTTTAGGGGAATTCTGAAGCATATGAGCATGTCTGCGCGCCGACAGGACACAAGGGATGGAAGGGGTGACCGTGACGTGCGCACAGGCCAGGCATAACGAGTGCACAACACCCGGTGCGCGAGAGGCCAAAAGCGGTGCACGATTCGTACCTGCCTGCGATTATCAGGACCGCTTCACCGAACCTCCACATCGAGCCACGGAGGAGCGGCATCAGGGACATGGATGCGGGAGCCCTATCCTTGTCTCCGGCACCGTCAGGGACAGCCCGCACCCGGGCACCATGACGACAGGCCACCACACCGGCCCCCGTAGCTCAGTGGATAGAGCAGGCGCCTTCTAAGCGCTTGGCCGCAGGTTCGAGTCCTGCCGGGGGCGCCACTGTCCGCCCTCCCTCCCGGGAGGGCTTTTCGCTGGTCAGAACACATGCCAGCCGACACGGACGAAGCCCCGGACGCCCTCTTGACGATCAAGGGCGCACTCCGGGGATGTCCGACTGTCACCGGGTTTCCGCGGGTGGCGGTGTCGAATGGGTATCGAAGTTCCGGACCGGAGGATCAGCCGGCGCCGCGCACCTCCGGCAGCTCACCCGCGGCTTCGAGCCGCTTCAGCCCCGGCAGCCGCCCGTCGGCGCACCGGGCATATGCGGCAAGGAGCACGGCCACACCGCTCCCGGCCCACTCGGCCACTCGGCCACTCGGGCGGGACGCCGTCGTTGAGCCATGTGGTCGGGCGGCTGTCGTACACGCGCCGTGCGGTCGACGACTCGAAGACGCGCTCACCTTCGACGCCGGATGTACCAACCCGCCGCCAGCACGATGAGAATGGCGACCACGAAGGCCCATACGGTCGTGGCGCCGTGGTACGAGCGGTAGTCCCCCAGAGCAAGCATGCTCAACCGGATACCCCGGCCGGGCGGCTCCAGCCGACCTGCGCCGCCCGAGCCTCTGTCGCGTGTGCGTCGAAGGCGCCGCACGGAGGGCTGCCCCAGGAGGCGGGCGTGACGGGGGTCAGGTCCGCCCGGAATCCGGTGGCCCCGGGCGTCCACCTTCCGAGCTCGGCGCCGAGGACGCCGCCGCGCTGGTGGAGACCACCCTGCTGATGGCCATGACCGCCTGGCAGTGCAGCCGCCCGTCGGACGCGATGCCGGCGGCCTACGCCTCCGACCCCGAACTGGCCGCCATGCGCAGGGACTTCACCGACCTGGTCCGCCGCGCGACGGCGGTGACCGCCTCCGGCCTGCTGGCCCGCCGCGACATACGGGCCGAGGCGAGCCCGGCCTCCTGAGCGTCAGCCACCGCCGGGTCGACGGGACTTGCTCGCGCACGGTCACTCAGCGGGCTCGGCCTCCTCCGCACCCGAAGCCTCCGGAACCCCCAACCCCATATGACAGGATCGCCCACATTGGAGTGATTACGCCATATTTGCTAGGTTCCTGGTAATCATGGAACGGTTCGCCGTCGTTCCGCCTTTCCCGGAGCCGCTTCATGCGCACTTCCCTCACCGCCGCCCAGGATTCCGTGGAGGAGCGGGGCCTCACGTACGAGGGATTCGGGTACGCGTGCCGGATCGTTCATCAGAGCGCTCCGAGCACCGCGCCGTTGCTGCTGCTCGGGGGTCGTCGCAGGACCGGTACTCCTGGCAGAGCCACGAGAAGTGGCTGGCTCCGCTGTGCACGCTGATCACCGTGGATCTTCCCGGCTACGGCAGCTCGGACTTCCTGCCGTCCCGCTACGACATCGGCTTCCTGGCCGACGCCCTCCAGCACACGCTGACGGAGATCGGCGTGCCGGAGGTGAATCTGTTCGGCGGATGCTTCGGGGAGGTCGTCGGTCTGCGGTTCGCGCAGCGCCATCCGGAGTCCGTCCGGCGGATCGTCTTCGCGGCCGCGGCGAGCCGGCTCCCCGCCCCGTACAGCGACGCCGTACCGCGGCTGGCGCAGGCGCTCGAACGGGGCGACATCGAGGGGCCGCCGACGGACTCGTACAGCTGTTCATGTCGAATCCGGAGGCGGGCAGGGTCCGCAGGCACGCGGCTGTGGCGCGGCTGCTGCACCGGCAGTTCCTGACCCAGACGCCGGAGGAGATCAGAAAGGCCGTCGAGCACAACACCAGGCTGGTGACGCACGGCTGTTACGAGCCGCTGCCGGTCCCCGAGGTGCCGACGCTGGTGTTCACCGGGGAGTACGACACGCTGTGCACTCCCCAGATGGGGCGGGAGCTCGCCGCGGTGATGCCGGGGGCCCTGTTCACCACGGTCAAGGAGGCGGACCACCTGGTGACGGTGGAGCGCCGTGAGGAGTCCGCGGACCTGATCGGCCGCTTCTGCACCGACCGCCCCATCGACGGTCTGCCGTACTGCCACGCCGTCGAGACGCCCCGTGCCGCGTCCGCCGCCGCCCCGGTATGACGTCGGTCATGAGGAAGGGCCGGAACCCGGGTGCGGGTTCCGGCCCTTCCTCATGACCGACGCGACGCGTCAGGACTCCCCGCCGCCGAGCAGGGCGCCGGCCCCTTCCTGCACCAGCTGGAGCTTCCCGGCCTTGTCGCCGGTGACGTGATCTTCGCGCACATCCTCGCAGCTCACGTGCCCCCTGCCGTCGTTGGCGCACTTCGTGGGGTTCTCGACGGCGACGGCCTGGACGACGCCGAGGCCCATCAGGGCGACGCTCCCCAGCAGGCCCGCCACCACGGTGATCTTCTTCGACTTGAACATCTGCTCATTCCTCGACGCTCGGCCCCGCCGCGGCTGTACGGCGGCGCCGTTACGGACGCCTCAACGGCCGACGAAACGGGCAGGCCCGGGACCGGTCGCATACGACCGGACCCCGGGACCTGCCCACATCACCGGAAGGTGATCAGTCGCCCAGCGAGAAGTTGCTGGCGCACTGCACGCTGTTGGTCTCCTTGTTCTCGGCGTTGCCGATGCCGAGGAGGCCGACCGCGAGGTTGATGTCGTCGATGGCGATCAGCGACTGGACGGAGTTGTCCTGGGCGCAGGTCGTCTTCTGGTGGTTGTTGAGCTGCACCGACGGGTCGTCGCCGGCGTGGCTGACGCCAGCGCCCAGGAAGCCGACGCTGCCGAGCATGGCCATCACAACAGCGGCCTTCTGGTACTTGCGCATTACTTCTCCATTCTCGATTTGACGCGATCCTGGACGGACCGGTCGGTGACAGTCGCCAAACCTAAGGCGACTTTTGCGGCAATTGATAGCGAAACGCCGATCGGCATTCAGATGGCAGAAAAAGACACTTCGCACTGCTGTCGCGCATTCACACAATCGGCCCGGAGGCGAGATCGTGGAACAACGCCGACGCGCGTCACGTCAGGACTTCCCACCGCGGGCGTCATAGGAGTTGGTGCAGGTGAGCTGCCCCTTGCCGGAGCAGGTCTGCGTCGCCTGGTTTCCGACGCGGACCTTTCCGCTCTCCTCGGTGATCCGGTACTCGCTCTCCTGGACGCAGCGCACATGGCCCTGCTCGTCCTTGGTGCAGTTACCGGGGTTGTCGGCGCCGACGGCCTGGGCGGCACCGAGGCCGATCACCGCGAGGCTTCCGAGCAGGCCCGCCGCGGCGATCCTGTTCAACTGGAACATCAGTCTTTTCCCTTGACGGTCATGGAGTGGCAGGGGCCGGGCAGGCCCGGGGTCCGTGGCGCTTGGCTCGGACCCCGGAACCCGCCCGGGTCACCTCAGTCGACTGCTCAGCCGAGGTTCGACGAGCAAGCCACCGCGTTGACCTCGGAGTTCTCCGCGTTGCCGAGGCCCAGGATGGCGCCCACGCCAGCGTTGACGTCGTCGATCGAGATCAGCGACTGGACCGAGTTGTCCTGCGCACAGGTCGTGGTCTGGTCGCTGTTGAGCTCGAAGCCCGGGTGGTCACCGGCGTAGCTGACGCCGGCGCCAAGGAAGCCAACGCTGCCGAGCATGGCCGCGACAACGGCAGCCTTCTGGAACTTACGCATTACCTCTCCGTTTCTCGTTTGTGTCGACACGGTCCGTTATGGCCCGTTTACCGACAGTCATGACTATAGGTGATGGTTTGCAACGCTTCGCAACTGAAACGCCCAATCGCGTAACTTTTCCGTGAAAATGCAGGTCAGCGGCGCGTCAAGGCGTCTCGGATGGCCGAACGGCCGGTGTCGCCGGGGTCCGTGTCCGGTCCGGATACGGGCCAAAGTGTGATCCCTGGACATTTGGCGTGACCCGGGGCGATGCGGCGCGTTGAGGGGGAGTACGGCCGCTAGTGAGGGGCCGTGTTTACCTGACCTAGTAAGGAGAACGTGATGTCTCGCATCGCGAAGGCGGCCACCCTGGCTCTCGGCACGGGTGCCGTCGTGATCAGCGGCGCCGGTATGGCCTCGGCGCACTCCGGCGCGGAGGGTGCCGCGGTCCACTCGCCCGGCGTCGTGTCGGGCAATGTGGTCCAGGTTCCGGTCCACGCGCCGATCAACGTGTGCGGCAACACCGTGAACGTGATCGGTTTCCTCAACCCCGCCGTCGGCAACTACTGCGTCAACAAGTAGAGCCCGCGCGCGAAGAGCCCCGGCCGCCTCGGGCGCCGGGGCTCTTCGGCTGTCCGCGTACCGTCCCGCGGGTCAGGCGTAGCGGTAGACGGCGCCGACGTCCTCCAGTTCCTCCGGGGTGACGTCCCACGGCGGGAGCTTCTCCGGCGGGACACGATCCGGCCGTGCTGCTCGTCGCCGCGGCCCGGGGCGGTCGCGGGCAGATAGCGGGCGCCGCGGTGTCTGCGCTGCCAGCGGTACCACTGCAGGTCGACGAAGGCGTGGTGCAGCCAGAAGGCGGGGTCGTTGACGGAGGCGGCGCCGAGCATGGCCCCGCCGACCCAGCGGTGCACCCGGTTGTGGTTGCGCCACGAGACGCCGCCCCGCCCGGTCCCCCAGCCCTCCAGCCGGTTGCGGAAGCCCCGGGTGACCGTCGAGTCCCAGGGCGCCACGTCGTACGCCGGCTCCTTCAGCGCCTCTTCCAGGTCGCTCCTGGTCGGCAGGCTGATCGGGTCGGCGCGGCGGCCGAGGTCGCGGGTGAGGAAGTCCCCTCGGTCACGCCGATCCGGATGGTCCAGTTGCCCTCCCGGTGGGCGAACGGGCCCGTGGTCACCTGGAGATCGGAGCGGCGACCGTCGCCGCCGAGGAGGTCCGCCGTCCACGGCGCGGAGTCGGCGGCGCGGTCGCGGGTCCAGTCCCAGTACGGCAGGGTCACCTCCGAGTCGACCCGGCGCAGGGCTTCCTCCAGGTCGAGCAGGAATCTGCGGTGCCAGGGCAGGAAGGAGGGCGCCATGTGCGCGGTGCGCAGCCCCGTTCACCGTCGGAGGCGTAGTACGCGAGGTGCGTGCGGACGAACTCGTCGTACTCGCCGCGCCGTTTGACCTCCAGCAGCGCGTTCACGAACCGGCGTTTCTCGCCCGCCGTGAGGGTGGCGGCGTCCTTACGCGTGTACGCCATGGCCGCCTCCCGTCAGTCGCTCGCCGGGGGCGAGGGCGTCCACGGCGGCGCGGGCGGCGTCGAGCAGGGCCGGGTACGAGCAGTAGTGGTCGACCATGCTCAGCCAGGTGCCGTCGGCGCGGCGCATCAGATGCAGGGGCGGCCGTCGAGGGTGACGTGCCAGTGGCCGTCCGCGCCCCGCGAGCCCCGGATGCGGCGGCCCCGGTGGACGCGGTCGAAGGACGCGCTGTCGTCCCCGGCCGGCCGGGGCGTGCGGAAGGCGGTGAGCAGCGGTGCCAGGGCGGCGGCGAAGGCTCCGCGTGCCATCACGTCCCGCCGTGTTCCGCCTTTCCGCGGCGGTGGTGCCGCGCCTTTCGGGGTCCTGTCGATGCCGGTGTCCATCGGTCACGCTCCCTTGTCCGTACGGTTGTTCCGTACCGGCAAACGACGACCGGCCCCCGGTGGAAACTGGGGGCCGGTCGTCGCGGGGCGTGTTTCAGGCGTGCAGCCCCAGGTCGCCGTGGACCGGCTTGGCCTCGTTCACCACGGTGGCCGCTTCCTTCGTGGTGTCGAGCACCGTGGCCCCGTCGGTGTCGACCGACTCGGACTCGTGGAGCGGCATCAACTCGAAGGGGACCGCGGTACGCAGGCCGGTGTCGAGTCCGGTGGACGCCAGTTCGGTGGACTCCTGGGCGTACGCCGGCGCGGCGACAGCGGCGGCGATCAGGGTTCCGGCGAGAACGGCGGCAGCCTTCAGGGACTTCATCGTGTTCCTTTCTTCGGCAACGCGGGGGCGGTCGCCGGAGGGAATTCTGTCGCCGTGCCTAACGATGCCCGGCCGAAGCGGAAACCGTGAAGACGAAGATTGCCAAGTCCTCATATGAGAGTTCCGCGAGATCGGCCGAGAGTTCTACGAGGACGGCGCCAGGACGGAGGTGAGCACCGGCAGCGTGACGCCCGGGAGCAGTGGCGTCCGCGCCGGTTCGGCGGCGAGGGCGCCGGCCGGGGCGGGCAGGATCGACGTTTGCGGTTCGGTGCCGAGCAGCTTGGCGACGAGAGCGTCCGCACGGGCCACCAACTCGTCGAGGAAGGCGGGTGTTTGGGGGTCGCGCTGGTGTCGGTGGCGGTCTCGGAAACCGCGTCCGTGGCGCTCTCGGAGGCCGCGTCCGTGGCGGTCTCGGAAGCCGTGTCCGTGGCGGTCTCGGAAGCCGTGTCCGTCTCCGTCGCGGTCTCCGTCGTGGACTCGGGCCGGAGCAGGGCGAGGAGCTGGTCGAGGACTTCGCGCAGGGCGGCCGCCTCCTCGCTGGTGAGGTCGTCCTCGGTGAGGGACGTGACGTTCGTCGTGACCGAGGACGACACGTTCGTCGTAACCGAGGACGACACGGTCGTGGTCGCCGGGTCGTCGTCGGCCGGCATCGCCAGGGCGGCGAGCGCCGCGTCGCCCAGCCTGCGGGCCTCCTCGGCGGGCAGCCGGCCGTCGTCCGCCTCGAGTACGGCCCTCAGCAGGTCGACGACCGGGGTGAGTCCGTGCTCGGGCGCGTCGGCGGTCCTGACCTGTGCGAGCGGCGCGGTCGGCGCGGGGCGGGTGTCGGCCGCCAGGGCGGCGGGGCCGGTGACCCCGGCGAGGAGGGCGGCGCACAGTGCGCCGAGTGCGATGCGCCGGGCAGGCAGAGCGCGCATGGGGATTCCTTTCGAGGGCTTCCACGGATCTTGAAGCCCACCGTGGAAGTGCCCGCGCGACCTCGCAACCGGGGCTGCGCCACCCGGGTTCCCGCCCGTCACCCGACCGCGCGTTCAGCCCGGCGGGGCGGTGGGCGGGGCGCCCTCCGCTTCACGATTCCAACACACTTGCCACCTTTCATCGAATTTCGGGGAGTTTGTCCGTTTGGTGACTAGAGTTGCGAGCCTCCGAAGCACTCTCTTGGGCGGACGCATCGCACTCGTCCCCGCTGCCTGCCACCGCCGCCCTGTTTCCGAAAGGCTCCGACGGTCATGCGTCAATCCCTGGGTCAGCTGCTTCGCCATGCGGCGGTGGGCGTCTTCTCCTCGCCGTGATGTGGGCACCCTGCGGCTCCGCGAACGCGGCACCGGCCGCGCCCGCCCCCGAGGCGGACGGTCTCCCCTTCGCCCAGCGCTACCACGCACTCCAGCACGGCGGCATCGTGCGGGCGGCCAACGCCTCCGCCACCTGCCGTACGACGGCGTCCTCGTGCCGCGACGCACGGGCCGGCGCGAAGGCGGCGAACGGCGACTTCGACATGACGTACATCGATGTCGACCGCGACCCGAACACCTACAACTCCTCCCGCGCGGAGGTCGCGCTGCCCGCCGGCTCCCGGGTGACGTACGCCCGGCTGTACTGGGGCGGCAATCTGCTCGCCGGTGAGCAGAAGCCGTGGCAGGACAACGGGCGGGTGCTGATCGCCGAACCCGGCGGGGAGTACAAGGAACTGATCGCCGACACGCTGGTCGGGCACCACGTGGCGGACGGCGCCGACGCCTTCCAGGCCTCGGCGGACGTGACGGAGCTGGTGCGGGACAGCGAGCCGGGTCTGTACACGGTGGCGCAGGTCAATGTGGCCATGGGCAGGTCGGCCGCCGGGACCTGGGGCGGCTGGACGCTGGTGGTGGCGTACGAGAACACGGCGGAGCCGCTGCGGCACCTCGCGCTCTGGGACGGCTTCGCCCCGCTGGGCGGCCGCTCGGGTGTGGAGATGCCGCTGCGGAACCTGCCGTTCGCGGCGGGCGCCGGGGGCCGGGCCGGGCTGGTGGCGTACAACGGCGACCGGGGCACCGACGGCGACTCGCTCGTCCTGACCGCCGGCGAGTCCGCCCCCACCGCGCTGGCCGACCGGGCCAACCCCTTCGACGACGTCCTGAACTCCACCATCACCGACGCCGGCGCCGCCCCGCACGCGTCCCGTCGTACGCCAACACCCTCGGCTACGACTCCGACGTGTTCGACCTCTCGGGGGCTGGCGCACGCCGGTGACCGGGCGGTCTTCCGGCTCACCTCCCAGCGGGACACGGCCTGGGCGGGCGTGCTCTTCGCCGCCGTCGACGCCCGGCGGTGAACGCGCCGAGCTCCTTCGTGAGCGCGGAAGCCGTGCCGGCGGACCTGCCGTCCGCCGCCCGCCGGCCCCGGGTCCTGCATCTGACCCAGCCGGTGGACGGCGGGGTCGCCCGCGTCGTGACGGACCTGGTCCGGGCGCAGCTCGCGGACGGCCTGGACGTCACGGCGATCTGCCCCGACAGCGCGCTCACCGGCCGGCTCCGGTCGCTGGGCGCGCAGGTACGGCCCTGGAGCGCGACGCGTTCGCCGGGCCCGTCGCTGGCGCGTGAGGTACGGCAGCTCGCCCGGCTGATCGACGAGGTCCGCCCCGACGTCGTGCACGCGCACAGCGCGAAGGCCGGGCTCGCCGGGCGGCTCGCGGTCCGCGGCCGCATCCCCACCGTGTTCCAGCCGCACGCCTGGTCGTTCGAGGCGGTCGGCGGCGGTACGGCGGCCCTGGCACTGCGCTGGGAGCGATGGGCGGCGCGCTGGGCCGCCCGGGTGGTGTGTGAGCGAGGCCGAGCGCGCCACCGGCGTGCACGCCGGGATCACCGGCCGCTGGACCGTCGTCCCCAACGGCATCGACCCCGGCCGTTTCCGTCCGGCGCCCGCCGGCCCCGTACGGGACGGGCTCACGCGGCTGGCCGGGCTCCCCGCGCGGGCGCCGCTCGCCGTCTGCGTGGGCCGGCTGTGCCGGCAGAAGGGGCAGGACGTCCTGCTGCGGGCCTGGGACGCCGTGCGGCAACAGGTGCCCGGCGCCCGGCTCGTGCTGGTCGGCGACGGCCCCGACCGGGACCGGCTGCGGGCGGCCGCCCCGCGTCGGTGCTGTTCGCGGGGGCCGTCGCCGACGCCGCCCCTGGTACCAGGCCGCCGATGTCGTCGTACTGCCGTCCCGCTGGGAGGGCATGGCGCTCGCCCCGCTGGAGGCGATGGCGTGCGGGCGGCCCGTGGTCGTCACGGACGTCGACGGCGCCCGCGAGAGTCTGCCGCGTTCCTTCGCCGCCCCTGTGTGGTGCCGCCGGAGGACCCGGAGGCCCTGGCCGGCGCCGTCGGCGCGCTGCTGAACGACCCGGCGCTGCGCGCGTCCCTCGGCGAGCGGGGCCGCCGCCATGTACTGACCCTCCACGACGTACGGCACACCGCGCGCGCGGTCTCCGACGTCTACCACGACCTGCTCGGCAGCCGGCCCGCCGCGCCCGGTGCGCGCCCGGTCCGGACGGGCGGGGACGCCGGGGCCGGCGGGACGACACCGCCCGTCGAGCCATCCGAGCACAGGGAGTCCATCCACTCGTGACCGCCGAACGTACCGTGCCCTCCCCGGCGTACCGCCGCGGGAGCACGGATTCCTCCCGCCCGTCTCCGTTCTGCCCCCGCGCGGCACCGGTCTGCGGCTGCCGTCCGTACCGCCCCGGCCGGCCGCACGGCTGCCGCTGCTCCTCGCGGACGGTGCCGCCGTGCTGCCGGCCGCGCCGCTCCTCACCGGCCACCGGCCTCTGCCGCTGCTCCTCGTCCTGCTGGCCGGGCTGTCGCTGCTGCTGCGCCCGCGCGGCGCGCGGCCCGCGAGGGCGCTGGACGAACTGCCCGCCGTGTGCGGCCGTGTCGCGGTGGTCTGGCTGGCCGGCGCGGCGCTGTGGGCCGCGTACCGGCCGGAGTCGGCGCTGTCCCTCGGCACCGTGCTGGCCGGTCCGGCCGTGCAGACGGCGGCGGCGTGCCTCCTGCGCGCGGTCGTGCACGGGCGGCGGCGGGCGGCGCTGCGGCGCCACCCGCGGGCCGCGCTCGTCGTCGGCCCCGCCGCGACCGCGCAGCGCGTGGCCGCCGCCGTGCTGCGCCATCCGCGCTGCGGGGTGCGGCCGGTGGGGATCGTCGCCGACCGGCCGGACGACGTCGAGGGCGTTCCGGTGCTGCGTACGGACGAGGAGGTCGAGCGGGCGGTCATCCAGAACGGGGTGCGGACCGTGCTCGCCGTCCATCCGTCCGTACGGGCCGAACAGGAGCCGCTGCTGCGGGCGCTGGCCGGGGCGGGCTGCACGGTGTGGGAGGTCGACGCCGAACCGGCGCCGTACCCGACGCGGGAGCGGCTGGCGGGGTTCTCGTGCCGGCGGCTGGACTTCGCCCCGGCGCGCGGCGGCGGCTTCGGCAAGCGGACACTCGACGTCCTGGTGTCGGGGACGCTGCTGCTGCTGGTCGCCCCGCTGCTGCTGGTGTGCGCGGTGACGCTGCGGCTGGCCGACGGACCGGGGGTGGTGTTCCGGCAGGAGCGCATCGGCCGCGACGGACGGCCGTTCACGCTGCTGAAGTTCCGTACGTACCGCCCGGCGGACGAGCACGAGTCGGCGACCCGGTGGAGCGTGGCGGGCGAGTACGAGATGCGCTGGTTCTGCCGCATGCTGCGGCGCACCTCGCTGGACGAACTGCTTCAGCTCTGGAACGTGCTCCGCGGCGATATGAGCCTCGTCGGGCCCCGGCCCGAACGGCCCTACTTCGTCGCCCAGTTCAGCGAGACCTATCCCGGCTACGCGGCCCGGCACCGGATGCGTACCGGCATCACCGGGCTCGCGCAGATCAACGGGCTGCGCGGCGACACCTCGATCGAGGACCGCTGCCGGTTCGACAACGCCTACATCGACGACTGGTCGCTGTGGCGGGACCTCTGCATCCTGCTGCGCACCGCGGCCACGCTGGTCCGTCCGACGGGGAGCTGACATCTCGTGAGTTCCGCGTTCGCCCCGCCGTCCGGCCGGGCCGCCGCCGCGCTGCCGGTGCTGCCGCTCGTGGCGGTGGTCGCCCTGGCGGGACTGCCGCCGGCGGGCGACGGCCTGGGGCCCGCCGACGCGGTGTCCGCGCTGGCGGTCGGGTACGGCGTGATCCTGCTGCTGCGGGAGGGCCGGCGCCCGCTGTCGCCCGGCGCGGCCGTCGTGCTGGGGCTGCCGGTCATCGGGCTGGCGCTCGCCGCGATGGGGGCGGCCTCGCCCCAGGCCGCGTTCGGCGGGCTGTCCCGCTATCTGCAGATCTTCGTGCTCGTCCCGGCCGCCGTGCTGGTGCTGCTGCGCGGGCGGGCCGCCTTCCGGGTGCTGGCCTGGTCCCTGGTGGGGCTCGCCCTGTGGCAGGGGGCCGTCGGGGTGCACCAGTACGTCACCGGCACCGGCGCCTCGTACCAGGGCGAGACGATCCGCGCGGTCGGCACGTTCGGGGCGCAGGACGTGATGGGCATGGCGACGGCGGTGTCGCTGGGCGTGGTCTGCGCGGCGGGCGTCGCGCTGGGCCGGGCGCCGGTACGGCAGCGGGCGGCCGCCGCCGTGTGCGCCGTGCTGCTGATCGTGCCGCTGGCGCTGTCGTTCAGCCGGGGCGCGTGGATCGCGACCGCGCTGACGTGCGCGGCGCAGCTGGCGCTGGCGGGGCTGCGGCGCGCGCTGAAGGTGGCGGCGGCCGTGGTCGCGGCGGGCGTCGTCCTGGTGGGCGGCTTCGGGGTCGGTACGGCGATGCTTCAGGAGCGGATCGGCAGCATCACGGAGGTGGCCGGCACGCCCGACCAGTCCGTCGTCGACCGGTACACCCTGTGGGCGGCCGCCGCCGGCATGTGGCGCGAACACCCGCTGACCGGGGTCGGGCTGAAGGGCTTCCCCGAGTACCGCGACGGGCACGCCACCCTCGCGCTGTCCTCGGGCAGCGACATCGAGGGCGCGGGCGAGGAGTACCACCGGCAGGCGCTGCTGTCGCCGCACAGCATGTATCTGCTGGTGCTGAGCGAGCAGGGGCTGATCGGGCTCACGGCGCTCGGCGGGAGCTGGCTGGCGCTGCTGGTGTGCGCGCTGCGGCGCCGGCCGCGGTCCGACTGCGCGTTCATCGCCGTCGGCCTGCTGCTCTGGCAGCTCACCGATTTCGTGTACGGCGACATCGGCGGCCCTTCGACGGTACTGACCGGCGTGGCCCTGGGCCTGACGGCGTGGTGGGCGCTGGCCGGGGACGACCGGGCGGACGCCGGGCGGGCCGGGGACGACCGCGCGGAAGCCGAGCGGGCCGAGGGGCCGCGACCCGATGACCGTACTGCCGTCACAGCCCGCCGGCACCGGCACCACGGCCCCGGAGCCCGCCGACATCCGCACCGCGGCCCCGGAGCCCGGCGACACCCGCGCCGCGGCCCCGGAGCCCGGCAACATCCGCACCACGGCCCCCGAGCCCAGCAACATCCGCACCACGGCCCCCGAGCCCAGCAACATCCGCACCACGGCCCCCGAGCCCAGCAACATCCGCACCACGGCCCCCGAGCCCAGCAACATCCGCACCACGGCCCCCGAGCCCGGCCGCTCCTCCCCGCGGCGGGGCGCCGCGGACGGGCCCCCGGCCTGCCGCCCTGCCCCCGGCCTGCCCGCGGCCGACTCCTCCGCGCCCGGCGGGCACCCGCCCGCCAAGGACGCGCGGGGTGCCGGTGCGGGCGCCGAGTCACGGCGTTTTCTCGCGCGGGCGGCCCTCGGGACCGCCGTGCTGTCCATCGCCGGGTCGGTGCTCGGGCTGGTGCGGGACCAGTCGCTGGCGCGGCTGTTCGGGGCCGGGAGGAGACGGACGCCTTCCTGGTCGCGTGGACCGTGCCGGAGATCGCCGCGACGCTGCTGATCGAGGACGGGCTCGCCATCGCGCTGATCCCGGCGTTCAGCGTGGCGCTGGCGCGCCGGGCGCGGGGCGTGCCCGGTGATCCGGTGCGGGAGCTCGTCAGGGCCACCCTGCCCCGGCTGTGTCTCGCCTTCGCCGCCGTGGCCGCGCTGGTCGCCGCCGGGGCCCCTACCTGGTCCGCGCCCTGGCGCCGGGGCTGGCCGACCACCGGCTCGCCGTCGACTGCACCCGGCTCACCGCGCTCAGCCTGCTGGCCTTCGGGCTCGCCGGGTACTGCAGCGCCGCCCTGCGCGCGCACCGCCGCTTCTTCGCGCCCGCCGCGATCTACGTCGCGTACAACACCGGCATCGTCGCGTCGATGTTCCTGCTCGGCGGGGAATGGGGGTGCGCTCGGCGGCCGTCGGGGTCGTGGTGGGCGGCTTTCTGATGGTGGCGGTGCAACTGCCTTCACTGTGGCGGCAGTTGCGGTCACCCGGGCCGGTTCCCGACACCACCGCCGGACCGGCCGGACCCGCCGGATCCGCCGGACCGGCCGCCGGCGAGCGGCCGATGCGGCTCGCGCTCATCGCCGCCGTCCTGCTGTTCGCGCTGTGCCGCCAGTCGCAGGTCCTCGTCGAACGGTTCCTGGCGTCCTCCCTCCCCGCCGGGGCCATCTCGCACCTCAACTACGCGCAGAAGGTCGCCCAGATCCCGATGACGCTGTCGCTGATGGTGTGCACCGTCACCTTCCCCGTGGTGGCGCGGGCGCTCGCCGACGGCGACACCCGGCGGGCCCGCGCCCGGGTGGAGCGGGACCTCGTACTGGCGTCCTGCGTGGTGCTGGCCGGCATGTGCGCGGTGCTCGCCTGCGCCCCGCAGATGATCGGACTGCTCTTCCAGCGGGGCGCGTTCACCGCGGCCGACACCGCCGCGACGGCGGACGTCATGCGCGTGTACGCCCTCGGTCTGCTCGGCCAGACCCTCGTGGGCGCCCTCGTCCGCTGCTACTTCTCGGCCGGCCGCCCCAGCTGGTACCCGCTGGCCGTGATGGCGGCCGGCATCGCCACGACCTCCCTGATCGGCGCCGCGACCGTGAGCCGCTGGGGCGTGGCGGGGATCGCCGCCGCCAACGCCGCCGGCATCACCGTCACCGCCGTCCTCCTGCTCACCGGCCTGCGCGGGACCGGCCGCGGCAACCCCACCGGAATCACCCTCGGGCTCCGCACGGTGCTCGCCGAGCTGGGCCGGCCCGTGCTCGCCTCGGTCCTCGCCGTCGCCGCCGGAACGTTCGCCGCGGGCCGTCTCGCGTCCCCGGTGGCGGCGCTCGCGGCCGGCTGCACGGCCGTGGCCGCCGTCTTCGTCCCGCTCGCCCTGTCCGTCCTGGGCGCCCGGCGCTCCGCATCCGCGCTGCGCTCCCTACGCACCGTCACACGAAGGCTCACACATGGCCGCAACCGTTGATTCCCCCGGCACCGGCAGCCCCTCCGCACCCCGCCCGGCCCCCGTGCCCTGGGTGGCGATGTACCACTCGGTGGGCGACTGCTCGGACGACCCGTACCGCGTCACCGTCACGCCCGCCCGGCTGGAGCGCCAGCTTGCCTGGCTGCGGCGGCGCGGGCTGCGGGGCGTGTCCGTCACCGACCTCCTCGCCGCGCGCGCCCGCGGCGAGGGCGGGACCTGGTCGGCCTCACCTTCGACGACGGCTACACCGACTTCCTCACCGGCGCCCTGCCGCTGCTGCGCCGCTTCCGCTGCGGCGCCACCCTGTTCGTCCTGCCGGGCCGGCTCGGCGGCGACAACGCCTGGGACCCGCTCGGCCCGCGCAAACCGCTGCTGACCGCGGCCGGTATCCGCAGCGCCGCCGCCGAGGGGTGGAGATCGGCTCGCACGGACTCACCCACACCGACCTCACCCGCGCCGACGACGCCACGCTCACCGCCGAGGTCGCCGAGAGCCGCGCCCGGATCGAGGAGCTGACCGGCGCCCCGGCCGAGGGGTTCTGCTACCCGTACGGCACCGTCGACGCGCGCGCCGTCGAGGCCGTACGGAAGGCGGGCTACGCCTACGCCTGTGCCATCGACCCCGGCCCGCTGACCGGCCCGCACGCCCTGCCCCGGGCGCACGTCGGCCAGAACGACACGGCGTGGCGCCTGCACCTCAAACTCCGGCTGCACCGGCTGCGCCGGCGTCCGGTGGAGGGCGTGTGATGCGGGCGCTGCACATCATCACCGGCCTCGGCGTCGGCGGCGCCGAGCAGCAGCTGCGGCTGCTGCTGCGTCATCTGCCGGTCGACTGCGACGTGGTGACGCTCACCAACCCCGGCCCGGTCGCCGACGGCCTCGGCGCCGACGGCGTACGCGTCGTGCACCTGGGCATGGGCGGCAACCGCGACCTGGCCGCCCTCCCCGCCTGGTCCAGGTGATCCGGGCGGGCGGCTACGACCTCGTGCACACCCACCTGTACCGGGCCTGCGTCTACGGCCGGCTCGCCGCCCGGGTCGCCGGGGTCCGCGCCGTCGTCGCCACCGAACACTCCCTGGGCGACACCCAGATGGAGGGCCGCCGGCTCACCACCGGCGTACGCGCCCTGTATCTGGCGAGCGAGCGGCTCGGGTCGGCGACGGTCGCCGTCTCCCCGACGGTCGCCGACCGGCTGAAGCGCTGGGGCGTGCCCGCCCCCGTATCGAGATCGTGCCCAACGGCGTCGACCTGGACCGGTTCCGCTTCGACGCCGAACGGCGCGAGCTGACCCGGCGGCGGCTCGGCCTGCCGGAGGGCGCGTACGTCGTCGGCGGGATCGGACGGCTCACCCGGGGCAAGCGGTTCGACGTCCTCGTCCGGGCGCTCGCCCTGCTGCCCGAGGACCACTGGCTGCTGGTGGTCGGCGGCGGCCCGGAGGAGCACCTGCTGCGCCGCACCGCCCATGAGGCCGGGGTGGCGGGGCGGGTCCTGTTCACCGGCGAGCGGCCAGGCGTCCCCGACGGCACTCCCGGTCCGGATCTGCCCTCGCTGACCGCGGCGATGGACCTGTTCGCCTCCCCGTCCCCGGAGGAGGCGTTCGGCCTCGCGGCCGTCGAGGCGCTGGCAGCCGGCCTGCCCGTGCTCTACGCCTCCTGCCCGGCGATCGAGGACCTCCCCCACCCGACCGCGCCGGCGCCCGCCGGGTGCGCGGCGGACCGGAGGCGTACGCCCGCGCGATCGCCGAGGCCCGTACGGCCGGTCCCGCACCGCGCACGGCCGGCCGGGCCGCGCGGCACTACAGCATCACCCGCAGTACGGCCCGCCTCATGGACGTGTACACGGCGGCCGTGACCGGTGCGCCGCACCGCGAACCGTCCACCGGGCCGTGAGCCGTCCGCACACGTCCTCAGCCGTCCGTCACCGCCGTACCTCCGAGGGAGCAAGCCCGTCATGACCGACACCCCGACCCGTCGGCCCCGTCCGTCCCTGGCCCGTCTCAGAAGACTGCCGGCCTGGTCCGCGCTGGTGGCCGGCACGGTGCTCGGCGGTCTGCTCGGCGGCGCGTACGGCGTGCTCACGCCCCCGTCGTACACGGCCACCAGCTACGTCGTCGCCGTACCGACCGACAGGGCGACCCCGGACGCGGCCCGCGGCTTCGCGCAGGCGTACGGCCGGGTCGCCACCCAGCTCGCGGTGCTCGGCGACGCGCAGGTGTGGGCCGGTGTCCCGGTACGGACGCTGCGGGACAGCGTGCGCGCGGCGACCTCGCCGGACGCGCCGATGGTCGCCGTCTCCGCCACGTCCGCGCGGCCGGAGCTGGCCGTCGACATGGCCAACGCGGTCACGCGCGCGCTCACCCGGCACGCCGAGGACACCAAGGCCAGCACCCAGGTCCGGCTCGTGCAGTTCTCGCGCGCGGTGCGGCCGGGCAAGCCGGCCTCCGCGTCGACACCGGTGACCGCGCTGGTGGGGGCGAGCGCGGGCGGGCTGCTGGGCGGCCTCGCCCTGCTCGCCCGGCCGAGGCGGCCCCGCCGGGACGAGGGCCCCGTCCCCGCCGCCTCGGTACCGAGCCCGGCCACCGCCGCCGATGTGCAGCGATGACGGCGGCGAACCGGGCCGGGGCCCCGCTAGCGGCCGCGCGGCCACCAGTCGAAGCGCAGGCAGAGCTTCCCGCCGAGCCAGTACTCCACCCAGCGGCCCAGGTCCAGGAGCGAGCAGTTCTCCGGCGGCGACGGCGTCTCGGGCGTGGGCCGCGGGACCGGGGGAAGGGAGGTGTCCGGCTCCCCGTCGTGGGTGCGGCCGGAGAGCACGCTCCGGTAGACGCGGGACGATTCCGGGTTGTCGTCGCACTGCCACACACCGTGCGGGCAGTAGTCGGTCACCGTGTTGTAGAGCGGCTTGTGCCTGTCCATCCACGCGAGCATGCGCCGCATGTACTCGGGATTGTCGCCGTTGCGGAAAAGCCCCCATTCGGGATAGGAGACCGGCTTCTTGTGGGCCTTCGCGAAATCGACGTGCGCCTGGAGTCCGTACGGCTCCCTCACCTGTTCGTCGAAGGAGCGGCCGGACGGCTGGTCGTAGGAATCCATGCCGATGATGTCGACCGTGCCGTCGCCGGGGTAGCACTCCGTCCACGGAATGGCGTCCCGGCCGCGGCTCGGCGTGAAATCGAACCGGAATCTCTGCCCCGGCACGGCACGCATCGTCTTCACGATCCGGTTCCAGTACGTCTTCCAGGCCTCCGGGTCAGGACCGCACCGGTGGGTGTAGGTGACGCCGTTCATCTCCCAGCCGAGCACGACGACCGTGTCCGTCGCCTTCAGTGCGACGAGCCGCTCGGCGAGGGCACGGAAGTGGTGGTCGAACTCCCCGGCCGCGCCCCGTCGCAGCAGCCCGCGGACCTCCTCGTCGGAGACCCCTCCTCGTTGCGCTCCTGCATGGGGACGTTGAGGACGAGCATCCGGTCGTCCCGGGCGTTGCGCCAGCGGGCCCACGCCTCGAGGAAGCCGATGTCCCCCTCGATGTCGCTCCAGCGGTTGCCCGGCAGGTAGGTGTGGCCGACCCGCAGTTCGGCACCGCCCAGCCAGCGGCTGAGCTGTTCCATCCGGGCCACTCCGCGCTCGTCGGAGGCGAGGAACGCGCCGAAGGCCGGAACCCTGCGGTACGCCGCCAGCAGGTCCGGCACGGGTACGGGCGGGAACGCGACGGCGGGGATCGTCGCGCCGGCCGGGCCGCCCGGGACCGGCACCGCCGGAACGGAGCCGTCGGCCGGCGCCGCCCCGGCCGCCGGACCGGCCGTCAGGGCGGCGGAGACGACGACCGCCGCCGCGCCCACGGCCATCGCGCGGGCCCGGACCCGCCTGTGCTGTGGGGCCATTGGCTGCTCCTCTTCTCGCTCGCGTCCGTCCACTGCCTGAATTCCGCGCACTTGACGAACAGTCATATGAATTCAGACACAGGTCGTACGCCGGCGCCAATGTCATTGCGGCTTTCGAGTGCCGGACTCCCCGTGCGGGTGAGCCGCCACTGAAAGGAAGTGAGAATCCGTGTCGCTGCTCGACACCCGTGTCCCCGCCGTATTGCTGCGGACCGACCGGAACCCCTTTCATCACGGCACACTCGGTGCCGTACGGTCGCTCGGCCGGGCGGGCGTGGACGTGCATGTCGTCGCCGATTCCACCGGAAGTCCCGTCCGCCGCTCACGTTATGTCCACGGAACGCATTCCCCGCCGCCCCCGGGCGCATCGGCGGAACAGATTCTCGACGTGCTGCGCAAGGTGGCCGGCCGGATCGGGCGGCCGGCCGTACTGATCCCGCTGGACGACGCGACCGCGATCGCCGCCGGGCGGCTGCGGGACGCCCTCGCGCCCTCCTATCTGCTGCCCGACATGCCGGCCGCGCTCGCCGAACGCGTCGCCGACAAGGAGCAACTCGCGCATGTGTGCGCCGCCGTGGACGTGCCGCACCCGCGGACACTCGTCCCGGACAGCCCGCGCGGCGCCGCCGAGGCCGCCCGTCTGCTCGGCCTGCCGCTGGTCGCGAAGTGGAGCCGCCCCTGGCTGCTGCCGGCCGGCGGCGGGCTGCGCAGCACCCAGGTGCTGCACACCGCGCACCAGGCCCGGGAGCTGTACACGCGCACGGCGGAGGCGGGCAGTGCGCTGCTGCTCCAGGAGTTCCTGCCGGCGGGCGAGGACCGGGACTGGTTCTTCCACGGCTACGCCGACCGTTCCGGCACCGTGCGCGCCGGCGGCCCCGGCCGCAAGCAACTGGCGTGGCCGCGCGGGGCCGGGCTGACCGCGGTGGGCCACTGGACGCCCAACCCCGAGGTGCGGGAACTCGCCGAGCGGCTCATCGGCGCGCTCGGCTACCGGGGCGTCTTCGACCTCGACTTCCGCCGCCGCGGCACGACCGGCGGCTACCACCTCCTCGACTTCAATCCGCGCCCCGGCGCCCAGTTCCGGCTCTTCGCGGACAGCGCGGGACTGGACGTCGTACGCGCCCTGCATCTGGATCTGACCGGGCGGCCGCTGCCGGACGGGGAGCCGGTGGCCGGGCGGTCGTTCGTGGTGGAGAACTACGCGCCGTTCGCCGCGCTGAGCGCCCGGCGTACGGGGCCCGGCGGGCGCGAACTGGCCTGGTACGCCGGTGACGACCGCCGTCCCGGCTGGGCGATGTGGGCGCTGTGGGCCCGCCATGTGTCCGGCCGGCTGGGGCGGCGGCTGATCCCGGCGGCCTCCCTGTACCGGCGCCCCGCCCGGCCCCCGGGGCGGTCGCGTCCGCACCAGCTTCCCTACTTCCCCGGCTTCCCCGACCGTCAACGAGAAAGCGAGCAGCTGATGATGTACGACCTTCTGGTGGTGGGCGCGGGTCCGTACGGTCTGTCGATCGCGTCCCATGCCGCGGCCGCCGGACTGAATCTGCGCGTGTTCGGCCGGCCCATGGCGTCCTGGCGGGACCACATGCCCGGCGGCATGTTCCTGAAGTCGGAGCCCTGGGCGTCCAACCTGTCCGACCCGGGCGGGCACTGGAAGCTGGACGCGTACTGCGCCGAGCAGGGACTGACGGCGCGTCACGCGCAGCCGATCCCGGTGGAGGCGTTCGCCTCGTACGGCCTGTGGTTCGCCCGCAACGCCGTACCGGAGGTGGACGAGCGCACGATCACCCGGATCTCCTCCGGTGCCGACGGCTTCACCGCGGTCACCGAGGACGGGCAGGCGCTGCACGCGCGGGCGGTGGCGCTGGCGATCGGGGTGATGCCGTTCATCGAGGTGCCGGCGGCGCTGCGCGGGCTGCACCCGTCGCTGGTGACGCACAGCAGCCACCACAGCGACCTGGGCCAGTTCCAGGGCCGGGACGTCACGGTCATCGGCGGTGGCCAGGCGGCCCTGGAGACGGCGGCGCTCCTCGCCGAACAGGGCACGCGGGTACGGGTGCTGGCGCGGGCGGAGCAGTTGCGGTGGAACGATGTGCCGCCGGCCTGGGAGCGCCCGTGGTGGCAGTCGGTCCGCTCGCCGCACAGCGGTCTCGGGCCCGGCTGGCGGAACTGGTTCTACTCCGAGCGTCCCGGTCTGTACCGGCGGCTGCCGGAGGCGTCCCGGGCGCGGATCGCGGCGACGGCGCTGGGTCCGGCGGGCGCGTGGTGGGTGCGGGACCGGGTGGAGCGGGCGGTGGATCTGCTGCCGGGCCAGGAGGTCACGGCGGCCGCGGCAGTGCCGGGCGGGCTGCGCCTGGACCTGTCCGGCCGTGACGGTTCCCGGCGCTCGCTGGAGACCGAGCACGTCATCGCCGCGACCGGGTTCAAGGCGCACCGTGACCGGCTGGGCCTGCTCTCCGCCGAGCTGCGCGGCACGCTGGCGGTGCTGCCGGACGGTTCCCCGGCGCTCGGGCACAGCTTCGAGTCCTCGCAGCCGGGGCTGTTCCTGGCGGGACTGGTGACCGCGTCGGGCTTCGGTCCGGCGATGCGTTTCGTGCACGGTGCGACGTTCACGGCGTCGACGCTGGTGCAGGGGTGCGCCGCCGGCTGAGGTCGACGCCGGTGCGCGGGACGGTTCCCGTGCCGGGTGGTGGCGGCCGCAGCGCGGCGCCGTCGCCGGTACGCGGCTGACGAGCGCGTACGGCACGACGCGTCCCCGGACCTGGTGTGGTCCGGGGACGCGTCGTTTGGTGCAGGGCGGGCTAGCGGCGGGCGCCGACCCGGCCGCGGCGGTAGATCATCGCGCCGCCCGCGATCAGGACGGCACCGGCCGCCGAGGCGGCGATCAGGCCGTCGGTGCCGGTCTCGGCCAGGTGCGGCGGGTTGCCGGGCACCTCTTCCTCGGCCGGGGGCTCGACCTCGTGCTTCGGAGGCGTCTTGACCTGGGTGGGCGGAACCGGCTTCTCCTTCTCGGGCTCCTCCTCGCCGTAACCGCTGTCGTTGACGCAGGTGTTGTCGTACGCGCTGTTGAACAGGGCGAGTACGTCGACGTTGTTGCCGCAGGCGTTCACCGGCAGGTGGATGGGCACCTGCACGTTGTTCCCGGAGAGCACGCCGGGCGAGCCCTTGGCGGCGCCCACCGCCTGCGCGCCGCCGGAGTCGCCGTAGCCCGCCTCGGAGCGGCCGGCGGTCGAGGAGTCGCCGTACCCGCTCTCGGCGTGCGTCCTGTCCGGGCCGCCGTGGGATTCGTTGACGCAGGTGTTGTCGGCCGCCTCGTTGAAGGCGCCGACGACGTTGGCGCTGTTGCCGCACGCGTTCACCGGGGCGTGGACCGGGGCCTGCACGTTGTTCCCGGACAGCACGCCGGGCGAGCCCTCGGTGCCGCCCACCGCCTGCGCGCCGCCGCCGTGCCGGCCGCCGGAGTCGGCGTTGACGCACGTGTTGTCGGCCGCCTCGTTGAAGGCGCCGACGACGTTGGCGCTGTTGCCGCACGCGTTCACCGGGACGTGCACCGGGGCCTGCACGTTGTTCCCGGACAGCACACCGGGAGAATCCTCGGCTCCGCCGGCCGCGAACGAGTCGGCGAGGGCGGGGGTTCCGTACAGGGACAGAATGCCGGTGGCGGCGGCGGCCGCCACGAACACTCCCTGCTCAGGGTCTGTCGCAATGTGGTTGTCTTCCTGCTTGAAGAAATGGGAGCGGCCACGCGTTCTGGCCCTCCGCTGCCGCATGGCCTACTTCTTCATCAACCCGTCCCGGCGGAATCGGTTGCGCAGGTTCACCCGGTTGGCCCGCGCACGGGGCGCGGGCCGGTCGTCGGGGCGCCACCCCGCACGCGTCAGGACACGACGTCCTTGCGGACGAAACCGCGGAAGGCCAGCGCGAACAGCACCAGCGCGTACGTCACCGACACGGACGCGCCCTGGATCATGCCGGACCACTCCGGGTCCGGCTGGATGGCGTCCGCCCAGGCGAACTGCCAGTGCGCGGGCAGGAAGTGCCGCCAGTCGCCGAGGGCGGTGACGGCGTCCAGGACGTTGCCGACGATGGTCAGGCCCACCGCCCCGCCGACCGCGCCCAGCGGGGCGTCGGTGCGGGTGGACAGCCAGAACGCCAGCCCGGCGGTGACCAGCTGCGACACGAACAGATACGCCACGACCACCACGAGCCGCTGTGCCGCCGTACCGGGGTCGAGCGCGCCGCCGGTGGGGATGTGCAGCGGCCCCCAGCCGTAGGCGACGGTGCCGACGGTGAGCGCCACGACCGGCAGCAGCACCATCGCGGCGAGGCTCAGCCCCAGTCCGACGATCAGCTTGGACCACAGCAGCCGCATCCGGGGCACCGGGGCGGCCAGCAGATAGCGCAGGGAGGACCAGCCGGCCTCCGAGGCGACCGTGTCCCCGCAGAACAGGGCGACGGGGATGACCAGCAGGAAGCCGGCGGAGACGAACAGGTTCACGGCGGCGAAGTTGGCGCCGGACGCGGTGGCCGTGTCCATCAGGTTGACGCGGTTGTTGCCTTCGGGGCCGCCGCCCGGTGTGCCGCCGATCGCGAAGGCGGTCACCAGCACGAACGGCAGCAGGGCGAGGATCGCCCCCATCACGAGGGTGCGGCGGCGCTTGAGCTGGCGGACCAGTTCCACCCTCAGCGGCAGGGTGCGTCCCGCGCGGTAGCCGGCGGCGGCCTCGACGGGCTCCAGGGGCACGGTGGGCGTGCTCACGCGGAACCTCCGATCAGGGTGAGGAAGGCGTCTTCGAGGCGGCGGTGCGGGCCGACCGACGCCACGGGCACCTCCAGCCGGACCAGTTCGGCGATCAGGCGGGGCGCGGTGCCGTCGGCGTCGAGCCGGACCAGCAGCCCCTCGTCGGTGCGGACGGCGGAGGCGATGCCGGGCAGCGCGGCGATCTTCTCGGCGACCGGCTCGTCGACGGGGGTGACGGTGCCGACGAGCAGGGTGTCGCCGGAGCCGATGATCTCGTGCACCGGACCGGCCTGGACGAGCTGCCCCCGGTCCATCACCACGAGATGCGTGCAGGACTGCTCGACCTCGGACAGCAGATGGCTGGAGACGATCACCGTGCGGCCGGCGGCCGCGTACCGGATCATCACCTCGCGCATCTCGCGGATCTGCGGCGGGTCGAGGCCGTTGGTCGGTTCGTCGAGGATGAGCAGGTCCGGGAGGCCGAGCATGGCCTGGGCGAGGGCGAGGCGCTGGCGCATGCCCTGGGAGTAGGTGCGCACCGCGCGGGCGAGCGCGTCCCCGAGGCCCGCGATGGCCAGGGCCTCGTCCAGGTGGGCGTCCTCCGCCGGCCGGCCCGTGGCCTGCCAGTACAGCTCCAGGTTCTCCCGGCCCGACAGGTGCGGCAGGAAGCCCGCCCCTCGACGAACGCGCCGACCCGGGACAGCACCGGGGCGCCGGGCCGGATGGCGTGGCCGAAGACGCGGATCTCGCCGCCGTCGGGCTTGATGAGGCCCATCAGCATGCGCAGGGTGGTGGTCTTGCCGGCGCCGTTCGGCCCGAGCAGCCCGAGCACCTGCCCCTTCTCGACCCGGAAGGAGAGGTCCCGTACGGCGTACCGGTCGGAAGTGCGGGTGTACCGCTTGCTCAGGCCGGTGATCCGCAGGGCACGTCGGCCAGTCCGGGGTCGGGCGCGGGTGCGGTGGTGCGGCGGCGGCCGGTCAGCAGCAGCGCGAGCGCGATCAGGGCGCCGGCGCCGGGCAGCCACACCACCCACGCGGGCAGCGGGGCGGCGGCGGTGGTCACGCGGGGTGCGGTGGGCACCGTGAGGTCGCTCTTCAGGGAGACGGTGTACGTCGCCGGGGCGGCCGGGGAGGCGTAGCCGAGGTCGGTGGAGGCGAGGACCAGGCGCAGCCGGTGGCCCTTGCGCACCTCGTGGTCGACGGCGGGGAGCGTGATGGTCACGTCCTTGCCGGACCTGGCGCCCTCGACGCGCAGGGGCGTGACGAGCTGGGAGGGCAGCACCTGCTGCCGTCCGTCGGGGCCGACGTCGTACACCTTGGCGAAGAGGACGGCGTCCTCGCGGGTCGACTCGACGCGCACGGTGACCGTCGGCGATCCGGTGATCCGCAGATCGCCGCCGGCCGGGGCGGACTCGAAGCGGGCGTGCTGGCCGGGGAAGTCCAGGGAGACGCCGACGCCGAGGGAGGACAGCTGGGCGAGCCCGCCGGTGCCGCCGAGTCCGGGGAGGGCGGAGATGGCGGGCGGGTTGGCGCCGGCCGGGTTGGCGAAGCTCTGCTGTTCGCGTCCGGTGAGCGGGACGGACCGCCCGCCGTTCGCCAGCCCCGGGTAGGTGTCGGCGCTCGCGCCGGTCAGCACGGCCCGCCCGTCGGTCGAGTCGACGCCCCCGGTGCGGGTGACGCGGAAGGCGGGCCCGGTGTCGGCGGCCTTGTCGTCCTTGAGGTACCGGTCGAACCAGTTCCGTACGCGCCGCTGTACCCGGTCGCTTTCGAGGTCGCCGCCGTCGTGTCCGCCCGCGATCCAGTCGACGCCGACGGGGGCGCCGTTGGCGCGGATCGCTTGGGCGGCGGCGTCGGCCTGCCCGAGCGGGAAGAGGAGTCGGTCTGCCCTGCAGCAGCAGGGTCGGTACGTCGATACGGCCGGCGACGGCGGCCGGCGACCGCGCCTCGAGCAGTTCACGCGCCTCGGCGTCCGGGACCCCGGACTCGGCGACCCGTTCGTACATCGCGCACAGTCCGGCCTCGAACTTCTCGCATCCGCCGCCGGAGTTGACGAACACACCGGCCCACAGCCTCTTGAAGACGCCGTTCGGGAAGAGCGCGTCGGCGAGGTCGAAGTAGGTGATCGCCGGGGCGATGGCGTCGACCCGGTCGTCGTACCCGGCGCCGAGCAGGGCGATGGCACCGCCGTACGACCCGCCGGCCATTCCGACCCGGGGATCGCC
Organism: Streptomyces haneummycinicus; assembly: GCA_042850305.1. Classification (GTDB taxonomy): domain Bacteria; phylum Actinomycetota; class Actinomycetes; order Streptomycetales; family Streptomycetaceae; genus Streptomyces; species Streptomyces haneummycinicus. The sequence goes on from AP035768.1 coordinate 6,551,161, forward strand.
TTCCTTGTCGAGCCGGACCTCGGGCCGGCCGGCCAGCCAGTCGATCAGCCGGGAGACGTCGGCGACCTCGCCCTTCGGATCGTTCAGCCCGATCTTCCCGGTGGACTCGCCGAACCCCGCGCGGACCAGGTGAGTACGGCGTAACCGTCCCGCGCGAGCTCCTCGGCCTGCTCCCGCACATCGTCCTTGCTCCCGCCGAACCCGTGCCCGAGCAGCACGGCGGGCCGCCGCCCGTCGCCTCCGGAGGTGAAGTACGAGGTGTCGATCCGCACCCCGCCGTCCATGGCCATGACCCGGTCGGCCCGGCGCACCACGGGCGCGTCGCCGGACGCGACGGCCGTCCACGTACCGGCACCGGCCAGCACGACGGCGGCGGCCGCGGCGGCGATCCCCCGTCGCGGCCACGGCCGTCGCAATGCGGGCAGTCGAAGATCCATGCGTCAACCGTACGCGTCCGATCTGGCGTCCCGATGGCGACCGGAGACCGAACCCGGGGACCTCCCGGGGTGTACGGACGGTCCGCCGTGTACCGCGTCCGTGGTACACGGACGGCCCGGCCGGGACCGTGGAGGCGGGTACGGTCCCGGCCGGGCCGGGTGAGGGCCGGGCGGCTCAGTGGTTGCGCGGGAAGCCCAGGTCGACGCCGGTCGGGGCGTCGGCCGGGTCGGGCCAGCGGGTGGTGATGACCTTGCCGCGGGTGTAGAAGTGCGTGCCGTCGTTGCCGTAGATGTGGTGGTCGCCGAAGAGGAGTCCTTCCAGCCGCCGAAGGAGTGGTAGCCGACGGGGACCGGGATCGGGACGTTGACGCCGACCATGCCGGCCTCGACCTCGAGCTGGAAGCGGCGGGCGGCGCCGCCGTCGCGGGTGAAGATCGCGGTGCCGTTGCCGAACGGGGAGCCGTTGATGAGGTCCATGGCCTCCTCGTACGTCTCCGTGCGCAGGACGCACAGGACGGGGCCGAAGATCTCGTCGCGGTAGGCGGCGGCGGTCGTCGGGACCCGGTCGAGGAGGGAGATGCCGATCCAGTGGCCGTTCTCGTGGCCGTCCACCGTGTAGCCGGTGCCGTCCAGGACGACTTCGGCGCCCTCGGCCGCCGCGCCGGTCACGTACGACGCCACCTTGTCGCGGTGGGTCGCGGTGATCAGGGGGCCCATCTCGGAGGTGGGGACGTTGCCGGGGCCGATCTTGATCTTCTCGGCGCGCTCGCGGATCTTCTCCACCAGCGTGTCACCGATCGCGCCCACCGCGACGACCGCGGAGATCGCCATGCAGCGCTCGCCCGCCGAGCCGTAGGCCGCCGACACGGCCGCGTCGGCCGCCGCGTCGAGGTCGGCGTCGGGGAGCACCAGCATGTGGTTCTTGGCGCCGCCGAGGGCCTGGACGCGCTTGCCGTTCGCGGAGGCGGTGGTGTGGATGTGGCGGGCGATCGGGGTGGAGCCGACGAAGGAGACGGCCTTGACGTCGGGGTGGGCGAGGAGGCGGTCGACGGCCACCTTGTCGCCGTGGACGACGTTGAAGACGCCGTCGGGGAGGCCGGCCTCGGAGAACAGTTCGGCGAGGCGGACCGAGGCCGACGGGTCCTTCTCGGACGGCTTCAGCACAAACGTGTTGCCGCAGGCGATGGCGAGCGGGAACATCCACAGCGGCACCATCGCCGGGAAGTTGAACGGCGTGATGCCGGTGACGACGCCCAGCGGCTGGCGGATGGACGACACGTCGACGCGGCCGGCGACCTCCGTGGACAGCTCGCCCTTCAGCTGCACGCTGATCCCGCAGGCCAGGTCGACGATCTCCAGGCCGCGCGCGACCTCGCCAAGCGCGTCGGAGTGCACCTTGCCGTGCTCGGCGGTGATCAGTGCGGCGATCTCGTCGCGGTGGGCGTCCAGCAGCGCGCGGAACTTGAACAGGATCGAGGTGCGGGTGGCCAGCGAGGACCGGCCCCAGCTCAGGTACGCCTCCTTGGCGGCGGCGACGGCGGCGTCGACGTCCTCGACGGAGGCGAACGCGACCTTCGTGGTGACCTCGCCGGTCGCCGGGTCCGTCACCGGACCGTACGTACCCGAGGCGCCTTCGGCGGCCTTGCCGCCGATCCAGTGGCTGACGATCTTCGTCATGACCGAGAACTCCTTCACAGATGGCGGCGACGGGTGGAGACGTGCCGTTCCTGCAGCTCGTACAGCGTGTGCGGTTCGTGTGGCCCGGCCACGGGTCCATCCCACCAGGTCCGGGCGGCCGGGCGGGGCCGACACAGTGTCGGCCGTTGCGGTCTCCGCATAGACACATGGGGCTCGGGTGGGACCTCCGGCGCGGGGCCGCGGCGGGCGGGGAGTCGTCGCTCGCTCTTCGCTCCTGCCAAAGCGAAGCGGCCTCCGCGCCGGAGGCGATCGGTGGGGTGGTGCGGGTGGTGCGGGTGGTGGTCGTGCTGCGGGTGCTGGTCGTGTGCCGCGGGGCGTACGGCGCCGTCATATGGCGGCACCGGCGGCGGGCGCCGCGTCGATCTCGCCGGGGGCGGGAATCGCGGAGCCCCTGGTGATCACGTCGTACGCCCTCACGGTCCGGTCCTCTCATACGGCTGCTGCACGGCATGCTCGGCACCGCGGTGCCGCACCGCTTCGCCGCGGCGCTACCGCTCACCCCGGTTTCTAGCCCCGGCTGCGAAGCCCTGTCAATGTTTTGTCCGGACATTCGGACGAGAACTTGACGGTCCCCCGCCGGACACCGTCGTCCGTATCATGCGGTTCCCCGATGTCAACGCGCCCCGCCGGTGAACCGGCGTGCGCCTGTGTGGCATTGCTGTCACAAACACTCCGGCGCTGTCACGGGCGTCACGCGTGCGCGGGCCTTCCGTCACACCCGGCGCACAGCCCCTGCCCTCCCGTCGGCGGGCCTCGTTCACCGGGCACAACGCATGCCTGATCACCAGCGCGCTCCCGGCTCCCCTGACGGCCGCCCCGGCCGTCGCCGTGGCGCGCGGGGAGGTGCCACCATGACCGACCGATCGCTGTGGTCCTACAAGGACATCGCCGCCCACATCAAGGTGCAGCCCGACACCGTCCGCTCGTACCGCAAGCACGGCCTGCTGCCCCCGCCGGACCGCGTGGAGGGCGGCAAGCCCTACTGGTACGCCGACACCGTCCGCGCCTGGGTCGCCTCCCGCCCGAGCAACCGGGACCGCGGAAACGGCTGAACTCAGCCCCAGGGCTCGATGACCGTCACGCCCGCTCCCGCTCCCGCGGCGTCCATGGCCGCGAGGGCGGCCGGGGCGGCGTCCAGGGTGAGGGTGGAGGTCACCAGGAGGTCCGGGCGCAGGACGCCGGCCCGGACCAGTTCCAGCATCGGCGGGTAGGTGTGCGCGGCCATGCCGTGGCTGCCGAGGAGCTCGAGTTCCAGGGCGATGGCGCGGGCCATCGGGACGGGTGTGGTGCCCGTCGGCGAGGGCAGCAGGCCCACCTGGACGTGGCGGCCCCGGCGGCGCAGGCCGTTGACGGAGGCGGCGCAGGTGGCGGGCGCGCCGAGGGCGTCCAGGGAGAGGTGCGCGCCCCCGCCGGTGAGGTCGCGGACCGCCTCGGCGGGATCCCGTACGGACGTCGCGTCCACGCAGTGCGCCGCGCCGAACCGCCGGGCCAGGTCCAGGGCCCGCGGTGATACGTCGACGGCGACGACCCGGGCGCCCGCGGCCGCCGCGATCATCACCGCCGACAGGCCGACCCCGCCGCAGCCGTGCACGGCCACCCACTCCCCGCCGCCACGCGGCCCTGCTGGACCACCGCCCGGTAGGCGGTGGCGAAGCGGCAGCCGAGGGAGGCGGCGGTCGCGTAGGACATCCCGTCGGGGACGGCGACGAGGTTCACGTCGGCGTGGTCCAGGGCGACGTACTGGGCGAAGGAGCCCCAGTGGGTGAAGCCGGGCTGGGTCTGGCGTTCGCACACCTGCTGGTCGCCGGCCGCGCAGGCGGGGCAGGTGCCGCAGGCGCAGACGAACGGGACGGTGACCCGGTCCCCGCCCGCCAGCCGGTGACCCGGGCGCCGGCTGCTTCGACGACACCGGCGAGTTCATGGCCGGGCACGTGCGGGAGGGCGATGTCCGGGTCGTGGCCCTGCCAGCCGTGCCAGTCGCTGCGGCACAGGCCGGTGGCCTCGACACGGACCACGACCCCGTGCTCCGCCGGCTCCGGGTCCGCGACCTCCCGCACCTCGGCCGGTTCGCCGTACCGCTCGAACACCACCGCACGCATGACCGCCCCCGCCTCCCGTGATCATCACTTCCGGCCGCACGCTATCCCGCGGGCGGCGGCTTGTCGCCCCCTGCCGCGGGGCCTCGGCGCACCCCGCGCCGTCCCGGTCACCACACTTGGATTCATACCCCCTAGGGGTATAACCTGAAGTCGTGGCCACGGCCACACCGACCCCATACGCCTCGACGAGGAGTAACGACATGACCTCCCAGACCGATACCCAGGGCTCCGTCACCACCGTCTACAAGGTGACCGGAATGAGCTGCGGCCACTGCGAGGGCTCCGTCTCCGGCGAGCTCTCCCAGCTCCCCGGTGTCAGCTCGGTGCGGGCGGTCGCCTCCTCCGGCGAGGTGACCGTCATCTCCGCCGCCCCGCTCGACGAGGAGGCCGTCCGCGCCGCCGTCGACGAGGCCGGCTTCGAACTGGCGGGCCAGGCCTGAACCACAGGCCCCCGCTTCCGTACGGCGTGAACCGGGCCGCACCGGCCACCCGCTGACCGCGCGGCCCCGGCACGCCACCGCCCCCTTCGCCCCCAACCCCGGAGGCCGGACATGACCAGCACCACCGCTCCCCAGGCACCGGCCGCCGGGCAGCCGGCCCGCTCGGAGGTCGAGCTGCTCATCGGCGGGATGACCTGCGCCTCCTGCGCGGCCCGCGTCGAGAAGAAGCTCAACCGGCTGGACGGTGTCACCGCCACGGTGAACTACGCGACGGAGAAGGCCCGCATCGCCTATCCGCCGGACCTCGAGGTCGCCGACCTGATCACCACCGTCGTACGGACCGGCTACACGGCCGAGGAACCCGCGCCCGCGCGGGAGGAGACGCCCGCCGTGGACGGGGAGGCCGATCCGGAGCTGGCCGCCCTGCGCCACCGCCTGATGTGGTCCGCGTTCCTCGCCCTCCCCGTCGTCCTGCTGGCGATGATCCCGCCGCTCCAGTTCGACAACTGGCAGTGGCTCTCGCTCACCCTCGCCGCACCCGTCGTCGTGTGGGGCGCCGCGCCCTTCCACCGGGCCGCCTGGACCAACCTCCGGCACGGCGCGGCCACCATGGACACGCTGGTGTCCGTCGGCACGCTCGCCGCGTTCGGCTGGTCCCTGTGGGCGCTGTTCTTCGGCGACGCGGGCATGCCCGGCATGCGGCACCCCTTCGAGTTCACCGTCGCGCGTACCGACGGCGCCTCCGCGATCTATCTGGAGGTGGCCGCCGGCGTCACCGCGCTCATTCTGCTCGGCCGCTATCTCGAGGCCCGTGCCAAGCGCCGCGCGGGAGCGGCCCTGCGGGCGCTGATGGAACTGGGCGCCAAGGACGTGACCGTCCTGCGGAACGGGGCGGAGGTACGGATTCCGGCGGATCGACTGGCGGTGGGCGACCGGTTCGTCGTACGGCCCGGAGAGAAGATCGCCACGGACGGCACCGTGGTCGAGGGCTCCTCCGCCGTGGACGCGTCGATGCTGACCGGCGAGTCCGTCCCCGTGGACGTCACCGCCGGCGACACCGTCACCGGGGCCACGGTCAACGCCGGCGGGCGGCTCGTCGTCGAGGCGTCCCGGGTCGGCGCCGACACCCAGCTCGCGCGGATGGCGAAGCTCGTCGAGGACGCGCAGAACGGCAAGGCGCAGGTGCAGCGGCTCGCCGACCGGATCTCCGGGATCTTCGTCCCCGTGGTGCTGCTGATCGCGGTCGGCACCTTCGGGATGTGGCTCGGCTCCACGGGCGACACCGCCGCCGCGTTCACCGCCGCCGTCGCCGTACTGATCATCGCCTGCCCGTGCGCGCTGGGGCTGGCCACACCGACGGCGCTGATGGTCGGCACCGGGCGCGGCGCCCAGCTCGGCATCCTCATCAAGGGCCCGGAGGTCCTGGAGTCCACCCGCCGTGTCGACACCGTCGTCCTGGACAAGACCGGCACCGTCACCACCGGCCGGATGACCCTCCAGGCGGTCCACACCGCCGACGGCACCGACGAGCGGGAGCTGCTGCGGCTCGCGGGCGCCCTGGAGCACGCCTCCGAGCACCCCGTCGCGCGGGCGATCGCCGCGGGCGCCGGGGAGCGCGTCGGTGCGCTGCCGGAGGCCGGCCACTTCGAGAACGTGCCCGGCAGGGGCGTACGCGGTCGTGTGGAGGGCCATGAGGTGGCCGTGGGGCGGCTCCTGTTCGACGAGCTGCCGCCGGAGCTGGCGCGGGCCAGGGACGAGGCCGAACGGGACGGCCGTACGGCCGTCGTGGCGGGCTGGGACGGGAAGGCACGCGGTGTCCTCGCCGTCGCGGACACGGTCAAGGAGACCAGCGCGGAGGCGGTGCGCGAACTGCGCGCCCTGGGACTCGAGCCGGTGCTGCTGACCGGTGACAACGGCACCGTGGCCGCGTCGGTGGCCCGGACCGTCGGCATCGACCGGGTGATCGCCGAGGTGCTGCCCGAGGACAAGGCCGACGTCGTACGGCGACTGCAGGCCGAGGGGAGTGTCGTCGCCATGGTCGGCGACGGTGTCAACGACGCGGCCGCGCTGGCCGTCGCCGATCTGGGCCTCGCCATGGGCACCGGCACGGACGCGGCGATCGAGGCCGGCGATCTGACGCTGGTCCGCGGCGACCTGCGGGTGGCGGCGGACGCGATACGGCTGTCCCGCCGGACCCTCGCCACCATCAAGGGCAACCTGGTGTGGGCCTTCGGCTACAACGTGGCCGCGCTGCCACTGGCCGCGGCGGGGCTGCTGAACCCCATGATCGCCGGTGCGACGATGGCCTTCTCGTCCGTCTTCGTGGTGACGAACAGCCTGCGGCTACGGGCGTTTCATTGAGGTCTCAAGTTGGGGTGTACCCCTGTCGTCCGGTACGCCCCTCACATAAGCTCTTCACACGGCTCGCGCATCTTCCTTACGCTTGGGTCCCGTGAGCGATTTGCGGACTCTTGCGCCTCTAAAGGACATATGCAAGAGACGCAGATCACAGTGATGTGAACGTAACCATCGAAGGGGTTCGAAGGTCTAAGTTGGCGATGTCAGGCAGCGTCTTGGGGGCGCCGTCTGGCATCTGGGGAATGTCTTGGGGGACTTTCCCAGAGATTGCGTTGCCGGGGCACGTACCCAGCGGGGAGCTTTGAGCGGCCCTCCCGAATGTGCGCTGTCCCGGCAGACCGCACACCGACGAGTGCGGCGGATTCAGGTCCGCCCGCGCTCACACAGCGATTCAGGCGCTGTTCTCACAGGCGCCCGGCCGGATCCCGTGGGGGAATCCGCACCGGGACATGGGAAGGCGCCCTGGTTCGTCGGCCCGTGGGGGACTGGCGGCCAGGGCGCCTTCTTCTTTGCCTCGCACACGTGCGCCGGTCCGCCGCACCTGAAGGAACGCGGCCCTCCATGCGGCTGACGGCTGGGCAACATGCCTGAAGGGGCGCGGACCTCCGTGCGGCTGGCGGCTGGCGGCTGGCGGCTGGCGGCTGGGCAGCATGCCTAAAGGGCGCGGGGAACTGCGCGACCAGCCACAGACCGGCCGGCAGCCGCCCCACACCCCTTCAACTACGAGCTACTAGGCGCCTAGCGCACCCCACCGGCAGGCGCCGGAGAACAGCGCACCCCCACCGGCAGGTGTCAGCGCTGCTCGACCGGAATGAAGTCCCGCTCGACCACGCCGGTGTAGATCTGCCGCGGACGCCCGATCCGCGACCCCGGCTCCTTGATCATCTCGTGCCACTGGGCGATCCACCCCGGCAGCCGGCCCATCGCGAACAGAACGGTGAACATCTCGGTCGGGAAGCCCATCGCCCGGTAGATCAGACCGGTGTAGAAGTCCACGTTCGGGTAGAGGCTGCGCGAGACGAAGTAGTCGTCGGAGAGCGCGTGCTCCTCCAGCTTCAGCGCGATGTCCAGCAGTTCGTCGGACTTGCCGAGAGCGGACAGCACATCGTGCGCGGCAGCCTTGATGATCTTGGCGCGCGGGTCGAAGTTCTTGTAGACCCGGTGGCCGAAGCCCATCAGCCGGACGCCGTCCTCCTTGTTCTTCACCTTGCGGATGAAGGAGTCGACGTCGCCGCCGTCGGCCTTGATGCCCTCGAGCATCTCCAGCACCGACTGGTTGGCGCCACCGTGCAGCGGGCCCCACAGGGCGGAGATGCCGGCGGAGATCGAGGCGAACATGTTCGCCTGCGAGGAGCCGACCAGCCGCACGGTGGAGGTCGAGCAGTTCTGCTCGTGGTCCGCGTGCAGGATGAGCAGTTTGTCCAGGGCAGCCACGACGACCGGGTCGAGGTCGTAGTCCTGGGCGGGGACGGAGAACGTCATGCGCAGGAAGTTCTCGACGTAGCCGAGGTCGTTGCGCGGGTAGACGAACGGGTGGCCGACCGACTTCTTGTACGCGTAGGCCGCGATCGTCGGAAGCTTGGCGAGCAGCCGGATGGTGGAGAGGTTGCGCTGTTCCTCGTCGAACGGGTTGTGGCTGTCCTGGTAGAACGTCGACAGCGCGGAGACGACCGACGACAGGATGGCCATCGGGTGGGCGTCGCGCGGGAAGCCCTTGTAGAAGTTCTTGACGTCCTCGTGCAGCAGCGTGTGCTGCGTGATGTCGCCCTTGAACACGGAGAGCTCGTCGACGGTCGGCAGCTCGCCGTTGATCAGCAGGTAGGCGACCTCCAGGAAGGTGGAGCGCTCCGCCAGCTGCTCGATGGGGTAGCCGCGGTACCGGAGGATGCCGGCCTCGCCGTCGAGATACGTGACCCCGGATTTATAGGCCGCCGTGTTGCCGTAGCCGCTGTCCAGTGTCACCAGACCGGTCTGAGCGCGGAGCTTCCCGATGTCGAAGCCCTTGTCGCCGACGGTGCTGTCGATCACCGGGTAGGTGTACTCGCTGCCGTCGTACCGCAGTACTACAGAGTTGTCGCTCACGTCTTCCCTCACCGACCTAGTGCCTCATCTTCGAGGTGCCCTGACGGTCTCCACGATCCCCCACTCGGCGCAGGAGAGTGCACTCGGGGTCGACCATCGGGCCTATCGGCGGCACTGAGTGCCGCCAACTTGCCCATCCTGCCCGCTGTGTTCCGCTTCCGGAAGGGCTCTGTGACCTTCGTGACTCATTTGATCGATCATTTTCGATACCGGGCCGCTCATTGGGGTGACGAGGGGGCCGAAAGGGGCGTCAGGCGGGAGCCCGCGAGGCGGAAGTCCAGGGCCGTGCACCGGCGGCCCGCCGAGACCGTACGCACCGCCTGTCCGATCGCCTTGCGGGAGCCGACGAGGACGACCAGCCGCTTGGCCCGGGTGACCGCCGTGTACAGCAGATTGCGCTGCAGCATCATCCAGGCGCCGGTGGTCACCGGGATGACGACCGCCGGGTATTCGCTGCCCTGGGAACGGTGGATGGTCACCGCGTAGGCGTGCGCCAGCTCGTCCAACTCGTCGAACTCGTACGGCACCTCCTCGTCCTCGTCGGTCAGCACCGTCAGACGCTGGTCGACCGGGTCGAGCGAGGTGACCACGCCCACGGTGCCGTTGAAGACACCGTTCTTCCCCTTCTCGTAATTGTTTCTGACCTGGGTGACTTTGTCGCCGACACGGAAGACCCGGCCGCCGGACCGCTTCTCGGCGAGGTCGGGGCGGGCGGGGGTGATGGCCTGCTGGAGCAGCCCGTTGAGCGTGCCCGCACCGGCCGGGCCCCGGTGCATGGGCGCGAGAACCTGCACGTCACGACGGGGGTCGAGGCCGAACTTCGCCGGGATGCGCCGGGCCGCGACATCGACGGTGAGCCGGCCGGCCTCCTCGGTGTCGTCCTCGACGAAGAGGAAGAAGTCCTTCATGCCGTCGGTGACGGGATGCTGCCCGGCGTTGATCCGGTGCGCGTTGGTCACCACGCCGGACTGCTGGGCCTGGCGGAAGACGCGGGTGAGGCGGACGGCCGGTACGGGGCCACCGTCGGCGAGGAGATCGCGCAGGACCTCGCCCGCGCCGACGCTGGGGAGCTGGTCCACGTCGCCGACGAAGAGCAGGTGGGCGCCGGGGGCCACGGCCTTGACCAGCTTGTTGGCAAGGAGCAGGTCGAGCATGGACGCCTCGTCGACCACCACCAGGTCGGCGTCCAGGGGCCGGTCCCTGTCGTAGGCCGCGTCGCCGCCGGGCTTGAGCTCCAGCAGGCGGTGGACGGTGGAGGCCTCGGCTCCGGTCAGCTCGGCGAGGCGCTTGGCGGCGCGGCCGGTGGGTGCGGCGAGCACCACCTTGGCCTTCCTGGCCCGCGCCAGCTCCACGATCGACCGGACGGTGAAGGACTTGCCGCAGCCGGGCCCGCCGGTGAGCACCGCGACCTTCTCGGTCAGCGCCAGTCTGACCGCGGCCTCCTGCTCGGGGCGAGCTCCGTGCCCGTACGCCCCTTGAGCCAGCCGAGCGCCTTGTCCCAGTCCACGTCCCGGAAGCCCGGCATCCGGTCCTCGTCCGCGCGCAGGAGCCGCCGCAACTGGGCGGACAGGGCGGCCTCGGCGCGGTGGAAGGGCACGAGGTAGACGGCGGTGACGGGATCGCCCCCGTCGGACGCGGGCACCTTCTCCCGTACGACGCCGGGGTCCTCGCCCTCCTCCGGCTCGGCGGCGAGCTCGGCGAGGCACTCGATGACCAGGCCGGTGTCCACCTGGAGCAGCTTGACGGCGTCGGCGATCAGTCTCTCTTCCGGGAGGTAGCAGTGCCCCTGGTCGGTGGCCTGGGAGAGGGCGTACTGCAGCCCGGCCTTCACCCGCTCCGGACTGTCGTGCGGGATTCCGACGGACTGGGCGATCTTGTCGGCGGTGAGGAAGCCGATGCCCCAGACGTCGGCGGCGAGCCGGTACGGCTGGTTCCGCACGACGGAGATCGAGGCGTCGCCGTACTTCTTGTAGATGCGTACGGCGATGGACGTCGACACCTCGACGGTCTGGAGGAAGAGCATGACCTCCTTGATCGCCTTCTGCTCCTCCCAGGCGTCGGCGATCTTCCTGGTCCGCTTGGGCCCGAGCCCGGGAACCTCGATGAGGCGCTTGGGCTCCTCCTCGATGACGGTGAGGGTGTCGATGCCGAAGTGCTGGGTGATCCGGTCGGCGAACACCGGGCCGATGCCCTTGACCAGCCCGGATCCGAGATAACGCCGGATGCCCTGGACGGTGGCGGGCAGCACGGTCGTGTAGTTCTCGACGTGGAACTGCTTCCCGTACTGCGGATGCGACCCCCAACGCCCCTCCATCCGCAGCGACTCGCCCACCTGGGCGCCGAGCAGCGCCCCGACGACGGTGAGCAGATCACCGCCGCCTCTGCCGGTATCCACCCGGGCGACGGTGTACCCGTTCTCCTCGTTGGCGTACGTGACCCGCTCCAGAACGCCTTCGAGCGTGGCGAGCCGGCGTTCACCGGGGGCTGCGGACTGGTTGGACATGATCCGACGGTACCGGTGGGGTGTGACAGCCGGGCCCTGTCCGAGAGGCGCCGGAGTCGGTAGGCTCTCGCGGACCGACTCGAGCAGATGGCGGAGCCACGCGTGACGCGAGACCTCTACAACGTCCGGCTGCGGCCCACCGAGGCCGCCGCCGCACCGCTGACCGACGAGGAGGAGCAGCGCTTCAGGGCTGTGCTCTTCAGTGAGCTCGGAAACGAGATCGCCGACCACGGCTCCGCCCGTTTCCCGGCGTACACGCCGGAGGACCGCCGCCGGCTCGTCGATGTCGCACACCGCCTCACCGCGCACTGGGGGCGACAGGTGTTCGTCGAGGCCGAGGACCTGACACGCCTGAGGCTCTACCTCGCCGGACATGGGGAACGGACGCGGACGCTGCCCACGGGCACCTGAACCCCGCGCCGGCAACGGCTCCGCGTACGCGTCACAGCTCCCTGGCCGACTCCTTCAGGGCTGCGAGGAAGGGGCGTAGGCGGTGGTGCGGAAGGTGAGGGTGGCTCGGGTGGGGGCTTTGGAGTCACGGACGGCGACGTGGGTGGGCGAGTTCGCCATCTCCACGCACTCATTGCCGTCGTCGGGGCCCGAGTAGGACGACTTGCGCCAGTTGGCCATGCTCCTCACAGCTCCTTCGCCAGCCGGTTGATGAAGTCACGCGACCGCTGGGGGTCGAGCGCCACGGCCTCCGAGCAGCGCCGCCGCCTCGACGGTGGTGAGTCCTGCCGCCTCGCGCAGCCTGCGCAGCTCGGCTCCGAGGCGTACGTGGCGTGCGGTCGGTTCACGCCTGAGGACCATTGATCGCTCCTTGGTTCAACACACCTTTCGAGACGACTCATTCGGGGCAGATTACGCGATCCGCTTGCCCTGGATTACATGTAACCCATACCGTCGGTGACGCAACGAGCACTCTATGGAGCCGTGCGGCACACCAAGGGCCCCGCCGCCCTGCGCGTGCGCTGGTCGCCGCCGGGGACGCTGCGGATCGGGGCGTGGGACGCCGACCCCGAACCGCCCGAACCGCCGGAGCCGCCGGCGTCGTTCGGACGGGGAGGAGTAGGAGTCGGGACGAGGCCTCGCGTTGGTGCGGGCCTGCGCCGACGTGTGGGGTGGCAGCCGCTGACCCGGGAGGGCAGCCGGGGCAAGTACGTGTGGTGCGAACTGGCCGCCCTTCTCGGGACCGCCTGAGCGGTCCCGTTCGGATCAGCCGCCCGACGTTCCGGCCGACCTTCCGGCCGACGTTCCGGCCGTGGGACCGGTCGCGTGTCCGGTCCGGGGGCAGCGGCTCGATCCCCCACCGCGTGCCCCTTCGGTCCGGCACATCGCAGCCCTCGGCCGAGACGGAGAACTCCGTCTCCGCTAGGAGGCTCCTGTGTCGTGCTTCTCGCGGCTGGTGAGGACCTGGTCCATGTGGGTCTGCGCCCACTGCCTGAGCCCGCGGGTCACGTGGTGGAGCGAGAGGCCGAGGTCGGTCAGCTCGTAGGTGACGGTGACGGGGACCGTGGGTGTCACGGTGCGGGTGAGCAGGCCGTCGCGTTCGAGGGCGCGCAGGGTCTGGGTCAGCATCTTCTGGCTGACGCCCGCCAGCAGCCGGTCGAGTTCGGAGAAGCGCATCGCCTCCGGGGCGTGCGACCCGCCCGGTCGTCCGGACGCGTCGCCCCCAGTGCGCACAGGATCAGCACGACCCACTTGTCCGAGATCCGGTCGAGGAGCTGACGGCTGGGGCACACCGCCAGGAACGCGTCGTACTCCGCCTTGGCCTGCGCCCTTTTCTCGGCCTTCGTCGTCGTCACTGGTCTCACTGCCAACCTCTGGGGTAGTTACGCACTTCAGAGTGCCTACTTCCCGAGAGGAAGCAGGTCTCCCATGCTGATGCAAGGGGGACGGAGACACCACCCCCGGCCAAAAGCGAAAGGCACTGCGATGGAGACCGCCTTCACACCTCTCTTCCCGGCGGGACCTGGAGGCTGGGTGACGCGACCGTCACCCGGTTCGGCTACGGCGCGATGCAGTTGGCCGGCCCGTGGGTCATGGGACCGCCCGCCGACCACGACGGCGCCCTGGCCGTCCTGCGCGAGGCGGTCGGCCTCGGGATCACCCACATCGACACCAGTGACGCCTATGGGCCGCGCATCACGAACCAGTTGATCCGCGAAGCGCTGCACCCCTACCCGGAGTCGCTGTTCATCGCCACCAAGGTGGGCGCGACGCGCGACGCACAGGGCGGCTGGCCCACGGCCCGGCGCCCCGAGGACCTGCGCCAGCAGGTCCAGGAGAACCTCGACTCCTCGGTGTCGAGGCCCTCGACCTGGTCAACATGCGCATGGGTGACGCCCAGGGCCCCCGGCCGGACTCGATCGCCGAGGCGTTCGAGACACTGGCCGCCCTCCAGCAGGAGGGTCTGATCCGGCACCTCGGCGTCAGCAACGTCACCGCGGAGCAGGTCGCCGAGGCGCGCGGCATCGCCCCGATCGTGTGTGCAGAACATGTACAACCTCGCCCACCGCCACGACGACGACCTCATCGACCACCTCGCCGCCGATGGCATCGCCTACGTGCCGTTCTTCCCGCTGGGCGGCTTCACGCCGCTCCAGTCCGAGGCCCTTTCGAAGGTCGCGAGCCGGCTGGAGGCGACGCCGATGTCGGTCGCGCTGGCCTGGCTGCTGCGACGTTCGCCGAACGTCCTGCTCATCCCCGGCACTTCGTCCACCGCCCACCTGCACGAGAACATCACGGGCGCCGGACTCTCCTCTCCGACGAGGACGTGGCCGAACTGGACGGCGTCGGCCAAGCGTGACCGGCCGGGCCACCGGCTCGTGGGCTCCGGCCGCGAGCCGGTGGCCCCGTAGGTCGCCGTGCTCCTGCGGCGCGTGGACCCGCCGCGTCCCGGCACGGAACTCGAAGGCGACCCGAGCTCCGAAGCGTGCCCCCTCGGGTGGTGCGGGGATTCCACGTGGCCCCGGCGCCGCGGGCCGGAGACGACTGCCTTGCCGGAAAACCGTGAGCAGTCGGCGGGAATGTGTCACCTGCGCGCTCAAATGAGCGATTTCAGGACAGAAGGGGCCGAAGTGCTCACAACTTCGGGACGATGTGTGCTCCCCGCAGGTACGCCCTCCGGAAGTGTGGGCCGACAACCGGGCCTGTGAGGCTGCGCGTTCAGATGGGTGTGCGAGACCCCCGAGGCGGGACTGGCACTGTCGCCCGCCGGAAGGATCTCCCTGGCCGATCCCGCGCCGGTCGCTGCCCGCCCGGACCCACTGCGCCGTGGTGTTCACCTCCGTACGGACCGCCCATGACAACGGCTACGGGGAGACGGCCGGACGGCTGCTGGAACCGGCCGCCGGGCAGCCGGGGTTCCGCGGCGTCGACTCCGCCGACGGTGCGGACGGCCCGGGGATCACGGTGTCGCACGGGAAGAGCGAGGAATAGGTCGCCGCCTGGCGGGATCACCCGGAGCACGCCCCGGTTCGTGCACACGGACGCGCGCACGGGTACGCCTCCGCCTCGTTCTCGCTCCGCGTGGCCAAGCCCGAGCACGCCTACTACGGCTTTACCCGACCGGCAACCCGCGCAGAGCCACCACCCACCCGCCCGCATGACCCCTCCCGCAGGGATCCCGGTACGCGCGGCGGTGCCAACCGAGCGGTCCCGGCCATTCGACACACAGACATCCCGGTCCACGCGACACCGGCAAACCAGCAGTCCCGGCCATTCGGCACACAGACATCCCGGTCCACGCGACACCGGCAAACCAGCGGTCCCGGGCATTCGGCACACAGACATCCCGGTCCATGCGACACCGGCAAACGAGCGGTCCCGGGCATTCAATCCACAGCCATCCCGGTACCAGCGACAACGGTGGACGAGCAATTCAGAGCGTTCGACCTGTACCGGGCCGGCCGCCACCCTCGCCGGACGGCCGACTGTCCGAGATCGACCCGGCCCAGTTCGCCGCCGACCTGACCGACAGTCCGTCTCCGCCGTCGGCGTGACAGCCGACGCCTCCGACACGGTGAACGCACTCCGGAACCCCCGCCCGGTTCGCGGCCCACACCGGTCGGGGGTTCCGTCGCCGCACCCAGGGTTTCGCCGAGAACGACGAGATGGCGCTCGACGCGGACAAGACGCTCGGCCGGAAGGCCGGAAAGCCGGAAAGCCGGAAAGTCGGAAAGTCGGAAGGCCGGAAGGCCGGAAGGCCGGAAGGCCGGAAGGCCGGAAGGCCGGAAAGTCGGAAAGTCGGAAGGCCGGAAAGTCGGTCCAGGTCGTCGGCTTCGACGGCACGCCTGACGGGCTCAACACGAACGCGGCGGGCACCCTGCACACGTCCGTCGCCCGGCACGCCTGACGGGCTCAACACGAACGCGGCGGGCACCCTGTACACGTCCGTCGCGCAGCGGCCGAAGGAGCTCGGCCGGATCGCGGTGGACAACGCGCTGCGCGCGGTCGAGGGCAAGAAGGCCTGCGCGATGGTGAAGGTGCCGGTGAAGGTGGTCACGAAGGAGAACGTGGCCGGCTTCGGCGGCTGACATCGGCGGACAGGGACCGGGGCGGGTGGTCACAACGGCCACCCGCCCCGCAGGACCAAGTGGGGAGCCACTTCATGTACGACTACGACCTGCTGGTGGTGGGCTCGGCCAACGCCGACCTTGTGATCGGTGTCGAGCGCCGGCCGGGCGCCGGCGAGACGGTCCTCGGCTCCGACCTGGCCGTCCACCCAGGCGGCAAGGGCGCCAACCAGGCCGCGGCCGCCGCCCGCCTCGGTGCCCGTACGGCGCTGCTGGCACGGGTCGGCGACGACGGGCACGGCCGGCTGCTGCTGGACGCGCAGCGGGCGGCCGGGGTGGACACGAAGGGTGTGCTGGTGGGCGGGGCGCCGACCGGTGTCGCGCTGATCCAGGTGGACCCGTCGGGGGACAACAGCATCGTGGTGTCGCCGGGTGCCAACGGCCGGCTGACTCCGGCGGACGTGCGGGCGGCCGGGGCCTGGTCCACGCCTCCCGGGTGGTGTCGGCGCAGCTGGAGATCCCGCTGGAGACGGTGGTGGAGGTGGTGCGGAGTCTGGCGCCGGGCAGCCGGTTCGTGCTGAACCCGTCGCCGCCGCTGCCGCTGCCGGCGGAGGTGCTGGCGGCCTGCGATCCGCTGATCGTCAACGAGCACGAGGCGAAGGTGATCCTCGGCGGCACCGCCGCCGGGGACGGCCCCGAGGAGTGGGCGGAGCTGCTACTGGCGCGGGGGCCGCGGTCGGTGGTGGTGACGCTGGGCGGCGAGGGGGCGCTGGTGGCGTCCGCCGACGGGGTCGCCCGGGTGCCGTCCGTGCGGGTGCGTGCCGTGGACACCACGGGTGCGGGTGACGCGTTCACCGCCGCGCTGGCCTGGCGGCTCGGCGCGGGCGAGCCGCTCGCACAGGCTGCGGCGTACGCGGCCCGGGTGGGCGCGGTGACGGTCACCCGGGAGGGCGCGCAGGTGTCGTTCCCCACGGCGGCGGAGGTCGCGGCGCTGCGCTGAGCGCGGGCTCGTGGCTCGTCGTCCGCACGGGTGAGGCACGGTCGTACGCGAATGTGCTGCTGCGCTGCGGGGGTGTTCCTCCAGCGTTTTCGAGGGGGCCCGGTCCGTCGACCGGACCCCCTCGGTCCCTCCCCGTCAGAACCCCTCATATCCCCCCGGGTCCCCACCCAAAGGTTCTGACACCACGTACGACCCGCGAGGTCGGGGAGGGTTGCACGGTCTCCCTGAATTTTTTCCGGCGCCCGTTCACTGTGCCCGCCCCGGCATTTCCTCCGGCCCGTGCGGCTGGGAGAGTTCGCCGCGTGAGACAGGTGAGCGGCAAGGACGTGGCGGCTGCCTCGGGGCTCCCGGCCGGGCGGGCGGCGACGCGTCTTCGGGAGTGGGTCCGGGGAGGCGGCGAAGGCGGGATCGACCTGATCGGTCTCGATCTGGGCGGGGCGGATCTCTCCGGCGGTGTCTTCCACGAGTCCTGGTTCACCGATGCCCGACTGGCCGGGGCCCGTCTCGTCGGCGTGGATCTCTACCGGTCCGATGCCGAGGGCGCCGACTTCTCCGGAGCCGACCTGACCCGGGCGTCGCTGGTGCGTGTCAGTTTCGACGAGGCGGTGTTCCGGGGGCGGTTCTCGACGGCGCCGACCTGGTCAAAGCGTCGCTGTACGGGGTCGACGCCTCGGCCGCCTCGCTTCGGCGGACCCGTCTCATGGGTGCCTCACTGATCGACGTCGACTTCCGCGGATCGGATCTGTCCGGCGCTGTCGTCCAGGAGAACTCGTTCAAAGTGACCGTGGATGAGAGCACCGACTTCACGGGAATGTCGGGCACCGTCTTCGGCCCTGTTCAGGTGATCGGCCGGGAGGGCCGGCACGAGATCGGCGGGGCGGAGCTGGAGGAGTGGCTGCGGGACCGTGGCGCCGATGTGCGGGTACGGGAAGGTCGGGCGCCCCGGTCGGGTCCCGGGTACGTGTCCACGCCCCCGCTGAGGGTTCATGGGGACGGTGCGGCTTCGCGCGGGCGGGAGCCGGGTCCAGCCGAGCCGGTCGTACTCGCCGTCGCTGTTGCGGCTTCGCGCGGGCGGGAGCCGGGTCCGCCCGCGCGCTGCTTCTAGCCCGCGTGTTCCACGAAGCGGGCCGCCGTCTCAGCGAGGAGTTCGCGGCCGTCGCGGGTCCAGAGGGTGTCGTTGAAGAGTTCCACCTCGATCGGGCCCGTGTAGCCGGCCTCCTCCACGTAGGTCCTCCATGCGCGCATGTCGATCGTGCCGTCGCCGATCTGGCCACGGCCGTTGAGGACGCCCTCGGGCAACGGGGTGATCCAGTCCGCGAGTTGGAAGGTGTGGATGCGGCCGGAGGCGCCGGCGCGGGCGATCTGGGCGGGGCCTGGTCGTCCCACCAGATGTGGTACGTGTCGACGGTGACGCCGACCTGGTGGGCGGGGAAGCGTTCCGCGATGTCGAGGGCCTGGGCGAGTGTCGAGACCACACAGCGGTCGGAGGCGAACATGGGGTGCAGCGGCTCGATGGCCAGTCTCACCCCGTGTTCCCCGGCGTAGGGGGCGAGTTCGGCCAGGGCGTCGGCGATGCGCTCGCGGGCGGCGCGCAGGTCCCTGGAGCCGGGCGGGAGGCCGCCCGAGACCAGGACCAGGGTGTCCGTGCCGAGTGCCGCCGCCTCGTCGACGGCGCGGCGGTTGTCGGCGAGGGCTGCCGCCCGCTCGTGGGGGCGGTCGCGGTGAGGAAGCCGCCCCGGCACAGGGTCGTCACCGTCAGGCCCGCTTCGCGGACCAGTTTCGCGGCCGCCTCGACGCCGTACGCCTGGACCGGTTCGCGCCACAGGCCCACGCCCGGTACGCCCAAATCACGGCATGTGTCGACGAGTTCGGGCAGGGAGAGTTGCCTGACCGTCATCTGGTTGATGCTGAAGCGGGCGAGGTCCGCGGTCATCGGGTCACTCCGTACAGGTCGAGCAGGGTCCTCATGCGGTCCTCGGCGAGCTTGGGGTCGGGGAACAGGCCGAGGCCGTCGGCGAGTTCGTAGGCGCGGGCGAAGTGCGGCAGCGAGCGCGCCGACTGCAGGCCGCCGACCATCGTGAAGTGGCTCTGGTGGCCGGCGAGCCAGGCCAGGAAGACCACGCCGGTCTTGTAGAAGCGGGTGGGGGCCTGGAAGAGGTGCCGGGAGAGTTCGACGGTGGGGTCGAGGAGGGCGCGGAAGCCCTCCGTGTTCCCGGTGTCGAGGACGCGGACCGCTTCCGCGGCGAGCGGGCCGAGGGGTCGAAGATGCCGAGCAGGGCGTGGCTGAAGCCCTGGTCGTCACCCGCGATCAGCTCGGGGTAGTGGAAGTCGTCGCCGGTGTAGCAGCGCACGCCCTGCGGGAGGCGCCGGCGCAGGTCGATCTCGCGCTGGGCGTCGAGGAGGAGACCTTGATGCCGTCGACCTTGTCGGGGTGGGCGGCGATGACCTCGAGGAAGGTGTCGGTGGCCGCGTCGAGGCCGGACGAGCCCCAGTAGCCGTCGAGCGCCGGGTCGAACATCGGCCCCAGCCAGTGGAGTACGACCGGCTCGGCGGCCTGGCGCAGGAGGTGGCCGTAGACCTCCAGGTAGTCCTCCGGGCCCCGCGCCGTCGCGGCCAGGGCGCGGGACGCCATCAGGATGGCCTGCGCGCCCGACTCCTCGACGAGCGCGAGCTGTTCCTCGTACGCCTGCCGGACCTCGGCGAGGGTCGCGGGGGCGGTGAGCTGGTCCGTTCCCACGCCGCAGGCGATACGGCCGCCGGACGCCCTCGCCTCGGCGGCGGAGCGGCGGATCAGTTCGGCCGCGCCCGCCCAGTCCAGGCCCATGCCGCGCTGGGCGGTGTCCATGGCCTCGGCGACGCCCAGGCCGTGCGACCACAGGTGGCGGCGGAAGGCGAGGGTGGCGTCCCAGTCGACGGCGGCCGGTGAGCCGGGGGACACGTCCGCGTACGGGTCGGCGACGACGTGCGCCGCCGAGAAGACCGTACGGGAGGTGAAGGCGGCGCCGGGGGTGGTGGTGAGGGGTCGGTGCGGGGCTCGTAGGCGCGCAGGGTGCCGTTCGCGCCGGGGAGGTGGAGGGTCACAGCGCGATCTCCGGGACGTCGAGGCGGCTGCCCTCCGCCGAGGACCTCAGGCCCAGTTCGGCGAGCTGGACGCCGCGGGCGCCGGCCGACAGGTCCCAGTGGTAGGGGCGTCGGCGTAGACGTGCTTGAGGAACAGCTCCCACTGTGCCTTGAAGCCGTTGTCGAACTCGCCGTTGTCCGGGACCTCCTGCCACTGGTCGCGGAAGACCTCGGTGGCGGGGATGTCCGGGTTCCAGACCGGCTTCGGGGTGGCGGAGCGGTGCTGGACACGGCAGTCGCGCAGGCCCGCGACGGCGGAGCCCTCGGTGCCGTCGACCTGGAACTCGACCAGTTCGTCGCGGTTGACGCGGACCGCCCAGGAGGAGTTGATCTGGGCGATGGCGCCGCCTTCGAGTTCGAAAATGCCGTAGGCGGCGTCGTCGGCGGTGGCGTCGTACGGCTTGCCGTTCTCGTCCCAGCGCTGCGGGATGTGGGTGGCGGTGAGGGCCTGGACGGACTTCACCCGGCCGAACAGCTCGTGCAGCACGTACTCCCAGTGCGGGAACATGTCGACGACGATGCCGCCGCCGTCCTCGGAGCGGTAGTTCCACGACGGGCGCTGCGCGTCCTGCCAGTCGCCCTCGAAGACCCAGTAGCCGAACTCGCCGCGCACCGACAGGATCCGGCCGAAGAAGCCGCCGTCGATCAGCCGCTTCAGCTTGAGCAGGCCGGGCAGGAACAGCTTGTCCTGGACGACGCCATGCCTGATGCCGGCCGCGTTCGCCAGCCGGGCGAGTTCCAGGGCGCCGTCGAGGCCGGTGGCGGTCGGCTTCTCGGTGTAGAGGTGCTTGCCGGCCGCGATCGCCTTCCGGAGCGCCTCCCCGCGGGCCGAGGTCACCTGCGCGTCGAAGTAGATGTCGACGCTGTCGTCGGCGAGTACGGCGTCCAGGTCCGTGGAGAAGTGCTCGATCCCGTGCCGTTCGGCCAGCGTCTTCAGCGCGTGCTCGCGGCGGCCGACCAGGACCGGCTCCGGCCACAGCACGGTGCCGTCACCGAGATCGAGGCCGCCCTGTTCGCGCAGGGCCAGGATGGAGCGGACGAGGTGCTGGCGGTAGCCCATGCGCCCGGTCACACCGTTCATGGCGATACGCACCGTCTTGCGTGTCACGACATTCCCTTCGTACGCGGTTCGCGCGCCGCATACGCCCGACTGGTGAGCGTGACAGCAAGCGCTTTCTATACACGTAGAAGCTAGCCTCTGAACGTCGGTGCGGACAAGACCACGGCGGAGGCGAGTTGTTCGAGGGGCGAACAACCGCGCGGATGGCCATAGGGTCTGGTCGGAACCACGGGTGTGGGCGTGGATGTGTACGACGGCGTACTGCGTGACGCGCGAGGCGGAGGACGAGACATGACGGTGACCCTGGCGGACGTGGCGGCTCGCGCGCAGGTCTCCCCGCGACGGTGTCGCGCGTGCTCAACGGGAACTATCCCGTGGCCGCGTCCACCCGCGAGCGGGTGCTGAAGGCCGTGGACGATCTGGACTACGTCCTCAACGGTCCCGCGAGCGCGCTCGCCGCCGCCACCTCCGACCTGGTGGGGATCCTGGTGAACGACATCGCCGACCCGTTCTTCGGGATCATGGCGAGCGCGATCCAGGCGGAGATCGGCGGTCCCGGCGGGCGCGCGGGCGGGGAGAGACTCGCGGTCGTGTGCAACACGGGGGCTCGCCCGAGCGGGAACTGACGTATCTCACGCTGCTTCAGCGGCAGCGGGCGGCGGCGGTGGTGCTGACGGGTGGCGCGATCGAGGACGCGCCGCACAAGGCGGCCATGGACGCGAAGCTGCGGAAGCTGGTGGCCGCCGGGACGCGGGTGGTGCTGTGCGGGCGGCCGCAGGCGCCGGAGACCGGGGCGATCGCGCTGACCTTCGACAACCGGGGCGGCGGGCAGGAACTCACCGAGCATCTGATCGGGCTGGGGCACCGGCGGCTGGGATACATCGCCGGGCCGCTGGAGCGGACGACGACGCGGCACCGGTTGGAGGGGCACCGGGACGCGCTGGCGGCGCACGGGATCTCGGAGGACCCGCGGTGGACCGTGCACGGGCGGTACGACCGGCGGTCGGGGTACGAGGCGACGCTCGAACTCCTGCGGCGGGACCCGTCGTTGACGGCGGTCGTCGCGGCGAACGACTCCGTCGCGCTGGGCGCGTGCGCGGCGCTGCGGGAGTCGGGGCTGCGGATTCCCGACGACGTGTCCGTCGCCGGGTTCGACGATCTGCCGTTCAGCATCGACTCGGTGCCCGCGCTGACGACGGTGCGGTTGCCGTTGGCGGAGGCGGGGGCTCGGGCGGGGCGGATCGCGATGGGGCGGGAGGAGGAGCCGCCGGGGGTGTGGCGGGGGTTCGGGGGAGCTGATGGTGCGGGGGTCCACGGCGGGGCCGCGGGATTGATCTGACGGGGGCGGACGCCCCGCGACGCCGACACCGGCGTGCGGGAGAGGAGTGGCCCGGCCGGTCGCGGGTAGGGTCCGATTTCATGAAGCTGGCGTTCTCGACCCTCGGTGTCCCCGGCCTGCCCCTCACGGACGTGCCGGCCCTCGCGACCGCGCACGGCTACCACGGCGTCGAACTGCGCGCCCACCCCGAGGAACCCGTCCACCCGGGGCTCGGCCCCGCCGAACGTGCCGACGCCGCCGCCCGGTTCAAGGAGGCCGGCGTCGAGATCCTGGGCCTCGCCGGATACGCCCGGGTCGCCGCGCCGGGTGCGGACGAACCCGTACTCACCGAGATCCGCGCCCTCCTCGACCTCGCCCGTGACCTCGGCGCCCCCTACGTCCGGGTCTTCCCCGGCGGCGGCACCGAGCAGAGTCCCGAGGAGGCGGACGCGGTCGCCGCCCGCCGGCTGGGCACGGCCGCCGAGTACGCCGCCGACGTGGACGTACGCATCCTCCTGGAGACCCACGACTCGCACCCCACCGGCGCCGACGCGATGCGGATCCTCGGCCTGGTCGGCCACCGTCAGGTGGGTGCGCTGTGGGACGTGATGCACACCTGGCTCGGCGGCGAACAGCCCGTGGAGAGCTACGCCGCTCTCTCCCGCACCTGGGGTACGTCCAGGTCAAGGACATCGCCTCCGCCGACGACACGACGCCGCTGCCGCTCGGGGCGGGGGTGCTGCCGTTGGCGGACTGTGTGGAGGTGCTCGCCCGGCACGGGTGGGACGGCTGGCTGTGCTGGGAGTACGAGAAGCGGTGGTACGACGCGGCGGCGCCGCTGGCGGGGCTTCTCGGGCCGGGGCGCGAGCACATGACGCGGTTGCTGACCGAGTCCGCGTGAGGCTGCGCGGGCGGGTGGGGGCGTTCGCGCAGTTCCCCGCGCCCCTGACGGGGTGAGTGGCGGTCGGCGCTATGGTCCCTCGGGCGGTTCGCATTGCCCCGGGGCCTTGGGGTTGTGAGGCGGGTGCGGGTGGGTGGGGGCGTTCGCGCCGTTCCCCGCGCCCCTGAGAGGGTGAGTGGCGGTCGGCGCTGCGGTCGCTCGGGCGGTTCGTCTTGCCCCGGGGCCCTGTTGCGTGGGACTCCCTCGGTGTGGGCGCCGGTGGGTTCGAGCGCTCGGGACATGTCCCGTCGCTCGAAGGCGTGGCCGAAGAGCATGTCCGCTTCATCCGCCGATCGGGGAGTCTTCCGGACGCACCGGCGCCCGTCGCACGGGTTTCGGCGTCAGCGACGCCAGTCCCACCCCGCCCACCAGCAGTGCCGCCGCGCACCACCGCAGCGGGGTGACCGACTCGCCCAGGAACAGCGCGGCCGACGACATCCCGAAGACCGGGACGAGCAGGGAGAACGGCGCGACCGTCGACGCGGGGTGGCGGCGCAGCAGCCACCCCCAGGCGCCGAAGCCGAACACCGTGGCGCCCCAGGCGACGAAGAGCACGGTGCCCGCGCCCGCCCAGTCCAGGCCGCGCAGCGCGTCCAGGTCCCGCGACGGGCCCTCCAGCAGCAGGGAAAGGCCCAGCAGCGGCAGCACCGGCACCGTGCTCACCCAGATCATGAAGTTCAGGGCGTCCGGCGGTGCCGCCCTGCGGGTGAGGATGTTGGAGACACCCCAGCAGGCCGCCGCCGCGATGACCAGGGCGAAGCCGAGCAGCGGGCCCGACGTGCCCTCGTCCACGGCCGCCACGCCGATCCCCGCCAGCGCGACAGCCATGCCCACCAGCCTTACTCGCGAGGGACGTTCACCGAGGAGCGCGTAGGCGAACAGGGCCGTGAACACCGCCTGGATCTGCAGCACCAGGGACGACAGCCCGCCCGGCATGCCCGCGTCCATGCCGACGAACAGCAGCCCGAACTTGGCCACCCCCAGCGCCAGTCCCACCCCCACGATCCACTTCCACGCCACCTTGGGCCGCCCCACGAAGAACACCGCCGGCAGCGCCGCCACCAGGAAGCGCAGGGCGGAGAACAGCAGCGGCGGAAAGTGGTCGAGCCCGACCTCGATGACAGTGAAGTTCACTCCCCACACGGCGGTGACCAGGACGGCGAGCAGCAGGTGGGAAGGTCGCATACGTCGAGGATCACCGCCCACCACAGTTCAGCACCAGCGAAGATTGCTGCATGGTTGGATGAAGCATCGCTAATCGATGAAGCGCCGCTGATCACCGACGTACCGCTGATCCATACCGGGGAGCCGTCATGCTCGACCTCCAGCGGCTGCGCGCCCTGCACGCCGTCTCCGTCCACGGCACCGTCGGCGCCGCCGCCGCGGCCCTCGGCTACACCTCCTCCGCCGTCTCCCAGCAGATCGCCAAGCTGGAGCGGGAGACACGGACGGTGCTTCTCGAGCGCCGGGGCCGGGGCGTGCGCCTGACCGACGAGGCCCACCAACTGGTCCAGGTTGCACGTGAGTTGATGGCCATCGTGGAGCGGGCGGAGACCGCGCTGGAGGAGCGGCGCGGGGTGCCGGCCGGGCGGCTGACCGTCGCGGCGTTCGCGTCGGCGGCGCGCGGGCTGATGCCGCCCGTACTCGCCGACCTGGCCCGCCGGCACCCCGCGCTCGACACCCGGCTGACCGAGATCGACCCGCATCTCTCCGTGGACCTCGTCGCCAAGGGCGCCGTCGATCTCGTCATCGCCCACGACTGGGACATCGCGCCCCTGCCCGCCCCGGCCGGCGTCGGGCAGGCGGCCATCGGTGACGACCTGTGCGATCTGCTGGTGCCCGAGGGCCACGCCTTCGCGGGGCGTACGGCCGTACGGCGGGGTGAGCTGGGCGGGGAGCGGTGGATCTGCCAGCCGCCGGGGCGGGTCTGCCACGAGTGGCTGGTGCGCACCCTGCGTGCCGCCGGGCACGAGCCGGAGATCGTCCACCAGGCCGATGAGAATCCGACCCTGGTCGCCCTGGTCGCGGCCGGGCTCGGGATCGCGCTGATCCCCCGGCTGGGGCGCGGCCCGCTGCCGGAGGGTGTGGTGGAGGTGCCGCTCGACCCCATGCCCGTACGACGCCTGTACGCGCTGTGGCGTACCGGGGCGGCCCGCCGTCCGGCGATCGCGGAGACCGTCCGCACGCTGCGGGAGCACTGGCCCGAGGTGTCGGCGCACACGCCCCGCTGAGCCGCACGCCTGCTCCCCTGCCCCGGTGACGGCTCCTCACCCGTTGCCGCGCACCGTCTTGACTGGCAGAAACTTCCCGGATATTGGTGAGTTCCCGGCAGTTTCCTTCAGCGACCCCGGACCCCCGATCCGCGGTTCCCCGATCCCCGGTCCCCCGCGGATCACCTTCCAAAGGAGCGCACGTGCCCGACAGCAGCACGGGAAGCACCGCACGTCCGTCCAGACGCGCCGTCCTCGCCGCGACGGCGGGCGTCACCACGGCCCTCGCGTCCGCCGGGACCGTCCACGCGGCCACCGGCCCGTCCGCGCACGACGACAGAAGACTGCGCGCCCTCATCTCCCGAATGACGCTGGAGGAGAAGGTCGGCCAGCTGTTCGTGATGCGGGTCTACGGCCACTCCGCGACCGAACCCGACCAGGCCGACATCGACGCCAACCTCGAGGAGATCGGCGTCCGCACGGCCGCCGAACTGCTGGCGAAGTACCGCGTCGGCGGGATCATCTACTTCGCGTGGGCGCACAACACCCGCGCCCCGCACCAGATCGCGGACCTGTCGAACGGCATCCAGAAGGCGTCCCTGGGCCTCCCGCGCGGGCTGCCCGTGCTGATCTCCACCGACCAGGAGCACGGCATCGTGGCCCGCGTGGGCGAGCCCGCCACCCTGTTCCCCGGTGCGATGGCCGTCGGCGCGGGCGGTTCCCGCGCGGACGCCCGTACGCTCGGCCGGGTCGCGGGCCGGGAGCTGCGCGCGCTGGGCATCCGCCAGAACTACTCCCCGGTGGCCGACGTCAACGTCAACCCGGCCAACCCCGTCATCGGCGTCCGCTCCTTCGGCAGCGACCCCGGTCCGTCGCACGGCTCGTCACGGCCGAGGTCGACGGCTACCAGTCGTCCGGTGTCGCCTCGACCGCCAAGCACTTCCCGGGACACGGCGACACCCACACCGACAGCCACGCCGAACTGCCCTACATCCACCACACCCGCGAGCAGTGGGGCGAGCTGGACGCGCCGCCGTTCCGGGCGGCGGTCGACGCCGGTATCGACTCCATCATGACCGCGCACATCGTCGTCCCGGCCCTCGACCCCGCGGAGGACCCCGCCACCCTCTCCCGCCCGATCCTCACCGGCATCCTGCGCGAGGAACTGGGCTACGACGGCGTCGTCGTGACCGATTCCCTCGGCATGGAGGGCGTACGCACGAAGTACGGCGACGACCGGGTGCCGGTGCTGGCGCTGAAGGCGGGCGTGGACCAGCTGCTCAACCCGCCCTCCCTGGACATCGCCTGGAACGCGGTCCTGAACGCCGTACGCGACGGCGAGCTGACCGAGGAGCGGCTCGACGCGTCGATCCTGCGGGTGCTGCGGCTGAAGTCGCGCCTGGGCCTGTTCAAGGACCCCTACGTCTCCCGCTCCGGCGTCGACCGCGCCGTCGGCACCCGCTCGCACCTGGCGACCGCCGACCGGATCACCGAGCGCACCACCACCCTCCTCGTCAACGAGGGCGGCCTGCTGCCGCTGTCCCGGCGCAGCCGGCCGAGGCTGCTGGTGGTCGGCGCCGACCCCGCCTCCCCGTCCGGTACGACGGGCCCGCCGACCGGCGTGCTCGCGGACGCCCTGACCGGGCTGGGCTTCACCGCCACCGCCCTGTCCACCGGCACCGCACCGTCCGCCGCGGCCGTCGCCCAGGCGGTGACGGCGGCCGGCGACGCGGACGCGGTCGTCGTGGGGACGTACAACGTCACCGCCTCCAGCAGCCAGAAGACCCTCGTCGAACGGCTGCTGGCCACCGGGAAACCGGTCGTCGCGGTCGCGATCCGCAACCCGTACGACGTGGCTCAGCTGCCCGGGGTCGCGGCATACGTGGCGACGTACTCCTGGACCGATGTCGAACTGCGGGCGGCCGCACGGGTGATCGCCGGCAAGGTGAACCCGCGCGGCACCCTGCCGGTGCCGGTGCAGCGGGCCGACGACCCGGCGCGGGTCCTCTACCCGGTCGGACACGGGCTGACCTACTAGTCCCACCATGTCCGAGGTCCGGGATACGTCCCCCACCCGGTGTTCCCCGCGGCCCGCGACGGGGGTGCCGTACGGAAGCCGGAGGTGGACGTGACGAGGGCCGTGGACCCCGGTCCGAATGCCCGGTGTCCACGGGCCCTCTACGGTCGCTACGGCCGCAGCGTCCGCTCCTGCTCGACGTTCCGCTTGTCCAGCCTGGCGTCGAACGCCGCCAGCGGCTTCGCCTTCGCGGGGTTCTCCCGCACCGTGCTCGGGGCGACGTCCGCCCAGTCGAGGATGCGGGCGGTGGCGAACGCCTTCTCCTCGGCGACCAGACCGGCCACGTTCGCGCCGTGGTTCATGCCGGGCGCGGTGAGGACGTACGCGTCCTTGGCCCCGTGTCCGACCCGGAACCGCTCGGCGCCCCACGGGTCGTTCTCGCCGTACACGAACAGCATGTGGCGGGCGTTGTGGCGGACCCAGGTGTCGACGTCCCGCATCGCCGACGGCTGGAACCTCATGTCGATCGAGCGGGGCACGAAGTCGCGCGGCGGCTGGTAGCCGTAGCGCACGTACTTCTTCTCGATGTGCGGGAAGTGGATGGTCGGCGCGCCCAGCTGCGTACCGGCCTGGTAGTAGTACGGCGTGTACGGGCTCAGGCCCTGGTCCGTGTAGAACGAGAACCCGGAGATCGTGTCGACCGACGTCCAGATCTCGTCGTCGGTGGCGGTCTTCGCGTCCGCCGGGATCTGCTCGCAGTCGGCGAGGGTGCTGTACTGCCAGAAGCCCCACACGTAGTCGAGGACGACGGCCTCGTAGGCGCGGTCCAGGCTGCCGATGGTGCCGAAGGTGTAGCCGTTCTCGGCGGCGTACGCCTCGTACCTCTTCTCCAGCGGTGCCCGGCGCACCAGCGCCTCGCGCTGCACCCCGTTCAGCCGGTCGCGGCACTCCTTGGTGCCGACCGTGCGGAAGAAGCGGTCGTAGGCCGAATCCTCCTGGTTCACCACGTCGTTGGGGGCGACGTAGGCGACCACGCCGTCCATGTCACGCGGGTAGAAACGCTCGTAGTAGGTGGCGGTCATGCCGCCCTTGGAACCGCCGGTGGAGATCCAGTTCTCGGAGTAGATCTTCTTCAGCGCCGTGAAGACGCGGTGCTGGTCGCTGGCGGCCTGCCAGATGTCCAGCTTCGACCAGTCGGCCGGCTCGGGCCGGGACGGGGTGAAGAAGCGGTACTCCATCGAGATCTGGTTGCCGTCCACGATCTGGGTCGGCTCGGCGCGGCGGGGCGTCGTGGAGACGCTGTAGCCGCCGGTGTAGAAGACGGTGGGCCGCGCGGTGTCCTTGTGCAGCACGGTGATCCGCTGCTCGAACGTGCCCTTGGCGGGCCTGCGGTGGTCGACCGGCTGTTCGTAGCCGAGGACGAAAAGCGGTACCCGGTGTACGGCTTCTCCTCGATCAGGCTCATGCCCGGTATGGAGAGCAGTCTCTCCTTGATGTCAGTGCCGCCGGTGGCCTCCGGCTCGGCGGCGGTGGCCGCTCCGGCCGTACTCAAGGTGCCTATGAGCACCGTGAGCGCCAGCAGCCATCTGAGCGCCTTGCGCATGCGCACTCCCCTGTGAGACAGATGTGCGCCGGAAGCTACTGGACCAACTCCCCGCAGCACCAGGGGACATAGGGATATCCCTCGGCCGGCGGCCCGTTCAGCACAGGATCCAGCCGGAGCTCACGGACCCTTTGGCGACCCTGCCCTTCACCCATACGCAGCGGCGGCCGGCGTACACGGTCACCGGCCCGGCCCGATGCTTGAACTTCCCCTCGTCGACGACCGGGCGGCCGCCGCGCGCCCGCACGCTCACCGACATCTTCCGTTTGGTGCCGGGCTTCTTGGCGAGGGTGACGGCGCAGACGTAGCCGCCGCGCTTGTAGATCACCACCGAGCCGGTGGAGAACGGCAGGGTGCGCACCTTGCGTCCGGCGCAGTGGCCGGCGGCGTGCGCGTCGGCCGGCGTGCCGACGACGAGCAGCCCGGAGGCGGTCAGCATCGCCAGGCCGAGCGCGAGCCGCCGCCGTATCGCTCCACTGCCCACGGTCGTCCTCCCCGTACCCCTTGGTGTACGCGTGTACGGACGCATGACGTAGGCCGGTTGGTTGCGCCGTCACGCGGGTGTGGGCACGTCCTCCCCTATGAACGTCCGCCACAGCGCCGCGTATCGGCCGCCGCGCCGCAGCAGTTCCTCGTGTGTGCCGTCCTCCGCCACCCGGCCGTGGTCCATCACGATCACGCGGTCGGCGCGGGCGGCTGTCGTGAGCCGGTGGGCGACCACCAGGGTCGTACGGCGCCCGGCCAGGCGGTCGGTCGCCTGGTTGACCTGGGCCTCGGTGGCCAGGTCGAGGGCGGCCGTGGCCTCGTCGAGCAGCAGCACGTCCGGGTCGACGAGTTCGGCGCGGGCGAGCGCGATCAGCTGCTTCTGGCCCGCGGACAGGTTGCGGCCGCGTTCGGCGACCTCGTGGAGGTAGCCGCCGTCCAGGGTGGCGATCATCTCGTGCGCGCCGACCGCGCGGGCCGCCGCCTCCACCTCGGCGTCACCGGCGTCCGGGCGGCCGTAGGCGATGGCGTCGCGGACGGTGCCGGGGAAGAGGTACGCCTCCTGCGGTACGACCCCGAGCCGGTGCCGGTACGCGGTGATGTCCAGGTCCCTGATGTCGGTGCCGTCGACGGTGACGCGCCCGGCCGTGGGGTCGTAGAACCGGGCGACCAGCTTGACCAGGGTGGACTTCCCGGCGCCGGTCTCGCCGACGAACGCGACGGTCTGTCCGGCCGGGATGGTGAGGTCGATGCCGTCGAGGGCCTCCTCGCCGTCGCCGTACGCGAAACGCACTTCCTCGAAGGCGATCTCGCCGCGCAGGGAGGGCACGTCGAGGGGCTTCTCGGCGGGGTTCGTGGAGGCCGGCTCGCGCAGCAGTTCCTGGATGCGGCCCAGCGAGACGGACGCCTGCTGGTAGCCGTCGAAGACCTGGGAGAGCTGCTGCACGGGCGCGAAGAACAGCTCGATGTAGAGCAGGTACGCGACCAGTGAGCCGATCGCCAGCGTCCCGTCGTCGACCCGGCCCCCGCCGACGACCAGCACCGCGGCGGCCGCGCCCGAGGACAGCAGCTGTACGAACGGGAAGTACACCGAGATCAGCCACTGACCGCGTATGCGCGCCTCGCGGTAGTCGGCGCTGCGTGCGGCGAACCGGAGTCCGCCGTCCCGCTCCCGCCGGAACGCCTGCACGATCCGCAGCCCGGACACCGACTCCTGGAGATCGGCGTTGACCGCCGACACCCGCTCACGCGCCAGCTCGTACGCCTTCACGCTGGCCCGGCGGAAGAAGTACGTGCCGACGATCAGCGGGGGCAGGGTGGCGAAGACGACCAGGGCGAGCCCGATGTCGAGGACCAGCAGGGCGACCAGGATGCCGAAGAAGGTGACCACCGAGACGAACGCGGTGACCAGTCCCGTCTGCAGGAACGTCGACAGCGCGTCGACGTCCGTCGTCATCCGGGTCATGATCCGGCCGGTCAGCTCGCGCTCGTAGTAGTCGAGGCCGAGCCGCTGGAGCTGGGCGAAGATCTTCAGCCGCAGTGAGTAGAGGACGCGTTCGCCGGTGCGTCCGGTCATCCGGGTCTCGCCGATCTGCGCCGCCCACTGGACGATCACGGCGAGCAGGCCCAGCAGGGCGGCCGCCCACACGGCGCCGAGGGCGGTCCGGGTGACACCTTCGTCGATGCCGTGCCGGATCAGCACCGGCAGCAGCAGGCCCATGCCGGCGTCCACGGCGACCAGGCCGAGGCTGATCAGGAGCGGCGAGCGGAAGCCGCGCAGCAGGCGGCGCAGGCCGTACGACTCCTCCGGGCGGACCGCGCGGGCCTCGTCGATGTCGGGTACGTCGTCCGCCGGGGCAGCGCCTCGACCTGCGCGAGGAGTTCCGGGGTGGCCGGGGCGTCGGCAAGGGCGGTGTCCTTGGGCTCGCGGTCGCCGGTCCACAGCCGGGGTGACCCCGCGTTCGGCGTCGAACTCCGCGTCCAGTTCCGCGCGGACCGAGGTGTCCTCCTGGAGCGGTCCGGCGGGCGGGGTGTGGCCCGGGAGACGGCTCCCAGCTCGTCCGGGTCGGTGAGCAGCCGGCGGTAGAGCGCGGAGCGCCGCTGCAGTTCGTCGTGGGTGCCGATGTCGGCGAGCCGGCCGTCGTCGAGGACGGCGATGCGGTCGGCGAGGTTCAGGGTGGAGCGGCGGTGGGCTATCAGCAGGGTCGTACGGCCCCGCATGACGCTCTTCAGCGCCTCGTGGATCTCGTGCTCGACGCGGGCGTCCACGGCGGAGGTCGCGTCGTCCAGGACCAGCAGGCGCGGGTCGGTGAGGATGGCGCGGGCGAGCGCGACGCGCTGGCGCTGGCCGCCGGAGAGGGTCAGGCCGTGCTCGCCGACGGTGGTGTCGTAGCCGTCGGGCAGTTCGTCGATGAACCGGTCCGCCTGGGCGGCGCGCGCGGCGGCGGTGATCTGCTCGTCGGTGGCGTCCGGGCGGCCGTAGGCGATGTTGGCGCGCACGGTGTCGGAGAAGAGGAAGGAGTCCTCCGGGACCAGTCCGATCGCGGCGCGCAGCGACTCGGTGGTCAGCTCGCGCACATCGTGGCCGCCGACAAGAACGGCGCCGTGCGTGACGTCGTAGAAGCGGGGCAGCAGCAGGGAGACGGTGGACTTGCCGGAGCCGGAAGCACCGACGACGGCGAGGGTCTCCCCGGCCGGATGTCGAAGGAGAGCCCGTCCAGGACCGGCCTGCCGGGGTCGTAGCCGAAGGAGACGTCGTCGAACTCCACGGTCGCCGGCGCGTCGGCGGGCAGTTCCTTGGTGCCGTCGGTCAGGGACGGCTCGGTGTCGATCAGCTCCAGGACGCGTTCGGTGCCGGCGCGGGCCTGCTGGCCGACGGTGAGGACCACGGCGAGCATCCGGACCGGGCCGACGAGCTGGGCAAGATAGGCGGAGAAGGCGACGAACGTGCCCAGCGTGATGTGTCCGCCCACGGCGAGCCAGCCGCCGAGCGCCAGCATCGCCACCTGGCCGAGCGCGGGCACGGCCTGGAGCGCGGGGTGTAGCGGGAGTTCAGCCGGATGGTGCGCAGCCGGCCCGCGTACAGCCGCCGCCCGACCTCGCGCAGTTTGCCGGTCTCCTGCTCCTCCTGCCCGAAGCCCTTCACCACGCGTACGCCGCTGACCGCGCCGTCGACCACTCCGGCCACCGCGCCCGCCTGCGCCTGCGCGTACCAGGTGGAGGGTGCAGCCGGGTGCGGCTGCGCTTGGCGATCCACCACAGGGCGGGCGCCACGGCGAGGGCGACGGCGGTGAGTGGCAGCGACAGCCACGCCATGATCAGGAGGAGATCAGGAACAGCAGCAGGTTGCCGATGGTCATCGGCAGCATGAAGAGCAGGCCCTGGATGAGCTGGAGGTCGCTGGTCGCCCGCCCGACGACCTGCCCGGTGGACAGCTCGTCCTGGCGTCTGCCGTCCAGCCGGGTGATCGTCCCGTACATCTCGGTCCGCAGGTCGTGCTGCACGTCGAGGGCGAGCCGGCCGCCGTAGTAGCGGCGGATGTAGGTGAGGACGTAGACGACGACCGCGGCGCCGAGGAACAGTCCGGCCCAGGTGGCCATGGACCTCGTCTTGTCGCTGATGACGTCGTCGATGATCACCTTGGTGATCAGCGGGACCAGGGCCATGACGGCCATGCCGCCGAGGAGGAGCCCAGCGCGAGGACGACGTCCTTCGGATGACGCCACGCGTATGCGGCCAGTCGCCGTGCCCATCCCCGTTGCGGTGTCACGCGGGTGCCCTCCGATCGTCCTGATCTACCGGAAGGCACCAACACCACCGGCAGCGGATTTCATCCCTCCGCAACATTCGGGCGACCGGTTCAGATGCGGTACGCGCCCGTGCCCGGTGCGCCCTGCTCGGCAGCGAGCGCGGTGAGCGCCACGACGCCCCGGCCGCGGACGGCGGTCTCCGGGCCCAGGGCGAAGGGGTTCGTCGCGCCCAGCCGGAGTGCGAGCTCCGGGGCCATGTACGGGGTGGTGTCCTCCCAGTCGGTGTCCTCCTCGTCCTGTGTCCACTCGGTGTGCAGCGCGAGCTCCTCGGGGAGCCGCTCGCCCAGTTCGGGGATCTGCCGGTCGCCCTGGGCGGAGGCGTCGAAGCGGCGCACCACTGTCCCTCCTCGGCCAGCGCCCAGCCGGATCCGCCGCCGTGCTCTCCGTAGTAGTACGCCTGGGCCCGGCGGTAGCGGCGGCTCAGCGCGGTGAGGGCGCCGAGCACCTCGTCGGCGCGTTCCGGATCGACGGGGTTGCACCACGGCCCCAGGACCAGCGTCCAGCCGTCCACCTCGGGAGTGACGTACACGCGGCGGGGGTCGGGCCAGTCGTCGCTGTCGTGGAGGACGGTGCTGTACCCCAGTGCGAACGTCGCGAGCCGTTCGCCGGACAGTCCCAGCACCTCGGCGATCCCCGCCCGGTCCCCGCCGGGAACCGCGATCCAGGAGGCGGAGCACGCCTCCAGGGGCTCGGCCCGGTCGTCGGTCGCCTTGACGCGGATCAGTCGTGCGACGGCCGCCCGGTCCCGTCCGGACAGGGCCTCCTCCCCGCCGGCCGAGGCCAGCGCGGTGAGGGCACCCGCCCGCAGGGTCCCGGGTCCGTCGCGCCGTATCCGCCGGAGCGGTTCGAGGACGGCGTCCCCCAGCATCGGCAGCACCCACAGGGCGCGCTGGGCCACGTCCGGGTCGGGGTCGGCGAGCAGGGGGACGAGCGCCTCGATCACCGGAGCGATGTCGCCCCGGTACGCGGGGTGCGGTCGAACGCCACCGAGCACGCGGACTGGATGCCGACGGCGGCGGACTCGCGGACGGTCGCCGAGGGGTGAGTCAAAGCCTCGACGTAGCGTTCCACGCCGCCCAGGCCAGTGAACGCCGCGCTCACCCTCCGCCTCGTCTCCTCGTCCCGGGCCGTCTCCAGGGCCGCCAGTACGTCGTCGTGGGCCGCGGGGCCGATGGCGTGCAGGAGCTGTTTGATCCGGAACCAGTCCACCGGCGAGTCCTCGTCCAGCATCTCGCGCAGCAGGGACGGTACCGCCGCCGCCCCGAGCGACATCAAGGCCTCCCGGGCGGCCTCCCGCCGCGCCGGGTCGGCCAGGTCCCTGACCAGCTCCACGTCACTGCCTCCTGTCGCTCGGGTGTGCGGGCGGCGATCACTATGCCAGCGAGGCGGCTGACACACCGTCCGCCGGCGCCGACCTGAGGAGGGCGCGGGAGCCGAAGGGAAGGGCGGGGAGCCGACCCGGGAAGGGCGCGGGAGCCGACCCGGGAAGCGCGGGGAAGCCGACCCGGGAAGCGCGGGGAAGCCGACCCGGGAAGCGCGGGGAAGCCGACCCGGGAAGCGCGGGGAAGCCGACCCGGGAAGGGCGCGGCAGCCGACCCGGGCAGGGCGCCGCAGCCGACCCGGGCAGGGCGCGGGAGCCTCGTCACGCAACCGCCACTTTCCTTCACGCCCTGGATCGCATGCTCATGTCACTCTCTGCGGTATCACTCAGACGTCAACCCGCGTAGAACGGACACCTCCATGCTTGCGATCCCCATATCCGCAGGCCGGCGCCGGACAGCGGTGGCGCTCACCACGGCCGCCGTCCTCGCCGGCCTCGTCGCCCCTACGCTGAACGCGCCCTCCGCCGAAGCCGCGACCCCCGCGTACGACGACACCTACTACGCCGCCGCGATCGGCAAGTCCGGCCCGGCGCTCAAGGCATCCCTGCACACGATCATCAGCAACCAGACGAAGATCTCGTACTCGGCCGTCTGGGACGCCCTGAAGGCCACCGACCAGGACCCGAACAACAGCAACAACGTGATCCTGCTGTACTCGGGCGTCTCCCGCGCCAAATCCCTCTACGGCGGGAACAACGGCAACTGGAACCGCGAGCACGTGTGGGCCAAGTCCCACGGCGACTTCGGCACCTCCACCGGGCCCGGCACCGACATCCACCACCTGCGCCCGACGGACGTCCAGGTCAACAGCATCCGGGGCAACAAGGACTTCGACAACGGCGGCAGCGCCGTCTCGAACGGCGGCGGCAGCCTCACCGACTCCGACTCCTTCGAGCCCCGCGACGCCGTCAAGGGCGACGTGGCCCGCATGATCTTCTACATGGCGGTCCGCTACGAGGGCGGCGACGGCTGGGCCGACCTGGAGGTCAACTCCAGCGTGAACAACGGCAGCAATCCCTACATCGGCAAGCTCGCCGTACTCAAGGAATGGAACGCCGAGGACCCGCCGGACGCCTTCGAGAAGCGCCGCAACGACGTCATCTACAACTCCTACCAGCACAACCGCAACCCGTTCATCGACCACCCGGAATGGGTCGAGTCGATCTGGTAGTCCTTGCCGCGACTGGACTCCCTTGAACAGGAGGAGTTCAGCCCGGCTTACCGGACATCGCCCATCCAGAGCCGCCGTCCCAGCTCGTCGAGGTCCGCCCGCCGCTCCTCGTACTCGGGCAGCGCGGTCCGCAGCAGCCGCCAGAAGTCCTCCCGGTGCCCGGACACCTTCACGTGGGCCAGTTCGTGGGCGATGACGTAGTCGATCAGATGCATCGGCAGCTGGAAGAGCGGCCACCCGAGACTCATCAGACCCTTGGCCCCCGCCCCGGCCTGCGGCGGCCGGTACGAACCCCATCGGTCCCCCAGGTCCCGCACGTCGAGTTCCGGCTCGGTCACCCCCATGCGGGCCGCCCAGGGCTGAAGCCGCTGTCCCGTCCAGTTCCGGCCGGCCCGGCAGTACCAGTCGACCAGCGCCGCCCGGCCCGCCCGGGGCTCCGCCGCCAGGTCCGGGCCCATGACGAGACGCCCCGCGATCAGCCGGACTCCTCCGCCCGCCCCCTCCTCACCGGACACGGCCAGCCGGTACGTCCTCCCCAGATAGCGGAAGACCTCTCCGTCGGCGAGCTGTTTGACGGGGCTGAGCGGGCGTGTGCGCTCCCGCTCCCGCCGTTTGGTCACCAGCCAGTCCCGGTGTGCGCGGACGAACTGTTCCGCCTCGGCCGTCGAGCGCCCGGCCGGCGTGTGCAGGGTGAGGGTCGCGTCGGTCTCGACGGTCAGCGCGAACCGCTTCCTCCGGGCGCTGGCGCGCACCCGCAGGGACAGCCCGTCCACGGTGAGGAGTGCTTCGGGAGCGGGGTACGTCGAGGGATCGGCCGGCGCGGTCACGCGCCTATTCTCCCCTCGCCCTGTTCCGGAACTGCCGGAGGTTGTCCTGCGCGAAGGACGCCAGGCGCTCGGCCGCGTTCTCCAACGACGCCCAGTCCCCCTTCACGGGCCGGACATGGCCACTGAGCAGGACGTCCTGGAGGTCTCCGGCCAGCGCGCTGAGGTCCTGGTGCTGCCCCTGGTACGACGCCCTGGCCATGGTCCGGGTGGCCATGTCGCACACCTTGCCCGTGAGCCGCCTGATGTCGCCGCCGTCGGCGAGGCTGATCCCGGGTGTGTCCTCCAGGATCTGCTCCACGAGCCGGTACGCCCGCTGTTCGAGCGGCGTGAGACCGGCGAGTTCCGGGGACTCCTCCTGTTCCTGCCTGGCCTCCTCGATCAGCGGGCCGAACTCCTCGATCTGCTCCTCGAAGCGACCCGGCATCGTGCGCAGGATCTCTTCCAGGCGCTTGGAGAGCCGCTCGTACTTCGCGGGGTCCTCCCGCTTCGTCCGCTCCTCCAGGTGGAAGCGGAGCGCGTGGCCCATCTCCGCCGCCGCCTCCTGCGGCGGCAGCCGCCGCACGGCGTCGTCGAAGGTGAGGGCGGTGAGCGAGACCGGCGGGATGACCTGGTCGATCTCCGGCCCTTCGAGGTGATCGGCGATCATCGCCCGGACCTTGCGCCCGTACCGGCGCAGGGTGAACGTGCCGCCCTCGGCGTCCCGGTACAGCCGCCGCACCCGCTTCTGGAGCAGGCTCCAGCGCCGGGCGTCCGCCACGTAGTCCAGGGCGTCCTCGTGCGGAAGGACGCGTTCGAGGGTGGCGAGGAACGCGTGCAGCACCTCGTCGAAGTCGAACCGCAGGTCTTCGGGCTCCAAGGCGCGGGCCGCGGGGCCCAGCTTGGCGAGCTGGTCGAGCTGCGCGTCGTCGATGCCGTTGCGCCCCAGGAAGTCGCGGACCTTCTGGGCCGCGGGCCCGAGTCTGCCCACCTCGTGGGACAGCTCGCGCATGGTGTCGGTGACGTCGGCGTTCCGGTACCCGGCGAGGGCGCTGGAGAGGTGCTCGAAGACGCCGTAGTAGTCGACGACGTAGCCGACCTCCTTGCCGGGCGAGGTGCGGTTGACCCGCGCGACGGCCTGGAGCAGCTCGGCGTCCCGGATCGGCCGGTCCAGGTAGAGCACCTGTTCGCGCGGGGCGTCGAATCCCGTGAGCAGCATGGACTTCACGATCAGGAACGCGACGGGGCTGTCGGGGTGCACGGGGTCGGGCACCGAGGTGGAGAGCGGCTGCGGCCCGCTGTTCGCGGCATCGGACCACGGGGTGTCCATACCGCCGGCGGGATCGGTGGGAGGGGCAGGGCCTGCGGTGGATTGAAGGGGGTCACCGCGACCCACTCCGGATCGGGCGCCAGCTCGGGGAACGCCTTCTGGAAGCGCTCGGTGTACGCCTCCTGGCGACCGGCGTCGGTCCACTCCCTCCATTCTCCCCGCTTGTGGCCGGAACCCGGGGAGATGACGGGAACGAAGTCGATCCGCCGCAGCAGCGCCCGGAACCGGTGGGCCTGGTGGAGATAGCGCTGTCTGGCAGACAGCTTCTCCAGCGGGGTCCCCGTCACCGACTCCGGGTCGAACTCGGCCAACTGGTCCAGCAGTTCGTCACGGGCCTTACGCAGGGCGTGGTGGTACCGCACGGCCGCCTTCCGGCTGACGGCCGCGACCTGTGCCTTGAAGCCGCCGGGCAGCACGGTGGTCACCCAGTGCTCCAGCATGTCCTCGGCCTTCGCCTCGATCATGGGAACGGACTCGGCGACGTCCCGCTCGGTGGGCCACCTCTTGAGCAGCGCGGCCCGCTCCTCGGGGTGCGGTCCCGGACGAGGTCGTCGAACCCCTTGTCGAGGACCTCCCCGTCACGGACCTCGCCCTCCCCGGTCCGCCCCTCGTAGCGGATGCGGACGACGACGCCGTCGTACTCGGCGTCCTCCATCCGGTACTCGTCGAGGAAGCCCCGCGGCGAGTCGCCCCGCCCGAAGATCCGGCGCGTGTCCTCCTCGCGCCCGGTGATGATCGGCGTACCCGTGAACCCGATCTTGGCGGCGTTCGGGATCGCCTTGCGCAGGGCGGCGTGCAGGACACTGGTGTGGGAGCGGTGTGCCTCGTCGACGAGGACGAGGATGTCCGGCGAGGTGTTGCACTCGGGGAAGTCCGGTACCGGGCCGGGGCTTTCCTCCTCGCTCCGGCCCGTTCCCTCTCCCGTCAGGTCCCGGTCGTCCGCGCTGCCTTCCGCGTCCCCGGCGAAGGTGAAGCTGGTCCCGTACTTCTGGATCATGCCGAAGACGACGCGCCGCCCGCCGTCGCGCAGCAGCCCCTCCATCTGCGTCCGGGTCTCCGCCGTCTCGACATCGGACTCGCTGAGCTTCAGCGTCCGTGAGAGCTGGGTCTGCAACTGGGTGCGGTCGGTGACCACGACCACCGTGAACTCGCTGAGCCGAGGGTGCAGATGCACCCGCCGCACCAGGAACGTCATGGTCAGCGACTTGCCGGAGCCCTGCGTGTGCCAGATGACACCGCCGCGCTCGTCCTCGGTGTCACGCCCGGCGCGGGCCCGCCCGGTCAGCAGCCTGCGTACGGCCTTCTCGGCGGCCCGGTACTGCTGGTGCCGGGCGACGGCCTTCACGGTCCGTACGGCCCCGCCGTCCGCGTCCGACTCGACGGCCATCGGGATCACGTAGTGCCGTACGACGTTGAGCAGGGCGGCCGGCCGCAGGACCACACCGACGAGCTTCTGCTGCTCGCCGAGCGGCGCGGGCGCGGCCGGATCGGCACCGTCGCCGTCGCCGTCGCCGTCGCCGTCCACGAGCAGCCCTGCGGTACGCAGCTCCCGCCGCAGCGTGCTCTCTTCCTCCGGTTCGACACTGCGCCACGGGTGGAAGTGCTCGGGCTCGGAGGTGACGGTGCCCAGGTGGGCGGTCTCGCCGGTCGCAGCGACGAGGAGTTGGACGGTCCGGAACAGTTCCGGCACACCGGCGGGGACCGGGGTATCGGTGGCGTCGAGGTCCAGAACGGGGTTCCCGGCGTAGTGCCGGAGATCGAGCACGGCGCTGCGGACGGGCTCGGCGAGATCGGGGCTCTTGCACTCGACGGCGACGAGCGGGATGCCGTTCACGAAGAGGACGAGGTCGAGTATCGACAGCTCGCCGGAGCGGCTGCGCACGCGGAGCTGGTCGACGACGGTGAAGGTGTTGCGCGTGACGAGGTCCGGATGCCACTCGACGTACTGGACGGTGGCGGACGGACCACCGTGCGCGGCGGAGGGCGAGGGCAGCGTCCAGCCGTGGAGCAGCATGTCGGTGGCGGCGAGGTTCGCCTGCACGACTCCCTGGCCGAGGAGAGGAGGCCAACTCGCCGACCGCCCGCCGGATGTCGTCCTCGCCCATCCAGCGCTGACCGTCACTGCCCCGGAGGTTGATCCGTCGCAACGCGGGTCCGAGCTGGTCCACGAGCAGCGGCACGGCCGCGTCGAGCGTGTCCAGCTCCACGCCCGGGACGTGCGTCCACCCCATGGCCTCCAACTGGGCCACCAGCGGCCGCTCCACCTCGTCCCGCTCGACGTGTACCACCACAGCCCGCGCCCCTCCGTACGTCCCGCCGTTCCCCGGAGATCCATTCTGGGCCCGGGGGCGGGGCAAGGGAAGGGATACGCGGAGAGGACATGGCCGATCGTGCGAATGTACGGGGGTTTCAGGCCAGTACATCCGCACGGTCGACGGCGGAGGCGGGCAGGTCAGACGCCGGGGCCCTCGCCCGGGACGGAGTCGCGGCTCTTCTCCTCGCCGTGGGGCGCGGGGAGACGCTCTCCCTGCTGCGTGCGATGCGGTGCACGTCGTGGAGCGCCTCGGCCAAGCAAGCGGCAAGGTAGTGGATTTGGGGCGCGGTGGCCTTGTCGTCGCCCAGGAGGTCGACGGCGTGGCCGAGAAGGTCGTCGGCCATGCGGAGCTGGACGGCTTCGAGGTCGTCGGCGAGGCGGGCGAGACGGCCGGTACCGGTGCCGTCGGTGACGAGGTAGCAGGGGTTGCCGTCGAGGTTGGACCAGGGGAGGAGTCGGGGCCGGGTGGCTGCGGGGGCGGCGGCGTCGTGGCTTTCGTAGATCATGCGGCAGCCACCTCGTTCCCCCGGATCCGGTGAGAGCCGACATCGACACCGTGGATGTGCCGTGGTCCTACGTCGATGCCGTGCACGGCGAGCCAGAGGGTTCGGCGCCGGGCGCGATGCTGTCCGGCCTGCACGCGTCGCTCGTGGGCGAGGAGGTAGGGGCGGACGAGCCGGGAGTCCTCGCCGTGGAGGAGGGCCTCGTGCGGGGAGGGCGGCGGCCGGGTGCGGCCGGCGCGGGGGTGAGCGCCGCTTCCCCGGCGCGGTGCCGGTTCCGGTGCCGGTGGCGCCCGGAGGCGGGCCACAGGAGCCGCAGCAGCGGCTCGACGAGGAGGGCGATACGGTGCAACACGTCTTCAACTCCAGTGAGGTTGAGGGCCATGCCCCCGGGCCGTCGGTAGCGGTCGCGGGGGTCTTCCGTGCCCGAGGGCAGGTCGACGTGCATGGACGTCGCTGTGTAGCGATCCACTCACAGAGTGAGACGGGTCGGACTAGGCTCGCCAGAGGGTTGGATGTGACAACGCATCTGTCACACGGGAGTTGACGATGAGCAACATCTATGGGGAGTGGTTGAAGGCGCAGCGCGAAGCGGCCGGGCTGACGCAGCAGGAGCTGGCGACGGCCGCCGTCATGACGCGTTCGCACATCGCGCACATCGAGGCGGGCCGGCGCACCCCGTCCAAGGAGGACGCGAGACGCCTCGACAGGGCGCTGAACACGGGCGATGTACTCAGCAGCTTCCTGCCGGACGACGACACCGCTGTCGCGGGGTACTTCGAGGCGGCCCTTCAGCTCGAACAGCAGGCGACGATGATCCGGGAGTTCGCCCTGTCGTTCATCCCCGGCATCCTCCAGACGGAAAGGTACGCGCGTGCGGTTCTGAGCACGTCGTTCCCTCCGGTGGGTGAAGCGGAATGTGACAGGCTCGTTGTCACACGCCTTGAGCGGGCGAAGATCCTTGAGGACCCGGTGACACCCGTAGTGTGGGCGCTGCTTGACGAGGCTGTGCTGCGGCGGGTGGTGGGCGGGCCGGAGGTCATGGCGGAACAACTCCGCCACATCGTGAAGCTGGTGGAATCAGGACGCGTACGTGTCCACGTGTTGCCCTTCGGACTGGGGGTCCACGCCCTCATGCAGAGCATGCTCACCCTGCTCAAGTTCGAGGACCAGCCGCCGGTGGCGTACTCCGAAGGCATCCAGGTGGGCAAGATTCACGACTCCCCCGCCATGGTCGACCGCCTTGAAGGCACCTACGATCTCGCGCTAGGCGACGCAATGCCGCTCAAGGAGTCACTGACCCTGCTGAGGGCGACAGCAAAGGACTACGAACATCGTGAATGAACCCACCATCCCCAACGCCTCATCCCTGCACGGCTGGCGCAAGTCGACGTACAGCGGCAACGAAGGCGGCAGCTGCATCGAGGTCCTGGACGGCTACCCGAACGGCGTCCCGGTCCGCGACTCAAAGGCCCCTCAGGGGCCTGCGCTGATCTTCCCGTCGGCCGGCTGGACATCGTTCGTCACAGCAGTCAAGGACGGCCACCTGTCCGTCTGACCGCTCACCGCCACGATCCATCCGGCCCGCATCCTTTGGGCGGGCCGGACACCGCTCTCTCAGGCCGCCACGCCAGAGGCTGTGACTCGCCCCGACAGCAGATCGTCCACAAGCCCTTGCTTGAGCTCACGGAGCTTGCTCAGCTCCTCCTCCTCACGCCCGATCTGTTCGTCACAAGCCTCCAGTGTGGCTACGATGCGCCGCTGTTCAGCCAGATCGACCGGGAGATCAATCTCCAACTCCCTCAACCGAGATGGATTGACATTCACCTGCTGCACCGCAACCGTCGAAATCGACCGCACTCGCTGACGGACGAGAGGGTGCATCAGCCATTCGACAAGGTACTCCGGCGTCACACGTTGCAGGTCCGGGATGAGTCGCACCAAATACGACGCGAAGGTCGCACTCGGCAGCTCGTCACGCCACATCGCCGCCTTCCCAATGTGCTCCATACTGTTGGTCCTGTTGAACAGGACATCTCCGCGCCGGAGAAACAACTTCGAAGGAACCGGAACTGGGCAATAGCGAAGCTCATCCGCATCGATCCTGGCACTCTGAATATTGTTCATACGCAGCACTGGTACGCCGCGGGCGTCCCTGTCAAGGGCTTCAGAGATCCCATATTCGGCCGATGGAACAATGTCCTTCAACGGCACGCGAGCCCAGCCTGCCGATGGTCGACCACTTGGCACAGACCCCATGGAGGTCAGGAGAGCGCCCTGCCGCACGTTACGGAGTTTGGTGATCGACGCCTCGATTCCCCGCTCCAATTCTGTCACGCTAGTAAGCACTTCGACGATCCGTCGCTGCGCAACCACCGGAATCAAGGGGAACAACAGCGCCGCGAACCGGTCGCCTCCCAGGTGAGCAATACTAGTCGTCTGTTTGGCGATCGACGCGAAGACCCCGGTCGCCAACCAGCGCTCGAATACCACCTGGGCATACGCAGGAAGAACATCAGCACCTGGCCGGAAGCGGATCAAAGTGTTCTGGAAGCAGAACTCTCCCTCCACTCCGTCGTAAATTGCGCTACGCCCAACGAGCTCCAGACTCTGCCCCTCGTTTAGCAGAATATCACCGGGCTTGAGCCCATACGTCTCACGCTCCGTGCCCGTGAACCCCATCGTGTTCACATCCGCGTAGTTAATCCGCCCGAGATGAACGTTCGCCACGCGCAGATACGGAAACTGCCCTGGCGCATCCCGGGCTGCCGGTGAGAGCTGCTTCCCCATGCGGACATCGCCGACGTTCCGAACTTCGGTCCACTGGATTTCGGCACTATCCCGCATAACCCAGCTCCTTCAGGAAGCCTTCCAATTTCCCCGTCGCCGCTTCCCGCCCCGCCCGAATCTCCCTCAACGAAACGGCGTACTTCTGCTCCCACGTCTCATAAGACGCCGCCAACTCCCGCTGCCACCGCATCACATGCCCGTCCAGCTTCGCCGCCAGGTCATCCCGCAATAGGTCCAGCACCACCCGACGCTCCCCTCCGCGTCCAGATCCGCCCGCGCCCGGAACAACCGTGGCGGCTCCTCCCCCAGCGTGGGCGAGTCACCCGGATAGGGATACCGGTGGAAGTCCGTCTCAAGGCGTTTGATGTCCGCGCCCGCCTTCGTCCGCGCCTTCTTCACCTTCGCCAGTTCAGCCGTGAGCTTGGCCAAATC
Source organism: Streptomyces haneummycinicus (assembly GCA_042850305.1). Lineage (GTDB taxonomy): Bacteria > Actinomycetota > Actinomycetes > Streptomycetales > Streptomycetaceae > Streptomyces > Streptomyces haneummycinicus. The sequence continues at coordinate 6,595,577 of AP035768.1, forward strand.
CTCTGCACTCAGGGCGACGTCCTCCGAGTCGACCTCACCGTCGGCCGAATCACCGTCGGCCTCCGGCTCCTCCCCGCCCCCGGAAAGCCGCGCGTTCAACTCCTTGAACCGTGCGTCCGCCTCCGCCTTGCGCGCGTCCGCCTCCGCCAGCTCCTCCAGGAACCGCGGAGCAATCGCGGCGACCACCTTGTGGTCGTACGCTTGACGCCGCTCCGCCGCCGTCCTCGCGCGCAGCTTCTTCGTCCGCGCGTCCTGCTCGGGCGAAAGCAACGTGTCGACGTTCTCCACCCATCCGTCGACGACGCCCCCGAACCCGTTCTCCGACAGCGCGAGCAGGTCGTACTTGGCGTCGTACCACCACCCCGCAACCGCCCCCGCCAACGCGTACCGGTCCAGCAGCCCGACCCGTCCCAGCCGTTCCCCGAACGACGTCATCAACTGCCCCCGCACCGCCATCAACGCGGCCTTACGCTCGGAGGACGTGGACGAAGCGAGGGCTTCAGGTGTGGCCGCCACTGCCTCCAACCGGCGGGCGGCCTCCTCCTCCCACCACTTGCCGAACTCCGCCCGCAGCGCCTCCTCCCGGGGCCGGGCCAGCTCGCCCAGCTCGGGACGGCCGCCCGCCGTCTCGTCCCGGAAGCCGACGTACGCCGGGTCCGCCGGCTCCCGCTCCACGAACAGATCGGGCACCCCGATCCCGTACGAGTCGAGCAGCGGCTTCTTCGCCTCGATCTCCGCACGCGGCACCCCACCCACCAGGTGCGCCCGCACGTCCTGCGGCTCGGGCGGCGGCGTGTTGTCGACGTACCGGCGGATGTTGAGGTTGTCGTCGTTGGCGGCGAGTTCCTCGCGGGTCACGATCCGCGAGAAGCCGGGGACTTCCTCGTACGCGTGGAACGTCGAGACGATCTTCTCGGCGTGCTCGGGGAGCAGGACGTTCTGCGCCCGCTCCGCGTGGAACTCGCGGTCGGCGTTGATGAACAGCACCTTGCCCTCCCGCGCCGGGTCCTTCCGGCCCGGCGGGCGGAGCACCAGGATGCAGGCCGGGATACCGGTCCCGTAGAAGAGGTTCGGCGCGAGGCCGATGACCGCCTCGATGGCGTCCTTCTCCAGCAGCTCCCTGCGGATGGCCTGTTCACCACCCCCGCGGAACAGCACCCCGTGCGGCATGACCGTGATCACCATGCCGCCACGGGAGCCCTCCCGCTTGGCCTCCCACAGCATGTGCTGGAGGAACATCAGGTCGGCCTTGCCGCGCTCGCTCGTCGCCCCGTATTTGGCACGTTCGACCGGGTGCGCCAGATCCGCGAGGGCGTAGTCCAGGGAGAACGGCGGGTTGCTGAGCACCCCGTCGAAGCGGTCCCCGTCCGAGCGCGGGACGTGCGCCGGCTGCGAGAGCGTGTCCCCGGTGGCCAGGTCGAAGCGGCGTACCCCGTGCAGGACCATGTTCATCGTCGACATGATCCAGGAACCGGAGTTGGCGTCCTGACCGGCGAAGAACATGGATGACGTGTCGCCGCCGTGCTCCTCCACGTACTCCGCCGCGTGGATGAGCATGCCGCCCGAGCCGACGCACGGGTCGTAGATCCTCATGTCCTCGGTGGGGGCGAGGAGCTCGACCATCATGCGGACCACGGCGCGCGGGGTGTAGAACTCGCCGCCCTTGCGTCCGGCCGTGTCCGCGAACTCCTTGATCAGGTACTCGTAGGCGGCACCGATCAGGTCGGGGAACTCGAAGTCCTCCGTGCGCAGCCGGATCCGCCCGAAGTGCGCGATGAGGAGTTGCAGGCGCTGGTCGGCGAGTTTGGCCGCCCCGGACGCGGCGCCCGATCCACCGATGCGGTTGAAGTCCAGGTGGTCGAAGAGGCCCTTGAGCTTGCTGTTCTGCCCCTCAAGCGCTTGGAGCGCGGGCCGCAGGGTCATCTCGTTGATGTTGTGGGTGGCGGCGGAGACCTTGGCCCAACGGGCCTCCTCCGGCACGTACAGCACATCGCGCTTGCGGTAGGGGCCCGCCCCTCCAGGTAGCCGGGAAGGTCCTCATCGCTGAGCTTCAGCTCGTCGACGGCGTACTGCCGGAGCCTGTCCCTGGCCGCCTCGAACTCGTCGTTGGCCCGCTTCAGGAAGAGCAGCCCGAAGATGTAGTCCTTGTACTCGGAGGCGTCCATCGTGCCGCGCAGGATGTCCGCGGCGGCCCACAGATGCCGTTCCAGCTGGGCTAGCGTGAGCTTGGCCACGTACGACTCCCTACGGCCCGATCTGAGATGACGGAGAGACCTTATGACCAGGCCGGGGTCATACCGAAATCAGCGCGTGATCATGGCCGAGAACAGTCAGTAGCTGTCGATGTGCAGCGCCTTCTCCACGAACTCGTGTACGTCCGTGTAAGGGTCCCTGTCCCACTTGCCCACATGCGCCGGGTGCTGGCCGTTCATCCGCTCGGCGTTCTCGCGCGCCGTCTTGTAGTGGCCCAGGATCTGGCCCGGCAGGACGACCTTGGGGGTCTTGGCGTCCTGGGAACCCCGCTGGAACGGGAGCCGGCCGGCCGCCCCGTCGCACACCCCGGCGAACGAGCCGCTGACCGGCTTGTAGTGCGCGAGGCGCCACACCTCAAAGCACGGATGGGAGAAGGCGACTCCGATGCCCGCCTTCTCCGCCTGCTCCAGCGCGTCGCGGACGTACGCGTAGTTGTCGTGGTCGAAGAGGCACCAGACCTGTGACAGGTACTTGGCCTCCAGCTTGGCCCGCTTCGCCTTGCGGTCCTCTTCGCGCTTCACGCTGATCGCCTGCTCGACGAGGTCGAGCGGCTTGCGTCCGCTGTCCGCCTTGCGGTTGGCAATGTGCATCTCCACCGGGACCTTGTCGGCGAATGGGACGCCCTGGTCCTTGAGGATGTCTAAATACGAGGGCTCGGTCACCTTGCCCTCGGTGAAGATGAAGACCTGACGCTTGCGCTGCCCGCCCCGCCGGACCGGACGATCCCACGAGTCCCTGCCCTTCTGCGCCCGCCCCATCAGTCGCGCCCCGCCCCGTCCGCTCGCTCGCCTGTCCCGTCGTACGTGCCGGCCTCACGCGCCACCAGCAGCCGCCGCGCGATCTGCCCCTCCAGGAGAGCCGGAACCCCGCCGAAGGTCCCCGCGAGATAGGACTGCGTGAGATCCTCGTCGTCGCCCGGCTCCGCGTCGGTGAGCGGATACAGCTCGGTCGCCCCGTCCTTGTTCTTCTCCGTCAGCCACACCTGCGCCGGGTCGAGGAGCCGCTCGCCGCTCGGGGTGGTGAGCACGGTCGCGTCGTGCGACGTGAAGACCAGCTGGGCACCCTTGGGGTTCGCGTACGGGTCGTGGAAGAGCCGGACGACCTCGGCCGCGAAACGGGAGTGCAGGCTGGCGTCGAGTTCGTCGACGAGCAGGACCGCGCCCTCGTCGAGGGCGAGGAGGAGAGGGCCGAGAAGGGCGAACCAGGACCGGGTGCCGTAGGACTCCTCCTGCCAGTCGAAGGGCACGTCCCCGGCAGCCGAGTGGTGGGTCAGCTTCACCGTGTCCCGGCCCGGACCGTCCTTGACGACCGTCGCTCCGGTGATGCCCAGGTCGGCGACCCTCAACAGCTCCTGGATCCTGGTGGCCCTGGGACCGGACAGTTCCTTCGTGGTGTACCGCGCGCGCTCGTCGCGCTCGACCTCCGGGTTGATCATCCAGAAGTTGCGGCGGAACCAGTGGAACAGCGGGGAGAGCTGCGGATGGTTGTCCGTGCCGGCCGTGGAGAGCAGCAGGGCGTTGGGCCGCGTACGCCGCACGAGCTGGGCCCGGTCCCTGACCCGTGCGCCGGGCCACTTGAAGACGTCCGGCCGGGAGGCGTCGCGGTCGAGCCATTCCTGACGGCGGCCGTGCGGGTAGCTGTGCAGCCATTCGGACTCGACACGGGTGGCTCCGAGTTCGAAGCCGTACGTCCAGCGGACCGCGTCGATGACGACGTCGACCTCGAAGAAGGAGGGTTCACTCTCGCTCTTGGGGTCCAGGAGAAGACCCGGCGCGGGATGCCGTCGTAAGAGGCCCAGTGCGCATAGGAGTTGAGGACCGCGTTACGCATGTCCGTCATCGCGCTCAGGACGTTCGACTTACCGGAGGCGTTGGCCCCGAAAACGCCGATCAGCGGGAGCACGGAGAGGATCCGCCGCCCGCGAGATCCACCTGGTTCACCGATGCGTGCTGTCCGTCGCCGGGTGCGACGAAGGACAGCTCCTGCTCGTCTCGCAGGGACCGTACGTTCGCGACGCGGAATCTCAGGAGCAAGCTGCCCTCCTCTCCACACTCAGGGTAGTCGTCGCCTCCGGCGACAGCCTGACGGGGAAGCCTGTGACCTCAGAGAACATATCGTCCACCGGATCGCCTCCGCAGCCGATCGAGTGATCAACATTTTGTAGGCACCGGAAGGACGACCACCCGGAGTGGGTCGAGGCGATCTGGCAGCCCGAACAAAAACTCACCCAAGTCACCCAACGATGACCAAGCCGGCAACGATCGAGACAGTGCATACGGCGTAAGTCACCGCGAATTTGAGCGCCACCCCTGCCGTCACCTCAGGCGTCCGCCGGATTCTTGATTCCGCGAGGCGGGCAAGAGCAGCTACGGCTATCCCCGCGATCGTCAGCGCGATTCCCAGGTTTTTCATCGAACCCACCGTCACCTCTCCACGGATGCGGGCCTTCGGTGAGGTCCAGCACCGGCCTGCTGTCGCTCTTCTCGGCTGATTTTCCCACCTGTCGCAGACCCTCCATCCACCTCAGTGGCAGGTCCGGCGGGTCTTCTCCCGTGCTCCTGGCGATGGCGTGATCAGCCGGCGGCGGGAAGCTGCCGGGCGAAGCGGCGGACGGCGTCGGTGAAGGCTTCGGGATCGTCGAAGTTCGCGAGATGCCTCGCCCGCGGGATCAGCTCGACGCGCGCGTGGGGATGCGCGCGGGCGAAGTCCGCCTCGTCGGACCGGAAGACGACGTCTTTCTCGCCGTTCAGGATCAGGACCGGAGCCCTCACGGAACGCATCGCCTCCGCGTCGAAGCGTCCCAGTACCTCGCCCCAGGCTGCCGGCAGGGCATGGAAGGCGTAACCGGATCGGATGGTCGCCTCCACCACCTCCGGCGGATAGAGCCGCCGCAGCAACCGGTCGTTCCACCGGGTCAGCCGATCCGCCGGTATACGGGGACCAGTCCGGCGACCCACCGGTACGGCACTGCCCGGAGGCCGCGGGTGGAGGCGCTGGCTCCCGCGAGGACCAGCCCGCGCAGTCGTTCCGGACGGCAGCGTGCGAACTCCAGCGCGGCGTACCCGCCGAGCGAGTGCCCGACGACCAGAGCCGGTCCGCGGCCGAGCGAGTCCACCGCGGAAGCGATGACCTCGGTCGCGCTGCTCAGGCTCCAGGGTTCGGCCGAGCGTTTCCCGTGGCCGGGCAGGTCGACGGCGACCACCGGGAATTCTCCTGGAGTGCGGCAAGTTGCCCGCTCCACTGTCCCGCGCTGAAGCGCGTCCCATGGACGAAGACCATGGGCACCGCGTCTGCCGCCGTCATCGCTCTCCACCCTCGCACCCGCCGGGCCCCCGATCAGCGGCCCGGCCACCCAACCCCGGCCGCCGATCAGCGGTCCGACCACCCCGCCCGGCCCCCGATCAGCGGTCCGGCCGCCCGGCCCGGCCGCCGACACGACGCCGCAGCCATGCCGCCTCCGCAAGCTTAAGGTTCGGGTCGGCCAGCTTGGCTTCGGCCGCTTCCCCGATACGGCCCGCAGGATCGGTCCGGGAGCCCTTGCGCACGCTGTTCACCACCGGTACAGCACATCCAGCATCGTCGGCCCCGTCAGCCGCTCCAGGACCATGCCGGTATCGGTGACCTCGTACACCTTCGGCACGGGATACCCGCAGGACGCCAGATGCGTCATCAGCCGTACTTCCGGTTCCGTCGGTCCCCCTGCCGGTAACACCGCAACACCCTGGACTCGTCCAGGGCGTACACGTCGGCGTCCCGCCCCTGCCCGATCAGCTCCATGCGGGGCAGTCTGCCCTGATGCCATATCAGGCAGGGGAGTTCCGGCCGGCGGTCGTTCAGTCCAGGTGGGTCGGGGCGAACATCCGCAGGGTGGCGGGGAGTACGACGACCGACGGGCCCGGCGTGGCCAGGGACTTGGCGAGGTCCTGTTCCAGGGTTTCGGGGCTGGTGCGCAGGCCCGGCACGCCGAAGGACTCCGCGAGGGCGACGTAGTCGGGGCGGGTGAGTTCCGTGGCGGTGGGTTCGCCGAAGGCGTCGGTCATGTACTCACGGAGGATGCCGTAGCCGCCGTCGTCGACGATCAGCCAGGTGACGTCGAGGTCGTACTGGCGGGCGGTGGCCAGTTCGGCGATGGAGTAGAGGGCGCCGCCGTCGCCGGACACGGCGAGGACCGGGCGGGTGGGGTCGGCGGCCGCCGCGCCGAGGGCGGCCGGGAAGCCGTAGCCGAGGCCACCGGCGCCCTGGGCGGAGTGCAGGTGGTTGGGGCCCATGGCGTCGAAGGCGGACCAGGCCCAGTAGGCCAGGATCGTCATGTCCCAGAAGGACGGAGAGTTGGTGGGCAGGGCGCGGCGGACGGCCGTCAGCACCTGCTGTTCCAGGGTGAGTTCCTGGGCGGCGATGCGTTCGCGTACCCGGGTCAGCAGCTCCCGTACCCGCTCGGGCGCCGTCGCGTCCTCGCGTCGTGCCACCGTCTCGAGGAGTGCCTGGAGGGCGAGGCGGGCGTCGGCGTGGATGCCGAGGCCGGGGTGGTTGGACTCCAGTTTGCCGAGGTCGGCCTCGATCTGGATCACCCGGCCGCGGGGCTTGAACGTGTGGTAGTTGGAGGAGAGTTCGCCGAGGCCCGAGCCGATGACGAGGAGGACGTCGGCGTCCTCGAGGAAGTCGGTGGTGTGGCGGTCCTCCAGCCAGGACTGGAGCGACAGCGGGTGGGTCCAGGGAAGGCGCCCTTGCCGCCGGGGTGGTGACGACCGGGGCCTGGATCCGCTCGGCGAGCTGCTTCAGCTTGCCGGAGGCGTCGGAGCGGATCACTCCGCCGCCCGCGATGATCGCAGGACGTTCGGCGTTCGCGAGCAAGTGGGCGGCGAGAGCGGTGAGTTCGGGGCGCGGGGGCAGGTCGTCCGGGGTGGCGTCCATCGCCGTCACCACCGGGAGGACCGTCTCGGCGAGGAGGACGTCCTGCGGGATCTCCACCCACACCGGTCCGTGTGGGACGGTCAGTGCCGACTGCCAGGCCGCGGCGATCGCCGACGGGATCTGGGACGCCGTACGCACCGTGTGGACGGACTTGACGACGCCCCGGAACGCGGCGGACTGGTCCGGGAGTTCGTGGAGGTGGCCGTGGCGGCCGCCGCCGAGGCCGGCCGTCGGGACCTGGCCGCAGATCGCCAGTACGGGGGCGGAGGCGGCAGCCGCCTCCTGGAGCGCGGCCAGGGAGGTGAGGGCCCCGGGGCCGGTCGACAGCAGCAGGGGCCGCCTCGCCGGTGATACGGCCGTACGCGTCGGCCGCGAACCCGGCGTTGTTCTCCACGCGCAGGCCGATGTAGCGCAGGTCGGAGCGGCGCAGGGCGTCGAACACGCCGAGGGCGTGCTGGCCGGGCAGGCCGAAGACGGTGGTGGCGCCGAGCCCGGCCAGGGTCTCCACGACCAGGTCTCCGCCGTTGCGGCCGGGAGGAGGGTTCAGCGCGGCCTCCGTCTGGGCGGCGGTCGGACGGAGCACCAGGTCGTGGTCGTGAGTCACTTCGCGCGGGCCTCGGCAATCTGGCGGGACATGATCGTGGTCAGCTCGTACGCCGTGTGGGACGCGGCCACCGACGTGATCTCGGCGTGGTCGTAGGCGGGTGCCACCTCGACGACGTCCGCCGAGACCAGGTTGCAGGAGGCCAGGCCGCGCAGGATCTCCAGGAGCTCGCGGGAGGTCATGCCGCCGGCCTCGGGGTGCCGGTGCCGGGCGCGTGCGCGGGGTCGAGGCAGTCGATGTCGATGGAGATGTACAGCGGACGGTCGCCGATGCGCTGACGGAGCTGGTCGGCGACCTCGTCGGCGCCCCGGCGGTAGACGTCGGCGGAGGTGACGATGCCGAAGCCCATCTTCTCGTCGTCGGTGATGTCCTGCTTGCCGTACAGCGGGCCGCGGATGCCGACGTGGGAGAGGGCGGAGGTGTCGAGGACGCCCTCCTCCACCGCACGGCGGAACGGGGTGCCGTGGGTGTACTCGGCGCCGAAGTAGGTGTCCCACGTGTCGAGGTGGGCGTCGAAGTGGAGCAGCGCCACCGGGCCGTGCTTCCTGGCGACGGAGCGGAGCAGCGGCAGGGCGATGGTGTGGTCGCCGCCGAGGGTCATCAGCCGGGCGCCGGTGTCGAGGAGGTCGTCGGCGGCGGCCTCGATGGTCTCCACGGCCTCGTTGATGTTGAACGGGTTCACGGCGATGTCGCCGCCGTCCGCGACCTGGGCGAGGGCGAAGGGGAGGCGTCCTGCGCGGGGTTGTAGGGGCGCAGTAGCCGGGACGCCTCGCGGATGGCGTTGCCGCCGAAGCGGGCGCCGGGGCGGTAGGAGACGCCGGAGTCGAAGGGCACGCCCACCACGGCGACGTCGGCGCGGCCGACCTCGTCGAGACGTGGCAGCCGGGCGAAGGTCGCGGGGCCCGCGTAGCGCGGGACGCGGGAGGAGTCGACGGGGCCGCGGGGCGTCTCGTTGCTGGTCATGGGCACTGCCTTCTTTCCTGCTGTTCGCCGGTCCGTTCCGACCATAGAGGGGCGGACCGCACCTGCGAAGTGTACGTTTCCTCCATTCCCGTCGTGCGGAATGGAGGAAGTGTCCAGCATGTCGGATCCCATGGTGCCGCCCACGCCACCCGTGTCCCTGGAGGCCCTGCTGGCCCGCGCGGACCTGGGCCTGCGCCGTGTCGCGGGGCCCGACGACCCCGGCACGGTCGTGCACTGGGCACATGCCTCGGAGATGGCGGACCCGTATCCGTATCTGCTGGGCGGGGAGCTGCTGCTGTCGGCGGGGGTGCACATCCCGGAGGGGCGGGGGCGGGGTACTTCGACGCGTATGTGTCCCGGATCGTGGCGGCGGGCGGGGCGGCGCTCGGGTTCGGCCTGGCTCCGGTGCACGACACGGTGCCGGGGGCGCTGGCGGAGGCGTGCGAGATGCATGGGCTGCCGCTGCTGGAGGTGCCGCCGAGGACCACGTTCTCGGGGGTGGCACGGGCGGTCTGGCAGCTGATGGCCCAGGCCCGGCTGGCCGAACTGCGCCGCGTCACGGAGGCCCAGCAGAGCCTCGCCACCGCCGCGGCCCGCCCGGACCCGCTCCGGCCGGTGCTCCACCAGCTGGCCCAGCGGATCGACGGCTGGGCCGTCCTGTTCGCCCCGGACGCCACGGAACTCGCCACCGCGGGAACCACCCCGCCCCCGAGGCGGGACAAGCCCTGGCCCACCTGGCCACGGTGGTACGACCCGATGCGGCCGCGGGCAGCCGTGCCACCACAGCCGACACGTCCGCGGGCAATCGCGCCACCGGCACGTCCACAGGCAATCGCGCCACCGGAGCGTCCACAGGCAATCGCGCCACCGGAGCGTCCACAGGCAGCGACGCCACCGGCACGTCCACAGGCAGCCGCGCCACCGGAGCGTCCGCAGGCAATCGCGCCACCGGGGCGGCACGGGTGGGCACGTCCGCGACGGCGCAGCGCCGCGAGCCGGCAACCACTCCCAGCACAGCCAGCGACACCGTCAACGGCACCTACCTCGCCGCCTACGCCCTGGGCACGGGCCGCGGCTTCGTACTGGGAGTCGCCTCCCCCACCGCACCCCGGCGACCACACCATCGCCTCCGTCGCGGCCGCCCTTCTCTCCTCCTCACCGGACGGCACCGGAGCGGCACCACCACGGCCCACTCCTCCGCGCTGGTACGACTGCTGCTGGGCACCCCGCCGGAGAAGGTGGCCTCCCTGCTCGGCGGAGAGCGGTGGCACGTCGTACACGCCCGGCCGGACGGCGAAACCGCACCCGACCCCTGGCCGCCTCCGCCCTCGCCACCGCTCTCGGCTCCTCCCTGATCGACCCGGAGGGCGGAACCGTCCGCGCCCTGGTGCCGGCCGACCACCCCGTGGACCCCTCCCCGGCTGGACCCTCGGCGTCAGCACGAACGTCACCCCCGAGGACTGGCCGGCCGCCGACACCCAGGCCGCCCGCGCCCTGGCCCGGGCCCGCGCCACCCGCGCCCCGCTGCTCCGGCACGGCGACCGCCCCGCCCTCGCCGACCTCGTCGAACCGCACGACGCGGACGCCCACGCCCGGACCCTGCTCGCCCCGATAGCGGCCGCCCCGCTCTCACGGACACGCTGCGCACCTGGCTGTCCCTGCACGGAAGTTGGGACCGTACGGCGGTGGCGCTGTCGGTGCACCGCAACACCGTGCGGCAGCGCATCGCCCGCTGCGCCGCGCTGCTGGAGGCGGATCTGGACGACCCGGACGTACGGATGGAACTGTGGTTCGCGCTGGGCCGCAGCTAGGAAGCCGTACGCAGTCGTTCCGAGTACGTGACGCGCGTCCCAGCGCGCGATACGCCGGGGACGCCCACAAGCCGCTGCCCCACAATGGGGGCATGCCGATACCCGGGACACCCAGCCGCGCCGAACTTCTCGCACACCTGGTCGCCACCCGCATCGCGGGTGATGTGGCGACACCGCGCGAGAACAACCTCTCCCACTACCGCAAGCTGGCGAACGGCGACCGCCATTTCTGGCTCGGTCTGGAGCTCGGCGACCGCTGGACGGACGAGCAGGACGTGCTGGCGGTGATGGCGGAGCGGGTCGGCGTCAACGACGACCCGCAGTACCGGTACGGGCAGGACACCATCGACCCGGAGTTGACGGTGGCCGGGATCGAGCGCATGGCGGGGCGGCTGCGCAAGGCGGCGGACGGGCAGCAGCGGGTGCTGTTCGCGACCGGTCACCCGGGCGGGCTGCTGGACGTGCACCGGGCGACGGCCGCCGCGCTGCGGGCCGCCGGCTGCGAGATCGTGGTCATCCCGGACGGGCTGACGACGGACGAGGGCTATGTGATGCAGTTCGCGGACGTGGCGATGCTGGAGCACGGCGCCACCCTCTGGCACACGCACTCGGGTGAGCCGATGAAGGCGATCCTGACGACGCTGGAGCGCGAGGGCCGCCCGCTGCCGGAGCTGGTCGTCGCGGACCACGGCTGGGCGGGTGCGGCGGGACAGTACGGCGTCGACTCCGTGGGCTACGCGGACTGCAACGACCCGGCGCTCTTCGTCGCCGAGTCCGAGGGCACTGTCCAGGTCACGGTCCCCCTCGACGACCACGTGACAAGCCCCCGCCACTACGACCCGATGACGGCGTATCTGCTGGTGGAGGCCGGTCTGACGCAGTGAAACACCCCGCCGGTCCGGCGCGGTGAAACGCCCCGCCGGCCGGGCGCGGGGACACGCCCGGCCGACGGGGCAGCCGGTGGACGCGGGGATCAGTTGATGAACGGGACCGCGTCGGCGCGGTCGGCGTGCCAGTTGGTGGCGACCGGCCGGTCGACCGTGGCGGTGTCGGGGAGGCGGAGCGTGACGGAGTTCGCCTCGTCGCCGGCGACCGAGAGGTGGAGCCGGTCGAACTGGACGCCCTTGTTGTTGTTGGTGGACTTGGGGCTGATGCCGGCGTAGGCGGCGGCCGAGCCACCGAGGACGACGTCGTCGCTGACGCTGTGCTCGGCCGGCGAGACCGCGGTGTCGGGGTGGGAGCCGAAGGAGGCGGAGGGGAACACGCCCGCCAGGTGGCAGGTGATGCCGGGCTTGGCCTTGGCGGTGATCAGGTAGTAGCCGCCCGCCTGCGTCTCGGACGTGACCGAGAGGTTCAGATCGCCGGTAGCGCAGGGCCGGGTGGCGGAGGTGCCGCTGTCCGCGGTGGCCGTGGCGGTGGCGGCACCGCCGAGGGCGAGCGCCGCGACGGCGGCCAGGGCGAGGCGGGCGGAGCGGGTGGCGATGCGTGAGCGCATGGTGGTCTCCCTGGTGTGACGTGGTGGATCGGCCGGCGGGCTGCCGGGATGACCGCAGCTTGTGCCGTGATCCGTCCCACCCGCCACATCGAACGATCAGCATGGGAAGCCGGAACGCTGGAACGGCCTCTGACCAGCACGTATACCGACCCCCTGGAACGATCTTCTGGGACGCGGACAGCCGTCGGGCCCTCGCGCGGGACATGTGTGGGGACCGCTTCCGCGCGCGTCACAGGGAGGTGCCCGCGCGCGTCACAGGGAAGAATCCGCGCCCTTCACAGGGAAGAACCCGCACGCTCGCCCTTCACGGGAGGAGCCCGCGCGCGTCACAGGGACGCGCGCGTCACAGGAAGAGAAGGGGACGTCCGGGCCGGCTCAGGAGCGCGGGACCCGGACCACGCCCTCCTGGATGACCGAGACCGCGAGCCGGCCGTCGCGGGTGTAGATACGGCCCTGGCCCAGGCCCCGGCCGCCATGGGCCGACGGGGACTGCTGGTCGTACAGCAGCCAGTCGTCGGCGCGGAACGGGCGGTGGAACCACATCGCGTGGTCCAGGGACGCGCCGACGACGTCCCCGACGGCCCAGCCGCCGCGGCCGTGGGCGAGGAGGACGGAGTCCAGGAGCGTCATGTCGGAGACGTACGTGGCGAGGACGACGTGCAGCAGGGGTCGTCGGCGAGCTTGCCGTTGGTGCGGAACCACACCTGGGAGTGGGGTTCGCGGGGTTCGCCGAAGCGGCCGTACGGCGGCTCGTCGACGTAGCGCAGGTCGACGGCGGCGCGGGCCTCCAGGAAGCGGTCCACGACCCCGGGCTCGAGGTGGGCGTAGCCGCGCAGGCGTTCGTCGGAGGTGGGGAGCGCGTCCGGGTCGGGGACGGCGGCATCGGGTCCTGGTGGTCCAGGCCCTCCTCGTACGTCTGGAAGGACGCCGAGAGATGGAAGACCGGCTTGCCGTGCTGGACCGCGACCACCCGACGGGTGGTGAAGGAGCGTCCGTCGCGGATGCGGTCGACGGTGTAGACGATCGGGGCGCCGGGGTCGCCGGGGCGCAGGAAGTACGCGTGCAGGGAGTGGGCGGGCCGGTCCTCGGGGACGGTCCGCCCGGCGGCGACCAGCGCCTGCGCCGCGACCTGCCCGCCGAAGACGCGGGGGACGACGGCGCTGCGGGAGTGGCCGCGGAAGATGTTCTCCTCGATCTGCTCGAGGTCGAGCAGATCGAGGAGATCCTGTAGTGCCTGACTCATGAGGTCAGTTGTATACGGCAGGGGTTTCCGGGGCCTTACAGCCCCATGTCCTTGGCGATGATCGACTTCATGATCTCGCTGGTGCCGCCGTAGATGCGGTTGACCCGGTTGTCCGCGTACAGGCGGGCGATCGGGTACTCGTTCATGTAGCCGTAGCCGCCGTGGAGCTGGAGGCAGCGGTCGATGACGCGGTGGGCGACCTCGGTGCAGAAGAGCTTGGCGGAGGCGGCCTCGGCGGGGGTGAGTTCGCCGGCGTCGAGGGCCTCGGTGGCGCGGTCGGCGACGGCCTCGGCGGCGTCGACCTCGGCCTGGCAGGCGGCCAGTTCGAACTTGGTGTTCTGGAAGTGGGCGACCGGCTTGCCGAAGACGGTGCGCTCCTGCACGTACTGCTTGGCGAACCGGACGGCGGCCTTGGCCTGCGCGTAGGCGCCGAAGGCGATGCCCCAGCGCTCGGAGGCGAGGTTGTGGCCGAGGTAGGAGAAGCCCTTGTTCTCCTCGCCGAGGAGGTCCTCGACGGGGACCTTGACGTCGACGAAGGCCAGTTCGGCGGTGTCGGAGGTCTTCAGGCCGAGCTTGTCGAGCTTGCGGCCGACGGAGTAGCCCTCGGACTTGGTGTCGACGGCGAACAGGGAGATGCCGTGGCGGCGGTCCTCGGCCGAGGGGCGTCGGTGCGGGCGCAGACGATCACCTTGTCGGCGTGGACGCCGCCGGTGATGAAGGTCTTGGCGCCGTTGAGGACGTAGTGGGTGCCGTCCGCGCTGAGCTTGGCGGTGGTCTTCATGCCCGCGAGGTCGGAGCCGGTGCCCGGCTCGGTCATCGCGATGGCCCACATCTCCTCGCCGGAGACGAACTTCGGCAGGAAGCGCTTCTTCTGCTCGTCGGTGGCGAGCATCTTGAGGTAGGGCAGGGCGAGCAGCACGTGCACACCGGAGCCGCCGAACTGGACGCCCGCGCGGGCGGTCTCCTCGTAGAGGACGGCCTCGAACTTGTGGGTGTCCATGCCCGCGCCGCCGAATTCCTCCGGCACGCTGATGCCGAAGATGCCCAGCTCACCGAGCTTGTAGTAGAAGTCGCGGGGTGCCTGGCCCGCCGCGAACCACTCGTCGTAGACGGGGACGACCTCGGCCTCGATGAAGGCGCGGATGGTCTCCCGGAACGCCTCGTGATCCTCGTTGAAAACCGTACGGCGCACTGTCCGCCACCCCAATCCCGCGCCTAAACCGGCGCCGCTCTCGCGTACGTGGTTGCTCGCCGCCGGGGTTCCTCACGCGATGGCTGCGGCCCGTATGGCTAAGCGCTTGCTCATCCAAGATACCGGCGAGTATCCACAGGCGTCCAGAGCGGAGGCCCCGTAACGCTCGTCACTCCCCGCCGTCACCGCGAACCCGCCGCCGCGAAGGCGCCGCGCGCCATCCGGTGCAGCAGCTCCGCCGTGCCCGCGCGGCCGGGCAGGGAGCCGGGGCGGGTCAGGTGCGGGGTGGAGTTGAGCAGGCCGAACACCGAGTGGACCGCCGAGCGGGCGGCCGGTTCGGTCAGCTCCGGGTACAGCTCGCGCACCACCCCCACCCACAGCTCGACGTACTGCCGCTGGAGCTGGCGGACCAGCTTGCGGTCGCTGTCCCGGAGGCGGTCCAGCTCACGGTCGTGCAGGGTGATGAGCGGGCGGTCGTCGAGCGCGAAGTCGATGTGCCCCTCGATCAGCGAGTCGAGGACCGCCTCGGGGGCCGCGACCCCGTCGGCCTCCTTCAGGCGCTGCTTCGCGCCGGTCAGCAGCGAGCCGCTGATCCCGACCAGCAGTTCCGCGAGCATCGCGTCCTTGCCCGGGAAGTGCCGGTAGAGCCCGGGTCCGCTGATGCCGACCGCGGCGCCTATCTCGTCGACCCCGACGCCGTGGAAGCCGCGTTCGGCGAAGAGCCGCGCGGCCTCCTTGAGGATCTGCTCGCGGCGGGTGGGGGCGTCGGTTCTGGTGGCCATGAGGACGATTCTAGACAGCGGGGTTAGCGGTCGTTAACCTGGAGGAAATGCGTTAACGCTCATTAACAAGGTGAGGGGACCCGCAGGATGCATGAGGCACCGGAGCTTCACAGCGCGGCCGATCCCGCGTCGGAGGCCTTTCGGGCCAACGAGGAGGCGCACCGCGCCCTCGTCGGGGAGCTGCGCGGCAAGCTGGCCGCGGCGGCGCTCGGCGGTGGCGAGCGGGCGCGGGCACGGCACACCGCGCGCGGAAACTGCTCCCGCGCGACCGGGTGGACACGCTCCTCGACCCCGGCTCGCCCTTCCTGGAGCTGGCCCCGCTGGCGGCCGACGGGATGTACGAGGGACAGGCCCCGGCGGCGGGGGTGATCGCCGGGATCGGGCGGGTGAGCGGCCGCGAGTGCGTGGTCGTGGCCAACGACGCCACGGTCAAGGGCGGCACGTACTACCCGATGACGGTGAAGAAGCACCTGCGCGCGCAGGAGGTGGCCCTGGACAACCGGCTGCCGTGCGTCTACCTGGTGGACTCGGGGGTGCCTTCCTGCCGATGCAGGACGAGGTGTTCCCGGACCGGGACCACTTCGGGCGGATCTTCTACAACCAGGCCCGGATGTCCGGCGCCGGCATCCCGCAGATCGCGGCGGTGCTCGGCTCCTGCACGGCGGGCGGGGCGTACGTCCCGGCGATGAGCGACGAGGCGGTGATCGTGCGGGGTCAGGGCACGATCTTCCTGGGCGGCCCGCCGCTGGTGAAGGCGGCCACGGGTGAGGTGGTGACGGCGGAGGAGCTGGGCGGCGGCGAGGTCCACTCGCGGGTGTCGGGCGTGACCGACCATCTCGCGGAGGACGACGCGCACGCGCTGCGGATCGTGCGGACCATCGTCTCCACGCTTCCCGCGCGGGGCTCCTCCCCTGGACGGTCGAGCCGGCCGTCGAGCCGAAGGCGGACCCCGCGGGGCTGTACGGGGCGGTGCCGGTCGACTCCCGCACCCCTACGACGTACGCGAGATCATCGCGCGGGTCGTCGACGGCTCCCGTTTCGCCGAGTTCAAGTCGGAGTTCGGGCAGACCCTGGTCACCGGCTTCGCCCGGATCCACGGGCATCCGGTGGGCATCGTCGCCAACAACGGCATCCTGTTCTCGGAGTCGGCGCAGAAGGGCGCGCACTTCATCGAGCTGTGCGACCAGCGCGGCATCCCGCTGGTGTTCCTCCAGAACATCTCGGGCTTCATGGTGGGCCGGGACTACGAGGCGGGCGGTATCGCCAAGCACGGCGCCAAGATGGTCACGGCGGTCGCGTGCACGCGGGTGCCGAAGCTGACGGTGGTGGTCGGCGGGTCGTACGGGGCGGGGAACTACTCGATGTGCGGCAGGGCGTACTCGCCGCGCTTCCTGTGGATGTGGCCGAACGCCAAGATCTCGGTGATGGGCGGTGAGCAGGCCGCGTCCGTCCTCGCGACCGTGAAGCGGGACCAGTTGGAGGGGCGCGGCGAGGAGTGGGCGGCCGGGGACGAGGACGCCTTCAAGGCGCCGATCCGTGCGCAGTACGAGCGCCAGGGCAACGCCTACTACGCGACGGCCCGCCTGTGGGACGACGGCGTGATCGACCCGATGGAGACCCGGCAGGTCCTGGGCCTGGCCCTGACCGCGTGCGCCAACGCGCCACTGAGCGACCCTCAGTTCGGCGTCTTCCGGATGTGAGGGGACGGACAACGATGTTCGAGACAGTGCTTGTGGCCAACCGGGGCGAGATCGCGGTCCGTGTCATCCGCACGCTGCGGTCGATGGGGGTGCGTTCGGTGGCGGTGTACTCCGACGCGGACGCCGACGCCCGTCATGTGCGGGAGGCCGACACGGCGGTACGGATCGGTCCGGCGGCGGCGTCGGAGAGCTATCTGTCGGTGGAGCGGCTGCTGGAGGCCGCCGCGCGCACCGGAGCGGGGGCCGTGCACCCGGGGTACGGGTTCTTGGCGGAGAACGCCGGGTTCGCGCGGGCGTGTGCGGAGGCGGGGCTGGTGTTCATCGGGCCGCCGGCGGACGCGATCGCCCTGATGGGCGACAAGATCCGCGCGAAGGAGACGGTGCGGGCGGCCGGGGTGCCGGTGGTGCCCGGCTCCAGCGGCAGCGGTCTCACGGACGGGCAGCTCGCCGACGCGGCCCGCGGGATCGGGATGCCGGTGCTGCTGAAGCCGTCGGCGGGCGGCGGCGGCAAGGGCATGCGGCTGGTGCGGGACGCGGAGCGGCTGGCCGACGAGATCGCCGCCGCACGCCGCGAGGCCCGCGCCTCCTTCGGTGACGACACGCTGCTGGTGGAGCGGTGGATCGACCGGCCCCGGCACATCGAGATCCAGGTGCTGGCCGACGGGCACGGGGGCGTCGTCCATCTGGGCGAGCGCGAGTGCTCGCTGCAGCGCCGGCACCAGAAGGTGATCGAGGAGGCGCCCAGTGTGCTCCTCGACGAGGAGACCCGGGCGGCGATGGGCGAGGCGGCGGTCCAGGCGGCCCGCTCGTGCGGTTACCGGGGCGCGGGCACGGTGGAGTTCATCGTGCCGGGCGGCGATCCGTCGTCGTACTACTTCATGGAGATGAACACGCGCCTCCAGGTGGAGCACCCGGTCACCGAGCTGATCACGGGGCTCGACCTGGTGGAGTGGCAGCTGCGGGTGGCGGCGGGCGAGCCGCTGGGCTTCGGGCAGGACGACGTCGGATTCACCGGGCACGCGGTGGAGGCCCGGATCTGCGCCGAGGACCCCGCCCGGGGCTTCCTCCCGTCCGGGGGCACGGTGCTGAGGCTGCGGGAGCCGCAGGGCGACGGTGTGCGCACCGACTCGGGGCTGAGCGAGGGCACGGAGGTCGGCAGCCTCTACGACCCGATGCTGTCCAAGGTGATCGCGTACGGCCCCGACCGGGCGACCGCGCTGCGCAGGCTCCGGGCGGCGCTGGCGGAGACGGTGACGCTGGGCGTGCAGACCAACGCCGGGTTCCTGCGGCGGCTGCTGGCGCATCCGGCGGTGGTGTCGGGCGACATGGACACGGGGCTGGTGGAGCGCGAGGTGGAGAACCTCGTCTCCACCGATGTGCCCGAGGAGGTGTACGAGGCCGCCGCCGCCGTACGGCTGGAGGCGCTGAGACCGGCCGCGGGCGGGTGGACGGACCCGTTCTCGGTGCCGGACGGCTGGCGTCTGGGCGGCACCCCGAAACCGGCCGCCTTCCACCTGCGCGTCACCGACCCGGTGGAGCACACCCCGCGCGGCGCCCACACGGTCACCGGCGACCGCGTGTCGGTGACCCTGGACGGCGTACGCCACACCTTCCACCGCGCCGCCGACTGGATCGGCCGGGACGGTGACGCCTGGCACGTCCGCGATCACGACCCGGTCGCCGCGTCCCTCGGCCGGGCCGGCCGGGCGGGCGCCGACTCGCTGACCGCGCCGATGCCCGGCACGGTGACAGTGGTGAAGGTCGCCGTCGGCGACGAGGTGAGCGCGGGCCAGAGCCTGCTGGTGGTGGAGGCGATGAAGATGGAGCACGTGGTCTCCGCCCCGCACGCCGGCACGGTCACGGAACTGGACGTGGCCCCGGGCACGACGGTCGCGATGGACCAGGTGCTGGCGGTCATCGCACCGGCGGAGGAGGAGACGGCGTGAACGCTCCGGAACTGGGCCTGCCCATGGCCGTACCGGCCGGGGGCTGCCCGCGCGGGTCCGTATCCACGAGGTGGGCGCCCGCGACGGACTGCAGAACGAGAAGGCGGCCGTGCCGACGGCCGTCAAGGCGGAGTTCGTCCGCCGGCTGGCCGGCACCGGTCTGGGCACGATCGAGGCGACGAGCTTCGTGCACCCCGCGTGGGTGCCGCAGCTGGCGGACGCCGAGGAGCTGTACCCGGCGGTGTCCGACCTGCCGGTCGCCCTGCCGGTGCTGGTGCCGAACGAGCGCGGACTGGACCGCGCGCTGGGACTGGGCGCGAGGCGGGTGGCGGTGTTCGCCAGTGCCACGGAGTCCTTCGCGCAGGCCAATCTCAACCGTACGGTCGACGAGGCGCTGGCCATGTTCGGGCCGGTGGTGACCCGGGCGAAGGCGGAGGGCGTCCATGTCCGCGGCTATCTCTCGATGTGCTTCGGCGATCCGTGGGAGGGCGCGGTCCCCTCGCCCAGGTGGTGAAGGTGTGCCGGGCCCTGCTGGACATGGGCTGCGACGAACTGAGCCTCGGCGACACCATCGGGGTGGCGACCCCGGGCCATGTGTCGGCGCTGCTCACGGCGCTCGGCGAGGCGGACGTGCCCGTGTCCGCGCTGGCCGTGCACTTCCACGACACCTACGGCCAGGCCCTGTCCAACACGCTGGCCGCGCTCCAGCACGGCGTCACCACGGTCGACGCCTCCGCCGGCGGACTGGGCGGCTGCCCGTACGCGAAGTCCGCCACCGGCAATCTCGCCACCGAAGACCTCGTGTGGATGCTGCGGGGTCTCGGCATCGACACCGGAGTCGATCTCGGCCGTCTGGTCGCCACAAGCGTCTGGATGGCCGCCCATCTGGGCCGACCCAGCCCGTCCCGCACCGTACGAGCCCTCTCCCACCAGGAGTCGTGAACCACCATGGACCACAAGCTCTCCCCGAACTGGAAGAACTCCGCCGCACGGTCGAGGAGTTCGCACACGATGTGGTGGCGCCGAAGATCGGCGACTTCTACGAGCGGCACGAGTTCCCGTACGAGATCGTGCGGGAGATGGGCCGCATGGGGCTGTTCGGGCTGCCGTTCCCGGAGGAGTACGGCGGTATGGGCGGCGACTACTTCGCCCTCGGCGTGGCCCTGGAGGAGCTGGCGCGGGTCGACTCCTCGGTGGCGATCACCCTGGAGGCGGGGGTGTCGCTGGGCGCGATGCCGGTCCATCTCTTCGGCACCGAGGAGCAGAAGCGCGCGTGGCTGCCCCGGCTGTGCTCCGGCGAGATCCTGGGCGCGTTCGGGCTGACGGAGCCGGACGGCGGCAGTGACGCGGGAGCGACCCGTACGACGGCCCGGCTGGACGAGGCCACGGACGAGTGGGTCATCAACGGCACCAAGTGCTTCATCACCAACTCGGGCACGGACATCACCGGCCTGGTCACGGTCACGGCTGTCACCGGCCGGGGCCCGACGGCAGGCCGCTGATCTCGGCGATCATCGTGCCGTCCGGCACACCGGGGTTCACGGTGGCGGCCCCGTACTCGAAGGTCGGCTGGAACGCGTCGGACACCAGGGAGCTGTCCTTCCAGGACGTGCGGGTCCCGGCGGCCAACCTGCTGGGGAGGCGGGGCGCGGCTACGCGCAGTTCCTGCGCATCCTGGACGAGGGCCGGATCGCCATAGCGGCGCTGGGCACGGGCCTCGCGCAGGGCTGTGTGGACGAGTCGGTGAAGTACGCGAAGGAGCGGCACGCCTTCGGCCGTCCGATCGGCGCGAACCAGGCGATCCAGTTCAAGATCGCCGACATGGAGATGAAGGCGCACACGGCCCGGCTCGCCTGGCGGGACGCGGCCAGCCGGCTGGTGGCGGGCGAGCCGTTCAAGAAGGAGGCGGCGCTGGCGAAGCTGTACTCGTCCACGGTGGCCGTGGACAACGCGCGTGACGCCACACAGATCCACGGCGGCTACGGCTTCATGAACGAGTACCCGGTGGCCTGCATGTGGCGCGACTCCAAGATCCTGGAGATCGGCGAGGGCACGAGCGAGGTCCAGCGGATGCTGATCGCGAGGGAGCTGGGGCTGACGGGCTGAGCCACCGCCCGCCGGGCAGCGGGCGCGCTGACCGGAAGTCAGCGAGGGCCGTCCCGCCACCGGTTCCGGGGGCGGGACGGCCCTTCGCCGTGCGTGCGCGGACCGTGGCCCACATCACAACAGGGGCCATCTTCAGCAACCTCTTGAGGTTAGGCTAACCTAATCGCAATTTCCGGCCATCGGCCCCGCACGCACGAAAGCAGATCCGCCCATGTCGAACGCCAGTACCGCCCGCTTCTCCCGTCGGGGTCTGCTCGCCGCCGGTGGCGCCCTCGGTCTCGGCGCCGTACTCGCGGCCTGCGGAGACGGCGACGCGAAGGACACCGGCGCGGACAAGGGGCGGCTCCCGCGAAGTCCGGCCCTGGTCCTTCAAGGACGACCGCGGCACCACGGTGAAGCTCGACAAGGTGCCGACGAACATCGTCGCGTTCACCGGCGTCGCCGCCGCGCTGTTCGACTACGGCATCGAGGTCAAGGGCGTTTTCGGCCCGACCAGGACGACGGACGGCAAGGCCGATGTCCAGGCCGGCGACATGGACGTCAGCAAGCTGACGATCTTCGGCAACAAGTACGACAGCTTCAACGTCGAGCAGTACGCGGCCTTCCAGCCCGAGGTGCTCATCAGCACGACGTTCGACGAGGCCGGGTCGCTCTGGTACGTCCCGGTGGCCTCGACCGACAAGATCGCCAAGCTGGCCCCGAGCGTGGCCGTGTCCGTCTACGACCGCCAGATGCCCGCGCCGCTGCAGCGCATGGCCGAACTGGCCGAGTCGCTGGGCGCCGACCTGAAGTCCGCGAAGAACGTCGAGGCGAAGCAGAAGTTCGAGGCCGCCGCCGAGCGGCTGCGCAAGGCCGCCAAGGCCCGCCCGGAGATCCGGGTGCTGGCCGGTTCCGCCGCCCAGGACGTCTTCTACGTCTCCGGCTCCAACTACTCCATCGACCTGGAGTACTTCAAGGCCCTCGGCGTGAACCTCGTGGAGCCCCCGGAGGAGGCGAAGAAGGACACCGGTGGCTGGTTCGAGACGCTGAGCTGGGAGAACGTCGACAAGTACCCGGCCGACGTCATCATCATGGACGACCGCGCCTCGACCATCCAGCCCGCCGACGTCACCGAGGCGACCTGGAAGAAGCTGCCGGCGGTCAAGGCCGGCCAGGTCATCGCCCGTTCGCCGGAGCCGATCCTGTCGTACGACAAGTGCACGCCTCTGCTCGACAACCTGGCGGAGGCCATCGAGAAGGCCAAGAAGGTCGGCTGACACCGGACCCGTCCGGCCCCGGCCACTCCCGGCACAGGAGTGATCACGGTCACGGGAGAGGCTTGATCCACGGCGTGTTACTTAGGTTAGGCTTACCTAGGCAACACGCCGTCGGCTTTCCGCACCGGATCGTCCCCACCGGAGGACCCCACATGCGCTCGCACCTGCTCAACGACACCACCGCGGAGCACTACCGCAGCTCCGTGACCCTGGGAGTCGAGCGGGTGGCGGCCCGAATCGCCACCACCGAACGGCCGTTCACCGGAGTCACGGTCGACGCGCTCTCCCCGCGCGTCGACGGCATCGACCTCGACCGGCCGCTGTACGACACCACCGCCGCGCTGGACGAACTGGAGGACGTCTACCTCCGGGACGCCGTCTACTTCCACCACCCCCGCTACCTCGCCCACCTCAACTGCCCGGTCGTCATCCCGGCCATGGTCGGCGAGGCCGTGCTCTCCGCCGTCAACTCCTCCCTGGACACCTGGGACCAGTCCGCCGGCGGCACCCTCATCGAGCGCAGACTCATCGACTGGACGACGGCCCGTATCGGCCTCGGACCCGCCGCCGACGGCGTGTTCACCTCCGGCGGCACGCAGTCCAACCTCCAGGCACTGCTCCTGGCCCGCGAGGAGTCCAAGACCGGCGATCTCGGGAAACTGCGTGTCTTCGCCTCCGAGGCCGGCCATTTCAGCGTGCAGAAGTCCGCGAAACTGCTGGGCCTCGGGCCGGACGCCGTCGTATCCATACCCGTCGACCACGACAAGCGGATGCAAACGGTCGCCCTCGCCCGTGAACTGGAGCGCTGCGCCCAGCAGGGTCTCGTCCCGATGGCCGTCGTCGCCACCGCCGGCACCACCGACTTCGGCTCCATCGACCCGCTGCCCGGCATCGCCGAACTGTGCGCGGCCCACGGCGCCTGGATGCACGTGGACGCCGCCTACGGCTGCGGCCTGCTCGCCTCGCTGAAGCACCGGGACCGTATCGCCGGCATCGAGCGCGCCGACTCCGTCACCGTCGACTACCACAAGTCCTTCTTCCAGCCGGTGAGTTCGTCGGCCGTCCTGGTCCGTGACGCGGCCACGCTGCGGCACGCCACCTACCACGCGGAGTACCTCAACCCGCGCCGGATGGTGGAGGAGCGCATCCCCAACCAGGTGGACAAGTCCTCCAGACCACCCGCCGTTTCGACGCGCTGAAGCTGTGGATGACCCTGCGGGTGATGGGCGCCGACGGCATCGGGCAGCTCTTCGACGAGGTGTGCGAACTGGCCGCCGAGGGCTGGCGGCTGCTGGCCGCCGACCCCCGCTTCGACGTGGTGGTCGAGCCGAGCCTGTCCACGCTGGTCTTCCGCTGCATCCCGGCCGCCGTCACCGACCCCGCCCGGATCGACCGGGCCAACCTCTACGCCCGCAAAGCGCTGTTCGCCTCCGGTGACGCGGTGGTCGCGGGCACCAAAGTGGGCGGGCGCCACTATCTGAAGTTCACCCTGCTCAACCCCGAGACCACGACGTCCGACATCGCCGCCGTCCTCGATCTGATCGCCGGCCACGCCGAGCAGTACCTGGGAGAGTCCCTTGACCGCGCTTCCTGACACCACGAACGCCGCCCACGACTTCGTGGGCATCGGACTGGGTCCCTTCAACCTCGGCCTCGCCTGTCTCACCGAGCCCATCGGTGAACTCGACGGCGTCTTCCTGGAGTCCAAGCCGGACTTCGAGTGGCACGCCGGAATGTTCCTCGACGGCGCCCATCTGCAGACCCCGTTCATGTCGGACCTGGTCACCCTGGCCGACCCGACGTCCCCGTATTCCTTCCTCAACTATCTGAAGGAGAAGGGGCGGCTGTACTCGTTCTACATACGGGAGAACTTCTACCCGCTGCGCGTCGAGTACGACGACTACTGCCGCTGGGCCGCCGGCAAGCTGAGCAGCGTCCGCTTCAACGCGACGGTCACCGAGGTGACGTACGACGAGAGCGACGGGCTGTACACCGTGGCGACGGCGGCCGGTGAGACGTACCGCGCCCGGCATCTGGTGCTCGGCACCGGCACCGTGCCGTACATCCCGGAGCCGTGCCGGGGCTGGACGGCGGACTGTTCCACAACGCGCTGTACACACGGCGCAAGGCGGAACTGCTGGACAAGGAGTCCATCACCGTCGTCGGCAGCGGGCAGAGCGCCGCCGAGATCTACTACGAGCTGCTCTCCGGGATCGACGTCCACGGCTACCGGCTCAACTGGGTCACCCGCTCCCCGCGGTTCTTCCCGCTGGAGTACACCAAGCTGACCCTGGAGATGACGTCCCCGGACTACATCGACTACTTCCGCGCCCTGCCGGAGGAGACCCGCTACCGGCTGGAGAAGCAGCAGAAGGGCCTGTTCAAGGGCATCAACGCGGAGCTCATCGACGCGATCTTCGATCTGCTGTACCAGAAGAACGTGGAGAGCGGCGACCGCGGAGTGCCCACCCGGCTGCTCAGCAACTCCTCACTGACGAGCGCCCGTCACGAGGACGGCGGCTATACGCTCGGCTTCCACCAGGACGAGCAGGACAAGGACTTCGAGATCCGCACCGAGGGCCTGGTCCTGGCCACCGGCTACCACTACGAGCCGCCGGCATTCCTGAACCCGGTCCGCGACCGGCTCCGCTTCGACGGCCACGGCCGCTTCGACATCGCCCGCAACTACGCCGTCGACGTCACCGGCCGGGGCGTCTTCCTCCAGAACGCGGGCGTGCACACGCACAGCGTCACCAGCCCCGACCTGGGCATGGGCCCGTACCGGAACGCGACCATCATCCGCGAACTGCTCGGCACCGAGTACTACCCGGTCGAGAAGACCATCGCCTTCCAGGAGTTCGCCGTATGAGCATCGGTACGTTCACCGTCCGCCCTCTCGACCCGCTCGAGGACGCCGGGCTGCTGCACCGCTGGATCACCCACCCCAAGGCGGCGTTCTGGATGATGCAGGACGCGCGGATCCAGGACGTCGAGCGCGAGTACATGCGCATCGCCGCCCACGAGCACCACCACGCCCATCTCGGCCTGCACGACGGCGAACCGGCCTTCCTGATGGAGACGTACGACCCCGGTACGTCGAACTCGCCGGCCTGTACGACCCCGAACCCGGCGATGTCGGCATGCACTTCCTGGTCGCCCCCACCGACCGGCCGCTGCACGGCTTCACCCGGGCCGTCATCACGGCCGTGATGGAGGAGCTGTTCGCCGACCCGGACACCCGGCGGGTCGTGGTCGAGCCGGACGTGGCCAACACGGCCGTGCAGGCGCTGAACAAGGCCGTGGGATTCGAACCCGTAGGAGAGATCGACAAGCCCGAGAAGCGCGCGCTGCTGAGCGTCTGCACGCGCGAGAGCTTCCTGGCGACGCGAGGAGCAGCCGTATGACCCCGTCCGACGCCGTGGCGCATCTGTCCCCCACCGCTGGGCGCGGGCCAACCGCCTGCTGATCCGCAAGGCGCTCGCCGAGTTCGCGCACGAGCGGATCATCACACCGGAGCCCACCGGCGACGGCGGATACGTGGTCCGGGGCGACGACGGCCTGACGGGCTACACCTTCACGGCCGTGCTCCGCGCCCTCGACCACTGGCAGATCGACGCCGACTCGATCACCCGCCACCGCGACGGCGTGGAACTCCCGCTCGAGGCACTCGACTTCTTCATCGAGCTGCGGACGTCGCTCGGCCTGAGCGAGGAGATCCTGCCGGTGTACCTGGAGGAGATCTCCTCCACCCTCTCCGGCACCTGCTACAAGCTCACCAAACCGCGGCTTCCGGTCGCCGAGCTGATCGACGCGGGCTTCCAGGCCATCGAGACCGGGATGACCGAGGACACCCCTGCTTCGTCGCCAACAACGGGCGGCTCGGCTTCGGCGTCCACGAGTATCTGTCGTACGCCCCGGAGACCGCGCACCCGGTGAAGCTGGTGTGGCTGGCCGCGCACCGGTCGCGAGCCGCGTTCACGGCGGGGGCGGGCATCGCCTACGAGCCCTTCATCCGGGAGGAGTTGGGCGAGGAGACCGTCGAGGGCTTCCACGCCGTCCTGCGCGAGCGGGGCCTGGACCCGGACGACTACTTCCTCATCCCCGTCCACCCCTGGCAGTGGTGGAACAAGCTGTCCGTCACCTTCGCCGCCGAGGTGGCGCGCGGGCACCTGGTGTGGCTGGGCGAGGGCGACGACGAGTACCTGGCCCAGCAGTCCATCCGCACGTTCTTCAACGCCTCGCACCCCGAAAAGCACTACGTGAAGACGGCCCTGTCCGTCCTCAACATGGGCTTCATGCGCGGGCTGTCCGCCGCCTACATGGAGGCCACCCCGGCCATCAACGACTGGCTGGCCCGGCTCATCGACGGCGACCCGGTGCTGAGGGCGACGGGGCTGTCGATCATCCGGGAGCGCGCCGCCGTCGGCTACCGGCACCTGGAGTACGAGCGGGCGACCGACCGCTACTCGCCGTACCGCAAGATGCTCGCCGCGCTGTGGCGGGAGAGCCCGGTGCCGTCGCTGAAGGACGGCGAGTCGCTCGCCACCATGGCCTCGCTGGTCCACGTCGACCACGAGGGAAGTCCTTCGCGGCCGCGCTGATCGAACGCTCGGGGCTCGCCCCGGCGGAGTGGCTGCGCCGCTATCTCCGGGCCTACTACGTCCCGTTGCTGCACAGCTTCTACGCCTACGACCTGGTGTACATGCCGCACGGCGAGAACGTGATCCTCGTCCTGGAGGACGGGGTGGTGCGGCGGGCCGTCTACAAGGACATCGCCGAGGAGATCGCGGTCATGGACCCGGACGCGGTCCTGCCGCCGGAGGTGTCGCGCATCGCGGTGGACGTGCCCGACGACATGAAACTGCTGTCGATCTTCACGGACGTCTTCGACTGCTTCTTCCGCTTCCTCGCGGCGAACCTGGCCGAGGAGGGCACCCTGCCGGAGGCCGACTTCTGGCGCACGGTCGCGGAGATCACCCGCGAGTACCAGGCATCGGTCCCCGAACTGGCGGACAAATTCACCCGCTACGACATGTTCACCCCGGAGTTCCCCTCTCCTGCCTCAACCGCCTCCAACTCCGCGACAACAAGCAGATGGTCGACCTGACAGACCCCTCGGGCGCCCTGCAACTGGTAGGCACCCTGAAGAACCCGATAGCCCCGCACTGACCCACCAGCCGACGGGCGCCCCAGCAACCCGGTCCCCTGGGACGCCCGTCTCTCTCGTCGCCCCCACCGCCCGGACGCGACGATCCCGGGGGCAGGGCGACACCCCTGGTCCTCAGGGGCGCGGGCCTGTATCACTGTGCGGCTCCGCCGCGCGGGCGGGACCAATCCAACGGCAGTGCAGCGCCCTGCCTTTCAGGGGCGCGGGGAACTGCGCGACCAGCCCCCACCGGCCCGCAGATCCGGTCTCCCAGAGGCACGGCACAGCATCACCGCGCGACTCCACCCCGTGCGTGGGACCCTCCCAACGGCTAGGCAGCGCCCTGCCTTTCAGAGGCACGGTGCTGAATCACCGTGCGACTCCACCGCGCGGGCGCGACCAGCCCCCACCGGCCCGCAGATCCGATCTCGCGGGCGCGACCAGCCCCACCGGCCCGCAGATCCGATCTCGCGGGCGCGACCAGCCCCACCGGCCCGCAGCTCCAATGAAACAATCCCCACCATGGCGGAAATCATCCAGCAGGACGGCACCTGGACCTTCGACGGCGACACCCTCCGGCTGACCCCGGCGGGGACAAGAACATCAGCCTCCTCCGCAGCACCCTGGGTGAACTGACCGTGCCGCTGGCGGCGATATCCGGCGTCTCCCTGGAACAGGAAAGAAGTCCGGCCGCCTCAGACTGCGCCTGCGCGACGGCGCCGACCCCTCCTCCACGCCGCCGCCGGCCGCCTCACCGAACCCCACGACCCCTACCGGCTGATCGTCGAGTCCGACCGCTACGGCGTCGCCGAATACCTCACGGAGGAGATCCGCACCGCCCTCCTCCTCGACGAGATCCCCGCCGACCCGGTCACCGAATACCTCCTCCCGGGCCCCTCCGTCCCCCTGTCCGTCTCCGCCGGCGACGGCACCGTCAGCTTCGACGGCGAGCGCATACGGCTGGAGTGGAACTGGAAGACGGAGGACGCCAAGGCCGCCGCCGGCACCCGCACCATCCCGGTGCAGGACGTGACCGCCGTGGAATGGCAGCCGGCGTCCGGCCTGGAGAACGGCCATCTGCGTTTCGCCGTACGGCACTCCCCGACCAAGGCACCCGCCAAGTACGACCCCAACTCGGTGGAACTGTGGGGCTTCAAGAAGGACACCCTGATGGCACTGGTCGCCGCCGCGGTCCAGGCCCGCCTCCCCCACCCCGCCGCACCCGTCGAGAACCCGCGGGAGCTCGACGCCGTACAGCCGGTGCCGGCGTCCCCGCCCGCCGAGGACGACCACGACGCCCTGCTGCGCCGCCTGCGGGAACTGGGTGACCTGCACAGATCCGGCGTCCTCACGGACGAGGAGTTCACCCTCGCCAAACAGGCAGTCCTCAGGCGAATGTAAGCGCATCCGAACCCCCACCCGCAGACCCTGCCCGAAATCGGGCACGATTCTTGCGAAACGACCTCCCTTACCCCAGGATCATCGGGTGCACGACGAACTCGTTGATCATCTGACGCGGTCCACGCCCCTCAGCCGGGGCGAGGCGCTGCGCGTGGTCCAGGACGTGCTCGCCTACTTCGACGAGACGACCGAGGAGTACGTCCGTCGCCGCCACCGCGAGCTCCAGGCCCAGGGCCTGGTGAACGCGACGATCTTCGAACGGATCGAGGCGGACCTCAGATACCGAGCGGTGGCGCCGCCCGAGCTCTCGCTCCGGCAGTTGCGCCGCATCGTCTACGGCTAGGAACACACTTATATGTGCGGAATCGTCGGATACATCGGCAGGCGCGAGGTCGCTCCCTGCTGCTCGAGGGCCTGCAGCGCCTGGAGTACCGCGGCTACGACTCGGCGGGCATCGCCGTCACGTCCCCGAAGGCGGCCGGCCTGAAGATGGTCAAGGCCAAGGGCCGGGTGCGTGATCTGGAGGCGAAGGTCCCGGCGCGCTTCAAGGGCACGACCGGTATCGCCCACACCCGCTGGGCCACCCACGGCGCCCTGTCCGACGTGAACGCCCACCCGCACCTGGACGCGGAGGGCAAGGTCGCCGTCGTCCACAACGGCATCATCGACAACGCCTCCGACCTGCGCCGCAAGCTGGAGGCGGACGGTGTCGTCTTCCTCTCCGAGACGGACACCGAGGTCCTCACCCATCTGATCGCCCGCTCGAAGGCCGCGAAGCTGGAGGACAAGGTCCGCGAGACGGTGCGCCTGATCGAGGGCACGTACGGCATCGCCGTGCTGCACGCCGACTTCCCGGACCGCATAGTGGTGGCCCGCAACGGCTCGCCGGTCGTGCTCGGTATCGGCGAGAAGGAGATGTTCGTCGCCTCGGACATCGCCGCGCTGGTCGCCCACACCCGTCAGATCGTCACGCTGGACGACGGCGAGATGGCGACGCTGAAGGCCGACGACTTCCGCACGTACACCACCGAGGGCACCCGTACGACCTCCGAGCCGACCACCGTGGAGTGGGAGGCGGCGTCGTACGACATGGGCGGCCACGACACGTACATGCACAAGGAGATCCACGAGCAGGCCGAGGCCGTGGACCGGGTGCTGCGCGGCCGGATCGACGACCGTTTCTCCACCGTGCACCTGGGCGGCCTCAACCTGGACGCCCGTGAGGCGCGCAGGATCCGCCGGGTGAAGATCCTCGGCTGCGGCACCTCGTACCACGCCGGCATGATCGGCGCGCAGATGATCGAGGAGCTGGCGCGGATCCCCGCGGACGCCGAGCCGGCCTCCGAGTTCCGCTACCGCAACGCGGTCGTGGACCCGGACACGCTGTACGTCGCGGTCTCGCAGTCCGGTGAGACGTACGACGTGCTGGCGGCCGTGCAGGAGCTGAAGCGCAAGGGTGCGCGGGTGCTGGGCGTGGTGAACGTCGTCGGTTCGGCGATCGCCCGCGAGGCGGACGGCGGGGTGTACGTGCACGCCGGTCCCGAGGTGTGCGTGGTGTCCACCAAGTGCTTCACCAACACGACCGTCGCCTTCGCCCTGCTCGCCCTGCACCTGGGCCGCACGCGTGATCTGTCGGTGCGCGACGGCAAGCGGATCATCGAGGGCCTGCGCCGGCTTCCCGGCCAGATCGCCGAGATCATGAAGCAGGAGGAGGAGATCAAGGAGCTGGCCGTGCAGTACGCCGAGGCCCGCTCGATGCTCTTCATCGGCCGTGTCCGGGGCTACCCGGTGGCCCGTGAGGCCTCCCTGAAGCTCAAGGAGGTCTCGTACATCCACGCCGAGGCCTACCCGGCGTCCGAGCTGAAGCACGGCCCGCTGGCGCTGATCGAGCCGGCCCTCCCCACGGTCGCGATCGTCCCCGACGACGACCTGCTGGAGAAGAACCGCGCGGCCATGGAGGAGATCAAGGCCCGCAGCGGCCAGATCCTCGCGGTGGCCCACCAGCCCCAGGAGAAGGCCGACCACACCCTCCTGGTCCCCAAGAACGAGGACGAGCTGGACCCCATCCTCATGGGCATCCCCCTCCAACTCCTCGCCTACCACACGGCGTTGTCCCTCGGCCGAGACATCGACAAGCCCCGAAACCTCGCCAAGTCGGTAACGGTCGAATAGCACCCCCGGTTGGCGGGCCCGCCCAACAAGCGGCCCCGCCAACCCTGCTGCCCAGGGGCACGGATCTGCATCAACTCCGACTACACCCCACAGACAGCACGCCAGCACCCTGCTTTCAAGGGGCGCGGGGAACTGCGCGGCTTTTGAGGGGCGCGGGGAACTGCGCGGTCTTCAAGGGGCGCGGGGAACTGCGCGGCTTTTAAGGGGCGCGGGGAACTGCGCGGTCTTCAAGGGGCGCGGGGAACTGCGCGGTCTTTCAGGGGCGCGGGGAACTGCGCGACAAGCCCCCACCGGACCCGCACAGGCCGAAGAACGGTCACAGACCCCCACGTGTCGCCACCCAACACCCCGGCCCCGTACCCGTACCCGTACCCGACTTACGGAATCACCACGACCGGCCGCTGCGCCCGCTTGGCCAACCGCCCCGCAACAGACCCAAAAATCCGCCCAACAAGCCCGTGGGTAGAACCCACGACAATCGCATCGGCGGCATACTCCCGCCCCACCTCCTCGAGCTCATGGCAGATGTCCCCGCCCCGCTCGACGAGAATCCACGGCACCTCCGCCAGATAATCCGCGCAGGCGAGTTCGAGCCCGAGTACCTCCGTACGGTGGTCCGGGACGTCCACGAACACCGGCGGCTCACACCCCGCCCACACCGTCGTCGGCAACCGGTTGGCGACGTGAACGATGATCAGCCCCGACCCGAAGCGCCGCGCCATGCCGATGGCGTAGGCGAGGGCCCGTTCACTCGACGTGGAGCCGTCGAAGCCGACGACCACTCCATGCAGGAACGCCGGGTCGCAGGGATGGCGTGGTTCCTCCGCCGCCAGGGGTTCGGACGCCGTGGGATCGGCGACCGGCCGCTTGCGGTCCGCGGGTTCGAAGAATTCGTGACCGGCCATGGCTGTCTCGGGGTTGTGATCCTTTGTGGGGGACGACAGTGTGCGGCGGAGCTGTGTCCGGGAATTATCTTCCCAACCCCATACCCTCAAGGGTACGGCGGCACGCCTCCTTCGCCCAGATCCCGCGCAACCGGCACGCGGGTCCCCGGAGCATGCACGAGGGCCGCCCGCCACGCAATGGTTGCTGCCCTGTACAGGCGGTTTGCGCAGAATTCGCTTGACGGCGAGAGTGAACCCGTTCCGGACCGCCCGCACCCCATACCCCGTGACCCACATCACAGGCCATACGGAAGGCCGTACGGGGCACCGGACCTCCTGCGGGGCCGGCACGAACGGCTTCCCCGCCGGCCCGGAACCGGAGCGTCACGGGCCTGGCGCCCGGACGGCGTGGACTCACCGGTCAACTGACCGGTTTCCATGCCCTCACCCGCATCTTTTCAGCCAACTTCTGGCCGGTGTGCATCTGCCGCCACGAGCACCCCCAACCCCGTTCGACCTGCGCGAAAAGGGTCCGTGGGGCCCCGGACACCCTACGTGGATTGGCCACCGCGACGAGGCGCACTTCCCCGCACGGCCCACGAGTGCAACGCTTCGTGATCGAATGCTTCACGCCAAGTTGCCAAGTCGACAATGCACCGGGTGCCGAACCGGCCACCGGCGCACGACGGGACGCAGTAGATTCGATCTTGATGTCTTACGGCGGGGGACTCGTGCAGGACCGAGGGGAAACGTGCAGGAGCGACAGACCCGAAGGGTAAGGGTAGAGGGCGCCGCGACCACCGAGGGGGCTTAGCAGTATGAGCCACGACTCCACTGCCGCGCCGGAAACGACGGCCCGGAAACTCTCCGGGCGCCGCCGCAAGGAGATCGTCGCGGTGCTGTTGTTCAGCGGCGGCCCCATCTTCGAGAGTTCCATACCGCTGTCGGTGTTCGGGGTTGACCGCCAGGACGCCGGCGTACCGCGCTACCGCCTGCTCGTCTGCGGGGGCGAGGAAGGTCCGCTGCGGACCACGGGAGGCCTGGAACTCACCGCGCCACATGGCCTGGAGGCGATATCCCGGGCGGGCACCGTCGTGGTGCCGGCCTGGCGTTCGATCACCTCACCACCGCCGGAGGAGGCCCTGGAGGCATTGCGCCGGGCCCATGAGGAGGGCGCCCGCATCGTAGGGCTGTGCACCGGCGCCTTCGTACTCGCGGCGGCGGGCCTGCTGGACGGCAGGCCCGCGACGACACACTGGATGTACGCGCCGACGCTGGCGAAACGCTATCCGTCGGTGCACGTCGACCCGCGGGAGCTGTTCGTGGACGACGGCGACGTGCTGACGTCCGCGGGCACCGCGGCCGGAATCGATCTGTGTCTGCACATCGTGCGCACGGACCACGGCAACGAGGCGGCCGGTGCGCTGGCCCGCCGGCTGGTGGTGCCGCCACGGCGCAGCGGAGGCCAGGAACGGTACCTGGACAGGTCTTTACCGGAGGAGATCGGCGCCGACCCGCTCGCCGAGGTCGTCGCCTGGGCGCTGGAGCATCTCCACGAGCAGTTCGACGTGGAGACGCTGGCGGCACGCGCGTACATGAGCAGGCGTACGTTCGACCGCCGGTTCCGCTCACTGACCGGCAGCGCGCCGCTGCAGTGGCTGATCACTCAGCGGGTGCTGCAGGCGCAGCGCCTGCTGGAGACGTCGGACTACTCGGTGGACGAGGTGGCCGGCCGCTGTGGGTTCCGCTCGCCGGTCGCGCTGCGCGGTCACTTCCGGCGCCAGCTGGGTTCGTCCCCGGCCGCCTACCGGGCCGCGTACCGCGCACGGCGTCCGCAGGCGGACCGGAACCAGGACCCCGAGGGCGTGCCGAGCGCGCTCCCGCCGTCGGGGCCGCCGGGCCACCCGGGGCATCAGGTGCCGTCCAGCCTGCACCCGGACAGTCCGCTCCCGCACCAGTCCCGCCGCACGGCGGCGGCCGGCAGCCTGGGCCCGTCCCTGACGGCCTCGGCCTCGGCCCTGCCGAGCCAGCGCAGCGCACCGTGAGCTGACAGCGGGTGTCGCCGGGCCGGAGGCCACCACCTCCGGCCCGGCGCCGGCCGGCCCGTCCGGCGATCGAGGGCAGGGCCCGTCGGGGCCGGGGGCGGCAGCCCCGTGACGTTCGCACCCGTACCGGGGCATCACGGAAACCCGCGCTTCACCGCCCGGTCCTGCGCGGCGCGGCGCCCTGTAAGGTTAGACACATGAACGATCGCATGGTGTGGATCGACTGCGAGATGACCGGCCTCTCGCTGTCGGACGACGCGCTCATCGAAGTGGCCGCCCTCGTCACCGACTCCGAACTGAACGTGCTCGGCGAGGGTGTGGACATCGTCGTCCGCCCGCCGGACCGGGCCCTGGAGACGATGCCGGAGGTGGTGCGCGAGATGCACACCGCGTCCGGGCTGCTCGCCGAGCTGGAGGGCGGTACGACGCTCGAGGAGGCCGAGCGCCAGGTCCTCGACTATGTGCGGGAGCACGTCAAGGAACCCGGCAAGGCCCCCTGTGCGGCAACTCCGTCGGCACCGACCGCGGCTTCCTGCTGCGGGACATGCCGACCCTGGAGGGCTACCTCCACTACCGCATCGTGGACGTGTCCAGCGTCAAGGAGCTGGCCCGCCGCTGGTACCCGAGGGCCTACTTCAACAGCCCGGACAAGAACGGCAACCACCGCGCGCTGGCCGACATCCGCGAGTCGATCGCGGAGCTGCGCTACTACCGCGAGGCCGTCTTCGTACCCCAGCCGGGCCCCGACTCGGACACCGCGAAGAAGATCGCCGCGAAGCACGTCCTGCCTGCTCAGTAGCCGGATCGAGGCGCCCCGGCGACCGTCCGGGAAAGCCGGGCGCGAGCACCCTTCGGACCCTGTACACTTTTCTCGGCCGGTCGGAGAAGTCACAGACTCTCCCCGACAAGGCCATGGTGGGTGTAGCTCAGCTGGTAGAGCACCTGGTTGTGGTCCAGGATGCCGCGGGTTCGAGTCCCGTCACTCACCCTCTCGAAAGAGGCCGGTGCCCTTCAGAACGAAGGTCACCGGCCTCTTTGCTGTGTGGCACAGCCCCACCGGGATCTTGAGAGGCTCCCCGGCGACCTCCTGCGAGGACAAGCGGCGCCGCCCATCAGGTCCGAGGGCGGGAGGGACGACTACCGCGAACGCGACCTTCGCCGCCTGGCCCTTTTCGAGAAGCACCTCGGCCTCTCCCTGCCCCAGACCGTGTTCACCGACCGCCTGCCCGTGTACGCGGTCAGGGGTGCGCCGGCGGACGACGTCGAGGAGATCAGCGATTGGGCCGAGGCCGACGGCAGACCGGTGCCCGACCGGCGTCCGGGCCTGATCCCGGCCGGTCCGCGCAGGGACTACGAGCGGGCCACCGCCCCCGTTATGTTCTTCGCGGTCCTGCAAGAGGGCCGCTGGCCTCCGGGCCCGGCATGACTGTGTCCCCCTGTCGAAGGCATGACCTGGGGGTGGTGTCACCGGGCCCGGAAGGTGCCGTCGGAGACGCTGATGAGAGGTCCGGCCGCCACCCGGTCCGGCGCAATGCCGGACAGCTCGCGGATGGCAGGTCTGCATAACGTGGATGCGCGCGTACGACACCGACGCCGAGGCCGGCATAGATCAACTCCCGGGAGGGATGCGGTGTTCAACACCGAAGACGTGGGCGTGTTCCTCGGCCTGGACGTCGGCAAAAGCGCCCACCACGGCCACGGACTCACCCCGGCCGGCAAGAAGGTCTTCGACAAGCAGCTGCCCAACAGCGAACCGAAACTGCGGGCCGTCTTCGACAAACTCCGCGACAAGTTCGGCACCGTCCTGGTGATCGTGGACCAGCCCGCCTCCATCGGCGCCCTGCCGCTGACCGTGGCCCGGGACGCGAGCTGCCAGGTCGCCTACCTGCCCGGCCTCGCGATGCGCCGGATCGCCGACCTCTACCCAGGAGAGGCGAAGACCGACGCCAAGGACGCGGCCGTGATCGCGGACGCCGCCCGCACCATGCCGCACACCCTGCGCTCGCTGGACCTCACCGACGAGATCACCGCCGAACTCACGGTCCTGGTCGGCTTCGACCAGGACCTCGCCGCCGAGGCCACCCGCACCTCCAACCGGATCCGCGGCCTGCTCACCCAGTTCCACCCCAGCCTGGAACGCGTCCTCGGCCCCCGCCTGGACCACCAGGCCGTCACCTGGCTCCTGGAGCGCTACGGCTCCCCGGCCGCCCTGCGCAAAGCCGGCCGCCGCAGACTCGTCGACCTGATCCGCCCGAAAGCCCCACGCATGGCCCAGCGGCTGATCGACGACGTCTTCGACGCACTCGACGAGCAGACCGTCGTCGTCCCGGGCACCGGCACCCTCGACCTCGTCATCCCCTCCCTGGCCGCGTCCCTGGCCGCCGTCCACACCCAGCGCCGGGCGATGGAAGCCCAGATCAACGCCCTGCTGGAGGCGCACCCTCTTTCCCCGGTCCTGACGTCGATGCCCGGCGTCGGCGTCAGGACCGCCGCCGTCCTGCTGGTCACCGTCGGCGACGGTACCGGCTTCCCCACCGCCGCCCACCTCGCCTCCTACGCCGGACTCGCCCCGGCCACGAAGTCGTCCGGCACCTCGATCCACGGCGAACACGCACCCCGCGGCGGCAACCGGCAACTCAAACGGGCCATGTTCCTCTCCGCCTTCGCCTGCATGAACGCCGACCCAGCCTCCCGCACCTACTACGACCGCCAGCGAGCCCGCGGCAAAACCCACACCCAGGCCCTCCTCCGCCTCGCCCGCCAACGCATCAGCGTCCTGTTCGCCATGCTCCGCGACGGCACCTTCTACGAATCCCGGGCACCGAAGGACGTCGAGCTCGCCGCATGACCCCAGCAACCCCGAAGCACCCCAAACCCGACAGGGGTGCCTTGACGAAAGACATAGAGGCACCCCCCGGCGGCGGCAGCGCGGAGCACGCCCCGCCGCCAACGCCACTTTCCACACCGGTGCGGCCCTGAGGTCCCCGGACCCCGGTGCGGAGCAGTGAGGCGTCACGACGAGGCGCGGCCCACCAGTTCCGTCGCCAGGACCATCTGGCGGCGTTCCAGTTCGCGGGTGGCCGTGGGGCGGCGGTCGGCCACCTCGGCGAGGAGGAGGTCGATCATCGCGCGGCCCATCTCCTCTATGGGCTGGCGCACGCTGGTCAGCGGCGGGTCCATGTGGCGGGCGATCGCCGAGTCGTCGTAGCCGACCAGGGCCACGTCGTCGGGGATGCGGCGGCCCGCCTCGCGCAGGGCGTACCGGGCGCCGGCCGCGGTGACGTCCGAGGCGGCGAAGACGGCGTCCAGGTCGGGGCGGCGCTCCAGAAGGGCCGCCATCGCGCGGCGGCCGCCGTCCTCGGAGAAGTCGCCCGGCTCGATCAGCAGCTCGTCCGCCGCGTGGCCCGCCTCGCGCAGGGCGTCGCGGTAGCCGTCGATGCGCCGCTGGGCGCCGTACACGTCGAGGCGGCCGGTGATGTGGGCGATGCTGCGCCGGCCCCGGCCGAGGAGGTGCTCGACGGCCTGGCGGGCGCCGCCGTAGTTGTCG
Organism: Streptomyces haneummycinicus; assembly: GCA_042850305.1. Taxonomy (GTDB): domain Bacteria; phylum Actinomycetota; class Actinomycetes; order Streptomycetales; family Streptomycetaceae; genus Streptomyces; species Streptomyces haneummycinicus. Next base: position 6,633,034 of record AP035768.1, read on the forward strand.
GAGTCCACGGAGGCGAGCGTCTCGGCGGCCGAGCGGGGGCCGCTGATCACGGCCGGGATCTCCAGCTGGGACAGCAGTTCGGGCAGCGGGTCGTCGGCGTGCACGGAGACCAGCAGGACGCCGTCCACCCGGTGCGCGGCGAGGTACTCGGCGAGTCGCTGCCGCTCCCGGTCGCTGCCCGCGAAGATCAGCAGCAGCTGCATCTCGGTGTCGGAGAGCGCCGCCCCGACACCCCGGAGCATGTCGGAGAAGTACGGCTCGGCGAAGAAGCGGGTCTCCGGCTCGGGCACGACGAGGGCGATGGCGTCGGTACGGTTGGCGGCCAGTGCGCGGGCGGCCGTGTTCGGGACGTAACCGAGTTCGGCGACCGCCGCTTCCACGGCGGCACGTGTGGCGTCGCTCACACGGGGGAGCCGTTGATCACGCGGGAGACCGTGCCTCGGCCCACGCCGGCGCGGGCGGCCACCTCTTCGAGGGTGGGACGGCCGCCGCCGCGGCCCCGCGCTCCGTGGCTTGCCATCGGCCCCGCCTTCCGTCGTATGTCACGTTGGCCTGGAATGTAACAGCCCCGTCGGTGACGGTGGCCACCGCCGGGAACCTCCGGCGGACCGCGGGCTTCCGGGAGCGGGTCCCGGTCTCCAGTTAACAGCCCGATAACTGAAGGCACTTCGTCGCGTCTGTTCCCTTGACACCCTCGCCCGGACCCGCGACTCTTCAACACATCACTTGTGGGAGCGCTCCCACAGTACCTGACACATACATAACCCGCACGTTCCCCGCCCGAGCCGCAACGCGCAAGATACGGGTCCAACAAAGCCGTTGTCCGGGGGTCGGCACGTCAGGGCAACAGGAGGACGCAATGCGAGCACGTACCCTCCCTTCTCCCGTCAGCGGTCGGGCGGGGGAAGCCCATCGCCCGCAAGGCACTGGCCATCGCGGCCGTGGTGTCGCTGGGCACCGGGCTGCTGGCCGGCTGTGCCGACGACGGTGGAGACGACTCCGACTCCTCGGGCGGCGGTGAAGGCAAGACCACCATCACCCTGGGCCTCTTCGGCACCATGGGCTTCAAGGAGGCCGGCCTCTACGCCGAGTACGAGAAGCTCAACTCGGACATCAAGATCGCCGAGAACGTGATCGAGCGGAACGAGAACTACTACCCGGCTCTCGTCAACCACCTGACCACCAACAGCGGTCTGATGGACGTCCAGGCGATCGAGGTCGCCAACATCGCCGAGGTCGTCGGCACCCAGGCGGACAAGTTCGCGGACATGTCCAAGGTCGAGGGTGTGAAGAAGGAGGGCTGGCTGCCCTGGAAGTGGGAGCAGGCCACCACCAAGGACGGCCAGACCATCGGTCTCGGCACGGACGTCGGCCCGATGGCCATCTGTTACCGCAAGGACCTCTTCGAGAAGGCCGGCCTGCCGAGCGACCGCGCCGAGGTCGGCAAGCTGTGGGCCGGTGACTGGAACAAGTTCATCGCGACCGGCGAGAAGTACAAGAAGAAGGCCGGCAAGGACACCTTCTTCATGGACTCCCCCGGCGGTCTGCTCAACGCCGTCCTCAGCAGTGAGAAGGAGAAGTTCTACGACGCCGACGGCGAGGTCATCTACAAGACCAACCCGGTCGTCAAGGACGCCTTCGACCTGACCGCCGGCGCTGCCGAGAAGGGCCTGGTCCAGGCGCAGACGCAGTTCCAGCCGGCCTGGGACACGACGATCGCGAACAGCAAGTTCGCCACCGTCGCCTGCCCGCCGTGGATGCTCGGCTACCTCAAGGGCAAGTCGAAGCCCGAGTCCGCCGGCAAGTGGGACGTGGCGGTCGCGCCGAAGTCCGGCAACTGGGGCGGCACCTTCCTCGGCGTGCCGAAGAGCGGCAAGAACGTCGAAGAGGCGCAGAAGCTGGTGGCCTGGCTGACCGCGCCCGAGCAGCAGGCGAAGCTGTTCAAGGTGCAGGGCAGCTTCCCGAGCGCCCCGGGCGCGTACGAGAGCCCCGAAGTGACCGGCGCGACGAACGAGATGACCGGCGACGCACCGATCGGTGAGATCTTCTCCGAGGCCGCCAAGCAGATCCCGGTCCAGGTCATCGGCGCCAAGGACCAGATCATCCAGCAGGGTCTGACGGACAACGGCGTCATCCTGGTGACCAAGGGCAAGTCGGCCGCGGAGGCCTGGGAGACGGCCACCAAGACCATCGACAACAACCTGGACAAGTGACCCGAATGGCCACCTGCTCCGACACCGCCGCGTCCCCCGCAAGGGGCGCGGCCCCGGGCAGTGCGCCCAAGGGCTCCGTCCCGGACAAGGAGGCGAAGCGCCGGGCGAAGCTGTCCCGCCGCTGGCAGCGTGACGCGCGCTGGAGCCCCTACGCCTTCGTCCTGCCGTTCTTCCTGCTGTTCGCGGCCTTCGGCCTGTTCCCGCTGCTGTGGACCGGCTGGGCCTCGCTGCACCAGGTGGAGCTGACCGCCCCGACCGACATGGACTGGGTCGGGCTGCGGAACTACACCCGGATCTTCGACGACGACTTCTTCTGGAACGCGGCGCAGAACACCCTGACCATCGGCGTCATCTCGACGGTCCCGCAGCTCATGATGGCGATGGGCATCGCCCACATCCTCAACTACAAGCTGCGCGCCTCGACGTTCTACCGGGTCGCGATGCTCGCCCCGTACGCCACCTCGATCGCCGCCGCCACCCTGGTCTTCGTGCTGCTCTACGGGCGCGACTACGGGATGATCAACTGGGTCCTCGACATGTTCGGGATCGACCCGATCGGCTGGCAGGACGACAAGTGGCCCGGCCAGTTCGCGGTCTCCAGCATCATCATCTGGCGCTGGACGGGCTACAACGCGCTGATCTATCTGGCCGCGATGCAGGCGATCCCCCAGGACCTGTACGAGTCGGCCGCACTGGACGGCGCCAGCCGCTGGCGGCAGTTCCTGCATGTGACGCTGCCGTCGCTGCGTCCGACGATCCTGTTCACGGTGGTCGTCTCGACCATCGGCGCCAGCCAGGTCTTCGGTGAGCCGCTGCTGTTCGACCCCAACAAGGGGCATCCGGCGGCGCGGAGCACCAGTTCCAGACGCTCGGCCTGTATCTGTACGAGCAGGGCTGGGTGAACCAGCATCTGGGCCGTGCCTCGGCGATCGCCTGGACGATGTTCGCGATCCTGATCGTCATCGGCATCATCAACCACGTCATCTCGCGCCGGCTGCGCGCCAGCAGTTAAGGAGTTGTGGCCGTGACGACGACTGTGACGCCCCCGAGACACCGCCTGCCAAGGCACCGAAGCGTTCGCGTCTGCCGAAGTCCGCGCGGGCGGGCGGCACGCTGCACGGCGGTCCGATCGCGTACGTGATTTTGATCGTGTTCACGCTCGTATCGCTGTTCCCGCTGTTCTGGACCGCGGTCGCCGCGTCCCGGGACACCCAGCGCCTGGCGGAGACCCCGCCGCCGTTCTGGTTCGGCTCGAACCTGTTCAAGAACCTGGAGATCGCCTGGACCGAGGCCAACCTCGGCGAGGCGTTCCTCAACACCACGATCGTGGCGGGTATTTCCGCGGTCACCATCGTCGTGCTGTCGACGATCGCCGGGTTCGCCTTCGCCAAGCTGCGTTTCAAGGGCCGCAACATGCTGATGCTGATCGTCATCGGCACGATGATGATCCCGCCGCAGCTCAGCATCATCCCGCTGTACATGATGGTCGCCAAGCTCGACTGGACCGACCAGTTGCAGGCGGTCATCTTCCCGTCGCTGGTGAGCGCGTTCGGCGTGTTCTTCATGCGGCAGTACCTGATCCAGGCGCTGCCGGACGAGGTGATCGAGGCCGCGCGGGTGGACGGCGCCGGCAGCTGGCGGGTGATCTGGCACGTGGTGTTCCCGGCCGCGCGGCCGGCGATGGCCGTGCTCGGCATGCTGATGTTCGTACAGGCCTGGAACGACTTCCTGTGGCCGTTCCTGGTGCTGACCCAGACCGGCAACCCGACCGTGCAGGTGGCGGTCGCGGGGCTCGGCCGCGGGTACACCCCGGACCAGTCCCTGATCATGGCGGGTGCGCTGTTGGGTACGCTGCCCCTGCTCCTGGTCTTCGCGATCTTCGGCAAGCAGATCGTGGGCGGCATCATGCAGGGCGCCGTCAAGGGCTGACCCCCGCGTTCGACTTCGTACCCCTGGGGGCCGGGTCACCACCGCTCCGGCCCCTTCCCCCTTCTTCCTCGTACTCGTCGGTCTTCCACGACCTCCTATGGGAGCGCTTCCATGTCTGACTCCGCAACGCCGGCGACCCCGGTGACCTTTCCTCCCGCCTTCCTCTGGGGCTCCGCGACCTCCGCGTACCAGATCGAGGGAGCGGTGCGGGAGGACGGGCGTACGCCTTCCATCTGGGACACCTTCAGCCACACGCCGGGCAAGACGGCCGGCGGCGAGACCGGTGACATCGCCAACGACCACTACCACCGCTACCGCGACGACGTGGCGATGATGGCGGGCCTGAATCTGAGCGCCTACCGCTTCTCCGTCTCCTGGCCGCGGGTGCAGCCGACCGGGCGCGGCCCGGCCGTGCAGCGCGGTCTGGACTTCTACCGCCGCCTCGTCGACGAGTTGCTGGCGAAGGGCATCAAGCCGGCCGTCACCCTCTACCACTGGGATCTGCCGCAGGAGCTGGAGGACGCGGGCGGCTGGCCCGAGCGCGACACCGCCTACCGCTTCGCCGAGTACGCGCAGATCGTGGGCGAGGCGCTCGGCGACCGCGTGGAGCACTGGATCACGCTCAACGAGCCGTGGTGCAGCGCCTTCCTGGGCTACGCCTCCGGGGTGCACGCGCCCGGCCGTACCGACCCGGCGGCCTCGCTGAAGGCCGCCCACCACCTGAACCTGGCGCACGGCCTGGGCGCCAAGGCGCTGCGTTCGGTGATGCCGGCCCGCAACTCGGTCGCACTCAGCCTCAACTCCTCCGTGGTGCGCCCGCTGTCGCCGGGCGACCCGGCGGACGTGGCGGCGGCCCGCAAGATCGACGACCTGTCGAGCGGCGTCTTCCACGGCCCGATCCTGCACGGCGCCTACCCCGGACGCTGCTGGAGGCGACCTCGTCGCTCACCGACTGGTCGTACGTCCTCGACGGCGACCTGGACCTGATCCACCAGCCGCTGGACGCGCTCGGCCTCAACTACTACACGCCCACGCTGGTTTCGGCCGCGGACCCGGACGCCAAGGGACCGCGGGCCGACGGTCACGGGGCGAGCGAGCACTCGCCGTGGCCCGCCGCGGACGATGTCGACTTCCACCAGTCACCGGGCGAGCAGACCGAGATGGGCTGGTCCGTCGACCCGACCGGCCTGCACGAGCTGATCATGCGCTACAACCGCGAGGCGCCCGGACTGCCGCTCTACATCACCGAGAACGGCGCGGCCTACGACGACAAGCCCGACGCCGACGGCAAGGTGCACGACCCCGAGCGCGTCGCCTATCTGCACGGCCACCTGTCGGCGGTGCGCCGGGCGATCGCCGACGGCGCGGACGTGCGCGGCTACTACCTGTGGTCCCTGATGGACAACTTCGAGTGGGCGTACGGCTACGACAAGCGCTTCGGCGCGGTGTACGTCGACTACGCGACCCAGCAGCGGACTCCGAAGTCCAGCGCCCTGTGGTACGCGCGGGCGGCGAAGTCGGGAGTACTCCCGGAGCCCGAGAGCATCTGACCTGCTCCGGGTCCGGGTAACGGGGGATGCGGGGTACGGGGGCGGGGCGCGGTGCTCTGGGGAGGGCGCCGCGCCCCGTTCGCGTGTCCGGCCGCCACCCGGTGACGGCGTTCGCGTGCCCGGCCGCCACCCCGTCACGGCATTCGCGTGCCCGGCCGCCACCCCGTCACGGCATTCGCGTGCCTGGCCGCCACCCCGTGACGACGTCGGTCCGTACGGCGTTCTTCCTGGCGTCGGCGAGCGGGTTCACGCCGTCCTGGAGAGCAGCCGGCCGGGTCCGCGGCGGCGGCGTACGGTCCCCGGTGCCCGCGCCGCCGGGGTGCCGCCTCGCGTCCGTCGAGCTGGAGCCAGATCCGCACCTCGGTCCCGCCGAGCACCGACGAGCCGATCCGTACGTCGCCGCCGGTGGACTCGGCGAGCCGGCGCACGATGTCCAGGCCGAGCCCGGTCGAGCCGTCGCAGCCGGAGCCCCGGCCGCGCGCCATCGCCGTCTCCGGGTCGGGTATGCCGGGGCCCGCGTCGGAGACCAGCACGATCACCGCGTCCTCGCCGTTGTGCACGTCGACCGCGAACGCGGTGCCCTCGGCGGTGTGCCGGAAGACGTTGCCGAGCAGCGCGTCGAGGGCGGCGGCCAGATCCGTACGGGCCACGGGTATCCGCACCGGCCGGTCGGCGCCGGCCATCCGCCACTTGCGGCCCTCGTCCTCGGCGAGCGCCGACCAGAACGACATCCGCTCCCGCACCACTTCGGCCGCGTCGCAGCCGGCACCCGGACCGGCGGCGGCGGTCTGCGGCTTGGCGTCCCGGGCGGTACGGATGATGGTGTCGACCTCCCGCTCCAGCTGCTCGACCGCCGCCCGGGTCTGCTCGGCGGCCGGACCGTCGCCGAGCGAGGCGGCGTTGAGCCGCAGCACGGTCAGCGGGGTACGCAGCCGGTGGGACAGGTCGGCGGCCAGCTCCTTTCGTTGGCGAGGAGTTGCACGACCTGGTCGGCCATGGAGTTGAACGCGACCGCCGCAAGGCGCAGTTCGGTCGGCCCCTCCTCGGGCACGCGGGCGCCCAGCTTGCCCTCCCCAGTTCGTGCGCCCCTCCACCAGCCGCTGTGCGGGCCGCACCATCCGGACGCCCAGGCGGTCGGCGACCGCGACCGAGCCGAGGATCAGGGCGACGCCGACGCCGGCGAGCACGGCCCAGGCCGTGCCGACCCCGTTGGTGACCTCGGCCTCGGGGACGAACACCTCGACGATGGCGATCTCGCCGCTGCTGAGCGCGACCGGCTGGAGCAGCGTGGAACCTCCGGTCACGGTGGCCGTGGAGGCGCGCCCCAGTTTCCGTACCGCCTCGATGTCCTTCTCGGTGGCCCGCCGTTTCCCGATGTCGAGGGCTCGCCGCTCTGGCCGGCCGGTATGTGCACGGCCATCGCGGCGTCGGAGCCGGCGGAGGCGACGACGCGTTCGAGCTCTTCGCGGTCGGTGGTGATGGACAGGGCGGGGGCGACGGCGGCCGCTTCCCGCTCCGCGCTGGAGAAGGCGCGGTCACGGGCCATCTCCCGGATGACCAGTCCGAGCGGCACCGCGAAGGCGACCACGACCATCGCGGTCACCGCCAGCGACACCTTCACCAGGGCCCATCTCATCGCGGCCGCTCCGCTCCGGCCGGGGGCTCCAGCTTCACGCCGACGCCCCGCAGGGTGTGCAGATAGCGGGGGCGGGCGGCGGTCTCCCCAACTTGCGGCGCAGCCAGGACAGATGGACGTCTATGGTCTGGTCGTCGCCGTAGGACTGCTGCCACACCTCGGCGAGGAGTTCCTTGCGGGGGACGACCACGCCGGGCCGGCCGGCGAGGAAGGCGAGCAGGTCGAACTCACGCCGAGTCAGGTCGAGTGCCACGCCGTCCAGTTCGGCCTGGCGGCGCAGGGGTCGACGGTCAGGCCGCCGACGCGGATCACGGGAGAGGGCCGCCTCGCCTTGGCCGGCACGGGCCCGGCGCAGCACGGCCGCCATCCGGGCCGACAGGTGCTCCACCGAGAAGGGCTTGGTCAGGTAGTCGTCCGCGCCCGCGTTGAGCAGTCGTACGATCTCCGTCTCGTCGTCCCGGGCGGTCGCGATGATCACCGGTACGTCGGTGATGCCGCGCAGCATCTTCAGCGCCTCGGAGCCGTCGAGATCGGGCAGCCCGAGGTCCAGGACGACCAGGTCGAACCGGTAGTGGGCGACCTCGCGCAGCGCCTCCAGCGCCGTACCCACGCTGCGCACGGTGTGCGAGGCGTCGGTGAGGTGCCGGATCAGCGCCGATCGTACGAACTGGTCGTCCTCGACCACGAGAACACTTGCCATGCGCCGCACGCTACGCCATGGCGGGCAAGCCTCGTGCGGGCCTGTGGATAACTCCGGAAACCTCCGCAGCCGCGCCACTCCTGAGGTGGATGGGGCAGTATGGGCGCACGATGCGCAGAGGATTCGTACATGTAGTGGCCTGGCTGTTCGCCACGGGCGCGGCGGTCACGCTGTCGTGGTGGGGCGTCAGCACGGTGATGACGGGCACCGCCTACGATCCGCCCCGCGCCCTGCCCATCGCGGCGGCGCACGAGCAGTCGCAGGCGGTGTCGTCGTCGACGCGCCGGCCGTCGGAACCGCGGCCGTCGAAGCCGGCCGCGCAGACGCCGAAGCCGTCGGAGAAGCCCGCCGAACCGTCGGCCACGGCTCCGGCCCCGCCCCTTCCCCGGCCACGACACCCCCGCCCGCCGTGTCCTCCCCGGCGGCTCCGGCCGCCTCCGGCGAGGTGAAGGGCTACGACACCAACGGCGGCCGGGCGGTGTTCGACCTCGGCGACACGTCCGCGTCGCTGGTGTCGGCGACTCCGGGGCGGGCTGGTCGATGCAGGTGTGGAAGACGGAGACCTGGATCCGGGTGGAGTTCAGCTCGGGCGCGGACCGGGTGACGGTCTTCTGCACCTGGCACGACGGCCCGCCACGGGTGGAGATCCAGACGTACTGAGGGCGCTCGCGCCGGTCACGGGGACGCCCGGCCACCGGGAGGCCGGCACGGGCGGCACCGCCCCGTCCCGCTCCGGCCCGCCCGGTCACTCGAAGACGGACGCCGGTGGTGCCGGTGAGGCGACTGCCGTCGTGTCCGTCACGGGGCGGCTCCGCCGGTGAAGTCGACCAGTTCGCGGCCGTGTTGGACGCGTCCCGGGTGGGGGTCGGAGGCGGCCCGGCGGGTCAGTTCGGCGAGCGGCAGGGGCGCGTCAGAGGCGACGAGGACGGCGTTGCCGAAGCGTTTGCCGCGCAGCATCGCGGGGTCGGCGATCAGCGCGAGTTCGGCGAACCGGGCGGCGGCGGTGGCGATCTGGCCGCGCAGATGCGTGAGCGGCGGTCCGTCGGCGAGGTTGGCGGCGTAGACCCCGCCGGGGGCGAGGGCCCGGCGGACGTCGTCGAGGAACTCGGCCGAGGTCAGATGGGCGGGCGTACGGGCCCCGCTGAACACGTCGGCGACGACGAGCCCGGCCCAGCCGTCCGGCACCTTGGCGAGCCCTTCCCGGGCGTCCACCGAACGCACCCGGATGCGGGCCTTCGGGTCCAGCGGCAACTCGCGCCGGACCAGTGACACCAGCGCCGCGTCCCGTTCGACGACCTGCTGGGTGGAGCGGGGGCGGGTGGCGGCGACGTACCGGGCGAGGGTGAACGCACCACCGCCGAGATGTACGGCCTGCACGGGTTTGCCGGGCGGGGCGACGAGATCGACGACATGCCCGAACCGCCGCTGGTACTCGAAGGACAGATACGCCGGATCATCGAGGTCGACATGCGACTGGGGCGCGTCGTCGATCAACAACGTCCACCCGCGCACCCGATCCCGATCGGCGACGAGCCGGGCGATCCCGCCGTCGACCCGCTCGACGACACCGCCACCACCGGCTTGCTTACCCCGTGCCCTGCCCATCCCGCCATTGTCCCAGGCGACGCTCCGAGCCCCTCCGGCGCTACTCCCAGCCCCACCGGCACTACTCCCAGCCCCACCGGCGCTTGAGGAGCGGGGTCCAGGGGCAGCGCCCCTGGTGAGGACGGGAACGGGTAGGGGCGGCGGGGGCGAAACCCCTCCCCGGCGGAAAACCTCACGCACACCCGTCCGCGGCCTCGATCAACCGCTGAGCCTCACCCAACGCCTCACGCAGCACCACAGGATCCGTCGCCGGCTCGGCTTCCCCGGCGGCAACAGCCACTCCGGCCCCTCCACGGACACCGCCGGCACCACGCTCAACCCGCACCCGTCGGTCTCCGTACACGTGCTCCCCGGCACGTCCCACCCCGCGGCCGTCCCCGCCGGCACCAGAAACCCGAGCGTGTCGCACCCGCCGTCGAGCAGCACGGGCCCCACCGCGTCCCCCGCCCCCGCCGCAGGATGTCGACCGCCTCCAGACCCTGTCGCGCCGGAACCGTGACCACGTCACACTCCGTGTTCGCCAGCTCCGCCGGATCGTTGTTCCGACTGGTCATCATCCCGGCCTCCACCACACGCACAGGGCCCTCGGTACGAAAGGGACAACGAGCCGATACGTCAACGGCTACGCCGAAAGTCCGCTGCAAAGGATGGCAGTTCATGGCAGATCGCGGATGACATATCCGGATTGTTGCCAAACTTCGCGTAGTGACTTCGTCACAGCAGGTACGTTCTAGCCCGCCGGAAACAGGGCAGCACACGGACAACTCGCCCCGATTCCGGCATGGTTCGACGGTTCGCAGAGAGGACCCGGCCATGGCGTCGTCATCGGTGCCCTCGTCCCAGCCCCCTCGGCCCCCACGGCCGAATCCGGTGTTCCGGCAACTGCGCGGAGCGCGCTCGCCGGCCGAGTTCGCCGCGGCGGTCCGGCGGGCCGCCCGCGAGATCGGCGAGCGGGTCAGCTGTGACGCCCGGTATGTGCACCGGGTCGAGGCGGGTGAGATCCGCTGCCCGAACTACGCCTACGAGCGGGTGTTCCTGCACATGTTCCCCGGCCGCACGCTGACCGACCTGGGCTTCGCGCCCCGCTCGTCGGTGCGTGGGCGGGGAACGCGGGCCGCGGGGACGACCGGCCCCCGGCCCGCACCGGGAACCCGGCGAACGCCACGACTGAGAACAGCGGGGCGTACGAGCCGTATGAGACACCAGACCAGTACGACACGTACGACACGCACGACCACGAGGAGAGCGACGTGCTGCGTCGCGCATTCATGACCGGAGGGGCGCCACGGTGGCGGCCGCCTCCCTGGGCCCGCTCGGGTTCGCCCCGGACGCCTCCGCGGCGCAGCGCGCCGTGCGCCGCGCGGGGGCGAGCGACGCGGGCGAGCTGGAGGAGGCCGTACGCCGGATCCGGCTGCTGGACGACCGGCACGGGGCGGACGGGCTGTACCGCCGCGCGGCGGCCCTTGCGGGCGGCCTACGCGCTGCTGGACGCGGGGACGACCCGGCGGCGTACGGCGGACCGGTTGTACGCGGGCGCCGGTGAGCTGGCCATCTCGGTGGGCTGGCTGGCGCACGACTCGGGCCGTTACGACGACGCGCGTTCGCACTACGCGGAGGCGCTGGCGACGGCGCGGATGACGGGGGACCCGGGTGTGGAGGCGCACGCCTTCTGCAACACGGCGTTCCTCGCGCGGGACGCGGGCCGGCCCCGGAGGCCGTCCGGGCGGCGCAGGCCGCCCAGCGGGCGGCGCGTCCGCTGGGCTCCCCGCGGCTGATGTCGCTGCTGGCGCTGCGGGAGGCGGGCGGCTGGGCGGGGCTCGCCGACCGCGCGGGGTGCGAGCAGGCGCTGGCGCGCGCCCAGGCGTACTTCGAGCGCGGTCCGTCGGAGGCGGACCCCGAGTGGATGAGCTTCTACGGCGAGGCGGAGCTGGAGGTGCTGGAGGCACAGTGCTGGTCGACGCTGGGGGACTGGCCGCGCGCGGCACGGCACGCGCGGAGGGCGGCGGATCTCCAGGACCCGCACTTCACCCGCAACATCGCCCTGTACACGGCGGAACTGGCCGACGACCTGGCCCGGGGCGGCCGCCCCGACGAGGCGGCGACGGCGGGCATGCGCGTCCTGGACCTGCTCAACGAGGTCCAGTCCTCCCGCATCCGCACCATGCTGGCAGGCACGTCGAGAGTCCTGCTCCCCCACCGCAGAGCAGCGGAAGTCTCCACCTTCCTGGACCGCCACGCCTCGCTACCGCGAGTAATGTGACCGCCCCCGCGCCACGTAACTGCGGGCAATCGTGCCGCTATGGCGGCACGGGTGGGCGCAGCGGCACCCCGCAAACGCCGGGCTGCGCAACACCCCCGCCCACAGCCACCGCGGGCGCCCGTGCCGCGTAACTGCGGGCAATGGTGGGCGCAGCGGCACCCCGCGAACGCCGGGCTGCGCGACACCCCCGCCAGCCCCCACGCGGCGCACCCGCGAACCGCCCGCTCACGCGACCAAGGGCCGGGCGTCAGCCCGCCAAGTGCCCCGTCTCGTTCCACGACTCGATAGCGGGCTCCCCATAAGCCCACCCCAGCACGGAAAGCGACGTCGGATTCAACCGAATCCGCGCCCCGAACGAGAGCGGCACCCCCAGCCACCGAGCCCCGATCGCCCGCAGCACATGCCCGTGCGCGAAGACCAGCACATCCCGCGATGCGGACCGCGCCCAGGCCACCACCTCATCCGCCCGCGCGGTCACCTCCGCGAGCGTCTCCCCTCCGGCACCCCGTCCCGCCAGATCAGCCACCCCGGCCGCACCGCCTGTATCTCCGCCGGCGTCAGCCCCTCGTACGCCCCGTAGTCCCATTCCATGAGCGTGTCCCACTCCTCCGCACGCTCACCGAACCCCGCCAGCTCGCACGTCTCCCGCGCGCGCACCAGCGGACTGGTCCGCACCTCGACCCCCGCCAGCCCGTCGTACGGCGCCCCTGCAGCCGCTCGCCGAGCAGCTTGGCCCCCTGCCGGCCCTCCTCCAGGAGCGGCACATCGGTCCTGCCGGTGTGCTTTCCGGACAATGACCATGCGGTCTGTCCATGCCGGGCCAGCAGGATGCGCGGTGCCATAGGAGACCTTCCAGGAAAAATCGCAGGCGGAACACATCCATCATCGCGCACGCTGATCGGGGGCAACCCGACGGGCGATCTCGACGTCTCTCAGGGCCGAGGGCATGTCACGCGGGACACGTCCACACCGTAGAGTGGCTGGCCGCCGACCGGAGCGCCGCGAGAACGAACAAGGGGAGCGATCGGATGCCGCACACCGAGACACCAGGCACCGAGGCTGCCCTGGCGACCCGACTGCGCTGGTGGAGGGAGCTGCCGCTCATCCTCCTGGTGTACGCCTGCTACTCGGCGGGCCGGCTGGTCGTCCGCGGCGACGTCTCCGACGCCGTCGACCACGGCCTGGCGATCCTGCGCGTAGAGAAGGCGCTGTACCTCAACGCCGAACACCCGCTGAACCGTCTCTTCACGCATGAGCCGTGGCTCGGCATACCCGCCGACTTCTGGTACGCCTCGCTGCACTACCTGGTGACCCCGGCGGTCCTCGTCTGGCTGTTCCGCTCCCACGCGGTGCGCTACCGGGCCGCGCGGACCTGGCTGATGACGTCGACGTTCATAGGACTGATCGGTTTCACCCTGCTGCCGACCTGCCCGCCCCGGCTGCTCGACGCGAGTTACGGCTTCGTGGACACGATGGCGCACTACAGCTCGTACGGCTGGTGGGGCGGCGAGGCGAGCGCCCCGCGCGGGCTCGGCGGTATGACGAACCAGTACGCGGCGATGCCGAGCCTGCATGTGGGCTGGGCGCTGTGGTGCGGAGTGATCCTGTGGCGGTACGGCCGTACGCGGCTGACGAAGACGGCCGCCGTCGTCTATCCGCTGGTGACGACGATCGTGGTGATGGGCACCGCGAACCACTACTTCCTGGACGCGGTCGCGGGCGCCGCCGTCATGGGTGCCGGCCTGTTGCTGGCCCCGTTCGTGACGCGGGGCGCGGACCGGTTCAAGGCCCGCTTCCTGCCCCGTGCCGCAGCCGCCCCGGCGGAATCCGAGGGCGCTCCTTCCCCGATTGTCAGTGCCGGATGCCAGACTTCCCCGGGTGAGCGATTTCCACGGCAGCGGTACCCCGAGTCGCGGTACGGATCGGAATCCGAACCGGGTGCCTCCCCTCGGACGCGGGAGAAGGCGCTGCGGCACCGGCTCGCTGAGCTGCGCGGCCCGGAGGTGCAGGCCAAGGCGCTGGACGCGCGCGCCCTGGCCGCCCTCGCCGCCAACCCGGGCTGCAGACGGCGCGCGATCCTCGACGGCGCCGGGGTGAACAAGGCGGTGCTGGCTGACGCGCTGGGCTCGCCATCGGTCTTCGGCCAGTCCCAGTTCGCGTTCGTGCGGGGCAACGCGTTCGAGGCGAAGGTCAAGGCGGACGGCGGTACGGAGCTGCTGCGCCTGGCTCACGAGAAGCTGGACCGCTCGGCCGAACCGCCCGCCGGCGCCCGGGTGCCCGACCTCGCCGCGCAGGGCCCCCAGGGGCGTACGGCCCGTACGGAGCTGGCGCTGCGCGAGGCCACCGGGGCGCCCGGCGCCTGGACGCTGCTCGACCACCCGATGCTCGCGCTCGACGTGGCCGGGTCCCCCGCCTTCCTGGAGCCGGACGCGGTGGTGGTGCATCCGGACGGCAGCTGGACGGTCGTGGAGATCAAGTCGTTCCCGATGCTGGACGGCGCCGCGGACCCGGCGAAGGTCGGCGCGGCGGCCCGCCAGGCGGCGGTGTACGTGCTGGCCCTTGAGCAGGTCGCCGCGCGGCTGGAGCCGGCCCCGCGCGTACGGCACCGGATCCTGCTGGTGTGCCCGAAGGACTTCTCCAACCTTCCCACCGCGTCCGCCGTGGACGTGCGCAAGCAGCGCGCGGTGACCGCCCGGCAGCTCGACCGGCTGACCAGGATCGAGGAGATCGCCGACACGCTCCCCGAGGGCACGTGCTTCTCGCCGGAGCTGCCCGCGGAGCGGTTGGCCCAGGCCGTGGAGTCGGTCCCGGCGGCCTACGCGCCAGAGTGCCTGTCCGCGTGCGAGCTGGCCTTCCACTGCCGGGACCGTTCCCGCGCAAAGGACATGGTGACCCGTCTGGGCCGTCCCGTACGGGCGGAGCTGGGCGGGCTGACGACGATCGGGGACGTGCTGGCGGCGGCCCGCGGTGAGGCCGGTGACCCCGACGATCCGGCGGTGGCGGCGCTGCGGCGCGCGGCGGCCCTGCGCGCGGAGGCGCTGGCGACGGCCGCCTTGGAGGTGGCCCCTTGTCCCTGATCGCCACCCTCGCCCGCCTCGAGGCCGTCAGCACCGGCCGCGCCCAGCCCGCGGCCACCGTCAGGCACCGGCATCTGTCCGAGCGGCCCCTGGTGTTCGTGCCGCTCATCACCGCCGGTGAGGCGGGCGCCCTGCTCGGCGCGCTGGTGGGCACCGACCGGGACGCGCCCCGCCTGCTCGCCGTACCGCAGCCGCGCGACCGTGACCTGCGGTTCGCGTTCCTGGCCGAGCTGGCCGACGTGGTGCTGCCCTACCTGGACGGTTTCGCGGACACGGTGGAGGCCGCCGAACGCTCGGAGACCGACCCGGAGACCGGCAAGCGGGTCAAGGTCGAGGTCGAGCTGTGCGCGGACGCCCCCAGCTGATCGTGCCGTCCCGGGCCGGCATCGACCTCGTACGGCTGCTCGGCCGGTCGACGCGTTTCAGGCGTACGGCGGAGCAGGACCCGGAGGCACCGTTCCCGGCACCGCCGCACGTGCCGTTGCTCGGGCGGTGGCTGACGCACTTCGGGGAGCGGTCCCGGGTGCCGGGATCGTCCCTGCTGCTCGCCATGACGGACGTACTGACGCGGCACTGGGCGACCGGGCAGTCCTCCTGGAGGACCAGCACCTGGGGGCGCTGCTCGCGTGGATCGACCCGCCCGGGGCCGCTCGGGCGCGGAGGCCGCGCAGGAGGCGGAGCTCGAGCGGGACGCCGACGGCCAGCTGCTCTGCCCGCCCGCGGGCCCGGCGACCGACCCGGCGTTCGACAACAAGCTGCTCGCCCCGGCGATCGAGCGCTACGACCGCGCGCGTACGGCGTTCGCGGCGGCGGAGGACGGCCTGGAGGCCGACGCCCGCCTGGGCGCGCTGACCGGGGCCGAGCGGGAGATCCGCGCACTGGTGGAGAGCCGTACGAGGCCCACGTGGGACGCGGTGTGGCGGGGCCTGGATCTGCTGGCGGGTCTTCCGGAGGGCGCGCGCGTGGAGGAGCGCTGGACGCGTGACCGCTGGTCGTTCACCGGTCACCGGGACCGTGTGACGGCGGGCGAGCCGCCGCAGCCGCGCCGCGACGACGCGGTCACGGCGGCGAACAAGCTCGCCACGCGCGAGCGGGAGCAGGCCCGCCTCGAAGCGCAGGAGGCGCTCGACGACCCGCTGGCGATGGCGGCCCGGCGGCTGTCCGGGGAGGCGTTCGCGGGCGAGGTGGTCGACGTGGTGATGGCGTACAGCGAGAGCAAGCGCCCGAGCCCGCGCCCGCTGGTGACGGTCCGCACGGAGGACCGTCCGCATCTGGCCGAGCGGGTGCGGGCGTACCGCTCGCTGGGCGGAAGCCGCAGGCGGCGGAGTTCGTCGGCTACGAGGACGGCCCGGACGGCGGTCTGCTGGTCCTGCGTGTCATGGACAAGATGGGCCGGGGCAAGGAGCCGGAGGAGGGCTCGGTCCCGGAGAAGGGCGACCGCGTGTGCTTCACGCTGTTCGAGCACGAACCGCGCGGCGGGGCGAAGCTGCCCGACCCGGAGGAGACCCCGTGGACCCATGGCGGCCCGCCCGGTGAGGAGACCGTACCGGAGCCCGCCGACCCGGTGACCGAGGAGGACGTACTGTGACCGCCCCCGCCCGGCAGGCCGTGTTCGACCCGGGAGCGGAGGCGACCCGCGCCACCGACGCGATCCTCCGCGACACGTTGCGCGGCACCGCGCGGGGTGTCGTCGTCGACTCCCCGCCGGGCGCCGGCAAGTCCACGCTGGTGGTGCGCGCGGCGCTGGAGCTGGCGGAGGCGGGCCGCCCCTGATGGTGGTGGCGCAGACCAACGCCCAGGTCGACGACCTGGTCCTCCGTCTCGCCGAGAAGAACCCGGACCTGCCGGTGGGCCGCCTCCACAGCAGCGACACGGACCCCTACGACAAGGCCCTCGACGCGCTGGACAACGTCCGCAAGTCGGCGAAGGCGGGCGATCTCACCGGTCTGCCCGTGGTGATCTCCACGGCGGCGAAGTGGGCGCACGTCAAGGGCGTGGAGCCGTGGGAGCACGCGATCGTCGACGAGGCGTACCAGATGCGCTCGGACTCGCTGCTCGCCGTGGCGGGCCTCTTCGAGCGGGCCCTGTTCGTCGGCGACCCGGGCCAGCTGGACCCGTTCTCCATCGTGGGCGGCGAACAGTGGGCGGGCCTGTCGTACGACCCCTCGGCCTCCGCGGTCACGACCCTCCTGGCCCACAACCCCGACCTCCCCCAGCACCGTCTCCCGGTCTCCTGGCGCCTCCCGGCGTCGGCGGCGCCCCTGGTGTCGGACGCGTTCTACCCGTTCACCCCGTTCCGCAGCGGTACGACGCACGCCGACCGCGCGCTCTCGTTCTCGGTCCCGTCGGACGGCACGCCCCCGGACCGGGTGATCGACGAGGCGGCGGCGTCGGGCTGGTCCCTCCTGCAACTCCCCGCCCGCCACACCCCCGCACGGACCCGGAGGCGATCCACGCGGTCGCCCTGCTGGTCCGCCGCCTCCTGGACCGCGGCGGCGCGGCGACCTCCGAACGCTCCCCCGACCCGACCCCCTCACGGCGGACCGCATCGCGGTGGGCACGGCCCACAGGGACCAGGCGGCGGCGATCCGCGCGGCCCTCACGGAACTGGCCGTACCGGACGTCACGGTGGACACGGCGAACCGCCTCCAGGGCCGCGAATACGACGTCACGGTCGTCCTCCACCCCTCTCGGGCCGCCCCGACGCCACGGCCTTCCACCTGGAAACCGGCCGCCTCTGCGTCCTGACCTCCCGCCACCGCCACGCCTGCATCGTGGTCTGCCGAGAGGAGTAACGGACCTACTGGACGACTACCCGTCCACGGAACCGGTCCAGCTGGGAACGCTGGTCAAATTCCCGGACGGCTGGGAGGCGAACCACGCGGTACTGGCACATCTGGCGGAGCACCGGGTGGAGTGGCGAACCTGACCAGGACTCACCAGAGGTCTACAGCATCGCGGCTGTGCCCGAGATATGGATCGACCTCGATGCGCATCCCCGGCGCGGGAACTGGTGGTGGACCACTTTCCCGACGCTCGTCTGCGCCGGTGCGGCGTCGGCCATGGCACTGCCCGCGCAGGCCACAAACCGATGGTGGTGGGTTGGCGGCGTACGGGCCTACTGGCTGACCGCGTCCTTCTCACGGCCAACCGTGGCCACGGACGGACGCTCCTCACGCCCCAAGAGATGTAGCTCCACACCTTCACCGGTCGCAGAAGTATCCGGTGGGACGAGATCGCCCGGATCAAGAAACGGCGCCATAAAACCGGGAGCGGCGAGTGGAGGGACGTGCGCGCTGTCCGCCTCCATGGACGGTCACTCACCGTTCCGGGCGCCTTCACCAGCAGCGGATGGGGCGCCGACTTCGAAGCGAGGTTCGCGACGATCCACGAGTACTGGTCCGGCGCGACCGACGCTTGACGGTCCGCCCCCAAGCGCTCCTGACGCTGATCACGCGGAAACCGACGCCATCAACGCCTCCGCTTGCGCTCCGCGACGACGCCCCCAATGCAACTGCCGCAATCACCGGAACAACAACGTCCAACGGCTCAGGAAGCGATCTGCAGACGCCAGGGTCCACCGTCGGCCCTCAATACAGCTCCGCTTAGGTAGTACTCATGGAAGCGAAGGCAATACTTCCTCCCACGCTTTCAATCGACCTTCGAGCTCGTCTCCTGGCATCATTCTCGCCAAGCTTAGAGCAGGCGTAATGAGATTCTTGGCGGCTCGCAGCTGACGAATCTGCACTATGTCGAGAGCGCGCCAATCGACCGATCGATCCCGAGCCTCCTCGACCGACATTGGAAGCTCTTGAAATAGGAGATCGATTAGATGAACAGGATTTCGAATCTCAACTTCGGAGTTCGGCGGAACTTGCCGAAGGAGGGCCACGGAGATATTCAGACGACGAATTACGGCTTCACGCTGATCGATAGCGCCCGTGGCCACAGCAGTTTCGAGAGCGTACGTGAGCGCCGAATTGCAGGTGCGCCAGGAATCGACAGACAGGGAGCTGCACTCGTCAGTCAGACGCATCGTCATCAACTCAACGACGCCGAGCCACTGACCACTACCCAGCTCAGAGACCGTGGGGGCATGCGCAGCCAGAACCCCAGCGAGCGACTCCAGATCGAGTGACGCCAGTGCGTCGGGTCGGCTCATCAGAAATGAACTCCCGCGGCAGCAAATGCATCTCTGCCGATTTGCAGACTCTCGCTCGATGGCAGGAAGTGACCACTGTGATTGTTGATATCCAACCCGAAGAATCCATCTCCCGGTGATCCAGCGACGTCAGCCTCACCCGCCGCACGGACCGGCGCCCCTCGGGTGAGAACTGAATGTGAAATCTCTTGACCATTGACGAACTTCGGAATAACCACGAGACTCCCGTCCTCGCGAACCGCCCATTTGACCGTCCCGGAGCTGACTGCGGAATCGAATCCCGCGGACCCTACTGCAGAAGGCGTTACACCCAATCCGTCCGCCTGGGCAAGTTCCCTGCCAAGTGTTCCTGGCATGGTATTGGAGAATGTCTCGCAGGTGTTATGCACTAGCACCGGCGTCTGCCCAGCGAGTACATAGTACGTGTGGAGGTCATCGACGGTGAGGTTGTAGGTGCGGGCGTTTTGTGTGTACTTGCGGTTTGCTGTGACGATGACCGTGTCGGCCTCGTCGGTGAGCAGGGTCATGCCGGGTGCGAGGTCGCCGGCAGGGATCCACTCGCCCTCGGAGGGGGACCAGAAGGGGTGTTCGTAGGTTGCTGTGAGCTTTTTGATGCCGCCTTCGGTGGCTATGGACAGTTCGTTGAAGTGCTTGTCTGCCTCAGTACGTATGAGGCGAGTTACCTTTTTCGAAGCCGATTTACCAGTCGCCGGGTCGGTCGCGAGAACCTCGTCACCAATGGCGACGTCTTCGATGTCCTTGACTGTTCCATCAGCCATGAGGACATCAGTACCGGCAAGAAAGCAGTTGCAGCCTTTCGGTTCCTTGGTCTTACCTCTCCCGGAACCCACAAGCTCTTCCGCCGCCACCAGGAACGCCGCAGCAATCTCTTTTCCGATGCTATAGCCATCCGGGCAAGCCTTGTCATACACCTCAAGACATGACGCACTCTTCGCTTTGTAGAGATAGGAACTGACAGTCGGCAGCGAAGTGTCATCATAGCAGCCGAGGCTGTGTTCGTAACAGCGGTCGATCAGATGTTGATTGAACACCTTCGCCAGATCAGGAAGGTTATCCCAGTCCGCCGGAACAGATAGACCGGGGTGGAGCGCCACCTTCCCATCACCGTTTTTGTCGTACCCGGACGACTCACCCGGCGCCCATCCCGAGGTGTTCTGATAGTAATTCTCGAAAGCTTTGGTAAGACTCTTCTTTTCTTTTTTGGTTCCCCAGTCCATGTCGGGGCAGATGATCGGGTCGCAGCCGCCGCTGCGTGGCATGGCGTTAATGAGCCCGGTGGGGTCGCTGATGGTGAGCGGGTTGTTGTTGCCGTAGCTGTAGCCATTGAGGGACAGCGGGTCTGCCGTGTTGAGGATGGGGTCGACGCTGATGAAGCGGCCGGTTGAGGGGTCGTACTCGCGTGCTCCCAGGTGGGTCAGGCCGGTGGTCTTCGTGTCATCGGTGCCGCCGACGAAGCCCTTGGTGCCAGGCCACTTGGTGGGTTCCGTGCCGCGGATTCCACCGAACGGGAGGGTACGACGCTGGGTGAGTTGGTCGGTGGCCGTGTCAATGGAGAGCTGGGCGGTGCCGTGGTGGTCGGCGAGGGTGATGGAGACGCTGCCGTCGTTCTGCTGGACGGCCTGGTGTCCGCCGCCGAGGGAGTAGTAGCGCGTTGCCTTGGGGGTGTTGGAGCCCTTGGCCAAGGTGATCTCGGTGTCACCGAGATAGAGGATCGTCGCGGTCGGGGAACGGCCGATGAGGCGGTTACCCCCGGTGTCGTAGAGGTATTCGGTGACCTTTGCGCTACCGCCCTCAACCCGTTCCGTGACCTTGGCAAGGTGCCCCTCGACGTCCCAGGTCAGGCCCTGGGTATCACCACCGAGTCTGCGCGTGAGCGTGTTACCGGATTCGTCGTAGGTGTAGGTGTCCCTCGACGTGCCGGTGGGGCCTGCCGTAGTAACCGAAGTCAAAGTGTGTGGCTGGGGGTTGCCCGCGCCCGAATAGGCGTAAGTCCGCTCAGTGTCCTGGGTGGTGCTGCCGGTGGTGTCGTGAAGGGTCTCCGTCTGGCGGTTGCCCACCTTGTCGTACGAGTACGAGTGCCAGTACGGGGCTGGCCCTCCCAGGACGCTGCCGGGCTTGTCGGCGCAGGCGCTCGTGCTCTGGGTCCAGGCTTCCGTCAACCGACGCAGGCCGTCATAGGCGAAGCACTGGGTGTCGGTGCCGGAGCGGGATGCGTCCGATACAGACAGTACGTTGCCCGCCTGGTCATAGCGGTACGTGTTGTGCTGGTCGACGCCGGCGATGTCCTGGCGGTCTACGCGGAATGTGGACAGGCGCTGGGTGCCCCACTCGTAGGTATTGGTTGCCTCGATCGTCTTGCTACCGCTCTTCGAGAGCTCATACTTCCGCGGTTTGCCCGTGAGGCTGTAGCTGGTCTTGGCACTCAGTCCCTGGCTGCTGCTCAGTGCGATGGGGCGCAGCGTCCGGTCTTCGTACGTGTAGGCAACGCTCGCAGCGGCCAGGGCGCCTGCCTTCGGGTAGCCGATGGCCTGCACGGTGCCCGAGACGCTGTACGAGGTCGCGCTGAGGTACGTGCCCTGCAGTGCGCCCTCGGACGAGGGGATGGTGACGGAGGTCCGCAGCGGGCGGTAGAGGCGGTCGTAGGCGACAACCTCGGCGCTGTAGGCGTTGCCGTCGCTGTAGCGGATGGATTTGGCAAGATGACCCTTGGCGCCGCTGATGGTGTCGTAGATCCACTCTGCGCGGAGAGCGCCCGTGAAGGAGCCTTCGCGCAACTGGGTCTGTCGGCCCAGGTTGTCGTAACCGTGCCACAGCGCAGGAGTGTCCGGGCGGGAGTCCTCTGACGTGGTGAGTTGGCCTCGGTCGTCGTAAACGCTGCGGCTTGTGCCCTTGTCAGGGTCGACAGCCTTGGTCTGCCGTCCCAGGAGGTCGTACTCGTACGTCCAGGAGTTGCCGGCGGGATCAGTGAGCTCCGCGAGCTCCCCGCGTGGTGTGTAGGCGTAGCGAGTGGTGTCGAAGGAGGCCGTGGCGCTTCGGGTGTGATGCTGGCGCAGTTCGGTGGTCCGGCCGCGGACGTCGTTGAGCATCGTGGTCACCACACCGCCGACGGGCGGGATGACCGTGGTGCGATCGCCGCCGTAGATGGACTGGGTCACACCGAGGACGGCGCCTCCGTCACCGTTGCCCGCGATCTGCCTGAACTCCGTCTGTCGTCCCAGCCCGTCGTACGTGTAGCGGTTCTGGGTCTCGACGCTGAGGGCCTCTTCGGGCTTGCGCAGGTCGGCCGACGGGGCGCCCTCCGTGTAGTAGGTGGCGAACTCCCTGCCGACGAGGCCACGTTCGTCGTAATGGGTGTCGGCAAGGAGACGTCCGCCGTCCGGGCCGGGTGCCTGGGTCTGGCGTGTACGCAGGAAGCCGTCGTAGAGGACGTAGGAGGTGCTTTGTGTTCCGTTGTTGCCGATGGTCTTGGTACCGACCGCGACCGGCTTGTCCTCCGCAATGGTGTAGTTGAACTCGAAGGTGGGGGTCTGGCCGGTGAGCCGGTCGGGCAGCCATACCTTCGTCGAGCGACCGAGTGCGTCGTAGGCGAAGCTGGTGACCTTGCCGTTGGTGTCGGTCTGGCTCAGCGGCAGTCCGCGCAGAAGGGCGTGGGTGGTGGTCGAGGTGTGCGCCGTGTCAGGGCTGCCGGCGGTCACCGGGGGCGTGGTGGTCACGACCGTGGTGGGGAAGCCGGTGGCGGGTGTTCTCGCGGTGGTTGTCGTCCGGCCGTCGGATCGTGCGGTACGGGTGACAACGCCGGCCGTCGTGACCGTGACGTCCGCCGTCAGGTCGGTGCTGGTCAGAACCCGTCCGTAGGAGTCATGGGTCGCGCCAGTCTCCAGGTAGACGGCCGTGGTGCCGTCGTACTTCTTGAGGACCGCCGCGGCTGTCGTGTCCCCCTTGCTGGCAGGAGTGCCGTAGGAGCCGGCGTCGTAGGCGGAGCGCACGTCGGAGATCACGTCAGCGGGGCGGCTGGGTGTCGTGGCGCAAGGCTTGGCGACTGTCTCGACGCGTGTGGGCAGAGTAAGAATCTTGTCGTCGGCCCCGCCTGCGTAGGTGGTCCGGGTGCAGGTGTTGTCGGTCGCAAGGCTGTCGTCGCCACCGTCGTCGACCTGCGTGACGCGGCCGGCCACGGTGTCGTATGTGGTCGCGGAGGAAATGGTGCGCCACTTTGCACCGGCTCCGTCGTCGAGGGAGGTCCAAGCGCGGCTCTGTGCGGTGCCGGTGAAATTGGCGGTCACCGTGCCCCAGTCGCGTTCCTTCTTCGCTGTCTGATGATGCCAGGGCCGGCTGACTGTCTTGGCCAGCACTTTGCCGCCGGGCCCTGAGTAGCTGACAGTCTTGTAGGCGAATCCGGTGGCGGACTCATGGTCGGTGATCGGGTCACCTTCACCCTCGCCCAGGGTGACGGCAACAGTCTTGGTTGCCCCGGACGTGTCCTTGCGGTCGCCGTCCATACCTCGCAGGAAGTAGGTGTCCTGCTGAGACTTCATTGCGGATGCGCCGCCGTGGCCGCCGGTTTGTACGCGGACGTGACCGTAGCCCCGCCACTGAGACCAGGTCTTGAACTTCTCTTTGGTCAGACCGTCGTCATCGTCGTAGTGCCATGCCGCGCCGTCCAGATACGTGTAGGCGGTCGCCTGGTCAGGAGCGCCGCCGGTGCGGTCGGTCGTGGTGACGGAGGTGACCACGTACTTGTTGAACCACTGGCGTTCCGGGTCCTCGTCGGCGCTGCCACCGAGCATCTGTGGGAAGCATCGCGTCGTGTTGTTCTGGGGAGTCGGCAGAGAGTCCCACGCACAGGTCGGAGCCGAGTAGCCGATGTCGATCTGTCCGCCGGACTCGTCAGCGATGCTGGACAGGCGACTCTTGATGAACGGTGCGTATCCGTCACCGGTCTTGTCGAGGCGGTTGGCGAGCTGGGTGTAGGCGAAGGTCGTCTTCGGCAGTGTGATGGCCGGCTCAGCCGTGTACCCGGTGTGCTGGACGGAGTCGAGCAGCAGCTGATAGTCGGTGTCGGCCATGCCCCAGCGGTGGGTCAGCTTCCAGGAGTCGACATCCTGGTAGGCGCTGCCGTCGTAGACCTGGGTGGTCACCTGTGTGAGTCGCTTGCGGGTGAAGAAGGCCGGGGACAGGCGTCCCTCGTCGCAGTCCTCCGCACTGTCGCAGTTCAAGTCCCAGGGGGTGTCGTACCAGTAGGCGGCGTCGGCATCGATGTCGGAACACGTCGTGAGGGAGTCGCTGATGCAGCGCTCCTTGTTCGTGAAGGTGACCTTGGCCAGTGGCTTGGTGCCGTAAAGCGATGACGACTTCAGGCCGTACTGGATGCGGTCGACGGTGCCACCACGCTCGTAGGGAGTGCCGTCCTCGGCCTTGAGGTTACGGCCGTAGTGGTTGTCCTCCTTGTCGTAGAAGTAGGTGACGGCGTTGCTGTGGGGGTCAACGACGTAGTCGAGATTCCAGCGCCATGCC
The DNA here is from genome assembly GCA_042850305.1 of Streptomyces haneummycinicus. Taxonomy (GTDB): domain Bacteria; phylum Actinomycetota; class Actinomycetes; order Streptomycetales; family Streptomycetaceae; genus Streptomyces; species Streptomyces haneummycinicus. The sequence continues at coordinate 6,657,698 of AP035768.1, forward strand.
TGCTGGCACCACGACTCCGCGAAGGTTTCGGCATGGCACGGCTCGCCCGAGTCGTCGCCGTAGACGGGGACGGTCCAGGCAGAGTCCGTGGCTTCCTTCCCCTCTTCCCAGCCGGGCAGGCGGTGGTACCCGAAGTAGTAGCGGGTACCGTCCGGGCTGGTCACTCTCCAGTACTCACCGTTGTCGTCACCGTTGCCCCGGTCACTGGAGGTCAGGTGGTCGATCTTGGTACCGTCGTCGTTCTTCAGCTTCCAGGAGTTGCTGCCGTCGGGCACCAGCTCCCCGGCCTTGCCGTTGAAGGAGATGAAGGCGTTGTCGTAGCCCCAGCACAGATCGCCCGGCTTGCTGCCGTCTGCGTTCTTCACTCCGTCGTCCGCACACGGCTTGTAACGGCGTTCGATGTAGCCGGGCCAGAGGGCGAAGCCGTCGCCCACCCAGGAAGCCTGGTTGTTGGTGTTGCCCGTTCGCCCGTCGATGGAACCGGATGTGTAGGAGAGCCCCACCTTGGGAGCCAGCCCGCCAGGGACTCTGGGCACCGGCATGTCGTACGACCAGGTGAAGTCGCCGGTGTTGAGACTGGTGAGCCACGTCCCCGAAGCGGACAGCGAGGTCGCCTTGTAGTCCCCGTTTGCGCTCTCGGTGTCCGCCACTGCGGCAAGCACCGTGGGCGCGGCGGCGTTCAGTGCGACGCTCTGCGCCGTAAGGGTCTGGTCCTGGGGGCGTTGATGGTCTTGACCGGCTTGGAAGTCCGGCAAGCTTCACTGGCCGGGGTAGTGAGCACGCAGGACGGCAGTTCGACAAAGGTCAACCGGGAGGCGTATCCGCCGCCGTAGGCCCCCGCGAAGGAGGAGTAGTCCAGAGTGCTGCGCACTTGTCCCGACTGGGCCTTCGTCTTGCCGTCCCTGCTGTCCCTTCCGCGGAGCGTGAACATCACCCCGTCGACGCCGGCCTTCTGGGCTGCCTCGTGGCTCAGAACGCGTGTCTCGACGCCACCACGGGCCGGCTCAGCGCCAGACTTCGCCTCGGACCTCAGCGTCAGGGACAAGCCCGGGACGCGGGCCGACTTCCCGGCGCCGGTCTTGGCCTCGGCGTCGGGCAGATCCACAACCGTGGTCGCTGCCTTCGGCCATGTGCGCTCGGGCGGAATGACGGGTGTACGCGGCCCCTTCGTCACGGTGCGCGGTTTGACTTTGCCCATCGTCGTGGGAATGGGCTTCTCGAATACCGGCGGGGCGGCCTGGACGCTCTGGTCGGCCGCGAGGGCAGGCAGGGTCATTGCCTGTAGAAGCGATCCAACCATGATTGCGGCTGCAGCAAGTGCTACACGCCGCCGATGTGCACCGACCCGCTTGCTGGATCTGCCGTTCATCCTGTCTTCGTCCTTCGCTTCGCTGAGGGCCGGCCTGCCCCGGCGGACACGGGGTTGAGTGGGAGAGCAGTCGTGAAAGATGAGTGGGCGGTGCCGTCCGTGGCGGTCGGCACCGCCTCGCTGTCAGAAGTCGCCGCTGGGGACATCGGTGGGCATGCCGGGCAGTCCCAGAGCCAGCAACCTGACCTGGTCGGCCGCCAGCGCGCCTTGGAAGGCCCACACGTCCGAGACGGTGCCGGGCCAGTAGTCGCCCCAAGTGCCGGCTCCGGTCCTGGCGCGGCCGAGTTGCATCGGTTGTGTCGCCTTGAAGGTGAGCACGTCCTCCGCCCACGAAAGCTTGTCCGTGCAGCCGGAGTCGTCCGAGGCCCCATCTCCGTCGGTGTCCGCGCAGGCGACCTCCTCCAATTCACCGTTGACGTACAAGGACAGATGCTTGCCAAAGCCGTCGTAGACGAGCGCCAAGTGTGTCCAGTCGGTGGGGCTGAAGAACTGGCTGTTGTTGATCCGGGCGACGGACGCATCGCTCGTGTCGGCCGCCGCCATCGCGATTTCCCAACGTCCCGGATCTATGTCCGGAGCGCTGCTCGGTTGATAGCGGACCGTGAACGCGCTTTGGGTGGTGCCGGGCACATTGAACAGGGCCACGCCGTCCTCCGGAACGGCTGCTGCCTGGGCCCAGGCCGTGACGGTGAAACTGGTGCTGGTGTTCACCGGGACTGCCGACGTCACGCCGTAGTCGTCGACGCCGTCGAGGTTCACACCGCCGTCGACCCATCCGGAGCCGATGGTCGCGCCGCCGTTCAGCGTCATGTCGTTGCCCGCCGCGGACGCATCGGGGGTGACCAGCGGAGAACCTGACGCCTCCTGGAAAGTCCAGCGGCCTGCGACGAGCGGACGCTGCCGGAACATCTGCCCCACCTCGTCCGCCGACAACGGTCGGTCGAACAGCCGCACGTCGTCAACTGTGCCGGGGAAGTGGTTGGCGAGGGCGCCGCCGGTGTACGAGCCGGCACCGATGTACATCGACTGGTCGGCGTAGAAGGAGCCTTCCAGCGTGGTCGAGCCTGCGAACGCACCGTTGACGTAGAGGGTCAGCGTGCCGGCGACCGTGTCGTGGACACCGGTCAGGTGGACCCACTCCCGGCTCGCGCCACCGTCCCATTCGGCTGCAGGGCACGCACCGGAACGGCGTCCGGGCTGTCGGACGAGTACTGATTGAACGCCCACCGGTCGTACGCGGCCGAGTAGTACAACTCAAATCCCGGGCTGTTCCTTCCCGCCTGAGCAGTGGTGATCGCGGCCCGGCTCGGCTTGCTGTCGAGTTTGGCCCAGGCCGACACGGTGAAGCTGCGGGAACTGTTGATGTGCGCGCCGCTGCTCTGCCCGATCTTCGCGTAGCCGTTGGTGCCGTTGAAGTGCGCAGAACTGCCCGCGACTCCCGAAACACCAGTGGTCACTCCGCCGTTGTACTTCGCCGGCAGCACTCCTCCCAGTCCTTTGATGTGTGTCGATCCTGCCGGTTCGTCAAGCGGGAAGATCGCGACAGCGGGCCGCCCCGGGTCTCCGACCGGCTGGTGGTTGCGCAGTTTCGCGACTTCACTTGCCGTCAACGGCTTGTCGAAAAGCTGAAGTTCGTCGATGGCTCCAGGGAAGAAGGAACCAGGCGCCCCGCTGTACGACCCCGCACCGATCTGCAATCCGCGACGTGCGTCCCAGGGGTGCGGTAGACCGTCTGGCCGACCAGTTTGCCATCAACGTACAACTGCAACGCATCGTCGCTGGTCGAGTAACTACCTACGAGATGGGTCCATGTTCCTGCTGTCACACCACCGGGCTGTTCCGCCATAGCACGCACAATGGGCGCGCCCGCGGAGTCCGACGAGTACTGATTGAAGACCCACCGGTCCAAGGACTTGGAGTAGTACAGCTCGAATCCGGGCGAATGATTGCCCGGCTGAGCTGCGATGATCGCCGCGCTGTCAGGCATTCGCGAAAGCTTCACCCAGGCGGACACGGCGAACCCACCGCTGGTGTCCAGAACCGGGATGTCCGTCGCGGCGTAGCCATCGGTGCCGTTGAACTCGAGAGCCGTCCCCTTGGCACCTGCGATCCCGGCCGTCACCCCGCCATGAAGCACGGCGCTGCGCGCGGGCGTCCGGCCTTCGGCCTGAGCTGCTCCCGCACCTTCGTCGAACTGCCACGTGGCACGCTCGGGCTGTCCGGCCTTGACCCGGAACTGGTACGTGCGGACTTCGCTGCCGTTGCCGGCAGCGTCAAACGCCTGGGCCGTAACGAAGTTCAGTCCGGGCTTCGACGGCAATACTGCCGCCGTCTTTGCTGCACCCGATGCCGCGGTCAAGGCGTTCTTTGAAGTCGGATCACTGTTGATGCCGAACCAATACTTGGTCACATCGGTATCGGCTGCCTTGATGCTGAAGAAGCCATACTTGCCGACACCGTCATACCAAGGGTCGTCCGGGTTCTCTGGATCGGAGGCCGGGTACTCACCGGAGGAGATGACGGGAGCTTTGGGAACTTTCGTGTCGAAGACGAAGTAGCAGGCCGTGGGATCTCCAGTGGTCGACCACGGCGAATACTGGGCTCCGTCGTGGCTGCGCACATACCAGTGGACCTGTTTGTCCTTGGGTATCGATGAGGGCAAGCTGACCGCGAAGCTGGACCCCGACTTCTTCGACGAGGTCCGGGCAGGGTTCCAGCGGACGATCAGACCTTTACCGTCCCCAGTGTCCCACTTGGCCTGGAACTGCACCGCGACATTGTCGCCGTCAGGGTCGGTGACATTGTTGGCGTAGATCTTTCCCAAGGTTCGCACCCTGGCTACCGACGAGGGCTTCTTGCAGGTGCCGCCGTACTCCATGGTCAGCTGCGACATCTTGACCTGCGGCGGCGGGCGGTTGTACTCGACGCGGAGGTGCGCGTCGTCCGAGAATCGTTTCCAGCCGTACGGATCCGACTCGCTGTCCGCCTTCAGCCCGAAGGTCATCGTGGAGGCCTTGGCATCGGCGGCATCCTGCACCGCCGCCTTTACGTTGAACTCTGCGTCCTTCGCCGCGCATCCCGTATATCCGTAGGCAAACGATTCAGAAGCCAGTTCCTTGAGCCAGAATCCATTGTCGTACTGGTCGTTCCAGGTCGTCGACGATGAGATGGCCTTCGTCTTGTACAGGTTCACTTTTCGGGCAGAACAGGACGCCGACCAGGTGTTACGCACCACGAATTCCGCCGACAGAATCGACTTGCCTGCGAACCTCGATGTGGCGATGCGATAGAAAAGGCGCTTGGTGTCGTGAGGCTTACAGTAACTCCAATTACAGAAGCCCATACCGCTGTCGGATTCGCCGTTGAACTTCCATTGCGGCGAGTTGGCCCACTACTTGGACACCATCGTCCACGCCGTCGCCTTCGGCGAGTGCCACTGCGGGTCGATGAAGACCGGGTACGCGGTGTCCTCGCCCCTGAGGACGTCGGCGTCAGGTGTCAGAACCAGTTCGCCCTGGCCGTCCGGCACCTCGACCTCGACCGGGGCGAGCTTCCCGGACTCCCCTGCCGCTGGTTCCTTACCCGGTTCCTCAGCACCAGTGGCCGACGCACCGTGTCCTGCCGTCTCTCCGGCTGCGGTTGTCCTGCTCTGAGCAGCAGCCGGACTATCGCCGGGACTGGAGTCCCACATCATCGGCTTCGGTGCCTCGAAAACCGCGCCCTTGGCTCCCTCGTCGAGCGCCTGCAGACCGCCTTCGGAGGTCTCCTGCACCGACAGTCCGCGGGTGTCCAACTCCAGGCGGAGCTCGCTCAGTTCCGGATTGGCGGCAGCCTCGGCCGACTTGACCACCAGCAGCTGGGCAAACCCGTCTGCCTGTGCCGTCATCCGCAGATCGACGCCCGGCAGGACCGACGGGTAGGTGGCAACCGCCCCTTCCACCTCGGGCTTCGGCAGAAGCGTGGGCCAGGACAGACTCAGCTCCCGCCCGGCCCGCCGCATCCGCACCAGCGGGTCTTCCCTCCGCCCGAGAATTCCATGTCCATCGTGGATGCCTTGGGCATGACGGTGCCTGTGTCAGCGACCGTCAGGTCGGTGTCGATCCGCTTCCAGACGCCCCCGGTCCGGGTCCAGACGGGGCGCAGATACTCACGCGCCTCCAGGTTGCCGTTCGGAGTCGCGAAAACTTCGCTCGCTTCACCGCGCAGTGAGGCGATCTCCACCGCCTCGCCGGCCTTCTTGGCCTTGGCCAGCGCTTCGGTCTCGGTCAGGCCCTCGGCGTCATCACCCGCACGCTGCGTCCCGCTCTCAGTCGATGCCGGCGCACCGGCCACGGCCTCACTGGTCAACGCCGGGACTGACCCGACGGACAACGCCATCGCCGCCACCAGGGCGCCAACCACCCTGACTCTGAACCGCTTTCGGCTCCACACCCCTGACACACCCCACCCACAGCGCCCTCACAGTTGCCATCTGTAACTAACGCCTCATCAGACCGGGAGGTCAACAGGAAGCAAACGGACATTGACGTCACAGGATCCGCTAGCGCACGTGATGATCCTTACGTTTAGCCAGGGGTATGTGAGGCTTGATCACGCTTTGGCAGGGGGTGGGGTGTGCCACTCGCCGACGGGGGGCGCACTCTGCGGCCGGAGCCCATGCGGCTGCGATCGGCCCGACGTCACCCAGTCAGGCTGTACGTCTCGTGGACGCCGATTGCTCACCCAGTTCGCACCAGACGTACTTGCCCCGACTGCCCTCCCTCGTCAGCGGCTGCCAGCCCCACACGTCGGCGCAAGCGCGGACCAGGGCCAGTCCCCGGCCGTCCTCGTGGTCGACGGTGAGGGCGAGTGGCTGGGGCGGTTGCGGCGGGAGGGGGTCGGCGTCCCAGGCGCCGATCCGCAGGACACCCGTGCCCGACCAGCGGACGCGCAGGGCGGCCGGCCCCTTGGTGTGGCGTACGGCGTTCGACACCAGTTCCGTGGCCAGGAGTTCAGCCACGTCGACCAGGCGGATCAGACCGTGCATGGTGAGGATCAGGCGGAGGGTGCGGCGGCAGATCGTGACCGCCCGGGGGTCGTTGGGGACGGAGAGGGAGTACTCCCACGGGTCGTTTTCGGGCATGCGGATTCCTGACGGGAGGGTGGAGGGGTGAATGCAGCGACGTCAATGCCGCAGCCGTCACGGCAGGACGGCGCGGTGCGCTTCCGCCACATCGTCGACACACAGGGTGCGCGTCACATCACTGAAGGTAAGACCTAAATTTAGGGCTGCGCAAGCTGCTGCCGTAAAGTTGCCCTCGAAAGAGGCATCCCTTCCTGGCAGTTGAGGGCGGAGAACGAGTCATGGCGCGTCGCCAGCACCCCACCGCACGCCAGATGCGTCTGGGGCTTGAGCTGCGGAAACTTCGTGAGGCAGCAGGGCTCAAGGCACGCGAGGCAGCCGCGCTGCTCGGAGCCGACTCGGTGCAGATGAGTCAGATCGAGTCCGGGATCTCAGGAGTGAGCGAGGCCCGCATTCGCCGGCTGGCCGCTCACTACTCCTGCGCGAACGAGGAGTTGGTCGCCGCGCTGGTGGGCATGGCGACCGACCGGACCTCTGGATGGTGGGAGGAGTACCGCGGGGACCTGCCCACACAGTTCCTGGATCTCTCCGAGTTGGAGCATCACGCCCGCTGCCGGAGGGACGTGGACTTTCTGCACGTCCCAGGTCTCCTTGCAGACCGAGGAGTACTCCCGGGCGCTTTTCTCATACGTGAACCCCGAGTTCCCCGAGGACGAGGTGGAGCGCTGGGTGGAGCACCGAATGCGGCGCAAGGTCATCATCGAGCGTGCCGATCCGGTCGCGTACGAAGCCGTGGTCCATGAGGGGGCGCTGCGCATTCGGGTCGGAGACCGGTCCGCAGCGCGGCGCCAGCTCGCACGCGTGCTGGACATGTCGGAGATCAGCCAGGTCAGCGTGCGCGTCATCCCTTTCGACGTGGACGGGTTCGGCGGGGCCGGGAGCGTCATGGTGTACGCGGGCTCCGTCGTCCCCGAGCTGGACACCGTGGTTCGTGACGGGCCCAACGGTCCGGTGTTCATTGACGCCGAGGCTCAGTTGAACCGCTATCGAACGCTTTTCCGTAGGGTGGAAGCGGTGTCACTCGATCCCGAGCGATCGCGTGACTTCATCCACGGGCTGACGAAGGAGCTGTGAGGGCATGCTGACCCCGGACAACTGGAAGAAGTCGTCCTACTCCGGCGGAGGGCAGGGGGACGCCTGCGTAGAGATCGCCCACCGCCACTCCCACATAGCCGTCCGCGACTCCAAGGCCCCGGAGCGAGCCGCGCTCACCTTCCCCAGGGACTCCTTCGCCGCGTTCACCGCCCACCTCGGCGCCCTCCAGTCCCCCTGCGGGGAGTAGCAGCGCGCGGGACAAGCTGATCGACAGCGCCGCTACGGTGGCCGTCATATCGAGGCGGCCGTGCGCGAGTTGGCGCCGGAGGCCGTCGTCGGGCTGCTCTGCGTCGACGTCGAGTGTGCCCTCACGGAGGGCACGCTCCGAAGTCTCGGGCTCGGCTGATTTCAGCCGATCACGGCAGCAGCGTGAAGGAGAAGGGGCCGCAGGGCGGACGACGGTGAAGTGGCGGCGGTCGAGGGTGGCGATGGCGTCCGCGCCAAGTCGTTCGGCGATGGCGAAGACAGAGGCGTCGACCGCACCGAGGGGAAGTCGGCGTACTTCTCGACCAGCTCGACCATGCGGTCGATGTCCTGGGCCGCCAGGGGAATCAGGCTGATCTGCCCGGTGCGGACGGAGCGCAGAAAGGCGGCTTCCGCACGGGTGCCGTGCTCACGCTCCAAGAGGTAGCAGACCTCGGTGAGCACCGGGTAGGGCACCAGCAGCGGGCGGGGTGCGTCGCATCAGGTCGACGCAGCGGGCATGGTCCTGGTCGTCGGTGTCGGCGGCGGCGACCAGCGCCCCGGTGTCCCAGATGATCACTCGGTTTCGCGCCCCATCTCCGCGCGGAGGATCTCACCGGAGCGAGCACCCAGGTCACCCTTGCCGCTCGACAGCGCGCCGACGAAGTCGGGCAGCGGCCACTCCTCCCCGCCGTCCTCGGCCGGCGTGCTCTCCCGCACGAGGGCCAGTATCGGCGCGACCTGCGAATCCGGCAGCCGGTCGATCAGCTCGTGCAGTTCCTCACGCAAGGTGCTCATGACGCCAGGATAGGGACAACTCTGGCGACGCGGGACTCGATGGAGGAGGTCGCAGTCGCGCACCCGCCCGCGGCGGCAGGGAGTCGCCGACGCATACCGCCTCGCCCGCTGGAAGCCACTCTCGCGGTCGGCCCTGCGCATCCGCGTGGGCGACCGTCCCGCTTCGAGGGCACAACTGGCCCGTGTCCTGGAGATGTCGGAGGCTCGAAGCGTCACCGTACGGGTCATCCCCTTCGACCTGGACGACTTCGGCGGAGCGGGAAGTGCCATGGTCTACGCGGGCGGCCCCGTCCCCCACTTGGACACCGTCGTACGCGATGGCCCGAACGGCACGCTCTTCGTCGATGCCGCAGCACAGCTGAGCCGATTTCGATCGCTTTTCCGTAGGGTGGAAGCGGCGTCGCTCGAAGCGAAGTGTTCGCGTGACTTCATCCACCAGCTGGCGAAGGAGCTGTGAGGTACGCCATGACGACCCCGGACACCTGGAAGAAGTCCTCCTACTCGGGCGGCGGCGACGGCAACGCCTGCGTAGAGATCGCCCACCGCCGCTCCCACATAGCCGTCCGCGACTCCAAGACCCCGGAGCGGGCCGTGCTCACCTTCCCCACGGACTCCTTCGCCGCGTTCACCGGATATCTCGGTACCTGTGAGGCCGTCGGCGGCGAATAGGGGGCCGGCTCGGCCCTCACCGGCGTCCTGGGTGTTCGCTCCCCCTCGGAACGCCCCACAACACAGACACGCGCCGCAAGGGGAATATCCAGGCCGCACTCGCACGCGCGGCCTCTTGAGGCGCCGTCTCGTTCAGCGGGACACTCAGCCCATATAGATATCTGTATAGTCCGAGGTGTGAGGGACACCTGGCAGATCGAGATCGAACCGGAGGTCCGGCAGTGGCTGGCTCTCCTTTCGGATCCGCATTACGACAAGGCCGAGCGTGCCGCTGACATGCTTGCCGCTCAGCCGACGACTCTCGGAGAGCCGTACTCTCGTCATCTCGGCGGCAAGCTCCGCGAGCTGCGCTTCACCATGGACGGGAACGCGGTCCGCATCACCTACTGGCTTGCTCCCGAGCGGCGCATCGTGTTCCTGACGGTGTTCCGTAAGACCAGACAGCGCGAGGGCGCCGAGGTCGAGCGCGCTCAACACGCACAGAAGGCGTGCGAAGCAGACCACGGCCGCGCCGAGCACAGTTACGACCGGACTGAGGAGGAGAGCTCGTGAACCACTCCCAGTGGAAGACGCGCCGGACCCGGGAGCTCCTGGGTGAACGGGTCGAAGAATCCCCTGCTTACACGGAGGCCGGGTACTCGTTCGCCCTCGGCCAGGCCGTCTACGACCGGCGCACGGCGCTCGGCCTCTCGCAGAGCGAGCTGGCGCGGCGCGCGGGCATGGCCCAGCCCCAGATCTCCAACATCGAGGGCGGCGACTCGGTACCGACCCTGCCGCTGCTCACCCGCCTCGCCAAGGCACTGGACGCGTCGCTGACCATCGATCTGGACGGTGACCGATCGGCCTTCGTCTTCACCGCACACGAGGACCACCGGCCAAGCGAGGCATCGCCGGATGCACCCTCCTCTGTGGCCTGAACCAGGCACACAGCGGCGAAAGCGCCACCTCGGCCGTTCGGCGGCGCCGGCACGAAAACCCCGTTCCGGCAGGGAGGAGCAGCCGATGCATACCGCCCCCACGGCTGGGAAGCGATTCTCGCGGTGTTTCGCGGCGGGCTCCCGGGGCCTCTTGCGGGGGCGCGGGACAATGGACGGTGACCCGCCCTTCGGGGAGGGGTGATCGCGACGCTCTGTGTCGACGTCGGCATCGTGCGGGCCCTCTCGGACGGCCGCTCCGAGCCCCTGAAGCACCCCGTCCACGAAGAGGGATGCGACGGGCAAGGTTGGTCCGGAGACCCGGGTGCGGTGGGTTCCCGGACCGTACACTGGCTGGTATGACCGTTCGCGAGGAAGCACACCGCCTGCTCGACTCACTGCCGGACGACCGGCTGATGGACGCCATAGAACTGCTGCGCGAGTGGGCCGAGGTGGAGCGTGGCGAGCGCCCTCGCCGGCGCTTCCGGACGACCGCGTCCTTCGACGGCGACCCGGACCTCGGTGAGCGTGCCAAAGACCTCGCGCGTGAGGCCTGGGACGGTCAGGAGCGACGCACCGCGTGATCGTGATCGACACCGGCCCCGTGGTCGCGGCGGCGAACCGTAAGGACGACCACCACGCCGACTGCGTGCACCTACTGGAGAACCACCCGGGTCCGCTGCTGCTGCCGTCCCCACTCGTGGCGGAGATCGGGTACATGCTCTCCAGCCGTGCCGGAGTACGGGCCGAGGCTGATTTCCTGCGCGATGTCGCCGATGGCGTGTACGACCTGGTGCCAGTCACCTCTTCCGAAGCCGCGCGGGCCGCCGATCTTGTGGAGCGGTACGCAAATCTCCCCTGGGAACCGCCGACGCGTTCGTCGTGGCTGTCGCCGAGAAGTACCGCGCGGCCACCATCGCGACACTGGACCGCCGGCACTTCGGCATCGTCCGGCCCGTCCACATGCCGGCCTTCACCTTGCTTCCCTAGCGACACTCACCGCTGCCGCGTCGTACGCACTCCCCGACAGGCAACCGTCGCCGATGCATACCGCCCCGCCCGCTGGGAAGCCATTCTCGCGGTGTTTCGCGGCGGGCCCTCGGGGCCCCTTGCGGGGGCGCGGGACAATGGACGGTGGCCCGCCCGTCGGGGAGGGGTGATCGCGACGTATGGAGGAGAAGTCATGGCGGAGCACACGCCGCGCCGGGAGCAGCCGCGGCTCCGCCCCGCGCCGCTGCTGTTCGAGCCCGCGGAGGCGGCCTCGGATCCCGAGCACTTCTTCGACCTGGAGTCGGTCGAGGATCCGCGTGAGCTGCTGGAGCGGTCGACGGAGCTGACGCTCGCGTTCCGGGCCGCGGCGGACCGGGCGGCGGAGTTCCAGGCGATGGCGGCGGCCCAGCTCGCCGACCCCCGGCGCTTCGACCGGCTGACGCCGGCGGACATCGCCGAGCGTGCCGAGTGGACCGAGGACTACGCGAAGAAGATGGTCGAGTTCGGGCGGGATCTGCTGCGGGGCGGAGATGGCGGCGCGGGCGGCCTCGGGGGCGTCGAGCCCGCGTAGGCAGGCTCTGGCGGGGGTGGCACGATACCCCTTCCTTCGGCTTCACGTCACCGTTTCGGCGACTCTGCGGAACCGTCCCCTCACCGCAGGTAGATATATCGGCATGAGCAGTCCACGGAATGACTCCGACGCCAGTGGCGTCACCCCCGAGGGTGCCTCCTGGCTCGCCTCGGCGGGGACCTATCCGCGCAGCACGCTCTCGTACTGGGCGGAGCGGCCGGACGCCCCGGCCGTACTGCCCTGTGGTGTGGTCTTCGACGTCGTCAGCGCGCCCGCGATCTTCGGGCGGCGGATGCTGGACCGGCTCTGGGAGGACGGCCCGGGATCGGGGCCGGTCGCCGAGTTCCGGGGGCGGATGCTGCTGTTCGCCGCGCCCGGTACGGCGCAGCGGCTCCCCGCGCTCATGGCGTGGGAGGAGTGGGGCGCCGCGCGGGGCGCGCGGACCGACGGGATGCCGCCCCTGCTCTGTCACGGCACCGGCGACGCCGTCACCGTGCCCGCGCCCAGCCCCCGCTCCGGGGCCCGCTGGCTCGTCGCGCCCGACACGCGTCACCCCTGGCTGCCGGGCCCGGAGGTGCTGCTGTGGGCGGCCGTGCGGGCGGCTCGGGCGGCCGTGCGGATATCGATTTTTCCTCCCGCGGATCGTGATGCTAATGTCTACGACGTCAGCAGGCGCCGCTAGCTCAGTTGGTTAGAGCAGCTGACTCTTAATCAGCGGGTCCGGGGTTCGAGTCCCTGGCGGCGCACGACACGATGAAGGCCTCTCGCGAAAGCGGGGGCCTTTGTCGCAGCTATCCGGTGGTGATCCGCACCGTCCAGGCGCCGGACGCCGTACGGTCCTCCACCTCGACCCGTACGGACTCCCCGGCACGGTGAAGCTCTCGCCGAGGGCGACCGGGGCGTCGGCCAGCGGCGGGTAGACCGAGTCCGACCAGCAGGCCTCCGTGTGCGGATGGGCGTCCACGACCTCGATGGGGCCGCGCCCGGAGCGGGTACCGCCGCTCACCCGGTACACCAGCACCCCTGCCGGCAGGCCGCGCGGTCGTTGCCGACCGGGCCCCGGGCCTCGAAGGCCAGCACACTGTCCGGGCCGGTGCGTACGACCGCCAGCTTGGTGCCCCGCCCGAGTCCGAAGCTCGGCGCCCCCGCCGCACCCGTGACCGGGGTTCCCGGCCCCGCCCCCAGCGGCTCCAGCGTCAGCCGTACCGGCCCCGCCTCCTGTACGCACCGCACCTGCCGGGAGTCCAGCCAGCCCAGCTTCCACTTGTGCCAGCCGAAGAGATCCGGCGCGAGCGCGAACTGGCTGCCCATCAGGTCCCAGTCACCCACATGGGTGTCCCAGTCGCCCTTGCCGTCCACGGGCCGGTGGTAGAGGTCGGGCAGGTCGAAGACGTGCCCGGTCTCGTGGGCGAGGACCAGGCGGTCCGGGGGATGGTTCTCGAAGACCGTGACGACCCGGCGGATGGCGGTGCCGTCGGCGCGCAGCGGACGGTCCAGGTTGACGACCTTCGTGGCGTCGGAGTCCACGCCCGGCGCGTCCGGGTCGGCGACGAAGTACACGATGTCGTAGCGCGAGAAGTCGACGTGCCGGTCGGCCGCGGCGAGCGCGTCGCGCAGATAGGCGCCGCGGTGCGCGACGGTCCAGTCGCGCTCTATGGCGTACGACGTCGAGGGGCGCGGCATGCGGATCCACTGCCGGAGCGGGTGCGGGCGGAGGGTGAACCTGCCGTAGGAGGCGCGCTGGAAGAAGCGGCTGGTGGCGGGGAAGTGGTCGGCGGCGAGTTCGGCCGGCGTGGTCAGGGGGTGGGAGTCCGGGAAGGAGAGGAACACCATCACCGCGTCCAGGCTCCCGGCCGGGCGCGGATAGGCGGCGTTCCAGGTGTCCAGGCCCTCCGAGTGGTGGGCGGTGGTGCGGGTGAGGGCGCAGGGCCGCGGGGAGAAGGGTTCGGCGACGGACGGGACGCTCACCATGGAGGTCGCCGCGAGCGCCGACATCGTGGTGCACATCGCGGCGGTACTGCGCAGCCGGGGACGTACACCCGCGAAGCCCGGCGCACCGGGCCTTCCCAGCGCGTCGGGGCCGCCCGGCGCGCCCCCACCCGCACTCCCCGGTGCACCCGATGCACCCGATGCCTCCGGTCCACCCGTTCGGCTCAGTCGTCCGAGCCTCCGCCGCAACGCCTCACGGCCGAGTCCTCTCGGGGTGAGCTGACGCGGCACAGGGGACCTCCGGGTGACGGTTCACGGGATACCGCACCCAGCCTGTGTTGATTTGTCGTACTACGCCCTGTTCGGCTGCACCGGACGAGTGAGAAACGTGGGTATCCGAGCGGGACCCGACGTAATCGACGCCGTCCGCACTCACGGAACGTCACAACCGGTCGGAGGCCCGCAGAAGCCGTCCACCCCTGCGCAGAAACGATCAGGCAGAGATGCGGATCCGCAGGGAAGACCGGAGAGTGACTGGAAGGCCCCGACCCGGGCCTCTATGATCGGCACACTTTCCTGTATTTTTCTGAGACTTTCTGCACGGACAGCCATCTAGTGCACTGCGGGAGCGAGCGGTGAGAGGAACGTCCGAAGGGTCGGCACCCGCGACAGAACTCGATCCCCAGACCATCACGGAGAGTGAGATCGACACCTCTCCCCGTACGGAATCCGGACCCGCGGAGTCCACCGCACCGCCCACCTCGCCGTCCGCCCCGTCGGCCACCGCACCGCCCACCCCGTCGTACCGCTCCGTCTTCACCGCCGCGCCGCTCGCCATGGCCGTGGTCGACCGCGAGGGTCTGGTGACCGGCGCCAACGCGGCCTTCGCCGGGCTGCTGGGCCGCGACCCGGAGTCCCTGCCCGGTGCCGTCGCCGCCGATCTGGTGGACCTCGCCTCCGACGCCCGCACCTGGCACGCGTACCGCGAGCTGCTGGGCGGCAAGCGGGCCCGGCTGCGCCGCACGCGCCGGCTGAAGCACCCGGAGGGCCACGCGCTCTGGGTACGGGTGACGGTCTCCCCGCTGCCCGCCGACGACGGGGGCGTGCTGCTGTCGGTGGCCGACATCGGCGACCACCGCGAACTCCAGGCACAGCTGCGGCATGTACGGATGCACGACCCGGTGACCCGGCTGCCCAACCGCACCCTGTTCTTCGAGCGGCTGACGGCGGCGCTGGACGCGGAGTCGTACGAGGAGAGCGGCACGGGCCGGATCGGGCTGTGCTACCTCGACCTGGACGGGTTCAAGGCCGTCAACGACACCCTCGGCCACCGGGTCGGGGACGAGCTGCTCACCGCCGTCGCCGAGCGGCTCAACCGGTGCGCGAAGGACGCGGCCCGGACCGGTGCGCCGCTGGTCGCCCGGCTCGGCGGGGACGAGTTCGCGCTGCTGGTCGAGGACTCCACCGGCACCGACCAGCTCGCCGACCTCGCCGAGTCGCTGCTCGACGCGATCCAGGCGCCCTTCGACCTCTCCGGGCGGCTGCTGTCGGTGTCGGCGTCGATCGGGGTGGTCGAGCGGCATGCCGCCGGGACCACGCCCACCGCGCTGATGCAGGCCGCCGACACCACGCTGTACTGGGCGAAGGCCGACGGCAAGGCCCGCTGGACACTGTTCGACCCGGAGCGCAACGCCTCCCGGGTGACCCGCCAGGCCCTCGCCTCCACGCTCCGTCCCGCCATCGACCGGGGCGAGTTCGCGCTGGAGTACCAGCCGCTGGTGGGCATGGAGGACGACCGGGTGCACGGCGTGGAGGCGCTGATCCGCTGGCACCACCCCGGTTCGGCACACTGACGCCGAATCGGTTCATCTCGCTCGCGGAGGAGGACGGCTCGATCGTCCCCTCGGCCGCTGGGTGCTGCGCACGGCCTGCCGGCAGGCCCGCGCTTGGCAGTTGCAGCACCCCGGCGAGCCGCCGATCTTCGTCAGTGTGAACGTGGCCGTCCGGCAGGTGTGGGACTCCGACCTGGTGGCGGACGTCGCCGACACCCTTGAGGAGACGGGCCTGGAGCCGGGACTGCTCCAGCTCGAGCTGACGGAATCGGCCGTGATGGGCTCCTCCGGGCGGCCGATCCAGACCCTGAAGGCGCTCAGCGACATGGGCGTACGTATCGCCATCGACGACTTCGGCACCGGCTACTCGAACCTGGCCTACCTCAGCCGGCTCCCGGTGTCCGTGCTCAAGCTGGACGGCTCCTTCGTACGGGGCTTCCAATACGAGGAGCGGGCCTCCGCCCCGCCGAACCCGGCGGACGAGGTCATCGTCGAGGCGATGGTGCAGCTCGCCCACCGGCTCGGGCTGACCGTCACCGCGGAGTGCGTGGAGACGTCGGCGCAGGCCACCCGGCTGCGCCGGATCGGGTGCGACACCGGTCAGGGCTGGCTGTACTCCCGCCCGGTGTCGCCGGACCGTATCTCCGAGCTGCTGGGCGACCCCGGGGTTCAGGCGGGCGTCGGCAAACCGTAGGCGTCGGCGATCAGTTCGTAGGAACGCAGGCGTACGTCGCCGCCGTGGGCGTTGGCGGTGAGCATCAACTCGTCGGCACCGGTGCGCTTCTGCAGCTCGTCGAGACCGGTGCGGACCTCGTCGGCGGTGCCGTGGATGACGTTGGCGTTCCAGGTGTCGACGAGCTCCCGCTCCATCGGGCTGAATTCGTACGCCTCCGCCTCCTCCGGGGTGGGGACGAGGCCGGGGCGGCCGGAGCGCAGCCGGACCATGTTGAGCGCGGCGGCCAGCACCTGGCGGCGGGCCTCCTTCTCGTCGTCCGTGGCGAGCGCGGAGACGCCGATGAGGGCGTAGGGCGCGTCCAGGACCCCGCTGGGGCGGAACGTCTCGCGGTAGAGGTCCAGGGCGGGGACGGTGTTCTGCGCCGAGAAGTGGTGGGCGAAGGCGAAGGGCAGGCCGAGCATGCCGGCCAGCCGGGCGCTGAAGCCGGAGGAGCCGAGCAGCCAGATGGGCGGGCGGTGCGGGGACTGCACGCCGCCGGGCGAGGTGGCCTGCACCGGGCCGGGGACGGCGTGGATGCGGGCGTAGGGGTGGCCGTCGGGGAAGTCGTCGTCGAGGAAGCGGGTGAGCTCGGAGAGCTGCTGGGGAAGTCGTCGGCGCCCTCGTTCAGCCGGTCGCTGCGGCGCAGGGCGGCCGCCGTGGCGCCGTCGGTGCCGGGGCGCGGCCGAGGCCGAGGTCGATACGGCCGGGGGCCATGGCCTCCAGGGTGCCGAACTGCTCGGCGATCACCAGCGGGGCGTGGTTGGGCAGCATCACTCCGCCGGAGCCGAGGCGGATGCGCTCGGTGTGGGCGGCGAGGTGGGCCAGGATCACGGCGGGCGAGGAGGAGGCGACCCCGGGCATGGAGTGGTGCTCGGCGACCCAGTAGCGGTGGAAGCCGCGGGACTCCGCGAGGCGGGCGATGTCCACGCTGGTCCGCAGGGCGTCGCTCGCGGTGCGGCCCGCGCCGACGGTCACCAGGTCCAGCACGGAGAGCGGGACGGGGGCGGTGCCGGGGGTTGTGCCCCGGATTTCGTCTGCGGCGGCTGCGGGCATGGTGGGGTGCCTCCTGTGGGGTGTGACGGTCGCTCGCGACGTAACAGGGGACAGTCCCCGGTTATTCCCTCTGCTGCTCGGGGGTGCGCCCGGCGTTGGTGCGAGCCGGGGTGGGTTGCGCCGCTCGGCGCTTGCGAGGTGCCGTCGCGCCCACCCGTGCCGCCCCAGCGGCACTGCTGCCCGCGGAGTGCGGAGTGCGGAGGTACGACGGCCCGCGGAGTCCGGGTGCGGAGGTACGACGGCCCGCGGAGTCCGGGTGCGGAGGTACGACGGCCCGCGGAGTGCGGAGGCACCGCCGCCTGCGCGAGCAGTCGAGGTGTACAGGGCGGACGATCATGCGATACGATCATCTTGCTCGCTGAGGGGTCGCCCCCGAAAGTGAACACGCGTTGGTCGTCTAAGGAAAGACGCCCCGCTTCCTGCGGGGAAATGCAGGTGCAAGGCCTGCCCGGCGCTCCGATGAGAAGAACCCCGGCCCGCGAAAGCGGACCGGGGTTCTTCGTATGCGCAAGCACCTCCACGGTGGACCGGGCCGGACGGGCCCGGTCCACCGCACGGGTCAGCCGAGCTTCGCCTCCTGCGCCTCGATGACGGCCGTCGGCTGCTCGAACTTGTCGCCCCGGGTGACCGCCGCGATGTTGAAGGACGAGAATCCGGCGAGCGTGGAGCCCTGGCGGAAGACGACGACCTTCGTGTCGGCGGCGGTGTCGTCCAGCTTGGTGCCCACGGTCCAGGCGACCACGTCCTCGCCGGCCGCGAGCTTCTCCTCGGTCACCTTGGTGATCTGCTGCTTCTCACCGTCGGCCGACATGGTGAAGCCCCGGCGCACTTCTTGCCGGCGTCCCGCAGCGCGGCGAGGGTCTCCTTCGCGCCATCGGCGTCGTAGGACCGCAGGGAGGTCATCGTCTTGGTGATGTCGAGCGAGTCGAGCATCGCCTCCTCGGCCTCCTCCTCCGACAGCCCGGCGAGGTCCGGCATTCCCTTCTTGGCCGCCTCGGACTCCAGGGTGACGAGCCGCTGCACGCTCGCCACCGGCTTGCCCAGCGGCACGGACGACAGCGCCTGCGCGATCGGCTCGCACTCGGCCTGCTCGACGGAGACGGTGCCGGGGTCGGAGACCTCGTCCTTGCCCGGCTCGGCGACCTCGTGGTCCGGGAGGTCGGCAGCGGAGATCACGAGCTTCTCCAGCTCGGCGGCGGTCAGCGCCTTCGCGGCCGGAGCACTGGCCGTGGGTTCGCCCTTCGCCTTCGCCGCCTTGTCCCCGTCGCTCCCGCCCTTCTCGTCGCCGCCGCCGCACGCGGTGGCCAGCAGGGCGAGGGTGACCGCCGAGGCGGACAGGACGGTACGGCGGACGACGGTGGTTCTCACAGTGATGACGACTCCCTGAATCCGAGATTCCGACGCCCCTGCGCCGAGAGGCGGCGCGGGGCTCACATGAGTGAGACCACCGAAAGTCGATCAAGGTTGTACTCAGGTGCGCACCTGAACGATCGGTTCCCGAGTGAACAGCGCCCCCAGCCCCGGCGCGTTCACCCTGCGGTCCGCCAGCCGCAGCCCTTCCCAGACCGTGACCTGGTTGGCGGTGAGGACCGGCTTGCCCAGCTCCTTCTCCAGGGCGGGGAGGTGGGCGATCGTGTGCAGGGCCGTGTCCGGCAGCAGCAGCACGTCCGCGTCGGGGAGGTCCGCCGCACGGGCCAGTGCGAACACCTCCTCCTCACCCCAGGTGCCGACCTCCGCCGCCGTGCTGATCCCGGCACCGCGCACCCCGGCCACGTCCACGCCGCCGGCCCGCAGGAAACCGGCGAAGCCCTCGGCCACGTCGTCCGGGTAGGTCGCGGCGACGGCGACCCGCCGCGCCCCGACCTCCCGCAGCGCGTGCACGAAGGCGAAGGACGTGGACGACGCCGGCATGCCGGCCGCCCGCGCCAGGTTCCGCACCTGCTCGTGCGCGCCCTCCCAGCCGTGGACGAAACTGCCGCCGGCGCTGGCCCACACCACCGCCTCCGCGCCCGACAGCCGCAACTGCTGAAGCCCGGCCGCCAGCCGCTCGGGCGAGCCCATCTCCCGCAGGGCGTCCCCCGGGGGCGTCCTCGCCGATGTCCGTGTGCACCAGGTCCACCCGGATGTCGCTGCCCAGCAACTGCTCGATACGCGGATAGTCGTCCTCTGCGGAGTGGCCCGGGTAGAGGAATCCCAGTGCGGTCATGTCCAGCCTTCCTGCTGCTTCTCTTCCGACGCTCGCGGCACCTGCGGCAGTACGGAGCCGGACGTCCGGCCCGGCCGTACGGTCCCGGAGCGCGCCGACGCGTCGATCAGCGCCTGATACGGTCCCACCGCCCGGGTACCCCGTCGGCGCAGCGCCGCCCACATGGTCACCTGGTTGGCCGAGATGACCGGTACGCGCGGATCGGATTCGAGCCGCGGGACGACGTCGTACGCCGGAGGGGCCACGAGCCCGATACCGCGCAGCGGGCCGGGGCCGCCGAGCGGGGAGACGTCCACGCCGGCACCGGCCTCGCGCCGGGAGACGAGCACGCAACGGATCGCGGGAACGCTCGTGTTGACGACCGTAGGTTCGGGTGCAAGCGTGGTCAATCCACGCATTCAAGACTCCGGCCGGTCCTTTCCCGGGAGCGCCGGTCCTTCACCGGGAACCCCGGTCCTTCACCGGGAGCCCCGGCCGACCCGGAGAAACGGCGGCTCATGGCCCTCCCCACCCTCCTCGTCCTCGACGCCGATCCGCTCCCCGGCTCGGCAGGCTCACCGGCCGGGTGCGGGTGAAGCACGCGGACGCCTCGACACTCGCCGGGCTGCTGCCGGCCGCCGATGTGCTGCTGGTGTGGGACTTCGCCTCGCACGCGGTGCGTGAGGCATGGCCGGGCGAGGGGCCCCGGCCGCGCTGGGTGCACACGGCGAGCGCGGGTGTGGATCATCTGCTCTGTCCGGAACTCGTCGACTCCGACACCGTGGTCACCAACGCGCGCGGGATCTTCGACCGGCCGGTCGCCGAGTACGTCGCCGCCCTCGTCCTCGCCCTCGCCAAGGACCTGCCGCGGACGCTGGCCCTCCAGCGGGAGCGGACCTGGCGGCACCGGGAGTCCCGCAAGGTCGCCGGGACCCGGGCCGTGGTGGTCGGCTCGGGGCCGATCGGGCGGGCGGTCTCCGGCACGCTCACCGCGCTGGGTGTCGGAACGGCCCTGGTCGGCCGTACCGGGCGGGCCGGTGTGCACGGGCCGGACGATCTCGACCGGCTGCTGGCCCGCGCCGACTGGGTGATCGCCGCCGCGCCGCTGACGTCCACGACGCGCGGCATGTTCGACGCCCGCCGGTTCGGGGTGATGCAGCCGTCCGCGCACTTCGTCAACGTCGGCCGGGGGCAGCTCGTCGTGGAGGACGCGCTCGCCGAGGCGCTGCGGCGGCGCTGGATCACGGGCGCGGCGCTGGACGTGTTCGAGACCGAGCCGCTCACCCCGGACAGTCCGCTGTGGGACCTTCCCGGGCTGATCGTGTCACCGCACATGAGCGGCGACACGGCCGGCTGGCGGGACGAACTCGGGGAGCAGTTCGTGCAGTTGTACGAGCTGTGGGCGGCGGGGAGGCCGCTGCCGAACGTGGTCGACAAGCAGCTCGGGTATGTGCCGGGCCACTGACGTCCCACATCTCCAGGAGGCCGTATGTCCGAGCCCGCCGAGCCGACCGCCGTACGAGTCGGAGATTCCGCGTTCGACCAGGGGAATCGGGATGCCGGTCCGCCATGTGCCCGGTAGTCCCGCGCCGGACGGGACCGTCCGACCGCCGGACGGGGCCGAAACTGGCCGGAATAACTCGCATCCCTTCGGGTAGCCGCGCCGCCATGGCTCCACCACTGCAACCACTCAGACGATACCGAGAGACCTCCGGGCCCTCACGTCGATCGCTGCTCGCGGGGGTCGCGGCGCTCGGCGCACTGGGCGCCGCGGGCTGTTCCCGCGTGCCGACGGCGGCGGCCACGGGCGGCGGCGATCTGCTGTCCCGGCTCAAGGCGGCGGGCGTCGTCCGGCTGGGGATAGCCGGCGAGATCCCGTTCGGTTACATCGACAGGAACGGAGATCTCACCGGCGAGGCGCCGGAGCTGGCCAAGGTCATCTTCAAGCGGCTCGGCGTGGACCGGGTGCAGCCCGTGCCCACGGAGTTCGGCTCGCTGATACCCGGGCTGAACTCGCAGCAGTTCGATGTCGTGGCGGCCGGGATGTACGTCAATCCCGAGCGCTGTGAGCAGGTCATCTTCTCGGACCCCGACTATCAGATGCTCGACTCGTTCATCGTGCGCAAGGGCAACCCGCTGGGGCTGCGCAGCTACCAGGACGTCGTCGAGAAGAAGGCGAAGTTCGCCACCGGCACCGGGTACGCGGAGATCGCGTACGCCGTCGAGGCCGGGTACGACGAGAGCGACATGCTGATCGTCCCCGACCAGGTGGCCGGCCTGAACGCCGTCGAGGCCGGACGCGCCGACGTCTTCGCCGGCACCGCGCTCACCACCCGCGAGGTGGTGAAGAAGTCCGGCAAGGCGGAGGTCACGGAGCCCTTCAAGCCGATCGTCGGCGGCGAACCGCACGTCGACGGCGGCGCCTTCGCCTTCCGGCCGACCGAGACGAACCTGCGGGACGCCTTCAACGCCGAACTGCGCAAACTGAAGGAGAGCGGCGAACTGCTGCGCATCCTCCAGCCGTTCGGTTTCACCGAGGACGAGATGACGGATCTGACCGCGAAGGAGCTCTGCGGCGGATGACATCGGGACTCTGGGAAATCGTGCTGCACGGCGTCTGGGTCACCCTCCAGTTGCTCGTGCTCAGCTCGCTGCTGGCGACCGCGGTCTCCTTCGTGGTCGGCGTCGCGCGCACCCACCGGCTGTGGATCGTCCGCTTTCTCGCGGGCTTCTACACCGAGGTGTTCCGCGGCACCTCCGCGCTGGTGATGATCTTCTGGGTGTTCTTCGTCCTGCCGCCGGCCTTCGGCTGGCAGCTCGTACCGCTGTGGGCGGGCACGCTGGCACTCGGTCTGACCTACGGGGCGTACGGCTCGGAGATCGTGCGCGGCGCGCTCGCCGCGGTCGACCCGGCCCAGCGTGAGGGCGGTATCGCGCTCAGCTTCACGCCCTGGCAGCGGATGAGGCTGATCCTGCTGCCGCAGGCGGTGCCGGAGATGATCCCGCCGTTCTCCAACCTGCTGGTGGAGCTGCTCAAGGGCACCGCCCTGGTGTCGATCATGGGCATGGGCGATCTGGCGTTCAGCGGCAATCTGATCCGCCTGGCGCTGCAGGAGAGCGCGGAGATCTACACGTACATCCTGATCATCTACTTCGTGATCGCCTTCCTGCTCACCCGGATCATGCGCGGTCTGGAGAAGAAGCTGAAGGCGGGCGTCGGCAAGGCCGCGGTCCGTGAACCGGACGTGGCGCCGAAGCCCGAGACGAGCAGTGTGGGAGGTGCCGTCCGATGACGTGGGACTGGAGCGCGGTCTCCGACTTCATGCCGCACTTCTGGGAGGGTCTGCTGGTCACCCTGCAGATCCTGGTCCTCGGCTCGCTGATCTCGTTCGCGCTGGGTCTGGTGTGGGCGCTGCTGATGCGGGTGCCGACGCGCTGGGTCACCTGGCCGGTCGGCGCGGTGACGGAGTTCGTCCGCAACACACCGCTGCTGGTGCAGCTGTTCTTCCTCTTCTATGTGCTGCCCGAGTGGGGCGTGACCTTCTCCGCGCTGACCACCGGTGTCTTCGCCATCGGGCTGCACTACTCGACGTACACGATGCAGGTCTACCGCGCGGGCATCGAGGCCGTGCCGGTGGGCCAGTGGGAGGCGGCGACGGCGCTGAACCTGCCGCTGCGCCGGACGTGGACCGCGGTGATCCTGCCGCAGGCCGTGCGCCGGGTGGTGCCCGCGCTCGGCAACTACGTCATCTCGATGCTGAAGGACACGCCGCTGCTGATGGCCATCACCGTGCTGGAGATGCTCGGTGAGGCGCGGCTGTTCTCGCAGCAGAACTTCCAGTTCACCGAGCCGCTGACGGTGATCGGCTTCGCCTTCGTCGTCATCTCCTATCTGGCCTCCCTTGCCCTGCGAGCCCTGGAGCGACGCCTTGTCCACTGACACCCACGCCCCGTTCGACAAGAAGCCCGGGACTCCGGCGGGCAGCGGTGAGCTGATCCGCCTGGAGCAGGTCACCAAGCGGTTCGGGGACCACACGGTCCTCGACCACCTGGACTTCTCCGTGGACGCGGGCAAGCACGTGACGCTGATCGGCCCGTCCGGTTCCGGCAAGACGACCATCCTGCGGCTGCTGATGACGCTGCTGAAGCCCGACGAGGGCACGATCACCGTGGCCGGGGAGCAGCTGTTCCCGGCGCCCGAGAAGCAGGTCCGCGAGATCCGCAAGAAGATCGGCATGGTCTTCCAGCAGTTCAACCTGTTCCCGAACATGACGGTGCTGCGGAACATCACGGAGGCCCCGGTCACCGTGCTCGGCATGTCCAGGGACGAGGCGGAGGAGCGGGCGCGGGAGCTGCTGGAGATGGTCGGGCTGACCGACCACATCGGCAAGCACCCCGCGCAGCTTTCCGGCGGTCAGCAGCAGCGGGTGGCGATCGCGCGGGCGCTGGCGATGCGGCCGCAGGTGCTGCTGCTGGACGAGGTGACCTCGGCGCTCGACCCCGAGCTGGTCGCGGGCGTCCTCGACGTGCTGCGGGACATCGCGCGCTCCACCGACATCACCATGCTCTGTGTGACCCATGAGATGAACTTCGCCCGGGACATCTCGGACCAGGTGCTGATGTTCGACTCGGGGCGGATCATCGAGGCCGGCGCGCCGGAGAAGATGTTCAGCGAGCCGGAGCACGACCGTACGCGGGAGTTCCTCAGCGCCGTCCTGTAGCCACGGACCGTCAACAGGGCAACGCCCGAGGTCCACGGCATGGGGCATCCCTAAGGCATATGCCAGGGGTCGGCGCCGCAGATCAGGGGTCGCAATCTTGTCAACACCCGCTTCCCAGGGGCCGTTTCGCGGCTATTGTGGAAGGGATTCGCTGACCGGATTGCGGCCCCGAGTACGAGCGCAGGGGAAACCGTGGCGCTGAGGCACGAGCCGACCGCGTCGTACCACTCGGTCCAGGACGCCCTGCGCGTACTGGAGACGGTGGCGCGGCACACCACAGGAGTCACCGAGACCGGACTGGCGCGCGAGACCGGACTCGGCAGTGAGCGGCTGACCGCCCTCCTGCGGATGCTGCGCCGCGAGGCCTACGTCGAGCAGATCGCCGACGGCGCGTACGTCACCGGGGCGGCATTCGCCCGCCTGGGTGCCGCCGAGGGACACGAGGAGGCGCTGCGCGAGAAGCTGCAGCGCACCCTCGACCGGCTCCGCGACAGTGTGGGCGCCGCCGTCTACATGAGCCGGTACGTCGACGGCGAGGTCAAGGTCACCCAGTACGCCGACAGCCCGGCCGCCCCGAAGGTCAACGAGTGGGTGGACTTCCGCTGCTCGGCGCACGCGACGGCGGTGGGCAAGAGCCTGCTCACCCAGCTGGACCACGACGGCCGGCGCGATCATCTCGCCCGGCACAAGATGGCCCGGCTCACCTCGCGCACCATCACCAGTGACACGCTGCTGCTGTCCCGGCTGGCGTCGCAGCCGCCGACGGTGCCGGTGCTCGACCTCCAGGAGTACGCGGTCGGGACGGTCTGCGCGGCGGTCCCGATCACGGCCGGTTCCTCGGTGGGCTGCCTGGCGCTCTCCCTGCCGGTGGAGCACGCCCACCGCCTGCGCGAGGCCGCCGACACCCTCAACCGCAACGCGGCCCCGGTACTGCTGTCGCTGGCGATCTAGAAGCGTCCGCGGTGGTGCGGAGCACTCCGGAGGACCGGGTATTATTTCTTCGTCGCCGGCCGCGGAAGCGGACGGCGGGAGTCATGCGCCGCTAGCTCAGTTGGTTAGAGCAGCTGACTCTTAATCAGCGGGTCCGGGGTTCGAGTCCCTGGCGGCGCACACCGAAGGGCCTCTCGTGGGAGCGAGAGGCCCTTTGCGTACGCCGGGTTCAGAACGTGACGTCCGAGCAGGCGTAGAACGCGTTGGCCGTGTCGGCGACCGTCCACACCGCGACGATCACATGGCGTCCGCTGAGCCCGGACGGCAGGCGGCCGGTGTGCGAGAGGGTCGACGGGGGACGCTGGCCGTTGTAGGGGACGGTGAAGAACGGCGTGAGGTTGAGGTCGGACCGGGCCAGGTTGTGGTTCTGGTTCCAGCCCGGCTTGGTGACGTAGTACTTGAAGTCGGTGGTGGCGTGCATGGCCGTGAACTGCCACCGGAAGGTGTAGTTCTGGCCGCCCGAGACGCCCGTCGTGGGCCAGGCGCCGCCCGAGGGGGTCTTCGGGCTGTCGAGCTGGCTGAACCGGGTGTTGTTGCCGGAACAGAGCTGCCCGTCGGCCGGTCCGGAGGCGGGGAAGCCCTTCGGGCCCTCGACGCTCTGCGGCTCCCACTGGATGGATCCGCAGTTGGCGACCGAGCCGTTCTGGCAGAGCTTCTGCCGGCTGACCGGCAGGTCGGTGTAGCCGTGGCCGCTGGCACCACCGGAGGAGAGCACGAGCGCTCCGGTCGTGGCCAGCCCCACCGCGGCTGCGTACATCTGGGTCCGTGTGCGCATGCTGCTGCTCCTGGGGTGTGGGGGTTTCAGTGAGCCGTGCAGGTAGGTCTAGACCAAGTTCAGATTATTGCGGCCCGTTGAACATGTCCATACCAATAACAGGGCCTGTTCCCCCGCCGTTCACGGCCCCGCCTCACCCCGTCCCGCGCAGAACGCCACCGTCAGATCCTTCACCAGCACCTTGCGTTCGTAGTCGTCCAGCTCCACGAGCCCCCGCATGGTCAGCCGGGTGACCGTGTCCTCCACGGAATCCACGACCGAGCCGAGCACGCTCGCCCGGTGCTGGGCGTCCAGCGCGGCGATCCGGCGCCGGTGTATCGCGGCGGCGACCTCGGGCGCGTACTCCACCCGGAGCGGCCGCACCGCGAACACCTCCACCCCCACCGGCGCGGTGTCCGCCGCCACCAGCCGGGTCAGCGCGTCCTGCGCCGCCTCCACCTGGCCCCTGCCCGCGCCCGGCGCCGCCACCGGCACCCGCACCAGGGCCGCCTCGACGCACGCGCGCAGATATGCCTCGTGGTCCTCGACGCTCAGCGTCGCCCGCGCGGTGTCCCGCACCCGCCACACCACGAGCACGGCCACCCGCAGCGCCACCCCGCCCCGGTCGGCCGCCCGCATCGGCTCCCCGCGCCAGTGCCGCAGCCGTACGTCGACCCGGCGGCGCAGCAGCAGCGGGTTCACCCACAGCAGTCCGGTGCGCCGGACCGTGCCCCGGTAGCGGCCGAACAGGCCGAGCACCCAGGCCCGCCCGGTCCGCCCGCGGGCCAGCCCGCCGAACCCGAACAGCGCGAGCGCCCCGGCCCCGGCGTAAACCGCCCACTGCGCGGGACCCAGGCCCGCCGGACCGACCGCGTCCGGCGCCGGCGAGGGCAGTACGCCCGCCCACCACGAGGTGGCGACGCAGCCGGCCGCCCCGCACATTCCGGCGAGCACCCCCGCGAGGCCCGGCAGCACCCGGGCGGGAAGCTCCACCAGTTCGGGGTCGACGCGGGGGACGGCGGACGGGCGGGGACGCTCCGCCGTGCTCCGGGCTCCCTCGTCGGGGCGGCGGGGGACGACGGCCGGGCGCACCCGCACCGGCGCCGGTTCGGGGGCGTCGCGGAACAGCAGATGGACGGGGATCTCGGTGGTGGCCTCCGTATGGATCAGCCGGACCGGCCGGGCGGCCGCCACCGCTCTGTCCGCCGGGCCGGCGTCCACCGGACCGCCGGGTTCGGGGATGTGGTCGGGAACGTTCTCGGGGATGTCGTCGGGGACGGGCGATGCCGTCGTGGTCATGCGTGCCTCCAGCCTCCGCGCCAGATGCGTCCCATCGGTCACTTCGGGGGAGGGCGCGGGCATCCCGTGGACGCCGCACGCCCGGGTGGGTCAGGTGAGGAAGAGCCGCCTCCAGGTCTCCGGACCGGGGAGGCCGTCCGCCGCTCCCCCGCGCCAGCCCTGGGCCCGCTGGAAGGCCTCCACATTGCGGCGGTCCGCCTCGGTCCAGCGGGGGCCGGGGCCCTTCGTGTAGTAGCGGCCGAACCCCTTCCGCACCAGCTGCCTTCCGAGCCGCGTGACCTGGTCGTTGACGGCGCCGGGACGCAGCAGCGCCCGTCCGGGATAGTCCGGTGCGCCGTCCGGCACGCTGTCCAGCACGACGTCCGGCGCGGAAGCGGAACCTCCGCTTTGGATGTCCCTGCCACCGCCGGTGATAAGCAGTTCCCAGGTCAGCGGCCCCGGCAGCCCGTCCGCCGCCACGCCCCTCCACCCCTGTGCCTCCTGGAACGCCCGGGTCGCCCTGCGGTCGGCGTCCGTCCAGCGGGGTCCGGGGGGATCGGGGTAGAGGTGTCCGGCGCCGCGGGCGGCAAGCATCCGGCGCAGTTCGGCGACGTGGGCGTTGTCCGCGCCGGGGCCGAAAGAGGCCACTCCGGGGAAGGGGGTCCGGCCCGTCGCGGCGGAGGCCCCCGCGCCGGCCGCACCGTCACCGACCCCCTTGTAGCGGTACGGGACATAGCGCGCGGAGTTGTTCCAGTAGGCGTACGGAGTCGTCTTCCGGCGGGTGTGCGGAACGGTCTGCTCATAGGCGACGTACTTTGATCGGGCGGTGTTCGCCCAGCCGCCGAAAAGGACCACATGTGATCCGCCGTACGGGTCGGCGGCATGGTGATAGAGCAGCATGTCACCCGGCTGGAGTTCGTCCTTGGTGATTCTCTCGGCGTATGCGCCGAGACTGCCGGTCCATTCGCTCCCGGGCAGCCCCCAGGCCATCGACACATAACCCGAACAGTCCTGCCGGTAACCGTCGGACCCGTAAAAGCTCACCCCGTACGGGACCTTCCGGGTGACCCAGTCCCTGGCCCGCTCGATGATGTCCGCGCGGGTGATCGCGGGCACCCGCGCGGACGGCTCCGGGCTCGCGAGCGGCCCCGCCCGGCCGCCGGGACCGTGCAGCGGGGTCCGCGCCCCCTGCGGGGTGCCAGGCTCCTCACCTGCGAGAACGTCCGGACCGGCGGGCTGCTCGCCATACGGTGCGGCGATCACCGGGGCCGCCGTGCCGGCACCGATCGCGGCCGAGGTGACGGCGGCCATGACGACGGCCGTCCGGCGCCGGGCCGGATGGCCGGGAAAACGGCCGGTGCGGGAATGCGGGAGAACACCGCGCCAATGCGCGCAGCCGGGGCAGTCGCAGTCGTCCGCCGGTTCGATCTCCTCGAATACCGGAGACTCCATACGATGCCCCTCACACTCCCGCTCGAATTCACCACATGCGTGCACGAAGGTCATTCTCACCACCCTCCTCCGCGCGCGCATGTCGACGGTCCGAACGATGTACGGCGGTGAACCGGGCCCGTACCGGACAGGCGGCCAGGTGGGCGGCCGGCCCGGAGCACCCTCCGGGGTCCTGTAGAGTTACGCCGTCAGCGCGCGCCGCTAGCTCAGTTGGTTAGAGCAGCTGACTCTTAATCAGCGGGTCCGGGGTTCGAGTCCCTGGCGGCGCACCGACGGACGGGCTCCTCGCGCAAGCGAGGGGCCCGTCGCTTTTCGGCCGGGCGGCCACGCGCGCGCCCGATGAACGCGACGCCCCCGGCGTGCGTATGCACCAGCGGCCCCAGCGACCGCCCCTGTTCACCTTGGACCCGTATGCCCGGACAACACCGTGTTTCGCAGCGTGCGGCCACGATGAGCCCCGTAGAGCCCGGATTCTTCCGCTTCCGGCGCCTTCACGGTGGTTGGTGGGCAAGAAACCGGTTGCCGGTGATGCGGGAGGGGGGGTCCCGCTTTCGCGGGGCGATGCCGGGGCGGGCATCATGCAACCGGAACAGCACCGCACCGGTCTATAGGGTGTGGGTGGCGTGGTGACCGTGTCGGCCACTGACACGTCTGTGACGGTCGAGGGGGGACCGAGCGCACACAAAGAAGCGACGAAACACGCGGTGGCCGCCGTGTGTTGGGGGGATTACTCATGACGCCGACGCCGACGGGCGCCCAGCCGGACGACGACCCGTCCCAGACCACCCAGCTCCGGGTGCCCGGCCATCGGAACTGGAACACGGGAACGTTTCGCCGGATCAGGACCACCCTGCCGAGATACGACTACGAGCACTACAGCCGACTCTCGGGCCCCCTCACCCAGCCCGATCCGAACAAGCCGTACACGGTGCAGTACCGCTCGCTGATCGGGCAGGAGCCGCACCGTATCCGCATCGGGCTGATGCTGGCCGCCGCCCCGGTGCTGTCACTGGTGCTGCTGTTCTGGCTGCTCCAGCCGTCGCACTGGACCGAGCGGGACTACGTCGAGTTCGAGTGGCTGCCGGCCCTCGACATCGTCATGCTCGTCTCGATCGGTCTGATCGAGTTCTTCCGCTGTATGAACGTGCTGTCGAACGCGCACGCCACCCTGGTCGCCCGTGACCCCGTACCGGTGGTGCCGGAGACCGGCACCCAGGTCGCCTTCCTCACCTCCTTCGTGCCCGGCAAGGAGCCGCTGGAGATGGTGACGAAGACCCTGGAGGCGGCCGTCAGGATCCGCCACCGGGGCCTGATGCACGTCTGGCTGCTCGACGAGGGCGACGACCCCGATGTGAAGCGGGTCTGCGAGCGCCTCGGGGTGCACCACTTCTCCCGCAAGGGCGTCGCGAAGTGGAACCAGAAGAAGGGCGCGCACCGCGCGAAGACCAAGCACGGCAACTACAACGCCTGGCTGGACGCACACGGCGACAACTACGACTACTTCGCCTCCGTCGACACCGACCATGTGCCGCTGCCCAACTACCTGGAGCGGATGCTCGGCTTCTTCCGCGACCCGGACGTCGGCTTCGTCATCGGCCCCCAGGTGTACGGCAATTACGACAACTTCGTCACCAAGGCCGCCGAGTCCCAGCAGTTCCTCTTCCACGCGCTGATCCAGCGGGCCGGCAACCGCTACGGCTCACCGATGTTCGTGGGCACCTCCAACGCCGTACGCATCAAGGCGCTCAAGCAGATCGGCGGTCTGTACGACTCGATCACCGAGGACATGGCGACCGGCTTCGAGATGCACCGCCACAGGAACCCGGACACCGGGAAGAAGTGGCGCTCGGTCTACACCCCGGACGTGCTCGCCGTCGGTGAGGGCCCCAACGCCTGGACCGACTTCTTCACCCAGCAGATGCGCTGGTCGCGCGGTACGTACGAGACGATCATCGGTCAGTACTGGAAGGGCTTCTACTCGCTTCCGCCGAGCAAGCTCTTCAACTACACGATGATGATCATCTTCTACCCGATGTCGGCCCTGAACTGGATCCTGGCGGCGCTCAGTTGCGCCCTGTTCCTGGGTCTGGGCGCCTCGGGTGTGAACATCGACCCGACGGTCTGGCTGATGCTCTACGGCAACGCCTCCGCCCTGCAGATCGGCCTGTACGTCTGGAACCGCCGGCACAACGTGTCGCCGCACGAGCCGGAGGGCTCCGGCGGTGTGGCCGGCATGGTGATGTCCGCGCTGTCGGCGCCGCTGTACGCGAAGGCGCTGATCGACTCCGTCCTGCGCAGGAAGAGCAAGTTCGTCGTCACGCCGAAGGGCGACTCGGCCAGCCCCGACACCTGGTTCGGCACCTTCCGGTACCACTGGTACTTCATCCTGATCTTCGCCGGTTCGATCACCGCGGGCTTCGTCTACGGGAACTCGCACCCGGCGATGGTGATCTGGGCGACCTTCGCCCTGCTGATCACCGCCGCGCCGATGTTCGCCTGGCGGCACGGCATGCGGCAGGACCGCAGGAAGACCGGCGCCCACGCGGCGGGTGGCCGGCCGGCCGCCGGGCAGGAACCGCGGCCCCAGCAGGCGCCGGCGCAGGACGCGCGGACACAGCAGACGCCTGCGCAGGACGCGCGGACACAGCATGCGCCTGCGCAGGACGCGCGGACGCAGCAGATGACGCAGCAGACGCCGCAGCAGCAGTACGCCCCGCAGCAGCCGCAGGACCGCCCGCAGTGGGCCGGTTCGCCCGGCGCGCAGGGCGGAACAGGGGCCCCGAAGGCCCGGGCGGACCCGGGGCGGCAACCCCGGAGACGACCAGACCATGCAGATCGCCCTTGGTGGACTTGGGAGACGTAAGGAATGAAGGACCGTGCAGGCCGCCGTCGAGCCCGTCGGGTCGCGATAGGCACGGCGGTGGTGCTGGCGCTGGCCGGGATGAACGGGCCGTGGCTGTACCGCTTCAGCACCGAGAAATATCACCAGTACAAGATCGACCAGCCGGAGTACAAGGCCGAGAACGGCAAGTGGGAGATCGTCGAGTTCCCCGAGGAGTACCGGCAGAACACCATTCACGCGGCGCTGCTGCGCACCGGCAAGGTGCTGCTCGTCGCCGGGTCGGGCAACGACCAGGACAACTTCGACGCGAAGCAGTACGACACCCGGATCTGGGACCCGGTCAAGGGGACCATCAAGAAGGTGCCGACGCCCACCGACCTGTTCTGCACCGGGCACACACAGCTCGCCAACGGCAATCTGCTGATCGCGGGCGGCACCAAGCGGTACGAGAAGCTCAAGGGTGACGTGAAGAAGGCCGGCGGCCTGATGCTCGTCCACAACGAGAACCCGGACAAGCCGATCACGCTCCCGGCCGGCACCAAGTTCACCGGCAAGGCGAACGGCAAGACCTTCGTCTCGAAGGACCCGGTGCTCGTGCCGCGCGCCAAGAAGGAGTTCGACCCGGTCAGCGGCGAGTACCTCGGCAACAGCGCGGGCGTCGGCCGTATCTACGTCGAGGCGCAGAAGGAGGGCGCCGAGTACGAGACCGGCACCCAGGACAACTTCAAGGTGCACGGCCTCAGCGGCGCCGACGGCCGCAACACGTACGGCATCGCCGAGAAACTCGCCATGGACAAGAAGGACTTCCAGGGCATCCGGGACGCCTACGAGTTCGATCCGGTCGCCGAGAAGTACATCAAGGTCGACCCGATGAACGAGGCCCGCTGGTACCCGACGCTCACCACCCTGAGCGACGGCAAGATCCTCAGCGTCTCCGGCCTCGACGACATCGGCCAGCTGGTCCCGGGCAAGAACGAGATCTACGACCCCGGGACCAAGGAGTGGACCTACACCGAGAAGGTCCGCCAGTTCCCGACATACCCGGCGCTGTTCCTGATGCAGAACGGCAAGGTCTTCTACTCGGGTTCCAACGCGGGTTACGGGCCGGACGACGTGGGCCGCGACCCGGGTGTCTGGGACGTGGAGACCAACAAGTTCACCAAGGTCCCCGGGCTGAGCGACCCGGACCTGATGGAGACGTCCGGCACGGTGCTGCTGCCGCCCGCACAGGACGAGAAGTACATGGTGATCGGCGGGGGCGGGGTCGGCGAGTCCCGGAAGGCCAGTGAGAAGACCCGCATCGTCGATCTCAAGGCCGACAAGCCGGAGTTCACCGACGGGCCGTCCATGGACAAGGGCACGCGCTATCCGCAGGCCTCGATCCTGCCCAACGACGACGTCCTCGTCTCCGGCGGCTCCGAGGACTACCGCGGCCGCGGCGACTCCAACGTCCTCGAGGCGCGGATCTACGACTCGGCGAAGAACGAGTTCAAGCGGGTCGCCGATCCGCTGGTGGGCCGCAACTACCACTCCGGGTCGATCCTGCTGCCCGACGGACGCCTGATGTTCTTCGGCTCCGACTCGCTGTACGCGGACAAGGCGAACACGAAGCCGGGAGAGTTCGAGCAGCGGATCGAGATCTACACCCCGCCGTATCTGTACGGGGACGAGGGACAGCCCGAGCTGTCGGGCGGGCCCAAGACCATCGAGCGGGGCGGGTCGGCGACGTTCACGTCGGCGGACGCGGCTGCCGTGGAGAGCGTGCGGCTGATCCGGCCCAGCGCGTCCACGCATGTCACCGACGTGGATCAGCGGTCCATCGCCCTGGACTTCGAGGCGCAGGGGAACGAGATCACCGTGACGGTGCCCAAGAACAGGAACCTGGTGCAGTCCGGGTGGTACATGCTGTTCGTGAACGACGGTTCGGGTGTGCCCAGTAAGGCGCAGTGGGTGCAGGTGCCGTAGCGCGTCCGCGGACTGCGTGGTGGGCGCGGGTGCGCTGTGCGGTGACCGCACATGTCAGCCCCGCGCCCACTGGTGTTTCCGCACTTGGGCGCAGCCCCGCGCCCACGGGTTTCCTACCCCTGGGCCAGCTTCAGGGCGTACGCGGGCCACCAGTCGCCCGCCTTCGGGCCGCCCTTGCACTCCCCGTCCGACTCCCCGGGGCGTTTGACCCACAGGTAGGCGTCGACCAGCGGGTCGGCGGTCTTCGTGGTCGGGGTCTCGCCGAGGGCCCGGCCCGGGGATTGCACCAGCGTTCGTCGGGGTTGCCGTTGGTGTAGGGGCCGTTGCCGTTGCGGCTGGTGTCGATGACGAAGGGCTTGTCGCCGATGTGGGCGGAGAGCCGCTTACCGTAGGCGATGGAGTCCTTGGTCGAGTAGTAGTTGGAGACGTTCACCGAGAAGCCGTCGGCCTGGTCGACGCCGGCCCACTTGAGGGGCTCGTGGATCTGGTCGGGCTCGCCCCAGCCGGCGTTGCCCGCGTCCAGGTAGACCTTGGTGTTCTTCAGGTCCTTCAGCTTGGCGATGGCGCCCTTGAGGAGGTCGTAGCGCTCCTCGTGGAACTCGTCCGGAGTGCACCCGTCCACCAGGTGCAGTACGGCGTCGGGTTCGAGGACGACGGTCGCCGCACGGTCCCCGATGCCCTTGGCGACACCGTCCACGAAGTCGCGGTAGGCGTCGCCGTCGGCGGCGCCGCCGCGCGAGTACTGGTCGCAGTCGCGGTGCGGGATGTTGTAGAGCACCAGCAGCGCGGTGCGGTCGGCCGCCTCCGCGCCCTCGGTGAAGCCGCGGGCCTGCTCCTCCGGGTTCTCCGGGCTGATCCACTCGGCGACGGGCTGCTCGGCGATCCGGCGGATGTGGTCGGCCTCCGCCTTCTTGCCGTCCTTCTCCAGCGCCACGACCTGCCGTGCCGCGGTGCCGTCCGGGTTGACCCAGAACGGGTCGGCTCCCTTGGGCTGTTGGGTGATCCCCGCGCCCGCGTCCCCGCCCCCTTGCCGTCCGAGGACGAACATCCGGTCATCAGCAGCACCGCCCCCAGCACCACCGCGGACGCCCCGAGCCCCCTGTTGCCGTACATCAAGCCCCCTTGGGCGCACTTGTTCCCTGTGCTCCGAGCCCCAATCCTGACATACGTCCCGCGCCACCCACGAAGCCGAACCCGACCCATCCCGCGGGCCGTTGCGGCGAGCCCGCGCGGCGAGCGGCCTGCGACGATCACGGATCGCGACCGATGCGGAACGTGGCGTTGTCCGGTCTCCACTCCCGGCACGGCTTTCGCTCTGAAGTCGTGCGCACCACCGGCCATCGCCGCCTCCCGCGCCGGTCACCGGGTCACTCCCGCGGCCCGGACCCAGCGCGGTCGAGGACCTGCCCGGCCGGCGGCCTCCGGGAAGCGGGCCGCCGGCCGGGTCGGGTGGGGGTCCCGGGTCGGGTGGGGGTCCCGGGTCGGGTGGGGGTCCCGGGTCGGGTGGGGGTCCCGGGTCGGGTGGGAGCCGCCGGGTCGGGTGGGGGTCAGGGGGCCTCGGGGTGGGAGTCAGGGGGCCTTGGGGTGGCCGGTGAGGTACGCCGAGACGAGCACGCCTCCCGTGCAGGCGTCGTCGGCGCAGACGATCAGACGGAGTTCGGCACGACGCGACTCCCGGACCCGCTGCGCGTCGGGCCGTTCGACGGGGGCGACGACCTCGACGTCCTCGACGGTGAACTCGGCGGTCCGGTCGTCGGCGCGCTCCACCCGGAGGGCGCTGCCGGGCCGGAGGGTCTCCATGTGCGGGAGGGCGACGGGCGTCACCATCAGCGCGATGCCGGACTCGCCCGGTGTCACCCCGTCCGCGAACCAGGCGACCGTGTCCGGCTTCGCGCGCTCGGCGGCGGCCACCGGCAGGTCGAGGTCGAGGCCGGGGACGCCGAGGCGCCGCGGTACGGCGGCGGGCAAGGGTCGTGCGCGGGCGGCAGCTCGGCCTCGGGCG
The DNA here is from genome assembly GCA_042850305.1 of Streptomyces haneummycinicus. Lineage (GTDB taxonomy): Bacteria > Actinomycetota > Actinomycetes > Streptomycetales > Streptomycetaceae > Streptomyces > Streptomyces haneummycinicus. Next base: position 6,693,127 of record AP035768.1, read on the forward strand.
GCCGTCCGGCCGCCGCCATGTCGCCGGTCGCGGTGCCGGACAGCCCGGCGGGCACACCGGCCCGCGCGCCGCCCCAGAGCCACAGGCCGAGCAGCAGCACCATCCAGACCACACCGGCGAGGAGCCGTCCGACGCCGGACCGGAAACCGGTACGGAGTGTGTCGCAGGGGAACCCATCGTGAACCTCCAGACACCTGGAGGGTCCCGCGGCCGCTCCGGCGCCGCATCCTCGCAGGTGCGGGAGTTACTCCGTACGGGTGACTGCTTAGCATGAGGCGTCCCATGGCCCACGTACGGCAGGAGTCAGCACCCATGACTGAGCGCAAGCCCATCGCCTCATGGCTCACCGACATGGACGGGGTACTGATGCACGAAGGTGTCCCGGTACCTGGCGCGGACGCGTTCATCAAGAAGCTGCGCGATTCGGGGCGGCCGTTCCTGGTTCTGACGAACAACTCGATCTACACGGCCCGTGACCTGCACGCACGCCTCAACCGGATCGGTCTCGAGGTGCCGGTCGAGAACATCTGGACGTCCGCCCTCGCCACGGCGAAGTTCCTGGACACCCAGCACCCCGGCGGCACCGCGTACGTCATCGGCGAGGCCGGCCTGACGACGGCCCTGCACGACGCGGGCTACGTCATGACGGACGCCGATCCCGACTTCGTGATCCTGGGTGAGACGCGTACGTACTCGTTCGAGGCGCTGACGAAGGCCATCCGCCTGATCAACGCCGGCGCCCGCTTCATCGCCACCAACCCGGACAACACCGGTCCCTCCCCGAGGGCGCGCTGCCCGCGACGGGTTCCGTCGCCGCGCTGATCACCAAGGCCACGGGCAAGGACCCGTACTTCGTCGGCAAGCCGAACCCCTGATGATGCGCACGGGCCTGAACGTCATCGGCGCCCACTCCGAGTCCAGCGCCATGATCGGCGACCGGATGGACACGGACGTCCTGGCGGGCCTGGAGGCGGGAATGGAAACGTTCCTGGTCCTGACCGGCCTCACCACAGAGTCCGACATCAACCAGTACCCCTACCGCCCCACCAGGGTCGTCGACTCGATCGCAGACCTGGTCGACCTGATCTAAACCCCTCCACGTCCCACACTCCGCCCTCCGCCCTCCGCCCTCCGCCCTCCGCCCTCCGCTCCCGCGGGCAGTCGTGCCGCAGGGCGGCACGGGTGGGCGCGACGGCACCCCGCGCACCGCCCCCGCTCCCGCCCCCGCCCCCGCTCCCGCTCCCGCGGGCAATCGCGCCGCCGGGACGGCACGGGCGGTGCGCGACGACACCCCGCGCACCGCTCCCGCTCCCGCGGGCAATCGTGCCGCCGGGACGGCACGGGCGGTGCGCGACGACACCCCGCGCACCGCTCCCGCTCCCGCGGGCAATCGTGCCGCTGGGGCGGCACGGGTGGGCGCGACGGCACCCCGCAAGCGCCGGGCCGCGCAACCCACCCCCGCCCAACCCACACACCGGGCCACCGCCCAACCCCGACCGCACGGGCGGGCCCAACGGCACCCCCTACCCATCCCCCGCCCGAACACCGGCGCCAGCACCAGCTGAGCCGCCCCCTCAGCAACCCCACCCACAGCAACCCGCACCGGCACCACCGCATCCCCGTCCGCCGAGCCCGAGCACCAAGCACAGCCCCGACCCCACCCACGAACACCTCCGGCGCCCCGACGACCGTACGACCCCCAGCAGAACCAGGTCGATATCCAGCAGCCCCGCGAGATTCGCCGCCCCCGCCCCCAGCACCCGCGCCGCCTCCCCCAGCTCACCCCGAGCGACAGCGCCGAGGCACAGCGCCTCGATGCACCCCCGCCCCCGCAGCCGCACAGCGGCCCGTCCAGCTGAATCACCTGATGCCCGAACTCCCCCGCCCCCGTCCGCACCCCCGATGCACACTCCCCCGATCACCAGCCCCGCCCCCAGCCCCGTACCGAGGTGCAGATACGCGAAGGAGCCCTGCTCACCACCCACCGCGATCCCCAGCGCCGCCGCGTTGGTGTCCTTGTCGACGACGACCGGCACCCCCAGCCGCTCCTCCAACGCCTCCCGCAGCGGAAACCCGTCCCACCCCGGAAACCCGGTGACCCGGTGCAGCACACCCCGCACATGATCGAGCGGCCCCGGAAGCGCAACCCCGACACCGAGCAGGCTGGGCACGGCGGCAAGCCCGCCACCCCCGCCCCCAACGTCTCCGCGGTCAGCTCGAGCAGCACACCCCCACCCCCTCCACCACGGCGTCGGCCCCCGCCCCGAGCCCCACCCCCGCCCGCCGCCGTTCCCCCACCACACGCCCGTCGAGGTCGACGACGACCACCCGTACCGCGTCCCGGTCCAGATGCACCCCCACCGCATGCCCCGCCTCCGGCACCAGCCGCAGCACGGTCCGGGGCTTGCCCCCGTGGACGCCCGCCGCCCCGCCTCCGCCGCGAGCCCGTCCTCCCGCAGCCGGGCCGTGATCTTGCTGACCGCCTGCGGAGTGAGTCCGGTCCGCTCGGCCAGCTCCAGCCGGCTGATCCCCTCCGCCCCCGCGGTCCGCAACAGCTCAAGCACGAGCGCGGCGTTGTGGCTCCGCAGGGCCAGCAGGTTCACCCCCGCGCCTGCGCTCCGCCGATACCGTCGTACGTCCTGTTCACCCGCCCATTGTCCCTTCTGCTTGCACTTTGGCAACAGCGTTGCGAAAGTAGGGCCATGACTGGCAGCAGCAGCACTCCCCTCCGTGTCGGACTCGTCGGCTACGGCCTCGCGGGCTCCGTGTTCCACGCCCCGCTGATCTCCGCGACCGAGGGCCTCGTGCTCGACACGGTGGTCACCTCCCATCCCGAGCGGCAGCAGCAGGCGCGCGCCGAGTTCCCGGACGTACGCGTCGCGGGGACCCCGGACGAGTTGTTCGCCCGCGCCGGCGAACTGGACCTGATCGTCATCGCGTCCCCGAACAGGACGCACGTCCCGCTCGCCACCGCCGCCCTCGAGGCCGGCCTGCCGGTGGTCGTGGACAAGCCCTCTCCGGTACGGCGGCCGAGGCGCGCGAACTGGCCGCCCTCGCGGACGAGCGCGGCCTGCTTCTCTCCGTCTTCCAGAACCGTCGCTGGGACAACGACTTCCTCACCCTGCGCAAGCTGATCGACGAGGGCGGACTCGGCGACGTCTACCGCTTCGAGTCACGTTTCGAGCGCTGGCGCCCGCAGCTCAAGGGCGGCTGGCGGGAGTCCGGCGACCCGGCGGAGATCGGCGGCCTGCTCTACGACCTCGGCAGCCATGTCGTCGACCAGGCGCTGGTCCTCTTCGGCCCGGTGACGGCCGTCTACGCGGAGGCCGACATCCGCCGTGACCGGGCGCAGACGGACGACGACACGTTCATCGCGCTGACGCACGCGAGCGGCGTCCGCTCGCACCTCTACGTCTCGGCGACCACCGCCCAGCTGGGCCCGCGCTTCCGCGTCCTGGGCTCGAAGGCCGGTTACGTCAAGCACGGCCTGGACCCCCAGGAGGCCGCCCTGCGCGACGGCACGCGTCCCGGCCCCGGCTGGGGCACGGAGCCGGAGGACCTGTGGGGCCGCCTCGGCGCGGGCGAATCCCCGGTGACGGGCGGCGGCGACCCCGTACCGACCCTCCCGGGCGACTACCCCGCCTACTACACGGCCGTGGCGAAGGCCCTCCTCGCCGGCGCCCCCAACCCGGTGACCGCGCTGGAGGCGGCCACCACCCTGGACATACTGGAGGCCGCGCGCCGCTCGGCCCTGGAGAAGGTGACGGTGACGCTGTGACCACCCCGAACTCACCCCGAGCGTGGAGGAACTGGAAGCCCAGGAACGCCGCCTGGTCTTCCCCGCTTCACCCACGACGACGCGTGGGCCCTCGGCTCCCTGCTGGTGGAGATGGCCCGCGAGCGCCAGGCCCCGGTGGCCATCGACATCCACCGCGCGGGCCAGCAGCTCTTCCACGCGGCCCTCCCCGGCTCGGCCCCCGACAACGACGCGTGGATCGCCCGCAAACGCCGGGTGGTCGAACGCTACAACTCGGCCTCCTACCTGGTGGGCGCCCGCCACCGGGCCAAGGGCACCACATTCGAGGCCTCCTCCCGCCTGGACCCCGACACCTACGCGGCCCACGGCGGCTCCTTCCCGATCACGGTGGAGGGCGCGGGCGTCATCGGCGCGGTCACGGTCTCGGGCCTGCCCCAACTGGAGGACCACAAAATGGTGGTGGAAGCCCTGGAGACTTTCCTGACCCACAAGTAGCCCCCAGGAGCCCGGAGCCTGAACGCCTTCAGGGCACGGTGGCCCCGCACCCCCAGGGGCGCGGGGCCGTGCCGATATGCGGCTCCGCCGCGTGGGCGCGAACGGGGTCTGGGGGCGGCGCCCCAGTGACGGGAAGGGAAGGGGCGGCGGGGGCGAAAACCCACCCCGCCCCTACCCCACCTCACCGATACAGCACAGCCCGCTCCACCAACCCCCAAGCCGTACTGGTCACCACGTACAACGCAGCCGCCAACGGCACCACCGCCACGGTGACAAGCGTGAAGAACGACATGAACGGCACCACCTTCCCCACCGCCTCCATCCCCGGCACCTGCTCCCCGCCCGCGGCCGGCACACCCTGCGCACCCACGGTCCGCCGGGACAACCGGAACCCGAACCAGGCGACCACCCCCACGACCACGAACAACCCGGCGTACACAAGCCCGGCCCCACCGAACACCCCTCCCTGGGCCAGCGCGTCCGCCCATCGCCCGCCGAGCGGCGCCCCGAACAGCCGATGCCCGAGCAACTCGTTGTCCCGCCCGCCGATCGTCGCGCTGGAAAACAGGTGGTACATCAAGAAGAACGCGGGCAGTTGCAGCAGACTGGGCAGGCACCCCGACAGCGGCGACACCTTCTCCCGCCTGTGCAGCTCCAGCACAGCCTCCTGCAACTTCTCCGGCTGACGCCGGTACTTACGCCGCATCTCGGCGATCCGCGGCTGCAACGCCGCCCGAGCCTTCTGCCCCCGCGCGGCAGCCCGCGACAGCGGATGCACAAGGAGCCGTACGAAGGCGGTGAAAAGAACAATCGCGGCAGCCGCAGCGGAAACACCGAACAACGGCTGAAGCAGATCGGCCAGTTGCCCGACCACGCTGGCGAAAACGGACATGGATGAGCCCTCCGGGGGTCTCGTCGTGCCGGAAATACGAAGAAACGGCATGACGACCCGCAGCGGGGCACGGTGAACGTACGAAAAAGGAAGATGCCCTACGCGGCGGTCGCCAGGAGGACATGTCCGGGCGCTCGGGGCCGCGTGCGCCCCTTGGCATCGGGATCGCGCTGGGGCAGGAAGGCCGTACGCCGATCCCGGTCACGTATCGCGGTACGCACGCGCGTGGGCGCGACAACGGGCGCACAGCGAGCGGCGACAAGAGCGCAGAGCACAAGCGCCGTACCCGCCGCGGCCGTCGCGGCGAGCGCGACGTCGACCACGGAGAGCCCGGCGTCGGGCAGCAGAAGCAGGAGCAGAACGACCGGGAGCACGGCGAGAACGAAGCGCGCGCCCACCCACCGACGGATCACGCAGCCCCCTCCCCCACCTGGTCGCCCCCGGAGTCACACAGGATCGGTCACCAAGGGCTGCAGCAGCCGCTTCGGCTTCAGCAGCGCCCGGCTGACCGGATCCGCCGGATCCCGGTTGAGTCCGGGCCCCGGCACCACTTCAACGTCCGGCACCGCCACGATGGTTCCGCAGGCCGGACATTCGTTGTACGCGCCGAGTTCCGCGCCGCAGCCGGCGTGCCGGAACACCCGCAACTGGACCTGTGTGAGCTGCTCGCGCCCCCACACCCCGAGCGCCCGCATGGTGGGCCACAGCGCGATCCCCCGGTCGGTGAGGACGTACTCGTCGCGCGGCGGCGACTCCTGGTACCGGCGCTTGTCGAGGATGCCCTGCTCGGTCAGGGCCCGGAGGCGGGCGGAGAGCACCGCGCGCGGGATGCCGAGGTGGACGAGGAAGTCGTTGTAGCGCCGTACGCCGTAGAAGGCGTCGCGGATCACGAGCAGCGTCCAGCGCTCCCCGATGACCTCAAGGGCGCTCGCGATCGAGCACTCCTGTGTCGCGTAGTCCTTGCCCAGTGCCATGCCGTCCACTGTAACCACTTTTCCCTCTGTTGGTTCAATGACCGAACCGACGATGTTACGGTGGCCGGGTCGAGGTAGGTTCATTAACTGAACCCACCCACTGCCCGGAACCCAGACCCCTCACCCCCGCCCCGCCCCACCCCAGCAAGCCGATCGATCCGCAGAGGACCCCTGACAGACATGACAGGCACCGACTCCTCCCCGCGACCGCGGAACACACAGCCGTACGGGAGCACGCGCCCAAGACGGCCCCCGCCGGGACTCGCCGCCGCGCCCGGGCGCCACCCTCGCCCTGACCAGCGCCGCAACCGCCGTGGCGCTGATGACGTACACCACGCCGATCATCACGCTCCCCGACACCGCGGCCGCCCTCGGCACCCCGCTCTCGGCCCAGGCCTGGCTGCTCAACGGCACCCCGCTGGGCCTGGCCGCCCTGCTCCTGGTCGCCGGCAGCCTCGCCGACGACTACGGCCGGCGAAGGATCTTCGTCTCCGGCACACTCGCGCTCGGCATCACCACGGCGCTCGGCGCGTTCGCCACCAGCACCTGGCTGTTCACCCTGGCCCGTATCGCCCAGGGCGGGGCCAGCGCGGCCCTGCTGGCGAGCAGCCTGGGCCTGATCGTGCACGCCTTCCCCACCGCGTCGGGCAGGGTGCGGGCGACGGGGGTGTGGGGCGCGTTCGTCACCGGCGGTATCGCGGTCGGCCCGCTCCTCGCCGCGGTGATACCGGACTGGCGCGTGACGTACGGCGTCCTCGGCGCAGCGGCCCTCGTCGTCGCCGCCCTCGGCACGCGTGCGCTCACCGAATCGCGCTCCCCGCGCGGGGGCCGCCCCGACTTCGCCGGAGCGGTGACCTTCGGCCTGGCCCTGGTCTCCCTGGTCGCCGCCCTCACCCTGGGCCGGGACGGCTGGCTGCGTGCCCCGGTGCTGCTGCTGTTCGCGGTGACGGTCGTGCTGCTGGCCGCGTTCGCGCGGGTGGAACGCCGTACCGGCACGCCGATGATCGACCTGGCGCTGCTGCGCCGCCCGGACTTCCTGGCCTCCTCCCTCGGCGGCCTGTTCACGGGCCTGGCGGTGATCGGCCTGTTCAGCTACCTCCCGGCGGTGCTCCAGCGGACCCTCGGCATGTCCGCGCTGGGGACGGCCTGGCTGACCCTGCTGTGGGCCGGCCTCGCCTTCGCCGTCGCCCTCCAGGCCCGCCGCCTGGCCGGGCGCGTCCCGACCCGCGTCCAGTTGGCCATCGCGTTCGCCCTGCACGCGGCCGGCGTCCTCACCCTGCTCGGCGCGGTCGGCTCGGGCTCCACGGCCCGCTTCGTCCCCGGCATGATCATCGCCGGTGTCGGCAGCGGCCTGCTCAACGCGGCCCTCCTCCTCGCCGTCGAGTCCGTACCCCCGCGCGGGCGGCGATGGGCTCCGGCGCCCAGCAGACCTTCCGCTACATCGGCTCCTGCGCGGGCGTCGCGCTGACGATCGCGATCGTCACGTCGTCGAGCGGCGGGGTGGCCCGGGGCACGGACATTGCCATGGTGGTCTCGGCCGTCCTGGCACTGGTGGCGGCGGTGTCGGTGATGAGCCTGCGCGGACGCCACTGACGTACGACGTGCGAGCGGCCCGCCGACGCGCGGGCCACTCGCCCGTGGGCCCCGTGGCCTGCGGCTGTCTCTTCTTTGTCACCCACCGGCAGTACGGTGTCCCCCATGCGCCCCGACACGCCTGCCGAAAACGTCGACCACGCCGCGGAAGCCGACCGCCTGGAGCGGACCGCCGACCTCTACCCGGAGGACGCCGAGGCCCTGCTCCTGCGGGCCGCCGCCCACCGCGAACTCTCCGGCGACCGCCCCACCGCGACGGCCCTCTACGACCGCCTGCTGACCTCCTCCCAGGAACTGGACGAACCGTTCCTGGTCCGCGCCCTCAAAGCGTCGAACCTCTGGGAGTACGGCCATGAGGCGGAGGCCCGCGCGATCATCACCGGCATCCGCACGGCGGCCCCGCGCGACCCCGCCCCTGGGTGATCGTCGCGGAGTCCCTGGAAGCGCACGACGAGCTGGAACAGGCGCACGAGACGTTCACCCAGGCGGTCCGCCTCCTCCTGACCGGTGTCGAGGCACCCCGCGCGCCACGCACCCGCTCCTCTTCGGCCGCCACCGCGTGCGCAGGATGCTCGGCGCGGCGCACGACGAGTGGGACGCCCTCGCGGACACCGTGCACAGCCTCCCGATCACCCTGGACGAACTCCACGACCCGAAGCGGGTGTGGTCCCTGGGCTCGGAGAACCCGGCGGAACTGGAGGCGGAGATCATCCGCCTGCGCGCGGAACTGGGCGCGTACCGGGAGGCGTTGTCCCGCCCCTTCCCGGTGGCGGTGCTGCACTGGCCGGCCGGCGAACTGACCGAACTCCTGTCGGCGTACCCGACGCTGGCGGAGGAGTACCCTCGCACGGGGAGCACCTGACCTCGATAGAGGCGGCCCTGCGCGAACTCGCCGCGTCCGGCACCCCGAACCTCGGCATCGTCACGGGCACGGTCCCGTCATACGAGGCCTTCGCCGCCTCAGAACTGACCTCCCCGCCGACCCGGCCCTCCTCCCCCAGTACGCGACGACCCTGGCGGCGCGAGGCCGGGCGGTGGCATGGCCACCCGAGCGGACGGCGGCGTGCTGGTGCGGGTCGGGGCGGGCGTACGGGGACTGCCACGGCGAGCCCTGACGACGCCCCTGGGCGGCGCGGGCCACGCGAACGCCGCATCGGTACCGGTGCATGCCGTCGCTGTTGGGTGATTGGAGCGTTCCTCCAGGCAGGAGACCGCATACGCGGCGCTCCTCTGGAGAAACGCTCCAATCGTGCACTACTGGTTGGTGGCGGGACGGAGCGGAAACGCCTGCCAGGATCGAGCTCTTCAAGCCGGCCTAGCGGGGTCAGCACGCCTCGCCCGGCGCGGCCGCGGTCGCCCGCAGCAGGTCCCGCACCAGCTCGAAGTCGACGCTCTCCGGCCGGCGGAACCGCAGACACCCCTTGCCCATGTCCTGCCCGGCCAGCCGCTCCTCGAAGGCTTCCCGGACATCGCCGCGCATGAGATAGACCGAGATGTACTGCTTCTGACTCGCAAAGGCGATCTCCGCGGTCCCACCCCGCTCGTACACGGGCATGCCGTACGCCATGGCCTCACGAAACCCGCCAAGCTCGGCTTGGCAAAGCCGGCGCAGCCTGGTCAGCGCTTCCCGGCGCTCCTCGGGCACCTCGGCCAGGTAGGCGTCGACATCCTTCGCCGTGCTTTGCACCATGCAGGGAGTCTATTGCTGGAGGCGCTCACAGTTCCTGATCCGATGCTCTCTGCTCCCAGTACTCCCTGTGATAGCGGATGTACTCCCGGTGGACTCGGTGGCCATCCCTCACGTTGAGTTTCGGCAAAAGCCTCGCACCCGCAAGCTCCGATCGCACGATGACGGACCAGTCTTCATCCACGGTGATCGCACCGATGTCGAGTCGCACGTGGCAGTTGGGGCAGAGGCAAAGGATGTTGGGCTCGACGTCGGGTCCGCGGTGGGGCTTCCCCAGAGGCCGTATATGGGCACCCTCGCTGTACGGCCTGCCCTCCGGGCCCGTCAGGCGCAGGCCGCACAGCTGACACTCCCCGTCGTAGAGCTTCTTGATCCGTTTCACGGCGGCCGTATCCCTGATCAGGCGGCGTACCTGCATGCTGCGCGAGCGAGGAAACTTCGCCTCATCCCCTTGCTCGCCAGGCGCCTCCTCGCCTTCCTGCTCCCCATCGTCCGGTTCACCCTGCTCGTCCAGCTCGTCTTGCTCGCCGTCGAGTTCTGCCAGTACGTCGATGACGTGCCGTTCGACTTGCGTCTGCATCTGCTCTCGCTCAGGCATGCGCTTCAGGTCGAACTGACAGATGTTGATCGGCGAACCATCAGGGGCCGGATACTTGGACGTTGTCGTACGCACCTCCGTGATCTCGTACAGGCCGTCATACCTGTAGGAGTCGTGGGGCGAGTAGCGCGGGTCTCCCTCGTACCCTCGGATCACGCGGACGGGGAGGCCATGCTCATAGCTGAGCAGGAGCGCAGCATTGTCCGTGTGGGACCACGACTGGCTGCGAAGGAGCCTGCCAGTGGTGGAGTCTTTGTCCTTTCCCAGCGACGCCCCTGTGTATCGGATCCAGTCCCAGTGGTCCTCGTCGTCCACGTAGCCGCCGTGCAGGACGATTGCATCTCCGACTCTGTGACCCTCCTTGGTCCGCAGCCAAGAGATGCCGTTCTGGTTCGCTCGATGCAGGCGCGCATGCAGCACGTCTCCTCGCCGATGGAAGACCGCACCTACGGGCACGCCTTCTATGTGTCCGACAACTCGTTCGATTCCCATCCGTCCATACTGGAGCGAGAGTGATCATTTTTAAATAACCTCCGCTCATAGCGGTGAAGTTGAGACACATAGGTGATCTACACCGGACCATCTCCGCCCGGATTGTCAGTGCCCTCTGTTACACATGACCCGAGTTGTCCGGTGTGATCGAAGGAGCCCGTGTGTCTGAGCTGGAGGATCTGTCGCAACCGGCTGCGGGGCTGTATGAGCAACTGATCACGCTCCGCTTCGAGCAGAAGCTTCAGCAGCTCGCCCAGCTTGGCTGGCATCCGGTGAGCGAGGCGGTGGGCTCGGAGTCAGTCCCCCACGTGCTTGCACGGTATGTCTCGCGCACCGTGCGCCGTGTGCTGCAGAACCTCCCTGCTGAGGAGCGTGTGCACGCGGCCAACCACATCTTGGAGTCCATCAACACGCTCAAGGGCGCTCAAGAGTGGGTGGACCTCATCGCGGACGGCCCTCAGCAACTCCTCGCCATCACGCGACAGGAGGCACCGGGAGTCTTCGCCGTACGCCCAGGGATCCCGCTGTCAGACACCGCCCTTCTGACCAACTCGCCCGAGGAACCCAGCCTGGGATTCGAACTGCGTGCAGAGCTTGCTACTGCCGACCGTGTCGATCTCCTGTGTGCCTTCGTCAAGTGGCACGGGCTTCGAGTCATCGAGCGTTCCTTGCGAGCAGCGCGAGAGCGGGAGGTGCCGATAAGGGTGCTGACCACGACCTACATTGGCGCCACAGAGCGGCGAGCGCTGGACCGGTTGGTGGGGACTTCGGAGCCGAGGTCAAGGTCAACTACGAGACGCGTTCGACGCGGCTCCACGCCAAGGCGTGGCTGTTCCGCCGGGGCAGTGGCTACGACACGGCGTACGTCGGGAGCTCGAACCTATCGAAGGCTGCCCTCCTCGACGGTTTGGAGTGGAACGTTCGCTTGTCGTCCGTAGCGACGCCCGATGTGATGCGGAAGTTTGAAGCAACGTTCGAGTCGTACTGGAACGACCCGTCTTTCGAGACATACGACCCTCGCGCGGATGGCGGTCGTCTGCAAGAAGCCCTCGCGGTGGCCGGCGGTGCCCCCTCAGCAGACCGAGCCATCACGCTCTCCGGCCTTGCAGTACGGCCCTATCCCCATCAGCGCGACATGCTCGAACGTCTCCACGTCGAGCGTAAGGTTCATGGACGGCACCGGAACCTCTTGGTAGCGGCGACCGGCACGGGCAAAACCGTTATGGCAGCGCTGGACTACAAACAGCTTCGCGACCACCACGGGCGCGACCTGCGCCTGCTGTTCGTCGCTCACCGCAAGGAGATCTTGCAACAGTCCTTGCGGACCTATCAGGACATCCTGCTGGATGCAAACTTCGGTGAATCCCTACACAGCGGTGAGATCCCGGAGCGCTGGACTCATGTCTTCGCGAGCGTTCAGTCGCTCAATGCACGCGCGCTCGATCGTCTCGCTCCCGATCACTTCGACGTCATCGTGATCGACGAGTTCCACCACGGAACCTCCCCGACCTATCGAAAGATCGTCGATCACTTCAAACCGATGGAACTCCTGGGCCTCACTGCCACACCAGAGCGCATGGACGGCAAAAACATCCAGGACGAGTTCTTCGACGGGCGTATCGCCGCCGAGATGCGACTGTGGGAAGCACTGGACAACAAGCTCCTGTGCCCCTTCCACTACTTCGGCATCAGCGACACCACCGACTTGAGCGCTGTGGAGTGGAAGCGCGGAGCATATGACGTGAGCTCGCTCAGCAATGTCCTGACGGGCAGCAAGGTCCGCGCGGGCCTCGTCGTGAAAGCGGTGAAGGAGAAGGTCTCCGACCCGAACCGTATGCGGGCTTTGGGCTTCTGTGTCTCCGTTGCTCACGCTCACTTCATGGCGGAGTCCTTTCGCGTGGCTGGCTTCCACGCTGTGGCGGTGTCCGGGGAGACGCCGGCCGATCAGCGACGGCAGGCGCTCGCGGGCCTGAGGTCTGGTGCGCTTCATGTGGTCTTCTCGGTCGACCTCTTCAACGAAGGCGTGGACGTGCCGGATGTGGACACCCTGCTCCTCCTCCGCCCCACATCGAGCGCGACGGTGTTCCTCCAGCAGCTCGGACGTGGCCTCCGGCGCTCCGACGCCAAAGCTGTGTTGACCGTGTTGGACTTCATCGGCCAGCATCGTAAGGAGTTCCGTTTCGAGAACCAGTTCCGCGCTTTGACGAACCTGACGCGCAGGCGGCTGCTGGACCACATCGAGCATGACTTTCCGAAGCTTCCATCCGGCTGCGAGATCCTGCTGGAGGAGAAAGCCAAGCAGACGATCATTGCCAACATCAAGGATCAGCTCAGCGTCAATGTGACCACCCTGGCTCGTGAAGTGGCCGACTACGGCGAACCCCTTCTTGGCCACTACTTGGAGGAAAGCGGCCGAGACATCAAGGAGGTGTACCGAGGGAACGGTAACTCCTGGACGGGGCTACTCCGCCGCTCCGGTCTGAAGGACGGCGAGGCACCTGAAGGGGAGGCGGCTCTCCTCAAGCGGGTGCCTGCGTTCCTGCATGTCGACGACCCGCTGCGGGTGGACGCGTACACGCGCATGCTAGAAGACGGTGCCACCCCTTATGACGACCTCGATGAGCAGGGGAAGGGTTACGCCCGGATGCTCTTCTTCCAGCTGTGGCCACTCGGCGGTGTTACGAGGAAGGGCTTTGCGAGCTATGCCGCTGGGTTTGCCTCCCTCCGCAGGCAAGAGGCATTCCGAAGTGAGCTCCGACAAGTGCTGGCGTACAACCTCGCGCATACCGAGCACGTGCCCATTCCCCTTCTGGGAATGGCCGGCGACCGGGGCTTGCCGCTGACGGTGCATGCCTCGTACAGCCGCGAGGAGATCCTTCCCGCCCTCGGCCAGGCAGACATCGGGGGCTTCATGCCAAGTAACTTCCGCGAGGGCGTGAAGTGGTGCGAGTCGATCGCGACGGACGCACTTCTCATCACGCGGGAGAAGGATGAGAAGGATTTCTCCCCGCAGACCCGGTACCACGACTTCGCGCTGAGCGAGACGCAGTTCCACTGGGAGTCTCAGAACCAGACCTCCGAGACCTCCCCAACTGGGCTGCGGTACCAGCATCACGCTGCTCAGGGCAGCCAGGTCTTGCTGTTCGTCCGCCGCTACAAGACCACTGACATAGGCGGTGCTCAGCCGTGGATGCTTCTGGGTCCTGCCGAGTACCAAAGTCACGAAGGCAGCAAGCCGATGGCCATCACCTGGAAGCTGAAGCATGAACTCCCGGCAGACGTACTGTCGTACGCCAAGGCGGTAGCGGCGGGCTAACCCGTCAGCGGGAAGCGCGGCTCACCTCAGGCTCGGCCTCGTAGCGGCTCTGCGCGCGGTCGAGGACCTCGTCCGCGTCGCAGCCGTTGGTGCGCAGCCAGTGGAGGAAGTCCGTGATGGCGTCGATCACGGACTCCTCCGCCACCGTACGGCCCACTCTGCCGAGTCCGGGTTCATAGCGGCAGGTAGGGGCCGCAGCGTCGCATACATGTCCAGCAGCGCCTCGGCACGTGTCACCGACGGGTCGGCAGTGGTGTCGGGCGGTGGCGTGAGGCCGGTGGCCAACTCGCACCACGTCACCTTGCGGTCCTCGTGGAGTTGGACGCCCCAGCGGTCGGCGAGGGCCTCGACGAGTGCCATGCCCCGCCCGCCCTCGGCCTCGACGTCGGCCGCGACGAGCGTGGGCAGGGCCCGGGTGTCGGGGTCGTGCACCTCGATGCGCAGGTGCGCGCCGTCGACGCAGACCGCGAGTGAGCCCGGCGTGCCGGGGCCGACGTGGGTGACGACGTTGGACACGAGTTCGCTGACGCACAGTTGGGCCGCGTCGATCAGCCCGTGCAGGTTCCAGGCCGCCAGGCAGAGACGTACGCCGCGCCTCACTGCCGCCACCTCCTCGGGGTGGGCGGTGAACTCCACGGTCCACGGCTTTCGCGTCGGGCACGCTTCCTGAAGCAAGAGGGTTCTCCCATCCGTTTCACACCTGACGTTCACCAGCGGAGCGTCACAAGCCATCACTCTGCGTCGCTCGTCGAGGTTCAGCATGGAGTCGGCACATCCCTTCATGCAATGTGCACGGCGGGATTCCCACTTACGTGTGATTGGCAAGCCGCCCTCTTGGCACGAGACTGAACACTCGTTACGAGCCCGGGGTTTGAGAGGTTCCGAAATGGCCGGTTCACCGACGGCACGTCGGCGACGTCTGTCGATCGAGCTGAAGAAGCTCCGGGAGAAGAGCGCACTGACCTGCGCCCAGGTCGGTGAGGCGCTGGACTGGAGCGGCTCCAAGGTCAACCGCATGGAGACAGGCAGCGGCAGGGTCCAACCGTCCGACATCGACGCGCTGTGCCGGTTCTACGACACCAGCGACGAGCTGCGTGAGTTCCTCAAGTCACTGGCGCGGGACGCGAAAACGCGCGGTTGGTGGCAGGTGCACGGTGCGGGCGTGCCCGAGTGGTTCAACATCTACATCGGCCTGGAGCAGGACGCCTCCACGCTCCGCCAGTACCAGTGCGAAGTACTGCCGGGCCTCATGCAGACCTCCTCGTACACCCGCGAGTTGCACTCGGCGGGGGCCCACATCTCGGCTGAGAACATCGATCGCGCCGTGCGTGTGCGACTGGAGCGTCAGGCCATGCTGACCCGGTCCGACGGTCCCGAAGCTTGGTTCATCGTGAATGAAGGAGCCGTGCGCAATGTCATCGGCGATCGAGAGGTGATGCGCGAGCAACTCGAACGGGTCCTCGACTCGGCCGCACTGCCCAACGTAACCCTTCAGGTTCTGCCCTTCGACTCGGGCACGTACCCGGTCACGGGTCCCTTCACCATGCTCGGTTTCCCGGCGCCGGAAGACCCTGACCTCGTGTACCGGGACGGCATCACGGATGCCGTCTATCTGGAGGGTGAGCACCATGTCCGTGAGTACACACGGGCGTTCGACGGCCTGCGCGCTGCGGCACTCAGCCCTCAGCGCTCCGCCCAACTGATCAAGTCCGTCGTGAAGGAGCACTCGAAGTGAGCAACGCGATCTCTGTGGACAGCCCCTGGTGTGGGTCAGGTCGTCGTACAGCAATGGTGCCGGAGGCGAGTGCGTGGAATGTGCGCTCCAGGCCGACAGGACTTACCTCCGCGACTCCAAAGATGTGGAAGGCCCTGTGATCACAGTGGGCCTTGACGCCTGGGCGTCCTTCACAGGGGCTGTCCGGCGGTAGTGGCGGGTACGCCGCCGCCCGCCAGCCGACCGCGCCTGTGTTGTGGTCGAAGGGGCAGCCCCTACTCATGCGCTGGTGGGAGCCTGCAAGCCGTCCCCCGCCAAGACTCCCACCTCCGGTCGTCCAGGCCGCCGCTCCCGATGCGGGCATGTAGGACACTCTTCGTAGGACGCGGGAGAGCAAGGAGCGAAAGATCGTGAGTGCACAACACGCGGAAACGCCCATCCCTGCGCTGCCACTGAAGACCATCGGAGACATTCGGGCCGCTTTGCGGTTCGGGCATGGCTTGCCTGGCGACCAGGAATCCTTCGAAGCGGATCTCCAGCGTGCACTGGAAGCCTCGTCGGAGACGGACCTCAAGGCGGTCGCGGCAGTGATCGTCGACTACCGAGGGCGAATTCGCCTCTACCAGGACCCTGACTTCGACATCGCCATACAGGAGGGCCTCGACCTGACGGCACGACTGAAGCAGGAGGATCCACGCGCGTGAGCGGTGTGATTGCGGCCGTGACCGTACGGGCTGCCCAGCGGGCGAAGGATCTGGGAGCCGAGAAGGACTTGGAGGCTCTGCGGCAGGAGCTGGAACAGGCTCCGCGCCTCGGTGTGCGGCTCGGACCTCCCCGTCACGACGGCACAGAGGTACGCAAGACCAGAATCGAGCCCCGAGACGGCGTGCCCGGGCTGGCCGTGGCGTACGCGCACACGCCGTCTCCGCCGCCCCCGACCGTGGCGATCGTCGCCGTGACGCCGGATTGACGGAGCTCGTGAGGCGTAGGGGCGTCCGCCTCACTCCGTCCCGGCGTCCACCCGGTACACGATCTTCCCGTTGAACTCGGTGAAGCCCAGCCCCCGGTAGAAGGACCGTGCCCGTGGATTGTCGCGGTCCGTCATCCACTCGACCCTGCTGCATCCGGGGCGGGCCGCTGCCAGGGC
This sequence comes from Streptomyces haneummycinicus, assembly GCA_042850305.1. Lineage (GTDB taxonomy): Bacteria > Actinomycetota > Actinomycetes > Streptomycetales > Streptomycetaceae > Streptomyces > Streptomyces haneummycinicus. Next base: position 6,709,792 of record AP035768.1, read on the forward strand.
GCGGAGTTCGTTCATGACGCGGGTGCCGACGCCTTGGCGACGAAGTATTTCGCGGACGTAGAGCTCTTTCAGGAAGAGTGAGTGCGAGGAACCCGCGGCCGGCCAGAGGAACGAGTAGGCGGCGAGGCCGACCAGGTCTCCGGTCGCGTCCTCCACCACCAGCACGGACGCGATGGGGGTGAGCCGAACAGAGCCTCCTCCACCTGTGCCCGGCGTTCCTCCAGCGGCTGGATGTCGGTCGAGCCGTAGAACCGCTCGATCTCCTCGATCAGTTCGGCCAAAGCCACGATGTCCTGCTTGTCGGCGGGCCGGATCGTCACGGTCATCGGCTGCTCCTGTTCGTCGGTTGCTTCATTCGCCTGTGTCAGCGGAGGGGTCCGGCACGGTGGCACGGTCCGTGCTCAAGTGCCAGCCATGCTGTCGCAGGGAGCCTTGGACATGGCGGATGAGGTACTCAAGGTCCGCGCAGTAGACCGACGGGTTGCGGTAGCCGGAAGCCGTGCTGAAGCGGTGCGGGAGGTAGCCGCCGCCGCACACCTCCAGGAGCGGGCACGCGCGGCACTTCTCAGCGAGCGTGGTCGTCCCGAGCCGGCGGTGCACGAGCTTCGGGTGCCGGCGTACCTCGTCGAAGGAGTGCCGGTACACGTCGGCATCCAGCCAGGAGGCGCCTTCCTCGACGGACCTCAGTGTGTCGACGTCCTCGATGGTGCCGTCGGACTCGATGACGATGCTCGCCGACGGGGCCAGCCCGATTGTCTCCACCGAGCTCCGCGCTCCGGAGGTCAGGGCCACGATGTCCTCGAGCATGCGGACACTATGCCGGTTGCCGGAACCGGCCAGCCAGGCGTCGTACACGCGGCTCATCCAGATCCCGTACTCGGGCAAGCTCGGATCGTCGCGGTGCGGCGGTTCGTCGTGGGTGGCGTGGGGCAGGTTGAAGTCGATCGTTGGTGGGTCGAAAGTGGCCAGGTGGTCGTGCACCTCTGTGGGATCGTTGGCCAGGTCGACCACGGCCAGGAGGCCTGCGAACAGGTGTGGTCGGGAGCGCAGCAGCTGGATGCCGCGCACTGCTGAGGCTGCGCTTGAGCGGGACGAACGCGTCAGCCGGTGCCGGTCGTTGACGGCTTGTGGACCGTCCAGGCTGACGCCTACGACGACACGGTGCCTTTCGAAGAGATCGAGCCACTCTTCTGTGATCAGCGTTCCGTTGGTCTGCAGTTCGATGTGGACCCTCGTGCCGGTGGGGATACCCTCCCGCACGGCGGCGAGCAGGTCCGCCATGTGGCGTGAACCGGCGAGCAATGGTTCGCCGCCATGGAGGATCACGTGTACGGCGGACAGACGGTGTGCCGCGACGTGCTCACCGATCCGGTGACCGGCGGCTCTCGCCACGGCCACGCTCATCCGGGCGGGCAGGTGCCGCCATGCCTGGTCCGCGGAGTTGAAGACGTAGCAGTAGTCACAGTCGATGTTGCAGCGGTTTGCGACCTTGAGAATGAAGGCCGTGAAGGGTGCGGCGTCTTCGTGATGAGCTTTCAAGCGGGCGCGCTCACAGTGGCCACGGCAGGATGAGGGAAGCGGCGTGGCCTCCGTCGCCGGCTCGCGTGGCTGTGGTCTGCTCCGTTGCGAGCCGTTCTCGCACTCGGGACTCGACACGGGCCAGAACGGCGCTTTCCTGCGCGGTATGGGAGCCCGATGATGTCGCTGCGGGCGTCGCGGATGTAGACGGGTCAGACGGCATACGGCGCTCCTCGTGGCGTAGCCATCGGTGGGTGTCGAAAGGCGCTGTGAGCTCGGAACGTAGCAGTGGCGACGAGGACTCTGGCACGGAGAATCCGGCCAGAGTTCCCGGTCACCCCGGTTGCGCGGCAAGCAGTGTCCGTACGGCGTCGGCCTCCGTCTCCGCGCCGATACGCCGGAAGATCTCAAGGGCCTCACGCAGCGATTCCGCTGCCCGCTCAGGGCCTAAGGTCACCCGGTCGCAGCGGCCCATACCTTCCAATGCCCGCCCCTCCTCAAGAGGGCAGCGGATGTCCCTGGCCAGCCGCAGGGCATCGGTGTGGTGGTCGCGTGCCCCTGCCTGGTCGCCGGACGCGCGAAGCAGGTTCCCGTAGTGGTTGAGGACTTGAGCCTCACCGCAGCGGTCTCCGAGGGACCGCAGGATCGCGAGGCTCTGCCCGAGCGCCTCGGCGGCACCATCTCGTTCCCCGGCAGCAGCACGTGCTGCGCCCAGCGCTCCCAAGGCGGCGGCCTCTCCGCCGCGACTGCCGAGTTCGCGGTAGGCGGCCAGCGCCTGCTCGAGCAGGGCGACGGCCTCGGTGACCCTGCCTTCCACCCGGTCAAGCACTCCGAGATGGCAAACGCTGTTGGCGTGCCCGAAGCGTTCTCCGAGCTCCGTGTAGTACTCCTGGGCTCGAGTGTGCATGCTGCGAGCCTGGCCGAAGTCCCCGGTGAGTCGGTGCACGACGCCAAGTTCGTTGAGGGCGTAGGCCTGGTGGACACGGTCGTCGAGGTCGCGGTAGATCTCCAGCGCCTCGCGTTGGCATCGTGCCGCCGGTTCGTAGCCGCCCATCAGGCTGTGCAGGATGCCGAGGTCGCGCAGCGAGTTGGCTTCGCCGTAGCGGTCGTCCAGCTCGCGGTAGATCGTCAGAGCTTCGCTCTGCGCCTCCACGGCCGCGTCGAAACGGCTGCACTGCCGGCGCACCATGCCGAGATCGGCGAGGGCATTGGCCTGGCCGAGCCGGTCGCCAGCCTCGCGGAAGAGGCTCAGGGACTCGGTCTGGGCCTCGGCTGCCGCCTCATTGTCGGCGATCATGTACCGGACGATGCCGAGTTGGTTGAGCGCTTCCGCCTTGCCGCGTTTTTCACCCACGGCCTCGTACTCTGCGATCGCCTGGTCCAAGGCCTCGATCGCTTCCGGGTAGGCGGCCATGAAGCGCCGGATGACGCCCAGCTCGGCAAGCGCCGCCGCCAGCGCACGACGGTCCCCGGTCTGCCGGGCGGCCTCCACCGCGGTCCTGTGGAGACCGACGGCCTGGTCCCAGGGACCGGCCTGGCGCAGAAACGGGGCCATGGCGGTGGCCATTCGGATCACCAGGTCGTGCAGCCTCAACCCGTTCGCCCGGCGGATACAGGCGAGGACGTTGGCTCGCTCGTCCTCCAGCCAGCCCAGTGCCGCAGAACGGGACCCCAGAGGCGGCGTTTCCGGACGGTCACCGCCGTCCGGGAGCGCCGGCACAGGGCGCCGCCCCGCAGGATGTGCTGGTTGGCCGCGGCCAGGGCGGCCAGGTAGTAGGTCCCCACGCGGTGGACCGCTTCGGTGTGTTCCATGGTGCCTCCCTCGTCGGCGAGCGCGCGGGCGTAGTCGCTGAGCAGATCGTGCAGCCGGTAGCGGTTTCCCGGATGTTCGTCGATCAGGTGGGCGTCGTACAGCCCATCAAGGTGGTCCCGCGCAACGCTCAGCGAAACCGCCGCGAGCGCCGCCCCTGAATAGGCATCGAGGTCGGTTCCGGGATAGCAGCCGAGGCATCGGAAGAAGTACTGCCGCCCCGCTTCCAGGTCTCGGTAGGAGAGCTCAAAGTAGCCGCGACGCCGCGTTCTCCCGCCCGGAACTCGCCCAAACGGTTACTGGCCGCCACCAGCCGGGACCGCAGGTCCCGCACACTCCACGAGGGATGGTGACGCAACCGTGCCGCGAGCAGTGAGATGCCGAGGGGCAGGTGTCCGCACTGCGCGGCCAGCTCCCGGATCACCACTCGATCGAGTGACTCCGGCGGCCGCCCGCTGAGCCGTACGAAAAGGTCTGCCGCGTGTTCCGGCGGCAGGGCGTCCACCGACACGACCACTTCCTCGTACGCCGCCAGCCGCCTTCGGCTGGTCACCAGTACGAGGCAGTCGCGGCCACCTGGGAGCAGCGGCTCCAGTTGGCGGTAGCTGACCGCGTTGTCCAGGATGAGCAGCGCTCGCCTTCCGGCGAGGTGGCTGCGCCACATCGCGGCACGCGCCTCGGTGACCGCGCCTTCGTCGTCGCCCACGGGGATCTGCTGCGTCGGTACACCGGTCGCCGCGAGCAGCGAGGCCAATGCCTCAGTGGCCTGCACCGGGGCGCGGCCGGTCGTGTGCCCGTTGAGGTTCACAAAGAGTTGTCCGTCCGGGAAACACTCGGACAGGACATGCCCTGCGTGGACGGCGAATGTCGTCTTGCCGACGCCCGGCATCCCGTCGATCACATGGACGGGCAGAACAGTGCCGTTGCCCTGCGATTCCCGCACGGATCGCACCAGCGCATCCAGTTCGGCACCGCGGTCGGTGAAGGCTGCCGTGTCGCGCGGTAAGGAGCGCAGGACCAGGGCTGCCCCCGGCGGTTGTGTTCCGTCGACCGGTCCCGGTAAGGGTGTGCGGTGCTCCGGCCGGTGCACCGCCGGCCTCGAGAGAGCTGCCAAGAGCACGGACAACCCGACCATGGCAGCGCCGAGGGCGGCGAACGACAACCAAGCGTGGTCCTGCAGCCACCCGAGCCAGCCAGGCCACTGGGACTCGGACACCGCGTTGGTCACGAGCCCCACGAGCATCGTCGTCACAGCGCCGCCGGCGGCAACGGCGGCGATCACTGCTCCGCGCCGCGCCCTCATCCGTGAACCGTCCACGCGTCCGCGTACAACACGGCCGCCTTTGCGATCACCTGATTCCCCGACTCCTAGCGCCCAACCGATTTTAGAGAATCTCGCAACATGAGAGCTGGTCAAGGTCGCCATCGCGCCACATCGCCTGAAGCGCTTCGGCCAGTCGGGAACAGGTGTCTCAGCCGGGCTGACGCGGCCGAAGACTGCACCGGGACGGGTGCCGCACAACTCAGCAGATTGAGACCGGCAGCAGTCCCTCTGCCCGAGGTCAGACAGGTCCGCAGCCGGCCAGTGCCGTACGGACTTCCTTCAGGCCCTCGGCTCTCCAGTGGGAGCGGTCCGGCATCTGGTCGGCCTCGCGCCAGCGCCACGCCGAGAACATCGCCCAGTTCAGGGCGCGGCAGCGGTTGATCAGGGGCTGGTCGGCTCCTGGGTAGTGCTCGGCCACTTCCTCGGGGGCGTGGGCCAGGTCGAATTCGATCGGGCCGCGGCAGCAGGTGGCGAGGTCCACGAAGAGGGGCCTCTGGTGGTGTTGAGGAGGTTGCCCGGGTGGGGTTCGCCATGGAGGAGTTGGTCGGGGGCCCCGCCTGTGCTGATTTCCGCGCTCAGGGCGGTGAGGGTGTCGGCGAGGAACCTTCGGTCGGGGGCGGGAGGTCCGGGGATCGGTCCGCGTCGGTCACCACCCGCAGTGCCGCGGTGACCCGGTCGGTGAAGTGCGGTGCGTTCAGGTCGGTGCCGCGCAGGGCCGCGTGGTGTCGTAGGAACGCGTTCGCGTAGGCGGGCGGGGGATCTCCGTGCCCAGCGGTTCGTAGTAGGTCCAGAGGGAGAGGGCGAAGGTGTCGCGCACATGGACCTTCGGGGCGACCCTGGGGTCCAGTTCGGCCACCGGGGCGTCGGTGGTGGCGAGGGTGCGGGCGACCTCCACCTCGAACTCGGAGTCGGCGAGGTGTCCCGGCGGGGCCACCCGGGCCAGGACATCGCAGGGGAGCAGGCGCAGGACTACGCGGTCCGAGTTGTGGATGACGGTCACGTCGTCGGTGTCGAGGCCCAGTTCCTCGGCCGTGGCGCGTGCTGCCTCGACCGCTCGGCGGAGTTCCGGTGGCTCCATGCGGTACTTCTCCCTCGCCTCGTAGGCCTTCCTACGGCTCTGTGAGAGATCCTTCTTCAATCCGGCCCGCGCCGGCAACGGCTTTTGGGCCGGTTGAATCGAGGTGGGGGTGAGGTGACGGCAAGATGCCTCCAGTCCCGAGCCGGCTGCCGGGGCCTGTGCGACCACCCTCATGGCCGCGAAGCGTGCCGAGATTCCGCTGCCGGGCTTCTCCACCGTGCCGGTCAGGCGTCCATGGCAGGTCGGAGTGTCGGCGTCTGTATACGCCGGCCCAGTCCCTGGCGAAACGGGACTCTCCCCAAGGAACAGTCCGAAACGGGCCTCCTCGGTAACGGCCTGATCTGCCAGACTGGCCCGGTTGGACTACAGGACACAACAGGACACAAAGGGCGCTTCCATGCTCCTCAAGGGCTGGATTCGGTATGGAGCAACCCCGAAGATTTTCATGAGGCAGGTGCCCTGGCCTCGCACCTGAAGCGGCATGCGGGGGAGGACAGCAGGGCCGCCCGCCTTCTGTGGGACGCACCGGTCACCGCGGAGCGGATCCGCGGCAACAGCTGGTCGCGATGGCCGTTCAGGACGACGCCTCCTCCGTCGACAAGATGGCCCATATCGACAACCTCGCGGCCATGTCAGTCTCTGACTGACTGTCGTGGTCGGTGGGGTTCGGACACGGCCAAGGAGGACATCGCAAATGGCAGAAAACAGTGACTCGCTGTGGAACGGCGCCATCGAGGCACACGACTACCGTGACGCCACCGCCTCCTATCACTCCGCGGTCTTCGAGCAGTACAAACTGTGCGTGGAGATGGCTGACCGAGTCAGCTCCCGTCGCAATCTTGCCAACACCTTCTTCCTCACCCTCCACAGCAGTCTTCTCGTTTTCCTCGGTGCGTGGTTCACGCAGGGGAGTCACCGCAGGGTTCCCGTCGCACTGGGCCTCGGAGCGCTCCTGGTCCTGCTGGGCATGTGCGCCGCGTGGTGGTTCACCGTTCGTTCCTACCAGCAGTTGAACAGAGGCAAGTTCGAGGTGATCGGAGCACTTGAGGAACGCTTACCCGCCCGCGCCTTCGTGGTCGCCGAATGGCGCGCTCTCGGTGAGGGAAAGGATTGGCGGGTCTACATTCCTCTCAGTCGTGTGGAACGCTGGATTCCGCTGCTCTTCGCCGTGGCCTACATCCTGGGATTCAGCGCCGCCGCGCTATGACGTGCACGCGCACGCCTGCCCCACACCTCTCGCCCACCACGCCACCCGCACGGGATACGCTAGTGGAATTACCGCCGTGGCTGGAAAGGGAGTAAGGGCGTGGTCACGATCGCTGTCACCGGACACATGGACCTGGCCGACGACGCGGTTGTGCCCGTGCGGGCAGCCCTTCGTGACCTCCTGGCCGGCCTGCGATCGGACTCACTCGTGGGGCGCTCGTGTCTGGCCCGCGGCGCCGACACCGTCTTCGCCGAGGAGGTCCTCGCTCTCGGCGGCCGCCTCTCGGCGATCATCCCGTCCCTCGACTACCGGGAAACGGTGGTCCACTCCGCAGACCTCGCCCAGTTCGACGCTCTGGAGGACGCCGCGGCCGAAGTGGTGATCATGCCGTACGAACACGCGGGGCGCGCCGCCTACGAAGCGGCCAACCATGAACTGCTTCAGGGCGCGGACCAGCTCGTAGCCATCTGGGACGGCAGCGCCCCTACGGGGCGCGGCGGTGGTACAGCGGACACTGTCGCCGCGGCCCGCGCGCTCGGGCTGACCGTTCATGTGGTGTGGCCCTCCGGTTCTTTCAGATCCGGCACTTGACACCCTCACTCGGGCTGCCCAGGACTCGGACCAGATTGAACGCCATCCCGTGGCGTGCGGAGACCGCCGAGTGTGGGTGCCGACTCACGTCGTATGCCCGCACCGCTCCTAGACGTGCTCGAAACCGTGGTTCTGCAGCGCCCTGTCCAGCGGCCAAAAGGCCTGATGGATCGCGTTGCGCGGGAAGATGGCCGAGTACATGGCGGCGGCCGGCACCGACTCGCAGCCTTCCTCGACCAGGACCAATACCCGGTCCAAGCCACGATGCCCCTGAAACAGGCCGATTTCGTGAATGACGTTCTGCCGCGCCACCAGGTGTCCGTCTCCGGTGACGTCCTCCGCGGTCAGCACACACGGCGAAGCCGCACCTGTGCAGGTACTCCGTCAGCGCTTCGGTGACCGGGCGACTACCCCAGGAATGGGACTCGAAGGAGTACACCGGAACACCGAAACGTTGTTCCACGAAGGCTTTCACCGCCAGCCACTGAGGGCTGTGGCCGTGGGCGATGAAGACGCCCGTGGGCTGTGACGCGGTGCGGCGGGCCGCGTCCAGTGTGCGAATGAAGTTCTGGGCAATGCCGGCGAGTTGGCCGTGGCCGTGACTCCCGACGTAGCGGAGCTTGTGCCTGGCCAGGGTCATGCCGAGCAAGGACCCGAGTTCAATTTGCAAACGGTCAGCGGTCAGCACGGCGAGGAGACCGGCGGCGAAGACGTCACCGGCGCCAGTGGCGTCCTCGATCTCGTCGTCGGCGAGAACCACCTGCGGGTAGAAATCGTCGAGAATCTTCGATTCCTCCCGACGCCAAGCGTGAATGCCGCTGCGGCGCTTGACGATGACAGCGCCGCGGGGGTTGCTGAGCCGGTCCAGCAAACGTGAGGCCACGACATCATCGGTGTCCTGCTCAGTGCATTTGCCGAGTTCATGAAACTCGCGGTGATTGAGCAGGAGAAAGTCCGACAAGGCCACCATGACCTCGATCTCCGGCGGGGACTCGTGACTCCACACATGGCCGGGATCGAAGCTGATCAGCGTGGCGGGGCTGGCCTGTTTAACAGCTTGCAGGACGGCAAGAAGCCGGCTCGGCGTGCGGTCGTCCAGGAAGGAGGTCACGTGGACAACCCGTGCGGTGGCGAGGTAGGCGACCAATTCGTCAAAGGCCGAGTCGATGTGATCGGCCATGGCGGCGTTTGCGCCCGCGTGGGTGAGCAAGGTGCGTTCACCGTTCTCGGTGAACGCGAAACAGATGCCGCACAAATGATCGTCATCGCGGAAGACAAAGGAGTGGTCGACCCCAAGGGTCTCGAATTGCTGGAGAGCGGACAGGCCCGGCCCGGGCACACGACCCGCCACGCCGACATATCCCAGGCGAAGATCGAGACGCATCTGCGCAAGAGCGGAGATGGCGTTGTAGGCCGACCCACCAAGAGAGGTCTGGAGAGCCGACGGATTGACGGCCTCCAGGGCCGCGTACACGGCGGCTTCATCGACTGCGGCCTCGGTGCCCCACTCAGGTGCCGGGTGACCGTCATCGATCAGTTCGGCGATCCTGGCACTCAACGGAACCTCACCATCGCAGACATCAGCTGCGGTATCCGAACAGGAGAGGTAGTCGAGATTCAACGCACCTACGCCGACCACGTCCAGGGCGAAACCACCCGATGAAGTCGCCTCAGCCTCACTATGACGCTTACCGATCACTCCGTCGCCTCCCTGGTCCCAGGAATCCCTCTCGGGCCAGCATTCTCTCCAACTCCACAAAAACGCTGTCTATGCGACCGGGCGGGAAATCCATTCGAACCAGGCCGGCATTGTTGGACCAGGGCTCGCAGCCCTCCTCAGCCAGGATGGCTACCCGTCCAAAACCGTAATAGCCCTGGAACATGCCGACTCGGTGAACAAGTTCCTCGTTCGCGCGGCGCTGCCCGCCCTCCATGAGGCGGCCCGCCGACAGCACGCACACGGCGAAACCGCAGCGGACCATCTGCTCCTGGAGCGCCAGCGGGTCGCCGCCTCCCTGCATGGCCGTACCCAGTTCGTGGACCACCAGCCGACAGTCCTCTTGCAGGAAGCGATGGAGATCTTCCCACTGGCTTCCCCGTCGTGAGTCACCAGAACGGCACGTGACCGGCTCGGAGAGCTGACCGGTGACTCGCCGGACTGCAGGAACCCCTCCGCCCCCAGAGCAGGCACCGCCTTGGCGGGAGGCTGTTGGTGCGCCACCCGATGACGCGCCATGCTGAGCCCGAGGAAAGAGCCCAGTTCCACCTGTAGCCGCCCGGAGATCAACGCCGCCAGCACGGAGGCGGAAAACACGTCCCCAGCCCCTGTGGCGTCCTCCAGGTCGGTCTCGCGCAGGGGGCGCTGAAGCTGAAATCGCTGTCGAACAGTGCCGTTACCGGCGGACCGGAAAACTTCGACCGCGTCGTACCGTTTTGTTACGAATAGCGTGCAATCCGAAGCGCAGCGGGCCAGCACTCTGCACGAAAGAACCTCGTCCGTCTCGCCGGGCGCGTAACTGCCGAGCGCCTTGAACTCGCGGTGATTGACGAACAGCAGGTCGCTCTCGGCGAGGATGCCGTCGATGGCCTCGGTACTGTGCGCAGCCCAGTCGTACCCGGGATCAAAGCTGATGCGCAGGGCCGGGTTCAGACACCGCGCTTGGCGTAGCACTCCGAGCATGAGCTGCGGCGTCACCAGATCCAGGAAAGATGTGACGTGTACCAGCCGGGCTCGGGCCAGGTACCGCGCGATCTGATCGCCATTCCTCTGTAGGTGCTCGGCCATCAAGTAGTTCGCACCTGGGTGAGTGAGCATCACGCGTTCGACGTCTTCAAGGTAGGAAAGACAGATTCCGCACAACCGGTGCGAATAGCGGGCCACCCAGCGCCGATCGATACCCAGAACATCCATCTGCCGTACAAAGGAAAGTCCCGCTGTCTCGATCCGTCCAAGAACACCGACGTAGCCGAGACGCAGACCGAGACGCATCTGCGCCAGCGTGAACATGGTCAGCCACGCCGACCCGCCCAGCGAGGCGTCCAGGGACGACGCACCCAGCCGCTCGATGGCCTTCCTGATCGACGCTTCGTCGACCGGGCCCTCGGTGTTCCACTCGAACCGGGCTGTCGACTCCGAGACCTGCTCAGCCATCCGTGTCGATAATCGGGAGGCACTGGCGATGTAGTCGACGTTCAGCGCACCGAACCCCACGATGTCGGGAGGCTGCTGTCTGCCTCCTAAATCCCCACCCACCACACCGCCCCTTGACTGATAGCACCCAACGTTCTTCGGTGAAGGGATACCCCACTCGCCGGCATCTCCATCCCCCTCCGGCTTGATCACTGAAGGCGGTGGTGTCGCAGTGTCGCGTGGCCCTGGTCACCGAGTCCAGTTCGTCCACTCCGGCGTGTGACGGTTTCGCCCATCGGTTCGGGGACGCGGCCGGCCCCGTCCCGCCCGCCCGGTCGGGCCACGTCATCGAGCCCAGCGGGACCCCGGCCCGCGCGGCGATCCCGCGGTGGGAGACGCCGGCCACACCCTCCTCGGCGATCAGGTCGAGCGCCGCCGCGGAAGGATGCGCTCGCGGCGGTGGGGTTCGCGTGTCCGGTCGCCATGGCGCGGCGAGTACGGGGCTCAGAGCGTGCGGACCGGGCGGGCCGGGTTGCCCACGGCCACGACGTTCGCCGGAATGTCCTTGGTGACGACCGCGCCGGCGCCGATGACGGAGTTGTCGCCGATGGTCACGCCCGGACAGATGATCGCGCCGCCGCCGAGCCAGACGTTGTCGCCGATCGTGAGGGGAGCGCGGCTTCCAGCTTGTCGCGGCGCGGGCCCGGCTCCACGGGGTGGGTGGGCGTGAGGAGTTGGACGTTCGGGCCGATCTGGCAGTCCTCGCCGATGGTGATCCGGGCCACGTCCAGCGCGGTCAGGTTGTAGTTGACGAAGGTACGGGCGCCGATGCTGATGTTGCTGCCGTAGTCGACGTACAGCGGCGGGCGTACGTCGATGTCCTCCCCGGCGAAGGCGAGCAGCTCGGTGAGGATCGGGCGCGCGGCGGCGGGGTCTTCCAGGTACGCGGCCTGGTAGCGGGCGGTCAGCCGCATGGCGTGCCGCTGCCGGCGGGCGATCTCCGGATCGTCGGCGATGTAGAGGTCGCCCGCGAGCATCCGCTCGAGGTTGGTGCGCGGATCGTTCGCGAAGTAGTCGCCCGTCGACATGCGTACGATCGTACGCTCGGAGGAGGGCTGGAGCGGGGACGGTACGGCACAGGCGGGAGTCGGATCCGGTCCCGGCCGGCGGGGGCGTTAGCCTCGGAGGTCGGTGAGAGGCCGTCCGGGTGGGCGGTGTGGCAGGAGGTAGGCAGGCATGGCCAAGGTTCCCAGTTCCGTGGTGGCCGCGAGCGGGCTCGTCGGAGGGTACGGGGTGGCTCGCTGGACCCGGAAGCGGCAGCTGGGCGGGGTCGTCCTCGCCGCCGCCGGGGCCGCTGCCGCGCAGCAGTGGCGGGAGCGGGCCGGCGGCAAGGCCGCGGGCGCGCTGACGGTGGCGTACGTCGCCGCGTTCGCGGGGTCGCACCCGCTGGCGAAGAAGGTGGGCGCCTGGCCTGCCGTGTTCGGGGTGGCCGGGGCCGTGGCGCTGGCGTCGTGGGCGGTGGCGGACCGGCGCGGCTGAGCCGGCGGTCCTACCAGGGCGGGGGCGTCCTCGTCAGGGGCGGTGCGTCAGCACGTTCACCACTCGGCCGTTCGGGTCACGGGTGAAGAAGCGGCGTACGCCCCACTCCTCGTCCCGCAGTTCGCGGACGATCTCCGCGCCCGATTCCCGTACCCGCTCGTACACCGCGTCGACGTCCTCCACCTCCACGCTGAGGTCGGGGACCACGGGTGCCGTGCGTTCCTCGGTGAAGAAGCTGATCTGGGCGGTGGGGTTGGCGGGGGACGCGAGGGTGGTCATCCACCCCATGTTCATGACCTCCTCGAAACCGAGGAGGCCGTAGAAGGCCCGGTTGGTGTGCAGGGCCTCCTCAGAGGCGACCTGGACGTCGGGCACGATCCGGCGGATGGTCATCGGGCTGCGGCTCCTGTCGGTCGGCCCGAGGCGGGCGGGCGGGTGCGCGGATGCACAGGGGTGGGGCTGGTTCCACTCTGCTACGCCGTCGCCCGGTGCGAGCCGCCCGAGTCCGGGTTCGCGCCCGTGGCCGTGGCCTTCGCCGTGGACGCCGCCGCAGTGAGCGGTGTGGTGAGCGGTGTGGCGCTGTCCTCCACAGAGCGGCGTTCCGCCGGCCGCTCCCCAGGGGCGCGGAGCGTCACGCGCCAAGTGCTCTGGAGATGATGTAGATCAGGAGGCCCGCGAGGGAGCCGACCACCGTGCCGTTGATGCGGATGAACTGGAGGTCGCGGCCGATGTTCGCCTCGATCTTCTTCGTCGTGTGTTCCGCGTCCCAGCTCGCCACCGTGTCCGTGATCAGGGACGTGATCTCCTTGCGGTAGGTAGTGACCACGTACACCGCCGCGCTCTCCAGCCAGCCGTCCACCTTGCCCTGGAGCTTCGGGTCGAGCGACATGCGCGCGCCGAGCGAGAGCAGCGAGGCGCGTACCCGCAGGCGGAGTTCGCTGCGCTCGTCCTCCGCCGCCGACACGATCATGGACCGTACGGCCGTCCACGCGGACGCGATCAGATCCTGCACCTCGCCCCGGCCGAGGACCTCGCTCTTGAGGCGTTCGACGCGGGCGCGGGTGTCCGTGTCGGACTGGAGGTCGGAGGCGAAGTCGGTGAGGAACCGGTCGAGGGCGCCGCGCGCGGGTGGGACGGCATGTCGCGCATCTCGGTGACGAAGCGCAGCAGTTCCTTGTAGACGCGCTCGCCGACCTTGCGGTCCACGAACCGGGGCGTCCAGCCGGGCGCGCCGCCGTGGACCGCGTCCATCACCGTGTCGCTGTGCAGCACCAGCCAGTCGTGCGCACGGGTGACGATGACGTCCACGGCCCGTTTGTGGCCGCCGTCCGCGACGATCCGCTCCAGCATCTTGCCCATGCCGGGCGCGATCTCCTGCGCGTCGGCCCGGCGGGTGATGGCCTCCCCGACCACCGCCTGCACATCGGAGTCCCGCAGCACGGTCAGCGCGCCGCGCAGCGCCGCCGAGAGTTCCGCCGTCACCCGGTCGGCGTGCTCCGGGACGGCGAGCCACGCGCCGAGCCGGCTGCCGATGCCGACGGCGCGCAGCCGCTGCCGTACGACGGCCTCGGAGAGGAAGTTCTCGCCGACGAACTCGCCGAGGGAGACGCCGAGCTGGTCCTTCTTGGTGGGGATGATCGCCGTGTGCGGAATGCGCAGGCCGAGCGGGTGACGGAACAGGGCGGTCACGGCGAACCAGTCCGCGAGCGCGCCGACCATGCCGGCCTCGGCCGCGGCGGCGACATAGTCCGCCCACGGGCCGGCGCCCCGGTGGGACGCCCATGTGGTGAGGACGTAGACGACGGCGACGAACAGCAGCAGTCCGGTGGCGGTGAGCTTCATACGGCGTACTCCGCGCCGCTTCTCCTCGTCCGCGGGGCTGAACGTCGTCATCGTGCGGCTCACGAAAGTGCCGGCGGGGGCATGCTGCCCGTCGGCGATCCGGTCGCCGGTCTCCGCCGTGTCGGCCTCTTCGGTCCGTTCCATCCGCTCCACCCGTTCGGTGATCCCTCACACATTGTCCCTTCCTGACCGACTCCCGGAACGGAACAGGAGTTCCCGGCGTCTGTTCGGAAGAAGTTTGTCCAGGGGATCCCCTAAGGGCTCCCCGGGTGCGCCCACGGAGATCCCAGGGAGATCCCAGGGAGATCCCGGGGGCTCCCGCGCGGGTCCCCTCAGCGAGTCTTCCCTGCTCATGGATCATCATGGGTTCATCGGATCGGAGCCTCGGGCTCCGGCTCCCCATCGCCCGAGGAGAACGGAACAGCATGACCCGGGGTCGTGACGGGGGCGCGGGCGCGCCTCCCGCCAAGCAGCGTGCGCTGCTCGCCGCGGTCGTCGCCGCGATCATGGCGGTCGCCGCCGCCATATACGTCGGAGCCGGCGTCGGGGTGGAGTCCGGTGACGGCACGCGGGGGCGCGATGCCCTCGCCGGGGGGCGTGGCGCGCAGAACGGCCCGGCCGCGCCCGTCGCCGGCGGTACCTGGGTCGCCTCCTGGGCGGCCTCCCCGGTCGGGGGTGAGCCCGGCACCGAGACCGGCGGTCTCGCGGGACGCTCGGTGCGCAACGTCGTGCACACCAGCGTCGGCGGCACGGGCGCCCGGGTCACGCTGTCCAACCTGTACGGGCAGGCGCCGCTGACCGTCACGCACGCCTCGATCGCGGTGTCCGCGGGGGCGGGTACGGCGGCGGCCGTCGTGGACAGTGTGCGGCCGCTGGCCTTCGCGGGGAGCGCGGGGGTCGTCATTCCGGCGGGCGGGGAGGCGGTGAGTGATGCCGTGCGTGTCGCCGTTCCGCGGGACGGGGACGTACTCATCACGACGTACTCGCCGAGCGCGTCCGGGCCCGTCACTTATCACCCGCATGCCCGTCAGATCTCGTACGTCGCGGACGGCGAGCACACCCGGGACGCGACCGGGGTGCCGTACAGCGGGGAGAGCGTGGTCTGGCGGTATGTGAGCGCGCTCGATGTGCTGAGCGACGAGGCGGAGGGGACCGTCGTCGTCCTCGGGGACTCGCTGACCGACGGGATCAGCTCGACGACCGGGACGAACCGGCGCTGGCCGGATGTGCTGTCCGATCGGCTGCGGGCCGCGGTCGGGGACGGGCGGGACGTGCCGCGGTACAGCGTCGTCAACGCCGGGATCAGCGGGAATCAGGTGCTGGCGGACGGGCTGGGGCGGCCCGCGGAGAATCCGAGCGGGGTGAACCGGTTCGAGCGGGATGTACTGGGGCGGCCGAATGTCAGGGTCGTGGTGGTCGTGCTGGGGATCAACGACATTCTGCGGACGCCGGGGGTGGCCGATCCGGGGCGGATCGTGGGCGGGCTCCGGTCGCTGGTCGAGCGGGCTCATGGGCGGGGGTGAAGGTCGTCGGCGCGACGTTGATGCCGTTCGGGGGCATCGAGGGTGGAGTGAGGGGCGGGAAGGTGTGCGGGGGCCGTCAACGCGGAGGTTCGGGCGGGGCGGGTGTTCGACGCCTTGGTTGATTTCGACCGGGCTGTTCGGGACGGGTACGACCCCCGGCGGTTTCGGGTGGAGTACGACTCCGGGGATCATCTGCATCCGAGTGACCGGGGGTTCGCGCGGATGGGGGAGGTCTTCGACCTCGACGCGTTGAGGGGTGGGGCACCGGCACGGTTGTAGGGGGCGCCGGCACGGTTGCAGGGGCGGGGCTTTCTCGCCCCCGCCGCCCCTTCCCGTCCCGAACCGGGGGCGCTGCCCCGGGCCCCCGCTCCTCAAACGCCGGAGGGGCTGAGATTCAGCCCCTCCGGCGTTGCAGAGGAAAGCCCCAGGAGCCTCAGCGGCGGTCCTCGCGCTCCTCATGAGACTTGTGGAGGTCCACGTGGTCCTGGAGGGACTCCTCCAGTTCCCGGCGGCGGTCCTCCTTGCGCTCCACTCGCTCCCTGCGGCGCTCCTCCCGCAGGCGCTGCTTCTCCCCGCGCGGGAGCTTGCGGTCCACGCCCACCCCGCCCCAGAAGGCGAAGCCCGTGACGATCACCCTCGGGGCGCCGGGGTCCCCCGGTACGCCCTCCTCGCGGTGGTCGAAGCCGCCCATGACGCCGATGCCGCGCACGATGACCTCGACGCCGGGCGGGACGATGACCTCCACCCCGCCCATGATCGCGACCGCGTTGATGACGACCTCGCGGTCCGCGAAGTTCGCCTCCCGCAGATCGATCTCCCCGCCGCCCCAGAAGGCGAGGCAGTTGAAGCGGCGCGGTGCCGTCCAGTGGCCCCTGCGCTGGAAGCCCGACATCACCGCCACCGCCCACGATGAGGTGCCGGAGTCGTCGGCGCCGACGATCCGGCTCGCCCAACCGCCGCTCCGCTGCGGCTGTTTCGTGAGCGACACCGCCGGTACGGCCGTGGCGTGGTCCGGCAGGTCGCGGGTGATCGGCGTCAGTTCACCGTAGGTGCGCGCCCGGTACGTCGCGTCCAGTCGCTCCTCGAACTCCTCCATGTCGAGGCGGCCCTCCGCGAGGGCGTCCCGCAGGATCTCGGCGACCCGTTCACGGTCGGCGTCGGAGGCACGAAGGTCCGGAACGGCTGCGTCTTCGGTCATACACAGCAGCCTACGAGTTATCTCCGCCACACGGCTACGAGGGTCACGTGACGGGCCGTCCCGCTCGCTCTTCCGGGGTTCGGGGTGCCCGCCAAGGAAGCGAGCATCTTCGCGATCACCGCCTCGATGTCCGGTTCCCGTACCGAAAGGTCCATCAGCGGGTACTCCGCCGCGATCCGTGACACCAGTTCCGACGCCGACGCCGACGCCGGGAACGCCAGCCACTGCCGGGGCCCCTCCACCCGTACCACCCGCGCGGGCGGCGGCGCCTCGATCGGCGGGAGTTCCCGCTCCAGGTCCACCACCAGCGTCCGCTCGCTCTCCCCGCCTCGCGCAGCCCGGCGAGGGCACCGTCGTACACCAGACGGCCGTGGTCGATGACCATCACCCGCGAGCACAACTGCTCGATGTCCTGCAGATCGTGCGTGGTCAGCAGGACCGTCGTGGCCCGCTCGGCGTTCAACTGCCGCAGGAACTCCCGCACCCTGGTCTTGGAGACGACGTCCAGGCCGATCGTCGGCTCGTCCAGGTACAGCACCTCGGGGTCGTGCAGCAGTGCCGCCGCGATGTCCCCGCGCATCCGCTGGCCGAGGAGAGCTGACGGACGGGTACGTCCAACAGGTCGCCCAGACCGAGGAGTTCGGTCAGCCGGGCCAGGTTCTCCCGGTAACGGGCGTCCGGGATGCGGTACATGCGGTGCATCAGCTTGTACGAGTCGATCAGCGGCAGGTCCCACCACAGCGTCGTACGCTGCCCGAACACCACCCCGATCCGGTGCGCCAGCCGCCTCCGCTCACGGGACGGGTCGATCCCGGCGACCCGCAGCCGGCCCCCGCTCGGCGTGAGAATGCCGGTCAGCATCTTGATCGTCGTCGACTTCCCGGCACCGTTCGGGCCGATGTAGCCGACCATCTCGCCCCGCGCCACCGTGAAGGAGATCGAGTCGACCGCCCGCACCCGCCGCCGTTCCCGTTTCAGGAAACCGGTCTTCCTGCGGACGTCGAAGACCTTCTCCACGCCGTCGAGTTCGATGAAAACGTCATCCATCTTCCGCTAACTCCCCGTGCTCCGGTACGACCTGAGTCCCGTCCGCCACGCCAGACCCGCCAGCGCGCAGCAGCCCACCGCCACCAGCGGCGACGCGAAGGCCGCCCACCCGGGCAGGCCGATCGGGTACGGGCGGTCCAGAATGTGGGCGGCGGGCACCCAGTTGACGAACGCGAGCGGCAGCATGAAGGTCGCCCCGCGCACCAGATCCTTCCCGAACACCGTCGGCGGATACTGAAGCAGCGTCGTCCCGCCGTAGGTGAACGCGTTCTGCACCTCGGCCGCGTCCTGCGCGTAGATCTGGAACGCGGCGCCCGCCACGAACACCGCAGAGAAGATCGCCGCACCGCTGAGCACCATCACCGGCACCAGCAGCACCTTCGCCGCCGTCCACTCCACGTCCACCGAGGACAGCGCCCAGCCCAGCACCACCGTGCCCTGGGCGATCCGGCCCAGCCGGCGCACCGCGAAACGGTCCGCGCCGACCTGCGCCAGCACCGGCACCGGACGCACCAGCAGGACGTCGAACGAACCGTCCCGCATCCGCGCGCCCAGTACGTCCATCGAGCCGAGCAGCATGTCGGCGATGCCGAACGAGGTCACCGACAGCCCGTACAACATCGCGATCTCCGGCAGCGACCAGCCGCCCAGCGAGTCGACCTGCGTGAACATCAGCAGGATGCCCACGAAGTCCAGGCCCGTCATCAGCAGGTTCCCGATCACCGTGAACACGAACGACGTGCGGTAGGTCATCCCGGACCGCACCCACATGGCGGCGATCAGCCCGTACGCCCGCAGCCCCTCCACGAGCACACCGCGCTCAGCCACCCTGCACCACCACCCTGCGCGTCGCCACCGACTGAAGCAGCCGGCCCGCCGCCAGCAGGGCCACCGCCCACGCCGCCTGGAACGCGAACGCCCCCAGCGGCTCCCGCTCCCCATCAGCACATCCGCCGGAACCTGGATCTGCGCCGCCCACGGCAGCACCCGCACCACCTCGCCGAGCGTGCCCGGGAAGACGTTCAGCGGCAGCACCATGCCCGAGAAGAACACCCCCGTGATCATCAGCACCTGGCCGATCCCCATGCCGTCCATCAGCCAGAACACACACAGGGCGGCGAGATAGCGGATCGCGAAACTCACCACCGCGGCCAGCACCAGCGTCACCGCGAACGCCACCCACGCGGCGGCCCCGGCGGGCAGCGCCATCGTGAAGAACAGCGAACCGAACAGGAACGGCACCACGCCGCGCCCCAGCAACTGGAACGCCGCCCGCCCCACATCACCCGCCAGCCACCACAGCTGAAGATCCACCGGCCGGTACAGATCCACGGCGACCTCACCCGTGCGGATGCGCTCCATCAGCTCCTTCTCCGCACCCCCGCCCTGGATCGCCAGCGTGGCGTACAGACACTGGCCCAGCCAGACATACGTCACCGCCTGCGCCTGGTCGTAGCCGCCCAGACCCGGCCGCTCGTCCCACAGCGCCAGATACGTGTACACGAGGATCAGCCCGAACACCGTGTTGGTGAACACCCCCGCCGCCGTCGCCGCCCGATACGACGCGTACCGCCGGAAACCCCCACCGCGACGGCCAGATACAACCGCGCCGAGCCCACGCCCCCACCCTCCTCCCGCCATCGGCGCCAAAGCGCAGGAGCCTAATCCGCCCGCGACACCCCCTGCCACGCATTTTTCCGCCGACGCCCACGCACGCGAGGTGCGGCCATGCGCGTGACAAGCCGCGTGCGCGCTCCACGCGCGGCGCCACCGGGCACGCACCACCGGATGGGACAGTCTTGAATAAGAGGCACACAACATGGCGTAGCCGCACACACTACGGCGCAGTGGAACGAACAAGGCGAAACAGGAGTCCGTGCACGACATGAGCGACGAGCCGCAGCCGCAGCAGCCGGAGAAGGGCTGGGCACCGAGAGACCCCCAGGCGGCCGGCGCCCCCAAGAAGCGCGGACGCACCGGCTGGCGCCGGCTCGTCCCCACCTGGCGCATGGCCCTCGGCGGCCTGCTCATCGCCGCAGCCGTCGTCGTCGGCGGCTTCTTCCTCGGCTACCACCTCGTACAGATCCCCGCCGCCAACGCCCTCGCCACCCAGCAGGCCAACGTCTACCTCTACGCCGACGGCACCGTCATCGCCCGCGACGGCGAGGTCAACCGGGAGAACGTCACCCTCTCCCAGATCTCCGAGGACGCCCAGCACGCCGTCCTCGCCGCCGAGGACCGGGACTTCTACACCGAGTCCGCCATCGACCCCCAGGCCATGGTCCGCGCCGCCTGGAACACCGCCACCGGCAAGGGCCGCCAGTCCGGCTCCACCATCACCCAGCAGTACGTGAAGAACTACTACCTCCGCCAGGAGCAGACCGTCACCCGCAAGGTGAAGGAGTTCTTCATCTCCATCAAGCTCGACCGCGAACAGACCAAGGACCAGATCCTCGAGGGCTACCTCAACACCAGCTTCTTCGGCCGCGGCGCCTACGGCATCCAGTCGGCCGCCCACGCCTACTACGGCATCGACGCCGCCGAACTCGACGCCGGCCGCGCCGCCTACCTCGCCGCCCTCGTCAACGCCCCCAGCCAGTACGACGTCATCACCCACCCCGAGAACCGCGACACCGTCGAACACCGCTGGAACTACGTCCTCGACGGCATGGTCGACGAAGGCTGGCTCAGCGACGCCGAACGCGCCGGCCTGAAGTTCCCCATGCCCCAGAAGACCACCATCTCCACCAGCCTCTCCGGCCAGCGCGGTTACATCGTCAACATCGTGAAGAACCACCTCGTGCAGAACGACATCGTCGACGAGGCCGCCCTCGGCACCGGCGGCTACCGCATCACCACCACCCTGCAGAAGGACAAACAGGACGCCTTCGTCGACGCCGTCAACGACAACCTCATGGACCGCCTCGACCAGGAGAACCGCGAGGCCGACACCTACGTCCGCGCCGGCGGCGCCTCCGTCGACGTCAAGACCGGCAAGGTCGTCGCCATGTACAACGGCATCGACTACGTCAAGCAGTACACCCCCAACGCCACCCGCCGGGACTTCCAGGTCGGCTCCAGCTTCAAGCCGTTCGTCTTCGCCGCCGCCGTCGACAGCGGCTCCCGCACCCAGGACGGCCGCCCCATCACCCCCAACACCATCTACGACGGCAACAGCGAACGCCCCGTCCAGGGCTGGCCCGGCGCCCGCTACGCCCCCGAGAACGAGGACCACCGCGACTACGGCGACATCACCGTCCGCGAGGCCACCGACAAGTCCGTCAACGCCGTCTACGCGCAGATGGCCACCGACGTCGGCCCCGACACCGTCCGCGAGACCGCCGTCGCCCTGGGCCTGTCCAAGGACACCCCAGCCTCGACGACGCCGGACCCTCCATCGCCCTCGGCGTGGCCACCGCCAGCGTCCTCGACATGGCCGAGGCCTACGCCACCCTCGCCAACCACGGCAAGCACGGCGACTACACGATGATCGAGAAGATCACCCGGAACGGCAAGGCCGTCGAACTGCCCGAACGGCACACCCGCCAGGCCGTCAGCCGCCAGGCCGCCGACACCACCACCTCCGTCCTGCGCGGCGTCGTCGAGAACGGCACCGCCACCGCCGCCCAGACCGCCGGCCGCCCCGCCGCCGGCAAGACCGGCACCGCCGAGGAGGACACCGCCGCCTGGTTCGCCGGCTACACCCCGACCTCGCCACCGTCGTCGCCGTCATGGGCCAGGACCCCGTCACCGCCGGCCACGAACCCCTCTACGGCGCCATGGGTCTCCCCGGATCAACGGTGGCGGCGCCCCGCCGAGATCTGGGGCCAGTACACCCGCGAAGCCCTCGACGGCGTACCGGTCACGCCCTTCAGCCTGCGGCTCCAGCCCGGCGCCTGGAAGACCCAGCCGCCGCCCAGCGACTCCAGCAACAGCCCGTCCTCCTCCGGCGAGCCCGACGACAGCGGCGACGGCGGCAGCGAGGCGCCGGACGGGACGGACACCGGGACGGGAACGGGGACGGGGACGGGGACGGACGAGGAGGTGAGCGACGGCCAGAACGAGCCGGAGTCGCCCCGGAGGCAGACCGACGACGGCGGCACGACCACCGGCGAGACCGGCGAAGGCGGCGCCAACGGAGACGAGAACCCCGTCTCCGACGGCCTCACCGGCGCACTCACCCAGGGCACCCGCTGGGACGACTGACCGGCCACCGGACGTTCGGCGCTCAGTGCCCGGACGTCGCCTTCAGCCCGACCACCGCCACCAGCAGCAGACAGATGAAGAAGATCCGCGCCGCGGTCACCGGCTCACCCAGCACCCACATGCCCAGCACCGCCGCCCCGGCCGCGCCGATCCCCACCCACACGCCGTACGCCGTACTGATCGGCAGCGTACGAGCCGCGTACGACAGCAGCAGCATGCTCGCCACGATGCCGGCGCCCGTCAGCACACTCGGCACCAGCCGGGTGAAACCGTCGGTGTACTTCATCCCCACCGACCAGCCGACCTCGAGCAGACCGGCGATCACCAGCAGAACCCACGCCATGACAGACACCTCCGGGACACCTACGGAAACGGGGTGCGTCGTCTTTGCCTTCACCCCGGTACGGCGCGTCTCGTCGGGGCCCTCACGGGTCCCCCAGCCTAGGCCCTGCAATGCGAAAAGGGCTGGTGACCATGGTCACCAGCCCTTCCGAGCCATTGAACTACAGGTACAAACCCGTCGAATCCTCGGAACCCTCGAAACGGTCCGCGGCCACCGCGTGCAGATCACGCTCCCGCATCAGCACATACGCCGTACCCCGCACCTCGACCTCCGCCCGGTCCTCGGGGTCGTACAGCACCCGGTCACCGGGCTCCACGGTCCGGACGTTCTGCCCCACCGCGACCACCTCGGCCCAGGCCAGCCGACGGCCCACCGCCGCCGTCGCGGGAATCAGGATGCCGCCCCCGGAACGCCGCTCGCCCTCACCCGCGTCCTGCCGCACGAGTACGCGATCGTGCAGCATCCGGATGGGCAGCTTGTCGTCCTGGGAACCGTGCTCGAGTCTCTTGGCGCTCACGTCCTGAAACCTACCTGCCTCCGGGCCGGCCGCACCCCGCCGGGGTCAACGCCTGCGCCGACGGGTCCCCAGGGCCAGCAGCCCCACGACACCCACCGCCAGCACCGCCACCGGGACGACCCGCTCCAGCCGCGGCGCGCCGTCCGGGTCCACGAACCGTGCCTTCACATCGCTCACCACACCGTTGACCCGGACGTACGCCCGGCCCAGCGTGTGATCGACGTTCGACACCACGCGGGCCCTGGCGTCCCCCACGATCGTCTTCGGATGCACCCGCACACCGATCTCGTCCAGGGTCTCGGCCAGCACCGCACGACGGCGCCTGATGTCCGCCTCGATCTGCGCCGGGGTTCTGGTGTCCGCCGTGTCCGCCACCGTGCCGCCTCCGATATCCGCTGATACCTGTGTACCTGTGCCGGACAGTCTGTCAGCTTCGCGCCGCCACGCACTGTCAGGACCCCCGGTTACCCTCGATCCCGGCACCCGATCCACGCACGAGGAGACCCGACCGATGAGTGAACGCCTCCAGCCCGGGGACGAGGCCCCCGCCTTCACCCTGCCCGACGCCGACGGCAACGAGGTGTCCCTGGCCGACCACAAGGGCCGCAAGGTCATCGTCTACTTCTACCCGGCCGCCCTCACCCCCGGCTGCACCAAGCAGGCCTGCGACTTCACGGACAACCTCGATCTGCTGGCCGGCGCCGGCTACGACGTCATCGGCATCAGCCCCGACAAGCCGGAGAAGCTCGCCAAGTTCCGCGAGGCGGAGTCCCTGAAGGTCACCCTCCTCGCCGACCCGGAGAAGACGGTCCTGGACGCCTACGCCGCCTACGGCGAGAAGAAGAACTACGGCAAGACCTACCTGGGCGTCATCCGCTCCACGATCGTGGTCGACGAGCAGGGCAAGGTCGAGCACGCCCTCTACAACGTCCGGGCCACGGGCCACGTGGCCAAGATCATCAAGGATCTGGGCATCTGACCCCGCCTCGCCCGCGGAACGGCCCGTACCGGAACTCCGGTACGGGCCGTTCCGCTTTCGTACGTGACCGTCCGATATTCGGTTCGTTACTCCGTACGAAACCACGAACGCGCGGCCGGAAACGGAGGGGGTCCATGGGGGCCAGTGTGTACACCAGGGAGCGGCTCGAGGAGGCGGCCCGGGGAGCGCGGACGTTGACGGAGGCGCTGGTGCGGTTGGGGTGGATCAGAGGAGCTGGAACGAACATCTCCCGCCGGATCAAGGCTTACGGCATCGACACCTCACACTTCACACCAGCGGTCCGTACGGAGCGGCAGCGGCACAACCAGCGCCGCCGGACCGCCGCGGAGATCCTCGTCGAGGACACCTCGGACCACGCCAGGCGTATCCCCGGCAGCCGCCTGAAAAGGGTGATGCGAGAACTCGGCATGGAGGAGCGCTGCGCACTCTGCGGAATCGAGCCGGTATGGCTCGGGGAACCACTGCCGCTCGAGGTGGGCCACATCGATGGCAACTGGCGAAACAACCGGATCGAGAACCTTCGGACGCTCTGCCCCAACTGCCACTCGATGACGGACGGTTACCGAGGCCGGGGCAAGGGACGGGCCTCATGACCGCCGGCACGCGGTACACCCCGAGCGGCTCGCCGAAGCAGCCGCCAGGTGTTCGAACATCGACCAGGTCATCACCTTCTTCGGCACTCGGCCCTACGGGAACCTCCGTCAGCACCTGTACAAGCGTTTCGAGCATTTCGGCATCGACATCTCACATTTCCCACGCCGCCGGCGAGGCGCGCTCTCCTCCCTGAGACCAACCGCTGATGAGCTGCGGAGTGCGGTCGCGGAAGCCATCTCCATCGCAGGCGCCCTGGAAGCCCTGGGCAGGCCCGGCAACGGCCGACTACGCACGCTGTTTCATCAGTGGGTGGCGGAAAACGGCATCGACACGTCTCACTTCCTCGGGCAGGCACACCAGCGCGGCAGAACAAGTCCGACAGCCAAGCGTGCTGAGGACATCCTGATTCGGCACGACGGCCCGCGCCGGACAAAGACCACCCTGCTGCGCCGCGCGCTTCGTGATGCCGGTGTCCCCGAGGAGTGCGCCAGGTGCGGAGTCGCACCGGAGTGGCTCGGCAGGCCGATGACCCTGGAGATCGATCACGTCAACGGGGACTGGAGAGACGACCGACAGGAGAATCTGCGACTGCTTTGCCCCAATTGCCATGCCTCCACAGACACCTGGTGCCGAGGAAGGAAGCGACGGCACACTTCCGCCCAGTAAGGTGGATCCGTGCCGGCGCCCGTACGCCAATGGCTGAGCGGCGATCTTTAGGCGGTCGTGTCTGTCGGTTCGAATCCGACCGGGCGCACAGGCGAAGGGGGCCTGCCTCGACAGAGGTAGGCCCTTTCCTTAACCCAGCAGATCCCGTACCACCGGGACCAGGGCGCGGAACGCCTTGCCCCGGTGGCTGATCGCGTTCTTCTCGGCGGCCGTGAGCTCCGCGCACGTCCTCGACTCGCCCTCCGGCTGGAGGATCGGGTCGTAGCCGAAGCCTCCCGTGCCGGCGGGGTGTGGCGGAGGGTGCCGTTCAGCCGGCCTTCGACCACGCGTTCCGTGCCGTCCGGGAGGGCCAGGGCCGCCGCGCAGGCGAAGTGGGCCGCCCGGTGCGGGGGCTCGATGTCCGCGAGCTGGGCCAGGAGCAGGTCCAGGTTGGCCTGGTCGTCGCCGTGGCTGCCGGACCAGCGGGCGGAGAAGATGCCGGGGGCGCCGTTCAGGACGTCGACGCAGAGGCCGGAGTCGTCGGCGACCGCGGGGAGGCCGGTGGCCCGGGCGAGGGCGTGGGCCTTGAGGAGGGCGTTCTCGGCGAAGGTGACGCCGGTTTCCCTGACGTCGGGGATGTCGGGATAGGCGTCGGCGCCCACGAGTTCATGGGGCAGGCCCGCGTCGGTGAGGATCGACCGGAGTTCGGTGATCTTGCCGGTGTTGCGGGTGGCGAGGATGAGGCGGGTCATGGGCCCAAGTATCCCTGGGCCCATGCACGGCTCCTACGGTGTGCAGACCTTGGTGAGTTCGCCGGCCGCGTCGGTGACGGGACTGATGTCGGGGGTCTCGTCGCCGTTGCGGATGGAGGTGCGGACGTTCTCGACGGCCTTCTGGAGGTCGTCGACGGCCTTGCCGACGTCGGCGTTGTCGGTCTTGTCGCCGATGTCGCCGAGGTCCTTGTCTATGGAGGTGAGGATTCCTCGAGTTGGGTGACGTCGTCGCCGGCGTTCTCGACGGCCTGCTGCATGTCGGTGACGCTGTCGGCGATGGCGTCGGCGGTCTGGACGCAGTCCAGTGCCTTGTCGACGGCGGCGCAGCCGGTGGTGAGTCCGGCGGTCAGCGCGACCGCCGCCAGGGTGGCGGCGACGGCTGCGGTGCGGCGTCGGCGGCTCGCGGCCATGGATGGGTCCCTCCCTTGTAGGGCCGGTGGGGCCCTGGTCGTCGGCCGGGCGCCCGGTGGTCGATCCGTGCGTCCGTACCCCTTGAGACGCGGCGGTGGCCGGCGCGGTTGCCCGCGCCGGCCGGGTGCCTTGGTGTTTCTTTTACCTTTCGAGGACCGTTTCAAGCGCGGCACGCTGGACCGCCGTGAGTTCGGCGCAGCCGGTGACGGCGAGGTCGAGGAGGGCGTTGAGCTCGTCGCGGGCGAAGGGCTCGGCCTCCGCGGTGCCCTGGACCTCGACGAAGCGGCCGTCGCCGGTGCAGACGACGTTCATGTCGGTGTCGGCCTTGACGTCCTCCTCGTAGCAGAGGTCGAGGAGGGGACGCCGCCGACGATGCCGACGGACACGGCGCTGACGGTGCCGGTGAGGGGCTGGCGGCCGGCGCGGACGAGCTTCTTGCCCTGGGCCCAGTGGAGGGCGTCGGCGAGGGCGACGTAGGAGCCGGTGATGGCGGCGGTGCGGGTGCCGCCGTCGGCCTGGAGGACGTCGCAGTCGAGGACGACGGTGTTCTCGCCGAGGGCCTTGTAGTCGATGACGGCGCGCAGCGAGCGGCCGATGAGCCGGCTGATCTCGTGGGTGCGGCCGCCGATGCGGCCGCGGACGGATTCGCGGTCGCCGCGGGTGTTGGTGGCGCGGGGCAGCATCGCGTATTCGGCGGTGACCCAGCCCTCGCCGCTGCCCTTGCGCCAGCGGGGACGCCTTCGGTGACGGAGGCGGTGCAGAGGACCTTGGTGTCGCCGAAGGAGACGAGGACGGAGCCTTCGGCGTGCTTGCTCCAGCCGCGTTCGATGGTGACCGGGCGGAGTTGTTCGGGGTGCGGCCGTCGATTCGAGACATGGCGCTGAGCCTAGCCGCACAAGGGTGGGGGCCCCTTCCGGATGGCTGGACGGGGCCCCGAAGGTGTAAGCGGGGTGCTTACATCATGTCCTCGATCTCGGCCGCGACAGGGTCGGCGTCGGTGCCGATGACGACCTGGATGGCGGTGCCCATCTTGACGACGCCGTGGGCGCCGGCGGCCTTGAGGGCGGCTTCGTCGACCTTGGAGGGGTCCACGACTTCGGTGCGGAGGCGGGTGATGCAGCCTTCGACCTCTTCGATGTTGTCGATGCCGCCGAGCCCGGCAACGATCTTCTCAGCCTTGGTGGCCATGTTCGTTCTCCCTGATCCGAACCGCTTTGTCGCAGTAACCCACAGTTGGCCCATCTTTGCGAGCGGTCCTGTCGTGGGTGCCGGATGATGGCGTCACGACAGCGGTACCGTCCTGCCTCACTGGTCTACACCACCGGGTGGACTGCCGCCAAACCCGTCGTCGCCGCCGTGGATCGAGGGGGTCGGGATGAGTGCCGAGAGTTCCGGCGCCGGAGGTGCGGTCTCTCCCTCGCGGGAGAGCTGGAACCGTTTGTTCCAGGGTTTGCAGAAGATGGGCCGGAGTCTGCAGCTGCCGATCGCGGTGCTGCCGGCGGCGGGCATCCTGAACCGGCTGGGGCAGCCGGACGTGTTCGGGGACGAGGGTCTGGGCTGGACGGACGTCTCCAGGGTGATGGTGGGCGCGGGCGGGGCGCTGCTGGACGGTTCGCTGGGGTTGCCGCTGCTGTTCTGTGTGGGTGTGGCCATCGGGATGGCGAAGAAGTCGGACGGGTCGACGGCGCTCGCGGCGGTGGCGGGGTTCCTCGTCTACTACAACGTGCTGCGCCAGTTCCCGGAGGACTGCCCGGAGGGGTCGAAGGCGGTGCCGATGGTGGGCTGCCAGGTGTCCGACGGGACGGTGACGGCGTTCACGTTCCAGAATCCGGGGGTCTTCGGCGGCATCGTCATCGGGCTGATGGCGGCCTACTTCTGGCAGCGGTTCCACCGTACGAGGCTGGTGGACTGGCTCGGTTTCTTCAACGGTCGGCGTCTGGTGCCGATCATCATGGCGTTCGCGGCGATCGTGTTCGCGGCGCTGTGTCTGTGGGTGTGGCCGCCGATCGGTGACGCGCTGGAGAGTTTCAGTGACTGGATGGACGGGCTGGACGCGTGGGGCGCGGGTGTGTTCGGTCTGGCGAACCGGGCGCTGCTGGTGGTGGGGCTGCATCAGTTCCTGAACGTGCCCGTCTGGTTCCAGTTCGGTTCGTACACGCGGCCGGACGGCACGGTGGTGCACGGGGACATCAACATGTTCCTGGCGGGTGATCCGGACGCGGGGCAGTTCACGTCGGGGTTCTTCCCGATCATGATGTTCGCGCTGCCGGCGGCGGCGCTGGCGATCACGCACTGCGCGAAGCCGCGTCGGCGCAAGGAGGTCGGGGGCTGATGCTGTCGGTGGCGCTGACGTCGTTCGTCACGGGGATCACGGAGCCGATCGAGTACTCGTTCCTGTTCGTCGCGCCGTTGCTGTACGTGGTGCACGCGGTGCTGACGGGTGTGTCGATGGCGGTGACGTGGGGGCTGGGGTGCACGACGGGTTCAGCTTCTCGGCGGGGCTGATCGACTACGTCATCAACTGGAATCTGGCGACACGGCCGTGGGCGGTCATCCCGATCGGGCTGTGCTTCGCGGCGGTGTACTACGCGATCTTCCGGTTCGCGATCACGCGGTTCGACCTGAGGACTCCGGGGCGGGAGCCGGAGGACGAGGTCGAGGACGCGGCGAAGGGCTGATCTCGTAGGCTGGAGGCGGCTTGGGGAGCCCTCGGACCTGGTGGTCCGGGGCTTTTCGCTGTGCCTTCGCACAGACTCCGGCCCGCGGTGCGGGCGGCCACCGTGCGTAGCCGGCGGTAACAGGAATGGTGGGTTCCTTATGCGGCCTTCATCGTGCTACAACAGGTCTACACCACTAGTGGTGTAGACCACCACCGATGGAGGAAGTATGAGCACCGCCACCGCCTCGGCGGCCCCCGCGAAGAAGCGGGGATCCGGCCTGATCCAGGGCCTGCAGAAGGTCGGCCGCAGCCTTCAGCTCCCGATCGCCGTCCTGCCGGCGGCGGGCATCCTGCTCCGGCTGGGCCAGCCGGACGTGTTCGGCGCCGACGGCCTGGGCTGGGACAAGGTCGCGGCCGTGTTCGCCACCGCCGGCGGTGCGATCTTCGACAACCTGCCGATGCTGTTCTGCATCGGTGTCGCGATCGGCTTCGCCAAGAAGGCCGACGGCTCCACCGCCCTCGCCGCCCTCGTCGGCTTCCTGGTCTACAGCAACGTCCTGAAGGCGTTCCCGGTCACCGAGGCCAAGGTGCAGGACGGCGCGGACATAGCCGCGACGTACAACAACCCCGGTGTCCTCGGCGGCATCCTGATGGGTCTGCTCGCGGCGGTGCTGTGGCAGCGGTACCACCGCAAGAAGCTCGTGGACTGGCTGGGCTTCTTCAACGGCCGCCGGCTCGTGCCGATCATCATGGCCTTCGTCGGCACCCTCGTGGGCGTCTTCTTCGGCCTGGTCTGGGAGCCGATCGGTGGGGTCATCTCCGACGCCGGTGAGTGGATCACCGGTCTGGGCGCCGCGGGTGCCGGTCTGTTCGGTCTGATCAACCGCGCGCTGATCCCGATCGGCATGCACCAGTTCGTGAACACCGTCTCCTGGTTCCAGATCGGTGACTTCACCAACGCGGCGGGCGAGGTCGTCCACGGTGACCTGAACCGCTTCTTCGCCGGTGACCCGGACGCCGGTCTGTTCATGTCGGGCTTCTTCCCGATCATGATGTTCGGTCTCCCGGCCGCCGCGATCGCCATCGCGCACGCCGCCCGCCCCGAGCGCCGCAAGGCCGTGATGGGCATGATGGTCTCCTCGCGCTGACCTCCTTCGTGACCGGTGTGACCGAGCCGATCGAGTTCTCGTTCATGTTCATCGCCCCGCTGCTGTACGTGATCCACGCGGTGCTCACGGCCGTGTCGATGGCGATCACCTGGGCGTTCGGTGTCCACGCCGGCTTCACCTTCTCCGCGGGCGCGATCGACTACGGGCTCAACTGGAACCTGGCGACCAAGCCATGGCTGATCATCCCGATCGGTCTGGTGTTCGCGGCGATCTACTACGTGGTCTTCCGCTTCGCCATCGTCAAGTTCAACCTGCCGACTCCGGGCCGTGAGCCCGAGGAGGAGCTCGAGGACGCCACGAAGGCGTGAGCGGTCCCTGTACCAGGGAGGGCCCCGGAACCGAACTCGGTTCCGGGGCCCTCCCTTCGCGTCCGGTCAGATCACGTACGTCGCTCCCGGCGCCGCCAGCCCCACCGGGCCGCCGTACACCGCGCGGGCGTCGGTGAGGTTGATCTGCGGGTCGGTCCACGGGGGGATGTGGGTGAGGATCAGGCGGCGGGCGCCCGCCCGGGCCGCCGTCTCACCCGCCTCGCGGCCGTTGAGGTGCAGGTCGGGGATGTTCTCCTTGCCGTGCGTGAACGCGGCCTCGCACAGGAAGAGGTCGGCGTCGCGGGCGAGGCTGTCGAGCGCGGGGCTCACTCCGGTGTCACCGGAGTACGTCAGCGTCTTTCCACCGTGCTCGATACGGATGCCGTACGCCTCGACCGGGTGCGCGACGCGCTCGGTGTGGACGAGGAACGGGCCGATCTCGAACGTGGACGGCTTGACGGTGTGGAAGTCGAAGACCTCGCTCATGGAGGAGGCCGTGGGCGTGTCGGCGTAGGCGGTGGTCAGCCGGTGCTCGGTGCCCTCGGGACCGTAGACCGGCAGGGGGGCGCAGCGGCCGCCTTCGTGCCGGTAGTAACGCGCCACGAAGTAGGCGCACATGTCGATGCAGTGGTCGGCGTGCAGATGGCTGAGGAAGATCGCGTCGAGGTCGTAGAGACCGCAGTGGCGCTGCAGCTCGCCGAGGGCGCCGTTGCCCATGTCGAGAAGCAGCAGGAAGCCGTCGGCCTCGACGAGGTAGCTCGAGCAGGCCGATTCCGCGGACGGGAACGACCCCGAGCAGCCGACGACGGTGAGCTTCATGAAGCAGAAACCTCCGCTGGCGGGTGGGGGAGGACGGGGGTCGTGCGGTTTGTCGAGCGTAAGGCGCGAAACCTGTGGTCGCTCCTCCGCCAGGGGCTGTTGTGGGCGAACTCACCTGTGCTGTCACCGGTTCGGCTGGATAGGGCGCACGCGGGGGCGGGAAGGGGCGCGCGGCGGTGGTGTGCGCCGGTACGGTCGGGGCATGGACACGGCCTGGTGGCTCGCGCTCGCCGCGGTGGTACTGCTCGGGTTCGTCACGTCGCTCGTCGACGGGTGGGGCCGGGGGCACCGGCCCCGGCGGCGGCGCGGGCCGGGGAAGGGCGACGGTCCCCGGGAGTGATCCCGCGCGGGGCATGCGAAAGGGGCCGGAGGCGGGCTCCGGCCCCTTGTTCACACGTGTGGCGTCACGCCCAGAGCTGGCCCTGAAGGGTGTCGATGGCCTCTTCGGTGGTGGCGGCGGTGTAGACGCCGGTCGAGAGGTACTTCCAGCCGCCGTCGGCGACGACGAAGACGACGTCGGCGCTCTCGCCCGCCTTGAGTGCCTTGTTGGCGACGCCGATCGCCGCGTGCAGGGCGGCGCCGGTGGAGACGCCGGCGAAGATTCCTCCTGCTGGAGGAGTTCGCGGGTGCGGGTGACGGCGTCGGCGGAGCCGACGGAGAAGCGGGTGGTGAGGACGGAGGCGTCGTACAGCTCGGGGACGAAGCCCTCGTCGAGGTTGCGCAGGCCGTAGACGAGGTCGTCGTAGCGCGGTTCGGCGGCGACGATCCTGACGTCGGGCTTGTTCTCGCGCAGATAGCGGCCGACGCCCATGAGGGTGCCGGTGGTGCCGAGGCCGGCCACGAAGTGGGTGATGGACGGCAGGTCGGCGAGGATCTCGGGGCCGGTGGTCGCGTAGTGGGCGCCGGCGTTGTCCGGGTTGCCGTACTGGTAGAGCATGACCCAGTCGGGGTGCTCGGCGGAGAGTTCCTTGGCGACGCGTACGGCGGTGTTGGAGCCGCCGGCGGCCGGGGAGGGATG
Source organism: Streptomyces haneummycinicus (assembly GCA_042850305.1). Lineage (GTDB taxonomy): Bacteria > Actinomycetota > Actinomycetes > Streptomycetales > Streptomycetaceae > Streptomyces > Streptomyces haneummycinicus. Next base: position 6,742,061 of record AP035768.1, read on the forward strand.
ATCTCGGCGCCCCACATGCGGAGCAGGTCCCGGCGTTCCTGCGAGGTGTTCTCGGGCATCACGCAGACCATGCGGTAGCCCTTGAGCTTGGCGGCCATGGCCAGGGAGATGCCGGTGTTGCCGCTGGTGGGCTCGAGGATGGTGCAGCCGGGGTGAGGCGGCCGTCCTTCTCCGCCTGCTCGATCATGAACAGGGCGGGGCGGTCCTTGATGGAGCCGGTGGGGTTGCGGTCCTCCAGTTTCGCCCAGATCCGGACGTCGGCGGACGGCGACAGCCGCGGCAGGCGCACCAGAGGGTGTTGCCCACCGCGGCCAGCGGGGAGTCGTAACGCATCGGCTATCAGGCCATGCCGCCGGCCACGGCCGGCAGGATCGTGACACTGTCGCCGTCGGTCAGCTTGGTGTTGATGCCGTCGAGGAAGCGGACGTCCTCGTCGTTGAGGTAGACGTTGACGAAGCGGCGCAGCTGCTCGCCGTTCGCGTCGTCGATGAGGCGGGCCTGGATGCCCGTGTGCCGGGTCTCGAGGTCGGTGAAGAGCTCGGCGACGGTGTTCCCGGTGCCGTCCACCACCTTCTGACCGTCGGTGTACTGGCGGAGGATGGTCGGGATGCGGACCTCGATGGCCATGGCTGAGGGCTCCTGTCGGAAGTGTCTGTCGTGGGGTCGTCGGGGCGCGCGGGGGCGCGCGGCAGTTCGCCGCGGCTCACGGCCCGCGGCGGCAGCGGAAGATCAACAGATGGCGCTGTTCAGCCTGCACAGGTCGACGTGCAGCCGCGCCACGAGCAGTGCGCCCGGCGTCGTTTCGCTCACGTCGTGGAGAACCATGGGGTCATCGTATCGATTCCCGGACGGGTCCCCGGAGTGTGATCTCACGCTTCGGACACCTTTCTTCCGCGATACGAGATCAGGGTGCCTGCCGGCCGTTTCAGTACGCCTCTACGATCTTGACCTCCTCCTCGGTGATCTCGCCCTCGACGATGCGGAACGAGCGGAACTGGAACTCTCCGGCGCCGTCGGTGTCGGCGGTGGAGACCAGGACGTAGTGGGCGCCGGGCTCGCCCGCGTAGGCGACGTCGGTGCGGGAGGGGTAGGCCTCGGTGGCGGTGTGGGAGTGGTAGATGACCACGGGTTCCTCGTCGCGGTCGTCCATCTCCCGGTACAGCTTCAGCAGGTCCTGGGAGTCGAACTCGTAGAAGGTGGGCGAGCGCGCCGCGTTCAGCATGGGGATGAAGCGCTCGGGGCGGCCGGCGCCCACCGGGCCCGCCACCACGCCGCACGCCTCGTCGGGGTGGTCCTCGCGGGCGTGGGCGACGATCTGGTCGTACAGGGCCTGGGTGATGGTCAGCATGGGGCCCAGGATAAGCATCGGGCCGTTCCGTACCGAGGGTGGTACGGAACGGCCCGTATGCCGGACGTCCTGAGCGGCAGCGGCAGGGGCGCCACGAGGCTCCCTGCCGCTGGACGTCCGTGAAGGGGCGCGGGACGGTGCCGGTCCTTCGGCTCCGCCGCGTGGGCGCGACCCGTCACGACCGATCCGCACGCGCTCCCGCCGCCCTCTTGGCGAAAGGTCAGCCCACCTTCTCGAGATCGCCTTCGCCGCGGCGGGTGACCTGCGGATTGCGGGTCTTGAGGACGGCCCAGCCGGCCCCGAGGGCCGCGGCCCAGCCGGCCATCACGTACAGGCAGATCCTGGCGTTCTCGTCGATCACGATCAGGCCGAGGACGAAGACCAGGAACGCGATGGCGATGTAGGAGCAGACGGAGCCGCCGGGTGCCGGGAAGGAGGAGGCGGGCAGCCGGCCCGCGACGACCTTGCGGCGGTAGAGGACGTGGCTGATCAGGATCATCAGCCAGGTCCAGATGCCGGCCGCGGTGGCGACGGAGGTGACGTAGCCGAAGGCCTTCTCGGGAACGACGTAGTTCAGGACGACGCCGATGCCCATGAAGACCACGGAGGTGGCGATGCCGAGCGCCGGGGTCTTGGTGGAGGACAGCTTCCGGAAGACCTGCGGGGCCTCCCCGTTGTCGGCGAGGTTGCGCAGCATACGGCCGGTGGAGTACATGCCGGAGTTGCAGGACGACAGGGCGGCGGTCAGGACGACGAAGTTGACGATGCCGGCGCCGGCCGGGATGCCGATGACCGCGAACGCCTTCACGAAGGGGCTGGCGTCGGCGGAGAACTCGGTCCACTTGACGACGCACAGGATGACGGTGAGGGCGCCGACGTAGAAGAGGGCGATGCGCCAGGGCAGGGTGTTGATCGCCTTGGGCAAGGTCTTCTCGGGGTTCTCGGACTCGCCCGCGGTGACGCCGACTAGTTCGACGGCGAGGTAGGCGAACATGACGCCCTGGAGGGTCATCAGGGACGAGCCGATGCCCTTGGGGAAGAAGCCGTCGAAGGCCCAGAGGTTGGAGACGGCGGCGGTGTCACCGGCCTGGCTGAAGCCGAGGGTGAGCACGCCGAGGCCGATCACGATCATGCCGATGATCGCGGTGACCTTGACCATCGAGAACCAGAACTCGATCTCGCCGAACAGCTTCACCGAGATCAGGTTGGCGCCGAACAGGATGACCAGGAAGACCAGGGCCGATGTCCACTGCGGGATGGCCGGGAACCAGTAGTTGATGTAGATGGCGGCGGCGGTCAGCTCGGCCATGCCGGTGACCACCCACATCAGCCAGTACGTCCAGCCGGTGAAGTAGCCGAAGAACGGGCCGAGGAATTCGCGCGAGTACTCGGCGAACGAGCCCGAGACCGGACGGTAGAGCAGCAGCTCGCCGAGGGCCCGCATGATGAAGAAGATGATGACGCCGGCGAGGGCGTACATGACGATCAGGCTGGGGCCCGCTTTGGCGATGTTCGCGCCGGCTCCCAGGAAGAGGCCGACGCCGATGGCGCCGCCGATCGCGATCATCTGGACCTGGCGGCTGTTGAGGCCGCGCTCGTACCCTCTTCGGGTACCGACTCCGTGTCGACCTGCGGTGAGGCCATGTGTGATGCGCCTTTCTCCATGCCGACCCGGGCCGCTGTCGGCCCCTGGTCGGGTCTCGATCCCCCGGACTGATGGAGCTGGGCGGGCTCTGGGAGTCCGCCCGTGCCTGGCCGGCGGTCACCGGCTCGGTGGCGCACCCGGCGGAACATTCGGGTGGTGTCCGCCGGGCGATCGTGAAGATTTATCACGGCCGCAATACTGATCACAGGGTCGGTCTGTGGCGTGCTTCACAGGAAGAAGCAGACAAAGAGACCTGAAGAGCCCATAGATGGCGGGCTCTTTGACGGATTCGTTATCCGGATTTGAGTGTCCTCTGAGCGAACACGTCAGCACACTTTTCCGGACATCCCGCGCCGACTCACGGCATGGTGGTCACCCGGACGGGGTCAGGGCCGTCCGGCACATGAGCGCCGCGACGCCGCGGGCATGCGCCGGGCAGGGGCAGGGCCTGCTAGGGCAGAAGGGTGCCGACGAGGGTCTCCTGGAGACCGCCGAGCCACAGGTAGGCCATCACCATCGGCTTGCGCGGGTCCTCGTCGGGGAGGTGGAAGAGGAGGTCGCTGTCGTCCTCGTCGCCGATCTCCAGACGGGAGCCGATGGCGAGGCGCAGGTCGTTGAGGGCGCCGAGCCACTGCCGGGACGCGTCCGGCGGGAGTTCCAGCACCGCGCCGTCCTCGCCGGCCGGGCTGAGCGCGTCCAGGGAGCGGATCACCGCGAGGGCGTTGTCGCGCTTGCCGGCCCGCAGGTCGTTCTCGGTGTAGCGGCGGAACTCGGCGGAGTGCGCCTTCTGCTCCTCGGCCTTCGCGGACCCCGGGGTGCCCTCGGGGTCGCGGTAGGCGTCCGGGAAGAGTCGGCGCAGCACGGGGTCGGAGGGGTTCGCTCGGGCCCTCGGCGAAGAGTTCGGCGAGCGGGTCGCCGGAGGCGTCCTCGGCGGGGCCGGGGCCGATGAGCTCCAGCAACTGCACGGCGAGGGACCGGATGATGGAGATCTCGACGTCGTCGAGGGCGACGGCCGCGCCGCCGCCGGGGAGCGGTTCGAAGTGTCCTGGCATGGCGGCGATTCGCTGCTTCCGGTCCTGCGGGCGGGGGCGGGTCATGTCCGGTTCGGTCATGTCCGGATCGGTCACTTGCGGTCGTGCTGGAGGGTGGCCCACAGTCCGTAGCCGTGCATGGCCTGGACGTCGCGTTCCATCTCCTCGCGGGTGCCGCTGGAGACGACCGCCCGGCCCTTGTGGTGGACGTCCAGCATGAGCTTGGTGGCCTTGTCCTTGGGATAGCCGAAGTACGACTGGAAGACGTACGTCACATAGCTCATGAGGTTGACCGGGTCGTTGTGCACGATCGTGACCCATGGGACGTCGGGCTCGGGGACGGCGAAGACCTCCTCCGCCGACTCGGTGCGTTCGATCTCCAGGGTGCGGGTGACGTCACACGCCCCATGCTGCCACCGCAGGGGTGGACGCACAAACCGGCCCGCTGTTCCGGCCCCCGAACTGAAATCGTCAAACTGACGAGATGGGGGTAGCATCCGGTACATGCTGCACACACCGGGGACCACCCCGGACCCCCGGCCTGCCCGGGGCGCCCGGCGAGTCACGACGAGGAGAGTTCGGTGGACGTAGCGGACCTGGGGCTGCCGGTGGATGTTCCGTCGACGGCGCTCTTCACCGACCAGTACGAGCTGACGATGCTGCGCGCCGCGCTGAAGGCCGGTACGGCCGGACGGCGCAGCGTGTTCGAGGTCTTCACCCGGCGGCTGCCGGACGGCCGCCGCTACGGCGTGGTGGCCGGCACCGGGCGGGTGCTGGACGCGGTGGAGAACTTCCGCTTCGACCCGGGCATGATCCGGTTCCTGCGCCAGAACGACATCGTCGACGAGGAGACGCTGGACTGGCTGTCCGGCTACCGCTTCTCCGGTGACATCTGGGGCTACCCGGAGGGCGAGGTGTACTTCCCGGGCTCGCCGATCATGCGGGTCGAGGGCAGCTTCGCGGAGTGCGTGCTGCTGGAGACGGTGATCCTGTCGATCCTCAACCACGACTCGGCGATCGCCGCGGCGGCCTCCCGGATGTCGTCGGCCGCCGGTGACCGGCCGCTGATCGAGATGGGCGCCCGGCGCACCCACGAGCTGGCCGCGGTGGCCGCCTCGCGGGCCGCGTACGTGGGCGGCTTCACCTCCACCTCCGACCTCGCGGCCGGCTTCCGCTACAACATCCCCACCGTGGGCACCTCCGCGCACGCCTTCACCCTGCTCCACGACAGCGAGCGGGACGCCTTCCGGGCCCAGGTGGACTCCCTCGGCGGCGGTACGACGCTGCTGGTGGACACCTATGACGTGGCCGAGGCGGTCCGTACGGCCGTGGAGATCGCGGGGCCGGAGCTGGGCGCCGTACGGATCGACTCCGGGGACCTGCTGCTGGTGGCGCACCGGGTGCGGCAGCAGCTGGACGCCCTGGGCGCCACCGGTACGAAGATCATCGTGACCTCGGACCTGGACGAGTACGCCATCGCCTCGCTGGCGGCGGCGCCCGTGGACGCGTACGGGGTCGGCACCCAGCTCGTGACCGGCTCGGGGCACCCGACCGCGTCCATGGTGTACAAGCTGGTCGCCCGCGCCGAGTCCGCCGACCCGAAGGCGCCGCTGGTGCCGGTGGCGAAACGTTCCACCGGCGGGAAGACCTCCATCGGCGGCCGCAAGTGGGCCGCCCGGCGACCGGACGAGTACGGCGTCGCCGAGGCGGAGGTGATCGGCACCGGGGCGCTGCCTCCGGAGCTGGCCGGGCGGGAGCTGCTGGTGCCGCTGGTCTCGGGCGGTGAGGTGATCGCCCGGGAGCCGCTGGACGTGGTCCGCGAGCGGCACACGGCGGCGCGGGCGGGGCTGCCGCTGTCGGCGACGCAACTGTCGCGGGGGAGCCGGTCCTTCCCACCGAGTACGTCCACGTGGACTCGGGCAGCTAGGCCCTGCCGCCAGGGCCCGACCGCGCCTTCCTCTGTCCATGTCGTCCGTCGTTCCATAGGCTCGGGGGTTACCCGTCCCCGGGCCGTCCATCCCATAGTCGAAGGACATCTGTCATGCGCCGCGCACTGATCGTCGTTGACGTGCAGAACGACTTCTGCGAGGAGGCAGTCTCGCCGTGGCCGGCGGGGCGGACGTGGCCTCCGCCATCACCGAGCTCATCGGGCAGGCCGCGTCGGCCGGTGGGTACCGGCATGTGGTGGCCACCCGCGATCACCACATCGCGCCCGGGGGCACTTCGCCGTCAACCCCGACTTCGTACGGTCCTGGCCGGCGCACTGCGTCGCGGGCACGGAGGGGGTCGGGTTCCATCCGAACTTCGCGCCCGCGGTGTCGTCGGGGGCGGTGGACGCGGTGTTCTCGAAGGGGCCTACTCGGCCGCTTACAGCGGGTTCGAGGGGTCGACGAGAACGGGGAGTCGCTGGCGGAGTGGCTGCGGGAGCGGTCCGTGGACGAGCTGGACGTGGTGGGGATCGCCACGGATCACTGTGTGCGGGCCACTGCGGTGGATGGGGTGCGGGAGGGGTTTCGGGTGCGGGTGCTGTTGGATTTGACGGCGGGGGTTGCTGCGGGGACCACTGAGCGTGCGCTGGATGAGCTGCGCTCGGCGGGGGTGGAGCTTACGGGGAAGCCCGTCGTTCAGTAGCCCTGTGCTGGTGGGTTTGGAGCCCTGTGCTGGTGGGTGGGCCTGAGCGGGGGTGGGCCGGGGGTGGGTTTACTTGCCCGCGCTTGCGGGGTGCCGCTGCGCCCACCCGTGCCGCCACAGCGGCACGATTGCCCGCAGCTACGGAGGCTGTGGCGGGCCCGCAGCTGGGGAGGCTGCAGCGGGCCCGCAGCTGGGGAGGCTGCAGCGGGCCCGCAGCTGGGGAGGCTGCGGCGGGCCCGTAGCTACGGAGGCTGTAGCGGACCCGCAGCTACGGAGGCTGCGGCGGGCCCGTAGCTGGGGAGGCTGCGGCGGGCCCGCAGCTGGGGAGGCTGCGGCGGGCCCGCAGCTGGGGAGGCTGTGGGGGCGCGGTTACGTTCGGGATGGGTCTTTGAGCAGGGCTTTTATGGGGTGCCAGAGTTCCAGGGTGAGGGTGTTCGCGGTGCGCCATATGAGGCCGTCGGGGTGGTGGAGGACCGCGGTGATCTCGTCGGGGGTGGGTGGGGCCGTGTTGCCTCTCAGGTAGACGGCGCGCAGGCCCAGGTTGCGGAGCCTGGTCAGGGCTCGGGCGCGGTTCTGGGCGTGGACGAGGACGCGGACTCCGGCGGGGGCGTGGGCGGCAGGGCTGGGCAGGTTGAGGGCCACCACCACCGTGCCGTTCGGCAGCTTGGAGAAACCTCCGGCGCTCATGCGGTCGTACCCCGGGGTGGGTCCGTGTCGTCACAGGTGTCAATAAGAGAGCCACGGGAGGCACCTAAACACGGATCGGCGGTGACCCGCCAGGGGTCACCGCCGATCACGCTCTGACCTGCGAGGATGCTATTTACCTGCCTGCGGGGCCGACCTCGAGCTCGATGGTCGAGCCGTCCTTGGCCTCCTTGTTGATCTTGATCTTGGTGTTGGTGTCAGTGACCTTGACGCTTCCACGGGGTTCGCCGGGTCGTAGTAGGTGTTCGTGCGGTCGTTGAAGACCGGCACCCCTTCGACGAGGGGATCCAGGTGGCCACGTCCGCCTTGTGCAGCAGGATTCCGTCGGTGCGGAACGTGCTGAAGGCGGCGTCGTAGGTCTGGATGCGGTTGCGCATCAGCGTGCCGTCGGACCACTTCAGCGCGGTCGGGTGGGAGTCGATCGGGAGGACCAGACCGGTGCCCGGGTGCACGCTGGTGTTGTTGTCCGCCTGGGAGGTGTCCCACTTCCAGATCAGCAGACCGTTCTGGTACGCATAGTGCTCGACCCAGTCCGGGCGGGACGTGAAGCCGAAGTTGTACGGGCCGACCTCGAGGGTCTTGTCGTACGACACGTACTGGCGGTTCTCGGCGATGTAGTACTGCGCGTAGTCCTTGACGAACGACGCGCCCTGGCGGGTGAAGCCGTTCGCCGTCCAGGCGGGGTCCGCGCTCTCGGCGTTGTCGGAGAAGACCGGCGTGCCTCCCCAGAGGGGTACCCCAGCGGTCACCGTGATCTGGTCGGCCGTGAAGCCCTTGAGGGCCACGCCGCCGTCGCTCTGGTAGCGGAAGCGCAGGTCGAACTTCCGGCCGGCGTAGGCGTCCAGGGAGTACGTGAACTTCTTGTAGCCGTCGAGCGCGCCGTGCAGGGCCGGCTTGTCGCTGCCGTCGCGCGGGATCGGCCGGCCGTCGACCGTTCCGTCGAGGGCGGTCCAGTTGGCGCCGCCGTCGGTGGACACCTCGGTGTAGAGGTAGTCGTAGTTGGCCTCGATCTCGTACCAGCCGTCGAAGGTGAGCTCGGCGGTGGACTTGCCGGTCAGGTCGACCGAACGCGTCAGCGTGTTCCTGAGGTCGTTGCCGCTGCCGCTCCACCACTGGGTCCGGCCCTCGGCCGGCGGGATGATCTCGGTGGTCACGGCCTTCTTCGGCAGCGTGACGACGAGGCCCTGCTTGTGCTTGGTGTTGTACTCGGCGACGCCCAGCTTGTGCCAGGAGTTGACGCCCGCCTTGGCGGTGTCGTAGTTCAGCCAGCCCAACTGGAGCTTGTCCCAGGCGGTCATGTCGCCGGGCAGGTTGCCGATCTCCTTCTTCCCGGTGCCGAGCCAGGAACCGGAGGACATCAGCGTCCAGTAGCCGGTGGAGTTCTCGCCGCCGGCGGTGTCGTAGAGGTCCGGCAGACCGAGGTCGTGGCCGTACTCGTGGGCGAAGACGCCGAGTCCGCCGTTCTCCGGCTGGATGGTGTAGTCGCCGACCCAGATGCCGGTGGAGCCGATCTGCGCTCCGCCGAGCCGGTTCTGGTCGGGGCCGGTGGCGCCGGCGTCGGTGCCGAAGGCGTACCAGCGGTGGGCCCAGATGGCGTCGGTGCCCTGGACGCCGCCGCCCGCGGACTCGTCCTCACCGGCGTGCACGATCTGGAAGTGGTCGATGTAGCCGTCGGGCTCGTTGAAGTCGCCGTCGCCGTCGAAGTCGTAGCGGTCCCACTCGTCGAAGCGGCTGACGTCCGCCTTGATCTGGGCGTCGGTACGGCCGGCCGCCCGCTGCTCGGCGACCCAGGCGCCGAGGCCGTCGCTGACGACGTTCCACACGCTCGGGCAGTTGGAGGCGCCGCAGGCGTTGTTGCCGTAACGGGCCTCGTTGTACGGGACCTTGACCCAGTCGGAGACCTCGCCCTCGACGGAGTAACGGCCGGAGGACTGCTTCTCGTAGTAGGTCTTGACCGAGTCGACGCCCTTGCCGGACCCGAAGTACAGGTCGTCGAAGTGCTGCTGGTCGTAGTCCTCCTGCCAGGCCGTGGAGTTGTCGGTCCTGCGGTCCGGCTTGGCGATCTGGTTGTGCTCCGGGCCGGCGTCGCCGCCGTAGCGGCTGTCGACCCGGTCGCCGAACTCGACGAGGATGGTGAAGATCTTGTCGGTCTTCTCCCGGCCGAGCTCCACGTACTTGCTGTCGCCCTTTTGCTCTTGAGCTGGACGACCTTCGAACCATCACGGTTCTTGACCGAGGTCTTACCGGATATGACCTGGTTGAGAGCTTCCTCGCGCTGGGCTGCCTGCGTCTTGGAAAGCGGGCCCTCGAGGTCGTGCTCGACGTGCTGGTTCGACGCCGGGTCGTGCCGGTCCACGGCGCTGGGACGATCGGCACTGTCCGCCGAATCGGCCTGGGCCACGGTGAACGCAGAGCACGTGGCGGTGGCCGCCGCGAGGGCCACGCCTATCGCGGTCGCTCTGAACGTCCAGGGTCTACTGCTCACTTGAGATCCCTCCCGCGTGCGTACGCGCGGTCGAAGGAGGTTCCGTCTATGGAAGGTCCCGCACGCACGTGATCAACGCGTGTAGTCAAGTGACGACATTTGACTAGAGGTTCGGCAGAAAATACAGACCTTGACTTGAACAGATCAAGTGCATTATGCGGAGCCGTCGTTCGCTTACCGGACGCGTCCGCGCGAACCCTCGCGGGCGCGCACAACCGTCCACGTGCCGGACGCCATGAATCCGTGCGCCCCTGTGCACCGGCCCCTGGGTCAGGTCACGCTTACCGCGCGTTCCCCCAGGGCACGCTCGCGGGAAGAGTCGCTTGGCATATCCGCCCCGAACCCCGGCGGAATGCCGGGCGGACATATCCCGACTCCCGAGGACACGATGGCCATGCCCCGTCCGACTGTCGCTCAGCTCGTTTACGGTTCGTGCACCGTGATCTTCTCGACGTTCGCCCTGCTGCTGCTGTCGGGCGCGAGTTCGGCCATGGGCGTCGCCGTCGTCGCCGTGTCGGCGCTCGCCCTCGGGCTGCTGGTCGCCATGACGGTGGCGCGTCCTCGGCAGCCCGTCGCGGCGGCCCCGTCCGTGGCTCCGGAGCCGGTCCGGTCCATGCCGCCGGTACGGGCCACCGTGCCGTCGCCGGCGCGTGAGCCGGTGCGGGAGCGGGCGGCGTCCTGAGCGTCGTGGCGTACCGGGCGCCGTCACGCAGGACCGTCGTCGCGCGCGGGCCTTCGTCCCGTACGGCCGTCCTGCCGTGCGGGCCGTCGCCTCGTACGGCCGTCATCGGGTGCTGACCACCACGGTCTTGGCCGCCTTGTCGTGCAGGCCCTGTTTGTAGGGCCGGTCGAAGAAGCTCCAGCCGCCCGCGATGATCGTCCATACGCAGGCGCAGCAGAACGCGAACGGCAGCCACAGCACCAGGGCGCGGACGAACGCGGTCTGGGTGGAGGGGTGGAGCCGTCGGCGAGGTTCGCCAGCCTCAAGTGCAGCCACTTCTTGCCCAGGGTCTGGCCGGTGCGGGACATCATGAAGGTGTCGTAGGCGACGTAGAGCACGGCGGCGATGACGGACTGCGCCAGCGAGTTGCCGACATTGACGTTGTCGCCGTCGACGTTGTACTCGCTGACGCCGAACGGCCAGGTGAGCAGCCAGACGACGGCACCGACGAGGATCATGTCGATGATGCGGGCCAGCGTGCGCCTGCCGCTCTCGGCGAGCAGGGGCATGCCCGCCAGCGGATCGGCGGGACCGGGGGCGCCTCCGTACGGACCGCCGCCCGCGCCTGGCGTGCCGTACGGGGAACCCGGCCCCGGGGTTTCGGGGCCGCCCGGCGGGGGCGCTTGGTGAACGGGTCGTCGTCCGGCGGCTGCTGACCGGAGCCGGGGGCGGTTCGGTGGTCATGCACCGAGTCGACCGTGAACCCCGGCCGCCGCATCCGGCGAGCGGCCGTCCGGAGTAGCGGCCGTACGAAGTGGCGGCGGTCCGGGTGACGCGGAGTCAGGCCGCGACGAACGTGTGCGCCGCCTTGTCGTGCCAGCACTGGTGCCACGGCTTGTCGAAGAGGCACCATACGACGCCGACGACACCGATCACGAGCAGTCCGGGCACGCTGTAGACCAGCCAGCGGCGCAGAGCCGCGGCGAACGACGGCGCGTCGTGCCCCTCGATGTCCCGTACCTCGATGCCCAGCAGCCTCTTGCCCAGGGTGCGGCCCCACTTGACGGTGGGCAGCACCTCCAGGAGGACACCGGCGAGGAGGAGCACGGCGAGGACGATGCCGAGGTGGACGGCGGTGGTGCCGTCGAGGAGCCAGACGGTGACGGTCCGGCCGGACTGCTTGGCCGCCTCGATCTTCGTGTCGATGTGGTCCATGGCCCGCGTGCCCAGCGGGACGGCGGCCAGGGCGGTGACGGCGCCGAGGACGACGGTGTCCAGCAGCCGGGCGGCCAGCCGCTTGCCCAGCGCGGCGGGGCGGGCCGCCGCCTGGCGGCGGGCGGCGGCCTGGAACACGTCGTCGACCGGGGGCTTCCAGGGCGCGACGGGCTGTTCCTCGTCGCCCGCCAGCCGGTGCACCTGCTGCGCCCAGGAGGACTGACCGCCGCCGGATCCGCTCGCCACGGGGGCGGCGGCGGGCGGGGCAGCGGGCGGGGCGGTGACCTGCGGAGGGACGGGCGGGGCGGCGGCCTGCGGGGGGCCGGACGGGGCGGTGGCCTGCGGGGGCCGGACGGCGTCGTGGCTGCCGCCGCCGCGGCGGCTCGGGCGGCCGCCGCCTTGCCGGCTCCGAAGCCGGGCCGTCCGGGGCCGGCGGTTCCGGTGCCGGACTCGCCCGTGCGCGGGGGACGGCGCGGAAGGTCATCGTGCCTTCGTCCGTGGGAGCGGCGGGCTCCGGCCGGGACTGCCCGGCCGGGCGGCGGAAGACGAAGGTGTTGCCGGAGGCGGCCTCCGCCTCCCCGGCCGGGGTGTCCGCGGCCTGGGGTGCGGGCGCCGGAGCCGCCGTGTGCGGCACCCTCGGGTCGGCGCCCCAGGAGACCTTGCGGTCCTGGTCGCCGCCGAAGCCGGACTGGTGGGAGCGGTCGGCGCCCCAGGCGGAGGCGGGCTCGGGCCGGCTGCCGTGCTGCGCCTGGGCCGGGGAGACGGCGGGCTCGGAGGCCGGGGCCGGGAAGGCCGGGGACGGTGCCTCGGCGGGGTCCTCGTCGAAGAAGTGCGGGCCGGTCTCCTCGACGGCGGGCCGCGCCGGTCCCGCGCCGGACGGTGAGGCGAGCGACTCGCCGTCCGTGGGCGCCGGACGGCTCGTGCCCGGTACCCAGGAGGCACCGTTCCAGTACCGGACGTATCCGGGAATGGAGGGGTCCGGGTAATACCCTTCGCGGGGCCTGTCGTCGCCGGGGGCCGGGGTTGGGGCGCTCATGTCCGTCGTCCCGTATCTGCTCGATTGGTGGTTCGGAGAGAACCACATCTATCAGACGAGCGGGGACCTGACCGCCCGTCCGGCCGGACCCCACCCGTTTCGGGCACGTTCTCGTTCAGAAGAGCTTGCCGGGGTTGAGAATGCCCCGCGGGTCGAAGACCTGCTTCACGGCCCGCTGCATCTCCAGCCCGACGGGGCCGATCTCGCGCGCCAGCCACTCCTTCTTCAGTACGCCGACGCCGTGTTCGCCGGTGATGGTGCCGCCGAGTTCCAGGCCGAGCGCCATGATCTCGTCGAACGACTCGCGGGCCCGCCGCGACTCCTCCGGGTCCGACGCGTCGAAGCAGACTGTCGGGTGGGTGTTGCCGTCGCCCGCGTGGGCGACGACGCCGATGGTGAGCCGGTACTTCTCGGAGATCCGCTCGACGCCGTCGATGAGTTCGCCCAGCCTGGAGCAGGGCACGCACACGTCGTCGATCATCGTGGTGCCCTTGACCGCTTCGAGGGCGACCAGGGACATCCGCCGTGCCTGGAGCAGCAGTTCGGACTCGGCGGCGTCCTCGGCGGGGACGACCTGGGTGGCGCCGGCGACCTCGCACAGCGCGCCGACGGCGGCGAGGTCGGCGACCGGGTCGGTGGTGTCGAAGGCGGCGAGCAGCAGGGCCTCGGTGGACTCCGGGAGGCCCATGCGGGCCAGGTCGTTGACCGCCTTGACCGTCGTACGGTCCATGAGTTCGAGGAGGAGGGTGTGGCCGCCCGCCATGATCCGGCATACGGCGTCGCAGGCCTCGGCGCCGGAGGCGAACTCGGCTGCCAGCACCAACTGTTCGGGCGGCTTGGGGCGCAGGGCGAGGACCGCGCGGACGACGATGCCGAGGGAGCCCTCGGAGCCGACGAACAGGCGGGTCAGGTCGTAGCCGGCGACGCCCTTGGCGGTGCGGCGGCCGGTGGACATCAGCCGGCCGTCGGCGAGGACGACGTCCAGGCCGAGGACGTACTCGGCGGTCACGCCGTACTTCACGCAGCACAGGCCGCCGGACGCGGTGCCGATGTTGCCGCCGATGGTGCACGTCTCCCAGCTGGAGGGGTCCGGCGGGTAGTACAGGCCGTGCTCGCCGACGGCGCGGGAGAGGGCGGCGTTCACGACGCCGGGTTCGACGACGGCGATCCGGTCGACCGGGCTGATCTCCAGGATGCGGTCCATCTTGGTCAGGGAGAGCACGATGCAGCCGTCGGTGGCGTTCGCGGCGCCGGACAGGCCGGTGCGGGCGCCCTGGGGGACGACGGGGACGTCCAGTTCGGTGGCGGTGCGCATGATGTGCTGGACGTGTTCGACGGTGCGCGGCAGGACCACGACGGCGGGGGTGCCGGCCGGGCAGAAGCTCGCCATGTCGTGGGCGTAGGAGGCGGTGATGTCGGGGTCGGTGAGGACGGCTTCGCGGGGCAGGCCGTCGAGGAGCCGGCCCGCGAGGGGCCCGTCCGCCGCCGTGTCCTCAACGCGTGACGCTTCGATACGACTCACGATCACAGCGTCGCACCCCCACCCACCCCTGTGAACCCCCGTCACCCCCGGCCCACACGCCGTCCCACGGCCCGCACACCGGCCCACGGCCCGCACACCGGTCCACGGCCCGCACACCGGCCCACGGCCCACACGCCGTCCCCAGGCCCGCACACCGTCCCGGCCCGCACGCCGGTCCACGGCCCGCACGCCGTCCCACGGCCCGCGCCCTCCGCCAATCCGCGTACGCCGCGCCTACGCGCTCCCGCGCCGCCCGCCCTCCGCGCCGTCCGCCCCTCCGCGGCTACGCGCTCCCGCGCCCTCCGCCGACCCGCCGATCCGCCGATCCGCCGACCCGCGGGCAAACGTGCCGCAGGGCGGCACGGGTGGGCGCGACGGCACCCCGTCAGCGCCGGGCTGCGCGACTCCCCCGGCCCGCACCCGCACCCGCACCGGTGCACAGCGGGGGTGGGTTCACTCACCGGCGCTTGCCGGGTGCCCCTGCGCCCACCCGTGCCGCCCCAGCGGCACGACTGCCCGCAGCGGCGGCGGGTGTAGCGGGCGCGGCTGCCCGCAACGGCGGCGGCAGGGTGCAGCGGTGCGGCTGGCCGCAGCTGCGGGAGCGGGGTGCAGGCGGCACGGCTGACCGCCGCTGCGGGTGCGTTCGCCGGGGCGGCCGGACGCTACGGCGGGGTGCTGTCGGGGCGGCCGGCCGCAGCAGGCGGCGGGTTACAAGTTGCCGCGCTTTTCCTGTTCGCGTTCGATCGCCTCGAAGAGGGCCTTGAAGTTGCCCTTGCCGAAGCCCATCGAGCCATGGCGTTCGATCAGCTCGAAGAAGACCGTCGGACGGTCCTGCACCGGCTTCGTGAAGATCTGCAGCAGATATCCGTCCTCGTCCCGGTCGACCAGGATCTTCAGCTCACGCAGTGTGTCCACCGGCACCCGCGTCTCCCCGCCCACTCCCCGAGCGTGTCGTAGTACGAGTCCGGCGTGTCCAGGAACCGCACCCCCGACGCCCGCATCCACCGCACCGTCTCCACGATGTCGTTCGTGTTCAGCGCGATGTGCTGCACCCCGCCCCGCCGTAGAACTCCAGATACTCGTCGATCTGCGACTTCTTCTTGGCGATCGCCGGCTCGTTGATCGGGAACTTCACCTTGAGCGTCCCGTCGGCGACCACCTTCGACATCAGCGCGCTGTACTCGGTCGCGATGTCGTCGCCCACGAACTCCTTCATGTTCGTGAAGCCCATGACCTTGTTGTAGAACTCCACCCACTCGTTCATCCGCCCGAGCTCGACGTTGCCGACGCAGTGGTCGACCGCCTGGAACGTGCGCCGCTCCGGCGGTGCGACGATCGGGTCGGCGGCGTCGTACCCGGGCAGGTACGGCCCGTCGTAGCCGCCGCGCTCGACGAGGGTGTGCCGCGTCTCGCCGTACGTGGCGATCGCCGCCAGGACGACCGTGCCGTGCTCGTCCTTCAGCTCGTACGGCTCCGCGACCGGGCGCGCGCCGTGCTCGACGGCGTAGGCGTACGCGGCGCGGGCGTCCGGGACCTCGATGGCGAGGTCGACGACGCCGTCGCCGTGCGCGGCCACGTGGTCGGCGAGGAACGCGCCCCACTCGGTGGACTGCTTGATCACCGAGGTGAACACGAAGCGGGCGGAGCCGCTCTCCAGGACGTAGCTCGCGGTCTCGCGGCTGCCGTTCTCCGGTCCAGAGTAGGCGACCAGCCTCATGCCGAAGGCGGTGGAGTAGTAGTGCGCCGCCTGCTTGGCGTTGCCCACGGCGAAGACGACCGCGTCCATTCCCTTGACCGGGAAGGGGTCGGCCTGCCGGGCGGTCGCTTCGGGAGTGCGGTGTGTGGTCTGCGTCATAGGGGCAGCGTGGGCCAGCACCGCAAGGTGCGCAATAGTTCTGCCATTCACTGGGCAATGTGTTCAGTCGTACGCCCGTATCGGCGGGGTGTCTGTACAGGCTGACCATCGGGGAGGACCGTATGGCGATCGATCATCTGGACGGGCGGATCATCCTGCTGCTGGCGCGGGAGCCGCGGATCGGGGTGCTGGAGATGTCCCGGCGGCTGGGCGTGGCGCGCGGCACCGTGCAGGCCCGCCTCGACCGGCTTCAGTCGAACGGAGTCATCCGCGGCTTCGGCCCCCAGGTGGATCCGGCGGCCCTCGGCTACCCGGTCACGGCGTTCGCCACGCTGCAGATCCGGCAGGGTCAAGGGGCGGACGTACGGGCCCACTTGGCGACCGTTCCGGAGGTGCTGGAGCTGCACACCACCACCGGGACCGGGGACATGCTGTGCCGGCTGGTGGCGCGTTCCAACGCCGATCTTCAACGGGTGATCGACCGTGTCGTCGGTTTTGATGGCATCGTCCGGGCCTCCACGGCGATCGTCATGGAGAACCCCGTTCCGCTGCGGATCATCCCGCTGGTGGAGCAGGCCGCGCTCGGCGAGTGAACCGACCTGGTGGGGTGAGCGGATGTGAACTTCTGGGAGTACCTGGGCAGCCGCCATCAGCAACTGCTCACCGACACCTACCAGCACGCCAGTGTGGTCTTCCAGTGCATGGTGGTGGCGACGCTGATCGGGGTGCTGATCGGGGTGGCCACCTATCGCAGCGAGTGGGCGGGCAACCTCGCCACGACCACCACCGCCACCCTGCTGACCATTCCGTCGCTGGCCATGATCGGTCTGCTGATCCCGGTCGTGGGGCTCGGGGTGCCGCCGACGGTGATCGCGCTGACGCTGTACGGGCTGCTGCCGATCGTACGGAACGCGATCGTGGGGCTGCGCGGGGTCGATCCGTCGCTGGTGAACGCGGCCAAGGGGATCGGGATGTCGCGGGTGGCGCGGCTGGCGCGGGTGGAGCTGCCCCTGGCGTGGCCGCCGATCCTGACCGGGATCCGGGTCTCCACCCAGATGCTGATGGGCATCGCCGCCATCGCCGCGTACGCCTCCGGGCCCGGCCTCGGCAACCTGATCTTCCGCGGGCTCGCCTCGCTGGGCAGCAAGAACGCGCTGAACCAGGTGCTCGCGGGCACCCTCGGGATCATCATCCTGGCCCTGCTGTTCGACGCCGCGTACGTCCTGCTCGGGCGGCTGACCATTTCCAGGGGATCCGTGCCTGACCGATCCGTGTCCGAGGCCGGCGCACCCGGAAGGAGTCCGGGTCGGTCGGGGCGACCATCGAGCTGGAGGGGCTGACCAAGCGGTACCCGGGCAGCGCGCTGCCGGCCGTGGAGAACGTCAGCATGGACATCAGGGCGGGCGAGACGGTGATCTTCGTCGGCCCTCGGGCTGCGGGAAGTCCACCACCCTGAAGATGATCAACCGGCTGATCGAGCCGACGGGCGGCCGGATCCGGATCGGCGGCGAGGACGTCACCGACATGGACCCGGTACGGCTGCGCCGCACGATCGGGTACGCGATCCAGGCGAGCGGGCTCTTCCCGCACATGACGGTGGCGCAGAACATCGCCCTGGTGCCGAAGATGCTGCGCTGGCCGACGGCCCGGGTGCGGGACCGGGTGGAGGAGATGCTGGACCTGGTCGGTCTGGACCCCGGCGAGTTCCACGGCCGCTATCCGCGCCAGCTCTCCGGCGGCCAGCAGCAGCGGGTGGGCGTGGCGCGGGCGCTGGCGGCGGACCCGCCGGTGCTGCTGATGGACGAGCCGTTCGGCGCGGTCGACCCGATCACCCGGGACCACCTCCAGGACGAGCTGATCCGGCTCCAGCGGGAGCTGCACAAGACGATCGTCTTCGTCACCCACGACTTCGACGAGGCGATCAAGATCGGCGACCGGATCGCGGTACTGCGCGAACGCTCCCACATCGCCCAGTTCGACACCCCGGAGGCGATCCTCACCAACCCCGCCGACGACTTCGTCTCCGGTTTCGTGGGCGCCGGAGCCGCGCTGAAGCGGCTCAACCTGACCCGGGTGCGGGACGTGGAGATCACCGACTATCCGACGGTGAGCGTCGACGACCCGATCCAGCACATCTTCGAGCGGCTGCGCGCCGGCGGTCACAACGAGATCCTGCTGCTCGACAAGCGGGGCCGCCCCTACAAGTGGCTGCGGCGCGGCGACATGATGCGCGCGAAGGGGTCGCTGGCCCGCGCGGGCACGCTGGTGCACGACACGGTGACGCGGGACGCGACCCTGCGGGACGCGCTGGAGGCGGTGCTCACCGACAACACGGGGCGGGTCGCCGTCACCGGGCGGCGGGGCGCGTACGAGGGTGTCGTGGACGTGGAGACGCTGATGAACTCGGTGCACGAACTCCTGGAGGCGGACCGGCTGGAGGCGCTGGACGCCCAGCAGGACCTCGAGGAGCACCGGTCCGCGCAGACGCACGCGGAGCAGGAGGGCTTCGGCGGGGAGGAGAAGGCGTGAGGGCGGCCACGCCCGGCCCGTCCGGCCCGTCCGGCTCGTCCGGCTCGTCCGGCCCGTCCGGCTCCTCCGCGTGGCGGCCCGACGGTGAGCACGAGGTGCGGGGGCATGTCTTCCGGGACGAGGGCGGCGGGTCGTCGGACGAGGACGCCGCGGCCACTGTCCCGGCCGTCGCTCCGTCCAGGATGACCTGGCGGAAGCTGACGTTCCTGCCCGTCGCGCTGATCGTCCTCCTGCTGGCGACCTGGCTGTGGTTCGAGCAGGCCGACCTCGACGCGCTGACCCGGAACGCGCTGTCGAACGGGCAGGTGTCCAAGGCGCTGTGGCAGCACATCGAACTCACCGTGATCTCGACGTTCTTCGTGCTGATCATCGCGATCCCAGGGGCATCCTGCTGACCCGCCCGATGTTCCGCAGGGCCACCCCGGTGGCGATGACGTTCGCCAACATGGGGCAGGCCACCCCGGCGATCGGTCTGCTGGCGCTGCTGGTGATCTGGCTGGGCATCGGCCGCAGGGCCGCCCTGATCGGCATCATCGCCTACGCCATCCTGCCGGTGCTGTCCAACACCATCGCCGGCCTGCGGGCCAACGACCCGACGCTGCTGGAGGCGGCGCGCGGCATCGGCATGTCCCCGACGGGCGTGCTCCGGCGCGTGGAACTGCCGCTCGCCGTGCCCCTGATCCTCGCGGGAGTGCGCACGGCACTCGTCCTGAACGTCGGCACGGCGACGCTGGCGACGTTCGGCGGGGGCGGCGGACTGGGCGTACTGATCACCACCGGTATCACCAGCCAGCGGATGCCGGTGCTGATCGTGGGCTCGGTCCTCACGGTCGCGCTCGCGCTGCTGGTGGACTGGCTGGCGTCCCTGGCGGAACTGCTGCTGCGGCCGCGCGGGCTGGAGGCGGGCGCATGAGACGACGTCTGGGTCCGCTGCTCGCCGGGGCGCTGCTGATGGCGGCCGCCGGCTGCGGGCTGACCAGCGGCTCTCCCATGGTCGACGACGTGGAACCCGGCTCCGTCGGCCAGGGGAAACCGCTGGAGGGCGCCACACTCACCGTCACGTCCAAGGAGTTCACCGAGCAGCTCATCCTCGGCGCGATCATGGGCATCGCCTTCCAGGCGGCCGGCGCGGACGTCGTCGACCGGACCGGTATCCAGGGGTCCGTGGGCTCCCGGGAGGCGGTCGTCAAGGGGGATGCGGACGCCGGGTTCGAGTACACGGGCACGGCCTGGATCACGTACCAGGGCAACAGCAAGCCGATCCCGGACCCGCGCGAGCAGTGGGAGGCGGTGCGGGACGCGGACGCGAAGAACGGGGTGACCTGGCTGGCGCCGTCGCGGCTGAACAACACGTACGCCCTCGCCATGAACCAGGCGAACTACGAGAAGTACCGTACGCGCACCCTGTCCGAGGTGGCCGAGCTGGCAAAGTCCGATCCGGGGGCGGTGACGCTGTGCGTGGAGGGCGAGTTCGCCAACCGGGCGGACGGGCTGCCGGGCATGGAGAAGGCGTACGGCATGAACATCCCGGCGGGCAACATCACGCAGATGGACACCGGGATCATCTACACCCAGACCGCCAAGGGCGCCTGCACGTACGGCGAGGTCTTCACCACCGACGGGCGGATCAAGTCCATGAACCTGGTGGTGATGGCGGACGACAGGAAGTTCTTCCCCAACTACAACGCGGCGCCGATGGTCAACTCCGGCACGTTCCGTAAGTGGCCGGCCATCGCGGAGGTCCTGGCGCCGGTGACGGCGAAGCTCGACAACACGGTGGCGCAGGATCTCAACGCGAAGGTGGACGTCGACGGGCAGGACCCGCACCAGGTGGCGCTGGACTGGATGGTGGACGAGGGATTCGTCAAGAAGAAGTAGGCCCTGTCTAGCAGCTCGGGACCCGGCCCTTGCCGTTGTTCAGGGACACGAGTGCGTCCACCGCGCTCGTGAGTGTGGTGACCGGGACGAGGCGCAGGCCGTCGGGGAGTTCGGCGCGGGCGTCGGAGCACTCGTCCTTCGGGACCAGGAAGACGGTGGCGCCGTCGCGCTTGGCCGCCTGCGTCTTCAGGGGTACGCCGCCGACCGCGCCGACGGTGCCGTTCGCGTCGATCGTGCCGGTGCCGGCGATGACGCGGCCGCCGGTGAGGTCGCCTCCGGTGCCGTCGCCGTTCAGCTTGTCGACGATGCCGAGGAGAAGAGCAGGCCGGCGCTGGGGCCGCCCACGTCGGCGAGCTCCAGGGTGACCTTGATGTCCTCGTCTGCGCGGTCGAGGTAGCGCAGCGCGGCGCGGGTCGCCTCGTCCTGGGACTCCTTCATCTGGGCGCGGTTGTACTGCTCGATCTCCTTGACGCTGTCGCCGCTGGGGTAGACGGAGTCGCGGGGCATGACCGCCTGCTCGGTGCTGAACCAGCTGTCGACGACGTCGGGGAGGTCGACGTGGGTGTCGGGGGAGGTGGCCTCGATGGTGGTCATGCGGAGCTGCCCGCTGGTCTTCCTGACGGACGCGCCGTCGATGGTGATGACCTGCGTCCCCTTGTTCTCGCCGAGCACGTTCGCGGTCAGTCCGGGCTGCGCGATGGAGAAGGGCAGCGGGGCGAACGCGGCTGTGCCCAGCAACGCGGCTACGGGAACACCGAGCACGGCGAGGACCTGGGAACGCGAGAGGCGTGAAAACACGCCCCCAATCTAACGCGCCCCACCCTCACCCCCAGCCCCACAGCTGCGGCCACCCACGCTCCCCCGCCGCTGCGGCCTGCGCCGACACGGACTCACGTGTGCCCCGGCTTCACGGCGACCGACCTCAACGGCAATATCCACCCAACCCGCCAAAAGCATCAGAAACGGCCTAGACCACCCGAATTGCGTCGAATCCGGGCCGGTGCGTCAGAATCGGCGGCGTGTCCCGCCTCAATCGGGGAGCGGCCACATCTCAACGGGAGTTTGGCATGCACAACACATCACTTCACTGAACCAGATCACCGCCGCGCCCGTTACAGCAACGAGAGAAACCAGCCGAGGACCATGGGAGGGCAAGCATGACTGAACAGGACGACAACACGTGGTACCCGTACGCACAGATGGGCGATCCCGACGACCTGGATTTCAGCTCCCGGGCCCCAACAGCGGACCGAGTTTCCTCCAGCAGCCGCAGACCCCGGCCCCGCCCTACCCGCCACAGGCTGAATTCTTCTATCCGGACAATCCGGTCACAACGCAAGAGGAATACCAGAACCTGTACGCCACTCCGGCGGATGTACTGGAGAGCCCCACGTTCCAGGAGGTGGACTTTCCGACACCGACTATGGCTGGGGCGAGCTTTCTGCAGTCCGGTTATGATCAGGGTGCCGCCGAACCTGGCGACCTGACAGCGCAGCAGGAGGCAGTCGACCCGCAGCTCGATCAGTACCGGGCTGCGTACGCCGAATGGGTGGGAATTTCGGTGAAACAGCGCCCTGTGCCCACAGCCGAGGTTCTTGCCGGATACGCCAACAGGACGAACCGGTCAGTAAATTCCGGTTTCATACCTTACTTCGAAGCGGCGCACGGAATCCCGATCGGATCGTTGAGTCGGGACGTGAATTCTAAGAAGTTCGAAGTGTTAACTAGGGGAGCCTGGCAACCTGAGACCCATACAGGAACCTCCTACCTCTCCGCGGAACAGATGAACGCCCTCCGGGACATCGGCGATCCTCAGGTGAAACCGGAGCAGGCGTATGCCATCTGGCAAAGCCTGCCAGTCGATCAACGGGTTCCCCCCAAGGGAAGGTACTTGCCGGCTGGGCCGGCAAAACACAGGTGAGACATTGCAACACAGGTGACATTGAGGCCTTTGAGTCTGCCCACGGAATTCCGACCCCTACTCTCACACCCTCCGTCGCGGCCAAAATCGCGATCGCCATATCAGCGACCTGGCGTTGAAGGAAGGTCCGGGAAGCTGGGATCCTGGGACGCACAACACCAGTCCTCTGCTCTCTCCGGCACAGGTGGCGGCCCTCAAGATCATCAATGCAAAAAACGGGAGTGTAGAGGCGGCATACACAGCATGGCACGGTTTGATCCGTATGGAGAGGATGCGGCCCAACAGTAAAATCGTCGCCGGATTCGCAGGCAAGAAGGACCACAGATCGATCAATATTTCTAATCTCCGAGCTTTCGAGCGCGATGAAAACCTTCCAGAAAACTCTCTGGAATACGTCCGCCAGAAGGAGGGGAAGATAATAGATGTGGCAGTGGCCGGGGGAAAGGATTGGCACCAACTCTACAATGGCAGACAAGCACCCCATGGCTTCGAAGGCTTCGAAGGGGTGAATTATTCGACACCAGCCGCGACTGCCGGCACAAATTTCTTGCGGGACACCTATACACAGGGGGTGGCGAGTGGGATAACTCCCAAGGCTCTCAGATGATGATGCCTCAGGGACTGGACTATTTCGGAGGGGTAAATCTTTCGACACCAGCCGCGACTGCCAGCACAAGTTTCTTGCAGGACACCTATACACAGGGGTGGCGAGTGGGATAACTCCCAAGGCTCTCAGATGATGATGCCTCAGGGACTGGACTATTTCGGAGGGGTAAATCTTTCGACACCAGCCGCGACTGCCAGCACAAGTTTCTTGCAGGACACCTATACACAGGGGGTGGCGAGTGGGATAACTCCCAAGGCTCTCAGATGATGATGCCTCAGGGACTGGACTATTTCGGAGGGGTAAATCTTTCGACACCAGCCGCGACTGCCAGCACAAGTTTCTTGCAGGATACCTATACACAGGGGGTGGCGAGTGGGATAACTCCCAAGGCTCTCAGATGATGATGCCTCAGGGACTGGACTATAGCGAGATGTATTTTGGAGGCGGGGAGGGGAATGTTGAGGGAGTGTCGATGTCGATGGAAAGCATGTCGCTGCTGAGTTCGGGCAACCAGTATCTTGATGGTCCGGCCACGCGAGGTGATGAGAGGTATGGCTACGAGTCAGCGTCCCGGCCGGCCGCTGCTGCGCATTGGCGGCCTTCGGGATCGCGAGACAAGGGCAAGGGCCGCGCGTGACAGGACCGGCCGAGAGAGGGCCGGCGTTCGCGCGTTCCGCCGAGGTCGGAGGCGTTGAGGCACAGCGGGCGCCGGCAGTAATACTCCAGCTGCAGATCGCAGTCTCCATGTTCGAATTGCGACTGTCGCCGGTAATGGGTGGTTCATGATCGCTGCTGAGAGTGGCGTCGACAGTTCGGCCAGTGGGAGTCGTGGGGAAACCGTTACCGATCGCGGTCGGACGTAACACGTGCTGACGGGATACTTATTCAATGACAAGTCACAACGCGACCTTCAGTCCGATCAAGTGGGTGCCGGCCACTCAGGCCGGCGAACAGGTGCAGGGCGTCTGGACGAAAGAACTGCTTCGGTCCGCCAGCGGCGACTCGTTCACCTTACTTCGGATCGGTCACGGCGCCAGGTTCCGGCTGCCCGGCAGCGCGGACACCCGGATCCTGGTGTTGGACGGTGAAC
Organism: Streptomyces haneummycinicus; assembly: GCA_042850305.1. Classification (GTDB taxonomy): domain Bacteria; phylum Actinomycetota; class Actinomycetes; order Streptomycetales; family Streptomycetaceae; genus Streptomyces; species Streptomyces haneummycinicus. Next base: position 6,766,220 of record AP035768.1, read on the forward strand.
TCGTCGTCTCGACCGGTGACGAGCAGGAGCAGGGAAGAGTTCACAGGAGCGGTGCGTACTGTGGACTGCCCGCCGGCGGAACTGCTCTGATAGCGAGCCCAGAACGGTGCCTCGCCCTCATGCTGAATGGCGAGCGGCTGGGCGATCCGGCGGAAGATGTGTTCGGCCCCGACGGCTGGCACGAATGGAGTCCCGGCCAGTGGAGCAAGGCACTCCTTGAGGTCAAGCTCGACCAGAATTTCGACGAACGAATCGTTGGACTGGCTCACTTCGAGCCGGGCTCGGTCGCGCCCCGGCACCCGCATCAGACCGCACACCGCTTCCTGTTTCTTGACGGAGAGGCCGACGACGAGTTGGTTTTCCCAGACGGAACGCGGCAGACCGTCCATCGGGTGCGAGGAGACTTTGTCGACTATCCGTACCCCATCGAGCACCAGTCCTACAGCCGAACAGGCTGCACGATCCTCTTCCTCCACGAGCCCATCGCCAGGTAACCCGACGCGGTCACCGTCGACTGCCTTCTTGCGGCCGGACCGGCGCCTCCGCCACCGCGGACCCGACGATTCCCACACCTAAGGGTCCGTCTTCAAACGGATCTTGCCCAGAGTAGGAACGATGCGAGTGTGACCGCCGCTTCGTAGGAGGTGGCGGTCTTCTCGTATCTCGTGGCAATGCCGCGGAAGCCCTTGAGCTGGTTGGTTGGGTAGGCCGCGCGACGAGGTACCTGCCATGTGCAGGCCCTTTTCCGCATGGCCCCCTCCGAACCCGCCGTACGAGTTTCCCCGTAACGGGCTCTCCAGTGACCTATTTCGTGACGCTACCGGTTGGCTTTCCTGAGTGGATCGTGTCATGGCAGCCGATGCAGACAACCAGAGTCTTGCGCCGTTTCTTCACCATGGCCTGATGCCATTCGGTAGGCGGCTCTACCCTGTCGAGGTCAGCGAGTTTTCGGATGTGATGCACCCGCACGTCTTCCGACGTCCCGCATAGCTCGCACTTCCCCTTCAAGAGCCGGGTAATCAGCTCTTTTCTGGGGAGGGGTTTGGCCGCTTGACGGTCCGTGAGGACCGCTGCCTTCTGTCGCGTCAGTGAGATGCCGCCGAATCGTGCGACCAGTGGCTTCTGGCCTGTGCTGCGGGGGACCTTGGCTTCGAAGCATGTGCGGGGCCCATTCGGTGTCTCGATCTTGGCCTTGTAACAGGCCGCCATCTTGGACACCGTCGAGCGATGCTTCGCTGCCACTGTCTTGAGCAACGAGGTTTCCGTGGCCCAACGCAGCCGATGCAATCGGCATACGTTGCCGGCCAGGAGGTAGTACTGGACGATGCCCCGGTATTCGGCCCCGTAGACGTTGACGATGGTGTAGTCGTCGTCGTTCAAGAGTTGGGGCCAGTGCGCGGGTTTTCCGCGACTGAGGTACAGGGCTGCCTTGTCTCGGATCACCTTTGCTGGCACACGTAGAGCAATCGAACCGCTAGCCGTCCTGCGGCCTCGGGTTGCCTGCCTGTCGTTGTGCTGCACGGTGATCTCGTATCCGAGGAACGATGCCGCGCCCTTACGGGCATGGGTGACCAGTGTCTTCTCTGGCGATAATTCCAACTTGAGGTCTTCACGAAGGAATACCGCGAGACTCCGCTTGATCTCCTCGGCCTCGGATCTCGGCCCGATGAACCCAAGAAGGGTGTCATCGGCGTATCGCACATAGCGCAGTCTCCGGAAGCCCGGATCGTTCGGATCCACGCTGGGGATACTGCGCTGCTGCTTGCGAAGTGACCGGACTTCAGCCCGATCTCCCCGCCTGCGAGCGCGCGCGATCGCGTTGACCACCTCCAGGTAGGCAGGGTTGCGTGCCCTGCTTCGCCCTCGGGTGTTGTGCGGAATCAAAACCTTGCCAGAGCTTGGTGTTTAACCTCGGCCGTTCACCTGACCCGCTGATCTTGGTTCGTTCTCGGGACAGCAGGGCGGCCGTTCTTCACGCTTCGAGGTGTCGAGCAACGTCGCATGAAGGAACGGCCGCTGGTGAAAAGTCTCGCCGCTGAACAGTCCACTGACGCCGCGTTGGGTGTCCTGTCCCACTTTCGGGTCGAGTTCTATGACTGCCTCTACTCCCGTGCGGATGCGCTCTTCGAGCTCACCGACGCGGTGCTGTGCGCGGACGGTCCGGTGACGTCGCTGGTTGAGCTGACGCTCACGGCCGAGCATCGGCGTGGGCACGGGGCGATGTACGACGCGGTCAACCACGGCTGGCTGGAGCCGCGCCGCTTGCGCAGGTTGCTTGCCTCCACGCCGTTGCCGCGTGCCGCCGACGGGCGGATTGTCCTTGCCGTCGACGTGAGCAACTGGCTGCGTCCCGATGCCCCCACCACACGTCCGTCTGAAACAGCAGCGAGGTTAATGATCAAGCTAACTCCCGCCGCCGCCGCGGCCTCGCCTGCGCGGCCCGCTTGCCTGCTGGGACCACTGCGAGTAAGACGCCCCACGGTCCTGCTGGTAGTCGGTGCCCCGCGACATGCCGGGGGTTGAAGGCGGCGGCGCCCTGGCCGATGGGATTGGTGCTCGTGCTCCCGTAAGCCGTGGCGAACTGGACATCCTGGATGCTGTAGCTGGCGGTGTACTGGACCTGCGGCATCCACGGCGTGGCGGAGGACGGCCCGGCGTACGAGTTGGTCGGGTATGGTGCGGCGACAGAGTTGTCGTACGGTCCGGACTGCGTGTCGTACGGTCCGGACTGCGTGTCGTACGGTCCGGACTGCGTGTCGTACGGTCCGGACTGCGTGTCGTACGGTCCGGACTGTATGTCGTACGGGTCGGACTGTATGTCGTACGGGTCGTGCATGTGGGACGACGAGCGGAAAGAGGACGCCTCGGTGGTCGGTGACTGTACCGGGGGCTCGGACTGGATCTGGAAGTGGTTGTCGACGGAGGCGGTGAACGCCGCCCGGCTCAGGGGTGGCCGTAGCCCTGAACCACCCGGTCACTGTCGCCGTCACTGTCACTGTTGGGAATGGTGCTCGTGGTGGTGATGTGGTACACCTCCGACCCGATCTCTTCGATCCGCATATTCTCCATGGCCGCTTCCAAGCTGATGGGGTCCTCAAGAGGCGGAGCGGCAGGGAGCGGGTGCAACGTCCCCGCGCCAGGGCGCGGAGGTCCCGTCCGTCGGCGATCTGGCTGTAGTCGACGGAACCGGTTTGGATGTTGTCCAGCCCATAGGTCTGAGGGTTCGTGACCCTGGGATGCAGGGGCCATGTGTCGATGTGCGCGGACTCGGGGCGGTTGGGCGGTCCGATGATGACCATCGCGTGTCCGGGCTCAAGGTTCGCGCGCGTCACCCGGGTTCCCGGAGCCTCCCGTTCGCCTCCGTAAAGGCGTAGGCGCTCTGCTCGTCGCAGGCGCCGGCTCCGACGTGTTCCGCGAGCACCGCGGTCTGGCCGTGATACACCGCCATGTCGGCGGTGGGCATCCTGAGACTGTCGTCGAGCAGGACCTCCATCAGCGCGTTGTAGCTCTGACCGCCACTGTTGGCGATGTCGCTGATCTGGTTGGTCGCGAAGGGAATGGCGACCACGGTGTCGTCGGTGATCGCCCTGGCCCATTCGCGGCGTGCCCGGTACAGCCCCTTTCCTGCGCCGGTATCGATTCGAAAAGCTGACGGTCCCTGTGAATGGTTCTTGCGTCGCTGCTGTGTGCCGCCGTCGCCCTCCTGGCGACGTCGCGGAGCGCCGTCCCCACCGTTGCCCTGTCGTCGGCCTGACTGTCCCTCAGCTCCCGGTACCTCTCGTCTTCCTGCGGGTTGTTCTGGGCCCAGCCGATTCCCTGACGCTGGTAGGCGTCCAGCTCGATGAGCCTGTTGATCGCGTTGGTGAAGCCGTCGATCTCGCTCTGGGGGCGGCGAAGTCGCCCTGCCGATACGCGACGCGGTCGCGGATAACCGGAAGTTGGGCGCGGTCGGCGTCCAGCCTCCTCTGCATCTGCACCATTTCTTCGGGGCGGGTCGCCATAAACCGTCTCCTTCGTCCTGGTCCGACCCCAAGACAACGGATGGGGGCCGCCGATGGGTTCAACGCCCGCGACGTGGCCTGTCGGGCCGCCATGTGGCACAGAGAAGGCGGCCGTGCGCCGGTCGCCAGGTATCGCGCGCGACCGTGGCGCTGAGCTTGTCGTAGGCGGCAGGGCGCGGGTGGTCATCTCTCCTCGCAGGGGGTTGGGGCCTACTGGCCGACGGACATCGCAGCCCAGACATCGACGAAGCCGTCGAGGGCCTCGGTGTGGCTGCCGGTGTGAACGGTCTCCACGGACCGGAAAAAGGTGCCCTTGATGCCGCTGTCGCGGTACTCGGGGCGACAAATCGCGCCCCACCGGCGTGGTGCCCCTATCCGCCTGGCCGCCCGCGTCGTCCCCGCCACCAGTCGCTGCCGGGGACTTCCAGCCGAGCGCGGCATACATGTACCCCTCAGCAACCGCCTCTGCTGCGGACACGACATCCTGGAACAGCAACCCGGTGCCGACCGCGATGGCCGACATGTCCATGTCGTACTTCGCGCCTCCGCCAGGTGACGTGTACGCCAACTCCGGCACGCCCTACCCCACAATGCCGGTAGCGAACACGTCCTATCCACTCTACGAGGAATACGGGGCTGGGCCCTCCACGCCCCGGGCCGCGCCGGAACCGTCGAGCTCCAGGCACCACACCAAGCGCCCCGCCGGTCACACATCGGGCGGAAACAAGCGCGGCCGCCGAACGTAGGGGCGCCCGCCGCTCACCGCCGGCCCGCGTGCCGCCACACAGACCAGCGGAGGCCGATCGTAGGGACCGCCCGGCGGAGCGGCCCCTGGGGCGCGCCGACTTCTCGGAGAGCAGGTCCGCCAGGAACGCATGGGAAGCCACGGGCTGCTCTGGTCGAGGTTCCGGGCGATGTCTGTGGTCCTCCACTGCACTTCGGAGGGGCGGCCGGTCGTGCCTCTTGTGCGCTTGATGAACACGTCCTGCGGCGAGGAGTGGGTCTCTCCCCGTCGGCGGTGTGCTCACAGAGCTGGTCCAGGGGCAGGAGCCAGGTGGCGTCCGGCCGTGGGCGTCGGTGACGTGCTGGCGCACGGTCCGCTTGCTGCCGGTGAACCCGAGTTCGGCGATTTCCGCGTGGAGCCGTGCCGCGTCCGTGCAGCCCTCGTTCCAGCGCTGGAGGAGATACGGCGAGCAGGCGTGGACCTGGCCGTAGCGGCGCGATCCGCGCCAGGGCGACCTTGCGGCCCTTACCGGCACTGGGTGACGGGCCCCTGAGCCGGGCCCCTCACCGCCGTCACCGCACACCGCGTTCCCTCAGGGCCGTCTTCAGGCTGCGCAGGGCGTAGTGCACTCGGGACTTCACGGTGCCCTGCGGGACACCGAGCGCCAGGGACGCCTGCTGGGTAGTGCGCCCCTCCAGGAACGTCGCCCACAGCACGTCACGGTGGGCGGGGTCAGGGACTCCAGCGCGTCGGTCACCACCAGGGACGACAGCAGCCGCTCGATGTCGTCGGTCTCGGCCGCCAGCTCCGTGAGCCAGGTGGCGCCGCCGACCTCCGCAGGCCGGGCGGTCCGCGCGCGGTGCGCGTCGATGACGAGGTTGCGGGCGACCCGGAACATCCAGGGCCGCACCGCCATCCCCTCGTCGTCGACCAGGGTCTGTTTGGTCCAGCAGCGCAACAGCGTCTCCTGGACGATGTCCTCCGTGCGGTGGGTGTCGCCGTTCAGCAGGCGCAGGACGTAGGCGTACACCGCCGGGCCGTGCTCCAGGTAGAGGTCACGCAGTGCCCGCTCCTGCGGGGAGACCGCGCCCGCCGAGCCGATGACCGTCACATTCATGGTGTGCTCCGCTCCGTGTGCCGGTCCGGTCCCGACGGGAGCATCGGGACCGGAGCCGTTGACGGAAGGGAGTGTCGTGAGGGGCGATGAACACCCGTTCGATGTTCGATGGACCCGCGCATGACGCGCAGGTGGGAGGAAGCGGTCCGGTCAGGCGGGCGCGAGGAGACGGTCCATCACGTCGTGGGTGCGCTCGGCGAATGCCGCGTGGTCGGGGTGAGCGCGCCATGCTTCCGCAGGGCGTTCCACATGCGCAGCAGTTCGGTCCCGTGCGCCGCGATGGCCCGGTCGTCGTCGAGGCACAGCCAGGCGGCCGTCGCCCGCGCCACGTCGGCCGCCGCCCGCCCGTCGCCGGCCCGGCACCGGATGCGGGCCACGCCCAGGGCCAGCACGGTGGCCTCACGGTGAAGACCGCACCGGTGGGCCAGATATGCCTCCAGCGCGCGGGCCTCCACGGCGTGCGGGTGCTCGGCGCCCACGGCCGCGGCCAGGCGCTCGCGCAGGGCGGTCGCGTCGGCGTACGCCTCGTCGAGCCGGCCGGCGGTCGTCGCCTCGTTGACGCGCCGGATCCGCTCGGCGATCCCACCCGGAAGCCCGACGGCGGGCGGGGGCGCCAAGGCCAGCACGGATGTCCTGGCCGGGGCGGAGGCCGGGACCGGATTTCCGGTCGGCCGTTTCTCGTCACCCGAGGCGGCGGTGCCACGGGCCCGAGTGACGGCGAGGGCGAGGGCCGAGGGGGCACGGGAAGGGGTGGCGGAGGAGGGCGCCGGGGCATCGTCGGCGGAGGCGGGGCGCGGGGGCACGGCGCCGGGGGACGACGGTGCGTGCGGCGAGGGCGCGGCAGGTGGGCCGGGCAGGCCGGAGGGCTGGGGCGGAGATCCGGCGTCCGGGGCGGGGAACTGCGCCGCAGGTCCGACGTCCGGGGCGGGGAACTGCGCCCCAGGTCCGGCGTCCGGATCGGGGAACTGCGCCGCAGGTCCGGCGTCCGGGGCGGGGAACTGCGCCCCAGGTCCGGCGTCCGGATCGGGGCCGGTGTCAGGGGCGCCGGCCTGCTTGTCCGGTGCCCCGGCCGGACCCGCCGCGGCCGTCTCGCCCCGGGCCGGGGTGGGTGCCGTCGGGGGCGGTTCCTCGGTGGTGTCGAGGATTCGGCTCGCCCCGTCCGGGTGGACCTCGAGCAGGAAGTGGCCGGTGCCGGAGCCGTCGTCGATGGTCGCCCGCACGGCGGAGCCCTGCTCCTGGGCGTACCGCTGCAACCGGTCCAGGACGGCTTCGTGGACGGACTCCTCCGGGGCCGGGATGACGGGCGTGCCGTCGACGTCGGCGTGCCGCTCGTCGGTGATCCGTACGCGGTGGTGGGGCATGGCCGGCCTCCTCAGGGGGCGGGACTGGCGCTGGCGCCGGTGTTGGGGTTGTCCTCGTAGGGGATGGGCGCGACGCCCGAGTAGTTGGCGAACTGGGCCCGCACGGCGGCGACATAGCCCTGCGCCTCGTTCGTCTGCGGCAGGCCGCCCGCGGCGAGGACCACGTCCGGCCCCACGTGGTAGGCGGCCAGGGCGAGGTCCAGGACGCTCCCGGTAACCGTGCCGTCGTCGACGGCCTTCTGTACCTGGTCGGCGAGGGCGCACAGGTACCGGCCCTGGGCCATGATCGAGTCCTCGGCGTCCAGGGCCGAGGTCTCGTCGTTGTCGTCGTCGTCCTCGCCGTACTCCTCGAAGACGGCGGGCGGCAACTGGGAGAGGCCCAGCTCGCCGTCGGGCCCCTTCATCGAGGCGTTGAAGCCCGACTCCCGTTCGATCTGGGCGGCGATGACGACCGGCCCGACGACGTCGCACACGGACCCCGCCTCGTTGATGGGGTCCACCAGGTCGTCCGGGACGGTGGTCTCGTCGAGTTCGCCCCCGCCGTCGCCCTGGAAGACGGTCACCACCTCCTCCGCGTCGCTCTGGCTCGCCGAACCGCCCCCGCCACCGAAGAGCAGGATCAGGAAGATCAGCGGGGCCAGCAGGACACCGAGTCCGCCGAAGATGAGCACGACGACGCCCATGACCACGACGACCAGCGGCGACATCAGGCATCCGCAGCCCGTTCCGGCGAGGAGGGTGTTCCTGGTGGCGGCGGACGTGCCGCCCGCGGCCTTCCGCTCCTCGTCCGCGTCCACCGACGCCCCCGCTTTCTTGTCTCCACGCTTGAACCATTGACGTCCGACGGCCCGTTGTGCTGTTCGTCGGGCTCGGCAGGTCCAACGGATCGCCGGGCGAACCGGTTCAAAACAGTTCCTGGCCGGATGGGCCGGGGACAGCGGAAACACCACACGAGGAAGGCCGGCCGCCCATGACCACTCCTTCGGCCAAGTCGCCGGACACACAGGCATGGACACGGGGACCGAAATCCGCGCCGTCCGCGCCCCCGGCACCGAGGGGGCACGGTGGAGGGGGCCGGGCACCCGTCCGGGCAGGCGGCACGGCCCCCGCCGCGACCGCGACCGCCCCCGCAGGTCCGCGCCGTCCCGCCGCACCGCGGCGCGCCGTTCCGCGCCCGTGCCCGACGGACCACCGTGGGACGAGCCGCGGCGGAACGGACCGGCCGGCGGTGCGGCCCGTGACGCGATCGGCTGGGTCAAGGCACACGGGGCGCGGGCGCGACCTCGCTGGCCGGCCTGTTCGGCGGGGTGGACGTCGGCGCCCGCTGGCCGGACCCCGCGCGGGGTGAGCCGCACCGGATCGTGCTGGTGGGCCGGACCAGTGCGCGGGGGATGCGCGCGGTGTCCCGGGCACTGGACGCGTTGCGCGAGGAGGAGGCCCTCGACGGCCTGGACCTGCTGGCCGTCGTCCTCGTCGCCGACGCCCCGGGACGGCTGCCGCTCGGTCTGCTGAACCGCGTCCGGGTCATCCGCTCCGTGGTCCACGTGCACCGGGTGCCGTGGATCCCGGCCTGGCGCCTGGACCGCCTCCCCGGGCCCTCCCCGGCAACTCCTCACGCTGGCCGAGCTGGTGGGCGCCGAGGTGTACGCGGACGGGGTGGCGTCGTGACCGTGTTCCCCTACGGCTCCGTGTCGCTGGCCGACGCCTACACCCCGACCGGGGACGCCGGCACCCTCCTCGGCCTGCTCGCCTGGTGCGTCTCGGCGGGCGGTGTCTTCGGGCTGATCGTCATCGGCATCACCATGGCCGTCCAGCTCAACCGCGGTGACCCGGGCGAGGGTTCGGCCCACTTCCGCTCCCTGTTCTTCGTCATGCTCGCGTGCCTGGTCGGGACGACCGCCGGCCCGCTCGTCGCGGCCCTGGGCGACCTGTCGCTCCTGGGGCCCTGACCCCGAGACCCCATCCCCCCTGCCCAACCCCGCCCGCCCCTCATGCGCGGGCTCCTACCGTCCGGAGTGTTCCCATGTCCCTGCTGCTCGACGCCGCCGACCTCCTGGTCGCTGCGGACCCCACCCCGCGGGTGGCGGGTGCCCCAGCCGAAGAGCAATGCCCCCGCGGCACTGACCAACAAGGTCAACACCGTCCTCGGCATCGTCGCCTGGGCCGGCACCGCCGCCGGCGTCGCCGGCGTGCTGATCACCGGCGCGATGATGGCCGTCTCCGTCAAGCGGGGTGAGAGCTCGGAGCACATGAGCCGGCTCGGCATGGTGCTCGGCGGGTGCGTCCTGGTGGCCACCGCCGGCCCGCTGGTCTCCTTCGTCTTCGCCTGAGCACGGACGGCCGAGATGTTCATACGCAGGAGACGGTGGTCCGCCCCGCCCGAGCCCTCGGGCCCGTACTGGCGGCAGCGCGGCTGGCAGTGGTCGGCGGGATTCCTCGCCGCCGTGCTGGTCGTGGGTGGCATCACCGTACTGGTCACCGGCGGTCCCGACCGCACGGGCACCGTCGACTCCGGCGGCCCGCTGGCCGCGACGCCCGGCGCGGACGGCCGGCCGCAGGGGTGCCGTACCGACGACGGTGACACCGCCGTCCCCGACAAGGCGCCCACCGACGTCCGCTGGCGCACGCTCGGCGTCACCCGTGTGCCCGTCTCGGCCGCGTCCGGGCCCACCCGGACCGACGGGGGCATGTGGTGGTGCTTCGCGCACACTCCGGCGGGCGCCGTGCTGGCCGCCCACGTCATCCCCTCGCAGTTGAGCGAGAAGGGCTGGCAGACCGTCGTCGAGCAACAGGTCGTGCCAGGCCGGGGACGTGACCTGTTCGAGTTCCAGCGCTCCACCTTCGAGGAGACCGACGACCGCGATGCCGGGGTTCGGTGGCGTACGCCGGTTTCTCGGTGATCTCGTACAGCGCGTCGGACGCGAAGGTGACGCTGCTGCTGCGGACCGGTTCCGGCTACGCCGCGACCACCATCAGCCTGCGGTGGAACGGCGGTGACTGGAAGCTGCTGCCGTCCTCCCAGGGCTCCCTGCACACGCCGGTGACGCTGGCGCAGGGCCCGCGCGGACACATCCTGTGGGAGGCCTGACGTGCAGTGCGAGTCCGGCAATCCCGTCCTCGACCTGGTCCTGGGGTTCTTCAGCTTCCTGGGCGACCCGGTCGGCACCATTCTGAACCTGATCGCGAAGGCCGTCCTGGCCGCCGCCATCGCGGTGTTCGGTGCCCTGACCACCAGCATCCCGACGCTGACCGGCACCACCACCGCCAAGGAGGTCAACAGCCAGTCCCAGTGGCTCGTGGTCTACCTGGCCGTGGGCTCCTCCTGTTCGCGGCGGCCCGCATGGCCGTGGAACGCCGCGGCGCCGCGGGCGTCACCGCGCTGAAGGGCATCCTCCGCGTCATCCTCGTGTCGGGCGCCGCCACCACGGTCGTCACGGCCGCCGCGCGGATCTCGGACGACTACTCCGACCACCTCTTCAAGGAGGGGGCCAAGCGTCAGCTCCAGGAGGTGGGCGGCTGCTCGACGGGGACGGCCTCCAGGCGTTCCTGCTGCTGGTGCTGGCGTTCCTGCTGCTGATCGCCGGGATCATCCACACGATCCTGCTGTACATCCGGCTCGGCGTCATGATCATCCTGCTGGGCACGCTGCCGCTGGCCGCCGCCGCGTCGATGACGGACTGGGGCGCCGGCTGGTGGCGCAAGCACATCGGCTGGTTGATCGCCTGGCTGCTGTACAAACCCGCAGCCGCCCTCGTGCTGTACGCCGGGTCGGCGATGACCGCCTCGGCGGAGACCGGCGGGAGTCAGATCAACGAGCGGATCGCCGGCGTCGGCGTGATGCTGCTGTCCGCCGTCGCCCTGCCCGCGCTGCTGAAGCTCGTCGTGCCGGCCACCGCGGCCCTCGGCGGCGCATCCGCCATGTCGGGGGCGATGTCCCAGGTGGGCAAGACCCTCGCCTCGGGCGCCCGTCCGGTCGGCAGTGGGGGCGGAAACGTCGCGGACGGCGGGCAGCTCGGCCCCTCGGGCCCCTCGGGCCCCTACGGTGCGAGCGGAGCCGGCGGTGACGGCGGGGGATCCGACAAGTCCGGCGCGATCGGCGCCTCGGGTCCGGCCGGAGTTCGCGGGCCGTCGGGCGGCGTCACCGGCACAGGGCCCGGCACAGGGCCCGGCACAGGGCCCGGCACATCCGGGGCGATCGCCTCCGGCCCTGCCGGGATGGCCCTCGGCGCGGCCGTCACCGCGGCACGGATCGCCGGAAAGGCCGTCTCCGGGTCCCTGGACAGGGCCGACGGCGAGCACGGGCACAACAAGTGACCCGGGCCGCTTCCCTGACCGGCCGTCGGCCCCCTCCGCCCGGGGGCCGGCCGTCCCCTCCCGACACCGCCCCCACCCGCGCTCCACGAAGGAAACCGGACCGCATGTCCACGGATGTCGCCCCCGCCCCACCTACGGGAACTGGCGCCGCCCCCGGCGGCCGGGTCTTGGCCCGCTCGGCCTCGTCGGCACCTTCGGTGTCTTCGGCGGTCTGGTCCTCACCCTGCTCGCCTCGCTGATCTCGCTGTACGCGGCGCTGGTCGTGGCCGTGCCGTTCGCCGTGCTGCTGGCGCCGCTGGCCGTGCGCACCCAGGACGGCCGCAACGTCTACCAGCTGCTCGCCCTGCGGGTCGGCTGGCGCAACCGCAGGGCCAAGGGCGCCCACCTCTACGTCTCCGGCCCGATGTCCGGGCGGCCGGGCGGCCGGTTCCGCCCGCCGGGGCTGCTCAACAAGGTCACCGCGAGCGAGGGCCGGGACCCCTACGACCGTCCCTTCGGCGTCCTGCACCACCCGGGGCGCAACCTCTGCACCGTGGTCCTCGGCTGCGAACCCGACGGTGGTTCCCTGGTCGACGCGGATCAGGTGGACGTCTGGGTCGCGCGGTGGGGCGAGTGGCTGTCCCGGCTGTCGCACGAGCCCGGGCTGCGGGGCGCGTCGGTGATCGTGGAGACGGCCCCCGACACGGGCAGCCGGCTCGCCCACGAGGTGCTGCCCCGCATCACCCCGGACGCACCGCTCGCCGCCCGCGCGGTGATGGAGGAGGTCGTCGCCCGCTATCCGACCGCGTCCTCCGAAATGCACACGTACGTCACGCTCACCTACGGCGTCCCGCCGGGCAAGCGGCGCGGCACCGAGGACGTCGTCTCCGACCTCGCCATCCGCATCCCAGGCCTGCTCAGCGGGCTGATCGCGGCCGGCGGCGGGTCCGCCTTCCCGCTGTCGGCGGAGCGGATCGCCGAGGTGGTGCGCGTCGCCTACGACCCCGCCGTCGCCGGGGACGTCCTGGACGCCCGCGCCCGGTACGGCGGGACCGGCCTCGACTGGGAGGACGCCGGGCCGACCGCCGCCGTCGAGACGGTGCGCAACTACCAGCACGACTCGGGCGTCTCCCGGACCTGGCTGATGACCCTGGCGCCGCGCGGCACCGTGCGCTCCTCCGTCCTGCGCAGTCTGCTGGAGGCGGAACCCGGCACCCGGCGCAAGCGGGTGGCTCTGGTGTACCGGCCCATCGACCCGGCGACGTCGGCGCGGATCGTGGAGGCCGACCGGCGCGCCGCCCAGTTCATGGCCACGTCGGGCCGCGGCACGGTGCAGGCCCGGGCGGCCTCCGAGGTGCGGGCGGCCGAGCAGACCGCGGCGGAGGAGGCGTCGGGCGCGGGGCTCGTGGAGTTCTCGCTGATGCTGACGGTCACCGTCGACGATGCCGAGCAGCTCGCCAACGCCGATGTCACCGTCCGCAACATCACAGCGTCGTCCCGGGTGCTGATGCGGCCCGCCGACCGGATGCAGGCCGCGGCGTTTACCTGCACCCTGCCCACCGGGATCCTCCCGTGGGAACAGACCCTGGTCCCGCACGAGTTGCAGGAGGCGCTGTGAGCAGGCGCGAGGAGAAACGGGCCGAGCGGGAGGACCGGCTGGCCGAGGAACGCTCCCGCGAGGCGGTCGCAGCGGGACGGTCCGGCCTGATGGGCCGGACCCGGGCCGCGGGAGCGCAGGCCGCCCCGCGGAACACGCCCGCCGACGGCGCCGGCGGGCGCGGTCGCCCCGGTGCCCGGGGCGCGAGCGGCGGGCACGCCGGGAGGGGGCCGCGCTCGGAAGCGGGCCGGACCCGCGGGGGCGTCCGGCGGTCCCGACGGGACGTCCACGGCCCGTCCCAAGCAGCTCTACGTGCCGCCGCGCGGCTGGTACGGTCCCGGCGGCGGGCGCGTCGGCTACCTGGACCCGCCCACCATGTGGCGGGCGACCACCGTGCAGGCCTGCGGCATGTGGCCGTTCGCCGCGGGGTCCGGTTCCCCCATGACCGGGGTGCCGCTGGGCCAGCACATGTTCACCGGCGCCACCGTCTGCGGGGACCCGCTCAACTGGTTCACCCGCGCCCGCTACATCTCCAACCCGTCCCTGTTCATGCTGGGCATGCCGGGTCTGGGCAAGTCCACGCTGGTCAACCGGATGCTGATCGGGCTCGCCGCGACCGGCGTGGTCCCGCTCGTCCTCGGTGACCTCAAACCCGACTACGTGGACACCGTGCGCGCCCTGGGCGGCCAGGTGATCTCCATCGGCCGCGGCCGGGGCGGCATCAACGTCCTGGACCCGGGAGCCATGGGAGAGGCCGCCCGCAGGGTCGGCGGTGAGGCGGGCGAGGTACTGAAGGCCGAGACGCACGGCCGGGTGCTGAACATGGTGGCGGCCCTGATCACGATCGTGCGGGGGCGTCCCATGGACGACCACGAGCAGTCCGTGCTCTCCGCCGTGCTGCACCATCTGCGCGAACGCGCCACCCCCGGGCGCGCCCTGCTCCTGCCGGACGTGCTGCGGGTTCTCACCGAAGGGCCCGACCGGGTGCGCGCCGTCACCCTCGACCGCGGCAACGAGACCCGCTACCGGGACGCCGTCGACCCGCTGCACCGCTCCCTGCTGGGCATCCTCGACGGTCCCCTCGGTGACACCTTCGCCTCCCCGACGTCCACCCGCATCGACCCGGACACTCCCGCCGTGTGCATCGACATCTCCGGCATCGGCGAGGCCGACACCCAGCTCACGGCCGCCGCGATGCTCGCCGCCTGGTCCGACGGGCTCGGCACGGTCGCCGCCTCGCACGCCCTCGCCGACGCCGGACTCGCCCCCGCCGCTGGTACTTCACGGTGCTGGACGAGCTGTGGCGCCCGCTGCGCGCCGCGTCCGGCATCGTCGACCGCATCGACGCGCTGACCCGGCTCAACCGCTCGCTCGGCCTGGGCGACGCCAAGATCACGCACACCCTCAAGGACGCCGAGGCGCTCGGCACGGACGCGGACCGCGCCAAGGCCCGCGGTTTCGTCGAGCGGGCCGGGATGGTGGTGTGCGCGGGACTGCCCCGGGCGGAGATGGAGGAGCTGGGCAAGGTGGTGGGCCTGTCCCGCCGGGAGATCGAACTCGTCTCGTCCTGGTCGTCGCCGCCCGGGTGGGGGCGACCGGCGAGCACGAGGAGCCGCCCGGCCGGGGCCGTTTCCTCATCAAGGTCGGCGGCCGGCCCGGCATCCCCATCAAGGTGGCCATCACCGACGCGGAACGCCGGCTGCACGACACCAACACCCGCTGGGCGACCGGTGAGCAGGCCGTCGAGCAGGCGCTGGCCCGGACCGCGGCGGACGTCGCCCGCGCCGCCGGTGAGCACGGCACGGGGAGCTGAACGTGAGCGGCCCGCGCACCGGTGACGTGCACGAACAGCTGCCGTGGGCCTTCGTCGGCCTCGCGGCCGGAGGCATGCTGCTGTTCGGTTTGGCCTGGGCGGGCGGCACCCTCGGCGCCGGACTCACCGGGCACGGCTGGCACACGCCGCCCTTCGCCCTGTCGACCGTCTCGACCCTCGTCGGCGAGGGCGCGGGCCCGCTGTGGCCGGACGCGCCGGCCACCGCCGTCTACGCGGGCATGGTCCTGCTGCTGGCGCTGCTCGCCGTGCCGGCGGCGCTCGTCGTCCGGCTTCTGCTGGGGCGGGCCAACCGCACCAAGGGCCTCGCCGACGCCCGCGAGCTCGCCGCCATGGCCCCCAAGGGCATCGCGTCCCGCGCCCGCGACCTGCGGCCCAGCCTCAAGGGCCGGGAACAACTGCACCCGGACGAGACCGGCAATCTCCTCGGTGACCTGGTGCCCAACGGGCCCGAGCTGCGCAGCAGTTTCGAGGACGTGGAGCTGGACCTGATGGCGCCCCGGGCCGGCAAGTCCACCGGCATCGCGGTGCCCCGGGTACTGCGCGCGCAGGGCGCGGTCCTGCTCACGTCCAACAAGTCCGACGTGTACGCGGTCACCCGGGCCGCGCGCGAGGAGGCGGGCCGGGTCTGGACGTTCGATCCGCAGGGCATCGCCCACACGCCCCGCGCCATGTGGTGGGACCTGCTCGGCGAGTGCCACAACATCGAGTCCGCGCGCCGGCTCGCCGGCCACTTCGTCGCCTCCGTCAACGACGACACCGCGAAGAAGGACTTCTGGATCTCGGCCGCCCAGAACACCCTCACGGCCCTGTTCCTGGCCGCCGCCCGCGGCGGGGCCTCGGTCCGCGACCTGCTGGGCTGGCTGGCCGACCCCGCGGACCGTACCCCGGTCGACCTGCTCCGCGACGCCGAACTGGTCGCCATGGCGGAGCAGTTGCAGGGCACCGTACTGGGCGCGGTGGAGACCCGGGACGGCATCTACGAGACGGCGCGCCAGACCGTCTCCTGTCTCCTCGACCCGGAGATCCTCGCCTGGGTGACACGGGACCCCTCCGTGCCCGAGTTCCGTCCCGACCGGCACGTCCTCGGCACGGACACCCTCTACCTGCTCTCCAAGGACGGCGGCGGCTCCGCCGCGGGCGTCATCGCGGGCATCGCCGACGCGACGATGCGGGCCGGTGTGGTCGCCGCCGAGCGCATGGGCGGCCGGCTCGACCCGCCGCTGACCGCGGTCCTCGACGAGGCCGCCAACGTGTGCCGCATCTCCGACCTGCCCGACCTGTACTCCCACTTCGGCTCCCGGGGCATCAACGTCGTCACACTGCTGCAGAGTTACCGGCAGGGCGCCCGGGTGTGGGGGAGCTGGGCATGGACGCGCTGTGGAGCGCGGCGACCGTGAAACTCCTGGGCGCGGGCCTGGACGACGCCGACTTCGTGCAGAAGATCTCCACCCTGGTGGGGCAGCACGACGTGCGCACGCCCAGCATCTCCCGCAGCAAGGAGGGCACGTCCCGCTCGTACTCCTACCGCCTGGACCCGGTACTCCCCCGGACCGCATCCGTGCCCTGCCCAAGGGCACCGCCCTGCTCCTCGCCACCGGTGTGCGGCCCGCCCTGATCCGGCTGCGCCCCTGGTACAAGGAGCCGAGCGCGGACGTCATCTCGGCGGCGGCCAGAGCGGAGACCGAGGCGATCACCCGACGGGCGGCGGGCCGGCTGCTGCCGGGCACTGCGACGGTGCCCCTCGACAAGTGGACCCGGCCCGCCCGGGACGCCGGGCGAGCGTGACCGTCCGCAGCGGCAGCCCGGCCGGACCGTACCGCACGCCCCGCGCCGCGCCGCGAGGAGGACGCTCAGCGCGTTGCCGCGCCCCGTACCGGGGTGCGCGGCGGACCAGGACGACGGCTGTGCCGGCCCGGTCGTACAGGCCGAACCCGTACCCGGTGAACACGCGGGCCAGAACCAGGGACTGGATGAGGTAGTGGCCGAGCGCCAGGCGTCCGGCGGCGGCGAGCGCCCGCGCCGCCGGACCGCCGGGGGCGAGCAACAGGAGCAGCGGGACAGCCCGCACCCGTACGAGGCGGTCAGCGCCGGTGCGGTCGCCACCGCCACCGCCCTGAAGGACAACGGCCCGGCCGAGGTGGTCGGTGAACACGGCCGGTCCGCCCGGCCGTCGGTCGTACACGGCGCGCGGCGTCACCACCCCCGCCGTCCGGCCGCCGGCAAGCGGGCGGCCGCCGTCAGGGCGCGGACCGCGGCGGCGAGACAGTCGGCCCCGCACCCGGTGCGCGGCTCCCGCACCAACACGCTTCCACGCAAGCCCCTTTCGCCGACGGCTACCGTCTCCCGCACCACGGGGGCGGCAGCTTCCGCGGTTCATCGCGGCCACGTTGAACCGCCCCACCGCACACACCCGTTGTGTCGGCGACCCGTCCCGCCAAGAAGGGAGCCACGGTCCCGATGAGACGGACCCCGCGCCTGCCCGGACGCCGCACGGCCACGGTCTTCGTCCTGGCCTGCGCGCTGACGGTGACGGGCCGGCCGCCCGCCGGCGCCGAGCCCGTCGCACCCACGGACCTCACCCAGGTACGCGCCGAACTCGAACGCCTCTACCACGACGCCGAGAAGGCAACGGACCGGTACAACGCCACCGAGGAGAAGGTCACCCGCCAACGCGAACACGTCCGCACCCTCAGGGTCCGGATCGCACGGGCCGAGGAACGGCTGTCCCGCCTGCGGACGCGGGCCGGGGCCGCGGCCCGCGCCCAGTACCGCGGCGGCGGCCTGCCCGCCGAGGTGCAGTTCGTCCTCGCCAAAGACCCCGACCGCGCCCTGGACGACGCCACCCGGGCCGACCAGGCCCACCGCGCCACCCGGAGCCTGCTGACGGCCCTGGAGACCACCCGGGCCGACCTGCGGGACCGGCGCGACGACGCCGACACGACCCTGGAGCGCCTGCGCAAGGACCGGCGGGAGCTGTCCTCCCACCGCACGAAGATCGAGGAGCGGATCGCCGCGGCCCAACTCGTCGAGTCCCGCCTGGCGTCCGAACAGCGCCGGGAACTGGAGGAGCTGGAGCGCCGCGAGGCCGAGCACAGCCATGCGGAGTGGGTGGACACGGGCGCCCCCGACGGGCCCGGCGCCGAGGCGGGCGCCGCCGGCCGGGCGGCGATCGCCTACGCCACCCGTCAGCTCGGCAAGCCCTACGTGTGGGGCGCCGAGGGTCCCGACTCCTTCGACTGCTCCGGCCTCACCTCCCAGGCCTGGCTGGCCGCGGGGGTGGCCGTCCCGCGCACCTCGCAGGAGCAGTGGCGCAGGCTGCGACACGTACCCGTCAGGGACATGCGTCCGGGCGACCTGATCATCTACTTCTCCGACGCCAGCCACGTCTCCCTCTACATCGGGGAGGGACGGATGATCCACGCCCCCGGCCCGGCCGGTGGGTGACAGTGGCACCGGCGGGGTCGATGGAGATCCTCGGGGTCGTACGGCCGGACGCCTGAGACCTGATCCGCGGTGCCGCCCCCGCGCGGGGCGGCACCGCCCGTCACCCCGGTCCACCGGACCGGCCGATCACCCGGAGAACACATCATGACAACCGGCGCCCCCGATGCCGGGCAGACCCCGGAACACCTGCCGCCGCACCGGCCCCGGAACCACCGGAGAAGCTGGAGCCACCACACTTCATCCTCTACTTGCAGGGACCGGCGTACGTGCAGACGCTGCGTCGGCTCACCCTGTGGACCCACCACGTCCTGCTGCCGGTGTTCGGCCGCGAGGTCACCTCCTCGGCGCCCTGGTGCTCCCGCTGGTGGGAGCACCCCGAGGCGGTCGCCCAGCTGCACGGGCTGTGGCTGGCGTGGGGCCATATGACCGGTCCCGGTTCCGAGGTGACCGGCCCCGCAGGCTGGATGCGCGACTACCTGGACCCCGTGATGAACAGTCTGCGCAGCCCCACGGGGCCGTTCGCGGGCTGCAAGCCCGGCGGACACCGGCCCAAGGTGCCCCCGAAGGTCGACGTCGTCGACCCCTTCATGCCGTCCGGGCCCCGGCCCGCCTGACGGAGTGACGCCGCCGGCCCGGGGGCGGAACCGGCGGCACGCTGTTCACCTCCTGCCGCGCACGGTCGCCGACGGCTTCCACCCCTGGACCGGGCGAGTCTGCCCGCCGGCCGGTCCGGAGTGGTGGGAGCCGGTCGAGGCGCCGAGGGGCGCGTCGCGCGCGGCCGTGACCGCGTCCGCCCCGCACAGGGAGGCCATGGTGACCTGGTCGGCCGGAATGCCCAAAGACCTCACGGGGGTGACCGAACGGCTCACGGGGCTGACCGGGAAGGTCTCGGTCTCGGCGGTGGCGCTGCTCACGGCTTCCTGTCCGCCGGCGTGCCGCAGGTCGGCCGCCGGCGCGCTCCGCGCCATGTCCTGCGCGGCGACGAAGCCGTGGCCGTCGTGCGGCCCCGGTCCGGCGGTTGCGGCCGGGCCGTCCGGTGCCGGCTCGTTCGTCCGGGTAGCCGGACGCTCGAACCGCGCCCGGGCCTCCTGCACCTGTTCCACGCCGACCCGCTCCATCCCACGGGCGTCCCCCACGGCCGGGCCCGGCGGGAGAGGCTTCCCCTGGTCCGGCCGGCCGAGCAGGGGGCCACCTCCCGTTCGTACGCGTCGTTCGCGTACTTGGCGGCGAGCGGCATGGCGGCCGGGGACGAGTTATAGGCCTTCACCCACTTGGTGTCGTTGCGCAGCGCCCCGAGCACGGCGTCCTCGAACGCTCGCCGTTCGGGCCCGGACAGCCTACTCACGACGCTCTTGACGCGGTCGACCGTCGCGGCCGGGTCCTCACCGCGTCCGTCCTCCGGCCGCCGGCCCCGTGGATTGTCCGTCCCGGTCAGGGCTCCGCCCCGGTTGTCCCCCGGCCGGCCCGTGGCTCCCGCGGCCCCTGCGGTGCGGTCCGCCGGACCGCCGGTTCCTCTCCACTGCCCCGGCTGACCGGGCTGTCCCCGCCCACCGGGAGTCGACCAGACCTGTCCGGTGAACCGCTCGGGTCCCGGCACGGCGTACGCCGAGACGCCCCGGGTCTCGTACGGCGCCTCCGCCGGGCGCCCCGCACCCCGGCGGAACACCGCGCTCAGGCGGGACCACAGGCGCCCGAGGCCCGCCCGGCTTCGCCGTGCGCGCCGCTGCGACAGCCGGTACTCGGCGCCGATCAGCTGTCGGGCCAGCTCGGCTAGGTCGTGGCGGCCGGCCGGCGGGGAAGGTGTGTTCTGCGGCATGGTTGCCCCTTTCCTCGGCACAGGACACGACGGACCGCCTCCGCCCCCGGTTCAACCGGGGCTCGTCTTCCTCATGTCCCGGTGAACCATCCGCGGTCCGCGTCCGTCGTGGTGCGTGCGCGGGAACCGCTGCCGGGCCGGACCCCGCACGGCCGCCGTCCCCGCGCGAGGAAACCGCGCCCGCCCGAAGGAGAGGCACCCCCACGTCCATGCGCAGACACACGTCCCTACTGCTGGCCCTGTTCCTGGTCGTCGCCGCCGTGACCGGGACCGCCTTCGCGATCCAGGCCCACCGCTCCGGCGGCGAGGG
This sequence comes from Streptomyces haneummycinicus, assembly GCA_042850305.1. Taxonomy (GTDB): domain Bacteria; phylum Actinomycetota; class Actinomycetes; order Streptomycetales; family Streptomycetaceae; genus Streptomyces; species Streptomyces haneummycinicus. The sequence goes on from AP035768.1 coordinate 6,786,717, forward strand.
CATCGGCGCGTCCCCGCCGCCGGCACCGCCGACCACACCCTCACCTTCGAGAACAGGACGGACGAGCGGATCTGGATCGGCAGTACCGTCAACGCCGACGGCTCGGCCGCCCTCACCGGGCTCCCCGTGCTGGACCCGGGCCGGTCCGCCACCATCACCGTCCCCGAGCACCAGGGCGCGGGCCACTGGCGGGGCAAGTTCTTCGCCCGCACCGGCTGTTCCGGCGAGGAGGGCAGCACGTTCCACTGCGCCGTGGGCGACTGCGGGCCCTACGCCGACCACTGCTCCACCGGCGAACAGCCCGCCAGCCTCGCCGAGTTCAACTTCGACCCCAGGGACGCCCTTGCTCCCTGGTACAACGTCAGCTACGTCAACGCCGTCTCCGCGGCCGTCACCATCACCCCGGACGGGGTCCCGACCCCACGGACGGCGTGTGCGGGGCCGTCGGCTGCGCCGAGGACCTGCTGTCGGTCTGTCCCGCCGAAAACCTGACCAAGGACCCGGCCACGGGCCGGCCGCTGGTCTGCGTCAACCCGGACCGGGACGCGAGGACCCCGTACAGCGGGGCGCTGAGCCGGGCGTGCCCACGGGCCTACGCCTGGTCCAAGCACGACACCGAGCCCGGCAACCAGGTCGTGCGCCAGTGCTCCGAGTGCGGCGGCCTGACGGTCGCCTTCCACGGCGGCGGCGCCCCGTCCGGCCCCCGGCCACCACGTCCGCCTCCGGGTCCTCCGGGTCCTCCGGGTCCTCCGGGTCCTCCGGGCAGGACGGACATGACCGGACGGCGGCCCCGACGGGACGCCGCGGTGTCGGCCTGAACCCCGTCGAGGGCGCGTCCCAGGCGCTCGCGGACTCCGGCGCGTCCTGGTTCTTCAACTGGACGTCCACCGCGGAGGGCGTCGGCACACCGGACGGCACCGAGTACGTCCCGATGATCTGGGGCCCCGGTTCGGTCACCGACACCGAACTCGGCCGGGCCGCCCAGGAGGGCACCCACCTGCTCGGCTTCAACGAACCGGACCTGCCCGAGCAGGCGAACATGAGCGTCGAGCAGGCCCTTGACCTGTGGCCCCGTCTCGAGTCCACCGGCCTGCGCCTGGGCGCACCCGCGGTCGCCGCGGGCGGTGACGTGCCCGGGGGCTGGCTGGACCGCTTCATGAAGGGGGCCGCCGAGCGCGGACTCCGGGTCGACTTCATCCCGCTGCACTGGTACGGCGGTGACTTCGGTCCCGGTGCCGCCGAGCAGCTCCGCACGTATCTCCAGGCGGTCCACGACCGTTACGACAAGCCCGTATGGCTGACCGAGTACGGGCTGATCGACTTCTCCCAAAGCCGCCCCGCTACCCGGACGCGCACGGACAGGCCGCGTTTGTCGAGGCGTCGACCCGGATGCTGGACGGCCTGGACTTCGTGGAGCGCTACGCGTGGTTCGCGCTGTCCACGGCGACGAGCCCCACCGGTCTGTACGACGGGACGACGGCGAACGCCTCCGGCCGGGTCTACCGGCAGTCCCGCTGACGGGCGGTGAACCGTCCTTCACCGGCGTCCGTTGTCCGGATGACAGGCCGCCGTGCCCCGTACCCGGACGGGGCACGGCTTCGGACGGAAGGGGCCGGAAACGTGTCACGAGGACCGCGAGGGCTCCTCTTCGGGCACCACGACGGCGGGGCCGCCGTCCGGCGCCCGGCCGAGCCGCCGCAGCATCTCGCCGGCCAACGAGGTGTCGGAGGACGGGAGAACGGCGATCGCCGCGTCCCAGCACGCGCGCGCGGCATCCGGCCGGCCTTCCGCCAGGTGGAGGTCCCCCAGCCGGAACAGGGTGTGCAGTTCTCCCTGACGGTTGCCGACGTCCCGGTGGACGGCCGCCGCGCGCTCGAGGAGGCCGACGGCCGCGCCGGGGTCGCCGAGCCGGTGCCGGACCGTGCCGAGGATGTCGAGCGCGACGCCCTCGACCCACCGGGCACCGTTCGCGCTCAGCACGGTCAGCGCGTTCTCCAGACAGTCGACAGCCTCGTCGTACCGTCCCAGGCGCTGGTAGGCGTCCCCCAGATTGGTGAGCGCGATGCCCTCCCCCAGACACTGCCGAGGATCCGCCCCACCGTCAGTCCGCGCCGGAAGTACTCGACGGCCTTCTTCGTCCGGCCCACTTGCAGGTAGGCGTCTCCCAGGTTGCCCACGGTCCTCACCCAGCCCGCTCGGTCGCCGAGCTCCCGCCACACGACGAGCGCCTGACGCAGGTGGTCGATGGTCTCGTCGTAGCGTTCGGAGAGACGCAGCGCGGCGGCCCGGTCCACCAGGCTCTGCGCCCGGCCCCGGAGATCCCCGTCGACGCGCGCCGCGCTCAGCCCGGTCCCGGTGACCTCGAGCCAGTCCCGGCGGTGGCCGCGCAGGTAGAAGAACCCCCACAGGACGGCGGGCAGCCGCCAGGCCGTGCCCAGGTCCCCGAGGGCGACGGCCCGATGCACCGCCGCCACCAGATTTCCCCGTTCGGTCTCGCACCACTCCAGGGCCTGGTCGTATGTCGTGAAGACCAGGGGCCGGCAGTCGTCCGGCGGCGGATCGAGCGGCACCCGCCGACGGGTCGGGGTGATGTGCGCGTAGGTGCTGTCGGCCGTGTACAGGTACCAGGCGAGCATCCGGGCCTGCGCCCGGTCGGTCTCCTGCTCGCTCTCGTCGGCCTGGACGCATTCGGCGGCGTAGACGCGCAGCAGGTCGTGCAGGCCGTAGCGGCCGGGCGGGCATTCGGTGAGCATGTGGGCGCGGGTCAGTTCGCGCAGCAGAGTCCGGGTCTCCCGCAGGGGCAGGCCGGTCAGGGCGGCCGCGGCGGGGCGGAGACGCCGGATCCGCAGTGCAGGGCGAGCAGCCGGAACAGGCGCGCGGCGGGGGCGACAGCGCGTGGTACGACCAGGAGAAGACGGCCCGCAGGTCGGTGGTGAGGGCGTCGCCCGCCTCGAAGGCGTCCAGGCTGTCCTGGCTCTCGCGCAGCGCGTCGACGACGGCCCGGAGGGGAATCCGGGGTGCTCGGCGGCGTGGGCGGCGACGACGGCCAGCGCGAGCGGCAGCCTTGCGCACCGGGCGATGATCTCCTCCACGGCGTCGGGTTCCGCCGCGGGCCGCCCATCGCCGATGCGCTGCGCCAGCAGCTCGTATGCCTCCTCGTGGCTGAGCTGGTCGAGCGTCAGCGGCCGCGCCCTCCCGTGCCACCAGGCCGGTGAGCCGGTTGCGGCTGGTGACGATGACCAGCGAGCCCGGGCTGCCGGGCAGCAGTGGGCGCACCTGGTCGGTGTCGCGGGCGTTGTCCAGGAGGATCAGCATGCGCCGTCCCACGAGCTTGCTGCGGTACAGCGCCACCTGCGCGTCGAACCCGGCGGGAATCTGCGCCGCCGGCACGCCGAGCGCGTCGAGGAACATCCGCACGGCCTCCGCCGGGGCCATCGTCGTACCGGCCGGCTCGAAGCCCCGGAGGTTGACGTAGAGCTGTCCGTCGGGGAAGCGGTGGGTGATCTCGTGGGCCCAGTGCACGGCCAGGGTGGTCTTGCCGATGCCGGCCATACCGCCGATCGTGGTGATGATCGCGGTCGAGGGGGTCTGGCCCTCGGCGGGGAGCAAGGCCCTGACGCGGTCGAGTTCGCTGCCGCGGCCGACGAAGCCCGGAAGGTCCGGCGGGAGTTGCGCGGGCCGGACGGCCGAGAGCGTGACGGGCTCGGGCGAGGGCGTTCGCGGTGTGATGCGCTCCGGGGACCGCAGGTCGAGTGATGGATCGGCCGCCAGGATGCGGGCGTGCAGTTCCTGCAGGCGCGCGCCCGGCTCGATGCCCAACTGGTCCACCAGGACGCGCCGCGTCCGGCGGTAGGCGTCGAGCGCCTCGGCCGGTCGGCCCGACCGGTACAGCGCGAGCATCAGCATCCGGCACAGCTGCTCCCGCAGCGGATGGGCGTGGATCAGGGACAACAGCTCGGCGGTGACGTCCCGGTGCCGGCCCAGTTCGAGGTCGGCCTCGATCCGTGACTCCAGCGCCACCAGCCGCTGCTCGCCCAGCCGCGCGCGCTCGGCCTCCGCGAAGGGGCCGGAAAGTCCGACCAGTGCCACCGGCTGTGTGTCCCGCAGCGCCTCCCGCAGCAGGTCGGCCGTGTCCGCGGTGTGCCCCTCCGCGCGCAGCTTGCCTGCCCGCGTGACCTTCCGCTCGAACTCCGCGGCGTCCAGGGCGCCTTCTCGCACATGGAGTGCGTACCCGTCCCCCACGGAGACGAGCACGCGTGGGGGCCGTCCGCGGCTGTGCCGGGTTCGAGAACTTTACGCAGGCGCGACGCGTAGGTGCGGATCACGTTCACGGCGGTCGTGGGCGGAGCGTGCCCCCAGACGGCGTCGATCAGCTCACCAAGCGTCAGCGCCCGGTCTCCGGCCGTCAACAACGCGGCCAACACGACCTGTTGCTGCGGTGAACCCACCTCCAGCTCGTCCTCACCCCGCCAGGCCCGGACAGGGCCAAGGACCGCAAAACGTAATGGTTCATCAGAGACGTTCACCTCTCGAACCCTAATTCGACTTGGAACGAAGTGTGGAATTCAACCTTCCGCACCGGTCGGCATCGGGATTGCTCCGCCCTCCGCGTGCCTACGGCGGCAACTCTTCGGAGGTCGTCGCATTTGAGAGGTCCGACCGTCGCCCGGCCGGGCGCGACGGCCGGCCGTGTCCGGGCGGCAGGTCCGCATGACGTGGATGCGCCAGAACGGCCCCGACGCCCAGGCCGGCACGGCTTCGAGCGAGTGGGGGCAGGAGACAACCTCTCAGGACCCAGGGTCATTTGAACCACTCCCGCGTCACGCCCGTTGCGGTACGCAGGGACTGCACCCACCCGACGTCCCCAGCGACACGAACAATCGCGGACGCTCACACATGCTCAGTAACGGAGGGAAACGGTATGAACCGTGACGAAGAGGCGGGCACGGCACCGACGGGTGCGGAGCGCCTGCCCCCGGGACCTCGCCCGGCCCCCACCGCGGATCTCGGTGGTCATCTATGCCGACGGATCGGCGACCGTTGACGGCGAACCGGTGGCCCCGGAACAGGAAAAACCCTGGACGACGCGATCCTGGACACCCTGCACGCCCACGCGCGGGACCGGGGCGCCCCGTCACGGCGGCCGTCTCGGACCCCGCCGCGGACTACGTCGCCGTGATCGAGGTCTCCCTCGACGGTTCCAGCAAGCTGCTCGACCAGTTGTCGGCGGACACACAAGCCGCACCGGCGGCCCGGAACGACACGACAGCACCCCCACCGCCGGACCACCGGACGACGAGGACGACGACCCGGAGGACGACGAGGACAACGGCCCGGAGGACGACGATCAGCCCGACGCCCCCTACGGCTCCCCAGCACGGCCGTCGCCGGGCCCTCGCATCTCACGTACGGCGTCGGCGCTCAGCCTCGGACGCGGGACCGGCCCCCGCCAGTCCGACGACGCCTACGCCCCACCCCGGCTGATGAACCGGCCACTGGTCGTCGGACCAGTGGCACTGGCCGTGGCCGCCCTCGTCATCACACCGCTGGTCGTGCTGGGCAGCGGCGGCTCGGAAGACAGGAGCGACCGGGAGCACACCGGTCGTACCGGCGACCAGATCTCGACGCCGACCCCCACGGTGTCGGTCTCCCCCGCTTCCCCGCCTCCCCTCGCCGAGCGCGTCGCCCTCCCCTCGCCGAGCAAGTCACCCTCCCCGGGAAGTCGAGGGACGCTGTGAAAGACAAAGACGAGAAGAAGAGGGCGGAGACGGCAGAGACGGCGGGGTCCGCCGCGCGGCCCGGCGCCGTCGTCACCGTGACACCGCCGCGGGCCACCGCGACGGTCACCCAGAAGGCGAAGCCGGCCAAGCCCCGTAAGGACACCGCGGCCGACGCCGTGAGACGCCTGGCGACGAACGACCCCGGCGGCCGGCACATCTGCTACCGGGCGTACATCTCCCAGCAGGGCTGGCAGGAGCCCGTGTGCGACGGCACCCTTGCCGGAACGACGGGCGGCGGCCAGACGATCAATGCCCTCAACATCGCGGCGTACGGCGTCAACGGGTCCGCCGCCAACGCGTTCGTGCACGTGGCAAAGTCCAAGGACGGCAAAGGCCGCTGGAGCCCGAGTTGGACGGCGATCGCCGCCGACGGCGAGAACAACTACGTCGGCAGCGCCCGCGGTGACGCCCCTGCCCTGCTCGGATTCGCCGTCAACGTCGGCAGCGGCCGCGTGTGCCACTCCGCCCGTCTCCGGGGCGGCGGCTGGGGCCCTCAGATCTGCGCCGACAAGCGCCCGTCCTACCTCTTCGGCGGCAGCGTCGACAACGACGCCCGCCTCGAGGCGATCAAGCTCACGGTGTGACCGGCGACGGCCGTGGCTGTCACGTCCTCTGAACCCTCCCCGCACGGGCCACGTCGCGGTTCGTGCACATCCGACAGGCCCGGCGTCCGGCACACCACCCGGGCCGGAGGAGACGCCCTAGCTCCGGAACCCTTGACCAGGAAGGTGACACCCGGGCAGGGAGGAGAGGACGTCTGCCCGCACGCCCAAGTCCCGGCAGGCGACATCACGCCACTGCTGCCTGGAGTGCTACGACGGCACGCCCGCCGACCCCAGCGCTCAGGAGAGAACCCAGCATGCAGCATCGTCCCGCCATCTTCGCCGCCCTTCTCGGACTCACCCGCGCCGGGAGCGCGATCGGAGACTTCTGGATCCAGTCCGACTTCTGCGCCCGTGTGAAGGGCGCCTCCGACGACCACCCGGTCACCTACGCCGACCCGGCCACCGAGGAGGAGACGACCCACGGCACGGCCGACGGCCGTAAGGCGTGCCTGAAGCACTGCCTGACGTACACGGCCACGCAGGCGATCGTCGCCGGGGCCGGCGCCCGCGCGCTCGGCATCAAGGTCCACCCGGCCGCCGCCGCGGCCGCGCTCGCCATCTCCTTCACGACCCACTACGCCGCGGACCGACGCGTCCCGGGCAAGGGCCTGCTGGAGAAGATCGCCACCAGGACCGGCAAGAGCGGCTTCCACAAGCTCGCCGACTTCGGCATGAACGGCGCCTTCCACCTCGACTCCGCCTGGCACCACGGCTGGGAGACCGTCGCCGCCGTGGTCGCCACCAACAAGGCCACCACCCGGTGACCGGCCGCACCCGCACCCGCCTGGACCGGGTGCGCGCCTCTGTCGGCATCGCCCAGCCCGCCCTCCAGCGGAGGCGCGCAGCGCGGGTGGGTGCCGCGGGGTGTCAGCGCAGCGCTTCCGCGACCTCTCGGGCCGCGTCCATGACGCGGGTGCCGACTCGTTCCGGGACGACTTCCGAGAGCATGACCACGCCGACGCTGCCTTCCACGCCCGTCACCCCCAGCAGCGGCGCGGCCGCCCCGCACGCGCCCGCCTCCAGCTCGCCGTGGGTCAGGGTGTACCCCGGTTCGTCCGCCCCCGCTGCCGGGCGGAGAGGATCGCCTTGCCGGCCGCGCCCCGGTCCAGCGGATGGCGGAACCCCGCCCGGTACGCCACGTGGTAGTCCGTCCAGGACGGTTCCACCACCGCCACCGCCAGCGCCTCCGACCCGTCCACCAGCGTCAGATGCGCGGTCGCCCCGATGTCCTCCGCCAGCGACCGCAGCGCCGGCATCGCGGCCTCCCGTACCAGCGGGTGGACCTGGCGGCCCAGTCTCAGTACACCCAGCCCGACCCGGGCCCGTCCGCCCAGGTCACGTCGTACGAGGGCATGCTGCTCCAGCGTGGCGAGCAACCGGTAGACGACGGTCCGGTTCACGCCGAGTCTGTGGGACAGCTCGGTGACGGTCAGCCCGTGGTCCGTTTCGGCCAGCAGCTTGAGGACGCGCAGTCCCCGGTCGAGCGTCTGAGAGGTCTCCGCGGTCACGACGCCCACTCCTTAGTGGTGAGGTCGGCGGCCCCCTCGCGGATGCGTCACCGAGTCCCGTCGGTCACGCGCCTCAGAGGCCGCCGATCGGCCGGCGGCCCGGCTGTGTCCGGGCACAGTCGCTTCACGGCTGCGTTCCGCGGCGGCGCTGCCACGGGGCGTGTGCGTAGCGGGGACAGTAGCGAGCCGGTCCGGTGAGCGGAAGGCTCCGTCCAGAATCCGGGCACTCTCCCAGCGAAGTGGTTCCGTTTGTCCGCCTATGTACACGCGGAGTCAGCGCATCCGCGTGGCCCACTCCTGCACCTTCTCGATCCGCTGGCTCAGCTGTCCCGCGGTGGCCTCGGCGGAGGGCGGGCCGCCGCAGACGCGGCGCAGCTCGGTGTGGATGACGCCGTGCGGCTTGCCGCTCTGGTGGACGTACGCGCCGACGAGGTTGTTGAGCTTCTTGCGGAGTTCCATCATCTCCTTGTGGGAGACCACGGGCCGCCGCTCGGCGGGCAGTTCGAGCAGATCGGCCTCGGTGTCCGGTTTCTTGCGGCTGTGCGCGATCTGCCGGGCCTGCCGCTTCTGCAGCAGCATCTGCACCTGGTCGGGTTCGAGGAGGCCGGGGATGCCGAGGTAGTCCTGCTCCTCGTCGCTGCCGGGGTGGGCCTGCATGCCGAACTCGGCGCCGTTGTACATCACCCGGTCGAAGACGGCGTCGGACTCGAGTGCCTCGAAGGGCAGCATGTCCTGGTCGCCGGTGTCCTCGTCCTGCTCCCGGTTCGCCTCCTCCATCTCCTTCTCGGACTCGGCGTACGGGTCCTCCTCGCCCTCCTTCTTGGGCTTGTCGAGGACGTGGTCGCGCTCGCGCTCCATCTCGTTGGCAAAGCCGAGCAGGTCGGGGATGGTCGGCAGGAACACGGACGCGGTCTCGCCGCGCCGCCGCGACCGTACGAACCGGCCGACGGCCTGGGCGAAGAACAGCGGGGTGGAGATGGTGGTGGCGTACACGCCGACCGCGAGGCGCGGGACGTCGACGCCCTCGGACACCATGCGGACGGCGACCATCCAGCGGTCGGTGTTCGCGCTGAAGGTGTCGATGTTCTTGGACGCGCCGGTGTCGTCGGACAGGACGACGGTGGGCTTGCTGCCGGTGATCTCGCGGATCAGCTTGGCGTACGCCCGCGCGGAGTCCTGGTCGGCGGCGATGACGAGGGCGCCCGCGTCCGGGATGGCCTTCCTGACCTCGGTGAGCCGCTGGTCGGCGGCGCGCAGCACGGCCGGCATCCACTCGCCGCGCGGGTCCAGCGCGGTACGCCAGGCCTGGCTGACAGCGTCCTTGGTCATCGGCTCGCCGAGGCGGGCCTCGATCTCGTCACCGGCCTTGGTGCGCCAGCGCATATTGCCGCTGTACGACATGAAGATGACCGGACGGACGACATTGTCGGCGAGGGCGGAGCCGTAGCCGTACGTGTAGTCGGCGGAGGAGCGCCGGATGCCGTCGTCGCCCTCCTCGTACGCCACGAACGGGATGGGGTTGGTGTCGGAGCGGAACGGCGTGCCGGTGAGCGCGAGCCGCCGGGTGGCCGGTTCGAACGCCTCCAGGCAGGCCTCGCCCCAGGACTTGGAGTCACCGGCGTGGTGGATCTCGTCGAGGATGACGAGGGTCTTGCGCTGCTCGGCCCGGTTGCGGTGCAGCATGGGGCGCACGCCGACACCGGCGTACGTGACGGCGACGCCGTCGTACTCCTTGCCGAGCGGGCCCGCGCTGTAGGTGGGGTCGAGCTTGATGCCTATGCGTGCGGCGGCCTCGGCCCACTGCTTCTTCAGATGCTCGGTGGGTGCGACGACGGTCACCTGCTGCACGACGTGGTGGTGCAGCAGCCAGGAGGCCAGCGTCAGCGCGAAGGTCGTCTTGCCGGCGCCGGGTGTGGCGACCGCCAGGAAGTCCCTGGGCTGCGTCTGGATGTACTTCTCCATCGCCCCCTGCTGCCAGGCCCGCAGCTTGCCGGCGGTGCCCCAGGGGGCACGTCCGGGAAAGGCCGGGGACAGGTGGTGCGAGTGGGTCGCGGAGCTGGCGGTGGTAGTCACGATCTCCGATGGGGGTGGCTCGGCTGCGGACGACAACGGGCCACCCTACCGATGCGCGGACCGCCGGCGTGCCTCCCCATGGCACTCCCACCCGAGGGTGGGACCCACATCACAACCCCCTCGACAGCCCCGCGGCCCCCTTCACCGGTCTCATGGGCCGGTCCCGGTGCCCCGGGGCGCCGCGTGAGGTTCGGCGGCTCGGCGGCTCGATGCGGCACGGCTTCGGGCACCGTGCTCGCGCAGGGGTCGGGATCTCCGCCGGGTGGTGCCGCCCCCCGGTCTCACGCCGGTTCCGGCCGGACCCGTCCGGCCACCCACGCCCCCGCCAGCGCGACCGCCGCCATCGGCAGGAACACCGCGGCGAAGGCGGCCGGGTGGGAGCCCGTGGCGCCCGCGGCCGCGTGGCTCACCGCGCCGCCGCCGAGGGCGGCGAAGGCCGCGCCGCCGGCCGCGAGGAGGAGGACGTTGGAGAGGCCGTCGGAGATCTGGAGGGCGGCGGAGTTGGTGCCGGCCTCCGCGGGCGGCGAGAGCTTGAGCAGCATGACACTGGTGGAGGAGATCACCAGGCCCATCCCGAAGCAGCCGAAGCCCCAGGCCACGGCCACCGTCCAGGCCGGCACGGCCGGGATCAGCACGCTGGGCGCCGCCGCGATCGCCGCCGCCACCAGGACCATGCCGAGGGTCATCAGACGCTCCCGGTACGGCTCCAGGCGGGGCCTGGACTGGACCCAGGAGCCCAGGGCCCAGGTGCCGCCGCCGGCCGCGAGGAGAACCCGGCCAGTGTCGGGCTGAGGCCGCGCTGGGTGACCAGCATCAGCGGGACGAAGGACTCCGCCGCGATGAAGGACCCGGCCGCGACCCCGCGCAGCAGGACGACCGAGGGAGTCCGCGGGCCGCGCGGTAGGTGCCGCGCGGGAGCAGGCCGAGCACGGCCGGGACCAGCAGGGCCACGCCCAGGGCGCCCGGCACCAGGGATGTCCAGCGCAGGTCCTGGGCGGCGTACTGGAGCAGGCCCGCGCCGAAGGAGATCGCCAGGGCCAGCCGGATGCGGCGGCCGTCGAAGGAGGCGGGCGCCTCCCCGCCGACCGGGCCGGACGCGAGGCGCCGTATCTGCGGCAGGGCGAGGGCCAGCGGGAACACCACGAGCGCCGGTATGCCGAGGAACACCCAGCGCCAGCCGAGGTGCTCGGTGACCGCGCCGGAGGCCAGCGGGCCGACGATCGACGGCACCACCCAGCTCGCCGCGAACGCCGCCATGATGGCCGGCCGCAGCCGCTCCGGGTAGGCCCGCCCGACGATGACGTACAGGGCGACGATCACCAGTCCGCCGCCGAGTCCCTGCACGGCCCGCCCGAGGATGAACAGCCACATCGCCCCCGCGGTCCCGGCGAGCAGCAGTCCGACCGCGAACGAGCCGATGCCCCAGGCCAGCGGGCCGAGCGGGCCCCGGCGGTCGGACCACTGGCCGGACAGCACCATGCCGAAGAGGCTGGTGGTGAAGTACCCGGAGAACGCGAACGCGTACAGCGACACCCCGTCGAGCTCCCGCGCGGCCACCGGCATCGCCGTGCCGACCGCCGTCGCCTCGAAGGCGATCAGCAGCACCACGGAGACGACACCGATGCTCAGCGCCCGGTAGGGGCGGCTCAGCACGGTCTCGTCGGGGCTGCTTCCGGGAGCGGGGCGTCGGCGGGCTCGGCGACATCGGTGTCACGGGGGTTCGGGGCGGTCATGACCGCCAGAGTAAGGGCCAAGCCCCGGTTTGACCCCTGTCGGGGGAGGGCTCCCCACGGGACCTTGGTCGTAGGACCGCCCGCGTCCTTCATGAACGGCGTGTGGCAGTCCCGTTGCGGCGCCCGCGCTTCCTTGAGCCCCGCCTCCCCACCGCCTTACGGTCGACCCAGGAGGAACCGCACGACACGGCCGTGTGCCCGAGTGGCTCAGGGACTCGCCTGCAAAGCGAGGTACGCGGGTTCAATTCCCGCCACGGCCTCCGAATCGCGATGACGCGGCTTTGCCCGGGGCCCTCATACGGGTCACCCGCGTCGTCGCCCCGGGCGCCGCGTCCACCCGGTCCTCGCGCCGCCACCACGGCGCGAGCTGGACCACGCCGAACGCCACCTCCACGGCGAGGAACAGCCACAGCAGCCCCGTGGCGCCACTGGCCAGCGCGTACGCGAACCAGACCGAGAACAGTGTGCGGGCGGCGCCGTCGTAGATCCCGTGCGCCGGCCGTGTCCCCCGGAGGCGCAGGACGGACCAGACGACCACGACCGAACCCATCAGATTCGCGTACAGGGTCTGTATCGGGTCCCGGTCGGGCAGGGCGCCCAGCCCGAGGGCGTCGCCCGCCGACGACAGCAGGCCGTGCGCCAGGGCGTAGGTCCAGGGGTCGCGAACGCGGCCGTGACGACGAGGTCGTACCAGGCACTCGCCCGTACGACACGGAGGTAGGAGGCCTGGGAAGGTAAGGGGAGGAGAGGCATGAGGAAGCTCCTGCTGGTCGGCTGTGACGGTGCCTCACGCTAAACAGTGGAGTAGGGTCCAAGGTCAAGCCACCGGCCGACGGAGGGCCATGCTGATAGGGGAGTTGGCCGCGCGAGCGGGCCTGTCGAGGGACACCGTCCGGTTCTACGAGAAGCTCGGCCTCGTCACCAGCCGGCGGCTGCCCAGCGGTTACCGCGACTTCGCGCCCGAGACGGTGGTCTGGCTGCAGTACGTCCGCACCGCGCAGACGCTCGGGTTCTCCCTGGCGGAGATCGCACGGCACGGTGAGGAACTGCGCGACGCCCCGGACTCCGCGCAGGCGCTGTCCGCGCTGTTCGCGGAGAAGATCCGGATCGTCGACGCGCGGATGGCGGAACTCACCGCCCTGCGCGCCGAACTCGACGCGCGCGTCGGCACCGGCTGCCCGCTGCGGGCGGGCGGCTGAGGCGCGGGGCTCAGAGCACTCCGCCCGCTTCGTCCTGGAACAGCTCCGTCCAGTAGTGCCAGTCCGCGTCGGTCGTGACGCCCGTGGGGTCGACGGCGGACAGGACCTGGATCATCGTCATGGCGAGCTGGTCGTACGTCTCGCTGGTCAGCGCGTGGCCCGACTCCTCGTCGATGGCGTGCTCGCGGTGCAGCAGCCAGAGGGTGAAGGCGAGGGTCGAGATGTCCGTGTTCAGCGGGTACAGGACGGAGCCCCGCTCGCTCCAGCTCAGCACCGCGCCGGTGGCGCCGTCGAGGACCAGGCTGTGGCCGTCGGTCAGCCGGCCGAGCCGTATGAGCCGGTCGGCGTGGGCGGGGAGGTGGCCGGCCGGGATCTCACCGGCGCAGTCGTCGGTGCGGTACTCCGTGAGGGTCCGCAGCGGCAGGTCGGTGTCCAGCTGGAACAGGAAGCCGTCCTCGGGCAGGCCCGTCTCGCACAGGAAGCGGCGGGTCGGGCCGTGCGTCAGCGTCGACGGGAAGTCGACCTCCTCGAAGCGGACCACACCCTTGCGGCCGAACTCCTGGTCCAGCAGCCGGACCGGAAGGTCCAGGGCGAGCCCCGAGGCCGTGCCCGGACCCGCCACCAGGGCCAGCGGCCGGATCAGCGCGGCCATCCGCCACAACGGGGCCGGCTCGCCGTCCGCGCCCTCCTCGAACACCGCGAAGAGCTGTCGCGAGGCCTCGGCGACCGCCTTCGTGCCGTAGCGGCCCGCGTATGCGGCGAACTGGCCGCGCAGCCCCGCCAGTTCGTCCGTCGCGGCGGCGAACCGCACCAGGGTCGGCAGCGACGGGGCGAGCGGGCGGACGTCCATCAGGTCGGGGCGGTCGGGGACGTCCGGGCTGTCGGGGAAGAGGCAGCTCGTCGAGACCTCGCCGGTGGCCCCGTCCAGCAGGACCGACTCGATCTCCGTACCGGCCGGGCCGAGCAGCCCGCCGATGACCAGCCGGCCTCCAGCGGCGCCCGTCGGGCCGGTGAGGGTGCGCAGGCCCTCGGTCCGCAGCCGCGCGAAGCTGAACAGACCGCTGTCGCAGGGCAGTCCGGGGCCGGTCAGCCAGCGGCGCGTGACCGCGTGCGTGACGAAGGGGTCGAGGGCGTCCTCGGTCAGGGTGATCGCCGCCGCGACGTCCACGGCATCCGCGGCAACGGTGTGGATCGTGCTCATGGCTCCCCCGCGCATTCGTGTGCTCAGTCCCGTGTCCCGTGCTCCGCCGCTCCGGGCGGCCCCGTCCGGGCGCGGGAGGGCCCCGCGCCTCAGGGTCGGCAGCCGTCCCCCACCACTCGGAAGACTACGCGCCACCACTGACAACGCCCCGGTCCAGGAAGGAACGGAGGGGCGGGCCGGTGGACGGCCGGACGGACGGGCGGACCGCCACGGAAACGGCCGCCCACACCCCTAAGACGCGCACACATCACTGTGCGTTGCCTTCGTGCCCGGATCAACCGGAAATATCTTCTCCGGCGGCCACTGTCAGCCGCCGGTCACCACCGCGGCCTGGGGGCGGATCGGCAGCCGGTTGACCGGGCGGCCGGTGGCGGCCCGGACGGCGGAGGCGATGGCCGCCGGAGAGGTCACCACCGGCACCGCGCTGACCGCCTTCGCGCCGAAGGGCGCGACCACGTCCCGCTCCTCTATGAGCTTCACGATCCGGATGTCGGGCGCGTCCAGGGCGGTCGGGAGGGCGTAGCCGGTCAGGTCGGGGTGCCGGACCAGACCGCGCGGGGTGCGCAGGTTCTCGGTGAGCGCGGCGCCCAGGCCCTGGGTCACCCCGCCTCAATCCGGGCGGCCAGCTGAGCCGGGTTCAGCACCCGGCCCACGTCCTGGGCGACGGCCAGTTCCACGACCCGTACGGAGCCGATCTCGATGTCGACGTCGACCACCGCGCGGACGGCGCAGAACGCCATGCCCACGAAGGCGTCGCCCTGTCCGGCCTCGTCCAGCGGCTCCGTCGGATGCGGGCGGCACTGGGCGGTGGCCCACAGTTCCTTGCCGTCCATCGCCTCGGTGACGGTGGTGGACAGCACACCGTCGTACGAGGTGATCCTGCCGTCGGTGATCTGGAGCAGTTCGTGGGACATGCCGAACTGGTGCGCGAGGGGCTGCAGGAGCTGGGTGCGGACCATCTTCGCCGCCCGCTCCACCGCGCCGCCGGACACCCAGGTGTGCCGGCCGCGGCAGCCGGGGCCGGCCGGGGCTGGTCGGTGTCGACGGGCACCACGTGCACCTCGTCGACGCCGAGGGTCTCCTGGACGATCTGGCGGGCCAGGGTGGCGAACCCCTGCCCGTTCTCGACGGCCGCGCACAGGACGGTCGCGACGCCGCCCTGGACCCGCACGGTGGCCGTGGACACCTCGTCCGCGCCCTCCGCGCCGAGCATGTGCACCATGCCGAGGCCGTAGCCGACGCCCCGGCGCACCGCGCCCGGTTCGCCCGCGCCCTCGGGGCCGCCGGGCAGCAGCCACTCGTCCTCGGGGGTGTCCTTGGGCAGCGGCGGCAGCGGGAAGTCCCGTACGGCTTCCAGGAGTTCCGCCACCGGGGCCGGGCAGGTCACCGTCTGGCCGGTGGGCAGGACGTCGCCGGTCTCCATCACGTTGCGCAGCCGCAGTTCGGCCGGGTCGACGCCGAGCTTCTTGGCGAGCTTGTCCATCTGCGCCTCGTACGCGGCGCACACCTGCATGGCACCCTCGCCGCGCACATGGCCGGACGGCGGGTTGTTGGTGCGCACGGCCCAGCCCTCGATGAAGGCGTTCGGGACGACGTACGGGCCGCAGGCGAAGGCGACGGCGGCCGCGAGGGCGTCGGAGGACGTGTCGGCGTAGGCGCCCGCGTCCAGCAGGATCTGCGCCTCGACCTTGACGAGTCTGCCCTCGGCGTCGGCGTGGTGGCGGTAGCGCAGCAGCGTGGGGTGGCGGTGGGTGTGGCCGAGGAAGGACTCCTCGCGCGTGGCGGCGAGTTTCACCGGGAGGCCGGTCTTCAGCGCGAGCAGGCCGAGCGGCAGCTGGAAGCTGCGGTCCTCGCGGTCGGCGGTGGCGCCGGGGACGCCGGTGACGACGACCTTCACCCGTTCGGGCTCCAGGCCGAACGCGGCCGCGGCGGTGTCCCGGTCGCCGTGCGGGTCGGTGGAGGCGAGGTACAGCTCCACTCCGCCGTCCGGGCGGGGCACGGCCAGTCCGGCCTCGGCTCCTATGGGGGCGGGGTCCTGGCGGCCGATGCGGTACAGCCCCTCGACGACGACCTCACCGGCCGCGTCGGGGTCGCCGTGGCGCAGCGGGATGTGCCGGATCAGATTGCCGTCGGGGTGCAGCGGTTCGGCCTCGAAGGCCTGCTCGGGGTCGATGACCGGGTCGAGGACCTCGTACTCGACGATGACGGCGGCGGCGGCCATCCGCGCGGTGTCGGGGTGGTCGGCGGCGACGGCGGCGAGGGTTCGCCGTGGTGGCGTACGACCTCGGAGGCGAAGACGGGCCGGTCGGCGGTGCCGCGGCCGTGCAGCGGGTCACCGGGGACGTCCTCGTGCGTGACGACCGCGCGGACGCCCGGCATCTCCCGCGCGTGGGTGGTGTCGATGGACACGATGCGCGCGTGCGGGTGCGGTGAGCGGAGCACGGCGGCCCACAGCAGGCCCTCGGCCCACAGGTCGGCCGCGTACGGGAAGGTGCCCTCGGTCTTGGCGCGGGCGTCGGCGGCCGGGAGGAGACGCCGAGCCCGCGCGGGAGCGGTTCCGGCTCGGGGGCGGCCTCCGTGGCCTGCGCGGTGGCTGCTTCGTTGGTCACGCCTGGCCTCCGTCCGTGCCGTAGGGCTGGTCATGGGGTTCGCCGTCGGGTTCGGTGACGCCGAACGCCGACGGGTTGACACCGCCGGCGCCGGGGCCGGCCTGGTGCGGGATGCGGGGCGTGGCGGGCTCGTCGTCGGCGTCGTCCTCGGCCGCGTGCGCCTCGCGTTCGGCGACGACCTCCTGGACCGCGTCGACCACGCCCCGGTAGCCGGAGCAGCGGCACAGGTTGCCGCACAGGGCCTGGCGGGTCTCCAGCTCGGTGGGGGCCGGGTTGCCTTCGAGGAGGTCGTGCACGGTCATCGCCATGCCGGGCACGCAGAAGCCGCACTGCACGGCACCGCACCGCGCGAGCGCCCGCTGCACGTCCGAGGGGCGGCCGTCCTGGGCCAGTCCCTCGACGGTGCGGACCTCGCTGCCGGCCGCGGTGACGGCGGGGACCAGGCAGGACGCGACGAGGCGGCCGTCGACCTGCACGTTGCACGCGCCGCACTCGCCCTGCGAGCAGCCGTCCTTGGCACCGGCGAGGCCGAGGCGCTCGCGCAGCACGTAGAGCAGCGACTCGCCGATCCAGGCGTCGGTGACGGGCCGGTCGGTGCCGTTGACGCGGAGCACGTAGGAGGCGAGGGGTGGTCGTCGTGGAGCGGCGCGTCCGGGGCGGGCTCGCCCTGATCGGCCGGGGTGCCCGAAGTGCCGGGCTCCGTGGCGGTGTCCGGGGCGTCGGCGGGCTCCGCCGCCGGTTCCGCGCCGGGGGCGCCGGACGGCTCGGAGAGGCTCTCGGCGGCCTCGGGAGCCCCTGGGCGTCCGCGGCCCCGGAAGCGGCGCCGGAAGCGGCCTCAGGGGCGTCCTGACC
This sequence comes from Streptomyces haneummycinicus, assembly GCA_042850305.1. Taxonomy (GTDB): domain Bacteria; phylum Actinomycetota; class Actinomycetes; order Streptomycetales; family Streptomycetaceae; genus Streptomyces; species Streptomyces haneummycinicus. The sequence goes on from AP035768.1 coordinate 6,804,277, forward strand.
GCCCGGACGCGGGTGCTCCCGGAGCTTGTCCGGGGCGCCGTCGGCGGTCTCCGCGCCGGCCGGCCACCGCTGCTGCGCGGCGTAGGAGTCGGCGGGCAGCGGCTGGGGCACACCGGCCGAGCGCGGCCCGTCGTGCTGCCCGGGCGCGTGCTCACCGGCGGGCGGTACGGGGGTGCCCTGGGCGGGCGTCGCGCCGTGGACGTCCTGTCCGGTGGACGGCAGGGGCGTGCCCTGGGCCGGTGTCCCCCGAAGAGGTCCTGGCGCGGCGCGTGGTCGGCGGGCGGTACGGGCGTGCCCTGGGCGGGTGTTCCGCCGTACGGGGCCTGGCCGGGGCCGTCCGCGTGCGGGAGGGGCCGGCCGCCGAACGTGCCCGTGTCCTGCGGCTGGCCGGGGGCGGGGTTCTCGTCGCGGGCGCGCTCGTCCCGTACGGGGCCGTGCTCGTCGCCCTCCTGCGGGACTCCGGGGACACCGGGGCCCCACGGGCGGCCGATCTCCTGCGGGGGCGCCCAGGGGGCGGCGGCGCCGCCGGGGAGGGTGGGCGGCGGGGTGCCGCCCCACTGGTCGGCCAGGGAGGACCGGGTGAACTCGCCCGACTCGTCGGGCAGATCGCCGTCGGCCACGGGGATGGACCACTGGCCGGTGACGTCCTGCCGGGGCGCGGGGTTCTCCGGGGAGCGCTCCTCGAAGGCCCACTGCCCGCTCGCGCCGGGGTCGTACGTGAACCGGTCCGCCTGCGTCCCGGCCGTCCCGGGTCGTGCCACTGGGCGCCGTCGACGGGCGCGCCCCAGGTGCCGGGGGCCGCCGGGTCGGTGCCCGCGGTGGCCGCCGGGTCGACGGTGATCTGCGGCGGCACATAGCCGTGGCCGGGCGCGGCGAGCGGGCTCTCCATGGCGTCCAGGAGGGCGTCGATGCCGCCCTCGGGGAGGTTCACGAAGGCCGTGGCGCCGTCGTCGTAGTCGCCCTGCGGCAGCGGGTCCCAGCGGCTGCCGCCCGGGGGCCTGCCCTGTCCGTGCTGGTCGTCGGTCACGACAGCGCCCTCCCCAGTGCTCGCCGGGCCAGCGCGGCGACGGTGCGCCGCAGATGCAGTACCGCGGGCGGAAGCGGCGGGACGGTGCCGTCCTCGCCGGGGGCGGCGTCGGGGATGCAGGCCGCGGCGACGTACTCCCCGAACGCGTTCAGTGCCTCGGGCACGATCGCGCGGTTGTTGTCCCAGTCGATGAGCTGCGCCACCCACTGCTCGGCGTCCAGGGGCCGCAGCGGCATCGGCGCGATGGCGCCGACCGCGCAGCGCACCCCGCGGCGGGCGGGGTCGAGCACGAGGGCGACGGAGGCGACGGCGCGGCCCGGTCCGGTGCGGCCGGTCGCCTTGAGGAAGACCTGGGGCGCGTGCAGCAGCGGCACGCGCACGAAGCCGATGAGCTCACCGGGGCGCAACAGGTCCATCCCGGCCAGCAGATGCGACACCGGGACCTCGCGGCGGACGCCGCCCGGGCCCGCGACGACCAGGGTCGCCTCCAGCGCGGCGAGCACCGGCAGCGCGTCCCCGGTGGGGGCGGCGGAGGCGATGTTGCCGCCCAGGGTGCCCGCGTTGCGGATGTGCGGCGGTCCGGCCGCGCGCGCGGCGGCGGCGAGCGCCGGGATGAGCGCGGCGAAGTCGGGGCGGCCCATGCGCGCGTGGGTGAGGCCGGCGCCGAGGAGCGCGTGTCCGTCCAGGTACTGCCAGCCGCGGATCTCGCTGATCTTGCCGAGGCCGACCAGCGCGGCGGGCCTGAGCTGCCCGGAGTTGACGGCGGCCATCAGGTCGGTGCCGCCGGCGACGGGCACGGCGGCGGGTGTCGCCGTGAGGGCCGCGACGGCCTCGTCGAGTGTCGTGGGCAGCGTCACGGCCTGCGCCGCCTGCGGTGCGTGCGTGCTCAAGTCCGGCTGCCCCTTCCCGCTGCCCCACCTGGTCCCACCTGTGCTGCCGTACGGTACGGCCTGACAGGGCGGACGTGGCAACTCTGGCACATCTTGACAGGTGCCGAAGACGGGGTCCGCTAGGAGGCATTCGCGCACCTCGTCCCGGTGATGGCCGGTTTCCGCCCGGCATCGCCGGTGCGCCGAGGATTGCCACTCTTCGGTGACCCTTGTTCGCGTTTCGCACGCGCTGTTCGACGCCGGACGGGCGGGCGCCGCCCGAGGGTCCCGGGACCCTCGGGCGGCGCGGGTCATCCCTGGGGCGGCGGGCCGTCGAGCGGGCGTCCCAGCACGCCGGGACGCCGCTGCCAGGGCAGCGGGCCGGTGGGAGGACGGTAGGCGACCCCGAGGGCGTCCAGGCGCCGGTAGTGGGCGCCCATCCGCCGTTCGAAGTCGGCGAAGTCCCGTTCGGCGGAGTCCGGCAGGTCGCTCCAGGCGACCTCGGCGAGCGCCACGAGCCGGGGAAACGTCTGATAATCGACGCGCCCCTGGTCCTCCATCACCTCGGTCCACACGTTGGCCTGGGTGCCCAGCACCCGCGCGGCCTCGTCGCCGGTCAGTTCCGCCGGTACGGGCTCGAACCGGTAGACGTCCTCCAGGGTGCGCACGTACGCGATCGGCACCGGCTCGTCGGGGCCCGCGTCCTGACGGTAGTCCAGGTAGACCTGCTGCTGGGGGCACATGACCACGTCGTGCCCCGCGCGTGCGGCGGCGATCCCGCCGGAGTAGCCGCGCCAGGAGGACACGGCGGCGCCGGGCGCGAGGCCGCCCTCCAGGATCTCGTCCCAGCCGATCAGCCGCCGTCCCCGCGCGGCGAGCCAGCCGTCGAAATGCCGGATGAACCAGGACTGGAGCGCGTCCTCGTCGGGAAGGCCGAGGTTGCTGATCTGTTTCTGCGCCGTGTCCGACGCGCGCCACTGGTCCTTGGGGCATTCGTCGCCGCCGATGTGCACGAACGGCGAGAACGGCCCGGCGTCCGCGGGGAAGAGTTCCAGGACTTCCTCGAGCACCCCTTCGTAGAAGCGCAGGGTGTTGTCAGTGGGGGCGAGTACGTTGGGATTGATCCCCCAGGTGTCCCAGACGGTCAGGGAGGCGGTGTCGATGACATCGGAGTTGCCGAGTTCCGGATACGCGGCGATGGCGGCCTGCGAGTGCCCCGGTACGTCGATTTCGGGGACGACGCCGATATGCCGCTCGGCGGCGTAGGCGACGATCTCGCGGATGTCGTCCTGGGTGTAGTGACCGCCGTGCGGGCTGTCGTCCCACAGCGGTGACGCGCGGTGGCCGATTTTCGTCCGGGCGCGCCAGGAGCCGGTCCGGGTGAGCTCCGGATACCGCTGGATCTCGATGCGCCAGCCCTGGTCGTCCGTCAGATGGAAGTGGAGCACGTTGAGTTTGTGCGCCGCCATCAGATCGAGATAGCGCAGCACGCCTTCCTTGGGCATGAAGTGCCGGGCGACGTCGAGCATCAGTCCGCGCCAGCGGAAACGGGGTCCGTCCTCGACGGTGACGTGGGTACGGCCCAGACGCCGTCCCGCCGGACGGGCGCCCGGCGGAAGGCGTCGGGGCCGAGGAGCTGGCGCAGGGTCTGCGCGCCCCGGAAGACACCGGCGGCGCTGCCGCCCTCGATGAGGACGCCGCTCCGGTCGCTGACGAGGCGGTACTCCTCCGGACCCAGCCCGGGACCGAGCCGGAGCCCGATGCCGTCCTGGTCCGTGCCGTCGGGTTCCGGCCCCTCGGGCAGCGGCAGTCCGGTCGCCTGCCGCAGGGCGGTGCCCAGCCAGTGGCCGACGCCCTCCGTGCCGTGACCGGTGTGGAGCCGGGAGCGTTCCGTCAGCCGTACCTCGCCGGATCCGGCGACGACACTGCGGGGCGCTGGAATCAGTTCGGTCATGTCAGTCCTTTACCGCGCCGCCCAGTCCGGAGACCAGACGCCGCTGTACGAGTACGAAGAAGACCAGTACCGGAATCGTCATCACCGTCGACGCCGCCATGACCCCGCCCCAGTCCGGCTCGTCGGGTTTGTAGAAGACCAGCAGCGCCATCGGCAGGGTCGACTGCGAGATGTCGCTGATGATGAAGGACTTGGCGAACAGGAAGTCGTTCCAGGTGGAGATGAAGGAGAAAACGCTGGTGGCCACGAGGCCCGGCAGAACGAGCGGGAAAAGGATCTGCCACAGAAAACGCGCACGGCTCGCCCCGTCGATGCGGGCGGCCTCCTCCAGTGCTTCCGGAACGCCCTTCACGAACCCCGCAGCATCCAGATCGCGAACGGCAGGGAGAACGCGATGTGGGGCAGGATCAGCGACCACAGCGTGTTCAACTGGCCGAAGTCCCGCATGAGGAAGAACAGCGGGATGGTCAGCGCCTCCACGGGCACCATCTGGGCCACCAGAAACATGATCAGCAGGGTGGTCCGCAGGCGGAACCGGAATCGTGTCACGGCGGTCGCGGCGAGAAAGGCGATCAGCGCGGAGGCGACCACCACGGCGACCGCGACGATCACGCTGTTGAGGAAGTAGCGGCCGAATTCCTGCTGTCCGAACACCCGTCGGAACGAGTCGAGGGTGGGCGCGAGGGTCCAGGGCCGCGGCTCGGCCGATTCGATCTCCCCGGCCGGTTTGAAGGCGCTCAGCACCATCCAGTACAGCGGGAACGCCACCACGGCCGCGGTCAGCAGCGCCGCCGTCTCGGCCGCGAGGCGCCCCGGACGCCGCGGGGACCGGCGCACAGGTTTCACCCGGGGTTTCCCGTCCCGGCTCACAAGTGTCACAGTTCCTCCCCTGACGGCGCAGCAGCCGCAGGTACACCAGCGTCACGGCGAGCAGGATCAGCAGCATCACCACGCCGATCGCCGCGCCGAGGCTGTACTGCGAGGACGCGAACGCCTGCTGGTAGGCGTAGACGTTCAGGACCAGGTTCTGGCCGGCGATACCGCCGCCGCCCGTCATGACGTAGATCTGGGTGAAGACCTTGAAGTCCCAGATCACCGACTGGATGGTCACGACCACCAGGATCGGCCGGAGCATCGGCGCGAGCACCGAGCGCCAGATCCGCCACTGCGAGGCCCCGTCCAGGGAGGCCGCCTCCAGTACCTCGGACGGTACGGCGCGGATACCGGCGTAGACGGTCACCATGACGAACGGGAAGGAGCACCAGACCACTTCGAGCAGCACCAGGAAGAACGCGCTGAACCTGCCGTACGTCCAGGAGTGGTCGCCGAGTCCCAGCACCCGGTTGACCGGCCCGAAGTCGGCGTCGAAGAGGAACAGCCAGACCGTGGACCCGGTGATGGCCGGTGTCGCCCACGCTCCGAGCCCGGCCAGCATCAACGCCAGCCGCGGCACGGCCCGTACGCGCGTCAGCAGCACGGCGAGCGCGCACCCCACCGCGAGCGTGCACACCACACAGGCCGCCGCGAACACCACGGTGGCCAGCAGCACCTGCCAGAACCGCTCGTCGCGGAAGAGCTCGGCGTAGTTCCCGAACCCTACGAAGGTGGTGGGCTCACCTCCGCTGACCTGGGCCTGGGTGTAGTGGAACACCGAGATCAGCCCGAGCTGGTAGACCGGGTAGGCCAGCAGCCCCCGAGGACCACGAGGGCGGGCGCGAGATACAGCCAGGGGTACCGGAACCTGCCCGGGGGCGCGGGGCCGTGCCGGCTTCGCGGCTGCCGCGGCGTGGGCGCGACAGGCCGCCGCGGGCCGGCACCCGACGGCGCTCCAGGGTCCCCGGGCTCGTGGGTACCGTCATCCGGCGGACCCGAACGCCTCGTCCATGCTCTTCGCGGCATCGCGCGAGGCGGTCGCGACGTCCTTCCTGCCGGAGACGATCTCCTGGAACATCGTGGGCAGCACCTGCGACGCGTCGATCCGTGCCCAGGCGGGCGACGCCGGCACGAACTTCGTGTCCGCCGCCAGTGTGTCGACGAACGGCTTCACGAAGCTCTCCTTCGCGGCCACCTGCTCCCGCACGTCGGAGAAGGTCGGCAGGAAGCCCATGCCCTCGAACAACGCCCCTGCGCCTTCTTCGACGCCAGCCGCTCCATCAGGTCGACGGCGAGGGTCCGGTGCGAGGTGGACCTGAGCACGCCGAGGTTGTTGCCGCCCGCGAAAGCGGGGCGATGGACCCGGCCTCGACGCCGGGCAGCGGTACGACCGCGTACTTGCCCTTGGCCTTCCCGGCCTCCACGGCGGCGTGGCTGAAGTCGCCGCCGATCGCCATGGCCGCCTTGCCCGAGGCGAACGCGGTCACCGTGTCGTTGCCGCCCATGCCGGCGCACTTCGCGGCCGGGCAGTTGTCGTCGCCGAAGAGCGAGGTGTACGCCTCGATGCCCTTGCGGGAGTCCGCGCTGTCGATGGCGGAGGCGTACGAGCCCTCCTTGCCGGTGGCGAGTTCACCGCCGTGGGCCCAGAGGAAGGGCATGGCGCCGTAGGTGTAGGCGCCGCCCACCGCGATGCCGTACAACTCCGGTTTCGCGGCGTGGATCTCCTTGGCGGTGGAGATCAACTCGGCCTGGGTCCGCGGGACATCGAGGCCGAGTTCATCGAAGACGTCGGTGCGGTAGTAGAGCGCGCGGACTCCGACGAAGTACGGGGCTCCGTAGACCTTGCCGTCGACGGTGACCGACTGTCTGGCGGTCGGGTCGGTGTCCTTGGCCTCGTCCCAGGCCGCGAACTCCTCGGTGACGTCGGCGAGTCCGCCGTCCTTCACATAGCCGGCGGTGTCGGTGTTGCCGTACTCGATGAGGTCGGGGGCGGACTTCGGGTCGTTGAAGGCGGCCTTGATGCGCTGGGCGCGGGTCTCGACGGGTATGTACTCGACGGTGACCTCGGTGTCCTCGTGCGCCTTCTCGAACTCGGCGAGGACGGAGTCGACGACCTGTTCCTTGGGCTTGTTGCCGACCTCCTGGAAGAGCCAGACGCGGAGGGTGCCGGATGTCTCGTCCTTGTCGGAGGAGGAGGTGCCGGAGGTCTGGGGCGCGCAGGCGGCGGCGGTGGCGAGGACGGCCGCGGCGGCGACCAGGCGGGCGGACAGCTTCATGGAGTTGCTCCTCCGAACGCGTTGCAACATATGCAATGGCGGTTTCGCTGTGCACAACACCATCGGAGGCTAAGGACTATGTGAACCGCGCCACAAGAGGCCTCCACCACTCTGTGACCGGCGGAAGCGTCCTGCGCAACGCGCGGACGGCACAAAGGCCCCCAGGGCACGCAAAGCGCGCTCCGGGGGCCTCTGGAAGAGTCGGACGGACGGAAAGAGGTGAAAGAGAGGAGGGCGGACTACTTGTCGCCCTTGCCCTTGCCCTTGTCGTCGTCGCCGGCGCCCATGGACTCGTAGATCTCCTTGCACATGGGACACACCGGGTACTTCTTCGGGTCGCGGCCGGGCACCCACACCTTGCCGCACAGCGCCACGACGGGGTGCCGTCGAGGGCGCTCGCCATGATCTTGTCCTTCTGGACGTAGTGGGCGAAGCGCTCGTGGTCACCGTCGCCGTGGGAGGTCTGCGGCGTCGGCTCTACGAGGGTCCCCGTACCTGTCCCGCGCTCGGGCTCAAGAGTGCTCATAACAGCCAAGGGTACTGAAGCGCACAGGCATCAGTTGAGCGAAGGGTCGTCCGGATACGTGGCCACCATCGCCAGCTCACTGCGCTGGCGGCGCAGCACCTCGCGCCAGAGCCGCTCCGGGGACGGCGAGGAGACATCGCCGGGTTCCGACTCCACCACGTACCAGGCGCCGTCCACCAGCTCGTCCTCGAGCTGGCCGGGGCCCCAGCCGGCGTATCCGGCGAAGATGCGCAGGGAGCCGAGGACCGAGGCCAGCAGCTCCGGCGGGGCCTCCAGGTCCACCAGTCCGATCGCGCCGTGCACCCGGCGCCAGCCCAGCGGCGCTCTCTGCCCGCCCGTCCCGCCGGGGACGACGGCGACGCCGAGGGCGGAGTCCAGCGACACCGGGCCGCCCTGGAAGACGACCCCCGGCTCCCCGGCCAGCTCCGCCCAGCCCTCGAGGATGTCGCCGACGTCCACGGGGGTCGGACGGTTGAGGACGACACCGAGGAGCCCTCCTCGTCGTGGTCGAGGAGGAGCACGACCGCACGGTCGAAGTTCGGGTCCGCCAGGGCGGGAGTGGCCACGAGCAGCCGCCCTGTGAGCGAGGACACCTCGGTCATGCCAGACATGATCCCGCATCCCGCTCCCGCGTGGGGAGGCAACGGGGGTACGGGAGTGAAGGCAGCTCAGGGCGGACGGGAGCACCCCCGGCGCACGACGGAAACGGTGACCCCGCGTGGCCGGACCGGAACCGTTCGTGTTGTGACAGATCCATGACTTCCCTGGGCCCGTACGGGCTTACAGAAGCAGGGCGGGGGCGACTACCCTTTCCCTTCTGGCCCCTGCCCCACTCTCCACGGAACGCGAGATCCATGACCGTCAACGGCACTGATGACGTACTGCTTGTCCACGGCGGAACCCCGCTGGAGGGTGAGATCCGTGTCCGCGGTGCGAAGAACCTCGTACCGAAGGCCATGGTCGCCGCGCTGCTGGGCAGCGCACCGAGCCGGCTGGGCAATGTCCCGGACATCCGTGACGTCCGGGTCGTGCGCGGTCTGCTGCAGCTCCACGGCGTGACGGTCCGTCCGGGCGAGGAGCCCGGTGAACTGGTGCTCGACCCCACGCACGTGGAGAGCGCCAACATCGCCGACATCGATGCCCACGCCGGTTCCTCGCGGATCCCGATCCTGTTCTGCGGCCCGCTGCTGCACCGGCTCGGGCACGCGTTCATCCCGGGTCTGGGCGGCTGCGACATCGGCGGCCGGCCCATCGACTTCCACTTCGACGTACTGCGGCAGTTCGGCGCGACGATCGAGAAGCGGGAGGACGGCCAGTACCTGGAGGCCCCGCAGCGGCTGCGCGGCACGAAGATCGAACTGCCGTACCCGTCCGTCGGCGCGACCGAGCAGGTGCTGCTCACGGCGGTCCTCGCGGAGGGCGTCACCGAGCTGTCCAACGCGGCGGTGGAGCCGGAGATCGAGGACCTGATCTGCGTCCTGCAGAAAATGGGCGCGATCATCGCGATGGACACCGACCGGACGATCCGCATCACCGGTGTGGACAAGCTCGGCGGCTACACCCACCGCGCCCTGCCGGACCGCCTGGAGGCCGCCTCGTGGGCGTCCGCGGCGCTGGCGACCGAGGGCAACATCTACGTCCGGGGCGCCCAGCAGCGCTCGATGATGACGTTCCTGAACACGTTCCGGAAGGTCGGCGGCGCCTTCGAGATCGACGACGAGGGCATCCGCTTCTGGCACCCCGGCGGGCAGTTGAAGTCCATCGCGCTGGAGACGGACGTGCACCCGGGCTTCCAGACGGACTGGCAGCAGCCGCTGGTGGTCGCGCTGACGCAGGCGACGGGCCTGTCCATCGTCCACGAGACGGTCTACGAGTCCCGGCTCGGCTTCACCTCCGCGCTCAACCAGATGGGCGCCCACATCCAGCTCTACCGCGAGTGCCTGGGCGGCTCCGTCTGCCGCTTCGGCCAGCGGAACTTCCTCCACTCGGCGGTCGTGTCGGGCCCGACGAAGCTCCAGGGCGCGGATCTGGTCATCCCCGACCTCCGCGGCGGCTTCTCGTACCTCATCGCCGCCCTCGCCGCCCAGGGCACCTCCCGGGTCCACGGCATCGGCCTGATCAACCGGGGCTACGAGAACTTCATGGAGAAGCTCGTGGAACTGGGCGCGAAGGTCGAGCTCCCGGGCAAGGCCCTGGGCTGACAGCGCCCCCATACAGCCTCGGCCGGGGCGCACCGCCCCGGCTGGGGGTCCGGGGGCGCCAAGGCGGAACTCCCGGGCAGGGCCCTGAATTAACAGACAGTCACAGCAACGCCGATGGGGCGGTCATCCGAACTGGGTGACCGCCCCATCGGCGTTGCTGCAAGCGCCCCGAAAGGGCGCGGGGAACTGCGCGATCAGCCCACGACGGACCCGCAGTTGCCCCTGACGCTCTCAAAAGGCAAGGCTACTTGCCCTTGGCGGCTTCCTTCAGCTTCGAGCCCGCCGACACCTTCACGCTGTACCCCGCGGGGATCTGGATCGGCTCACCGGTCTGCGGGTTGCGCGCGGTACGCGCGGCGCGGTGGGTGCGCTCGAAGGTCAGAAAGCCGGGGACGGTGACCTTCTCGTCGCCCTTGGAGACGATCTCGCCGACGACCTCGGCAAACGCGGCCAGCACGGCGTCGGCGTCCTTGCGGGTCACCTCGGCGCGGTCGGCCAGCGCGGCCACCAGCTCACTGCGGTTCATGTTGTTACTCCCGTGTTCTTCTTGCCGTTTGAGGCGTGCCACGCGGCGGAGCCGCATGTCGGGCACGGCCAAGCCGATGCTGCCAGGTTCCTCGGACAGTCCCCGGACCCGGGTCCGTCGTCAGACCCTCGCGCCCAGAGACGCATCCTGCCTCTACCTGCGGCGGTAATGCCAATCCGGCACCCGCAGGAGTCGTGAGAACACCCGAGGGAGTCACACGAAGGGCGCCACGGCCCGGCCGCCCACCTTAAAGGGCCGCCGGGATCTTCGTGTGCCCCGACGCGCCGGTTCCAACCGGCCGTGGCGATCCTCACAGCACCGACGGGGTGGGCGAACCCTAGGGGCCGAGGCTCCGGCAGCCCTCGCCGCGTCGCGTACGGCACCCGCGACGGCGCCCGCGACCTTGTCGTTGAAGACGCTCGGGATGATGTAGTTCGGGTTGAGTTCGTCCTCGGTCACCACGTCGGCGAGCGCCTGCGCGGCGGCCAGCATCATCTCGGTGTTGACGGTGCGGGACTGGGCGTCGAGCAGACCGCGGAAGACGCCCGGGAACACCAGCACGTTGTTGATCTGGTTGGGGAAGTCGGAGCGGCCGGTGGCCACAACTGCCGCTGTCTCGCGGGCGATTGCCGGGTCGACCTCGGGGTCGGGGTTCGCGAGCGCGAACACGATCGCACCCTCGGCCATGGTGGCCACGTCGGCGCCGTCGAGGACGTTCGGGGCGGAGACGCCGATGAAGACGTCGGCGCCGCGCACGGCCTCCTTGAGGGTGCCGGTGAGGTTCTCCGGGTTGGTGTTGTCGGCGATCCAGCACAGGGCGGAGCCGGGGACGGCGTCCACCAGGTCCTCACGGCCGGCGTGCACGACACCGTGGATGTCGGCCACCACGGCGTTCTTCACACCGGCGGCGAGCAGCAGCTTCAGGATGGCCGTGCCGGCCGCGCCGGCGCCGGACATCACCACGCGGATGCCGTCGATGGACTTGCCGGTGACCCGCAGGGCGTTGGTCAGGGACGCGAGGACGACGATCGCGGTGCCGTGCTGGTCGTCGTGGAAGACGGGGATGTCGAGGGCCTCGCGCAGCCGGGCCTCGATCTCGAAGCAGCGCGGCGCGGAGATGTCCTCCAGGTTGATGCCGGCGAAGCCCGGGGCGATGGCCTTGACGATCTCGACGATCGCGTCGGTGTCCTGGGTGTCCAGGCAGAGCGGCCAGGCGTCGATGCCGGCGAACCGCTTGAACAGGGCGGCCTTGCCCTCCATGACCGGCAGGGCGGCCTTCGGGCCGATGTTGCCGAGGCCCAGCACGGCGGAGCCGTCGGTCACAACCGCAACGGAGTTGCGCTTGATGGTGAGGCGGCGGGCGTCCTCGGGATTCTCGGCGATCGCCATGCACACGCGGGCCACACCGGGCGTGTAGACCATGGAGAGGTCGTCACGGTTGCGGATGGGGTGCTTCGACGCCATCTCGATCTTGCCGCCGAGGTGCATGAGGAACGTACGGTCGGAGACCTTGCCCAGGATGACGCCCTCGACGCCGCGCAGCTGCTCGACGATCTCGTCGGCGTGCGAGGTGGAGGACGCGGCGATCGTGACGTCGATACGGAGCTTCTCGTGGCCGGACGCGGTGACGTCGAGGCCGGTCACCGAGCCTCCGGAGGACTCCACGGCCGTGGTGAGCTGCGATACGGACGTTCCGCTCGCGGGCACCTCCAGCCGGATCGTCATCGAGTAGGAGACGCTGGGCGCCGTTGCCATGGCCGACTTCCTCTGCTTTTACCGTGTCGCTGGATGTGCTGTCCGATCGTCGCACCTACCCCTGGGTAGGCGGTAGCCGCGGTGGATTGCGGACGTTGTGTTCATCGGCGTGCGCCGGGCGACGGAAGCCGGTTTCCACCACGCGGGAGCCGATCCGACAAGAGGAAGAGTGGGAAAAAGAGACCCACGTCACACTCCGTGACGTGGGTCCCGACCGTTCGTATGACACCGACCCGCCATGCTCGCCTCGCGGCAAGTGGTCGCTCGCAGCGACTAAGGTTGGGCCCGGGGGCTTGGATCGGGCCGGTGCCACGTCCAGGCTAACAAACGGATCCCGTAAGACCATTCCCCCGGCGCAAGTGCTTTTTCACCGTGCCCTTCAGTCCCTGAGCAGATCCGGCACTCCGTCCGCGTCCGGCTCGTCCCGCTCCGCCGAGACCACGGTGAGCTGCTGCGTGGCCCGGGTCAGGGCGACGTACAGGACCCGCAGGCCGGCCGGGGACTCGTCGGCGATCTCCGCGGGGAGACGACGATCGTGGCGTCGTACTCGAGGCCCTTGGCCTCCAGGCTGCCGAGTGCCACCACGCGGTCGCCGAGCCCGTCGAGCCAGCGCCGGGCCTCCTCGCGGCGCTGCATGGCGACGACCACGCCGACGGTGCCGTCCACGTGCTCCAGCAGCCGGGCCGCCTCCGCGCGCACCGTCTCGCCCAGCGGGCCGCCCGCGACGGCGAACCGCGGTTCGACGCCCGTGGAGCGCACCGCCTTCGGCGACACGGACCCCGGCATGGCGAGGGCGAGGACCTTCGACGCCAGGTCGGCGATCTCCGCGGGGTTGCGGTAGTTCACGGTGAGTTCGAAGCGGCGGCGCGGGCGGCTGCCGAGGGCCTCGTCGCGGGCCTGGGCGGCCTCGTCGGGGTCGGACCAGGAGGACTGGGCCGGGTCGCCGACGACGGTCCAGGTGGCGTGCCGGCCGCGGCGGCCGACCATGCGCCACTGCATCGGGGTGAGGTCCTGGGCCTCGTCCACGATGACGTGCGCGTACTCGACGCGCTCCTGGGCGAGCCGCTCGGCGCGTTCGCGCTGGGTCTCCTCGCGCACCGGCATCAGCTCCTCGAGGCCGGTGAGCTGGTCCAGCGGGTCGAGGTCGCGCTTCCTGCGGGGGCGGGCGGGGGCGCCGAGGATCGCCTGGAGCTCGTCGAGCAGGGCGATGTCGTGCACGGAGCGGCCGACGCGCCTGAGCGCACGGGCGACCCTGCGGACCTCGCCCGGGTTGAGGATGCGCCGGGCCCAGCGGCCGAGGCGCCGCTCGTCGGCCATGGCGTCCAGCACGGCGGCCGGGGTCAGCTCGGGCCACCAGGCGTCGAGGAAGGCGGTGAAGTCGTCCTCGCCGGTGATGTCCTCGTCGAAGGAGGCGCGCAGTTCGGCGGCGAGCTCCGGGTCGGTGTGCCGTTTCCCGGCGCCGGAGTGCTGCCACAGGGCGTCGAGGAGCAGCTTGCGGGCGCGCGGGCGCAGCAGGTTGACGGGGGCGGTGCCGCCGAGGGCGGTACGGCGGATGTCCGCCAGTTCGCCGGCCTCCAGCTCCAGCCGCCGACCGAAGGCGACGACGCGCAGCCGCTGCGGTGAGTCGTTCGGCTCCAGCGCTCCGCGCGCGGCCTTCCGCAGCACCTTCAGCATGCGGGAGGAGCCCTTGGCACGGGCCACCGGCGGGGCGTCGTACAGCGTGGCCTCGGCGCCGTCGACCAGCGAGCCGATGGCGCGGATGGCGACCTGGCCCTCCTCGCCGAGGGAGGGCAGCACGCCCTCCGTGTAGGCGACCAGGAGCGGGGTGGGCGAGACGATGAGGATGCCGCCCGCGTACCGGCGCCGGTCCTGGTAGAGCAGGTAGGCGGCGCGGTGCAGGGCGACGGCGGTCTTGCCGGTGCCGGGGCCGCCCTCGACGTAGGTCACGGAGGCGGCGGGGGCGCGGATGACCAGGTCCTGTTCGGCCTGGATGGACGCGACGATGTCCCGCATGGTGTGCGTACGGGCCTGGCCCAGCGCGGCCATCAGGGCGCCGTCGCCGATCACGGGCAGCTCGCGGCCGTCGAGGGACGCGGTCAGCTCGGGGCGCATCAGGTCGTCCTCGACGCTCTGGACGCGGCGGCCCTTGGAGCGGATGACACGGCGGCGCACGACCCGGCCGGGGTCGACGGGGTGGAGCGGTAGAACGGCGCGGCGGCCGGCGCCCGCCAGTCGATGACCAGCGGGGAGTAGTCCTCGTCCAGGACGCCGATCCGGCCGATGTGCAGGGTCTCGGCGATGTCGGCGGTGCTGTCGGGCCGTACGGCGCCGTCGGCGGGCTCCACGGCGGTGTACGCGCCGTCGGGGCCCTTCTTGCCGTCCTTGCCGGTCAGCAGGTCGATACGGCCGAAGAGGAAGTCCTCGTACTCGTTGTTCAGCCGGTTGAGGTGGATGCCGGCGCGGAACACCTGGGCGTCCCGCTCGGCGAGCGCGCCGGGCGTGCCGACATGGCCGCGCAGGGCGGCGTCACGCATGAGGAACTCGGCCTCGTGGATCTTCTCCTCGAGGCGCCGGTAGACCCGGTCGAGGTGTTTCTGTTCGACTCGGATCTCCCGGTCGCGAACGGAGTCGTGAACCGGATCGACCGCGGTTCCCTGTTGAGCCTGAGCGGCCACCGGGCCCCCTTCTGACGTGCTGGGCAGCCGTCAACCGTACGCGAAGGGAGCCCTGTCGGCTACGGGCCCACCGGTGAGCGGGGCCCGGCACGCACCGGACCCCGCTCACCGGTGCCGGTCGGAGCGGGGTTCTCTGCGGGCGGGCCCCTACGCGTCGATCTCGACCAGCAGCTCGCCGTCGGGGGTCATCACCTGGAAGTGGTCGATCTGGTTCGGCTGGAAGGAGGAGCCGCCCTGTACGTACAGCGGCTGCCTGGCCTTGTCGGACTTGGCCTCCGGGATGCCGTAGCCCTCGCCGGGGACAGCCCAGGTGGTGACGGTCTCCCGCTCGCCGTTCTTGCCGACGGCGATGAGGGAGCACTTCAGCTCGCCCTTGACGTTCTTCAGCTCGAGGGTGGTGTCGGTGCCCCAGAGCTTCTTCACCATGGCCACGGTCGCGGTCACCTGGGTGGCCGGGTCCGTCGCCATGATCTTCTCGGTGCTCCGGTCGAAGGCGTCCTTCGCCGGGTTGGCGGCCAGGGTACGGTTGGGACCGCTCCCACTTCCGCCCTCGTCGCTCCCACCGCTGGCCGCGACGGCGACGAACGGGCCGCTGATGATCAGCGCGCCGGCTGCGGCCACCATGTAGAAGTTGCGGCGGCGCTTGCGCGCGCGGCGCTCGGCCACCTCGTCGACGAGCTTCTCCACCACGCGCGGGGCGGGCCGGGCGGACAGCGAATCGCCCAGCGCGGGCGTCCCGGTGCCGGGCAGGTCCGCGAGCGCGGCCAGCATCGGCTCCATCCCGGCGAGCTCGTCGAGCTGCTGGGCGCACCACTCGCAGGTCGCGAGGTGCGACTCGAAAGCGGTTGCTTCGACGTCGTCGAGGATGCCGAGGGCGTAGGCGCCGACGGTCTCGTGTTCGTTCGGCACCGGTGATCCCTGCATGGGACCAGTCATACCCGTACCGCCCTCTCCGTATCCCCTGTAGACCTTCGTCACGCCGTCACCCCCGCTCCTCGAGTGCCAGCTTCATCGAACGCAGGGCGTAGAACACCCGGGAGCGGACGGTGCCGCTGGGTATGCCGAGTGTCTGGGCCGCCTCATTGACGGTACGTCCCTTGAAGTACGTCTCGACGAGTACCTCCCGGTGTGCCGGGGTCAGGTCGTCGAGTGCGTCAGACAGCGTCATCAGCCACAGCGCCTTGTCGATCTCGTCCTCCGCGGGGATGACCTCCAGCGGCGACGGATCGACCTCCTGCGGCCGGGCCTGCCGGCTGCGGTGGCCGTCGATGACGATGCGCCGGGCGACCGTCACCAGCCAGGGGCGTACCGAACCGGTCGCCCGATTGAGCTGACCGGCGTTCTTCCAGGCACGGATGAGCGTTTCCTGAACGACGTCCTCGGCGCGCTGCCGGTCTCCCGCCACCAGCCTGAGGACATAGGCAAGCAAGGGTCCGGCGTGCTCCCGGTACAGGGCACGCATCAACTCCTCGTCAGGTTCGGAGGGCTGTGAGGACATGCGATGTCGGGCCCTCGCTCCACGTTCATTGGCCACGGCCGCATCCTTGCGCACGCCCACCTCCGGTGTCCGGGGATCCCCAGTCGGTCGCTCGACAACCGGTACGCAAGCGGGGTGTTGGGTGTTCAAAGCGAGGTGACGGTTTTCTGTGGGGTGATCTGACGACCGGGACATGAACCCACAATTCCACCGCCCCTTCTTTACATTTCCGACACATCGACGCGCGTGTGATGACGATCACGCCACGGTCACGGCACGATTCAGCCGAACTTCCGTGTAACCGAGATCACTTCAACAATTTCTCCCGGCCGGGACACAGAAGCCGCATACAGGACAAGGGAGTTCGTCTACGCGCGTGCGAGTGCCGCGCGCCGGCGATGGCGGGCCACCCGCTCCCGGTTGCCGCAGACCTCGCTGGAGCACCAGCGGCGCCTGCGCCCGCGGGAGGTGTCGACGTACACGATGGGGCAGTTGTCGCCCTCGCACTGGCGCAGACTCGCCCGCGCGACGGGATCGGTCAGCAGGTCGACGGCGTCCCGCGCGACGGCCGCGAGCAGCGCGGCCAGGCCGGGCGGCCCGTCGAGCCGGCGCACCAGGAGGCCGTCCTCACCGGGCACCGCGCGGGGCACCGGCGGTGCGGCGCGGGCGAGTTCGTTGACGCGCGCGAGCGGGCGGTCGTACGGCGCCGGCCTTCCGCGCACCAACGGGGCGAGCTGTCCGCGCAGTTCGCGGAAGGCGGCCGGCCAGGAGGCGTCGGCGTGCGTCAGCGCGGTGTCCGGCGGGACGAGTCCGGAGCCCGCGATCCAGCCGCGCAGCACCTCCACGGAACCGAGCCGTTCCACGGGATGGGCGGTCGCGAGCAGATCCAGACAGATCCGCCCGGTGTCGAACCGCAGCTCGTAGGAGTCCGCCGTGACCGTACCCAGTGCCATGTTCCTGCCACCGCCTAGGTTGGCCCCGCGCCCGGGGCCGGTGAGCGATCCGGGAAACCGTTCCTCCACAGTGCCTGCCCGTTCCGGCCGCCGTAACCCCTCCGGCCCGTGAGTGGACGTCCACGGGGCCGGGAACGCTCACCCGTCCGCGTACTTCGACTCCGCCGACGGGTCCAGGGCGAGCCGGTAGCCGCGCTTGACGACCGTCTGGATCAGTTTCGGGGCGCCCAGGGCGGAGCGCAGCCGGGCCATGGCGGTCTCCACCGCGTGTTCGTCGCGGCCCGCGCCCGGAAGGACGCGGAGCAGCTCCGCGCGGGAGACGACCCAGCCGGGCCGCCGCGACAGCGCCCGCAGCAGCGACATCCCGGCGGGCGGTACGGGTTTGAGCGCGCCGTCCACCAGGACCGCGTGCCCCCGGATCTCCACCCGGTGCCCGGCGACGGGGAACGCGCTTGCCCGCGCGGGCAGTTCCCGGCACAGCACCTGCACCAGCGGGCCGAGCCGGAAGCGCTCGGGCTGCACCGTGCCGATGCCGCGGGACTGGAGCGGCAGCGCGGTGACCGGGCCGACGCAGGCGGACAGCACGTCGTGGCCGAGCGCGGCGAGCAGGTCGTCGAGCAGTCCGCGTTCCTCCGCGCGGGACAGCAGGGACGCGGCGGCGGGCGCGCTGGTGAACGTGACCGCGTCCAGGGCGCGGGCGACGGCCGCGTCGATCAGACGGTCGACCGGGCCGAGGTCCTCAGGCGGCAGCCACCGGTACACCGGCACCCCCACCACCTCCGCGCCCGCGTCCCGGAGCGCCTCCACGAACCCGGGCAGCGGCTCCCCGTGCAACTGGAGGGCGATCCGCCGCCCGGCGACGCCCTCCTCGAGGAGCCGGTCCAGCACCTCGGCCAGCGACTCCGACGCCGGCGACCACTCCTCGGTCAGCCCGGCGGCCCGAATCGCGCCCTTCACCTTGGGCCCGCGCGCCAGGATCCGCACCCCGCGCAGCCGGGCCAGCAGGTCCTCGCCGAGCCCCCAGCCGTCGGCGGCCTCCACCCAGCCCCGGAACCCGATGGCGGTGGTGGCGACCGCGATGTCCGGGGCCCGCCCGATGAGGTCCTTGGTGGCGGCCAGCAGTTCGCTGTCGTCGGCGAGCGGCACGATCCGCAGGGCCGGGGCGTGCAGCACGGCGGCTCCGCGCCGCTCCAGCAGCGCGCCCAGCTCGTCGGCCCGGCGCGCGGCGGTCACACCCACGGTGAACCCGGCGAGGGGTCCGTGGTCGGCTGGCTGCTCTTGTTCGTCGTACATGGCTCTCTCGTCCCGGATCGAGTCGGTGTACCGCATCAGGGTGCGTGCGGTCGCGGCCGCACCATCACGCCGACCGAGCCTGTCAACGCTCCATGACAGGCTCGGTTCGGCTTCATGTCACCAGTGTTACGTCACTTCCCGTCATACGTCGGCGTAGCTGAGCTGCGGCTTCCTCTCCGGGGCCGGGTTCGTGTCCACCGGCCGGCGCAGATACACCGCCCACGTGACCGCGACGCAGACCGCGTAGCAGGCGAGGAAGGCGACGAACGCGCCGGTGCCGGAGCCGTAGGAGAGGAAGGACTGGCGGAAGGCGAGATTGATGCCGACGCCGCCGAGCGCCCCCACCGCGCCGATCAGCCCCATGGCCGCCCCGGACAGCCGCCGCCCGTACGCCGCCGCCTCCTCCCCGCGAGCCCCTTGGCCAGCGCCTTCGCCTGGAAGATGCCGGGGATCATCTTGTACGTCGACCCGTTGCCGAGGCCGGTCAGTACGAACAGGACGACGAACGCGCCGGTGAACAGCGCGAGCGAACCCCGCATCGAGGCGACGATCAGCACGGACGTCGCCGCGCCCATGGCGACGAAGTTCGCCAGCGTGATCCGCGAGCCGCCGTACCGGTCGGCGAGCGAGCCGCCCACCGGCCGGATCAGGGAGCCGAGCAGCGGCCCGACGAAGGTGACGTAGGCGGCTTCGAGCGGGGTGCGGTCGAACTGGCTCTGCAGCACCTGTCCGAAGGCGAAGCTGTAGCCGATGAACGAGCCGAAGGTGCCGATGTAGAGGAACGCCATGATCCAGGTGTGCGGGTCCCGCGCGGCGTCCTGGGCGGCGCCGGTGTCGTTGCGCACCGAGGCGAGGTTGTCCATGTACCGCGCGGCGAGCACGGCGGCGGCGACGATCAGCGGGATGTAGAGCCCGAGCAGCACGCGCGGTCCGCCGCTCGCGCCGATGATCGCGAGGGCGGCGAGCTGGATCACCGGGACGCCGATGTTGCCGCCGCCGGCGTTCAGTCCGAGCGCCCAGCCCTTCTTCCTGAGCGGGAAGAAGGCGTTGATGTTGGTCATGGAGGAGGCGAAGTTGCCGCCGCCGATCCCGGCCAGCAGGCCGACGAGGAGGAAGGTGGAGTAGGACGTCCCCGGCTCCATCACGGCGAACGCGGCGACGGTGGGCACGAGCAGCAGCGCGGCGCTGATCACCGTCCAGTTCCGCCCGCCGAAGAGGGCGACGGCGAAGGTGTACGGCACCCGGACGACCGCGCCCACCAGCGTGACCACGGAGGTGAGCAGGAACTTGTCGGCGGGGTGAGCCCGTACTCGGGCCCCATGAAGAGGACGAGCACGGACCACATCGTCCAGACGGAGAACCCGATGTGCTCGGACAGCACGGAGAAGAGGAGATTGCGCCGGGCGGTCTTCTCCCCGGTCGCTTTCCAGAAGACCTCGTCCTCCGGATCCCACCGCTGGATCCAACGGCCGCTGCGGACTGTCATCAGGCCTCCACTGCTCTCCGGGGGCGCGGGCGATACCGCGAGGGGCTGATCCCGAAGGTAGGGAGGAGCGTTTCGGTGTTGTGGCAGCGGGTGACCGCTGGGGAACGTTGCTCTCACCTCGGGCGGGACCGGGATGAGAGCCGCCCCGGACGTCAGCGCTGCGGGGGCTGCCAGTGGGGGTTCTGCTGGGGGTAGGGCGGCTGGGGCGGTGCGTAGGGGCCGGGGGCTGAGGCTGGCCGTACGGCATCGAGGGCTGGGCCTGGCCGTACGGCATCGGGGGCTGAGGCTGGCCGTAAGCGGGCGCCTGCCCGGGGACCTGACCCCGTACGGCCCGCCGCCCCCGAAGGGATTCCCGTGGCCCGGCATCTGCCCACCCGGGGGCAGATAGCGCACCCTCCCCGTCTCGTCCGCCACCGGAGCGAACCCCGCCGCCTGTAGCCGCGCGGCGAACTTGGCGTTGCGCTTACGGGTGACGACGAACCCGACACCGAAGACGAGCATCAGCAGCAGCCAGATGATGGCCGCGAGCTCGAAGTCGTCGGACGTGGCCCCGAGCCGGTAGGCGAGGACGACACAGCCGACGGAGACGCCCAGGGCGCCGTACCCCATCCGCTTCTCGGCGCTCTTGCCGGTGAGGTCGAAGTTGATGCGGGCCTTGAGCAGTTCGAAGGCGTCCGGCACGAGCGGGGGCAGCGACACCCCGTCGTGGGCGTTCGGATACTGCGCCCAGTTCTGCGCGGCGCGGGCGCGGGCGTGCGGGCTGTGATCGGGCACGATCAGCATCTTCAGCTGACTGTTGTTCCCGCCGCCCTGCCGCACATCGGCGTACTCGTACCCGAACTGCTGGGCGGTGAAAGCCAGTCGGGCGAGCTTCTTCACGGAGGACATCGCACTGGTGAGCTCGACCGGCTCCCCGCTCGCCATCAACCGCAGCATCTTCCGCGTCTGCCGCTTACTCATCCGCCCACGCCCCTGGCCACTCTGTTCACTTCCGCAACAGAGAAAGTCTGTCACGCCCACCCACTTCGAACCACAGCAGCTTCCACCCCTCCCCGCAGCAGCCCGTGGCCATGGTTGTCTCCGGGGAGCTGAGGGGACTGAGGTTCCTCACGCACCGCCACGCCGGGCGGTGTGCGGCAGGTGAGCGATACCGCTACGGCAGGTCCGGGATGATCGCCGCGACTTCATCCACCACCTCGTCCGAGAAGCCTGGAAAGGAACCCCGTGCAGACCATCCGCTGGCGCAAGTCGTCCCACAGTGCCGACAGTTCGAACTGCGTGGAGATAGCTACCACCCCCGCCACTGTCCTCATACGCGACTCGAAGACGGCACCTGGACCCCGCCTCGACCTCTCCCCCACCACGTGGGCCGCCTTCCTCACCCACGTCACGAAGTGAGAGAACGGGCGAGGGCCGCCGAAGTGTTCTTCGGCGGCCCTCGCCCGTTTTCCGCCTCTGCCGCGAAGCTAGGCCGTGGCCGGCTGGGGGCGCTTCTTCCCGGCGCCGTTCGGCCACAGGCGGGGTTTGCGTTTGGCGGCGAGGTCCTCGATCCAGCCGACCGTGAGGACCATCAGGCCGATGAGGGGCCAGACCAGCGCGAACGCCCAGAGGGTGTACGTGCTGTCTAGGGCGGACGCCGCCTTCTCGCTCTGCATGAACGGGAGGCGGTAGAGCAGGTCGACGAGGGGAACGTCGCCATGATCAGCATGTTGTGCCACAGGTAGATGGTGACGGCCCGGTTGTTGGACAGGGTCACCATCTTGTCCCAGTTGGCGAGCCGTCCCGGGAGTTCGCTCCAGGACGGGGAGTACTGGAGCAGGATCACCACGAAACCGAACGACCAGGCGGCGTTGGCCATCGGAATGTCGTTGAGGTCCCAGCCGGAGGAGCCGAGGTGGTTCGAGGCCCACCACAGGCCGAAGGCCATCACCAGGAACGCGCAGGACACGGAGACGTACCGCGGGATCTTCTTCAGCATGCCGTCGTGATGGGCGAAGCCGATGATCCAGCAGCCGCCGTAGACCGCGAAGTCCCTGACCGCGTTCCCCAGTTCGCCGGGGATGGTCACCAGGCCGGTGCCGACGATCGCCGTCAGGCCGAGCGGCGCGAGCAGCGTCGGCCAGGGGCCCGCCGGAACAGCCAGAGCAGCAGCGGTGACGCGAAGACGAACCACAGGTAGGCGCGCAGGTACCACAGCGGTCCGACCGCGTCCTCCGCCCAGGTGCTCTCCAGCGGGCCAATGACCCCGGCGTCCACCGGATAGGGCGGGGCGCCGAACGGGAAGACGTAGTTGACCAGGTTGACCAGGCCCCAGACGCCGTCCTGGTCCGGGTCCTTCGAGGGCTCCAGTGGGTCAGGAACAGCAGGACCAGCGCGACCGCGCCGAACGCCCACATCGGTGGCAGCAGCCGGCGGACCCGCCCGCGGATCACACCCCACGCCGGACGCTTCAGCGACCGGGCCATCAGCGAGCCGGCCAGCGCGAACATGATGCCCATCGACGGGAACAGCACCGTCAGCCAGGCCCAGCCGAAGAGGTGGTAGACCACGACGCGGACCAGGGCCAGGAGCGCAGCACGTCGAGGTAGCGGTCACGGCCCGGCTTCCCGGACGCCGGGGCGGGCGCGGGTTCGGGCGCGGGCTCGGCTGTGTGCCGCTGCTGCGGGACGTCGGCGTACGGGGCGCCGTGCGGGTCCGCCGGTTCGGGGCTCGTGCCCGTACCGGCCGGGTATCCGTGGGTCATGCCACGGGCCTCCGATCATCGCTGTGCCGGCTCTGGCTCGGCACCCCGTCGGCGACGGGTGCTCCGACCACACCGGTGCGGCGCAGCTTCTGCCAGCGCAGGCGGCCGCCGGTGAGCGCGGTGATCCAGGACTGGAGCAGCACGACGTACATGAGCTGGCGGTACAGGATCTGCTGGAGTGGCAGCGAGATCAGATGGGTCATGCGTTCGCGGTCGAGCCGGAAGGCGTACGCCGCGCAGACCGCCTGGATGGCGAGGACGCCCAGCCAGGCCACGATCGTCTTCTGGGTCGGGCCGAAGACGATGCCGTAGAGGAGGAAGACGTCGATGAGCGGGGCCAGAAGGGGGCCACGACCATGAACAGGGAGACGAAGGGCAGGCCCACGCGGCCGAAGCGGCCCGAGGGGCCCTTCTCGATCAGGGAGCGGCGGTGCTTCCAGATGGCCTGCATGGTGCCGTACGACCAGCGGTAGCGCTGGGACCACAGCTGCTGGACGGTCTCCGGGGCCTCGGTCCACGCGCGGGCGTTCTCGGCGTAGACGACCCGCCAGCCGGCGCGGTGCAGTGCCATGGTGACGTCGGTGTCCTCGGCGAGGGTGTCCTCGCTCATGCCGCCGATGGGCTCCAGGGCGGAGCGGCGGAAGGCGCCGACCGCGCCGGGGATGGTCGGCATGCAGCCGAGGACGTCGTACATACGGCGGTCGAGGTTGAAGCCCATCACGTACTCGATGTGCTGCCAGGCGCCGATGAGGCTGTCCTTGTTGCCGACCTTCGCGTTGCCCGCGACGGCGCCGACCCTCGCGTCGCCGAAGGGCTGGACGAGTTCGCGGACGGTGGACGGCTCGAAGACGGTGTCGCCGTCCATCATCACGACGATGTCGTAACGGGCGTTGGCCAGGCCCCGGTTGAGGGCGGCCGGCTTACCGGCGTTGAGCTGCCGGATCACCCGTACGTTGGGCAGGCCCATCGCCTCGACGATACGGGCGGTGCCGTCGGTGGAACCGTCGTCGATGACGAGGACCTCGATCGGGTGCTCGCTCGCCATGAGTGAGTTGACGGTGTTCTCGATGCACTTGGCCTCGTTGTACGCCGGCACCAGCACCGTCACCGGTTCGGTGACCGGCGGGCCCCAGCGGAAGTCCTTGCGGCGCACCCGGCGGGCGTGGAATCCGGACAGGAGGAGCATCAGGACGAAGCGGGCGATGACCAGGCTGCCGATGATCGCGAGGCCGACCACCAGGACTCCGGTGATGTTCTCCGAGGCCTGGACCAGGAAGATCCACGCCTTGCCCTTCCAGAGTTCCGCGCCGGTGACGGGGCTGTGCGCGCTGGGCGCGTCGAGGGCCTCGGTGAGGTTCCCGAACTCGTAGCCCTTGTCCTTGAGATCGGGCAGGAACGTGTCGAGCGCCGCCACGGTCTGGCTGCGGTCGCCGCCGGAGTCGTGCATCAGGACGATGGCGCCCTTGCCGCCGTGCGGTGTGGCGCGGCGGATGATCTCCTGGACGCCGGGCCGCTTCCAGTCCTCGCTGTCGGTGTTGTTGACGACGGTGAGATAGCCGCGGCTGCCGATGTACTGGGTGACCGGCCAGGACTTGTTGTCCATGGCGTCGGCGTACGAGGAGTACGGCGGACGGAAGAGCGAGGTGCGGATGCCGGCCGCGCCGGTGATCGCGAGCTGGTTCTGCGACAGCTCCCAGTCGATGCGCTTCTTGGACTGGAGGGAGAGGTCGGGGTGGTTGAAGGTGTGCAGGCCGATCTCGTGGCCCTCGTCGACCATGCGCCTGACCAGGTCCGGGTAGCGGGAGGCCATGGTGCCGGTGACGAAGAAGACCGCGTGCGCGTCGTGCTTCTTCAGCACGTCGAGCACCTTCGGGGTCCAGAGGGGTCCGGGCCGTCGTCGAAGGTGAGGACGAGACGGCGGTCGGGGATGCGCAGGGTCTCGGTCTGTCCCGCGCGGGCGTCGATGACGGGGCCGCCTTCCAGTATTTTCTCCGGCACCTGGGTGGTGGGTGCGGGACTCTGGATGCGGTGGTCGGCGAGGATCTCGCTGTGCACGTAGCCGCGCAGCATGAGCATCGCGGCCAGGGCGACGAGGACGAGGACGGGGAGCAGCAGGCGCAAGGGGACACGGCGGCGCGGGGCGCCGTCACGGGCCTGGCGGGTGGCCCTGCGACGGTGGGAACGGGATGCCATCAGACGACGTTCTCCGGGGATGGTGCGGCGGAAGTGGTGGGCGGGGCCGGCGGGGCGGCGGAGCCGTCGGAGACGACGACCGGATGACCGGCGGGCGCACCGGCGACGCGGGGATCGTTGGCGCCGGCCGTGGGGTCGGTCGTCACGGGGTCGGGTTCTTCCGACACCGGCGGGCTGGCGGGCGGCGTGCTCACGGTGCCGCCCGAGGGTGGGGAGGTGATGTCGCCGCCACCCCCGGTGGCCGGCTTTCCGGTGTCGTTCTGCCGGGGCGTCGTGGGTGACGGATCGACGGAGCCGGGCTGGTTCGCGGTGCCGCCCGCCCCGCCGCCCGTCGCGGGCGCGGTGTCGCCGGGCGGCGGGGCGACGGGGGCGTCGGTGGTCGGCGTGCTGCCGGGGGTCACGTCGGCGTCGGCTGGGGGCGTGGTGTCCGTCTCGGTCGGCTCGGGCGTGGTCTCGACCTGGCCCGCGGGCTTGTCCTCCTGGCCCGGTACGGGCATCCAGGGGCGTCGGAGTTGCCGGACAGCAGCGTGGCGACCATGACGACGGCGTAACCGGCACAGGCGAGACCGACGGCCATGCCGATACGGCGGTAGAGGCGGCTGCGGCGTCCGGACTCGTCGACGAACACGGGCCCGGCGGCCTCCTGACCTCCGCCCGTCCGGCCCGGGGCGGCCCGGCGCAGTTCCAGGCCCTCCCTATCTGTACGGAGTCGAGCTGGACGGTGACCTCGTGCGGATCGTGGGTGGCGGCGCCGGAGTCACCGGCGTCCTCCTGCCACGGGTCGCGGACGGTCGCGCGGGAGGCGGGCTTCAGAAACTCGGTCGGGGCGTCGGTGGCGGCGCCGGCTGCCGCCCGGTGCCTGGCGGTCGCCGGGGAGCCGGGGCCTCCGGTGCCGGTGACCGGCGGGAAGACGGCGGTCGCGGGGTCGGGTGACGTGGGGCGGGGCCCGTTCGCCGGGCCGGACCCGTGACGGCCGGGGCCGGCCGGGGCGGCTGCTCCCCCGACGCCGGACGGCGGCCGTCCGGTGACCGGCGGGAGGACGGAGGTCTCCGCCTCGGGCGGCACGGGCCGGGAGCCGCTCACAGGGCTTCCGGACGCGGTGCGGCCGACGCCGGACGACGGACGCCGGGGCCCCGTGGGGGCGCCGGCCGGACCGAAGTCGTCCGACGGGCGCGGACCGCCCTGCCGGGGGACGGAACCCGTCGGCCGGCCACCGGAGTTGCCGCCCGGGTCGCGGGGGACCCGCAGGGCCGTGGTGCGTTCGCTGTCCCAGGAGCCGTCCTGCGCGTCCCCGGGCGGTATCTCCGGGCCGCCGGAGCGGGCGGGAGTCTCCGCGCGGTGCGTGGTGGCGTCGGGCATGACCTGGGTCTTGTCGGCTCCGCTGGGGAAGACTCCGAGGCGGGCCCAGCGGTCCTCGAGGGAGTCGGGCCCCGTGTCGGGTCCGATGGGCTTCTGGTTCAGGGGAAGGACCCGCGTCTCCCGCGGGTTCTCGTCCTCGGTGTCCCCGCCGGACGCCCCGGCGGCCTCGGGCCGATCCGGTTGGGCGTCTTCTGGCCAATTTCTCACGCGCACGCACTTCCCCCACAGGACTTTCCGGCGCGCACACGACCGAGCACTCGTCGTCGGACCGGGCCCCCACCCGCTCCAAGCGCTCCGTTTATCACACTGTGCTCGGGCATTGAATGTAGCGCACGCGGAGGTCTTGTGTTTCCGGGGCAGTCATTCGTGTCAGTAGCGAGACATCAGTGGCCTGCCATGGCGACAATATCTTGTTTGGGCACCCATCCGCCCTCGGGCCGCCGCAACCAGCCCTCCTCGGCGGCGACGAAGGCCGCGGCCCGCCGCAGGGCGCCCAGACCGGGATGGAGCATCCCCTTTCTCCACACAAGGGACACCGGGGAGAGTGGGACCGGGTCCACCAAAGGGCGTAGAACCGTCGCCGGAAGTGGCGGAAAGTCGACTACGGCAAGGATCGGATGCCGGGTCCTGCTCATGATCCGCTGGAACTCCTCGTCCCCCACGGCCAGCGGAGCGGGCGGCGCGAGGGTGATCCCCGCCCCTCGAAGAGGGCCCGTCCGAGGTCCGTCCACTCCGGGGTACGGGGGTTGCCGGCGCCCGCGTAGACGGTCTCGCCGGCGAGCGCGGCGAGCGGCACCTCGGACCGCGCGGCCAGCGGGTGGTCCTCGGGCAGCACGACCGCCATCGGCTCGTAGCGCACGGGCTGGTGCTCAAGGCCGGCCCGCAGTGCGGGGCGAGGCCCGCGAAGCGTCCGAACGAGGCGTCGAGCCGCCCGGCGAGCACCTCTCCGGCGGCCCAGGTCAGTCCGCTCTCGTAGCGGGCCATCAGTTCGTGGCCGGGAGCGAGTTCGCGGGCCCGGTGCAGCACCCGGCGGGGGTGCCCAGGCCCGGGGAGTTGAGGTCGACCAGCAGGGGCGGACCTGGCCGGCGGCGGCGAGGAGGTCGTCCTGCGCCTGGAGCACCGTGCGGGCGTACGGCAGCAGGCGTTCGCCGTCTGCGGTGAGGGCCACCTGACGGGTGGTCCGGAGGAACAGCTCGCCGCCCAGCTCCCGTTCCAGTCGCCGTACGTCCCTGCTGAGGGCCTGCTGGGCGACGAAGAGGCGGGCGGCGGCACGGGTGAAGTGCAGCTCCTCGGCGACGGTCACGAAGGCACGCAGGAGACGGGGGTCGATGTGGGCGGACATCCCGTGAATTTACAACGGGAGTGCGTCAATCGGCGCCGGGAAGGTGTTGGACCGCACACGTGAGCGCGGGCGACGGTGGTGACATGCTGCGATCAAATACCGGGGTCACCCGGAGCACTCCCCTGTTCACCGTCACCGCCGACACCCTCGTCGCCGTCGACTTCGGCCCGCGCGGGCGCGGAAAGCCCCGCGACAGGGTCCCGCGCGAGCGCGACGAACCCCCAGCAAGGTCCCGCGCGAGCGCGACGAACCCCGCGCGAAGGACCCGCGCGAGCGGCGCAGACCCCGCGCGCCGGGCCCGTACCGCCGGCTCTTCGCCCTGCCCGGCGCCCGCGCGTTCACCGCCGGGAATCTGATCGCGCGGCTGCCGATGGGCATGTTCAGCGTGAGCGCGGTCGTGATGATCGCCGGGACGCGTGGGTCGTACGCCCTGGCCGGCGCCGTCACCGCGACGGGCCTGGCGGCGACGGCGGTGGTCGCCCCTGGACCGCCCGCCTGGTCGACCGGTACGGGCAGGCCCGGGTCGCGCTGCCGGCCACGGTGATCGCCGTGCTCGGCTCCCTCGCGCTGCTGCTGTGCGTACGTCAGGGCGCCCCGGACTGGACCCTGTTCGCCGCCTACGCCGCCACCGCGACTACCCCCAACACCGGCGGGATGTCGCGTGCCCGCTGGACGCATCTGCTGAAGGGGGACGACAAGGCGCTGCACACGGCGAACTCGTTCGAACAGGCCGCGGACGAGCTGTGCTTCATGCTCGGCCCGGTCCTCGCGGCCTTCCTGTGCGGGACGCTCTTCCCGGAGGCGGGCACGCTCGTGGGCGCCGTCCTGCTGCTGACCGGGGTCGTGCTGTTCACCGCCCAGCGGTCGACCGAGCCGCCGGCCGCCCGGCGTTCCTCCGCGCGGGCGCCGTTCCGGTCGCCCGGGATGCGGCCGCTGCTCGTGGTCTGTCTCGCGACCGGCGCGGTGTTCGGTTCGCTGGAGGTCGTCACCCTGGCGTTCGCGGACGAGCGCGGGCACCGGACCGCGTCCGGCGCGGTACTGGCGCTCCAGGCGGCCGGCTCGTGCGCGGCGGGACTGCTGTACGGGGCGATGCGCCCGGCGGGGTCCGCGCGGTCCCGGCTGCCGTGGTGCCTGGCCGCGATGACCGCGCTGATGACGCTGCCGCTGCTCGCGGCCGAAGTCACCGGCTCGCTGGTGGTGCTGGCGGGGGCGCTGCTGATCGCCGGGATGGCGACCGCGCCCACCATGGTGACCACCATGACGCTGGTACAGCGGTACACGCCCGAGGAGCGGCTGAACGAGGGCATGACGCTCGCGGTGACCGGTCTGCTCGGCGGGATCGCCTGCGGCAGCGCGGCGGGCGGCTGGACGGTGGAGCACGTCACCGCGGCGGCCGGGTACGGGGTTCCGGTGGCGTCGGCCGCGATCGCCCTTCTCGTGTCCCTCTGCACCGTTGTGCCGTTCGGGCTGTCGAACCGCTCCACCGATTGTCTCCCGACCCATTGACGGCCACAGGTCCCGCACATACCTTCACCCCTCGAAGCGCTGAGAAACCGCTTTCTGCATCCCCACGGACCATGCAGACGAGGACCCCCGATGGTGAAGATCACGGATGTGGCCCGGCGTGCCGGGGTCTCCCCCAGCACCGTCTCGTACGCGCTCAGCGGCAAGCGGCCGATCTCCGACGCGACCCGGCTGCGCGTCCAGGCGGCCGTCCACGAGCTGGGCTACCGCGCGGACGGCGGCGGCCGGGGCCCGGCCGGCCGCCGGTCGAAGGTGCTGGCGCTGGCGGTCCCGATGCGCTCCGGCGTCCATGTGCCGGTGGTGACGCAGTTCGCCGTGTCGGTGGTCACCGCGGCCCGCGCGCACGACCACGACGTGCTGCTCCTCACCCAGGGCGAGGGCGAGGAGGGCCTCGGACGGGTCGTGGACACGGGCCTCGCGGACGCGGTGATCGTCATGGACGTACAGCTCCAGGATCCGCGGCTGCCGCTGCTGCGCTCGCGGTCGCTGCCGTCCGTGCTGATCGGTGTGCCCGCCGAGCCGGACGGGCTGACCTGTGTCGATCTGGACTTCCGGGCGGCGGGCGAGCTGTGTGTGGACCATCTGGCGCGGCTCGGGCACCGGGCGGTGGCGCTGGTCGGCTCGCCGCCCGAGGTGTACGTACGGCGGACGGCGTTCGCGCGGCGGCTGGTGGAGGGGTTCACCGCGGCCGCCGACCGGCACCGGCTCACCTCGGCCGTGCGCCCCTGCGGCACCGGCCGGGAGGCCGCCCGCGCGATCGCCGGGCGGCTGGTGCGGGAGCTGCCCTCGCTGACGGGGGTGGTGGTGCACAACGAGCCGCTGGTCGATCCGCTGATCGACGCCTTCGAGGAACTGGGGCTGAGCATCCCCGGCGATCTGTCCCTCACGGCCGTCTGCCCGTCCCCCGTCGCCGCGTCGGCCCGTATCCCGGTCACCTCGGTCGCCGTGCCGTCGGCGGAACTGGGCACCCGCGCGGTGCACCTTCTCGTACGGAAGCTGTCCGGTGCCCCCGTGCCGGGGGCCACGCTGCTGCCGCCCCGGCTGACGGAACGGGCGAGCACAGCCCCGCGCGGAGCCTGACAACCGGCGAGCACAGCACCGCGCGGTGCCTGACAGGGCCGGTGCGGGCCCGTACGACGGCATGACAAAGGCCCCGCCGCTCGAAGCGACGGGGCCTGTGCCCACATGGGATGAGTGGAGATGGCGGGAATCGAACCCGCGTCCAACGGTGCGGAATCAGGGCTTCTCCGTGTGCAGTCGACTGTGCTTTTCTCGGCCCCGGAGATCACGTCGACAAGTCTCCGACGGGCCCAGTCACTGTTAGATTTCCCTCTTCACCCCGTGACCGGGATCAAGGTTTAGTCCCCTAGCTGATGCCAGGATCCGGGTCGGGAACATCCCCGGGCTGACACTCCCTAAGTAGGGGAGCCGCTGCTCGCTACCTGAAAATCAGGCAGCGAGGGCGAGCTCGCCCTGGGAGACAGATCGCTTGGAATTGGCGATTGTTTTTTCGGCCTGTGGTTTACGAGATCATGGCCGCTTCCTCGACACGCTTCCCCTGCTTCGACAGCCGCTGTCGAAACCGATCATCCCCATGTTGTTTTTCAAAACCCTCCGAAGAGGGGCTCGCACCCTCTGTGAGGTGCTGTCGCCATCGTACGTGACCAACGCGGGTCGGTGCCAGCGTATTCCCGCGCCCTCCGCGCGGACCCCGAGGGCGGCCGCCGACCGCTAGGCCCGCTGCTTCCTGCGCACCGCGGAGATCGCCCGGTCGGTCTCGCGCCGGTCCTGCTTCTCGCGCAGCGTCTGCCGCTTGTCGTACTCCTTCTTGCCCTTGGCCAGCGCGATCTCGACCTTCGCGCGGCCGTCCTTGAAGTACAGGGCGAGCGGCACGACCGTGTGCCCCGTCTCCTGGGACTTGGACGCCAGCTTGTCGATCTCCGCGCGGTGCAGCAGCAGCTTCCGCTTGCGCCGCGCGCTGTGGTTGGTCCAGGTGCCCTGGCTGTACTCCGGCACGTGCACGTTGTGCAGCCACGCCTCGTGGTCGTCCAGCTGGACGAACCCGTCCACCAGCGACGCCCGCCCCTGACGCAGGGACTTCACCTCGGTGCCGGTGAGGACCAGTCCGGCCTCGTAGGTGTCGATGATGAGGTAGTCGTGCCGCGCCTTCTTGTTCTGCGCGATCAGCTTGCGCCCTTTTTCCTTAGCCATAGTGCGGCCCATTTTCGCACTACGGAGGGTCCGGCGGGAAGCCGATTATCGGGGGTTCGCTAACGGCCGAGTCCGCTGAGGACCGTTTCCGCGCGCCGCAGGGCCTCTCCGTCGGCCTCCAGGTCGGGCGTGAGGCCGCGGCCGTCGACGTCGCGGCCCGAGGGGTGCGGTAGTGGCCCACGGTCAGCTCGGCCACGGAGCCGTCGGGCAGCTCGGTCGGCATCTGGACGGAGCCCTTGCCGAAGGTGCGGGAGCCCACGACGACCGCGCGGCCGCGGTCCTGGAGGGCGCCGGTGAGGAGCTCGGCCGCGCTCATGGTGCCGCCGTCGACGAGTGCGACCAGGGTCTGGTGGTGTCGCCGCCGGGTTCGGCGTGCAGGGCGCGCTGCTCGCCCTCGACGTCGTACGTGGCGACCAGGCCGCCGTCGAGGAAGGCGGAGGCGGCGCTGACGGCCTCGGCGACCAGTCCCCGGAGTTGCCGCGCAGGTCGAGGACGATGCCGGCGCCGGCCGGGGCCTCGCGTACGGCGGTGCGGACCTCGTCGCCCGAGCCCTTGGTGAAGGCACCCACCGCGACGACCGTGACCCCGGAGGGAGCTCACGGACGGTGACGGCGTCCCGGGTCAGCCGGACCCGGCGTACGGTCTCGTGCCACGCGCGTGTGCCGCGTTCCAGACCGAGGCGGACGGTGGTGCCGGCGGAATCGCCCGTCGCCCGGCCGCGCAGTAAGGAGACCACCTCGGTGACGGGCCGCCCGTCGACCTTCTCCCCGTCGACGCTGCGCAGCCGGTCGCCCGCGCGGATGCCGGCGCCGGCGGCGGGCGTGCCGTCGCCCACCTTCGTCACCTCGATACGGCCCTCCCGCTCGCGGGCCCACAGCCCCACGCCGGTGTAGCGGCCGTCCAGCGTCTCCTCGAACTCCTCGTACTCGCCCGGCGAGTAGACGGCGGCCCAGCGGTCCCCGCTGCGGCTGACGGCACGCTGGGCGGCCTCCATGGGGGACGTGCCGTCGGCGGCGGCCTCCTCGGCCGCGCGGGCGACGTCCTGGCCGACGGGAACGGCCGAAGGGGCCCCGTCCGCACGGGACTTGCCGTCCGCCTCCGGGAGACTTCCCGTGGCGGCTCCGGCGACGAGGACGCTCGCGAACACCAAGGTCAGGGCGGCCCCACGGCCGATGCGGCGGGGCTGACAGAACAGGGCACGACCTGACATGGCGGTGAGTCTAGGACAACGAGAAGGGGCGCACGGCCGGTTGACCGCACGCCCCTCGTGGCGAGGATCACTCGGCCTCTTGCGCAAGCACGCCCGGGACGTACACCTCGTACACCCCAGGCACACCACCATGGACTGCGCCAGGTGCGGAGCGAGAGCCAAGCACGCCCTACCGCTGTCGGAACGCACCTACACCTGCACCACGTGCGGAGCCGTCTCCCCCAGGGACAAGAACTCCGCCCGCGTGATGCTCGTCCGGGCAGGTCTGAACCCGGCTGGCGTCGAAGGCACAAAACCTCCCGGAGCGCCGCTCCGGGAGGCAGCCTGAGCCAGGAATCCCCTCCCGCTCGGGGAGGGGAGCCGTCAAACCTTCAGATACTTGCGCAACGCGAAGAAAGCGGCCAGCGCCGGCATCAGGAGGCTGGTCGCCAGGATCAGTGGCAGCTTCGTCAGGACGGCGTCCCAGCCGATGAAGTTGATCAGGTTCAGCTTCTCCGACAGGGCCAGGCCGTTGTCGATGATGAAGTACCGGCCCAGCACCAGGAACGCGCACGCGAGGATGCCGCCGATGAGTCCGGCGACCGCGGCCTCCATGATGAACGGGGCCTGGATGTAGAAGCCGGACGCGCCGACGAGCCGCATGATGCCGGTCTCACGTCTGCGGCTGAACGCGGACACGCGCACCGTGTTGACGATCAGCATCAGCGCGACGACGAGCATCAGCGCCATCACCGCGAGCGCGGCGACGTTCATGCCCTCCAGCAGCCCGAAGAGGCTCTCCAGGAGGCCCTTCTGGTCCTGCACCGACTGCACGCCGTCCCGCCCGTCGAAGGCGGTCGCGATGACCTGGTACTTCTCCGGGTCCTTCAGCTTGACGCGGTACGACTCCGGCATCTGGTCCGGCGTGAGGGAGCTGGCCAGCGGGGAGTCGCCGAACTGCTCCTTGTAGTGCTTGTACGCCTCGTCCTGCGACTCGTAGGTGACCGTGTCGACGACCGACATCTTCTCCAGGTCGGTCTTGATCTGACCCTTCTGGTCGTCGGTCACCGCGCCCTTGGCGCAGTTGGGGTCGGACTCGGCGTCCGCCTTGTTGCACAGGAAGATCGAGACGTTGACCTTGTCGTACCAGTAGCCCTTCATCGTGTTCACCTGGTCGTTCATCAGAAGCGAACCACCGAACAGGGCGAGCGACAGGGCGACGGAGACGACGACCGCGAAGGTCATCGTCAGGTTGCGGCGGAGACCCACACCGATCTCCGACAGGACGAACTGGGCGCGCATGGCGTCTGATCAAGCCTTTCCGTGGAGCGTCAGGTGGAGCGTCAGTGCTGGTAGCCGTAGACGCCGCGGGCCTGGTCGCGGACGAGGCGGCCCTTCTCCAGCTCGATGACGCGCTTGCGCATCTGGTCCACGATGTTCTGGTCGTGCGTCGCCATCACCACGGTGGTGCCCGTCCGGTTGATCCGGTCGAGCAGCTTCATGATGCCGACGGAGGTCTGCGGGTCGAGGTTGCCGGTGGGCTCGTCGCAGATGAGCAGCTTGGGGCGGTTGACGAAGGCCCGCGCGATGGCGACGCGCTGCTGCTCACCGCCGGAGAGCTCACCGGGCATCCGGTCCTCCTTGCCGCCGAGCCCGACGAGGTCGAGCACCTGGGGCACGGACTTGCGGATCTCGCCGCGCGACCTGCCGATGACCTCCTGCGCGAAGGCGACGTTCTCGGCGACCGTCTTGTTCGGCAGCAGACGGAAGTCCTGGAACACGGTCCCCAGCTGGCGCCTGATCTGCGGCACCTTCCAGTTGGAGACACGGGCGAGATCCTTGCCCAGAACGTGCACCTGTCCGTGGCTGGCCCGCTCCTCGCGGAGGATCAGCCGCAGGAAGGTGGACTTTCCGGAGCCGGAGGACCCCACGAGGAAGACGAACTCGCCCTTCTCCACTTCCAGGGAGACATCCCTGAGTGCGGGACGGTTCTGCTTGGGGTAGGCCTTGGACACATTGTCGAATCGGATCACGGATGCACCACGGGTAGCCGGGGGTAGATGAGCGTGACCTTACGCGACCGGGGCAGCCGAGCGCAGGCGCCGATAGCGGTTGCGTAAGACTTACGCCCTTTTGTTCTGCGGCACCGGGCGACGGGAGCCCCGTAAGGGGGCGCGGCGCCGTGACCTATGCGGCTCCGCCGCGTGGGCGCGACCGGCGCACCCTGCCGCCGCAGGCCGCCGCAGGCCGCGAAATCCGGCGAACCAGCCCTCCCGGAGCGACCCCGGCGCAGCTTCCGCGGGAACCTGGCAGAGTGGTAGAGGGAACGTTCGCGGGAACGCGGACGTTGTTCCACTGAGACCGGTGCGAGGAGGGCGAGCGCATGACGTACGACAGGCTGGTGTGCGCGAACTGCGCCGCGCCCGTGAACGAGGGCCGGTGCCCGGTGTGCCGTGCGAACCGCGAGCGGCTGCAGCAGGAGAACTTCTTCGCGGGGCTGAATCCCATGACGCTGATCGCACTGCTGGCGGTGCTGATCGCGGCGGTGGCGCTGCTCGCCCACCAGACCGTCTGACACGACGCGGGAAGGGCCCGAGCGCTGTCGCGCTCCGGGCCCTTCCGTCATCTCACGCTACGGTGCGTGGACGCGCGGCCACCGTCAGGCGGCGGCACCTCCGCGACCGTTCGCCAGGCGCGGCAGCATCCGGAAGCCGATACCGCCGGCGATCATCGTGGCGGCACCGATCAGCAGGAACGTCACCTCGGTGGCACCGGTCTCGGCGAGCTCCTTGCCGTTGCCCTGCGCCGAGGTGGCCGGGCCGTCGTCGCCGGTCTCGGTGAGGGCCGAGGAGCCCTCGCCCTGCGGGGAGGCGCCGTTGCCGCCGTCCGGGGTGGTGCCGGAGCTTTCCTTGTCACCCGGGGTGGTCGGGTCCTCGGTGGGCTCCTCCACGGGGTCCTCACCGCCCGGGTTCTCCCCGCCCGGGTTCTCCCCACCGGGGTTCTCACCGCCCGGGTTCTCCCCGCCCGGGTTCTCCCCACCGGGGTTCTCACCGCCCGGGTTCTCCCCACCGGGGTTCTCCCCACCGGGGTTCTCACCGCCGGGGTTCTCACCACCGGGGTCTTCCCCGCCCGGGTTCTCCCCACCGGGGTTCTCTCCACCCTCCTCTTCGCACGCCGGGTCGACCACAATGTCGCAGCCGGGGTCCGGCTCGTCCGCGACGGTGACCCCGATGCCGAGGTCGAGTGCGGAGGCGGCGCCCGCCGCCGTCAGCGAGGCACCGGCCGCGATCACGGCGCCGGCCGCGATCCGAGCGACACGGATCCGCGTCTTCTTGGTCATATGTTTGCTACCCCCAGTAGCTCATCGTCAGTGAGGCGGCGCTCGGGGCCGTGATCAACGGGGGTAACTGCGATGAAACACGCCCCGGTTCACATGCGCCCCGGAGATACGCATGCCACGCGTCACCATTCCCATTTTCCAAAAGAACGTCAAGGCCGTTGCGTACGCGATGTCCGGCTACGCGCGCTTTGCGGGAGAAGGAAGCTGTGAGTGTGACGTAAATCCCGGACATCCCCGACACGAAAAGGCAACTGCCGTCGAAGTGACGGCAGTTGCCTTGTCGACAAATCGGCGCTTGCGCGGGAGTTACTTCTCCTGCTGCTTGCGCCAGCGAATTCCGGCTTCCAGGAAACCGTCGATCTCGCCGTTGAACACGGACTCGGGGTTGCCGACCTCGAACTCGGTGCGCAGATCCTTGACCATCTGGTAGGGGTGCAGCACGTACGAACGCATCTGGTTGCCCCAGGAGTTGCCGCCGTCGCCCTTGAGGGCGTCCATCTTGGCCTGCTCCTCCTGCCGGCGCCGCTCGAGGAGCTTGGCCTGGAGGACGTTCATCGCGGTGGCCTTGTTCTGGATCTGCGACCGCTCGTTCTGGCAGGAGACCACGATGCCGGTGGGCAGGTGGGTGAGCCGCACGGCGGAGTCGGTGGTGTTCACGCCCTGGCCGCCGGGCCCGGACGACCGGTACACGTCCACCCGCAGCTCGGACTCGTCGATCTCGATGTGGTCGGTCTGCTCGACCACGGGGAGGATCTCGACGCCCGCGAAGGAGGTCTGGCGGCGCCCCTGGTTGTCGAAGGGCGAGATGCGCACCAGACGGTGCGTGCCCTGCTCGACGGAGAGGGTGCCGTAGGCGTAGGGCGTCTGGACGGAGAAGGTGGTCGACTTGATGCCGGCCTCTTCGGCGTACGACGTCTCGATCAGCTCGGTCTTGTAGCCGTGCTGCTCGGCCCAGCGCAGGTACATGCGCTGAAGCTTCTCGGCGAAGTCGGCGGCGTCGACGCCGCCCGCCTCCGCGCGGATGTTGACGAGCGCCTCACGGGAGTCGTACTCGCCGCTGAGCAGCGTACGGACCTCCATCTCGTCCAGTGCCTTCTTCACCTGGGCGAGCTCGGACTCGGCCTCCGCGCGGGTGTCCGGGTCGTCCTCCTCCTCGGCCATCTCGAAGAGGACCGCGAGGTCGTCGATGCGGCCCCGCAGCACCTCGGCCTTCCGCACCTCGGCCTGGAGGTGGGAGAGCTTGCTGGTGATCTTCTGCGCCTCTTCCGGGTTGTCCCAGAGGGACGGCGCGGCCGCCTGCTCCTCGAGCACGGCGATGTCTGCCCTCAGCTTTTCGAGGTCCAGAACGGCCTCGATCGACTCCATGGTGGAGGAGAGGGATTTGAGCTCTTCGGATACGTCGACGACTGCCACGTCCTCCAGCGTAACGGTTCCGGGGGCTGGGTATGCAGGGTGGTTTGGCGGGGGAGGGGAGTGGTGGTTCGGTTCGCCCCCGCCGCCCCTTCCCGTCCCCGGGGCTGCGCCCCGGACCCCTTCGCGCGGTTCCCCGCGCCCCTAAGGAGCTGCCCCAAGAAGCTAGGGAGTGCCCGGGGCCGAGTTCCGGGTGTCCTGGGGTGGGGGTGTCTCGTCGTCCGCTGTGGCCAGCCAGGTGCCCGCGGCCGCAGCCAGCACCAGTGCCGCCGCCACCGCCACCGTGAGGCGGCGACGGCGGGTGATGGCGCGGTTGCGGGCCGAGCCGGGGCGGCGGGCGCCTGTGGTGCGGGGGCGCGGGCTGTGCCGAGGGCTCCGCCGGCCAGTTCGTCGGGGGTCGGGACCCTCATCGACGTATGCGTGTCGCGGTTGGAGTCGGCCGGTCTGGCGCCCGGGACCAGGGGGACCGCGCCCCGGCGGCGTACCGGTTCCCCGGCGGCCGGGGCGGTGCCGGAGGGCTGGAGGTGGTCGTCGCCCGTGTCCTCCGCGGACTCGGTGTCCGGCTCGTCCACGTCCAGCGGGGGCATCCCCGCCAGCATCGGCAGCAGCTCCCGCAGCCGGTCGCCCAGCTCGGAGGCGCGCAGCCGGGACGCGGGGGCCTTCGCCAGGCACTGCACCAGCAGCTGCCACAGCTCGTCCGGGATGCCCGGGAGGGGACGACCGTCTCGGTGACATGGCGGCGCAGTACCGCGCCCGGGTGGCCGCCGCCGAACGGCGTGAAGCCGGCGAGCAGCTCGTACAGGACCGTGGCCAGCGCGTAGATGTCGACCGACGCGCGCGGGGCAGGCCCTCGACGATCTCCGGGGCGAGATAGTCCGGCGTGCCGATGATCTTGGTGGCGCGGGTGCGGCGCGGGGTGTCGATGAGTTTCGCCACGCCGAAGTCGGTGAGCAGGGCGCGGTGCGAGCCGCCGGGGCCGAGCGGGCCCTGCATGTCCAGCAGCACGTTCTCCGGCTTGACGTCCCGGTGCACGACCCCGGCCGCGTGTGCCGCCGCCAGCCCGTCGGCGACATCGGCGACGATCGCCACGGCGGCCTCGGGGGCCAGTCTGCGCTCCCGGTCTAGGCGGGTGCGCAGGTCCGTGCCGCGGACGAGGTCCATGACCAGCGCGAGATCGTTGCCGTCGACCACCAGATCGCGTACGGAGACGACGTGCGGATGCTCCAGGCCGAGCAGTGCCGTGCGCTCCTGTACGAAGCGGCCGACGAGCTCCTGGTCCGAGGAGAGATCCTCACGCAGCAGCTTGACGGCGACGGGGCCCTCGGGGCCGTCGCCCAGCCACACCGTCCCGGCGCTGCCCCGCCCGAGGATCTGATGGGCGGTGTACCGGCTGCCGATTCTCCGTGCCAAGACTGCTCCTACCGACGCGTGTTGTCGCCAAAGCTACGCGTCCGGAGCGGCGACCTTCACCGGGGATACGGAAATTGCTCCCCAGATGTCGACAAATCAGCAAACAAGCTCAGTTCGTCCCGGAGGGCGCCGAGGGCTCGTCGGAGCCGCCCAGGTCCTCGATCCAGCCGCCCACCTTGCCGAACCAGTCGCCGATCTGGTCCCAGTAGCCCCGGCCGGTGCCGATCCAGTCCTGGAGCGGGGTCAGCTCCCAGATCAGCCAGCTCGCGACGAACAGGATGAGGAGCGTGAACAGACAGCCCTTCAGACAGCCCAGACCGGGGATGCGCATCGGGTTGGCGCCGCGCTGCCGGGGCTGCCGGGGCTCGGGGGCCGGACGCTGCGGCTCCGGGGGCTGCGGCGCGTACCGCTGCGGCGGGGGCTGCTGCGGCCGCTGGTGCTGCTGCGGCGGCGGGGCGTACTGCTGCGGCTGGGGCTGCTGCGGGTAGCCGTATCCCGGGCCGGGCTGCTGCTGCCGCTGCGGAGGCTGCGGCTGGTGCTGGGGGCGTGACACCTGCCGCTGGGGGCGGCGGCGCAGCGGGTCCTGGTCGGGGTCGAGGTACTGGACCTGGGTCTGCTCGTTGCGGTCACGGGCCGCGCGGAGCTGGTTCTGCCAGGGTGCGGGTCCTCCGGACCGCCACCGGGGCCACCCGGCGGTACGGGCGGCATGACGGCCGTGGGGTCGGCGGCGCCGGCCGGGCCGCCGGTCTGCGGCAGGACGCTGGTGGCGCCGTTGGGGTCGTAGGCGCCCGCGCCGTGCGGCAGCACCTGGGTGGGGTCGGCGTCGCCCGGCGTGCCGGGTACGGACGCGGGCGCCGGGTCGGGTGCGAGGAGCGCGCCGACGTTCTCGGCGGCGCCGATCTGCGCGGAGCTCGCGTGCACGCCGATGCCGTCGGCGACGACGCGCAGGCCGCGCGCGAGGTTCTCGGCGCTGGGCCGCTGGTCGGGGTTCTTGCGCAGACAGCGCTCGATGACCGTCCACAGCGGGTCGGGGACCGTCGAGGGGCGGCGCGGTTCGGCGCTCAGATGCTGGTGCAGCACCTCCAGGGCGGAGCCGCCGGAAAACGGCGGGCGGCCGGTGACCAGCTCGTAGAGGAGGATGCCGGCGCCGTAGATGTCGACGGCGGAGGTCTGCGGGCGGCCCTCGGCGGACTCGGGCGCGATGTACGCGGGAGTGCCGACGAACTCATGGGTGCGGGTGAGGCCCGGGGAGTCGGCGAGGCGGGCGATGCCGAAGTCGGTCAGCATCGGGTGCAGCTCGCCGCCCTGCTGCTTGAGCAGCACGTTGGCGGGCTTCAGGTCGCGGTGGACCACGCCGTCGGCGTGGCTGGCGCCGAGCGCGTCGGCGATCTGCGCGGTCAGCAGGGCGGCGGCGACCGGGGTGAACGGCCCGCTCTCGCGCAGCTGGCGGTGCAGGTCGGGGCCCTCGACGAGGTCCATGACCAGCGCCAGCAGATCGCCCTCGACGACCAGGTCGCGGACCCGGACGATGTTGGGGTGGGTGAGCCGGAGCAGGACGGACCGCTCGCGCAGGAAGCGCATCACGACGTCGGCGTCGTTCGCGAGCTCCTCCTTGAGGACCTTGATCGCGACGGTCTCGCCGGGTTGTCCGGCCACGGCCGCTTCGGCGCCCGCGGTCTCCCGCTGGCGGGCTCGCCAGACGGTGCCCGTGGCGCCGCGTCCGAGCGGCTCCTCGAGCAGGTACTTGCTGCCGACTGGCCGCACGTCACGCACTCCCTGCTGCTTGCTTGGCGTACACCCTGGTCCACGGTGCTACGGAACGTTCCGACCCACTCTAGTGCCGCCGCGCGGGATACCGGCGGGTCGTCCTCGACGTGATCTCACTGTGGTCTTTACGTACCGGTTCCCGTCCGTGTTCGGAGGTTGGCGGGAAAGACGCCCGACCCGGTCCGTTGGTTGCCGTATGCCGAACGTGACCGATCTCAAGTGGAGCCGGAACGATCATTCACTCCTCACCTGTCAGGCACTTTTGCGGGCAGAGCCGACCAATCAAGATCATTTGATGGCGGAGGGCGGGCACGTTGTCGGTGGCAGGTGCGAGGATGCGTGCAGTACTGGCCGTGCGTGCGCGTGTGGCGGTGGGGAAGTCCACGGTCGGGGGACCGCGGACCGGCCGAGTCCCCCGCGTCGCGGGCGCCCTCGCAGAAGGGACCGCTGACGGCGATGCAGATCCGGCTGACCGTCGTAGACCCGCTGGGCTCCTCCTCTCCCGCGCGGGAGCGGGCGGCGAGCTGCGACGTGCTGGTCACGGCACCCGCGGGCACGGCCCTGGCCGCGGTCGCCTCCGCGCTGGCCTCCGCGGTCTCCGGTGCGGACGGTTCGTCGGGCACCCCGGTGCTGTACGCCGGTGATCTGCGGCTCGACGCCCAGCGCTGCACGCTGGGGAGCCGCCGCTGATCGACGGCGCGGTGCTGGCTGTGGGCGCTCCCGGTGAGCCCGAGCCGCATCCCGAGCTGGACGGGACCCCGCGCGGCTGCATGTCGTCGCCGGTCCCGACGCGGGCGGGGTGCATCTGCTGCACGGCGGGGAGATCCGCATAGGCCGTTCCGCCGACGCCGACGTACCGCTCGACGACCCGGACGTCTCCCGGCTGCACTGCGCGGTGACGGTCGCCCCGGACGGCGGCGTCTCGGTCGCCGACCTCGACTCCACCAACGGCACGACCCTGGACGGCCGGCGCGTCGGCCCCCGCCCGATCCGGCTCACCCCGGGCGCGCTGCTGCGCATCGGCGAGTCGGCCCTGCGGCTGACCCCGGCGGCGGGACCGCGCGCGCGTGCGGCGACGACCCCGGACGGCGAGGGGCACGTACGGGTGCCGGCGCCGCGGACGGGCGGGGACACCGGCGGTTCGGCACGCGTGCGGACGGCGGAACCGGGTTCCGGACCGCGCGCGGGGACGCGTCACGCGTACGGCTCCATGGAGTGGGCCGCGTCCGGTGGCGCCGGCGAGGGGCACGCGTCCGGTGCGGCGGACCCGCACGCGGGCCGTGCACCGCTGGTGCCCGGACAGGGCGGTGCGCCGGACATCGAGGGGAGGACGGCACCCCGGCGGGCGGCCGGTACGGGTCGTGACCCGGGGGACGACGTCCCGCGCATGCCCGGGGGCGACGGGTGTCCCGGCCCCGGCCCGCCGGTGACGAGACGCACGCGGGGAGCGGTTCCCTCGACCCCGGGTTCGGTCACGGCACCCCCGCTCCGGGACGACGCGGCCCCGACGCAGCGCACGGCGACTCCCGCGACGAGTCACCCGCCGCGGCGCGGCACGGCGAGGCGCCGGGGCGCGGCTCCGCCCGCGGGGACGACGGCACACATGACGGGGAGTACGGCCGGTACGCCGACGGCGGTCCCCGCGGCACGGCACCCACCGAGCAGCCCGCCCGCGCGGACGGCACCGCGCGCGACGGACAGCACGGCCGGTACGACCGGTCGTCACCGGCCGGGCGCGGCCGGTACGACGGTGCCGACGGCCCCGCCGCCTCCCGCGAAGGCACGCCCCGCGCGGCACCGATCTCCCCGGCAGCCCGCCGCCCGCAAGCGCGGCGGGATCGGCGCCTGGGCCCGGCGGCTGGCCGGGGGACGGCAGGAGCGGAGGACACCTCCGCGCGGGACGCGTACGGCGACGAGCCGGCCGGGTTCGCCGCCGAGCCGGTCCCCTCGCCCCCGCACTGCCCGAGACCTGGCCGGACCCCGCCACACTGCTGCTGACCGCGCTGGGCCCCGGCCCCCGGCTGTGGGAGCGCGCGCCGGACCACCCGGAGGCACTCGCCGTGCGGCTCGGTACGGCCGACCGGGCGGCGCCGGACGGCTCCGGACTGCTGCCCGCCGTACCGGTGACGTCGGGCCTGCGCGAGGCCGGCGCGCTGGGGCTGGCCGGCCCGCGTGAGCGGCTCGCCGGGCTGGCCCGCGCGGTGGTCGCGCAGCTCGCCGCGCTGCACTCCCCGACTCGCTGGAACTCGTCCTGATCGCCGCCGACCCTCCCGCCCGCTGGCGGAGCGCACCGCCGAGTGGTCCTGGGCGGGCTGGCTGCCCCATGTACGCCCGGCGCACGGGCAGGACTGCCGGCTGCTGCTCGCGCACGACCTCGATCAGGCGGCGGCCCGCGCGGAGGAGCTGCTGCGCCGGCTGGAGGACCACGATCACACCGCGCCCCGCATATCCGGCGGCTGCGACGGGCCGTACACCGTGGTCGTCGTGGACGGCGATCCGGGCGGTGCCGAGGTGCGCGAGGCCGTGGCCCGGCTGGCCCTGGAGGGGCCGCGGGCCGGTATCCACGTGGTGTGCCTCGCCGAGACGGCCGCCGCCTCCCCGTCGTCCCCGGTGACGGAGACGTACGAGGCGGCCTGCGCGGTGGCGCCGACGTTCCGGCAGTGCGGGGCCGTCGCCCTGCTCAGCGGGGACGTGGCGACCACCCTGCGGCTGCTGCGGGTCGGCGGCGACGGCCCCGTCGGCCGCGGCACCCTCGCCACGGTCGACGCGGTCTCCCCGCGTGGGCCGAACGCTTCGCGCGGGCGCTGGCGCCCCTGCGCACGGACGGCACCGGCGGGGAGCGGCACACGCGTGTGTCGGCACCGCTGCCCCGGTCGGCGCGGCTGCTGGACGAACTGGGCCTGGCCCGCGCCACCCCGGCCTCGCTGATGGCCCGCTGGGCGGACGCGGCCGACGACACCCAGGCGCTCGGCGGACGCGTCACCGCCATACTCGGCGCCGGCCCGCACGGCCCCGTCAGCGCCGACCTCGCCGCCGACGGACCGCACCTCCTCGTCGAGGGGCCGCCCGGCAGCGGCCGTACGGAACTGCTGCGGGCGGTCGTCGCCTCGCTGGCCGCCGCCGAGCGTCCCGACCGGCTGGCGGTCGTCCTGGTCGACGGCCGGGGCGTCCCCACGCCGGACGCCACGCCCGGCGAGGGACTGCGGGTGTGTACGGACGTACCGCATGTCACCACGCATCTGTCCGCCCACGACCCGGTGCGGATGCGGGAGTTCGCGCAGTCCCTGAGCGCCGAGCTGAAGCGGCGCGCGGAGCTGGTGGGCCGGTCGGACTTCGCGGAGTGGCACACCGGGCGGGAGCTGTCGGACCGGAT
The DNA here is from genome assembly GCA_042850305.1 of Streptomyces haneummycinicus. Taxonomy (GTDB): domain Bacteria; phylum Actinomycetota; class Actinomycetes; order Streptomycetales; family Streptomycetaceae; genus Streptomyces; species Streptomyces haneummycinicus. Next base: position 6,848,029 of record AP035768.1, read on the forward strand.
GGTCGCCCAGCGCACGGCGGCCGCGTCCCGCGAGGACCGGAACGGGGACCTGGACAGCCCGCCCAGTTCGACGCTGCGGCTGCGGCCGGGCGCGGACCGGCGCAGGGCGGAGCCGGCGCCGCCGCTGCCCTGGCTGGTGGTGGTCGTGGACGACCTGGACGCGCTGGTGTCCCCGGCGCTCGGCTCGCCGGGGCGGCCCGCCGCCGGATCGGTGATGCGGGCGCTGGAGGCGGTGGCGCGGGACGGGGAGCGGCTGGGGGTGCATCTGGTGGCGGCCACCGGGCCGTGCGCGCGTACGGCGCAGACGGAGCCGGTGCGGCAGGCGTCGCTGCGGGTGCTGCTCGACGCGGTGGTGCCGGGGGTGGCCTGGACGAACCGGCGCCGGGGCGGGGGCGGTTGGTCCGTGCGGACGGGCCGGAGACGGTGTTCCAGGGCGGGCGGGTGACCGGACGTATTCCCCGGACGGCGACGCTGCGGCCGACGGTGGTGCCGCTGGAATGGCACCGGATGGGGATCCCCGGCTCGCCGGCAGGTTCGCGAGCTGGGCAACGGGCCTACCGATCTGGCGTTGCTCGCCAGTGCGTTGGAGCGGGCGGCACGGCAGGTTTCGGCGGCGGAGGTGCGGTCGCTGCTTTGAGGGGGCGGCTGGTTGCGGGTCGCCCCCGCGTGGGGTGGCCGGGGGTGTTCGCAATCCGGCGTTCGCGGGGTGCCGTCGCGCCCATCCGTGCGAGGGGTTGGGCAGCCGCCCGGTGCGAGGGCTGGGCAGGGGAATCTACGCAGCCCGGCGATAGCGGGGTGCCGTCGCGCCCACCCGTGCCGCCCTGCGGCACGATTGCCCGCGAGAGCGGAGGGCCCGCGCGAGAGCGGAGGGCCCGCGAGAGCGCAGGGCCCGCGAGAGCGCAGGGCCCGCGAGAGCGCAGGGCCCGCGGGAGTGGAGGGCCCGCGGGAGTGGAGGGCCCGCGGGAGTGGAGGGCGTGCGCGGGAGTGGGGTCGGGGGTGTCGCGCGTCGTGACGTGGGGTCACGGCGTGGTTACGATCTCCTGGTTGACGTGGGGTGCGGTCTTGCCACCCCCATCCCCCGGGCGTAGACCAGTGCGCACGGGACAGTGCTCGGCGTTCGACGGCGTACGAAGAACGGGGCAGGGATGCGCAGGACGAGCAGGATCATCCGGATACGTGGTGCCGCCGCGCTCGCCGCGGGGGTGCTCGCGGTCTCGCTGACCGCGTGCGGCGGTGGCGACGACGACGGCAGTGGCGGAGAAGAAGAAGACAAGGGCGGCGAGACCGGAACCACCGTCACCCTGCCCCGGCTGGACGGCGAGAGCCTCGAGGTCGCCGCCGTGTGGACCGGCGCCGAGCAGGCCAACTTCAAGAAGGTCCTCGCGGAGTTCGAGAAACGCACCGGCGCCAAGGTGACCTTCGTCCCCGCCCAGGACCCGATCATCAACTTCCTCGGCTCGAAGGTCGCGGGCGGCGCCCCGCCGGACGTGGCGATGCTGCCGCAGCCGGGCGCCATCAAACAGGCCGTCGACAAGGGCTGGGCCACACCGCTCGGCGCCGAAGCGGTCAAGGAGCTCGGTAAGAACTACTCGCAGGGCTGGCAGGACATCGGCACGATCGACGGCAAGCAGTACGGCGTCTACTACAAGGCCGCCAACAAGTCGCTGATCTGGTACAACGCCCAGGTCTTCGAGAACGCGGGCGCCGCCGAGCCCAAGACGTGGGACGAACTCCTCACCGCCGCGCAGACGGTGTACGACTCCGGTGTCACGCCGTTCTCGGTCGGCGGCGCCGACGGCTGGACGCTGACCGACTGGTTCGAGAACGTCTATCTCTCGCAAGCCGGCCCGGAGAAGTACGACCAGCTCGTCCGGCACGAGATCAAGTGGACGGACCCGTCCGTCAAGGAGGCCCTGACCACGCTCGCCGGGATCTGGGGAAGAAGGACTACGTCGCGACCGGCGCCCTGGGCACCGACTTCCCGACCTCCGTGACCCAGACCTTCACCGGCGGCGACCAGCCCAAGGCCGGCATGGTCTACGAGGGCGACTTCGCGCAGGTCAACATCGGTGAGACCAAGGCGAAGGTGGGCACGGACGCCAAGGTGTTCCCGTTCCCGGCCGTCGGTGACACGGCGCCGGTGGTCTCCGGCGGCGACGCGGCCGTGATCCTGGAGGACTCGAAGGCGGCGCAGGCGCTGGCCACCTTCCTGGCCTCCCCGGACGCGGCGGAGATCCACGCGAAGCTGGGCGGCTTCCTCTCGCCGAACAAGAACGTCGACCCGTCGACGTATCCGAACGAGGTGCAGAAGAAGATCGCCGGGGCGCTGGTCGCGTCCGGTGACGACTTCCGCTTCGACATGTCCGACCAGGCCCCGCAGGCCTTCGGCGGCACACCCGGCAAGGGCGAGTGGAAGGCGCTTCAGGACTTCCTGAAGAACCCGGGGACATCGCCGGCACACAGGCGAGGCTGGAGGCCGACGCGGCCGCGGCGTACGGGAACTGATCCGGCGATGGCGTCGGACACGGCGGCAGGGGCACCGAGGACGGCCCCCGCCGCTCCCAAGTCGCGCAAGAGCGTCACCGGGACCCGCAGGACCGTCGCGGCGCTGTTCCTGCTGCCCGCGCTGGTGCTGCTCGGTGCGCTCGTGGTCTACCCGATCGGGTACTCCGTCGTCCGCAGCTTCTACGACCAGTCCGGCGACGGCTTCGCCGGATTCGACAACTACGAGGCCCTGTTCACCGACGACGGCATCCGCACCGCCCTGAAGAACAACGTCATCTGGGTGGTGTTCGCGCCGACGGTGGCGACCGCGCTCGGTCTGGTCTTCGCGGTGCTGACCGAACGGGTGCGCTGGGGAACGGCGTTCAAGCTGGTCGTCTTCATGCCGATGGCGATCTCGATGCTGGCGGCCGGGATCATCTTCCGCCTGGTGTACGACCAGGACCCGGACAAGGGCGTGGCGAACGCGGTGTGGGTGGGGTGCACGACACCTTCGCCCAGTCGTCGGCGTTCCCGAAGGCGCACCCGGGCCGCGAGTCGCCCTGGAACCGGCCGGCGGGGGCGCGTTCATCACCACGTCGGCGGTGCGCGCCGGTGACACGGTGACGCTGCCGCTGGTCGGTGTCGCCCCGGATCTGATGCCGAAGGAGGCGCGGCGGGCGGCGGCGCCGAAGCCGGAGGACGACCGGATCACCGGCACCACCTGGCAGGACTTCACCCGTGGCAAGGGGGTCGGCACGCTGAACCGCGTCGACGCGACCGAGCTGGGCTATCCGGGGATGAAGATCGAGGCCGTGAAGGACGGCAGGGTGGTGGAGACGGCCACGGCGGACGACGACGGCACGTTCTCCTTCTCGTCGAAGGCGGACGGGGCCCTGCTGCGGCTCCCGGCGGGCAACTTCGCGCAGCCGTACAACGGCCTCGACTGGCTGGGCCCGTCCCTGGTCACACCAGCGATCATCGGCTCGTACATCTGGATGTGGGCGGGCTTCGCGATGGTGCTGATCGCGGCCGGGCTCGCGGGGATGCCCCGGGAACTGCTGGAGGCGGCGCGGGTGGACGGCGCGAACGAGTGGCAGGTGTTCCGCAGGGTCACGGTGCCGCTGCTGGCGCCGGTCCTCGCGGTCGTCACGGTCACCCTGATGATCAATGTCCTGAAGGTGTTCGACCTGGTCTTCATCATCGCGCCGGGCTCGTCCCAGGACGACGCCAACGTGCTCGCCCTGGAGCTGTACCGCAAGGGCTTCGCGTCGGACCAGCCGGGCATCGCGAGCGCGATCGCGGTGTTCCTGCTGCTGCTCGTCATCCCGGTGATGTGGTTCAACGTGCGTCGGCTGCGGCGGGAGGTACGGCGATGAGTGGCGCCAAGGCCGGTGAGCCGCTCGGCTCCAGGCTCAGCCAGTGGGTCGGCGGCGGTCTGGTGCGCGTGTTCCTGATCGTCGTGGGGCTGTTCTGGCTGGTCCCCACGGTCGGGCTGCTGCTGGCCAGTCTGCGCACCCCGGAGGACATGGCCGCCGACGGCTGGTGGAACGTGTTCACCAAGCCCTCGCAGCTCACCTTCGGCGCCTACGAGACCCTGCTGAAGAACGACGACATCACCGGTTCGCTGCTGAACACGGCGTACATCACCGTCCCGGCGACCGTACTGGTGGTGGTGATCGGCTCCTCGCCGGATACGCGTTCGCCTGGATGGAGTTCCCGGGCCGCGACTGGTGGTTCCTCGCGGTGGTGGGGCTGCTGGTGGTGCCGGTGCAGGTGGCGCTGATCCCGATCGCCGAACTCTTCGGCAAGCTCGGCATCTTCGGCTCGCTGACCGGGGTGATCCTCTTCCACGTCGGTTTCGGTCTGCCGTTCGCCGTGTTCCTGCTGCGGAACTTCTTCGCGGAGATCCCGCGCGAACTGCTGGAGGCGGCCCGGCTGGACGGCGCGGGCGAACTGCGGCTGTTCGTACGGGTCGTGATGCCGCTGGCCGGTCCCGCGATCGCCGCGCTCGGCATCTTCCAGTTCCTGTGGGTGTGGAACGACATGCTGGTCGCGCTGATCTTCACCGACTCGGGAAGCCAGCCGATCACGGTCGCCCTGCAGACGCAGGTACGGCAGTTCGGCAACAACATCGACGTCCTGGCACCCGGCGCGTTCATCTCGATGGTGGTCCCGCTGGTCGTGTTCTTCGCGTTCCAGCGGCAGTTCGTCTCCGGTGTGATGGCGGGCGCGGTGAAGTAGCGGCGAGCGGCGTCGAGTTGACGGGCGGGCCCGGCCGGGGTCCGCCCGTCCGTCCCCGGATGCCGCAGCGTGCGTAACCAAGTCGGGCCGGCGGCCGTTGCCGGGCAGAGCGCCCGCACCGACCGTTGGATGCCCCTTGCCCAGGTTCAGTGTCATTGTCCCCGCGTACCAGGTCCAGGCGTATCTGCACGAGTGCCTGGACTCCGTGCTGTCCCAGTCGTATCCCGATCTCGAACTGATCGCCGTCGACGACTGCTCGCCGGACGCCTGCGGTGCGGTGATCGACGAGTTCGCGGCCCGCGACCCGCGCGTACGGGCCGTGCACCTGGCGGAGAACGGCGGCCTCGGGCCCGCCCGCAACGCGGGCATGGAGCGGGCGACCGGCGACTACCTGGTCTTCCTGGACGGCGACGACACCCTCACCCCCGACGCGCTGCTCGCCCTCGCCGACCGGCTGAAGGAGACCGGCGACCCGGACGTCCTGGTCTACGACTACGCCCGCACCTACTGGTCGGGCGAGTCCGTCCGCAACCGGGCCGCCGCCGAACTCGGAGAGGCCGGGCCCGCGCCGTTCCGGCTCGCGGACCGGCCGGGGCTGCTGAATCTGCTGATGGTGGCCTGGAACAAGACCTACCGGCGGGAGTTCGTCGAGCGCTCGGGCCTCACCTTCCCGCCCGGATACTACGAGGACACCCCGTGGACGTACCCGGTCCTGATGACGGCCGGGTCGATCGCCACCCTGGACCGGGTGTGCGTGCGCTACCGGCAGCGCCGCACCGGCGGCATCCTGCGCACCACCAGCGAACGGCACTTCGACGTCTTCGACCAGTACGACCGGGTCTTCGCGTTCCTCGACGAGCGGCCGGAACTACGGCGCTGGCGGCCGGTGCTGTTCCGCCGCATGGTCGACCATCTGGTGACCGTGTACGCCCGCCGGGACCGGCTGCCGCACGGCTCGCGCACCGCCTTCCTGCGCCGGGCCCGGACCCACTACCGGCGGTACCGCACGCCCGGCGCGCCCGTGTCCGCGCGCGCCCGCGCACATCATGTGATGGTCCGGTTCGGACTGCACCGCACCTACCGGTCGCTGCGGCTGGCGGCGGCCCTGCGCCGCAGATGGGGACGGATCGCCGGGCGGCTGCCGCGCGCCCTGGGCCGCGCCGCCCTGCGCCTGCACTACCGCGTCCAGCGACTCCTCCCGCTGCGCGCCGACCGGGCCGTGTTCACCGTGCACGGCGGCCGAGGTCACGGCGGCGACCCGGGCGCGCTGGAGTCCGCGCTACGGGCTCTCGCGCCACACATCCGCACGGCGTGGGTGGCCCGCCCCGAACATCACCACACCCTCCCGCCGGCCACCGCCCGGCTGGTGCCGGGGACGGCCGCGCACTGGAGCGCGCTCGCCCGGTCCGCGTATCTGGTGACGGACGCCGACGTGGTGCCGGGACTGGTCAAGCGCAAGGGGCAGATCGTGGTGCAGACGCGGCGCGGCACCCCCTCGGGCACGCGGGCCTGGACCTCCTCGAACGTCCGGCGGCGGCCCGGGCAGCGACTTCGCGCGGCTGCTGCGGGGCGTCGACCAGTGGGACTACGTGGTCTCCGCCGACCGCCACTCCACCCTGACCTGGGAGCGGGTGTGCCCCGGCCGCTACACCACCCTGGAGTACGGCCGCCCGCGCACCGACCGCTTCCACACCGCCACGGCGGCGGACGTGGCCCGGCTGCGGAGGTCACTGGGCGTCCCGGAGGGCTCGGTGGCGATCCTGTACGCGCCGGCCCACCGCGACTACCGACGCACCCAGCCCCAGCTCCTCGACGTGGAGCGTCTGGTGCGCCGCCTCGGCCCCCGGTTCGTGGTCCTGTCCCGCGCCCACCATCCGCACCGCGGGCCGCTGGAGGCCGCCTCCGACCGGGTCCTGGACGTCACCGGCCACCCGGACCTCACCGCGCTCTGCCTGGCCTCGGACGTCCTCGTCACCGACTACTCCCCGTGATGTTCGACTACGCCGGACTGGACCGGCCCGTGGTGCTGCACATCGAGGACTGGGAGGCGTACGAGGCCGCCCGCGGCGCCTACTTCGACCCGCGGGCGTTCCCGCCGGGCGCGGTCGCGGGATGCGCGGACGAACTGATCGACATCTTCGCCACCGGGCACTGGTGCGGCGCCCGCTCCGCCCGGCTGCGGGCGGACTTCCGCGCGCGTTTCTGCGCGTACGACGACGGCCGCGCCGCCGAGCGGGTGGTGCGGCGGGTCTGGCTCGGCGAGGCCGGGCTGCCGCCGGTGGTACCGCCCGCGGAGCGCCGGCCGGTGCCGCCGGCCGGCGGCACGACCGGTCCCGCGTCGCTCACCACGGTGCCGCCGCAGCAGCCCGCCGGCCTGCGGACCGTCACCGACCACGGCTGACCGCCGTTTCCCCCACGTACAGGGAGCGCCCATGCCCTCCGGCTCGTCGCGGCCCACCCCGACCCGGCCGTCCACCTGGCGGCCGGCGGGGCGGCCCGGCCGGCGCCCCTCCCGTTGAGGGCGCCAGACATCCGCTACGGAAAGAAGAGAATGCCCCGCTTCAGCATCATCGTCCCGTCCCATGGGGTCGCAGGCCGACTGGGACAGGCGCTGGACTCGGTCCTCGCCCAGTCCTTCGGCGACTTCGAGCTGATCCCGGTCTGTGAGGCGCCCGGTTCCCCGGCCGACGGCGTGGCCGCCCGGCACGCCACGGAGGACTCCCGGGTGACGCCCGTGCACGCGCCGCCGCGGGACGGGCTCGCGGGGGCGCGCAACGCGGGGCTGCGGGCGGCCACGGGGACGTATCTGCTGTTCCTCGACGGCGACGACGTCCTCGTACCGGGCGCGCTGGCGGCGCTGGACGGGCGGCTGACGGAGACCGGCCCCGTGGACGTGCTGCACTTCGAGCACGAGCGGACGCCCTGGTGGGAGGGCGAGCCCACCAACCCGGCCGCGCCCCTGCTGGCGCGGACCCCGGACGGCGCGTTCGCGCCCGCGGACGCCCCGCACCTCACCGGCGTGAGCCTCCCGGCATGGAGTGCGGCCTGGCGGCGCGCCTTCGTCACCGAACGCGAACTCACCTTCCCCGACGGGCACTTCACGGATATCGGCTGGGGCGGGACCGCGCTGGCGGCCGCCGGGCGGACCGCGGTGCTGCGGTCGGTCGTCGTACGGCATCTGGTGCGGCGGCAGGGCAGCCGGCTGAACCTGCCCGGGAGCACCACGCCGAACTCCTGGACCAGGTCGAGCTGGTGCTCGTACGGGCCGCCGAACTGGGGCTGTCTGCCCAGCGGTCGGGGCCGTTGTTCGAGCAGCTCTTCACCGCCGTACTGAAGACGGCCGCGCATCCGCGGCGGCTGCCGTCCGGCCGCCGGGCCTTCTTCCGCCGGGCGAGCACCCTGTACCGCCGGCACCGTCCCGCCGGGTTCCGGCCGCCGTCCGGCAGTCTCGGGGTGCAGCACCGGCTGCTGGCGTCCGGCTCGTACGGCGCCTTCGCCGCCCTGCGCGGGGTCCGTCGCGCGGTGACACGGGCGGTGGCCCCGCTGCCGCGTCCGCGCGGGCTGCGCACCCGGCTGCGGTACCGGCTGCGGTTGCGGCGCCCCTCGATCCGGACCTGGTGGTGTACTGCGCCTACTGGGGCCGGGGTTACGCCTGCAACCCGGCCGCGATCCACGCCAAGGCCCGCGAACTCGCCCCGCGGCTGCGCTCGGTGTTCCTGGTGGAGGCCGACCAGGCGCACACGATGCCGGACGGCGTCGAGTACGCGGTCATCGGCAGCCACCGCTCGTGGGAGATGCTGGCCCGCGCCACGTATCTGGTCAACAACGCCAACTTCGCGGAGGGCGTGGTCAAACGGCCCGGCAGCGTCCACCTCCAGACCCAGCACGGCACCCCGCTGAAGACCATGGGCATCGACCAGTCGACGTATCCGGTGGTGGCCGCCGCGTCCGGCAGCTTCACGAAACTTCTGGGCCGGGTGGACCGCTGGGACTACAACCTCTCCGCCAACCCGCACTCCACCCGCGTCTGGGAGCGCGCCTTCCCCGGCTCCTACGAGCACCTGGAGTACGGCTATCCGCGCAACGACGTGTACTGCACGGCCGGCGCCGACGACGTCGCCCGGGTCCGCGCGGAACTCGGCATCCCCGGGGCGCGCGGGCGGTGCTGTACGCGCCCACGCACCGCGACCACCACACCGGCTTCGAGACCGGTCTCGACCTGGAGGCGTTCTGCGAGGCGGCCGGCGAGGACGTCGTCGTCCTGCTGCGCGCCCACTACTTCTACGACCGGGGCGCACGCGGGAACACCGGCCGGGTCATCGACGTCACCGCGCACCGCTCGGCCGAGGACGTCTGCCTGGCCGCCGACGCCCTGATCACCGACTACTCGTCGATCATGTTCGACTACGCCAATCTGGACCGTCCGATCGTCGTGTACGCCGACGACTGGGACGTCTACCGGGAGACCCGGGGCGTCTGCTTCGACCTGCTGGAGGAGCCGCCGGGACGGGTCGCCCGCACCCCGGCGAACTGGCCCGGGTGTTTTCCGACGGCTCGTACGCGGACGCGGAGTCGGCCGCGCTGCGGGCGCGGTTCAGGGAGCGGTTCTGCCCGTTCGACGACGGGCGGGCCGCCGAACGGGTCGTGCGCCGGGTGCTGCTCGGCGAGCCGCCCGAGTCCCTGCCGCCCGTGATCCCGCTGGCGGAGCGTGTCCCCGCTCCCGCGGCCGCCACCCAGGTGAGGAGCTGACGTGCCCCGCTTCAGCATCATCGTCCCCGTCTTCAAGGTGCGGGGATATCTGCACGCCTGCCTCGACTCGGTGCTCGGGCAGTCGTACCGCGACATCGAGGTGATCGCCGTCGACGACCGCTCGCCCGACGAGTGCGGGGCGATCCTCGACGCGTACGCGGCGCGCGACGAACGCCTCCAGGTCCTGCGGCTGCCCGAGAACGTGGGCCTCGGCCGGGCCCGCAACGCCGGGATGCCGCACGCGACGGGCGACTACCTGTTCTTCCTCGACAGCGACGACACCCTCACCCCGGGCGCGCTGCGGGCCCTGGCCGACCGCCTCGACGAGACCGGCGACCCGGACGTCCTCGTCTTCGACTACGCCCGCACCCACTGGTGGGGCGGCACCCGCCGCAATGTGCTGGCCCAGGTGCTCGCCGCCGACGACGTGTTCACGGCCGCCGGGCGGCCGGAGATCCTCGATCTGCTGATGGTGGTGTGGAACAAGGTCTACCGCCGGGACTTCGTCGAACGGGAGGGCTTCACCTTCCCGCCCGGCTACTACGAGGACACCCCTGGACGTTCCCGGTGCTGCTCAGCGCGGAACGCGTCGCCACCCTGGACCGGATCTGCGTGTACTACCGGCAGCGCCGCCGGGGCAGCATCCTGTCCACCACCAGCCGCAAGCACTTCGACGTCCACGAGCAGTACGCGCGGGTGTTCCGCTTCGTCGACGCCCGCCCGGCACTCGCCCACTGGCGGCCCTTCCTGCACGCGAAGATGGGCGAGCACTGTCTCGACATCCTCTCCAAGCCGGACCGGCTGCCCCCGTCCGACCGGGGCGAGTTCTTCCGCCGTACGGCCGACATGTTCCGCGCCCACCGGCCGGACGGGGCGCCGGTCCCCGCCGGGCTGCGGGTGCTGGAGGGAGCTACGCCGGGTACGTCCTGCGGCGGCAGGCGGGAAGGGCCGGACGCGAGCTGGGACGGCGGGCCCGTCGGACACGTACGGCCTCGGCGGCCCGGTACGCGCGCGTCCGGGCCGCGCTCCCCACTCCCTGGACCCCGGTCTCGCCGTGTACTCGGCGTTCTCCCACCGGGGCGTGCTCGGCGACCCGGCCGCGATCCACCGCGCGGCGCGCGAACTCGCCCCGCACATCAGGGGCGTATGGGTGGTCGCCGACGAGGAGCGGGCGGCCGCGCTGCCGCCGGACACCGAGTACGTGCTGCTCGACTCGCCCGAGTACCGGCGGGTGACCGCGCGGGCCACCTACTTCGTCAACAACGTCAACTGGCCGGGCGCGCTGGTCAAACGCCCGGGGAGCGTGCACATCCACACCCACCAGGGCACCCCTGAAGTACATGGGCGCCGATCTCCTCGGCCGGCCCGGCGCCCGGCTCGGTACGGACGTACCGCGGATGCTGCGCCGGGCCGACCGCTGGGACCACAGCCTGGTCGCCAACCGGCACTCCGAGCTGGTGTGGGAACGCGCCTACCCCTGCCACTTCGGCTCCGCGCGGACCGGCAGCCCGCGCAACGACGTCCTGGTCGCGGCACCGGAGGAGCGGGGCCGCGCGGTCCGCGCGCGGCTCGGGGTCCCGGACGGCGACACGGTGGTGCTGTACGCGCCGACCCGCCGCGACTACCGCAGGGACGGCCTGGTGGAGCGGATCGACCTCGCCCGGTTCGCCGCGGACCTGGGCGCCGGTCACACCCTCGTCGTCCGCCTGCACCCTCCCTCGCCGCCGGACCGGCGCGCGGGCTCGGCCTCACGGAACTGCACCGGCGGGGCGTGCTCGTCGACGCCACGGACGAACCGGAGGTGCAGGACGTACTGCTCGCCTCCGATGTGCTCGTCACCGACTACTCGGCCCTGATGTTCGACTACGCCCTCCTGGACCGGCCGATCGTGCTCCACGCCGACGACTGGGACGCCTACCGGGCGAGCCGGGGCGCCTATCTGGACATCACGGCCGAGGCACCGGGCCATGTCACCCGCTCCCACCGGGAACTGGCCGGGCTGTTCGGCTCCGGGACCTGGCGGGACGAGGAGTCGGCGCGGCTGCGGTCGGTGTTCCGGGAGCGGTTCTGCGAGTTCGACGACGGGCGGGCCGCCGAACGGGTGGTGCGGACGCTGCTGCTGGGCGAGCCGATGCCGGACGCGGCGGCCGGTCCGGTCCCGGTGCCGTCCCAGTCCGGCGGCGCCGGCCTGCCGTCGCCGTCGTGAGGGCGCGCACCTGGGTCCTGCTGCTGGCCGGTGTGTTCGCGCTGCTGCAACTCGCCAACGTCACCGGCCGGGACACGCCCGACAGCAAGAACTACGTGTCGTACGCGCTGAGCCTGACCGGGGCGGACAAACGGGACGCGGCGGCGGCCACCATCGACTACTACTGCGCGGGCCGGGCGGTGATCGCGCACCGCGGGCAGAACGTGAACGTGGTGCGCTTCCACGCCCTGGACCCCGCCCCGCGGTGCTGCGGGAGTGCCGCGAGCGGGAGTGGCGGCAGGTGGAGGCGCGGCTGACGGCCGGGGACACCGGCGGTCACACCGTGCCGTTCATGCCGGAGCGGTTCATGCGGATCTTCGAGACACGGCCCGGCTACCCGGTGTTCCTGGCGCCGTTCGTCGGCGCGTTCGGGGTGACGTGGGGGTCTGGGCGGCGGGAGTGGCGGTCACCTGCCTGGGCGGGGTGCTCGCCTTCCTGGTGCTGCGCGCCCTGGCGCTGCCGGTGCCGCTCGCGCTCACCGGGCAGGCGCTGTTCATGGTGCTGCCGTGCGGGACGACCGCGATGCGCCCGATGACCGAGGGACTGCTGCTGGCGCTCACCCTGGCCGCGCTGTGGGGCTGTGCGCTGCTGCTCGGGGGCGCGGGAGGCGGCGGGGCCTGGTGCTGGTGTGCGGGGCGCTGCTCGCGCTGTTCACCGTCAAGCACTCGCAGGCGCTGTTCCTCGGCCTGTGCCTGGCGGGCGCGGGCGCGGCCGTCGCCGTACGGCGGCGGTGGCGGGGTCTTCCGGCGGGGCGCGGGGTGGCGGCGCTCTCGGCAGCGGGGTGCGCGGGGGTGCTGGGCACGGTGCTGCTGGCCCGGCTGCTGGACTACCCGTCGGTGTCGGAGAGCGTGCAGGATCTGCTCACCGCTCACTTCGCCCGTCCGGACCGGGAGCGGCCGTGGGCGGAGTTCTTCCAGTTGCAGGGGAACTTCTGGACGGAGTGGCTGCGGCGGCGGTTGTGGGAGCCGCTGTTCCTGGCGTTCCTGGCGGCCGGAGTCCTGGGGGCGCGGCGGCGGCCGGCGTTCGGTGCCTTCCTGGTGGCCGCCGCCTGTACGGGGTTCCTCAACCAGGCCGGGCATCCGGACATCAACATCTGGGGCGACCGGCTGATCGTCCTGGCCTGGCTGCTGCCGGTGATCGGTGTGCCGCTGCTGCTGGAGCCGGTGGTGCGGCGGGCGGTGGTGCCGGCGCAGGGGGCTCCGGTGGAGCTGGCGCGCTGACCGGCCCCGTTCACTCGATGGAGTGAGGCGAGGTCATGTCGTTGATCGTTTCGGGAACATACGGCAAATGCCCACGATGTCCCCTTCGCCCGTCATCCGATGAGCTCCGGAGTTCTCGTACGCCAGCCCGGACACGGTGCCACGGCGCTGCGCGGCGGCCGGACCTGGCGCCCGACCCCGTACCAGCTCTTCGGGTTCCTGTTCTGGATCGTGATGTCGCTGGCGTACTGGAGTGTGCCGCTGTGCTGTGACGCCGGACAGCACGCGGCCGTGATCGAGCGCCTCAAGGACGATCTGCTGAACCCCCGGCATCCGATGGCGGACCTGCCGGGGGCGGGCAGCCCCTACTACTCGCCGTTCGCGGTGGCGCAGGGGGTGGCCGCCCGGCTGACGGGGCTGGGCGGCTGGGAGGTGCTGCGGCTCACCGGGCCGCTGAACCTGATCGTGCTGCTGACCGGGATCGGCCGCTTCGCGCGCGTGCTGACCCCACGCCCCTGGGCGCCGGTGCTGGCGCTGGGCGCGATGTCGCTGCTGTGGGGGGTGGAGCGGGCCTGGTGGAGCGGTTTCATCAACGTGATGTCGATGACCGGCAATCTGTCCTACCCGTCGGCCTTCGCGATCGGGCTCACCTTCTGGGCGTGGGCGCTGACGGGGGCGCGGGCGCGGGACGCGGGGGCCGTGCGGTACGTGGGGCCGAGCGGGCTGCGGCCGGTGTCCGGGTACGCGGCGCTGGGCGTGCCGTACGGGCTGATCCTGCTGGTGCATCCGATCACGGCGGTCGCGGCGGTGCTGGGGGCGGTGGCGCTGGTCGCCGGCTGGCAGCGCCGGTGGCGCCCGGCGGTCGTCGCGCGGTGGGCGCTGACGGGGGCGGTGGCGCTGGCGGCGGCCGCGGCCTGGCCGTACTTCGACGTGTTCGCGCTGGTGGGCGACGACAGTGTGGACGCCCTGCACCGGCGGCTGTATCTGGATCTCGGCGGGCAGTTCGGGCTCGCGCTGCTGGGGCTGCCGGCGCTGTGGCTGCGGGCCAGGCGCGTCCCGTGGCGCGATCCGCTGGTACTGATGTTCGTCCTGGACTGTCTGGTGGTGGCGTACGGCTGGGTCGCCGGCCACTACACCTACGGCAGGATCCTCGGGCTGACCCTCGCGCCGCTGCAGTTCGCGCTGGCGGTGGAACTGGCGGCGCCCCGGCCGTGGCCGGTGTGGCGGCGGCTGCTCGGCGGGGCAGCGGCGGCGGGCGCGTGCGCCGGGTTCCTGACCGTGCACGCGGGAGCGCTGCTGCCGGCGGGCTTCGCGCGGCCGCCGGACTGGCCGTCGTACGTCTGGGCCACGCGGTACATCGGGCCGGGCGAGGTGGTGATCACCGACGGGTACTACGCCGTCCACGCGATCGCCGGATACGGGCCGAACCTCGCGGCGCCGGCCTGGCCGGACCCCTCGCTGGACGAGGCGGAGCGGCTGCGGCGGGTGGCCGATGTGCGGGCGTATCTCGATCCGGGTTCGACCCGCGCCGAGCGGGCCGCGGTCGTCCGCCGGTACCACGCGCGCTGGCTGCTGCTGACTCCCGGACAGCGGTTGCCGAAGGAGGCGGTGGTGGTGACGTGGAGCCGGCGGACGGGGGAGGTGCTGGCGCGGGTCGGGGGCTGAGCCCGCCGCCGGTTACTCGATGACGAGGTCGACCGGGATGTTGCCGCGGGTGGCGTTGGAGTAGGGGCAGACCTGGTGGGCCTGCTCGACCAGCTTGCGGCCGGTCTCCTCCTCGATGCCCTCGGGCAGCTCGACGCGCAGCGTCACGGCGAGCGCGAAGCCCTGGCCCTGCTTGCCGAGGACCACCTCGGCGGTCACCGCGGCGTCGGCGAGGTCGACCTTCGCCGCCCTGCCGACCAGGCCGAGGGCGCTGCCGAAGCAGGCCGCGTAACCGGCGGCGAAGAGCTGCTCCGGGTTGGTGCCCGCACCGTCGCCGCCGAGCGCGACGGGCATGCTCAGGCCGAGGTCCAGCTTGCCGTCGGAGGTGACGGCACGGCCGTCACGGCCGTGCGTGGCGGTGGCGACAGCGGTGTAGAGCGCGTCCATGGAAGGACCTTCCCTCGTCAGTCGTGACACGGCCGGCCCGGGGCGGGTCCGGCTGCCGTACGACCACAAGTAGAGCACGCAACTTAATTGCGCGCAACCTAATGACTGACCGGCGCTACGCTGGACGCATGACTGCCATCCCCGGCCTCCCACCCGCGACGGCCCCCGCACCGGGCTCCGCGGACGACTGGCTCCGTCTCGACCAGCAGGTCTGCTTCACACTGAACGCGGCCTCCCGCGCCTTCAACGGCGTCTACCGGGTGATCCTCAAGGACCTCGGGCTCACCTATCCGCAGTACCTGGTCATGCTGGTGCTGTGGGAGCACGGCACGCTGCCCGTGAAGAAGCTCGGCGAGCATCTGCGGCTGGACTCCGGCACCCTGTCCCCGCTGCTCAAGCGGCTGGAGACGGCCGGTCTGGTACGCCGGGAGCGCAGCGCGCGCGACGAGCGGTCCGTGGAGGTCCGGCCCACCGAGGAGGGCACCGCGCTGCGGCGGCAGGCCCTGGCGGTGCCGCTGCGGATCGCGGCCGCGACCGGCTTCGAGGTGGCGGAGATCCGCGAACTGAGCGCCGTCCTCCAGCGGCTCACGACGGCACTGGACGAGGCGGCGGCCGCGGCGGAGGGCCCCGGTGGCTGACGTCTTCCAGCGGGCAAAGGATATGAACAGCTCATATCCCTCCCCGAGGACGCCATGCACCCCCACATCCCCAGGCCGTCGCCGTCGTCGTCATCGGCCATGACGACGCCGCCCATGTGACCGGCGCCGTGCGCTCGGCGCTCCGGCAGGGTCCCGCCGTACGGGAGGTCGTCGCCGTGGACGACGGCTCGACGGACGGCAGCGCGGAGCTGCTCGGCCGGCTCGCCGCCCGCGAACCCCGGCTGCGGGTCATCCGGTGCCCCGTCAACAGCGGCGGCTGCGGCACCCCGCGCAACACCGGTCTCGCCGCCGTGACCTCGCCGTACGTGATGTTCCTGGACAGCGACGACGTCCTGCCGCCCGGCGCGGTCGACGCGCTGCTCACGGCCGCGACCAGGGCGGACGCGCAGGTCACCGGCGGCCTGTGTGCGCCGCGAGCTGCCGTCGGGGCGCGAGGTGCCGTGGAGCCGGCCCTGTACGCGGCGCCCGCCGTGCACGCCCGGCCCGCCCTGCGCCCGCGCCTGGTCCACGACACCCTGTGCGTCAACAAGCTCTACGCCACGGACTTCCTGCGCGCGCACGGCATCCGCTTCCCCGACGGCCGGTTCCCCTACGAGGACGTGGTGTTCACCGCGCGGGTGTGGGCCGCCGCCCCGCGCGTGGCACTGGTCCCGGACCGGGTCTACGTCTGGCACGTCCGCCGGTCGGCGCGGCGGCTGTCGATCTCGCTGGACCGCGCGGGCATCGGCAACTGGCGGGCCCGCACCCACGCGTGCCGCACCGCCCACGCGATCCTGCTGGACGCCGGGCAGAAACGGCTGGCGCGCAGGGCACGGGCCAAGTTCCTCGACCACGAGCTGCGCATGTACGCGCGTGAGCTGCCGCTGCGCGACGAGGCGTACCGGCGGGAGTGGTGGACGCACACCCGGGCGTTCCTCGCGGAGTACGACGCCGGCGACTGGGCCCGTGACCCGGTCGCCCCCGGCCGGCTGATCGGGCGGGTGGTGCTGGCCTCCCCGGGCCGCGCGACCTTCCCCGGCTGCGGGAACTGGCGGCCCGGCCGGCCCGGCTGTGCCCGCCGTACGCCCGCGCGCGGGACGGCACACCGTGCTGGTCGGCGGAGCTGCCCGGGGTCACCCTGGAACCCCTGCCGGACCGGCCCGCGCCCCTGCTCCCGCTCGCCGTGGACGCGGAACTGCGTCCGCGCGCGCGTGGCCTGCGGTTGCGCCTGCACGAGCTGTACGGGCGGGTGGGGCGGGCGAGACCGGTGTCGGTGGAGGTCGAGTGGCGCCACCGGGAGCGCGACGGCCTCGTGGTCCGCGACACCGTGGCGCTGCGGGCCGCCGCCGACGGCACCTGGGTCGCGGCGGCGCCCGTCCTCCTCGACCGGCTGGCCACGCTCGGCACGGGCGCCTGGGACCTGCGGCTGCGGGTGCGCTTCCGGGACGGTTCGAGCCGCCGGGTCACCGCGCACGCACTCGCGGGGCCGGGCCTGCTGCGCCGCCGCGCGGTGCCGAGCGCCCGGCACGGGCTGGTCCTGGTCCGGCCGTACGCCACCCACTCGGGCTCGCTGGCCCTGCGCGTGGCCACCGGCGTCCACGGAGTCGTGCCGATGCTGCACGGAAGACTGCGGCGCCTGATTGACTGATCTCCGACCATCTCGGTACCGCGCGGGCCAACAACGAGGGGACGGCCGACCATGACCTGGTTGATCACCGGCGGCGCCGGATACATCGGGGCGCATGTCGTCCGGGCGATGACCGGGGCGGGCGAGCGGACGGTGGTGTACGACGACCTGTCCACCGGTGTCCCGGACCGGGTACCGGACGGGGTGCCGCTGGTGGTCGGCTCGACCCTGGACGGCGAGCGGGTGGCACGCGCCCTGAGGGACCACGAGATCACCGGAGTCGTCCATCTGGCGGCCAAGAAGCAGGTCGCCGAGTCGCTTTCGCTCCCGCTGCACTACTACCGGGAGAACGTCGAGGGCCTGCGCGTGCTGCTGGACGCCGTCACGTCGGCGGGTGTGCGTTCCTTCGTCCTCTCCTCCTCCGCGGCGGTGTACGGCATGCCGGACGTGAACCTCGTCACCGAGGAGACCCCGTGCGCGCCCCTGTCGCCGTACGGCGAGACGAAGCTGGCCGGCGAGTGGCTGGTCCGTGCGGCCGGCACGGCGACCGGGCTCTCGACGGCCTGTCTGCGCTACTTCAACGTGGCCGGCGCCGCCCGTCCGGACCTCGCCGACCGGGGCGTCTCCAACCTGATCCCGATGATCTTCGAGAGGCTGGCGGACGGTCTGCCCCCGCGCGTGTTCGGCGACGACTATCCGACCCCCGACGGCACCTGCGTCCGCGACTACATCCACGTGGTGGACCTGGCCGAGGCGCATGTGGCGGCGGCCCACGCCCTCGCTTCCGTCCCCGGCCGGAACCTCACCGTCAACATCGGCCGCGGCGAGGGCGTCTCCGTCCGGGAGATGATCGACCGGGTCAACGCGCTCACCGGCCACGACCGTCCACCGGTGATCACCGCGCGCCGTCCGGGCGACCCGGCGCGCGTGGTCGCCTCGGCCGACCGCGCGGCCGCGGAACTGAACTGGAAGGCCCATCTGGGCCTCGACGACATGATCACCTCGGCCTGGTCCGGCCGGCAGCGGACCCTCCCTGATGCCCACCGGCGCCGAACGCGCCCTGGGCACGGTGATCGGCTCCGCCGTGGGCGACGCCCTGGGCGCCCCTTCGAGTTCGGCCCGGAGGGCGCCTTCTCCGCCCGCTTCCCGGTACCGGGGGCGGGCGGCGAGATGTGCGGGGGCGGCGGCTGGGACCCGGGCGAGGCGACGGACGACACCCAGATGGCGGTACTCGTCGCCGAATCGCTGCTGGAGTGTGGCGGCCTGGACCTCCCGGACGTCTTCCACCGCTTCCGGCGGTGGGCCGCCGCGGACCCCAAGGACATCGGCCTGCAGACGGAGGCCGTCCTCACCGGCGGCGACCCCTGGGACCTGGCCGCGGGGCTGTACTTCCAGACCAGCCAGAGGGCGGCGGGGAACGGCGCGCTGATGCGGGCGGCCCCGTCCGCCGTGTACTTCGCCCCAAGCGGCCGCGCCGCCACCATGGACGCCGCCCGCCGCCTCTCCGCGCTCACCCACGGCGACCGGGCGGCCTGGGAGGGCACCGCGATCCTCCACGAACTGATCCGCGTGGCCCTGACCGGCGCCGACCCCTGACCGCCGTCCCCGGCACCCTGCGCGCGGTCCACCCCGGCCACCACACCCGCTACGCGACCGTCCTCGCCCCCGGCTGGCACCCGGACCTGGCCACCGAGTTCAACGGCGCCGTCTGGCCCTGCCTGGCCTCGGCCGTCTGGGCGGTGCGCACCACGTCCTCCTTCGAGGAGGCCGTACGGGCGGCGGTCGACCTGGGCGGCGACACGGACACGGTGGCGGCGGTGACGGGAGCCCTGGCGGGAGCGGTGTACGGCGTCGACGGCATCCCCACCCGATGGACGGACGCTCTGCACGTCCCCTGCCGGGCTACGCAGGACGCGTATTGACCACGCCGGACCTGACCGGTCTGACCCTGCGCCTGCGGGGCTGACCGGTGCGCTCGCTCCGCATGAGCGAGCCGCGGGGCCGGCCGGGAGGGTTCGACGCCGAAGAGGCGCCGGAACGCGCGGTGGCCGTCCTCCGGCGGCTGGGCGGCGAGGGCGCCGGCCTCACCGGTCCGGGACGGAGGACATGGGCGTCACCCGCCCGCTCCGGCGGCCTCCGGACGATCACGGCGGGCCGCCTCACAGCGCCTTCAGCGCCTCCGTCGTGGCCCGGGTGAGGGCTGCCAGGTAGCCCTTCGGGAGTTTCGGGCTGCGGATGACCACCGAGCGCCAGTACAGGGGGCCCGAGATCAGGTCGAGGGCCAGGGCGTGGTCGGTGCCGGGGCGGAGTTCGCCGCGCCGCTGCGCCGACGCGACGATGCCCTCGGCCACTCCGTCCTGGCCCTCGCGCAGCGCCTTCTGCAGCGCCTCCGCGATCTCCGGGTTGCGGGCGGCCTCGGCCTGCAGGTCGGGGAGGATCTGCGAGGCGACGGGGTGGCGCAGGGCGCGGGAGGTGACCTCGTACAGCAGGCGCAGGTCGCCCTCCAGGGAGCCGGTGTCCGGCGCGGGCAGGCCCTGGACGGCGATCGCGGAGACCAGGTCGAGGACGAGGTGCAGTTTGAGCGCCAGCGGCGGTAGACCGCGGTCTTGCCGACGCCCGCGCGGCGCGCGATCCCCTCGATCGACATCCGCGCGTAGCCGACCGCGGCGAGTTCCTCGAAGACGGCCGCCCGGATGGCCTCGGTCACGTCCGCCCGCAGTACTGCGGCCCCCGCGGGAGCCCTGCGGCGCGGACGCGGCTGAGGCTCGTCGGCGTGGGTCGTCATGCGGACAGCATAGGCCGCCACCGTCACGACGAAACGGTTGCGTTCCGACGTTCTTTCGACTTACGCTCCCGTTGCGACGATACGGTCCCGTCCCGACGTAGCTTCGTCGTCCCCCTCCCTCTAGCGAAAGCGCCGGATGTGAGTCAGGCCCTCCACACACCACCCCCGCGCCGGCCCGCCCGATACCCGGCGAGGGCGACCTCGCGGCCCTCGCCGCCCGGCACGGCCTCACGGTCAGCGGCGCCCGGCCCTCCCTCCGGGAGTACGTCCGTCAGCTCTGGGACCGGCGGCACTTCATCCTCGCCTTCTCCCGGGCGAAGCTGACCGCCCAGTACAGCCAGGCCAAACTCGGGCAGCTCTGGCAGGTGGCGACCCCGCTGCTGAACGCGGCCGTCTACTTCTTCATCTTCGGCCTGCTGCTGGGCGCCCGCCGGGGCATCCCGCACGACATCTACGTACCGTTCCTGGTGACGGGCGTGTTCGTGTTCACGTTCACCCAGAGCTCCGTGCTCGCCGGTGTGCGGGCGATCTCCGGGAACCTCGGGCTGGTGCGGGCCCTGCACTTCCCGCGCGCCTCGCTGCCGGTCTCCTTCGCGCTCCAGCAGCTCCAGCAGCTGCTGTTCTCGATGATCGTGCTGGTCGTCGTCGTGATCGCCTTCGGGAGCCTGCCCGCCCTGTCCTGGCTGCTGGTGATCCCGGCGCTGCTGCTCCAGTTCGTGTTCAACACCGGGCTCGCGCTGATCTTCGCGCGGATGGGCAGCAAGACGCCCGACCTGGCCCAGCTGATGCCGTTCGTGCTGCGCACCTGGATGTACGCGTCCGGCGTGATGTTCAGCATCCCGGCGATGCTGGAGGGCAAGAACGTCCCCGGCTGGCTCGCCGACGTCCTGCAGTGGAACCCGGCCGCGGTCTACATGGACCTGATCCGCTTCGCGATGATCGACGGCTACGGCTCCTCGTACCTGCCCCCGCACGTGTGGGCGTTCGCGCTGGGCTGGGCCCTGCTGGCCGGCGTGATCGGGTTCGTCTACTTCTGGAAGGCAGAGGAGAGGTACGGCCGTGGCTGACACCACCGAATCGAAGATCCCCACGGTCGTCGCCGACCGCGTCGACATCGTCTACCGGGTCAACGGCACCGGCGCCGGCCGCGGCTCCGCCACCGCCGCCCTCAACCGCATGCTGCGCCGCAGGCAGACCGAGAAGGCGGCCGGTGTACGCAGGGTGCACGCCGTACGGGGCGTCTCCTTCGTGGCGTACCGGGGCGAGGCGATCGGGCTGATCGGCACCAACGGCTCGGGCAAGTCGACCCTGCTCAAGGCCGTCGCCGGCCTGCTCCCGGTGGAGAACGGCCGTATCTACACCGACGGCCAGCCCTCCCTGCTCGGCGTCAACGCCGCCCTGATGAACGACCTCACCGGCGAGCGCAACGTCCATCTCGGCGGGCTCGCCATGGGCATGTCCCGCGAGGAGGTACGGGCCCGCTACGACGAGATCGTCGACTTCTCCGGCATCAACGAGAAGGGCGACTTCATCACCCTGCCGATGCGCACCTACTCCTCCGGCATGGCGGCCCGCCTGCGCTTCTCCATCGCCGCCGCCAAGGACCACGACGTCCTCCTCGTCGACGAGGCGCTGGCCACCGGCGACCGCTCCTTCCAGAAGCGTTCCGAGGCCCGGATCCGGGAGCTGCGCAAGCGGGCGGGGACGGTGTTCCTGGTCAGCCACAACAACAAGTCGATCCGCGACACCTGCGACCGCGTGCTGTGGCTGGAGCGCGGCGAGCTGCGCATGGACGGGCCGACGGAGGATGTGCTCAAGGAGTACGAGGCGTTCACCGGCGGCACGGACAAGGCCCGCAAGCCGAAGCCGAAGGCGGCACCGGTGCCCTCCTGAGGCCCGCGCCCGCGCGCCCGCGCGCCCTGTTCGTCGTATTGATGCCAATATGACCGGAGAGGATCGCCCGGAGCGACGAGCAGCCGAAGGAGCCCCGAGATGCCCGAACTCAGCGTCGTCGTCCACGGGCCGAACACCCAGGACCACCTGACCGGCCTGCTCGACTCCTCGCCGCCCGTCCGCTCCCGGACACCGAGGTCGTCGTCGCCGCCGTCGGCGACTGGGCCCGCGAGACCGCCGGCCGGCACACCCCGCACGTCCAGGTGCTGCCCCTGCCCGACGGCACGTCCGGCGCGGCGGCCCGGACGGCGGGGGCGGCGCGGGCCACCGGCCGCTGGCTGCACTTCGTGAGCGCCAAGGACGGCCTGCCGCCCGGCAGCACCCGCACCGTCGCCGAACGGCTCACCGAACTCCCGGACACCGTCGACGTACTGCTCCTCGACCACCTCCGCAGCACCTGGCGCGGCACCGGCCCGCCCTCGGCGGACGGCCCCTGCTCGCCCGCGCGGGCCGCGCCGAACTCGCCCTCGCCGACAGCTCCTACCTGCTGCGCCTGACCCCGCTGCTCGGCACCCGCGTGCTGCGCGCCGGCTTCTGGCGGGCCCACGAGGAACAGCTCACCACCGACGACGAACCGCGCGCGGCCCTCGCCGCCCTGCTGCTCGCCGACCGGATCGCCGCACTGCCGCACATCGCCCACGAGGACCGCCGGCTGCGGCGCGCCGCCCTCCCCGGTCACCCCCGAGCAGCACTACGCGCTCGTCGACCGCTACGAGAACCTGCTCGACCTCGCCCGCGACCGCCCCGCCGTCTACACCGTGCTCTACGAGATCATGGTCCGCGACTGCCTGCGTACCTTCACCCGCGGCGGCATGCCCGAGGAGGTCGCCCGGGAGTTCTTCCACCGGGCCTCGGTCGCCGCCCTGCGCCGCCGCCCCGAGGGCCACCGGCGCCCCGCCGGCCCGGAGGGCATCCGCCGCTCCCTGCTCGAAGAGGGCGCCTACGGGAAATACCGCGCCTTCCAGACCGCCAACCGCGCCCGCCGCGCCGTGCGCTCCACCGTGCGCACCGGGCGGCGCCGGCTGGGCGCGCAGGTCCGCGACCAGCAGTACCGCAGGGCCCTGCGCCGCCCCGTCGACCCCTTCTCGCGGTGTTCGCCGCCTACTGGAACCGCGGTGTCGCCTGCAACCCGGCCGCGATCGCCGCGAAGCTCGCCGAACTCGCCCCGCACATCCGCCCGGTGTGGGTGGTGACCGCCGAGAACGCCGCGCTGCTCCCGCCCGGCACCGACCACGTCGTCCCCGGCACCCGCCGCTACTGGGAGACGCTCGCCACCGCCAAGTACCTCGTCAACAACGTCAACTTCCCGAACGCCCTGGTCAAACGCCCCGACGCGGTACACCTCCAGACCCACCACGGCACTCCCTCAAACGCATGGGCGTGGACCAGCTGCCGTTCCCCGCCGCCGCCCAGGGCCTGGACTTCGCCGCGCTCCTCGAACGCGTCGACAAATGGGACTACAGCCTCTCCGCCAACAGCCACAGCACCCGTATGTGGGAGAGGGCGTACCCGTCCCGGTACATCCCGCTGGACTACGGCTATCCGCGCAACGACGTCTACTACACGGCCGGCGCCGCCGACATCCGCGCGGTCCGCGCCCGCCTCGGTATCGCCCCGGGCCGCCGGGCCGTCCTCTACGCGCCCACCCACCGCGACTACGAGGCCGGCTGGACCCCGCGCCTGGACCTCGCCGCCCTCGTCGACCGCCTCGGCGAGGACACCGTGCTGCTGGTGCGCGGCCACTACTTCTACGAGGGCTCCGCGTCCCCGCTGACCGGCCTGCGCCGCTCCGGCCGGATCGTCGACGTCTCGTCCTACGACCCGGTCGAGGAGCTGTGCCTGGCCGCCGACGCCCTGGTCACGGACTACTCGTCGATCATGTTCGACTACGCCTGCCTCGACCGCCCGATCGTCGTCCACGCCGACGACTGGGAGACGTACCGCACCACCCGCGGCGTCTACTTCGACCTGATGGCGGAGGCGCCCGGCCCGGTCGCCCGCACCCAGGACGAACTCACCGGCATCCTCACCACCGACGCCTGGCGCGACGACAGCGCGGCGAAGGCGCGGGCCGTCTTCCGCCGCCGCTTCTGCGAGTACGACGACGGCCGCGCCGCCGAACGCGTCGTACGCAGGGTCTTCCTCGGCCAGGACGAGGCGTCGCTGCCGCCGGTGATCCCGGTCGGGGAACGCACCCCGGCACCGACCCCGGAGGAGGCCGTATGACCGCCTCGCCGCCCCCGACGTCACCGTCACGGTGATCGTCCACAACGACGCCGGACGGCTGCCCCGCGCGGTCGAGTCCGTACGCCGCCAGACCCACCGCGACCTCGAGATCGTCATCAGCGACGACCACTCGACCGACGACACCCCGAGGTGGCACGGTCGCTGGCCGCCCGCGACCCCCGCATCCGGTATCTGCGGCTGCCGGAGAACAGCGGCGGGTGCAGCGCGCCCTGCAACCGTGCGCTGGAGATCGCGCGGGCCCCGTATCTGATGTTCCTGGACAGCGACGACGAACTCCCGCCGGAGTCGGTCGCCTCGCTGCTCGCCGCCCACCGCGAACGCGACCTCGACTTCGCGATGGGCGCGGTACGGCGGATCCGGGTGGACACCGGACGCCGCTCCACCTGGATGCCGCACCTGGTGCGCGAGCGCCGCACCCTGGACGGCGTCGAGGCCGACCCGCGGCTGTTCTTCGAGCACCTCGCGACCAGCAAGATGTACTCCCGCGCCTTCCTCGACCGGCACGATCTGCGCTTCCCCGAGGGCATCCACTACGAGGACCAGCTCTTCTCGGCACAGGCGTACTGCCTCGCGAAACGGTTCACGATCATCCCGGAGCCGGTGTACCACTGGTACATCGCCCCGTACGCGGGCTCCGACGCGGCGTCCATCTCCAACCAGCGGCATCTGCTCACCAACGTCGGCGACCGTGTCCACGTCCAGCGGCTGATCGACGCCTTCCTGGCCGAGAGCGGGCACGGGGCGCTGCGCGAGGACAAGGACCACAAGTTCCTGAAGCACGACTTCAGGATGTACGCGGGCGACCTCCCCTACCGGGACGAGGAGTGGCTGGCCGCCTTCGCGGACCTGGTGAACCCGTACCTGGAGACCCTGTCGCCGGGCGCGTACACCCGTCTCCCCGCGCCGAGCGGGTGGTGCTGCAACTGCTCCGCGACCGGCGGCTCACCGAGGTGCGGTGGGCGGCGCGCGGGCTCGGGCACGGTGTCGCCCCGAGGAGCTGGCCACGGGCCCGGACGGCCGTACGTACTGGGGCGGACGGGTCCCCGGGTCGGCGACGGCCCGCGGCGAACTGGACCTGACCGAGCTGGAACCGGCCACCCGCCCGTTCCCCGTCGCCCTGTTCCGCCACGAGATCACCGGGATCGAGCGGGGCCCCGGCGCCTCGGTCGACCTGACGGTACGCACCTACGACCCGGCCCTGCGCCTCCCGGTCGGCCCGCAGCGCGCGAGCCTGCTCCTCACCCCCGGCAGGCACCGCCTCACGGTCCCGTTCCGGCTCTCCCCGGTGCGCCCCGGCGTCTTCGAGGGCCAGGTCCGCCTCGACCCGGCGGCCGCCCGCCTCCCGCTGACCGGCTTCGCCGGACAACGCCACCCGATGCTCCGCCTGACCTCCCAGGGCCGCAGCAACACCTCCCTGCTCCTGGCCCCCTCGCCTTCCCGCCCC
Organism: Streptomyces haneummycinicus; assembly: GCA_042850305.1. Classification (GTDB taxonomy): domain Bacteria; phylum Actinomycetota; class Actinomycetes; order Streptomycetales; family Streptomycetaceae; genus Streptomyces; species Streptomyces haneummycinicus. Next base: position 6,873,732 of record AP035768.1, read on the forward strand.
TCACGGCCCGCCTCCCCCACCACCACCTCACCATCGAACCCGAGGGCCACACCCCGGGCCGCCTCCAACTCCACTGGCACCCCACGAACCCCCTGCACCACCTGGCAACCCCCGCCTCCGCAGAACAGCCCGCACGGCGGCAAGCATCCTCCGCTCCTAGCCCCTCCTGAATCAGCCCCTCCGGCGTTTGAGGAGCGGGGTCTGGGGCGGAGCCCCAGTCTCGGGACGGGAAGGGGCGGCGGGGGCGAAAAACCCCACACCACCCCTCCCCGCACCAAAACAAGGGGCGCCCCGGTCCAGAACGACCCGGGACGCCCCACAAACCCGCCGCTACCTACGAATGCGACCGCAACAACGTCCGCATCGTCCGCATCGCCACAGACAGATTCGCGAGATCGAACGCCTCAGACCCGTGAATCTCCTCCAGCGTGCTACGCGCCCGCCCCAGCAGCGCGGAATTCTTCCGCTCCCACAGATCGAACCGCTGCTGCGGGGCGGCAGCACCGTCCCCTCCGCCAGCACCTCCGCGGCCACGGCCGAGTGCGCCGCGTACAGATCCTCACGGATCGCCGCACGGGCCATGGACTGCCAGCGGTCGGCCCGCGGCAACTCGATGATGCGGTCCATCAGCTGAGTGATCCGCAGCCGGTTCCCGAGGTCGTAGTACACCTCGGCGACCTCCATCGGCTCCTTCCCCATCCGGTCGGCCACCGACACGATGTCCAGCGTCGGGAAGGCGGAGGAGAACCCGGCGACCCGCGTGGCCAGCTCGTCCGGAACCCCGGCACCGCTCAGCTCGTCGTAGATCCGCTGGTACCACTCGAGGTCCGCGCCCCGCAGCAGCTTCGGCAGCTGCGACCACACCTGCTCGACCCGCTCGCCGAAGAACGTCACCGTCTCCTCGAGCTCCAGCGGCTGCGGCCGGTTGTTGAGCAGCCACCGCGTACCGCGCTCGACCAGCCGGCGCGAGTGCAGCCGGATACGGGTCTGGAGCTCCGCGTCGACCGTGTTGTCGAGCGCCTCGACCCCGTCCCACACCACCGAGGAGCGGAAGATCGCACGGGCCGCGGTCTGCGCCCGGACGATCTCCTCCAGCGACGCGCCGGTCTCCTCGCGCAGCCGGTGCAGATACGTCGTACCGCCCGTGTTGACCGTGTCGTTGACCAGCACCGTCGTGGTGATCTCGCGGCGCAGCGGGTGGCTGTCGATCCGGTCGAGGAACTGCTCGCGCAGCTCGGTCGGGAAGTACGCGTGCAGCAGCACCTTCAGATACGGGTCCTCGGGCAGCGAGGTGGCCAGCAGCTCCTCGGCGACCGTGATCTTCGTGTACGCCAGCAGTACGGCCGTCTCCGGTCCGGTCAGGCCCTGCCCGGAGGCGAGCCGCTCGCGGATCTGGCGGTCGGTGGGCAGGAACTCCAGGGCCCGGTCGAGACGCCCTCGCGCACCAGGTGCTTCAGGAAGCGCTGCTGCGCGTGCATCATGTCCTTCGACTGCGCCAGCGCGTTGGCGATGGCGGTGTTCTGCGCGTAGTTGCTGCGCAGGACCAGCCGTCCGACCTCGTCGGTCATCCCGGCGAGCAGCTTGTTGCGCTGCTTCACGGTCATGTCGCCGTCCTTGACGAGACCGTTGAGCAGGATCTTGATGTTCACCTCGTGGTCGGAGGTGTCCACGCCGGCGCTGTTGTCGATCGCGTCGGTGTTGATCCGGCCGCCATGCAGCGCGAACTCGATCCGGCCGAGCTGGGTGAAGCCCAGGTTGCCGCCCTCGCCGACGACCTCGACCCGCAGGTCCTTGCCGTCGACGCGGATGGGGTCGTTGCCCTTGTCGCCCACGTCGGCGTTGGACTCCGTGGACGCCTTGACGTAGGTGCCGATGCCGCCGTTCCACAGCAGGTCCACCGGTGCCGTGAGGATCGTCTTCATCAGGTCGGCCGGGGTCATCTTGGTGATGCCGGGCTCGATGCCGAGGACCTCGCGCATCTGCGCGTTGACCGGGATGGACTTGGCGCTGCGCGGGAAGACCCCGCCGCCGGCCGACAGCAGCCCGGTGTCGTAGTCGGCCCAGGAGCTGCGCGGCAGCTCGAACAGCCGGCGGCGCTCGGCGTGGGAGGCGGCCGCGTCGGGGCTCGGGTCGATGAAGATGTGCCGGTGGTCGAAGGCGGCGACCAGGCGGATGTGCTCGCTGAGCAGCATGCCGTTGCCGAACACGTCACCGGACATGTCGCCGATGCCGACGACCGTGAAGTCCTGGCTCTGGGTGTCCACGCCCAGCTCCCGGAAGTGCCGCTTCACGGACTCCCAGGCGCCGCGGGCGGTGATGCCCATGCCCTTGTGGTCGTAGCCCGCGCTGCCGCCGGAGGCGAAGGCGTCACCGAGCCAGAAGTTGTACGACTCGGCGACCTCGTTGGCGATGTCCGAGAACTTCGCGGTGCCCTTGTCGGCGGCGACGACGAGGTAGGTGTCGTCCTCGTCGTGCCGGACGACGTCCGTCGGGTGCACGACCTCGCCGGCCACCATGTTGTCGGTGATGTCGAGCAGCGCCGAGATGAACGTCCGGTAGCTGGCGATGCCCTCCGCCATCCAGGCGTCACGGTCGGCGTTCGGGTCGGGCAGCTGCTTGGCGACGAAGCCGCCCTTGGCGCCGACCGGCACGATGACGGTGTTCTTCACCATCTGCGCCTTGACCAGGCCGAGGATCTCCGTACGGAAGTCCTCCCGGCGGTCCGACCAGCGCAGACCGCCGCGCGCGACCTTGCCGAAGCGCAGGTGCACGCCCTCGACGCGCGGCGAGTACACCCAGATCTCGAACGCCGGGCGGGGCGCGGGAAGGTCGGGGATGGCCGTCGGGTCGAACTTCATGGAGACGTAGTCGTGCGGCACGCCGCCGCTCGCCTCCTGGAAGAAGTTGGTGCGCAGCGTCGCCTTGATGACGGTGAGGAAGGAGCGCAGGATGCGGTCCTCGTCCAGCGAGGCGACCTGGTCGAGGGCCGCGTCGACCTCCTCGAGGAGCGCGTCCACCAGCTCGTATCCGGCGCGCTGCCGGTCCGGGGACATCCGCGCCTCGAACAGGGAGACGAGCAGCCGGGTGGTGTGGACGTTGGTGCGGAGGGTGTCCTCCATGTAGTCCTGGCTGAAGGTGGAGCCGGCCTGGCGCAGGTACTTGGCGTACGCCCGCAGCACCACGGCCTGCCGCCAGGTCAGCCCGGCGCCGAGCACGAGGGCGTTGAAGCCGTCGTTCTCCGCCTTGCCGGTCCAGGTGGCGGCGAAGGTGTCCTGGAACCGCTCACGCGCGTCGTCGCCGAGCTGGTCGGCGCCGGCGCCCTTGGGCATCCGCAGACCGAAGTCGTAGATCCAGGCCACGCTGCGGTCGGCGCAGCGCAGTTCGTACGGCCGCTCGTCGACGACCTCGACGCCGAGCCGCTGGAGCACCGGCAGCACGGCGGACAGGGAGACGGCCTCGCCCTTGCGGTAGATCTTGAAGCGGCGCTCGTCGGCGGCGGCGCCCACCGGCTCGTACAGGCTGAGCGCGAAGTTCCGCTCCTCGTCGAGCTCCTCGATGCGGACCAGGTCGGCGACGGCGCCGCGCGGGGTGTGGTCGGCCTTGTAGCCCTCGGCGAAGGAGTCCCCGTAACGGCGCAGCAGTTCGGCGGCGCGCTCCTCGCCGAACTCGGCGTTCAGCGCCTCGGCGAAGCCGTCGGCCCAGGAGCGGGTGGCCTCGACGAGGCGGGCCTCGATGCGCTCCTTGTCGGCGTCGGACAGCTCGGGCAGCTCGGTGCCCTGCGGGACGCGGACCACGAAGTGCAGCCGGGAGAGGACCGACTCGGTGTTCCACGCGGTGAAGTCGACGCTGATGCCGCCGAGCTCCTCCTTGAGGATGTCGATGATCCGCAGCCGCACACCGGTGGTGTAGCGGTCGCGCGGGAGGTAGACGAGCGCCGAGTAGTAGCGCCCGTACTCGTCCTGGCGCAGGTAGAGCCGCAGCCGGCGGCGCTCCTGGAGGTAGAGCACCGAGGTCGCGATGGCCTGGAGCTCGGCGACGGGGTCTGGAACAGCTCGTCGCGCGGGTAGGTCTCCAGGATCTGGAGCAGATCGCGCCCGTCGTGGCTGTGCGGCGAGAAGCCGGCGCGCTCCAGGACCTCCTCGACCTTGCGGCGGATCACCGGCACCCGGCGCACGGACTCGGTGTAGGCGGCGGAGGAGAACAGTCCGAGGAAGCGGCGCTCCCCGACGACGTTGCCGTCCGCGTCGAACTTCTTGACGCCGATGTAGTCCAGGTACGACGGCCGGTGCACGGTGGCCCGGCTGTTCGCCTTGGTCAGCACCAGCACCTTGTGCTCGCGCGCCTTGGCGCGGGCGTCGGCGGGCAGCCGCTCGAAGGAGGGGCTGACGGGGTGGCCCTCCTCGGTGGCGTGGTGCGGGTCGGAGCGCAGGATGCCGAGGCCGGTGCCGGGGACGGCGCCCAGCGAGTCGTCCTCGCGCAGCTCGTACTCGCGGTAGCCGAGGAAGGTGAAGTGGTCGTCGGCGAGCCAGCGCAGCAGCTCGCGGGCCTCCTCGACCTGCGGCACGGGCAGGTCGGCGGGGACGGGCTCACCGGGCAGCGCCTCGGCGAGCGCGGTCGCGGCCTGGCGCATCTTGCCCCAGTCCTCGACGGCCTCGCGGACGTCGGAGAGGACCCGCAGCAGGTCGGAGGTGATCTGCTTGAGGTCGCCGCGGTCGGTCTCGCGGTCGATCTCCACATGGATCCAGGACTCGACGTGCGCGTCGTGCGGCAGGCCGCGGGCGTCCTGGGGGAGGTCGCCGCCGACGGGGCGGTGAGTACCTCGATCAGCTTGCCGGTGACGTCCCGGCGGACCACGACCTGGGGGTGGATGACGACGTGGATGCCGCGGCCCTGGCGGGTCAGCTCGTTGGTGACGGAGTCGACCAGGAAGGGCATGTCGTCGGTGACCACCTCGACGACGGAGTGGCTCGACGGTCGGGGTGTGGACGCGGACGCTGGCCGTGCCCTGGGGCGGCTCTCGGCGAGCCGGTAGTGCGAGTAGGCGGCGCCGAAGACGTCGACCGGGTCGCGGTCGGTCAGGTCCTCCGGGGCGGTGTGCAGGAAGTAGCGCTGGAGGAACTCGAGCACGGTGTCCCGGTCGGGCATGCCCTTGTCCGTCGTCCCGGTCGGCAGTTTCCACCGGCCGGGCTGTTCTCAGCTACCCGGGCGGCCCTTTCGAGCAGCTCGGCCTTGGCTTCGTCCAGCTTGGTCTGCATGGTCCTCTGGCTCCTGTCGCGCGCCGTTGCGTGACGTAGAAGGAAGTACGGTCTCCGGCCTCACGGTGCGGTGGTACGACGCGGGGTGTCCGGTCCGTACCGACGCTATGCCGCGAGGTGAAGTGAGCGGGGGCGTCTCGGCGGAATTCGACGCGCCCGACGGGTGTGACACCGCTCTCCCCGATACCTGTCCGGGGAGGTGCGGCACGTCCCGAGTGCCCTGGTGTGAAGACCAGCGACCGCCACCCGGTCACGGATGTCGTCCGTGCTCGCCGGGCGCAGAGCAGGGACACCGAGGCCCCCGCGAACTATCGCGCTGATCACGCCACCAAGGCTATCGCTCCCCACAGGCTCCCCGTCATGAGCCGTATGTGTACAAAACCAGCCCCCAAACTTTGACGTTCTGCACAGTGCACTTCCCACACCGTTCCGCCACCGCGGGCAACCACACCATTCCGTCACCGCGGGCAACCGCACCGTTTCGCCACTGCGGGCAACCGCACCGTTCCGCCACCGCGGGCAACCGCACCGTTCCGCCACCGCGGGCAACCGCACCGTTCCGCCACCGCGGGCAACCGCACCGTTTGGCCACCGCGGACAATCGTGCCGTTCGCCACTGCGGGCAATCGTGCCGCTGGGGCGGCACGGGTGGGCGATGGGGTCCCCCGCTCGAGCGAAGCCGAGAGTGGGGAGGCACCCGCAAACGCCGGGCCGCGTAACACCCCCGCCCACCCCGCCGCAGCCGCACCGCGGCCACTCCGGCCAGTCCCGCGCGAGCGCAGCCGAAAGCGGGGCACCCCACGAACGCCACGCCGCGATCACGCTCAGGCGGCAGCCACCCGCTCCGCCACCCCCACCGCTTCCCGCAACGTGTCCACCACCGGGACCCCCACCGCCTCCAGACTGGCCCGCCCATGCGACCCCCGGTGTACAGCACAGCCCGCGCCCCCACCCGCAACGCCGCCACCGCGTCGTCCGCCGCGTCCCCGATCACCACCGTGCGCCCCGGATCGACCCCGGTCAGCGCCCCGAGGTGCCGCACCATGTGCTCCGCCTTGCCACCCCGGACGGCCCCGTCCGCCCGTCCACCCGCAGGAAGTGGGCCTCGATCCCGAACCCCGCACCAGCGGCACCAGCTCCGCGTGCCCGTACAGGCTGAGAATGGACTGGCTGCGCCCGGCCGAATCCCACTCCGCCAACAGCTCCGTCACACCCTCGGCGAGCCCGCACCGCACATGGTGCTCCGTGTAGTGCCGATGGAACGTGGCATCCATCAGCTCCCACTCCGCCGCGCTGGGCAGCCGCCCCATCAGCCGCTCGTAGAACTTCGGCACCGGTACGCAGTACAGCTCCCGGTACCGCTCCAGCGTGAGCGGCTCCAGGCCCAGCTCGGCGAAGGCGGCGTTCGTAGCCCCGATGACCGCGTCGACATCGTGGAACAGCGTGCCGTTCCAGTCCCAGACGATGTGCGCGGCCGTGTGCGTCCCCATGCCCGAAAACGTACCCGCTCCCACTGACATCGGGCAGCGCCGCGGCTCAGGCCGGTCAGCCCACGAGGCTGGGGATCTCCTGGGTGGCGTACCAGAGCAGTTCGTGGTCCTCCGCGCCGTCCACGGTGGACCGGGCGTCGCCGTCCCCGCCGTCCGCCGCGGCCAGCGCACCGGCGGCGGCCGCCACGTCCGCCTCGGCGTCGGCCGCGTCCACGTGCACGGCGGCCGCCTTGGCCAGCCGTACGGCGCCGGCGACCCGCACCTCGCCGAGGGCGGCCGGGTCGGGGCCCCGGCCGGGGCCGCCGGAAGCGGCGTCGTCGGAGGCGGCGTCGTCGGACACGTCCACGGCGACCACGACCCGGCGGCGCGGCGCGGCGGCGTCCGCGGCCAGCAGCCGCAGGGAGGCGAGCGCGGCACGGCTGAGCGCGGCGTACTCGAGTTCCTCGATGTCGTCGGAGAGGTACCACTCGCGCAGCGCGGGCGTCACGGCGTACGCGAGGAACGGCCCGTCGCCCAGCACACCGGTCCGGGACGCCTCGGCGAGCCCGGGGAGGGTCAGGGGACGTAGACGCGCATGGCGGGCCGCTTTCACGAGATCGGAAGCTCTGGACGAACCTTCAGGATACGTGCGAGGGTCCCCATCGAGTCCCCGCCCACACCCCCGCGCACGTCCACTCCCGTCCCGGGATTCACCCGGTACCCCCGCCGTATCACGGGCCCGGCCGCCCACGATTCACCCTGATAAGTGAATCCGGACGGCCTCCCCACTCGGCCCTCCGCCGCCTTGCCCCGACCCTGCGCAAACCCGTACAAGATCCCCGAACGCGAAGTTACCGCCCGGTACGCCTCCCTGACCGGCCGGGCCCACAGAACGGGGTCCCCATGCACAAAGTCATGACCCGAGCCCAGCACCGTCCCGCGAACCGTCCCCCACCCGCCGCGACCCGCGCCGCCCCTCAGCCGAGCTGCCGCCCCACTCGTCCGCGGCAAGGCCCGCGACGTCCCCCGACGCCCACGCCCCGGAAACCGCCACACCCACGGGCACCAGCGCACCCCACACGACCCCGCAAGCCCCCGGAAGAGCCACCTCGGCCGCCCCGGCCCACCCAAGCGGCGCCACACCGCGCAGGGAACGGGACACCCTCATGCCGACCACCCCCACCGGCACGGCCGCCCCGCGCACAGACCCGGAGAGGGCCACGTCCGCCGCTGCCGCCGGACGGGTCCACCACCTGGCCCCCACCGCCGGCGCTCCGCACAGGCCCGCGGGAGGGCCCGTACGCGGCTCCTCACCCGGCGCGGGCGTCCCGCCCCGGCTTCCCGCCGGCAGGGTCGCCTCCGCGCCCTCTCCCGGCGGGCGCCGGCCCGTCGCCGCGGCCCGGGCGACCCGGCCCGCCGACAACCGTCCGGCGCCCCGCGCGGGCCGCCGGACCACCACGCCGGCACCGGGTGTCCAGGGAGCGTCGACGGCGGGCGGTCGCCCGCGCGCAGGCGACCGGGCTCCCGTGCGCCCGGCCGTCCCCCAGCCCCAGCCCACCGACCGCTTCGCCGAGCTGCTGCTCGCCGTGCTCAGCGGGCAGCGCCCCGTGCACGCGATGCTGCGGCACACCGCCGGACGGGCCTACGACGACCTGGTGCGGCTCGCCGAGCGGGTACCGCTGCGCACCCGGGGAGTCAGGCCCGTCGTACGCGACATCGGCTGGTTCGAGCCGCGTGAGGGGGCCATCGAGGTGTTCGCCCGGATCGGGGCGGGGACGAGACTGCGCGCCATGGCCTTCCGGCTGGAGCAGGGCCGGGACCTGCGCTGGCGCTGCACCGCCGTGGAGCTGGGCGGCTCCCGCACGGGCATCCGCTGACCGCACCGCGCACACAGGCCGAGGGCCGGGCACCCTGGGGTGCCCGGCCCTCGGCCTGTTCACAGCCGCCCGCCGCGGCGGAGCGGCATCGCTCACTTCTTGCGGCGACGGCCGCCCTTCGCCTGCTTGCGGCGCTCCGCGCGCGTGAGGCCGTCCGCCTCGGAGCGCACCGGCTCCTCGTCGGTGGCGAAGTCGCCCTCGACGGTGCCGCCCTCGCCGTCCACGGTCGGCGCGGAGAAGTGCAGATTGCGCCGCTGCGGGGCGTCGAGCCCCTTGGCCCGGATCTCGGGGCGGGGCCCCGCCTGCGCGGGCACCGCGTCCTGCTTCTCCAGGTCGGCCACCGGCTTGACGTCCTCGACCGGGACCTCCTCGACCTGCTGCTCGACCTGGACCTCCAGGTTGAACAGATAGCCGACGGACTCCTCCTTGATGCCCTCCATCATCGCGGAGAACATGTCGAAGCCCTCGCGCTGGTACTCGACCAGCGGGTCCTTCTGCGCCATCGCGCGCAGGCCGATGCCCTCCTGGAGGTAGTCCATCTCGTAGAGGTGCTCGCGCCACTTGCGGTCCAGGACCGACAGCACGACCCGGCGCTCCAGCTCACGCATGATCTCGGAGCCGAGCTGCGTCTCACGCGCCTCGTACTGCGTGCGGATGTCGTCCTTGATGGACTCGGAGATGAACTCGGCGGTGAGCCCGGCCCGGTCGCCCGCGGCCTCCTCCAGCTCCTCGACGGTGACGCTCACCGGGTACAGCTGCTTGAACGCGCCCCACAGCCGGTCCAGGTCCCAGTCCTCGGGGAAGCCCTCACCTGTCTCGGCCTGGATGTAGGCGTCGATGGTGTCGTCCATGAAGTGCTGGACCTGCTCCTGGAGGTCCTCGCCCTCCAGCACGCGGCGGCGCTCGCCGTAGATGACCTCGCGCTGCCGGTTCATGACCTCGTCGTACTTCAGGACGTTCTTACGCGTCTCGAAGTTCTGCGTCTCCACCTGCGACTGCGCGGACGCGATCGCACGCGTGACCATCTTGTTCTCGATCGGCACGTCGTCCGGCACGTTCGCCATGGACATCACGCGCTCGACCATCTGCGCCTTGAACAGCCGCATCAGGTCGTCGCCGAGCGAGAGGTAGAAGCGGGACTCGCCGGGGTCGCCCTGACGGCCGGAACGGCCGCGCAGCTGGTTGTCGATGCGCCGCGACTCGTGCCGCTCGGTGCCGAGGACGTACAGGCCGCCGCTCTTCTCGACCTCGTCCTTCTCGGCCTTGACCGCCGCCTCGGCCCGCTCGATCGCCTGGGGCAGGGCGTGCGCCCACTCCTCGATGTGCTCCTCGGGGTCGAGGCCGCGCTGGCGCAGCTCCGCCTCGGCGAGGTCCTCGGGGTTGCCGCCGAGCTTGATGTCCGTACCACGGCCGGCCATGTTGGTGGCGACCGTGACACTGCCCTTGCGGCCGGCCTGGGCGACGATCTGCGCCTCGCGCTCGTGGTGCTTGGCGTTCAGCACCTCGTGCTGGATGCCGCGCTTGCTGAGCTGCTGCGACAGATACTCGGACTTCTCCACCGAGGTCGTGCCGACGAGGATCGGCTGGCCCTTGCGGTGCTTCTCCTCGATGTCGTCGACGACCGCCTCGAACTTGGCGACCTCGGTGCGGTAGATGAGGTCGGACTGGTCCTTGCGGACCATCGGCCGGTTGGTCGGGATGGGCACCACACCGAGCTTGTAGATCTGGTGGAACTCGGCGGCCTCGGTCATCGCCGTACCGGTCATGCCCGACAGGCCGGGCATTTCCTTGTCGTTGTGGTCGCGGCGCTTGTAGAGGCGGAAGAAGTTCTGCAGCGTGATCGTGGCGAGCGTCTGGTTCTCGTCCTTGATCGGCACCGCTTCCTTCGCCTCGATGGCCTGGTGCATGCCCTCGTTGTAGCGGCGGCCGGCGAGGATACGGCCGGTGTGCTCGTCGACGATCATGACTTCGTCGTCGATGAGGACGTAGTCCTTGTCCTTCTTGAAGAGCTCCTTCGCCTTGATGGCGTTGTTCAGGTAGCCCACGAGCGGGGTGTTCACCGACTCGTACAGGTTGTCGATGCCCAGCCAGTCCTCGACCTTGGCCACACCGGACTCGTGGATGGCGACCGTGCGCTTCTTCTCGTCGACCTCGTAGTCGCCGGTCTCCTCGATGCCCTTGAGCGGGTTGCCGGCCTCGCCGCGCTTGAGGCGCTTGACCAGCTTGGCGAAGTCGCCGTACCACTTGGTGGCCTGGTCGGCCGGGCCGGAGATGATCAGCGGCGTACGGGCCTCGTCGATGAGGATGGAGTCGACCTCGTCGACGATGGCGAAGTTGTGGCCGCGCTGGACGAGTTCGTCCTGGGACCACGCCATGTTGTCGCGCAGGTAGTCGAATCCGAACTCGTTGTTCGTGCCGTACGTGATGTCGCTGGCGTACTGCTCGCGGCGCTGGGCCGGCGTCATGTTGGCGAGGATGCAGCCGACGTTCAGGCCGAGGAAGCGGTGGACGCGGCCCATCGTGTCGGAGTCGCGCTCGGCCAGGTAGTCGTTGACCGTGATGATGTGGACGCCCTCGCCGGAAAGGGCGTTCAGATACGCGGGCAGGGTGCCGACGAGGGTCTTGCCCTCACCGGTCTTCATCTCTGCCACGTAGCCCATGTGCAGGGCGGCGCCGCCCATCATCTGGACGTCGTAGTGCCGCTGGCCCAGCACGCGCTTGGCGGCTTCGCGGACGGTGGCGAACGCTTCGGGGAGCAGGTCGTCCAGGCTCTCACCGTCGGCGTACCGCTGCTTGTACTCATCGGTGAGGGCCCGCAGCTCGGCGTCGGAGAGGCTTTCGAAGTCCTCTTCGATGGAGTTGACCTGGTCCGCGATGCGGTGCAGCTTGCGCAGGATTTTGCCTTCGCCTGCACGCATGATCTTCGAGAGGACGGACACGGGGTTGGTCTCCTTGCCGGTCGGGCCTGGGACGGTCGGTTTCCATTTCACTGCCTGAGCAACGGCCATCGTATGCGAGGACCCCGCCACGCCGGGAGGCCTGCCGTACGGGTGACTGCCGGTTGCTTCCCATCCGTTTCACGGCCCCTTCGAAAGAACAACGTGCGGGGGCCCCGGATGGTGCCGCCCCGTACCGGCGAATCGCGCGAAGGGTGATCGTCGGCTCACGCACCGCGAAAGGGATGGCGCCGGCCGCCGCGGCGTGAGCAGAATCAGCCGATGGAACCCGTCACGCTCACCACCGACCGCCTGCTGCTGCGCACGGTCGGTCCGCAGGACACCGACGCCGTGTACGCGATCTGCCAGGACCCGGACATCCAGCGCTGGACCACGATCCCCTCGCCGTACCTGCCGGAGCACGCGCGGGGTTTCACGGAGCAGATCGCGCCCGACGGGTGGGCGGCCGGTTCGATGTTCACGTTCGGCGTCTTCCTGCCCGGCGGGGAGCTCACGGGCATGCTCGGCATCACCATGCGCTCCCTGGGGACGGGGAGATCGGCTTCTGGGGCGCGAAGGAGCACCGCGGCAACGGCTACATCACGGAGGCCGCCCTGGCAGCCTCCCGCTGGGCCTTCACCCGGATGTCGGTCGACCGGGTGGAGTGGCGCGCGGAGGTCGGCAACACGGCCTCCCGCGCGGTGGCCGAACGCGCGGGGTTCACCGTCGAGGGCGTCCTGCGCTCCTCGCTCAACAACAAGGGGTGCTGCGGGACTGCTGGGTGGGCTCCCTGCTCCCGTCCGACCTGGGGCTTCCGTCCACGGCGCCCTACGTGCCCCGGCTGGGGTGATCCCGGGCACCCCCGCGTTGTCAGTGGCGCCCTCTATCGTGCGGACGTATGACGACCCTCCCGCGTCCGACCACGGAACTCTCGGCCGACGAGGCCCGCCGCATCGCCCTGCGGGCCCAGGGCTTCCTCGGCGCCCCGGACCGGCGCGCGGGTGTCCGGGGCGTCCTGCGCCGTCTGGGCGCGGTGCAGCTCGACACCATCTCGGTCCTCGCCCGCTCCCACGAGCTGATTCCGTACGCCCGGCTGGGTGCCGTGGGGCGGCGGACGGTCGAGGAGGCGTACTGGAAGAAGGAGTCCCAGCCGGCGCACGCGTTCGAGTACTGGTCGCACGCCGCGTGCGTCCTCCCCGTCGAGGAGTGGCCGCACTTCGCCTTCCGCCGCCGCGCCTACCGCGCCCGCCCGCACTGGCACCACGAGCTGCCGGACGGCGCCTACGACCAGGTGATCAAGCAGCTCCGCGCGGAGGGCCCCTCATGGCGACGGAGCTGGGCGGCGCCAAGCGCACCAGCGAGTGGTGGGACTGGTCCGGCACCAAGGTCGCCGTCGAGCGGGCGCTGATGTACGGCGAGGTGGTGTGCGTGGAGCGCCGCGGCTGGAAGCGGGTCTACGACCTCGCCGAGCGGGCCCTCCCAGCGCGGCTGCTGCACGACGAACTGGACGACGCGGAGTGCCTGCGCCGGCTGGTCCGCCTGGCCGGCCAGTCCCTCGGCGTCGGCACCCGCGCGGACATCGCCGACTACCACCGTCTCAAGGGTGAGCAGGTCGACGCGGTGATCGACGGCTCGGGCCTGGTCCCGGTCACGGTGGCGGGCTGGTCCAAACCGGCCTGGGCCGACCCGGCGGCCCTGGCCGCACCGCCGCGCGGCCGGCACCGTACGACGCTGCTGTCCCCGTTCGACTCCCTGGTGTGGGAGCGGGCGCGCACCGAGCGGATCTTCGGCTTCACCCACCGCCTGGAGGCCTATGTCCCCAAGCCGAAGCGGGTGTACGGCTACTTCGCGATGCCCGTCCTCGCGGGCGGCCGGCTCGTCGGCCGGGTCGACCCGGCGCGCGAGGGGCGCACGCTGGTGGCCCGGCAGGTCACGCTGGACGGCGCGAAGGCGGTGCCCGCCGTGGCGCAGGCGCTGGTGGAGGCGGCGGGCTGGGTGGACTGCACGGAGGTGCGCGTGGAGCGGGTCGACGCGCCGGAGCTGCGCGGGGCCCTCACCCTGGAGCTTGCCCGCGCCCTGGCCTGAATCCGGAACCCGCGCCGGGTTCCGGCCCCGTGGCCGGGTCAGCGGATCTCGAGGATCTTCTCCCGCATCGCGTAGACCACCGCTTCCATCCGGGAGTGCAGCTGGAGCTTCTCCAGGATGTTGCGTACGTGGTTCTTCACGGTGTTCTCGGAGATGAAGAGTTCCTTGGCGATGTCCCGGTTGTTCATCCCCGTGGCCACGAGTTTGAGGACTTCGAGTTCACGGTCCGTCAGCCGGGGCGCGGGCACGAGCCGGCGCTCGTCGGTGCGCTGGATCATCGATTTGAACTCGGTGAGCAGTTTCGAGGCCATGGAGGGGCTGATCTGCGACTGTCCGTCGGCGACCGCGCGAATGGCGGTGGCCACCTCGTCGGTGGAGATCTCCTTGAGGAGATAACCGGTCGCGCCCGCCTTGATCGCGTCGTAGAGGTCGGCCTCCTCGTCGCTGATCGTCAGCATGATGATCTTCGCGCTGGGGGCGACCTCCTTAATGGAGGTGCAGGCCTCGATGCCGCCCCGCTTGGGCATCCGCACGTCCATCAGGATGATGTCGGGCAGCAGGTCGGCCGCCTTCTCCACGGCCTCGGCGCCGTCCCCGCCTCGCCGACGACCTGGATGTCCTCCTCGGCCGCGAGCACGATCTCCAGTCCGCGGCGGAACAGCGCGTGGTCGTCCACCACAAGGACTCTGATCGGCTCCTTGCGTGGAGTGTCCGCGTCCGGGCCCATGCCGACGCCGTCGCCGGCGTCCTCGTCACGCATCGGTCCGAAGCTGTCCGCCATCGTTCCTCCCCTGAAGGCTGCGGCCTGTGGTCCTGACCATCGCCAACCCAAGGCAACGGCCCAACGGTTGAGCCGCTGCAGCCATGATTCCATGCCGCGCCGCCGCCGAGGTGCCGGTGTGCGCGCCAGTGGTCGCACACCGGTGCCCCTGGGGGCGCACAAGCGCACCAGGGGCACCGGTGAGGCCGTCACGCGCGGGTCAGCCGCCGAGCGTCCCGCCCGCCTCGGGGGACTGCGTCTGGGTGACCATCGTGTCCGTGCTGAGGTGGATCACGCCGTAGTCGTAGGCGTGCCTCCGGTAGACGACGCTGGGTTCCTTGGTCTCGGAGTCGACGAAGAGATAGAAGTCGTGCCCCACCAGCTCCATTTCGTAGAGAGCCTGGTCGAGGGTCATGGGTGCCGCGACATGGGTCTTCTCGCGGACGATCAGGGGTCCGTCGCCCTGCACTTCCAGCGAGCCGATCTTCTTGGTGGGGACGGCTTCCGGCTCGTCGGCGACGAAGCCTCCGCCGGATCCGTTGAGTGTCGCCGCGCCCGGGACGTGGTCGGGGACCTCAGCTGCCGAGATCCTGCGCGCGCCGCGCCGCGAGAATCGCTTGTCGTGCTGCTTGCGCAGCCGGGCGTCCAGCTTCTCCGCTGCCAGGTCGAGCGCCGCGTACGCGTCGCTGGCCGCCGCCTCCGCCCGGATCACCGGACCGCGGGAGCGGAGCGTGATCTCCACCCGGTCGCAGCGGTCGGCCTGCCGGGGGTTGGGCTCCTTGGACACCTCGACATCGAGGCTGATCACCTTGCCATCGAGCTTCTGGATCTTCTCCAGATTCAGCTTCTCGGCCACGTGTTTCCGGAACCGCTCGGGCACCTCTGTCTTACGGCCCTTGACGACGATGTCCACGCAGAACTCCGTTCCCGGATCACTCCGCCTCGGTGCGGAGCGTCTCCCTTTTGCACCAGGTCCCGGTGTCGTCCGGAACCTCGGACTTCGGTGACGTCCACCTCCTCCCCCATGGGCGAGATCTCCACTCCACCGGCACGGGTGATACCGAAAAACCCGCAGCACGGCAATCGGATTCGAGAGGTGTGGCCTGCGGCTTTCCCTCTCACCCGAACATATCTCGCCCGGACGGATGGCGTCACCCTCTACCGCGCCGTACCTCCATTCTGGTGAATTGTTTCCGTCATTACCTGCAACGACGCACGTTCTCAGTCAGTTCCGGTTTATTTCGAAAGCGTCCGGGGACGCCGCGACGACGGCCGCGCACATCGCGTCGGTGTTCCCGTCGGCGCTGTCCGCGCCCGTCATGACCGGCGGCCGTCCGGACCGCCGGCCGGCCCTCCGTCGAGCCGGTCCGCTCCGCTGTTCTCCTCTCCCTTCCCCGGTCTCACCCCAGTACACGAACGCGGGCGCCGAAATACTCGAACCGCTGCCCCGATCCGGTGACGGGGCGTCCGGCCGCGCCCGTACGGCGCGCGCCGCCTCTGCCAGGGACGCCCCGGTCGTCATCAGGTCGTCGACCAGGACGACCCGGCCCGCCGGGAGCAGCCGGCCGCAGCCCGGGGCGAGCGTCAGCGCGCCCGCGAGGTTGGCCAGCCGCTGCCGGGAGCCGAGCCCCGACTGGTCGGCCACGTCCCGTCGCTGCCGCAGCGCGGGAAGCACACGTGCGGGTACCCCTGCCCGGCGCAGCTCACCCGCCGCCGCGTACGCGATCCGCCGCGCGGGATCATGCCCGCGGGTGCGCACCGCCCGCCGCGCGGAGGGCACCGGGACGAGCAGCACCGGGCCGTCCCGGACGCCCGGCGCCCGAACCGCTTCCAGCCCCGCCCACACCGCTCCCGCCAGCGCCCTGCCGAGCGGCCGCGCGAGGGCCAGGGCTCCCCGCTCCTTGTGGGCCAGCAGGGTGGCGCGCACCTCGTCCGTGTACCGGGCCGCCGCGTGCACCGGGGGCAGTCCGGACGGCTCGGGCACCGGCCGCACCCGGCACGGCACGGCCCCGCTCAGCGCCGTACGGCACCGGGCGCACAGCACCGAACGAGGTGCGCCGCAGCCGCCGCACTCGGCCGGGAGCACCAGGTCGGTGAGGTCCTGCCACCAGTCCCGCATGGCCCCACTGTGCCAACGCCCGGCGCACCCGGCCACCCCTGTGGATAACCCGGGGTACGTCCGGTTCAGCCGGGATAGACCGGCGCGGTTCCCTCCGTCACCTTCTGCCACTGCGCCCCCGTGGGCAGCCGTACGATCCCGTCCACCGAGTGCGCCATCAGCGGCGCGTGTTCGTCCTCGGAGGCGGTGACGGCCTTGACGCCGGTCAGGGCGGCGGGCTGCGGCACGTCCGGTGTGGCGCCGTCGACCTCGACGTACTTCATCTGCTCCACCCCGCCCTCCTCGCGTCCGACCACCACGAGCCGGCTGTCCCCGGCCCACGACATGGCCGTGACCTGCTCCAGCTCGGGCGTCGCCGAGCGCGGGTCCAGCACGGTGACCGTGGGCCGGCCGTCCGTCCCGTCCTCGCGGTCGATCCGGCCGATCAGCAGGGAGCGCCGGTCGCCCTTCTCCACGACGAGCGCGACGCGCACCCCGTCGGCGGCCACCCGGACGGCCCGCACGCGCCCGTCCAGCTCCGGCGTGCGCACCTCGACCGGCTCGTCCGAGTCCTCCTCGAGCAGGTACAGCCGCGGCTCGGCGGGGTTGCTGTCGGCGATCCACAGCCCGCCCCGCGCGTCCCAGCTGGGCGTGGTCAGCCTGTCCTCCTCGGTCTTGCCCGTGCTCTGCAGCACGGGCTCGCCGAGCGGACTCCCCGCCACCAGCGGGGCGACGTACAGGGACCCGCCGTCCACGGAGACCCCGGCCGCGGTGCGCTCGTCCCGGGCGACCGCCACCGACCGCAGCGCCTTCTCGCCCTCGCCCAGCGCGCCGGGCACCGGGGCGGGATCGGTGTCGCTGGTGCCGGAGGTGATCCGGACGAGACCGCCCTCCTCGTCGAGGAAGTACAGGTAGTCCGGCTGGTGCAGGGCGCCCCGGGTCGCGACGGTCTCCGCGCCGCTCCTGGCGAGCGTGCACAGCGGTCCGCCGCCGGCCCGCACCTCCACCTCCTCCACCGCGGGGCTGAGCGTGCGCAGCGTGAACAGGAGCTGGGCCGCCATCTCCTCGCACCGTCCGTCGCCGGATTCGGCGGCCCTGTCGTTGAGCGGCACGGTCAGCTTGCCCCGGTCGTCCGGGGTCAGCGGAGCGGCATCCTTGCTCAGGGCCGTCCCGGCGGGGAAGCCGGTCCTGACGGCCGGCTTCAGCCACGTCGTGGGGCCCTTGACCAGTGAGCGCACCATCTCGGTCGTGGGGTCCACGTGGCTGCGCACATAGACGGGGTCGGCGACCGTCATCGGCGGCGAACTCGCGTTGTCCGAGGCGAAGTAGTACTTGTTGACGGACATGTAGTTGCGCTGGAAGTCCGACTTGCCCATGACGACACCCTGCGGCACCACGTCGATGCGCCACTGCTCGGTCTTGGCGTCCCTGGTGAGGTGCACCAGCTTGTCGTACGACCCCGAGGCGGGCGCGTACGCCTGCTGCGCGTCCACCGTGGCGACCTGGGTCCCGGTCAGCGTGTAGGACAGCGAGCCGGTGTTCTCCCGCTCCGGCGCCTCGACCTGGGCGTCCGGCCCGTTCGACAGCACGGTGGTCGACAGCTCCGGCCGCCAGGCCCGTGCCGCCTCGCGGGTCAGATACTGGCGCGCGGTCCTGTAGTCCGGGTCGTCGCTGGTCAGCGCCTCCAGGAAGCCCTGCACGATCTGTGTGGGGTGGCGTCGTCGCTGGGCGGCATGGCGAACACGCGCACCTGTGCGTCCTGCCGGGGCGTCGACTCGACGCCCCGCAGATCCCCGCTGTCGGGCATCGAGGCGCACCCGGCCAGCAGGACGAGCCCGCTGGTGGCGTACGCCACCGTCCGCACCGACACCCCCGGCCGCGCTCACCGCCGCCCACGCGAAGCCTCCCCGTCCCTTTCCACGTCCCGCCCTTCGCTCCGGCCGCCCTCGCCGCCGGTGTCCTGCCGTCCCGCCGGGTCCGCGCCGCCCTGGGCCCCGGGTGTCATCCGGGTGCTGCCCGTCGGCCGGGACACCACGCGTGCGCCGCTGCCGGGCAGTGCCGTGGGATCGGCCGTCGGATGCTCGGCCGCCTGCCGCAGGGCGAGCGGGTCCCGCGCGGAGGCGTCGTTGCCCGGCTCCCGCGCGGAGACCGTGGCGCGCTTCTCGCCGTCGCCGCCGCGCGCCGGCCCGGCGTCGTCCACGCCGCTGTTGCGCCGCGAGTCCTTGGGCTCCAGCGGTATCGGAGACCCCTCAGCGGCTCGTCCGCGGTCCTCGGCAGCGTCAGCCGGAACTGCGAGCCGCCGCCCGGCTCGCCCCACGCCTGGAGCCAGCCGCCGTGCAGCCGCGCGTCCTCCAGGGCGATGGACAGGCCGAGGCCCGTACCGCCGGTGGTGCGCGCGCGTGCCGGGTCGGCCCGCCAGAAGCGGCTGAACACCGGGTGGCCTCGCCGGGCTTGAGCCCGACTCCGTAGTCGCGCACCGCGACCGCCACCGCCCCGCCGGCCGCGGCGAGCTTGACGACGACGTCCCGGCCCTCGCCGTGTTCCACCGCGTTGACGACCAGGTTCCGCAGCACCCGCTCGACGCGCCGCGCGTCGGCCTCGGCGACGACGGGCTGCTGGTCCCCGACGATGCGCACGCGCGTGCCCTTGCGTTCGGCGAGCGGCTCCGCGCCGCTGACCACGCGCCGTACGACCTCGCGCAGGTCTATCGGCTCGGCCTCCAGCGCCGCCGCGCCCGCGTCGAACCGGCTGATCTCCAGCAGGTCCGAGAGCAGCGACTCGAACCGGTCGATCTGGTCGGCGAGCAGCTCGGCCGACCGCGCGGTGATCGGGTCGAAGTCCTCGCGTGCCTCGTGGATGACGTCCGCGGCCATGCGCACCGTCGTCAGCGGGGTGCGCAGCTCGTGCGACACGTCCGACACGAACCGGCGCTGCATCCGCGACAGGTCCTCCAGCTGGTTGATCTTCAGCTGGAGGTTCTGCGCCATCTTGTTGAACGCCTCGCCGAGCCGCGCGATGTCGTCCTCGCCGGTGACCTTCATCCGTTCCTGCAGCCGCCCTGCGGACAGCCGCTCGGCGATCCCGGCCGCCATCCGCACCGGCGTGACGACCTGGCGCACCACCAGCCAGGCGATCGCCCCGAGGAGGACGACGACGAACAGCCCGGCGGTCGCCAGGGTGCCCTTGACCAGGCTCAGCGACTTCTCCTCCTGGGTGAGCGGGAAGAGGTAGTAGAGCTGGTACGGGTCGCCGTTGGGGTCGTTGACCTGCTTGCCGATGACCAGTCCGGGCTGGGAGTCCTTCTTGGTGTCGTAGACGATGCGCGTGTAGCTCTGGGCCGCCGTCGGGCCGCTGTCGATCCGCTCCCGCAGCGCCGCCGGCACACTCCGCGTCGGGTTGACCGCGCCGGAGGCGCGCGGTCCGCGCCCGCTGCCGCTCTCGTCGGCCGCGGGCAGGGTCACCACGTCGAAGGCGCCCTGGCCGCCGCTGGAGAGCGATTCCACGAGGTCGCTCATCCACTGGATGACGCTCTGCGAGGGCCGGCCGTCGACGGCGGTGCCGTCCACGCCCGTGACGCTCTCGTCCTCCTCGGCCTGCTGTCTGGCCACGGCGAAGCCGCCGGTGGCCTGGCTCTGGGACGCCTTCACCTTGGCGTCCAGCAACCCGTTGCGCACCTGGCCGATGACGACGAAGCCCAGCAGCAGCACCACGCCCAGCGACATCAGCAGGGTGGTGGCGACGACCTTGAGCTGGATGTTGCGCCGCCACAGCCGCATGACGGGCAGCAGCGGCCGGCGCACCCAGCGCACGAACAGCCGGATGACCGGGCTGCCCTGGACTCCGCCCCGCAGCAGCCCGCCGTCGAGCAGGCGCCCCCAGCGGGAGCCGGCAGCCTTCCGGCCGACAGGCCGCCCCGGCCGGCCCCCGGACGGGCGGGGCGCCGAAGCGGCACTGTCCCCGGACATGTCAGCTCGGTCCTGCCTTGTATCCGACACCACGGACGGTCACCACGATCTCCGGCTTCTCCGGGTCCTTCTCGACCTTGGAGCGCAGCCGCTGCACATGCACGTTCACCAGACGGGTGTCCGCCGCGTGGCGGTAGCCCCAGACCTGCTCCAGCAGCACCTCACGTGTGAACACCTGCCACGGCTTGCGGGCGAGCGCGACCAGCAGGTCGAACTCCAGCGGGGTCAGCGCGATCGACTGCCCGTCCCGCTTCACCGAGTGACCGGCCACGTCGATCACCAGATCGCCGATGGCGAGCTGCTCCGGCGCCGGCTCCTCCGACCTGCGCAGCCGCGCCCGGATACGGGCCACCAGCTCCTTCGGCTTGAACGGCTTCACGATGTAGTCGTCGGCCCCGGACTCCAGGCCCACCACCACATCGACGGTGTCGCTCTTCGCCGTGAGCATCACGATCGGCACCCCGGACTCCGCCCTGATCAGGCGGCAGACCTCGATGCCGTCCCGTCCGGGCAGCATCAGGTCCAGGAGCACCAGATCGGGCTTGGACTCGCGAAAGGCGGCCAGCGCCTTGTCGCCGTCGGCTACGAAAGACGGCTCAAAACCTTCACCGCGCAGCACGATGCCGAGCATCTCGGCCAGTGCGCTGTCGTCGTCGACGACAAGGACTCGTCCCTTCATAAACGACATCATCCCATTAGCTATTCGTTACCTGGCGTGACCTGGCACACAGCGCGGCCAGAGCCTCGGTGGTCACGGGCGAAACGGCGCCCTCCTCGGTGACGATCGCCGTCACCAGCTCCGGTGGCGTCACGTCGAACGCCGGGTTGTACGCCTGTGTCCCCAGGGGCGCCACCGGAATCCCCCTCCTGCCTCCGTACCGGCCACCGGCACCTGCGGTGCCGTGACCTCGGTCACCTCATGTCCGGGGCGCTGCTCGACCTCGATGGACGCCCCGTCCGGCGTCCCCAGATCCACAGTCGTCACCGGTGCCACCACGATGAACGGCACATGGTGGTACCGCGCGAGCACCGCGAGCGGATAGCTTCCACCTTGTTCGCCACCGAGCCGTCGGCCGCGATGCGGTCCGCGCCGACGAGCACCGCGTCCACCTCGCCCGCCGCGAACAGCGATCCCGCCGCGTTGTCGGTGAGCAGGGTGTACGCCATGCCGCTGCGGGCCGCCTCGTACGCCGTCAGGCGAGCACCTTGCAGCAACGGACGCGTTTCGTCCACCCACAGCCTGCGGAGCCGCCCCACGCGGTGCGCCGCCAGCGCCACCGCGAAGGCCGTCCCCTCGCCGCCCGACACCAGCGAACCGGTGTTGCAGTGCGTGAGGATCCGGTGCCCGCCGCCGGGCAGCAGTTCGTCGAGGAGCACCAGCCCGCGCTCGGCCATCCGGGCGCTGGCCTCGGCGTCCTCCCGGTGCAGCCGCCGCGCCGCGGCCAGCGCGGCCCCGGCCGCCTGCCGGGCGTCCCCGCCGCCCGTCAACGCCGCCTGATACGCCGCGTGCGCCCGGCGCACACCCACGGCCAGGTTCACCGCGGTCGGCCGCGCACTCTCCAGCGCCACCGCCGCGTCGTCCACGTCATAGCCCCGTACGGCGGCGAGCGCGACGCCGTACGCCCCGCGATGCCCAGCAGGGGGCACCGCGCACGGCGAGCGAGCGGATCGCCTCCACCAGCGCCGGAGCGTCCGTACAGACGAGTTCGACCTCCTCGGCGGGCAGCCTCGTCTGGTCGAGAAGCACCAGGACGGGGCCCTCGGGTGGCTCTTCCCAGCGCAGTGCCGGGATCTCGGTCGGCCGTTTGTCGTCGCCACTGTCCGCGTACTGATCAGCCATGCGGCCAGTCTGCCCCTCTCGCGCGGACAATTGAAGGGAAGCGGCCCTCACCTCGGCAGGTCACCCGATGACCACCCCATGGCACGATGGCAGCCGGACCGCCGCCGCGACCGCGGACGGGCACCGTGAAGGAGCGACGATGAACGACACTCCGGGCTGGGCCTCGCCCGGATCCGCCCCGTCCGACGGACAGGAACCGGGCACGCCCGGCCCTGCCGAGCCCGCCGGCCGTCCAGACCCCCAGCAGCCCGCCGACCAGCCACGACAGCCGGGCCAGGCCCCGCAGGACCCGGGCGTGAAGTGGTCGAAGGACCAGCCGCCGCCCGCCCAGTGGTCCGCGCCCACCGGCCCCGGCCGGGCCGCCCCGCCCCCGCCGCCCGGACCGGGCTGGGGCGCCCCGCCCCGGGTGGCCCCGGCGGCCACGGCGGTGGCCCCGGCGGTCCCGGCGGCTGGGGAGGAAACTGGGGTGGCGGCTGGGGCGGCCCCCGCCCGCGGCCAAGCCCGGCGTCATCCCGCTCCGGCCGCTCGGCGTGGGCGAGATCCTCGACGGCGCCGTCTCCACCATGCGCACCTACTGGCGCACGGTCCTCGGCATCTCGCTGACCGTCGCCGTCCTCACCGAGGTCGTCGTCGTGCTCCTCCAGGGCCTCGTCCTGGACAACGTCGGCACCGACGCCCTCGACGACCCCAGCGCCACCCTGGGCGAACTGACCGACGCCCTGGGCAACGCCCTGCTCAACTCCGGCGTGATCTTCCTGATCACCCTGGTCGGCACCGTCGCCGCCACCGCCCTGCTCACGACCGTCACCAGCCGCGCCGTACTCGGCCGGTCGGTCACCACCCGCGAGGCCTGGCACGACGCCCGCCCCCAGACCCTCAAGCTGTTCGGCCTGATCTGCCTGCTGCTGCTCATCACCGCCGGCATCATGACCGTCGGCGCCCTGCCCGGCTTCCTCGTGACCCTCGCCGCGGGTGGCGAGGCGGGCATCGCCCTCACCGTCCTCGGCCTGATCTGCGCCGGTGTCCTCACCCTGTGGCTCATGATCCGGCTGTCGCTCGCCTCCCCCACCCTGATGCTGGAGAAGCAGGGCATCAGGAAGGCGATGAGCCGCTCCGCCAGGCTGGTGCGCGGCTCCTGGTGGCGGGTCTTCGGCATCCAGCTGCTCGCGACGATCATCGCGAACATCGTCGCGTCGATCATCATCATCCCGTTCACCTTCCTCGCCGCGGCCGTCGGCGGCGACGGCATCTCCGGCTTCCTCGACAGCGCCGGCGGCGACGTCGGCTGGACGTTCCTCATCATCAGCGGCATCGGATCGGTCATCGGCTCCATGATCACGTTCCCGATCACGGCCGGCGTCACCGTCCTCCTCTACATCGACCAGCGCATCCGCCGCGAGGCCCTCGACCTCGAACTGGCCCGCGCCGCGGACGTCCAGGGCCCCGGCGCCACCCCGGGAGCTGATGCGGTGACCGCCACGGGGGACCGCTCACATCCGTACAGACGCTGCCCACGGCCGCCGACACCGCCGTACGCCTGCTGCTGCGCGGCGACGGCGAGCCGCCCGTCACCGTCCCGCGCGACCCCGCGCGGGACGCAGCCCGGCGCGAACTGTCCAAGCGCATGTACCACGAGAACGACCCCAGCTGGTTCCAGCGGGCCCTCGACGCCTTCTGGAAGTGGGTCGACGAGCTGTTCAGCACCGCCGCGACCACGGCACCCGGCGGCACACTCGGCCTGGTCGTCATCATCGCCGCCGTGATCGCCGTCCTGGGCGCCCTCTGGTGGCGCCTGGGCACCCCACGCCGGCAGCCGGCCACGGCCCCCGCACTCTTCGACGACCGCCCCCGCAGCGCCGCCGGACACCGCGCGGCCGCCGAGGCCCACGCCGCCCAGGGCCACTGGAACCAGGCCGTCCGGGAACGCATGCGGGCCCTCGTCCGCGCCCTGGAGGAACGCGCCCTGCTCGACAACCGCCCCGGCCGCACCGCCGACGAGGCCGCCGCGGAGGCCGGCCGCGCCCTGCCCGCCCACACCACCCGGCTGCACGACGCCGCCCGCGCCTTCGACGACGTGACCTACGGCGGCCGCACCGCCACCGAGGGGTCGTACCGCCTGCTCGCCGAACTCGACCGCGACCTGGAACGCGCCAAGCCACACCTCGCGGCCACCGGCAGCGGCACGGCCGACGACGCCCACCGGGGAGCCGCCGGATGACGACCGAGGTCACACCACCGTCCACCTCGGCCTCGCCCACCACCCGCCAGGTGTGGACCCGCACGCGCGGCATCGCTCTCGCCCTGGTGCTGCTGCTCGCGGCCGCCGTAGCCATCGCCGTGGTCCGCTCCGACGCCCGGCACGGCGAACTCGACCCGCGCTCCGCCGACCCCTACGGCAGCCGGGCCGTCGCCGAACTCCTCGCCGACCGCGGCGTCGGCACCCGCGTGGTCACCACCCTCGACGAGGCCATCGCCGCGGCCGGCCCCGACACGACCCTCCTGGTCGCCGTCCCCGATCTCCTGACCGCGCCTCAGCAGTCCCGGCTGCACTCCGCGACCACCGAATCCGGCGGCCGCACCGTATTCATCTCGGCCGGCAGCGCCTCCGTGGAACGGCTCGCCCCGGCGTCACCGCCGACCCGGCCACCAGCTTCGACTCCACCCTCTCCCCCGACTGCGCCCTGCCCGCCGCCCGCCGCGCGGGCACCGCCGACACGGGCGGCATCCGCTACACCACCACCCATCTCGACGCCGACGAGTGCTACCCCAGCGAACGCCTCGCCACCCTGCTGCGCATACCGGCCCCCTCCGGCGACGGCGACACCGTCCTCCTCGGCGCCCCCGACATCCTCCTCAACGACGGCCTCGACGAGCACGGCAACGCCTCGCTCGCCCTCCAGCTCCTCGGCTCCCGCCCCCATCTGGTCTGGTACCTCCCTCGCTCGCCGACGCCTCCGCCACCCCCGGGCAGGACGAGCGGGACTTCTTCGACCTGCTCCCCTCCGGCTGGCTCTGGGGCACCCTGCAACTCTTCATCGCGGCGGCCCTGGCCGCCCTGTGGCGGGCACGCCGGCTCGGCCCCTGGTGCCCGAGAAACTCCCCGTGGCGATCCGCGCCTCCGAAACCGTCGAAGGCCTCGCCCGCCTCTACCGCAAGGCCGACGCCCGCGACCGCGCGGCCACCGCTCTCCGCTCCACCACCCGCACCCGCCTCGCTCCCCTCGTCGGCGTCCCCGTCTCCCAGGCGCACGCGCCCGAGGCCCTGCTCCCCGCCCTGTCCGCCCACCTCCGGGGCGACGGACAGTCCCTGCACGCCCTCCTCTTCGGCCCGCCCCCGAGCGACGACGCAGCACTCGTCCGGCTCGCCGACCACCTCGACGCCCTCGAAAGAGAGGTACGCCGTCCATGATGGACCCGACCACTGACAACGCCGCGCACACCGGGGACCCGGCCGCCGCCCGGGCCTCCCTGGAAGCCCTGCGCGCCGAGATAGCCAAGGCCGTGGTCGGCCAGGACCCCGCGGTGACCGGCCTCGTCGTCGCCCTGCTCTGCCGCGGCCACGTCCTCCTCGAGGGCGTCCCCGGCGTCGCCAAGACCCTTCTCGTCCGCGCCCTCGCCGCCGCCCTGGAACTCGACACCAAACGCGTCCAGTTCACCCCCGACCTGATGCCGAGCGACATCACCGGCTCCCTCGTCTACGACGCCCGCACCGCGGAGTTCTCCTTCCAGCCCGGCCCGGTCTTCACCAACCTCCTCCTCGCGGACGAGATCAACCGCACGCCCCGAAGACCCAGTCGTCCCTGCTGGAGGCCATGGAAGAGCGCCAGGTCACCGTCGACGGCACCCCGCGCCACCTCCCCGACCCCTTCCTGGTCGCCGCGACCCAGAACCCGGTCGAGTACGAGGGCACCTACCCCTCCCCGAGGCCCAGCTGGACAGGTTCCTCCTCAAGCTGACCATCCCCCTGCCCTCCCGCCAGGACGAGATCGACGTCCTCACCCGCCACGCCGGAGGCTTCGACCCGCGCGACCTGCGCGCCGCCGGCGTACGCCCCGTCGCGAACGCGGCCGATCTCGAGGCCGCCCGCCGCGCGGTCGCCGAAACGACGATCTCCCCGAGATCACCGCCTACGTCGTGGACATCTGCCGCGCCACCCGCGAGTCCCCGTCCCTCGCCCTCGGCGTCTCCCCGCGCGGGGCCACCGCCCTGCTGGCGACCGCACGCGCGTGGGCCTGGCTGACGGGCCGCGACTACGTCATCCCCGACGACGTGAAGGCCCTCGCCCTCCCCACGCTCCGCCACCGCGTCCAGCTCCGCCCGGAGGCCGAGATGGAAGGCGTCACGGCCGACTCGGTCATCAACGCGATCCTCGCCCACGTCCCCGTCCCCCGCTGATGGCCCTCACCGGACGCGCCGCCCTGCTCGCGGCCCTCGGCTCGCTCCCCGTCGGCATCTGGGAACCCGGCTGGACGGGCATCCTCGCCGTCAACGCACCCCTGGCGGTGGCCTGCGCGTGCGACTTCGCCCTGGCCGCCCCGTACGCCGCCTCGGCCTGACCCGTTCCGGCGACACCTCGGTACGTCTCGGCGACACCGCCGACGTCACCCTGACGATCACCAACACGTCCGGCCGCCCGCTGCGCGCCCGCATCCGTGACGCCTGGCCGCCCAGCAGTTGGCAGCCCGGCACGGAGGTGACGGCGTCCCGCCGGCGCCTGACGATCCCCGCGGGTGAACGCCGGCACGTCATCACCCGGTTGCGTCCCACCCGCCGTGGCGACCGTCACGCCGACCGCGTCACCATCCGCTCCTACGGCCCCCTCGGCCTCTTCGCCCGCCAGGGCGCGCACCGGGTTCCTGGACGGTCCGCGTCCTGCCGCCGTTCACCAGCCGCAAGCACCTGCCGTCGAAACTGGCCCGCTTGCGCGAACTGGACGGCCGCACCAGCGTGCTGACCCGTGGTGAGGAACGGAGTTCGACAGCCTGCGCGAGTACGTCCCCGGTGACGACACCCGTTCCATCGACTGGCGCGCGACCGCCCGACAGTCCGCGGTGGCGGTGCGCACCTGGCGTCCCGAACGCGACCGTCGCATCCTGCTCGTCCTCGACACGGGCCGCACCTCCGCCGGCCGCGTCGGGGACGTGCCCGCCTGGACGCTTCCATGGACGCCGCCCTGCTCCTCGGCGCCCTCGCCTCACGCGCCGGCGACCGCGTCGACCTCCTGGCCTACGACCGCCGTCTGCGCGCCCTCGTCCAGGGCCGCGCGGCCGGCGATGTCCTTCCAGCCCTCGTCAACGCGATGGCCACGCTGGAACCGGAGCTCGTCGAGACGGACGCACGGGGTCTGACGGCGACGGCACTTCGCACGGCGCCCCGACGGTCCCTGATCGTGCTGCTCACGACGCTCGACGCCGCCCCCATCGAGGAGGGTCTGCTGCCCGTACTGGCCCAGCTGACACAGCGCCACACGGTCCTCCTCGCCTCGGTGGCGGACCCGCACATCGCCGCCATGGCCACGGCACGCGGAACCACGGACGCGGTGTACGATGCCGCGGCGGCAGCCCAGGCCCATGCGGAACGCGGCCGTACGGCGGAACAGCTCCGCCGTCATGGCGTCACGGTCGTGGACGCGACCCCGGAGGAACTGGCTCCGGCCCTCGCGGACGCGTATCTGGCTCTGAAATCGGCGGGACGTCTGTAATTCCCGGGGCCGGCCCTTATGGGCCGCGCCAATTCCTGAAACGCAGAAAGCCCCCGTGCCATTGGCACGGGGGCTTTCTCTAAGAATTGTTTGGCGGCGTCCTACTCTCCCACAGGGTCCCCCCTGCAGTACCATCGGCGCTGTAAGGCTTAGCTTCCGGGTTCGGAATGTAACCGGGCGTTTCCCCTACGCTATGACCACCGAAACACTATGAAACACTCAACCGCACCACACCGTGACCTGGCATGGGGTTGTTCGTGGTTTCAGAACCAACACAGTGGACGCGAGCAACTGAGGACAAGCCCTCGGCCTATTAGTACCGGTCAACTCCACACGTTACCGTGCTTCCATATCCGGCCTATCAACCCAGTCGTCTACTGGGAGCCTTACCCTCTCTAGGAGGTGGGAGTCCTCATCTCGAAGCAGGCTTCCCGCTTAGATGCTTTCAGCGGTTATCCTTTCCGAACGTAGCCAACCAGCCATGCCCTTGGCAGGACAACTGGCACACCAGAGGTTCGTCCGTCCCGGTCCTCTCGTACTAGGGACAGCCCTTCTCAAGACTCCTGCGCGCGCAGCGGATAGGGACCGAACTGTCTCACGACGTTCTAAACCCAGCTCGCGTACCGCTTTAATGGGCGAACAGCCCAACCCTTGGGACCGACTCCAGCCCCAGGATGCGACGAGCCGACATCGAGGTGCCAAACCATCCCGTCGATATGGACTCTTGGGGAAGATCAGCCTGTTATCCCCGGGGTACCTTTTATCCGTTGAGCGACGGCGCTTCCACAAGCCACCGCCGGATCACTAGTCCCGACTTTCGTCCCTGCTCGACCCGTCGGTCTCACAGTCAAGCTCCCTTGTGCACTTACACTCAACACCTGATTGCCAACCAGGCTGAGGGAACCTTTGGGCGCCTCCGTTACTCTTTAGGAGGCAACCGCCCCAGTTAAACTACCCATCAGACACTGTCCCTGATCCGGATCACGGACCCAGGTTAGACATCCAGCACGACCAGACTGGTATTTCAACGACGACTCCCACCGAACTGGCGTCCGATGATCAAAGTCTCCCAGCTATCCTACACAAGCCGAACCGAACACCAATATCAAACTGTAGTAAAGGTCCCGGGGTCTTTCCGTCCTGCTGCGCGAAACGAGCATCTTTACTCGTAGTGCAATTTCACCGGGCCTATGGTTGAGACAGTCGAGAAGTCGTTACGCCATTCGTGCAGGTCGGAACTTACCCGACAAGGAATTTCGCTACCTTAGGATGGTTATAGTTACCACCGCCGTTTACTGGCGCTTAAGTTCTCAGCTTCGCCCCACCGAAATGGAGCTAACCGGTCCCCTTAACGTTCCAGCACCGGGCAGGCGTCAGTCCGTATACATCGCCTTACGGCTTCGCACGGACCTGTGTTTTTAGTAAACAGTCGCTTCTCGCTGGTCTCTGCGGCCACCCCCAGCTCAAGGAGTAAATCCTCTCACCAGTGATGGCCCCCTTCTCCCGAAGTTACGGGGGCATTTTGCCGAGTTCCTTAACCATAGTTCACCCGAACGCCTCGGTATTCTCTACCTGACCACCTGAGTCGGTTTAGGGTACGGGCCGCCATGAAACTCGCTAGAGGCTTTTCTCGACAGCATAGGATCATCCACTTCACCACAATCGGCTCGGCATCAGGTCTCAGACACATGCCAGGCGGATTTACCTACCTGACGTCCTACACCCTTACCCCGGGACAACCACCGCCCGGGATGGACTACCTTCCTGCGTCACCCCATCACTCACCTACTACCAGCTCGGGTCACCGGCTCCACCACTCCGACCTCGTCCGAAGACTCAGCCGGCGGCTTCACGGGCTTAGCATCACTGGATTCAATGTTTGACGCTTCACAGCGGGTACCGGAATATCAACCGGTTATCCATCGACTACGCCTGTCGGCCTCGCCTTAGGTCCCGACTTACCCTGGGCAGATCAGCTTGACCCAGGAACCCTTAGTCAATCGGCGCACACGTTTCTCACGTGTGTATCGCTACTCATGCCTGCATTCTCACTCGTGAACCGTCCACAACTCGCTTCCGCGGCTGCTTCACCCGGCACACGACGCTCCCCTACCCATCACGATCCCCGTTGGGCGTATATATCGCAATGACACGACTTCGGCGGTACGCTTGAGCCCCGCTACATTGTCGGCGCGGAATCACTAGACCAGTGAGCTATTACGCACTCTTTCAAGGGTGGCTGCTTCTAAGCCAACCTCCTGGTTGTCTGTGCGACTCCACATCCTTTCCCACTTAGCGTACGCTTAGGGGCCTTAGTCGATGCTCTGGGCTGTTTCCCTCTCGACCATGGAGCTTATCCCCCACAGTCTCACTGCCGCGCTCTCACTTACCGGCATTCGGAGTTTGGCTAAGGTCAGTAACCCGGTAGGGCCCATCGCCTATCCAGTGCTCTACCTCCGGTAAGAAACACACGACGCTGCACCTAAATGCATTTCGGGGAGAACCAGCTATCACGGAGTTTGATTGGCCTTTCACCCCTAACCACAGGTCATCCCCCAGGTTTTCAACCCTGGTGGGTTCGGTCCTCCACGAAGTCTTACCTCCGCTTCAACCTGCCCATGGCTAGATCACTCCGCTTCGGGTCTTGAGCGTGCTACTGAAACGCCCTGTTCGGACTCGCTTTCGCTACGGCTTCCCCACCCGGGTTAACCTCGCAACACACCGCAAACTCGCAGGCTCATTCTTCAAAAGGCACGCAGTCACGAGGATGAAGCAAGCTCCATTCCGACGCTCCCACGGCTTGTAGGCACACGGTTTCAGGTACTATTTCACTCCGCTCCCGCGGTACTTTTCACCATTCCCTCACGGTACTATCCGCTATCGGTCACCAGGAATATTTAGGCTTAGCGGGTGGTCCCGCCAGATTCACACGGGATTTCTCGGGCCCCGTGCTACTTGGGTGTCTCTCAAACGAGCCGTTGACGTTTCGACTACGGGGTCTTACCCTCTACGCCGGACCTTTCGCATGTCCTTCGCCTACATCAACGGTTTCTGACTCGTCCCACGGCCGGCAGACCGTAGAAGAGAGATCCCACAACCCCGTATGCGCAACCCCTGCCGGGTCTCACACGCATACGGTTTGGCCTCATCCGGTTTCGCTCGCCACTACTCCCGGAATCACGGTTGTTTTCTCTTCCTGCGGGTACTGAGATGTTTCACTTCCCCGCGTTCCCTCCACTTGCCCTATGTGTTCAGACAAGGGTGACAGCCCATGACGACTGCCGGGTTTCCCATTCGGAAACCCCGGATCAAAGCCTGGTTGACGACTCCCCGGGGACTATCGTGGCCTCCCACGTCCTTCATCGGTTCCTGGTGCCAAGGCATCCACCGTGCGCCCTTAAAAACTTGGCCACAGATGCTCGCGTCCACTGTGCAGTTCTCAAACAACGACCAACCACCCGTCACAACCCACCGAAGCGGATTTTTACCGGGGCCGGCACTGAAGGCAGCCTTACGGCCGTGCCCTCAGATACCCAACAGCGTGCCCGACACTCTCACCACTCGCTATCCGTTCCACGCCGAAGCAGTACTGGGAAACGAGCTGGTCAAGTGTGCCGAGTAGTCAACGTTCCACCCATGAGCAACCAGTGCGAGACGTTCGCCCGCATGCTGGCCTCTGACCTCGTCCCGAAGGACTCGGTAAGAAGTGCTCCTTAGAAAGGAGGTGATCCAGCCGCACCTTCCGGTACGGCTACCTTGTTACGACTTCGTCCCAATCGCCAGTCCCACCTTCGACAGCTCCCTCCCACAAGGGGTTGGGCCACCGGCTTCGGGTGTTACCGACTTTCGTGACGTGACGGGCGGTGTGTACAAGGCCCGGGAACGTATTCACCGCAGCAATGCTGATCTGCGATTACTAGCGACTCCGACTTCATGGGGTCGAGTTGCAGACCCCAATCCGAACTGAGACCGGCTTTTGAGATTCGCTCCACCTCACGGTATCGCAGCTCATTGTACCGGCCATTGTAGCACGTGTGCAGCCCAAGACATAAGGGGCATGATGACTTGACGTCGTCCCCACCTTCCTCCGAGTTGACCCCGGCGGTCTCCCGTGAGTCCCCAGCACCACAAGGGCCTGCTGGCAACACGGGACAAGGGTTGCGCTCGTTGCGGGACTTAACCCAACATCTCACGACACGAGCTGACGACAGCCATGCACCACCTGTACACCGACCACAAGGGGCGCCTGTCTCCAGACGTTTCCGGTGTATGTCAAGCCTTGGTAAGGTTCTTCGCGTTGCGTCGAATTAAGCCACATGCTCCGCCGCTTGTGCGGGCCCCGTCAATTCCTTTGAGTTTTAGCCTTGCGGCCGTACTCCCCAGGCGGGGCACTTAATGCGTTAGCTGCGGCACGGACGACGTGGAATGTCGCCCACACCTAGTGCCCACCGTTTACGGCGTGGACTACCAGGGTATCTAATCCTGTTCGCTCCCCACGCTTTCGCTCCTCAGCGTCAGTATCGGCCCAGAGATCCGCCTTCGCCACCGGTGTTCCTCCTGATATCTGCGCATTTCACCGCTACACCAGGAATTCCGATCTCCCCTACCGAACTCTAGCCTGCCCGTATCGACTGCAGACCCGGGGTTAAGCCCCGGGCTTTCACAACCGACGTGACAAGCCGCCTACGAGCTCTTTACGCCCAATAATTCCGGACAACGCTCGCGCCCTACGTATTACCGCGGCTGCTGGCACGTAGTTAGCCGGCGCTTCTTCTGCAGGTACCGTCACTTTCGCTTCTTCCCTGCTGAAAGAGGTTTACAACCCGAAGGCCGTCATCCCTCACGCGGCGTCGCTGCATCAGGCTTTCGCCCATTGTGCAATATTCCCCACTGCTGCCTCCCGTAGGAGTCTGGGCCGTGTCTCAGTCCCAGTGTGGCCGGTCGCCCTCTCAGGCCGGCTACCCGTCGTCGCCTTGGTGAGCCATTACCTCACCAACAAGCTGATAGGCCGCGGGCTCATCCTGCACCGCCGGAGCTTTCGAACCTCGCAGATGCCTGCGAGGGTCAGTATCCGGTATTAGACCCCGTTTCCAGGGCTTGTCCCAGAGTGCAGGGCAGATTGCCCACGTGTTACTCACCCGTTCGCCACTAATCCCCACCGAAGTGGTTCATCGTTCGACTTGCATGTGTTAAGCACGCCGCCAGCGTTCGTCCTGAGCCAGGATCAAACTCTCCGTGAATGTTTTCCCGTAATCGGGATGAACACCACGAGAGCGGTGCGAGAGGAGGAATAGTCCCTCGCACACAGCGTCCTCGCTGTGTTTTTCAAAGGAACCTCGACCATCCGAAACCGGATGGACGGGGTATCAACATATCTGGCGTTGACTTTTGGCACGCTGTTGAGTTCTCAAGGAACGGACGCTTCCTTTGTACTCACCCTCTCGGGCTTTCCTCCGGGCGCTTCCCTTCGGTCTTGCGTTTCCGACTCTATCAGATCTCTCCGATCCGATTTCCTCGGTGCTTTCCAGGTTCTCGCTTTCGCGTTTCCCTTTCCGGCGGTTCCGACTTTATCAGAAGTTTCAGGGCGGACTGACCGGCCTTCGTTTTCCGATTCATCGGGGGTGCTTCTTCGAAATCTGCGTTTCGATCAGAAGCTGACAGACACTCACGGTCGCCTTGCGGGCGAGAACCCGCCTCCAGGCAACTGTTCGAATCTACCTCCCCGCTTCCACCGTGTCAACGGCTCCTGCGGGGCAAACAGGAGACCAGCAGCTCAGCCGGCTGCCTTGCACATCAGGCGGCCATGGGCACGTCGGCGCTGCGTTCGGCTGCGTCCAGGTCACCGGTCTCGCCGTCGCGCGCCGCACGTCCGCCCACGACATAGACGTAGGCCAGGAAGGCCAGCTCGGCGATGACCCCGATGGTGACGCGGGCCCAGGTGGGCAGGCCCGACGGGGTGACGAAGCCTTCGATGGCGCCGGAGATGAAGAGGACCAGGGCGAGGCCGATCGCCATGGCGAGGGCCGCCCGGCCTTCGGCGGCCAGGGCCGCGCGGCGGGTGCGGAGGCCCGGGTCGATGACGGTCCAGCCGAGGCGGAGGCCGGTGCCGGCCGCGACGAAGACCGCGGTGAGTTCCAGGAGGCCGTGCGGCAGGACGAGGCCGAGGAAGGTGTCGAGACGGCCGGCGGAGGACATCAGGCCGAAACCGACGCCCA
Source organism: Streptomyces haneummycinicus (assembly GCA_042850305.1). Classification (GTDB taxonomy): domain Bacteria; phylum Actinomycetota; class Actinomycetes; order Streptomycetales; family Streptomycetaceae; genus Streptomyces; species Streptomyces haneummycinicus. Next base: position 6,907,932 of record AP035768.1, read on the forward strand.
GGTTGAGCATGTTCTGGAAGAGGATCCAGAGGACCGGCAGGCCCAGGAAGACGCCCAGGATCAGGCAGAGGGCCGCGGCCCACGCGTTGTTCGTCCACACCTGGGCGGCGAAGGAGGCCGCGGGGTGGCTCGAGTAGTACGTCTCGTACTGGCCGCCGGGGCGGGTGAGCTCGCGCAGTTCGGCGGGGGCCGCTATGGACGCCTGAACGTCCGGGTGGGTGCCTATCCACCAGCCGAGCAGTGCCGCCACGGCCGTGGAGAGGAGTGCGGTCGGCACCCACCAGTGGCGGGACCGGTAGACGGCGGCCGGGAAGCTGTGCGTCAGGAAACGGGTGACGTCACGCCAGGAGGCGCGGCGGGCGCCCGTCACGGCGCCGCGCGCGCAGGCCACCAGCCGGCTGAGCCGGCCGGTGAGCTGCGGGTCGGGGGCGGCCGACTGGATCAGGGAGAGGTGGGTGGCGGTGCGCTGGTAGAGGACGACGAGTTCGTCGGTCTCCGCACCGGTGAGCCGGCGCCGGCGGCGAAGGAGGGCGTCGAGGCGGTCCCACTCCGCGCGGTGGGCGGAGACGAAGACGTCGAGGTCCATCGGGGTGCCTGCTCCTCGGCTGCTCGTCGGCGCTCGGCCGGACCGGTGGAATGATGATCGGCTTGATCGGCTGGTCGTACAACGGTGCGATGTGCCATCAGCTTGGCAGACTGGCGGTGTTCGGGGCAGGCCAGGGAAGGGCGGCGGGCGTGAGTGAGCTGGTGACGGGCGAGGCGGTGGCGTTGGAGCTGCGCCCCGCGAGGCTGCCCAGCAGGGCGTTGGCCGTGCTGCTCGATCTGGCGGCCGCCGTGGCCGTCTATGTCGCGGTGACCCTCGCTCTGGTGGCTGCCACGGCCTCGCTGGACGAGGCGGCGCAGACCGCGATCTCGATCGCGGTGTTCGTTCTCGTGCTGGTGGGCGGGCCGATTCTGGTCGAGACGCTCAGCCATGGGCGGTCGCTCGGGAAGATGGCGTGCGGGTTGCGGGTGGTGCGGGACGACGGGGGCCGATCCGGTTCCGGCACGCGCTGGTGCGCGGCCTGATCGCGGTGATCGAGATCCTGATGACGTTCGGCGTGGTGGCCTGTATCGCCTCTCTGGTGTCGGCGCGCGGGCGGCGGCTCGGGGATGTTTTCGCGGGGACCCTGGTCGTGCGGGAGCGGGTGCCGGTCGGACAGGCGGGTTTCGTGCCGCCGCCTCCGCCGTGGCTGTCCGGCCGTTTCGCGGGGCTGGATCTGTCGGCGGTGCCCGATGCGCTGTGGCTCGCCGTACGGCAGTACCTGACACGGATGGGACAGCTGGATCCGCAGGTCGCCTGGTCGATGGCGGGGCGGCTGGCCGCGGATCTGGCGGATCGCACGGGGACCCCGGTGCCGCCGGGGGTGCCGCCCGCGGCGTATCTCGCGGCGGTGCTGCAGGAGCGGCAGGTCCGGGAGGCGCGGCGGGCGTTCGGTCCTGCGCAGGCCGGGAGCGGTGGGCCGGTGCCCGGTGCGGGCGGTACGGCCGGGTCGCCGGGTGCCTATGGGCCGCCGGCGCATCCCGCTGCCGCTGCCGCTGTCGCGCCCGATGTGCGGCCCGTTGTCCCTCCGGGGGCCGGTGCGGGTGTCCCTCCGGTGGCGGGTGCGGGCGGGGAGCAGGCTTCCCCGCCGCAGGACGGACCGGGTGGCCGGCCTTCGACGGGTTTCGCGCCACCGGCGTGACCGGCTTCGGGCGGCGTCCCCGTCAGCCGAGGACCGACGGGGGTGATTCGAGGTCCTCCAGCTCGATGCCGGGGGCCGCGAGAACCACGTCGCCGGCGAGGTGCACGGAGCGCTGCTCGCCGGTGTCCAGGGCTGTGACCTGGTATTCGTCCACGGCCAGGGGGCCGTTGTCAGTGGGGTGTGCTTCGCTTTTCACCAGCACCCAGGACTGGTCCAGGGTGCGGGGGGCGAGGACCGGGTCCGTGAAGGCGACGAGGCGTACGCGGGTGGCCGCGGCGGAGGGGGTGAGGCGCAGGAGCCGGGCGGTGGCGACGAGGAAGGCGGGGGACGAGCCGGTGAAGGCGTGGGCGCGCACATTGCCTTCGGTGGCGTGGGTCCCGGTGGGGTCCGTACGGACCCAGGTGACGCCGTCGAGGGCGGCGCCGCGGACCTGCCAGCTCGCGGCGTGCAGTTCCAGACGGATGGGGCGGCCGAGTTCGTCGAGGGCGAGGTCGACCGAGCCCAGGTGATCGCCGGACGGGGCGGTGAGCTGGGAGACGTAGCGCCAGCCGGACGGGCCGGGGGCGCAGTGGAAGTGTTCTTCGGCGAGGGGTGTGATCGTGCGGATCGTGGAGCGAATAGCGGCCGCGGGGCATGGGGGTCCTGGCTCGTGACGGGCTGGGCCGGTCTCCGGTCCTGCAGGGGCAGGCCCCCGGCACGGGGTGCGGGGGCCTGCCTCGGTGGACCTGCTGCCGGGGAGCGCGTCCGGTGCCCGGACGCTTTCCCCGGCGGGAGCGGGGCTCAGTAGCGGTAGTGGTCCGACTTGAACGGGCCCTCGACCTGTACGCCGATGTACTCGGCCTGCTCGGGGCGGAGCGTCGTCAGCTTCACGCCGAGCGCGTCGAGGTGGAGGCGGGCGACCTTCTCGTCGAGGTGCTTGGGCAGCACGTAGACGCCGGTCGGGTACTCGTCGGGCTTGGTGAACAGCTCGATCTGGGCCAGGGTCTGGTCCGCGAAGGAGTTGGACATCACGAACGACGGGTGGCCGGTGGCGTTGCCCAGGTTCAGCAGGCGGCCCTCGGAGAGGAGGATGAGGACCTTGCCGTCGGGGTACGTCCAGGTGTGGACCTGCGGCTTGACCTCGTCCTTGACGATGCCGGGGGTCTTGGCCAGGCCGGCCATGTCGATCTCGTTGTCGAAGTGGCCGATGTTGCCGACGATGGCCTGGTGCTTCATCTTGGCCATGTCCGAGGCCATGATGATGTCCTTGTTGCCGGTCGTGGTGACGAAGATGTCGGCCGTGTCGACGACCTCGTCCAGCGTGGTGACCTGGTACCCGTCCATGGCCGCCTGAAGGGCGCAGATCGGGTCGATCTCGGTGATGATCACGCGGGCGCCCTGGCCGCGCAGGGACTCCGCGCAGCCCTTGCCCACGTCGCCGTAGCCGCAGACGACGGCCGTCTTGCCGCCGATGAGGACGTCGGTGGCGCGGTTGATGCCGTCGATCAGGGAGTGGCGGCAGCCGTACTTGTTGTCGAACTTCGACTTGGTGACCGCGTCGTTGACGTTGATCGCCGGGAACAGGAGGGTGCCGTCGCGGTGCATCTCGTACAGGCGGTGGACGCCGGTTGTGGTCTCCTCGGTGACGCCGCGGATCTCGGACGCCAGCTGGGTCCACTTCTGCGGGCTCTCGCCGACCGTGCGGGTGAGGAGTTCGAGGATGACGCGGTGCTCGTCGGACTCGGCGGTGTCCACGGAGGGGACCTTGCCGTCCTTCTCGTACTCGACGCCCTTGTGGACGAGGAGGGTGGCGTCACCACCGTCGTCCAGAATCATGTTGGGGCCGCCGGTGGGGGTGTTCGGCCAGGTCAGCGCCTGCTCCGTGCACCACCAGTACTCCTCGAGGGTCTCGCCCTTCCAGGCGAAGACCGGGACACCCTGCGGGTTGTCCGGGGTGCCGTTCGGGCCGACCGCGATGGCGGCGGCCGCGTGGTCCTGGGTGGAGAAGATGTTGCAGGACGCCCAGCGGACCTCGGCGCCCAGGGCGACCAGGGTCTCGATCAGGACGGCGGTCTGCACGGTCATGTGCAGGGAGCCGGTGACCCGGGCGCCGGCCAGCGGCTGGGCCTCGGCGTACTCCTTGCGGATCGTCATCAGGCCGGGCATCTCGTGCTCGGCGAGGGTGATCTCCTTGCGGCCGAACGCGGCCAGGGAGAGGTCGGCGACCTTGAAGTCCTGTCGGGTGTCGACAGTCGTCATGGGGAGCTGCTCCTCGGGGGTGTGGGTCGAGGTGGGTACGGCTGGTCTGCGCGGCGGCGGACACAGGGGTGCCCTGAGGAGGACACAGGCATGCCCGCGTGCGCGCAGCACAGTCCGTCGGAGGCCCTCTCTCCCTCGGCCGGTCCCGGTGGGACCGCCCGACCGCCATCAGCAGCGACGTCTGGCTCCGTCCCAAGCTACACCGCCGGGCCCGGCCGTCCCCAGTCCGGCCGCGTACACATCAGGCCGTTCTGGGCCGGTGACGGCGAGGGCCCCGCCGGACGTTCGGCGGGGCCCGGTGACCCGTGGGGGTCAGTGGCCGGCGTCCTGGGTGGTGGGGCCGCCGGGGTGGCCTCGGAGTCGGCGCCCTTGGCGGCTTCGGTCTCGCTGTAGATGTCGGGCTCGAGGTAGATCACCCGCGCGATCGGGACGGCCTCGCGGATGCGGGCCTCGGCGGCGTCGATGGCGGCGGCGATCTCGGTGGCCGTGTCGTCGTGCCGGACAGCGATCTTCGCGGCGACCAGCAGTTCCTCGGGGCCGATGTGGAGGGTGCGCATGTGGATGATGCGGGGGACGGTGTCACCGTCGACGACGGCGGCCTCGATCTTGCGGGTCTCCTCCGGGCCCGCGGCCTCGCCGAGGAGCAGCGACTTCGTCTCGACGGCGAGGACCAGGGCGATCAGGATGAGGAGGACGCCGATGCAGAGGGTGCCGATGCCGTCCCAGACGCTGTCACCGGTGGCCAGGGCGAGGCCGACACCGCCGAGGGCGAGGACCAGGCCGACGAGCGCGCCGAGGTCCTCCAGGAGGACGACCGGCAGCTCGGGCGCCTTGGCGCGGCGCACGAACTCCTTCCAGGAGTGCTGCCCGCGCAGGGGGTTGGACTCCTTGATGGCGGTGCGGAAGGAGAAGCTCTCGGCGATGATCGCGAACACGAGGACGCCGACCGGCCAGTACCAGTGCTCGATGTCGTGCGGGTTTTTGATCTTCTCGTAGCCCTCGTAGATGGCGAACATGCCGCCGACCGAGAACAGCACGATGGAGACGAGGAAGGCGTAGATGTAGCGCTCGCGCCCGTAGCCGAAGGGGTGCTGCGGGGTGGCCTGGCGTTGCGCCCTCTTGCCGCCGACCAGCAGCAGGGCCTGGTTGCCGGAGTCGGCGAGCGAGTGGACGGACTCGGCGAGCATCGACGAGGACCCACTGAAGAGGAACGCCACGAACTTCGCTACCGCGATCGCGAGATTGGCCCCGAGTGCCGCCACGATCGCCTTGGTGCCGCCTGACGCGCTCATGTGTTCGCGTTGTCCCTTCGTACGCCGTGTGGGGCCCGGGCAGGCGTCTGTGGACGCCGCCCGGGACTTTGCCCGTCCTTTGACGGTGGGACATTGTTGCAGCCCGTTCGGCGACGGGGTGTCAGATGGCCGTCACGGGTGGTCAGACGACGACGGTGGACCTGAACAGCGTTCCGGTACCGGACACTTCGGCCTTCTCTCCCGCGGGGACGAACACGGACGTACCCGGGGTCAGTTCGTGCTCGCCCGCGCGTACGGCACCCGCGGTGCAGAGCAGGATCTGCGGGGTGGCCAGGGTGAGGTCGCGGGTGGCGCCGCCCTCGGGGAGGACGTAGCGGGAGAGCCGGAACTCGTCGATGGGGGTCTCGTAGACCTCCTCGCCGTCCGGGCCGGCCTCCGGGCGCAGTACGCCCGCGTCGCGGGACTCGAAGCGGACGATGCGCAGGAGTTCGGGGACGTCGACGTGCTTGGGGGTCAGGCCGCAGCGCAGGACGTTGTCCGAGTTGGACATGATCTCGACGCCGAGGCCGTCGAGGTAGGCGTGCGGGACGCCGGCGCCGAGGAAGAGGGCCTCGCCTGGCTGGAGCCGTACGTGGTTGAGGAGCATCGCGGCGATGACGCCGGGGTCGCCCGGGTAGTGGTGGGCGATGTCGGCGTACGGGGCGTAGTCGCCGCCGAGGCGGTCGCAGGCGGCGGCCGTCTCCGTGACGGTACGGGCCATCTCGTCGGGGTCGGCGGTGAGGACCGCGGTGAGGACCTCGCGCAGCGCCGCTTCTTCGGGGTGGGCGTGCAGCAGGTCGACGTACGGCTTCAGGGAGTCGACGCCGAGGCCGTCGAGGAGTTCGGCGGCGCGCAGCGGGTCGCGGAAGCCGCACAGGCCGTCGAACTCGGTGACGGCGCAGACCAGTTCGGGCTTGTGGTTGGCGTCCCTGTAGTTGCGGTGCGGGGCCGTCACCGGGACGCCGCGGCGCTCCTCGTCCTCGTAGCCCTCCCTGGCCTGTGTCAGGTCGGGGTGGACCTGGAGGGAGAGCGGGGCTCCGGCGGCGAGGAGCTTGAGGAGGAAGGGCAGGCGGGGGCCGAACTTGGCGACCGCGTCCGCGCCGAGTTCCTTCTCGGGGTCGGCGTCGATGACCTCGACGAGCGTGCCCCGGCCGGTGCGCGAGGGCGCGCCGGGGTGGGCGCCCATCCACATCTCCGCCTGCGGCTCGCCGGTCGGCTCGGTGCCGAGCAGCCGCGGGATGGCGGTGGTGGAACCCCAGGCGTAGGGGCGGATGGTGTTGTCGAGGCGGTCCATGGGGTTCTCTGCGTCCTTCTGCCGGTTCTCGTGCGGGCGCGCGGGGTGGTGCGGGTCGGTCGTACGCGTGCTGCGGGGCGTACGGGTGTCGCGCGTCGTGCTTCGTGCGTGTGCTTCGTGCGTGTGCTTCGTGCGTCTCGGTGGGGGGCGGGTCAGGGGTTCCGTGCATGATCAGGCTCTGGAGGCGAGCGCCAGGTAAACGGCGGCGAAATCCGTGACGGCGATCAGTTCCGCGAGGGTCTCCAGTTCGCCGCCCGCCTCCGGCTCCAGCTCGCTGATCGGTGTGTCGTGGGTGAGGGCGAGTTCGCGGGCGGCGGTGGCCGCGGTGAGGCCGTCGAGGGGGCGGTCGCGGAGCAGCACCACACGCGCGTGCATCGCGGGTTTCTCGGCGACGCGGTCGCGGAAGAAGTCGTCCGGGTCCGCGCCGGCGGCGAGCCGGCCGGCCAGCAGGGCGCTGTGCGCGGCGAGCGCCTCGGGGAGTTCGGCTACGACGGCGGGGGTGCCGGACAGTTCGGCGAGCGCGGCAGCGAACCGGCGGCCCGCCGGGCCCGCGGAGACGCCCTCGGTCCATACGACGGGCAGCGCGTCGGCGAGTTCGGCGGCCAGGGTCTTGGCGGGGTTGCTGTACGTCGCGATGGCCGGCCCGCAGCGTTCGGCGATCGTGTCGAGGCGGTCGGCGATCTTCTGCAGGGCGTCCGGCGGGGCGGTGAGCAGGCCGGTGCGGTCCAGGAGCGCGAGCAGCGGGGTGAGCAGGGCCCACAGGACGCCGGGCGCGGAGGCGGCGAGGGGTTCGTCCTGGTCGTAGGGCGCGGTGGCCATGGGGACGAACAGGCCGTGGGAGCCGGCTACGGCGTCGGCGAGGGGGTGCGGGCGGGGGCCACGGCGACGACGGTGCAGCCGCGGCGGTACGCCTGCTCGGAGAGCAGGGACAGGCCCGGTTCGGTGCCGTCGGGGGTGGCGATGAGGAGCAGGTCCACGGAGCCGGCCCAGCCCGGCAGTTCCCAGCGCAGGGCGCCTGCTGCGGGGGCGACGCCGGTGGGCGCGAGGCGGGTGACGGGGCTGCCGGCGCCGGCCAGGGTGCCGAGGAGGTCGGCGGTCTGGGTGGCGGCGGCGCCGGGGCCCGCGATGAGTACGGCGCGGGGGCGGCCGTCGGGCTTGAGGCCGTTGACGCCGGCCTCGGCGGCGTACCGTGCGGCGGTGCGGACGCGGGCACCGGCTTCCGCGGCACCGCGGAGGAGGGCTCGGCGGTCGGCCTCGGCGAGGCCGTCCGGTGAGTCGAGCAGCGATTCGTCGAGCATGGGCGGCAGGCTCCGATCTCCGATTCTTCGATCGGCGGGGCGTCGTCGCGGTGCGCGGGCGGGGTTGCGGGGTTGCGCGGTTGCGCGGTTGCGCGGTTGCGCGGTTGCGCGGTTGCGCGGTTGCGCGGTTGCGCGAATATGCGGTTACGCCGGGCGGCGGGCCTCGTCGACGAGGAGTACGGGGATGCCGTCGCGGACGGGGTAGGCCAGGCCGCAGGTCTGGCTGGTGCAGGTCAGTTCCGTGTCCTGCTCCTTGAGGGGGAGTGGCAGGCCGGGCAGGCGAGGATCTCCAGGAGGCCGGCTTCGAGAGGCATGGGGGTGGGATCCCTTCGCTGGGTGGATGTGCTGGTCAGGGTACCGCCGGTGGGGTGGGCCGTGCGGCCCGGTTGTGTTTACGGGTACGCCGCGCTGGAGTCGGCATGGGGTGTTGGCACGGCCCGGGGCTCGCCGGGTGCCGTCGCGTCGGGGTGGACCGGGGGTGTTCGCGCAGCCCGGCGCCAACGGGGTGCCGTCGCGCCCACCCGTGCCGCCCCAGCGGCACGACTGCCCGCGGGGAGCGAAGGCGTGCGGCCACCGCTGGCGGAGGCGGCTGCCCGCGCAAGGCGGGAAGGAACCCGAGGGGGTGGGACGCCACCCCAGCAGCACGACTGCCCGCGGAGAGCGCAGGCGTGCGGCCGCAGGAGAGCGGAGGCGGCCGGCCGCGGCTGGCGGACGCGCGACCGCCCGCGCGGGGCGGGTGGAACCAGGGGGTGGGGACGCCACCCCAGCGGCACGACTGCCCGCGGAGAGTGGGGGCGGTCGACCGCAGTTGGCGGATGTGCGAACGCCCGCGCGGGGTGGGTGGGGACGCTGGCGCAGCGGCGTGGAGGCGTCGGTCGCCGGGTCGGGGTCAGGATCTGATGAGGGTCAGGGCCTCGTCTCGGATCTTGGTCATGGTGGGTTCGTCGCGGGCTTCCGCGTTGAGGCGGAGGAGGGGTTCCGTGTTGGAGGGGCGGACGTTGAACCACCAGTCGGCGGAGGTGACCGTGAGGCCGTCCAGGTCGTCGAGGGTGATGCCGTCGCGGCCCTCGTACGCCGCCCTGATCGCGGCGAGGCGGGCGGTCTGGTCGTCGACGGTGGAGTTGATCTCGCCGGAGCCCGTGTAGCGGTCGTACTGGGCGACCAGGGCGGACAGTGAGCCCTGCTGCCCGCCGAGGGCGGCGAGGACGTGCAGGGCGGCCAGCATGCCCGTATCGGCGTTCCAGAACTCGCGGAAGTAGTAGTGCGCGGAGTGCTCCCCGCCGAAGATCGCGCCGGTCCTGGCCATCTCGGCCTTGATGAAGGAGTGGCCGACGCGGGTGCGCTCGGGGGTGCCGCCGTGCTCGCGTACGACCTCGGGGACCGACCAGGACGTGATCAGGTTGTGGATGATCGTGCCCTTGCCGCCGTTGCGGGCGAGCTCGCGCGCGGCGACCAGGGCGGTGATCGCGGACGGGGAGACCGGCTCGCCCCGCTCGTCGACGACGAAGCAGCGGTCGGCGTCGCCGTCGAAGGCGAGGCCGAGGTCGGCGTCCTCCTCACGGACCCGCTTGCGCAGATCGACGAGGTTGGCCGGGTCGAGGGGGTTGGCCTCGTGGTTGGGGAAGGTGCCGTCGAGCTCGAAGTACATCGGGACGAGGGTGAGCGGCAGACCGGCGAAGACCGTCGGGACGGTGTGCCCGCCCATGCCGTTGCCCGCGTCGACGACGACTTTCAGGGGGCGGACGGAGGTCAGGTCGACGAGCGAGCGCAGGTACGCCGCGTAGTCCTCCAACGTGTCGCGCCGGGTGATCGTTCCCGGCGCGCCGGCCGCCCGCTCGGGGGCGCCCGACTCGCTCCACCGCTCGACGAGTTCCCGGATCTCCGCCAGGCCGGTGTCCTGGCCGACCGGTGCGGCGCCCGCGCGGCAGAGCTTGATGCCGTTGTACCGCGCGGGGTTGTGCGAGGCGGTGAACATCGCGCCGGGGATGTCCAGTGCGCCGGAGGCGTAGTAGAGCTGGTCCGTGGAGCACAGCCCGATCTCGGTGACGTCGGCGCCCTGGGCCGCGGCCCCGCGTGCGAAGGCGCCCGACAGGCCGGGGGACGACGGCCGCATGTCGTGGCCGGTGACGACGGCGCTCGCGCCGGTCACCCGGACGAAGGCGGCGCCGAACAGTTCGGCCAGCGGCTCGTCCCACTGGTCGGGGACGACTCCGCGCACGTCGTACGCCTTCACGATCTGCGACAGATCAGCAGCCACGGCCAGCCTTTCCACAAGTCCCGTCGGTCACCACAAACTACCCGTAGCGCCCGGCGCGGACGTCGGGAGGCTCAGGGCAGCATCCAGCCGAGCGCCGCCGTGCTCTGGCCCACCACGATCAGGCACATCACGAGCAGCAGACCGAGGCTCCAGGGCAGCACCTTGCGCAGCAGGTCGCCCTCGCGGCCGGCCAGGCCGACGGCCGCGCAGGCGATGGTGAGGTTCTGCGGCGAGATCATCTTGCCGAGGACACCGCCGGAGCTGTTGGCGGCGGCGAGCAGTTCGGGCGAGAGCCCGGACTGCTGGGCGGCGGTGACCTGGAGGGCGCCGAAGAGGGCGTTGGAGGAGGTGTCCGAACCGGAGACGGCGACGCCGAACCAGCCCAGCACGGGTGAGAGAAAGGCGAGTCCGGCTCCGGCGGCGGCGACGAAATGACCGATCGTGGCCGCCTGGCCGGAGAGGTTCATGACGTAGGCGAGGGCCAGGACTGACGTCACCGTGAGGATCGCGAACCGCAGTTCGTACACCGTCGCCAGCCACTCCTTGACCGCCACGCGCGCGTGCACCCCGATCACGGCGGCCGTGAGGACTCCGGCGATCAGGACGAGCGTGCCGCCGGTGGAGACGATCGGCCAGCTGAACACGTTGCCGCCGACGGGGTCGCCGTCCGGGTTCGCGACGTCCAGGAAGGGCCAGTCGAACGTCCGGGTGGCACCGGCCAGCCAGTCCTTCACCGCCGGGATCTGGGCGATGGAGAAGATCACCACGATCAGCGCGTACGGGGCGTAGGCGCGTACCACCTCTCCGCGCGGGTCCTCCTCGTCGAGTTCCTCGCTGCGCGCGCCGGTCAGCACGGAGGTCCGTACGGCCTCGGTGGCGGGCACCCGCGCACGCGGTACGGCGACCAGGGCGCCCGCGCCGGCCAGGGCGGCGCCGATGTCGGCGAGCTGCGCGGAGACGTAGTTGGAGGCGGCGAACTGGGCCACGGCGAAGGCGACTCCGCAGGCCAGTGCGGGGATCCAGGTCTCGCGCAGACCGCGGCGTCCGTCCACCAGCCAGACGAGGACGAGCGGTACGACGAGGGCGAGCAGCGGGGTCTGGCGGCCGACCACCGACGCCACGGAGTCCAGCGGCAGGCCGGTGACCTGGGCGAGGGTGACGACCGGGGTGCCCATCGCGCCGAACGCGACCGGGGCGGTGTTGGCGACGAGCGCGACGACGGCGGCGCGCACGGGGTCGAAGCCGAGGGCGACCAGCATCACGGCGGAGATCGCGACGGGGCGCCGAACCCGGCGAGGGCCTCCAGCAGGGCGCCGAAGCAGAAGGCGATGACGAGGGCCTGGATGCGGGGGTCGTCGGAGAGCCGGCCGAAGGAGCGGCGGAGGATGTCGAAGTGCCGGGTGCGGACGGTCATGCGGTAGACCCACAGGGCGTTGATGACGATCCACATGATGGGGAAGATGCCGAAGACGGCGCCCTGGACTCCGCTGGAGAGCGTCTGGTCCAGCGGCATCCCGTACGCCAGACAGGCCACCAGTACGGCCGCCAGCAGGCCGGTCAGTCCCGCGAGGTGCGCCTTCATCCGGACGCCGCCGAGCAGGACCAGGACGATCAGCAGGGGAAGGGCCGCCACCAGGGCGGAGAGGCCGAGCGAGCCGGCGACGGGTTCCAGTTCCTGGACGTACACGGGCGCCTCCCGGATTCCGCCATGCGAAAGCGATTTCTCGCCGCGTTTCCAGGAATGGTCGTGTCCGCGACAAGCGGGCGTCAATGGGTGTGCGGGGGTTTATGTGGCGCTTGAGCTGTGAAGAGAAGGCTCGCCGCGGCTCAGTTGTCCGGGGAGCGGAGTACCCGCAGGTGGCCGCGGCGGGCGACCTCCATGGGGTCCGCCGCGCGGGAACCGCCGGCGGCTCCGGCCGCGCGCTCCTGGGGGCGGGCTGCCTCGCGCACCGCGTTCGCAAGCGCTTCCAGGTCGTCGCCGCTGGGCTGGGCCGGTGCCGAACCGTCGAGCAGGCGGACGACCTCCCAGCCGCGCGGGGCGGTGAGGCGCTCGGAGTGCTCGGCGCACAGGTCGTAGCAGTGGGGTTCGGCGTAGGTGGCGAGCGGGCCGAGGACCGCGGTCGAGTCGGCGTAGACGTACGTCAGCGTCGCGACGGCGGGACGGCCGCAGGCGGTGCGCGAACAGCGACGTACAGGGCTCACGATGTTGGACGGTACCGCACTCTTGAGCGGGCCGCGACGACTCCCCATCACGTCACTCCACCGTGTCGCGGGGCGAAAAACCCCACATGCCCCTGTGTGCGCACCTTGCTGACCTGCCTCGACGTGACCGTCGAGCGGCCGACTGGTTCTGATTTCGGTCACCAGTTGGTACAAAAACCGTCAATTGCCTTGAGATCATCGGTCTCGCGGAGATACGTAATCGAGCCCAACCTTGGCTGGAATGGTCATGTTGTGACATGCCGTGCGGGTCGGCCGGAAGGGGTGTGGGGATCGGGCGGGGTGGCGACGCGGCGACTACGCTTCGCGGTGATGGACAGCCCTGTGACGCCCCGTGCCCCCGGATCCGGCCCCGGGCCCCGACGTCGTGACCGCCATGGCCGGGGCATGCGTGGCCCTGTCGCCCCGCCCCAGGTGCCGTTGGCGGCGAGCAGGGCGGAGACGTTCGCGGATCTTGTGCAGGACTCCGTGGAGCGGTTGGAGCGGCGGTGGCCGCAGTTGGCGGACATCGACTTCCTGGTGCTGGATGTGCCGCGGCTGGATGGGGCGGCGTTGGCGGCGTGGAGTGATGAGGCAGTGCCGCTGGGGGGACCGTGGCGGCTCGTGAGGGGCGGGTGGCTCGGGTGGTGGTGTACCGGCGGCCGGTGGAGATTCGTACGAAGGGGCGGGACGAGCGGGCGGCGCTGGTGCATGAGGTGGTCGTCGAGCAGGTGGCGGAGTTGCTGGGGCTTACGCCGGAGACTGTGGATCCGCGGTACGGGGAGGACTGACCCGGGGGCGGTCGTCTGCGTTCGCTTGTGAGGTGCGCTGTGTGTTGTCGGGGTGGGGTTGCCGGTGCCGCCGCGCGTGCAGGGTGCCCCGGCGTTGGTGTGGGGCCGCCGGTGCCGGCGCGCTTATGAGGTGCCTCGGCGTTGGCGTGGGCCGGGGGTGTTCGCGCAGCCCGGCGCCGACGGGGTGCCGTCGCGCCCACCCGTGCCGCCCCAGCGGCACGACTGCCCGCGGAGGGCGGCGGAGACTGCCCGCGGCTGGCGGAGGTGGCTGCCCGCGGAGAGCGGCGGAGACTGCCCGCGGCTGGCGGAGGTGGCTGCCCGCGGAGAGCGGCGGAGACTGCCCGCGGCTGGCGGCAGCGGCTGCCCGCGCGGGGTGGGAGGGAGCCGGAGGGGGTGGGGACGCCGCCCCAGCGGCACGACTGCCCGCGGAGTGCGGAGGCGGCCGACCGCGGCCAGCGGAGGCGGCTGGCCGTGGAGGGCAGAGGCGTGACCGCCCGCGCGGGGCCGGAGGGGGTGGGGACGCTGTCCCAGTGGCACGACTGCCTGCGGGAACGGAGGTGTCGGTAGTGGAGGGCGGAGGTGGGCGGGGGCCCGCCTCCGTTGTTGTGGGGGCTACTTCTGGAGGATGGAGAGGTCTTCGTCGGAGTTGGGGACCGCGACCATTCCCCGGTCGTCCGGCAGGGGCTGGATCGTGAAGAACGGGACGCCGGAGTCCGTCGCGGACAGGGTGCGGGAGGCGTAGACCGGGGTGGTGGACTCGGGTTCCACCGTGAGGGCGTAGGTGCCCTTCGCGTCCGCCGGGGCGGGGAACTCGATGTGCTGGGTCGTGCCCGCCTTGATCGTGTACGTCTTCGAGGCCGGCGTACCGCCCTCCGTGCCCGCCGACGCCGTGACCTTGATCTTCGCCGTTCCCTCGGGCGCCGTCACCGCGAGCGTCGTGCCCTCGGCGGTGTTGTCGACGGACGTCGCCCGCGTACCGACCTGCCGTGCCGCCGGGACGAACGCCGACTCCTGGCTGCCTTCCTTGCCGCGCAGCACCCGCGCGGCCGCCACGACCGGGACGGAGGCGTCCCCCGCCGTCAGGACCAGGGAGCCCGCCTCGCCGCGCGTGATGTCCTCCAGGTCGACGGCGGTCGTCCTGCCGCCCTTCACATGGAGGGTGTCGTGACCGGCCGGCGTGATCAGGCCGGACGGGGAGGCGAGGCGCACCTTCAGGTCGACGTCCGCGTCACCGGGGGTGAAGGCGACCAGGCGTACGGCGGTGGCGTCCTTCGGAATGCCGGGCAGCACCAGGTTGCCCGACGGGTCGGCCGACGCGGTCAGCCAGTCGCCGCCCAGCTGGTCGTCCAGGGCCTGGACGGCGGCGCCGATCCGGCCGCTGCGCACCACCACGTGCGCGGTCACGTCGGTCTGCTTCTCGTCGGTGAGCGTCGACAGGAGGACCGGCTCCCCGGAGTGCGGCTGGACCGTGATGCCCTCCCCCACCGTCGTCTCGAGGGCGCCGTCCTTACCGAAGAGCTCGATGTCCACCACCGCCGCCGAGTCGTCGGGGTTGGTCAGATGGACGTAGTCGGTGCGGCCGTCGCCGGTGCTGATGCCGGGGAACCAGAACTCCGTGTCCGGTGCCGTGCAGGTGACGCCCTGCATGCCCCGGCCCGTGCCCGCGGTGACCGTGGTCGTCTGCTGCACGGTCCAGCCGGGGCGAAGCGGCCCTCCGCGGTGCCGAGGAGGGCGGGCGACTCGCCGCCGGTCGCGTCGCCGGTGACCGGCTTGCCGGGCTCCTTCGGCTCCAGCACGGGCTTCTCGGACTTCTCCCCTTGGCGTCCTCGCCGCTCTCCTCGCTCTCGCCGCTCTCCTCGCTCTCGTCGCCCTCGCCGGTCCCGGCCTCCTCCTCGCCCTGCTGCTGGACGGTGGCCGGCCGGAGTGCGGCCCGGCCCTCGTTCACCGTGCCCTCGGTGACCGGTGTGAAGGAGGTGTACGTCGTCTCGGCCAGGTCGGAGGTGCTGGGCTGCGGGCAGGCCAGGCTGGTGCGCTCCACGGGAAGGCGGGCCGCCGACTTCGCCGTCCCGTCCGTGGCCTTGGCGTCCGGTGTGGACACCACGGCGAAACCGGTGACGGCGGCGAGCGCGGTCACGCCCGCGATCAGGGACAGGGTGGTGCGGTTCACTGCTGGCTCCCGTCGGGACGCTCACTGCCCGTGCCTTGGGGGTCGTACGACGTGTCGTAGCCCTGTGTGTAGGTCTGGTCGTAGCCCTGCGGGTAGCCCTGGTCGTACGGCGTCTGCTGGTTGCCGTACGCGTACGGGTCGTACTCCCGCTCTGGGGGTAGCCCTCCGCCTGGTAGGGCTGCCCGTAGGCGTCCGTGGCGTACTGCTGCTGGTACTGCTCGTCCGGGTAGGTGTTCGGGTACTGGCCCGATGTGTCCCAGTCGCCGTAGTCGGCCTGCTGCGGCACCGGGGCGGAAGGCGGCTCGGGGAAGTCCTCGTCGGCGACCGGCTCTTCGGCGGACTCCGCCTCCACGGCCTCCACCTCCGCTTCCGCTTCCGCCTCGGCTTCGGCTTCGGCCTGGGCGCGCAGGCGGCGGGCGCGGCGGCCGTCGCCGGCCAGGGCCTCGGCGGGGACGGCCGGTTCCTCGGGCAGGTCGTCGTCGACGTCGCGGCGCCGGCCGGGCAGGGCCATGACGACGAGGACGACGGCGAGCAGGCCCTGGGCCCACAGCCAGGCGGTGTGGGTGACCGGTTCGTCGTAGGTGACGTCCAGGGCGCCGCCGGTGGCGGGGAGTTCGAAGCCCTGGGCCCAGTCGTCGACCGTGGTGCGGGTCAGCGGCTTGCCGTCGAGGGTGGCGGTCCAGCCCTCGGCGGCGGTGTCGGCGAGGCGCAGGACGCGGCCCTCGGCGCCGTTCGGGATCTTGGTGTGGATCTCGACCGGACCCGCCGCCACGGGCACGGCCTCGCCGTCGCCGTCCTTGGCGGGGACGATGCTCGCGCGGGAGACCTGGCGGTCCACCCGCCACAGCGCGCCGCCCGCCTGCTGGCTGAGCCGGGACAGGCCGGGGTGGCGTCCAGGACGCGGGTGACCTCGCGGGGCGCTCCGGGATGGACGAGGACGTAGCGGACGGCGAAGCCGCCGAGCTGGTCCGCCTGGTCGGCGCCGGAACCGGCGACGAGGTTGGCGACGACCTTGCCGAGCGGCGCGTTCTCCCCGTCCACCGGGGCGATCTCCGCGTCGCCCATGCGGGCGCCGGAGCCGCGGACCAGGACATAGCCGACCCGGTCCGGGGAGTCGCTGTCGAGGACGAGGGTGCGGGCCTGGTCGCGGGTACCGCTCTCCTCGGCGACGAACGCGGGCACCTGGATGGGGTCGCGCCGCGCCACGGGATCGTCGGCGCCGCGGATCATCCAGCCGGCGGCGGCGATCAGCGGGCCGACGGCGCAGGCGAGGGCGATCAGCGCGGCGACCGGCTGGCGCCAGCCGAAGCTCTGCTCGGCCACCCGGGAACGGGCCCCGTCCGCGCCGAGCGTGGCGGCGGCCAGGACGGCGATGCCGTAGACGAGGGTCGCGGGGCCGGCCCAGGCGGAGCTGTTGGACAGGACCGCGAAGACGAGGCCCACCAGGGCGGCCGCCCACGCGGCGAGGATCGGTGTGCGGCGCTCGGAGCGGAGCAGGGCCGCGAGCGCGGCGAGCACCAGGCCGATGAGCAGCGGGCCGCCGACGGTGCCGGGGCCGCCCGGGCTCGCGCCGAGCAGGTCGAGGGCGGAGGCGGCGGAGGCGCCGTACTCCAGGCCCGCTTCCCGGAAGAAGCCGAAGGGGAGCAGGGACAGCGACCACGGGGCCAGGACCAGCAGCGGGGCGCCGAGTTGGGCCAGGAAGCGCAGTCCGTAGGCCGGGATGTCCCTTCTGCGTACGGCGAGTACGCCGACGCCGAGAACCAGGGCGATCGGCCACACGATCGGCGTGAACGCGGTGGTGACGGTGAGCAGCAGGGCGTACGCCCAGGTGGCGCGCCAACTGCCTCGGACGTCCTCCGCGTTCGTGAGGCCGCTCGCGGCGACGCCCGCGCGGGCGATCAGCGGCAGCAGGATGGCGAGTACGGCGGTGCCGATGCGGCCGCCGGCCAGGGCGCCGGTCGCGGCGGGCAGGAAGGCGTAGGCGACGGCCGCCCACGCGCGCAGCAGCCGTGACTCGACAAGGGGACGGGAGGCGAAGTAGGCGGTGAATCCGGCCAGCGGTACCGAGCAGACCAGCAGGATCGTGACGGCGAGGCCGGTGGAGCCGAGCAGCAGCGAGGAGAAGGCCGCGACGATCGCCAGGTAGGGCGGTGCGGAGCCGGTGCCGCCGGCGCCCACGGTGTGCCAGACGTCGGTGTAGCGGGCCCACAGGTCGCCCGCTCCGGCGGGTGCGGGGAGCAGCGCGCCGCCCGCGAGGGCGCCGCCGCCGAGGAGCTGGCGGCAGGCCGCGAGGGAGACGAGCAGCAGCGCCAGGAAGAGCACCGGGCCGGGCTTGCGGGCGATGCGCTTGAGGCGGGCGAACTGCTCGATCTCGAGGAAGTCGGCGTCGTCGCCGCCGGGTCCGGACTCCACGGCGCTGCCGTGCCGTCCCGCGCCGGAGACGGCTTCGGGGTCGGAGCGGCCGACGAGGCCGCTCGCGACCTGTTCCACGGTGACCCGGACGGTCGCGCCGGGCGGCGGGAACAGCGGCCGCATCTCGTCCTTGTCGGTCTGCGGGCTGCCGCGGTGGCGGCGTCCGGCGAGGATCCGCTCGGGCCGCAGCAGGGTGCCGACGAGGCCGCGGATCTCGTCGACGGCCTGTCCGGGGGCCTTGCCGACGAGGTAGGCGAGGGTGCGCAGCAGGGTGCCGAGGACGACCCGGAACAGCACCCAGGGCAGGGCGGCCGTACGGGCGTTGACGAGCAGCGTGTAGACGGCGCCCGCCTTGTCCACCTTGTGCGGGGAGGCGGAGGTGCGGCCGACGCAGTCGACGGCGCGGCGCTCGCGGGAGGCGGCCTCCGCGTGCCGCACCACGGCGTCGGGGGCGATCAGGACGCGGAGTCCGGCGGAGTGCGCGCGCCAGCACAGGTCGACGTCGTCGCGCATCAGGGGCAGGTGCCGGTCGAATCCGCCGAGCCGGTCGAAGACATCACGGCGGATCAGCATGCCTGCGGTGGACACCGACAGGACGGGCCGTACCTGGTCGTGCTGGCCCTGGTCCTGTTCGCGGCGGTCCAGGCCGGTCCAGCGGCGGCCGGAGTTGGCGATGGAGACGCCGACCTCGAGCAGTTGCCTGCGGTCGTACCAGCCGCGGAGTTTGGGTCCGACGACGGCGACGTCGTCACGGCCGAGCTCGTACTCGTTCTCCACGACGCGCAGCAGCTGGGCCAGCGCGTCGGGTTCGGGCGCGCAGTCGTCGTGCAGCAGCCAGAGCCACTGCACCGGCTCGCCGTGCGGAAGGTCCGGCAGGTCGTAGGCGTCGTCGCGCCAGCTCCGGGTGACCGGGTCCCAGCCGCTCGGCCGCTTCAGGTACAGCAGATCGTCGGGTGTGAGGTCCGGGGCGGCGCGGTGGCACTCGTCGACGGCCTGGCCGAAGCCGGTGCGCCGGGCGAGGTGCAGCACGCGTTCGTCGCCGAGGGCCTCGGCGACCAGCTGGGCGGAGTCGTCCCCGCTGCCGGTGTCGGCACCCATGGCGAACTGGACCGGGCGCTCCTGGCCGAGCAGCCCGGAGAGCGCGTCGGGCAGCCAGCGGGCGCCGTCGTGGGAGACGAGGACCGCGGTCACCACGTGACGCGGGAACTCAGGGGCGGCAGCGAGGTCTTGCCGGGCTGCCGTGTGGCTGTGCACGGACATCGAGGTACGGGCCCCGGTTCGGTGGTCTGTGGGGAACGCCCGTGCCCGGTGGGGGCGGCGGGGCGTCTCGGACGAGCGACCACACTATCGGCTGGGCACCACAGCGGCCCGCCGCCTGTGGACAACCACCTGCGACGGGCCTTAAGTGATGAATGTACGAAGTGGCAGGCGCGCTGCGCGTACGCCGGTGATCTGCCGGTTCGTCAGACGGCGGCCTTCTTCAGCCGGCGACGCTCCCGCTCGGACAGGCCGCCCCAGATGCCGAAGCGCTCGTCGTTGGCGAGGGCGTACTCGAGGCACTCGGAGCGGACCTCGCACGCGAGGCAGACCTTCTTGGCCTCCCGGGTGGAGCCGCCCTTCTCGGGGAAGAAGGACTCGGGGTCGGTCTGGGCGCACAGTGCGCGCTCCTGCCAGCCGAGCTCCTCGTCCGCGTCGTCGACCAGCAGTTGCTGCACCAGCTCGGTCATGTGCGCCCCTCGTCCGTCTTTCACGTCCCCGTGTGATCCAGCCGTTACCGTTTCCGGCTGAACGACACGAGTGAAATTACAAGTGTGCTGCTCCGGGCGAGTCAAGCCGAGATCTGCTATTGGGCCCCTTATTCACTCTGCGGAACCAAGCCCGAGCGGAAAGTGTTGAAATCACCCTAAACGTTGACACGCATGCGGGCCCATGAGGGTTTCCGGTCCCCGCGGGGCCTCTTCCAGGAGGACGCCCGGGGAATCGGCCGCGTTCCGGCACCCGCGCGGAAGCGAACCTGATCACAGTCGGATCACGGGATCGCAACGGTGCGCGGAGCGCCGGCCGTGGGCACCATGTGTCCCGGGAAACGACTGAGCAAACCTTTCGCCTGCGAGATGAACCGGATGGGGTGAACCCTGTCCCACATACCGGTTGCCGAGTTGACAGTGGAGGAGTGAGCCGCTGTGCTGGTGGGCATGCTCGCGAATTCGGCACTCACCCCGACCCGCTCCGCCGGGTTCCTCGGTGCTGCCCGCGCTCGCTGTAGCTGTCGCTGTTCCGGCTGTTGAGCCCTGCCCCACCGC
This sequence comes from Streptomyces haneummycinicus, assembly GCA_042850305.1. Lineage (GTDB taxonomy): Bacteria > Actinomycetota > Actinomycetes > Streptomycetales > Streptomycetaceae > Streptomyces > Streptomyces haneummycinicus. The sequence continues at coordinate 6,927,907 of AP035768.1, forward strand.
TCCGGCCCGAGCCGAGTCCCCCAGGACCCGGCCGCTGTCTCCCCGCCCCTACCAGGGGCACCCTCGCCGCCGCCCGCGACCCGGGCGCACGCGACGCGACACCCGGCCCCCACCGCTTCTCCGCCAAGGACCTCCGCATCCATGAACAGCGACAGCGACCTCCAGATCGCCGGCGACATCCTCGAAGTCCCGCATCTGATGCAGCCCCCGCGCGAGCACCCGGCCACCGTCGCCGAGTTCGCCGGCCTGGCCCGCTCCCTCGCCGCCGACCGCTCCCAGTGGGAGCACCTCGTCGAGTACGACGCCGTCAGCCGCTGGTACCACCGGCTGCGCACCGGACCCGGCTACGAGGTGTGGCTGCTGTCCTGGGTGCCCGGCCAGGGCAGCGGGCGGCACGACCACGGCCGTTCCTCCGGCGTGCTCACCGTCCTGGACGGCACCCTGACCGAGCGCACCGAGCGCGGCACGCGCGCGTTGACGGCCGGCGCCCAGCGCGTCTTCGCCCCCGGCTATACGCACGACGTCGTCAACGACGCCCTCGAACCCGCCGTCAGCCTGCACATCTACTACCCGGGCCTGACCGAGATGCCCATGCTCCCCGGACCCGGCTCCGTTCGGCCGCGGAGGCCCCCACCGCTCCGCACTGCGAGGCCCGTACGGCGGCCGGTCCGGTAACTGCCTGACGCGTTGTCGTAGCCGCCTGCGAGGATGGCCCCATGCGCATTGTGGTTCTGGCAGGCGGCATCGGCGGTGCCCGTTTCCTGCGCGGTCTGAAGCGGGCCGTGCCGGACGCGGACATCACGGTCATCGGCAACACCGGGGACGACATCCACCTCTTCGGGCTGAAGGTCTGCCCGGACCTCGACACGGTGATGTACACCCTCGGCGGCGGTATCGACGAGGAGCAGGGCTGGGGGCGGGCCGACGAGACCTTCCACCTCAAGGAGGAGCTCGCGGCGTACGGCGTCGGCCCGGACTGGTTCGGTCTCGGCGACCGGGACTTCGCCACGCACATCGTGCGGACCCAGATGCTCGGCGCCGGGTTCCCGCTCAGCGCGGTCACCGAGGCGCTCTGCGACCGCTGGCAGCCGGGCGTGCGCCTCATCCCGATGACGGACGACCGCGTGGAGACGCATGTGGCCGTCACGTTGCCCGACAGCGGCTCCGCCGCGGGGTCCGGCGAGCGCAAGGCGGTCCACTTCCAGGAGTACTGGGTGCGGCTGCGGGCCTCCGTCCCGGCCGAGGCGGTCGTACCGGTCGGCGCGGAGCAGGCGAAGCCGGCGCCCGGCGTCCTGGAGGCGATCGCCGAGGCCGACGTGATCCTCTTCCCGCCGTCCAACCCCGTGGTCTCCGTCGGCACCATCCTCGCCGTCCCCGGTGTCCGGGAGGCGATCGCCGACGCGGGCGTGCCGGTGATCGGCCTGTCCCCGATCGTCGGGGACGCGCCCGTGCGCGGAATGGCCGACAAGGTGCTCGCCGCGGTCGGCGTGGAGTCCACGGCCCAGGCGGTGGCCGAGCACTACGGCTCGGGCCTGCTGGACGGCTGGCTGGTCGACACGGTCGACGCGGGCTGTGTGGAGCGCGTCGAGGCGGCCGGGATCCGCTGCCGTGCCGTACCGCTGATGATGACGGACACCGACGCGGCCGCGCGGATGGCACGTGAGGCGCTGACGCTGGCGGAGGAGGTGCGCGCGGTATGAGCGGTACGGGCTACCGGGTCCGGCCGGTGGCGGGCCTGCCCGAGATCCGGGAGGGCGACGATCTGGCCAAGCTGATCGCGGCCGCCGTACCGGAGCTGTCCGACGGCGACGTCCTCCTCGTCACCTCGAAGATCGTCTCCAAGGCGGAGGGCCGGATCGCCGAGGCGGCGGACCGGGAGGCCGCGATCGACGCGGAGACGGTCCGGGTGGTGGCCCGGCGCGGCTCCCTGCGCATCGTCGAGAACCGGCAGGGCCTGGTCATGGCCGCGGCCGGGGTCGACGCCTCCAACACCCCGCCGGGACGGTCCTGCTGCTGCCCGAGGACCCGGACGCCTCCGCGCGGGCGATCCGCGAGGGTCTGCGCGCGGCCCTCGGAGTCACGGTCGGCGTCATCGTCACCGACACCTTCGGCCGCCCGTGGCGGGCGGGGCTGACGGACGTGGCGATCGGCGCGGCCGGCGTCCGCGTGCTGGACGACCTGCGCGGCGGCACCGACACGCACGGCAACCCGCTCGGCGCCACCGTCGTCGCCACGGCCGACGAACTCGCCGCGGCGGGCGACCTGGTCAAGGGCAAGACGTCCGGCGTCCCGGTGGCCGTGGTCCACGGGCTGGCGCATCTGGTGGCGGCCGACGACGGCGAGGGCGCGCGGGCGATGGTCCGCGGCGCGCGCGACGACATGTTCCGCCTGGGCACGTCCGAGGCGATACGCCAGGCGGTGACCCAGCGCCGTACGGTGCGGGCCTTCACGGACGAGCCGGTCGACCCCGCGGCCGTACGCCGCGCGGTGGCGGCGGCGGTGACGGCGCCGGCCCCGCACCACACCACACCGTGGCGTTTCGTGCTGCTGGAGTCCCCCGAGTCCCGTACGCGCCTGCTGGACGCGATGCGTGAGGCATGGATCGCGGACCTGCGCCGTGACGGCAAGTCGGAGGAGTCCATCGCCAAGCGCGTGCGCCGCGGTGACGTGCTGCGCAATGCGCCGTATCTGGCCGTGCCCTGCCTGGTCATGGACGGCTCGCACACCTACGGGGACGCTCGCCGGGACGGCGCGGAGCGGAGATGTTCGTGGTCGCCACCGGCGCCGGCGTGCAGAACTTCCTGGTCGCGCTGGCCGGGGAGCGGCTCGGCTCGGCGTGGGTGTCGTCGACGATGTTCTGCCGCGAGGTGGTCCGCGAGGTCCTCGACCTGCCCGGCGACTGGGACCCGATGGGTGCGGTGGCGATCGGCCACCCGGCCGGGGACCCGCGCCCGCGCCCGGAGCGGGACGCGGCGGGATTCGTCGAGGTGCGCTGAGGCCGGGGCCCGGCGGGTGGGCCTACCCTCGTAGAAGCCCCCGCTCCACCTCCACCCCGGGATCCTCTTGGCAGGACGCTTCTCCCCGCGCCCGACCCGTACGACGGTACGCGGCGGCCATGTCGCCGTGCCCGCGGGTGTCCCCCGCCAGGCGGCGGCTCCGGCGCGCGTACGGACGTGGGTGCCGGAGGGGCCGCTGGATCTCGGGCTGGTGCTCGGGCCGCTGCGGCGCGGTCCCGGTGATCCGACGTTCCGGGCGCTGCCGGACGGGTCCGTGTGGCGGGCCAGTCTGACGCCGGCGGGGCCGGGGACGCTGCGGGTGACGGCGCGCGGCGGGGAGATCCGGGGAGGCGTGGGGGCCCGGCGCCGCATGGCTGCTGGACGGGCTCCCCGAACTGCTCGGAGCCTCGGACGATCCGTCCGCCTTCGTGCCCCGGCACAGGCTGCTGGCGCTGACCAGTCACCGGCGTCCGGGGCTGCGGCTGACGCGGACCGGGCTGGTGCTGGAGTCGTTGATCCCGTCGGTTCTGGAGCAGAAGGTCACGGCGGGCGAGGCGTACCGGGCGTGGCGGCTGCTGGTACGGAAGTTCGGCGAGCCGGCGCCCGGGCCCGCTCCCGAGCGGATGTCGGTGATGCCGGCGCCTCGGACGTGGGCGCTGATTCCTCCTGGGAGTGGCATCGGGCCGGGGTCGACGACAAGCGGGCGTCGACGGTCCTGCGGGCGGTGCGGGTCGCCGCGCGGCTGGAGGAGGCGGTGGGGATGCCGGCCGCCGACGCGCAGGCGCGGTTGGAGCTGGTGTCGGGGATCGGGCCGTGGACGTCGGCGGAGACCGTGCAGCGGAGCCACGGGGCGGTGGACGCGGTGACCGTGGGGGATCTGCATCTGCCGGGGATCGTGGGGTGGGCGCTGGCGGGGGACCGGGACGCGGATGATGACGTGATGTTGTCGCTGCTGGAGCCGTATGCGGGGCAGCGGCATCGGGCCGCGCGGTTGATTCTGCTGAGCGGGAGGGTGCCGGGGCGGCGGGGGCCGCGGATGCCGTACGGGGATATCGGGCGGCTGTGAGGTTCGGTGCGGTGAGGTGGACCGGGGTCCGTTGGGTCTGGCGTTGGCGTGGTTTGCGTTGGGGTGGGCCCGGGGGTGTTCACGCGGCTCGGCGCGTTCGGGTGGACCCGGGGGTGTTCACGCGGCTTGACGCGTTGGGGCGGGCCGGGGTGGGGTTGCGCAGCCCGGCGCTTGCGGGGTGCCGTCGCGCCCACCCTTGCCGCCCTGGGGGTACCTCCCAGGCCCTTGAGGCACTGGGGGAGGCACGACTGCCCGCGGGAACGGAGAGGCTGGGGTGGGTTCGCCGCCCCAGCGGCACGACTGCCCGCGGAGCACGGGGTGCGACAGTGGCTGGCGGAGAGCGGGGCATCCGGCTGCGGAAGCGGCTGCCCGCGGAGCGCAGGGGCGGCTGTTGGCGGTTGGCGGGGATGTGGCTTGGGTGGGGGTTATTGGTCTGAGGAGAAGCGGAGGGCTCCTGCGGGGATTGTCGCGTCGCACCAGACTCGGGCGCCGGTCCGGAGTTCGTTGTGGGGGCCGATGGTGGCGCCGTCGCCTATGACCGTGCCGGTGAGGACCGTGCGTTCGCCCACTCGGGCGCGCTTGCCGATCAGCGAGTCGGTGACGACCGCGCCCGGTTCGATGACCGCCCCCGGCAGGATCGTGCTGCCGAAGACGCGCGCGCCCTGCGCCACGAACGCGCCCTCGCCCACCACCGTCCCGCCCGCCAGCTTCGCGTCGGGTGCCACGGTCGCCGTGGGCAGCACCAGCCGGTCCCCGCAGCGCCCCGGCACCGCCGGTGACGGCGCGCGGCCCAGCACCAGATCCGCCGAGCCCCGTACGAACGCCGCCGGCGTCCCCAGGTCCAGCCAGTACGTCGAGTCGACCATGCCCCGCAGATGCGCTCCCGCCGCCAGCAGCCCGGGGAACGTCTCCCGTTCCACCGACACCGCCCGCCCCGCCGGGATCGTGTCGATCACCGACCGGCGGAAGACGTACGCCCCCGCGTTGATCTGGTCGGTGACGATCTCCTCCGGCGTCTGCGGCTTCTCCAGGAAGGCGAGCACCCTCCCCGACTCGTCCGTCGGCACCAGGCCGTACGCGCGTGGATCGGTCACCCGCGTCAGGTGCAGCGAGACGTCCGCGCCGGTCGTCTCGTGCGTCCGCACCAGCGCCCGGATGTCCAGCCCCGTCAGGATGTCCCCGTTGAAGACCAGCACCGGCTCGTCCGGCCCCGAGTGCAGCCGCGACGCCACGTTCCGGATCGCGCCGCCCGTGCCGAGCGGCTCCTCCTCCGTCACGTACTCGATGTGCAGCCCGAGCGCCGCCCCGTCGCCGAAGTACGGCTCGAAGACCTCGGCCAGATACGACGTCGCCAGGACGATGTGCTCGACGCCCGCCGCCCTCGCGCGCGCCAGCTGGTGCGTGAGGAAGGGCACCCCGGCCGCCGGGACCATGGGCTTGGGCGTGTGCACCGTGAGCGGTCGCAGACGCGTGCCCTTGCCGCCGACCAGGAGGATCGCTTCTGTCACCTGTCGTCTCTGCTTCCTGCCGGGACCGGCCGAACTGTCTTTCGGCCGGCCAGTGTATGCAGACCGTCTCCGGCGGGAAGGAGCGCCCGGCCCGTCTCAGCGGCCCTGGTAGCGGGCCGCCGTGGTACGCGCCGTGCCGAGCTTCTTGTACAGCTTCCCCGGGGCACGAGGTGTTGAACCCGTCCCGGTGACCGGAGATCACGTTCAGTCGTACCTTCGTGCCTTTTCGGTAGAGATTGCCACCGGCGGACGTCAGATATGTCTTGCCCCGCGGATTCATCCCGTACAGCCCGAGTTTCCACGCGGCGAGCCGGGCCACGGCCTTCACGGCGGCGGCCGACGGCTTCTTGGAGCCGTAGGAGCCGATCACCGCGATGCCCGTGGTGTTGGTGTTGAACCCGAGCGTGTGGGCGCCCTTGACGGCCTTCGCCACTCCCCGGCCCGGCCCTCGTAGATCCGGCCGCACTTGTCGACGAGGAAGTTGTAGCCGATGTCCCGCCAGCCGAGGCTGCTCACGTGGTAGCGGTAGAAGCCGCGGACGAGCGCAGGCCCTTGCGAGCACTTGTAGCCGTTGCCGGAGGCGGTGTGGTGCACGAAGGCCGCCTTGACCTTGCTGGTGTACACGAACCGCTTCTCCCGCAGGCTCTCGTTCGCTCCCCAGCCGCGCCGGGTGACGACGGCGGGGCGCGGTCCGATGTACGACTCGGCCCGTTGCCGCTCGGTGAGTTGGGCTCCGCGCAGGGTGAGGAGCTCCTCGCGGGTCTGTTCGCCGTTCAGTGCGGGGATCTCCGTGGCGCCGAGCGGGGCGAGGGCGGAGTTGGCGGCGGAGGCTGCGGTCGCCTCGGCGCTCATCAGGCCGCTGCGGGGGCTCTCCTGGGTGTCGTCCCCGGGGTCGACGAGTTCGAGCCGCAGTCCTGAGGGCAGGACCGAGTGATCACCTTCCTCGGGCTCCCCGGCCGCGGTCTCCTCGGACCCTGGCTGCTCGGCCCTTGACTCCTCGGCCCCTGGCTCCGGCTGGACCCGGACCTCCACTCCGTCCGAGTCCCCCACCCACAGGGGCGCCGTGGCGCCGCGCACCCCGTCCGAGGAGCCTTCCGCGCTGTCCGGATCGGCGCCGTGGTCGGTGTAGTGCGTCTCGACGTCCCGCCAGCCGGTCCAGCCGCCGGTGCCGGCCGTCCGGGTGCGGACCTGGACGCGGCCGTGGAGCTGGTCGGCGGGGTCGTCCCAGATCACGCCGAGGAGGAGAAGTGCCGTACGGACCGGGGGCGAGGCCCACGACGGCGGTGCCGGCACGGTCGCCGGTGAGGGTCTCAGGGGCAGCGACTGGGTGCTGCCGGGTACGTCGTGCCGTGCCGTCACCGCTGCGCGCGTGGCCGCTTCCGCCGTCCGGGCCGGTCCCGGGTCCGCCGCGGCGGCGGGCGGGGCGAGCGGGAGGGCGAGGGCGGCGGCGCAGGTGACGCCGATTGAGGAAGCAAGGATTCCACGCATGCTCCTGAGCTTGGACAGAGTCAGACAAATCTGTCCATCCGGGATGTGACGGGCTGTCGGGCCCCGTTCCGCCGAACCGGTGCCCCTCGGAGAGGGTGCGCGCGGGCGGGCCCGCGTACGCTTGCGCGGGTGAACGCCACCGACCGCACCCCTGCCGACCTGCTGGGTTCCGCGCTCGCCGCGGACCCGGACGCCCCTCGTGACCTTCTACGACGATGCCACGGGCGAACGAGTCGAATTGTCCGTGGCCACCTTCGCCAATTGGGTGGCCAAGACCGCCAATCTGCTCCAGGACGAGCTGTCCGTGGAACCGGGCGACCGGGTGGCCCTGCTGCTGCCGGCGCACTGGCAGACGGCGGTGTGGCTGCTGGCGTGCGCGTCGGTGGGCGCGGTCGCGGACGTGGCCGGGGATCCGGCGGCGGCGGATGTGGTGGTGAGCGGTCCGGATCCGGAGTCGCTGTCGGCGGCGCGGGGCTGTTCGGGGCCGCGGGTAGCGCTGGCGCTCAGGCCGCTCGGGGGCGGTTTCCGCAGCCGCCGGAGGGCTTCGCCGATTACGCGGTCGAGGTGCCGGGGCAGGGGGACCGGTTCGTGCCGTACGGGCGGGTGGATCCGGAGGAGCCCGCGCTGATCGTTGCGGGGCGGGAGTTCAGCGGGGCGGAGGTGGTCGAGCGGGCTCGGGCGGAGGCGTCGGGGCTGGGGCTGACCGGGCCGGGGGCGCGGGTGCTGTCGGGGCTTTCCTACGACACGTGGGAGGGCCTGTGTACGGGGCTGTACGGGCCGCTGGCGGCCGGGGGTCCGTGGTGCTGTGCCGTCATCTGGGGTTGCTGGGGGGCGAGGCGTTGGACAAGCGGGTGGAGAGTGAGCGGGTGACTGTCATCGCTCGCTGAGGCCCCGCCGGGGGTGGTCGGGGCGTTTCGGGCTGCGCCGCGTTGGTGTGAGCGCGGTTCGGCGCGTACGGGGGCTGTCGCGGAGGCTTACGGGTGCGGTGCCTTGGGGTGGGCCGGGGGCGGTAGCGCGGTCCGGTGCTTACGGGATGCTGCCGCCGAGGCTGACTACAGGTGCGGCACCTTGAGGTGGGCCGGGGGTGGGTAGCGCAGCCCGGCGCTTGCGGGGTGCCGTCGCGCCCACCCGTGCCGCCCCAGCGGCACGACCGCCCGCGCAGCGCGGGGGCGCGGCAGTGACTGGCCGCGCAAGCAGGACCCCAGGGCGGGATTGCCGCCCCAGCGGCACGACCGCCCGCGCAGCGCGGGGGCGCGGCAGTGACTGGCCGCGCAAGCAGGACCCCAGGGCGGGATTGCCGCCCCAGCGGCACGACCGCCCGCGCAGCGCGGGAGCGCGGCAGTAACTGGCCGCGCAAGCAGGACCCCAGGGCGGGATTGCCGCCCCAGCGGCACGACCGCCCGCGCAGCGCGGGAGCGCGGCAGTAACTGACCGCGCAAGCAGGACCCCAGGGCGGGATTGCCGCCCCAGCGGCACGACCGCCCGCGGAGCGCGGAGTGCGGAGCGCGGGGGTCGCTGCTCGCAGGAGCAGGACGACGGGGCCGGATTACCGCCCCAGCGGCACGACCGCCCCCGGAGCGCGGAGAGCGAGGGCCGCTGCTCGCAGGAGCCCGACGGCGGGGCGGGAACACCGCCCCAGCGGCACGACCGCTCGCGGGCCGCGGCAGTGGCCGGTCGCTCGGGTGGCGTAGTAGCGGGCGGCTCGTAGCCGGCTTTCGGGGCATCGTCGTACGGGACCGTACGTGGTGAGGGATGGCCCTGGCATGAGTGAGTCCGCAGGCGCGCGTGGGGCCTCGGCGAGCGGGCGTGGGCGGGCGCGGCGCCGGCGGCGGCGGTGGGCGCTCGGGACCGGGCTCGCGGTCGTCGTCGTACTGCTCGGTGCCACCGGGGCCGGGTGGGTGGTGTACATGAAGCTGGAGCGGAACATCACCCCGGACGAGGCGGCGGCGGCCGAACTCGCGCGGTACGAGAAGGAGCGGCCCGCCACGCTCACCGAGGACGCCCGGAACATCCTGCTGATCGGCTCGGACACGCGCTCCGGGCAGGAGAACGCCCGCTACGGGCACGACGCGGGGACGGAACGGTCCGACACCGTGATCCTGCTGCATCTGTCGACCGTCCGGCGCAGCGCCACCGCGGTGTCCATTCCCCGGGACCTGATGGTGGACGTGCCCGGCTGCCGACGCCCCGGCGGGTCGCGTTCCGCACCGGCGTTCACGATGTTCAACTCCGCTTTCTCCGTTGGTGGTTCGGCGTGCACCATCCGTACGGTGGAAATGCTCACCGATATCCGGGTCGACCACCACGTGGTCGTCGACTTCGCCGGATTCAAGGACATGGTCGACGCGGTGGACGGTGTCGAGGTGTGTCTGCGCGAACCCGTCGACGACAAGGACGCCGGACTGAGGCTGCCGGCCGGCCGGGTGACGCTGAACGGGGAGCAGGCGCTCGGTTATGTCCGCGCCCGCAAGACCCTCGGCGACGGCAGCGACACCAGCCGTATGGAACGGCAGCAGCGCTTCCTCGGCGCGCTCGTCAACAAGGTGAGCGGCAATGACGTGTTGCTGAATCCGGTGAAGCTCTATCCCGTTCTGGACGCGGCCACCTCGTCCCTCACCACCGACCCGGGACTGGCCAGTCTGCGAAGTCTGTACGACCTTGTGCGCGGGCTGCGTGACATCCCCACGGACGGCGTGCAATTCCTGACCGTTCCCCGGGAGCCCTACACCGGGAACGTGAATCGGGACCAACTCGCGCAGCCCGCGGCGGAGAATTTGTTCGAACGGCTGCGCAAGGACACGCCCGTGGTCGTCGACACGGACGGTGACCGGAAGGCCACGGAAAAGGAATCCGGGAAGCCGTCCGGCAACCCCTCTCCGGCACCGACGTTCTCGGGAAACACGGCCGCCGAGGACACCTGCGCGTAAAGGCTGCTCCAAGTCAACTCCAAGGCACCGCACCTTTGTCCGAGGAAATGGGTGGATTGCCCACTTGTGAGGAAGTGGAATTCGTCACCGCCGTCGCTTCCACTCGTTCAGGACCGTTAGTGTGAGCGCTCCGGTGCGTCCGTTCCTTCAGGCCTGTCCTGAGAATCCCGCACTGTGTGACCGAGACCCGAGCGCCTTGGGAGGGGAAAGGCGCCGCGTGGGGCCCTACGGAGGATTCAAGCGACGTGGACGCGCAAGGCCGTGGGCGGGCGGAGAACATCGACCCCGCAGATCAGTGGGTACTCAACCCGGACACCGGCGAATACGAACTGCGACTGGGCCCTTCCGCACCGCAATCAGCGGTTCCGGGCCCACGCACTCCCCGCCCTCCGGGCGCGGGACGCGGCCGCCCGGCGCCGTCGGGCCGCGCGCCCGAACGCGAGCGGGAGACACCGGAGCGGAAGGCACCCGACCGGGAGTCCCCGGACCGCGAGGTGCCGCCGCCACGCAGACGCCGGGGCGCGCCGGAGGAGCCGCCCCGGGGCGGCGCGGGCGCCGGCCGGCGAAGAAGAAGTCGAAGACGAAGAAGGTCCTGCTGTGGACCGGCGGCACGATGGCGTTCGTGGTGCTCGCCGCCGGTACGGCCGGTTACCTCTATCTGGAGCATCTGAACGACAACATCCAGTCCGTCTCCGACGACGGCGCCGGCACGGGCGGATTCAGCAAGGACAAGGCGATCAACATCCTGCTGATCGGCACCGACAAGCGCACCGGCTCGGGCAACGACGGCTACGGGGACGCGGGCAGTGAGGGCACGCCGACACCACGCTCCTGCTGCATGTCTCCAAGGACCGCTCCAACGCGACCGCGCTGAGCATTCCGCGGGACCTGATAGTCGACGTCCCCGACTGCCCGACGCAGCAGGAGGACGGCACCGAGGAGATCATCCCGGGCTCCGTCGGCGCCCGCTTCAACACCAGCCTCGGGCAGGACGGCCGTACGCCCAGCTGCACCATGCGGACGGTGACCGAGCTGACGGGCATCACTCCGGACAACTTCATCGTGGCCGACTTCAACGCGGTGAAGACGCTGACGTCGGCCGTCGGCGGTGTCGACGTGTGCCTGGCCAAGGACATCGACGACCCCGACTCGCATCTGAAGCTGTCCGAGGGCACGCACACCATCGAGGGCGAGGAGGCGCTGGCGTTCGTACGGACCCGGCACTCGGTCGGCTTCGGCGGCGATCTGAGCCGGATCGAGCTGCAACAGCAGTTCCTGAGCTCGCTGATGCGGAAACTGAAGTCGAACGACACGCTCACCAGCCCCACCAAGATGATCAAGCTGGCGGAGGCGGGCACCAAGGCGCTCACCGTCGACTCCCAGCTGGACAGCATCAACAAGCTCAAGGACCTCGGTCTGGAGCTGGGCAAGCTCAACGTCAAGAACCTGACCTTCGCGACCGTGCCGGTGAAGGACAATCCGGCCGAGGAGAAGCCGGTGACCGTCGTGCTGAAGGAGGAGTCCGCCCGGCAGGTCTTCGACATGGTCAAGAACGACGTCTCCTTCACCGAGGTCAAGCAGCAGAAGAAGAAGGAGAAGGCCGCCGTCGCCGCCCGGCTGAAGGGCGAGCAGGCACCGGCCTCCGAGGTGCGGGTGCAGATCCTCAACGGCGGTGCCCAGTCCGGCAGCGCCCAGGAGACCCTCAAGTGGCTGCAGGTGGACCAGGGCGTGGAGAAGTCGGAGAACGCCGGCAACGCGCCCGAGGTGCTGAGCAAGACCACGCTGGAGTACGCCCCCGACCAGGCCGCGCAGGCACGCCGGCTGGCCGGCATCCTGGGGCTGTCCGGGTCGGCGATGAAGCCCGGTGAGAGTGTCACCAACTCACAGGGCGTGCCCGCGATGACGCTGACCCTCGGCAAGGACTTCAAGGGGCCGGCATCTCGCTCACGACGCCGGCGAAGGCACCCGACGACGTCAACAAGTCCACGGCGGACAAGGTCGAGTGCGCCAAGTGACCTGACGGGCCTGTTCCGCGTCCTACAGGACGCGGGGCAGGCCCGTCGCGTGGCGCGAGGGGAGACGGTGACGGTGACGCGGAGCGGTGTGCAGGAGGAGCCCGGACCCGGTCTGCCGGACGGCGGGCCGCAGCCCCGGACGGCACCGACGGCCCGCCGGAGGAGAGACGGCGTCCGTCCGGCGGCCGGGGCCGGCGCGTGCTGCGCTGGTCGGCGACGACCCTGGCCGTCCTGATACTCGGGACGGCCGGCGCCGGTTACCTGTACTACGAGCATCTGAACGGCAATCTGGAGAAGGGTGAGCGCAGCAGCGGTGACTCCAAGGCGCGCAGGACCGAGCCGAACGCGGCCGGGCAGACGCCGCTGAACATCCTGCTGATCGGCTCCGACAGCCGCGCCTCCGACAAGAACGTCGCGCTCGGCGGCGGCCGGGACACCCGCGGCAATCCGCCGCTGGGCGACGTGCAGATGCTGATCCATCTCTCCGCCGACCGCGAGAGCGCGGCCGTGGTCAGCATCCCGCGCGACACCCGGGTCGACATCCCCGGCTGCACCGACCCGAAGACCGGGGACGACTACCCGGCGACCAACGACATCATCAACACCTCGCTGGGCCGCGGCGGCCCTGGCTGCACCCTGGCCACCTGGGAGAACCTCACCGGTGTCTACATCGACCACTGGATGACGATCGACTTCGCAGGCGTGGTGTCGATGGCCGACGCCATCGGCGGTGTCGAGGTGTGCGTCAGCCAGAACGTGTGGGACCGTCCGCTGCCCGGCGTGCCCGGCGGTTCGGGCCTGAAGATGAAGGCCGGGTCGGAGAAGGTCGAGGGCGAGCGGGCGCTGCAGTGGCTGCGCACCCGGCACGCCTGGGGCAGTGATCTGCTGCGGGCGCGGGCCCAGCACATGTACATGAACTCGATGATCCGCACCCTGCGGGACCAGAACGTGTTCACCGACTCGGGCAGGCTGATGGACCTGGCGGAGGCGGCGACCAGTTCGCTGACGGTCTCGGAGGAGATCGGTACGGTGAAGAAGCTGTACGACCTGGGGACGCAGCTGAAGACGGTGCCGCCGGACCGCATCACCATGACGACGCTGCCCACGGTCGAGGACCCGCAGGACAGAAACCACCTGCTCGCGGCCGGCACCGACGCCGAACAGGTGTGGACCATGCTCCGCGACGACGTGGCCTTCGACGACAAGGGCGGCAAGAACGGCAAGGACCGCAACGGCGGCAAAAACAAGGCGAGCGGCAAGGACGAGAAGGACAAGGCCTCCGACGACCCCGCCGCACCGGACGCCGAGATCGGCGTCCTCGTTCAGAACGCCACCCGGTCCGCGTCGCTCGGCCCCGTCGGCGGACGGGCGAACGCGATCGTCCGGTCCCTGGTGACGAAGGGCTTCACCCGCGCCGCGCCGGACACCTCCCGCGCGCTCGCCGAGGAGCGGACCGCCGTACGGTATCCGGCCGCCGACTCGCGGGGGACGCCCGGCGGGTGGCCGAGTCGCTCGGTATCCCGGCGAGTTCCGTCAGGCAGTCCGCCGACGTCTCCGGTGTCACGGTCGTGATCGGCGCGGACTGGCGTGAGGGCACGGCCTATCACGAGCAGGCTCCGCCCACCGCCGGTGACCTGCCGGAAGACGCCGACGCCCTCAACGGGGCGGAGACGGCCACGTGCATGGACGTGTACAAGCCCTACCGCTGGTAGCGCCCTCGCGGGGCCTCCCGGACTCCCGCGTAACTTGTTGAAGTCGGTTGGATTATCAGGGCAACTGACGGGCCCGTCGTGCGTCTAACAGACGCAGGACGGGCCTGCTTCACGAGGCGAGGGGTTGCCAGGAGTGGGGAGAACGGCGGCAGTGACGCGGAACGCCGCACCGGAGAAGCTGGATGACGGCGAGCGTGAGGTGGACCCGGACGACAGTCCGGCCGAGGACGAGGACGAGAGCGAGAGCAAGGGCGCGGACGGCCCCGCCCGCGGCGCGCGCGCCGGGTGCTCACCTGGTTCGCGGCGGTCCTCGCCCTGCTCATCATCGGTACGGCCGGGGCGGGTTACCTCTACTACCGGCAGCTGAACCACAACATCAAGAAGGACGCCCTGAACCTGGGCGAGACCAAGATCGCCCAGCCCACGCCGAACGCGGCCGGACAGACCCCGCTGAACATCCTGCTCATCGGCAGCGACGCGCGGGACACCGAGAAGAACCAGCGACTCGGCGGCGCCCGCGAGACGTTCGGCTCGACCCCGCTCGCCGATGTGCAGATGCTGGTCCATCTGTCCGCCGACCGGTCCAACATGTCCGTGGTCAGCATGCCGCGCGACACCCTGCTCGAGATCCCCAAGTGCACGGACCCGGACGACGGGACGGTGTACCCGGCGAGCAACGGGCGGACGATGACCAACCAGAGCCTCGGACACGGCGGCCCCGGCTGCACGGTGGCCACCTGGCAGGAGCTCACCGGCATCCACATCGACCACTTCGTCATGGTCGACTTCGCGGGCGTGGTCTCCATGGCGGACGCGGTCGGCGGCGTCCCGGTGTGCGTCGACGCCAACATCCACTCGCGCGACGCCCAGGGCCACGGCTCCGGACTGAAACTCGAGAAGGGCACCCACCCGGTGCAGGGCGAGCAGGCCCTGCAATGGCTGCGTACGCGCTACGGCTTCGGGGACGGCAGCGATCTCGCCCGCGCCAAGGCGCAGCACCTGTACATGAATTCACTGGTCCGCGTGCTGCGTGAGAACGCCACGCTGAGCAACCCCAACAAGCTGCGCAGGCTGGCCGAGAAGGCCACCGAGGCGCTCACCGTCGACCCCGGGCTCGACACGGTGAAGAAGCTGTACGACCTGAGCACCGAGCTGCGCAAGGTGGAGCCGGAGCGCATCACCATGACGACGATGCCCAACCGGTACGTGGGCGCCCGCGTGGAGCCGACCGAGGACGCCGAGCAGCTGTTCCGTCTCGTACGGGACGACATCGCCCTCGACGGCAAGGACGCCGAGCCGGTGGAGGCCGAGGAGAAGGCGCCGTCGGACCCGGCCGCCGACGACGCCGACATCGCCGTACAGGTCCGCAACGGCACCCGCACGGACACCCTCGCCGCCGCGTCGGGGCGCACCAGTGCGGTCGTGACGGCACTGGTGGAGAAGGGCTTCACCGCGGCGACCCCCGACACCACCAGCGCCCTCAGCGAGGAGCGGACGACGGTGTGGTTCCCGAGCGCCGACCTGGAGGGCGACGCCCGTCGTGTCGCCGACGCCCTCGGTGTCCCGGCGAGTGCGGTGAAGCGCTCCACCGAGGTGTCCGGTGTCACGCTCGTCGTCGGCGCCGACTGGCGCGAGGGTACGGCGTACGAGGCGCCCGAGGAGGACAACACCACCCCGAGTCGGCGCAGGCGCTCAACGGCGCCGACGACAAGGCCTGCATGCAGGTCAGCCCCGGCTTCACCTGGTGAACGCCTGAGCCCCTTCCCGGCGGCCGGGAAGGGGCTCACGCACGACGGGGACGTCAGGCGGCCGGCGCGTCCGCGGTGACGGCGGGGCGGCGGGAGGCGATGACCTTCTTCGCCAGGGACTTCGGGCTGGTCAGGAAGCCCCAGCCCCAGGACATGTGCATGGTGGCCAGCGCCACCGGGATCCGCAGCCGCGCCTTCAGCGGGAGCCCCTTGCCCGCCGGTACGGACCCCAGGGCGATCGCCGCGAGATAGCCACCGGGCACCACGAAGCCCCACGGTGTGAGCGCGGCGCCCACCACGATCCCGGCCGCGATCGCGCACACCGCCGTCGGCGGGGCGAGGTAGCGCAGGTTGATGGAACCGGAGTGGTAGCGGGCCACGACGTGCCGCCAACGGCCGTAGTCCTTGTACTGCTTGGCCAGCGCGCGCACACTCGGCCGGGGCCGGTACGACACCTTCAGCTCCGGCGAGAACCAGATCAGCCCGCCGGCCTCACGGATGCGGAAGTTCAGCTCCCAGTCCTGGGCGCGGATGAACTCCACGTTGTAACCGCCCTGCCGCTCCAGCGCCTCCCGCCGGAACACGCCCAGGTACACCGTCTCGGCGGGCGCGGCCTCGCCGCCGGTGTGGAAGGCCGCGTTGCCGACGCCTATCTTCGACGTCATCGCGGCGGCGACGGCGTGCTCCCAGTCGTTCTCCCCTCGGCGTGCATGATGCCGCCGACGTTCTGCGCGCCGGTCTCCTCCAGGAGCCGTACGGCGGTCGCGATGTAGTTCGGGAGAGCATCCCGTGCCCGTCGACGCGGACCACGACCGGATGGCGCGAGGCCTTGATCGCCGCGTTGAGGGCGGCCGGGGTGCGGCCGGTCGGATTGGGCACGGTGTGCACCCGCGGGTCCTCGGCCACGAGCTCGGCGGCGATCTCGTCCGTGCGGTCCGCGGACGGACCGAGGGCGATCACGACCTCCATCTCGCCGGCGTACTCCTGGGCGAGGATCGCGCGTACGGCACCACGCAGGTGCCGCTCCTCGTTGAGGACGGGCATGATCACGGAAACGGCGGGGAGCCGCACGTCGGGATTGGCGTTCATAGGGGCTCACGTTACCGCGAACGGGGACACCGCCGCGCGCGCCGGGGGCGATCCGGCGGGCCGCAGATCGTATCGGCCTACCGTGCTCACGATCCCACGTACGGCCGTCGTCCGGAGGTGTCCCCTTGCCCACGCCGCCGCGGTCCCCCGGCCCCGCACCGCACCCCAGCACCCCCGCGGCCGCCCCGCCGGAGCCCGCGGCCACCTGCGCCGGGGCCGGCGCCGGCGCACGGGAAGCCGCGCTGGGTGATGCGCACCGTCACCTCGCTGTCGGTCGTGGTGCTGGCCTCCGCCGGGATCGGGCACGCGGTGATGAGCGGCCTCGACGACGACATCGCCCGCGTCGACCCGTTCCGCGACATGAAGAACCGCCCCGAGGCCGGCCACGGCATGAACATCCTGCTCGTCGGCACCGACGGCCGGGAGAAGATCGGCAAGGCGGAGCGGGAGAAGTACCGGCTCGGCGGGGCGCCCTGCAACTGCACCGACACGATCATGATCGTGCACCTCTCGGCGGACCGGGACCGCGCCAGCGTCGTCAGCCTGCCCCGCGACTCGTACGCCATGACGCCCCCGCACACCGACCGGGTGAGCGGGGAGCGGCACAAGGGACACCCGGTCAAGCTGAACGCGGCGTACGCGGAGGGCGGGCCGCGGCTGACCGTGCGCACGGTCGAGAAGATGACCCAGGTGAAGATCGACCACTATCTGGAGGTCGACTTCACCAGCTTCATGAAGACCGTGGACGTCGTCGGCGGCGTCGAGATCTGCACCGACAAGGCGCTCAAGGACGACCACACCGGCCTCGACCTGCGCCCCGGCCGGCACACCCTCAACGGCGGCCAGGCCCTGCAGTACGTCCGCGCCCGGCATGTCGACGGCGCCTCCGACCTCAGCAGGATGAAGCGCCAGCAGCACTTCATGGCGGCGCTGGTGGAGCGGGCCACGTCCTCCGGGATCCTGCTGAATCCGATGAGGTTCCGGGACGTGACGCGGGCGGTGCTCGGGTCCGTGCGGGCCGACGAGGGGTTCGGTACCGGTGAACTCCTCGATCTCGGGCGGGCGATGCGGAACTTCTCGCCGGCTTCGTCCGAGTTCACCACCGTGCCGATCGGGCGGATGGGGTACGCGGTGAAGGGGTCGGCTCGACGTTGAAGTGGGACGCCGAGAAGTCGGCGCGGATCTTCGACGCGTTGCGGCGGGACGAGCCGCTGTCCGTGCGGCATACGCCCGATGCGGCGGTCCGGGTTCCGGTGGATCCCCGGCAGGTTCGGGTGCGGGTGGAGAACGGGACGCGTACGGCGGGGCTGGGGCGGCGGGTGGACGCCGCGCTGGCGGCCACCGGGTTCAGTACGACTCGGGTGCCGGTCAACGCGGCGGAGCGGGACGTCCGGCGGACGGTCGTGGTCTACGACCCTCGGTGGGATCGGTCCGCGAAGTCGCTCGCGGCGGCGTTGCCCGGTAGTGAGCTGCGGGCGGTGAAGGGGCAGGGGGCGTGCTGAAGGTGATCGCGGGGGCGGATTTCGAGAAGGTGCGGAAGGTGCGGGCGCAGGATCCTGGGCAGGGGGAGTTCGGGGTGGTGCGGGGGATGAGGTGGGGTGTTCGTGAGGGTGGGTGCGGGGGATTTTGTTCGCCCCCGCCGCCCCTTCCCTTCCCTTCCCGTCCCTGGGGGCGCTGCCCCGTTCGCGCCCACGCGGCGGAGCCGCACGTCGGTACAGCCCCGCGCCCCTGGGCGTCGCCCTAGGCGTCGAAGCCCTCCGCCGCTCGTTTTTCTCGTAGCTCCATGATGGCCCTGCGGCGGGACAGTCGGTGGGTGCGGCGGATCTGGGCTTCCTGGTAGCGGCGTTCGTCCCGTTCCGTTTCCGGCATCACCGGGGGACCCGGCGGGGCCTGCCGTCCGCGTCCACAGCCGCGAAGACCAGGTAGGCCGAGCCGACCTGGGTGGCCGGGGCGGACTCGTTCCAGCGTTCGGCCAGGACCCGTACGCCCACCTCCATCGAGGTCCGGCCGGTCCAGTTGACCTGGGCCTTCACATGGACCAGGTCGCCGACCCTGACCGGCTCCAGAAAGGCCATCTCGTCCATGGAGGCGGTGACGGCGGGCCCTCCCGAGTGCCGTCCGGCGACGGCTCCGGCCGCGTCGTCGACCAACTTCATGATCACCCCGCCGTGC
Source organism: Streptomyces haneummycinicus (assembly GCA_042850305.1). Classification (GTDB taxonomy): domain Bacteria; phylum Actinomycetota; class Actinomycetes; order Streptomycetales; family Streptomycetaceae; genus Streptomyces; species Streptomyces haneummycinicus. Next base: position 6,946,628 of record AP035768.1, read on the forward strand.
ACCGTGCCCAGCAGGTTGGTGTCGCTGTGGGTCATGATGTGGCTGAGGGTCGTACGGGACGCCGAGGTGGGCTTGCCCGGGATGTCCGGACCGTCCAGTGCTGCGGCGGGGGCCTGATCTGTCATGGCCTCCACCTTATGCCGTGGTCGGAACCGCGGAATTTGTGTCAGCTTGGCAACAGCGGGGCCCTGATTTTCCGACGACTCTTGTATGGCACCCAGCGGGGACCTGCACACTGTCTCCCATGACTGATTGGCCCGAGGCACGGCCCAACGACAACCGCGGCGGACGCTACGGACACGGCAGCGCGAGCGCACAGCCCGAGGGCGCCCGTGTCATGCGGCAGGTCCGCCGCGGCCAGGCGGCCCTCCCGGGCAGGGCGCCTACGGCGGTGTCCCGCAGCAGCCGTCGTACGTGAACGGACACGGCAGCGGCGACGGCTACGACAGCGGCTACAACACCGGTCAGGTGTACGGCGGTTCCGGCGGGGCGGGCGGTGGCGGGGGCACGGTCCGCAGGGGCCCGCGCCGGACTGGCGGCGGCGTGTCAAGTGGACGGCGATCACCGTGGTGTCGGTGCTGGTCGTGACGACCGTGGGCACGTACTTCTGGGCCGACTCCAAGCTCAACCGGGACGTCGACCTGTCGAAGGTGATCGAGCGGCCGGAGAAGGGCGAGGGCACCAACTACCTCATCGTCGGCTCCGACAGCCGCGAGGGCATGACCGCCGAGGACAAGAAGAAGCTGCACACCGGGTCCGCCGACGGCAAGCGCACGGACTCGGTGATGATCCTGCACACCGGCGACAACGCCCCCACCCTGATCTCGCTGCCCCGTGACTCCAACGTGGAGATCCCGTCGTTCGTGGGCTCCGAGTCGGGCAAGAACTACCCCGGCACCGGCCGCCAGGTGAAGCTGAACGCCGCGTACGCCGAGGACGGGCCCGAACTGCTGGTGCGCACGGTCGAGTTCAACACCGGCCTGCGTATCGACCACTACGTGGAGATCGGCTTCGGCGGCTTCGCGAGCATCGTGGACGCGGTCGGCGGCGTGGAGATGGACATCCCGCAGGACATCAAGGACACCAAGTCCGGCGCCGACTTCAAGAAGGGCAAGCAGACCCTGAACGGCGAGGAGGCCCTCGCCTTCGTCCGCACCCGGTACGCGCTGGCGGGCTCCGACCTGGACCGTACGAAGAACCAGCAGAAGTTCCTCTCCGCCCTCGCCAACCAGGTGGCCACGCCGGGCACCATCCTCAACCCCTTCAAGCTCTACCCGACGATGGGGGCCGGTCTGGACTCCCTGATCGTCGACGAGGACATGGGCCTGTTCGACCTGGCCGACATGTTCTGGTCGATGAAGGGCGTCAACGGCGGCGACGGCACGTCCATGAACATGCCGATCGCGGGCTCCACCGGCGGCAACCTGCTCTGGGACAAGGCCAAGGTGAAGCAGCTGGTGACCGAGCTGAACAACGACGAGAAGGTCACCGTCAAGGGCGACTGAGACACCCGCGACATGACTGTGGGCACCCCCGCGCGGGGTGCCCACAGTCATGTCCGGCGGCGCGTGTGCCGCCGGGACGGCCCTACGGAAGGTTCCTGGCCATCACTATGCGCTGGACCTGGTTCGTGCCCTCGTAGATCTGGGTGATCTTCGCGTCGCGCATCATGCGCTCGACCGGGTAGTCGCGGGTGTAGCCGTAGCCGCCGAGGAGCTGGACGGCGTCCGTGGTGACCTCCATGGCGACGTCGGAGGCGAAGCACTTGGCGGCGGCGCCCTGGAAGGTGAGGTCGGCGTCGCCGCGCTCGGACTTGGCCGCGGCCGCGTACGTGAGCTGGCGGGCGGCCTCGATCTTCATGGCCATGTCGGCGAGCATGAACTGGATGCCCTGGAAGTCGGCGATCGGCTTGCCGAACTGCTTGCGCTCCTTGACATAGCCCTTGGCGTAGTCGAGGGCGCCCTGGGCGATGCCGAGGGCCTGGGCGGCGATGGTGATGCGGGTGTGGTCCAGCGTCTTCATCGCCGTGGCGAAGCCGGTGCCCTCCTCGCCGATCATGCGGTCGGCGGGGACGCGCACATTGTCGAGGTAGACCTCGCGGGTCGGGGAGCCCTTGATGCCGAGCTTCTTCTCGGGGGCGCCGAAGGAGACACCCTCGTCGGACTTCTCGACGACGAAGGCGGAGATGCCCTTGGAGCGCTTGGCCGGGTCCGTGACGGCCATCACCAGTGTAGTACTCGGACTCGCCGGCGTTGGTGATCCAGCGCTTCACGCCGTTCAGCACCCAGAAGTCGCCGTCGCGGACGGCCTTCGTCTTCATGCCGGCCGCGTCGGAGCCGGCGTCCGGCTCGGAGAGGCAGTACGAGAACATGCCGCCGCCCTGGGCGAGCGGGGTCAGGTACTTCTTCTTCAGCGCCTCGGAGCCGGAGAGGATCACCGGCAGCGAGCCCAGCTTGTTCACGGCCGGGATGAGGGAGGAGGAGGCGCAGACGCGGGCCACCTCCTCGATCACGATGACCGTGGCGAGCGCGTCGGCGCCCGCGCCGCCGTACTCCTCGGGGACGTGCACCGCGTGCAGGTCGTTCGCGGTGAGGGCGTCCAGGGCCTCCTGCGGGAAGCGGGCCTCCTCGTCCACCGCCGCGGCGTACGGCGCGATCTTCGCCTCGGCCAGCGAGCGGACGGCGTCACGAAGCATGTCGTGCTCTTCGGACGGGCGGTACAGGTCGAAGTCAGCCGATCCGGCCAAGGTCTCTCACGCTCCAAAAGCTGCGATGCTGATCACGCTAACTACCGTTAAGTAACTCAAATTTTAGAGCGTCAGCCACGCTTGTGGATAGGTGAGCTGGGCGACAGCCCCGCGCGGGCGCTCCCGGGCCCCGGTTATGCTCGGGCCCGCACTGCTCGCCGTATACCCCTGGAGCACCCATGGCCCTCAAGATCACCGTGATCGGGACCGGTTATCTCGGCGCGACCCACGCGGCGGCCCTGGCGGAGCTCGGGTTCGAGGTGCTGGGCCTCGATGTCGTACCGGAGAAGATCGACAAGCTCCGGCGCGGTGAGGTCCCCATGTACGAGCCGGGGCTGGAAGAGCTGCTGCGCAGGCATGTCGCCGGGATCGAGGGGTCCAGCGGGCGGCTGCGGTTCACCATGGACTGGGCCGAGCTCGGCGAGTTCGGCGACATCCACTTCGTCTGCGTGAACACCCCGCAGCGGCACGGCGAGTACGCGTGCGACATGTCGTACGTGGACTCCGCGATCGCCTCGCTCGCGCCGCATCTGAAGGGTCCCGCGCTGGTCGTGGGCAAGTCGACGGTGCCGGTGGGCTCGGCGGACCGGCTGGCCGTGTATCTGGCCGAGCACGCCCCGGCCGGCGCGGACGCGGAGCTGGCGTGGAACCCGGAGTTCCTGCGCGAGGGCTTCGCCGTGCAGGACACCCTGCACCCGGACCGGCTCGTGGTGGGCGTGCGCAGTGAGCGGGCGGAGAAGATGCTGCGGGAGGTGTACGCCACCCCGATCGAGGAGGGCTCGCCGTTCGTGGTGACCGACTTCGCGACCGCGGAGCTGGTGAAGACCTCGGCGAACTCCTTCCTCGCCACCAAGATCTCGTTCATCAACGCGATGGCCGAGGTGTGCGAGGCCGCGGACGGTGACGTCGCCAAGCTGGCGGAGGCCATCGGCTACGACGACCGGATCGGCGCGAAGTTCCTGCGCGCCGGGATCGGTTTCGGCGGCGGCTGTCTGCCGAAGGACATCCGGGCGTTCATGGCGCGCGCCGGTGAGCTGGGCGCGGACCAGGCGCTGACGTTCCTGCGGGAGATCGACTCGATCAACATGCGCCAGCGCGGCCAGATGGTGGAGCTCACCCGGCAGGCGCTGGGCGGCGGGGCGTTTCTCGGCAAGCGGGTGGCGGTACTGGGCGCGACCTTCAAGCCGGACTCGGACGACGTCCGGGACTCGCCCGCGCTGAACGTGGCCGGGCAGATCCATCTCCAGGGCGGCCAGGTCACGGTGTACGACCCCAAGGGCATGGAGAACGCCCGCCGCCTCTTCCCGACCCTCGGATACGCCGACTCGGCGCTGGAGGCGGTGCGGGGCGCGGACGTCGTGCTGCATCTGACGGAGTGGCGGGAGTTCCGCGAGCTGGACGCGGCGGCGCTGGGCGAGGCCGTAGCGGACCGGCTGATCCTCGACGGCCGCAACGCGCTCGACCCGGAGGTGTGGCGCCGGGCCGGCTGGCGCTACCGCGCGATGGGCCGCCCCACCGCCTGACCCCGACGCACGGCACCGGTTCGGCCGAGGCTCAGTCGGCCGAACCGGCGCACCGCCCCATTCTGCCCCACCCGGCCGGACCCCGGTGGGCCAGCGCCCAAGGGGCGCGGGGAACCGGGGTCCGGCCGGTCCACGCATCCCACGCGGCGCTCAGCCCCTCAGCGGTCCAGTTCCCCGATGGTCGCCGTGGACGGGGCCCGGCGCTGCTGGACCGCGTGCGCGGTGAACGCGGCCCCCGCAGTACCCGCTGGACATTGCCCCAGGTCAGCAACGCCACCTCCGATTCCTCCCAGCCCCGCCGCAACAGCTCCGCGATCAACCGCGGATAGCAGGAGGGGTCCGCCAGCTCCCGCGGGTACGCACCGCCGGTGTCGTACGTGCCGGACAGCCCGACGCACTCCGGTCCGGCGATCGCGCGGATGTGGTCGAGCTGGTCGGCGACGTCGCGGACGGCCGGGCCGGACTGCTCCGCCGCCAGCGGCACCATGCACAGGCTCCTGGTCCTCGCCACCTCCGCGAGCAGATCGTCGGGGAGGTTGGCGGGGTGCGGGCGCAGCGCACACGCGGCGGACCGGCTGAACAGCACGGGCGCCTTGGAGAGGGTGAGCACCCGGCGGATCGTCGGGGCCGAGGCGTACGAGAGGTCGGCGATCATGCCGAGCCGGTTCATCTCGCGGACGGTCTCCTCGCCGAACCGGGTCAGTCCCGCCGGGCCCGCCCAGGAGACGCCGGTGAGGGAGAGGACGCGCAGGCCGAGGGTGTACAGCGAGCGCAGCACACCGAGGGAGTCGCCGAGGGCGGCGGCGGTGGCGGGTCCGAACAGGACGGCCACCCTGCCACGGTTGCGGGCGTCGGCGACCTCGCCGGCGGTGCGGGCGGGGTACAGGCCCTCGCCGTGGGCGGCGACGACCGTTCGGGCGAGGTCGAGGTGGTCGAGGGTGGCGGCCACGGCCCTGTCGGGGGTGTGCCCGTCGGGGAGGTGCAGGGACCAGAACACCGCGCCCACCTTGCCCGCGCGCAGGCGGGGTACGTCCGTGTCGACCGCGCTCTCGCCGAGGTCGAGGTCGTACCAGGGAGACGGCGCAGGGCCTGGGGGAGGCCGCTGTAGCCATCGGCGACGGGGTGGGCGGCGAGGACGGCGTGGGCGCGGGTGAGGGGTCGGCGTCCGGGTCGGAGACGGGTTCGAACTCCTCCGGTTCCACGAGGACGGCTTCCTCGGGGTACGGGTCGTCGACGCGGCCTATCTCGGCGGCGGTGTGCAGGTCGTCCTGGAGATCGGCCATGGCGGGCTCCGTACGGTCGTGACCTTGGCGGTACGGTCACGTTCGCACGGAGCTCGGGTGGGGTTCCTGGTGGGCGGGGCGTTCGGGGGTACGGGAGCGCCCCTGGGGTGGTTTTCGCCCCCGCCGCCCCTTCCCGTCCCGTCCCGGGGCTCCGCCCCGGACCCCGCTCCTCAAACGCCGGAGGGGCTGAGGGTGGCAGAGGGGCTGAGGGTGACGGAGGTGGCTGGGGGTAGCGGAGGGAGCTGGGGTGGGGGAGGGGGCTGGGGGTGGGGGAGGGGGCTGGGGGTGGCGGAAGGCGCTGGAGGTGGCGGAAGGCGCTGGAGGTGGCGGAAGGCGCTGGAGGTGGCGGAAGGGGCTGGGGGCTGGCTTTCAGGTGTCCAGGGACTCCAGGGTCGCGTTCGACGGGGCCCTCGACGAGCGGAGGTCGCCGGCGACGTCCTCCGCCTCGGACAGGACCCGTACCGCGTTCTGCCAGGTGAGCTTGGCCAGGTCGGGCTTCGACCAGCCCCGGTCCAGGAGTTCCGCTATGAGGTTCGGGTAGCCGGAGACGTCGTTCAGGCCGTCGGGGGTGAAGGCAGTGCCGTCGTAGTCGCCGCCGATGCCTATGTGGTCGACGCTGGCGGCCTCGCGCATGTGGTCCAGGTGGTCGGCGACCGTGGAGACGGTGGCGACCGGCCGCGGGTGGGTCTCCTCGAAGGCGCGGTGCACCCTCATGCCCTCGGCGGTGGTGTCGAGGTGGTGGAAGCCGTGCGCGCGCATGTTCTCGTCCGCCGCCGCCGTCCAGTCGACGGCCGCCTGGAGCACGAACTTCGGCACGAACGTCACCATCGCGACACCCCGTTGGCGGGCAGCCGCTCCAGCACGTCGTCGGGGATGTTGCGCGGGTGGTCGCAGACCGCGCGCGCGGAGGAGTGCGAGAAGATCACCGGCGCGGACGTGGCGTCCAGCGCGTCCCGCATGGTCGTCGCGGCGACATGGGAGAGGTCGACCAGCATGCCCAGCCGGTTCATCTCCCGGACCACCTCACGGCCGAAGGCCGACAGTCCGCCCACGCCGGGCTCGTCGGTCGCCGAATCCGCCCATGCCACGTTGTAGTTGTGGGTGAGGGTCAGATAGCGGACGCCGAGGTCGTACAACCCCGCAGTGTGCCGAGGAGTTGGCTATGGAGTGGCCGCCCTCGGCACCCATGAGGGAGGCGATACGGCCCTGGGCGCGCGCCGCCTCCATGTCGGCGGCGGTCAGCGCGGGCGCCAGCTCCCGCGGATGACGGGCCAGCAACTGCCGTACGCAGTCGATCTGTTCCAGGGTGGACGGCACCGCGTCGGGCAGGTCCGCGCGGACGTACACCGACCAGAACTGCGCGCCGACCCCGCCGGCCCGCAGCCGGGGTATGTCGGTGTGCAGATGGGCGGACTGGTCGCCGGCGATGTCGCGGGCGCCGAGGTCGTAGCGGACCTGTTCGCGCAGTGCCCACGGCAGGTCGTTGTGCCCGTCGACGACGGGGAACTCCCGCAGCAGTTCACGGGCCTCGTCCAGTGAGGAGGTCATCCGTGTCACTTCCCGAAGCCGAAGCCGGCGGCCGAGCCCTGGGCCTTGGCGCGCAGCCGCTTGCCCTTCTCCGTGGCCTGGTCGTTGAGCTCCTGCTGGAACTCCCGCATCCGGCCGAGGAGTTCCTCGTCGTGGGCGGCGAGCATCCGGACCGCGAGGAGGCCCGCGTTGCGTGCCCCGGCGACGGAGACGGTGGCAACCGGGACACCGGCCGGCATCTGCACGATGGACAGCAGCGAGTCCATGCCGTCGAGGTACTTCAGCGGCACGGGCACGCCGATGACCGGCAGCGGGGTCACCGAGGCGAGCATGCCGGGGAGATGGGCCGCGCCGCCCGCGCCGGCGATGACCGCCTTGAGGCCCCGGTCCGCGGCCTGCTCGCCGTACGCGATCATCTCGCGGGGCATGCGGTGCGCGGAGACGACGTCGACCTCGTAGGCGATCTCGAACTCGTCGAGGGCCTTGGCCGCCGCTTCCATGACGGGCCAGTCGGAGTCCGACCCCATGACGATGCCGACAACTGGGCTCATTCGGTGATCGTGCCTCTCAGGTAGCCGGCTGCGTGACGGGCGCGCTCCAGCACGTCGTCCAGGTCGTCGCCGTAGGTGTTGACGTGGCCCACCTTGCGGCCGGGCTTCACGTCCTTGCCGTACATGTGGATCTTCAGCTGAGGGTCACGGGCCATGCAGTGCAGGTACGCGGAGTACATGTCCGGGTAGTCGCCGCCGAGGACGTTGACCATGACCGTCCACTTGGCGCGCGGGCGGGGTCGCCGAGCGGGAGGTCGAGGACGGCGCGGACGTGGTTGGCGAACTGGGAGGTGATCGCGCCGTCCATGGACCAGTGGCCGGAGTTGTGCGGGCGCATCGCGAGTTCGTTGACGAGGATGCGGCCGTCGCGGGTCTGGAACAGCTCCACCGCGAGATGTCCGACGACGCCGAGTTCCTTGGCGATGTTCAGCGCCATCTCCTCGGCCCGCAGCGCGAGCTCCTCCTCGAGGCCGGGGGCGGGCGCGATCACCGTGTCGCACACGCCGTTCACCTGCCGCGACTCCACGACCGGGTAGGCGACGGCCTGGCCGTGCGGGGAGCGGACCACGTTGGCGGCCAGTTCGCGCACGAAGTCGACCTTCTCCTCGGCGAGGACGGGGACACCGGCCTTGAACGGCTCGGCGGCCTCCGCCACGGAGCCGACGACCCAGACGCCCTTGCCGTCGTAGCCGCCGCGGACCGTCTTGAGGACGACGGGGAAGCCCTCGCCCTCCGCCGCGAACGCGGCCACGTCCGCCGGGTCGGCCACGATGCGGTGCCGCGGGCAGGGCACGCCGATCGCGTCGAGCTTCGCGCGCATCACGCCCTTGTCCTGGGCGTGCACCAGCGCGTCCGGGCCCGGGCGGACGGGGATGCCGTCCGCCTCCAGGGCCCGCAGGTGCTCGGTGGGCACATGCTCGTGGTCGAAGGTGATCACATCGCAGCCGCGCGCGAACGCGCGCAGCGTCTCCAGGTCGCGGTAGTCGCCGACGACGACCTCGCCGACGACCTGCGCCGCGGAATCCTGCGGAGTGTCACTGAGGAGCTTGAATCTGATGCCGAGCGGGATGCCCGCCTCGTGTGTCATACGAGCGAGCTGGCCACCGCCGACCATGCCGACTACCGGGAACGTCACGTCCCCCAGGGTATCGGCCCGCGCCACGGTGGCCGATTCCGCACCCGCCGGGCCGGAAGTACCGCGAACCGCCCTCGCCGTCGGCAGGAAGATCGCGCGCGCGGGTGGTTAGCATGATTGAATTGACGCATTTCGACGGACAGGAGCCGGCAGACGATGGAACGTGGTTCCTCGGGGCTTCGACGGTTCGTCCGGGAAGTGGCCAGGTTCGGCGCGGTGGGCGGAGCCGGGACGCTGGTCAACCTGGGCGTGTTCAACCTGGTCCGGCACTGGACCGACCTCCCGGTGGTGCGGGCGAGCGTCATCGCCACCATGGTGGCGATCGTCTTCAACTACATCGGCTTCCGCTACTTCGCCTACCGGGACCGCGACAGGTCCGGGCGCACCCGGGAGATGACGCTGTTCGTGCTGTTCAGCGCGGTCGGTCTGGTGATCGAGAACGGCGTGCTGTACGCGGCAACCTACGGTTTCGGCTGGGACACCCCGCTGCAGAGCAACATCTTCAAGTTCGCCGGCATCGGGGTGGCCACCCTGTTCCGCTTCTGGTCGTACCGCACGTGGGTCTTCCGCGCGCTGCCCGCGGCCCGCGAGAAGAAGACGGTGGGCGCGGCGGCCGACGGCTCCCGCACGGCACAGCGCGTGCCGTAGGGCGTCAGCGCACCGTCCGGCGGTACTCGTCGTCCGGGGACTTCTGCGGCGGGGTGCGGGACAGGAACAGGCCGAAGACGGCCGGACTCGCCTGGAGCATCTCCAGGCGGCCGCCGTCCGCCTCCGCCAGGTCCCGGGCGACGGCGAGGCCGATGCCGGTGGAGTTGTGGCCGCTGATCGCCCGTTCGAAGATCCTCGCGCCCAGGTCGGCGGGGACGCCCGGCCCCTCGTCGGTGACCTCGACGACGACCTGGTTGCCGGTGACGCGGGTGCGCAGGGCGACCGTGCCGCCGCCGTGCATCAGCGAGTTCTCGATCAGCGCCGCCAGCACCTGGGCGACCGCCCCCGGTGTGCCCACCGCCCGCAGCTGCCGCTTGCCCGAGGTGACGATGGCGCGGCCGGCGCTGCGGTAGGCGGGGCGCCACTCGGCGAGCTGCTGCTTGATCACCTCGTCGAGGTCGAAGGTGACCGCGGAGCCGGTGCGCGGGTCGCGGGAATTGGTCAGCAGCCGCTCCACCACGTCCGTCAGCCGCTCCACCTGCGTCAGCGCGATCGTCGCCTCCTCCTTCACCGTCTCCGGGTCGTCGGTGAGGGTGATCTCCTCCAGCCGCATCGACAGCGCGGTGAGGGGGTACGCAGCTGGTGGGAGGCGTCGGCGGCGAGGCGCCGTTCGGCGGTCAGCATCCGGGCGATGCGCTCCGCGGAGCGGTCCAGTACGTCCGCGACCCGGTCCAGTTCGGGGACGCCGTAGCGGCGGTGGCGGGGGCGGGGTCGCCGGAACCCAGCCGCTCGGCCGTCTCCGCGAGGTCGGTCAGCGGGGAGGCGAGCCTGCTGGCCTGGCGGATCGCCAGCAGCACCGCCGCGATCACCGCGAGCAGCGCCACCAGACCGATGATCAGCAGCGTACGGCCGACCTCCCGGGTCACCGAGGAGCGCGGCTCCTGGACGGTGACCGTCTCGCCCTCCTCGCCGGGGGCGGTCGCGCTGATGACGTCGCCGTCCGGTTTGCTGCCGACCTCGATGGGCGGCTTGCCGGGGATCCGGATGACGGCGTACCGGTCCTCGGTGACCTGGTCGCTGAGAATCTCGGCGGTGACCTTGTCCTCGACCAGCAGCCGGCTGTCGACAATGCTGGCCAGCCGTACCGCCTCGGACTCCACCCGCTCGCGGGCGCTGTCGCTGATGGTGCGGGTCTCGACGAGCACCAGGGAGACGCCGAAGACGGCGATCACGACGAGCACCACGGCGAGCGTGGACTGGATCAGACGGCGGCGCATGTCCTCTTCATCGTCCGGACGGGAACCCCGTGGGGATTCGGCTAGCTCTTCTCGAAGCGGAAGCCCACGCCGCGCACCGTGGCGATGTAGCGGGGTTGGCCGCGTCGTCGCCGAGCTTCTTGCGCAGCCAGGAGATGTGCATGTCGAGGGTCTTGGTGGAGGACCACCAGGTGGTGTCCCAGACCTCGCGCATCAACTGGTCGCGGGTGACGACCCGGCCCGCGTCCCGCACCAGGACCCGCAGCAGGTCGAACTCCTTGGCGGTGAGCTGGAGCTCCTCCTCGCCCATCCAGGCCCGGTGCGACTCGACGTCGATGCGCACGCCGTGGGTGGCGGGCGGCTGCTGGGGCTCGGCGGCGCCGCGCCGCAGCAGGGCCCGGACCCGGGCCAGCAGCTCGGCGAGCCGGAACGGCTTGGTGACGTAGTCGTCGGCGCCGGCGTCGAGGCCGACGACCGTGTCCACCTCGTCGGCGCGGGCGGTCAGGATCAGCAGGGGAACCGTGTGCCCCTCGGCGCGGAGCCGGCGGGCGACCTCCAGGCCGTCCATGCCGGGCAGCCCGAGGTCCAGCACCACCAGATCGACACCGCCCTGCATTCCTGCCTCGAGCGCGGCGGGTCCGTCCTCACGGACCTCGACTTCGTAGCCCTCCCGGCGCAGGGCGCGGGCCAGCGGCTCCGAGATGGACGCGTCGTCCTCGGCGAGCAGTACACGGGTCATGCCAGTGATGGTAGACCCGCCGTCGAGGCGCCCGGGGTGTGATCGCGGACGCCGGCTCTTACCTTCGGCACACCCGTTCCTCACCTGCGGCGGCCTGCGGTGCCCTTGGGGCGAACCTGCGGCTGTGGGGTGTGAACCTGGGACAGACCTTCGAATGGGTGAGCACGGTTCCACCCAGACCTGTGATCCGCGTCTCAAGTCCTTCCATATCCGGCACTGTCCTGCCGTATGGTGAACCAACGCCTGTTGCACCACGGGGACCTTTGGCGCAGTCGACGCCGAAGGTCTCCTTGTGTGCGGGCCGGCTTTTCGGCCGGCCCGGAAGGAATGACCTGTGGCCGGGCCTCCTCGCGCACTGACGCGCGTAGAGGCGTGGATCCCGGTGGTCGCCGTCCGCCGCTCCCCGACTCGGAGCGGCCCCCTCGGGCGTGGGGTGGACGGTACGGCCCTGCCGGTGCCGGCCTCCCCCACCGGGCGCGTACCCGCTCGCGCGACGCGTCCCGACCAGCAAGGAACGACCATGGCGTCCAGCCTGACGAAGGACTCGGCCACTCCGGGCACCCCGGATCCGAGAAGACCTTCTTCGGCCACCCCGCGGACTGGCCACTCTCTTCATGACCGAGATGTGGGAGCGTTTCTCCTACTACGGCATGAGGGCCCTCCTCCCCCTGTACCTCGTCGCTCCTGGCGGCCTGGGGATGAGCGCGGGCACCGCGACCGCGATCTACTCGGTGTACCTCTCGCTGGTGTACCTGCTGACGATGCCGGGCGGCTGGTTCGGCGACCGTGTCTGGGGTCCCCGGAAGACCGTCGCCATCGCGGGCGGCATCATCATGCTGGGCCACCTGACGCTGGCCCTGCCGTCCTCCGGCACCTTCTACGCGGGCCTCGGCCTGGTCGCCATCGGCTCCGGTCTGCTGAAGGCCAACATCTCCACGATGGTCGGCCAGCTCTACCAGGGCCCGGACGACCCGCGCCAGGACGGTGGCTTCACCGTCTTCTACATGGGCATCAACCTGGGTGCCTTCGCCGCGCCGCTGATCATCGGCACCATCGGTGAGAGCGTGAACTGGCACCTGGGCTTCGCGCTCGCCGCGCTGGGCATGGGTCTCGGTGTGGCGCAGTTCCTGCTGGGCAGCCGTCACCTGGACCCGCGCTCCAGCGTCGTCCCGAAGCCGCTGTCGGCCGCGGAGAGGTCCGCCACGCTGCGCAAGGCCGCGTTCTGGGCGGGCATCGCCGTCGTCGCGTACGCCGTCATCGGCTTCTCCGGCAACTACACCCTGAACTGGGTCCTGGTCCCGCTGACGCTGCTCGGTGTGATCGTCCCCGTGATGGTGATCGCCCGGATCAAGCGCGACAAGGACCTGGACCGCGCCGAGCAGTCGAAGATGTCCGCGTACATCTGGTTCTTCATCGCCGCCGCGATCTTCTGGATGATCTACGACCAGGGCGGCTCGACCCTGTCGATCTTCGCCGCCTCGTCGGCCGAGAACAGCGTCCTGGGCTGGAACTTCCCGGTCTCCTGGTACCAGTCGGTCAACCCGGTCCTGATCATGGCGCTGGCTCCGGTCTTCGCGTGGATCTGGCTGGCGCTGAACCGGCGCGGCAAGGAGCCGAGCACAATCGTGAAGTTCGCTTCGGGTCTGATGCTGGTCGGTGTCTCCTTCTTCCTCTTCCTGGCCCCGCTGTCGATCGCCGAGGGCGGTCACAAGGCGGCGGCGCTGTGGCTGGTGGCGATCTACTTCACGCAGACCGTGGGTGAGCTGCTGCTGTCGCCGGTGGGTCTGTCGGTGACGACGAAGATGGCGCCGGCGAAGTACGCCTCGCAGATGATGGGTGTGTGGTTCCTCGCGGTCACCGCCGGTGACGCCACGACGGGCCTGCTGTCCATCGCGGGCGTCGATCTGGACAAGACCGGGATCGTCGTGATGGAGGCGAGTCTCGCGGTGCTCGCCGGTTTCGCGGTGTGGATGTACCGCAACAAGGTGAAGGCACTGATGGGCGACGTGCGCTGACCGTTTCTCTCAGCCGAAGGGCCCGCATCCGGATGGGATGCGGGCCCTTCGGCCGTTCCGGCGTCCGAGGGAGCGGGGTCCGGGACCGGAGCCCCGGTCGCGGGACGGGAAGGGGCGGCGGGGGCGTCAACGCCCTAGGCGGGGGCTCCGAGTTCCGCCCAGACCGTTTTGCCCGCCACGTCGGGGGCGCGTACGACGCCCCAGTCCAGGCACAGCCGCTGCACGATGAACATGCCGTGTCCGCCCGGCCGTCCGGCCCGGTGCGGAGTGCGTGGAGCCGGCTGCCCCGGCCCCCGGTCGGTGACCTCGAGCCGGATCACCTTCTTGTCACAGGTGATGGCCAGATGATCCGGCCCCTCGGCATGCAGACACGCGTTGGTGACCAACTCGGAGACGACCAGCAGCACATCCTCCGCCGCGGCCCGCTGGTCCGCGGTGGCGGCCGGCAGCCACCCCCACGCGTACAGCGCCTGGCGGGTGAAGTCCCGGGCGAGCGGGACGACCCCGCTCTGGCCGTCGAAGCTCAGCCGGCGTACCTGCCCGCCGCTCGTGGCCTCCGCCGGCGTGTCTCCCCGGGCGTCCCGGAAGCGCCGCCGGGTTGCGGACCGCGGTCGCCCGGCGGATAGGGCCGGGTGGTGCTCATCAGCGCTTCACCTCACCGTGTCACCAGTTCACGTTTCAAAAGTCTGCGTACCCGTTCCGTCGTCACGCGCGCACGGCCCGTCCGGCACGTTCAGGATGTCTCCTGCCCGGACGGACCGTGAGGACACCCCCGTATCCGTATCCGTGCGAAAGGACGGGCCTGCCCGCGCGGGTCACGCGGAATCGTCGGCCAGCGCCGCCTCGAGCGTGTCATGAACGGTGAACACCGCGTCCGCTCCCGTGATTTCGAAGACGCGCGCGACGACGGGCTGCATCTCCACGAGATGCACCCCACCCCGGCCGCCTCGGCCTTCAGCCGGGCACCGAGCAGCACGTTCAACCCCGTGGAGTCACAGAACTCCAGCCGGGAGCAGTCGATGACAAGCCGCTTGAATCCCTTGGCGAGGCAGTCCTCCAGTGGCTCACGCAACAGATCGGCGGTGTGGTGATCCAACTCACCCGCCGGAGTCACGACGGCACTGGGGCCCTCTTCTCGCACCTCGACCAGAAGCCGGCCCGACTGTGCGCTGCCGACCGTCCCGCGGTCCATGCCGTCTCTCTCCCGACCTGATGGCTGCCTATGACGTCCTCGAACATTACGCCTTCCGGCCACGCTCCGACAGCCGAACAATCACGCGCAAACGGACATATGTGAACATAATGCACTTGCGGTCGGCTCCGGAAAGCGGGTAGGGCTAGTAAGAACACGTAACCGACCACGGCCGGCTTTGGAGGCGCCGCACACCGCAGTGCACGTATCGGCTTCGGCAGCCATATGCCGAGAACGATGGAGGACATCATGTCACCCCGGCTCGACGCATCGCCTACCCCGAAAGCGACGTCGGCACCCTCCGGAACATCTGGATCCCATCGAGCAGGGCGACATGAGTGTCGTCCCGGACGATCTGCTCGCCGGACTCCCGGAGATCCCCCGTACGACGAGGTGGGCCCGGTCGACGCGCGGGCTCTGTCCAAGACCCTCTTCGAGCGCCTCGAGTCGCTGGAGGAAGGCACCCTCGAGTACTCGTACGTACGCAACACGCTCGTCGAACTGAACCTCGCCCTGGTCAAGTTCGCCGCCTCCGGTTCCGCTCGCGCAGCGAGCCGATGGAGGACATCATCCAGGTCGGCACCATCGGCCTGATCAAGGCGATCGACCGCTTCGAACTCGCGCGCGGTGTGGAGTTCCCCACCTTCGCGATGCCCACCATCATCGGCGAGATCAAGCGCTTCTTCCGCGACACCTCCTGGTCCGTGCGCGTACCGCGCCGGCTTCAGGAGCTCCGGCTCGACCTGGCCAAGGCCGGTGACGAGCTGGCTCAGCAGCTCGACCGCGCGCCGACGGTGGCCGAGCTGGCGGAGCGACTGGGTATCAGCGCCGACGAGGTCGTCGAGGGCATGGCGGCGTCCAACGCCTACACCGCCTCCTCGCTGGACGCCCAGCCGGAGGAGGACGACACCGAGGGCGCGCTGGCGGACCGGATCGGCTACGAGGACCACGGGCTCGAAGGAATCGAGTACGTCGAGTCGTTGAAGCCGCTCATCGCCGAACTGCCGCCCCGGGACCGGAAGATCCTCTCCCTGCGTTTCGTCGCGGGCATGACCCAGTCGGAGATCGGCGAGGAACTGGGCATCTCCCAGATGCATGTCTCCCGCCTGCTCTCACGCACCCTGGTGAAACTGCGCAAGGGGCTCACGCTCGAGGAGTGATCCTCACCACTCTTCCCCTCGCTACGGGGTGACGCTCGTCCTCCAGGGGCGGTCCGCGGACGGGCCGCCCCTTCGGGCTGTCCGCGGGCGCCCGCGCGGCTCACATCTCGCGTACGCCCCGCCGCCACACCCCGCGACCAGCGGCACTCCGGGCCGGTAGGCGAGGTGGACGTGGCTCGGGGCGTCGAGCAGGGCGAGGTCGGCGTACGCGCCCGGGGTGAGCCGGCCGATGTCGGTGCGGCGCAGGGCCGCGGCGCCTCCCGCCGTGGCCGACCAGACGGCCTCGTCCGGTGTCATCCCCATGTCCCGTACCGCGAGGGCGACGCAGAAGGGGACGGAGGACGTGAAGGAGGAGCCCGGGTTGCAGTCGGTGGACAGCGCGACCGTGACCCCCGCGTCCAGCAGCCTGCGGGCGTCCGGCCAGTCGGCGCGGGTGGAGAACTCGGCGCCGGGGAGCAGGGTGGCGACGGTGTTCCCGGCCGCGAGGGCGTCCACGTCGGCGTCGGTGAGATGGGTGCAGTGGTCGGCGCTGGCCGCGTCGAGCTCGACGGCCAGCTGGACCCCGGGGCCGTACGACAGCTGGTTGGCGTGGACGCGGGGGTGCAGGCCCTTCGCCTTGCCCGCGGTGAGGACGGCGCGGGCCTGGTCGCCGTCGAAGGCGCCCTTCTCGCAGAAGACGTCGATCCAGCGGGCGTGCGGCGCGCAGGCGTCCAGCATCTCGCCGGTGACCAGGGCCACATAGGCGGCCGGGTCCCGCGCGTACTCGGGCGCCACGATGTGCGCGCCGAGGTAGGTGACCTCGTCGGTGTGGCGGGCGGCCAGGCGCAGGGCGCGGGCCTCGTCCCCGACGGTCAGGCCGTAGCCGGATTTGGTCTCGAACGTCGTGGTGCCCTGGCGGAGTGCCTCGTCGAGGAAACGGACGAGGTTCGCCTCCAGTTCCGCGTCGCCGGCGGCGCGGGTGGCGGCGACGGTCGTGCGGATGCCGCCGGCGCTGTAGGCGCGGCCCGACATGCGGGCGTTGAACTCCTCGGTGCGGTCACCCGCGAAGACCAGGTGGGAGTGGGAGTCGACGAAGCCCGGCAGGACGGTCCGGCCGCCCGCTTCGACCCGATTGTCAGTGGCGGGTGCTTTGCTTGATTCACCGGTCCACACGACGCGGTCGCCCTCGATGACGACGGCCGCGTTCCGGACCAGTCCGAGGGAGAGCCGTCGAGGGAGGGGTCGTTGGTGACCAGCGTGGCGATGTCGGTGATGACGGTGCTGCTCATGATGGCGTCCTCATGGGTGGTCGTCAGGCGCGCAGTGCTTCGACGGCCCGCGCGAGGGCTCCGGGCACATCGGGTACGAGTGTGTGCGCCCCGTCGCGTACGACGTGCCGGCCCGCGACGACCGTGTGCCGTACGTCGGCCGCCGTCGCGGCGAATACGGCCGTCTCGGCGCCGAGGCCGGGCGGTGGCCCCGCTGTTCTGACCGAGTCGAGGGCGATCGTGACGAGGTCGGCGCGCGCACCGGCCTCGATGCGGCCGGTGTCGTCCCAGCCGAGGGCGGCGTGGCCGTCGGCGGTGGCGGCCCGCAGCAGCGCGGCGGCCGTCCAGTGGCCCCGGGCGCGGGTGCGCAGCCGCTCGTTCAGCTCCATCGCGCGGGCCTCTTCGAGCAGGTCGATCACGGCATGGCTGTCGGAGCCGAGCGAGAGCGGCGAGCCCTCGTCGCGCAGCGCGACCGCGGGTCCGATGCCGTCGGCGAGGTCGCGTTCGGTCGTCGGGCACATACAGGTGCCGGTGCCGCTGCCACCGATCAGGGCGATGTCCCCGGCGGTGAGATGGGTGTTGTGGACGCCGGTGGTGCGCGGGCCGAGGACGCCGTGCCGGGCCAGGAGCTGCGCCGGGGTGCAGCCGTGGGCCTCGCGGCAGGCGTCGTTCTCGGCGGTCTGCTCGGACAGGTGCACATGGAGCGGGGCCCGCCGCTCCTCGGCCCACCGGGCCACGGTGGCCAGTTGCTCCGCCGGTACGGCCCGGACGGAGTGGATGGCCGCGCCGATCCGTGCGTGATCCCGTTCCTTGAGAACTGAACAGCGGGTGGCCCAGGCGTCCGCGTCACCGTCGGAGAAGCGGAGCTGGTGGGCGGTGGGCGGCTGCCCGAAGCCGGCGGAGAGGTAGGCGGTGTCGAGGAGGGTGATGCGGATTCCGGCTTCGGCGGCGGCCTCGATGAGTGCCTCGCCCATGGCGTTGGGGTCGGCGTAGGGCGTGCCGCCGGGGGCGTGGTGGACGTAGTGGAACTCGCCGACGGCGGTGATGCCGGCCAGCGCCATCTCGGCGTAGGTCGCGCGGGCGAGCGAGAAGTAGCTGTCGGGGTGAGCCTGTCCGCGACGGCGTACATCACGTCCCGCCAGGCCCAGAAGGATTCCGGTGCCTGTTCCTCGCTCCGCCGGGGCGGGGTGTGCCGGCGGGCCGGTGAGCGCCGGCGGGTCCGGGGAGGCCGCTTCCCGCCTGGACGGTGCCGCGCAGCGCGCGATGAAAGGCGTGGCTGTGGCTGTTGGCCAGGCCCGGGATCGTGAGGCCGCGCAGCACCTCCGCGCCGGGCGGCGGGACGGGTGTCTCCTTGCGGACCGCGGTGATGCGGCCGTCGGCGATGTCGAGCGCCACGCCCGGCTCGACGGTGCCGTCCAGCCACGCGTGTTCCGCCCAGTAGCTTCTCTCGGTCACGCGCAGGCCAGTCCTTCCAGTACGTCGGCGAGGGCGAGGACTCCGGCCACGCAGTCGTCCTCGGTGGCGTACTCGGCCGGGGAGTGCGAGACGCCGGTCGGGTTGCGCACGAACAGCATGGCGGTGGGGACGCGTCCGGAGAGGATTCCGGCGTCGTG
The DNA here is from genome assembly GCA_042850305.1 of Streptomyces haneummycinicus. Classification (GTDB taxonomy): domain Bacteria; phylum Actinomycetota; class Actinomycetes; order Streptomycetales; family Streptomycetaceae; genus Streptomyces; species Streptomyces haneummycinicus. The sequence continues at coordinate 6,965,263 of AP035768.1, forward strand.
TCCGGCGCCGGTGCCGAGGACGGGCACCGCGAGGCCGGTGTCGCTGCCGAGGATGCGGGCGAGTTCGTCGCGCAGGGCGTGGTCGAACCCGACGACGGGGTGAAGGACTCGCGTTCGACGTCGAGGCTGACGCCGTGCTCCCGCGCGTGGGCGCGGGCGGCCTCCCGTACGGCCTCGACCACGGTGTCCAGGCTCCTTGGTCGGCGGCGCGGGAGTCGAGCCAGCCGCGTACGAGGGAGGGATGGCGTTGACGCCGTTGGGCTCGACGGCGATCTTGCCGAAGGTGGCCACGGCGCCGGCGAGTTCGGCTTCGCGGCGGGCGGCGAGGACGGTCTCGGCGTACGGCAGCATCGGGTCGCGCCGGTCGGCGAGCCGGGTGGTGCCGGCGTGGTTGGCCTCGCCCCGGAAGTCGAACCGCCAGCGGCCGTGCGGCCAGATGGCGGACGCGATGCCGACGCGGTCGCCCGACAGGTCGAGGGCCCGGCCCTGTTCGACGTGGAGTTCGACGAAGGCGCCGATGCGGTCGAGCCGTTCGGGGTCGGGGCCGAGGGCGCCGGGGTCGTAACCGGCGGTCTCCATGGCCTGCGGGAGGGTGATGCCGTCCGCGTCGGTGAGCCGGTGGGCCTGCTCGACCGTCAGCGCGCCCGCGGTGAGCCGGGACCCGACACAGGCGAGGCCGAACCGGGCCCTTCCTCGTCCCCGAAGTTGACGATCCCGACGGGCTTGACGAGCCGCGCGCCCCGCCGCCGCAGCTCATCGAGCGCGGCGAAGGCGGACACCACCCCGAGCGGCCCGTCGAAGGCCCCGCCATCGGGCACGGAGTCGAGATGCGACCCGGTGACAACGGCATCGCCCGCGGCCGGATCCCCGGCCCACCCCCACTGGTTCCCGTTCCGGTCGACCTCGTACGCCAGCCCCCGCCCCCGAACCTGCGCCTCGAACCACGCCCGGCACTCGGAATCGGCCCCGCTCCACGCGAACCGCCGATACCCCCGGACCCGGCGTACCGCCCCACGGGCAACAACTCCCGCCACATCTCCCCAAAGGACTCCCCCAAGCCCCGGCCAGGCTGCCCGCCATCACCCCGCCCAGGCCCTGAGCCATCACCCCGCCCAGGCTGCACGCCCTCCACCGGAGCAGGCTGTGGGCCGTCACCCCCGACAGGCTGCGGGCCACCACCCCGCCCAAGCTGCACCCCTCCACCGGAGCAGGCTGTGGGCCGTCACCCCCGACAGGCTGACCGCCACCACCCCCGACAGGCTGCGGGCCACCACCCCGCCCAAGCTGCACACCGTCCACCGGAGCAGGCTGTGGGCCGTCACCCCCGACAGGCTGTGGGCAGTCGTTCCGCAGGGCGGAACGGGTGGGCACAGCCGAACCCGCGGACGGCGACGACGCACCCGCCCCCACCGAAGAGTCGCCGCTCCTCACGCCGACCCGCCTTCACGCATGGGCACCCGCACGCCCCGCTCCCCGCCACCGACTCCGCGAGGTCGTACCCGGCGTCGACATGCCGGATGACACCCATCCCGGGGTCGTTCGTCAGCACCCGCCGGATCTTCTCCCCGCCAGCACCGTCCCGTCCGCGACCGTCACCTGCCCCGCGTGGATCGACCGCCCCATGCCCACACCGCCACCGTGGTGGAGGGAGACCCACGACGCCCCCGACGCCACATTCACCATCGCGTTCAGCAGCGGCCAGTCGGCGATCGCGTCAGACCCGTCCAGCATCGCCTCGGTCTCCCGGTACGGCGAAGCCACCGACCCGCAGTCCAGATGGTCCCGCCCGATCACGACCGGCGCGGCCAGCTCCCCGCTCGCCACCATGTCGTTGAACCGCTCCCCGGCCTTGTCCCGCTCCCCGTACCCCAGCCAGCAGATCCGCGCGGGCAGCCCCTGGAAACGCACCCGTTCCCCCGCCAGCTTGATCCACCGTGCCAGGGACTCGTTCTCCGGGAACAGCTCGAGGATCGCCTTGTCGGTCTTCGCGATGTCCGCCGGATCACCCGACAGCGCCGCCCACCGGAAGGGCCCTTCCCTCGCAGAACAGCGGCCGGATGTACGCCGGAACGAACCCGGGGAAAGCGAACGCCCGCTCGTATCCGGCGAGTCGCGCCTCACCTCGGATCGAGTTGCCGTAGTCGAACACCTCCGCCCCGGCGTCCTGGAAGCCGACCATCGCCTCGACATGACGGGCCATCGACTCCCGGGCCCGGGTGGTGAAACCGGCCGGGTCCTTCGCGGCCGAGTCCGCCATGTCCTCGAAGGCCGTGTCCAGCGGCAGGTACGCCAGCGGGTCGTGGGCGGAGGTCTGGTCGGTGACGATGTCGATGGGCGCGCCCATGGCGAGCAGTCGCGGCACCAGCTCGGCGGCGTTGCCGAGGACCCCGATGGACAGCGGCCTGCGCCGGTCCCGGGCCTCGACGGCCAGCCGCAGCGCGTGGTCGAGCGAGTCGGCCTTGACGTCCAGGTAGCGGTGCTCGATGCGGCGCTCGATCGCGCGGGGGTCGCAGTCGACGCAGATCGCGACGCCGTCGTTCATCGTCACGGCGAGCGGCTGGGCGCCGCCCATGCCGCCGAGCCCCGCGGTGAGCGTGATGGTCCCGGCGAGGGTGCCGCCGAACCGCTTCGCGGCCACGGCGGCGAAGGTCTCGTAGGTGCCCTGGAGGATGCCCTGGGTGCCGATGTAGATCCAGGAGCCGGCGGTCATCTGCCCGTACATGGTCAGGCCGAGGGCCTCCAGGCGGCGGAACTCCTCCCAGTTGGCCCAGTCGCCGACGAGGTTGGAGTTGGCGAGGAGGACACGCGGCGCCCATTCGTGGGTCTGCATGACACCGACGGGGCGGCCGGACTGGACCAGCATCGTCTCGTCCTGCTTGAGGGTGCGCAGGGTCCGCACCATCGCGTCGAAGGAGCGCCAGTCACGGGCCGCCTTCCCGGTGCCGCCGTAGACGACGAGCTTGTCGGGGTGCTCGGCGACCTCAGGGTCGAGGTTGTTGTGCAGCATCCGCAGGGCGGCCTCCTGCTGCCATCCCAGGGCGCTCCGTTCGGTGCCGCGCGGCGCTCGGACAGGACGGGGTCCGGACATGGTCTGCCTCCTGTGCTGCGGACGGTACCGCGGACGACGAGTACTGCGGATATTCACATCCTCACCAGGTGAATAGACCTAGTCAAGGAGGGTGGGTCGGCACCGCCGTACGAGGGTGTTTGGCTGGGTTCATGCGCACGGACATGGACGACGCCCAGGGGACGGGGGACGCGGTGGCTCACGACGGCGCCAGGACGGACGAGGTGGACCCGTACGCCGGTGGGCGGGCCGCCCGGCGGGACGAGGCGGTGCGGGCCGCCGTGCGGCAGGGGCTGCTCGACGACGGCAACCCGCTCGTGGGTCTGCTGGACGTCACCGGCATCCGCGAGTCGGCGGCGGAGCTGCGGGCGGCGTTCGACGCGGTGACGGCACCGGGCACGCCCGTGCTGCACGCCTTCGCGGTGAAGGCGAGCCCGCTGGTGCCGGTGCTGCGGCTGCTGCGTGAGGAGGGCATCGGCGCGGAGGTGGCCAGCCCCGGTGAGCTGGCGCTGGCGCGCGCGGCGGGGTGGAGCCGGAGCGTACGGTTCTCGACTCGCCGGCGAAGACGCCCGCGGAGCTGCGGGAGGCGCTCGCGCTGGGCATCGCCGTCAACGCGGACAATCCGCAGGAACTGGCCCGTCTCGACGCCCTGATGGCGGCGGGCGGCTCCCGCTCCCCGCTCGGCATCCGGGTGAATCCGCAGGTCGGCGGGGTTCCATCGAGGCGCTGTCCACGGCGACGGCGACCTCGAAGTTCGGGGTGGCGCTGCGTGACGAGGGCGCGCGGGAGTGGGTCGTACGGGCGTATCTGGAGCGGCCGTGGCTGACCCGGCTGCACGCGCACACCGGCTCCCAGGGCATCGCGCTGACGATGATGGCGCGCGGTGCCGCGGAGACGTACGCGCTGGCGGAGGAGATCAACCGGCGTGCGGGGCGGCGGCAGGTCGACACGATCGACATCGGCGGCGGGCTGCCGGTGAACTTCGCCTCGGAGGCGAGTAGCCCGACGTACGGGCAGTACGCGCGGCTGCTGAGCGAGACCGTGCCGGGGCTGTTCGACGGGCGGTACGGGCTGGTCACGGAGTTCGGCCGGTCGCTGCTGGCGAAGCACGGCACGGTGGTCGCGCGGGTGGAGTACGCCAAGAGCGCGGGCGGCCGTCCGGTCGCGGTGACTCACGCGGGCGTGCAGGTGGCGACGCGGACGGTGTACGCGCCGGACTCGTGGCCGCTCAGGATCGCCGCGTACGACGCGGAGGGGCGGCCCAAGAAGGGCCCGGCGGTGGTGCAGGACGTGGCGGGGCCGGCCTGCTTCGCGGGCGACCTGCTCGCCCGGGCGCAGTCACTGCCGCTGCTGGAGCAGGGCGACCACGCGGCGGCGCTGGACACGGGCGCGTACTACTTCGCCCACCACTACGCCTACAACTCCCTTCCCCGCCCCGGCGTCTACGGCTTCACCCCGACGGGGACGGGAGACATCGCCTTCGCGACCGTACGCGCCCCGCAGACCATCGAGGAGATCGTCACCGAGTCGGGCGCCGCCCACACCGACGCCCTGCTCGGTTAGGCCGCGGGCGCGAACCGCGGGCCGCGGGCTCGGACGAGCGGGCGCGGGCCGCGGGCTCAGACGAGGGTGGGCGTCCGGCGGCGGGCGCCGCCCGGGGCCGCGTCGCCGGCCGCGATGCCGGTCGTGCGGTAGCCCTCGGCCGTCCTCCTGCCGGCGGGCCGGCCCGCCGCCGGGGTCAGCCGGTCGACGCGCACCCACAGCAGCGCCTCGCCGTCCTGCTCCAGGCGGCCGATCCAGGCGGCCTTCAGCCACAGACCCGCCCCGCACCCGGCGAGCAGCAGTCCGCCCGCGGCGGGTACCGCGAACGCCGTGCCCAGCGCGGCGAGGAAGCCGAGGAGCAGCCACCAGCGGTGCCCCCGGCGCCAGTTGCGGACGGTCACCGCACGGTCCTGGAGGATGTCGTGCTTGCCCGCGCGGGCCGCCGAGCGGGCCGGCGCGCGATACCGTCCCCGCCGCGCGTACGCGACGACGGCGGCCGCGACGAGGAACAGCGCGGCGCCCGCGAGGACCCCGATCCGGCGCCCGGTCAGCCCCGGCGGCAGCACCCCGGCGCCCGCCGCGACGACCCCGAGCCACCACAGGGGCGCCGCCCCGGCCCGTACGACGACGGCCACCCTGGCCAGTCCCTGTCCTCCACGCGTCACGTCCGGCCTCCCGCCATCTCACTCCAGTCGGAGTGGGGAGGGTAGCGCCGCAAGGTGAGACGAGTCTGAGAGGACGCGGCGGGCTCAGTCCACGAACAGCCCGCGTGCCGCCGCCTTCGTGTCGAACTCCTCGAGGCGGGCCTGCGCGTCGGGCAGTCCGTCGCACATCGCCTCCAGCAGCACCCGGCCCAGCAGCATCGGCGCGCACGCCGTGTCGAAGGCCAGTCCGGTGCCGACGGCGGCGGGCAGCAGCAGGTCGGACACCCTGGCGACCGGTGCGAACGGGGAGTCGGCGACGGTGACCACGGTCAGCCCCGTCTCCCTGGCGTGGGCGAGGGCGTCGACGACCTCGCGGGGGTGCCGGGGCAGCGCGAAGCAGAGCAGGGCGCCCGCCCCGGCCCGCGCGGCGGCGTCGATCCGGTCGTGGAGCATCGTGCCGCCCTCGTTGAGCAGCCGTACGTCCGGATGGACCTTGGCGGCGAAGTAGGCGAACCCGTGCGCCTGGGCCGCCGCGGCCCGCAGCCCCAGCACCGGCAGCGGCCGGCTCTCCGCCAGGACCCGGCCGGCCCGCCGCACCGGCGTCGGGTCCGCCAGTACCTCCGCAAGCTGGCGCAGATTCTCGATCTCGACCTCGACGGCCTGCTGGTACTCGTTGTACGAGCCGGTCTCCGGCGCGGGTTCGGCGGGCGCGACCTCGCGCAGCCGACGGCGCAGCGCGGGATAGCCGTCGAAGCCGAGGGCGACGGCGAACCGGGTCACGGACGGCTGGCTGACCCCGGCCAGCTCGGCCAGCTCCACACTGGACAGGAACGGCACATCGGCCGCGCGGCGCACCATGCTGTGCGCGATCCGCCGCTGGGTCGGCGTCAGCCGGTGCCCTCGAAGAGCGCCTGAAGGCGCGCGGCAGGGCTTTCGGTGCCGCTCATGACGTGGATCCCCCTCGCCGCCTCAACCCATTCATCCGGCAAAACTCCTGCATACCGTTATACAGGCGGGTCGGCGGAACCGCTCCGTCCGCACCTTGTGACGAGCGGAGATCACACACTGCGCCCGCTTCGGCGACAGATCCGGAACTTGACGATTCTGCTACGGAATCGCCCGCGTCCCGAACGGGCCGGTTAGCGTAACTCATCGAACAACAGAGCGCCTTGAGGTGTGAGCGACCCCTGAGGCATGCCATGGAGGACAGGTAGAGGCGTGGACGCACAGAGTCGTGGACGGGCGGACGGAACCGACCCCGCCGACCAGTGGGTGCTCAATCCGCGGACCGGGGAGTACGAACTGCGGCTGAACGGTCCCGCGGAGCCGCCGAGGGCACCTGGCCCCGACTCCGCGGCATCCGCGCCCGCCCGCGTCCCCGGCCAGCGCGGCCGCCGTACCGCGCCCGCCGAGGAGGAGGCGCCTCGCGGCCGCCGTGCCGAGCCCGCCGAGGAGAAGACTCCGCGCGGCCGCCGTGCCGAGCCCGCCGAGGAGGAGAATCCCGGCCACCACAAGCGCAGGCAGAAGCGGAGCGGCAAGAAGAAGGCACTGATGTGGACGGGAGGTGTGATGGGCCTGGTCCTGATCGGGGATCGGCGTTCGCGTACTACTGGTACGACCGCCTCTACGGCAACATCAACACCGTCGACATCGGCAACGTGGGCAGTGACAAGGTGCTGGCGGACGGGCCGGTCAACCTGCTGATCATCGGCAACGACGTACGCACCGGCGAGGGCAACGAGGCCTACGGCAACCGGACCAACGTCACCGGCCACGCCGACACCACGCTCCTCTTCCACGTCGCCGAGGACCGCAGCAACGCGACCGTGATGAGCATCCCCGGGACCTCATGATCGACATACCGGACTGCCGGTCCAAGCAGTCCGACGGCTCCACCAAGGAGATACCCGGCTCGACGGTCCCCACCAAGTTCAACGAGTCCTACGGCGTCGACGGCCGCGATCCCGGCTGCACCATGCTCACCGTCGAGTCGGTCACCGGCCTCGAGGTCGACCACTTCATGATGTTCGACTTCAACGCGGTCAAGACGCTGTCCACGGCGGTCGGCGGCGTCAAGGTGTGCCTGGAGAAGCCCATCAAGGACCTGGACGGCGGCTCCGGACTCGATCTGCCGGAAGGGAGAGCACCGTCCAGGGCGAGGAGGCGCTCTCGTTCCTGCGCAACCGGCACGGTCTGAAGAACGAGAGCGACCTGGACCGGATCGAGATGCAGCAGAAGTTCGTCGCCTCGATGCTCCGCCAGCTGAAGGAGGACACGCTGGACAGCCCGTCGAAGATGCTCGGCGTCGCCGACGCGGCCACCAAGTCCCTCACCGTCGACAAGGGCATCGGCAGCCCCAGCAAGCTGCTCACCCTCGCCAAGGAACTCGGCAAGATCGACCTGAAGAACATCACCCTGATGACCCTGCCGGTGCGGGACAACCCGGCCGAGCCCACGCCCGTCACCGTCGTCCTGGACCCGGTCAAGGCCCCGCAGGTCTTCGGCATGCTCCAGGAGGACGTCTCCTTCACCGAGGTGAAGAAGAAGGAGAAGGACGCCAAGGACAAACAGGCGAAGCTGCTGGAGGGCCCCCGGGCCGAGGCGTCCGCGGTCCGCGTCGACGTCTTCAACGGCGGCGGCCCGCAGGGCGCGGCGCAGGACGTGCTGGTCTGGCTGCAGACGGGCGAGGGCGTCGACAGGTCCTCGAACAAGGGCAACGCCCCGGAGAAGGTCGCCAAGACGCGGCTCGCCTACGCGCCGAACCAGGCCGACCAGGCCCGTAAGCTCGCCGATCTGATGGGCCTGCCCGCCTCGGCGCTGAAGCCGGGCACGGCGGACGCCGCCGACACGGAACCGATGACGCTCACCCTCGGCCCCGACTTCCGGAAGGCCGGTGTCCCCGTCGCGGCGCCGAAGAAGGTGGACGTCGCCCAGTCCCGGGCCGACGACAAGTCGTGCAAGGCGTAGGGCCTGTCGGAGCGGTGGGGCGGCGAACCCGAGGCGGAGTCGGGGGTTACCCCCAGTGCCGAGGACGCCGCGGCTGCCTACCGTGGGACGTATGACGGGAATGGACACGCGGGACACCGAGCTGAAGAAGGAACTCCACGCCTCCTTGCAGGCCCGCAGGGAGCTGGGCGAGGAGTACGAGTCCGCGCTGGTCGACTCGTTCATGGAGAAGGTCGATCAGCGCATCGACGGCGCGGTGGAGCGCCGGGTCCGCCGGCAGGTGGCGGAGCAGCAGATGACGGCGGCCCGTGACGCGCGGTCGCCGCAGCTCACGGACAGCTGGGGCGACCGCTTCGGCTTCGGGATCGTCTCGCTGGTCCTGGCCGTTCCGCTGTCCGCGATCGGCGGCGGTGTCGGCAATCTCCCCGGCCTGGTGGTCACCTGGCTCGGCATCGTCGGCGTCAACATCGTCCAGGCGGTGCGCACCAACCCGGGCCTGTTCGGCCGCCGCACGTCCGCACCGGACGGCGACGACTGGTAGCGGTGACCGCGCCGGACGGCGACGACTGGTAGCGGTGACCGCGCGGGACGGCGACGGGGAGCACTGAGGAGAACGTGCGCGGGGACCGCCGCACCCCCGTTGCCGGGGTCGGGACGACGGCGGTCCCCACGGGGACGCGTGCCCGTCGATGCGGGCTGCGCGTCCGAGGCGCCATGGAGGTCCGGGAGCCGCTCCGGAAGCCCTTCGACGCCGTATGGCGGCCGGCCGGGGCGGGGTGGCCCGTCCCAGGGCTGAACGCCCGGGAGGTGTTCCCACCGCCCTGCCGACACCTCCCAATCTGCCGGACCCGTGTTAAGCGAGTGCTGCGCGCACGTGACGCCCTCGTACCACTTCCGCGAAGTCCACGAAGATCACCGGCACTCAGGCGCCCGCCGGTTCGTCCGACGCACCGTCACTTCCCGGTCCTGGCGAGGAAGGACAGCAGGTCCTGGCGGCTGACCACACCGGTCGGCTTGCCCTCGACGAGGACGATCGCCGCGGCCGCCCGGCCCAGCACGGCCATCAGGTCCGCGACGGGCTCACCGGAGCCGACCTGCGGCAGCGGCGCGGACATGTGCTTCTCCAGCGGGTCGTCGAGCGAGGCGCTCTTGCTGAACATCGCGTCCAGCAGCTCCTGTTCCACCACCGAGCCGACGACCTCGGCGGCCATCACGTCCGGGTGACCGGCGCCCGGCTTGACCACCGGCATCTGCGAGACGCCGTACTCGCGCAGCACCTCGATGGCCTGGCCGATAGTCTCGTCCGGGTGCATGTGGACGAGGGAGGGATGTGGCCGCCCTCCTTGTCGTTCAGGACGTCCGCCACGCGGGCGCTGGGGCCGGTGTCCTCCAGGAAGCCGTAGTCGGCCATCCACTCGTCGTTGAAGATCTTGCTGAGATAGCCGCGGCCGCTGTCCGGCAGCAGGACGACGACCACGTCGTCCTCGCCGAGCCGGGAGGCCACCTCCAGGGCCGCCACGACCGCCATGCCGCAGGAGCCGCCGACCAGCAGGCCCTCCTCCTTGGCGAGGCGGCGGGTCATCTGGAAGGAGTCCTTGTCGGAGACGGCGACGATCTCGTCCGCGACCTCACGGTCGTAGGCGGTCGGCCAGAAGTCCTCGCCGACGCCCTCCACCAGGTACGGCCGCCCGGAGCCGCCGGAGTAGACCGAGCCCTCGGGGTCGGCGCCGATGACCCGCACCCCGCCGTCACTGGCCTCCTTGAGGTAGCGCCCGGTGCCGGAGATGGTGCCGCCGGTGCCGACGCCGGCCACGAAGTGGGTGATCTTCCCCTCGGTCTGCTCCCACAGCTCGGGGCCCGTGGAGTGGTAGTGGGAGAGCGGGTTGTGGGGGTTGGAGTACTGGTCCGGCTTCCAGGCCCCAGGGGTCTCACGGACCAGACGGTCGGAGACGTTGTAGTACGAGTCGGGGTGCTCGGGGTCCACGGCGGTCGGGCAGACGACGACCTCGGCGCCGTACGCCCGCAGTACGTTGATCTTGTCCGTGGAGACCTTGTCCGGGCAGACGAAAATGCATTTGTAGCCCTTCCGCTGGGCCACGATGGCGAGCCCGACGCCGGTGTTGCCGCTGGTCGGCTCGACGATGGTGCCGCCGGGCTGGAGCTCTCCGCTCTTCTCCGCCGCCTCGATCATCCGCAGGGCGATGCGGTCCTTCACGGAGCCGCCCGGGTTGAAGTACTCCACCTTGGCCAGGACGGTGGCCCTGATGCCCTGGGTCACGCTGTTGAGCCGCACCAGCGGGGTGTTGCCGACGAGGCTGATCATCGAGTCGTGGTATTGCACCGTTGTCTCCGGAATGCTGCAAAAGAGGTGGTCGTAGTGGTGATGCCAGCCTAGGCCCTGTCCCGGCCGGCCTCGGCCGGGTCGTTCACTCGCTGTGGGGATTGGGGCACGGTCCGTACGGGGCAAGCACTGGGTGTACGGGTTCGAGGGAGGTGGCGGCGGAGCATGACGGGCATGTCGAGGGCGAGGGTCGCCCGGCGGATCGCGGCCGGCGCGGCGTACGGCGGCGGGGGCATCGGACTGGCCGGGGCGGCGACGGTGGGGCTGCTGGTGGCCGAGGCCCAGCTGGCGCGGCGCCGCGTGGGCAACGGCACGACGCCGCACGTACCCAACGCGGACGGGCTGTACGGCGCCGCCTACACGGTGCCGGGCGAGCCGGCGCTGCGGCTGACGATGCTGGGCGACTCGACGGCGGCCGGGCAGGGCGTGCACCGGGCCGGGCAGACGCCGGGCGCGCTGCTGGCATCGGGGGTGGCGGCGATCGCGGAGCGGCCGGTGGGGCTGAGCACGGTGGCGGTGCCGGGGGCGTGTTCCGACGATCTGGACCGGCAGGTGACACGGGCGCTGGCGGATCCGTCCCGGGTGCCGGACGTCTGCGTGATCATGATCGGGGCCAACGACGTCACGCATCGCATGCCGGCCACCCGTTCCGTACGTCATCTGGCGGCGGCGGTACGGCGGCTGCGGACGGCCGGAGCGGAGGTGGTCGTCGGCACGTGCCCCGATCTCGGCACGATCGAGCCGGTACAGCAGCCGTTGCGGTGGCTGGCCCGGCGGGCCTCGCGGCAGCTCGCGGCGGCGCAGACGATCGGGGCGGTGGAGCAGGGCGGGCGCACGGTGTCGCTGGGGGATCTGCTGGGGCCGGAGTTCGCGGCGCACCCGCGCGAGCTGTTCGGGCCGGACAGCTATCACCCCTCGGTGGAGGGGTACGCCACCGCCGCGATGGCGGTACTTCCGACGGCGTGCGCGGCGCTGGGTCTGTGGCCGGCGGAGGACGAGCGGCCGGACGCCGCGCGCCGCGAGGGGTTCCTGCCGGTCGCCCGCGCGGCGGCGGAGGCGGCGTCGGAGGCGGGCACGGAGGTCACGGCGGCGATGCCGTCCGGTCCCCGGGGGCGTGGGCCCTCCTGAAACGCCGCCGCCGGCGGCGCGTCGCGGAAACGGAACCGGAACCTTCGACACAACCGTCGTAGCGACGGCGCGCGCCGCCCGAGCGGTACGGCGCGCAGCCATCGCCGCCGCTGCGGGCAGTCGTGCCTCCCCCAGTGCCTTAAAGGCCTGGGAGGTACCCCCAGGGCGGCACGGGTGGGTGGTGGGGGTACCTCCCGCTCATGGGGGTCCCCCGCTCGAGCGCAGCCGAGAGTGGGGAGGCACCCGGCGAACGCCGGCGAGTGAACCCACCCCCGCTGTGCACCGGTGGGCGGTGTGGGTGCGGGCCGGGGGACGTAGCGCGGCCCGGCGCCAACGGGGTGCCGTCGCGCCCACCCGTGCCGCCCTGCGGCACGCCTGCCCGCGGATCGGCGGAAGCGCGGAAGCGCGGCGTGCGCGGAAGCGCGGCGTGCGCGGAAGCGCGGCGTGCGCGGAAGCGCGGCGTGCGCGGAAGCGCGGCGTGCGCGGAAGCGCGGCGTGCGCGGAAGCGCGGCGTGCGCGGAAGCGCGGCGTGCGCGGAAGCGCGGCGTGCGCGGAAGCGCGGCGTGCGCGGAAGCGCGGAAGCGCGGAAGCGCGGCGACCCCCAGAACGCGGAGCGGAAAGCAAGCGCTTAGACAGTTGCGGTCCATGTCACATCGCGTCACCCGTGACCCCGCCCATACGTACGGGTAACTTCCCAAGGAGCCCGCACCAACCCACCGGTATGTCCATGGAGCCGTGATGCCCGAAGCCGTGATCGTTTCCGCTGCCCGCTCCCCATCGGCCGTGCCTTCAAGGGCTCGCTCAAGGACCTGCGTCCCGACGACCTGACCGCCACGATCATCCAGGCCGCCCTCGCCAGGGTCCCCGAGCTGGACCCGAGGGACATCGACGACCTGATGCTCGGCTGCGGCCTCCCCGGCGGCGAGCAGGGCAACAACCTCGGCCGCGTGGTCGCCGTGCGGATGGGCATGGACCATCTCCCCGGCTGCACCATCACCCGCTACTGCTCGTCCTCCCTGCAGACCTCCCGCATGGCCCTGCACGCCATCAAGGCCGGCGAGGGCGACGTGTTCATCTCGGCCGGTGTCGAGACGGTCTCCCGTTTCACCAAGGGCAACTCCGACAGCCTCCCGGACACCCGCAACCCCTGTTCGCCGAGGCCGAGGCCCGTACCGCCGCCGTCGCCGAGTCGGCGGGCTCGTCCTGGCACGACCCGCGCGAGGACGGCCTCGTCCCCGACCCGTACATCGCGATGGGCCAGACCGCCGAGAACCTGGCCCGTCTCAAGGGCGTCACCCGCCAGGACATGGACGAGTTCGGCGTCCGCTCGCAGAACCTCGCCGAGGAGGCCATCAAGAACGGCTTCTGGGAGCGCGAGATCACCCCGGTGACGCTCCCCGACGGCACGGTCGTGAGCAAGGACGACGGCCCGCGCGCCGGCGTCACCCTGGAGGGCGTCCAGGGCCTCAAGCCGGTCTTCCGCCCGGACGGCCTGGTCACCGCCGGGAACTGCTGCCCGCTCAACGACGGCGCCGCCGCGCTCGTCATCATGAGCGACACCAAGGCCCGTGAGCTGGGCCTCACCCCGCTCGCCCGGATCGTCTCCACCGGCGTCTCCGGCCTCTCCCCCGAGATCATGGGCCTCGGCCCGGTCGAGGCGAGCAAGCAGGCGCTGGGCCGCGCCGGTCTGACGATCGACGACATCGACCTGGTGGAGATCAACGAGGCGTTCGCCGCCCAGGTGATCCCCTCCTACCGCGACCTCGGTGTCCCGCTGGAGAAGCTGAACGTCAACGGCGGCGCCATCGCGGTCGGCCACCCCTTCGGCATGACCGGCGCCCGCATCACCGGCACGCTCATCAACTCCTCCAATTCCACGACAAGCAGTTCGGTCTGGAGACGATGTGTGTCGGCGGCGGCCAGGGCATGGCGATGGTCATCGAGCGCCTGAGCTGAACGCCGTACGGTAGCCGCCGCGACACATGCGGTGATACCGGGGCCCGGACCTCCGGAACCTCCGGGGTCCGGGCCGATTCGTGATCCAATCTCCCCCAGGATGTGACCTATCTCCCTCTCGGCGGGGATCGACGCAGGTCAGGACTGACCCCTCCGAGACGTGCCGTCAAAGAACTGTCCGTTTCGTGACGTTACGCACTGACAGATGGTTAGTCCACCCTTCAAGCTGATGTAGGAAGTCGGGGTCGACCTTGAACCGGGAGTACGTCAGTGAGCGCCATGCCGATCGCCCTGCTGGTCACCACGGCCGCCACCGGAGCCGTGGGCGTCGCCGTGCTGCGCAGCATCCTGGTGCTGCGCCGGCAGGTGGCGGCGCTGCACGCCGCCCTGGACGAGAGCCGCGCCGCGGCCACCCACGCGCATGTCCCCTCGGCCCGCACGGCCGGCACCGAGGAGATACGTACCGCCGTGGCGGAGGCGCTCGCCGAGGAGCGGGAGCGCGAGCTCGCGGAGGCGCGGGCCTTCTGGGCCGCCCAGGAGGCGCGTGACGCGTCCGACCACCCTTCGCTGCTCGGTCTGGCCGACAGCGAGCTGTTCCTGCCCCGGCAGGCCGATTTCGCGGGTCTGGAGCCGGTCACCGAGCCGGGCGCCGACACCGAGGAGCACTCCGGCGACTCCCCGGAGCTGGCCGCCGCCCGCCGCCGTCACCCTCGCACCCCGACTTCGTACCGAACCCCTCGCCGGTGGTGAACGACCACGAGCGCACGGTGACCACCCTGGAGGAACTGGCCGCCGACCGGACCGAGCTGACCGACGTCCGTCCGGGCCCGCTGGGCACCCTCGACGTCTATGTCTTCGCCGACGGGACGACCCTGTGCATGACGCCGGGACACCGCGAGACGGCGGAGCGCCTGGCCGCGGCCCTGCGCGCGGGCGAGACCCCGTTCCTGCTGGGCGGCTCCGGCATCTCGGGCGCGTACACGCTGACGTTCTCCTGCGGCGAGGAGAACGTCTACATCCTGGCGGACCGCGTCATCGCGTCCCTCTGACCCCGGGCGCCCCGGATCGCCTACACCCCGGCGCGTTCGCGTGCCTCCTCCACCAGCCGTACGGCATCCCGTACCTCGTCGTCGTTCTTCAGTACGAGCGCCAGGTCGTGGCCGGCGACGGTGATCTGGTCGGCGGCGGCGAACATGCCCGCGTCGGGCATCTCGCGGGGTTCGGTGCCCGGTTCCTCGACGAGCTGGGTGCGCCGCGCCAAGTCCCTGGCCAGGGCGAGCGCTTCGGCCGCCCCGCCCCGCTGGAGCCGGCTCTGCGGCGCGGCCCGCAGACGGTCGGCGAAATGATCCACGGCACGGGTGAAGGGCGTCGTATCAACCACGCGGCGAGCGTACGCGGCGCGGCGGGACTGTTGCCAACGGGCGAACGCTCGGGCACGGTGACCTGAAGGACCGGCTTACGGCTTACATCCCCTGCGTCCGGAGGCGCCGATGTCCCACGTCCTCTCCGAGGAGACCCATCGCAACATGCTCGCCCGCATTCCCCACTGCACCGGTCGTGAGATCTCCGACTGGCTGCGCACCGTCGAAGAAGGCCCCTCCCTCTTCCGCTTCGAGGAGAAGGTCAGCTGGCTCCGGCACGAGTACGACCTGGCCTACGGCCACGCCAAGGCGATCGTGCACGAGTACGACCTGCGGCGGGCCGCGCGCAAACTCCTGTGACGCGTGCGGACACGGCGAAGGGCCCCGGGTGGGAACCCGGGGCCCTTCGTCCGTACGACCGGTGACTACGGAGGTCAGTCGCTGCTGTTGAGGATCGAGATGATCCGCAGGAACTCCATGTAGATCCACACCAGCGTCAGCGTGAGGCCGAAGGCGGCGAGCCAGGCCTCCTCGCGCGGGGCACCGTAGGCGATGCCGTCCTCGACCTGCTTGAAGTCCAGGGCGAGGAAGCAGGCACCGAGGATGATGCCGACGACGCCGAAGATGATGCCGAGCGGGCCGCTGCGGAAGCCGAGGCCGTCACCGCCGCCGAACACGGCGAACAGCAGGTTCACCGACATCAGCAGGATGAAGCCGAGCGCGGCCGCCATCACGAAGCCGTAGAAGCGGCGGTTGACGCGAATCCAGCCCGCCCGGTACGCCACCAGCACACCGGCGAAGACCGCCATGGTGCCGATCACCGCCTGCATGGCCGCACCGTCGGCGATGCGGTTGTCGACGATGCTGGAGATCACGCCGAGGAAGACACCCTCGAACGCGGCGTACGTCAGGATCAGCGCGGGCGAGGCCTTGCGCTTGAAGGACTGCACGAACGCCAGGACCATGCCGATCAGCGCGGCACCGATACCGATGCCGTAGGACCGGCTGATGTTGGCGTCGTCGACCGGCAGCAGCGCCCAGGAGAGCGCGGCCGTGACGATCAGCACGCCGAGCGTGGTGCCCGTGCGCATGATGACGTCGTCGATGGTCATCCGGCCGGTGGTGGCCGGTGCCTGCGGCGGAGTGCCGTACTGCAGGTCCTGCTGCGCGTAAGGGTTCTGGGCGTACGGGTTGCCCGTCGGCTGCGCGTACGGGTTGGCCTGCGTGGCGACAGCGGGACCCCGGCCTGCGGCGCGGTGTTGAAGCCCGCGTAGCCGTTGTCGCGGCTGAACCCCGTCGCGAGAAGACCGGGTTTCTGCTCCTCATTTCACTCCTCCATGGCCACACGGCGCGGCCTTGGCTCAAGAGTAATAGGTAGGCAAAGGAATGACCCTACTGCTCAGGAAGGATCTTTCCCTCGTTGTGCTGCCCAACACGCTACGCGGCCGGGTGATTCCCTTCACCGTGCGGCACCGAACCATGACCGACCCGGTACCTGCCCGGAACCCGCCGGAGATCAACCGTTCACTTGGCGCCGACGATCGCGTGATGGCCCGAGACGTCCAGGGCGGGTCCGGGCAGCGGGACGCGCACCGGCCGGCCGGTCCGCGGGGCGTGGTCGCCGAGTGGCAGTCCCGAACCCCAGGCCCACAGCCCGCCGGAGGTGTCGATGGCGTATCCGGTGAGCCCGTGGGCCGCGATCCGGCGGATCGCGGGCAGTCCGTCCACCCGGACCGGCCGCGCGGAGGTGTGGTCCGAGCGGTCACCGTCGCCGAGGGCGCCGCTCGCGCCCCGCCCCCAGGCCCGTACGGTGCCGTCCCGGCCGAGGGCGTAGGCGACGTCCGACCCGCCGGCCACCTGGACGACGTCCGTCAGTCCCCGTACGAGCACGGGGCGCCCGGACTGGCCGCCGCGCGGTTCGACGCCGAGCAGGCCATGGGCGTTGCCGCCCCAGGCGCAGACCCGGCCGTCGGCCGTCGCGGCGACCACGGCCCCGCCGGCCGAGGCCACGTCGACGACGCCCCTCACCCCGTCGATCGTGGTGAGCCGGGTGCCGTCGCGGTCGCCGAGGACGTCGGTCAGGTTGATGCCCCAGCCGAGGACCCGGCCGTCGCCGCGCAGCGCGAACGCGTTGAGCGGGCCGGGCCCCATGGCGGCGACGCCCGTCACCCCCGGCACCCGCTCCGGCACGGCCACCCCGTCGTACCCCTCCCGCTTCCTCCCTGACCAGGAACCGGTCCGAGCCCCACGCGGCCACGGTGCCGTCGCGCAGCACGACGTAGAAGGTGGGGCCGCTGCCGTACACCGCGTGCGCGGGGCCGATCCCGGTGATCCGACGGGGCTCGGCGAGGTAGTGGCGCTCGCGCGATCCGTGCCCGAGGGAGCCGTCGACGTTGGTGCCGTACGACCACACGGTGCCGTCGTTCCGTACGGCGACCAGGGTGTGCCCGCCGTCCGCGATCGAGACGACGCCGGTCAGCCCCGGCACGGCGCCTTCCGCGGGCGCGCTCCCGGGCGCCTGGAAGAGCGGCGCCCAGGCCCACACGGTCCCCGCCGGCCGGTCCTCCTCCCGCGCGGGCCGCGCGGAGCCCTCCCGGGGCATCCGGGTGCCTTGAGCACGGCCAGATCCGCCTTGCCACACCCGGCCAGCGACAGCACGGCCGCCCCCGCGACCATCCCCCGCACCCAGAGACCCCCGGCCATACGCCACCCCCGCCACCGAAGCGAACCTCTCACCCCGCCCACGGTGCCGATCACGAACCGAGCCCGATATCCGCGCTCCCGCTCATCCTCTGAGTACGCGCACTCAGTCCGGGAGGCGCGGGCCGTCAGCCGTGACCCCTCGGGAGTGGGCAACCGCGGCGTGAGCCGCCGCGACGCGACCGCGTGCCGGCGGCCCCGCGGGGGCGTGGCGCGCCGGTTCGGGGCCGGGTGAGCGACAGGAAAGCCGGCCCTTCGGCAGAGAGGGGCGTACGTGGTGGTGCCCGGAGCCGGACTTGAACCGGCACGCCCGCTCAGGGGCAGCGAGGTTTAAGCTCGCCGTGTCTGCTTTCCACCATCCGGGCAGGCCATGGGCTCCGCTTCGAGCGTCCCGAGCCTATCGGTGGCCCTCCTTCGAGCAGCGGCGGGGATAGGCCGATCTTGTCTTGTTTTATTGGCGCCTGAGGGAGCATCAGCCGCGGGAATGCGCCGTCAGCACGTGCCACCAGCCTCTCGTGTGACACTCCGTCATGCACGCGAAATGACGGAATTTCACCGCCCGGACAAGGGCGCTCCCCTGTTCCCGCGCGCCCCGGCTCAGGGGCCGCAGTCATCCTGAGGTATGACACCGCGCCCGGCGGTCCCTCCCGAGTCGCCCCCGGAACGAGAGCAGCGGCTGACTACACGGCGGCGGGGAGACGGAACGATGGTCACTGTCCCCGAGAACACGTCGTCCCGACAGGAGCGTCATCCCGTGACCACCGCATCCCTCGCCGACCGGACCACCGCGGTGGCCGCACGCGCCACGGAGCTTTCGAAGATCTACGGCCAGGGCGAGACCCAGGTGGTCGCCCTGGACCGGGTCTCCATCGCCTTCCAGCAGGCCGAGTTCACCGCCATCATGGGCCCGTCCGGTTCCGGCAAGTCCACGCTGATGCACTGCGTGGCGGGCCTCGACACCTTCTCCTCCGGGTCCGTGCGCATCGGGGAGACCGAGCTGGGCTCGCTGAAGGACAAACAGCTGACCAGGCTGCGCCGGGACAAGATCGGCTTCATCTTCCAGGCGTTCAACCTGCTGCCGACGCTGACCGCCCTGGAGAACATCACCCTCCCGATGGACATCGCGGGCCGTAAGCCGGACAAGCAGTGGCTGGACGACGTGATCAGGATGGTCGGACTGTCGGACCGGCTGAGCCACCGGCCCTCGCAGCTGTCCGGCGGTCAGCAGCAGCGGGTCGCCGTGGCGCGGGCGCTGGCCTCCCGGCCCGACATCATCTTCGGCGACGAGCCCACCGGAAACCTCGACTCGCGTTCCGGCGCCGAGGTGCTGGGCTTCCTGCGCAACTCCGTGCGCGAGCTGGGGCAGACGGTGGTCATGGTGACGCACGACCCGGTCGCCGCCGCCTACGCGGACCGTGTGGTCTTCCTCGCGGACGGCCGGATCGTCGACGAGATGCACGGGCCGACGGCCGACTCGGTGCTCGACCGCATGAAGCGCTTCGACGCCAGGGGCCGCACCAGCTGACCTGCCCCGGCTCGCCCGACCCCTCCTCCATACGTCTGGACTCGAGAAGACTCCCATGTTCCGTACCGCCTTGCGCAACGTCTCCGCGCACAAGGCCCGGCTCCTGATGACCGTGCTCGCCGTGATGCTCGGCGTGGCCTTCGTGTCGGGGACCCTGGTCTTCACCAACAGCCTCTCCGGCGCCCTGCAGAACCAGTCCGCCAAGGGCTTCGACCACGTCGACGTCGCCGTCACGGCCCAGTGGAAGGAGGCCGAGGGCGACAAGGTCGGCGAGTACCCGGAGCTGACCCGCGAACTGGTCGACGACAGCGCCGCCGTGCCCGGCGCCGCCCGGGCCATCGGCACCGTCCAGGGCTTCACCGCGATCGCCGACAAGGACGGCAAGCTGATCGGCGACGGCTTCCAGTCGCAGGGCGGCAACTACTGGGGCACCGAGGACCCCCGCTACCCGCTGTCCGACGGGCGCGCGCCGAAGGGCGAGGGCGAGATCCTCATCGACTCCGAGACCGCGAAGCGAGCCGGTTACCGGGTCGGCGACACCGTGCGGATGTCGGTCGACGGTCCCGTCCTGGAGCCGGTGATCACCGGCATCTTCACCACCGACGACGGCAATGTCGCGGCCGGCGGCAGCCTCACCCTGTTCGACACGGCGAGCGCGCAGAAGCTGTTCGGCAAGCCCGGCACCTTCGACGAGATCGCCGTGAAGGCGAAGGCCGGCGTCAGCGACACCGAGCTCCGGGCGCAGCTGGAGAAGGCGCTGCCCTCCGACATCGTGGAGACCACGACGGGCACGCAGCTCGCCGACGACCAGGCGGCGGCGATCGCCGCCTCGATGAGCGGGCTGAAGCAGGGGCTGCTGGTCTTCGCCGGGATCTCGCTGTTCGTCGGCACGTTCATCATCGCCAACACCTTCACCATGCTGGTCGCCCAGCGCACCAAGGAGCTGGCCCTGATGCGCGCGGTCGGCGCGTCCCGCCGTCAGGTGACGCGGTCGGTGCTGATCGAGGCGTTCGTGGTCGGCGCGGTCGCCGCCGTCGCCGGACTGGTCGCCGGTGTCGGCATCGGCGTGGGGCTGCGCTCGCTGATGGGGCTGCTGGACGCGCCCATGCCCGACGGGCCGCTGGTGATCAGCGCGGGCACGGTCGGCTCCGCGTTCGCGGTCGGCATCCTGGTGACCATGCTCGCCGCGTGGCTGCCCGGCCGCCGGGCCGCGAAGATCCCGCCGGTGGCGGCGATGAGCGCGCTGCACGCGCAGGCGACCACCAAGTCGCTGGTGCTGCGCAACACGCTGGGCGCGCTGGTCTCGGCGGCCGGTGTCGCGGTGGTCCTCGCGGCCACGACGATGGACGGCTCCGACGGCCAGGCCCCGATGGGGCTCGGCGCCGTACTGCTGATCATCGGTGTCTTCATCCTGACCCCGCTGCTGTCCCGTCCGCTGATCGCGGCCGCCGCCCCGGTGCTGCGCGTCTTCGGGGTGTCGGGCAAGCTCGCCCGGCAGAACTCGGTGCGCAATCCCCGCCGTACGGCCGCCACCGCGTCCGCGCTGATGATCGGACTGACGCTGATCACCGGGATGACGGTGATGGCCGGCAGTCTGCAGAAGTCCATCGACAAGATGGCGGCGTCCGCGATCGAGGCGGACTACATGGTGTCCATGGCGAACGGCCACCCGCTGTCGCCGGACGTCGAGAAGAGGCTGAAGGAGGCCGGTGACGTCACCGCCACCAGCCCGATGCGCAACGCGGACGCCCGGATCGACGGCGAGACCGAGTATCTGACCGGTGTGAACGGCGCCGCCTTCGGCGATCTGACCGACTTCCCGGTCGTCCAGGGCTCCTTCGAGATCGGCGGCACGCGGGTCGTCGTGGACGAGGACACCGCGAAGTCGTACGGCTGGAAGGCCGGTTCGGCGTTCACCGTCGCCTACGGGGACGGCGAGAAGCAGAAGCTCACGGTCTCCGGGGTCTACGAGGCCAACGAGATGATGCGCGGCATCATGATCGACACCGCGACCCTCGACCCGCACGAGTCGGAACCGTCCGACATGATGGTCATGGTGAAGACCGCCGACGGTACGTCCGACGCGGTGAAGGACTCCCTGGAGAAGGCCCTCGGCAGCAACCCCGCGATCAAGGTCCAGGACAAGCAGGACCTCTCCAACGAGATCGCGAAGATGTTCACCCTGATCCTGAACATGGTCTACGGCCTGCTGGCGATGGCGGTGATCGTGGCGGTCATCGGTGTCATCAACACCCTGGCGATGTCGGTGTTCGAGCGCTCCCAGGAGATCGGCATGCTGCGGGCGATCGGCCTGGACCGCAAGGGCATCAAGCGGATGGTCCGCCTGGAGTCCCTGGTGATCTCGCTGTTCGGCGGGGTGCTCGGCCTCGGTCTGGGCGTGTTCTTCGGCTGGGCGGCCGGTGAACTCGTCGGCGCGAGGATGGCGACGTACGAACTGGTCCTGCCGTGGGAGCGGATGGGGATCTTCCTGCTGCTGGCCGCGGTGGTCGGTGTGCTGGCGGCGCTGTGGCCGGCACGGCGGGCGGCCCGGCTGAACATGCTGCAGGCGATCAAGGCCGAGTAGCGTCCCGGCACGACGACGACGGGCCCCGTTCCGGGTGGAGCGGGGCCCGTCGTCGTGTGCGGGTCAGTTCCAGGTGCGGGCCCGCAGGGGAGGCCGGAGGTGCCGGACTCGGGGGTTCTGACGGCGAGGACCTGGTTGACGCCGATGCTGTTGCGTTCGAAGGCGAGGGCGGACGCGGCCATGTACAGCAGCCAGACCCGGGCCCTGCCCGGACCGGCGAGCGACACCGCGCGGTCCCAGTGGTCCGTCAGGTTCTCCACCCAGCGGCGCAGGGTGAGCGCGTAGTGCTCACGGATCGACTCGACGTCGCGCACCTCGAAACCGGAACGTTCCAGCAGGGACACCGTGGTGCCCAGCGGGGCGAGTTCGCCGTCGGGGAAGACGTAGGCGTCGATGAAGGAGTCCACCCGGTACGACGTCTCGTCCCGCTGCGGGCGGCGCGCGATCTGGTGGTTCAGCAGCCGTCCGCCGGGCCTGAGCAGCCGGTGCAGGGCGGTGGCGTACTCCAGATAGCGCTCGGAGCCGACGTGTTCGGCCATACCGATGGAGGACACGGCGTCGTACGGTCCGTCGGACACGTCCCGGTAGTCCTGTACGCGGATGTCGACGCGGTCGGACAGTCCCTCGTCGGCGACACGCTTACGGGCGTACGCGGCCTGTTCCCGGGAGAGGGTCACGCCGACGACGCTCGCGCCGTACTCGCGGGCGGCGTGGATCGCCATGGAACCCCAGCCGCAGCCGACGTCCAGCAGGCGCCGGCCGGGCCGCAGGGCGAGCTTGCGGGCGACGAGTCCGAGCTTGTCGTGCTGGGCCTGTTCGAGGGTGCCCCGCGGGGCGGGGCGGGCCAGTAGGCGCAGGAGTACACCATGGACGGGCCGAGGACGATCTCGTAGAAGTCGTTGCCGACGTCGTAGTGGTGGCTGATGGCGCGCCGGTCGCTGTGCCTGGTGTGCAGTCCGCGACGCGGGCGGTGGACCTCCTCGGGCGGCGGGGCGGGCGGCAGCGGGGGCCCGGCGAGACCGAGGAGTCCGCGGGCGGCGGAACGGAACGCCGGGTCGCGCAGGGCCTGGGGAGGGTACGGGCGTCCTCACCGCGCTCCCAGACGAGACCGGCGACCGCGTCGAGGACGGTGTAGAGGTCACCCTCGACGGTCAGGTCACCGGCCACCCAGGCACGCGCGAGACCGAGTTCGCCCGGCTTCCGGAGCAGGTGGCGCAGGGCCCGGCGGTTGCGTACGACGAGGGCGGGGGCGTCCGGGGGCCGGCCTGTGATCCGTCCCAGGCGCGGACACGGACGGGGACGGGAGCGGCGATCAACTGTTCGACGTGGCCCTTCAGCCGCGAGGCGACGTCCGGCATGGTGCACACCTCCGTGACGGGGAATCCCGGAATGTCATTTCCCACGTAAACACCAGGGACGGGCGTTGGCACTCCCCGCCGCGCGTCATGACTGAGCAAAACGCTCAATAGCACCCGCCCGAAGCCCCTTCGAGGCTCCGCCTCGCACTTCCGGGGCGGTACGCCCCCGACGGCTCCGGGCCCTACGAGACCCCTGCGGTCGTTCCGCACTCGCCCGCCCACCCACCCGACTCGGAAGTCGAAAGCCACCCCCGGGGGACCGGCACAGCGTCGGGTGCCTGCTCGACTCCCGAGTCGGGTGGTGGGTGGGCAAGGGGCGGGGTCCAGGGGCGGAGCCCCTGGGACGTGCACCGGGGCAGCCCGCAGACGCCCCCTCGGTCCCCGGGCACGCCGAAGGGGCCGCCCGCACCACGGATGGCGGGCGGCCCTTCGGGCGGTCACGAGTGACCGTGAGTCAGGAAGCCTTCGCTTCCGTCTTCTTCGGTTCCGCCGCGGCCGCCGCCGGTGCCGGTGCCGGCTTCGCCGCCTCGTAGAACTCCTCGCGCGGGGACTCGATCGCGCCCAGGGACACGACCTCGCGCTTGAGGAACATGGCGAGGGTCCAGTCGGCGAAGACGCGGATCTTGCGGTTGAAGGTCGGCATCGCCATGCCGTGGTACGCCCGGTGCATGTACCAGGCCAGCCGCCCCTTCAGCTTGATCTTCATCTTGCCGACGACGATCATCGCCACGCCCTTGTGCAGGCCGAGGCCCGCCACCGCGCCCTTGTTGGCGTGGCTGTACTCCTTCTGCGGGAAGCCCCGCATGCCGGAGACCACGTTGTCGCCGAGGACCTTGGCCTGGCGCAGCGCGTGCTGGGCGTTCGGCGGGCACCAGGCGTTCTCGTTGCCGGCCTTGCGGCCCACGAGGTCCGGGACCTGGGCGTTGTCGCCCGCGGCCCAGATGTAGTCGGTGCCGGTGACCTGGAGGGTCGGCTGGGCGTCGACGTGGCCGCGCGGGCCCAGCGGGAGGCCGAAGCGGGCCAGGGCCGGGTTCGGCTTGACGCCGGCCGTCCACACGATGGTGTTGGAGTCGACCTCGAGGCCGTTCTTCAGCACCACGTGGCCGTCGACGCAGGAGTCCATGGACGTGGACAGGTAGACCTCGACGCCGCGGCTCTCGAGGTGCTCCTTGCCGTACGCGCCGAGCTTGGGGCCGACCTCGGGGAGGATCTTGTCGGCGGCGTCGACGAGGACGAAGCGCATGTCCTCGCGGGAGACCGTCTTGTAGTACTTGGCCGCGTCCCGGGCCATGTCCTCGACCTCGCCGATCGTCTCCGCGCCGGCGAAGCCGCCGCCGATGAAGACGAATGTGAGCGCCTTGCGCCGGATCTCCTCGTCCGTGGTGGAGTCCGCCTTGTCGAGCTGCTCGAGGACGTGGTTGCGCAGGCCGATGGCCTCCTCGACGCCCTTCATGCCGATGCCCTGCTCCGCGAGGCCGGGGATCGGGAAGGTCCGGGAGACCGCGCCGAGCGCGATCACCAGATAGTCGAAGGGCAGTTCGTACGCGTCACCGACCAGCGGCGCGATCGTCGCGACCTTGCGGTCCTGGTCGATGGTGGTGACCCGGCCGGTGAGAACCTCCGCCTTGGGCAGCACGCGTCGCAGCGGTACGACGACATGCCGGGGGAGATGTTGCCGGCGGCGGTTTCGGGGAGGAAGGGCTGGTAGGTCATGTACGACCGCGGGTCGACGACGGTGACGGTCGCCTCGCCGTAACGCATCTTCTTCTGGATGCGCCGAGCTGCGTACAGGCCTACGTACCCACCGCCTACTACGAGGATCCTGGGACGCTCCGTGGTGCTCATGCCATCGAGTATCCCCCGCCTCAGGGGGTACCTCGTGCGCCCCTTCACAAGCTTCGACAGGGCCTGTGTTACCATCCCGCATTTCTTGATCCACATCACGTCGCGAAATGGGAACCAGCGCGCTGCGGCAGGCGTTGTCAATGGCGCGTGAGCTGCCTCTCTGCCGTTTCGAGCACACCGTGAGGCCGATCATCGAAGCCTCCGCGACCACTTCCGCCAGGGTGCCCCCATCACCTTCTGAACGTGTTCAAAGGGGTGTTGAGGGCCCGAATGGGTCAACCGAACCGGGTTCTTCGCCCTCCCGGGCCCATTTCCTTGTGAAGAACTTCACGAACTTCCCCGGACAGGCCCCCACCGAGGGGCCGAAAAGACCCCCGGGGACCCTGCTCGAACGCTATCCCGACTGCTCAGCGGAGTGCTACCAGCCAGTAGCAAAGGAGACCTACGCCACCGACCAGGCGATGCCGTCGAGGATGTCGTGCTCCGAGACCACGACCTCCTCCGCACCCATGCGTTCCATGATCGTCAGCAGGACCAGGGCGCCCGCGCCGATCACGTCGACGCGGCCCGGGTGCATGGAGGGATCGCCGCGCGCTCGGCGTGGGTGGAGCGCAGCAGGCGGTCGGTGATCTCACCGACGCGAGCGCGGGAGACCCGGGAGTGGTGGATGGCCTCGGAGTCGTACCCGGGGAGGTCCTGGGCGATCGCCGACACGGTCGTCACCGAGCCGGCCAGGCCGACCAGGGTGTGCGCCTCGCGCAGCGGGACGGTCTCCTCGGCCCGGTCCAGGGCGGCCTCGATGTCGGCGCGCATCGCCGCGATCTGCTCCTCTGCGGGCGGGTCCGTCACGGCCCCGTCCCGCACCAGGTGCCGCTCGGTCATCCGTACGCAGCCGACGTCCACGGAGCGGGCGGCGCGCACCCGGTCGTCGCCCACGACGAACTCGGTCGAGCCGCCGCCGATGTCCACGACCAGGAACGGGCGGCGCAGATCGGTCCGCCCGGTCAGCTCCTTGGTGGCGCCGGTGAAGGAGAACTCGGCCTCCTGGTCGCCGGTGATGACCTCGGGCTCCACGCCGAGTATGTCCAGCACCCCGCGCACGAACTCGTCGCGGTTCTCGGCGTCACGGCTGGCGGAGGTGGCGACGAAGCGCAGACGCTCCGCGCCGTGCGCCTTGATGATCTCCGCGTACTCGCGGCAGGCGGCGAAGGTCCGCTCCAGCGCCTCGGGCGCCAGCCGGCCCGTCCGGTCCACGCCCTGACCCAGCCGTACGATCGTCATACGGCGGTCCAGCTCGGTGAGTTCACCGGTCGACCCCGCGCCGGAGGCGCTGTCGGGCACCGTGGCGTCGGCGACCAGCAGCCGGATGGAGTTCGTCCCGCAGTCGACGGCGGCGACCCGGGTCATCGGTCGTCCTCCTTCGCGGGCAGCGTCACGCAGGCACCCTTGCGCCACCACTCGGGCAGCATCGCCAGCGCCTCGTCGCCCAGCGGGTTGACGCCGGGGCCCGCGGCCAGCGAGTGGGCGACCAGGACGTGGAGGCACTTCACCCGGTCCGGCATGCCGCCCGCGCTGGGGAAGTTCTTCAGCTCCTCGATCTCGTCGCGGCGCCGGATGTAGTCCTCGTGCGCGGCGCGGTACGCGGCCGCCAGCTCCGGGTCGGCGGCCAGCCGCTCGGTCATCTCCTTCATCACGCCGTTGGCCTCCAGCGTCCCGATCGCGGAGTTCGCCTTCGGGCAGGTGAGGTAGTACAGCGTGGGAAAGGGGTGCCGTCGGGCAGCCTCGGCGCCGTCTCCACGACGTCCGGCTGCCCGCAGGGGCAGCGGTGCGCGATGGCGCGCAGCCCGCGCGGGGGCCGCCCGAGCTGCTGCTTGAAGGCCTCGACGTCCGCGTCGGTGGGCTCGGTACGGGGGTCGTGGGCGGAGGGGTGTCCATACGTGTCTTTCTGCGGCGTTCAACAGGGAGTCACTGGGCGGCGGCGTCGGCCTTGTCGACGCCGTCCCAGACGTTCGTGTACCAGGGGCGGTCGGCGGCCTCGAGATCCGTACGGGCCCGCTTCGCCGCACCCGGATCGATGACGATGTAGCCGGTCTCGCCGGGCAGGACGTAGTGCAGCCGGCGGCGGATCTCCTGCTCGGCGTACGCGTCGTCCTGCCAGCGCGCCTTCATGTCGCGCAGCCGTTCGACCCGCTGGCGGGCCTCGTCCTGCTCCTGCCGGAGGTCGGCGATGTCCGCGCGCTGGGAGACGTACTGCCGCATGGGGTAGGCGAGGGCCACGATCAGCGAGCAGAGCACCAGGGCGAGCAGCGCCGCCCGGCCGGTCAGCCGGGAGCGGCGGGCCTGGCGCTTGGTCTGCGAGCGGTAGACCCGGGCGGCGGTCTGCTCACCGATCAGCCGGATCCTGGTCGCGGTGGAGAAACGGTCCCGGTCCTTGACCGCCATGGTCCCGCCTCTCGTTCACCGTCCTACGCGCGTACGTCCCCGCACACGGTACGGGACCGGGTACGGGGACGTACGTACGACGCTGCCTCGGCGGGGCCGGGACTCAGCCCTCGCCGCGCCTGCTCATTCGCGGGGCGCTGTGCCTACTGGTTCGCGGAGCGCTGTGCCTACTGGTTCGCAGAGCGCTGTGCCTACTGGTTCGCAGAGCGAAACCGCGGGAAGGCGCTGCGGCCGGCGTACACCGCCGCGTCGTCGAGGATCTCCTCGATGCGCAGGAGCTGGTTGTACTTGGCGACACGCTCGGAGCGGGCCGGGGCGCCGGTCTTGATCTGGCCGCAGTTGGTGGCGACGGCCAGGTCGGCGATGGTGACGTCCTCGGTCTCGCCGGAGCGGTGCGACATCATGCACTTGAAGCCGTTGCGCTGGGCCAGCTCGACGGCGTCCAGGGTCTCGGTCAGCGAGCCGATCTGGTTGACCTTGACCAGCAGGGCGTTGGCGGCGCCCTCCTCGATACCGCGGGCGAGACGCTCGGGGTTGGTGACGAACAGGTCGTCACCGACGATCTGGACCTTGTCACCGAGCTTGTCGGTGAGGGCCTTCCAGCCGTCCCAGTCGTCCTCGAACAGCGGGTCCTCGATGGAGACGAGCGGGTACGCCTCGACGAGCTCGGCGTAGTACTCGGTCATCTCGGCGGCGGAGCGCTCCTTGCCCTCGAAGGTGTAGGAGCCGTCCTTGTAGAACTCGGACGCGGCGACGTCGAGCGCCAGGGCGATCTGCTCGCCCGGGGTGTAGCCGGCCTCCTTGATGGCCTCGAGGATGAGGTCCAGGGCCTCGCGGTTGGAGCCGAGGTTGGGGGCGAAGCCGCCCTCGTCGCCGAGACCGGTGGCCAGACCCTTGCTCTTCAGCACCTTCTTGAGGGTGTGGTAGACCTCGGTGCCCCAGCGCAGGGCCTCGGAGAAGGACTCCGCGCCGATCGGGGCGATCATGAACTCCTGGATGTCCACGTTGGAGTCGGCGTGCGAGCCGCCGTTCAGGATGTTCATCATCGGCACCGGCAGCAGGTGCGCGTTGGGGCCGCCCAGGTAGCGGAAGAGCGGCAGGTCGCTGGCCTCGGAGGCGGCGTGGGCGACGGCGAGGGAGACGCCGAGGATGGCGTTGGCGCCGAGCGAGCCCTTGTTGTCGGTGGCGTCCAGGTCGAACATGGCCTGGTCGATCAGCCGCTGCTCGGTGGCGTCGTAACCGACGAGCTCCGGGCCGATCTGCTCGATGACGGCCAGTACGGCCTTCTCCACGCCCTTGCCCAGGTAACGGCTGGCATCGCCGTCACGGAGTTCGATGGCCTCGAAGGCGCCGGTGGAGGCGCCGGACGGGACGGCGGCACGACCCGTGCTGCCGTCGTCGAGGCCGACCTCGACCTCGACCGTGGGGTTGCCTCGGGAGTCCAGGATTTCCGGGCTACGACGACGTCGATGGACGGCACGAGCATCTCCTTCAATGAATGTGACGCGGGTGAGCGGGACCCCCAAGGGTCCTGCGAGACCGAGCCTAACCGGCTCCGGGCGATCGGCCAGCCGGTCGCCCGTCCCGTGGACAGAACCGAGCGTAATATGTTTCTGAACGGAACAAAGCGGTTTCGGGAAACCGGCCCGGAAAGACCCCGCCCCGGTGCGTACGGGGGTGGACGCACCGGGGCGGGGAGCTGCGGGGGTGCCGCTTACTTGAGGTGCAGCTGCTGGCCCGGGTAGATGAGGTCGGCGTCGTCGACGATGTCGTCGTTCAGGTCGAAGAGCTTGGCCCAGCCGCCCTTGACGTCGTTCGCGGCGGCGATGGAGCTGAGGCTGTCGCCCTTGACGACCTTGTACTCGCCGTCGCCCTTCTCGACCTTCTGGCCGGCCGGGGTGGTGACGGTCTTCTTCTCGGCCTTCGGCGCGGCCTTGGGCTCGGCCTGCTTCTCGGCGGCCGGGCGCTCGGCGGAGCGGGAGGCCTTCTGCTCGGTCTGGCGGCTCTCGGTCGAGCCGCTGCCCTGCGAGGAGCCGCTGCCCTGCGAGGAACCGCTGCTCTGCGAGGAACCGTTGGAGGAGGCGCCACCGGAGTAGGCGGCGTTGGACAGGCCCACGCCGCAGACCGGCCAGGCACCCTTGCCCTGGCCCGCGAGGACCTTCTCGGCGATCTCGATCTGCTGGCCCTTGCTCGCCCGGTCGGCGCTGGACGCGTACTGCGTACCGCCGTAGGCGGCCCAGGTGGAGGCGGAGAACTGCAGGCCGCCGTAGTAACCGTTGCCGGTGTTGATGGACCAGTTGCCGCCGGACTCGCACTGGGCGACGGTGTCCCACTCGGCGGCGGTGGCGGCGGAGGCGTTGCCGGCCGCCATCAGCGGTGCGGCGACGGCGGCGGAGGCGACACCGGCGATGGCGATCGCGCGGGTGGCCTTGAACGGACGACGGTGCTTGCCCTTGCCGGAAAACAGCATGGAGGATCCCCTCACCGACGCCTACGAGGTGAGCTGTCGGGTTCGGGCCGGTTGAGTTGCCCGGCCACGCCCCTCCCGGGACGCGGCTTCACCCCAAGCCGTATCCGGCGTCAACTGCCCGGATGCGGCACTTACCTTGGGTCCCCCGCTCCTGCCTACGGCGCATGACGCGTCGACTGTTCCCGTGCTGCCACTGGCAGGATTCGGCGTGGCGGCAGCCGGGGCCCGCGGTGGCGAGCGGTCACGACCGTACGCACGGAATTCACGGAATATCAAAGACGATCACGGCTTCTGAGACCTATCTCTCACAGCCTTTAAATCGGACATTCAGCGCGAATTGTGGCGCCAACTGCCGCCACGCCCACGTGCTTTCAGGTGTCGCTTTCCGACCGGTTCGTCCCCGGCGGGAGGCTACTGACCTGACACGACGCCACTGATGAGGTGGTCGCCCACACCCTGGAGCGCACCCCATCCGCCGCCCACTTCAAGGGAGTCGGGGATGGACGGGGAATAGCCCCGTCGCCGGCGCCGGGCGCCTCGGCGACCGTGCCGCCCCAGGCGTTGAGTCCGCCCGAGGCGTGCCGGCCGGACGGTGCCGCTTCCGTCTTGCCCTCGTCGGCGCTGGCGCCGCGGTGGCGGCCGGTGCCCTCGTTCGCCGAAGCGTCGGTGTTCTTCTGGGACTTGTCCGACGCGCCGCCCTTGGCGTCCGCCGAGGCGGAGGGGAGGCGTCGGGGGTCTGGCTCGCCCCTTGTCCGCACCGCGGTCCGCATCGGTGGGCTTGCCGGAATCGGCCGGCCCGCCCCCAGGAGGTCGAGCCCCTCCTCGGTGGTCGCGCTCGACGACGGGGAAGTGGAGGGAGAAGGGGAGGAAGAGGACGATCCACTGGATTCGTACGAGTCGGACGCACCCGATCCCGAGTCGCCGCCCACGCCCGTGTCGCCGTCGGCCGCCGGCGAGCCCTTGTCCAGGCCGGCGAGCAGCCCACAGGTGCGCCAGGCGCCGACGCCCTGGTCGTCGAGGATCTTCTCGGCCACGGCTATCTGCTGGCCGCGGCTGGCCTGGTCGGGGCTGGTGGCGTAGTCCAGGCCGCCGTACTTCTCCCAGTCACCCTGGGTCAACTGCAGGCCGCCGTAGTAGCCGTTGCCCGAGTTCTGGCTCCAGGAGCCGCCACTCTCGCATTCGGCCACCTTGTCCCAGTTCAGACCCTCGGCCGCGCTGGCCGCGCCCGCGCCGAGCAGGGGATGGCGATGGCGGAGCCGGTCACTCCGGCTGCGACGAGGAGGGCCGGAGCCTGACGGGGGCGGCGGTGCCGACCATTCCCGGAGAGCATACGGATGACCTTTCGCGAGACAGCAATAACCGGCGCGGTGTGTGGAGTGGAGCTCGAACAACCGCACTTGATGGGTGAACGTATCCGCACTCGATCACTTGTCACAAGTTAATGCCGCACAGATCACGTGAAGATCACAGAGTTGACAGGGTGTCATGTTTGAGTTGACACGGCCCCGGGCACGGGAAGGACGTTTGGTCCATCACTTTCGCGGAGGCGTGAACTCCACTGGGAGCGTGCGCAGTCCACGCATGATGAGCCCTCCCCGCCAGCGCAGTTCCGCGGGTTCCGCGGCGAGCCGGAGGTCCGGCAGCCGGGTCAGCAAAGTGGCGAGCGCGGTCTGGCCCTCCAGGCGGGCCAGCGGGGCGCCCAGACAGTAGTGGATGCCGTGGCCGTATCCCAGATGCTGGTTGTCGCGCCGCCCGAGGTCGAGCACGTCCGGGTCGGCGAACCGCTCCGGGTCCCGGTCCGCGGCGGCGAGCACGACCAGGACGGGGTCGCCGGCCGCGACGCGCTGCCCGCCGATGGTGACGGGCTCGGTGGCGTACCGCCAGGTGGCGAGTTCCACGGGGCCGTCGTAGCGCAGGAGTTCCTCGACCCCGGTCTCCAGCAGGCCGCGTTCCCCGGCGGCGAGGGCCCGCTGCAGGCGCTCACGCTGGCCGGGGTGGGTGAGCAGGGCGTAGGTGCCGTTGCCGATGAGGTTGACGGTCGTCTCGAAACCGGCGAACAGCAGGATGAACGCCATGGCGGCGGCCTCGTTCTCGGTGAGGTGCTCACCGTGGTCGGAGGCGCGGATGAGGCCGGAGATCAGGTCCTCACCGGGGGCGGGCACGGCGGGCAGCGCCTCGCGCTTGCGGTGGATCAGCTCGGCGAGATAGCCGCGCATCTTCTTCACGGAGCGGGCGACTCCGCCGCGCGGGCCGCCGCCGTGACGGATCATCATGCCGGCCCAGTCGCGGAAGTCGTCCTGGTCCTCGCGGGGGACGCCGAGCAGGTCGCAGATGGCGTAGATGGGGAGCGGGAAGGCGAAGTCGTGGATGAGGTCGGCGGAGCCGCCGTCCGCGAACCGGTCGATGAGGTCGTCGGTGAGCTCCTGCACGCGGGGGCGAACTCGGCGACCCGGCGGGGAGTGAACGCCTTGCTGACCAGCCGGCGCAGGCGGGTGTGGTCCGGGGGTCGATGTTGAGCAGATGCGTCATCAGGTCGGCCTGCCGCTCGCCGGGGATGCCGGTCTTGCCCTTGGCGTGCGCGGGCTCGTCGTGATGCGCGGGGTTCTTGGACAGCCGCCCGTCGGCGAGGGCCTGCTTGGCATCGGCGTACCGCGTCACCAGCCAGGCCTCCACCCCACTGGGCAACCGCGTCTTCCGCACGGGCGCGTGCGTACGGAGCCAGGCGTAGGCGGGGTAGGGATCGGCGGCGAACTCCCAGGTGAAGAGTTCCGGGGCGGGGGCTGGTCGGACATGCGGCGACCCTAGCGGGCGGGGGTGAGCGGGGGTTCCCCGCGCCGCTGTCGGGGCTCGGCCCAGGTCTATTCGGGCGCGGGATCGCCCCGGGGGCGAGGGGCGTAGTGCGGGTGCATCGTGGTTCTTCGCGCAGTTCCCCGCGCCCCTGAAGGGGCTCGGCCCCGCTTTTCGAGCGCGGGATCGCCCGGAGGCCAGGGACGTAGCGCGGGCGCGTCGTCGTTCTGCGCGGAAGGGGTCTGGGGGCGGAGCCCGGGACGGGAAGGGAAGGGGCGGCGGGGGCGAGGAAGGCCTCAGTCCACCCCCTCCGCGGAGCGGATCGTGTCGCGGTAGGTGCGGGCCGCCGCCCGCAGTGCCGCCTCCGGATCGACCCCCGCCGCCTCCGCGCGAACCGCCAGGCCCAGCAGCTCGTAGCCGATGCCGTCGCCCGCGGGAAGGGCGACGGAAACATCCCCCGTCCGGACCCGCGACCCCAGCTTCGCCGCGAGCGCGAGCGCCGGCTGCCCGAGGGAACCCCGTCCGTCACGGACGCCCGCCGCTTCTCCTCCGCCTTCGTCCGCAGCCAGTGCGCCTGCACGTCCTCCGGCGTCAGAGCCGTCTCCTCCCCGAAGACATGCGGATGCCGATGGATCAGCTTGGCCACGATCCCGCCCGCCACGTCATCGACGGAGAACGGCTCCTCCGCGTGCTCCTCCGCGATCCGCGCATGGAAGACGACCTGGAGCAGCACATCCCCCAGCTCCTCCCGCAGCTCCCCCGGTCCCCCTCCTCGATCGCCTCGACGAGCTCGTACGCCTCCTCGATGCCGTACTTCGCGAGGCCCGCATGGGTCTGCCGGGACGACCACGGGCACTCCACCCGGATACGGTCCATGACCTGCACGAGGTCGAGCAGCCGCGCGCCCGGCAGATCGTAGGAGGCGGGCAGCAGCTCCAGCTCGGGCATCCGCACCCTGCCGGACCCGGCCAGCCGCGCCAGCCCGTCGGTGAGGGCCGGCTCGCCCTCCGCCGTCGCGACGACGACCACGGTCCGCCCGCCGGCGCAGGCGTCGACGATCTCCTCGGCGGTCGGCGCGGCCTCCTCGACGGGTATCCCCGCCTCCCGCAGATACGGCAGCTGCGGATGCGCGCCGTCCGCGCACAGCACCCTGTCGGCCGCGTGCAGGGCCTGCCAGGCCGGCCAGGACAGCAGTCCGGGCGCGACCCGGTGGCTGGTGGTGAGCAGGACGACTCGGCCGACGGCGGCTTCAGGACTGATGGCGTTCACACTCCGAAAGTAGCCCACGTCGCCGACAGTCCCCGGTCAGAGCGTCTGCGGAGCACCCGCCGCCGTGACGTCCCGTACCCATGGCGTCTCCGCGTCGACCCGGCTGCTCTTCTCGACGTCCCAGTCGCCGTAGCGCGGGTTGAGGTCGACGTCGAGCTTCGTGCTCGCCTCGGACAGCGCCTGCCAGAACTCCGGCCGGCTGGTGTCGGTGCCGAGCTGCTGCGCGAGCTTCTGGGCCTGGATCTGGATACGGAAGTTGTCGTCGAGGCGCTGCGGCGGATGCCGTACTGCTGCAGCCACGCGGACTCCAGCGCCTTCGCGCCGCCGGTCTGCTGCTCGAGGCCGGTCCGCATCTGCTGCACCTCGCGGTCCGAGACGGTCACGCCCGCGTCCCGCGCGGCGCGTTCCAGGACCCGGTCGAGGACCATGCCGTGCAGGGTGTCGCGGGTGAGGCTGCCGGTGCGGGCGATGGCCTGCTGGTATTGGGCGTCGTCGGGTACGGCCGCCCGCTGGGCCGCGCGGACCTCGCCGACCCGGTGCTCCAGCTGCGACACGGTGATCCGCTCGCCGCCGACGACGGCTGCCGCACCGGGGTGGGCGTCGTTGCCGCAGGCGGTGAGGAGGGGCGCTGCGGCGATCGCGGCGGCGGTGAGGAGGAGCGCGGTGCGACGACGGCGGTGCAAGGAGACCTCCTGAGGAGAGCTTGTGCGGCGGTGCACAAAGTCTTGCGGTGATCGATGGTAGGCATCGGCCAAGCTCTGGCCAACCCATTCGACCAACGATTCACAAGGAGTTCCGGCACCGGTGCCCGCGCCGTCCGGTGCGGCGGCCCGCCGTCAGCGCACCTGGCCGAGCCACTGCAGGGTGCGCCGGACGTCGGCGGCGAGCGGGTGACCGGGGCCGTGGACGCGTTCCACGTCGTGCAGCAGCCGTACCAGTGTGTCGTGGGCGGCGGGCCGGTCGCCGAGGGCGAGCAGCAGATGGCCGATGCGGCGGCGCACGTCGTGGGCGCGCTGCGGGTCGCCGGCGGCCACGTACTGGTTCTCGTAGTACGCCAGCAGCGACCGGTACTCGGCGAGCGCTGCCGCCGGTTCGCCGAGCTGCTCCAGGCACTGGGCGGCCTCGTAGCGGTAGCGCAGGGACTGCGGGTCGGCCTGGCCCGCCTCGGCGGCCCGTTCGTCGGCGAGGCGGCGCAGTTCGGGCAGGGCGCGCCGGTACTGGCCGTCGTCGAGGAGGGTGGCCGCGTACTGCTTGCGCAGGGTGCGTACGACCGGGAGTGCTCGCCGTGCTGCTCGGCGGCGACGGGCAGGATCGAGCCGAGGATGTCGACGGCCTGGGTGATGCGGCCCTCGCCGAGCAGCCGCTTCACCTCGTCCACGGCGGCGGCGACATCGGCCTTGCCCGCCACGGGCGCGGGCGGCGCGGCGGGGGCCGGCTGGGGCGCCGGGGTGCGGGCGCGGTCCGGCCAGGGGCGTGCGGGCGCAGGAAGGGGCGGGTGGGGTCCAGGGGCGCGCCGGTGGGTGTGCCCCGCTCGGGGAGCAGCCGCGCCAGGTGTTCGTAGACCTCCTGCGCGGAGTCCGGGCGGTGCTGGGGGTCCTTGGCGAGCAGGCTCAGGACGAGGGTCTCCAGGGCCTCGGGCACCTCGGGGCGGATCCGGCGCACGGGCACGGGCGGCTCGTACAGGTGCCGGTGCAGCACCCCGAGGGCGGTGGAGCCGGCGAACGGCACGTCTCCGCTGAGGAGTTCGTGCATCAGCACGCCGAGCGCGTACAGGTCGGTGTAGGGGCCGACCGCGCCGCCCATCGCCTGCTCGGGCGCCATGTAGGCGGGCGAGCCTATGGGCGATCCGGTGTGGGTGAGGCGGGTGGTGTCGCTGTCCATGACGGAGGCGACGCCGAGGTCGAGCACGGTGACGGTGCCGTCCTGCTTCACCATCACGTTGCGCGGCTTGAGGTCGCGGTGGACGATCGGCACGGCGTGCACGGCGCTCAGTACGGCGCACAGCTGCGCGGCCACCGCGACCGTCCACTGCCACGGGTACGGGTCGTGTTCGGCGAGGTGGTCGCCGAGGTCGGCGCCGTCGATGTACTGCATGACGAGGAAGAGCTCCTCGCCCTCGCTGCCCGCGTCGTGCACGGTGACGAGGCCGGGGTGGTCGACCTGGGCGGTCACCCGGCACTCGCGCACGAAGCGGCGGCGCAGTTCCTCGGCCTCCTGGCCGGCCACCTTGTCCGGGCGCAGCAGCTTCACGGCGACGCGCCGGTCCAGCCGTTTGTCGTAGGCCGTCCAGACCTGGCCCATGCCGCCCTGTCCGATGAGTGTGGACAGTTCGTAGCGGCCGGCGACGACACGTCCCGTCGTGACGCTCACCGTCCGCCCTCGTGGTGGCCGTGCTGTCCGGGATCGCCGTCCTGGCGGCGCAGATAGTCGCTGAGCTCGTCGAGTTCGGCGCGGACCTGGTCGATACGGGCCGGCCCGGGATGCTGCGGCTGCGACGGCGGTACGGGGGTGGGGGCGCCGGGGTGTGCGGCACCGGGGTGGGCGCGTAGGGGGAGATGGGCTGCTGGTAGCCGTACGGGGAGTGCGGGCCGGGGGTGGGCATCGTCGTGGCGTGCGGCGACGGCGGTACCGGGGCGGGTACGGGCCGCCCGCCCGCCGGTGCAGGCGGACGTCCACGATCAGGTAGTACGCGGACGCGGACGCGCCGAGGATCAGTACGAGGCCCAGGGCGATGTCGGTCCGGACGTCCGTCTCGGGCAGCGAACCGACCACGATCATGCAGGCTATCGACAGCGGGATGCTCACCCAGGCCGCCGCCCAGTCGAGCGTCCGCCCGCGCAGGAACGCGACCCGGAACAGCGGCAGGCAGGCCAGCAGCCCGCAGCACAGGACGCCGGCCGCGGCGTACAGCACGCGCTGCGTGATGACCGATGACGCGCTGGGTGGGGGCGGCGCCGCGCCGTGGCCGTACATGACTGCTCCTGGACAGGTGTAGCCGAAGAAAACCCGGTTGAGGGTCCGAGCGTATAGGCCGAGAACGACAACCGGTCCCGGGATGTACCGAACCGTTGTCGTCGAAACGCCGTGCCGGACGCGCCACTCGGGCCCGGCCGGGGCTCGGTCGGGGCTCACCGGGGCCCGGTCGGGTCTCGGCCGGGTCTCAGCCCGGGGCGATCGTCCCGTGGTCAGGCCGTCGTACATCCCGCGGACGAGCCGCTCCCGGGCCGGGCCGCCGGTCCGAGCGCCCGCTCGAACTCGTCCAGGGTCTCGAACCGGGCGCCGTAGCCCCGCTGTTCGGGCAGGGCGAGGCGGGACAGGCACAGCCGACGTACGTCAAGCCGACTGGCGTGGGCGCGAGTTCACAGGACCTGGGGGTTCACATGGCCTGGCGGGTTCACACTCCGCGTGAGTTCACAGGGCCCCGCGAGTTCACAGGCGCCCCGTGCGCGTCGCCCAACCGGGGTGTGTGTACCCGCTCCAGCGCTCCGGGCGGCAGCGCGGCGAGGCACTCGTCGGCGTAGGTGAGGACGGTGCCGGTCCGGCGGGTGGCCGACGAGCTGCTGCCGCCGGACGCTTCCTTCAGCGGGACCTCGGGAAGTCTGCGGTGCCACCGACGGGCCGGGCGAAGTCGGCGTGCCGCCCGCGCCGGCTGCCGACACCGACCGGCCGCGCGGTCCCGGCGGCGGTCACGTCTGTCGCGTTGTCCCGCATGCCCGAGCCCGCCCCGTTTCCGCTCTGTTCCCCACACTCCCTTTGTGGCGACGACCATACGGACGATCACAGGGCCACAGAGTTCACGCGCGTGCAGCCTGACATAAAGATTAGCTGTGTTGACGCCATCTACATACTCTGGTCTCATTGATCTCGCGAACGAGCGGTCGCCGACAGGTGACGGCCGCCGGGCCGGGAGGGGACTCAGTCATGGGCATGAAGAGCAAGATCGCGCTGGGCGCCGTCGTGGGGATCGTCGTCATCGGCGTCGCATCGGCGAACTCCGGTGACTCGGACGGCGGTTCCGGCGGCACGGACACCTCGGCGTCCGCGGAGCGGCAGTCCGGCGGCACGAAGGCGGACACCGAGGCGGACACGAAGTCCGACACGAAGTCCGGCGCGAAGTCCGCCGAGGACAAGGGCACCGAGAAGGCGTCCCAGGCCGATCAGTTCAAGGCGTTCGTGGGGAAGAACGGCACGCCGCAGGAGAAGGACGCCGTCGCGCACGTCACCAAGGTCCAGGGCGCGGAGAAGCAGAACGACATCCTCGACGCCGCCGACATCTACACCGACTTCACCGGCGGGATCATGGGCGAGGGCACGGGCCCCGCCAAGCTCCTCACGTCCGCGTTCGCCGACTGGAAGCAGAGCGACAACGGTCTCGTCACCGTCTACGACGCCGACGGCGAACTGCTCGGCACCGGCAACTTCTGAACGACTTTCCAAGACCACCCGGGGACTCCCGTCATGCGCCGCACCACACTCGCCGCCCTCTGCCTCACCGCCGTGGCCACCGCCGGCCTCACCGGCTGTGGCGGCGAGGACAAGAAGGACAGCAGCACCGCGCCCGGCTCGGCCGCGCAGAACATCGCCAAGGAGGGAAGCCCACCCCGGCCCCCGAGAAGGAGCCCTTCGCCGGACTGACCGGCGGCGAGATAGCCGACCAGGCCTTCGAGGCCACGACCGGGGCGTCGTCCCTGCGGATGAAGGGGAACATCCCGGACGACGAGAGCGGCGGCACCATCCGCGTCGACATGATCCTGAACAAGCGGGGCGAGTGCGCCGGCACGCTCGGCATGGACGGCATGGGCGAGGCCGAGCTGGTCAAGACCGGCGGCACCCTCTACATGAAGTACGACGCCGAGTTCCTCCGCTCGCAGAGCGAGGGCGAGCCGAAGGAGAGCGTGGACGCGACCGTGGCGCTGCTGGCCGGCAAGTGGACCAAGATGTCCGCCGAGGGCCCCGACGCGGAGGACTTCGCGGGCTTCTGCGACCTCGGTGAGGTCTTCGACGGCGCGCGCGGCGGCAACGCGGACGCCACCCGAGGAAGACCACCACGATCGACGGCACACCCGCGATCACGCTGGACTCGAAGGACGGCGCCGACCACTACACGCTGTACGTCGCCACCGAGGGCAAGCCGTACCTGCTGCGGTTCGACGACGCCTCCACCGCCGAGCCGGGGTCCTCTCCTTCAGCGACTACGACAAGCCGGTCCCGGTGCGAAAGCCCGCCGGCGACGTCCTGGACCTCGACGCGCTGGGCTGACCCTCCCGGCCGCTCACCACGGCAACGGGCCGGACGGGCCGGCGGGGAACCCCGGTCCGCTCAGCCGCCGCACTGCTCCAGCATCATCCGCCGGTCGGCCGTCGTCACCGGCATCTCGTACTTGACGGCGACCTGCGCGAACCGGACCGCGTACGCGCACCGGATGCCCTTCTCCGGCGGCAGCCAGGACGCCGGACCGGAGTCGCTCTTGGCCGAGTTGGCCCGCCCCTGCACGGGGATCAGATTGAGGGTGTCGTTCGCCAGCTGCTTCCGCTTCGCCTCCGGCCAGCGCGAGGAGCCCATCTGCCAGCTGTAGGAGAGCGGCACGACGTGGTCTATCTGCACCTCGGCGGCCTTCTGCTTACGCCACTCGATCGTCGTCCCGGTGTACGGATCGTGCAGCGTCATGGCGACCACCACACAGTCCGAACCCGACCGGAACCGCAGCTCCTGCCCGTCGCGCTGGAGCAAATCGTTCCGGGTGTCGCACCTGTTCCGGGCGAGCGGGACGCCGTCCGCCGTGTCCATCCAGGCGTAGCCGAACTCGTCGCGGTCGTAGCCCGTCTTCGGGCCGCGGCCCTTGGTGGTCACCTTGGTGATGATCGCGACGGCGGCGTCCCGGTCCGCGTCGCTCGTCACCGGGGCGAGGCCCGGCTCGGTGCCGTCCGGGTTGTCCAGCGGGCTGACGGCATGCCCGGCGGAGGCCGCGCTCGCGCCTCCGCCGCCGGCCGGTGAGCCGGAATCCGGGTCGTCCAGTCCCTCACAGCCGGCGAGGAGAGCCACCGCGGCGATCACCGCCGGCACCGTACGCCCCACCCGCACGCCCCGCCCCTTGTTCCGCGTCACCGCGCCCCTCCCTTGTTCTCACGTCTTCTGCCCTGGCATGAACGCATCGATTCCGAAGTCACCGTAACGGGTGAGAGGTCCAGACCAATTCGGCCCCATGGGCATTCGGGACAAAGCGCGCGTATGGTCGGTGGTGAGTCCCCTCCGAAAAGGAGCTCCTGCATGGGCATCCTCGACAAGCTCAAGGGCAACAAGGCGGCGCGCGACAAGGCCAAGCAGGCCTCGGACGCCGCGGAGAAGAAAATGAACGAGAGGACCGGCGGCAAGTACGAGCAGCAGATCGACGCCGGTCAGCAGCAGGCCGAACGCCGGCTCGGCATGGACCGCGATCGGCCGGACCAGCCGTAGGTCTCGCGCACCCGTGAGAAGCCGTCCACGGCGGGCCGACGCCGTGGACGGCTTCTCACGTACGGGTCAGGAGCCCAGCACCGACGTCAGGAACTCCCCGACCCAGCCCAGCAGTTCCCGCCCGAGCAGCGGCTTGCCGCCCACCTTCGCGGTCTTCGGGCGGGGCACCAGCACCTGGTGCGCGGTCGCCTTGATGACCGTCCCGGGGTAGAGGCGCTTCAGGCGCAGCTCCTGCGATTCGCGCAACTCCACCGGCGCGAAGCGGATGTTGGTGCCCTGGAGCACGATCTCGCCGACGCCGCACGCGCGGGCCAGCATGCGCAGCCCCGCCACCAGCAGCAGGTTCTCCACCGGCTCCGGCAACTTGCCGTAACGGTCGACGAGTTCCTCGCGTACGGCCTTGACGTCCTCCTCGCTGTTCGCGGAGGCGATCGCCCGGTACGCCTGGAGGCGCAGCCGCTCCCCGGGCGCGTAGTCGTGCGGGACGTGCGCGTCGACGGGCAACTCGACCTTCACCTCAAGCGGCGGCTCCTCCTCGATCTCCCCGGTCTCGAGCTGGCGCCGGTAGTCCGCGACCGCCTCGCCCACCATCCGTACGTACAGGTCGAAGCCGACGCCCGCGATATGGCCGGACTGCTCGCCGCCGAGCAGATTGCCCGCGCCGCGGATCTCCAGGTCCTTCATCGCCACGTACATACCGGCGCCCATCTCAGTGTGCTGGGCGATCGTCGCGAGCCGCTCGTGCGCCGTCTCCGTCAGCGGCTTCTCCGGCGGGTACAGGAAGTAGGCGTACCCGCGCTCACGGCCGCGCCCCACCCGGCCGCGCAGCTGATGCAGCTGGCTCAGGCCGAAGTTGTCGCCGCGCTCCACGATGAGGGTGTTGGCGTTGGAGATGTCGATGCCGGACTCGACGATCGTCGTCGACACCAGCACGTCGAACTTCTTCTCCCAGAAGTCGACGACGACCTGTTCCAGCGCCGACTCCGACATCTGCCCGTGCGCGGTCGCGATCCGCGCCTCGGGCACGATCTCGCGCAGCCGGGCCGCCGCGCGGTCAATCGACTCGACCCGGTTGTGGATGTAGAACACCTGGCCCTCGCGCAGCAGTTCACGGCGGATCGCGGCGCCGATCTGCTTCTGCTCGTACGGGCCGACGAAGGTGAGCACCGGGTGGCGCTCCTCCGGCGGGGTGGTGATCGTCGACATCTCGCGGATGCCGGTCACCGCCATCTCCAGGGTGCGCGGGATGGGGGTGGCGGACATCGTCAGTACGTCGACGTTGGCGCGCAGCTTCTTCAGCTGCTCCTTGTGCTCGACGCCGAAGCGCTGCTCCTCGTCGACGATGACCAGGCCCAGGTCCTTGAACTTGGTCTCCGAGGAGAACAGCCGGTGGGTGCCGATGACGACGTCCACCGAGCCCTCGCGCAGACCCTCCAGGGTCGCCTTCGCCTCCGTGTCGGTCTGGAAACGGGACAGCGCCCGCACCTTCACCGGGAACTGCGCGTACCGCTCGCCGAACGTCCCGAAGTGCTGCTGCACCAGCAGCGTCGTCGGCACGAGCACCGCCACCTGCTTGCCGTCCTGTACGGCCTTGAAGGCGGCCCGTACCGCGATCTCCGTCTTGCCGTAGCCGACGTCGCCGCAGATCAGGCGGTCCATCGGGACCGACTTCTCCATGTCCTCCTTGACCTCGGCGATGGTGGTGAGCTGGTCGGGCGTCTCCGCGTACGGGAACGCGTCCTCCAGCTCGCGCTGCCAGGGGTGTCGGGCCCGAAGGTGTGGCCGGGGGCCGCCATGCGCGCGCTGTACAGCTTGATCAGGTCGGCGGCGATCTCCTTGACGGCCTTCTTGGCGCGCGCCTTGGTCTTGGTCCAGTCGGCGCCGCCGAGGCGGTGCAGGGTGGGGGCCTCGCCGCCGACGTACTTGGTGATCTGCTCCAGCTGGTCGGTGGGGATGTAGAGCCGGTCCCCGGGCTGGCCACGTTTGGCGGGGGCGTACTCCACGACCAGGTACTCGCGGGTGGCGCCCTGCACCGTGCGCTGCACCATCTCGATGTAGCGGCCCACGCCGTGCTGCTCGTGGACGATGTAGTCGCCCGGCTCCAGGGTGAGCGGGTCGATGGTCTTGCGGCGCCGGGCCGGCATCCGGGCGCCCTCGCGGCCGGACGCCTTCTGGCCGGTCAGGTCGGTCTCGGTGAGGACGGCGAGCCCCAGCGCCGGGTCGATGAAGCCGTGGTCGATGCTGCCGCAGGAGACGTGCACCACGGAGGGTGATCTCGCCGAGGTCCGTGTCGAGCCGGGCGGCGATGCCCTCGCCGCCGAGCACCTCGACCGTACGGGAGGCCGGGCCGTGGCCCTCGGTGACGAACACCGTGCGCCAGCCGTCGGCGAGCCAGCCCTTGGTGTCGGCGAGCGCCCGCGCGGTGTCGCCGCGGTAGGTCTCGGGGGCGTGCATGCCGAGCTTGAGGGTGTCGTTGTCCAGCTGTTCGTCGGCGGCGAACGGCGACACCGACCACCACATCATGTCCAGCTCACGTGCCCGGTCGCGGACGTCCGCGATGGACCACAGGGAGGCGGCACCGACGTCGATGGGCGCCTCGCCTCCGCCGGCCGTGGCGGCCCAGGACGCCTGGAGGAACTCCTGGCTCGTCGCCACCAGGTCGGTGGCCCGGGTCCGTAC
Organism: Streptomyces haneummycinicus; assembly: GCA_042850305.1. Lineage (GTDB taxonomy): Bacteria > Actinomycetota > Actinomycetes > Streptomycetales > Streptomycetaceae > Streptomyces > Streptomyces haneummycinicus. Next base: position 7,008,360 of record AP035768.1, read on the forward strand.
CCGCTCCGGGTCGCAGACGACGGCCATGGCGCCCTTGGGCAGCACGTCGAGCAGCAGCTCCATGTCGTCGACGAGGACGGGCGCGAGGGATTCCATGCCCTCGACGGCGATGCCCTCGGCGATCCTGCCGAGCAGTTCGCCGAGTTCCGGGTGCCGCTCGGCGAGGATCCGGGCGCGCTCCCGGACGTCGTCGGTGAGCAGGAGTTCGCGGCAGGGCGGGGCCCACAGACCGTGCTCGGCGACCTCCAGGGAGCGCTGGTCGGCGACCTTGAAGTAGCGGATCTCCTCGACGTCGTCGCCCCAGAACTCCACCCGCAGGGGTGTTCCTCGGTGGGCGGGAACACGTCGAGGATGCCGCCGCGTACGGCGAACTCGCCACGCTTCTCGACGAGCTCGACGCGTGCGTACGCGGCGGCGGCGAGGGCCTCGACGATCTCGTTCAGGTCGGCGCTCTGCCCTGTCCGCAGGGCTACGGGTTCCAGGTCGCCCAGGCCCTTGACCTGCGGCTGGAGCACGGAACGCACGGGCGCCACGACGACGGAGACCGGTCCGGTCCCGGGGTCGTCGGAGCGAGGGTGGGCCAGGCGGCGCAGTACGGCGAGACGGCGGCCGACGGTGTCGCTGCGGGGGCTGAGGCGCTCGTGCGGGAGTGTCTCCCAGGACGGGTACTCCACGACGCCGTCGGGCAGGAGCAGGGAGCGCAGGGCCGCGGCCAGGTCCTCGGCCTCGCGACCCGTCGCCGTGACCGCGAGGACGGGGCGGCCGGTGTCACGGGCGAGCGCGGCGACCGCGAAGGGCGGGCCGCGGGCGGGCCGACCAGGTCCACGTGCATACGGTTGCCGTCCGCGGCGGCGGCGACCGCTTCCGCGAGGGCGGTGTCCTTGACTACGGCGTCGAGCAGACCGTGCAGGCTCATTCGGGGGCTTTCCGTCCGGGGGTGTGCAACACGACGGGCCCGACACGCGTGGCGGGCCGGGGGTCTCCAGCGTACGACTGCCCGCCGCGGTGTGCCGACGACACGGTGCTCCCCGGCACCGGGCGCGCCCACGGGCGCCGCCCGGCCGCACTCGCCCGACGCCGGTTCGGGCAGCCCGGCACACCCGACGCGGGTTCGGGCAGCCCGGCACACCCGACGCCGGTTCGGGGCACCCCGGCACGCCCAACGCCGGTTCGGGCAACCCCGGCACGCCCAACGCCGGTTCGGGCAGCCCGGCACACCCGACGGCGGTTCGGGCACCCCGGCACGCCCAACGCCAGCTCAAGCACCCCCGCCACACCCAACCCCGGCTCAAGCACCCCCGCCACACCCAACCCCGGCTCAAGCACCCCCGCCACACCCAACCCCGGCTCAAGCACCCCCGCCACAGGGCCCGGCAGCCGGGCCTGATGCTGTTGGCGAATCCAGTCACCGCTCGGTGAGTTGGAGCGTTTCTCCAAGCGGGACGCCGCCTGCGCGGTACTTCTCCGGGAGGACCGCTCCAATCGTGATGCCGGAGCGGGTGCCTGTCGGTCGCCCGGCGGATTCGCCAACGGCATCCCGGGCCTGTGCCGGGCATCGCCGCCACGCGGCGCCCGGCGGTGGGCGCGGTGCCGCCGGGTACCGCCGGGTCCGCCTCGCCGCCGCGGTCCTCCGCCACCGGCCTCGCTCCGGGGGCGGCCGGTGTCGGTGGGGTGTTCAGTCCGCCGGGCGTGAGCCCGGGGCGGGGCAGGGTGCCGGTCGGTGGTGGGGCGGGCGGGCGGCGAAGCTCAGGGGCAGTGGCACTGGCCGGTACGGGTTCTGCCTGGTCAGGGCAGTACCGTCGTCGGCTGCTCGTGCTCCTTCCGGGTCGAGGAAGGAGACGGCCACGCCCCGCCCCGGCCGCACCGTCAGCTGAAGCGCCGCGCCGAATGCCTCCGCGATCCGCTCCAGCAAGGGCAGTGTCGGCATGCTCCTCCCGCGCTCGAGCCGGGAGATGGCGGCCTGCGTCAGGCCGGAGCGGGTGGCCAGGCCCACCTGTGTCATTCCGGATTCCTCGCGTCTGCGGCGTACCGCCCGGCCCAGGGATTCCTCGAGAGACTCCCTCGCCCCCGGTAATTTCTCGGCGACGCCCCTTGTTTCCTGATATTTCCCCGCGGTCCCCGCACCATCACTCCCCGAATGTTCGATATGCAACAGTCGCATGCAGCTTCCGAAGAACGCCGTCAGGTTATGCAGCAAGCGGCCGGGAGTCCCCGACTTGAGCAAGATCTGAGCTGCCCTCCGGGCACCACGACAAGCCGCGACAGCCCGGCGAATATGGCACCCACCGCATATTGCGCAACCGGCATATCACGGCAGTTCTTCCCATCACTGCTGGCCAGAGGCGCGCGGATCATTCAATTCCGGTTCGGCCCTGGCGTTGCCGCGAAAACGGCAATTGCTCGACGGGAAGAGGGCGTGCCATTGTGGCCGCCACCTAGAACAGACCTCGAACAGAAAGGAAAGCGACGTGAACACGTTACGTCTGGCCCTCCCCGGTGCCGCCCTTTCGGGCGTCCTCCTCGTGACCGGTGTCGCCCCTGCCGTCGCCGCCCCTCCGCGCCGGCCGGGACCGTGACAACTCAGGCGACCCCCACGGTGACCAAGGCCCAGAAGATCAAGAAGCTGGCTTCCCTCTCGGGCAACTCGGGGGCGTCCAGAGATCGCTGGCACGCCGCTCTCACACAGCACCTGCAGGGCAAGGCAGCCATCAAGAAGTACCGCTTCGACTGGGGAACCGACTACTGCTCCGGAGCGCCCGAAAAAATCGCGGGCGGCTACAACTTCACGTTCTCCTGCTACCGGCACGACTTCGGGTACCGGAACTACAAGAAGACCGTCGGAAAGAAGGCGTTCAAGAAATCCCACAAGGCTCGTATCGACAAGGCCTTCTACACCGACATGAAAAGCGCCTGCGGGGCGAAGTTCTGGGCCGACCCGTACACGCCGTCACAGCGGAAGAAGCTGAAGGCCGCCTGCCTCAAGACGGCCAAGAAGTACTACGAGGCAGTCGTCGCCGTCGGCTGACCGGCGCGGTCCGCCGCACAGCGGCACATACGAGCGGGCGGGGCGTGGGATCGGATCCCACGCCCCGCCCGGCGTTCGGGGACAGCCGCCCGTCCACCGGGCGCCTGTCCGTTGTCCCGTCAGTCGGTGGCGATGGCGTTGAGCACGTTCATCCGGCCCGCCCGGAAAGCCGGTACCAGCGCCGCGAACAGGCCCACGAAGGCCGAGCCGATGAACACGCCCATGATCGTCGGCCACGGAATGTCGAGAACCTTCAGACCCTCCAGCGCGAGCAGCTGCTGCGCCGTCGCGCCCCAGCCCATCCCCAGCCCGAGCCCCAGCAGCGCGCCGAAGAGGGCGATCACCACCGACTCCATGCGGATCATGCGGCGCAGCTGCCGGCGCGAGAGGCCGATGGCCCGCATCAGGCCGATCTCCCGGGTGCGCTCCACCACCGACAGGGCCAGCGTGTTCACCACGCCGAGGATCGCGACGACGATCGCCAGGGCCAGCAGGCCGTAGATCATGTTCAGCAGCTGGCCGATCTGGTTCTGCAGCGCCTCCTTGTAGTCGGTCTGGTCCCGCACGACGTACTGCGGGAAGCCGCGCAGCGACTCCTTCAGCGTCTTGTACGCGGCATCCTGCTGCCCGTCCTTCGCCGAGGCGAAGACCAGCACGTCGAGCGGCATCCTGTCGGCCGGGACATACGTGGCGAGGGTCTCGATGGACGTGTACATCGCCCCCGCCTCGATGACACCCTCGCTGCTGGTGATCGCCCGGACCGTCAGCGAGCCCGTCTCACCGCCCTCGAACGCGACGTCGATCTTCGAGCCGAGCTTGATGCCGTGGTCCTTGGCGTAGTCCTCGTGCACGGACATCGCACCGGGCTTGTAGGCGTCGCTCAGCTTGCCCGCGACCGTCTCGACCCGCAGATCGGTCGCGTACGTCGGGTCGGCCGCGGTGATCGCCGTGTCCTTGGACGTCTTGCCGTCGGGCGTGGTGAAGTCGGCCTTCATCCACTTGTACTCGGTGACCCGCTCCAGCTCGGGGTGTTCTTCACGGCCTCGACGGCCTGCGGGACGATCGGCAGCCCGCGGTCGCTCTGGATGATGAAGTCCGTACCGACCGTCTTGTCCAGCTCCTCCGTCGCCGAGGCGACCATCGACGAGCCGACCACGGACAGACACGCCACCAGCGCCAGACCGATCATCAGCGCGGCACCCGTCGCACCGGTCCGGCGCGGATTGCGCAGGGCGTTGCGCTCGGCCATGCGGCCCACCGGACCGAAAGCCCGCAGCAGGATCGCGCCGAGAACGCGCACCACACCGCTCGCCAGCACCGGGCCGACGACGACGAAACCGATCAGGGACAGCACCACACCCAGACCCAGCCACATCGAGCCCTCGGTGGCCTTGTCCGCGCTGCCCGCGAGGTACAGAGCGAGGCCGCCGGCAGCGGTGAGGACCAGACCGATCCCGCCGCGGATCCAGCCGGCCCTGGCGTCGGCCGGCGTACCGGCGTCGCGCAGCGCGGCCATCGGGGAGATCTTCCCGGCCCGGCGGGCGGGCAGGTAGGCGGCGACGACCGTGACGACCACACCGAGGAGCAGACCGAGCGCGGGGTCGTCCAGGCCACCGTGAGGTCGTCCGTGGACAGGTCCATGCCCGCCATGCCCATGAGCTTCATCAGGCCGACCGCGAGACCGACGCCGGCGCCGACACCGAGGACCGAGCCGAACACACCGAGCAGCAGCGCCTCCACCAGCACCGAGCGGTTGACCTGCGTGCGGGACGAGCCGATCGCCCGCATCAGGCCGATCTCCCGGGTGCGCTGGGCGACCAGCATGGAGAAGGTGTTGATGATCAGGAAGATGCCGACGAGGAAGGCGATCCCGGCGAAGCCGAGCATCGCGTACTTCATGACGTTCATGAACTCGCCGACGTCGTCCTTGTTGGCCTCGGCGGTCTCCGCCGCGGTGAGCACCTTGTAGTCGCCGCCGAGTCCGGCCACGACGTTCTTCTTCAGCTGCTCGTCGCTGACGCCGGCCGCGGCGGTGACGTTGACGTTGGTGTAGACGCCGCTCTCGCCGACCAGGGTCTGCTGCGCGGTCTTCGTGTCCAGGTAGAAGATCGCCGCACCGGGGTTGGTGACCGAGAAGTCGGCGATGCCGGAGATCTTCGCGGTGTGCGTGCCGACGACGCTGATGACGCCGATCTCGTCACCGAGCTCCAGGCCGTGCTTGTCGGCGGTGTCGGCGTCGACCATGATCTGGTCCGCGCCCTGGGGAGCGGCACCGGAGGTGATCTCCATGGTGCGGGCGTCGTTGCCGTTCCAGCTGCCGACGATGGTCGGGGCGCCGCTGGTGGGCGACAGGTTGTCCTTGTCGGCGTCGACGACGGTCACCGAGGTGGAGAACACGGTGCCCTCGGCCGACTTCACGCCGTCCGCGCGCTTGACCTCGTCGAGCACGGAGGCCGGTATCACCGGCGGCCTGCCGGTGTCGGAGGTGGTCTCACCGCCGTCGGAGGCCCTCTTGGCGCTCACGGTGACATCCGAGGACGTCGCCGCGAACAGCTTGTCGAAGGTCGTGGACATCGTGTCCGTGAACACCAGCGTCCCGCACACGAACGCCACGGACAGCAGCACCGCCACCGCGGACAGCGCCATCCGCCCCTTGTGCGCGAAGAAGTTGCGCATCGAGGTCTTCAGCACGGTCATGACGTACGTCCCCGGGCGTCGAAGTCCTTCATCCGGTCGAGGACCTGATCGGCCGTCGGCTGGTGCATCTCGTCGACGATGCGGCCGTCGGCGAGGTACAGCACCCGGTCGGCGTAGGAGGCGGCCACCGGGTCGTGGGTGACCATGACGATGGTCTGGCCCAGCTCGTCCACCGAGCGGCGCAGGAAGCCGAGCACCTCGGCGCCGGCGCGGGAGTCGAGGTTTCCGGTCGGCTCGTCACCGAAGATGATCTCCGGGCGGGCGGCCAGCGCCCGCGCCACCGCGACCCGCTGCTGCTGGCCGCCGGAGAGCTGGGTGGGCCGGTGCTTCAGCCGCTCCGCGAGGCCGACGGTCTCCACCACCCGGTTCAGCCACGCCGTGTCGGGCTTACGGCCGGCGATGTCCATGGGCAGCGTGATGTTCTCGAGCGCGTTCAGCGTCGGCAGCAGGTTGAACGCCTGGAAGATGAACCCGATCCGGTCCCGGCGCAGCCGCGTGAGCTTCTTGTCCTTCAAGCCGGTGATCTCGGTCTCGTCCAGATAAATCTGGCCCGACGTCACGGTGTCGAGCCCGGCGAGGCAGTGCATCAGCGTGGACTTGCCGGACCCCGAGGGCCCATGATCGCGGTGAACCGACCGCGTGCGATGTCCACGTCGACATGGTCGAGGGCGACGACACGGGTCTCCCCGGACCCGTACGCCTTCACGACCTGCCGCGCCCGCGCGGCAACGGCCGTACTCCCTCCAGTGCCCCCGTGCCTGGTGATGGTTACAGCCGATGTCACGGTAATTCTCCTATGTCGGTCAAGAAAATGAGCGCGGTGTCCCGGCGGCCGCCGCGTCCTACCCGGCGGCCGCTCGGTGGGTGTTCGTGCGATGTGCTTCAGTCTCGCGGGCGAGGAGGGTCGGGCGCCCTGGTGCTCAGCGCAGTCTTCTCCTGAGGAAAACCCCACCCCCGCCCCTGGGACTCACCGCCCCCAGCGGCGTAAAGCCAGGTTAAGGACGCACCCCGCCCCCTCTCGTCCTCCGCCGGTACGAACCCTCCCCGAGCCGTAGTACGGAGGTCCCCCTAGGGGCTCTCCTCCGGTGGGCGGAGACCGTCTCAGGGTCGCTCCGCCTCTCGGCCCCCCCACAGCCTCACCCCTCCACCAACGTGAGGGTCAAGTACGCGGCCACCCGACGGGGTTCGGACAGCACCGCGGCGCGGGCCGCCCCTGACAGCCCGCGCCGCACCCCGGGCCCGGACGCACCGGCGCCGGCCCCGGCCGGTTCCCCGGCTCACCTCACTCCACGACCCGGCCCGTCAGCGCGCTGAGGCTCGCGCACACGTGGTCCATGTGGGTCTGTACGTCCTCCCGCATGTCGGCGTGGTCGCGCACCACCCGTTCGGTCTCCCGCGCGACGCCCTCCGCGCGGGCGTGCGCCTCGGCGACCAGTTCCGCCGCCCGCTCCCGCGCCTCCTCCGCGCGGCGCCGCGCCGCCTCCTCCGCGTCGGCGAACGTCTGCCGCGCCTCGGCCAGTACCCGCTCGGCGCGCTCCTCCGCCGCCGCCTGCCGGGCGCCCAGTTCGGCCACCCGCGCGGCCTCCTCCCGCGCCACCTCGTCCAGCCGTTCCGCCTGTGCCCCGGCCGCCTCGGCGAGCAGCCCCGAGGTGCGTTCCCGCATCTCCCGCAGCGCCGCCAGCATCCGGCCGCGCAGCTCCTTCACCTCGAGCCGGGCCTCGACGCGGATCTCGTCGGCCCGCACACGGGCCGCTTCCAGCAGCTCCCGCGCGTGTGCGTCCGCCTCGGCGCGCAGGCCGGCCGCGTGCGCCTGGGCGGCCTCCCGCACGCCGGTCGCGTCGTCCCCCGCCAGGTCCGTGAGGTCCCGCGCGTGCTGCCGCGCCGCATCCCGTACGGCCGCGGCCTCCTCCTCGGCCAGCCGGAACAGCCGCCGGGCGCTCTCCCCCAGCGACTCGTACGTCTGCGGCGCCAGCCCCGCCACCCGTACGCGCAGCAGCGCCAGTTCCTCCTCCATCTCCCGCGCGAGCACCGTGAGCCGCGCGGCCCGCTCCCAGGCGGCGTCACGACGCCCCGAGAGGCCCTCGACGTACGCGATCACCTGCAAGGGACGGTAACCACGCCCCGTACGACCTCGAAGCCCTGCGACGACACCGATGCGCTGCTCACCCTGGAACCCCTCTCCACCGACGGACCCGAAGCCCAGCACGAACGACCGAGCACGAAATGGGATGAATCGCGCACATCCTGATGGATCACATGGAGGTGTTCATAACGCGACACTCCGCACGGGTGGTACGCAAAGGCCGGGCCCGGTCGTGATCACGACCGGGCCCGGCTCCTTCCGCGAGGGTGGCGCTCAGCGCCGACGGGTCACAGCAGCCCGTCCCACATCTGCTCCAGCAGCACCGACCACCAGCTCTCCGGCGAACCCAGCGCCGCCGGGTCCAGCGCCGCGAGCTGGGCCTGGAAGTCGACGGTCCAGCGGCCCGCCTGCTCCTGGTTCAGCCCGAACCGCAGCCGCCACATCCGGCCCAGCAGCGCGAGGCAGCGCGCGAACTCCGGCAGCCCGGTGTTCACGAACTGCGGCGGCACCGGCGCACCGCCCGGCCCGGACTCCACCGGCACCGCGACGATGTTCGCCGTGCCGTACTGCACACAGATCGCCTTGCCGAAATCGCTGCCCATCACCAGGTACGACCCGGCGTCCGAGGACGGAAGCGCACCGCGCTCGGCCGCCAGCTCCGCCAGCGTCGGCACCGGACGGCCCGGCTGGGCCTGAGCCCAGAAGAAGGGGCCCATGTCCATCGGCAGACCGGCCACCACCAGCGTGTGCGCCACCACCGGCGGCACACCCTGCCGGGACACCGCCGCCTGCTCGAACCGGAACACACCCGGCCCGAACGCCGCCGCCATCTCCTGCGCGATGGCCTCCGGCGGCACCGGCGGCACGGGCGGCACCGGCAGAATCGGCGCACGCACCGGCGCCGGACGGGCCGGACCGTCCGCGACCTGGTGCAACTCACCCTGGTGGGCGAGGAGTTGCTGCATCCCCTGCTGCCGGCTCGCATGATCCGTGCCGTACGGGGCGATGCTCGTGATCCGCGCCTGCGGCCACTGCTCGCGGATCATCCGCGCACAGTAGGCGCCCGGCAGTTCGCACGACTCCAGCTCGGTGTGCAGCTCCAGCACCTGGCCGGGCGGCACGTTCATGGCGCGCAGCTCGTGGAAGATCTGCCACTCCGGATGCGGGGTGCCCGGCGCGGAACGCCGGATCAGCTGCCGCTCGCTGCCGTCCTGCGCCCGGTAGCGCAGCACGGCCTGGTAGCCGGGGCCGACGGTCGGCTGACCGGCGGGCGGCTGCGGATAGCCGTACACCGGCGGCTGCCCCGGCAGGGGCATACCGGGCGGGGCGTGCCCGGAGGCATCCCGACGGGCGGCATCGGCGGAGCACCGGCGGGCATCCCGGGCGGCGCCGGCGGAGGCGGAGGCGTACCGGGGCCGCCCACCGGGGCGCGGCCAGCACGGTCTCCGCGTGATGCACGGGGCCACGGCCGCCGGCGGTACCGGGCGCCGCGGGCGGGGCGGGGGCTGCGGGGCACCGGGAGGCTGCGGAGCAGCACCGGGAACCCCGGGGGCCCCGGAGGCTGCGGGGCACCGGGCGCACCCGGTCCCGTCCCCGACGGATCGGCGAACATCGTCGCCGCGTGATGGACCCCACTGGGCGGAGGAGTCGGAGCACCCGGCGGGGGTGTCGGGGCGCCCGGCGGGGGTGTCGGGGCGCCCGGCGGCGGAGCCGGAACACCCGGCGGAGGCGTCGGAGCACCCGGCGGAGGCGTCGGGCTGCCCGGCCCCTCCGGACCCAGCGACGACACCATCTGCGTCGGCACATACCCACCCGCCGGAGCGGACGGCGGCGGCGGCGCGGGCGTACCGCCCGGACGTGCCCCGGAACACCGGGAGCACCCGGCGGCGGCGGAGTCGATGCACCCGTGCCGCGCCTCGGCGGCGGAGTCGCCTTGCTGGTCGCGGCGTCCGCGATGTCCCCGGCGCCGGCCGGCGGCGTACCCGGCGCACCCTGCGGCGCCCCCGGAGTGCCGACCGCCGCCGAGACCGCCGTCGGCGGCAGCTGACTGCCGCCCGCGAGCAGCGCCGTCTTCGCCTCCGGAACGGCCGCCGGGGGCGGCGGCGGAGCCGAATCGCTCAGCTGCTGCGCGAACACCGTCTCCGGCAGCGGCACGGAACGGTCCTCACCCGCGTCGGCGTTCGTGTCCGTACCCGCCCACGGGGTCGCCCCCGCCGGCGCGCCGGCCTGGGAACCCCCGGCGGCGGGCCACGCGGCACCGCTCCCGGCCCCCGGCGCACCGGAGGCCGCCGGCCCCGCGGCGGACGCCGGGACCGAACCCGCGGCAGGTGCGGGGGCAGAAGCAGCGGCAGGAGCCGGCGCCGCACCCGCGGCAGGAGCCGGCGCCGCACCCGCGGCAGAGGCCGGCGCCGCACCCGCGGCGGAGGCCGGGGCCGAATCCGCACCGTCCCCCTCCGGACCGGAAGCCGCGGACGGCACACCCGCCCCCGACGTCTCACCCCGCCGATCCGGAATCCCCATCCGGTCCGCGGCCTCCTGCAGCCACTCCGGCGGACTCAACAGGAACGACGTCTGATTCAGATCCACCCGCGCCGCGGGCGCCTGAGCCGGCTCGGGCTCCGTATCGTCCCGGCCGTACTCCTCCTCGTACCGGCGGATCACCTCGCCCACCGGCAGTCCCGGCCACAGCGTCGCCTCACCACTGTCGCGGGCGATCACCAGCCGCTGCGCGCCACCGTCCGAACGCGGCCCGTCCGCACGGTCCTCCGCCCACACCACGAACCCGAGGCCGAACTCCCGTACCCGCACCTCGCGGTGCTGGTACGACGGAACATCCCCGTTGACCCACTCCTCAGCGCGCTCCTGCGCCTGCGCGAACGTCACCATCGCCGTAGCTCACTCCCCGGAAGAAACCGGAACGGCACGCGCGAACCCACCGTCCACCATCAGATTCGCCACCGTCTCCAGCTCCGGCGGAGACCCCGCCAGCCGGGACAGGAACACATCGAAGTCGTCGCCGCACGACAGCAGCAGCCGCTCCACCCGATCGGCCGGCGGCCAGGACGGATCCACGTCCCGCGCGTCGTCGTACGCGCAGAACCACACCGAACCCTGCCGCTCGCCACGCACCTTCACCGCCAGCAGACCGCCCTGCACGAACGACACGCACAGATAGTCCTTGGTCAGATGGTCCCGCAGGCACTTGTTGACGTACACGAGGTCATTGACCGCCGCCTCGTCCCGCACCGTGAAGAACGGCTGGTCCACCAGCAGCCCCAGCTCCGCGTCCAGCGCCGTCCCCACCGGGGCGCAACCGCCCGCGGCCTTCAGGAACGAGCGGTACGCGCCGGGCAGCCGGTAGCCGAGATCCTCCTCGACCCCCAGCACCTGCGACTCCGTCACCGCCGCACCCGACTTCGGCAGACCGAAATGCGCCGGCCGCGTCTCCTGCAACGGCCGCGTGCCCCGCTTGTCGTGGTCCACCCCGAGGTCACCACACCGCCGTGATGCCGCAGCAGCGCCTTCACCTCGACCGGCACCAGCTCCAGCCGCCGCGACCCCACCACGTGATGCCACGTCCAGCCGTGCGGCGTCGCCACCGCGGGCACCGTGTCCCACAGCTCGTGACCGCTCGCCGACAGTGCCGCGTTCGCCGACACATAGTCCGTCAGCCGCAGCTCGTCGACACCGAAACCCTCCGGCGGCTCCGCGACCTCGGCCGCCGCACGCGCGTAGGGCGAGAAGTCGGGGTAGCCGTGCTCGTCCACCCGCACCCTCTCGGGTGACGGGCCGCCCGCACCGGATCCGGGAAGTGCACGACCTGCCCGGCATAGGCCGCGTTCGGCGGCGCGGCTTGCCCGAGCCGACCTGTCGTCATGGCGGTTGCCCCTGCGGCACTCTGTACGTCCCCCACCGCCCGCCTTCGGGCGATTACGGAACGTATTCGACTGGCACGTCTGTCTCGACTTCTTGACGCCCCGGCCCCCGCGGCGCCCGCGCACACCAGCACGCGGATCACCGCACGGATCGCGGTGCCCGACAGCCTATGCGGTACGACCCCACCGGTCACCGGCACCGGTCATCCGCCCCTCCGCTTCCGTGACCAGCCGTCACCCTCCCGTGACAGCCCGCCCACACCCGGGCGTGTCGCCTCGCCCCAGCTACCACATCAGCCACGCGATTTGGCACTCTGTGACCTCCGGGGATGCTCTGGAGGGATGACGATCATGAACGTGACGCAGACAGGGCCGCACAACGGCCCCTCAGGCGACCCCCGCGTCGGCTGGAGCGCCACCGACGCCGACGGCCACGCCCCCGCGCTCCATCACCGCCGCGACGGCATCCTCCCCACCATCGCCGCCGCCCTCTCCGTCCGCGGCGCCACCCTCACCTGCACCGCCGCCCGCGGCGGCACACCCCCGCGCTGCACCCGCTCGTCCAGGACTTCCTCGACGCCCTGACCAGCGACCAGCGCGACCGCTTCACCGGGCGCTGCGCCGAGACGATCCTCATCTCCCGGCACCTCACCACCGCCGACGAGGCCCGCAGCAAACGCGCCGCGCGCAAACCCATGACCAACGGCGACGCGCGCAAGGCCCTCAAGCAGGCCAAACTCACCACCCGCCGCATCCGCGAGGACGGCGACCCCTCCACGGCGCCTACGCCGCCCCCTGCCGCGCCTGCACCGCCCTCACCGCCCACTTCGGCGTCCGTACGGTCGACCCCGGCACCGACGGCTGACCCCAGCCCCCGTACCCCCACGACCTCGACGAACGAAGGGCAGATGCACACCGACCGCACCTCCACCACCCGCTTCGCCGTCCCCGTCGACGCCGCCCTGCGCACCGCCGGCTGGCAACCCGGGCGCTGGAACATCCAGCAGGCGGAGATCTGGGCCGACACCCTGCGCGACCACACCTCGCCCGCGGGACACCGCCACACGGTCTTCCCCGCCGCCATCGAGGCCTGGGCCGAATTCGGCGGACTCCACCTCCACCCCAAGGGCCCCGGACGGCAGATCGCCCCCGCCACCCTCGACCTCGACCCCTCCACGGCCTCCACATGGCCCGCACCCTCGCCGACCTCGGCCGCGCCCTCGGCACCGATGTCTGCCCCCTCGGCGCCGAGACCGACACCCGGGCACTCCTCGCCATCGACGCCCTGGGCCGCGCCTACGCCCTCGACCACACCGGCGACTGGTACCTCGGCCCCGACATCGACCACGCCCTGGCCACCCTGGTCTCCGGCATCCGGCCCGCCCGCCTCACCGCCGGCTGACCGCGCGGCCGGGCCAGGGGGCGTCGGACACCCCCAGGACACCCCCAGGACACCCCTAGGACACCCCTTAGGACGCCGGAATCACCGCCGACACCCGGAAGCCCCCGGCGTCCGTCGGCCCCGACACGAACACCCCGCCCAGCGCCGACACCCGCTCCTTCATCCCCACCAGCCCGTTCCCCCGGACGGCAGCCCCGCCGACGACCCCGCCTCCGGCGCCGGCTCGTTCTCCACCTGCATCGCGATCTCCGACACCCGGTGCGCCAGACGCACATACGTCTTCGCACCCCCGCATGCTTGTGCACGTTCGTCAACGCCTCCTGCACCACCCGGAACGCCGTCGACTCCACCACCCGCGCATACGACCGCGACTCCCCTCCACCGACAGATCGACGATCATCCCCGCGGCCGCCGACTGCCCCACCAGCTCGCCGATCTCCGCCAGGGACGGCCCCTCCGCCTCCTCCACGGCCCGCGACGCCGCGGCCGCCGCGGCGGCACCCACCGCCGCCAGCGGCACCGACGCCCGCTCCCGCCGCACCACCCCGTCCCCACCGGACCGCAGCACCCCGAGCATCTCCCGCAGCTCCGTCAACGCCTGCCGCCCCATGTCCCCCACCAGAGCGGCGTTCTTCACGGCCTTCTCCGGATCCTTCCGCGCCACCGCCTGCAACGCCGCCGCGTGCACCACCATCAAACTCACCCGGTGCGCCACCACGTCGTGCATCTCCCGCGCGATCCGCCTCCGCTCCTCGCCGCGCGCCCACTCCGCCCGCTCCTCGGCCCGCTCCGCGAGCAACTGGAGCTCCTGCTCCAGACTGTCCGCCCGCTCCCGCAGACTCTCCATCAACCGCCGCCGCGCCCCCACGTACAGACCCAGCAGCAACGGCGGCGCCGTCACCCCGATCGCCATCGTGATCGACGCGAACGGCACGATCCAGTCGCCGACGTCCAGTTCCCCGCGCGCCAGGTTCTGCCGCATCCGTACGAACATCACGATCAGCACACCCAGCGACTGCATGCCGGCCAGCGACGCGATGATCCGCCGCGGCACCTCGGACGCCGCCAGCGAGTACAGCCCGACGATCCCCATCAGGAAACCCATCGCCGCCGGCGTGACCGCGATCGCGACCAGCACCACCGCGATCGGCCACCGCCGCCGCACCAGCAGCACCGAACCGGCCAGCACCCCGAAGACGACACCGACGGCCTGCGGGACTCCCGCCTCCCGTGCGAACTCGACCCCTCGAGTCCGCACTCCAGCGCGGACGCCACCGCCAGCCCCACATCGAGCACGGCGCTGCGCCGCCGTTCCCACCACCACGGCCCTCCCCGGGCCGTCAACAGCTCTACCCCCGTCGCGGTCATGCGTCCAGCCTACGGGCGCACGCCACCCCTTATCCGGCAAGTTCGCACGACCGCACCACACCACACAGCGCAACCCTTCAGCAGCGATACCGCCCAGAATCCCTCGAACTACCGAATCGGTCACCGTTCGAGTGCGGAACACGCCATTCCACCCGGACGGTATGCATGTGAGACACGCACCAGGCAAATACGCCGACTTCGAAGGCCTGCGGGATCAGGCGGTCGCCCTGCGGCGAGCGGGCTACAGCCTTCGGCAGATCCGCGACGAACTGAAGATCTACAACAACGACATCCTCAACCAGTTGGTGAAAGGAGAGCCACCGCCGGCCTGGACGAAGCGCCCGCGAGCGAAGGACGACCTCAAGGCCAAGGCCCGGGAACTACGTCTCCAGGGGTGGACCTACGACCAGATCGAGGCCGAACTGGGCTGTTCCCGGAGTTCGGTGTCTCTGTGGGTACGGGACCTGCCGAAGCCGGAGCGGCGTGACCCGACAGAGCAGGCGAAGCTGGCGGCCCGAAAGCGCTGGGAACACGAGTTGGCCATCCGGGACGAGGAACGACAGCGGACCAAGAACAAGGCGGCGCAGGAGATCGGCGAGATGTCGGACCGGGACCTGTTCATGACCGGCGTCGCCCTCTATTGGGCCGAGGGCACGAAGGACAAGCCCTACGCCCGACGGGAAGGCGTCATCTTCGTCAACAGTGACCCGGGAGTAATCCAGCTCTACTTGGCCTGGCTGCGCCTTCTTGGCGTTGAACGCGAGCGCCTGCGGTACCGCGTGATGATCCACATGACGGCGGACGCAGAGGAGCCAAGCACTACTGGGCCAACCTGGTTGATGTCGACGTCTCCACGTTCCAGAAAACGACGATCAAGAAGCACAACCCCAAGACCGTTCGCAAGAACGTTGGCGAGAGCTACCGGGGGTGCCTCGTAATCCGCGTCTCCCGAGGGGCTGGGCTGTACCGCCAGATCGAAGGATGGTGGAGAGGGATGGTGGCCCAAGCTCCAGCACGCCTCGGGTAGGGTCTGACGCAGCCATCCGCCATGGGGTAACTGGTAGCCCGCGGGCCTTTGAAGCCCTGTAGTGCTGGTTCGAATCCAGCTGGCGGAGCTGCTCGGTTCGGGCCCTGACTGCACAGTCGGGGCCCGCTCTCATGTCCGGCCCGAACCGCCCCGGTATCCTGCGGATGTCACCCCCACCCCCATCACAGCCGAAGGGCATTCCGTGAGCACCAGCCGCCCGGCAGCCGTCGTCGTTCTCGCAGCGGGTGAGGGCACCCGTATGAAGTCGGCCACACCGAAGGTCCTGCACGACATCTGTGGTCGTTCCCTGGTGGGTCATGTGCTCGCCGCGGCCGGTGAGCTCCAGCCGGAGCGGCTGGTCGTCGTCGTGGGGCACGCGCGCGAGAAAGTGACCGAACATCTCGCGGGGTCGCCCCCGAGGTGCGTACCGCCGTACAGGCGGAGCAGAACGGTACGGGTCATGCCGTACGGATGGGCCTGGAGGAGCTGGGCGGTTCCGTCGACGGGACCGTCGTCGTCGTGTGCGGTGACACCCCGCTGCTGACGGGTGAGACGCTGCGGCGGCTGTCGCTGACGCACTCCGCCGACGGCAACGCGGTGACGGTGCTGACGGCCGAGATGCCGGACGCCACCGGGTACGGGCGGATCGTGCGGGACGACAGCGGCGCGGTCACGGCGATCGTGGAGCACAAGGACGCGTCGGAGACGCAGCGGGCGATCCGGGAGATCAACTCGGGTGTGTTCGCCTTCGACGGGGCGCTGCTGGCGGACGCGCTCAAGAGGGTGCGGACGGACAACAGCCAGGGTGAGGAGTATCTGACGGACGTGCTCGGGATCCTGCGTGAGGCGGGACACCGGGTGGGTGCGTCGGTCGCGGCGGACCACCGTGAGATCGCGGGGATCAACAACCGGGTGCAGCTCTCCGAGGCGCGGCGGATCCTGAACGACCGGCTGCTGACGGCCGCCATGCTGTCCGGGGTCACCGTGATCGATCCGGCGACCACATGGGTCGATGTCACCGTGACGTTCGAGCAGGACGCCGTCGTCCACCCCGGGACGCAGCTGCACGGGACCACGCATCTCGGTGAGGGGTGCGAGGTCGGACCCAACTCGCGGCTGACGGACACCCGGGTGGGCGCCGGGGCGCGGGTGGACAACACGGTGGCGGTGAGTTCCGACGTGGGTCCCGAGGCGAGTGTGGGGCCGTACGCCTATCTGCGTCCGGGGTCGCGGCTGGCGCGCAAGGCGAAGATCGGGACGTACGTGGAGACGAAGAACGCGTCGATCGGTGAGGGGACGAAGGTTCCGCATCTGTCGTACGTGGGGGACGCGACGATCGGCGAGTTCTCGAACATCGGTGCGGCGAGCGTGTTCGTCAATTACGACGGGCAGGACAAACATCACACGACGGTCGGGTCGCACTGCAAGACCGGTTCGGACAACATGTTTGTGGCACCCGTCACCATCGGGGACGGCGCCTACACGGCCGCCGGGTCGGTGATCACGAAGGATGTGCCCGCGGGTTCGCTGGCCGTGGCCCGCGGCCAGCAGCGGAATATCGAGGGCTGGGTGGCGCGAAAGCGTCCGGGGAGTGCCGCCGCGAAGGCGGCGGAGGCGGCGTCCCGGAGCCGGCCGGCGAAGACTGACCGGATTCCGCCCTCTGGAACAGGGCGTACCGTGATAAGTGCACTTCCGCACCGCCATCTGTTGCGACACCTCTGAGGAGATTGTGCTGTGACCGGGATCAAGACGACCGGCGAGAAGAAGATGATGTTCTTCTCCGGCCGCGCCCACCCCGAGCTTGCCGAGGAGGTCGCCCGACAGCTGGATGTGGGTGTCGTCCCCACGAAAGCCTTCGATTTCGCCAACGGTGAGATCTATGTGCGGTATCAGGAGTCGGCCCGTGGTGCCGACTGTTTCCTGATCCAGAGCCACACCGCTCCGATCAACAAGTGGATCATGGAGCAGCTCATCATGATCGACGCGCTGAAGCGCGCGTCGGCCCGGTCCATCACGGTCATCGTGCCGTTCTACGGTTACGCGCGGCAGGACAAGAAGCACCGCGGGCGTGAACCGATCTCGGCGCGGCTGATCGCGGATCTGATGAAGACGGCCGGCGCCGACCGGCTGCTCGCGGTGGATCTGCACACGGACCAGATCCAGGGCTTCTTCGACGGACCCGTGGACCACCTCTTCGCGCTGCCGCTGCTCGCGGACTACGTGGGGGCGAAGGTGGACCGTTCGAAGCTGACGGTGGTGTCCCCGGACGCGGGCCGTGTGCGGGTGGCGGACCGCTGGTGCGACCGGCTGGGTGCTCCGCTGGCGATCGTGCACAAGCGGCGCGACAAGGACGTGGCGAACCAGGTCACGGTGCACGAGGTCGTCGGTGATGTGAAGGGCCGTATCTGCGTCCTGGTCGACGACATGATCGACACGGGCGGCACGATCTGCGCCGCGGCGGACGCGCTGTTCGCGCACGGGGCGGAGGACGTCATCGTGACGGCGACGCACGGTGTGCTGTCGGGTCCGGCGGCGGACCGGCTGAAGAACTCGCGGGTGAGTGAGTTCGTGTTCACGGACACGCTGCCGACGCCGATCGAGCTGAGCGAGTCCCTGGACAAGATCAAGGTGCTGTCGATCGCGCCGACGATCGCGCGTGCGGCGCGTGAGGTGTTCCGCGACGGCTCGGTGACGAGCCTGTTCGACGAGCAGTAGGCGAGAGGCCGCGAGCTTCGTGCAGTAAGGGTTCTGCACCGGCTCCGGCGGTGATCGTTTTGGGTACGGCCTTCCGGTCCGGGTAAACTGACGAAGTTGCTCGGCGAGGAGGCCGTTCCGCTTTCATCAAGGCGGACGCGGCGGTCCGTTATCGACGCGCTCTTCGTAGCAGGCCGTTCGTGGCCGGGTGACCACGTCCGTTTCTGACTTCGAGGAGTGAGCATGTCCGAGGTAAAGATCTCCGTCGCGACGCGCACCGAGTTCGGCAAGGGTGCCGCGCGCCGTATCCGCCGTGAGAGCAACGTTCCCGGTGTGGTGTACGAGCACGGTCTCGAGCCGCTGCACGTGACGCTGCCGGGCCACGAGCTGCTGATGGCGCTGCGTACGCCGAACGTGCTGCTCGAGCTGGTCATCGACGGCAAGGAGACCCAGCTCGCGATCCCGAAGGCCGTGCAGCGCGACCCGCTGAAGGGCTTCCTGGCGCACGTGGACCTGCTGAAGGTCAAGCGCGGCGAGACCGTCCAGGTCGAGATCCCGGTGCAGACCGAGGGCGAGCTGGCCCCGGGCGGTTACCTGCTGGAGCACGTGCTGCCCGCGCTGCCGGTCGAGGCCGAGGCCACGAACATCCCGGAGGGCGTGACCGTCTCCATCGCGGGTCTGGAAGCCGGTGCCGCCATCCTCGCGAAGGACATCACGCTGCCGACGGGCACCAAGCTGGCCGTCGAGGACGACGCGGTCGTCATCCAGGTGCTGGCCGCGCAGGCGGAGGAGGCCCTCGAGGGTGAGGACGAGGCCGCCGAGGCCTGATCCTCGTCCCGAGGCGTCTGATGGTCGGCCGCTGTTCCCGTACGGGGCAGCGGCCGACGTGTATGAAGGCGCGTACGTGGGCGCGCGGATACGCGCGTGGGAAGGAGACATGGACGTGACGACGGATGCGGCGGCCGGTGCGGCGGGTCCCTGGCTGATCGTGGGGCTGGGGAATCCGGGGCCGGAGTACGCGATGAACCGCCACAACGTGGGGTTCATGGTGGCGGATCTGCTGGCGGAGCGGACCGGGGGCCGGTTCAAGCGGGCGGGCCGGGCGCAGGCGCAGGTCGTGGAGGGGCGGATCGGTCCGCCGGGGCCGGCCGGCCGGCGGGTGATCCTGGCGAAGCCGATGTCGTACATGAATCTGTCGGGTGGTCCGGTGAACGCGCTGCGGGAGTTCTACAAGGTGCCGGCGGCGAACGTGGTGGCGGTCCATGACGAGCTGGACATCGACTACGGGACGCTGCGGCTGAAGCTGGGCGGCGGGGACAACGGTCACAACGGGCTGAAGTCGATGACGCAGGCGTTCGGGCGGGAGTACCACCGGGCGCGGTTCGGGATCGGGCGGCCGCCGGGGCGGATGCAGGTGGCGGACTTCGTGCTGAAGGACTTCTCGTCGGCGGAGCGCAAGGAGCTGGACTACTTCGTGGACCGGGCG
The DNA here is from genome assembly GCA_042850305.1 of Streptomyces haneummycinicus. GTDB lineage: Bacteria > Actinomycetota > Actinomycetes > Streptomycetales > Streptomycetaceae > Streptomyces > Streptomyces haneummycinicus. The sequence continues at coordinate 7,028,017 of AP035768.1, forward strand.
GCGGACGCGGTGGAGTGCCTGGTGATCGAGGGGCTCGAGCGGGCGCAGGGGACGTACAACTCGTGACCGGACCTGTCCGGTACCGTCCCCACCGGAGTTGACCGACCGCAAGGTCATGGCCAAGGATCTCGGCCATGGCTCGCGCTGCCCGCTCCTCCCGTGGCTCCTCCGCCCTGCGGTTCGGCAGGTTCGCGTCGATGGGCACGGTCGCCGTGCTGATCCTGATCGCCGGTGTGTGGGCGTCGTGGGGCACGGCGCAGCACGCGATGCTGACGAAGGGGCGTGAGCGCGGCACGGTGGCGGTGACGTGGTGCGGCGCCACGGCGTGCACGGGGCCGTACACGCCGCTGTCGCCGGGGTCGCAGCCGCGTCCGGAAGTGGAGCTGGAGAACTCGGTGGCCGTGGAGAAGGGCGGCACCTACCCGGTGGTGCTGAAGCCGGGCGGTACGGACGCCGTCCGCGCGGGTCCCGCCGGGATCCTGTACGCGTGGGTCCCGCTGGGCGGGGCGCTGCTGCTGGCGTCCGTCGTGGTGGCCGGAGGGCTGCTGCGGACCCGGACGGCGTGGGTGATGGCGGTGGCGGGCGCGGTGCTGCTGACGGCGGCGTTCGTGGCCGTATGAGAGGACGACGAGGGTGCCCCCGGCCGTACGCGGCCGGGGGCACCCTTCGTCGTCGGCGGGCGGGTCAGCCGGTGTTGCGCAGGCCGGCCGCCACACCGTTGACGGTGAGCAGCAGGGCGCGGGCGAGCAGCGGGTCGGGCTGGTCGCCGGCCTCGGCGGCGTCGCGCTGGCGCTTGAGGAGGGCCACCTGGAGGTAGGAGATGGGGTCCAGGTAGGCGTCGCGGATGGTGAAGGTCTGCTTCAGCACCGGGTCGGCGTCGAGGAGTTCGCTCTCGCCGGTGACGCGCAGCACCTCGGCGACGGTGAGCTCGTGTTCGGCCCTGATGGCGTCGAAGACGTGCTTGAGGTTCTCGGGGACGAGGGTGTCGACGTAGTGCTGGGCGATGCGCAGGTCCGTCTTGGCGAGGGTCATCTCGACGTTGGAGACGAAGTTGCGGAAGAAGTGCCACCGCTGGTGCATCTCGTCGAGCACGGTGTCGAGGCCGGCCTCGCGCAGCGCCTTGAGGCCGGAGCCGACGCCGTACCAGCCGGGGACGATCTGCCGGGACTGGGTCCAGCCGAACACCCACGGGATGGCGCGCAGTCCGTCGAGGGAGACGCCGGAGCCGGGGCGGCGGGAGGGCCGTGAGCCCAGGTGCAGGTCGGCGAGCTGGTCGACGGGGTGGAGGCCAGGAAGTACGTCGGCAGGTCGGGGTCCTCGACCAGCTTGCGGTAGGCCGTGTGGGCGGCGTCGGAGACGACGTCCATGGCGGCGTCCCAGCGGGCGAGGGCCTCGACGGACTGGCGGGGCGCGGTGTGCAGCGCGGACGCCTGGAGGGTGGCGGCGACGGACAGTTCGAGGTTCTCGCGGGCGAGGGCCGGGATGAGGTACTTGTCGGAGATGACCTCGCCCTGCTCGGTGACCTTGATCTCGCCTTCGAGGGTGCCCCAGGGCTGGGCGAGGATGGCGTCGTGGGTGGGGCCGCCGCCGCGGCCGACGGTGCCGCCGCGGCCGTGGAAGAGCCGCAGCCGTACGCCGTAGCGGTGGGCGACGTCGCGCAGCCGCCGCTGGGCGCGGTGGATCTCCCACTGGCTGGTGGTGATGCCGCCGAACTTGGAGGAGTCGGAGTAGCCGAGCATGACCTCCTGGACGTCCCCGCGCAGGGCGACGAGGCGCCGGTAGGAGGGGTCGGCGAGCATGTCCTCGAGGATGGTGTCGGCGGCCTTGAGCTCGTCCGTGGTCTCCAGGAGCGGCACGATGCCGATCTTCGCCCAGCCGGCGTGCAGGTCGACGAGTCCGGCCTCGCGGGCGAGGACGGTGGCGGCGAAGACGTCGTCGGCGCCCTGGCACATGGAGATGATGTACGACTCGATCACCTCGGGCCCGAAGACCTCCAGGGCCCGCTTGACGGTCTGGAACACGCCGAGGGTCTTCTCCCCGGCGGCGTCCACGGGCGCCGGGGTGGGGGCGAGCGGACGGCGGGACCTGAGCTCCTTGGCGAGCAGCTTGGCCCGGTATTCGCGGGGCATGTCCGCGTAGCGCCACGACTCCTCGCCGAGCCGGTCGAAGAGCTGGCCGAGGGCGTGGTGGTGGGCGTCGGCGTGTTCCCGTACGTCCATGGTGGCGAGCTGGAGGCCGAACGCGGCGAGCGTGCGGATCGTCCGGGCGAGGCGGCCGTCGGCGAAGAGGCCGCCGCGGTGTTCGCGCAGGGAGGCCTGGACGATCCGCAGGTCGTCGAGGAGTTCGGCGGTGCCGAGGTAGTCGCGGCCCGTCTCGTGGGCGGTGCCCTTGGCGAGGCGGAGCTTGGTGTTCTCCAGCTTCTGCCGGATGCAGGTGGCCTTGAGCCGGTAGGGCTCCTCGGCGTTGAGGCGCTTGTAGCGGGGGCTGATCTCGGGGAGGGCCTCGAGGTCGGCCCGCAGGGAGGCGAGCAGTTCGTCCGTGGCGCCCGCGTAGCGGATGGAGTTGGAGAGGAAGCCGCGCAGTTCGTCGATCATCTCCAGGGCGTCGTTGATGCCGTGCTCGTGCTGGAGGATGAGGACGTCCCAGGTCACCTGCGGGGTGACGTTGGGGTTGCCGTCGCGGTCGCCGCCGATCCAGGTGCCGAAGGTGAGGGGCGGGTGTCGTCGGGGAGGTGGACGCCGACGCGCTCGAGTTCGGCGGTGAGGTCCTCCAGTACGTCGCCGACGGCGCCGGCGTGGAGTTCGTCGAGGTAGTAGATGGCGTTGCGGGCCTCGTCGGCGGGTTCCGGGCGGACCACGCGCAGTTCGTCGGTCTGCCAGACGAGGTCGATGTTCTCGGCGAGCCGGGTGTCGAGGCGGCGCCGGTCGGAGGCGATGACCGGGGTGTCGAGGAGGGCGGCGATCCGGCGGAGCTTGTTGAGGACGGAGCGGCGGGCGGCCTCGGTGGGGTGCGCGGTGAACACGGGCCGGATGTTGAGGTTCCGGACGGTCTCGCGCAGATGCTCGGGGTCGGCGTCCTTGAGGCGGTCGGCGGTGCGGGCGAGCAGTCCGCCCTCGGCGGCGCGGCGGGCGCCCAGTTCACGGCCGCGGTGCACCTGCTCGGTGACGTTGGCGAGGTGGAAGTAGGTGGAGAAGGCGCGGACCAGCTTGGCCGCGGTCTCCAGTTCGGTGCCCCGCAGCAGTTCGGCGGCGGCCTCGCCGTCCTCTCGGGTGAGTCGGCGGACCTTCTCGACGAGGTCGAGCAGTTCCGGGCCCTCCTGCCGTACCAGGGTCTCGCCCAGGAGATCACCCAGTCGGCGGATGTCGGCACGCAGTTCGCTGCTCGTGGTCGCCGTGGCTACGGCCTGGTCGTCGGCACTGCTCACAGGTGCGGCTCCTTGCGGTGTTGAAGCTCGTCTGGGAGGGAACCCGGACGGCTGTCCGCGCGGCGTGCGCCGCATACGGGCCGGACGTCCGGGAAGAAATCAGAGCGGACCGCGCTGTCCGACCGACTTCAAGGATAGGTGTCGACCCGGACGCGCAGGCTCACGGGCTCTTGCCGCCGGGCGACGCACTGCCATACTTACGTTGCCGTAGGTTACGGAAGCGTAGGTATACAGTGCGTTTCCGGCGGCCCGGCACCCACCCTCATTCCACATACCCCACAGGGGACACGTATGACCTCACGCTCCGATGTGCTCGATGAAGCCCCGAAGCAGCCCCGGTCCGACGACGCCGCCTCCTCCGCCACGCTGGGCGGCGAGCGCAAGCGCTCCCTCGAGCAGATCACGCTGCTGCTCTTCATCATCGTCCCGTTCCTGGCGCTGGTGGCGGCGGTGCCACTGGTCTGGGGGTGGGGGTGAGCTGGCTGGACCTGGGGCTGCTGGTGTTCTTCTACTACCTCGGCTGCCACGGCATCACGATCGGCTTCCACCGCCACTTCACGCACGGTTCGTTCAAGGCGAAGCGGCCGCTGAAGATCGCGCTGGCGGTCGCCGGGTCGATGGCGGTCGAGGGGCCGCTGGTGCGGTGGGTGGCGGACCACCGCAAGCACCACAAGTTCTCCGACGCGGACGGCGACCCGCATTCGCCGTGGCGGTACGGGGAGACGGTCCCGGCGCTGATGAAGGGCCTGTGGTGGGCGCACATCGGCTGGATGTTCGACGAGGAGCAGACCTCGCAGGAGAAGTACGCGCCGGATCTGATCAAGGACGGGGCGCTGCGGGCGATCTCCCGGCAGTTCGTCCTGTGGACGGCGCTGTCGCTGGCGCTGCCCGCGCTGATCGGCGGTCTGGTGACGCTGTCCTGGTGGGGCGCGTTCACCGGGTTCTTCTGGGGGTCCCTCGTCCGGGTGGCGCTGCTGCACCATGTGACGTGGTCGATCAACTCGATCTGCCACGCGGTCGGCAAGCGTCCGTTCAAGTCGCGGGACCGTTCGGGCAACGTGTGGTGGCTGGCGGTCCTGTCGTGCGGCGAGTCCTGGCACAATCTGCACCACGCCGACCCGACGTCCGCGCGGCACGGTGTGGAGCGCTGGCAGCTCGACTCCTCGGCCCGGCTGATCCGCTGGTTCGAGCGGCTCGGCTGGGCGTACGACGTGCGGTGGCCGTCACGCTCGCGTATCGATTCGCGCCGTAACACCTCGGAAGGCGGCGCCCGGCGCGGGAAGGAACGTGCCGAGGCGGCATGATGGTCGCCGTGGCGACCGACTCCAGCAGCACCCCGAGCAACGAGAAACCGCGGCGCACCCGCCGTACCCGGATGACCGGTGCGGAGCGCCGCCAGCAGTTGCTGGAGATCGGCCGCACGCTGTTCGCGGCGAAGGGTTTCGAGGCCACGTCGGTGGAGGAGATCGCGGCGAAGGCGGGGGTCTCCAAGCCGGTGGTGTACGAGCACTTCGGCGGCAAGGAGGGCCTGTACGCGGTGGTGGTGGACCGTGAGATGCGGCGCCTCCTCGACATGGTGACGAGCTCGCTGACGGCCGGTCACCCGCGTGAGCTGTGCGAGCAGGCGGCGTTCGCGCTGCTCGACTACATCGAGGAGTACACGGACGGTTTCCGCATCCTGGTCCGTGACTCCCCGATCCCCAGTCGACGGGTTCCTTCGCCTCGCTGATCTCGGACATCGCCACCCAGGTGGAGGACATCCTGGGCCGCGAGTTCAAGTCCCGCGGTTTCGACCCGAAGCTGGCCCCGCTGTACGCGCAGGCCCTGGTCGGCATGGTCGCCCTGACGGGCCAGTGGTGGCTGGACGTCCGCAAGCCGAAGAAGGCGGAGGTGGCCGCCCATCTGGTCAACCTGGCCTGGCACGGCCTGGACGGCCTGGAACCGAAGCCGCGTCTGATAGGCCACCGCAAGTCCTAGCGGGGCTCCAGGAACTCCAGCCGGTTGCCCACCGGGTCCACCGAAGCCGCGTCTGATAGGCCACCGCAAGTCCTAGCGGGGCTCCAGGAACTCCAGCCGGTTGCCCACCGGGTCCTCGGAGTAGAAACGCCTGTGGCCCGGGAGGTTGTCGTCCCAGGTGACCGGGGCGCCGTGGGCGGCCAGCCGGGCCGCGTAGGCCTCGATGCCGGTGACCAGCAGGCCCGGGTGGGCCTTTCCCGCGGGGCGGAAGCCGGGCTCGACGCCCAGGTGGAGGCGTACCGGGCCCGCCTCGAACCAGCAGCCGCCGCGTGCCGCGAGGGCCGGGGTTTCGGCACCTCGGTCATGCCGAGGACGTCCACGTAGTACGCGCGCAGCGTCTCCTCCGCACCGGGCGGTGCGGCGAGCTGCACATGGTCGACGGCGGTGAGCATCATCCCTCCTTGACGGCGACCGCGAAGACGCGGCGGAACGGGAACGGGGTGCCGTACGGGCCGGCCGGATAGGCCGCTCGCAGGGCGGACCGGTACCCGTCGACGAACGCGTCGCGAGCCTCGGGATCGTCCGCCAGAGCCGTCAGGACGGGGCGCAGACCCGTGCCCCTGACCCAGTCGAGGACCGGGTCTTCCCCGTGAGCAGGTGAATGTACGTCGTCTCCCACGCGTCGACCGTGCAGCCGAGGGCGGTCAGGTGCTCCAGGTAGGCCTCCGGCCGGAGTACGGCGGCGTCGTGGCGCAGGACCCCGGCCAGCCGGGTCCGCCAGCGCGGGGAGCCGGCGAGTTGGCGCATCAGTGCGTGGCTGGGGGCGCCGAAGTTCCCGGGCACCTGGAAGGCGAACGTACCGCCGGGCGCGAGCCCGTCCACCCAGTCGCGGAACCGCTCCGCGTGCCCCGGCACCCACTGCAGCGCGGCATTGCTGACGATCAGGCCGTACTCCCCTCCGGCACCCACGTACGGATGTCGGCGTGGGAGAAGTCGAGTCCGCCGCCCCCGTGGTCGGCGCGGGCCCGGTCGAGCATCTCGGGTGAGTTGTCGTAGCCGGTGACGCGGGCGCCCGGCCGGCGCCCGGCGAGCAGGGCCGTGACGTTGCCGGCGCCGCAGCCGAGGTCGGCGATCCGGGGCGGGTCCCCGGGAGGTCCGGGACACGGGCGAGCAGGTCGGTGAAGGGCCGGACGCGGTGCCCGGCGTGACGCAGGTACTGGGCGGGATCCCACGTGGGGGACTCTGGGGGCATGAGGCCTCCCCGGTTGCCGATGACGGTCGGGTACCCACTTCACCCCGCTCCATCTCGACGTCAAGAGACTCGACATCAAGAGACTTCACATCGACACAACCACTACACTGATCGTCATGGAGGACGAGGTCGATCGGCTGGTCGCAGCATGGCGCCGGGAGCGCCCGGACCTCGACGTGGAACCGCTCGAGGTTCTCAGCCGGGTAAGCAGACTGGCCCGGCACCTGGACCGCGCACGCCGGCTCGCCTTCGCGGAGCACGGCCTGGAGTCCTGGGAGTTCGACGTCCTGACCGCGCTGCGCCGCGCGGGCACCCCGTACCAGCTCTCGCCGGGGCAGTTGCTCACGCAGACGCTGGTCACCTCGGGCACGATGACCAACCGCATCGACCGCCTCACCAAGAAGGGCCTGGTGGAGCGACTGCCCGACCCCAGTGACCGGCGCGGTGTGCTGGTCCGGCTCACGGACGAGGGCCGCGACCGCGCCGACCAGGCACTGGCCGGGCTGCTGGCGCAGGAGCGGGCGATCCTCGCGGAACTCTCCCACGCGCAGCGTGGCGAACTGGCCGGACTGCTACGCCAGTTGACCGCCCCGTTCGACAACATCCCCGGTTAGGTCGACGGGCCCGACACCCGCCCGCCGGGCGAGGGCCACCGCGGCCAGCGTGGAGTGCACGCCCAGCTTCCCGAGCACGTTCTGCATATGGGTCCGCACGGTGTGCGGGGACAGATACAGGCGCTCGGCGACCGCCTTGCGCCCCAGTCCCGCGACCATGCACCGCAGCACCTCCCGCTCGCGCGGGGTCAGCGACTCCACGAGCCGCTCGCTCTCGGTGCGGTGCCGCCGGGCGGCGGTCAGCTCCCGCAGCACACCCGTCAGCAGCGCGGGCGGCAGATGCGTCTCGTCCCGCAGCACCCCCGGATGACGGTGAGCAGCCGGCTCAGCGAGCAGTCCTTGGCCACCCACCCGGAGGCCCCGGCCCCCAGCGCGAGCGCGGCCCGGCCCGGGTCGTCCTTCTCGGCGAGCACGACGATCCGTACCTGCGGCTGTGCCGAACGCACGCCGGTGACCAGCGATATCCCGTCGACGAGCCCGTCCTCGTCACCGGCCTGCACGGGCACGGCCGGGCGTCCGCCCGGCACCTTGCCGCCCAGATCGGCGTCGACGAGCAGCACGTCGAACCGGCGTCCCTCGACGGCCGCCCTCTCCAGACAGCGCAGCGCGGCCGGGCCGCTGCCCGCCGCGGACACGTCGACATCGGGCTCCGCCGCCAGGGCCGCGGCCAGCGACTCGGCGAAGATGCGATGGTCGTCGACGACCAGGACTCGAATGCGAACCACGAAACCCCCTCCCCAAGCTCCTCACAGAGCAGGGGATTACCCCATCGTCGGAAGACGACACCGGCGCGGGCACGACGCCGAAGCCCCCGGTCACCTCGGTGACCGGACGGGGACGGGCCGTCGCCGCCGCGCGACCACCGCCGCCCCACCTTGGACGTCGTACCCGACTGACTCGCCCCTGAACAGCGCCGGCCCCCACCGGCACTGTCAACAGGTTACGGGCGGGGGCGGGCAGCGGAAGGTTATTTGCAGAACTTGCGGCCTTCCGCGTTTATGGTGTGCCGCATGTTTCGTCTTGAGACAGAAGTCGACAACGCCCGACGTGATCTGCTCCGCAAGCGGCTGAGGGACACGAACACCGCGGCCTCGCCGGTCCTGCGCGCCCTGCGCGGAACCCCGCTGGAGCGCGAATCGCCTTTGCACGTGTGGGTGTCGGATGCGAACGGCGAACTGGCCGGCGGTCTGGTCGGCCACACCTGGACGACCTGGCTGCACGTCGGCCATCTGTGGGTCGACGACCGCCACCGGGGCGCGGGCCTCGGCTCCCGGCTCCTCGCGGAGGCGGAGCGCCTGGCCGCCGCCGAACGCGCCTGCGTGGCCTCCCGCGTGGAGACATGGGACTTCCAGGCCCCGGACTTCTACCGGCGCCAGGGCTACGAGGTGGTGTCCGTGATCCCCGACTACCCGCCGGGGATCACGGAGTACACCCTGGTCAAACGGCTGACCTGATCATGCGCCACCCGCTCCTCCTCCGCCCCTCCGTCCCACGGCGGCGATGGGAGCGAATCTCCCGGCGACACGCCGTCCGCGCGGCGTTCGGCTTGGAGAATCGCTCCCATCGCCGTCCTGTCACCGGATTCGGCAGCGGCGTCGGGGCGGCATGGTCCCGGGGCGTCAGTGCACCCGGCGCGCCCCTGGCGCGGGGACCGCCTCGAAGACCCGGGGGCCGTGAACCCGGCCGCCGCGAAGGCCTCTTCCACGGCCTTGGTGACGGCGGGTACGTCCGCCTCCTCCGTCAGGACGATGGCCGAGCCGCCGAAGCCGCCGCCGGTCATCCGGGCGCCGAGGGCGCCGGCCGAGACGGCGGTCTCCACCACGAGATCGAGTTCGGGACAGGAGACCCGGAAGTCGTCGCGCAGGGAGGCGTGTCCCTCGACCAGCACCGGCCCGATCGCGCGGGTGTCACCCGACTCCAGCAGGGAGACGACCCGTTCGACGCGCTGGTTTTCCGTGACCACGTGCCGGACCAGACGGCGGACCTCCTCCTCGTCGCCCAGCCGCTCGAGCGCCGCGTCGAGTCCGTCGTACGGCACGTCCCGCAGCGCGTCCACGCCCAGCAGGGAGGCGCCCTTCTCGCAGCCGGCGCGGCGCTTGCCGTACTCGCCCTCGCTGTGGCGGTGCCTGACCCGGGTGTCGACGACGAGCAGGCGCATGCCCTCGGCCGCCAGGTCGAAGGGGATCCGGCGCTGGGAGAGGTCGCGGGTGTCGAGGAACAGGGCGTGGCCGGCCTCGCAGCAGGCGGACGCCGTCTGGTCCATGATGCCGACGGGGGCGCCGACATAGACGTTCTCCGCGCGCTGGCACAGCCGGGCGAGCTGCCAGCCGCGCAGCCCGAGGCCGAACAGGTCGTTCAGGGCGAGCGCGACCACCACCTCCAGGGCGGCCGACGAGGACAGGCCCGCGCCCGCCGGCACGGAGGAGGCGAGGTGGATGTCGGCGCCGGTCACGGGGTGCCCGGCCGCGCGCAGCGCCCACACCACACCGGCCGGGTAGGCGGTCCACCGCTTGTCGGACTCGGGGGCCAGGGCGTCCACGGCCAGTTCCACGGCCGGGCCCTCCACATCGGCGGAGTGCAGCCGCAGGACGCCGTCGTCGCGCCCGGTGACCGCCGCGACCGCCGTGTGCGGCAGCGCGAACGGCATGACGAAGCCGTCGTTGTAGTCGGTGTGCTCGCCGATGAGGTTGACCCGGCCCGGTGCCGCCCACACCCCGTCCGGCGCGGCCCCGTACAACTCCTCGAACCGTTCGGCGACGGCCTCGCTGGACTCGCTCATGCCCTGACCCCTGACCCTTCCTGACGTTCTACTTGGCCTGTTCGGCGCGCTGCCGCGCGAACTCCCACGCGTCCGCGACGATCCCCGCGAGGTCGGCGCGCGACGGGTTCCAGCCCAGCTTCTCGCGGGCGGTGGCGGCCGACGCCACCAGGACCGCCGGATCGCCGCCCCGGCGGGGGGCGACGGCCTCGGGGACGGGGTGGCCGGTGACCCGGCGGACCGTCTCGACGACCTCGCGGACGGAGAAGCCCGCACCGTTGCCGAGGTTGCAGATCAGGTGCTCGCCGGGCGCGGCGGCCTTCAGCGCGAGCAGATGGGCGTCGGCCAGGTCGGCGACGTGGATGTAGTCGCGTACGCAGGTGCCGTCGGGCGTCGGGTAGTCGTCGCCGTAGACCGAGATCGCCTCGCGCCGTCCCAGGGCGACCTGGAGGACGAGGGGGATGAGGTGCGACTCGGGGTCGTGGCGCTCGCCGTACCGCCCGTAGGCGCCGGCCACGTTGAAGTAGCGCAGGGAGACCGCGCCGAGGCCGTGGGCGGCCGCCTCGCCGCTGATCATGTGGTCGACGGCGAGCTTGGAGGCGCCGTACGGGCTGGTGGGCCGGGTGGGCGCGGTCTCCACGATCGGAACCCGCTCGGGTTCGCCGTACGTCGCCGCCGTGGAGGAGAACACGAGCCGGCGCACTCCGGCCTCGCGCATCGCGCCGAGCAGCGCCATGGTGCCGCCGACGTTGTTGTCCCAGTACTTCTCCGGCTTCACCACCGACTCGCCGACCTGCGAGAAGGCGGCGAAGTGGAGCACGCCGTCGTAGGAGGCGTCCAGCCATTTGGCGGCGTCGCGGATGTCGCCCTCGATGAACCGCGCGTCCGCGGGCACGCCCTCGCGGAAGCCGGTGGCGAGGCTGTCGAGTACGACGACCTCGTGGCCGGCCTCGATCAGATGCTGGGCGACGACACTGCCGACATATCCCGCACCTCCGGTGACCAGGTACTTCCCGCTCATGAACTCGCTACCTCCCGCAGTCGCTGGGCCGCGCGCTCCGGCGACACGTCGTTGATGAACACGTTCATGCCGGACTCGGAGCCCGCGAGGACCTTCAGCTTGCCGGGCGTACGGCGGATGGTGAAAAGCTCCAGATGGAGTGCGAAGTCGTCACGCGTGACGCCGTCGAACTCCTCCAGCGTGCCGAACGGCGCCTGGTGCCAGGCCGCGATGTACGGCGTCGGAGGCTCACCCTCCCCGAAGATCCGGTCGAAGCGTCTCAAGAGTTCCAGATAGATCCGGGGGAACTCCGTGCGCGCCGCCTCGTCCAGCCCGAGCAGGTCGGGCACCCGGCGCCTCGGGTACAGGTGGACCTCGTAGGGCCAGTGCGCCGCGTACGGCACGAAGGCCACCCAGTGTTCACCCGCAAGGACGATCCGCTCGTCGGCCAGTTCCCGCTCCAGCACGGCGTCGAACAGGTTCTCCCCGTCCGTCGCCTGCTTGTGCGCGGCCACTTGGCGCAGCATCAGGGCGGTGCGGGGGGTGGTGAAGGGGTAGGCGTAGATCTGCCCGTGCGGATGCTGGAGCGTGACGCCGATCTCGGCCCCCCGGTTCTCGAAGCAGAAGACCTGTTCGACGGAGGGCAGATGCGACAGCTCGGACGTGCGGTCGGTCCAGGCGTCGAGGACCAGTCGCGCCTGGCGCCCGGTCAGACCGGCGAAGGAGGAGCGGTGGTCGGAGGTGAAGCAGACGACCTCGCAGCGGCCCGAGTCCCCCGCCAGCGACGGGAACCGGTTCTCGAAGACGACCACGTCGTACGACGCGTCGGGGATCTCGCTGAGCCGCTCGCCCTCGGACGGGCAGAGCGGGCACTCGTCGGCCGGCGGATGGTACGTACGCCCCTGCCGGTGGGAGGCGACCGCGACGGAGTCGCCGAGCAGCACGTCGTGGCGGACCTCGGACGTGGTGACCGTGGCGTCCAGCGGACGACGGTCGACGGCGTCGCGGACGGTGTCGTCGGCGAGGTCGTAGTAGATGAGCTCGCGACCGTCGGCCAGCCGGGTCGAGGTCTTCTTCACTGCCGCTCTCCTCTGCACCCACCAATCACCCAACACAATCGAACATAACACATCACAACCCACCAGCACCCCGCCCTGATCACGGTCAAACAAAGAACGTCACCAGATGAGTTCACCTACTGAACACGGAGGAATGGATTCCGCACCGGATCAGTTCGCCACCGAAGCGAGTGCGTACACAGACCCCCACATACCTGGCGGCAGAGCTTCAACTCCCCACCAACTGGCTGGACTGCACGATCCTCGGGATTCACGGGGGCGCTCCGCGTTGCCGCGGACCGGGGGATCCTCGCCACAGCCCGCCGCTGACAGAGTGCCGGTCACGCCCACCCGCGCGGGTGGAGTTGGGCGGTGGCCCAATGTCAGCGCTGGACGGGGACGTTCACGCAACCCGGCGCCCACGGGGTGCCGTCGCGCCCACCCGTGCCGCCCTGCGGCACGATTGCCCGCGGAAACGGTAGGGCGGAGTGTGCGGGGCATGCGGCTGCCCGGGGCGTGGCGGAGGTGGCTGCTTGCGGTAGGCGCGTGCGGCGGAAGGGGACGGGACGGGGTGGCCGCCCGCAGTGGCTGGCGCGTCCGCGCCCCGCACCCCATCCAGCATGCGCAGTCGCGCCAGTCCGAGGACGGACACCCCCGTCGCGGCCCCGACCCACCCACCACGCCTGGGCGCTACAGAACCCCCACCCAAGCCGCACAGGCGCCGCAGGCATCCACCCACCGGACCGATAACCCCGCCGCAGGCATCCACCCACCGGACCGCAAGCCGCGCCGCAGGCACCGCCCCACCAGCCCGCAGGCCCGCGCCGCAGGCAACCCACCCACCGGACCGAAGGCCGAGCCGCAGGCACCGGTCGGGCCGAAAGCCCCGCCGCAGGCGTTACGCGCCGCGCAGCGGCCCGCTCGGTCCAGTAGGCCCGTTCGAGCGGCCAGCGCCGCCGCTTCCAGGCGGGAGCCGACGCCCAGTTTCATCAGGACCCGCTGCACATGCGTCCGCGCCGTCGACGGCGCGATGCCCATACCCGCCGCGATCAGCCGCGTGTCCTCCCCTCGGCCACCCGCACCAGCACCTCCACCTCCCGAGGCGTCAGCATCCGCAACAACCGCGCACCCTCGTCATCCGGCTGCGCCGTGGGATTCAGCAGCTCCCCGAACGCCCCCTGCAACAACCCCGGCGCGACAGCCGCCTCCCCCGCCCGCGCCTTCATGATCGCCCGCTCGACCCCTCGATGCGCTCGTCGTGCCGCACGTACCCCGACGCCCCCGCCGCGAACGCCGCCGCGATCCCGCGAGGCGACGGCACCGGACCCAGCACCACGACCGCGACCTGCGCCCGCTCCCGCTTGATCTTCACCACGGGATCGAACGCCCCGCCTCCGCGGGCGCCGACGTCCCCAGCAGACACACCTCCGGCGCCCGGCTGATCACCAGATCCGCCGCCCCGGACGCCGGCGCCGCGGCCGCCAGCACCCGGTGCCCCCGCAGCTTCAGCGCCGAGGCCAGCGCCTCGGCGAGCAGTCGGTGGTCGTCGACCACCATCAGCCGCACTCCCATCGAACAACCAACCCCCATAACAACGCACCCCAGGATGCCCCCGGAAGCTACACGCTTGTTCCACATCGCGCTCCCCTACCGGCGAGAATCGCCCCCGAACCCCGAAATTCTCGCATTCTGCGGTGAGGGGCCGAAGACCGGCGAAACGCCCGCGGCCCCATCCCTGACCAGGGACGGGGCCGCGAATTCAAGCAATCCGAACGATCAACTCGTACCGAAAGCGATCACCAGGTACTCCTTGTCGTCCGAAGCCGACGTGAAGTCACTGGCGAACACGTCGGACATGTACAGGCCGCCGTCGGAGAAAAGGATCTCCGAGTATTCGGGAGACATCCGCATCTCCACGTCCCGCACGGTCTCCGTCGCCGGATTCTCCAGCAGCGTCGTCTGCTTGAAGGTCCCGCCGTCGATGCTGACGATCTGCCCGCCCTTGTCGTACGGCGGACGCTTGTACGCGATCACGTTGCCGCCGTCCATCCGCAGCGGAACGATCGTGTAGTCCTCGCCCGAGTCGGCACGCTGGCCGGTCTGCTTGCCGGTCCCGAGGTCGAAGGCGACGATCTCGTTGGACTCGCTGAGCGCGCCCCCGCTGCCCTCGTGCTCCTCGGTCGCGATGTACAGCCTGTCGTTGCCGACGGCGAGCCCGGAGCACTTCTCCAGCTTGTAGATGGCGTCGCAGCGGGCCGCGAAGTCGTCGCCCGGCGCGGAGATACGGGCACGCAGCTTGCCGGTCTTGTTGTCGATGGAGAAGAAGTCCGAGATGCCGCTGCCGTCACCGGCGGTGTCACCGACGTCGGCGGCGACGACCAGCGGGTCGCTGGAGACGACGGCCGCGTACTCGATGCCCTCGTCCATCTTGTACTCGGTGATCACCTTCCCGGTCTTCGGGTCGATGTTCTGGATGTGCAGCTGCCGCTGATCGTACGAGCCGCACTTGCGCACGGCGACGAGCTTCTCGCCGCCGCCGTACCCGGCGTCGTAGCAGGAGTCGGACGTCTTGGGCGCCCACAGCTGCTTGCCGGTGGCGACCTCCCAGGCGGCGCCGCCGCTGGTGCTGGCGGCCGCGACGGTTCCGCCGCCGATCGTCACGTTGTTGAAGCTGATCGGCATGGTGCCGGTCTTGGCCGTCTCGGTCCACACCTCCTTGCCCGCGTCGAGGTCGATCAGCGCGACCTGGGTGCAGGACTGCGGGTTCTCCTCGGTCGGCATGGCCGGCTTGAAGGTGATCGCCGTCTTGTTGTCCTCGGTGACGTGGCCGGTGGCCTCGCACACCGGTCCGGGCAGGTCGATCGTCCACTTCTCGGTGCCCTTGGCACGGTCGTAGCCGACGATCTCGGCGATCCCGCTCTTGGCGTACACCGTGTCGGTCAGCCAGGAACCGGAGGTGGAGATGCTCGACGAGTCCTTGGGGACCTTGGGCGCGGGCACCTGGAACAGCACCTTGGAGGCGGTGTCGGCCGGTGCCTTCTCCTTGGCCTCCGAGGAGCCGCCGCCGGTTCCTCCGTCCTCGCCGCCGTTCGTCTTCTTCTCGGCGCCACCGTCGGCGGTGTTCTTCTTGTCGTCGTCCTTGCCGGACGAGGAGGCGTAGTAGACACCGCCGCCGACGATCAGGGCGATGGCGACGACCGCCGAGACGATGATGGCGACCTGGGCGTTGAACTTCTTCCCGCCACCCCCGGCTGCGGCTGCATCGGCATGGTGGGCGGCTGCGGATACCCGTATCCGGGCTGCCCGTACGGCCCCGGCTGCTGCGGCTGCCCCGGGTACCCGTACCCGGGGGCCGGCGGCTGACCCGGATATCCGTACCCGGGGGCAGGCGGCTGCTGCGGATACCCGTACCCGGGCCCCTGCGGAGCGACCGGCGGCGTCACCGGCGGCTGCTGGGCAGCCGGAGTGGCCGGAGCGGCCGGAGCGGCCGGGGCAGCAGGGTTGGCCGGGGCAGCCGGAGCCTGCGGATACCCGTACCCGGGCTCCGGAGCCTTGTTGAGGTCAGGCCCGCCGGGCGCGGCCGACGGCGGCTGCGCCGGCGGCTCCGGCGGAGGCCCGAACCCGGGCTGCTGCGGAGGCTGATGGGGCGGCGGAGGCTGAGTCATGACGTGAGTACCTCGGGAAGGGAACGACGGACAACGGACGGCAGAGGACGGAAGGAAGGGGAACGAAGCGGAACCGCCCCTCACTTGCCGTAGGCGAGCATCAGCTTCTCCTTCGAGTCGTCGTTGCCGTTCAGCCGTGTCGTCGAGATGTAGAAACGCCCGTCGGCCCAGTCGATCGACCTGCTGAAGAAGCCTCTTTCGATGTCCGCGACACCCTGCGGGTTCTGCATCAGCACGGTGGGCTTGTGGTCGCCACCGGCGACGGGGACGGCCACGATCCGCCCGCCCGCGTCGTACGACGGCTCGACGTAGGCGATGAGGTTGCCGCCCTCGGTCTTCAGCGGCTGCATGGCCTCCTCGACCGGGGACTTGACCCGCCACCGCTCCTTGCCGTTGTCGAGGCTGATGGCGACGATCTCGTTGGCGCCGGTCTTCGCGTCGGTGGGCAGGTAGAGGGTGTTCCGGTCGACGACGACGTTCTCGCAGCCCTGGAGGTCGCGCGCCAGGATGGCCCAGCCGCAGCCGGGGGCGAAGTCCTCGTCGACGGTGACCTGGGAGCGCATCTCGCCGGTGGCGGTGTAGGCGGAGATGTTCCAGGTCTTCTTGTCCGTGTTGGTGCTGTAGACCACCACGGGGTCGACGGAGTAGGCGCGCTCGATGCGCCACCCCTTGTCGAACTTCCGGGTCCACTTCACCTTGCCGGTCCTCGGGTCGAGTTCCCGGAGCTCGTCGTGCTCGCTGTCGCCCCCGGCGCCGCAGGACGCGACCTGGAGCAGCCGCGCGCCGCCCGCGAAGGCGGCGGGGAAGCAGGAGGTGTCGCCGTACTTCTTGGCGTCGAACAGCTTCTTGCCGCTGGTCACGTCGTACGCCGTGCCGGACTGCGAGCGGCCCACCATCAGGGTGTCGCCGGTGAGGGACATCTCGATGGAGAGCACGGAGTCGAACAGCGCGCCCTCGGCGACCTCCTGCGTCCAGCCCTTCTCGCCGGTGTTCAGATCGACGAGCTGGAGCTGGTTGCACTTGGCGCGGTCGCTGCTGCCGCTCATATGGGCGACGACGATCTTGTCGTCGGCCGTCTTGTCCTGGGTGACCGCGCAGATCTTCTGCGGGAACTCGATGGTGTCCCAGGCAGGTTTGCCGTCGCCGACGTCGAAGGCGAGGAGCTGCTTGTAGGCGGCCTTCACGGCCGTCGTGTCGGTGACCCACATGCCGGGGGCGTCGGCGCCGGAACCGGGGGCGTCGGGCGCCTCCTTGTACCAGAGCACCTTGGACTCACCGGCCTTGCGGCCCTCGTTGAGGTCCTGCGTGTCCTCGCCGCCGTCACCGCTGCCGTCACCCGGGTTGACCGGGGCGCCGCCGGAGGACTTGTCCGGCTTCGGATCGTCGGTCTGCCGGGCGACGGGCTTCTTGTCGTCCTTGCCGTCGTCACCGGAGACGGCGTACACGGTGCCGCCGATCACCAGCAGCGCGGCCACCGCCGCACCGATGACCATGACGGGCTTGCCCTTGAAGGGGTTGCGGGAGCCGGGCTGTCCCGGCGGCGGTGTGCCGGGCGCCCCGGGGAACTGCGGCTGCGGGTATCCGTACCCCGGCTGCTGCCCGTACGGCCCCGGCTGCTGCGGCTGGCCGTAGGGCCCGGAGGCGTACGGTCCCGGCTGCTGCGGAAGGCCGTAGCCGGGCTGCGGCGACCCCGACGGGGGTGTGGGAGGCATCTGCGGTGCCCCGAAACCGCCCCCGGCGGTGGATCCTGCGGCGCTCCGAAACCACCCTGCGGCGGCTGGTTGGGCGGCTGAGTCATCAGCGCGTTCCCCTTACTCACTGACTTTTAGCCACGCCCTGAGGTATGCGATAAACCCAGAGTCGTCTTCAGACGTTTGTCAGACCGGGCCCTTTCTATCACTCGGTCCGGACATGCCACGGGGCCGGTTCTCCCTGTTCCCAAGGGAGAACCGGCCCGTGATGCGCCTGTTACGCGCCTTCACGCCCCCTTCACGCCACCCGCGCCCCGCACCCGGAGCGGAACGGATCAGGCGTCCTCCGCCAGTTCCAGCCAGCGCAGTTCCAATTCGTCGCGCTGTCCGGCCAGTTCCCGCAGTTCGGCGTCGAGTTCGGCGACTTTCGCGAAGTCGGTGGCGTGCTCGGTGATGGCGGCGTGCAGTGTGGTCTCCTTCTCGGAGACCTTGTCGAGCTGCCGCTCGATCTTCTGGAGTTCCTTCTTGGCGGCGCGCTGGCCGGCGGCGCTCCTCTCGGGTGCCGCGGTCTGCGCCGAGGCGGCCGGAACGGGGCCGCGACCGCCGCGGCCTCCTCCATCCGCCTGCGCCGCTCCAGGTACTCGTCGATGCCGCGCGGCAGCATCCGCAGGGCGCCGTCGCCGAGGAGGGCGAACACCCGGTCGGTGGTGCGCTCGACGAAGAACCGGTCGTGGGAGATGACGATCATCGAGCCGGGCCAGCCGTCGAGGACGTCCTCGAGCTGGGTGAGGGTCTCGATGTCGAGGTCGTTGGTGGGCTCGTCGAGGAAGAGGACGTTGGGCTCGTCCATCAGCAGCCGCAGCAGTTGCAGCCGCCGCCGCTCACCGCCGGACAGATCACCGACCGGCGTCCACTGCTTCTCCTTGCTGAACCCGAACGTCTCGCACAGCTGCCCGGCGGTCATCTCGCGCCCCTTGCCGAGGTCGACGCGCTCACGCACCTGCTGCACGGCCTGGAGCACCCGCAGGGCCGGGTCGAGTTCGGCGACCTCCTGGGAGAGGTAGGCGAGCCTGACCGTCTTGCCCACCCGGACGCTGCCCGCCGCGGGCTGCTTCTCACCGTCGCTGCGGGCCGCCTCCGCGAGTGCCCGCAGCAAGGACGTCTTCCCGGCCCCGTTGACACCGACCAGGCCGATGCGGTCACCGGGCCCGAGCTGCCAGGTGAGGTGCTGGAGCAGCACCTTGGGCCCGGCCTGGACGGTGACGTCCTCCAGGTCGAAGACCGTCTTGCCGAGCCGCGAGGAGGCGAACTTCATCAGCTCGCTGCTGTCGCGGGGCGGCGGTACGTCCTTGATCAGCTCGTTGGCGGCCTCCACGCGGAAGCGCGGCTTCGACGTCCGCGCGGGGGCGCCGCGCCGCAGCCAGGCCAGTTCCTTGCGGACCAGGTTCTGCCGCTTGACCTCCTCGGTCGCGGCGATCCGCTCACGCTCCGCGCGGGCGAAGACGTAGTCGGAGTAGCCGCCCTCGTACTCGTACACGTCACCGCGCTGCACGTCCCACATACGGGTGCAGACCTGGTCGAGGAACCAGCGGTCGTGGGTGACGCAGACGAGCGCGGACCGGCGGACCCGCAGATGCCCGGCGAGCCAGGAGATGCCCTCGACGTCGAGGTGGTTCGTGGGCTCGTCGAGGACGATCAGGTCCTGCTCCTCGATGAGCAGCTTGGCGAGCGCGATGCGCCGTCGTTCACCACCGGACAGCGGTCCGATGACGGTGTCGAGCCCCTTGGGGAAGCCGGGCAGGTCCAGCCCGCCGAACAGCCCGGTCAGTACGTCCCTGACCTTGGCGTTCCCGGCCCACTCGTGGTCGGCCATGTCGCCGATGACCTCGTGGCGGACGGTGGCGGCGGGGTCGAGGAGTCGTGCTGGGTGAGCACCCCGATCCGCAGCCCGCCGGAGTGCGTCACCCGCCCGGTGTCGGCCTCCTCCAGCCGCGCCAGCATCCGGATGAGCGTGGTCTTCCCGTCCCCGTTGCGCCCCACGACCCCGATCCGGTCCCCCTCGGAGACGCCGAGCGAAATGCCGTCGAGCAGCGCACGCGTCCCGTACACCTTGCTGACGTTCTCGACATTGACCAGATTGACGGCCATTACTCTCCTGCCCGGTGGAATCGATCAGTTTTCAAGCGTAGGCCCTGCCGGGGGGCGGTCGGGACGCGAGGCGACAGTCACTCTTTGTGATGACGTGATCGGAAACGGACGGCTACCGTAGGGGGCAGGCAGCAGGATCCCGTCCATGGGAGGAACCATGACCGCCGAGTCCGTAGAGCGCAACGTCCAGTGGCCGGTGCCGCCGCTGGACGGCTACACCGTGGATGACCTGTTCACGCTGCCTGATCTCCCGCCGCACACTGAGCTGATCGACGGGAGCCTGGTTTTCGTGAGTCCGCAGCGCCGTTTTCACTTCCTTGTCATCGACCTCTTGGTCAACGGGCTGCGTAGCGCTCTCGGCCCGGAGTTCAGTGTCGAACGGGAGATGACCGTCGTTCTCGACAAACGCAACGGCCCCGAACCGGATGTCAGCGTGGTTCGAGCCGATGCCGTCACCGGGCTGGACCAGACCAGTTTCCATGCCAAGGACGTCCTGCTCGTCGTAGAGGTCGTCTCACCCGAATCGGAATCCCGCGACCGTACGACCAAACCGCACAAGTACGCCCTCGCGGGAATCCCCCACTACTGGCTCGTCGAGCCGGACGGAACCACCGGCCGTCCCCTCGTCCATGTCTACGAGCGCGACCCGATGACGAAGTCCTACGTACACATGGGCTGGCACCGCGACCGGCTCAAGGTCGACAAGCCTTCCGCCATCGCCATCGACCTGGGCCCGGTCGAAACGCGGCCCTGAGCGCTTCAGACGACCGTCGCACCCGGCACAGGACCTGCCGCCGTACGCACCGTGCGGCAGGTGCCCGAGGCCCCCAGCGCATCCGCGATGGCCTCCGCCTCCTCCGCGTCCCGCGTCAGGAACGCCGTCGTCGGGCCCGATCCCGACACCAGCGTGGCCAGGGCCCCGCCGCGCGCCCCGCCGCCAGCGTGTCCGCCAGCTCGGGGAACAGCGACAACGCCGCCGGCTGAAGGTCGTTGGAGACGGTGCCGGCGAGTGCGTCGGCGTCGCCCTTCGCGAGCGCGTCGAGCAGGTCCTGCGCGGCGACCGGTTCCGGGATCTCCCGCCCCTCCCCAGCCGGTCGAACTCCCGGAACACCGCCGGGGTCGGCAGCCCCCGTGAGGCCATCGCGAACACCCAGTGGAAGGTCCCCCGACCTCCAGTTCCGTCAGTTTCTCGCCCCGCCCGGTGCCGAGCGCGGCCCCTCCGACCAGGCTGAACGGCACGTCGCTGCCCAGCTCGGCGCAGATGTCGAGGAGTTCCTCGCGCGAGGCACCCGTCCCCCACAGCGCGTCGCACGCCAGCAGCGCGCCCGCGCCGTCCGCGCTGCCGCCCGCCATCCCCCGGCGACGGGGATGTCCTTGGCGATGTGGATGTGGACGTCCGCGTCCCGGCCGTACCGCCCGGCGAGCACCAGGGCCGCACGGGCGGCGAGGTTCGTCCGGTCGAGGGGACCTGACCGGCGTCGGGCCCGGCGCAGGTGATCCGGAGTTCGTCGGCCGCCGTGACGGTGACCTCGTCGTACAGGCCGACCGCGAGGAAGACGTTGGCCAGGTCGTGGAAGCCGTCGGGGCGGGCCGCGCCGACCGCGAGCTGGACGTTGACCTTGGCGGGGACGCGGACGGTGACGCTCACTGCTGACCCGGCTCCTTGTGCTCGGCGATGCGCGCGAACTCCTCGACGGTCAGGGACTCGCCCCGCGCCTGCGGTGAGACGCCCGCCGCGACCAGGGCGGTCTCGGCGGCGGCGGCCGATCCGGCCCATCCGGCGAGGGCGGCCCGCAGTGTCTTGCGGCGCTGGGCGAAGGCCGCGTCGACGACGGCGAACACCTCGCGCCGGGAGGCGCTGGTCTTCAGCGGCTCCGTACGGCGCACCAGGGAGACCAGCCCGCTGTCCACGTTCGGCGCCGGCCAGAAGACGTTCCGCCCGATCGCGCCGGCCCGCTTGACCTCCGCGTACCAGTTGGCCTTGACCGAGGGGACGCCGTACACCTTCGAGCCGGGCGGGGCGGCGAGCCGGTCGGCGACCTCCGCCTGGACCATGACGAGGGTGCGCTCGATGCCGGGGAAGTGCTCCAGCATGTGCAGCAGCACCGGCACCGCCACGTTGTACGGCAGGTTCGCGACCAGGGCGGTCGGGGCGGGTCCGGGCAGCTCGGTGATGTGCATCGCGTCGGAGTGGACCAGCGCGAACCGCTCGGCGCGCTCCGGCATCCGGGCGGCGACGGTCGCGGGGAGCGCCGCCGCGAGGACGTCGTCGATCTCGACGGCGGTGACCCGGTCGGCGGCCTCGAGCAGCGCCAGCGTGAGCGAGCCGAGCCCCGGCCCGACCTCGACGACCACGTCGTCGGGCCGGACCCCGGCGGTGCGCACGATACGGCGGACCGTGTTGGCGTCGATGACGAAGTTCTGGCCGCGCTGCTTGGTGGGCCGGACGCCGAGGGCGGCCGCCAGTTCACGGATGTCGGCGGGGCCCAGGAGGGCGTCAGGGGTGGGGCTGGTCACGGGACAAGGGTACGGGGCGGCCGGACCGCGCCCGTCACGCCTGTGGATAACCGAAGGCGCGGGCCGTGTTCGCGCCGAGCGCGGCGGCGAGGGTGTCCTTGTCGACGCCCCGTACGGCCGCCATGGCGCGTACGGTCACCGGCACCAGGTACGGGGCGTTCGGCCGTCCGCGGTACGGCACCGGCGTCAGGAACGGCGCGTCCGTCTCCACCAGGACGAGTTCCGGCGGGGCCACGGCTAGCGCGTCCCGCAGGTTCTGGGCGTTCTTGAAGGTGACGTTCCCGGCGAACGACATGTAGTACCCGGCGCCCGCGCAGATCTCCGCCATCTCGGCGTCCCCGGAGTAACAGTGGAAGACGGTGCGCTCGGGGGCGCCCTCCTCCTTGAGGACGCGCAGGACGTCGGCGTGGGCGTCGCGGTCGTGGATGACGAGGGTCTTGCCGTGGCGCTTGGCGATCTCGATGTGGGCGCGGAAGGACCGCTCCTGCGCCTCCTTGCCCTCCGGGCCGGTGCGGAAGTAATCGAGTCCCGTCTCGCCGACGCCCTTGACGTGGGGCAGCGCGGCCAGCCGGTCGATCTCGGCGAGCGCCTCGTCCAGCGCCGCGTCCCCGCCCGGCTGCCGCGCGCCCTGCCTGGACCAGCCGTCGGGGTCCCCGTGCACGATCCGCGGGGCCTCGTTCGGGTGCAGCGCGACCGTCGCGTGGACGGCGTCGTACGCCGCCGCCGTCTCCGCCGCCCACCGGGACCCCTTGAGGTCGCAGCCGACCTGCACCACCGTCGTCACACCCACCGACGCGGCCTTGGCGAGGGCCTCCTCCACGGTGCCGGACTGCATGTCGAGGTGGGTGTGCGAGTCCGCGACCGGTATCCGCAGGGGTTCCGGGAGCGGCGGGGCGGCGTTCTTGCCGGGGTCGTTCGAAGGCATGCCCCCGATCCTACGGAAGCGGTGCCTGCCCCTCGGGGTCCCACGGGGCCTCGACCGGTCCGGCGGCCGGCACCCGGCGGTCGCGGTGCGCGGCGTCACGGGCGGAGGCGACCCGGCCGGGGCGCAGGATGCGTACGACGTGGCCGTCGCAGTGCTGGCAGGTCGGCCGGTTCAGCGGGGAGGGCACGATCCGGCCGTCCGCCACGTACATCACGAACTCGTGGCCGTTGCCGTCGGTGTGGTGCTCTATCTCGTACGACTGCTCCCAGCCGTACCCGCAGCGCATGCAGGCGAAGGAGTACGACTCGTTGACCACGGCGGTGGCACCCGCGCGCAACGCGGACTGCCCGGTGATTTCGCTCATCCCGACTCCTGTCGGTCCACTGGAGGGACGGCTCCGTCCCTCGTTCCAGTGGACCGCTCCCGCCGCCGGGCGCAGGAGGGAAACCGAGTATTGGCCCCGATTTGGACGTCGCTTACCAAATCACCCCAAGCCTTTTACCGCCCCTGGGGACGCCGGGCCGTACCGGCACGCGGCTCCGCCGCGCGGGCGCGACCGGCCACCGGCCACCGGCCACCGGCCACCGGCCACCGGCCACCGACGACCGTCAGCCGTCAGCCGTCAGCCGTCAGCCGTCAGCCGTCACGACGCTACCGGCCCCCTTCACCCACCTCGCTCTTCGCGCGCACGACCGCGTCGAAGACCTGCCTCTTGGGAAGCCCCGCTTCCACGGCCACCGCCGCGATCGCCTCCTTCCGCCGCTCCCCGCCTCCTCCCGCACCCGCACCCGCCGCACCAGCTCGACGTCGTCGGTCTCCTCGGCGCCCTTCTCCGGCGCGCCCTCCACCACCACCGTGATCTCCCCGCGCACCCCTCCGCGGCCCACGCGGCCAGTTCGGCCAGCGGACCCCGCTTGACCTCCTCGTACGTCTTGGTCAGCTCGCGGCAGACGGCGGCCCGCCGCTCCCCGCCGAACACCTCGGCCATCGCGGCGAGGGTGTCGTCGAGGCGGTGCGGGGCCTCGAAGTAGACGAGGGTGCGCCGCTCCTGGGCGACCTCCCGCAGCCGCCCCAGCCGTTCGCCGGCCTTCCGGGGCAGGAACCCCTCGAAGCAGAAGCGGTCCACGGGCAGCCCGGACAGGGCGAGCGCGGTCAGTACGGCGGACGGGCCGGGCACGGCGGTGACCTTGACGTCCCGCTCGACGGCCGCGGCGACCAGCCGGTATCCGGGGTCGGACACGGACGGCATCCCGGCGTCCGTCACCAGCAGCACGCGCGCGCCGCCCGCCAGTTCCTCGACGAGTTCGGGCGTACGGGCGGTCTCGTTGCCCTCGAAGTAGGAGACGATCCGGCCCTTGGGGGTGACGCCGAGCGCCTGGGTCAGCCGGCGCAGCCGCCGCGTGTCCTCGGCGGCGACGACGTCGGCGCCCGCGAGTTCCTCGGCGAGCCGGGGCGGGGCGTCGGAGATGTCGCCGATGGGGGTGCCTGCGAGTACGAGGATTCCGGTCACTCCCCATCCTCCCAGTACGCGAAGGAGGCGGGGCATACCGGTCATGGGCGGGACTCACACAGACCTGTTCCCTACGATGGCGCGGTGACCAGTACCGCGTCCTCCTCCACGGACATCCGGCAGGACCGGCCGCCGCTCGAAGAGCGGCCGTCGTGGCAGCAGCGGCTGCACCGCTTCGGCTACCCGGCGCCGGGCCGGTCCAGAGGCGGTGTCCACGGGGGCGATGTCCGCGACCGCCTGGTGCCGCCGTACACGCGGCCGTCGGGGCGGCTGTGGGACACGCTCGGCGTCCCGCTGGTGCTCGCGGGGCGTCTCACCCGCTGGTCGGGGTGGGGCGGACCGCTGCTGGTGACGCTGCTGGCGGGGGTGCTCCGGTTCTGGAACCTGGGCAGCCCGAAGGCGGTGATATTCGACGAGACGTATTACGCCAAGGACGCGTGGGCGCTGATCCACCGCGGCTTCGAGGTCAACTGGGACAAGAACGCCAACGATCTGATCCTGAACTCGGGCGGGAACGTCCCGATCCCGGCGGACGCGGCGTACGTGGTCCATCCGCCGGTCGGCA
Source organism: Streptomyces haneummycinicus (assembly GCA_042850305.1). Taxonomy (GTDB): domain Bacteria; phylum Actinomycetota; class Actinomycetes; order Streptomycetales; family Streptomycetaceae; genus Streptomyces; species Streptomyces haneummycinicus. The sequence continues at coordinate 7,053,100 of AP035768.1, forward strand.
AGTACGTGATCGGGCTCGGCGAGCTGATGTTCGGCTTCGACCCGGTCGGCTGGCGGTTCATGACGGCGCTGCTCGGCACGCTCTCCGTGCTGATGCTGTGCCGGATCGGGCGGCGGCTGTTCCGCTCGACGTTCCTCGGCTGTCTCGCGGGTGCGCTGATGGCGGTGGACGGGCTGCACTTCGTGATGAGCCGGACGTCGCTGCTCGACGGTGTGCTGATGTTCTTCGTGCTGGCGGCGTTCGGCTGTCTGGTGGTCGACCGGGACCGGGCGCGCGAGCGGCTCGCCGCCGCGCTCCCGGTGGACGCGGACGGCCGGGCCCGCGCGGACGCGGCCGTCGCCGGGAACACCCGGCTGGGCCTGCGCCCGTGGCGGCTGGCGGCGGGCGTGATGCTGGGGCTGGCGATCGGCACCAAGTGGAACGGCCTCTACATCATGGCCGCGTTCTGTGTGATGGCCGTGCTGTGGGACGTCGGCTCGCGCCGGGTCGCCGGCGCGTACCGGCCCGTATCGCCGTCCTGAAGCGCGATCTGGGCTGGGCGTTCCTGTCGACGGTGCCGGTGGCGGTGGTCACCTACTTCGCGTCGTGGATCGGCTGGTTCCGCTCGGCGACCGACGGCAGTGGCGGCTACTACCGCGACTGGGCGGTGAAGGACGGCCGGGACAGCGACTGGTCGTGGCTGTTCCCCGACTGGTGGCGCAGCCTGTGGCACTACGAGAACCAGGTCTACGACTTCCATGTCGGCCTGCACTCCCCGCACACCTACGAGTCCAACCCGTGGAGCTGGATCGTCGCCGGCCGCCCGGTCTCGTACTTCTACGAGTCCCCGGCACCGGGCGTGGACGGCTGCCCGGCCGACGCGGGCGAGAAGTGCGCCCAGGAGGTGCTGGCACTCGGCACGCCGCTGCTGTGGTGGACGGCCTGCTTCGCCCTCCTCTACGTCCTGTGGCGCTGGTTGTTCCGCCGCGACTGGCGGGCGGGCGCCATCGCGTGCGGCATCGCGGCCGGCTACCTCCCCTGGTTCCTGTACCAGGAGCGCACGATCTTCTACTTCTACGCCGTCGTCTTCCTCCCCTTCCTCTGTCTCGCGGTGGCGATGCTCCTGGGCGCCCTGATCGGCCCACCCCGCTCCTCCGACACCCGCCGCGTGGCGGGCGCGACGGCGGCGGGCGTCCTGACCCTGCTGATCGCGTGGAACTTCATCTACTTCTGGCCCATCTACACCGGCACCCCCATCCCCATCGGAGACTGGCGGGCGCGGATGTGGCTGGACACGTGGGTGTGAGTCCCTCCGCGCGGTGGGTGGGTCTCTCTTCGGACAACATACGGACAAGGGCGGCCCGTTGGTCACTCCCGGCGCATAGAGTGCTCACCCACCGGGCTTTTTGAACGCGTTCAGGAGACGTGGGGGTCCGGGCGGAGGGGGAACGTCCGATGGCCAAGGGGGTCAAGACCGCCGTGATCGGCGGGGTGTTCGCGGTGATGCTGGGCGGGGCCGGGTACGGCGCCTACAACATCGTGTCGGCCGTGAGCGGTGACGGGGCGGGCGGCGCGACGACGAAGAAGTCCGGGCCGCCGGACGCGGGGGAGATCGAGGAGACCAGCGCGAGCTTCTTCGCGGCCTGGGAGAAGGGGGAGGCCGCGCAGGCGGCGTCGTACACGAACAACGCCGAGGACGCCGGTGCGCTGCTGACGGCGTACGGCGACGACGCCTTCATCGGTGATGTCGAGATCACGCCGGGCAAGGCATCCGGCGCCACCGTGCCGTTCTCGGTGAAGGCGACCGTCAGCTTCGGCGGGAAGTCCGAGCCGCTCAGCTACAAGAGCACGCTGTCCGTGGTGCGCGGGCAGACCACCGGGCGGCCGCTGGTCGACTGGCGGCCGTCCGTCGTCCATCCGGAGCTGAAGGAGGGCGACACCCTCGTCACCGCGGAGTCCGCGCAGCCGCCCATCGAGGCGCTGGGCCGTGACGGCTCGGTGCTGACGCAGGACGAGTACCCCTCGCTCGGGCCGGTCCTGGACACCCTGCGCCAGAAGTACGGCGAGCAGGCGGGCGGCACCCCCGGCGTCGAACTGGCGATCAGGCACTCCGCGGCGGCCGCCGGCGAGGAGCCCGCCGACACCCCGCTGCTGACCCTCGCGAAGGGCAAGCCGGGCACGCTGCGCACGACCCTCAGCGCCGGGGCGCAGGCGGCGGCGGAGAAGGCGGTGCAGCAGTACCCGGAGTCCTCGGTGGTGGCCGTACAACCCAGTACGGGTGAGGTGCTGGCGGTGGCCAACCATCGCGACGACGGGTTCAACGCGGCCTTCCAGGGGCAGGTCGCCCCGGCTCCACCATGAAGATCATCACCGCGGCCATGCTCATCGACAACGGCGTGACCTCGATGAACGGCCCGGCGCCCTGCCCGGACAGCGCGGTCATGCGCAGCCAGACCTTCAAGAACATCACCGACATGCGGCCGGACGAGGGCGCCAGCCTCGCCAACAGCTTCCTGCGGTCCTGCAACACGGCCTTCATCAAGCTCATCGACGAGGAGCCGCTCACCGACTCCTCGCTCACCCAGGAGGCGCAGGAGCGGTTCGGGCTCGGCCGGGACGACTGGAAGACCGGTATCCCTCCTTCGACGGCAGCGTCCCCGCCTCCGACGGACCGGACCGCGCGGCGAACGCCATCGGGCAGGGAAGGTGCAGATGAACCCGCTGAACATGGCCTCCGTGACGGCGACCGCCATCACCGGCACCTTCCGTCAGCCGTATCTGGTCTCCCCGACCTCGACGGACGGCAGCTGGCGCGGGCGAAGGGGCTCCCGGGGACACCGCGGCCCAGCTGAAGCAGATGATGCGGCTGACCGCCACCCAGGGCACCGCCCAGCCGGCCATGTCCGGGCTCGGCGGGGACATCGGCGCGAAGACGGGCTCCGCGGAGGTCGACGGAGAGAACAACCCCGACAGCTGGTTCACCGGCTTCCGCGACGATGTCGCGGCGGCGGCCATGGTGAAGCAGGGCGGCCACGGCGGCGACGCGGCCGGTCCGATTGTCGCAGCCGTGCTACGAGCAGGCGGCTGACCGCACCACGTGATCCGCGGGACTCTAATGTGGACCGTTGGCACAGGTGAGCCATGGGGGCCGGGGAGCCCGCGGCGGACAGCGGAGGAACAGGAAAGCAGTGGGGAACAGAAGGAGCGCCGCCGAGCGGCGCAGGACGAGACCCGCGGTGCTCGGCGGAGTGGTCGCCGTGGTCGTCGGCGGTGCCGGGTTCGGCGCCTACGCGCTGTTGGGGGCGGTGCCGCCGCCCAGGACGGCACCGGGACGGCCACCACGGCCGAGGGCGTCAAGACGGGTCCGCTGTCCGCCGACGAGGTCACCGGCACGGCCGGGCGCTTCCTCACCGCCTGGCAGTCCGGGAAGGTGAGCGAGGCCGCCGCCCTCACCGACGCCCCCGAGGCGGCGACCGCCCTGCTCACCGCGTACGCCAAGGACGCCCGCGTCAAGGACGTCTCCTCACCCCCGGCACCCGCACCGGCGGCAAGGTCCCCTTCGCCGTCAAGGGCACGGTGTCGTACAAGGAGCTGACCGGACCGCTGTCGTACGACGGCGAGCTGACCGTCGTACGCGGGGCCGGGGACGGCGAACCCGTGGTGGCCTGGCAGCCGTCCGTCGTGCATCCCGAGCTGAAGGACGGCGACAGGCTGGTCACCGGCGAGGCCGGCACCCCGCCCGTCAAGGCGCTGGACCGGGACGGCGGTGAGCTGACCACGGACACGTACCCGTCCCTGGGGCTGGTGCTCGACGGGCTGCGCGAGAAGTACGGCGAGAAGGCGGGCGGCGAGGCCGGCGTCGAGCTGCGGATCGTGCGCGGCGAGGAGTCGGAGAAGGCGAAGCTGTCCGACACGACCGTGCTGGAGCTGAGCGAGGGCACGCCGGGTACGGTGAAGACCACGCTGAACCCCTCCTGCAGGCCGCCGCCGAGGCGCAGGTGGCGAAGAAGGACCGGGCGTCGGTCGTGGTGCTGCGCCCGTCGACCGGCGAGATACTCGCCGTGGCCAACTCCTCGCACGGCTTCAACACCGCGTTCCAGGGTTCGCTGGCGCCGGGCTCCACCATGAAGGTGATCACCGCCTCGATGCTGATCGAGAAGGGCCTCGCCGACATGGACAAGAAGCATCCGTGCCCGAAGTACTTCAGCTACGGCGGCTGGAAGTTCCAGAACGACAAGAAGTTCGAGATCAAGGACGGCACGTTCAAGGCGAGCTTCGCCCGTTCCTGCAACACGGCCTTCATCAGCCAGGCGCCCGAGCTGACGGACGACGACCTCACCAAGCAGTCCCAGCAGGTGTTCGGGCTGGGGATGAACGACTGGCAGATCGGTGTGCCGACCTTCGACGGCTCGGTGCCGGTGCAGACGGCGGCCCCGATGGGCGCCTCCCTGATCGGCCAGGGCGGGGTGCGGATGAACCCGCTGAACATGGCGTCGGTGTCGGCGACGGTCCAGTCCGGCGTCTTCCACCAGCCCTATCTGGTCTCCCCTGAGGTCGACGGGCGCAAGCTGGCGACGGCCTCGCGCACCCTGTCGGCGGACACGCTGGCGCAGCTGCGGGAGATGATGTCGTACACGGCGGCGTACGGTACGGCGGCCGAGGCGATGGCCTCGGTGAGCGGTGCGAAGGGCGCGAAGACCGGGTCGGCGGAGGTCGACGGGCAGAAGAAACCCAACGGCTGGTTCACCGCGTACCGCGGGGACCTGGCGGCGGCCGGTGTGGTCCAGAAGGCCGGCCACGGCGGCTCGACGGCCGGGCCGATCGTGGCGGAGCTGCTGAAGAACGGCGGCTGAGGGGCCGCCGAGGGACGGAGCCGCCGAAGAGCGGCCGCCGAGGGGCACCGAGGAACGGAGCCGCTGAAGAAACGGCCGCCGAGGGGCGCCGAGGAACGGAGCCGCTGAAGAACGGCGGCCGAGGGGCGCCGAGGCGTCAGCGCGGGACGGGTTCCGCGGCGGCGTGGGTCCGCCGCAGGAACCTGGCCAGGGTCTTGGTCTCGAACTGCACCACCGACACGCCCTGCGCGGTGTGGAACTCGATCACGGCCTGCACCCGGCCGCACGGCCACACCCGTATCTCGCCCCGCCCCGTGGGGAGAGCAGGCCCCGCTCGAGGAGTTCCCGGTCGACGATCCACTCGCGGGACGCGCCGCCCGGCAGGGCGACGCGGACCCGGAGAGGGTCGTCGTCGGGGTCGTAGCGCAGGACGACGGGTACCGCTCCGGCGTCCTCGTCGGCGTCGTCGGTGACGATGTGGGCTCGCGCGTACTGCTCGACTACGGACATCGGTGGCCCCTTACGCTGCGTGGATCTGCATCCAAGGCATGCACTCCGTGTACCCGCTCCCGATCCCCTCGTGCATCCGATCCGGAATCCGCGCGTCCGAGCGGCGCCTATCACCTCCGAGGTATGCCTGAGGTAAAACACATCACTCGCTCTTGCGCAGCGTTTGCAACAGACCACATCATCGAGTCCGTGCACGCACCTGACGGATTCATCGACGCCCCGGTCTCCGCGGCGGCCGGCGTGGCCGCCGCCGTCGCCGTCGCCGTGAGCCTGCGCGGCGCACGCCGCGAACTCGCGGGCACCTCCCACTCGGGCGCGGCCGGGACCGGGGGCGAACGCACCGCGCCGCTCGCCGGGCTGGTGGCGGCGTTCATCTTCGCCGTGCAGATGCTGAACTTCCCCGTCGGGGCGGGGACCAGCGGCCATCTGCTCGGCGGCGCCCTCGCCGCGATCCTCGTCGGCCCGTACACCGGCGTCCTGTGTGTCTCCGTCGTGCTGCTGATGCAGGCGGTTCTCTTCGCGGACGGCGGGCTGACGGCGCTCGGTGTGAACATCACCGACATGGCGATCGTCACCACGGTGGTCGCCTACGCGCTCTTCCGGGGCCTGGTGAAGGTGCTGCCGCGCACCCGGCGCTCGGTGACCGCCGCGTCCTTCGTCGCCGCGCTGGTCTCCGTCCCGGCCTCCGCGGTCGTCTTCACGCTGCTCTACGCGGTCGGCGGTACCACCGACGTCCCGATCGGCAAGGTCGCCACCGCCATGGTGGGCGTGCACGTCCTCATCGGCATCGGCGAGGCCGTGATCACCGCACTGACGGTCGGCGCGGTCGTCGCCGTACGCCCGGACCTGGTGTACGGGGCGCGCGGGCTCCAGCGGAAGCTCAGGCTGCGGGTGAACGGCGAACTGGTCGACGCCCCCGGCACCCCGGAGCCCGTGCCCGCCGCCGCGCGCTCCCGCCGGAAGGTGTGGATCACCGGCCTGGTCACCTCGCTGGTCCTCGCCGGGTTCGTCAGCTTCTACGCCTCCGCGAACCCGGACGGCCTGGAGAAGGTCGCCACCGACCAGGGCATGGACGAGAAGGCCGAGGAGCACGCCATCTCCGGCTCCCCGCTCGCCGACTACGGCGTCGAGGACGTCGACGACGCCCGTCTGTCGGGCGGCCTCGCGGGCGTGATCGGCGTCGGCGTGACCGTCGTCGCCGGCACCGGTGTGTTCTGGGCGGTCCGCAGGCGCCGTACGGAGGACACCGCCGACGCGACCTCGCCCAGCGGGACGAGCGTCTGACGTGGGGGCGGGGCACGCGCACCGGCTGTACCGGCACGGGCACTCCCCGTGCACGCCCTGCCGCCGCACACCAAGCTCGCCGCCGTCCTCGCCTTCGTGGTGGTCGTGGTGTCCACCCCGCGCGAGGCGATGTGGGCGTTCGCGGGGTACGCCGGACTGCTCGCCGTCGTCGCGTACGCCGCCCGCGTCCCGGCCGGCTTCCTGCTGAAGCGGCTGCTGATCGAGGTGCCGTTCGTCGCCTTCGCCGTCCTGCTGCCGTTCGTGGCGGAGGGCGAGCGGGTGGACGTCCTCGGGCTGTCGCTGAGCGTGAACGGACTGTGGGGCGCGTGGAACGTGCTGGCCAAGGGCACCCTCGGCGTGGCCGCCTCGGTCCTCCTCGCCTCCACCACCGAACTGCGCCAACTCCTCCTCGGCCTCCAGCGGCTGCGGCTCCCGCCGCTGCTGGTGCAGATCGCCTCCTTCATGGTCCGCTACGGCGATGTCATCACGGACGAGCTGCGGCGCATGCGGATCGCCCGCGAGTCCCGGGGCTTCGAGGCACGCGGGATACGGCACTGGGGTGTGCTCGCCAAGTCGGCGGGCGCGCTGTTCATCCGCTCCTACGAGCGCGGCGAGCAGGTCCATCTGGCCATGGTGAGCCGCGGTTACGCCGGTGCGATGCCGGTGATCGACGAGGCGACCGCGTCCCGGGCACAGTGGTCGTACGCCCTCGCCCTCCCTCGGCCGCCCTCGTCGTATGTCTGCTGGGATGGACGCTGTGAGTACCGCTTCCCTGGAGGTCTTTGGCCTCGCCTTCGCCTATCCCGACGGCCATCAGGCCCTGTTCGGCGTCGACTTCTCGATCGCGCGCGGTGAGCGGGTGGCGCTGCTGGGCCCGAACGGGGCTGGCAAGACGACCCTCGTCCTGCATCTCAACGGCATCCTGACCGGCGGCGCGGGCACGGTGACGGTGGCCGGGCTGCCCGTCGGCGGCACGCACATGGCCGAGATCCGGCGCCGGGTCGGCATCGTCTTCCAGGACCCGGACGACCAGCTCTTCATGCCGACGGTGCGCGAGGACGTGGCGTTCGGACCGGCGGCGGCCGGGCTCAGGGGAACCGGGCTGGAGGAGCGGGTGGACCGGGCGCTGGGCCTGGTCGGCATGGCGGAGTTCAAGGACCGCCCGCCGCACCATCTCTCCTTCGGGCAGCGGCGCCGGGTGGCCGTGGCGACCGTACTCGCCATGGAGCCGGAGATCCTGGTCCTGGACGAGCCGTCCTCCAATCTGGACCCGGCCTCGCGCCGCGAACTCGCCGACATCCTGCGCTCCCTCGACGTCACCGTGCTGATGGTCACGCACGACCTGCCGTACGCCCTCGAACTGTGCCCGCGCTCGCTGATCCTCAGCGACGGGGTGATCGCGGCGGACGGCGGCACGGCGGAGCTGCTCGCCAATAACGCGCTGATGCGCGCGCACCGGCTCGAGCTGCCGTACGGCTTCGATCCGCGGTCGGTGCCCGCCGCTCCATAACGATCGCGGACCGCCAGGAATCACCGGCGGGGCGGCGCTGTTGCACGCGGTGTCGCAGGCGAGCGGGAAGGACCGAGGGACGTGGACGTGCACGGCACGGTGGCCGGGGATTCGAGCCGGTCCGGGAGGCGTTCGCGCGGAACTTCGAGACGCTGGGGAGCGGGGCGCGGCCGTGGCCGTGTACCGGGACGGGCGCAAGGTCGTCGATCTGTGGGCCGGGGTGAAGCACGTCGACGGCACGGAGCCGTGGGAGCGGGACACCGCGCAGGTGGTGCGCTCGGCGACCAAGGGCGTCGCCGCCGCCGCACTCCTGCTGCTGCACCAGCGCGGCGAACTGGACCTGGACGCGCCGGTCGGCCACTACTGGCCGGAGTTCAAGGCGCACGGCAAGGAACGGCTGCTGGTCCGGCATGTTCTGAACCACCGCGCGGGGCTTCCCGTGCTGGACCGCCCCTCACCCCGGACGAGGCCGCCGACCCCGTGCGGGCGGCCGAGGCGGTCGCCGCGCAGGCGCCCGTGTGGGAGCCCGGCACCGACCACGGCTATCACGCGCTGACCTACGGCTGGCTGGTCGACGAGCTGGTCCGGCGGCTGACCGGCCGGGGTGCCGGGAGTGGATCGCGTCGGAGTTCGCCCGCCCGCTGGGCCTGGACCTGTGGGTGGGGCTGCCGGACGCGCAGGCCCACCGCGTCGGCACGGTCGGCAGGATCGAGGGCCCGAGCCGTCCGGCACGCTCCGCGCCCGCCCCAAGCGGTCGGTCACCGCGGCCTACACCGACCCGGCCTCCTCACCCACCGCACCTTCGGCGCGATCGCCCCGTTCCCCGACCAGAACGCCCCGGCGTTCCACGCGGCGGCCCTGCCCGCCGCCAACGGGATCGCGACGGCGGACGGGCTGGCCCGCTTCTACGCCTCACTGACCGGCCCGCTCGACGGCGTCCGCCTCCTCGACCCGGCCACCGTCGGTCTCGCCCGCGCCGAGGAGTCGGCCGGCCCCGACCAGGTGCTGGTGGTCACCACCCGTTTCGGGCTCGGCTACATGCTGCACGGCGGCGCCTCCCCTTCCTGGCCCCGGGCTCCTTCGGCCACCCGGGCCGCGGCGGCTCCTCGGCTTCGCCGACCCGGAGTCGGCCATCGGCTTCGGCTATGTCACCAACGGCTTCCGCAGAACGGTGACGGCGGACCCCAGGGCCCAGTCCCTGATCCGGGCGGTACGACAGGCGCTGACCGTCTCCTAGACGTGGATCGGGTGGGAGATCCGGCCCGAGGCGTCGTCGATCTCGCCGTGTGCCTTGGTCAGCATCTGCATGGCGATGTCGTTCAGCGCCCGTGCGCCGGCGATCTCCTCGCCGACCCGTGGCTGATTGCCGTCGGTGTGGTGCCGGTTCGCGTGGCCGCGTGCCCGCACCTCGCTCCCGTCGGGCAGCCGGACCATCGCGACGGCGCGTGTCTGCTGGTCGTCCTCCATGAACTCCAGCTCGACATGCCAGCCCACTGTGGTGTGCATCATGAGGATCACCTCCGGAATACCTAGTTCCAGGGTGCCCCTCCCACACGGCCTACGCACCCGCCGTGCGATGGCCGGGCGCTCCGTCGGGACGACCGGTTCAGGCCACGGTGTACTCGGCGTCCCCGAAGTCCGCGACCACCCGCAGCCGGCCCCCGAGCGCCTCCACATAGGCCCGGAGCGTCGCAACCTCGGCCCGGTCGAGCTCACCGTGCTCGATCGCGGAGACACGCGGTGCCGAAACCCCCATGGACGCGGCGACCTGGCGCTGCGTCAACGCCTGGTCCCGCCGGACCTCCGCCAGCTTGAAAGCACGCACCTCGGCGGTCAGTCTGTCCATGGCCGCCTGCTTCTCCCGCGCCGAACGCACCGGCAGCCCAGCGGCCTCCCGCCGCTCGCGGGCGTTGCGCTTGGCCTCCTCCCAGCCGACCGTTCTCATTCGTACTCCCTGGTTCCAAGATCGGTCACATGCATGCGGTAGCGCTCCTCAGCGACCGGGATGTTGATGTCGTACCAACGCTGCCAGTTGCCGGCCTTGTCACCGGCCACCAGCAGCACCGCCCGACGTACCGGATCGAAAGCGAAGAGAATCCGGATCTCACTGGTCCCGGATGACCCCGGTCTCAGCTCTTTCAGATGATGACTGTCGGCCCTTTGATCCGGTCGACCAACGGACGACCGAGCGTCGGACCGGTGACCGCCAGCATGTCGATGGCGTCTTCCACCTGCTCTGCACTGTCCCAGTCCTCTTCGGCCAGCGCTTCGAACCACGCTGCGACCTCCGCGACCAGGACCACTTCCCATTGAGCCACGAGCCTGATGTTAATGCAAGCGTTAACACGGCCATCGCCCCGACGGACCGGAGCGGGCCGGGCCACCGAATCACCCAGTGTGCTCGCGCAGGTCACGCCGGGAGCGCCCGCAGCGAACAGCACATGTGTACACATGGAACACCATGTACCTTTGGTGCATGACGCAGATGCCCATAGAGTCCATCCGTGATGTGCGCGCACTTGGCCGAGGTGGTCGAGCGGGCCGACCGGGACGACACGCCCACGGTCATCACCCGGCGCGGCAGGCAGGTGGCCGCGGTCGTGTCGATAGAGGTGCTGCGCAGGTACCAGGAGTGGGAAGAGCGCGAGATCAACCGGATCATCGACGAGCGCATGGCGAACCCGGCCGCCGGCGTCCCGATCGAGGACGTCATGAGGGAGACGCTGGAGCGTGGTGAGTAACCGCTACCGCACCGTCTTCCGGCCGGAGGCCCAGGCGGAACTCCGCAAGATCCCCGGGACATGGCGCTCCGGATCCTGGTGAAGCTGACGGAACTGGAGACCGACCCGCTGGGTTTCCGCACCACCGCGCTCGTCTCCCGCCCCGACCGGCGTCGTCTTCGCGTCCGCGACTGCCGCGTCGTCTACACGATCGACGGCGGGGAGCTGACCGTATGGGCCGTTCACGTCGGGCATCGCTCCACCGTATAGGGCGCGCCTGACACACCGTACGCACAAGGAAGCCGGTGAGGGCGCCCCGTCCCCACGGAGCCCTCACCGGCTGGTTTCCGCTACTCGCTCAGGCTGTCAGGCCCGTACGAGTTCCCTGTCCTCGTCCTTCCTGTCGTCGTCCGTGCGCAGGCCCTCGCCCTCGACGTCGACGTTGGGCAGGATCCGGTCCAGCCACTTCGGCAGCCACCAGGCGCGGTCGCCGAGCAGGGCCAGTACCGCGGGGACGATCGCCATGCGGACCACGAACGCGTCGAAGAGGACGGCGATCGCGAGGCCGAAGCCGATCATCTTGACCATCGCCTCGCTGGAGCCGATGAAGCCGGAGAACACGGCGATCATGATGACCGCGGCGGCGGTGACCACCCTGGCGCTGTACTTGAAGCCGGTCACGACGGCCTGCCCCGGCTTCTCGCCGTGGACGTAGGCCTCCCGCATCCGGGTCACGAGGAACACCTCGTAGTCCATGGCCAGTCCGAAGACCACGCCGACCATGAAGATCGGCATCATCGACATGATCGGGCCGGTCTCCTCGACGCCCATCAGGGAGGACAGCCAGCCCCACTGGTACACGGCGACGACCGCGCCGAGGGCCGCGAGGACGGAGAGCAGGAAGCCGAGGGCGGCCTTCAGCGGGACGAGGATCGAGCGGAACACGACGATCAGCAGCAGGAAGGCCAGTCCGACGACCAGGACCAGATACGGCACCAGCGCGTCGTTGAGCTTCTGCGAGACGTCGATGTTCATGGCCGTGGCGCCGGTGACGAGGACGTCCGCGTCGCTGTCGGCCTTGATGTCCGCGCCCGCGGCGCGGATGTCGTGCACCAGGTCCTCGGTGGTCACCGAGGAGGGCTTGGCGTCCGGGACGACCGTGATCGTCGCGGTGTCACCGGCCTTGTTTGGGGCGGCCGGGGAGACGTTCACGACGTTGTCGAGGCCCTTGATGTCGTCGCCGGCCTGCTTGAAGACGGCGGCCGGGTCATCGCTGTTCTTGGCGTCGACCACGACGACCAGCGGTCCGTTGAAGCCGGGACCGAAGCCCTCGGAGAGCAGGTCGTAGGCGCGGCGCTGGGTGGTGGACGTCGACTGCGAGCCGTCGTCGGGCAGGCCCAGCTCCAGCGAGGCCGCCGGGACGGCCGCGGCGCCGAGGCCGACGACACCGAGCAGCAGCACGGCGAGCGGACGGCGTACGACGAAGCCGGCCCAGCGGGTGCCCATGTTCGGGCGTTCCGGCTTCTTCGCGGCCCGGCCGCCGCCGAGCAGCTTGCTCTTCTCGCCGGCGGGGCGGACCCGGCGGCCGGCGTAGCCGAGCAGGGCGGGGATCAGGGTGAGGGCGATCAGGACCGCGATGGCGACGGTGCCGGCGGCGGCGACGCCCATCTTCGTCAGCATCGGGATGTTGACGACCGACAGACCCACCAGGGCGATCACGACGGTGAGGCCGGCGAAGACGACGGCGGAGCCGGCCGTGCCGACGGCGCGTCCGGCCGCCTCCTCGCGCTCGCGGCCCTCGGCGAGTTCGCTGCGGTAGCGGGAGACGACGAACAGCGCGTAGTCGATGCCGACGGCGAGGCCGATCATCGAGGCCAGGATGGAGGTGGTGGAGCCGAGGTCCAGGGTGCTGGCGAGGGCGGTGATGCCGGAGACGCCGATGCCGACACCGACGATCGCGGTGAGCAGCGGCAGCCCGGCGGCGAGCAGGGAGCCGAAGGTGATGACGAGGACCACTGCGGCGACGCCTATGCCGATGATCTCGGCGGACCCGGTGTGCGGGACGGCCTGGAGGGCGTCACCGCCGATCTCCACGGTCAGCCCGGCGTCGCGGGCGTCCTCGGCGGCCCCTTCCAGGGCGTCGCGGGAGGAGTCCTCCAGCTCCATGCCGGAGACCTTGTAGCTCACGGATGCGTAGGCGATGGTGCCGTCCTGGCTGACGCCGCCGCCCTGGTACGGGTCGGTGACGCGGACGACCTCGGAGCCGTCGGAGAGTTCCCCGACGGTCTTCTCGACGGTCGCCTTGTGACCGGCGTCGGTCATCTTCTCGCCGGCCGGTGCCTTGAAGACGACGCGTGCGGTCGCTCCGTCGGCGCTGGAGCCGGGGAAACGTTCTTCCAGCAGGTCGAAGGCCTTCTGGGCCTCGGTCCCGGGGATGGAGAAGGACGAGTTGCCGGCCGCGGGGGCGCCGGCCGCGCCGACGCCCGCGAGCGCCAGCAGCGCCACCCAGAACAGGGCTGTGACATGCCGTCGCCGGAAGGCGAAGCGGCCGAGTCGATAGAGGAAAGTGGCCACGAGGGCGTACTCCCGGTCAGGTCGTGGTTGCTTCAGGGCAGGGTTGATCAGCCCGACGACGTGAGCGGAGACGTCAGGTGGTGGCTGACTGGTGGTGGCTGACCTGGGGGACGGTCAGTGGGTGGGCACACCGAGGGCGGGGAGCACCACGGCGTCGATGTAGGTGGCGAGGAATTCCTGCGTGGGGGCAGGTCGTCGATCAGCGTCCGGGTGGCGAACGCGCCGACGAGCATGTGCACCATGAACTCCAGCGCGGGGTTGTCCGGGCGGATCTCGCCCCGGTCCACCGCGCGCCGCATGATCCGCTGGAACTCTTCCATCTCCGGTTCGACCAGGAGTTCCTTGAACGCCTGGCGGAGATCGTCGTTCATGTGCACGGCCATGGCGAGCGCCCGCATCAGTGCGGCGTTCTGCTCCATGACGCAGTCGTCCTCACGCCCGACGATGGCGTGCAGGTCGCCGCGCAGGGTCCCGGTGTCGATGTCGGCGAAGCCGCCGGGCTTCTGGCTGCGCATCGCTCTCACCACCAGCTCGGCCTTGCCGCCCCACTGGCGGTAGAGGGTGGCCTTGCTGGACCGGGTACGGGCGGCCACGGCGTCCATCGTGACGGCGTCGTAGCCGACCTCCCGGAGCAGGTCGAGCACGGCGCCGTACAGCTCGGCCTCGCGCTCGGGGTGATCCGGCTGCGACGTACGGTCGTCGTCTCGCTCATCCCGCTCACCCCTTCCGCTCCGGTGTCCACCGCATCGAACGATACGGTTTCGTACACCAGGAGAATACTCCTCCCTCTAGCGAAACGAAACGGTTTCGTACGTGGCCTGCGTCACGGTTGTCGCTTACTCATAAGTTGCCGGGGTCCGCGCCCCGGCAAAGCATGGGAAAGGTGACCTATCTGCGTCTGCCGCACCTCTCGGACGACCTGCTGTGCTTCGTCGCCGAGGACGACCTCTGGCTCGCCCCGCTCGACGCACCGGGCCGCGCCTGGCGGCTCACCGCCGACCGCACCAAGCTCGGCCACCCCCGCTTCTCCCCGACGGCCGCCACATCGCATACACGAGCTGGCGCAGCCTCGACCCCGAGGTGCACCTCGTCCCGGTGGACGGCGGACCCGCCCGGCGCCTCACCTACTGGGGCAACTCCGACACCCGGGTCTGCGGCTGGGCGCCCCCGACGGCGACGGCCACGCCGAGATCCTCGCCGTCGCCTCCCACGGCGAGCCCTTCTCCTACTTCACCTGGGCCTACAAGCTCGCCTGCGACGGCAGCCCCGGCCGCAAACTGCCCTGGGGCCCGGTCTCCGACATCCAGGCCGCCGACATCGGCGGCGAGCGCAGGTCGCTGCTGCTCACCGGCACCCCGCCGCACGAACCCGCCTCCTGGAAGCGCTACCGGGGCGGCGCCATGGGCAGGCTCTGGCTGCACGGGCACCGGCTGCTGGACGGGCTCGACGGCCATCTGCACTCCCCGATGTTCGTCGCCGGCCGGATCGCCTTCCTCTCCGACCACGAGGGCGTCGGCAACCTGTACTCCTGCGCCTACGACGGCTCCGATCTGCGCCGGCACACCGACCACGACGCCTTCTACGCCCGGCACGCGTCCAGTGACGGCACCCGGGTCGTCTACCAGTGCGCGGGCGACCTGTGGCTGGTGGACGACCTCTCCCCGGCGCGGCCCCGCACCGCCTCGGCGTGACGCTGAGCGGCCCGCGCTCCGGCCGGCGTGCCTACCAGGTGCCGGCCGCCCGGCACCTCGACGGCATCTCGGTCGACGAGACCGGCCGGGCCAGCGCCGTCGTCGTACGCGGCAGCCTGTACTGGCTCACCCACCGCGACGGCCCCGCCCGCACCCTCACCGACACCCCGGGCGTACGGGTCCGGCTCCCGGAGATGCTCGGCGCCGGCGACCAGGTCGCGTATGTGACGGACGCGGAGGGCGAGGACGCCGTCGAGATCGCCTCCTGCCCTGGGCCTCCGGCCAGCGCGCTCCCCGGAGGCTGGCCCAGGGCCGGCTGGGCCGGGTGCTGGAGATGGTGGCCGACCCGGAGGGGCAGCGGCTGGCCGTCGCCGCGCACGACGGCAGGCTGCTCCTGATCGACACCGGCGAGGAGAGCCAGGGCGAGGTCACCGAGCTGGTCCGCTCCCCCAACGGGCCGGTGCGCGACCTCGCCTTCTCCCCGACGGCGCCTGGCTGGCCTGGTCCCACCCGGGGATCGGGCGGTCGCTGCGGCAGATCAAACTCGCCCGGATCCAGGACCGTACGGTCATCGACGTCACCAACGGCCGCTTCGAGGACGAGAATCCGGTCTTCACCCGGGACGGCCGCTATCTCGCCTTCCTGTCCTGGCGCGGCTTCGACCCGGTGTACGACGTGCACACCGGCGATCTGTCCTTCCCGCTGGGCTGCCGCCCCTACCTCGTACCGCTGTCGTCGGCGACCCCTTCCCCGTTCGCGCTGAACCCCGAGGGCCGGCCGGCCGCCGGGGGCTCGACCCGGTCGAGGTCGAGGACGCGGAGGAGGGCGGGGAGGCCGCCGCGGTGACCGTCGAGGCGGAGGGGCTGGAGAGCAGGGTCGCCCTGTTCCCGGTCGCCGCGTCCAAGTACTCGGGGCTGTACCCGGTCGCGGGCTGCGGACTGGTGTGGCTGCGCTGGCCGATCTCCGGGGCGCTCGGCGAGACCTTCGCCAATCCCAGCGACCTCAGCGGCCGGCCCACCCTGGAGCACTTCAGCGTCGGCAAGGCGAAGAAGTCCGAACTCGTCGACCATCTGGACTTCTTCGCGGTCAGCGGCGACGGCACCCGGCTCGTCGTCGTCGACGAGGACGAACTGCGCGCCGTCCCCGCCACCGAGCCCGGCGACAGCGACTCCACCGTGTGGATCGACGCCCGCCGCATCCTGCACGAGGCCGACCCGGCCGCCGAGTGGCGTCAGGCGTACGCGGAGGCCGGGCGGCTGATCCGCGCCTACTTCTGGGAACCCGGCATGGGCGGCATCGACTGGGACGCGGTCCTGGAGCAGTACCGGCCGCTGGTCGAACGGGTCGCCTCCCCGGACGAGTTCGCCGATCTGCTGCGCGAGGTCCTCGGCGAACTCGGCACCTCCCACGCCTACGTCACCGCCGCCCGCCGCAACGAGGGCCCCCGCACTACCAGCGCCGCCAGGGCCTCCTCGGCGTCAACATGGAACCCCGGGAAGGCGGTTGGGCGCTGCGGCGCGTCCTGCCCGGCGACTCCTCCGACTCCCGCGCCCGCTCCCCGCTGGCCGGCACCGGTATCCGCGAGGGCGCGGTCCTCACCCATGTCGACGGCCGCCCGGTCGACCCGGTCACCGGCCCCTACCCGCTGCTCGCGGGAGCGGGCGGTACGACGGTGGAGCTGACGTTCCTCCCGGCCGAGGGCGCGGGCCCGCCCCGCCGGGTCGCCGTCGTCCCCTCGTCGACGAGACCCCGCTGCGCTACCAGGACTGGGTGGCCAAACGCCGACAGGTCGTACGGGAGTTGAGCGACGGACAGTGCGGCTATCTGCACATCCCCGACATGGGCGGCTCCGGCTGGGCTCAGTTCAACCGCGACGTGCGCATGGAGATGTCCCGCCCCGCGCTGATCGTGGACGTGCGCGGCAACGCGGGCGGCAACATCAGCGAACTCGTCGTGGAGAAGCTGACCCGCACCATCATCGGCTGGGACCTCACCCGCGACGCCCAGCCGGTGTCGTACGCCTCCAACGCCCCGCGCGGACCGCTCGTCGCGCTCGCGGACGAGGCGACCAGCTCCGACGGCGACATGATCACCGCCGCGTTCAAACTGCTCGGGCTGGGACCGGTGGTGGGGCAGCGCACCTGGGGCGGTGTGGTCGGCATGACCGGCCGGCACCAACTCGGCGACGGCACGGTGATCACGGTGCCGATGAACGCGGCCTGGTTCGAGTCGTACGGCTGGTCCGTGGAGAACAAGGGTGTCGAGCCCGACCTGGAGGCACTGCGCACCCCGCTCGACTGGGCGGAGGGACGGTACGCGGTGCTCGACGACGCGGTGCGGCTCGCGCTGGAGCTGCTGGAGAGCAACCCGCCGGCCACGCCCCCGAACTACCGCGGCGTCCCCGACCGCTCCCGGCCGAAGCTGCCGCCCCGGACATCATCCCCGGCAGCGCCCCGGACATCGCCCGGGACATGAGGAAAGGGTGCCCCCTTCGCCATGGGGCACCCCTCCGCATCAGCGCATGACGCGTTCAGGCGTTCTCAGCGCACCACGTCAGGCGTCGTGGTCCTGGTCGAGGTGGTCCTCCGACTCCCGCTGCTGACGCTGCGGGTCCTCCTCGTCCCGGCGGCGGCCACGGCCCTGCATCTGCTCCCGGCCCTGCTGGGCGCGCTGCTTGGCCTGCTGCTGGAACTGCTCGGACTTCTCCTGGAACTGATCCTTCATACCCATGTGGGTTCACTCCCGTGGTGGGGTGGGGGAACTTGCCCGATCAGATTCACACGGGCCCTCACCCGGCGCATGTCGATCAGTCACGCACCGTGTTCCGGTGCTGTTCATCGGCGTTGCCGCCCGCCCCGACCAACCCCGTGCGGACACCGGTGAGCCGGTCCCCGAACCGGCGCATCTCCCGCTGCCCCACCGCCCCGATGACCGCCGGGAGATACCCGCGTACGGCCTGCGTCCCGCGCAGCCACCACTGCCCGTACACATGGCTCGCGCGCCGCCCGATCCCGTCCACCAGCCGGTCCACGGCGGGGCCCAGCGGATACGTCTTGTTCGCCGGCCACGGCAGCCGCTGCCGCAACTCCCGCA
Organism: Streptomyces haneummycinicus; assembly: GCA_042850305.1. Lineage (GTDB taxonomy): Bacteria > Actinomycetota > Actinomycetes > Streptomycetales > Streptomycetaceae > Streptomyces > Streptomyces haneummycinicus. The sequence continues at coordinate 7,071,293 of AP035768.1, forward strand.
TCACCTCGTCCTGATCGGCCCCGCGCACCATGTCGGTGTCGGTCCACGACAGATACCCGACGCCCACCTTCACGCCCCGGTGCCCGACCTCACCCCGCAACGCGTGCGCGTACGCCTCCACACCGGACTTGGAGGCGCAGTACGCCGTCATCAGCGGCGCGGGGTGATCGCCGCGAGGGACGCGATCTGCAGCAGATAGCCGCGGCTCTCGGTGAGCAGCGGCAGGAACGCCCGTGCGGTGACGGCCGATCCGATCAGATTGACCTCGATCACCCGCCGCCAGGACTCCGGATCGGACTCGGCGAACGGACCGCCCGTCGCCACACCGGCGTTGGCGACCACGATGTCGACCCGTCCGAACCGCTCCCGGACCTCACCGGCGACCCGGGCCATCGCCTCGTGGTCGGTGACGTCGGCGTACCAGTGCTCACTGTCGCTGTGCAGCCGCGCGGAGACGTCCTTCAGCGCGTCCGGTTCCAGCCCGACCAGCGCCACCCTCACGCCCCGCGCGGAGAGCTTGCGCGCCAGCAACTCCCCACACCGCGCGCCGCTCCGGTGACGACGGCGACCCTTCCCTCGAGTCCGGTCCTGCTCATGCGTTCTCCTCGACGGCGGGCATGGAGTGGATGTGCCCGGTCGCCGGGGCGCCGCGGACGACGGCGTACTCGGCGAGGTCCACGCGCCGTGTCTCGCGCCGGAACTCACTCGTCGTACCGGGCCAGATGGTGGTGTTGCGTCCGTTCGCGTCGAGGTACCAGCTGGTGCAGCCGCCGGTGTTCCACACCGTGCGCTTCATCCGCTCCTGCACCCGGTGGTTCCAGGCCCGTACGGCACTGGGGCGGGCGTCGAGGGCGACCCGGCCGCCCAGGACGTCGAGTTGGCGGAGGTAGTCGGCCAGGTAGTTCAGCTGGGACTCGATCATCAGGATCATGGAGGAGTTGCCCAGTCCGGTGTTGGGCCCGATGACCGTCATCCAGTTTGGGAACCCGGCGGCGGCCGCACCGCGCAGCGCCCGCATCCCGCCCGCCCACGCCTCGGCGAGCGTCCTGCCCTCCGCGCCGACGACCCGCTCGGCGATGGGCATGTCGGTGACATGGAACCCGGTGCCGAACACGATCGCGTCGACCTCGGCCTCGGTCCCGTCGGCGCCGACCACGGTCGACCCGCGCACCTCGCTCAGCCCGCTCGCGACGAGGTCGACGTTGGGCTGCGCGAGCGCCGGATAGTAGGTGCTCGACAGCAGGATCCGCTTGCAGCCGATGCGGTAGTCGGGGGTGAGCCTGGCGCGCAGGGCCGGGTCCTTGATCGCGCGGGCCATGTTGCGCTTGGCCAGTTGCTCGACGAAGCCGAGTTCGCCGGGGTGCTTGGTGAACGCCTGGACCTGCAACTCCCGGATGCCCCACAGCAGTCCGCGGCGCAGCCTGGTGGTGAAGGGCAGCGCGCGGTGCAGGGCGCGTTCGGCGCCGCTGATGGGCCGGTCGACGCGGGGCAGCACCCAGGCGGGGGTGCGCTGGAAGAGGGTCAGCCGGGAGACGAGGGGCTGGACGGCCGGCACGATCTGGATCGCGGAGGCGCCGGTGCCGACGATGGCGACCCGCTCGCCCCGCAGGTCGTGGTCGTGGTCCCAGCGGGCGGAGTGGAACACCTTGCCGGGGAAGGTGTCCAGGCCGGGGATGTCCGGCAGTCTGGGCTCGGAGAGCGCGCCGGTGGCGGAGACGACGACGTCCGCGCTGAGGTTCCCGCTGCTGGTCTCGATGTCCCAGCGCAGCCGCTCGGTGTCCCACACCATCCGCTTCACCTCCGAGTCGAAGCGCAGGTGCGGGCGCAGGCCGAAGGTGTCGGTGACGTGCTCCAGGTACGCGCGGATGTGCTCCTGCCCGGAGAAGGAGCGGGGCCAGTCGGGGTTGGGCGCGAAGGAGAAGGAGTAGAGGTGCGACGGTACGTCGCAGGCGCAGCCGGGATAGCTGTTGTCGCGCCAGGTGCCGCCGACGCCGCTCGCCCGTTCCAGGACGACGAAGTCGGTGATTCCCTCGCGCCGCAGCCGCACGGCGGCCCCGAGCCCGCCGAATCCCGACCCGACCACCGCCACGCGGACGTGTTCGTTCCCTTGTGCCTGCTCGTGCTCGGCCATCCCGAAGCCTCCACGCGTCGCCCAGAACTCCGCCAGTGAACACTGGCGCAATGGGAGGGTAGAGCAGCGCCGTACTGATGGGTAGGGGTGACGCGAGGAAAGTTACCGGCGGTACGCCCTAGGCTTCAGCCGTGGCAGAGGACACTTCAGGACCGCGACGCGAGTACCGCATGGACGAGCTGGCCCGGCTGGCCGGCATCACCGTGCGCACCCTGCGGTTCTACCGCGAGCGCAGACTGATCCCGCCACCGCGCCGGGAGGGGCGTATCGCCTGGTACGACGACCGGCATCTGGCCCGGCTGCGCACGGTCACGGCACTGCTGGAGCGCGGCCACACCCTGAACGGGATAGCCGAGCTCGCCGAGGCCTTCGACCACGGCCGGGACGTGGGCGACCTCCTCGGCATGGACACCCCCACCGAGGAGACCCCGGTCCGCCTCACTCCCGAGGAACTCGCCGACCACTTCTCGGGCGAGGTCACCCCGGAGAACCTCGCGGCGGCGCTGGACCTCGGCTATGTCGGTGTCGACGGCGAGGAGATCGTCCACATCAGCCGGCGCCTGCTGGAGGTGTCGGCGGCGCTGGTCCGTGAGGGCATCCCGCTCGCGGAGGTGCTCCGCACCGGCGCGGAGGTCCGCACCCACGCCGACACCCTGGCCGACCTCTTCGCCGGCCTGATCCTCCGCCACGCCCCGCGGAGGCACTCCATCGCCTGCGCCCGCTGGCCCGCGGCGTGGTGGACGCGGAACTCTCCCTGGCACTGGACCGGCGACTGCGCGACCGGGACTGACCTGCGGCCGCGCGACCGGGACCGACCTGCGGCTCCGCGAGCGAAACCGACCGGCGGCTCCGCGACCGAGACCAACCCTCGGCCACGCGACCGAGACGGACCGGCGGCTCCGCGACCGGGACTGACCCGCGGCCACTCGACCGGGACCGACCGGCGGCCGCGCGACCGGGACCGACCCGCCTCAGCGGTCGAAGACCACCGTCACCGGCGCGTGGTCCGACCACCGCTCGGCGTGCGTGGCGGCCCGCTCGACGTAGGCCTTCACCGCGCGGGCGGCGAGCCCGGGGTCGCGACGGAGAGGTCGATCCGCCAGCCGGTGTCGTTGTCGAAGGCCCGCCCCGGTAGGACCACCAGGAGTACGGCCCCTCCACATCCGGATGCAGCGCCCGTACGACGTCGACGTACCCGCCGTCGTCCGCGGCGAGGACGCGGGACAGCCACTCCGCTCCTCGGGCAGGAAGCCGGAGTTCTTGGTGTTCCCGCGCCAGTTCTTCAGGTCGGCCTTCTCATGGGCGATGTTCCAGTCCCCGCACACGACGACCTCGCGCCCCTCGGCGGCGGCCCGCACCCGCAGCTCCTTGAGATGGACGAGGAACTCGTCCATGAACCGGATCTTCTCGTCCTGCCGCTCGGTCCCGACCTCCCCGAGGGCAGATACAGCGAGGCGACGGTCACACCGGGCAGGTCGATCTCCACATACCGCCCGCTGTCGTCGAACTCGTCCGAACCGAACCCGATCCGTGTGCGCTCGGGCGCACGCCGCGAGTACAGGGACACCCCCGCACGCCCCTTGGCGGCGGCGGGAGCGTGCACGACATGCCACCCCTCGGGCTCCCGCACGCCCTCCGGCAACTGCTTCGCCTCCGCCCGCACCTCCTGCAGACAGATCACATCGGCGGAGGTCCCGGCCAGCCACTCCACGAAGCCCTTCTTGGCGGCGGCCCGCAGACCATTGACGTTGACGGAGGTCACAGTGAGCATCAGGGCACGATACGACACTCCGCGTCCGGGCGTGTTTTACGGTATTCGGCATGGAAATCCGCCCGGTCCCGTACGACCACCCCGACGCCGTGAAGCTCGACGCCGAAGTCCAGGCCGAGTACGGCATCCGCTACGGCGACGGCGGCGACGCCACCCCCATGGACCCGGCCGACTTCCGTCCCCCGAACGGCGTCTACCTCATCGCGTACGACGACGCCGGTGTCCCCGTGGCCTCCGGCGGCTGGCGCGTCCAGAACGCCAACGAGGAGGGCAACCGGGACGGCGATGCCGAGCTGAAGCGCATGTACGTGATCGACCAGATGCGGGGCCGGGGCCTGGCCCGCCGCATCCTGGCGGCCCTGGAGTCGGACGCCCGCACGGCGGGCCGTACCCGCATGGTCCTGGAAACCGGCACGAAGCAACCGGAGGCCATAGCCCTGTACAGCTCCAGCGGCTACACCCCGTGCGAGAAGTTCGGCTACTACCGCTTCCACGAGGACAGCCTCTGCTACGCGAAGACCCTCTGATCCCGGCCTCGGGTCAGGGCCGGACGGCCTCTTCCACGGGCGCGGCGCGGCTGCGGCCGGCCGTGGCCGTCAGCCCTGCCGATGCCGGGCGATCGCCGCGGCGAGGTCACGGTTCCAGGCCTGGGCACGGGCCGCCCGGTGCGCCTTGATCTCGCTCTCGAACACCGAACCGTCGTGCAGCGTCACCGTGATGTGCAGCCGGGTACGGCGGGCTGTGCGGTGGACGAGGCCGGCGATCTCCGGCCAGGAGAAGTCGATCTCGACACCGTCCCGGTCGAGGTCCTCGCCGGTCTCCGCCCGGTCGGGCGGTAGCCCGCGTCCGTGGAGTGTCAGCATCACTCCGTCGCTGTCGACCACGATGCCGGAGTCCACGTCCGCCGCGGCGAACGCCTCACCGTCCCCATCCGCCCCACGCCCCGGCCGGCCTCCGCCGCACGGTCGACGACCAGGGGCGCGTAGGGGAAGGTCCGGCGGTGGAGCCGAGGGCGGGTGCGGAGGCGCAAGAGGATACGACGTCGCGGCCTCCGGGTCCGCCGACTCGTCGAGGAGATCCAGGAACCGTGTCGGACTCGGACGCCGATCCGGTTCCTTGGCCAGGCAGGACGCGACCAGTTCGCGCAGCTCCGGCGGGACGGCGCTCAGGTCGGGCGGCTCGTGCACGGACCGGTACATCAGCCCCATCGGCGTGCCTCCCCGAACGCGCTGCCGCCCGCCGCCGCCACGAGGACCGCGCCCAGCGCGAACATGTCCGCCGCGCCCGTGACGTCGGTGCCCATCGCCTGCTCGGGCGCGAGGAAACCCGGTGTGCCGAAGGCGTGGCCGGTCGCGGTCAGGCGGGTGGACTCGGCCGCCCGCGCGATCCCGAAGTCGAGGACACGGGGGCCGTCCTCGGCCATGATGATGTTGCCGGGCTTCAGGTCACGGTGGACCAGACCGCAGTCGTGGATGGCTTCGAGGGCCTCCGCGAGCGCCGCGCCGAGCGCCTTCAGCTCCTCGCGTCCATGGGCGCTTGCGTCCGGATGCGTTCGGCGAGCGTCGGCCCCGGCACATAGGCCGTCGCCAGCCAGGGCGGGTTCGCGTCCGGGTCCGCGTCGACGACCGGCGCCGTGTGGAAGCCGCCGACCGCGCGTGCCGCGGTCACCTCGGCACGGAACCGGGCGAGGAAGTCGGGGTCGGCGGCGAATTCGCTCCGGGCGACCTTCACCGCGACGGCCCGCCCGCCCCGCGATCGGGCCAGGTACACGGTCCCCATGCCGCCCTCGCCGAGGACGCGCTCGATGGCGTACGGTCCGACGCGTTCCGCGCGCCCCTGTTCCCCTGCGGCCCGTCCCCGCTCATTCGATCCCCCGAGAAGCGTCAGCCAACCCCTTGGGCGGGATCATCCCATTTCCCGGATCGCGCGGAAGGCCTGCCGACCGCGATGCGCCGGCCCGTTCCCCTCCGCTCACTTAAGCCGGTCTTAAACGCCCATTAAGCGATCTCCGCACGGCGTTATGGCGTCAAGTAGCCCCAGGTCAGGCCTACTTACGGAGCAAACCGGGCAGTTGGTCGCGTCATAAACTCTCCGTAGCATCGGGAATTCCCCAACCCCCTTCCCCCACGGGACTTCCCCAAGACAGGGTGTGTTCATTGATGGCAGCTCACCGCGCACGGCGGTGGTCGCTCGGCGGGTCCGTCCTGCTGGTGTCCACCGCGGTCGTCGCCGCCTTCGCCTTCCTCTCCACCGGTCCGTCCGCCTCTCAGGCGAGCGCCGCCACCGCCAACGCCGTGAACTGGTCCGACGAGTTCGACGGCCCGGCCGGCAGCGCCCCGGACTCCCGCAAGTGGACGTTCGAGAACGGCGGCAGCGGCAACGGCAACCACGAGTTGCAGTACTACCGCGACAGCAGGGACAACGCCGCCCTCGACGGCAACGGCAACCTCGTCATCACCGCCCGCAAGAACACCGACCCCGGGCTCCAGTGCTGGTACGGCGCCTGCCAGTACACCTCCGCCCGGCTGAACACCGCCAAGACCTTCACCCAGGCCTACGGCCACTTCGAGGCGCGGATCAAGGTGCCCCGCGGTCAGGGCATGTGGCCCGCGTTCTGGATGCTCGGCGACGACCTGGGCTCGGCCGGCTGGCCGAACAGCGGTGAGATCGACATCATGGAGAACGTCGGTTACGAGCCCAACACCGTCCACGGCACCATTCACGGCCCCGGCTACTCCGGTGGCGGCGGCATCGGTTCCGCGTACTCGCTCCCGAACGGCGCGGCCTTCGCCGACGGCTTCCACGTCTTCGCGGTCGACTGGAGCCCCGAGAAGATCACCTGGTCCGTCGACGGCACCACGTACCAGACCCGCACCCCGCCGACCTGGGCGGCAGGAAGTGGGTGTACGACCACCCGTTCTTCCTCATCCTCAACCTCGCCGTCGGCGGCGACTGGCCCGGCAGCCCGAACGGCGCCACCGCGTTCCCGCAGTCGATGGTGATCGACTACGTACGCGTCTCCGCCTCCGGCAACTCCCCGACAACGGCGGCGGCACCACCCGGACCGGCGCCCTCAAGGGCATCGGCGGCATGTGCGCGGACGTCGCCGGCGCCTCCAGCGCGGACCAGACCCCGATCCAGCTGCACGACTGCACCGGCGTCGACGCGCAGAAGTGGACGCTGGGCGGCGACGGCACCGTACGCGCCCTCGGCAAGTGCCTCGACGTCCGCGGCGGCTCCACCGCCGACGGCGCCGCCGTACAGCTCTACACCTGCAACGGCTCCAAGGCCCAGCAGTGGGTCCACACGTCCGCCCGCGACCTGACCAACGTCGGCGCGGACAAGTGCCTGGACGCCAAGGGCGGTTCCGCCGCCGACGGCACCCCCTGCAGATCTGGACCTGCACGGGCGCCACCAACCAGAAGTGGACCCTCGCCTGACCCACCCCACAAGCCCCGGCCGGTGATCCCGGCCGGGGCTTCGTGCTGTGTTCCGGCGGCCGACCCTGTCTGCGAAGCTGAGCCGATGACCATGAACATCACGGCGGAGTGGGAACGACGGTGCGCCGCCCTGTGGACCGCCTTCGACGACTGCGACCCGGCGGAGTTCCGCTCGAGGATGAGGACACTGACCGGCGAACTGCCGGACGGGCACGCCGTCGCCGCGTTCGAGCTCGCGTCCGCCTGTGACGCGACCGACCTGGGCGAGCAGGCCGTTCTTCTCTACCGGCAGGCGCTGGACGGCGGCCTGGACGGCGATCGCCGACGGCAGGCGGTCATCCAGCTCGCGAGTACGCTGCGCGCCCTCGGCCGCCCGCAGGCCGGCGCCGACCTGCTGCTCGCGGAGCGCGAGAAGACGTCGGACCACCTCGACGACGCCGTCACCGCGTTCCTCGCCCTGACCTTCGTCGACCTCGGACGCGAACGGGAGGCCGCGGCACTCGCCCTCGGCGCACTCTCCCGCCACCTGCCCTGCTACAACAGCTCACTCGCCCGCTACGCCGAAGCCATGGCGGACGCGCGCCCGACCAGCTGAGCAACGGGACCGGAACCAGCCCTCACCATCCACCACAGCCCCGGAAACGACAAAGATCCCGACCGATCAAGAAGATCGGCGGGATCTTGTCAACCATTCCCGAGCTGACTCGGGGACAGTCGTGCGTGGACCTGTGGGGATTTGAACCCCAGACCCCCTCGATGCGAACGAGGTGCGCTACCAGACTGCGCCACAGGCCCTTGCAACGAGTGAAACTTTAGCATCCCGATCGGGGTGCTCGGAAATCCGTTGGCCTGGCGCTACTCGTTGGCGGCCTTCGGGCGGTCGCCGTCCTCGTACTGGTCGAAGAGGGGTGCGGCCGCGTTCGCGGGAGCGGCGGGCGGAGGCCGCGCGGCGTGCGTCGGTGCGGGTGCCGTCGGCGGGGGCCGCCGGGTCCGGTTCCGCCTCGTCCGCCGGGGCCTGCGCCTCGTCCGCCGGTACGGCGCTGGAGCGGGCGGAGCTCCAGGCGTCCGGGGCGCCCAGATCCACGTCACCCGTCGCGCGCGGGGCGACCGGGGCCGTCACATACGTGGGCAGCGGCACCGGGACCGGGTCCCAGCTGTCGCCGCCCTGCCCGGGCGCCGCCGGCGCTCGCGCTGCTGGTCGACCCACTCGGCGTGGTCGGTCTGCTCGACGAGGGCGCGCCGGTCCGCGGCGAGCGCGGTCAGGTCCGGGTCGGTGACGACGCCGGCTTCCGGGCCCTCCGGTTCGTCCGCGTCGGCGTCCTCGACGGACGGGCGGCGGCGCGGCGGGCGTTCCCGCTCCCGCAGTCGCTGCGCCGCGGCCTCGGCCTGACGGCGGTCCATCTGGTAGGCGAAGCGGCGGCGCTCCTGGGAGCGGAGGTAGACGATGTACGCGCTCAGCAGTACGGCCGGCACGGCGGGCACCCACAGGAAGGCCAGTCCGCCGACGGCCGCGGCGACCGCGCCGAGCGTGAACGCGGCGAAGAGCATCGTGGTGGTGCGCCGGCGGCGGGCGAGCGCCTTGGAGCGCTGGGTGCGCGCGGCGGCGGCCTGCGCAGCCCGGGCCCGCTGGGCGTCCGATCCGCCGCGGGCGTCCGGAACGCGCTCCCGCGCGGGGGCCGGTTCGGGCACCCGCCGTTCCGCGCGCTCGCGCGGGGCCGCGCGGACGCCGGTTCGGGCCGCTCCGCGAGGGCCGGCGGTACCGGTGCCTGGGGCTCTGGACGGGTCCGGGACACGGCGAAGGCCCGGACGTCCACCGAGTCGGTGACCGCGTCCGGGTCGTGGACGTCGTACTCCCCTCGTCGGCGGAGCGCGCCCGCAGGTCCTTGGCGTACCGGCGCTCCATGCCCGCCCGTCCGGACAGCAATCGGATGGCGGTGCTGAAGCGTTCCGTCGGACGGGCCTCGTTCAGCTCGTCCTGCCTACGGAGCCACATCGGCACCAAGTAGGCGGCCCAGGCCCCGACGATGACTGCGTAGATGAGGCCGCTGCTGCTCACGTCTCACACGGTAGAGGGGTTTGCACGGGGCCATCCGCCAATTGGGCCGGTGTGTCGCACGATCTGGCTGATATTTCTAACTTTTCTTCTGATCGGTGCGATCAAACATCCGTTTGGGCCCGGAAATTCCACGCGTGAAGACAGTCGCCCCCGGAGGGAATTCGAACATTTATTCAATTTCCCGGTCCGTGCGGGATTCCCGGGTGGTGTCGCTCACGTCCCGGCAGCTCGTGGCCGGACCGCTCCTGGGAGCGTGCCCGGTGCCAGCGGGCGAGCAGACCGTCGGCCGCCTCCTCCGCCGTGAGCGCGAAGACGAGATGGTCGCGCCAGGCTCCGTCGATGTGCAGATATCGGGGCGCAGCCCCTCCTCGCGGAATCCGAGTTTTTCCACGACCCGGCGGCTCGGCGCGTTCTCGGGGCGAATGCAGACCTCGACGCGATGCAGTCCGACTGTGCGGAAACAGTGGTCCACGACCATCGCCACGGCCGTCGGCACCACGCCCCGGCCGGCCACCGCCTCGTCCACCCAGTAGCCGACGTGGCCCGAGCACATCGAGCCCCAGGTGATCCCGGCGACCGTCAACTGGCCGACGAGACGGCCCTGGTACTCGATGACGAACGGCAGCATCCGGCCCGCGTTCGCCTCCGCCCGCAGATGGCGGACCATCTGACGGTAGGTCGGCCGGTGGGTGACCGGGCCGCTGGGCGTGGGCGGCGGGATCGTCGCCTCCCAGGGCCGCAGCCAGTCGCGGTTGCGCCGGTTGACCTCGCGCCAGGCCTTCTGGTCGCGCAGCCTTATGGGCCGGAGGACGATGTCGCCGTCCACCAGCACGGCCGGCCAGTGAGGGCTGTTCAGCTCGCACCCCGCCGGTGGCACCCGGTCTCGGGTGGTCCCCGCCGCGCAACTGGTCGACGGCGTGCTTCAGCAGCGGCTCCAGGACGGCCAGTCCGTCCTCACCCCGCCGCTGGACCCGGGCAGGTTGACGATCAGCGTGCCGTTCGCGATGCCCGCGAGGCCCCGGGAGAGGGCGGCGGTGGGCACCTTGTCGCGGCCGTACGCGCGGATGGCCTCCGCGATGCCGGGGACCTCCTGGTCGATGACCCGGCGGGTCGCCTCGGGGTGCGGTCGGTGGGTGAGACGCCGGTGCCGCCGGTGGTGACGATGACGTCGTAACCGGCTTCCACGCCCGCGCGGAGGACGGCCTCCACGGGGTCGCCGTCGGGGACCACCTGGGGGCCGTCGGCCGCGAAGCCGAAGCGCCGCAGCCCGTCCGCGATCAGCGGGCCGCCCTTGTCCTCGTAGACGCCCGCGGCGGCCCGGTTGGAGGCGGTGACGACCAGCGCGCTGTACGGCGCGACCAGCGCGCCGCCGACGGTCGTGTCGAGTGTCATGCCCGGCTCCAGTCGCCCGACGCGCCGCCCGTCTTCTCCTCGACCCGCACGTCCGTGATGACCGCCTCCTTGTCGACCGCCTTGATCATGTCGATCACGGTGAGCGCGGCGACGGAGACCGCGGTGAGCGCCTCCATCTCGACACCCGTACGGTCCGTCGTCCGCACGGTCGCCGCGATCTCCACGGCGTCGTCCGCGACCGACAGCTCCAGTTTCACACCGGACACCGACAACGGGTGACACAGCGGGATCAGATCGGGGTGCGTTTGGCGCCCATGATGCCCGCGATGCGCGCGGTGGCCAGGGCGTCGCCCTTGGGTACGCCCTCGCCGCGCAGCAGCTCGATCACGCGCGGGGAGACGAGAACGCGGCCGGTCGCCCGCGCGGTGCGCGCGGTCACGGCCTTGCCGGACACGTCGACCATGCGCGCGGCGCCCGCCTCGTCGATGTGGGTCAGGCGGGACTGGTCGGAGGGTCCGGGGTGTCCCCCGGGAAGGCACGGTCATGATCGTGTGGCGCTCCCGGTCCTGGCCCGGCGCGGTGCGGCGCGCGGGCCTGCTGTGCGCGACACGGTACCGCCAACCGCGCGTGCTCAGCCGAGCAGGACCACGTCGACCTCCGCGCCGGGTGCGACGGACTGGGCGTCCTCGGGGACGACGATCAGGGCGTTCGCCTGCGCGAGGGCGGCGACGAGGTGGGATCCCGCGCCGCCGACCGGGGTCACGGCGCCGTCGGCGTACCGGCCGCGCAGGAACTGGCGGCGGCCCCTCGGCGAGGTCAGTTCCCGGTCCCCGGTGAGCTTCGCGCGCACCCTCGGCCGGTGGATGTCCGTGAGCCCCATCAGGGTGCGGATGGCGGGGCGGACGAACATCTCGAAGGAGACGTAACTGGAGACCGGGTTGCCCGGAAGGGCCAGCAGCGGGGTGTGGTCGGGGCCGATGGAGCCGAAGCCCTGGGGCTTGCCCGGCTGCATGGCGAGCTTGCGGAACTCGACGCCGCTGCCGGGCTCGTCCTCGTCCGCGGCGTACGACAGCGCCTCCTTGACGACGTCGTACGCCCCGACGCTCACCCCGCCGGTGGTGACCATCAGGTCGGCGCGCACCAGTTGGTCCTCGATGGTGTCCCGCAGGGTCGCCGCGTCGTCGGCGACGGCGCCCACGCGGTAGGCGATCGCGCCGGCGTCCCGCGCGGCGGCGGTGAGGGCGAAGCTGTTGGAGTCGTAGATCTGGCCGGACCGCAGTTCCTCGTCGGGCTGGACGAGTTCGCTGCCGGTGGAGAGCACCACCACGCGCGGGCGCGGACGCACCCGTACGGTGCCCCGGCCGATCGCGGCGAGCAGGGAGATCTGCGGCGGGCCGAGCACGGTGCCGGCCTCCAGGGCGCGGTCGCCGGCCCTGACGTCGCTGCCCTGGGCGCGCACGTGGGCGCGTGCCTCGGCCGGGCGGTACACGTTCACCTGCCCGGTGGCGCCCTCGGGGGCCAGACTGCCGGCGCGCATCCCGGTGGCCGGGCCCTCGCCGAGCCCGCCGTCGGTCCACTCGACGGGGACGACGGTCTCGGCGCCGGGCGGGAGCGGGGCGCCGGTCATGATGCGGGCGGCCTGGCCGGGGCCGACGTGGAGGAGGTCGGCCGCGCCGGCGGCGACGTCCCCGACGACCTCGAGGGCCGCCGGGTACCGCTCGCTCGCGCCGGCGACGTCCGCGACCCGCACCGCGTACCCGTCCATGGAGCTGTTGTCGAACGGGGGCAGGGAGACCGGGACCGTGACGTCCTCGACGAGGACGCAGCCCTGGGCGTCGAGGAGGTTCAGCTCGATGGGTTCGAGGGGCCGGACGGTCGCGAGGATGTCGTCCAGGTGCTCGTCGACCGACCAGAGGTGGTCCGGGCCTGCGGTGCGGGGCGCGGCGGTGCTCAACGTTGCTGCATCTCCTCGGTGACGTATCGCTGGAGCCAGGTCCGGAAGTCCGGGCCCAGGTCCTCACGTTCGCACGCGAGCCGGACAATGGCACGCAGGTAGTCGCCGCGGTCGCCGGTGTCATAGCGGCGGCCCTCGAAGACGACGCCGTGCACCGGGCCGCCGGCCTTCTCGTCGGCCGCGAGCTGCTGGAGGGCGTCGGTGAGCTGGATCTCGCCGCCGCGGCCGGGCTCGGTCCGGCGCAGTATGCCGAAGACGGCCGGGTCGAGGACGTAGCGGCCGATGATGGCGTAGTGGGACGGCGCGTCCTCGGCGGCGGGCTTCTCGACGAGGCCGCTGACCTTGACGACGTCGGAGTCCTCGGTGATCTCGACGGCGGCGGAGCCGTAGAGGTGGATCTGCTCGGGGGCCACCTCCATGAGCGCGACGACGCTGCCGCCGTGCTGCTGCTGGACCTCGATCATGCGCTGGAGCAGGGGTCGCGCGGGTCGATCAGGTCGTCGCCGAGGAGGACGGCGAAGGGCTCGTCGCCCACGTGCGGGGCGGCGCACAGCACGGCGTGGCCGAGGCCCTTGGGGTCGCCCTGGCGGACGTAGTGCATGGTGGCCAGGTCGCTGGACTCCTGGACCTTGGCGAGGCGGCCCGCGTCGCCCTTCTTCTGGAGGGCCGACTCCAGTTCATAATTGCGGTCGAAATGGTCCTCCAGGGGACGCTTGTTGCGGCCGGTGACCATGAGGACGTCGTCCAGGCCGGCGGAGACGGCCTCTTCGACCACGTACTGGATCGCCGGCTTGTCGACGACCGGCAGCATCTCCTTGGGAGTGGCCTTGGTGGCCGGCAGGAACCGGGTGCCGAGACCGGCTGCGGGGATGACAGCCTTGCTGATCCGAGGGTGTGACTGTGACATGCCCGCCACCATATCGGGCCCCTTTGCAGGGATTCTGAGGCTCCGATGAATAACGGCTCATATGAGCACATTGCGACGGGTACGGGGACGGACTTGAAACACGACGAACGCGCCGACGACTCTGACAAGCGCGCATGGCGCCGGAGCATCCTCACGGTGCGCGGCGGGCTGACAGCCGATGACGTACGGGAGTCCGCGGCCGCGCTGGTCCGGCGGGCACTCGGACTGCCCGAACTGGCCCACGCGCGCACGGTCGTGGCGTACGTCTCCGTGGGCAGCGAACCCGGCACCCTCGCACTCCTCGACACGCTCCACGCGCGGGGCACCCGCGTCCTGCTGCCCGTACTGCTGCCCGACAACGACCTGGACTGGGGCGCGTACGAGGGCGAGGGCTCGCTCACACGCGTGCGACATGGCGGAAAAATGGCCCTCCTCGAACCCGGGGGCCGCGGCTGGGGCCCGAAGCGGTCACGGAGGCGGACGTCGTGCTGCTGCCGGGCCTCGCCGTCGACACGCGCGGCATGCGTCTCGGCCGCGGCGGCGGCTCCTACGACCGGGTCCTCGCCCGCCTCGACCGCGCGGGCGCGCACCCGGCCCTGGTGGTGCTGCTGTACGACACCGAGGTGGTCGAGCGGGTCCCGGAGGAACCCCACGACCGGCCGGTGCACGCGGTGGTGACCCCGTCGGGGGTACGACGCTTCCGCTGAGCCCGCGCGGACGCGGCACGACACCGGCCCGCCGGGCCCGCGCACACACGCGAAAGCGGCCCCCACGCGGGTGCGTGGAGGCCGCTTCCGGCAGTCGGGGCCGGGGTCAGGGCTTCAGCTCCAGCGTGTCGCTTGTGCTGTCCTCGACCGCCTTCCGCGAGTACGACCACTCCAGCAACTCGCCTGCGGCCCACTTCTCCGTCTGGTCGACGTAGTGGGCGCTGTAGGCGTGCCCGGAGGCGCCGGTGAGGTTGATCCAGCGGGACTTGTCGAGGTCGCCGAGGTTGACCACCATCCGCATGGACGGCACCCACACGACGTCGTAGCCGCCGGCGGCGTTCCAGCCGGTCGCGTTGACGGTGGACTCGCCGCCGCCGAGCTTCCACGGGCCGCGGTTGAGCATGTACTGGAGGAAGTCCGGGCCCTCGGTGCCGAGCGTCTGGTTCTCCAGGAACAGGCGGTGCAGCCGGCCCCAGCTCCAGGAGTCGATGTCCTTGCCGAGCTTGGCGGTCAGCTCCCAGCGGGCGTCGATCAGGGCGCGCTTGAACAGCTCGTCACGGTTGTCCGCGGCGGGACGCGTGCCCGCCTTGGGCGTCTTCCACCAGGAGCTGTCCTCCTTGTCCATCAGCTTGCGGACCACCTCGAACCAGCGGTCGCCGCCGTCGGGCTGCGCCTGGCCGGCGGCGCGCTGGCCGCACTCGCGGACCTTGTCCGCCTGGTCGGCGGGCCCGGTGGTGTTGACCGGGTCGACCCACAGGCACTGGCCCTTGACCCGCAGTTCCTTGGGCAGCTTGTGCCCGAAGGAGAGCTTGAGGATGTTGCGCCACACGGAGTTGAAGTACGCGGCGGCCGCCGAGTCGGCGTCCTGGGTGTAGTCCCAGCCCTCCAGCAGCTTCTGCGCCTCGCGGACGTCCTTGTCCTCGGTGTCGATCTTGATCAGCTCGGGCACCAGCGTCTGCGCGATGGAGCTGAAGTTGTCCAGCTGCATCTGGCGCATGTCGTCGGTGGAGATCTTGCCGCCGTCCTTGATCTTCGACTTGATCAGGTCGGTGATCCGCTGGCTGCGGGCGCCGTAACCCCAGTCGGTGGTCAGCGTGTACGGGTAGTCCTCGCCGACGACGGCCTGGTTGGCGGTGACGATGTAGCCGCGGTCCGGGTTGTGCTCGTAGGGCAGGGCGCCCTGCTCGATCCAGCCGGTCCACTCGTAGCCGGGGTCCCAGCCGGGGGCGGGGAGGGAACCGTCGTGGTTCTCCGCGCGGGTGGGGATCTTCCCCGGGAGGGTGTAGCCGATGTCGCCCTTGGTGTCCGCGAAGACCAGGTTCTGCGAGGGCACCTCGAACAGGGTGGCCGCCTCACGGAAGTCGTCCCAGTCCTTCGCGCGGTTGATCGCGAAGACGGAGTCCATGGTGCGGCCGGCGTCCAGGGCGGTCCAGCGCAGCGCGACACCGTAGCCGTCGCCCCGGTCGGGGGCGGCGGTGTCGACGGCGGCCTTCTTGCCGGTCTTGACGAGATCGCTGGAACGGTCGGAGAGCAGCGGACCGTTGTTGGTCTCCCGTACGACGATCTTCCGCGCCTTGCCGCCGGCGACCTCGATGGTCTCCTCGCGCGTCTTGAACGGCACCACCTTGCCGTCGTACTGGTAGCCGTCGCCGGTGATCTTCTCCAGGTAGAGATCGGTGACGTCGACGCCGGAGTTGGTCAGGCCCCAGCCGATGTCCTGGTTGTGACCGATTATCACGCCGGGCATGCCCGCGAAGGTGTAGCCGGTGACGTCGTACTGGCACTCGGCGGAGACCTCACGGCAGTGCAGGCCCATCTGGTACCAGACGGACGGCAGCGAGGCCGACAGGTGCGGGTCGTTGGCGAGCAGCGGCTTGCCGGTGATGGTGTGCTCGCCCGCGACCACCCAGGAGTTGGAGCCGATGCCGTCGCCGTTGACGCCGACGGCGGTGGGGAGGTCCTGGAGGACCTGCTGGAGGCCGGTGAGCTGGCTCTCCAGGCCGGTGCCGGTGCCTGTGCCCGTACCGGTCCCCGTGCCCGTCTCCGTACCCGTACCGGTCCCCGTGCCCGTCTCCGTACCCGTACCGGTCCCCGTGCCCGTCTCCGTACCGATGCCGGTCTCCGTACCGGTCCCGGTCCCGGTGCCCGTTCCCGTACCGTCCGTGCTCTCGCCCTGCTGGTACGCCCCGGTGATCTGGTCGTACTGGCCCTCCTGGACCACCGGCTTGTTCCGGCCGTACGGGTAGGCCGGATACAGGTCGGCGATCTGCTTCGGGCCGAGGCGGCTGGTCATCAGCGCGCGGTCGATCTCGTCCTGCATGTTGCCGCGCAGGTCCCAGGCCATCGCCTTCAGCCAGGCCACGGAGTCGACCGGGGTCCACGCGCCGGGCTTGTAGTCGTTCTCGAAGCCCAGCGCCGCGTACTCCAGCGAGATCTCCTTGCCCTCCTTGCCCACCAGATAGGCGTTGACCCCTTGGCGTACGCCTGGAGGTACTTCTTCGTGGCGGGGAGAGCTTCTTGTCGTACTCCTCCTTCGCGACCCGGTCCCAGCCCAGGGTGCGCAGGACCTCGTCGTTGTCGACCTGGCCCGCCCCGAACATCTCGGAGAGCCGGCCGGAGGTCATGTGCCGGCGCACGTCCATCTCGTAGAACCGGTCCTGCGCCTGGACATAGCCCTGCGCCATGAACAGGTCCTCTTCGGAGGAGGCGTAGATCTGCGGGATGCCGTGGCCGTCCTGTTTGACGTCGACGGGTCCGGCCAGCCCCGGGAGGGTGACCGAGCCACTGGTCTGCGGGAAGGAGGCGCGCACGGTGCTGACCGTCCAGTAGCCCCCGTAGGCGAGGCCGCCGATCAGGGCCAGCACCAGGACGATCAGGAGCAGTTTCGCTCTGCGCCCCTTCTTCCTGCCGGACTTGCCGGGCTGCTGCTCCGCGGAGGCGCCGGCCTGCTGACCCGTGGAGGCGGTGGTGTCGGTGGGCATCGCTGTCCTTGCTGTCCTAACGCGAGCGGCAGGTCGGGCTGTGCTTTTAACTGAGCGCTGGAGCAACGATAGGCGCAGGACCCCGCGGCACTTGACGCGGAGTAGGGAACCAGCCCGGACGGACGTTCGATCATGCCGCCTCGAGCGTCAAGAACGCGTCAAGAGTTAGGTAAGGTAACGAAGTAGTTTGCCGCGGAAGCGGTGGATCGCAAGCGATGTACGTGAGCTCACGCGCGAGTGCGCCTGGGTCAGGGAAGGGAACGGCCGCTGACTGTCCACCACCTCAACCAGCTCCTGCTCGTCTGCTCGATCGTGCTGCTCGTCGCCGTCGCGGCGGTCCGGATCTCCTCACGCAGCGGGCTCCCCAGCCTGCTCGTCTATCTGGGCATCGGCATCGCCATGGGCCAGGACGGCATCGGCGACATCCAGTTCGACAGCGCCGAACTGACCCAGGTCATCGGCTACGCGGCCCTGGTCGTGATCCTCGCCGAGGGCGGTCTGGGCACGAAGTGGAAAGAGGTGAGACCGATCCTGCCGGCCGCCTCCGCGCTGGCCCTGACCGGTGTCGCGGTGAGCGTCGGCGTGACGGCTTCGGCGGCGCACTTCCTGGTCGGGCTGGAGTGGCGGCAGGCGCTGATCATCGGCGCGGTGGTGTCGTCGACGGACGCGGCGGCCGTCTTCTCGGTGCTGCGGAGGATTCCGCTCCCCACGCGGGTGACCGGGACACTGGAGGCGGAGTCCGGTTTCAACGACGCTCCCGTCGTCATCCTCGTCGTCGCCTTCTCCTCGGCCGGACCGATCGAGCACTGGTACGTGCTGTTCGGCGAGATAGTCCTGGAGCTGGCCATCGGCGCCGCCATCGGGCTCGCCGTCGGCTGGCTCGGCTCCTGGGGACTGCGGCACGTGGCGCTGCCCGCGTCCGGCCTCTACCCGATCGCCGTCATGGCCATCGCCGTCACCGCCTACGCCGCCGGCGCCCTCGCCCACGGCAGCGGCTTCCTCGCCGTCTACCTGGCCTCCATGGTGCTCGGCAACGCCAAACTGCCGCACTGGCCCGCCACGCGCGGCTTCGCCGAGGGGCTCGGCTGGCTCGCCCAGATCGGCATGTTCGTCCTGCTCGGCCTGCTCGTCACCCCGCACGAACTGGGCGACGACATCGTGCCCGCCCTGGTCATCGGGCTGGCGCTCACCATGGTGGCCCGCCCGCTCAGCGTCGTGGTGTGCCTGATGCCGTTCCGGGTGCCCTGGCAGGAGCAGACGCTGATGTCCTGGGCGGGGCTGCGCGGCGCCGTGCCCATCATCCTCGCGACGATCCCGATGGTGCAGGGCGTCGACGGCAGCGAGAAGATCTTCAACATCGTCTTCGTCCTGGTCGTCGTCTACACCCTCATCCAGGGCCCGACGCTGCCGTGGCTGGCCCGCAAGCTGCGCCTCGGCCGGGACACCGCCGCCGACCTCGGCATCGAGTCGGCGCCCCTGGAGCGGCTGCGCGGCCATCTGCTGTCCGTCGCCATCCCGGCCGGCTCCCGGATGCACGGCGTGGAGGTCGGCGAGCTGCGGCTGCCCGCGGGCGCCGCCGTCACCCTCGTCGTACGCGAGGGGACGTCGTTCGTGCCGCAGCCCGCGACGACGCTGCGGCGCGGGGACGAACTGCTCGTCGTCGCCACCGACCCGGTACGGGACGCCGCCGAACGGCGCCTGCGCGCGGTGGGCCAGGGCGGCAAGCTGGCCGGCTGGCTGGGCACCGAGGGGAACTCCGGTGGAGGCTGAGGGCGTGCCCGTCCTCACACCGGACCCGGGGTGATCCCTGTACGATGCGGACGACCCCCAGATCGAACCAACTCTGCCTGACGCAGAGCTGGCGCGACCGTATGGCGGCCGGAACGCCCTGAGCTGTGGCCCCGGTATCTACCGCAGTCAGCGCAAGAGGACAGCTCTCGGCGCCCCCGCGTCCTACGCGCGGGCCGCTACCAGGTGGCAGAAAGGCACGGGCCGTGGCATCCACGGTCACCCCGTCGAAGGACTCGACGGCCGCCTCCCGCCCGGGATACGGCCGGCTGCTGCGCACGCGCGGCGCGTGGACGTTCCTCCTCCCCGGCTTCGCGGCACGCCAGCCGTTCGCGATGCTCACCCTCTCCATCGTGCTGCTGGTGCAGCACACCACCGGCTCGTACGGCGCGGCCGGCGCCGTGGCCGCCGTCACCGGTGTCTCCATGGCGCTGTTCGCGCCGTACAGCGGCCGTCTCGCCGACCGTCACGGCCAGCGTGCCGTCCTGGTGCCCGGCGTCCTGGTGCACACGGCGGCCGGACTGGCCCTCACCGCGCTGGCGCTGTCCGACGCGCCGCTGTGGGCGCTGTTCGCCGCCGCCGTGCCGACGGGTGCCTCGGTGCCGCAGGTCGGGCCCATGGTGCGGGCCCGCTGGGGCGTGCGGCTGAAGGGCTCCCCGCTGCTGACCACGGCGGCGGCCTTCGAGTCCGTCACCGACGAGTTCACGTTCGTCGTCGGCCCCTGCTGGCCACGGCCCTGTGCACGACGGTCGACCCGGCCGCGGGTCTGCTCACCGAGGCCGGGCTGACCCTGGTCGGCGGTCTGCTGTTCGCCGCGCAGAAGGGCACGCAGCCCGCGGCGGGCCGGGACGGGCACACGCGCGTGGAGCGTGTCTCCGCGCTGCGCGTCCCCGGTGTGCGGGTGCTGATCGTGACGTTCCTGGGCATCGGTTCCGTCTTCGGCGGCATGCAGGTCTCGCTGGCCGCGTTCACCGAGTCGATCGGCGAGCCCGGACTGAACGGCGTCCTGTACGGCGTCTTCGCCGCGGGAAACATGATCTCCGGCATCGTCTGCGGCGCCATCGTCTGGAAGGTCTCCCCGCAGCGGCGCCTGGTGATCGGTTACGCGGCGCTCGCGCTGACCGCGTCCGCCCTGTGGACCGCCCATTCGGCCCTGCTGCTGGCCGCGCTCGGCCTCCTGGTCGGCATGTGCATCGCACCGGCCCTGATCACCGGCTACACGCTGGTGGAGAGCCTGGTCCCGGCGGGCGCCCGCACCGAGGCGTTCACCTGGCTGACCGGTGCCGTCGCGCTCGGCCAGGCGGCGGCCGTCACGGTCGCCGGGCAGTTGGAGGACCGCTTGTGGGGCGGCGCCGGATTCCTGGTCCCGATGGCCGGTACGGTGCTGGCTCTGGTGACCCTGCTGGCGTCGCGTTCGCGGCTGGCGGCGCACCCGCGCGAGCGCACCGTCGCGCGTGGCGTCGGTCACCGCGATCCCGTCGCAGTGGACTGAACCGACG
The DNA here is from genome assembly GCA_042850305.1 of Streptomyces haneummycinicus. GTDB lineage: Bacteria > Actinomycetota > Actinomycetes > Streptomycetales > Streptomycetaceae > Streptomyces > Streptomyces haneummycinicus. Next base: position 7,091,880 of record AP035768.1, read on the forward strand.
GAATACGTCACTATGGACCGTCGTTAGCACTCATCGAGTGAGAGTGCCAGGAGGAAGACAGTGCCGACGTACCAGTACCAGTGCACCGAGTGCGGCGAGGGCCTCGAGGCGGTGCAGAAGTTCACCGACGACGCCCTGACCGAGTGCCCGAACTGCCAGGGCCGCCTGAAGAAGGTGTTCTCGGCCGTCGGCATCGTCTTCAAGGGCTCCGGCTTCTACCGCAACGACAGCCGCGGCTCCTCGTCGAGCAGTTCGCCGGCGCCGAAGCCGTCGAGCACCTCGTCGTCGACGCCCTCCTCCTCGGACTCGGGCGCCGGCTCTTCGGCCGGCTCGGCCGGCTCGTCCAGCTCGGCCGGCTCATCCGGCTCGTCCGGTTCGGGCAGCTCCACCAGCACCACCGCCGCGTAGGGCCACTCTCTTACGGGACCCCGTCGTCGTACGACGACGGGGTCTTCGGCGTTTCCGGGTGCCGTTAGGGTGCGGGGCATGGCGAACAAGGCGAACGCACGGATCGGCGTGATCGGCGGTTCCGGTTTCTACTCCTTCCTCGAGGACGTGACCGAGGTCCAGGTGGACACCCCGTACGGGGCGCCCAGCGACTCCCTGTTCCTCGGCGAGGTGGCCGGACGGCGGGTCGCCTTCCTCCCCGGCACGGGCGCGGCCACCATCTGCCGCCGCACCGGATCAACTACCGGGCCAATCTGTGGGCGCTCCGCTCGGTCGGGGTGCGCCAGGTCCTCGGGCCGTGCGCGGTGGGCGGTCTGCGGCCCGAGTACGGTCCGGGCACCCTGCTCGTGCCGGACCAGTTCGTGGACCGTACGAAGTCCAGGGCGGCCACCTACTTCGACGGGCTGCCGCTGCCCGACGGCACGGTGCCGAACGTGGTGCACGTGTCGCTGGCCGACCCCTACTGCCCCACCGGGCGGGCCGCCGCGCTGAAGGCGGCGTGGGGCCGGGACTGGGAGGCGGTGGACGGGGGCACGCTGGTCGTGGTCGAGGGGCCGCGCTTCTCCACCCGTGCCGAATCGCTGTGGCATCAGGCGCAGGGCTGGTCGGTGGTGGGCATGACCGGGCATCCGGAGGCGGCGCTCGCCCGTGAGATGGAGCTCTGCTACACGTCCCTGACCCTGGTCACCGACCTGGACGCGGGCGCGGAGAGCGGTGAGGGCGTCTCCCACGAAGAGGTGCTGCGGGTGTTCGCCGCCAATGTGGACCGGTTGCGGGACGTGCTCTTCGACGCGGTGGCCGGACTGCCGGAGACGGCGGATCGGGACTGCCCGTGCGCGTCGGCGCTGGGCGGGACGGACCCGGGGTTCGCGCTGCCCTAGCCGGTGGCGGCCGGGCGGAACGTCCCGTTCGGGTGGGACAGTTGTCCACAGGGGCGTGATACGTCCACAGTGCCCGGCGGGCGGCGCCGTGAGGCGTCATCGTGGGAGCCGCAAGCCTGTCCCTCGTCCCAGGTGGTGGTACCCGTGTCCCGTCCTCCTCCCCTTCTCCGCCGTCCCGCGCCCGCCGGGCGCCGAGGTGCCTCCGCCGTGCGAGGTGCCGCACTTCGCCCCGGTGCGGGTGCGCGGCGGCCTGCCGGTTCCGGGCGGGCTCGTACGGCACCGGAGGCGGGCGGCGGCGGTCGGTCTCGCGGTCGCGGCGGCGGCGCTGGTGGCGGCGGGGCCCGGGGACACGGACCGCTCCCGCGGGCATCCCGGCGGGGCCTCGGCGGCCGGTACCGCGCCGGTGTCCGCCGGGGACCGCCCGGTACCGGAGCGGCGCCCGGGTGCGGAGGTCACGGCGGCGGTGCGGATCGCCGACGCGGCCACGGTACGGCTGCTGCGGCCGGGCGACCGGGTGGACGTGATCGCCGCCGGGGAGCCGGTGTCCGGGAGCGGGGCCCGTGTGGTCGCGCGCGGGGCGCGGGTGACCGGGGTGCCGGAGCCGGCCCGGGGCGCGGGCGACGGCGGTGCGCTGGTCGTGCTGTCGGTGCCGCGCGGCACCGCGTCCGGCCTGGCGGTGGCGAGTGCCACGGCCCGGCTGGCGGTGACGATGTGGTGACCCTGTCGTGCTTCACACCGGCCGGCCTCCTGCCCGGGACATCCGGACTGGACACGTCCGCCGGGGAGACGTATGTTGCGGAACGTTTTCTTCCACAACCTGTGCACAAGAGACCTGTGCACGAGAGATGAGGGCCCGAAGTGAGCGACAACGGGAAGACGAGCGTGTGGCAGGGCTTCAAGGCCTTCCTGATGCGCGGGAACGTCGTCGATCTGGCTGTTGCGGTGGTCATCGGTGCCGCCTTCACGAACATCGTCAACGCGGTCGTGAAGGGCGTCATCAATCCGCTGGTGGGGCCTTCGGCACCAAGAACCTGGACAGCTACAGCTCGTGCCTGAAGGGCCCCTGCGAGGGCACCGGCGACGACGCGACCGGCGTCACGATCATGTGGGGTTCGGTCCTCGGGGCGACGCTGCAGTTCGTGATCACGGCGGCGGTCGTCTACTTCCTGATGGTGCTGCCCATGGCGAAGTACCTGGCCCGGGTGGAGGCCCGCCGGAAGGCGAAGGAGGGTGCGCAGGAGGTCGTCGAGATCAGCGAGCTGGAGGTGCTCAAGGAGATCCGCGACACCCTCGTCGCGCAGCACGGCCGGGGCCAGGGCCCGGGCGGACGGTAGAAGCGGCCCGGCCGCGGGCGGGTCAGATGTGGTGGGGCGGCTTCTCGTCGAGGAAGCGCTTCAGATCGGCGGCGCTGTCGCCGGACGGGCGGTCGCCCCACCCGCGGTCCGTGTCGTCCGGGGACTGCTGGTCCAGCGGGTCGTCGAAGACCAGCGCCGGCTCGGTCTCGCGCGGGCGGGGATCGGGAGCGGTGCTCATACCGTCCAGGGTACGGCCGCCCCCGACCGGGCAGTACTGGCCCCATGACAGCTGACGCTCTGACGGATGTGGCCGGCCTGCGTGTGGGACACGCGACGTGTACCGGCGGCGGATGGCTCACCGGCACCACGGTGGTGCTCGCGCCCGAGGGCGGGGCCGTGGCCGCGGTGGACGTACGCGGCGGCGGGCCCGGCACGAAGGAGACCGACGCGCTCGATCCGCGCAACCTGGTGCAGCGGGCCGAGGCGATCGTGCTGACCGGGGGCAGCGCGTACGGGCTCGACGCGGCCTCCGGGGTGATGGCCTGGCTGGAGGAGCACGGACGGGGCGTGCGGGTCGGGCCGGATCCTGCCCATGTGGTGCCGGTCGTGCCGGCCGCCTGTGTCTTCGACCTGGGCCGCGGCGGCGACTTCCGGGCCAGGCCCGACGCCGCCACCGGCCGGGCCGCGGTGGAGGCCGCGGCGGCGAGCGAGCCGGGCGGACCGGTGCCGCAGGGCTGTGGGCGCCGGTACGGGCGCGGTGGCCGGGCAGCTGAAGGGCGGCATCGGCACCGCGAGCACGGTGCTGGAGTCGGGGATCACGGTGGCCGCGCTGGTGGTGGCCAACGCGGCGGGGTCGGTGATGGATCCGGGGACAGGGGTGCTGTACGGGGAGTTGTTCCAGGGGCGGGTGAGTCGTCCGCGGCCGGAGGTGCACGAGGCAGCGCTGCGGCGGCTGGCACGGGCGGCTGAGCGCAACGGGGTTCCGCCGCTGAACACCACGCTCGCGGTGGTCGCCACCGATGCCGGCCTGTCCAAGGCGCAGGCGCAGAAGCTGGCCGGCACCGCGCACGACGGGATCGCGCGGGCGGTACGGCCGGTCCATCTGCTCAGCGACGGGGACACCGTGTTCACCCTGGCCACGGGCGCCCGCCCGCTGGACGCGGCGAACCCCTCGCGCTGAACGAGGTCCTGGCGGCGGGCGCGGACCTGGTGACCCGCGCGATCGTCCGGGCGGTCCGTGCCGCCGCACCGGTGGACGGCCGGGGCGGAACCTGGCCGTCGTACGAAGAGCTGTACGGCGGATTCTGAGGGAGAAGTGGAGGAGGAACCGTCGATCGGCGGCCGAAGTGCCGTCCGATCAGGAACTATTGACGTCCTGCCGGGCCCGGCCGGGAACTTCTCGTGTCACCCGCGCGTTTTCCGGCCATACGTTTTCTCGGTTCCAGGACACGATGTCCGGCCGAGGGGCTACGGTATGCACCCACAAGGTGACATGCAGCAACGCCGGGAGAAACCTTGAGCGTTCCGTACGACACTCCAGCGTACGAACCACCCGACTCACCCGAGACTCCGGAGGAACACCTCGCGCGCTTCCTCGGACGTGCGCTGAACTCCTTCGAGTTGCCCGACGAGACGATCAGCCGGCTGGACTGCGCGCTGGCGCACGACGGTTCGCTGCACTCCGCGCACCACAGCGCGGGGCTGCACCGGGAGACGTACCGGCACACCTGGCTGCTCGCCGACGGTTCGGCACTGACGCTCTGGGAGCTCGTGCACAACACGGCCCCGGGGTCGGAGCCGCAGCACGAGGTGTATGTGGACGAGGAGGAACTGCGTACGGCCACGGCGCGGCTGCCGTTGCCGCCGGACACCCAGGACTTCGAACTGCCGGTGACGATACGGCTGTCGCCGCCGCCCGCACTGCGGCAGGTGTATGTGCCGGACCGGTCCGCCGATCACGCGCGGCGGTTACTGCGCCGGGCGGAGAACACGGACCGGCCGGGCGTGGAGACGGCCGAGTTGCTGGCCACGGCGCGCGCCCACCGGATCACCCAGGCCTTCGGCCGCCCGTCCCGCACGGGCCGCCCCGGACTGTCCTTCTCGCTCTACGAGCACGCGTTCCTGCTCGGTGACGGCGGCGAACTCTCCCTGTGGGAGGTCGAGCACACGGTCACACCCGACGGGCGGCACATGTGCGAGGTGTACGGCAGCGAGGACGCGGCGCGGGACGCGATGGAGCGCCGGGCGGCCCAGGTCTTCTGACCCGGCGGCCGGCTAGGGAGTGTCGTTTGGATCAGGTCGGCTCCCGTGAGCGGTGCTCTGCAACGACAAGATCCAAACGCATCCCCTAGTCCCCTTCGCTGAGATGCCGTACCAGCACGGCGAACGCGTCGCGCTCCGCCGGGGTGAGCCGTACGGCCTCCCCGTCGGGGCCGGTACGCCGCTGACGCGGGATCACCGGGACGCCGTGGGGCGTGTGCTGCCGTGGGACCGTTTCGAGGGGCCGGTGCGGGCGCGGCCGTCCGCGTCGGCGTCGCAGGACATCGGCCAGACCCGCCGCGCAGGCCACGGCCACCAGCGTGAGGACGGTGGCGCCCGTCGTCCGCGAGAGTGTCTTGTACTCAGGCATGCGGCCCAGTACACCACGATCCGGGGCTTTGACCCCGGATCGTGATGATGGTGATCTATATCGCAGTAGGCATGAAATGCGCACACCTACCCAAACGGACGCACCGTCGTATCCCTACGCGGCCACCGGTTCCCTGGCCTCGGCAGACGGCGCCGAAGCGACCGCTTCCGTACCGGCCCGGCCGGCTTGCGCAGCCCCTTGAGGACGATCACCAGGGCGGCGGTGACGCCGACGCCCGCGGCGATGGCGACCAGGTAGAGGAACGGGTTGCCGATCAGCGGGACCACGAAGATGCCGCCGTGCGGGGCGCGCAGGGTGGCGCCGAAGGACATCGACAGGGCGCCGGTGACCGCGCCGCCCGCCATCGACGCGGGGATCACCCGCAGCGGGTCGGCGGCGGCGAACGGGATCGCGCCCTCGGAGATGAAGGAGGCGCCCAGCACCCAGGCGGCCTTGCCGTTCTCGCGCTCGGTCCGGTTGAAGAGCTTGCCGCGGACCGTGGTGGCCAGGGCCATCGCCAGCGGCGGCACCATGCCGGCCGCCATCACCGCGGCCATGATCTTCATCGCGGAGTCGCTGGGGCTCGCGACGGCGATCCCGGCGGTGGCGAAGGTGTAGGCGACCTTGTTGACCGGGCCGCCCAGGTCGAAGCACATCATCAGGCCGAGGAGGGCGCCGAGCAGGACGGCGTTGGTGCCGGTGAGGCCGTTCAGCCAGTCCGTCATGCCGTTCTGGGCCTGGGCGATGGGCTTGCCGATGACGACGAACATCAGGAAACCGACGACCGCGGAGGAGATCAGCGGGATCACCACCACCGGCATGATGCCGCGCAGTGCCGCAGGTATCCGCACCTTCTGGATCGCGATCACCACACCACCGGCGATCAGACCGGCCGCGAGGCCGCCGAGGAAGCCGGCGTTGATGGTGAGGGAGATCGCGCCGCCGACGAAGCCGGGCACGAGGCCGGGCCGGTCGGCCATGCCGTAGGCGATGTAGCCGGCCAGGACCGGGACGAGGAAGCCGAAGGCGACGCCGCCGATCTGGAAGAGCAGGGCGCCCCAGCTGGCGGCCTGGGTCCACGCGAAGTGGTCCATCACCGAGGGGGCCTCGTTGATGTCGTAGCCGCCGATTGCGAAGCCGAGGGCGATCAGCAGACCGCCCGCCGCGACGAACGGCACCATGTAACTCACGCCGGACATGAGCCACTTGCGCAGCTTGGTGCCGTAGCCCTCGCCGCTGTCGCCGGCCCGCTCGACGGGCGTACCGCCGGACGCGGCCGCGGTGACCTCGCCGCGCTCCGCCTTGCCGCGCACCTCGCCGATCAGCTCGGCGGGGCGGTTGATGGCCGCCTTGACGCCGGTGTCGACGGTGGGCTTGCCCGCGAAGCGGTCCTTCTCCCGTACGGGCACGTCGTGGGCGAAGATCACACCGTCGGCCGCCGCGATCACGGCCGGGTCGAGCCGGGTGAACCCGGCGGAGCCCTGCGTCTCGACGGTGATCTCGATGCCGGCCTCCCGGCCGGCGTTCTCCAGCGATTCGGCCGCCATGTAGGTGTGGGCGATGCCGGTGGGGCAGGAGGTGACGGCGACGATCCGGAAGGGGCGGTCCGCCTCGGGAGCGGTGGTGCCCGTGGCGGCGCCGGCGGAGGCCGCCGCCGGCGCCGTCACGGAGTCCTCGGAGTCCGCCTCTTCGCCCCGGATCAGCGCGGCCGCGGCGGCCGCGCCGGCCACGGACCGCAGCGCGTCGGTGAACTCGGTGTTCATCAGCTGCCGGGCCAGCGACGACAGGATCGTCAGATGGGCGTCGTCGGCGCCGGCCGGGGCGGCGATGAGGAAGATCAGGTCGGCGGGTCCGTCCGCCGCCCCGAAGTCGATCCCGGCGGTGCTGCGTCCGAAGGCGAGCGTGGGCTCGGTGACGTGCTCACTGCGGCAGTGCGGGATGCCGATGCCGCCGTCGAGGCCCGTCGGCATCTGCGCCTCACGGGCGGCCACGTCGGCGAGGAAGCCGTCGAGGTCGGTCACCCGGCCCAGGGCCACCATGCGCTCGGCGAGGGCACGCGCCGCCGCCTCCTTGGTGTCGGCGGACAGGTCGAGGTCGACCAGTTCCGCGGTGATCAGGTCACTCATCGCGGGCTCCTTCGCACGCATAGCGCCCGTACAGAGTGTGGGCGGAAGAAGAGGGGACGGGGGCGAGAAGGGGAGGGTGGTTCATGACACCGGCTCCCGCAGGACGCGGTCGCCGGGTACGTCGGCCGTGACGGTCACCGCGGCCGGGTCCAGGTCGCCCGGCGTCGGCATCACGCTGCCGGGCAGCTGGACGGCCGCCGCGCCGTGGGCGACGGCGGAGACGAGGGCCTCGTGGCCGCGCCCGCCGGCGACGAGGAAACCGGCGAGCGAGGAGTCGCCGGCGCCCACGTTGCTGCGGACGGCGTCCACCGCGGCGGTGCCGAACCAGGCGCCGTCGTCGTCCACGAGGAGCTGTCCGTCGGCACCGAGGCTCGCGAGGACGGCGCGGGCGCCCATCCCCGCAGTTCCTCGGCCGCCTTCAGCGCGTCGCCGACGGTGACCAGGGGCCGCCCGACGGCTTCGGCGAGCTCGGCGGCGTTCGGCTTCACCACGTCGGGCCGCTCGCGCAGGGCCGCGAGGAGCGCGGGTCCGGAGGTGTCCAGGGCGATGCGTACGCCGGCGGCGTGCACACGGGCGACCAGGTCCGCGTACCAGGACGGGGCCAGTCCGCGCGGCAGGCTGCCGCAGCAGGCGATCCAGTCGGCGCCGGGGCCTGCCGGAGCACGGTGTCCAGCAGCAGTTCCCGTTCGCCGGCCGTCAGTTCCGGCCCGGGTGCGTTGATCTTCGTCAGTACGCCGTCGGCCTCGGCGAGCGCGATGTTGGAGCGGGTGGCTCCGGCGACCGGGACCGGGGCGACCTCGATGCCCTGCGCGTCGAGCAGGTCGGCGACCAGGGCGCCGGGTGCGCCGCCCAGGGGCAGCACGGCGACGGTGCGGCGGCCGGCCGCGGAGACGGCGCGGGAGACGTTGACGCCCTTGCCGCCGGGGTCGACGCGTTCGCCGGTGGCCCGGACGACCTCGCCGCGGTCCAGCGAGGGGACCTCGTAGGTGCGGTCCAGGGACGGATTGGGGGTGATGGTGAGGATCATGCGCGTACTACTTCCGTGCCGCCGCGCTCGATCGCGGCGGCGTCGTCCGGGCCGAGCCCGCTGTCGGTGATCAGCAGGTCCACGTCGTCGAGGCCGCCGAAGCGGGCGAAGTGCTCCTGGCCGTGCTTGGAGGAGTCGGCCAACAGCACCACACGGCGGGCCGCGGCCATGGCGGCGCGCTTCACGGCGGCCTCGGCGAGGTCGGGGTGGTGAGTCCGTGTTCGGCGGAGAACCCGTTGGCGGCCACGAACAGGACGTCCGCGCGGATCTCGGCGTACGCCCGCAGAGCCCAGGCGTCCACGGCGGCGTGCGTACGGTGCCGTACGCGCCCCCGACGAGGTGGAGCTGGATGCCGGGGTGGTCGGCGACCCGGGCCGCGATGGGCAGGCTGTGGGTAACGACGGTGAGGGAGACCTCCGCCGGCAGGATGCCGGTGAGCCGCGCGACCGTCGAACCGGCGTCCACGATCAGGGTGCCGTCGGCGGGGAGTTCGGCGAGGGCGGCCCGGGCGATGCGGTCCTTCTCGTCGGCCGCGGTGGTCTCCCGCTCGGCGAGGTCCGGCTCGAAGTCGAGGCGTCCGGCGGGGATGGCCCCGCCGTGCACCCTGCGGACCATTCCGGCGCGGTCGAGGGCCTTCAGGTCCCGGCGAATGGTCTCGGCGGTCACCTGGAACTCCTCGGCCAGCGAGACCACGTCCACCCGGCCGCCGTCACGGGCGAGCCGCAGGATCTCCTGCTGGCGCTCCGGTGCGTACATGTCCGTCTGCCTCCGAGTCCATTCATGCCCGAACGTGTGGTTTCGCTGGAACCGTACGTCCGAATGTCCGGAAAGTAAACAGGTGCAGAGAGAAAGCAGGCATGAACGGACTTCCGTTTGTGTCCGGATGTCGTGAGGGAAGCGAAAAACGGGAGGGGCCCGGCACCTCCCGGATGCCGTTGGCGAATCCGTCGGACGGCCGCCAGGCACCCGCCCCGCAACACGATTGAGCGTTTCTCTGGCGAAACACCGCGTAGACGGCGTCATGCCGGGAGAACCGCTCCAATCACCGAACGGCGACAAGATTCGCCAACAGCGTCCTCCCGGTACCGGGCCCCTCCCGTGTCCGCCGCCGCTCAGGACACCAGCTCCCGCTCCTCCTCCACCGCCGCCGGAACATCCCCCGCGCCCTCCACATGCTGGGCCGGCCGCTTCGGCAGGGCGAACATCAGCAGGAAGATCACGCCGAGTACGGCGGCCACATAGCCCAGCGCGTGCTGGAAGCCGTCCGCGAACGCCGGCCCCACCTCGGCCGGGGCGAGCCGCTCGTCGATCACCCCGAAGAACACCACCGACACCAGGCCGAGCCCCAGCGCGTTCCCCATCTGCTGCACGGTGTTGATCAGCCCCGACGCCGACCCGGCGTGCTCACGCGGCACCTCGGACAGCACCGCGTCCGTCAGCGGCGCCACGATCAGCCCCATGCCGACGCCCATGACCACCAGCGGGAGCGCCATCTGCCAGGGCGCGATGTCCATGCCGTACCGCTCGGACTCCCAGCTGTAGAGGAGAACGCCCGCGGCCATCACCAGCGCGCCCGCCTGGAGCACCCTGCGCCCGAAGCGCGGCACCAGCAGCTGCACGGACATCCCGGCCGCGGCGGAGACCGCGAGGGAGAACGGCACGCCGGTCAGCCCGGCCCGCAGCGCGCTCCAGCCCAGGCCGATCTGCATGTACAGCGTCCACACCAGGAAGAAGATCCCGAGTCCGACCCCGAACACCGTCTGCACCGCGATGCCCGCCGCGAAGCTCTTCACCCGGAACAGCGACAGCTCGATCAGCGGGGAGCCGTCCCGCGCGCCCTTGACCCGCTCGTACGCCACCAGCGCCACGAAGACCAGCAGCGCGCCGCCCATCGACACATGGCCCCACAGCGGCCAGCCCAGCTCACGGCCGCGGGTCAGCGGGTAGAGCAGCATCAGCAGGCCCAGCGTCACCAGCGCGACACCCACCAGGTCCAGTCTCAGGGCGCGCGGCGCCTTCGACTCGCTGATGAAGCGCCTGCCGAGGATCAGCCCCGCGATGCCGACCGGCAGGTTGATCAGGAAGATCGGCCGCCATTCGAGGCCGAACAGGTTCCACTCGGTCAGCAGGGCGCCCAGCAGCGGTCCGGACACCGCGCCCAGGCCGACGATCGCGCCGAACAGCCCGAACACCTTGCCGCGCTCGTGCGGCGGGAAGGTCGCGTGCACGATCGACAGCACCTGCGGCACCATCAGCGCCGCCATGGCCCCTTGCAGGATGCGGGAGGCGACCAGCATCTCCGGGTTCACGGCGAATCCGCACAGCGCGGAGGCGACGGTGAAGCCGCCGATGCCGACGAGGAAGATCCGTTTGCGGCCGTGGATGTCGCCGAGCCGCCCGCCGGTGACGAGCCCGGCGGCGAAGGCCAGCGCGTAGCCGGCGGTGATCCACTGGATCTGGCTGAAGGTGGCGCCCTCGTCGCGCTGGATGGACGGGATCGCGATGTTGACGATGGTGACGTCGACGAGGTCCATGAAGGCCGCGGTCATCACGATCGCCAGCGCGAACCAGCGATGACGGCCGCCCGTTCCGGGCTGCTCCGGGTACGGGGTGTCGGTGGAGTTCATGTCCCGAAGCTATGGTCCCTCTAGGACAGATCAGGTCCTAGTTCTGCGGCATCCTCGTTTCCATGACGACGGACACTCCGGCACGGCTCCTGACTCTCCTCTCCTCCTCCAGACGCCCCGCGAATGGCCCGGCGGCGAGCTGGCCGACCGGCTCGGCGTCTCCCGGCGCACGGTCCGGCGGGACATCGGCCGGCTGCGCGAACTCGGCTATCCCGTGCGGGCGACGATGGGCGCGGACGGCGGCTACCGGCTGGTCGCGGGCAAGGCGATGCCTCCGCTGGTGCTCGACGACGAGGAGGCGGTGGCCATCGCGGTCGGCCTGCGGGCGGGCGCCGGGCACGCGCTGGCGGGCGTGGACGAGGCGTCGGTTCGGGCGCTGGCGAAACTGGAGCAGGTGCTGCCCGGCAGGCTGCGCCACCGCGTGAGCACGCTCCAGGCCGCGACCACACCGCTGACCAGCGGCGACGGAGCGACGATCGCACCCGAGACGCTCACCGTGATGGCGTCCACGGTGGCCGGGCTGGAGCGACTGCGGTTCGCCTACCGGGCGGCCGACGGCACCGAGTCCCGGCGCGTGACGGAGCCTTACCGGCTGGTGTCGACCGGCCGCCGCTGGTACCTCGTGGCGTACGACCTCGACCGCGCGGACTGGCGCACGTTCCGCGTCGACCGGGTGAGCGACCCGTTCGCGACGGGCGCGCGCTTCACCCCGGGAGCTGCCGACGGGGAGCGCGGCGGAGTTCCTGCGCCGCTCCATGCGCCGGGCGCGCGAGTCGTACGACATGACCGTGACCTTCGCCGCACCGGCGGAGTCGGTCGCGGCCCGCCTCCCCGCCTGGCTGGGTCCGCCCGAGCCCCTGACCGACTCGAGCTGCCGCCTGCGCGCGACGGTGCCGGACGCCATGGAGTGGATGGCGGTACGCCTGGGCACGCTCGGCTTCGACTTCACGGTGCGGGAGCCCGCGGAACTGGTGGAGGCGGTACGGGAGCTGGGGGCGCGGTTGAGCCGTGCGGCGGGCGGCGTGGGGCGGGAGGAAGCGGGCGGTGGCGTCAGTCCTGTCGCGACGGCCCGCCCGGCGCCGCCACCTCCCCCACGGAAAGTCCCGCAGCGCCCTGAGGTTGGCGACCGTCAGCTCGACCGGACCTCCCGGCCCCTCGGAGGGCCCCTCCCCGCCGCCCAGTTCTCCATGGCCGTGCGTACGGCCGCGCTCGCGACGGCGGCGGCGAAGGCCAGCCGGGTGCGGAAGGCAACGTTGTCCCCGCCGTCGCACGGGACGTGATCCGCCGTCAGGCGTTCCGCCAGCACCTCGGCCAGGTGACGTTCCGACGCCTGGCACGTCTCCGCCCACACCCGGCACAGAGCCGGGTTCGCCTGGGCCAGCCGGAGCAGGGTGCGCACCCAGTTCCAGGAGGCCGCCGACACCCCGAGCCCGGGGGTGAGCGTGTGGCGTGCGGCGTCCTCCAGCACGCGGGGCAGCGGCACGTCGGGGGAGCGGCGCGCACCGCCTCCACCCACCGCTGCGCGCCCATCGCGTAGAGGGGCCCGATGGCCTCTTCCTTGCTGGCGAAGTACCGGTAGAAGGTGCGCGGGGCGATACCGGCGGCCTGCGCGATGTCCTCCGCGCGGGTGGCCCGCAGGCCCTGCCGGACGAAGAGCCCGGCCGCCGCGCGGGCGATCTGCAGACGGGTCTCGGCCTTGCGCCGTTCGGTCAGCGAGACCGCGGAAGGCGAAGGGGGCGGCGTCGGGGTGGTGCTGCTCACGCCCGGCAGGCTATGCCCATGTGGCACAATCTGCCATCTGGCGGGCCACCCCGGGGTTCAGGTTCGGGGTGACCCGCCGGGCCGGACCGCGTGCGTGAGGAAGCAGACCGGACCGCGCGCATGAGAAAGCGGGCGGGACCGCGCGCATGAGGAAGCCGGGCCCGGCGCCCGGGGGAGGGCGCCGAACCCGGCTCTGGGAAGTCCCGGCGCCGGGGGTGTGCGTCGGGACGTGGCTCGTCGGTTCAAGGATCTCAGAGGCCCCGGGCGGCGAACTCCCGGGCCTGGCATTCTTGTTCCCTGGGCCCCCTGGGTTGAAGCGGCGGGGTACGGCCATGTTTTGCGCGGCCTTCCGCCACCCGGCGTACGCGGCCGGGCGCCGGCCCGGACCCCGTCACGCACCCGGGTTCCGCGCTCGGGCAGTACGCCCTCGCGCCGGACCCGGCGGTCACACCGCCCCGTTCACCTCCGGGGACCCGGCCGTCACGCTACCGCGCCGGCGGGGTCACACGGGGACGGGGCCGGTTGACACGCCGCCCGGCTCGGAACAGGGACCCGGTGGCCGCACCGCCCCGACCGAAACCGGCCGGCGCGCCACCGCCTCCCCGGGCATCCTCACGCCGCGGCGTCGAACCCGGTGTCGCGGGCCAGCTTCTTCAGCTCCAGCAGCGCGTGCTTCTCGATCTGGCGGATGCGCTCGCGGGTCAGGCCGTGCTCCTTGCCGACCTCGGTCAGCGTGCGCTCGCGGCCGTCGTCGATGCCGTACCGCATCTTGATGATGGACGCCGTGCGCTGGTCGAGGCGGCCGATCAGGTCGTCCAGCTCCTCGCTGCGCAGCAGGGTCATCACCGACTGCTCCGGGGACACGGCCGAGGTGTCCTCCAGCAGGTCGCCGAACTGGGTCTCGCCCTCGTCGTCCACCGGCATGTTCAGCGAGACCGGGTCGCGGGCCCAGTCCAGCACGTCGGTGACGCGCTCCGGCGTGGAGCCGAGCTCGGCGGCGATCTCCGTGGGCTCCGGGTCACGGCCGTGCTCGCGGTTGAACTCGCGCTGCACACGCCGGATACGGCCCAGCTCCTCCACCAGGTGGACGGGGAGGCGGATGGTGCGCGACTGGTCGGCTATCGACCGCGTGATGGCCTGACGGATCCACCAGGTCGCGTACGTCGAGAACTTGAAGCCCTTGCGGTAGTCGAACTTCTCGACCGCGCGGACCAGGCCGGCGTTGCCCTCCTGGATCAGGTCGAGCAGCGGCAGACCGCTCCTCGGATACCGGCGGGCCACGGCGACGACCAGGCGCAGGTTGGACCGGATGAAGACGTCCTTGGCCCGCTCACTGGCGTCGTACAGGGCTTCGAGCTCCTCGGTGCTCGCCCCCGCCTTGTTCTCCTCGACGCCGTCGAGGATCTGCCGCGCGAACACACCCGCTTCGATGATCTGGGACAGCTCGACCTCCTTGGCGGCGTCGAGCAGCGGCGTGCGCGCGATCTCGTCCAAATACATACCGACCAGGTCGCGGTCGGCTATCTCGCCGCCATGGGCGCGGACACTGCGAGCCGAGTCGGCCGTCTCGCCATGGGCGGACTGACGACGGGCGACGGCGCGGGTTGCCATGCGTGCTCCCTTGCGATGATGAGGTCAGCGGGTGGTCCTGTGGACGCCCGACACATCTCCCAGGTCCCTCCGGACTCTGGTCGAGTGCCCGGCATCCGATGGAAACAACGACTGGAATCCGGACAGAATTCCCAACCTGCCCCCGATTTTTCTGATCATGCAGTACCCTGTGCGGCCATGCGAGGAGGCGCGATGCCGCCGGAACCCGAAGAGACCCAGGTCAGGCCGGGCGGGGAGGGTGATCTGCCGGCTCTCACCGACCTGTACAACCACTACGTACGTGAGACCGCGATCACATTCGACACGGCGCCCTTCACTCCGATGGAGCGTCTCCCCTGGCTGCTCTCCCACCCTGTAGACGGCCCGTACCGCCTGATGGTTGCCACGGACACGCCTTCCCGGCGGATCCTCGGATACGCCACCTCCAGCCCCTTCCGCCCCAGACCCGCCTACGCGACCTCGGTGGAGACGACGGTCTACGTCGCCCCCGACGCCGGCCGGCGCGGAATCGGCACACTCCTCTACAAGGCCCTCTTCGAGGCCCTCGCGGGTGAGGATCTGCACCGCGCCTACGCCGGCGTCACCCAGCCGAACGACGCCTCGACGCGACTGCACGAGCGCTTCGGCTTCCGGTACGTCGGCACGTACCGGGAGGTGGGCCGCAAGTTCGGCCGCTGGTGGGACGTGGCCTGGTACGAGAAGGAGCTGTAACCCCGTCGCCGGGGGTCAGCCGAACTGCACCGACCGCTTCGCCAGCCCCATCCAGAACCCGTCGATCACGGACTTCTGGTCCCC
Source organism: Streptomyces haneummycinicus (assembly GCA_042850305.1). Lineage (GTDB taxonomy): Bacteria > Actinomycetota > Actinomycetes > Streptomycetales > Streptomycetaceae > Streptomyces > Streptomyces haneummycinicus. Next base: position 7,107,079 of record AP035768.1, read on the forward strand.
GAGCTCACCGGCGGCGTCCGCGGCGCCCATGGTGACGAAGAGCGGGGCGAAGTGCTCGGTGCGCGGGTGGGCGAGCAGGCCGGCCGGGGACTTGCGGGTGAAGTCCAGCAGCGCGTCCACGTCCCGCGCCTGGAGCGCCTCCTGCCCCAGGCGTCGAACTCGGCCGACCAGGCGGGGATGCCGCCCTGGCGCAGCGCGGCGAGGTTGTGGGTGAAGAACCCGGAGCCGATGATCAGCACACCCTCGTCGCGCAGCGGCGCGAGCCTGCGCCCGATCTCCATCAGCTTCACCGGGTCGAGGGTCGGCATGGAGATCTGGAGCACCGGGACGTCGGCGCCGGGGTACATCTCGACCAGCGGGACATAGGCGCCGTGGTCCAGGCCCCGGTCCGGGACGTCCTGTACGGGCATGCCGGGGGCGCGCAGCAGTTTGCGTACCGAGTCGGCGAGCGCCGGTGCGCCGGGGGCGCCATAGGTGACCTGGTAGTAGTGCTCGGGGAAGCCCCAGAAGTCGTAGACCAGGGGGACGGTCTCGGTGGCGCCGAGGGCGAGCGGGGCCTCCTCCCAGTGGGCGGAGACGACGAGGATCGCCTTCGGGCGGGGCAGTCCGGCGGACCAGGCGGCCAGTTCGCCGGGCCAGACGGGGTCGTCGGCCAGGGGCGGGGCGCCGTGGCTGAGGTAGAGGGCGGGCATGCGCTCCTGGGTGGCGGCGGTCATGACGTCGGCTCCTTCCGGGTCGGCTTTGCTTGAAGTATCAACTTCCACCACCGACAGTACGCCTAGTTTGTTTAACATTCAAGGAGAACGGCCGTACAGTGGACCACATGAACACGGCACCCGCAGCAGCATCGGCGTCCGCCGGCGGACCCCGCTGGCTCACCGAAGAGGAACAGCGCGTCTGGCGCTCGTACATCGAGGCCGCCACCCTCCTGGAGGACCACCTCGACCGCCAGCTCCAGCGCGACGCGGGCATGCCGCACGTCTACTACGGCCTGCTGGTCAAGCTCGCCGAGTCCCCGCAGCGCCGGCTGCGGATGACGGAGCTGGCGATGTCCGCGAAGATCACCCGCTCCGCCTCTCGCACGCCGTCGCCCGCCTGGAGAAGAGCGGCTGGGTACGGCGTGAGGACTGCCCCTCCGACAAGCGGGGCCAGTTCGCCGTACTGACCGAGGAGGGCCAGGAGATGATGCGCCGGCACGCGCCCGGCCATGTGAGCGCCGTACGCCAGGCTGTCTTCGACCGGCTCACCCCGCAGCAGCAGAAGGCCCTCGGCGAGATCATGCGGATCGTCGCCGAGGGACTTCAGCCGCGCGAGGCAGGTGCGGACCTGCCCTGGCTCCGCTGACGAGGCGGAGCCGGGGCAGGTCCGGGAACCGTACGCGGAGGCGTCCCCTCCTCCTGGCACGGGCGGTACGGGGCGGACCCTCCTGGCACGGGCGGTACGGGGCGGACCCTCCTGGCACGGGTGGTACGGGGCGGACCCTCCTGCGTACCGGTGCTGCGGGACGGATCCTTCTGCGCACGGATGGTGCGGGGCGGACCGGGGCCCTCAGTGCATGGCCACCGGCACGGCCTGTTCGTCCGCGGCGGACGCGTCGGCGGACCCGGCGACCGCGGTGCCGCTGCCCGGCCGTCCGGCGTTGATCAGGGTCAGGGCGATGGCCGAGGCCGCCACCAGGATCCCGACGGCGAACCAGATCGCGCTGGTGTAGCCCTGCACCTGCCCCTGGAGCTGGACCAGCTGCTGCTGGGACCGGCTCGACGCACCGCCGATGTGGTCGGCGATGTACGACGTGGTGGCCGAGGCGGCGATCGTGTTCAGCAGGGCCGTACCGATGGCGCCGCCCACCTGCTGCGAGGTGTTGACCATCGCGGAGGCGACACCGGAGTCACGCGGCTCGACGCCCAGCGTGGCCAGCGACATGGCCGGCATGAACGCCGTACCCATACCGAGGCCGAGCAGCAGCATGGCGGGCAGCAGGACGGCCGCGTACGACGAGTCGATCTCCAACTGGGTCAGGAAGAGCATGCCCAGCGCGGCGACCAGGAAGCCGGGGCCCATCAGCAGCCGGGGCGGGACCCGGGTCATCAGCCGGGTGCCGATCTGGGTGGAGCCCGTGATCATGCCCGCGATCATCGGCAGGAAGGCGAAGCCGGTCTTGACCGGCGAGTACCCCTTCACGACCTGCAGGTAGTAGGTGAGGAAGAGGAACAGGCCGAACATCGCGATGATCGCCAGGCCCAGGGACAGGTACACCCCGCCGCGGTTGCGCTCGGTGATCACGCGCAGCGGCAGCAGCGGCGCCTTGACCTTCGCCTCGACCGTCACGAACGCGGCGAGCAGCACGGCGGAGGCGATGAACATGGCGACCGTCACCGAGTCGCTCCAGCCCTCGGACTCCGCGCGGGTGAAGCCGTAGACCAGCGCGACCAGGCCCAGGGTGGACAGCACCACGCCGGGGATGTCGAGCGGCGAGCGGTTGCGGCCGCCTGCGGGCTCGCGGACGACGAAGTAGGCGCCGGCCGCGGCGACCACGGCGAACGGGATGTTGACGAAGAACGTCCAGCGCCAGTCCAGGTACTCGGTGAGGAACCCGCCGAGGATCAGGCCCACGGCACCACCGCCGCCGGCGATCGCGCCGTAGATGCCGAACGCCTTGGCGCGCTCCTTGCCGTCGGTGAACATCACCGCGAGCAGGGACAGCGCGGCGGGCGCCAGCAGCGCGCCGAACGCACCCTGGAGGGCGCGGGCGCCGAACATCATGGCCTCGTTGGTGGCCGCACCGCCGAGCGCGGACGCCAGCGCGAAGCCGCCCAGACCGAGCACGAAGGCCCGCTTGCGCCCCCACAGGTCGGCTATCCGGCCGCCGAACAGCAGGAGCCCGCCGAAGGCGAGGGCATAGGCGGTGACCACCCACTGGCGGTTGCCGTCCGAGATGCCGAGGTCCTGCTGGGCGGAGGGCAGGGCGATGTTCACGATGGTGGCGTCCAGGACGACCATCAGCTGGGCGAGCGCGATGAAGACGAGCGCTTTCCAGCGGTTGGCGTCCGGGACACCGGGAGCGCTCCGGGCCTGGCCGGCCGTCGGGGCTGTTTCAGACATGGGGTACCCACTTCGGAAGTTCGGTACGGAAATATTCGTGAAAAGGCCGAAAAAACGATGTCTTGAGGGAACGACTCGCCCCGGGGCGGCCGTTGGAGAGGGAGGTGCGGACGCGGACGGTCCTGCTCGCGTCAGAGATCGCTCAGCAGCGCAGATCCTCCACGGTGACGGCCGCGCCCGGCAGTACGGTCGGGGCCGGGGCCCGCATCCCGTCCAGGAACAGCTGAAGATGGCGGTGGACGAAACGGTCGGCGCTCGTACAGCCGGTACCGGCCGGCGGCCGGCTCAGCTGGGCGACGCCCACCATCAGATCGCCGTACTCCACGTCCTCGCGGAGCTGACCGGCCGACTTGGCGCGGTCCATCAGCTGCGCGACGAGGCCCTCGGCGCGCCGGCGTGCGTCCTCCAGGTCGGGGTGGTGCTGGTCGAAGGTGCTGGAGACCATCGGGCACAGCGCGCTGATCCGCTCGTCGGCGGCCGTGTGCGCGAAGCGCTCCAAGGCCTCGAAGGCATCCCCGGTCTCACTGAGCGCCTGCTCGGCCGCCCGCACCGTACGGTCCATCACGGAGCAGACGACCTCGCGCACCAGCGCGTCGCGGTCGGGGAAGTTGCGGTACACCGTGGCATTGCCGACACCGGCCCGGCGGGCGACGTCGTCGAGCGGCACATCGGGCCCGAACTCGACGAACATCTCCCGGGCGGCGGCGACGATCCGCTCCCGGTTGCGCAGGGCGTCGGCGCGGGGCCGGGGCACCTTGCGCACTGCGGGGCCGGTGGTCTGCACGGCGTACTCCTCGGTCTCGGCTCTTCCGGTCACGCCCTGGCGATCCGGGGACGCTCTCCCCGCTTCGCTCGGACACAGGTCTAAACGGGGAGACGATCCCCGCTTATTTCCCGCCCCGGCATCAATTTCCTGTGACCCACCTCACATCTACCGACATGCGCGGGCCCCACGATCGGCCCTCCCAGCGCGCGTCCGCATATCCCGCGGCAGAGGGTGATCACATGGGTGCAGCCGGAGACCGGCGGCTGCCCGGTGCAGTCGGCGACCGGCGGCTGCCGTGTGGAGCGGAGGTCCCCGCATGCAGCCGCGCCGACGCCGGATATCCCCGCGCCGACTGGCCGCCCTGGCATCGGTGACCGCCCTGACCCTCGCCGTCAGCACCTCCGCCGGCAACGGCGACCTCCCTCTGGGCACCTCCCCGCCGGCGCCGGCCCCAGCGCCCTGTCCCGCACCTCCGCACACGGCCCCTGCATGATCACCGGGGGCGACGGCGTCCAGATGTCCGAGGGCATCCCCACACCCGCCGGCTACACCCGCTCCACCGGCACGGTCCGCGCCCTCACCCTGATGATCGACTTCTCGGACGCGCCCGGCGAGGGCGACGCCCTGGACCGCTACCGGGAGTTCTTCCCGAAGACCCGCGAGTGGTTCGCCACCAGCTCCTACGGCCGCCTCGACTACCGCCCCGAACTCCCGGTCCCCGACTGGCTCCGGATGCCCAAGTCCTTCCACGCGTACGGCATAGAGCGCGGCGCCCCTTCGACCCCGGCTACCGCGAACTGGTCCGCGACCTCGTGGCCGAGGCCGATCCCGAGGTGGACTTCCAGTCGTACGACCTGCTGAACGTGCTGGTGACTCCCAACGCGGGCCCCGCCGCCCTCGACACGGTCCTCTCCGTCACCTTCGCCGGCAACAAGGAGGCCCCGACCGCGGACGGCGTCCCCGTCTCCAACGCGTCCTTCGTCTACTCCCGCCAGGACGACGGCTCCGGCTCCTACGACCGCACCGGCTACCGCGTGCTCCCCCACGAGAACGGCCACGTCTTCGGCCTGCCCGACCTCTACACCGCCGAGGGCGGCGGCGCCGTCGGCCACTGGGACATCATGAGCGAGGACTGGGGCGCCGACAACGACTTCCTCGCCTGGCACAAATGGAAGCTGGGCTGGCTGGACGCGTCCCAGGTCGGCTGCGCGTCGGCACCCGGCACAAGGGAGTACCGCCTCACCCCCTGGCCCGCGCGGGCGGACCCAAACTCGTCTTCATCCCCCTGAACGGCCACTCCGGCTACGCCCTCGAACTGCGCACCCGCGCCGGCAACGACGAGGCCGTGTGCCGCCCCGGCGTCCTCGTCTACCGCGTCGACGCGAACGTCGACACCGGCATGGGCCCGATCACCGTCTACGACGCCCACCGCGACAGCGGCGGCTGCACCCGCTCCCCCAACGTCCACGCGGAACTCTCGGACGCCACCTTCACCCCCGGCGAATCCTTCACGGACCGCCGGGCGGGAATCCGCGTGACGGTCCTCCCCACCCACCGGGTACGGGTGACGCGCGGAAACTCCCCCAACTGACAGACTGGCCGCACAAGTTCCCGACCGAAGGCGGACCGATGACGAACCCCCACCCCTCGCCGGGCCACACCCGCTGGGGTCTGCTCGCCGCGATCCTGGGCCTCCCGGCCCTGGCACTGACCGCCTTCCTCACCCTCCTGGCCCTCTGGATCCTCCTAGCCGATTCCTGACCCACGGCCCACACCCCCGATCCGGTACCCTGTGGACCGAGCGCCCACCCAGGCCGCTCGGGGCGCGCAAAACCAACGCCCAGCTCCGCCTTCGTAGCTCAGGGGATAGAGCACCGCTCTCCTAAAGCGGGTGTCGCAGGTTCGAATCCTGCCGGGGGCACAGCCAGAAGGGCCAGCTCAGGAGGAGTTTCTTCCTAGGCTGGCCCTTCATCGTGTCCGGGGTCGTGCCACACGCGTGCCACTACGTGGGGTCCACGGCCGACACATCGGGTCCGCCTCTTGGGGACCCTGGCGCCAGGCTGAGCGAAGGGCCGTCCGATCGCTCAGCCCTGCCAGCCGGCGCCTGGAAATGCGCAACACGGCAGCGGGCATCGTTGGGATACTCCTTGTGCCTCTATGGAGACATCCTGCACTGGAGGGACGGGGGCATGTCACCTGAAAGCCGGATCACTGAACTCACTCGGCGCCGCATCATCGATCGGCTGATACTCGGCAATGTGAACTGGGCGGGCCGCTTGGACGAGGACGCCTTCCTGGCTCGCATCTACGACCTTGACGGCATGGAGAGCGGCGATCCGCGCTTCGACACGGCGAGAGGCGACATCTGGCAGCACCGCGTGCTCAACCCGTATGACTGGCCCGATGACTGGATCTTTCAAGATCAAAGATTCGGGTTGCAGCAGGGCGGCCCCGACGAGGCTTTCCTCAAGTTCCTCTCAGAGATGCTGCACCCCGTGGTCCGGTCGGACCGCGATGAGGTCGAGCAACTGCGCACCGAGTTCAACGAGGCGCTGGCCCCAGACGGGTACGAAATAGTACAGAGCGGCAGCATCAGTGGCCACCCGCTGTACGAGGGGCGTTCCAGAAACTCGTTCCACGGCACGCTTCCGCAGCTCAAGCTGGAGCAACGTCCGCTTCTGACCGATCACCGCGTTCTTCAGGAACACCTGGCCCGGATCCGCGACGGGGTAGACAGAGACCCTGCCGCCGCGATCGCCTCATGCAAAGAGCTGGTCGAAAGTCTCTGTAAAATCATTTTGGATCGCAGCGGGGTGGAGTATCCAGCACACGACGATGTCCCGCAGCTGTACCGCAAAGTTTCCGAATTGCTCGCTCTGAAGGCGGAGTCAGTACCCGCAAGCGCGAAGGGGAGCGAGACCGCACAGAAGATCCTTCGCACTCTTTCGACTACAGTGCAATGCCTTGCTGAGCTGCGTAATCAACTAGGCCTGGGGCATGGACGCACCACCTCTAGTCCAGCTCTCGCCCGGCATGCACGACTCGCGCTCAACAGCACAGTCACCATTACAGAGTTCCTGCTCGACACTTGGCAGGAGCGCGTCGACAAAGGAACTCTTAAAGTCGCCAGCTAATTCTAGACGGCGAGAGGGCTGGGCTCAGGAATGCTCCCTGAGCCCAGCCCTCTCAAGTACAGGTATGCCGCACGCATACCCTCAGTGCAGCGTAATTGCCGCGTCCACTAGTCCAGGGGTACCGCTCCCCCATCCCTGCGGATCATGGCCCCGAGTCGGTCTGCGATGGCCCGGTCCCGGTCGCTGGTCATGTGCTGGTAGATCAGCGCGGCCCGGGAGCTGCTGTGCCCCATCCGCGTCATTAGCTCTCGCGTGCTGGCCCCGGCCGTCGAGGCCAGCGTGTTGCCCGTGTGGCGAAGATCGTGGAAGTGCAGCTCGGCCGTAACGCCCGCAGCCTTCCGCGCCTTGACCCAGTCGTCCCGGAAGTTGCTGCGCCGCAGTTGCCCGCCCTGCGGCCCGACGAAGACGTGCCCGTCTCGGCCGGAAGCGGCGAAGTGCTCCAGGTGGTGCGTGACCGCGTCGAGCAGTTCGGCGGGGAAGGAGACGGAGCGCACCCCGCCGCGGACTTCGGAGCCTTGTCGAAGAGCAGGCCGTCCTGCAACTCGGCCTGAGCCCGGCGCACGGTAACGGTCAGCCCCTCCAGGTCGATATCCCGTCGCCGCAGGGCCGCCAGCTCCCCGAACCGCAGGGTGGTGAAGGCAGCCAGGAGCACGAGCAGCCGGTAGCGCGGCGCGACGGAGTCGGCGACGGCGAAGACCTCCGCCACCGTGAGGACCGGCCGCTCGGGCACGTCGTAACGGTCGGCACCCTTGATGCGGCACGGGTTGCGCCGGATCAGCTCGTCGTCCACAGCCGTGTTCATCAGGGCGCGCAGCAGTTGGTACGCCTTGACCACTGTCGGCTCGCCGACGCCAGCCGCGAGGAGCTTGCCGCGCCAACCGCGCACCCGGGCCGTCGTCACGTCGGCCACGCTCCCGGCCCCGAAGGTGGGCAGGATGTGCAGCCGCACCACCGACTCATTCCGCTCCCGGGTGCGGTCCGCGAGCTTCCGATCCCGCAGCCACGCGGTGGCGTACTCCTCGAGGTTCACCGCCCCGACATCCGGGTCCGACCACTGCCCACGCGCGATGTCCGACTCGATGTGGTCAGGGCTACTTGGGCATCGGTCTTGGTCGCGTACGTCTTCTCCGCCGGACGCATCTGCCCCGTCTCCGGGTCCCGGTAGCGGACCTGCCAACGGCCAGACGGAAGCTGTCGAACCGAACCGAAGTCCCGCCGCCTCCCTTCTTGTTCGCCATCAGGCAGCCCTCCGCAGGGAGCTGCGGCGGTCGCCGATCGGCTGCACCGTGTTGGCGTCGATGAAGGCGTTCAGTGCGCTCTCCGGGATGCGGACGTGACGGCCGACCTTGACGAACACGATGCGTCGCTCGGCGATCAGGCGGCGCGGAAAGCGTTCCGTGGTGCCGAGGAGTTCGGCCACCTGCGCCACGGACAGGTAGCGGTCAGCCATGTGTGGGTTCTCCTTCCGGTGAAGTAGCGGAGTTGGGTGAGGCAGCGAGCCAGGTCTCTGCGGCGGTCAGTCCGGCGCCGGCGAAGCGCCAGTGCGAGAGGACAAGGACGGTGTCCGGGTCTGGCAGCGGATGACCGGCTTCGGCCGCGCGTTCGCGGGTGAAGGCTTCGTTGTGGTCGGCGCGTTCCTGGCGGAGGGCGCCGAGGGTGACGGAGTAGGCGCGGGACTTGGTGGAAAAGTGACCGCGGAAGCCGAGCATGTGGGCCCACTTGCGCAGACGCAGATCTTCGAGTTCGGGCAGGGCTCCGAGGTGCCAGCAGGTGAGGATCATGCGTCGGGCGTGGTCCGTGACGCCGGAGCCGATCAGGTCCGTGATCGGGTTACGGATGGGCCGGTCGAGGGTGCCCGCGGTCTCGGCGCCCTTGGTGGCGTACTTGGCGATGTAGGCGGCCACGGCGCGGCTGGACAGTTCCGAGGTGCCCGCGAAGTCGGACGAGCGGATGGGGCGGATGTCGAGTTGCTCGCCGAAGCGGAAGGCGTACGCGTGGCCGTCGAGGACGGGGCCGGGGGTCTCGGCGAGGCGGGCCGCCGAGCGGATCGCGTCGGTGAGGAGTTCGGTCGTGGCCCAGGGCGGCGGGTGTCCTCGGCGCCGTCCGGGCCGTCGAGGCGGATGACGGCGTGGAAGTGGACGGCGCCGCGTCGCTGGTACTCGGCGACCTTGGCGTAGGAAACCTTGAGGCAATCGCGCAGCGCCGAGCGGCCAATGCCCGCGCGAGAGGCGAGCTGCTGGCGCAGGTAGGTGGTGAAGCGGCCCCACAGTGCCCCGGCGTGTGCGTTCCACAGGACGGCCGCGCGGTAGTCGTAGCGGTCCGGGTCCAGGGGCGTGCCGAGGGCGGGGTCGTCGTCCGCGTGGAGGCGTTTGCAGCGGCACCGGCCGCCGCCGGGGCGGTTGTGGACGGGGCCGAAGGACGGGGCGGTGAAGGTGGCGAAGACGCGCGGGTGTTGGGCGACCGACGGCCCGATGCCCTTGCCGCCACTCAGGCCGGCCGTGACGAGGTGGAAGGTGTCCTTGCGGTACACCTCGGCGCAGGTGGCACACCGGGTGGCCCGGCGGTTGTTGCAGCGGATGAGGAGTTGCCCGGCCGGAAGGTGGCGGTCGACGACGTCACGGACGATTTCTCCCGTGGCTGCGTGGACGTCGAGTCGGTGGCCCTCCATCCGTACGGGCCGCTCGCAGCCGCCGAGGCGCTGGATCTGGTGTGCGTAGGCGCTGAGGTCGCCGTGCCGGGCGAGGGATGCCAGTTGGCGAATAGCTCCGGCCGGAGCCGTGGGGTGCATGTGCGGTTTCCTCCTGGCAGAGAGGTCGAGGAGTGGAAGCGGGCCGCACCCGGCTCGTCGAGGGGGCTAGACAGTGCAGGCAAGCCGGACGGGCGGGACGCGAAGAGGTCAGCGGCGATGCAGAAGAGAGCGGAGGACGACGGCGCACACGGCCACCGACGTGGCGGTGATGGCGACGGCGAGGAGCATGGAGACCAAGACGGCACCGACGACCAGGACCACGGCGGTACCGCCGCCCACGAGGGCGAGCGCGCTGCCAGGGGTCAGCTGAACGGCCGGGCGTGACGGCGCGGCGGGCACGGGGGCCGGCTGCGGGGTCGAGGCAGCAGGGGTGACGGTGGTCGGCGCGACGACGGCGGGCGGGACGACCGGGCCGGTCGGCTGGGGCATGGGCGGGATCTTCGGCTGGAACACGAGCGGTCTCCTTAGCGGCTACTTGACGGTGGAGTCGATGACGGGGGCCAGCACGCTGTCAGCGAGGAGGTAGCCGCCCAGCAACAGTGCGGCGATCAGCCACCAGGGCGGGCGGATGAGCTTGACGCCGAGCACCCCGACGACGAGCAGGGCGAGCCAGAGCGGAACGTCCATGGCGGTGGTCTCCTGTCAGGCCGAGCAGCGGTGCGTACGGGCGGCGAGTTCGGCAGCGGCGCGGCTGTCGTACTCGGCGGAGAAGTCGCAGCGGGGCGCGGTGCAAGCCGCCAGGTGGCGGTTACGGCCGCGGTCGATGTACGAGGCGACGTTGACCGGGCCGATACGGCGGACATTGCGGAAGCGCGGGTTCATTGGTGGTGCTCCTCTCTCAGAGGCGAGCGGCGACGGATGCGGTCATGGACGGAGGCAAGCCGAGCCGGGCGCGCACGTCGTCGGGATCGGCGGGGCGACCGGTGGTCGAGCGGTGTTCGTCGGCCAGGGCCCGGACCCGGTCGACGAGGGCGGGCGGAAGGGCCACTGCGGGAACTGACACCGGAGCCGGAGCGGCTACCGGTTCGGCGGGATCCGGATCGGTGAGCGGCACAGGGAGCGCATCCCGGTCTGTCATCTCAACGGCGACGGGTGGCGCGGGGCGTGACTCCGCTTTCGCGCCCGTGGTCGACACGGCCGGCTGCTTCGGCTCCTCCTGTATGTGGGGCGCGTGGGCCAGGAGCGTTCCGCCGAAGAAGGCGACAGCGGGCCAACCCGCAACCGTGACGCGGAGCCAGGCCGGTACGTCGTCCGGGTCGAGGAGGCCGGCCGTGGCGACGTTGGCGCCGAGGGACGCGGCCAGGGCGATCAGGAACCACAGCCGCGGGCCCCCGGCCGCCTGTCCCGCTCGCTGCGCCTGACGCATCCGGCGCCAGGCGGCGACCAGGAGCAGGTCGACGCTCACGGGGTAGGCCCATGCCTTCCAGCCGCTCTGTCCGGCCGCCGCAGCGAGGTCGTGCAGGTGGGAGAAGGACAGGGCACCGGCGATGACGGCCTGAACGATCACGGCGTCCACGCGAGCCAGGTGAGCGCGCATTGGCTCGACTCCTTCCGGTTTCGGGCATGGGAGGGGTAGGGACGTGGCGCGAGGCGGTCACGCCGACCGTGGAGAGAGGAGCGCGCTTACTCGGTCACCGGGCGGGCAACGGGAGCCGGGGTCGAGGGCGTCTTGGCCGCATCGGTGGCGGCGACGGGCCGGAAGGAGTCGAGGCGGGGCAGTTCCGGTGTCAGGGCGGCGGTGTCGCGGCAGACGGCTGCCGCGTCGTCGAGGGTGAGGTGTGGTGAGCGGACGCGGGACCAGCCGCCGGAGGAGTCGCCGACGACGGCGATGCCGGGTCGGTCGGCCGGGATCGAGGTCGCGGCCAGGGCCGCTTCGGGGAGACGTCGGCCAGTGCCATGTTGGCTGAGGACTCGTCGTTGACGCGGTGTCAGACCCGGCCGGTCAGCTGAGCGCGGAGCATCGTTGCGCCCTTGCCGAGTTCGGAGCCGAAGCGCTGGCCGCACACCTCCAGGTAGATGCCGGCCGCGCGGCCGAGCTGGGCGAGGCGGATGAGCTTGGTGACCATGGCGTCCCGCCGCTTCTCGTCGTCCCTGCTCGCGGCGAGGAAGAGTTCGGCCACCTCGTCGACGACGACCACGACCGGCACCGGCCGTACGTCGCCCGGCAGCCCCCACACATCCGAGGTGAGCACGGCTTCCGGGCCAGCCACGCTCGAGAGCCCGATCAGGCGGAACCGCGCCTCCATCTCCTCCAGCAGGACGTCGAGGAGATCGTTGGCCCGGTCAGGCTGGTCGGCGAGGGCAGACAACCGGGGCGCAAACGGGGCCAGTTCGACACCCCATTTGCAGTCGATACCGACGAGCACGACCCGTTGCCGGGCCAGGCCGCACAGCAGGTTGCGCAGATAGACGGATTTGCCGGACTGCGTGGCACCGAGGATCAGTTCGTGCGGCACGGTGCGGAAGTCCCGGACGTGCCATGCCCGTCCTCCCGCAGCGCGAGAGGCAGGCGAAGCTGGACATCCGTCTGCCGCCGCCGGGCGGGACGCACTTCGGCAAGTACGTCCCAGCCGACCAGGCGCAGTTCGAGGCGTCCCGGCTTGGTGGAGCGGACGTGCACGGCATGAGCGCCCCAGGCGTGCCGTAACCGGTCGGCCGAGGCGGTGAAGTCCTCGGGCGCCTGCCCGGCCGCCAGACGCAGTCTCATCACGAGGCCGGATCCGGTCGGCCACGGCGGCGAGTGACGCGGCGGTACGGGAGCCGCCTGCCACCCCACCACCCTGGCCGTGGCCCGGCGGATGGCCGAAGCCGGAACGGTCAGGCCGCACGCGTCCATCGTCGCCCGGTACGAGGTGAGCACCCGCAGCGCGACGGCCGGGTACCCGACGAGCCACCAGAACAGGACCGGCAGCCGACGGCGGAGCACGAGCAGCGCGGCCAGGACCAGCAGGACCGGTAACAGCACACGGACGATGTCAGCCATGGCCATCAGTCCTGAGCCGGCGCAGCGGTGTTGACCATGACGGCGTCGGCCCGGTAGGCGATGCCGTGCCGGGCCCGCCCGCCGAACTCGCTCTCCCAGGGCCGGGCCACCAGGCCCGACAGGAAGACCGGCGCACCCATCACCAGGCCGTCACCGATGCCCTGTTCGGGGACGGTGACCTTGATCATGTCCGAACCGCCGGCCGCGATGAACACCAGCTCCAGCGTCATGAGCCGCTGGTTGGTCACCGGGTCCACGGCGACCTCTCCGGTCTGCCGGTCCCTCACCTTGACCTCGGGCAGCTTGGTGACGAGGAGCGTCGCGTCCGAGGTATTCACGGGGATGACACGCATTTCTGAACCTCACTGGTTTGTCGGGCCGGTCGTCCCGGCACCGCGCGAACTGAATACCCCCCTAGACACTGCCAGGGAGAGCCACCCCATCTGTCTAGGGGGGTTGACGACCACCGTAAACCGACACACCGTCAACTGTCTAGGGGGGTATACGTGCGTGTCTTGGCGTTCGCGGACGAACTACGGCAGCACCCAGTGAAGGACGGTGGCGTCGTCCCGCGCCTTGCCACGCGGCCAGCGTCGGCCGTCGGGGTCGCCGGCCTCGGCTTCGCGCACGCGGCGGATCAACTCGTCCGGCCCGAAGAAGTCGAGGACGGCCAGGATCTGCCGCCAGTCGGCGAGTTGGAAGCGGTCGACGAGTCGCGTCGCGCCGTCGCTGAGCAGTGTCACGGATGCCAGTGATTCCAGCGGCACCGTCCCTGTCAGGGCGTGTTCGGCCGCCCGCGGGTCGGGGCCCGCGATCCAGAAGCCGCCCGGCCGGTTGCGGAGCCCCGTCAGGACGTCCCGGTACTCGGCGAGCGCGGCGGAGTGCTCGGGTGAGCCGGTGGGCAGAGCGTCGAGCGGCCCACGCAGCCGCTTGCCCACCTCGTCCAGGCGCCGGTCGGTGACCACGTCTGCACCCCGCCCTTGTCGGCAAGGAGGAGTGAGGAGTCACCTAGGACGAGGTACTCCAGCACTCCCCGCCGGCCCGTACGGCGACGACCGTGCTGGTCGGACTGGCCCGGTAGGTCAGATCGCAAGTGTCCTCGTGCAGGGCCCGGACGAGGCCGATGGAGTCGGCCAGACAGTCAGCGAGCGGCCGGGCCGGCTGCACTGTGATGCTGCGCAGCAGCAGGCTGCCCAGCGTCGAGGAGAACCAGACGACGCCATGGGTGCATCCGGTCTCGGCACTGCCGACGCCGGCACCGTCGAGGAGGACGGCCGCGCCGGGAGCAGCGGCGGCGAAGTCCTCATTACGACTGTCCGGATCAGCGGAGAGCGACGCGAGGGCGACCCTCACGCCTCCGTCTCCTCGTCGTGCCGATACAGGGGCAGAGCAGTTCGACGGACTGCGGTTCGCTGGTCTCAGGGTCGTACTCGACACCCACCAGCGTGGAGAAGCGGCGGTCTCCCACTTGCCCCCACAGCGCGTTGAGGTCATTGGCGAGCAGCTGCACGACGCCGAGGGAGCCTTGCGTATGGATACCGGCGATGGCGAGCAGCGAGCCGGAGCCGTCCGGGCGGGACAGCCTGCCGATGTATCCGACGTCGTACGGCCGGGCCGGATCACTGTCCTGTCCCGACCGGTACACGGTGCCGGTACGGCGGTCCACCACCGTCCAGGGCCCGTCTTCCGCGCGTTCCCAGCGCAGTACAGGATCCTGCCCGTACGTCTCCCACATCTCCTGAGACATGCGCGGACCACAGACGACGACCAGGCCGTCCCGGTTGAGGTCGATCTCACCGCTCACCGGCACATGTTCCGAGGTGACGTCGAGCCCGTACGACCGCGCCAGGTCCTCCAGACGCTTGCCGGAACTAACGTCGTCCACAGCGACGACCGTCCGCCCGCGCTCGTCATCACGCCGCAGCGGAGTGGCCACCGTGACCGCGCCCCGTCCGAGGAAGGCGCCTTCCGGGGCCGGACCGGTGTGCCGGATCTGGTGAATGCGCCCGCGGCTCAGACCGGCCTTCGCCGCGATCTGCGCGTACGACAGCCCTTGCGCGTGCAGGTCCTGAACCACGCGCCGGCGGAGCCGGGCCAGTTCGGTCACCTCTTGCTGCGCGTCGGCCAACCGGGTCGTGACCTCGCGCAGGAGCAGGTACGGATCGTCAATCGCCATGATCCGTTGCAGCTCGTCCGACATGACCTCACCTCCTAGCAGTAACCAGGAGTCTAGGGCTCTAGACGAAATGGGCGGGAGACGCCGTCCCGTACGAACGCCTATGACGAAGAACCTGGCCCGCCGCCGAGGAACGCCCCGAGGACTCACCCGCCACTGCCCGCGAGGTGACCATGAGGCGTTGCCGCCATGAGGGCGGTCACACGCCCTCCCGCGCGAGGTCTGCCCATACCGAGCGACCCTCGGGCCAGGTCTTCACGCCCCAGTCCTTCGCGCAGGCGGCAATCATCTGCAACCCGCGGCCGCCCTCTTCCTGACCGGTCGCGTCGCACAAATGCGGCACGCGGTCGCCGCCCTGGTCGACGACCTCGATGCGTACGAGATCGTCACCGAGGCCGATCACGACGAGGAACCAGCCGCCGACCGAGCCGCTCAACGTGTGCCGCACGGCGTTGGTCGCGAGCTCACTCACCACCAGGACGGCGTCGTCGACAGGCCCCTGTTCTTGCAGCAGGGAAGCGATGAAGTGACGGGCATGCGCCACTTCATCAGGCAGCCCAGGGAAGGCACGGCACCACTTGGAACGCATGGGACTCTCCTCACCTATGTCTAGGGGCTAGACAGCCCAGCGGAAGAGTATTCCCATGCATGACCAACAAGCCAGGCATCATGAGGAATTATTCCCCTAAGGGGTGACGGCGTCTCCCAAGTCGCGGAACTCCTTCATCACCCGCACCAGCAGCTCCCGCACCTCACCACCGAAGACCGCAGCCCGCTCGAAGTGGCCGAACGTCTCCTCATACGCGGCCACTTCATCGGCATCGTCTGACACGCGCTCACCACTGAAGGTCTCCAGCACGACGCCCCGCCGATCGCACAACGTGAACCCGTGGCGAGGCAGGACAGGCACCGGCCGCCGCCACGGGATGACCCCAAGCTTCACCGTGCTCAGACTCTCGACCGCCAGCAACCGGTCGAGCTGGGCCAACATGAGAGCCGGAGTCCCCGGCCAGGTCCGCAACACAGCTTCCGTCAGCACGAACACCGACTCCCGCCCCGGCTCGTACAGGACACTCTGCCGCTCCACACGAGCAGCGACAGCCCTGCCAACTTCTCCAGGCATCGCAGCTGGCGCGCTCTCGAAGACGTGACGGGCGTACTCCGCACTCTGCAGCATGGCCGGAAGAACGACACACTGGAATGAACGCACCAGTTGAGCGGACCGGACCTCCTCATCGACCGTCATGCCGGCCGGAGTAGCGCCGCCAGTCGGTTGGTCAGAGTCGGAGGCAGCTTCCACCGCGGCCAGCAGCTCCCGGACTTCACCCGCAGTCGGCTCGTCGAGCCCGAGAGCACGCGAGAGCCTGTCGAGTACATCGGCACTCGGAACCATGCGCCCGGTCTCGACTTTGGACACGGTCGGTTGTCCCACCCCAGCCCGCTGCGCCAACACGGCACCCGTAAGGCCGGCCTCTGCACGAAGTCCACGAAGACGCGTCCCGAGTACCTTCGTCCGCTCCCGCCGTTCACTCCCCATGCCCAGGGTTCTACACCACGCGCCAGGGCCAGCCGGGACTGCGAGCCGCCATAACCGCCAGCAGGGACCGAACTGTCAAGCATCTACCGGGACTGGACAACGCCCACAGACCCGGCCTGATTCAAACTTTCTCTACTGGTTCAAGGCGGCTCGCTCCGCTCACCGCGCGCGGCCCGGCCCCCGGCCGGGCCTGCGCTCCTGTCTCCGCCCCGCTCCAGCCCGGCCGGCGCCCGTGCCGCGCAAAGCAAGCAGCCGTTTGAAACCGGGGAAGTGTTTCGTGCAACTCTAGACGTGGCCGGAGCCTATGTGGACCACAATGACACGTCTCAAACCCGTTCTGCCGTTCTGGTAAGGGCACTCAACCCACCTACGAAACGCGAGGCAAAAAGAGCCAACCCGTTGTCAGGTTGCGTTATTCGCAATTTCGCGCCTAAGAGGAACCCACCGAACCATCGCATCCCAAGATTGCAGCACGTCCGCTAACGCTTCCATCGTATACGCATCTTCCGGCCCAAGCGCACTGCTCAATACGAGAAGAACACCACCGCTCTGGCCTACCAGCGTAAGGAACTCTCTTGTCGCAGGAGCTGACCAAACCTGGTGTAGCGCCGCCACCGCCACCTCCTCCTCGCCCACAAAAGCCAATGCACTGGAGTCGACGTTTTTGGATGGGAAGCCAGACCATAGAGGCCGCAGGTCGAGAGCTGAGCTCAAGACCGAATGAGGTCCGTACTGACTGGTTGCCTGCCAGGTTTGATCGTCATTCATGACGAACTGAGCTTCCTCAAGGGAAGGATTCACAAACAGTGCAGGGATGACATGGGAAGCATCCTTACCTATTGCCACCGGAGCACTTGCAGATTTCCAACTGATACCCACATCTTTAGCGATAGAGATTAAGGCAGAGTCATTCCAATGCGGAAATCTACACAAACCGAAGTGGAAAATCTTCGCATCAGCATGAGTGTGCATGTCGTCGACATAAAGGGCAGGAACTCCCCGCCTAGCGGATATCCACAGTCGAGACAATCACCCGCCCAGAGTGTCTGCATCAGTAGGCGAACTTGCTCTTCCCCAACCTTGTCGAGAGTCTCCCAACTCACCGCTAGGTGTCTCAGCCCTGGAAAATCAACTGGAGCTTCAAATAGAGCCCAGTCTATTTCACATCCATTGTTCCGCGCCCGCTCCCACCACTTCCGCCCGAGGTCAACGTTTCCAAAGGAATAGGCTGTCACGCCAGCCATCAAAGAGCCGAGCGGATCTCCTAGGGTTCCCTGCTTTACTGCTTCACTATAGGCTTTAGCTACATAAGTATTAGCCGTTTCGTGGTCTTTCTTCCTTAGTAACACACCTGCGTAAGAAAGTGTCGCAAACGGTATCTCTCCATCTGCCGCAACTTTAAGCGCCTCTATTGACTCGTCCGACTGCCACTTTGCCCTCAACCACTCAGCATAGTGAAACGCGCTTCCTGGATCACCAGCCTCGGTCCCGCGCTTCCAGAGTTCTACCGCTTTATCTCGGTTGCCAAGTCTCTCGTATACCACGCCGAGAGCGCCGACTGATTGCAGTTCGCCGCGTTCAATAGCAAGCGTGTACCACTCGCGCGCACCGTGGAGGTCATCCTTGAGTGCGCACAATACCCCCAGATTATGAGTGCCTGTCGAGTCACCAAGCTTCGAAGCGCGCGCGAAGTATCGCCTAGCGTCTTCCCAATTCTTTTCCGATACCTCAAGAGCCCCAAGGATATTCAAGGCTTCCTGGTCATCTGCTTGCACGAGAGGAACAAGCGCATTTTTGCTACATCCAGTTGGCCGGCGCTCCGAGCCACCATTGCTACCAGGCTACGGCGAGAGTTATCCACAACACGCAATGCCTCATCCCAGACTAGATCAGGAAGCTCGTCGGGGCCAGAGCGGCGTGCAATGTCAGATACCAAGTAATCAAATGGCTTGTATGTTTCTCCCTTACCTGGCACTAGAGGACCGGTAACCCCCAACACAACATCAGTTGCCCAGTTCCACGCATCATCCAACCCTTCGGGCCTTAGAGCCGGACCGCCCGCCTGCTCCAAGTAGTGCTCGTGCAGTCGCTCGAGCGCTGCACGAGGCAAGGAAGACCCAACCCCGGTACGTGTGAGATCTACCGCGGCTGCAACAAGCGCCGCCCCACGCGGATTTCCTCTCACTCTAAAAGCGGATCGCCACATCTTGAGCACTTGAGGGCCTGCCGCCAAATATTCCGCGACTCCGTAAGCTCTATCTGCTTCCAAAGCGTTAGCAATTCGTGGGTCCTCGCTGAGGGAAGCCCTTTGCCGCTCGATAGGGTCCCAAATGCGCTCAACAGTGATGTGGCGTGCCGCACGGAGAACCCGACCTGGGGACGATGGCAATTGGGTGCCGCTTCCTCGGGTGGCGAACTTGCGGCTTCTGTCATCCGTGTATTGCTCGTAAAATTCTGTTCGAATCGTAGCAAGTACGACAAGCCGGCGACTAGTTAGCCCGTCAAGCAACGAAAGCGTCAACCCGTCGGAGCGTAGATAGTCATGCAAATCGTCAAGCCATACCACTCGCCTGCCACCGCTCGGCACGTGCAGCAGGGAAGAGATATCTACGTCGGGGTCTGGTTTACATACTAACCAATCGCCTAAATTCCGACGCATAGCCTCGAAAAGAGCTCTAGACTTACCGGCTGCGGAGTCTCCTGATAGGAGGAGCATACCGCCTTCTCTTGCGAGCAACTCGAGATGGCTATCCAAGTCGGAATCAACGCGGCGTGAAATATAGTCCACAACCGGTGGGTGCCCAGGAAAATCGGGCACCCGATGAACACCAAACCCAATCGCGTCAGCCTCGGAAACAGGGTTCCATCGAATTTCGGAGATATTGACAGGACCGGAAATGGGAGACGGAATGCTTCTTGCGACGTCCACTAAATCAATCTGCGACCCCGTAACTGATTGAACCGCGAGCCTGAACGACTTATCCTCGACTAGAACGTGTGCGGGAACAACTTCTACGCGCGCGTGCCCCCATTGCGTCGGGTCACCAGAGACCACACCAATTAAATATTCTCCGATGAAGGCAGCGGCGCCCGACATCCCCTGCCAAGGCGATTTAGATGCGCCAACCCCCTTGGGGGTGCTGAATGGGAACTATCCAATACATAGCGATGGCGTAAGATCGAAGCCCCGGGCTTCAAGGTTCCTACTAGCTGTTCAGTATCTGGCCTCATCCCCTCTCGCAGCGAGATGAGCGGGTAGCCGATTGCTTCACACCTCTCCCAGGCGGCCAAATCGGTTATATGACCCCACTTGAGGTCAGACTCCTGACACTTCGACACATCTGCGACTAGGTCCTTATCTGCCTCCAGTAATGCCGCGTCACACATTTCGTCATACCGGTACCAGACAATACGGCAGACTTGAGTGCCTGTGCCACCGGGTACCGCGACACGGGCAGTATTGATTCCGTCAAACAGGTGAGCGGATGTCAGTATAAGGCGAGGATGTAGCAGAAAACCGCTACCCTGTCGCCCAGCTTGCACAATCGCGATTCTCTCGGCAGTTCGCACACTCACCTGCTATTTCCTCCGGCGGGAGGAGTTCCGAAGTCACTAATATCAACTTCACGCGTGCTCCCCACCTCTACCGGCCTCCCATCAATGGAGTCCTTAGGCTTCAGTTTAACTGACACTCTATGAACGGAAGACCTAGTTGCTCCGGCCTGCACATCACCCGAAACAACCCAGGCCCTGAAGCCAGCTTTGGAATTGACATCTCGACGTAGTTCGACCGTGAATTCTAGGTTTACTTCCTCGACCTCAAATTTGATGCGCTGCCCATCTGATGCGTCGACAGACGCTATTAGTTGGTCTCTCAACCCCTGGACGGCAGCGGTAAGTTCGACCCGTTCCATGGGATCTTGCATCTCCCACTCCTCTGCTTTACCAACTACGATCTTTGTCATCGTGGCAAGGGTTGTTAACGTGGGAGGCGAAGTTTCCAAGCATGGCTGAAAACAGTCACTATCGGCCGGTATGGCACCCTTGCATCTACGTACCTCTTGCTGTGGGGCATGTACTGAGCTTGCACCAGTGCCGTATCCCAGGTCAGCGGAGCTGACTCGTACCCCAAGAGGGTCCAGCGCACCCTCAATTTACGTTGCGGGCCAAGCTTCGCGCCTGGCTGTAGTCGTCGACATAAGGCGGTAGCGTGGCTGAGGCCGGTGGGGGTGCAGCGAGGCACACGCGCGCCTGGTCCGCCGGCGCACCCACCGTCGTGGCTGGCTGTCGTCGGCTGAGGTTCGTGCCACAACCGTGCCAGATGCAGGGGTTAGCCAGGGTCAAAACCGGTGCCCCGCAGTCGAGTAGCCGCCCGCTTCCTCGGCCGGCGAAGTCGCAGCTCAGCCCTCAGATCACCCCGCCTCTCTCCTAAAGCGGGTGTCGCAGGTTCGAATCCTGCCGGGGCACAGCCAGAAGGGCCGGCTCAGGAGGGTTTCCTCCCGGGCTGGCCCTTCGGTGTTTCAGGGGTCGTGCCACAGGCGTTTCACTACGTGGAGGCGGCGCGCTGGAAGCGACTAATGACGGTAGTTGCACAGCGAAGCACCCGGCCCGTTAGCACGATGGCCGAGTGCTCGGCTCCGAACATCAAAGCCGCTAGCTCACAGCTCCCGGTCCGAGGCGTAGAGCAGCCACGGACTCGGTGAGACCCGATCTCTCCAGTTGGCCCAACACGTCCTCGAAGGTCTGCGGCGGACGGCGCCGAGAAGTGGCAATCTCCTGGACACAGGCGTACACGACACGATCGTCCAGCCCTATGAGGTCCATTATGAACTCATCGGCCTCTTTCCGTTCGATACCCCAGCTGTTGAGGTAGTCCGGCGGGAAGTCCTTGCGATTGTTCGTGACGATCACCTGGGCGCCGGCTTGGATGGCCGCAGCCAACACGTGGCGGTCGTCCGGGTCTGGGAGCTTGAGCCCCTCTATAAGGGGCTCAAAGCCCGTAACCAGGCAGTCGCGGATGGCCCCGTTCATGAGAGCCCTCCGACGCTGCAGCTTGGCGGGACTGATGCCGTAGTCCTGTGCGATGTTCCGATCGACCTCATCGAGGATCATGTCAGTCCATCTGGCCCGCACGAAACCATTCAAACTGACACGGATTTACAGATCACGCAGCGTGTTCGGGTACAGGACACACGCGTCGTAGATCACGACAAATGCCATGTCAGAGAAGTCCCAGCTCCTGGTCCAGCTCCATCAGCTCGTCGGCTGCCTCCTTGCGCTTTGCGTCGTCTTCACGCAAGTACTGGCGCAAGTCTGCGAAACGGATGCGTCGATGACGTCCCACGAGCTTGTAAGGGATCTCGCCAGACTCCAGGAGCCCGATCAAGTACGGACGGGAAACGTTCAGCATGCCGGCGGCCTGCTGAGTCGTTAGCACCGCGTCGACAGGCATGATCTGCACGCCCTGCCCGTTGGCAAGAGCAGCTAGCATCGACGCGAACATCTCTGCCACCGGTCGCGGCAGTACGAGTGCTTCGTCGGTTGCGCCGGTTTCCAGGTGGACCTGGATGTCCTCGTTACTGTGAGCCGTGCGCGACAGGTAGTCGTTGACGCGTCGGAGTGCTCGCTGTGCGTCGCGCGCATCGACCACGCCCGGTTCGATCTTCCTGCCTGTGGCAGTACCCATAGCGCCCCTCCACTCTCCTATTCGCATTATTCGCAACAGACGAAGCGAACGCAAGCCGCTCTGAGGTAACGTCCCCGATTGACTGAAGTTCACTCGGTCGGTCTGCCTCTCCTCCCCGGGCACGGGCACGAAGCAGCAGGTCAGAACCCGGCTGGCACGGTCATGCGGACCGTCGCATACAGGCCAGCCCCTACGGCAGGCGTTGTTCGGCAGTAGGCGCCGGCTTGGCTTCGGAGTGTCGCTTTGACTGTCTGATCATCGAGGCCCGAAGGGTGCGCGCTTGCTAGCCCCTGCCTCGGGTGCTGCACGCTTCAATGCGTCTGGAAGGGCTTGCAGCGAGGCATACGCGCCTGGCCAATCGGCGCGCCCGGCGTCGTGGCTGACTGTCGTCGGCTGAGGTTCGTGCCACAATCGTGCCAGATGCAGGGGGCAGCCACGGTCAACACCGGTGCTCTGTGGTCGAGTGGCCGCCCGCTGCCTCGGCCGGCGAAGCCGCAGATCAAGCACAAGATCACCCCGCCTCTCTCCTGAAGCGGGTGTCGCAGGTTCGAATCCTGCCGGGAGCACACGACGCAGGGCCGGTTCGAAGGGTTTACTCCCTCGAACCGGCCCTGCTGCGTGATCACATCCGTGCCACGCGCAGACCATGAACTCCGGTGTGCTCCCACCGCACCAGCGCCCTGCCGTCAGGCTTCGTGGGGCACCCTCGGGCGGGTGACCGGCACGACGGTGAGGAGGTCGTCCAGCCCTTTGAAGTCGTCGGGGTTGGTGGTGAGCAGGGGAAGGCTCTCAGCTACGGCTACGGCAGCGATCATCAGGTCGGCCACCCGGCGGCGTGGCTTGCGGCCAGCGCTGATCACGGCGGCGCAGATACGGCCGTAGATGCGGGCCGCTTCGGCTTCGAAGGGGATGGGGTCGAACTCGTTCTCAGCGCGTTGCAGGACGTCGAGCCTGCGGGCGCGTTCGGCGTGTTCGTCGTAGCTGCTCTTTTCGTCGTTGCGACGAACCTCGTGCGGACCGGCGGACAACTCGGCCAGGGTGATGGCGGTGATCGCCATTTCATCCGGTAGCTCCTCGGGTGCCACCCAGCGGCGCAGAATCATGATGTCGGTGTCGAGGAGGCCCTGCTGATGCGTCGAGCGGTCAGCGGCCATAGGGATCGTCCGGGTAGGTGTCGGCCGTGCTGTCCTGATCGGCGCGGAACCTGTCAAGGTCAATGCCGGGGGCGGTCCTGGACATCGCGGCGAACTCCTGGCGGGAGACGAACCGACGGCGCCGACGCAGCGGGACGAGCTGGCCGATCGGATGCCCGTCGCGGGTGACGGTGAACGACTGGCCGCCCTGTACGGCATCCATGATCTCTCGGGACCGGCCGCGTAGATCCCGTTGGGTGATTTCGGGCTGAACGCTCATACCGACCAAGGTAGCGCCGGGTGCTACTTGGTGACACGACGGCCGAAAGCTTGTGCCGACAGCCCTTCGGCCATAGCGGCCGGGAATGGCCTTCGCTGATCGATCTGGCTGGAGCCACGGATGAGAAGGCATCTGACATCCACAGCTGACATCGACGACGTCGGACAGGGACACGCGCCAACGACTCCCGCCGGCCGTCGCGCCGGTTGACGACAGCAGTCGGACGGCGCTCGGATCGAACTCCTGAAGCGGGTGTCGCAGGTACGAGTTCTCCAGGAGGCCAAGAGGTACGGCTGACTCGGACGTGGCGCTCACACGGGCCTGTGGTTACCCCGAGGTCACGGGGTAACCCCGAGGTCAGGGCGTACTTGCGGCTGCCTAGGATCGCCGCATGGAGTCGCGTAGCCAGGCTGGTGGACAGGTCAAACGAATTGAACAGAAGTGGGGCTTCGGGCTGGCGCCGATCAAACCGGATGTGCAGCGGGGGCGCGTCGAGGCCGCGAAGACGGTCTTGGCCACCATCACCCAAGGGCATCACGCGGCTCTCGGCCGACTCGACGATCTATCGACGGTCAAGGGTCTGTTCACCCGGACCTACAAGAAGGACCAGTGGGACTGGTTCACGGTGTGTGCACAGCTGGGCTACCCGCCTTTCAGGGAAGCGCGCCAGACGTCCAGCACGCTCCAGCACCTCCGCCGGTGCCTCCGGGACGGGAACTGGCAGGCGGCGACGGAGGCCGCTACGGCCTTGAGGGCCGCTGGTGTCCCGGACCGGCTCAGCAACTTCGTCACCGGCACGTCGGCTCCCCTCGCCGGCCGCGGCTTCGTCTACGTACTCTCCACTCGCGAGGCTCCCGAGATGCTCAAGATCGGCTACACCAACCGCGATCCTCTGACCCGAGCCAAAGAGATCAACTCAGCAACCGGTGTGATCATCCCCTGGGGAGTCCGCGGCACTTGGAAGGTCGCCCACGCCCGCCGCGTTGAAGGGGACATCCACGCGCTTCTGGCCGACTACCGCATTCGCAAAGACCGCGAGTTCTTTCAGGTGCCATTCGCGGAGGCGGCCCGCGTCATCGACGAGTACGTGGTCGAGGTCCGTTAGGGCTTCGCCGAGGTGTCAGCGCTGCCCCTCCCATCCTGGCTCGCCCGGGGAACAGGGTTCATACGGGCTGCCGATACCGCTTTTGACATCCTCCCCGGCTGAAGCCGGGGATTCCTGGCTCAGGCTGCCTCCGGGAGCGGCGCTCCCGGAGGGCTTCCGCCATCAGCACCAGCCGGGTTGAGACCAGCCCGGACGAGCATCACGCGGGCGGAGTTCTTGTCCCTGGGGGACACGGCTCCGCACGCGGTGCACGCGTACGTTCGTTCGGAGAGGGGAGTGCGTGCTTGGTTCTCGCACCGCACCGTGCGCAGTCCATCGTGGTGTGGGCCGGGTGCACGAGGTGCACGATGCGGCCGTGCTTGCGGGCCATCTCGGTCAACGCGGTCCTGGTCGCGCCGATCGCCGCGTCGGCGGCCTTGCGGGCCATCGTCGACTTCGCGAGGAACTTCGGCTTGAAGTCCTCGACGGCGAGCTGGTCGAAGTCGCGCACGACCGTCTTCGCCCACTTGCGGCCGGCGTCCTGCCGCTGCCTGGCGACCTTCTTGTGGACCTTGGCCGCCGCGCGGACGCGGTCCGGTAGCCCTTCGACGCGGCCTTCCCACGCACGGGCTTCCGCCGCGCCATCTGCTTCTGGTACCGGGCCAGCTTCGCGGCTGCGGTGCGGCCGTGCTGGGCGTGGGGAAAATCGTGCGCGTCCGAGGTGGTGGTCGCGGTTTCCTGACGCCCCAGTCGATCCCGATCACCGCGCCGGTCGCGGGCAGCGGCTCAAGGGCGGTCTCCACGACGAACGAGGCGTACCAGTGGCCGAGGCTGTCCCGGTACACCCGGACCGATGTGGGGTCGGCGGGCAGGCCGCGGGACCACACCACGGTCAGGGTGACGCCGCCCGCGAGGTGCAGGCGGCCGTCTTTCAGCCGGAAGCCGCGGCGCGTGTAGTTCATCGACGGCAGCGCATCACGCTTGCGCTTGACGCGGGGCATCCCGGCGCGCTGCCGCATCGGCAGCCCGGCCTGAATGTCCTTCAGGGCTTTGGCGCGGGACCTGCCGAAGTCGCGGATGATCTGCTGCTGCGGCACCGAGGAGCCCTCACGCAGCCATCCCATGACGGCACGGGCCCCGGTCAGCAACTTGTCCAGCTGCGCCGGACCGCACGTCACCTTGCCGGTCGCGTCCCTGTTCAGGCCGTGGACCTTGCGGGACATGGCCACACACTCGTTCCAGATCCACCGGCAGCGCGCCCACTCGGCACCGAGGCCGGCGAGCGCGGCCGACGACACACGGAGGCGGTAGGTGTACCGGGCGCGCCCGGTCTCCTCGCCTGCCTCCCACGTCACCATGACGTCACTCTAGCACTACAGTTGAGGCATGAATGATGAAAAACGCACCACCCTCCGCCTTCCCGAAGACCTCCACCAGTGGCTGGCCGACCAGGCCCGTGCGGCTCACCGGTCGGTCAACGCCGAGATCGTCCACCGCCTGGAGGGCGAGCGCGCCGCCGCCGTGACAGACGCCGAATCGCCCCGAGGGCGATTCGGCTAACCCTGCCCTGCCCCGCAGGAATCCGATTCCTCCCCGGCCTGAAGGCAGGGGCATCCTCGGAGGACTTCGGTGATGCTGTCGGTCGGGATGCCGGTTGCAGTACAGCAGCGGGGTACAGCGACCACCGCGACCGCAGGTGACCAGCAACGGCCGCCAGTGGCTGACTGATCAGCCTGGTCGACCTCAACACCCTTCCAACCGAAGTCCGGGACGAAACGGTCGCTCCCGTTGAAGCGCCGGTCCCAGGGCGTCATGGTCTGCCGATGGACGAATGCGGGTGGCCCACGAGCGCTGAGGCGCCCGCCGCGGACGTGGTGCGGGAGAGATGGGGCGCTTCTTTCCGCGAACGTGGTCGCCGCTCCGAGCCCGAGTCCACGCCTGGCCTCTTCACGTGCCGCTTTCCGTAGGATGATCACTCTGCAAGGGAAGGGAGCGGTGCATGCCTCAGGACCAGAGACGATCCCTCGCTGAAGGCCCCGGCTGGATGGTGTTGTGCATCGTCGGGTCCGGGTGGTCGGCCGCCAGTACAGCCAGCCCGCTGTGGGTCCGCCTTGTAGGGCTGATGTTCTTCGTCGCCTTCGTTGCGCTCCTGCTGCGTCATGTGGTCGGACACCGCCAGAGGCGCAAGTCCCGCCCAGCCTGACATCGACGACGGCACGCGCCCACGGCCCCCAGCAACTCGCCCTACTCTCGTACCCTCAACCGCGGCGTGCGGTAAGGCTCGTCGCTGCTCGAACCAATGCGGGCTCAACGCACGTGCTGTACAGCAGCGCCGTACAGCAACGGTCGCGCGCACCGTCGGACGTGACAGACCTCGGACGACCGACTGACCAGCCCCGGCGCGCGGGCCGATGTACGGCGCGTACCGGTGCACCGTGGTTGCTCCCGTGCGATACGACCCGCGCCCCGTCCCCGGGGGTGACACCATGTTCCGGCCATCCGGCAGGGCCCTCCGTGCCGTTGCTCGGCCGCTCGTGGCGGATTCCGTGCAGCGCACGCGGGCGTTCCCCCGGGCGGGCGCTACGGGTGGGGCCATACCGCCGTGCACGCCTGTGACATATGCGGTCCGCGACAGGGGGCCGGCGCCGGTCCCCGCCGGAGGTCCGAGGTCCGGTTGGCATCCGCCGTAACGGCACAACGGTGTCATTTCCGTCTTGCCTGCATTGTCCAGAAAGGATGTGCACGGCCACTGGAGTACGGCGGTTAGGCTCCCCCTGCTCCTGAACATCCCCCCTCCTCGACGCGGCCTCGCAGCACGGACAGCTGCGTCGTGCCGCCCCATGGCAGTCCTGCCTGGAACAGCTGAGCCCCCTCTTCGAACGTCGTCTCATCTCGCCGTGCGGCATTTCGCCCGTGGACAAGGAGAAGTCATGACCGAGATCAGCCAGTCCCAGTTCCGCCGAGAGGCCGCGGAGATCGCGCTGTGGGAGATGTCTTCCCCCGAGCCGGCCGCCGCCACGATGTCCCTGCTCTCGCAGTTCGACTCCGGGAACAACGACCAGGGGGTGGGCAACAACGCGGTGGGAGACGGCAGCAGGCTGCCCGACCTGGGGGAGCTGTCGGACTTCGGCTCGTGGGAGTCCGTCGCCGCCACCATCGTGCACAAGGCCGAGAGCGTCAGTGGCTTCGACCCGGGAGGCACGACCTTCGATCTGAAGGCCTGGAACGATTTCCTCACGAAGTTCGCCACGATTCCGCTCTGCCTGCAGTACGTATACGACTACCGCGAGGCGAACATCTCCTCGCTCTCCCTCAAGGGCGCCATCGATGCGGTGGATGACCTGGTCAAGAGCTTCATGTCGCCGGAGAACTACCTGGGCATCGTGGAATCCATCAAGAAGGTCGGCCAGTTGGCGCTCTCGACCGAAAGGCAGACGCAGAAGAACAGCAACCAGCAGATCGGGTGTCTGTCGGTCCATTCCAGCAAGCTCTACCTCGGAGCCGTCCGGACCACGGTGTCGATGGAGCACAAGAAGGGCAAGGGGTACGAGCAGCTGACCCAGACCCTCCAGGTCTACCGGGGCTACGGCGTGCTCGACTTCGACAAGTGCAAGCGCTCCGCCGACAAGCTGCTCGGCTGGGACGGCAAGGACGTGGATGACTGGGCGAACGATACGGCCAGCGCCTCACAGCAACCCAACCAAAGCCCCGCCTGGGACAACTGAGCCGGTCAAGGTCCTTCTGTGATCCACCGGACTCCCGGTGTGAGCCCCCGGGTGGACAGCCTGTCCACCCGGGGGCTGCCGCCCTGAAAGCCATTCACCCCAGGCAGGTTCCATGTTCTCCAGAGAAGTGCCGCCGCCCGAGGGAACGTCCGCCTCGACCTTCACCCAGGTCCTTGCCGAGAACCTCGGCCACCCGGACAGTGGCTTCACCTTCATCCAAGAGGACGGGCGCGAGCACTTCGTGAGCTGGTCGGAGCTGTCGCGGGAGGCGCTGCGCCGGGGGCGCCGGCTGCTCCGGAGCGGGCTGCGCAAGGGAGAGCGCATCGCGCTCATCGTCCCCGAGGCGCAGGAGTTCGTCCTCACCTTCCTGGGCGCGGTCTCGGTGGGCGTCGTCCCGGTTCCCATGTACCCGCCCATGGGGTTCAGCAAGATCGAGACATACGTCGAGGACGCCGCCGGCATCCTCCGCGCGGCGGGGGCCCGCGCGCTCTTGATGCCCCGGATCCTGGTGGACGTGCTGGCCCCGCTCGTCCGGGCGGTCGAGGGCTTGCGGGCCGTGGTCTCGGAGGAGTTCTTCGCCGAACCCCTGGCGGGAAGTGCACCCCGGCCCGAGGCGATCCTGCCTGAGGACGTGATGTTCTTGCAGTTCACCTCCGGGAGCACTGCGGCCCCCAAGGGAGTGCGGGTCACCCACGCCGGCGTGCTCGCCAACTGCGCGGCCATCATCAGCGCCCTTCGCCTCAAGCACGGACAGGACCGGGGCGTGAGCTGGTTGCCCATGTACCACGACATGGGGCTGGTCGGTTTCGTGCTGGCACCGCTGATCGCGCGCTGCCCGGTGAGCTTCCTCCCGACGCTGCGCTTCGCGCTCTCACCGGGGCTCTGGCTGGAAACGGTGAGCCGCCACCGCGCGACCGTGACCTTCGCGCCCAACTTCGGCCTGGCGCTGGCCGTCAAGCACGCCTCCGCCGAGGAGTTGAAGCGGTTGGACCTGTCCTGCCTGAGGGTCGTGGGCTGCGGCGCCGAGCCCAACCACCCGGAGACGCTGCGCACTTTCGCGGCGCACTTCGCGGCGGCAGGGCTGCGTCCGGGGGCGGTGGTGCCGTGTTACGGCATGGCGGAGGCGACGCTCGCGATCTCGTTCAGCGAGATCGGGGTTCCGCTCGCCCCGGATGTCATCCAGAGGGAGCCCTACCACGCGAGCGGCCTCGCGCGGCCCGCCTCGGAGGCGGAGGTCCCCACGTCGCAGGTGGCGTCGCAGGTGGCGTTCGTGCCCTGCGGGCGCCCCATCGCGGGTCATCGCATCCTCATCGTGGACGACGAGGGGAATCCGCTCCCGGAGCGGCACATCGGCGAGGTGGTCTTCCAGGGTCCGAGCGTGGCCGCGGGCTACCACGGTGAGGCGGAGGAGACCCGGCGGAGCTTCACGGCTGACGGCCTGCGCACGGGGATTGCGGATACCTGGCGGACGGCGTCCTCTACGTGACGAGCCGCAAGAAGGACCTGCTGATCATCAATGGGCGCAATCACGACCCCCAGACGGTGGAGTGGGCCGCGGCTGAGGTGCCTGGCCTGCGCAAGGGCAACGTGGTGGCCTTCACCCGGCCGGGCCGGACCACCGAGGAGGTGGTGATCGTCGCCGAGCTCCGCGGGGGGCACGCCGCCACGGTGGCACGGCAGGTCCGCGGCCACATCCAGACGAAGCTGTCCCTGCCCGTGGCGGAGGTCCTCTTGCTGGTACCGGGGGAGCTGCCCAAGACCTCCAGCGGCAAGGTGCGGCGGAGCAGGACACGGCAGCACTATCTCGAGGGAACTCTCCACGGTGGAGTGCTCCAGGCGAAGTGAACACCATCCATGCGCCCTTGATAAGGAGCAGCCATGAACACCCAACTGTCCCCCCAGGAGCGAGAGCGGCTGTACTCCCTGATCCGCGAGAAGTTGGACCTCGGCGGCGCGGAGTGTCCCGAGGAGATCAACCACACCACCATCGTGAGAGAGCTGCCAGGGGTCGACTCCATGAAGCTCCTCCGCCTGCTGGGCGCGGTCGAGCTGGGATTCCAGGTCAACCTGGGCTTCGAGGCCGTCGTCCAGGTGCGGACGGTGCGGGACATCGAGCGGTTGATCTGCGCGTCGCGCGAGCAGTACGCCGCGCGTCGCATCCCGAGTGTCGGAGGACGACCGTGAGCACTCCGGCTCAAGAGCAGTTACGGCGGGAAGCGTTGGAGATTGCCAGGTGGGCGCAGGGCAGGCCGGCGCTCCCACGGGAGGTGCTGGCGAGGCTTGAACTGCTGAGCCGCGACAGCCGCTTGCTCGACTACAGCAACCAGGAGAAGGGGGTGGGCAACTCCTATGGCTCGGACGACAGTGAGCTGCCCAGCCTGGGGCCGCTGGCGTCCTTCGGCTCATGGCAGTCCGTGGCCGCCACCATCCTGCGCAAGGCCGAGGACTCCGCCGGCTTCGATCCGTCGTCCACGGAATTCGATCCGGTTGACTGGATCAGCCTCGAATGGCAGTTCAGGAATATGCCGTTCCTCACCGACATCATCGACGACAGCAGGCATGCGTCCATCTCGTCCCTCTCCCTGTCGCCGGCCATCGAGGCGATCTACTATTCGATCGAATTCGACGGGGTGGTGCCGATGGACGCGTTCGATGAAATCATCACGTCGATCAAGAAGATCGGCCAGCTAGCGGTCCAGAACGAGGGGCAGCGGGAAAAGAACAGCAACATGCAGCAGGGGTCCTGACCGTGGCGCATGGGGATCTGCGCCTCGGGCTGCTCCGGACCACGGTGCAGATGGAATACAAGACGGGCAAGGGGTATCAGCACCTCTATCAGGACCTCACCGTCAGCAGACTCAACGGGAGCCTCGACTACGACAGGTGCAAGCGGAACGCCGATGAACTGCTGGAATGGGACGGGCAGGACGTGGATGACTGGGTGAATGGCGCCTCCAGCTTTCGCTACCCTCCCAACACCAGCCCCGCCTGGGACAACTGAGTCGCCCTGACGTCAGACCCGGGGGCGGTGGCCCACGTCGAGGGCAGCCCGACAACTCGCCCTGGCCATTGAGACCTCCGGCCCACCAGCGCCGGAAGTGCCGAAAGTCGGGTCTGTCCCCATACGCGATGAACTAAGATCCCCGCCGGGCGAAGCCGTAGCGCAGAGGTCGTCGCGCGCCGTCTCCAAAATCGCGAGGACGCCGGTTCGAATCTGGTCGGCTTCGCCCACCCGCCCACACTCAGGACGCGATGCCGTCGCGGGGCCCCGGGTGGTACGTGGCCGTGTCGAGCCGTCCTGCGTCGCACGCCCCTCGTGACCTCCTCCAGTCCCGCCTCGCGTGCCGCGTGTCCTCCTCAGCCGGGGAGCTTCGCCAGTTGTGCCTTCAGAAGGGGCTGCGGGAGCGTGTCCGTGATCACCATCATCGTGGTGAGGATGTGGCCGGTGCGGACGACGGCGTAGGTCGCGGGGGTGTTGACGCTGATGAGACCGGTGGTGAACCGGAAACCGACGGATTCGTCCCCGAGGTCGGGGGCCCGGACGGGTTCGAGGTCGCTGTAGACCATGGGGGCGCCGGGAACCTTGAAGCCGCCCGTGCATTCCGTGAGCGCCTTGCGGACGTCGTCGAGCGCCGAGCGGGCGTCGCCTTCCTGATGCACGGTCACCCACATCTGCCCGACGATGGAGTTCAGCTTGCCGGGGCCCGAGAATGCGCGGACGGCCCGCGCGGTCGCGGGGCGCGGCGTATCGGTGAAGGCCAGCCGCGCGATGGGGAGGCACTCGCCCCTGTCGGCCCGGTACGAACCCGTCGGTGGCGTCCTGCCCGGTCGTCCCCGACACCTCAAAGCACCGGGGTCACTCGCACGCGGGCTGCCGTGCTCAACGCGGTGCGGCACGCCGCGGACCGGTGACCGGCGCCGGCGTCGCCCTCACGGCGGCCGGGACACATCGGCATGGACTTCACCAGAGTCTGGACACCATTATATCTGTACCCGCGGGGTGAGAATTTCACGGAACCGTGCGGGAAGTTTCCCAGCAGAACCGTCGGAGCAGAATTATCCAATGCGCACGGACTGCCGCAACGTGCTACTCTCGACCTCAGTTGCAGTTGTGGTTCCCGAATTCCGAGCTCTTCTCAGTCGGCTTCAACGCCGCTGGAAGCGCCATTTGGCATCGGTCTTCTTTCGGGCGGGGTGATCATCGCGGCGACACGGCGTCCGTGCAGTGCGGATGCCGACTCACTGCCCCGAAGGAGAAAAACATGGCTACTGGCACCGTGAAGTGGTTCAACGCGGAAAAGGGCTTCGGCTTCATCGAGCAGGACGGTGGCGGCCCCGACGTGTTCGCCCACTACTCGAACATCGCCGCCCAGGGCTTCCGCGAGCTGCTCGAAGGCCAGAAGGTGAGCTTCGACATCGCGCAGGGCCAGAAGGGCCCGACGGCCGAGAACATCGTTCCCGCCTGATCATCGACGCGCACACGCAGCTGGGGCCCGCACCTTTCGGGGTGCGGGCCCCAGTTGTGCGCGCTTCCCGTAGTGGTCCCACCTGCGGGACGCCGGTGAGGAATTCACCGGCATACGCACAGGAATTCCCTTTTCGGCAACGCCAGAACATCTCCTCTCGTTCACACGTTTCCGTACGATTTATTTTCGTTTCCCATTCGGCCCGTTCTTGCAATTCTCCATGCTGCGCACTGCTCGGGAATTCCTTGATATGTGCCGCATCAAGGAAGGTTTTGCATGAACCGCTCACACACGAACGACCGCTTCGCCCGCACTCGGAACGGCAGCACCGCCACCGGGAAGAACGGCAAGCGGTTCGGCTCATCGTCCCCGAGCCGCTCCGGCGGACCCGCTCGTGCCAAGGGTCACAGCCGCCGCACCGGCGCACCGCAGGGTGAGTTCGCCCTCCCGAAGACGATCACCCCGCCGCTGCCCGAAGCGTCGAGCTTCGCCGATCTCGCCATGCCTTCGGAGCTGCTGGCCGCGCTCGGCTCCCAGGGCGTGACCGCCCTGTTCCCGATCCAGGCCGCCACGCTGCCGAACTCCCTCGCCGGCCGGGACGTGCTGGGCCGGGGGCGCACCGGTTCCGGCAAGACCCTCGCCTTCGGGCTGGCCCTGCTGGCCCGTACGGCCGGGCAGCGCGCCGAGGCCCGGCAGCCCCTGGGGCTGATCCTCGTACCGACGCGTGAGCTGGCGCAGCAGGTCACCGACGCGCTGACGCCGTACGCCCACTCCGTGAAGCTGCGCCTGGCGACGGTCGTGGGAGGGATGTCGATCAGCAGGCAGGCCGGCGCGCTGCGCCGCGGCGTCGAGATCGTCGTCGCCACCCCGGACGTCTCAAGGACCTCATCGAACGCGGCGACTGCCGGCTGGACCAGGTCCGGATCACCGTCCTCGACGAGGCGGACCAGATGGCCGACATGGGCTTCATGCCGCAGGTCACCGCCCTGCTCGACCAGGTTCGCCCCGACGGTCAGCGCATGCTGTTCTCCGCCACTCTCGACCGCAACGTCGACCTGCTGGTACGCCGCTACCTGAACGACCCCGTCGTGCACTCGGTCGACCCGTCGGCCGGCGCGGTCACGACGATGGAGCACCATGTGCTCCTCGTCCACGGCACCGACAAGCACGCGGCCGTCACCGAGATCGCCGCACGCGACGGCCGCGTGATCATGTTCCTGGACACCAAGCACGCCGTCGACCGCCTCACCCAGCACCTCCTGAGCAGCGGGGTGCGGGCGGCCTCCCTGCACGGGGGCAAGTCGCAGCCGCAGCGCACCCGTACGCTGACGCAGTTCAAGAACGGGCACGTCAACGTGCTGGTGGCGACCAACGTCGCCGCGCGCGGCATTCACGTCGACAGCCTCGACCTCGTCGTCAACGTCGACCCTCCGACCGACCACAAGGACTACCTCCACCGCGGCGGCCGTACGGCCCGCGCCGGCGAGTCCGGCAGCGTCGTCACCCTGGTCACCCCGAACCAGCGGCGGGCCATGACCCGTCTCATGGAGATGGCCGGCATCGTCCCGCAGACCACGCAGGTCCGCGCGGGCGCGGAGGCCCTCAACCGCATCACCGGTGCCCAGGCCCCTCCGGCATCCCGGTCGTCATCACCGTGCCGGTGGCCGAGCGCCCCAAGCGTGGCACCACCTCGCGCGGTCGGCGCCGCTCCGCTTCGTCGAGCCGCCGCGCACCCGCGCGACGGTCCGTCTCCGACGCGGCCTAGGACCGGACGGCCTGCGCGCCCGGCACCGGGCGTGCGGGCCGGACGGTGAGACACGGTGAACCTGGTGGCTCGTCCCCGGGGCCACCCGCCCGGGTCTCCTCAGATCACCTGTCCTGGGTCTCCCCGGATCACCTGTCCAGGGTCTGCTCGGTCCACCCGCCCAGGTCTCCTCGGACCGCCCACCCGGGCCGGATCGCGATGCCCGGCCTGATCGGCTGCCGGCAGCGGGCATGGTGGGCCGCCGTCCGCTGTGCGCGTGGGGTCAGGCGTCCGCCTTGTGGCCGGCCCCGGCCTCACCGCGTCGCAGTTCGTCGTTGATGCGCCGGGCCTCTTCGAGCTGGTCTTCCAGGATGATGATGCGGCAGGCCGCCTCGATGGCGGTGCCCTGGTCGACCATCTCGCGGGCGCGGGCGGCGATGCGGAGCTGATAGCGGGAGTAGCGGCGGTGGCCGCCCTCGGAACGCAGCGGCGTGATCAGCCGGGCCTCACCGAGGGACCGCAGGAAGGCGGGCGTGGTGCCGAGCATCTCCGCTGCTCGTCCCATGGTGTAGGCGGGGTAGTCGTCGTCGTCGATTCGGTCGAGCGGTGTGTCTGTGGTCATCTGCACCTCTGTTGGGGAAAGCGTCGAGGGGCCTTGGTGCCGTACGGCACCAAGGCCCCGAGGGATTTGTAACACCATCTACCGGCCTACTGCGACGCCGGCCTTCTGTTTCCGCACCGGCCCCCGACGGGGGCGGAGAGTGCGGGGATCGCGGATGCGTGACCGTGGGACCACCTTCCGTTCCGGCTTCTGCGGCGCCCAGGCGGACCGTTCCCGCCCGAGCGATCCTGATGGCGTCCTCCTCCTTCTCTCTCTTCGCTGACGGACTTCTCACTCCTGTGTACTGCCGGCGGCCCTACTGCGGCCACCAGGCCCGGCGGTCAGCGAGGGAGCCCGGAACCTTCTTCGGCCCCACCACTCCACCGCCGTGCCAAACCTCTGTCTCCATGCGGGCAGTTCGTGTCTGCCGCGCCTCTTCCGACTTCCTGGCTACAACAGACACGATAACCCCACCGCGCTCGTATATCTACAGCAGACACGGCAGTTTTCAGCCCATCCGAGTGAAAGCTTTTACGTCGGTGGCCGCTGGAGAAGTCAGGGCAGGCCGCACCCGGCCGTTCAGCGCCCCTCCACCTCGAACGCCTGAGCGACGGCGAGGCTGTCCTCGTAGACGTGGTGCCGGGTGACCAGGCCGTCTTCGACGGTGAGGTGCAGGGCGAACCGCGCGCGATACGCACGCCCGGTGGGCCGGGCGGTCTGGCCGATCTCGCCGAGCACGACCGCGTCGTCCCCGTCGACGAGAATGCGCTCGACCTGGGTCGCCACCTGATCCGGCAGGTGGTTCGCGGCGAGCTCACGATAGTGGGCGGCCGCGTCGGCCCGGGTGGACCGGTGACGGATCCACGGCGTGGCCTTACGACCGTGCTCGGCCTCCGGCCAGGCCAGCTTCCAATCGCCCCGCTCGGCATACAGCTCGGCGATGCGCTCCGGGTCGCCCTCACCGATTCTGCGCAGCAGTTCTTCGATCACGGTGCGCGTGCCCGTAGGTGCGGTGCTGGACATGGCTGACCTCTCCTCCCGGCCGCGACCTGTCGTCGCGGAGAGATCGCCCAGCCTGCCAACACGGGCAGGCCGAGGCCATTACCCGTGACGTAAGGGAGTGCCTCGGCCGGATCTGCTTCTCAGTCCTTGGTGAGTACGTCCCTGGCCGCGTAGTAGGCGTGCAGCGCGGCCTCGCTGCCGGAGCCCAGGGCGGTCATGACGCGCTGGAAGCGGGCTGAGCGGAGGTCGCCGGCCACGATGAGGCGGGGATGCTGGCCGGTGGGCGGACAGTATCCGTCCGCACCACGGGTCAGGTCGCCCGCTGGGGCGGTCGGCGCGCTCCCGAGGCTGAGGTAGGCGGCGTCCGCTGTGATCGTCCGCCGTGCGCCGTCCCTGCCCACCGATTCCGCCGTGACCGTGGTGCCTTCCGCGGGCCCCAGCGTCAGGTGCCCGACGGGGAGGAGGGTGACTCGGGGGTCCTCACGGATCTCCTCGGTCTTGTAGTCGTCGGCCGCCGGACAGGCGACCAGCAGACGGGTGTCGGTGCTCGGGTGGGCGCGCAGGAAGGTGCCGATCGGGCGGTCGCCGCCGAGGACGAGGAGAGTACGGCCTTCGGCGTCGTCCGCCCCGGCCTGCCAGAGCGGGGGCGGCGTCACGCTGCCGGGGGCGGTGATCCAGGGAGCGTCGCGGGGCTGGAGGGGCCTACGCCGGTGGCGACGATCGCGTACGGGGCGGTGAGCCGGGCGCCGGTGTCGACCGTGACGGTCACCTGGGCGTCGTCGGCGCGGAGTTCGGTGACGTACCGGCCGAGTTCGAGGCGGCACAGCTGCGTGCTCCTCAGTTCCGCGGTGATGGAGTCGGCGAGTTCAGGGCCGTTCGTATGACCCCCGAGGACGTTGTTCAGGGCCGGGACGCGATAGAGGTTGCGGCACAGTACGTCCGGCTCGATCAGGATCGAGCGCATACCGACGCTGGCGGCCATCCGGGCGGCGGCGCATCCCGCCGGGCCGCCCCCGATGATGACCACATCCGTGTCCTGGGCGGGAGGCGAACCGGCGGTGCGGGGTGGTGTGTCGGCCATGGAGCCATTCCAGCACCGGGACGTGCCCTCACGCGGTGCGTACCGCGACGGTTCCCGGCCGGTGGGACGCGGAGGACACCGCCGCGTCCCTCAGGGGCGGGCTCACCGGTGCGGTGCCGCGGTCAGCGGCCGGACGACGCGCGCAGCGTCCGGGTGAGGAGCAGGGCGGCGCCCGCCGTGCCCACCGCCCCCGCTGCCAGGAACGCTCCGTTGGAGCGCCAGGACAGGACCGACCAGCGGGAGTGGGCCGAGAAGAGGAGCCCGTGCTCAGCCATGAGCCCGTGGAGATCAGGGACAGGGACGAGCCGATCGAGCCGGCCGACAGGGCGCTGCCGATCGAGGCGATCGAGAGGGCCGAGCCGACCGAGCCCACGGACAGCACCGAGCCCACCGAGCCGATGGACAGGATCGAGTCCTGGGACCACAGCGACAGCACCGAACCGGAATTCTTCTGTAAGGGCAGCTTCGTCATGAGGTCATCCTGCCCGTCCGGCCGGGGTTGCGACAGCCGATCTCCAAGGCGTACGGCGACATGGCCGACGCCGTACGGCGGCCCGGACTCTTCCGCATGGCCTCGTCGTCCTGGAGGTGTCCGGCCACCTGCTTCACGGCCGGTACGCGAGGCACCCGACGACGGTCCGGCGCACCTGCCCCACGGGCCGGCGGACATGGGTGCGCGGTCTCGGGGCATTCGGAACGGTGACGTCAAGAGTAAGGAAACTGCGGCCCGTTCGGTCCGTGCCAACGACAACCGGGAGCATTCCATGACGAGTTACGGCAACTCTTCCGCCGCGTCCTCCGGCTCGCGCACCAACGGCCTGGCGATCGCGAGCCTGTGCTGCGGCATCATCGGCCTGTTCTTCCTGAACATCGTCCTCGGCCCCCTGGCGATCGTCTTCGGCGCCGTCGCCCGGCGCCAGGCGGCGGTCAAGAGCGGCGACGGGATGGCGAAGGCCGGCATCGTCCTGGGCATCGTCGGCATCGTCCTGTGGCTGGTGCTCCTGGCCGTCGCCGCCAGCAATGACGGATTCAGCTGGTACGTGGGCGGCTAGAAGGTTCGGACACCCCCAGGGCCGCGTCGGCGGGCGAGCGCGGAACGGCTGGTGGAGGGGAGGACCCGGAGCAGGACTGATCCGGGTCCTCCTCCTCTCCTGCCGGGGTCGGTCAGGCCCGCCTGGTCCGCATGAGCTGGGCCATCCGTTCCTCCAGTTCCAGCCGCTCACGGGCCGCGCGCTGGGACTGGGCGCTCCGGTGCCGCTCCTCCGCGCGGCGCATGCGTTCGTTCGTGTCCTGTTCCACCGCGTGCCGGCGCACCTCGTGCTCCATCCGCGCGCACGCCCGCTGGACCTGGAGTTCCTCCGCGTGCAGGCGGCGGCTGGTGTCGTAGCGGGCGCCGAGGAGGCGGTCGTACTGGGTGGCGCCGCTCATGAACTTGGCGAGGACCGGGAGGGCGTCCAGGGAGAGCAGCAGCAGGTGCAGGACGACGGTGATGAAGAGGGCGAAGCCGTCGGAGTCCGCGATCGTGCGCAGGCCGTGCGCGCGGGTGAGGATGCCCTCGGAGTCGAGGCCGTCGGCCCGCTGCCGGGT
Source organism: Streptomyces haneummycinicus (assembly GCA_042850305.1). Taxonomy (GTDB): domain Bacteria; phylum Actinomycetota; class Actinomycetes; order Streptomycetales; family Streptomycetaceae; genus Streptomyces; species Streptomyces haneummycinicus. The sequence continues at coordinate 7,145,915 of AP035768.1, forward strand.
CTTGTCGTCGACGGCCTTCTGCAGCAGGGGCTGGTAGGCGTCGGCGGCCCGGTTCTTGCGGGATTCCAGGGTCTGTGCCTTGTCCCGCATGCCGGCGAGCTGCTTCTCGTACGTGTCGATCTTGCTGGTCGTACGGTAGGAGGAGGAGTCGTTTCGGGCCCGTTCGCAGGTGATGGTGACGTCCAGGCCGCCGCCCTTGCGGATCCAGTGGTCCCGGCCGCACTCCGCTGCTCGACGGCCATCTTGCCGTCGATGGTCTTGTTGATCTCGGTGACCTGGGTCCGCAGGGCCGCCATGCCGGCCTTGTTGCTCTTGATCTGCGCCGCCAGCTCCGCCGGGGAGCCGGCCACCTTGAGCTGGTAGCGGGCGCACTCCGGGCGGCCCGCGGTGGACTCGCCGCCGGTGGGGTTGCAGGCGACGAGCATGCCCCGGTAGTCGGCCAGCTTCTGCTCGTTGCCGATGGCTATCTCCTGGCGGATCTCCTTGTCGAAGATCTGGAAGAGGATCGGCTCGGCGATGAACAGGCCGAGGAGCACGGACAGGAACAGCCGCAGCACCAGCGACCACTTCTTCACGGTGGTGCCGTGGGTGCTGGACACCAGCCAGCTGTCCATGGCCAGCACCACCCAGAACCAGACCACCGCGACCCCGAGCACCGCCGGCAGCGGCAGGTCGGAACGGAAGCTGCCGAGCGCCAGCGACATGGAAAGAGCGCCCATCAGCGCGGTGTTGAGGACGAGCGCGCCGTACCAGGTGTAGCGGGTGCGCTCCTCCGGAACCCAGGCGAGCAACGACTCGTCGATGCCGATGAGGCGGCGCAGCCGCGCACCCGGGCCCACGGTGTCCATGGGCGCCGGGCGGCCGGCGGGCGGGACGCCGTCGGCGGGCGCGCTCCGGGCGAGGCGCGGCGGGGTGTCAGTGGTGGCCAAGGTTCGCCTCCGAGTCGGTGCCTCCGAGGTCGAGTTCGGCGTCGTCGGCGTCGAGCGTGGTCTCCCCGCGGGGATGCTCCGCGCGGTCCCGCCCGGCACCTCCCGGCCGGGGTCCGGGGTCTGCCCGTCCTGGTCGCGCGTGATGTCCCGCACCCGGTTGATATGGGCGCCGGGATCGGTCAACTGGCCGTCGAACAGCCCTCGGTCGAAGGCTTTCGTGGTCAGTGTGGTCCAGGCGGCGAGTTCCTCCCTGCGCTGCTCCTGCCGGTCCCGCTCGCGCAGCTGCGCCTCCTGCCGGTCGGCCTCGCGGGCGCGTACGTCCTCCTGGTGCTCCAGGTTCCAGCGGCGGTTGTCCTCCTGCCGCAGCGTCGCCGCCTCCTCCAGCGCGGCCTGCTGTTCGAGGACTTGCGCCGGTCGTCCTGCTCCACCTTCCAGCGTGTCTCGTCCCGCTCGAAGCCGCGCAGGGTCAGGTCGTCCTCCAGTTCCGTCCGCCTGCGCCGGTCGGCGAGCCCGGCCCGGCGCTCCTCGTCCGCCTGTAGCCGCCGGGACAGCTCCTCGGCGGTGATGTCGCCCTGCCGCCAGGCCTGGAGGTCGGCGAGGATCGGGTCGCTGCCGATCAGCTCGGCGTCCTGCCTGAGCTGCTCCCGCTCGTACCGGTCGCGCTCGAACTGCCGAGTGAGGCCCTGTCGTTGGTCCTCGGCGCTGGTCTCGTGGCGGAAACTCGAGATCCGCTTCTCCAGGCTCTGGCGGCCGAACTCCTCCTCCAGCGCCTCCTCCTGCCGGTTCCGCTCCCGGTGCCGGGCGGTGGTGTTGCGCAACTCCTCCCGCTTCAGTTCCAGTTCGGTCTCCAGCAGCGAGCGCTTCAGCGCCGTCTCCTGCTCCCACTCCTGCCTGACCCGGTCGCGCTCCCGCTGCCGCCGCTCCTCCTGCAACTTGGCGATGTCCTCGGCGAGTTCCGCCGGGGTGAGGACCTCGACCATTCCGTGCCGGGCCTCCAGTCCGGACACCGGGGCGGGCCGCATCTCGTGGTACGCGGTCAGCCGGGCGTCGATCCGTTCCCGTACGGCGTCCGAGTCGACGACCGGCAGATCGCTGCCGTCCTCGGTGAGCCCCGGGACCGCGCGCAGTTGCCCGAGGAGCAGGGCCTCGAGGTCGGTGACGCCGTCGCGGACGACGGCGCAGGCGTCCGTCACCGTGCAGTAGAAGGTGGTCCGTACGGTGAAGTCGCCGGCCTCGGCGGACGGGATGCGGGTCTCCACCACGACCGGGACCTCCACCCGCCGGTCCACGACGGTGACGGAGCTCGCGCCGGTCACCAGGGGTCGTCGGGCCGCAGGTTCCCGGGGTCCTCGACGTAGTCGTCGCCGACCCGGAAGACCCGTACGTGATGGGCGGCGATCAGGGGCAGTTCGTCCTCGTCGCGCACCGGGCGCCTGTTCAGCCAGCCGACGCGCTTCTCCGGCCGCCGGTACTCCCGTTGCCGGACGAGGGGATAGTTCTCGGCCATACCTGTGTCAGTCCTCCGTGCTCAGTACGGCGATCAGGAAGGTCTCCATGAGGGCGGCGGTCTCCGGAGCGGGACGTACGGCGGTCCGCCGCAGCGCGGTGGACAGGTGCCACCGTTCGCGCGAGGTCAGGACGGCGCCCAGACCGCGGCCGAAGCGGACGGCCGCCGCGTCCGGTTCGGCCGTCACGGCGGTCAGGTCGCGCAGGGTGGCGTGCAGCAGGCGCAGCGCCCAGGCCCGGCGCGGGCGGCTCTCCAGCACGCCCGCCCACAGTTCGGCGAACCGCTCGCTCTGCCCGGGGTCGGAGTCGAGGAGCGAGGCACCCACCAGCCGGCCCGTCCCCGGGTCGCGGGCGCCGAGCACGGTCTGCACGGTGCCGAGGACGGTCTCCTTGTGGTGTCCGGTCAGGGTGGCGCGCAGCGCCCGCAGCCGGTAGGCGAGCGGGCGCAGCACCGCGCCGGTGTCCTCGCCGCACTCCAGGAGCAGGGCGACCAGTCCGGCCAGGGCGGGCGCGGCCTCCTCGGAGCGGCCGGTCAGCCGCAGCAGCACGTTCACGGCGTCGGTGGGGAACCGGACGCCGAGCGCCCCGCTGAACGCCGCCGCGGCCGCCGACCGGACCGCCGGGTCCGGCGAGTGGGCCCAGCCGCGGCCCACGGCGAGCGCGGTGGAGGCGAGTCCTCGTCCAGGCACATGAACTGCAGCACCAGGGTGGCCGTGGACTGCCCCGCCGGTCCGGCCGCGCCGGCCGCCCACGGGTGCAGATAGTTCTCGTCGACCTCGTCGAACGCGGGCCGGGTGAGCAGGGCGAGCCCGGAGGCGATGGACAGCTGCACCCCGAGGCCGGGCCGGGTGCCGACGAGTTCGGTCAGCCAGTCGCGTACGCCGTTCCAGTACGCCGTGGAGCGCTTCGCCCACAGTTCCTGGAGCACCCACTGCCGGTACTGGGGGTGGGCGAAGACCAGCGCGCCCCGGGTGAGGGCCCCGTCCTTGCGCTCCTCCACGGCGACCAGGATGTTGCGGCCCAGCGACAGCCGGCGGTCGGCGTCGCGGCGGTGGGCGGCGGCCGTCTCCTCGTCGTTGGCCAGCACCGGGAAGGTCGGCGCGATCCATTCCTCCAGGCGTTCCTGCCAGGTCTCGAAGTCGCGGTAGCCGGCGCCGGTGATGAACGCCAGCGTGGTGACCTCCGCCCACTCCCGTGGTTCACGCCCCGCCGCGAACCACTCCCGTACGGGCTCCGCCGCGCCGCTGCCGTAGTCCTGCCAGATCTCCGCAGGGTCGCCGCCGCGGGCGATCCTGCCCGCCGCCTCGGCGACCTCCGCGACCCCGCAGCCGTCGGGCAGGCCGGCCACGGCCCGCTCGACCAGGTCCGCGCCGCACCGCTCCCGCAGCAGCCGCACCCGCAGCACGGCGGCCAGGTCCGGCAGCTCCCAGCTCACATGGCGTACGGAGCCGGGGGCGTCGCCGTCCACCCGGTGCACGGTGGTGATCACCAGATGGGCGCCGTGGTCGCGGACGGTGTCCCGCACGCGCCGCCAGTCGAAGTCCGCGGTGCCGGAGGCGGCGTCCCGCATCCGGTCGATCAGCACATAGCCGACGCCCTTCTCGAACGCCACCCGCCCCTCGGCGAGGTCCTCCAGGCTGCGGCCGGGTGAGAGCACCACGTACTCCGTGCCTTCGGCGGCCTTCGCGACGAGCGCGACGGCGGCGGACCGCTTGCCGATGCCGGGCGGGCCGACGAGCACCACCACACCGTCCTGTGCCAGGGCGGCGGCGGCCTCCTCGAAGCAGCCGGGCTCGACGTAGGGGGCGAGGAGGGCGTCCGCCTCGCCGGCGTCCAGCCGGCCCACGGCGCGGCGGCGGACGCTCGCGGAGTCACCGGCGCCGATGCCGAAGTGGGCGCCGGGGGCGTCGAGGGCTCCGTAGAAGTACTGGTTGACACGGTTGTGGTGCACGGGGGCCGCCGCGGGGGCGGGCGGCTCGGGCTCCCCGGACGGCTCCGGCTGTTCGGGCTGTCCGGGCCGGTCCGGGGCGCTGTCACCGGCCGGGGGCTCGTCGGCCTCCCCGGCTCCCCGGGCCGCCTCGGCCTCCTCGGCCGCCCGCTCGCTGTGTTCCTCGTCCATCCTCAGTCATCACTCCGTGTCACTTGGAGATCCCGAAGACGGCCCCCGGCGCGTGCACGGTTCCGGAAATGACCTGAACTACCGTGTCACTGGACGGAGTTGAAGCACGCGAGGGGCGCGCATCCGGTGGTTCACCACCCTTCGCACGCCCCTGCGCGGGCCGGCGGGGCCCGGCCGGCACACCGGCCCGTCGTGTCCGGGCACCCGGATCCATATCCGTCCCGCGTACTCCTTCTCCTCGATCGGCACCTCGTGGAACTCCCGCGCCCGGAACGTCGTATACGCCTCGCGGATCACGTCGTTGAAGACCGTCGAGGACACCGCCAGCGCCATGCAGGCGTCCGGCGCCGCGTCCAGGGCAGCGCGCAGCGCGGCGCTGTCCAGCATCCGGCCGATCTCGACCGGGGCCCGCCCCTCGAAGCCGTTGGCGGCCGGAGCGGCGGTGCCGAAGTGCACGGCCACCCGCAGCCGCAGCCACGCCTCGCGCACCCTGGCGTGGTTGAACTCCCTTAGTCCCGCGTCCAGATGGCGCATGAACGTGTCGACGAGGTGCGGTTCGGAGGCCCCTTCGGGCAGCACGGCGAGTACCGAGTCGCCGCCCACCTGTGTCTCCCAGCGTTCCCGCTCCAGGCCGGACGCGTCGGCCGACTTCGCCAGCAGCTCCTGGATGGCTCCCTGCAACTGCCGCTGCGTCACGACGTCGACGCGGCCGTACCCCTTGGCGTCGACCGCCAGCAGCAGTCTGCGACGGAAGGTACCCATGTTCGAACTCCCCGCTCTTTCAGTGGAGTCACGCCCGGGGACGGATGTCACCGGGGACTCCGTGGGACACCGGCGCCCGCTCCCCCGAGCCGTGCGGACGCCGGTACGCCAGTGGTACACGTCGGGCCCGGGGGGAAACCCCGTCGAAATACGGGATGCGGAAGGGTGCGAAACATACAGCGGGACACACGTGTGACGGACGGGTTCCGGTGGGCGGGGGCGAGAACCGGTCATGCGCGGTCGCGGCCGCCCGGGTCACTCCCCGGGGGCGAGGTCCGCGATGTGCCGGAGCCGGGGCAGATCGCGGATGACCGTCGAGCCGTAGCCGGTCTCCAGCAGTCCCTCGTCGCGCAGTTCGCGCAGCCCCTTGTGCACCGTGGTCTCGGCGGCCCCGGTGAGCGCGGCGAGGTCGGGCTGGGTGAGCCGGCAGCCGAGGACCAGTCCGCCGTCCACCGGATGCCCGTACGTCGTCGCCAGCTCCACCAGCAGCCGGGCGAGCCGCACCTTGACCTGGTAGCCGCGGAAGTCCAGGCGCCGGCGGTTGGCCCAGCGCAGCCGGTCGGCGACGAGGCCGGCGAGCGCGATGGCGACCTCCGGGCGGCGCATCAGCAGGGCCCGCAGCAGGTCTGGCTGGAGCACCCGCGCGGTCATGGGGCCGCAGGCCGTCACCGTGGCCGAGCGGGGCGCCCCGTCCATGGCGGCCATCTCGCCGACCGTGTCACCGCCGACCCGTACGGCGAGCAGTGACTCCTCCCCGTTCTCCACCCGCGCGGTCACCTTGGCGAAGCCAAACAGCAGCAGCAGGACGTGCCGGTCGTCGGCGCCCTCGCGGAGCAGCACCTCCCCCGCCCCGAACCGGGTCCGCACCCCGAGGTCCAGCAGTTCCTCACGGGCGCCGGGCGGCAGTCTTCCCAGCAGGCTGCGGGCGGGCCACTCGGCGGAGCTGTTCTTCGGCGACGGCACGGCGGTTCCCCCCGACCTGACGGTGACCCCACCGATCCTGCCCGCCCAGGGGGTGCCGCGTCAGGGGGTTAGGCTCGCGCCATGACGACTGCGAAGAACAACGGTGCCTCTCCCCTCGATGTCGGGATCGACGCGCTGAACGGTGGCCCCGCCGGGCTCGGCCAGTACGCGGGGCGGGCGGTGCTCGTCGTGAACGTGGCCTCCAAGTGCGGGCTGACCCCGCAGTACGCCGGTCTGGAGCGGCTGCACGAGCGGTACGCGGAGCAGGGCTTCACCGTGCTCGGTGTGCCCTGCAACCAGTTCCTCGGGCAGGAGCCGGGCAGCGCCGAGGAGATCGCCGAGTTCTGTTCGGCGACGTACGGCGTGACCTTCCCGATGACCGAGAAGGTCGAGGTGAACGGGGACGGACGGCACCCGCTGTACGAGCGGCTGACCGGGTTCGCGGACGCCGAGGGGCACAGCGGGGACATCCGCTGGAACTTCGAGAAGTTCCTGATCGGGCGGGACGGCGAGATCGTGGCCCGGTTCTCCCCGCAGACCGAGCCGGAGTCCGCAGAGGTCGTCTCGGCGGTGGAGAAGGCGCTCGGCTGACCGTTGACCTTGCCCCTGGGGCAGGGGTGAGCGTGTCCGTCGCCGGGCGGAGAGGCCGTCCGGCGACGGAGGATGTCGGCGTGGACGAGGAACTGCTGGGCATCGGGGCGTTCGCGGCGCGGGCACGGCTGTCGGCGAAGGCGCTGCGGCTGTACGACCGGCTGGGGCTGCTGGCCCCGGCGCGGGTCGACGAGGCCACCGGCTACCGGTACTACCGGGCCGGGCAGGTGGAGGCGGCCCGGCTGGTGGCGCTGCTGCGGCAGCTGGACATGCCGCTGGCCCGGATCGCCCGGGTCGTCGACGCGCCCGACGGCGCCGTGGCGGCCGAGCGGCTCGCCGCGTACTGGACGGACGTCGAGACGCGGCACGCCGGGCAGCGGACGCTCGCCGGGTACCTCCGTGGACGGTTGTCGGGGAGGAGCTCCGAGATGTACGGGAAGTTCGAGGTCGACACGGTGGACGTGCCGGCGCAGGTACTGATCACCGAGTCACGGCATGTGCTGGCGGACGAGCTGCCGGCGTGGATCGGGGCCGCGCTGGGCCGGCTGGAGGAAGCGGCCGGGGAGTGCGGGGGCGCCGCGGGGACGCCGTTCGTGGCGTATCACGCGGAGGTGTCCATGGAGAGCGACGGCCCGGCGGAGGCGTGCGTGCCGGTCGCCGACGAGGCGGCGGCGCGTGCCTGGGCCGAGGGCCGGGGCCGGGCCAGGGGACGGTCGTACGGGTGGAGTCGGCGCAGCGGCTGGCCCGTACCCGGATCACCAAGGCGCAGGTGGCGAATCCGCAGATCCTGGCCGCGTTCGAGGCGGTGGAGGAGTGGATGAGGGCGCGGGGGCTGTCGCCGACGGGTCCCTGCCGGGAGGTGTACTTCGCCGACTGGGAGGCCGCGGGCCCCGAGGACCCGGTGTGTGACGTGGCCTTCCCGGTGACCGGCGCGACGGTCGGCTCGGCGGGCTGAGCCGGAAGGGCCTGAGCGGTGGAGCCCGAGCGGTAGGGGCCCGAGCGGTAGGGCCTGAGCGGTAGGGCCTGAGCCGAGAGGGCGCGGCCGAGCCCTCTCGGCTAGGACGGCGGACTGGTCGAGAGGGCCCTTGTCGGTGTGCGCCTGCGGGGTCCGGTGACGCCCGGTGGGCGCTCGCCGGACCGGTCAGTTCCCGACCGAGGCCACGAAGGTGTTCCACGCGTCCGCGGGGAAGGCCAGCTTCGGACCCTCGGGGACCTTGGTGTCCCCGAGTTCCAGCGCCGCCTCGGTGGTCGACCTGACCATCACGCACGCGCCGTTGTTGTTGGTGTAGGAGGACGTCGTCCACGTTTCCGTGGCGCCCAGACGAATTGCCATGTTCGCTCCGTAGCCAGATGCTGAGTCGCTGTCACCGGCCCGCGCGCGCCGGCATGGACCCGGGGACCGGATTGCGCCAACCCCCACTGATGGTTGGCGTGATCGACGCTACTCGCCAACTTCCTCTTACGGAGCAGTCGTTCACTCTACCGAGTGGCATATACCAGAGGATACTTCCAGCCCTGCCTGCCCCCGGTGTACCATCCCGGCGCCGCCCGCCAGGTGTTCAGCGCGCGTACTCCTTCGCGAGGCGCTCGACGCGCTGCCGGGACGCCTCCACGTTCAGCGACTGGGCCCGCAGATGCTCGTACATCACCGTGTACTTCTGCACATCGTGCGGCTTCTCCAGATACAGATCGCTGGTGACGCCCTCGATGTAGACCACGCTCGAGTCGGCCGCGTCGGCGAACTCCAGGATGGAGTACTGCCCGTTGATACCGGCGTGCGCGCCGACCTCGAACGGCAGCACCTGCACGGTGATGTGCGGCAGCTGGGACAGCTCCATGACGTGCTCCAGCTGTTCCCGCATCACCTGCCGGCTCCCGACCACCCGGTGCAGCGACGCCTCGTCCAGCACCACCCACAGCCGCAGCGGGTCCCGGTCCGCGGTGATCCGGCTCTGCCGGCGCAGCCGCACCTCGACCCGCTTGTCGTTGTCCTGCTCCGACGACTCCGGCGAACCGCCCTGCACGATCGCCTCCGCGTACGCGCGGGTCTGCAGCAACCCGGTGATGATCTGCGGCTCGTAGACGCGCAGCGACTCCGCGTCCGTCTCCAGCCCGATGTAGACGCTGTACGGGATGTCGCCGAAGGCGTGCCACCAGCCCTGCTGGCGCGAGTCCTTGGCCATCTGCATCAGCGACTCGACGATCCGCTGGTCCTCCACCTCGTAGACCCCGCACAGATCGCGGACGTCACGCTGGCTGATGCTGCGCCGCCCGTTCTCCAGGCGGCTGATCTTCGACTGCGACACCAGCAGCCGCTCCGCCACCTCCTCCGCGGTCATACCCCTGACCTCGCGGAGCCGGCGCAGCTCCTGGCCCAGCCGGCGCCGCCTGACGGTGGGATTGACATTGGACGCCACGGGACGTGCACCTCCGGCTGCGTGCCTAGTACTACTTGCCACTTTGCGTGTCTGCTGTTGAGCAGACTGCCACCAAGGCGCTTCCTACCGCTGGGAAACGGTGGATATACGACAAGCACACGTCACGTCCCGGTGCGTGGCCGGGTGTTGACGCGTGCCGGTGCCGGACACGGGTGCGCCGAGCGGGGTGGGGAGAACCCGTGTGTTCTCCCACCCCGCTCGGACTGCGGCTCCGTGACCGGGTCCTGCCCGCCCTGGATCCGTGCCGGGCCCTGGGGACGTACGGCTCAGTGGACCGCGGCGCGTGCCATGGATCCGCGGTGCGGTTGCGCCGGAACACCGTGGGCGGGTTCCGGTGCTCCCCGGCCGCCGGCGGGGCCTGCCGGCCTGCCGGGGCGGGGCTGCGGCGCGGCTGGGCCGCGGCGCCGTTCTGGACGTCCATCACGGCGTGTGCCACGAGTCCGCCCATCGGGTCGTGCCGGATCAGATCCCGCAACCGGGAACGCGAGGAGCGTCCTCGTTCCCCGGGTACAGGTGCTTGCCGAGTCCCACCGCGTGCGCCAGCGCGGCGAGCGCCGCGGTCCGCGGGTCCGGCGGGACGCCGGTGCGGATCGCGGAGTCCAGCCGGGCCCTGATCTCCCGGCTGATCTCGGTGTCCGTCGCCTGGTAGCGAGTCGTCGGCAGCACCCCGCACATCTGTCCGGCCACGGCGTGCACCATGCCGCACCGCTCCAGATGCGAGAGGTAGGTCTGGCGCAGCCCGAGTCGCGGCCCGCCGATCCAGTGGACCGCCCGTACGGGAGCGCCGCGCCTTCGCAGCAACTCCAACGCGCAGTCCAGTGTTGGGTCTCCAGTCGGCCGTGGCACCACCACGGCGATACGATCCCCGTCTGGGGCTATCCGTCCGGCCAGCGCCAGCTCCACTAGCTGTGCTCCGGCCAGACCGAGGTCGAGCGACTGCGGCTGCGCAGTGGTACCCGTGGTCGGGTCCAATGCCAGCAGCAGAAGCTCCTCCGGAATTGTTCTGCGGCTCCTGCCCATCCATGCCTCCCCGCGTGGATGTCTGACAGGGTGACCCCTCTCACATTGGTCTGTCGAGGGTGCGTGACCACTTCGTAGTGGAACCAGTAGGTATGTCGTTCTCGTCTACCACGTGGGGAAGTCCGCACACAGGACACTGGTACATGGTTCGGGCAGCGCTGTCGAGCGTTGTCACGGGCGGCGGTTCACGGTTCGGTTGGCGCACGCGGAGCGTGCGGCACATGGAGGAGGCATCGGTGGCGGGCGAGTCCCCCGACAGGTCGAAGCAGCGCGAGTCGTCGGCAGAACCGACGTCGGGGAGCGCGGGTCCGGTTCCCGGGAAGCGGGATCCCCGGCTGACGGTGAGCCACGACGCTGGGCCGGGCACGGCGACGCGCGTGCTGCCGGTGCGCGAGGAGACGCCCTCGGGCGAGGGCGGGGAGACCGCCTCGGGTGAGGGCGGGAAGTCGGGCCGCCTGCGCGAGGCGGTGGAGACATGGGTCCGCCCGGCGGAGGAGCCCGGTCCCTCGGGTGCGCCGGGTGCCCCGGCTGACGCCGGGGACGCTTCGGGGAGTTCGGCTGACGCCGAGGGCGCCTCGGGAGGTTCGGCTGACGCCGGGGAGCGGGAGGCCGGTACGGCCTCGGGTGACGCCTCGGGCGGCCGGGGTGGGCGCGCGGCAGAGCCGGAGTCCGGCAAGGAGCGCGAGAGCGCACCCGAGGCGGATACGGCCTCGGGTGCCTCCGGCGATGAGGGCGAGCGCGAGTCGGACCCGGCGGGCGGTGACGCCGAGGACGCTTCCGGGCGGGCGGTTGCCACCGCGAAGCCGGAGAGCGCGGGGGACTCCCCGACGCGTCCCGCGGCGAGGGCGGGCAGGAGGACACCGGCGACGACGCGGGCAGGGGCGCGGACACCCCGAAGCCCGCCGCCGACGCGTCCCGGACCGAAGACGGCCCCGAGGCCGCCGCGAAGGACGACGCGTCCCGCAGCGACGGCGAGCGCGCCACGGAGGGCACCGACGACGACGCGTCCCGCGCCGAGGGCCGGCGCGGGAGCGCCGCACAGTCCGCTGCCCCGACCGACAAGAGCGCGGACGCGGCCACCGCCGACGCCTCCCGCGTCGAGGGCGAGCCCGCCGCACAGGAGGGCGGCGCGGACGCGCCGAAGGCCGCAGCCGACGCGGCTGCCGGCGCCGAGACCCCCGCCGCACAGGCCGGCACGGGCGCGGGCGCGCCGAAGCCCGCTGCGGACACGTCCGGCGCCGAGGACGAGCACGGGAACATCCAGGCCGACAAGGGCGCGGCGAAGGCCACCGCCTCCCGAGCCGACGCGGACTCCGTGGGCACGCCGAAGGCCGCAGCCGACGCGGCTGCCGGCGCCGAGGCCCCCGCCGCACAGGCCGGCACGGGCGCGGGCGCGCCGAAGCCCGCCGCGGACGCGTCCCGCGACGAGCGCGAGCGAAAGAGCGCCACCCGCGGGGACGCCACCGGCGAGACCGGCACGGGCGCGGCGACGTCCGACGCGTCCCGCGACGAGGCCAAGCGCGGAAGCGCCACCCTGCCGGCACCGTAAGCGGCACGGGCGCGGGCGACCCCAGGTCCGCCGCGAGCACCTCCCGCGACGAGGGCAAGCGTGGAAACGCCGCCCCAGCCGGCACCGTAAGCGGCACGGGCGCGGACGCGGCCAAGTCCGCCGCTGACGCGTCCCGCGCCGAAGACGGCCCCAAGGCCACCGGGAAGGACGGCGGCAAGGCGGCCGCCAAGTCCGCCTCCGGTGACAAGCCCTCGGGTGTGTCGGAGGAGGGCGGCGGTGGCGGTGACGGCGGGGTTCCCGGGGCCCGGGGTCCGATGACGCGGGTGGGAAGCCGAAGGCCAAGGGGCCCGTCGATCAGCCCACCGCCGTGTTCCGGACCGGGCGGGCCTCCGCGCCGGCCGTGGATCAGCCCACCACCATGCTCAAGCTGGGCGACGCGGCCCGCCGGGCGGATGCCGAGGCCGAGCGGACCAGCAAGTTCGTCCCGCTGAAGCGGGACGAGGACCTCGGCGCCGGTAAGCGGCCCGCCGCCCCGTGCCGCCCGCCGGTCCCACCACCTCGCTCCCCCGGCCGGCCCCGAGCTGACCAGGCAGCAGCCGCTGCCGCCCCGCCCGCCGCTGGATCTGCTGGCCGAGCTCACCAACACCCCGCCGCCGCCGCAGACCCCGCTGCGGACGGCTGTGCGGCGGGTCAAGATCTGGACGCCGCTGGTCCTGCTGCTGGTGATCGTCTTCGGTGTCGTACAGAACTTCCGTCCGCTCCCGACGCCCACCCTGGTGCTGACCGCCGAGGACACGTTCACGTTCGAGGGCGGCAAGGTCGACATCCCGTGGCCGGAGAAGGGGCAGGCCGCGCTGGACGTCGACGGCATCGGCACCTTCGGCTCGTCCGGCGGGGAGAAGCCCTGCCGATCGCCAGTGTCGCCAAGGTCATGACGGCGTACGTGATCCTGCGCGACCACGACCTGAAGAGCGGCGCCGACGGCCCGTTGATCGAGGTCGACCCGACCGCCGAGAAGCAGTCCGACGCCGGTGACGAGTCGACCGTCCACGTCACCGCCGGGGACAAGATCTCCCAGCGGGAGGCGCTCGAGGCCATCCTGATCGCGTCCGCGAACAACGTGGCGCGGCTGGTGGCCCGCTGGGACGCCGGTTCGGAGGAGGCGTTCGTCAAGAAGATGAACGCCACCGCGAAGGACCTCGGCATGACGAACACGACGTACACGGACCCTCGGGTCTGAACAACACCACCGTGAGCACCGCCGTGGACCAGGTGAAGCTGGCCAAGGCCGCGATGAAGCAGCCCGCCTTCCGCGAGGTCGCCGCGATGATGGAGTACATCGACTACAAGGGCGAGAAGCACGGCAACTGGAACCGTCTGGTCGGCCACAACAACGTCGTCGGGATCAAGACCGGTACGACCACCTCCGCGCTCGGCAACCTCTCCTTCGCCGCGAAGCAGGACGTCGACGGCGAGACCCACCGGATCGTCGGCGCGGTGCTGCGCCAGCCCGAGGGCGGCGTGGACAACACCATCCTGTCCGGTGCCCTGTCCGCGGGCGACCGGCTGATCCAGGCCGCGCAGGGCGTACTGGAGTCGGCGACGATCCTGAAGAAGGGCACCGTCGTCGGTTACGCGGACGACGGTCTCGGCGGCCGTACGCCTGTCGCCGTCACGGAGGACGTCCAGGCCGTCGGCTGGCCGGGCCTGTCGGTGAAGCTGACGTTCACCGGCGAGGAGCTGCCGCACACGGCGAAGGCCGGCACGAAGGTCGGCACGCTCACGGTCGGCGACGGCACGAGCGGTGCCGTCAAGGTGCCGGTCGCGCTGCGGGACGACCTCGTCGAGCCCGGGTTCGGGAGCAGGCTGACGCGTCTGACCTGATCCGGTACCGCTCGCGGCCCGGCGGCCGCCGCCCCACCCGGGCGACGGCCGCCGGGCCGCGTGCTAGCGTCACGAAACGGGCAAGCAGACGGGATACGGGGAGTGCCTTCAGGTGGCCACAGCGGAGCCGACACGCGCCGACGACGCCGAACCGGACCCGGGCTCCGGCCCGCGAATACCGCCGACCGCGAGCGGGCGGTCCGGGACACCGCGGCCGCCCGAGGCCGCTGACCGCACGCGCGGCACCCTCATGACCGCCGTTCTCGCCGTCCGCGCGCGTATGCTGCGGCACCCGGTGCTGTCCGTGACCGCGCTCTCCGGCGTCCTGCACATCGTCTGGTTCTTCACGTTCGCGAACAGCGGCGGCGATCTCGCCGCGCAGGACGCGTGGGCCGAGTTCGTCGGCCGGCACCCGGACTCCGCGTACAACCTCGCCTGGTACGGCGGTATGCACCCGGTGTCCTACAGCGTGGTGTCGCCGTATCTGATGTCGGTCCTCGGGGTGCGGACCACGATGATGATCGCGGGCACCGTGTCGGCGGGCCTGCTGACGCTGGTCCTGATGCGCAGCCGGTCGGTGCGCAACCCCTGTGGGCCGCCCTCGCGGGCGTCTTCGCGCTGCTGTGCAACGCGGCCTCGGGCCGGGTGACGTACGGGCTCGGCACGATGTTCGCGCTCGGCGCGGTCGCCGTCGTCTTCTGCTGGCCGTACCGCTGGCGCTACAAGCGCTGGGCGAAGGCCCTGTGCGCGGCCCCGCTGGCTGCGCTCGCCACGACGGCCTCGCCGGTCGCCGGTCTGTTCGTGGGCCTGGTGGCCGTGGCGCTGTTCCTGCAGAAGCGCAGGCCGGGCGCGTGGGCGCTGGGCCTCGCGCCGACCGCGGTGGTGGCGGTGTCGGCGTGGCTGTTCCCGTTCTCGGGGACCCAGCCGATGGCCATCGGCTCGGTGATCCTTCCGCTGCTGTACTCGATCCTGGTGTGCGTCCTGGTCCCGGCGGACTGGAAGACCGTACGGATCACGTCCGCCGTGTACGGGCTGGGGATCGTGCTGGTCTGGCTGATCAGCTCGCAGATCGGGTCGAACATGACCCGGCTGTCGATGCTGTTCGGCGGGGTGGTGCTGGTGGCGGCGCTGCCGTTCACCGTGCCGAGGTCCCGCAAGTGGTACGCGGTCGTCCTCGCGATCGTCGGCTTCACCGCGTGGATCGGCTTCAAGTCGGTCGACGACGTCGTGCACACCACGCCCCGCGCGTCCTGGGCGCGCGAGCTGGCGCCGCTGGTGAACGAGCTCCAGGAGGTCGGCGCCGAGCGGGGCCGGGTGGAGGTCGTCCCCGCCGCCTCGCACCGTGAGGCCTCCGCGCTCGCCCCGTACGTCAACCTCGCCCGGGGCTGGAACCGGCAGGCCGACATGCAGCGCAACCCGCTCTTCTACGACGACACCCTCAACTCGGCGAACTACAACGAGTGGCTGAAGCGCTGGGGCGTGCGCTTCGTGGTGCTGCCGAAGGACGAGCCGGACGGTGACGGCGGCCAGCGGGAGCGGGAGCTGGTGCAGCGCGGGCTGCCGTATCTGGAGCAGATCTGGGGCGACGCCAACTGGCAGCTGTTCGCGGTGAAGGACCCGGCGCCGCTGGCCGAGCCGAACACGGTCGTGGAGCGGGCCGAGCAGGGCGAGTGGACGCTGCGGGTGGAGAAGGCGGGCCGGATCCTGATCCGCGTCCCGTACTCGCCGTGGCTGGGCCTCGTCGACGCCGACGGCGAGCCGCTGGACCCGCCGCAGGAGACACCGCAGTCCAAGGACCGGCCGGAGGGCGAGCCGAGGACGTACGACAACGTCCACGGCTGTCTGCTGGAGACGGAGGAGGACTCGGAAGGCGACACCTGGACGACGCTGCTCGCGCCCGAGCCGGGGACGTACCGCCTGGCGGCTCCGTACAAGTGGGGGAGCGGGGCACACCCTGCCCCGACGAACTGCGCTGACCCCCGCCATCCGTTCACGGTGATGAACGGAGGTCAGCTAGTCGAACATCTTTACGTTCCCTTGACCTTCCGCTTTCTTGTCATGATCACGCCATCACCCCCAGGATGAGCGGGCACTTCGCGGACTTCCTCGTCCCTACCCCGCTCAGGCGAAGTGCCAACCAGCTGAGTGGAGTTCATAAGGCGGACCCTGGAAGGGGGCCATGAACGGTCTCGACTGGGCGGTGCTCATCGGCTACTTCGCCGTGATGGTCGGCATCGGTGTCTGGTCGCACAAGCGGGTGGACAACGTCAGCGACTTCTTCACGGCCGGCGGCAAGATGCCCTGGTGGCTCTCCGGCATCTCCCACCACATGTCGGGGTACAGCGCGGTGATGTTCACCGGCTACGCCGGCATCGCGTACACGTACGGCGTCACGTCCTTCGTCACCTGGTCGTTCCCCATCGCCTTCGGCATCGCCATCGGGTCGAAGCTGTTCGCCCCGCGGATCAACCGGCTGCGCTCCCGGCTGCATGTGGCCTCACCCCTGGAGTACCTGAAGAACCGCTACGACCTCAAGACGCAGCAGGCGCTGGCCTGGTCCGGCATGCTGCTGAAGATCGTGGACGTGGGCGCGAAGTGGGCGGCCATCGCCACCCTGCTGTCGGTGTTCACCGGCGTCTCCCTCAACCAGGGCATCCTCATCACCGGTGTCGTCACGGCGATCTACTGCACCATCGGCGGCCTGTGGGCGGACGCGCTCACCGAGTTGGGCCAGTTCATCATCCAGCTCCTCGCCGGCATCACGATGTTCATCGCCGTTGCGGCCGAACTCGGCGACCACGGCGGTTTCTTCGGCGCGTGGGACGAGCCCGAGCTCCAGGGACACGGCGAGCCGCTGGTCGGGCCGTACGGCACGGTCTTCCTGCTGGCGTTCCTGTTCATCAAGCTGTTCGAGTACAACGGCGGCATGCTCAACCAGGCCCAGCGCTACATGGCCACCCCCAACGCCCGCGAGGCGGAGCGCTCGGCGCGGCTGTCGGCGGTGCTGTGGCTGGTCTGGCCGGTGATCCTGTTCTTCCCGATGTGGATGTCACCGCTGCTGGTGGAGTCCCAGAAGCCGGACGGCTCCGACTCCTACGCCCTGATGACCGAGCAACTGCTGCCGCACGGTCTGCTGGGGCTGGTCATCGTCGGCTTCTTCTCCCACACCATGGCCATGTGCTCCTCCGACGCCAACGCCATCGCGGCCGTCTTCACCCGTGACGTGGCGCCGGTGCTGTCGGAGAAGGCGCGGCTGTGGGGGACCGGTCGGGGCTGATCGCGGCGCGCGTGACGACGGTGGTGTTCCTCGGCCTGTCCATGGCGGTGGCCACACAGGTCAACTCGCCCACCTTCAAGGACATCATCACGGTCGTCATCAAGTGGGTGGCCGGGCTGATGGGGCCGATCGCCATCCCGATGATGCTCGGGCTGCTGCGGCCGTTCCGCCGCTCCGGGCCCACAGCGGCGCTGACGAGCTGGGGGCTGGGGCTGCTGGCGTTCTGGCTGGTGAACTACCCGATCAACTGGGCGGTGGATGGCGGGGTGCCGCTGGAGTACCAGGTGTCGATTCCGCTGGCGGTGTCGTTGGTGCTGTACGTGATGATCGGGTTCGCGAAGCCGGAGGACACACCAGAGCGGATGGCGGTCATCGAGCGGGTCAACACGGACGACGATTCGTCCGCGGCGGCGGTGCCGGCGCCTGCGCGGGATCAGGCGTAGCTCTTCCTCGCCCCCGCCGCCCCGTCCCGTCCCGTCCCGGCACCGGGGCTCCGCCCCGGACCCCGCTCCTCGAACGCCGGAGGGGCTGAGTGCAACCGCCGGAGGGGCTGAGTCGCAGCCCCTCCGGCGGACAGCTCACGCGCCACCCCGCGGGTACCGCGCCAGCCATGCCGCCGAGGAGCCCGCGGGGCCGTGCAGCGCGGCACCCTGTGTCATCTCCATCGCGAAATCGTCCGCCAGCTCCAGCACCGTCGGACGGCCCTCCAGCTCCGCCAGCCAGCCCGGCGGCAACGCCGTCTCGCCGTGCAGCGCCCCCAGCAGCCCCCGGTCAGCGCCCCCGCCACCGCGCTCGGCCCGTCCTGGTTCACGGCCAGACACAGCCCCTGCCGCACGTCCTCCCCCACCAGCGCGCAGTACACCGCCGCCGCGAGCACCCCTCCGCCGTCGCGTTCCCGGCCAGCTCCGTGACCCGGTCCGGCGTCGGCATCCCCTGCCGGACGGCCCCCAGCGCACGCTGGAGCGCGTCCGACACCGGCTGGTGCCCCGGCCGCGCGGCCAGCAGCGCGAGCGCCCGCTGCACCGCCGTGTCCAGGTTGTCGCCCCGCGCCAGCGTGTGCACGATCACGGCGTACGCGCCCGCCGCCAGAAACGCCACCGGGTGGCCGTGCGTCTGCGCCGCGCACTCCACGGCGAGCTGGACGACGAGCTGCGGCTCCCAGCCGACGAGCAGCCCGAACGGCGCGGACCGGGCGGCGGCCTCCGGCCCGGCCTCACCGGGGTTCTTGGGCGCCGAAGGCGTCCCCATGGTGTCGTCGCCGAGCCCGAGCAGCAGGGTGCGGACGGGCTCCCGGCGGGCGTACAGCCACTCCTCGCGGGCCAGCCAGCCGTCGTCCTTGCGCCGCTCGTCCGGCCCCCAGTCCCGCTGGGTGGTGGCCCAGCGCAGATACGCCCGGTGCAGATCGGTCGGCGGATGCCAGGCGCCGGTGTCGCGCCGTACCTGGGCGCGGATCAGACCGTCCACGGTGAAGAGGGTGAGCTGGGTGTGGTGGGTGACGGCGCCGCGCCGGCCGTAGGCGGAGGCGAGCTCGGTGAGGCCCTCCCGGCCGTGCGCCTCCCGTATCGCGGCGGTGGTCAGGGTGTCGACGGGCGCGCCCAGCGCGTCCCCGAGGGCGGCCCCGAGCAGCGTCCCGCGCACCCGGCTGCGGAAGTCCTGCTGCTCGCCGCGCCCCACACGGCCCCGGCGCCACCGCTCACCACGACCTCCCGGCACACCGTCCGTACGTACGACGCCCAGCACTGTAATCGAACGGGGACGGCCGGTTCAGGGGATCATTCGGTACGCGGTGTGCAAGGAATGTGAACCGGGTGACCGGTAAGGGCCGGTCCGTGGGTTCTCAGCCGTCGTGGTGCCGTACGACGATGTCCCGCTGGGTGCGTGCCCAGGTGTAGGAGGGTCGAGTTCCAGGGCGCGGTCCAGGTCGGCCAGGGCGTCGGCGGGGCGGCCGAGGTGGAAGCGGGACACGCCCCGGCTCGCGTACGCCGACCGGTAGCCGGGGTCGAGGGCGACGGCGAGGTCGTAGGCGCCGAGGGCCTCCTCGTCGCGTCCGGCGGCACGGAGCGCGTCGCCGCGTTCGCAGTGCGCCCAGGGCGAGTCGGGCTGGAGGGCGACGGCGCGGTCCAGGTCGGCGAGGCGGCGTCCGGCCTCGCCGAGTTCCCGCCAGACGCGGGCGCGGCGGATGAGGGCCCAGCCGTAGTCGGGGTCGAGTTCGAGGGCGCGGTCGAGGGCGATGAGCGCGGCGGCGGGGGCGCCGAGGGCGAGGCGGGTGGCGCCGAGGGAGGCCCAGGCGTAGGCGTACCCGGGGGCCAGGGTGACGGCCTCGCGCAGGTCCCGGATCGCCGCCGAGTGCAGCCCGAGGACGCGGTGGTACTCGCCGCTCAGGGCGCGGGGGCCGGCGTTCCGGGGGCCAGGCGGATCGCCTGGCGCAGATGGGTGAAGGCGGCCGGGTAGTCGCCCCGGGTGGCGGCGAGGACGGCGCGGTCCCGGTGCAGCCGGGCCGCGAGGAGGGAGAGCGCGGCGCCGAGGCCGGTGTCGCCCGCCGCCGGGACCGGCGGCTCCTCGTGGGCGGCCCGCTCGTTCGCGGTCGCCCTCTCGCCGATGCCCGTGACGGCGCCCGGCCACGGGCTCCCCAGCAGATCGGCGTCGTCGTGGCTGACCGCCCTGGTCCCGGGTGTGCGGGCGCCGGGTGTCGGGTCGTCGGCGGACGGGACGGGCACGTGGTCCAGCATCCGGTCCAGTACGGCTCCCAGGCCGCCCCGCGCGAGTGCCTCGGACAGCTCCCGCGACCAGCCGGTCACCATCGCCCAGTCGGCGTCCCGGCCCGCGTCCCCGAGTAGCCGCACCCATCGCTCGGCCACGGGCCCGCCCTGCTCACACGCCTCGGCCAGGTCCCGGATCACCGTCCCCGGCGCCCGCGCGTCACGGGCGCACAGCAGGTGGTACGACTCGGCCAGTCGCAGTTCCCGCCACTCCCCGTCCGCCCACAGCTCACCGGCGTCCCGCCCGGCCTCGCTCTCCTCACGCCAGCGGCGAAACGTCTCCGCAAGCCGCAGGTGCCGTTCGGCCCAGCCGCGCGGGGAGCGGGTGCGCTGCCAGCGCAGCATCGGGGCGCGTACGACGTCGTGGTAGCGCAGCCGCGCCGCGCGCTCGTCGGTGAACGCCAGCCCGCCCAGCCAGTCGTAGAGTTCGTCGCGCTGTTCCTCCGGGCAGTCGGCGGCGGCCCGGAACACGTCCGCGTCCAGCCAGCGCGGCAGCGCGCCCCAGACGGCGGCGGCCCGGCGGGCGGGGTCCCGCTCCCATTTCAGGAACCGGTCCAGCGCCGTCGCGCTCGGGTCGGGGATCTCGTCGGGCGCGGTGGGCCGGACGCCGGCGAGGGTGGAGAGCAGGACCGGCAGCCCGCCGGTGAGCCGCAGCACCTCGGTGACGACCGGCTCGGCGGTGACGCCCCGGTCGGCGAGCAGGCTCCGTGCCTCCGCGTCGGTGAACAGGGCGAGCGGCACCACGGTCACCAGGTCACCGAGGCCGCCCCACACGGCGGTGTCGAACGGGTGCTGGCCGGCGGTCACGATCACGACGGTGGCGGGCAGGGCGCCGTAGCGGTCGGTCGTCATGAGGTCGTGCAGCCAGCGGTCGAGGAACGGGCCGGTGCGCTCGTACGTGTCGAAGAACAGGACGATCCACGGTACGGAGGAGGCGGCGCGCGCGAGTTCCTCCGTCAGTGCCGGGGTGAGGACGGTCTCCGGGAGACGACGAGCCGCACGTCCTCGTGGCTGCGGAAGCGTGCGCCGAGGCCGGCCCGCAACCGGTCCGCGCCCTGGGCGAGTTGGGCGGGGTCGACGGCGGTGGTGAGCGGGCCGGCGCCCGGTATCAGTCCGAGCCCGGCCAACCCGGCCCGCGCGAGGGCCAGACCGCCGGCCGACGGCCCGCCCTCCGGTTCCGGGTCGAGTGCGGCGAGCGCGGCCAGTTCCGCCTCGTGCCGCCGCTCGCGGTGGGCGAGCAGCAGCTTCTCCAACTCCTTGAAGCGCACACCCTGATCGGCTACCTGACGGCAGATCGCGGCCAGCGCCTCCGGCACCCCGCCCGCGCCCTCGTCGACGTACGCTGTCAACGCGCCCCGCTCACGGGCCAGTTGCTCGAACTCCCGGATCAGGAAGGTCTTCCCGACACCCGCGTCGCCGTGCACATGGAACAGGAACCGGTGCCGGTCGTCCTCGGGCGGCAGATCGAAGTTGCCCTGGAACACCTCGCGTTCGGCACTTCGGGCCACCAGTCCGGCACGCCGGCGCGCCTGGACGATCTGCTGCATCGACAGCCGTGCCTGCGCCACGCGTACGTCTCCTCACCGAGTCCCGACGCACCTCATTCTGGCCCAACTCCCCGGGTACGGGCCTTCGTGCGAGGAATGGGACCGCCATGCCCACCACAAGCCCACGCGGCGCAGCGCCACCCTGCGCGGCGATCGGCGGCGAAACGGGTCGCGAGGTGGCGGTCGGGACACCGGAACGGCCCGGACGCGGCCGTCCTACCGCGCGCCCGGCACCGCTACTCGACGACCTGGACCGTCGTGCCCGCCGAGCCGAAGGTCCACAGGGCGCGGCCGTCGGGCTTGCCGACGCGTATGCCGCCCGTCCGGGCGTCCGGGTCGGCGGGGCGGGGATGTGCCGTCGACCGCGTTGGAGAACGCGACCCAGACGCCGGACTTCTGGGCGAAGTACATGATGTGCTCGACCGGGACGCCGTCGCTGCCGGTGGTGGCCTCGGTGCGGTTGCCGATCGTGTACGTGCCGGGGTCCGGGGAGACCGTGCCCGGCCAGACCACGAAGGAGTGGCGGGAGGCGTCACTGTCGTCCACCAGCCAGACCCGCTTCTCGCCGAGGAGTAGACGATCCGGCGGCCCGTGCCCGAGTCTGCGGGTACGGCCACCGGCTGCTGCTCGAAGCCGGCGGCTTGGCGGACGGTTTCGCGTCCGCCGGCGCCGAGGCGGCGGGCGGGGTCGTGGCGGCGGTGGGTTTCGTCCCCTGGTCCGCCTGGACGGCCAGGACCACGACCGCGGCGATCGCCGCCGTGGTCAGCCCGGTCACCCAGGCCCACGAAGGAAGACGGGCAGGCACCGGTACGCATCTCCTCAGCTACAGGTCCCGACCGAAGGCCACGGCACCCGATCGAACGCGGTTCGGATCATCCTACTGCCGCGCCGGTGGTGCCTCCCGCCCGCTTCAGTCCAGTACCGGCAGCAGCTCCGGCAGGTGCCCGTCGGATGCCTCGGCCGCCCGGCGGCGCTCCTCCGGGACCTCGCCGTACAGGGTCGTACGGGGTCTGGCCGGGCGTCCGGCGGCCTCCGCCACCGCGATCAGGTCCTTGACCGACTTGTAGGAGCCGTAGGAGGAGCCCGCCATCCGCGAGATGGTCTCCTCCATGAGCGTGCCGCCGAGGTCGTTGGCCCCGGAGCGGAGCATCTCCGCCGCCCCTCCGCGCCCAGTTTCACCCAGCTCGTCTGGATGTTGGGGATGTACGGGTGGAGGAGGAGGCGGGCCATCGCCGTCACCGCGCGGTTGTCCCGGGGGTGGGGCCCGGACGGGCGATCCCGGCCAGGTAGACCGGTGCGTTGGTGTGGATGAAGGGAGCGTCACGAACTCCGTGAAGCCGCCCGTGCGCCGCTGGATCCCGGCGAGGGTGCGCAGATGGCCGAGCCAGTGGCGGGGCTGGTCGACATGGCCGTACATCATCGTGGACGAGGAGCGCAGGCCCAGTTCGTGGGCCGTCTCGATCACCTCGATCCAGGTCGCCGCCGGCAGTTTGCCCTTGGTGAGGATCCAGCGGACCTCGTCGTCGAGGATCTCGGCCGCCGTGCCGGGGACGGAGTCGAGGCCGGCCTCCTTCGCCGCCGTGAGCCACTCGCGGATGGACAGGCCGGTGCGGGTGGCGCCGTTGACGACCTCCATCGGGGAGAAGGCGTGCACATGCATGCCGGGGACGCGCTCCTTCACCGCCCGCGCGATGTCGAAGTACGCCGTGCCCGGCAGGTCGGGGTGGATCCCGCCCTGCATGCAGACCTCGACCGCGCCCACGTCCCACGCCTGTGCGGCCCGGTCGGCGACCTGGTCGAGGGAGAGCGTGTACGCGTCCGCGTCCGTACGGCGCTGGGCGAAGGCGCAGAAGCGGCAGCCGGTGTAGCAGACGTTGGTGAAGTTGATGTTGCGGGTGACGATGTACGTCACGTCGTCGCCGACCACCGACTTCCGCACGTCGTCCGCCACCTCGCAGAGCGCGTCCAGCGCGGGCCCGTCCGCGTGCAGCAGCGCCAGCGCCTGCGCGTCGGTGAGCTTCGTCGGGTCGTCGGCGGCCGTGCGCAGCGCCTCCCGTACGTCGGTGTCGACGCGCTCCGGAACCATGCCGGGGGCGGCCGCCTCGCGGAGGGCGTCCCAGTCGCCGTACACCTCGTCGAAGTCGTCGCGGCGGTCGGCCGTGCGGCCCTCGGTGTCGATGGTGCGGTGCAGCTCGGTGCGGCCGCTCGCGGTGAACGCCTCGTCCGGCTCCTGCCACGGCAGCCCCTCCGGGAGCGCGCCGGGGCGGGCCAGGCCGGTCTCCGGGTCGGCGAGCGCGGCCACGTGCGGGCGCAGCCGCGGGTCCAGCCAGGGCTCGCCGCGCCGTACGAACTCCGGGTAGACGCAGAGACGTTCCCGCAGGGTGAAGCCGACGGCCTCGGAGTGGGCGGCCAGTTCCTCGATCCGCGGCCAGGGCCGTTCGGGGTTGACGTGGTCGATGGTGAGCGGGGAGACCCCGCCCCAGTCGTCGATGCCGGCCGCGATCAGCCGCCCGTACTCGGAGTCGACCAGGTTCGGCGGCGCCTGGAGGCAGGCGGAGGGGCCGAGGACCAGCCGGGCGACGGCGACCGTGGCGACGAGTTCGTCCAGTTCCGCGTCCGGCATGCCGCGCATCGCGGTGTCCGGCTTGGCGCGGAAGTTCTGGATGATCAGCTCTTGGATGCCGTGGTGGGCACGGGCGGTCTTCCGCAGCGCGAACAGGGACTCGGCGCGCTCCTCGTAGGTCTCGCCGATGCCGATCAGGATCCCGGAGGTGAAGGGGACCGAGGAGCGGCCCGCGTCCTCCAGCACCCGCAGCCGTACGGCCGGTTCCTTGTCCGGGGAGCCGTGGTGCGGGCCGCCGGGCTCGGACCACAGGCGGGTCGCCGTGGTCTCCAGCATCATGCCCATGGACGGCGCGACGGGCTTGAGCCGCTGGAAGTCCGTCCACGTCAGGACGCCCGGGTTGAGATGCGGGAGAAGTCCCGTCTCCTCCAGGATCCGGATGGAGATGGCCCGCACATAGGCGATCGTGTCGTCGTAGCCGTGCGCGTCGAGCCACTCGCGCGCCTCGGGCCAGCGGTCCTCGGGCTTGTCGCCGAGGGTGATGAGGGCTTCCTTGCAGCCGGCGGCGGCGCCCTTGCGGGCGACGTCCAGCACCTCGTCCGGCGACATGAACATCCCGTGCCCGGCCCGGCGCAGCTTGCCGGGCACGGTGACGAACGTGCAGTAGTGGCACTTGTCCCGGCACAGCCGGGTCAGCGGGATGAAGACGCTCTTCGAGTACGTGATGACACCGGGCCGCCCCGCCGCCTCGAGCCCCGCGTCCCGTACCCGGCCGGCCGTCGCGGAGAGGTCGTCCAGGTGCGCACCGCGCGCCTGGAGCAGGACCGCCGCCTCGGAGACGTCCAGGGAGACGCCGTCCCGGGCACGTCTCGAGGGCGCGCCGCAGCGCGTTCTCGGTGGGGCCGCCGGTTCCGGTGGTCACGGAAGTCGTCATGCTGTGAGCATACGTTCGCGGTGATCAGGGCCCTCGGGCGTCCGCGTCAGGCCCCGTCCGCCGCCACGAACGGCTGCACCTCGTCCAGCGCGCGCAGCACCCCCGCCTCTCCTCCGACGGGAGCTGCACCACGACCTCCTCGACGCCCAGCTCCGCGAAGTGCGCCAGCTTTCCTCGCTGGGACGCACGGCGTACGGCACGACCTGGAGGGCGCCGGGCTCGCGGCCCGCGTCGGCCCAGGCCGCCCGCAGTACCGGCAGCGCCTCGGTGAGCCCGCGCCCGCCGATCGGCAGCCAGCCGTCGGCGTACTCGCAGATGTGCGCGAACAGCTTCGGTCCCGCCGCCCCGCCGACCAGGGTGCGCGGTCCGGCCACCGGCCCGCGCGGCTTCCGCACCGGCTTCGGGTACGCGAGGCTGGCCCGAACGCTCCCGAACTCCCCTCGTACGCCATCGGTTCCTCCGCCCACAGCGCCCGCATCAGCCCCATCCGGTCCCGCACCAGCTCGCGCCGGGTCCGCCATTCGACGCCGTGGTCGGCGGCCTCCTCCACGTTCCAGCCGTAGCCGAGGCCCAACGTGAGCCGGCCGCCGGAGAGATGGTCCAGGGTCGCGGCCTGCTTGGCCAGGTCGATCGGGTCGTGCTGCGCGACGAGCGTGATGCCCGTGCCGAGCCCCAGCCGCTCGGTGACGGCGGCGGCCTGGCCGAGCGCGACGAAGGGGTCCAGCGTCCTGCCGTACTCGCGCGGCAGCTCCCCGCCCGCCGGGTACGGGGTGGTCCGGTCGACGGGGATGTGCGTGTGCTCCGGCAGATACACCCCGGCGAACCCGCGCCGCTCCAGCTCCCTGGCGAGCCG
Source organism: Streptomyces haneummycinicus (assembly GCA_042850305.1). GTDB lineage: Bacteria > Actinomycetota > Actinomycetes > Streptomycetales > Streptomycetaceae > Streptomyces > Streptomyces haneummycinicus. The sequence continues at coordinate 7,171,570 of AP035768.1, forward strand.
GACCGGGGTGATCGTCTCGTCGGTGAGGAAGATCGTGACGGCGATGCGCATGAGCGGCCCTTTCGTACGCGGACGACGTCCCCATCCATACCCGCGCGGACCCCGGCTGTCCATACCGACCGGTCGGCACCATCCGGACGCGCCTGCTCGAAAGCCGCCGATTCCCTCCCTTCCAAGGGAGTTCACTCCTCGATACAAAAGTGGCACCGCACCACCCAAGCCCTGTCAGCACCCCACGACACCCTGGGAGCAGCAGCATGTGCGAGGAACAGCAGAGCGGCATCGGGCGCCGCGCCGTCTTCCTGACGGGCCCGGCCGCCGCCCTCACCCTGGGAAGCGTGAGCTTCGCCGCCGCGGCGGACGATGACGGCCGGGAGACCAGGACGGTGCGCGGCACCCTCCCCGGGCGCCTCCGACTTCGTGTACGTCCCGGTCGAAGTACCGCACGGCGTCCGCGAGATCAGGGTCGCCTACACCTACGACCGGCCCACCGTCCCCACCGGCACCGCGGGCAACGCCCTCGACATCGGCGTCTTCGACGAGCGCGGCACCGAGCTGGGCGGCCGCGGCTTCCGGGGCTGGTCGGGCGGCGCGCGCACGGAGTTCTTCCTCCGCGCCGACGACGCCACCCCGGCTATCTCCCCGGTCCCGTGCGCGCCGGCACCTGGCACATCGCGCTCGGCCCCTACACGGTCGCCCCGCAGGGCCTGTCGTACGAGATCACCGTGACCCTGACCTACGGGAAACCCGGCCGGAGCGTACGGCCGGTGTATCCGCCGGAGCGGGCCAAGGGGCGCGGGCGGGCCTGGTACCGGGGCGACTGCCATCTGCACTCCTGGTACTCCGACGGCCGCCGCACCCCGCCGAGATCGCCGCGCTGGCCCGCGCGGCCGGCCTGGACTTCATCAACAGCAGCGAGCACAACACGCACTCCGCGCACGCCCACTGGGCGGACGCGGCGGGCGACGACCTGCTGGTACTCCTGGGCGAGGAGGTCACCACGCGCAACGGCCACGTGGTGGCGATCGGCACCGACCCCGGCACCTTCGTCGACTGGCGCTACCGCGCCCGGGACAACCGCTTCGGCCGGTTCGCCCGGCAGATCCGCCACGCCGGGGGCCTGGTCGTCCCCGCCCACCCGCACGCCACCTGCATCGGCTGCAACTGGAAGTTCGGCTTCGGCGAGGCCGACGCGGTGGAGGTGTGGAACGGCCCCTGGACGCCCGACGACGAGGTGGCGCTGGCCGACTGGGACAGCATGCTGGTGGCGTCCGTGCGGGACGGGCGCGACTGGATACCCGCCATGGGCGGCAGCGACGCGCACCGCGACCCGGACATCGTCGGCCTTCCGCAGACCGTCGTCCTCGCCGACGACCTCAGCCGCGCGGCCGTCCAGGACGGCATCCGCGCCGGCCGCTCCTACGTCGCCGAGTCCGCCGCACTCTCCTCACCTTCACCGCGTCCGGCGGCCGCGGTGAACACGCCGGTATCGGCGAGCGGTTGCGGGTGGACGCGGACACCCCGTCACCGTCTGCCTGTCGGTCACCGGCGCCCCCGCCACACCGTCCGGTTCGTCACCGACCAGGGCGTGCTGCACACGGCAGGCCCGCTGCCGGAGTCCGGGGCGGGCGTGGTGGAGTGGCGCACCACACCCTCGTACGCCGCCTACGTACGCGCCGAGGTGCGGCACGAGGCCACCGCCGCGCCACTGCCCGGGGCCCTGGCCGGTTTCACCAACCCCGTCTTCCTCGGCCGCCGGTAGGCTCGACGCACCATGACACCTCGGACCTCTCGCGCCGAACGCAGGTACCGGGCGGCCACGGCCTTCCAGCGCCGCATCGGGAACCCTGTCCTGCGCCGGCTGCCCTTCCAGACCTTGCTGGAGACCACCGGCCGGGTCTCCGGTCTGCCCCGCCGCACCCCGGTGGGCGGGCGGCGGACCGGCGGCTCGTTCTGGCTGGTGTCGGAGTTCGGCGAACGGTCGCAGTACATCCGCAACATCAAGGCGGACCCCGGGTGCGGGTGCGCGTCCGGGGCCGCTGGCACACCGGCACCGCCCGGCTGCTCCCCGACGACGACCCGGTCGCCCGGCTGCGCACCCTGCCCCGCCTCAACAGCTTCGCCGTACGCGCCGTCGGGGCGGGGCTGCTGACGGTACGGGTCGATCTGGACGACTGAGGACGGACATGTGCGGGCTCCGTGATGGCCGGCCGCTCCCCGTGTGATCGCCGTCTCCCACGGCTGACGCATCTGCCGTGAACAAGGCAAACTGGCCCCGTCGCACAGGACGCAGAGGGGAACGCATGGACGGTGTGCCGCGAGGACCGGAGCAGCCGCGTCCGGGCTCCTCGGCGGAGCCAGGCACGCTGCGCTTCAGCGTGCTCGGCCCGGTACGCGCCCGGCGCGGCGACGACCCCGTCGCCACCGGCAGCCCCCAGCAACGCGCCCTGCTCGCCGCCCTGTTGCTGCGCGAGGGCCGCACCGCCACGGCGGCCGAACTCATCGACGCCCTGTGGGGCGAGGAACCCCGTCGCAGGCGCTGGCGGCGGTACGCACCTACGCCTCCCGGCTGCGGAAGGTGCTGGACCCCGGGGTGCTGGTCAGCGAGTCCGGCGGCTACGCGGTACGCGGACTCGGCGAGGGCGCGCTGGACCTCGCCGTGGCGCAGGAACTCGCGGCGGCGGCGGAGAAGGCCCGCAACACCGGAGACCTGTCCCACGCACGGAACACACTCAACCGGGCCCTGTCCCTCTGGGCCGGCGAGACCCTGGCCGGGGTACCGGGCCCGTACGCGGAAGCCCAGCGCGTGCGCCTGGAGGAATGGCGGCTCCAACTCCTCGAATCCCGCCTCGACATGGACCTGGAGCAGGGCTGCCACGCCGAGGCCGTCTCCGAGCTCACCGCCCTCACGGCGGCACACCCGCTCCGGGAACGCCTGCGCGAACTGCTGATGCTGGCCCTCTACCGCAGCGGCCGCCAGGCGGAGGCCCTCGCGGTGTACGCGGACACCCGCCGCCTCCTCTCCGACGAACTCGGCGTCGACCCGCGCCCCGGCCTCCAGGAACTCCAGCAGCGCATCCTCCGCGCGGACCCGGGACTGGCGCAGCCGTCGGCCCCCGTGACGGAACCGGTCTCGGTCCTCGTCCGGCCGGCTCAACTCCCGGCCACGGTGCCTGACTTCACCGGCCGATCCGCCTTCGTACGGGAACTGAGCGACGTACTCGCGTCGGCGTCCGGCGACGAGTCCCAGGTGATGGCGGTGTCCGCGCTGGCCGGCATCGGCGGCGTCGGCAAGACCACCCTCGCGGTCCACATCGCCCACACCGCCCGCGCCTCCTTCCCGGACGGGCAGCTGTACATCGACCTCCAGGGCGCGGGCTCCGCTCCGCGGAACCGGAGACCGTCCTCGGCTCCTTCCTCCGCGCCCTCGGCACGGCGGACTCCGCCATCCCCGACTCCCTCGAGGAACGCGCCGCCCTGTACCGCTCGGTCCTGGACGGCCGCAAGATCCTGGTCCTGCTGGACAACGCCCGCGACGCGGCACAGGTACGGCCACTGCTCCCGGGCACGCCCGGCTGCGCGGCCCTGGTCACCTCCCGCGTCCGCATGGTCGACCTGGCCGGCGCCCACCTCGTCGACCTGGACGTGATGTCCCCGGAGGAGGCCCTGGCCCTCTTCACGAAGATCGTGGGCGAGGAACGGGTGGGATCGGAGCGCGAGGCGGCCCTGGACGTGGTGGCGGCATGCGGGTTCCTGCCGCTGGCGATCAGGATCGCGGCTTCGCGGCTGGCGGCGCGGCGGACGTGGACGGTCTCGGTCCTGGCGGCCAAGCTCGCCGACGAGCGCCGCAGACTCGACGAACTCCAGGCGGGCGACCTGGCGGTCAAGGCCACGTTCGAACTGGGCTACGGCCAGCTGGAGCCGGCCCAGGCCCGCGCCTTCCGTCTGCTGGGCCTGGCCGACGGCCCCGACATCTCCCTCGCGGCGGCAGCGGCGGTCCTGGACCTCCCCGGAGGACACGGAGGACCTGCTGGAGTCCCTGGTCGACACCTCCCTCCTGGAATCAGCCGCCCCCGGCCGCTACCGCTTCCACGACCTGGTCCGCCTCTACGCGCGTGCATGCGCGGAACGCGACGAACAGCCGCCGGGCGAGAGGAGGCGGCACTTTCGCGCGTGCTGGACTTCTACCTGGCCACGGCGGTGGGGGTGTACGCCACCGAGCGCCCCGGAGACCGGTTGGTGGACGGGCTGGAGCCGACGGAGCATCCCGGAATGACCTTCTCGGACGGCTCGGCAGCACTGGACTGGCTGTACACCGAGGCGTCCCCGCTGTTGACCGCCGTTCGGCAGGCCGCCGGAACGGACCGGCTGCGCCGGGGAGTGGACCTGTTGTGGGCAGCCAAGGACCTGACCGAGTCCGGCGCCAATTCCCACCAGTACGAGATGACGGCACGTGCCATGTGCGATGCCACTCATACCGCGGGCGACGCACGCGCCGCAGGAAGGGCACGTACGGTTCTCACCGATGTACTTCTGGTGTCCGGCCGCATTGAGCAAGCGGAAGAGGAAGCTCGGCTGGCCATGGAGCTGGCTGACTCTGTGCGGGATGCCGCCGCGGTCAGCTGGGTAGCCAACAATCGGGGGCTCATCTGCCTGCACCAGCGTCGGTACTCGTCCGGGAAAATCCTTTTCGATCAGGCGATCGAGGGGTTTCGGGCAACCGGCAACCGCGCGGGTGAGGCCTCCGCGCTGTCGAACCTGTCCCGCGCCCAACTGGGTATGGGCAACATCACCGAGGCTGTCGAGATCGCCCGGCACGGCTTGGCCGTGTACCTGGAGATGGGGCGAACGATGCGCCTCGCCAACGGTCATTTCGCAGTAGGTGTCGCTCTGGCCACGGCCGGACGCCATAGCGAAGCACTCGGTCAGTTCTCCGAAGCCGTGAGCATCTTCGCCGACCACAGGCAGCGCCTCTGGGAAGGAGCGACGAACTTCCGCATCGCCGAGGTACACCTGGCGGCTAAGCGGCCGTCACACGCTGCGCAACATGCGGAACAGGCGCTTGCTCTGGGATGCATTGGCGGCGACCGGATGCGCGGCAATGTCCTGACTCTCCTCGGACGAGCGCTGTCGGCCCTGGGGCAGGCCGACCGGGCCAGCGCGTGTTGGCGTGAAGCCGTTTCCTCCTCGAGCAGAACACCGCTCCCGAGGCCGGCGAGGTTCGCGCCCTCCTTGCGCCAGTGGCATGACCCTCACCGGTGCACGCCCCCGTCCGGGCGTTCAGCGTTCGTTTATCTCCGCCCGGCATTCTCTTCTCTGTCACACCGTCGCGTCGGGGGACAGACGGCAGACCAGGGCCGCTCGGTCACCGTGCGGCTCCGAACACCCGCCCGGCAGGCTGCGTGGGGAGTTGCCGGGCGGGTGTTGCACACGTGGCACCACAACAGAGGAGCAAGCCTCATGAGCGACAAGATGAAAGACGCGGAAGCGACACCGCTGGACAACCACATGCCCACTCCGCCGGCGGAGGAGGAGACCGTCACAACGCTCGACAACCACATGCCGAGCGAGCCGGTCGGCATTACGACGCTGGACAACCACATGCCGGCCCCGCCGGCCCTGGGCCTCGACGGCGGCAAGTAGCCGTCCTTCCCGCACGGGATCGGCCGCGGCGGCGCGGAGGGAGCCGTCGCGGCCGGCGTGTGTCCGCGCGGGTTCCGGTCAACCTTTGACGGGAATTGTTCGAATCACTCGAACAAAATACTGATCGCCCTAATGTCACTCCTCGTACGGATCTGCTCACTCACCACAGGAGTCACAGTGACCCGCACCAAGAAGGTTCTCGCCACCATCGCCCTGGTCCTCGGCATCACCGGCGCCGTCGCCAGCCCGGCGCTGGCCGACAGCCATATGCCGGTGAGCCCGCAGGACACCGTCGTGGCCCCGCTCGACAGCCACATGCCCTGACGCACCACCCGACCACCAATGGGGCCGAGGGAAACGTCGGCCCCATCGCCGTACGCCACGCGCCCTGATCTACGTACCGTCCAGCTCGCACCACACCGTCTTACCCTCGCCCCCGTGCTCCACTCCCCACCGGCACACCAGCGCGTCGAGCAGCGACATGCCGCGCCCCTGTTCATCCTCGGCGCCCGCTCGGCGGATTACGGGCAGCGTGTGCGGGTCGGGGTCGTCGACCTCGACGCGGATGTGCGTACCCGTGCGGGCCACACGGACCTGTACCGGAGTCCACTCCCCACGTGACGGATCACGTTGCTCACCAACTCCGTGACGCAGAGCTGGACATCGGCGCAGGGTGCGTCCAGCCACGCGCGCACGGCCCGCCGCAGTTCGGGTACCGCCTCGGGCACGGCGAGCAGGTCGAGCCGGAGGAACGTCAGGGTGATGCCCGGGGACGGCTCCGGGGCCGGGGGCGACGACTGCATGACATACACCTTTCGTGCACTGTGTGACGGATCAGTCACACAGTGAAGCGCTCGCGCGTACCGTGAAAAGGGCTTGGCCTCCCGCCGTGTACGGCGGAACCAGGCACGGTGACGGTGAAGTTGTGGAGTACGGAATCGGCGGGTGGTGGTCGGCATGCCGCGCAAGGACATCGACGGGTCGGAGAGCGTCCCGGGCTTCTACGGCAAGGAGTTGCGCTGGAAGCGGGAACAGGCGGGGCTCACGCTCCAGCAGTTGGCGGAGGGCAGCTTCTACGGGCTGAGTCACCTCAGCGAGATCGAACGCGGCCAGCGGCGCATGCCGCGCGAACTGGCCGAACACGTGGATCAAGTCCTGAGCACGGACGGATTCTTCGCACGGCGCTGCGAGGACGTACGCAATGCCCGCAGGAAGGGGCACGCGAAGTACTTCGAGCGGGTGCTGGAGGCGGAGCGGCACGCGGACGTCATCGAGGAGTGGTGCCCGACGGTCTTTCCGGGACTGCTCCAGACCGGCGCGTACGCCCGTGCCGTCGTACGCGCCACGCATCCGCTGGAGTCGGCGGAGACGACGGAGGGGAAGGTGGAGGCGCGGCTGGCAAGGGCCTGCCTCTTCGACGACAACCAAGCGACGCCCGAGTACTGGGTGGTGCTGGACGAGTCGCTCATCCGGCGCCCGATCCTCCCTCCGGCGGAGATGGCCGAGCAGTTGGAGCGCGTGGTGGAGCTGGCCCGGCGCCCACGGATCACTCCACAGGTACTGCCGTGGAACACCGGAGGGCCGCACCCTTTCATGCTCGGCGCGGCGAAGCTCATGGCCTTCCCCGACGCTCCGCCCCTCGTCTACACCGAATCCCTTCACACCGGTGACACCATCGATGAACCGGCCCTCGTGAAGGAGTACCGCAAGTCGTACGATCGCCTCAGGGCCGCCGCTCTGCCGCCGGAGGCGTCCCTCGCCATGATCGAGGAAGCGGCTGAGGACTGTCGAAATGGCAAGCAACGGCATTGACTTGACCAGCGTCCGCTGGCGGAAGAGCAGCTACAGCAACGGCAGTGGCGGTGACTGCGTCGAGGTCGCCGTCGGCCTCCCGGACATGGGGACGGACGTGGTGGTCCCCGTACGCGACTCCAAGCGGTCCGGGGCCGGTCCCGTGCTGATCTTCCGGGCGGCCGCGTGGGGCGCGTTCGTGGACGAACTGCGGCACTGAGGTCGAGAGCGGGCTCGGCCACAAAGTTATCCACAGGCGCGGGAAGCCCCTGCCCCGAATCGGCGAGACTGCCGCCGTGGAACTCGTGGAGCCCAGAACCGATCTACGGGCGCTGGCGCGAGGAGGCGTGCTGCTCACCGCGTGGGCGCTGCGGGCCGGATGGCCGCAGAGCTCGCTCGCGCTGCGGCTGCGCGCCGACGGATGGACCCGCGTGCAGAAGGGGCGTGGGCCGAGCCGGGCAAGGTGATCGACGCGGGGGTACGGCTGCGGGTGGTCCAACTCCTCACTCCGCGGCTCGTGGTGAGTCACCGCTCGGCCGCTCGACTGTGGCTGATCGAGACGCTGAGTACGGGATTCGGCTCGGGCTGGAGCTCGGGATGGGGCTCGCGGTCGGGATCAGCATCGGGGGAACGGGTTGAGTTCACCGACCCCGGGCTCAGCTTCCGAGGAAGCTCTCGGGTGTCCGCGTGCATCGCCTGCCGCTCGCCGAGGCGGAAGTCGCGCTCCGGGGCGCGCTACGGGTCACCAAGGTGCCCCGGACCCTCGCGGACCTGCTGCGCAATGGCGGGCGGGACGATGCCCTGGTGGCCGTGGAGTCCGCGCTGGGTTACCGCAGGGTGGGCGGGGTCCGCCGGCCGCCGCTCATCGCTCCGTCCGCCCTTTCCGTCGCGCTGGAGGCCCCGATGTCGGGCGCCGTTCGCGGGCGATCGCTGCTGAGGCTCGTCGACCGTGGCTCCGGGTCGCCTGCGGAGACGATCGCGCGCCTGCACATGCTCGACGCCGGTCTACGGCCGGAATCGCAGGTCGAGGTGCGCACACCGAGCGGCCGTCGCCGGTACCTGGACTTCCTGTTCCGGGCGGAAGGGCTGGCGGTGGAGATCGAGGGCTACGCCTACCACGGCACCCGCGAGGCCCACCGTCGGGACATGGCCCGCTTCAACGAGATCGCCCGCTGCCCGGAAGTCCGGCACGCCCTGCGCTTCGGAGCGGCGGAGGTGTTCCAGGGGCCGGGGCCATGATCGATGAGATCCGTGCCTCGTTGGCGTGGCTGAGGGCGAGGGAGGTGGCCCTCCCGCTGCTCCCAAGTGACCGTTGGGCCACTCGCTTCTTCACCAGTGTCGTGCTTCCACGACCCGCGTCAAGGGCGCTCCGCTACGCTCCGCGTCGCCTTCGGCGATGGGCCTACGGCCCACCCTTGACCCGGCCCGCTCCAGCACGAGGAGAAGCGAGCGAGCGGCAGAAGAGAAGCGGGGCCAGGCATACCGGCGACCTGCCGTCGGTTACGGGGTGAACGGGGTTCACGGACGCGTCCGCACCTCGCCAGCCCGCCGGGCCGGCTAAGCGGCGAGCGGTGAGTGGGGGTGCGCGTCCGCGCCTCGCCAGCACGCCGGGCCGGATTAGCGACTGTCGCTGGGTGAAGGGTGCGCACTCCCACCTCGCCTGCACGCCGGGTCGGCTAAGCGGCTGTCGCTGAGTGGGGGTGCGCACCCGCGCCTCGCCAGCACGCCGGGCTGGCTAAGCGGCGAGCGGTGGGTGGGGGGTGCGCGTCCGCGCCTCACCAGCACGCCGGGCCGGCTAAGCGGCGAGCGGTGGGTGGGGGGTGCGCGTCCGCGCCTCACCAGCACGCCGGGCCGGCTAAGCGGCTGTCGCTGAGTGGGGGTGCGCACCCGCGCCTCGCCAGCACGCCGGGCTGGCTAAGCGGCGAGCGGTGGGTGGGGGGTGCGCACCCGCGCCTCGCCAGCACGCCGGGCCGCACCCGGCAGGTGGCAGGCGGGCGGTGGGGGAGTGATTGGAGCGTTCCTCCATCCCCCATTCCAGCCCATGGCCGCTACCTGCCACTTAGCTCGCTTCCCTTGGAGAATGGCTCCAATCACCGCGTAAAGGGCAGCAATCGCCCCATCTTCACCGGCCGTCCGCCGCCAAACCGGCCCGGCGTGCCGCCACCCCACCGACGCGCACCCCCACCCACCGCTCGCCGCCAAACCCACCCGGCGTGCAGGCGAGGCGGAGTGCGCACCACCCACCCGCCGCACGCCGCTGATCCCACCAGGCGTGCCGCCACCCCGCCGATGCGCGCCCGCACCCCCACCCACCGCTCGCCGCTATGCCCACCCGGCGTGCTGGCGAGGCGCGGACGCGTCCGCAAACCCTGTTCGCCACGCAGCCGACGCCACGTCGCCGGCGTGCCTGGGCAACCCTTCCTCTCCGGCCGCCCGCACGCTTCTCTCCCGTGCTGGAGCGGGCCGGGTCAAGGTGGGCCGCAGGCCCATCGCCGAAGGCGACGCGACCGCAGGGAGCGCCCTTGACGCGGACCGCGGAAGCACGACACTGCCAAGAAGCGGGCGGCCCCACGGCCACTGCTGAACCCCGTTGGGCCAAGCGCCGCCGGGGGACGTACAGATCCGCTCCCCACTTCGCCACCCGGGCCACATTCAAGCCGCCCCCGGTAAGCCCCCTCGCCGGGCCCCCTCGCGTCAGTCGGCCACCGGGGCGTACATGCCCGGGTCGCATTCGGCCAGTTGGGTCACGTCCACGTCGGTGCCGACGTTCACGCGGATCGGTACCGTCTCGTTCGCGGGTACGGCGACGTCCTGGGAGCGGGTGACGACCTGCGCGCCGGTCGTGTCCTCGAACCTCACGGTGACGGTGAAGACGCCGTCCACGGCGTTCTGGTTGGTGACCTGGACCGTGGCGTACGGGGTCGCCTTCGAGGCGCAGTCCACCAGGTCCACACCGGCGTCGAGCTCGGACGCGGAAGTACTCTCCCCGCCGTCCGCACCACCACCGGACTCGGACTCGGACCCGTAGTCATCGTCGTAGCCATAGTCGTCGTCATAGCCATCGCCATCGTCGACGTCATCGTCGTCATCGCGATACGAGCCGCCCGACGTCGACGAGTCGTGGTTCTGGCCGGAGCTGCTGCAGCCGCCTCCGCCCCCGTCTCCGTCGCCGTGGCCGCCGCCGTGGCCCCGGCCGGTGGAGAAGCCGGTGAGGGTGAGGACGACGAGTGCCGAGACCGCCGTGAGCTTGAGTGTGTGCCCCCGCGAGTTCATGGCCGTCAGGCTATCGATCTTCGTGTCACGAGCATGTCACCGTCCGCCAACCGTACGACGACCGACCGTCGCGTACCCGGTGCGGGGAGGGGCGGTCGCACACCGCCCCCACGCCTCACGCCGTCCGCGCCGTCCCTGTCCCCTTCTCCGCGTCCAGCGCGTACACACAGCGGTCCTTGCTGCACGCGTACACCACGCCGTCCCGCACCACCGGCGAGCCGGTGATCTCGCCGCCGGTCGCGAGCTTCCATCTCAGCCGGCCGTCGTCGGCCTTCAGGGTGTACAGCAGATGGTCGCTGGAGCCGAAGTGGATACGGCCCTCGGCGACCGCGGGCGCGCCCACGATGTCGCCGCCGGACTGGAAGCGCCACTTGGGCGTGCCCGTGACCGCGTCCAGCGTGTACAGCCCCTTGCCGCTGCCCACGTGGACGTGGCCGGCGGCGACCAGGACCGGTTCGACCGAGGCGCGGGACTCGGTGGCGATGCGCCAGCGGTCGCGGCCGTCGGTGGCGTCGAGGGCGTAGACCGTGCCGAGGTAGTCGGCGAGGTAGACACCGCCGCCGGTGACGGCGGGGCCGGGGACGAAGGCGGGCGGGGCCAGGAAGACCGCCGGGGCCTCGAAGTGCCAGCGGACGTGACCGGAGGCCACCTCCAGGGCGAGGACGCGGGTGCCGGCGCTGACGTAGGCGTAGCCGTCGGGCGCGTGCGTCACCCGGACGGGTACGCCGCCGCAGGAGGCCGCGTCGCCGATGGGGTACGACCAGCGCTCCTCGCCGGTGCGGGCGTCCAGGGCGCGCAGGCGGGCGTCCTGCCAGACGAAGACCGTGCCCTCGTGCAGGGCGGGCCCGGCTTCCGGGGACTCGAAGTCGGTCTGGCAGCCGCTGATCTCCCACAGTTTCTGCCCGTTGGACGCCTCCCACGCCTGGACGCCGCCGCCGCGGGTGCCGGTGACGACGGTGCCGCGCTCGGCCTTGAGGGCGTACACCCAGGCGTCCGTGGACTGCCGCCACAGGTCGCCGCCCTCGCGGGCGTCGAGGGCGAACAGGGTGGGCCCGTCGGAGGCGTGGATACGGCCGTCGGCGACCGTCATCGACCAGGCGACGTCGCGTGTCTTGAAGCGGCGCCGGCCGGTGGCGACGTCGAGGGCGTGCACCTCGAAGGAGGTGACGTAGACGAGGTCGCCGTCGACGGCGGGGGTGCCCCAGACGTCGTTGGACATGCGGAAGCGCCACGGCCGCCAGCCGCCGGGCTGCTCCGGCGGTGCGGCGGTGGGCGCGGCCGGGGCCGGTACGGCGGGGTCGGCGCCGTTGACACCGGGGCGCGGCTTGGACCAGACAGCGGCCAGGGCGGACTCCGGCGGGGGTGCCTTGACGGCGGCCGCGCGCGCGTCGGCGACGCGCGGGCCGGGTCCGATGGGCACGGCGGCGCCCGCCAGCCGTACGGGGCCGGTGTCGGGTGCGCCGACCGGGGCGGGCAGGAGCGGGGGCGCCGGGACGACCGGGTCGTGCGAGGGCGGCGGGGGCACGTGCGGGCGGGCGCCGCCGGCGCTGCGGCCGGTTCCGTGCGCGGGCCGCAGGGCGGGGCGGCCGCCCCGGCGGGACTCGATCAGGCCCACCGCGTGCTCGGGCAGCCACGCCGACGCCGTACCGCTGTCGTCGGAGCCGGAGCCGAACAGGTGCGGGGCGAGCTGGGCCTGGAGGTCGGCCGGGTTGGGCCGGCCGGTGGCCTCCATCTGCATACAGGCTTCGATGAGCGGGCGCAGCTCGTCCGGGAGGCCCTCGAGGTCCGGGCCCTCGCGCAGCAGCATGAAGACGGTCTCGACGGGGTTGGCGCCGTGGAACGGCGGGTGTCCGGTGGCGGCGAAGACCAGCATCGAGCCGAGCGAGAACACGTCGCTCGCGCCGGTGACGCTGCGGGAGTCCTTCGCCTGCTCCGGGGACATGTAGGCGGGCGTGCCCACGGCGACGTTCGTCATCGTCAGACGGGTGTTCGAAACGCCGGAGGCGATACCGAAGTCGATGACCCGGGGGCCGTCCTCGACGACGAGGACGTTGGAGGGCTTCAGGTCGCGGTGGACCAGTCCGGCGCCGTGGATCGACTGGAGCGCCTCCGCGACGCCGGCCGCGAGCCAGCGCACCGCCTGGGCCGGGAGCGGCCCGCACTCGTTCACTATCTCCTCGAGGGAGGGCGCCGGAACGTACGCGGTGGCCAGCCACGGCACGGCGGCGCGCGGGTCGGCGTCGACGACGGCCGCCGTGTAGAAGCCGGAGACCGCGCGGGCCGCCTCGACCTCGCGCGTGAAGCGGACCCGGAAGAGCTGGTCCTCGGCCAGTTCCGTCCGGACCGTCTTGATCGCCACCCGCCGGCCGGACGCCGAGCGCGCGAGATAGACCAGCCCCATGCCGCCGGCTCCCAGCCGTCCCAGCACCTCGAACGGCCCGATACGCCGCGGATCGTGCTGCGTCAGCTGATCCACCACTTGCCTGCCACCTCCCCGTACGAGTCGCGCCACCACCTGTGCACGACCGAAGTGCAGCGTCTCACCACCGCACCGCCATGGCGGCACGCACCCCGATTGTTCCTGTCCGAAGCCGCGGTTGCGAACCGGCCGACAAATAGGGTGTCAGGGTTTACATATGACACAAGGGGCGGACCGGCCCAGGAGTCAGCGGCGCAGCAGTGCGAAGGACGCCCCTGATTGTCCGTGACGACGGCCGCGGTGCCATAGGACGTCCTGAACGGCGGAACCTGGACCCGGCCGCCGAGCCGGACCGCCTCCGCCGCACCGGCCGCGGGGTCGTCGACGGCGAAGTGGACGAGGAAGTGCGGCGGCATCTCGGCGGCGAAGACGTCGGAGACCGGTGCGCGCCCGAAGTCGGGGGCGGCGTCCGGACCGAACAGGGCGTCGTGGAAGAGGCCGCCGTAGAAGGTGTTGGCCGTCGCGGTGTCCCGTGTGTAGAGCTGGACCCAGGCGAAGGTGCCCGGCTCGTGCCGGCGTCCGAAGCCGGGGGTCCCGGTGCCCTGCCAGAGGGAGAACACGGCCCCCTCGGGGTCGGTGACGAGCGCGGTGACGCCCAGGTCGCCGAAGGGCAGCGGCGGGGCGACGACCTGGCCGCCGCCCGTGAGGATGCGCCGGCACAGCGCCGCCGCGTCCGGGGTGGCGAAGGAGACCGTCCACACGGTGGGCAGCCGGCCGTCGGTCTTGCGGACGAGGGAGGCCACGGGCTGCCCGTCCTTCAGCGCCCGTACGGTCCCCTGGGGCTGGTCCTCGAAGGTCCAGCCGAAGAGCTCGCCGTAGAACCGCCTGCCCGCCTCCACGTCGGGCAACTGCGCGTCCACCCAGCAGGGGTGCCCTCCGGGTACGCCGGCGCGCTGTGCCCTGATGCCCTGTTTTCGGCCATGCCGCCAACGTAACCGTGGAGCCCGCAGGCCGCAGACCAGGCACACCGGCCCCGTCGCTCCCCCGCACCCCATTTGCAGTCGGCCGAATAGCGCTCCGATCGCCCGTCGGTAAGCTGACGTCATGACAGGACAAGTGCGTACCGTCGACGGCCGCGTGGCCGGCCGGCGTGGGCAGGCGACCCGGCAGAAGCTGCTCGACTGCCTCAGCGAGATGCTCAGCTCCTCCCCGTACCGGGACGTCAAAGTCATCGATGTCGCACGGAAGGCGGGCACTTCGCCCGCCACCTTCTACCAGTACTTTCCGGACGTCGAGGGCGCCGTCCTGGAGCTCGCCGAGCACATGGCCGCCGAGAGCGCCGGGCTGAGCGAGCTGCTGGAGGGACGCTCCTGGGCGGGGAAGGCCGGCTGGCAGACGGCGCAGGAACTCGTCGACGGTTTCCTGGAGTTCTGGCGCAGCAACGACGCGATCCTGCGGGTCGTGGACCTCGGCGCGGCCGAGGGCGACAAGCGCTTCTACAAGATCCGGATGAAGATCCTGAACACGGTGAACAGCTCGCTGGCGGACTCCGTCGCCGAACTGCAGGCCAAGGGGCGGATCGACAAGGACGTGAATCCCGCGGCGGTCGCGGGCTCCCTGGTGGCGATGCTGGCGGCTGTCGCCTCCCACCAGAAAGGTTTCTCCTCTTGGGGGTCAAGCAGGCGGAACTCAAACCGAACCTGGCGCTGCTGGTGCATCTGGGGGTCACGGGCAGGAAGCCGACCAGGTAGCGAGCCGGGTTCGTCCCTCATGTCCTGTCAGGCAGGCGGTGGTTCACTCCGGTGGGCCGCCGCCCGTCGCCGTCCTGGGGGAACACCGTCCCGTACGGGCCGTATTGCCGCGCGGCGGCGAACCGTCCCGCACCCCCGAGCCGCAGGAGGAACCCGTCATGGCCCTGACCCGCGAAGAGCGCGAACAGTTCCTGGCCGAGCCGCACATCGCGGCATTCGCGGTCGACGCGGAGGGCAGCCGCGCCCTGCTCACCGTCCCGATCTGGTACCAGTACGCGCCCGGCGGCGACGTATGGATCATGACCGGCCGCGACTCACGCAAGAACCGGCTGCTCGGCACGGCGGGACGGTTCTCGCTGCTGGTCGACGTCGTCGAGCCCACCATCCGCTACGTCTCCGTCGAGGGACCGGTGCTCGACACCGCCCCCGCCACGGTCGAGCGGCTGCGGGAGCTCTCCGCGCGCTATCTGCCGGCCGACAAGGTCGACGGGTACGTCGACTTCGCCTGGAGGAACCACGGCGAGCAGGTCGTCGTACGGATGCGGCCCGAGCGGTGGGTGTCGTCGGACCTCGGGTCGCTGTGAGGGGGCCGGACGCCCGACAATCGGCGCATGGCACCCGAACTCCATGAGCTGCTGAGATCGCTGCGGGTGTGGGACCCGGAGGTCACCGCACTGCCGCCGTTCGACCCGGCGACCGCGCCCGCCGCCCCGCTGCCGCTGTTCACGCGCTGGTTCGCCGAGGCGGTGGCGGCCGGGCAGACCGAGCCGCACACCATGTCGCTGGCCACGGCCGACGCGGAGGGGCTGCCGGACGTACGGATCGTGATGCTGCACGGCGCGGACGACGACGGCTGGTCCTTCGCCACGCACACGCACAGCCGCAAGGGCGGCCACCTCGCCGGGCGCCCGTATGCCGCGCTGGCCTTCTACTGGCCGGTGCTGGGCCGCCAGGTGCGGGTGCGCGGGTCCGTCGGGGCGGCTCCGGCACGGAGGGGCAGGCGGATCTGCACGCCCGTTCCACCGGGGCGCTGGCGGCGGCGCTGACCGGCAGGCAGAGCGAGGTCCTCGGCTCGGCGGAGGAACTGGCGCGGACCTCGGAGGCGGCCTGGGAGCGGGCGCGGCAGGCGCCGGACACCCCGGTGCCGTCCTGGACGCTGTACCGGCTGCGGGCGGACGAGGTGGAGTTCTTCCAGGGGACGCCCGGCGGCGGCATGTACGGCTGCGGTACCGGCGGGGCGCGCGGGGGTGGGAGACGGAGTTGCTGTGGCCGTGAGGCGGGGACGGGGACGGGAGCAGGGGCGCGCATATCGCTCGCGTGCGGACGAGACGGGGACATTCGAACCCGCGATCCCCGCACACGTGATCAATCCGCAACCAATTCCGGTCTTGACCGATACCCATCAACCTGGTGCGTGATTACGCTCGCGCTCATGGCCGACACCTCCGACACCTCCACACCCGCGCCGAACCGGGCGGACCGACCCGTCTACGTCATCGGCGGCGGCCCTGGCGGGCTCGCCGTCGCGTACGCCCTGCGCGCCCGGGGGGTGCGGGCCGTCGTCCTGGAGCGCTCCGAGCGGGTGGGCGACTCCTGGCGGCGCCACTACGACCGGCTGCGTCTGCACACCACCCGGCGGCTGTCCGCGCTGCCGGGCCTGCCGATGCCGCGCCGGTTCGGGCGGTGGGTGGCCCGGGACGACGTGGTCCGGTATCTGGAGAAGTACGCGGAGCACCACCGCCTCGAGATCGTCACCGGTGTCGAGGTCTCCCGGGTCGAGCGGACGCCCGACGGCACGGGCTGGCTGCTGCACGCCACCGGGGGCCGTGAGCTGACCGGCGCGGCCGTCGTGGTCGCCACGGGCTTCAACCACACGCCCCGCGTGCCCGACTGGCCCGGCCGGGACTCGTACGGCGGTGAGCTCCTGCACGCGTCCGAGTACCGCGGCCCCAAGCCCTTCGCGGGCCGGGACGTGCTGGTAGTGGGCATCGGCAACACCGGGGCGGAGATCGCCGTGGACCTGGTGGAGGGGGGCGCCTCCCGGGTGCGGCTGGCGGTGCGTACGCCTCCGCACATCGTGCGCCGCTCGACGGCGGGCTGGCCGGCGCAGTACTCGGGTGTGCTGGTACGACGGCTGCCGGTGCGGCTCGTCGACCGGCTGTGCCGGGTACAGGCGCGGGTGGCGCTGCCGGATCTGTCGGACCGGGGGCTTCCGCTGCCCGGCTCCGGGCTGTACAGCCGGGTGCTGGAGGGGGCCATTCCGGTGCAGGACGTCGGTCTGATCGACGCCGTGCGCAAGGGGACGGTGGAGATCGTGGCCGCGGTGGAGGGCTTCGGGGACGGGGAGGTCGTGCTGGCGGACGGCTCCCGGATCGGCCCGGACGCGGTGGTGGCGGCGACGGGGTACACGCGGGGGCTGGAGGGGCTGGTGGGCGGGCTCGGCGTGCTCGACGCCCGGGGGCGGCCGGTGGTGCACGGCGGGCGTACGCCGGGGCTGCGCCCGGCCTCTACTTCACCGGCTTCACGAACCCGATCAGCGGGAACCTCCGCGAACTGGCCCTGGACGCGCAACGCATAGCCCGAGCGGTCACACGCTCGACCGAAGCCTCCCGACTCCCGTCCTAGCCCGCCGGCTACCCACGCTCCCCGCACCCCCACACTCCGCGCCTCCACCAAGCCGCGACCTCCGCACTCCCGCGACCTCCGCGCCTCGGCCCCTTCGCCGCACGCCGCGCCTCCGCCCCTCCACGCCTCCGCGCCCTCCGCCCCTCCGCGCCCCCGCGCCCTCCGCCGCACGCCACCCCCAGGCCCCTCCGCGCCTCCGCCCCTGCACGCCTACGCGCCTCCGCGCCCTCCGCCCCTCCGCGCCCCCGCGCCCTCCGCCGCACGCCACCCCCAGGCCCCTCCGCGCCTCCGCCCCTCCGCGCTCCCGCGCCTCCGCGCCTCCGCCGATCCGCCGATCCGCCGATCCGCCGATCCGCCGATCCGCCGATCCGCGGGCAGTCGTGCCGCAGGGCGGCACGGGTGGGCGCGACGGCACCCCGTCAGCGCCGGGCTGCGCGACGTCCCCCGGCCCGCACCCGTACCGCCCACCGGTGCACAGCGGGGGTGGGTTCACTCGCCGGCGTTCGCCGGGTGCCTCCCCCACTCTCGGCTTCTCCCCACTCTCGGCTGCGCTCGAGCGGGGGACCCCATGAGCGGGAGGTACCCCCACCGCCCCACCCGTGCCGCCCTGGGGGTACCTCCCAGGGCGGCACGGCACTGGGGAGGCACGACTGCCCGCAGCGGCGGCGGGTGCAGCGGCGCGGCAGACCGCAGCCGCGGCGGGTGGAAGCGGCGCGGCGGCCCGCAGTTGCTGCGAGCGTCAGGGGGCCATCGGTGCCGGCGCAGCCCCGGGCGGCGGATCACCAGTGCCATCAGCGCCGCCGCCGCGCACAGCGCTCCCGACGCGTACCAGACCACGTCGTACGAGCCGAACGCGTCCCGTGCCACACCCCCGCGAAGGCGACGACCGCCGCCCCCACCTGGTGCGACGCGAGGACCCAGCCGAAGACGATCGGGCTGTCGTCCCCGTAGTGCTCCCGGCACAGCGCCAGCGTCGGCGGCACGGTGGCGACCCAGTCCAGCCCGTAGAAGACGATGAAGAACAGCATCGGCGGATGCACGCTCGGCGCCAGCAGGATCGGCAGGAACAGCAGCGAGATCCCCGCAGCGCGTAGTACACCGCGAGCAGCCGCCGTGAGTCGAAGCGGTCCGTGAACCACCCGGACGCCACCGTCCCGACGACGTCGAAGACTCCGATGACCGCCAGCAGCGACGCCGCCGTGGTGACGGGCATGCCGTGGTCGTGGGAGGCCGGCACGAAGTGGGTCTGGACCAGCCCGTTGGTGGAGGCGCCGCAGATCGCGAAGGTCCCGGCGAGCAGCCAGAACGGCCCGGTGCGCACCGCCGAGGACAGTACGGTCAGCGCCCGCCGCGCGGCCCCGGAACCGGCGCCGGCTTCGGCACGAACTCCGTGGCGCCGTACGGCTTCTGTCCGACGTCCGCCGGATGGTCGTGCAGCAGGAGCCAGACGAAGGGGACGACCGCGAGAGCGGCGAGTGCCACGGTGACCGCCGCCGGGCGCCAGTCGTGCCGTGTGACGATCCATGACAGCAGCGGCAGGAAGATCAGTTGTCCGGAGGCGGACGCGGCGGTGAGGATGCCGCTGACCAGCCCCCGCCGTTCGGTGAACCAGCGGTTGGTGACGGTCGCGGCGAAGGCCAGCGCCATGGAGCCCGAGCCGAGCCCCACCAGCAGGCCCCAGCAGAGCAGCAGTTGCCAGGCCGCCGTCATCCACACCGTCAGGCCCGAGCCGAGCGCGATCACGCTGAGGGCGACCGCGACGACCTTCCGGATGCCGTAGCGGTCCATCAGCGCGGCGGCGAACGGCGCGGTGAGGCCGTACAGCGCGAGGTTCACGGAGACCGCCGCGCCGATGGTCCCGCGCGACCAGCCGAACTCGTCGTGCAGGGGGTCGATGAACAGGCCCGGTACGGAACGGAAGGCGGCGGCACCGATGATCGTCACGAAGGTGACGGCGGCGACGAACCACGCGCGGTGCATCCGGACGCGGCGAGGCTTCGGGCCGCCGCCCGCGGTCGGCTGCATGACGACGGCGGCGGACTGACTTGTCTGGGTCACGCCATAGAGCTTCAGCGAAAGGGGCCGTCGCAACGAGTGGCCCGAGGGACAGCATTCGCTAGGATCGGGCCATGGATTCCGGCTTCCGGCCCCACCGTGTCGTCGTCCTCGCCCTCGACGGGCTGCTCCCGTTCGAGCTGGGCATCCCGCACCGCATCTTCGGCCGCCCGAAGGACGGGCGGGGCCGGCACCTGTACGAGGTGATCACCTGCTCGGTCCGGCCGCCCGGCCCGGTGGAGACCGACGCCGACTTCGCCATCCACGTCGCCCACGGGCCCGAGGCGCTCGCCACCGCCGACACGGTGATCGTCCCGGCGTCGTACGAGCTCGGCCCGGTGTTCGAGCGGGGTGAGCTGACCGGTGAACTGGCCGCCGCCCTCGCCCGTGTCCGCCCCGGCACCCGGCTCGCCTCCATCTGCACGGGTGTGTACGTCCTCGCCGCCGCCGGGTATCTCGACGGCCGCCCCGCGACCACGCACTGGGCGGACGCCGAGCGTCTCCAGCGACTGTTCCCCCGGGTCCGGGTCGACCCGGACGTGCTGTTCGTCGACGACGGCTCGATCCTGACCTCGGCGGGCGTGGCGGCCGGGATCGACCTGTGCCTGCACATGGTGCGGCGCGACCACGGCGCCGTCGTCGCCAACGATGTGGCCCGCCGTACGGTCGTACCGCCGCACCGGGACGGCGGGCAGGCGCAGTACATCCAGCGGCCGGTGCCCGATCCGCAGCAGGCCTCCACGAGCGGCGCACGCGCGTGGGCGCTGGACCGGCTGCACGAGCCGATCCACTTGCGTGACATGGCCGCGCGGGAGTCGATGTCGGTACGCACCTTCACGCGCCGTTTCCGGGAGGAGGCCGGGGTCAGTCCGGGGCAGTGGCTGACACAGCAGCGGGTGGAGCGGGTGCGGCATCTGCTGGAGTCCACGGAGCTGTCCGTGGACCAGGTGGCGCGTGACGCCGGTTTCGGCACGGCGCAGTCGATGCGGCAGCACCTCCAGGCGGCGCTGGGCGTGACTCCGACGGCGTACCGGCGGACCTTCCGGGCGGGGCGGCCGACTGTCCACAGCCTGTGGACAACTCCGCGGCACCCTGACGGCCGGTGGCGGTGCGGCGCTGTCCGCCCCCGAGCCCGTCAGCGCCGCACCGCTCCTTCGTCACGACCCACGCTCGTCGAGGGCTCCCGTCGCAGGCCCTCGCCGTCCCTCGCGGCGAATCGCTGACGAACAGCGTGATCAAACGGTCACGACACGTCAACACCGATTCGCACACGAATACCCTGCTTGCCGCATACACCCTTTTCAGCGGCACAGCGCACGGAAGCACACCCGGCGCACCACTCCGCCCGACCCCCGCAGGGGGCGCGGACCGTCCCGTCAGGGGCGCGGGACCGTATCGCTCCACGGCTCCGCGTGGGCGCGGACACCCGCACCCGCTCACACCGCCTGGTACGTCACCCCGCCGTAGAGGGCGGTGTCCCCTCGCCACCCCCGCCCAGGCCGTCCAGCTCGCACCAGATCCGCTTCCCGGCCCCCTCCGCGCTCCACCCCCACCGATCGGCCAGCCCGTCGACGAGCGCGAGCCCTCGCCCCCCGGTGGCCTCGCCGTCCACACACCGCGGCACCGGCGCCCGCGTACTGCGGTCGGCGACCTCCAAACGCACGACGCCCTCCGCGCCCGCGCCCGGGGCCGGGTCCGGGGACTCCGCGTCCGAGCCCACCCCCGGCAGGAACAGCCGCACCACCGCCGCGCACCCCGTGTGCACCACCGCGTTGGTCACGAGCTCCGACACCAGCAGAATCAGCGTCTCGGCGAGCGGCCCGTCCGCCTCCATGCCCGCAGCGGCCAGCCGTGAGCGGGCCCACCGCCAGGCCCGCCCCACCTCAGCGGGGTCGGGCCGGATCTCCAGCTGCGCTCGAAGCACCTGCACCGCTCACACCACCCGAACCGGCGGCCACCCGGCCTCGCGCCCCACGAGGGCACGAGGCCACGACGGCAGCCATCTCCTGCATGGCCGGAACAACGCCCGGGACAGGTGTCACGGAACGTGATTCCCTTGCACACCAGCATGGTTGACGCACGGTCACGTCAACAAGCGCTTCGGGCATATTCCAGCGCGACGGAGCACTCGTACGGCATACTGCGCGACGTGAGCCGCGCTCCGTTGCCCACGCTCCGTGATCATGGCGCCGCCACGCTCCGTGACATCCGCGCGGGGACGGCCTACTCGGGAACGGTGAAGTACCGGGCGAAGGACCGTACGGTCTCGTCCTCGCCGATCATGCCGTCGCCGTCGGAGTCCAGTGCGGCGGCGGAGGTGCGGGCGACGTCCTCGGGGACGCCGAGCACCCTCAGGACACGCACGGCGTCCCCGACGGTGGCCGCGCCGTCGCCGTCGGTGTCCGCGACGGCGAGCGCCGCGTGCAGGAAGGGGCGGGCGATCTCGGCGAACCGGTCCGGGTTGTCCCGCAGCCGCTTGACCGCGCCGTTGACGAACTCCGCGCGCGTGATGCGCTGGTCTCCGTCGCGGTCCGCGATCCCCGCCATGCCCTGCCAGAACGCCTCGGCGCCGATGTACAGGGCCTGGCCCCGGTCGGAGCGGGCCGCGACGTCGAACTCGGCGAGCAGCGCCTTCGCCGCCGCGCTGAAGTCCTCGCGGTCGATGTAGCCGTTGCCGTCCTGGTCGAAGCCGGCGAACCGGGCCGCGATCCTGCGCTCGTTCTCGCTGGTGACCATGTCTCTCTCAGGCCGCCTTAGGTCAGTGGGTCGTCTCGCTGGGAGCGTACGTCGTGGAGGGCCCCCAGGGTGCGCGAAAACGACGCCCGGACCAAGACCGGGGGAATAACGGGACACGCGTGTGACACGTGTGAGCGCCCGCACACGGCTCAGGCGGACAGCGGGCGGGGGTCCTCGTCGACCGCGGAGAGCACATCCGGATGGATCTCGAACAGGCGGCGGACCCCGAGGGCGCCGAGCACCTTGTTGACGTGACTGCCGTCGGCGGCGCCCCGCGCGGGGAGGATCAGCCGCAGGCTGCCCTGGCAGGAGCGGAGCAGCCGACGGGAGCCTATGAGCACGCCGACGCCGCTGGAGTCGCAGAACCACACCTCGGACAGGTCGAGGACGAGGCTGTGCCTGCCCTCGGCCACCACGTCGTGCACCCGCTGGCGCAGCACGGGGGACGTCACGAGGTCCAGCTCGCCCGACACCTGGAGCACGGCCCATGCGCCGTGCTCCGTGTCGGTCACTTTGAAGGTCACCTCATGCCCCTCGCTCACCGAAACGGAAGCAGTGCCTACGCTTCCTTGCAGCGCGGCTGCCCACCGGCCGTTCCCCGAAACGCGAGCCGAGAAACGGTTGCCGAACATAAAGGGCTTATTTTAGTCACCTTCGATCCGATTCGATCGGTTCCGATCGATACGGGGGTGGGTAGATGCGGCCCGAACGGTGTCCGACAGGGACGGGCGGCCTTTTACCACCTGCGGCTCTTCCGGGGGCGCACATTGCCATAAAGGGGCGTGCGCCCTGCTACGTGCCGACTACATTCTTGAGGTCGCCGACCACAACGCCGGCCCCGGGAACCGACCAGCCCGGGACCAGGAGGAACAGGGGTGAGGGGCCGCATGCCGACTTCGGACGCACCGCCCCGCTGGGACCGCAGGATGCAGCAGCGGCTCGCGCGCGGGAGGCCGCCGCGCTCGGCGAGCTCTACGACCGGTTCGCCTCACTGGTGCACGGCCTCGCCCATCGCGTCGTCGGCGACGAGCACGCCGCCGACGCCGTCACCCGTGACGTCTTCGCGCACGTGTGGGCGCACCCGGACTCCTACGACCCCCGGCAGGAACCCCTGCGTACCTGGCTCGCCACGCTGACCAGCCGACTGGCCGTACGGCGGCTGCGCACCACGGAGACCGCGGCGCTCGCCCGCGGCGGCCCCGGCACCCCGGAGGATCTGGAGCGCACGGTGCGGCACGCCTCGGTGGCCGCCCGCGCGGACTACATCGTCCAGTCCATGCCGGCGCCGCTGCGCGCCGCCCTGGAACTGGCGTACTTCCAGCGCCGGGACTACCGGCAGACCGCCCTCGACCTGGGCGTCACCGACGACGAGGCGCGCCGCCGGCTCCGCCTCGGCCTGCAACTGCTGGCCACCGCCGGCGACACGGAGCCCCCGCCCGGTTTCGGGGGTGCCGCGTGAGCGAACGGCACGTCGAGCAGGCCGGTCCGTACGACGACCCCAAGGAAGACACCGGACCGCTCGTACTGGAGCACGATGTGCTGAAGTCGTTGCTGGGTGCCTGGGCGCTGGCCGCCTGCGCGCCGGCGGAGGCGAGCGCCGTCGAGGAGCATCTCGGCGGCTGCGGGGCCTGCGCGGACGAGGCGCTGCGGCTGCGTGAGGCGGTCGGCCTGCTCCAGCGGCCCGAGAGCCTCGACCTGGACCCCGCACTGCGCACCCGGGTGCTGGAATCGTGCCTGGAACTGCGGCCGCCTCGTACACCGGTACCGGAGTGGGCGGCCGCGTACGACGCGGAGACCGCGCGGCTGGACGCGCTGCTCCAGGACTTCGGCGACTCCGAGTGGCATGCGCCGGTACGGCTGCGCTGGTACGAGTCGGACGAGGCGAGCAGCCGCCGTACGACCGTCGCCGGGGTGATCGCGCATCTGCTGACGGTCGACGGGCTGGTCGCGCTCGCCCTCGGCATGGACGACCCGCTCGGCGACACCGCCTGCGCCGGACGTACGCCGTCGGACCGCACGGAGGCCTACTGGCGGGCCTCCCGTTTCCCGCCCACCCGTTCGGTGCGGACGCCCTGGCGGGAGCAGAGCCACGCGCTCGTGCGGGCGGTGTCGTTCGCGGGCGGCGGCACCGGCCGGCTGCCCGTGTCGTACGGCGACTACGAACTGCCGCTGCACGACGCGATGCTGGACCGGGCGTTCGAGTGCTGGGTGCACGCGGAGGACATCGCCGTGGCGGTGGACTACCCGTACGAGCCGCCCTCCGGGCGGCATCTGCACCGCATCGTCGACCTGGCCGCCCGGATGCTCCCCGCCGTGCTGGAGCACCGCCGGGAGCACGGGCTGGCCGCCCCGGGGAACGGCGCCTGGTCGCCGCCGGGGAGCCGGGACGCAGCCTGCGGCTGGAGATCGAGGGGTCGGGCGGCGGCGACTGGCTGATCCCGCTGGACTCCCCGCGGCGCGGGGCTCCGCCGAGCACGAGGTGGCGCATGTGGCGCTGGACGGCGCGGAGTTCTGCAGGCTGGTGGCGGGACATGTCCCGCCACCGGAGGCGGCGGTGGGGCAGGTCGGCGACCGCGCGGCGATCAGGGACGTCCTGTTCGCCGCGGCGAGCATGAGCCGGATGTAGGGGCGGCTCGCGGTACCGCGGGCGCACGGCTCGCCTCGCCCCTTCGGGCGCGTTCACCGCACCTGCCTCAAGGGGCGCGGGGAACTGCGCGAACGGCACCCAGCGGCGCGCGGCCGCCCGCGCCGCGCGAACCCCCGGGCCGTCAGGCGAAGACCACCGTCCGCCGCCCGTTGGGCAGAATGCGCCGCTCCGCGTGCCACTTGACCGCCCGCGCCAGCGCCCGGCACTCCACGTCCCGCCCGATCGCCACCAGCCCCTCGGGCGTGACGTCGTGCCCCACCCGCTCGACCTCCTGCTCGATGATCGGCCCCTCGTCGAGATCGGCCGTCACATAGTGCGCCGTCGCGCCGATCAGCTTCACACCTCGCGCATGCGCCTGGTGATACGGCTTCGCGCCCTTGAAGCTCGGCAGGAAGGAGTGGTGGATGTTGATGATCCGCCCGGAGAGCTGCTTGCACAGGTCGTCGGAGAGGACCTGCATGTAGCGGGCGAGGACGACGAGCTCGACGTCGTCCTCCCGCACGATCTCCAGCACCCGGGCCTCGGCCTCCGGCTTGGTGTCCCTCGTCACCGGAATGTGGTGGAACGGAATGTTGTACGAAGCCACCAGTTCGGCGAAGTCGGTGTGATTGGACACCACTCCGGCGATCTCCACGGGCAGTGCGCCGGTGCGCGCGCGGAACAGCAGGTCGTTCAGACAGTGACCGAACCTGCTGACCATGAGCAGGACGCGCATCTTCCGGTCGGCCCGGTTGATCTGCCAGTCCATCTGGAACGCGTCACCGATCGCGGTGAAGCTCGCCCGCAGCTTCTCCACGGTCACCGGGGCGTCCGCCGAGAAGTGGACGCGCATGAAGAACAGTCCCGTGTCGTGGTCGCCGAACTGCTGGCTGTCCTCGATGTTGCAGCCGGTCATGAAGAGGTAGCTCGACACGGCGTGGACGATGCCCTGCTTGTCGGGGCAGGACAGGGTGAGGACGTACTGGTCGGCGGGGGCCGCGGCTCGGGTGGACTGCTCGCTCATGGGGAAAAGGGTCCCACACGTGCGCTCACGGCCGGCCCGCGTTCCGCTACGCGGACCGCGTGACGATCCGCAGCACCTCGAGGGTGCTCGGCCGGGTGTCGGGGTCCTCGCCGTCGCTCGTCGCCATCCGCGTGTGGGCGTCCCGCGCGGCCCGCACCGCGTCCGGCCATCCCTCGTGCTCGAGATAGGCGGTCACCGGCGCGTCGGGGCCGACCTGGTGCATGATCCGCAGCACCCGCAGCACCGCCGTGTCGACGAGCGCCGCCTCCTGGGAGTCGCGGAAGATCGTGCCGACGTACTTCTCGGCGGACCAGTTGTCCAGCCAGGTGTCCTCGACCAGCCGGTAGACGGCGTCGGTCACGTCCCCGTAGCCGTCGACGCCGGCCAGCCAGACATCCCGCTGGAAGGCGGGATCGGAGAGCATGTGCAGCGCGGAGCGCACATTGCTGCGCCAGCGCCACCACGGCATGTCGTTGAGTGGCATGCCGCCCATGGTGAAGGAGCGACGGCCACGACGGGAAGAGTTCTCCGAACCTTGCACGGTCGTCGATCGTACGTTTCCGCCTCACCCGACACGGAGGGGACCCCGTAATTCACCTCGGCGTCACCCTCCGTTGACCATGGGTCACTCCGGGGTTGGCCGTGTGGCGGAATCGTGCGGAAGCATGACCGGCAGGCGACGCATCCGCAGCACAGTCCTCCCCGCCACCTCACCCGGCGGGCCAGAGCCGGTGCTCTGGCCTCGGGCGCGCTGGCCGCGTGCGTGTCGCTCGCCGCCGGGTGCGGGATCGTCCCCGGTGCCACGGGGGCTCCGGGGGCGACGGCCCGATCACGGTGATGACCTGGGCCCCCAGGACACCAGAACCACCAACAAGCCCGGCATGCCCGCGTTCGCCGAAGCGTACGCCCGCTGGATCAACGGCCAGGGCGGTATCAACGGCCGTCCGCTCAATGTACTGACCTGCAACGACAAGAACGACACCGTGGCCGCCGCGCGGTGCGCCCGGCGCGCGGTCGAGGAGGGGCCGTCGCGGTCGTCGGCTCCTACAGCCAGTACGCCGACTCCTTCATGCCCGCCCTGGAGGGCGCCGGCATCCCGTACATCGGCGGCTACGGCGTCACGAACAACGAGTTCACCAGCCCCTGTCCTATCCGGTGAACGGCGGCCAGCCGGCGCTGCTGGCCGGACTGGGACGCACCCTCGCCGACACCTGCGGCCCGGTCACGCTGATACGGCCCGACACGATCGCGGGCGACCAGCTGCCGCCGCTGCTGAACTCCGGTCTGACGGCCGGCAAGCACGAGCGGGCCGGTGACCAGCGGGCGGCCGAGGACGCCACCTCGTACGACAGCCAGGCCGGGCAGGCCCTCGAGGTCGCCACCGCGAGGAAGGGCGAGCGGGGCTGTGTGGTGCCGGCCCTCGGCGACCGTACGAACACCTTCATGGACTCCTTCCGGCGGGCCCGCGCCGACTACCCCGAGGTGCGCACGGCGACCGTGCTGGGCAGCGTCGACCAGTCGACGGTCGACGCGTCGGGCGGGGCGGCGGGGCCGTACGAGGGTCGTACGTCACCGGCTGGTACCCGGCGGCGAGCGACTCCCGCTGGGACCCGATGAAGAAGGTGATCAAGGAGGAGGCGTTCGGTGACAACCGGATCGACCCCGCGGACGCCGGGGTACAGACGACCTGGATCGCCTATACCGTGTTCAAGCAGGTCGTGGAGTCGCTGAGGGACGGCGAGGTCAGCGCCGACACGGTGAGCGAGGAGCTGGACAGCGGGCTGAAGGTGACCACGGGCGGGCTCACGCCGACCCTGCGGTGGGGCTTCCAGGCCGAGCTCGCCGCCGTCGGCTTCCCCGCCTGGTCAACGCGAACGTGACCCTCCAGGTGATCGAGGACGGCCGGCTGGTCGCGGCCCGAAAGGGCTTCACCGATATGACGAAGACGCTGCGGGACGCGGAACTGCGCTGATCCGCCCGGTTCCGCCCGGTCACCCGGACGGAACGGCGGCGGCCGGGCGGCGCCCGGTCACAGCTGGGTCGGCTGGCGTTCGGTCAGGCCGTACCGCTTGGCGATCGCGTTCCACAGGTCGGCGGCCTTCTGCTTCTGCTCGGTCGCGGTGCCGCTGGCCTGGTTGCCGGCCTGGGTCTGGCCGGTGGACCGGGCCTGGCCCTTCCTGCAGCCCTTCTTGCCCGCGGTCTGGTCGGCCCAGGCGGCGTAGTGGTTGTCGGCCGAGGCCGACGCCTGCCACGCCTTGGTGAGCGCGGTGGTCAGCGCCTCGTGGTCCGGCAGCTTGTCCACCGAGAGTCCGGACAGGTCGGTCACCAGCTGGGTGCGCTGTCCGGCCGCCTCGCGCAGGTCCGCGGCCGCCTGGCCGAGGTTGTCGCAGTTCTTCACATCGGCGACCGCGTTGATCACGGTGGTGCGGCTGTCACCGCTGACGGCCAGCAGTTTGTCCAGCTCGACGGCCTGCTCACGGGCCGGGTCGGCGGCCGGCGAGGCGGAGGCCTCCTCGGTCGCGGGCGCGGTGGCGGACACGTTCTGGTTCTCGCCGCCGCCGCCGTCGTCGTCGCCCCCGCTGCCGAGCAGGGCGCCCGCGCCGACACCGAGGACGGCGATACCGACGCCGACCGCCGCGATCAGCGGCACACGCGAGCCGGTACGGCCACCGCCGCGCCCGCCACCGCCACGACCACCACCGCGGCCGGCGGGCGGTGCGGGCGGACCGGGCGGGCTGTGCCCGGCCCGGCCGGGCGGGACGTAGTCCACGCGCGGAAGCTGCTGGGTGCCGCCCGCGCCACCGTCGTCGCTGCGGAAGAGGTTGTCGAACTCGGCGGGCGGCTGCCGGTTGCCGTCACCGTCGGCCTGGGCGCCGTACGGCTGCGCGGGGGCCTGGTCGGTGACGGGGGCGATGAACTGGGTGGCCTCGGCGTCGGGGTGGCCCGCTCCGTGCGGGGCCGCGCCCGGGTAGCCGCCGGCGTCGGAGCCGTGGGCGGGCATCTCGGGCGGCAGCGCGCCCGGACCCACCGGGGGTATGAGCTGGGTCGCGCCCTCGTCCCCGCCGGAGGCGGGCACCGGGGTATGAGCTGGGTCGCACCCTCGTCCCCGCCGGGGGCGGGCACCGAGGGCATGTACTGGGTGGCGCCCTCCGTGCCGTCGGGCGCGGCGGCCGGCGGGTACTGGGGAGCGCCGTAGCCGTTCTGGGCGCCGTAGGTGCCGTCGTGCGCGGGCGGCAGCGGGGCTCCGGCGGTCTGACCGCCGTACGAGCCGTACGCGTCGGGG
Source organism: Streptomyces haneummycinicus (assembly GCA_042850305.1). Lineage (GTDB taxonomy): Bacteria > Actinomycetota > Actinomycetes > Streptomycetales > Streptomycetaceae > Streptomyces > Streptomyces haneummycinicus. The sequence continues at coordinate 7,200,796 of AP035768.1, forward strand.
GCGCCGTGCGCGCCGTAGCCGGTGCCGTACGCGTCGCCGCCGTATCCGGCGTCGGGCGTGTGCGCGCCGTGCCGGGTGCCCTCCGGGGGCAGCGGGCCGGGGCCCTGCCCTCCCTGGCTCCGCGCGCCCCAGGCGGGCGCCTCGGGGCGCCCCACTGGCCGTCGGACGGGGGCTGCGCGGTCGGCCAGCCCTGTCCGGGCGGCGGGGTCGCGTCCTGCTGTCCGGGGCCCCACCCGGTGTCCCAGGTCTGGCCGCCGGACGGGGCCGAGGCGGGGTAGCCGCCGCCGGGGTGCCCGCCGTCGGGGGCGACCGGTCCGGTCGTCATGCCCGGCAACAGGGGTTCACCACCGTCGGAGGGCAGCACGATGCCTTCGCGCGCGGGGCGCGCCGAGGGCTCCTCGCCCTGTCCACTCTGCGTCACCGGGACTCCTACCAATGGGGGACCTTGTGAATCGTCGGCTCACGCTACCGGGTCCCCGGAGCCCGGTGCCACGCAGCACGGGACCTGAACGCCTGCCCTGTGAGCGCGGTAACAGAACCGGGTCACTGCTCGCTGATCACGTCACTCCCTTCCCGACCGCCCGTGTCACGCCGCCGTCTGGAGTTCCATCCGCGCCCCGAACTCCCGTACCACGGACTCCTCCCGGTACGGCTCGAGCCGCTGCTGGAGGTCGTCCAGGTACTCGGCGCCCCGGTTGGAGCGCAGCCCGTCGAGCAGTTCGACCGCCTTCAGGCCCGTACTGCAGGCCAGTTCGATCTCGCGCTGCTGCACCTGCGCGGTGGCCAGCAGTACATAGCCGATCGCCCGCCGCCGGGCCCGCGAGGCGGGATGCCCGTCCAGCGACTCCCGCGCGCACCGCGCGGCGGCCTCGGCCTGTCCGAGGTCCCGGTGGCAGTGCGCCAACTCGTCGGCCAGATAAGCCTCGTCGAAGTGCGCGATCCACGCCGGGTCGTCACCGGACTCCGGTTCGGCCGCGTCCATGGCGGTCACCGCGCGCCCGGCCGACGTGTGCGCCGCGTGCACGTCACCCATCAGCGCGTGCCCGCGCGCCTCCGCCGCGAAGAACATCGCCTCCGCGCGGGGTGTCACGCGCCCCCGCGCGCCCTCCTGCGCCGCGCGTGCCAACTGGGCGATCTCGCGCGGGTTTCCGAGCTGGGCGGCCAGATGGCTCATGGAGGCGGCGAGCACATAGCCGCCGTATCCGCGGTCCCCGGCGGCCTGGGCGAGGCGCAGCGCCTGGATGTAGTAGCGCTGGGCGAGGCCCGGCTGGCCGGTGTCGACGGCCATGTACCCGGCGAGTTCGGTCAGCCGCGCGACCGCCGCGAACAGATCGCGGCCCACGGCCTCTCTGTACGACCCCGCCAGCAGTCCCGAGACGACGCTGTTGAGGTAGTGGACCACGACCGGGCGCACATGCCCGCTGCCGTACTGGTGGTCCAGGTCCACCAGCGCCTGCGTCATGGACCGTACGGCCCGCACGTCGGACTGGCCCACGCGCGGGCCGGCGGAGCGCGCCACCTGGCCGTCGGGCGCGGTGATCAGCCAGTCGCGGCTCGGTTCCACGAGCGCGGACGCGGCGACGGAGGAGCCGGACAGGAAGTCCCGCCGGCCCACGTCGCTGCGCCACAGCTCGCAGACCTGCTCGATGGCCCCCAGGACCGTCGGCGAGAACTGGAGGCCGACACCCGAGGCGAGGTTCTTGCCGTTGGCCATGCCGATCTCGTCGATCGTGACCGTGCGGCCCAGTTTGCGGCCCAGTGCCTCCGCGATGATCGCCGGTGCCCGGCCCCGCGGTTGCTGGCCGCGCAGCCAGCGGGCCACCGACGTCTTGTCGTAGCGCAGGTCGAGGCCGTGCTCCGCGCCGCACATGTTGACCCTGCGGGCCAGCCCGGCGTTGGAGCATCCGGCTTCCTGGATGAGCGCCTGCAGCCGTTCGTTCGGCTGCCGCGCGACGAGAGGCCTTGCGGCCATGGCGTACCCCCTGAGGCTGCGGTGCCCTGCCCACGCACCGAGTTGACGTGTCTTCCGCGGCCGTGCTTCTCGCGTCCCGGCGAGAACATCGGCCGGGAAGATCAATGCCCCGTCGAAGTGCCGACAATGCGAGGCATGTGAGGATTGCCGGGGTAACGGCGGTTGCCGGCCCTCCTCCTGGTTACCCACCAGCGGAGCGGATCCTGCCGCGCGCCCCCATGGATGCACCCATGCGCCCCGAGCACGGGCCCGATGCTCCTCCCCGCGCATCCGGGCGGGCGTAACCCCTGGTGACGGCCGTAGTTGTGTTCATCGTGGAAGAGACGATCGCGGGTGCCGACGCCGTACAGATCCCGAAGCAGCGCGGGGAATCGCTGCTGGACACCGCAGTGCGGTATGCCGAGGAGCGGCACTGGGACGTGTTCCCGGGCACCTGGCTGGAGTCCGTGGACGGGACGCAGCGCTGCTCGTGCGGTGACGCCGCGTGCCCGGTGCCGGGCGCACACCCGGCCGGCCCGGACTGGGTGACGCGGGCGACCGGGAGCGCCACCGTCGCGCGCCGGCTGTGGGAGCGGCAGCCGGCCGCCTCGGTACTGCTGCCGACCGGGCGGACGTTCGACGCGGTGTCCGTGTCGGAGACGGCGGGGTTTCTCGCGCTCGCGCGGATGGAGCGGATGGGACTGCGGCTGGGGCCGGTGACCGTTTCGCCGGACCGGCGGATGGAGTTCTTCGTGCTGCCGGGGGCGTCGGCGAAGGTGCCGGGGCTGCTGCGCGGGCTGGGGTGGTCGGCGGCGTCGCTCGACCTGGCGGTGCGGGGGAGGGCGGCTTCGTCGCCGGGCCTCCCACGCGGGTGGGTGGCCGGGGGCCGTGCAGTGGGCCTGCCGGCCCACCGCGGCGAACCGGTGGCTGCCGGATGTGGAGGAGCTGGTGTCGCCGCTGGCGTACGCGTGCGGGAGGGATCGCTAGGGGCGTTTCGTCCTGCGGGGCTTGTGCGTGTCGCGACCGCGGGTTCGTCGGGGCCGGTCGCTTGCTTCCCCGTGCCCCTCGGGGGCGCTCCGGCCCCCGTAGGCTTCTCGGCTGACGGAGGGAGACGCTGTGGGGACTGTGGCCGTGCGGGTGCGGGGGCTGTGGAAGCGGTTCGGGGATCAGGTCGCTGTCGGGGGATCGATCTCGAGTTGCCTGCCGGGCGGTTCATCGGGCTGGTCGGGCCCAATGGGGCCGGGAAGACCACCACCCTGTCCATGGTGACGGGGCTGCTGCGGCCGGATCAGGGGAGCGTCGAGATCGTCGGGCACGATGTGTGGCGCGATCCGGTGGAGGTGAAGGCCCGGATCGGGGTGCTGCCGGAGGGGCTACGGCTGTTCGAGCGGCTGTCGGGGCGTGAACTGCTCGCGTACACCGGCCGGTTGCGGGGGCTGCCCGGTGCCGAGGTGGACAAGCGGGCGACACAGTTGCTCGACGTCCTCGATCTGGCCGGGGCCCAGCACAAGCTCGTCGTCGACTACTCGACCGGCATGCGCAAGAAGATCGGGCTGGCCGCCGCTCTGCTGCACAATCCCGAAGTGCTGTTCCTGGACGAGCCGTTCGAGGGTGTCGACCCGGTCTCCGCGCAGACCATCCGGGGTGTGCTGGAGCGGTACACGGCGTCCGGCGCCACGGTCGTGTTCTCCTCCCACGTCATGGAGCTGGTCGAGTCGCTGTGCGACTGGGTGGCCGTGATGGCCGCCGGCCGGATCCGCGCCCACGGCCCGCTCGCCGAGGTGCGCGGGGAGGCGCCCTCGCTCCAGCGGGCGTTCCTGGAGCTGGTCGGCGCGGACGGCCGTGACGTCGGCCCGGAACTGGACTGGCTGGGCGGCGGTTCCCGGTGAACGCCCCCGCCGCCCTCACCCCGTCCTCGTCCGGCTGAAGCTGTCCCTGCTGCGCAACGGGCTGCGGCAGTCCGGCGGGCGGAAGGCCGCGTACATCGCCTCCGCCGTCGTCGCCCTGCTGTTCGCCGCGCTGCAGCTCCTCGGGCTGATCGCGCTGCGCGGCTCGGATCACGTCGAGTCGCTGGTGGTGCTGCTCGTGGCGGTGCTGGGGCTGGGCTGGGCGGTGATGCCGCTGTTCTTCCCGGGCGGCGACGAGACCCTCGACCCGACCCGGCTGGTGATGCTGCCGCTGCGGCCGCGACCGCTGGTACGGGCGCTGCTCGCGGCCTCGCTGGTCGGTATCGGGCCGCTGTTCACGCTGTGCCTGCTCGCCGGTTCGGTGATCGCGGTCGCGCACGGCGGGGCGGCGTTCACGGTGGGTGTGCTCGCCGTTCCGCTGGCGCTGCTGGTGTGCGTGGCGCTCGCGCGGGCGGTCGCCGCCGCCAACGTACGGCTGCTGACCAGCCGCAAGGGCCGGGATCTCGCCGTACTCAGCGGACTGGTGATCGCCGTCGGGGCGCAGGTGGTCAACTTCGGCGCGCAGCGGCTGGGTTCCTCCGGTCTGGAACAGCTCGACCCGGCGGCGGACGTGGTGCGGTGGATTCCGCCGGCGTCGGCGGTCGGGGCGGTGCACTCGGCGGGCGAGGGGCGTACGCCGTCGCGCTGGCGCAACTGGCGCTGAGCGCCGCCGCTTTGGCCGGGCTGGTGGCGTGGTGGTCGGGGCTGCTGACCCGGCTGATGACGTCGCCGGACGGTTCCACCCTCCAGGCGGCCGGGGACACGGCGGCGGTCCGTGACCGTACGTCGGCGGGTCTCGCCCGGCTGCTGCCGCCTGGCCGTACGGGTACGGCCATGGAGCGCAGCCTGCGCTACATCCGGCGCGATCCGAAGACGAAGGCGGCGTGGGTGACGTCGCTGGCGATCGGGCTGATCGTGCCGCTGTTCAACGCCTGGCAGGGCACCGGCTCGGTGTACTTCGCCTGTTTCGCCGCGGGGATGCTCGGCATCCAGATGTACAACCAGTTCGGGCAGGACACGTCCGCGTTCTGGATGGTCGCGATGACGATCTCGTCCGGCCGGGACGCGTACGTCGAACTGCGCGCCCGCGCGCTGGCGCTGCTGCTGATCACCCTGCCGTACGTCGCTCTGGTCACCGTGCTGACGGCTGCGGTGCTGGGCGACTGGCACCGGCTGGCGGAGGCGCTGGGTCTGTCGTTCGCGCTGCTCGGCGCGATGCTGGCGACGAGGGCGTGGACGTCGGCGCGTTTCCCGTACTCCATCCCGCAGGAGGGCTACAAGAACGTCGCGCCGGGGCAGGTCGGGCTGGCCTGGATCTCCATCTTCGGGGGCATGGTCGCGGCGGCGGTGCTGTGCGTCCCGGTGCTCGCGCTCACGATCTGGCTGAATGTCAGCGCGGGCGGGGAGGACTGGCTGTGGCTCCTGCTGCCGGCCGGCGCGGGGTACGGCGCCGCACTGACCTACCTCGGCCTGCGTCTGGCGGCACCACGGACGGCCCGCCGGCTGCCGGAGATCCTGGCAGCGGTGAGCAAGGGTGAGGAGCGGGAACACCGCCGGGCCGCGTCGGTGAGCTGTCCCGCCCTGCCGTGTCCCGAGCCGCGGACGACGGCCGGCCGCCGCGGACCTGACGGCGGCCGGCGAGGGCGGGAGAGCCGCGCGGGTCGGCGGTGGCGGCGGGGTCCCGTCGTGGGGCGGGTCAGGCGTCGCCCAATGAGTCCAGGAAGGGTTCGATCGCGGTGAGCCAGGTCTCCGGCTGGTCGTAGTGGACCAGGTGGCCGGCGTCGGCCACCTCCGCGTACTGGCCGCGCGGGAGGACGCGGACCATCTCCTGGGCTTCCGCGCGGCCGAGTTCGCCGTCGAGGCCGCGGACCACCAGGGCCGGGCAGCGCACCTGGGCCAGCTCCTCCCAGTGCGCGTCGAAGACCCAGGTCTCGCGGGAACGGAGCATCTGATCGGGGTCGAACACGGGACGCCAGCCGTCGGGGGACTCGGCCATCACCTCGGCGTAGAAGGCGCCGCGGGCCGGGTTGGGCCGCTCCACCCAGGGTCGTCCTCGCCGAACCACTTGCGGACGTCGGCGAGCGTGGCGAACGGGACCGGCCAGGTCGTGAACCACTCCGCCCACTCGCGCTGCGAGGCCGCCCCGAGGGCGGAGGCCCGCATATCGCAGATGATCAGGCCGCGCACCAGGTCGGGCCGTCTGGCGGCCAGCTGCCAGGCGGTCAGCGCGCCCATCGCGTGGCCGACGAGCACGGTGGGGCCGAGGCCGAGCTGCTCCAGGGCGGCCTCGGCGTCGTCGACGTAGGCGCCGCGGGTAAAGGCGGCCTGTGAGGGCTTGTCGCTGCGGCCGTGACCGCGCTGGTCGAGGGCGATCGCCCGGTACCGCGCGGAGAGGCGCCGGGCGGTGGACGCCCAGTGCGAGGCGCGGCCCATCAGTCCGTGCAGTAACAGCACACCGGGCGCGTGCTGTGCGGCGCTCCCCGCCGGCTCCGCGCCGTTCTTGGGCGGGTCGCCGAACTCCCAGGCGGCGAGTCGTACGCCGTCCGCCCCGGTCACGTCGATGCGTCGCGCCATGGTCCTGGCACCCCCAAGCTCGCTGCCTGTCGTGCTGGCCCTGCCTGCTCTTACGGTGTCCGCAGGTTATCGAAAGAGCATTCGAAAATGGCTCCCAGCCCGGCAATATCCCTCTTTCGAGTGACCCTGTTCGGGGATTGATCGCCGTGGTCCAGGGAGATCTTCAGCGGGAGGCGGACCGCTCGGGGAAACCGGTCCGAGGGAATGACCCTGAGAGCTCGGGGCTCCGGGTCAGCACAGGGAGGACAGGCCCCGGCGCCATGCGGCGCCGGGGCTCCTCACGTGGTCACGGCACATTCGTCCCGCCCCTCCCCTGCCGGGATGACATCGCTGTCGCGTCCGGCCAGAGCCCCTCAGGTCATATGCCTCACGCGACAGCCTCGCACGCGAGCCCGGCAAGCGCTGCCGTTCCGCGCACTGGATCTCGGAATCGGCGCGTTCACACCCGCGGGAGTGAACGCGCCCGCCCGTACCGGTGTTCCCACCCGGCCCGACCGGCCCGACCGGCCCGACCGGTCAGGGCTTGGCGACGAACACGTGGGACGCCACCTCCGACTCCAGCTCGGCCGCCTCGCCGCCGCTGCCCACGAGCACCCCGCCCGCCGACTCCGTCACGCTGACCACCGAACCGGGCTGTACGCCCGCCCGGCGCAGCGTGTACATGAGCTGCGCGTCGGTCTGGATCGGCTCGCCGATCCGGCGCACCACGACCGTCTTGCCGCCGGCGCCCGGGTCGAGGTCGGCCAGCGAGACCATGCTGTCGTCCAGGAACGGGTCGGCGCCGTCCTTCTCGCCCAGCTCCTCCAGGCCCGGGATCGGGTTGCCGTACGGCGACTCGGTGGGGTGGCGCAGCAGCTCCAGCACGCGGCGCTCCACGGCCTCGCTCATCACGTGCTCCCAGCGGCATGCCTCGGCGTGCACCTGCTCCCACTCCAGGCCGATCACGTCGACCAGGAGACACTCGGCGAGACGGTGCTTGCGCATCACGCGCGTCGCCAGCCGACGGCCCTCCTCGGTGAACTCCAGGTGTCGGTCGGGGGCCACGGACACCAGGCCGTCGCGCTCCATCCGCGCCACCGTCTGGCTGACCGTCGGCCCGCTCTGGTCGAGCCGCTCGGCGATCCGGGCACGCATGGGGACCACACCTTCCTCTTCCAGCTCGAGGATGGTGCGGAGGTACATCTCCGTGGTGTCGATCAGTCCGGACATACATGCCCCTTGATGAGATCTGCGGATGGCTCTGCCGGAGGCCGGCCGGCTCACCGGCATGTGCGCTGGCCCAGGACTCAATTCTGACCCATACGACCGACAACCGGGCCTCGCTGTGAAAACGACCGGTCCGCGCGGGGGATTCCACGCCATCGGGCCCCGTATTGACACGGCGCTGGTCCAGACCGCACGGTGATCCGCAATACTCCTGCCCGAAGGGATGCCGCATGAGCGACCGCACGCCGGCCGGTCAGTTCCTCGACGCCGCGATCGATCTGCTGCGGCGGATCCGGGACGAGGAGGGCGGCTCCGTCGCGGCGGCGGGCACGCTGCTCGCCGACACGGTCGCGGACGGCGGCCGGCTCTTCGCCTTCGGCGCCGGGCACTCCTCGCTCGCCGCGCAGGACCTCGTCTACCGGGCGGGCGGGCTGGCCCTGATGAACCTGCTCGCCGTCCCCGGCGCCGTCGGCGTCGACGTGATGCCGGCGACGCTGGGCTCCGCGCTGGAACGCGTCGACGGGCTCGCGGGGGTCGTGCTCGACTCCTCGCCGCTCCGCGCGGGCGACGCGCTGATCATCGTCTCCCTGTCGGGGCGCAACGCGCTGCCGGTGGAGATGGCGATGAAGGCGCGGGAGCGGGGGTGAGGGTGATCGGGGTGACATCGGTGGCGTACGCGACGCAGACGTCGTCGCGGCACTCCTCGGGGACGTTTCTGAAGGACCACTGCGATGTCGTACTGGACTCGCGGATCGCGGTCGGTGACGCGGAGCTGACGCTGGAGGGGTGCCGGCGCCGTTCGCTCCCGCGTCCACGGTGGTGACGTCGGCGGTGCTGCAGGCCGTGATGGCGACGGCGGCGGCGGTGCTGGCCGACCGGGGCATCGAGCCGCCGCTGCTGCGCTCCGGGAACGTCGACGGGGGCCACGAGTGGAACGCGCGCGTGTTCGAGGAGTACGCGGACCGTATCTACTACCGGCAGTAGGACGTTTTCCGCCCCCGCCGCCCCTTCCCCACCCGCCCCCGGGGGCGCTGCGCTGCCCCCGGACCCCCGCTCCTCAAACGCCGGAGGGCTGTCTCCAGCCCCTCCGGTGTTCGGGCGGGAAGCCCGACCTCAGCCCTCCTCCCCCAGAACCCCCGCCAAATCCAGCGCGGCGGCGATGTGGACCGCCACGTCCTCCGCGTACATGGCGTCCGCCCGCTCGAACGCATGCCGCCCCACCCCCGCAGAAACGTCACAGCACCCACCGTGCGCCCTCGGCTCCGCAGCACCGTGCACAGGGCGTGCACCGCGTCGCCCGGCCACTGCCGGGTCACGGCCCACGCGCGCGCCTCCTCCACGCCCATGGCCCCCACATCGGCCCGCACGGTCCCGGCCCGCTCCACACACTGCACCGCCGGATGCCCGTCCCCGTACCGCACCGGCAGCCCCGCCCGCCCCGCGAGCCTGCTGGGCCCCGGCGCGCCGGACGGGGTCGCGGCGATCCGTACGAGCCGTACCCGGTCGTCGTCCTTGGCGCCCTCGGCCACCCGGTCGATCAGCGCGTGGTCGGCGAATCCGGCGAGCGCGAAGTCCAGATGGACCGTCGCCGCCTCCGCCGGGTCCTCGCACTCCGCCGCCGCACGCGCCGCCCGGTGCAGCTGCTGCGCGCGGAACCGCAGCAGGGACGCCTCCTGCTCGCCCTGCCGGTACTCGGTCACGTCCTGGAACAGCCAGCCCACCCCGAGCGGCACCGGCTCCTCCGTGAGCGGTGACGCCAGCCGTACGAACCCGCTCCGCCAGCACCGCCGCCGCTCGCCCTCCGGCGTGCGCACACTCACCCACAGCTCGGCCGGCGCGGGCGGGGCGCCTTCGGCGAGGACATGGGTGAGCGCGCTCTCCAGTTCCTCCGCGCCCTGCGCCAGCAGCTCGCCCAGCGGACGGCCCAGTACGGACGTACGCCCCGCGCCGAGCGCCCGCGCGGCGTGCGCGTTCACCACCGCGGGCCGCAGATCGGCGTCGATCAGGACGACACCCCAGCTCGCGTCATCCAGCAGCGCCTCGCTCAGCGCGATGGACCGCTCCAGGTCGATCTGCGCGTGCACCTCGCTGAACGCGCAGTACACGCCCGCCGGCTTGCCGTCCGGCCCGCGCACGGCGGCGGACTGGGTGCGCACCAGGACCCGGCCGCCGTCCTTGGTCAGCAGCGCGAACTCGTTGACCTGCCGGCCCGGCGCGTCCATGACCGACATCAGCCGTGCCTCGACCTCGTCGGCGTCCGCGCTGCGCACGGCCCATCCGGCGAACCCGGCCCGGCCGACCGCCTCGGCCGCGGTCCAGCCGAGGACGCGCTCGGCCTCACGGTTCCAGTGCGTGACCGTCCCGTCCGCGTCGAAGGCGCACAGGGCGGCGTCCATGCCGTCGAGCAGGGCGGCGAGGAGGTCGGAGCCGTCCGATCCCTCCCGCTCGGGCCCGGGCTCGTCCGGCCCCAGCTCGTCGGTGGTCCCACTACGCCTGGAAGCACTCACCTGGACCCCTGCAGGCTGCGTCCGCACGTACGGCACGACGGTTCGCTCACTTGCAATCATTCAACTTGAACGTGACGCAGCGCACATCGAGTTCCCGCAAGATTGAGAGAATCGTTGTACGCGACCGGTCTACTGCCATGCCGACGCCTTCACCCGGCCCGCAGCCGCAGGTCGGCCCGCTCTTCGCGCCGGCCGTCCGGCACATACCGTTCGCGTTCGGTGAAGCCCGCCGCGGCGGCCAACCGCGGTCCCTCCGTGTCGGCCGCCGGCACCCCGGTCTCGGTCTCCGCGGCACAGAGCCCGCGCGCGTGCGCCGTCCCGGCCGCGTGGAGCGCCGTCCCGTGCCCCTGGCCGCGGTGCTCGGGCAGCACCCGCGCGGCGACCGTCGCCCCGGCCGCCTCCCCTGCGGGGGCCGCGCTGCCGACGAGCACGCGGCGTACGCGGTGTCCCGCCGGTATCCGCGCGTGAGGCGTCCGCGCACGTCGTCGGGCGTCTTCGCGGCCGGCGGCACGATCACGTCGTGGACGTGCCGCCACCGCTCGGCCAGGGCGTCGCCGGCCACCGCCTCGATACGAAGATCATTCACGGGGCCAGCCAATCGTGCCCCCGCGCGGGGGTCAACGAAAAAGCGGTTGATCCGACGGGAGACGGTTCCTAAAGTGGGCGGTACTTCGGAAAGGAGGTGGTTCGGCAGATGTACGCAGACCGGACGGAAGAGGTGGCTGCGGGCCAGTAGCCCGCCGCCGTACTCGGTTCGGCGCCGGACCGGCGTGTGCGAGATACACGCAACCGGCCCAGTCCAACGCAGTCACCCGACCCGCGAGTCGCCGGTACGTCCGGCCGGCCCCTCCCGAGGAGGAACCGGACTCGCGGGTCGTCTGCGTTCGTGAAGCCCTTCGGCGCCTTCCGCTCAGCGGGCGATGTCCCCGTACCCTCGATCTCGCGCGGGTCGCGCGTGCCCGGACCGACATAGCGGGCCGAGGGGCGCACCAGGCGGCCCGTGCGCTTCTGCTCCAGGATGTGCGCCGACCAGCCGGCCGTACGGGCGCAGGTGAACATCGACGTGAACATGTGCGCCGGGACCTCGGCGAAGTCCAGCACGATGGCCGCCCAGAACTCGACGTTGGTGGCGAGCACCCGGTCGGGCCGGCGGGCGTGCAGCTCGGCCAGCGCGGCCTTCTCCAGGGCCTCGGCGACCTCGAAGCGCGGGGCGGCCAGTTCCCGCGCGGTGCGGCGCAGGACGCGGGCGCGGGGGTCCTCCGCGCGGTACACACGGTGGCCGAAGCCCATCAGGCGCTCGCCCTTGTCGAGGGTCTGCCTGACGTACGCCTCGGCGTCCCCGGTGCGCTCGATCTCCTCGATCATGTGCAGCACGCGCGAGGGGCGCCGCCGTGCAGCGGGCCGGACATGGCGCCGACCGCTCCCGAGAGGGCGGCGGCGACGTCCGCGCCGGTCGAGGCGATGACCCGCGCGGTGAACGTGGACGCGTTCATGCCGTGCTCGGCGGCCGACGTCCAGTAGGCGTCGACGGCCGCGACATGCCTGGGGTCGGGCTCACCGCGCCAGCGGATCATGAAACGTTCGACGATGGACTCGGCCTTGTCGATCTCCCCTGCGGCACCATGGGCACGCCCTGGCCGCGCGCGGACTGGGCGACGTAGGACAGGGCCATGACGGCGGCGCGCGCGAGATCGTCGCGGGCCCGCTCGGCATCGATGTCGAGGAGCGGTTTCAGGCCCCAGACGGGCGCCAGCATCGCCAGCGCGGACTGCACGTCGACACGGATGTCACCGGAGTGCACGGGGATCGGGAACGGCTCGGCGGGCGGCAGTCCGGGGTTGAACGCCCCGTCGACGAGCAGCCCCCAGACGTTGCCGAAGGAGACGTGACCGACCAGATCCTCGATGTCGACGCCCCGGTACCGCAGGGCGCCGCCCTCCTTGTCCGGTTCGGCGATCTCCGTCTCGAACGCGACGACTCCTTCGAGCCCGGGTACGAAGTCGGACATCTGGCGGCTCCTTGTGAGGTGGGTGACAGATGGTGTTGTGGGGGTGGGACGACCATGTGTCGGAGGTCGGCGCGGGTGGGCGCCCGTCCGGTGGATCCACGGTCCGTTCGAACGGGCTCGCGGTCCGGGACGTCACCCCTGTGATGCCCGGCTGGCGGTCACCCAACCGGAACAGTGGCAGCACGATATCCCCGAGTGCCATCTTTGGGGAGGGTTCGCGGCACTCAGTGCCACCACGTGACCAAGGACACCGCCCGCCCGTGGTCCGGGCGCATACGGCAGGATGACGGCGTGACCGACCGAGACGCCGTTCCCCTCGATCTCGCCTCGATGCGCAAGCAGTACCGCAGCGAGGGGCTGTCCGCGGCCGACCTGGCCGCCACGCCCGTGGAGCAGTTCGCGCGGTGGTTCAGGCAGGCCGCGACGGAGGGCGGCCTGTTCGAACCGAACGCCATGATCGTCTCGACGGCGGACGGACAGGGCCGGCCCAGTTCACGCACGGTGCTGCTGAAGCACTTCGACGACGACGGGTTCGTCTTCTACACGAACTACGACTCCCGCAAGGGCCGCGACCTGGCCGCGAACCCGCACGTCGCGCTGCTCTTCCCTGGCATCCGATGGCCCGGCAGGTCATCGTCACCGGCACCGCGCGGCGCACCGGCCGCGACGAGACGGCCGCGTACTTCCGCACCCGCCCGCACGGCTCCCAGCTCGGCGCCTGGGCCAGCGGGCAGTCCGCGGTGATCACCGACCGCGCCTCCTCGACACGGCGTACGCCGCCCTGGCGTCCCGCTACCCGGAACACGAACAGGTCCCGGTCCCGCCGCACTGGGGCGGCTTCCGCGTCGCCCCGGAGACGGTGGAGTTCTGGCAGGGCCGCGAGAACCGCCTGCACGACCGCCTGCGGTACGTGGCGGAGGCGGGCGGGGGCTGGCGGGTGGAGAGGCTCGCTCCATAAGGACGGGAGCATTCCGCTTGCATTGGGACTAAAATGCTTGCATGGCGACCATACACGTACGTGATGTCCCGGAAGACACGCTCCAGACGCTGAAGACCAGGGCGGCACAGAGCGGGCAGTCTCTGCAGAACTACGTCCTGCAGTTGCTCACTGGTGAGGCGGCCATGCTGTCGCCGGCCGAAGCAGCGCGGGAGGCCCGCTCCATCGCGGCGCGCGGAAATGTCACAGCGGACGATATTTCCGAGGCTATTCGCGATATGCGGGAGGCTCGCGGGTGAGCGTACTCGTCCTCGACACCACCGCAGTCGTGGAATTCCTCGTCGGTGGCGACGCCCTCGCCGACCGGGTACGGGCATACGCCCTGCGCCGGCGGCTGGCCGCGCCCCCGCCGTCGATCTGGAATGTGCCTCGGTACTGCATAGTCTCGTCCGGGGAAAGAAGCTCCCCGAGTCCGAGGCGGAGCATGCGCTCGACCTCCTGCGACGCATGCCGCTCAGACGCTACGACCATGCGCCGCTGCTCCCTCGCATCTGGGAACTACGCCACAACATGTGGCCCTACGACGCTTCCTACGTCGCGCTCGCCGAAACACTGGGCGCCGAGCTCGTGACTGTGGACGCCAAGTTCGCCGGAGCACCGCACATTCGCTGTCGAGTGAACAACCTCCGTCTCATCTGACCCGGAGGGCCTCAGTCCAGGGCCTGTTCCAGCAGTGCCGCCCACTGGGACACCACCCGTTCCCGGCGTGCCCCGTCGTCGGTGAGGAGGTTGGCGAGGCCGAGGCCCCGGGCCATGTCCAGAAGGCCCTGGACGGTTTCCCGGGTGCCGGGGCGGGACTCGTCGGCGCCGAGGAGGTCGACGGCGATGCGGTGGGTCTCGCGGCCCACGCGCAGTTCCAGTTCGGTCACGCGCGGGCGCAGTTGTTCCTCGTTGGAGGCGGCGGCCCAGAGGTGGAGCGCCGCGCGGAAGAGGGGCCGGTGTAGAGGTCCACGAGGCCGGCGACCACCGCGCGGCGGTCGCCGGCGGCGGCGCCGTCCGGGAAGAGGGCGCGCAGGGCGGTGGAGCGTTCCTCGGCGACGTACTCGACGGCGGCCGTGAACAGGTCCTCGCGGGTCGGGAAGTGGTGCTGGGCGGCCCCCGGGAGACTCCCGCGCGTTCGGCGACGACGGAGACCGTGGAGCCCGCCCAGCCGTGTTCCGCGAGGCAGGCCACGGCGGCCTCCAGGAGCCGCTGCCGGGTGGCCCGGCTGCGGTCCTGTTTGGGGACTCGTTCCGCACGGTCGGCCGTGCTCACACCACCCATTCCGGATCCCGTCGTTCGAGGAAGGCCGTCATTCCCTCGCGCGCGTGCGCCGAGGCGAAGAGGCGCGCCGAGAGCGCGGTCAGGGCGGCCGCGTCCCGGTCGAAGGTCTCCAGCACCATAGCCGTGAGCAGCCGTTTCGTCTCGGCCAGGGCTTCGGGGGCGGATCTGCGCAGCCCGTCGAGGATCGGCGCGAGGACCTCGTCCACGTCGTCCCCGGCGGCGGTGAGCAGCCCGGTACGGGCCGCCTCTGCGGTGTCGAGCCGCTCCCCGGTGAGGTAGTAGCGGGCCAGCGCGCGCGGGTCGGTGCGGGGCAGCAGCGGCAGTGAGATGACGGCGGGCGCGACTCCGATCCGCACCTCGGTGAACGCGAACGTCGCCGCGTGGGAGGCGACGGCGATGTCGCAGGCGGCGAGCAGGCCGAGGCCGCCCGCGCGGACGTGTCCGGTGACCCGCGCGACGACCGGTTTCGGCAGTTCCACGATCCCCGCAGCAGACCGGCCAGCGCGTCGGGGGCGGGCGGGTCGCGCAGGTCCGCGCCCGCGCTGAAGGTGTTGCCGGTGTGGGTGAGGACCACCGCGCGGACGCCGCTGTCCTCGCCGGCGTCGGCGAGCGCGCCGGCGAGTTCGCCGACGAGGGCGGCGGACAGGGCGTTGCGGCGCTCCGGGGCGTCGAGGGAGAGCGTTTCGACGCCCCGCGCGCGGGTGCGGCCGATCAGGGTCACGAGGGCTCCTTGTGCGCCGCGCGGAGTTCGCGGCGCAGGATCTTTCCGGAGGCGGCGCGCGGGACGCCGTCGATGAAGGTGACGTGGCGGACGCGCTTGTAGGGGCGACACGCTCGGCGACGTACATCATGATCTCGTCGGCGGAGGGCTGCGGGGTGGATGGCTGACGGACGACGTACGCGTGCGGGACCTCGTTGCCGTCCTCGTTGCGGACGCCGATGACGGCGGCGTCGGCGACCCCGGGGTGGGTGAGGAGCAGTGCCTCGAGTTCGGCGGGGGCGACCTGGAAGCCCTTGTACTTGATGAGTTCCTTCACGCGGTCGACGACGAAGAGCCAGCCGTTCTCGTCAACGTGGCCGACGTCGCCGGTGTGCAGCCAGCCGTCCTCGTCGATCATGGCGGCGGTGGCGTCGGGGCGGCCGAGGTAGCCCTTCATCACCTGCGGGCCGCGGATGAGGATCTCGCCGGACGCGCCGATGCCGAGGTCCTTGCCGGGGGCGTCGAGGGAGACGACGCGCATCTCGGTGCCGGCGATCAGCTTGCCGACGGTCCCGGGCGGCGCCTCCCCATGGCCTCCAGGGGGACGACGTGGGTGCCGGGCGACAGTTCCGTCATGCCGTACGCCTGCCCGACGGGCGGCAGCCCGAGCCGGCGCGAGCAGGCGGCGGCGAGGCCGGCGTCCAGGGTGCGGCGGCGCTGACGATGTACTTCAGGGACGACAGGTCGTACCGGGCGACCAGCGGGTGCTTGGCGAGGGCCAGGACGATCGGCGGGGCCACGTACAGGCCGGTGATGCGGTGGTTCTGGATGGCCGCGAGGAACGTCTCCAGGTCGAAGCGCGGCAGGACGACGACGGTCGCGCCTTTGCGCAGGGGGCGTTCATCAGGGCCGTCAGGCCGTAGATGTGGAAGAACGGCAGCACCGCGAGGATGCGGTCGCCGGGGCCCGCCGTGATCAGCGGGTCGAGCTGGGCGAGGTTGGTGGCGATCTGGCGGTGGGTGAGCATCACCCCTTGGGGAGGCCGGTCGTACCGGAGGAGTACGGCAGCGCGGCCACGTCCTCGGCCGGGTCGATGTCGACCACCGGCTCGGGCGCGGCGGAGGCCAGCATGTCGATCAGGGAGCGGTGTCCGGGCGCGCTGTCGCAGACGAATATCTCCTCGACCCCGCCGGCCAGTCCGGCGGCCCTGCGCGCGGTCTCCAGCAGCGGTGACACGGTGACGATCCAGCGGGCCGCGCTGTCCTCGAGCTGCTTGCCGAACTCCTCGGCGGTCGCGAGCGGGTGCGCGGTGGTGACGGAGGCACCCGCGCGGGTGGCCGCGTAGAAGGCGGTGGGGAAGGCGATCGTGTTGGGGCTGTGCAGGGCGAGCACGTCCCCTTGCGCACGCCGGCCTCGGCGAGGCCGGCGGCGACCCGCCGGTGGAACCGGTCCACCTGCTCGTAGCTGAGGGTGGTGCCGTCGGTGCCGTCGATCAGCGCCGGGGTGCCGCCGTACTCGGCGGCGCGGGCCAGTACTGCCTCGTGGATGGGGAGTTCGAGGGCGGGGACGTCTGCGTACTCGCTGCGGAACATTCGGTTCCTCCAAGACGGCCAGGACAACTCGTGAGGGCCTAGTACGACTTGGGCAGGCCCAGGGTCTGGTGGGAGACGTAGTTGAGAATCATCTCCCTGCTGACCGGTGCGATACGAGACACGCGCGCGGCCGTTATCAGCCGGGCGAGTCCGAACTCGCGTGTGAGGCCGTTTCCGCCGAGGGTGTGCACGGCCTGGTCGACCGCCTTCACACAGGCCTCGCCGGCCGCGTACTTGGCCATGTTGGCGGCCTCGCCGGCGCCCAGGTCGTCCCCGGCGTCGTACAGGTGGGCGGCCTTCTGCGTCATCAGGCGGGCGAGTTCGAGTTCGATGTGCGCCTGGGCGAGGGGTGGGCGATCGCCTGGTGGGAGCCGATGGGCGCCTTCCACACCGTGCGCTCACGCGCGTACTCGACGGCGCGGGCGAGGGCGTAGCGGCCCATGCCGATCGCGAACGCGGCCGTCATGACGCGTTCGGGGTTGAGTCCGGCAAACAGGTGCAGCAGGCCGGCGTCCTCGTCGCCGACGAGCGCGTCGGCGGGCAGCCGTACGTCGTCGAGGGTGAGCTCGAACTGCTTCTCCGCGGAGTGGAGTTCCATGTCGATCTGCCGGCGCCCGAACCCCGGCGCTTCGCGCGGGACGATGAACAGGCAGGGCTTGAGACGTCCGGTACGGGCGTCCTCCGTGCGGCCGACGACGAGGGTGGCGTCGGCGATGTCGACGCCGGAGACGAACACCTTGCGGCCGGTGAGGATCCAGTCGGTGCCGTCCCTGCGGGCGGTGGTGGTGATGCGGTGGCTGTTGGAGCCGGCGTCGGGTTCGGTGATGCCGAAGGCCATCATGCGGCTGCCGTCGGCGAGGGCGGGGAGCCAGTCGCGCTTCTGCGTCCCGGTGCCGAAGCGGGCGATGACGGTGCCGCAGATCGCCGGGGAGACGATCATCATGAGGAGGGGTTGCCCGCGGCGCCCATCTCTTCGAGGATCAGGGACAGTTCGGTGATGCCGGCGCCGCCGCCACCGTATGCCTCCGGCAGGTTGACGCCGATGTAGCCGAGCTTGGCCGCGTTCTTCCAGAACTCCGTGTTGTCAGTGTGAGGGGTGTTTCTCGCGAACGTTGCGACTGCCTCGCGGAGGGCCTTGTGCTCTTCTGATTCGATCACCGGCATGAACGCTCCTGAGAGAGAAGGGCTTCGGGTCGTCGGGAGGGCGCGGGTTCGTCGTGGTCACTCGCGCCGTTCCCCGCGCCCCTTCAGGGGTTTCCTCCACGACCGCCAAAGGGTGCCGGGCTGCACTTGCTGTCCCGGGGTCGCGTGGAGGGCGCTCATGACTCCCCTCACCGGGGCGGTGATCTGGTGTTGCATCTTCATCGCCTCCAGCCAGAGGAGGGGCTGGCCGGCCTCCACCCGCGTGCCCTCCGTCAGGCCCTCCGCCACGCGGACGACCGTGCCCGGCATGGGGGCCAGGAGGAGCCCGGGGCGTGCTGGGCGGTGGGGGCGGGGAAGCGGGGCAGGGCGGTGAGGAGGGTGGGGCCGGCGTGGATCTGGTCGCCGTAGCGGGTGATCTCGTAGCGGTGGCGTACGCCGTCCACTTCGAGGATCACCAGGCCGGCGTCCACATGCGTCACGCGGGCGGTGTCCGCCTCGAAGCCCTCGCGTGTGTGGCGGTAGCGGACTTCGTGTTCCTCGCCCGCCATCGTGTACCGCTTCGTCTGCGGCTGTGAGGGCAGGTTGCGCCAGCCGCCGAAGCGCGAGCGGCCGTACGCGTCCGCCAGGGCTGCCGCGAGCGGGGCGTGCGGGTCGGGGGCCGGGGCGGTGAGGGCGGGCAGATGGCGGTCGTAGAAACCGGTGTCCATACGGGCTTCCTTGAACTCCTCGTGCCGCAGGGAGCGGACGAGGAGGTCCCGGTTGGTGACGGGACCGTGGATCACCGCGCGGTCGAGGGCGGACGCCAGCTTGCGGACCGCCTCCGCGCGGGTGGGCGCATGGGCGACGACCTTGGCCAGCAGGGGTCGTAGTGGACGCCGATGTCGTCGCCGTCGGTGTAGCCGGTGTCCAGGCGCACGGCGCGGGGCACGGCGAGGCGGTGCAGCCGGCCGGTCTGCGGGGCCCACTCCCGCGCGGGGTCCTCCGCGTAGAGGCGGGCCTCGACGGCGTGCCCCGCGCGGGCGGCGGGCCTGCCGGGAGGGCGTGCCCCTCGGCGACCCGGATCTGCTCGGCGACGAGATCGACCCCGAACACGGCCTCCGTCACCGGGTGTTCCACCTGGAGCCGGGTGTTCATCTCCAGGAAGTGCGCCCGCTCCCCGCGACGAGGAACTCGACGGTCCCGGCGCCGGCATAGCCGACGGCACGCGCGGCGCGTACGGCGAGGGCGTGCAGTTCCTCGGTGAGCCCCGCCGTCAGCCCCGGCGCCGGGGCCTCCTCGATCACCTTCTGGTGCCGGCGCTGGAGGGAGCAGTCACGCGTGCCGAGCGCCCACACCGTGCCGTGGGTGTCGGCGAGAACCTGCACCTCGACATGCCGGCCGCCCTCGATGTACGGCTCGGTGAACACCTCCCCGTCGCCGAAGGCGCTCGCGGCCTCCGCGCGGGCGGCGGCCAGTTCGGCGTCCAGGTCCGCGAGGCGCCGTACGACGCGCATCCCGCGTCCGCCGCCGCCCGCCGCCGCCTTCACCAGCACCGGCAGGTCGGCCTCGGTGACCTCGCGCAGCGGCCCGACGCCCATCAGCTCCTTGGCGCGCGTCTTGGACGCCATCGCCTCGATCGCCTCCGGTGGCGGCCCGATCCACACCAGGCCCGCGTCCTGGACGGCCCGCGCGAAGCCCGCGTTCTCGGAGAGGAAGCCGTAGCCGGGGTGCACGGCGTCCGCGCCGGCCGCGAGGGCGGCCTTCACGATCAGCTCGCCGCGCAGATACGTGTCGGCGGGCGCCGACCCCGGCAGGCGCACGGCACTGTCGGCCACCCGCGCGTGGAGGGCGTTCTCGTCGGCGTCCGAGTGCACGGCGACGGTTCGGATTCCCAACTCACTGCACGTGCGGGCGATCCGGCAGGCGATCTCGCCCCGGTTCGCGATCAGCAGGAAGTGATCATCGGTCCTCACATCCGGAAGACGCCGAAGCCACCGCGCGCGCCCTGGTAGGGCGCGGTGTGGACGGCCGACAGGCACAGGCCGAGGACGGTGCGGGTGTCGCGCGGGTCGATGACGCCGTCGTCGTACAGCCGCCCGGAAAGGAACATCGGCAGGGACTCGGACTCGATCTGCTGCTCCACCATGGCGCGCAGCGCCGCGTCCGCCTCGTCGTCGTACGGCCGTCCCTTCGCCGCGGCCGACTGGCGGGCGACGATGGAGAGCACGCCGGCGAGCTGCTGCGGGCCCATGACGGCGGACTTGGCACTGGGCCAGGCGAAGAGGAAGCGCGGGTCGTAGGCGCGGCCGCACATGCCGTAGTGCCCGGCGCCGTAGGAGGCGCCCATGAGGACGGACAGGTGGGGACCTTCGAGTTGGCGACCGCGTTGATCATCATCGCGCCGTGTTTGATGATGCCGCCCTGTTCGTACTCCCTGCCGACCATGTAGCCGGTGGTGTTGTGGAGGAAGAGCAGCGGGATGTCGCGCTGGTTGGCGAGCTGGATGAACTGGGCGGCCTTCTGGGACTCCTCGCTGAAGAGGACCCCCGCGCGTTGGCGAGGATGCCGACGGGATAGCCGTGGAGAGCCGCCCAGCCGGTGGTGAGACTGGTGCCGTAGAGAGGTTTGAACTCGTCGAAGTCGGAGGAGTCGACGATCCGTGCGATGACCTCGCGCGGGTCGAAGGGGACCTTGAGATCGCCCGGGACGATGCCGAGCAGTTCGTCCGTGTCGTACGCGGGCGGTGCGGCCGGGCCGGGATCGTCGTACGCCTTGCGGTGGTTGAGGCGGGCGACGACCCGGCGGGCCTGGCGCAGCGCGTCCGGTTCGTCGACGGCGAAGTGGTCGGCGAGGCCCGACACCCGCGCGTGCATCTCGGCGCCGCCGAGGGACTCGTCGTCGCTCTCCTCGCCGGTGGCCATCTTCACCAGGGGCGGGCCGCCGAGGAACACCTTCGCCCGCTCCTTGACCATGATCACGTGGTCGGACATGCCGGGGATGTACGCGCCCCCGGCGGTGGAGTTGCCGAAGACGACGGCGATGGTGGGGATGCCGGCCGCCGACAGCCGGGTGAGGTCCCGGAAGATCGCGCCGCCGGGGATGAAGATCTCCTTCTGGGAGGGCAGATCGGCGCCGCCGGACTCGACGAGGCTGATGCACGGGAGCCGGTTGGCGAGGGCGATGTCGCTGGCGCGCAGGGCCTTCTTCAGGCTCCACGGGTTGCTGGCGCCGCCGCGCACGGTCGGGTCGTTGGCGGTGATCAGGCACTCCACGCCCTCGACGACCCCGATGCCGGTGACGAGCGAGGCGCCCACGGTGTGGTCGCTGCCCCAGGCGGCCAGCGGGGACAGCTCCAGGAAGGGTGTGTCGGGGTCGAGAAGCAGCTCGACGCGCTCACGCGCGAGGAGCTTGCCGCGCCCCGGTGCCGTTCGACGTACTTGTCGCCGCCGCCCGCGAGGGCCTTGGCGTGCTCGGCGTCGAGTGCGGCGAGCTTGGCGAGCATGGTGTCGCGGTGCGCCCGGTACTCCGGGTCGGCCGGGTTCAGGGCGGATGCGAGGACCGTCACAGGAGGGCCTCCGGGATGTCGAGGTGCCGGGAGCGCAGCCATTCGCCGAGCGCCTTGGCCTGCGGATCGAAACGGGCCCGCGCGGCGACGCCCTCGCCGAGGATGCCTTCGACCAGGAAGTTGAGGGCGCGCAGGTGGGGCAGTACGTGCCGGGTGACGGGCAGGCCGCGGGCCTCCGGGATCAGCTCCCGGAACCGCTCGACGGTCAGCTCGTGCGCGAGCCACCGCCAGGCCTCGTCGGAACGGACCCACACACCGACGTTGGCGTTCCCGCCCTTGTCGCCGCTGCGGGCACCGGCGACCAGGCCGAGGGGCGCGTGTCGTGGGCGCGGTGGGAAGCGGTGCGGGGAGCGGGGTTCCGGTACGCCGGCGAGTTCGGCGGCGTCCTGCGGTGCGTCCACGGCGATACGGCGTCCGTCATGGAGGACGGCCACATGGTCGACGGCGCCCTGGGGGACGTACACATCCTCGAAGACTCCATAGGGGAGCCCTTGCCGGGTGACGCCAGCACATGGAAACCGGGGTAGCTCGCCAGGGCGAGTTCGATGGCGGCCCCGCTGAGCACCCGTCCGACCTTCTCCTGGGCGGGGTCCCTACGACGAGCCGCAGCAGCGCGCTCGCGGTCTCCTCGGTCGCGGCGTCGGGCCGGTCGGTGCGGGCGAGATCCCAGCGCACCTCGGCGGGCGGCGACTTGGCGAGCGCGTCGCCGAGCTGCTCCTTCACCAGGCCCGCCTTGGCCTCGATGCCGAGCCCGGTGAGGACGAACACGACCTCGTTGCGGAACCCGCCGAGCCGGTTGAGCCCCGCCTTGAGCATGGGCGGCGGCGCTTCTCCCCGTACCCCTTCGACGCGCACCCGGTCCGGCCCGTCCTGCCGCAGCCGTACGGTGTCCAGCCGCGCGGTGACGTCCGGCCCCGCGTACCGGGCGCCGCCGGTCTCGTACAGCAGTTGCGCGGTGACGGTGCCGGTGTCGACGAAGCCGCCGGTGCCGGGGTGCTTGGTGATGACGCTGCTGCCGTCCGCGTGGATCTCGGCGAGGGGAAGCCGGGCCGGCGGAGGTCGCCGGGAGGGCGCTCGCCGAAGAAGGCGTAGTTCCCGCCGGTCGCCTGCGCCCCGCACTCCAGCACGTGCCCGGCCACGACCGCGCCGGCCAGCCGGTCGTACTCCGCGGGCCCCCAGCCGAAGTGGGCGGCGGCGGGCCCGGTGACGAGGGCCGCGTCGGTGACCCGCCCGGTGACGACCACGTCGGCGCCCGCGCGGAGGCATTCCGCGATGCCGAAGCCGCCGAGGTAGGCGTGGGCGGCGAGGCTGCCGGGGTACCGCGCGGTGAGGTCGTCGCCCTCGACGTGGGCGACCCGTACGGGGATGCCGAGCCGCCCGGCGAGGGCGCGTACGGCGTCGGCGAGCCCGGCGGGGTTCAGCCCGCCGGCATTGGTGACGATCCTGACGCCCCGCTCGTGCGCGAGCCCGAGGGTCTCCTCCAGTTGCCGCAGGAAGGTCCGGGCGTATCCGGCCGCCGGGTCCTTCAGCCGGTCGCGGGCGAGGATGAGCATGGTCAGCTCGGCGAGGTAGTCACCGGTGAGGACGTCGGCCCCGCCGCCGGTGAGCATCTCGCGCAGGGCGTCGAAGCGGTCGCCGTAGAAGCCGGAGAAGTTCCCGATGCGCAGGGTCACCGGGCGCCCTCCTCCGGCGGGCGTCCACCACCGGACGGGCCGGCGGCCGGAGGGCGTCCACCACCGGGCGGCCCGGCAGCCGGCGGGCGTCCACCACCGGGCGGCCCAGCAGCCGACGAACGTCCACCACCGGACGGCCCAGCAGCCGGAGGGCGTCCACCACCGGGCGGGCCGGCGAAGGCCTGGGCGATGTCCAGCCAGCGGTCGGCGTCGGGGCCGTCGGCGGTGAGGGCGAGGTTGGTGCGGTGGGCGCGCTGGGTGACCAGGAGGCAGAAGTCGAGGGCGGGCCCGGTGACCCGCTGGGCGGCGTCCTCGGGGCCGTACGCCCACAGCTCGCCGCCCGGCCCGGCGAGTTCGACGCGGAAGGGTTCGGCCGGCGGGGTGAGCCCGTGCACGCCGTAGGCGAAGTCCCGGGTGCGCACCCCGAGCCAGGCCACATGCCCCAGCCGTCTGCTGGGTGGCCGCATCACACCCAGCGCGTCGGCCACGTCCTGGCCATGGGCCCAGGTCTCCATGAGACGGGCGGTGGCCATGGAGGCGGCGGACATGGGCGGCCCGTACCAGGGGAACCGCGCCCCGGCCGGCGCCTCCCGCAGCGCCTTCTCCAGCGCCGCCCGCCCCTCCCGCCACCGCGCGAGCGCATCGGCGGGCGTGGCACGGGCGTACTCCTCGGCTCCCTCGTCGGTGAAGCGGTGCGGAGCGGCGAGAGCCCGCTCCACCAGCGCCCGGAACCCGTCCGCGTCGGTGACGGCGAGCAGCGCGGAGTGGTCGGTCCAGGCGAGATGCCCGATCTGATGGGCGACGGTCCACCCGGCGGCGGGCGTCGCCAGCCGCCACCGGTCCGGACTCAGCCCGGCCACGAGCCGGTCGAGCTCCTCGCTCTCCTCACGCAGATCGTCGATCACGGGCGTCGGATCGGACACGAGGCGCTCCCCTCGGGGCACGGACACGGCGGTGTACGGCGCGGATGCCAGGGAGCATGGCAGCCGGCCATAAAACAAGCAAGCACGCTTGCATGTCTCTGCCGGAACTCGAGATATCGGAACCGAGAGAAGGGGGCAAGGGGAATCGAAAACTCTTTGGCCCCTTCAATAGGCCCCCATTCACCCGTCCCCCACCCGCATCCGGCAGAAATCGCCACCTCTTGCCGCGACCCATTCGGGCATGGATGCTTATGCCATGTGGCATCTCAGCGCCTGTCGAAATGACAGCAAGGGTAGGGTTACCTTACCTAATCGAAGGTTCCCCTTCGCCATACCTCAGAAAAGCAGGCCCCTCCGCGCGATGCCGCATCCTGCTCGGCATGATCCTGTCACCAAGCGCCGAGCCACAGCGCACGCTAGCCTGTCTCACCCGCGACCTCCGCCCTGGCGGGCACGGCGCGAACAGGTCTTCACGACGAGAAAGGGCTGCCGTCACATGTCCGAGAACCCGATGTTCCTGCGCCAGCGCCTGCGGGACCGCCTCAAGCGAGCACGAGAGGCTGCCGGGATGACGCAGCAGCAGGTGGCCGAGGTCTTCGGCTGGTCACCTTCGAAGGTCATCCGTATCGAGAACGGGAAAATCGGCATCAGCATCACGGACGCCATGGCGCTGGTACAGCACTACGGCATCAGCGGCGACGAGGCGACGGAGCTGGTGACCCTGGCGAAAGCCGCCCGCCAGCCGTCCTGGTACGCCCCGTACAAAAGCATCATGACTCCGGAACTGGAAGCCTATGTCTCGTACGAGGAGTCGGCGTCGATCGTACGCAACTTCGAACGCAACGTAGTGCCCGGCATTCTCCAGACGGAGGAATACGCGCGCGCCATTCTCGAGGAGTTCTGGACCGGCCCGGAGCTGGAACTGAGCGTCGAACTGCGCATGCGCCGCCAGCGGGTCCTGGAGACCGGAGCCGAGTTCTTCTTCATCCTCGACGAGTCGGTACTGCGGCGGACCGTCGGGAGCGACGCCGTCATGCGGCAGCAGCGGGAGGCCCTGCTCCGGGCCAACGAGTACCCGAACGTCCAGATCCAGTACGTCCCCTTCGGCAAGGGCCTGTATCCCCTCTTCCGGACGCCGTACCAGATCTTCGAATTCGCCGGCGGCTCGGACGACCTCGTCGCCTACCTGGAGAACCCCGACGGCGAGGTTCTCCTCAGCGAGGCCATGCCGAGGTACGGAGCGAAGCGGTCACCGGCGGACTACCTGGACGCCTTCTGGCACGTGGAGCGCACTGTCGCCGAGAACATCGGCGAAAGCGTCCCCGTGGCCGCGTGAGGAGGTGCCCGCACACAACTCAACGAGAGGACGGAGCGGATGCCCTGACATAATCGATGAAATGGGCCCACGTGGCGAAACCACATGTCACGCAGGATTCTCGCGGGCGCTTTGAGTCTCGAATCGAAATTCCCTTCCGGGCCCTCACTTCCAGACAAGCACCCTGCTGACTGTACGAACTCTTCTTCCACATGCCTCGCGAGTGGATCACGACACCTCCACGTTCCCCATCAAGACACAGCAGAGGGAATTATCGGTGATCACCCATTGCCTGACAAGCATCATTTCAAGGCAATTGATCCACTAAAGCAAGCACGTCGGATATGGTTGGCGATTTCACCATAAAGGGAATATCCAGATACTCCCGGCACGGGAGTTGCCAACAGAAAAGGGAGCCTCAGGCCCAGCCGGCAAGCATCCGGCCCGGGGCTCCCCCGACAGAGCGACCCTCACTTGATCAGAAAGGGCACCCTACCCATGCAGTGTAACGACTCCTCCGGCGCGGTCATCCGGAGGAAAGCCCGCGAGTACTGGAAGACCTGGGGGCGGACAGGTGCGACCCAGGTCCTGCGAGGGGCCGGCTCCGCGGCCGGAGCCACCCTCTTCTTCTTGGTAATCGCCTGGCTGCAGAGCCGCTAAGGGCGTAACCGGCCAAATCCGCACACGCCGTCCGG
This sequence comes from Streptomyces haneummycinicus, assembly GCA_042850305.1. Taxonomy (GTDB): domain Bacteria; phylum Actinomycetota; class Actinomycetes; order Streptomycetales; family Streptomycetaceae; genus Streptomyces; species Streptomyces haneummycinicus. The sequence continues at coordinate 7,226,833 of AP035768.1, forward strand.
GTCCCGTCGGCGGGGCCCGGACGGTGCCGCTGTGGGCGCGCCGAGCACCGGCGCGCACCGCGTGCGGCGGCAGGCCGGGTCAGGATCCGGCTTCCGCGCTCCTCACCTTCGCCCGCCCCGCCTGCGTCCGTACCGCCCCCATGCTCGCCCCGATGACGAGTGCGATGGCCGCGGCCTGCATGGCGGAGAGTGCCTGGTCGAGGATGAGGAAGCCGGCCGCGGCCGCGAGGGCGGGCTCCAGGCTCATCATGACGGCGAAGGTGGCGGCGGGCAGGCGCCGCAGGGCGAGGAGTTCGAGGGTGTACGGGAGAACGGAGGACAGCACCGCGACCGCCGCGCCCAGGGCGAAGGTCGTCGGGTCGAGGAGTTTCGTACCGGATTCCACGATGCCCAGCGGCAGGAAGAGGACCGCCGCCACGACCATGGCGAGGGCGAGCCCGTCCGCCTGCGGGAAGCGGCGCCCCGTACGGGCGCTGAAGACGATGTAGGCGGCCCACATGGCGCCGGCACACAGTGCGAAGACCACACCCAGTGGATCGAGGCCGCTGAAGCTCCCGCCGCCGAGGAGGAACACTCCGGCGAGGGCGAGTCCGGCCCACACCAGGTTGACCGCGCGCCGGGAGGCGAGGACGGACAGGATGAGCGGGCCGAGGACCTCCAGGGTGACGGCCAGGCCGAGCGGGATGCGGGCGACGGACTGGTAGAAGAGGCCGTTCATCGCGGCCATGGCGATCCCGAAGACAACCACCGTGCCCCAGTCGGCGCGTGAGTGTCCACGCAGCCGGGGCCGGCACAGCACCATCAGCACGAGCGCGGCCACCAGCAGCCGCAGTGTCACGACCCCGAGCGCACCGGCGCGCGGCATGAGGGTCACCGCCAGGGCCCCGCCGAACTGCACGGAGATCCCGCCGGCGAGCACCAGCCCGACCGGCCCCAGGGAGCCCCGCCCCTGGGGGGCGACGTGCCCCGTCCCGGACGCGGTCGGGGACGGAGTGGTGGTGGCGCTGGGCGTGGTCACGGGGCTTCCTGGGGACTCGGTGCGGGGAGAGGACTCCTGCCGGGCAGCATCGTGCAACACAATGCACCACCCGGTCCAGAGTACTATCCTCCAGGGCGACAAAGGACAGCACCGTAATGCGTCCACGTACCTGACAATGCGGCCCTCACCCCGCTCCGGTCAAACCGTTTCGTCATACGGACCGCCCCGATCGGGGCGCACGAGGAGCCGGCCGGCGGGTCGGGTGTCCGAGGTCCGGAACCTCGATGTCCCGCTCCCGCGGCCGGGCGGCCGCTTCGGGCCGGACCGCGGCCCGGGTACCGTTTTCCGGGCAGCTTCCGTGCTCATCCACCCCACCCTCCGAGGTCCCGTGCGACGACTCCTGGTCCGTCTCTGGCGGCTCCTGCGCCCTGTGCAGAGCCGCATCATGTGGTTGCTCCACGCCAAGTTCGTGGTGGGCGTGACCGGTGTGGTCCGCGACGACGAGGGCCGGGTACTGCTGCTCCGGCACCGGATGTGGCCACCCGGCCGCCAGTGGGGCCTGCCGAGCGGCTTCGCCCGCAAGGGCGAGGACTTCCGGGCGACGGTGGTCCGTGAGGTCAAGGAGGAGACGAACCTCGACGTGTCGGTGGGCCGCCTGGTCATGCTGAACAGCGGCCTGCGCACCCGCATGGAGGTGGCCTACGAGGCCCGCCTGCTCGGCGGCGACCTCCGCCTCGACCCCTTCGAGATCCTGGAGGCCCGCTGGTGCCGCCCGGACGACCTCCCGGAGGGCACCCAGCCGGTGTGCGGCCCACTGATACGGGGCGAGACGACCCTCTGAACACCCGCGCGGCCCCACCATGCCCCGCGCCCCGGAGCCACCCGGACACACCCGCTCATGTGAGCGCCTAAGTGACAGAAGTCCGCCGACCGCTCACGGATTCTCCAGAGCGTCCGCCAGCACCTCCGCCAGATGCCGTCCCCGTACGCCCCCAACTGCTCGAGCTGGGTCCGGCAGGAGAAGCCGTCGGCCAGGACGATCGCCTCCTCCGGTGCCCGCCGTACCGCCGGGAGGAGTTGGTCCTCCGCGCAGGCCGCCGAGACCTCGTAGTGGCCGGTCTCGAAGCCGAAGTTGCCCGCCAGACCACAGCAGCCGCCCGCCAGTTCGCCGGTGAGTCCGGCCGCCGCGCGGAGCCCGCGGTCGGCGGCGTCGCCCAGGACCGCGTGCTGGTGGCAGTGGGTCTGGCCGGTCACCGGGCGGTTCAGGGACGGTGGGGTCCAGTCCGGGGCATGCCGTTCCAGCACCTCCGCGAAGGTCAGGACACGGGCGGCGAGCCGGGCCGCGCGCGGATCGTCGTGAAGGAGTTCCGGGGCGTCCGTGCGCAGGGCCGCGGCGCAGCTCGGTTCCAGGACGACCAGGGGGCGTCCGTGGCCAGGACCGGTTCCAGCAGGTCGAGCGTGCGGCGCAGGACCGTACGGGCGCGGTCGAGCTGCCCCGTGGAGAGGTACGTCAGACCGCAGCAGACCCGGCCCCCGCGGGCCGTCAGCAGGGAGAGGACGAGCGGCTGCGGGCGTCCCCCACCGGGCGGCCGCTCATCCGCAGGGTGGGCGGCAGGGCCACCCGCAGACCCGCCGCCTCCAGCACACGCACGGCCGCACGGCCCACCGACGGCGACAGGTGCTCCGTAAAGGTGTCCGGCCAGAGGACGACCAGCCTTCCCTCACCCGAGGTCCCGCCCCGCCCCCGCCACCACCGCGTGAACGTCTCCCCCGCCACCCGGGGATCTCCCGCTCCCGCGCGATCCCGCCGAGCCGTTTCGCCGCCCGCGCGAACGGACCCACCGAGGCGAGGGCGTTCACCGCCCCCGCGGTCCGCGTCCGCGCGACCCAGCCCAGCCACACCGGCAGCCACCCCATCGCATAGTGCGCGGCCGGCCGGCGACGGCCCTCGTAGTGGTGGTGGAGGAACTCCGCCTTGTACGTGGCCATGTCGACCCCGACCGGGCAGTCCGAACGGCAGCCCTTGCAGGACAGGCACAGGTCGAGGGCGTCCCGCACCTCCGTGGACCGCCAGCCGTCGGTGATCAGCTCGCCCGCGAGCATCTCGTGCAGCAGGCGGGCGCGCCCGCGCGTGGAGTGCTCCTCCTCCCCCGTCGCGCGGTACGACGGGCACATCACCGCCGGCCCCGAAGCCGTCGCCGTACGGCACTTGGCGACGCCCACACAGCGCCGTACCGCGGCCGGGAAGTCGCCGCCGTCGGCGGGGTAGCCGAAGGCGACGTCGACCGGTTCGCGCGGGAGGACGGAGAAGCGGAGACCGGTGTCCAGGGGGCGGGGCGGACGAGCATGCCGGGATTGAGGAGGTCGTCCGGGTCCCAGAGGCGCTTCACCCGCTCGAAGAGGGCGACCGTCTCCGCGCCGTACATGCGGGGCAGCAGTTCGGCGCGCGCCCGGCCGTCGCCGTGCTCCCCGGAGAGCGAGCCGCCGTGGGAGACGACCAGATCGGCCAGTTCCTCGGAGAAGTGCCGGAAGCGGGCGATGCCCGCGGTGGTCAGCAGGTCGAAGTCGACGCGTACGTGGATGCAGCCGTCCCCGAAGTGCCCGTACGGGGTGCCGCGCAGCCCGTGGTCCGTCATCAGGGCCCGGAAGTCGCGCAGATACGCCCCGAGGCGGGCGGGCGGCACCGCGCAGTCCTCCCAGCCGGGCCACGCCTCCGTGCCGTCCGGCATGCGGGTGGCCGTACCGCTCGCGTCCTCCCGGACGCGCCACAGCGCGCGCTGCCGGGCCCGGTCGGTGACCACCAGGAAGTCGCCGACATCGGCCGCGCGGACGATCGTCTGCGCACGCGCGCGTGCCTCCGCCTCCGTGTCCCCGCCGGTCTCCACGAACAGCCAGGCGCCCCCGCGCGGGAGGTCCGCCGCGGACGGCACCAGGTCCGCCGCCATGCCCTCCACCGTCAGCGGCCCGTACGGCAGCAGGCCGGCCGCCGCCTGAGCCGCCCCGCTCTCGTCCGCGTACGCCAGCACGGCGAGCGCCCGCGCGCGCGGTGCCCGTACGAGATCGACGACCGCCTCCGTGAGCACGCCCAGCGTGCCCTCCGAACCGCAGAGGCTGCGGGCGACGTCCGCGCCCCGCTCGGGCAGCAGGGCGTCCACCGCGTAGCCGGAGATACGGCGCGGCAGTTCCGGGAACCCCGTGCGCAGGCGGGCCAGTTCGCCGTCCACCAGGTCGCGGAGTCCGGCCGGGGCGCCCGCCCAGGAACGTCCCGGACGCAGCCGTTCCCCGCGCGGGGTCACGACCGACAGTTCGCGCACGCTGTCCGCCGTCGTGCCCCAGGCGACCGAGTGGGAGCCGCAGGAGTTGTTGCCGATCATGCCGCCGAGGGTGCAGCGGCTGTGGGTGGAGGGGTCCGGTCCGAAGCACAGGCCGTGCGGGGCGGCGGCCTCCTGGAGGCGGTCGAGGACCAGGCCCGGCTGGACGACGGCCGTGCGCGCACGCGGGTCGAGGGACAGCAGACGGTTCATGTGCCGGGTGAAGTCGAGGACGACGCCGACACCGGTCGCCTGACCGGCGATCGACGTGCCGCCGCCGCGTGGCACCACGGGCACTCCGTGCGTCCGGCACACCTCCAGCGCGGCGGCGACATCGTCGGCGTCCCGCGGGGCGACCACGCCGAGCGGCACCCGGCGGTAGTTGGAGGCGTCCATGGTGGTCAGCGCCCGCGCGGTCGTGCCGAAGTCGACCTCGCCGCGCACGGCCGCCCGCAGTCCGGCCAGCAGTTCCCGGTGATCCGTCATGTCCTCAGGATGCCTCCGGGGGCGCCGGGCGCGGCGGACGGCGCACACCTCCAGGGCGTCGTCCGGGGCGTTCCCGCCTCCCGGACCGGATGTGTTCATTATCAAATTCGAAGGGCCGCCTTTCGAAGTTGATCACGAACTCTCATATAGTGACCGCGAGTTGCGTGCAGGTGCGGGACCGCGTCCGAAAACAGACCCCCGCATCAGGCCCGGCAGCACCGCGGAACCGCCGACGGCGGCGCGGACGCGACGGCGCGCGCCTCCGGACCGACCGAGGACGACCGAGGACCCGACGAGGACCCTGATTGATGACCTCCCCCTGCTCCCCGGCGACCGCCCCACCCTCCGTGACCTGGTGCCCGTTCCCCTGCTCACCGCGGCGGTCTCCGCGGCCGGGGTCCTCGCCGCCCTCCTCCTCGTCCCGGACGAGGCGATCGGCTCCGTCCTCGTGGTCGGGACGGCCGCCGCCGTACTGCTGTGCGCCGCCGCCGCGACGGCCACCCACGCCCTGCTGTCGGCGCGGGCGGCCCGGACCCGGCTGGAATCCGTCACGCAGGAGGCCGGCCGGCTGGTCCTGGAACGGTCGCGGCTGGCGGAGGAGTCCCGCCTTCAGCACGAGCGCCTGACCGGTGAACTCACCCGGGAACGCGCCCGGTTGTCCACCGAGCTGGACCGGGAGCGGGCCCATCTCGCCGAGTCCCTGGCCGCCGAGCGCCACCGGCTGAACGAGGAACACGCCGCCACCATCGCCCGGTTGACGCGGGAGCACGCCGACGAGTGCGCCCGGCTCACCGAGGCGCACACCGCCGAACTCACCCGGTCCGCCGAGCGGCACACCGAGGAACTCCGCCGCGTCTCCGCCCAGCACGCCGACGACGCCGCACGGCTGACGCTGCGGCACACCGGGGACCTCGACCGGCTGGAGGCCGAGCGCGCCCGCCTCGCACAGGAGGAGGCACGGCTCGGCGCGGAGCACGCTCGGCTGACCGTGCGGCTCCGCGAGGCCGAGAGCGCCCGCGCCGCCGCACTGGCCGCGACCGCCAACGCGGCCGGCCGGATGCAGGCCCTGTCCACCGGCATGCTCGCCGACCTGCGCGCCATGGAGGAGAAGCACCACGACGAGGAGGTCCTCGCCGACCTGCTCCACCTCGACCACCGCACCGCCCAGGCGGGCAGGCTCGCCGACTCCGTCGCCGTCCTCACCGGCGCCCGCTCCGGCCGCCGCTGGGCCCGGCCCATCGCCATGGAGTCGATCCTGCGCGGCGCCATGGGCCGGATCAGCGGCTACCAGCGGGTCCGTGTCCACTCCGCCAGCGACACCGCGGTCGCCGGGCACGCCGCCGAGGGCGTGATGCACGCCCTCGCCGAACTCCTCGACAACGCCGCGAACTTCTCGCCGCCGACCGCCGAGGTCCACGTGTACGTGGAGGAGGTCCCGGCCGGCGTCATCGTGTCCGTCGAGGACAGCGGGCTCGTCATGGGCGAGGCCCAGCAGCGCCGCGCCGAACGCGCGGTCTCCGGCGAGTCCGCCGGACTCGGCGGCCTCACCGGCACCCGGCTCGGCCTCGGCGTGGTCGGCCGGCTGGCCCGGCGGTACGGGCTCCGGGTGTCGTACCGGCCCTCGGCCCGCGGCGGCACGGGTGTGCTGATGCTCGTCCCGCAGGACATCCTCGTCACACCGGACACGCCGACACCGGCGGCCGCTTCGGCGGGCATGCCGTCCGTGCCGTCCAGTCCCGCCGCCCTCACCGGCGCCGGTGCCACCGCCGTACGCCCCCGCCGCGGGGACGACGGCCGTACGAAGACCGGCCGCACCGAAACCAGCCGTCCGGAGCCGGAGGCCGGCCCGGTCGCCGCGCGCGGCGACGGCGACCACGCCGCCGGCCGGAAGACGCCCCCGGGTCCGCCGCCTCCCGCGCGGGTGCCGGCCCGGTGCCGGCCCACGAATCCACCGGCCGGAACTCCGACGCACCCCCGCTCGTACTGCCCCGCCGCAGCCGGGGCCGGACCCTCGCCGAGGCGGAGCGCAGCCACCCCACCGGCCGTACCTCCACGCCCCGGCCCGCCCCGACGGCCGAGGAGACCAAGGCGCGCACCGCCCGCTTCAGCAGCTTCCGCCAGGCCGTCCGTCCGCCGACCCCCGACGACACGGCCGACCCGGACAACGGCACCACCCCCGAACCGACCCCGAGACACAGCCCACCCCCACGACCCCGGAAGGCGACACCACTCCATGACCGGCACGACGACCGCCGACGACAAGCTGACCTGGCTGATAGAGGGCCTGCTGGAGCGCACGCCCGGCGCGCGGCACGCGCTCGTGCTGTCCAGGGACGGCCTGAAACTGTGCCGCACCCCGGAACTCTCCGCCGACCAGGCGGACCAGCTCGCCGCGATCGCCGCCGGCATCCAGTCGCTGTCGCACGGCGCGTCCGTCGAGTTCGGCGACGGCAGCGGCGGCGTGCGCTCGGCGATGACCGAGTTCTACGGCGGTGTGCTGTTCATCGTGGAGGCCGGCGAGGGCGCGCACCTGGCCGTCGTCACCGCCGAGGACGCGGACGCCGGACTCATCGGGCACAACATGAGCGAACTCGTGGAGCAGATCGGTGAGCACCTGACCGCGCAACCGCGCACCTCATGAGCAGGCCCGGCAGGGACGACGCCCCGGACCGGCTCTACACCCTCACCGGAGGACGCAGCCGGTCCGGCCCCGCCAACCCCTTCGACCTGGTGACGCTCGTCGTCGCCGAATGCGATCCGGTGCCCGGCATGCAGTCCGAGCACGCGGCGATCCTGCGGCTGACCGAACGGCCCACGGCGGTCGTGGAGATCGCCGCCGAGCTGAAGCTGCCCGTGAGCATCACCCGGATCCTGCTCGCCGACCTGCAGGCGGCGGGCCGGGTCAGCGCCCGTCACCCCCGCAAGGCCGCCGTACCCGACCCCGACATCCTGGAGCAGGTGCTCGTTGGACTCCGCAACCTCTGAGACGCGTACGCCGCTGGGGGCGTCGGCCGAGAACGGCCTCAAGATCGTGGTCGTGGGCGGCTTCGGCGTCGGCAAGACCACGATGGTCCGCTCGGTCAGCGAGATCCGCCCCTCAACACCGAGGAGACGATGACCCGGGCCGGGGAGTCCGTCGACGACACCAGTGGGGTGAGCGGCAAGACCGCGACCACCGTCGCCTTCGACTTCGGCCGCATCACCCTCGACGCGCGCAATGTGCTGTACCTGTTCGGGGCGCCCGGCCAGGAGCGCTTCTGGTTCCTGTGGGACCGGCTGTTCTCCGGCACGCTCGGCGCGGTCGTCCTGGTCGACACACGGCGCATCGACGACTCCTGGTACGCCATCGACCGGCTGGAGAAGCACGGCACCCCGTTCATCGTGGCGTGCAACGACTTCGGCGGCCCCACCTTCACCCCCAGCAGATCCGCGAGGCCCTCGACCTCGATCCGCGGGTACCGCTGGTCAACTGCGACGCGCGGTCCCGGGAGTCCAGCAAGATCGTGCTGATCACGCTGGTGGAGCACATCCAGGCCCGGTACGCCGACCCGGCCCGAGCATCCCGTCAGGAGCTGGTGTGAGTCCCGCCTCCGTCCCCAACGCCGTCCCGCTCAGCGGACTCGTCCTCCAGGACGACCCCGCCCGCGTGTACCGGGAGATGCGCCGCGAACACGGCAGCGTCGTACCGGTGCTGCTGGACGGCGACGCCCCGGCGTGGCTGGTGCTCGGCTACCGCGAACTGCACCAGGTCACCGGCGACCCGGTGCTGTTCAGCCGCGACTCCGAGCTGTGGAACCAGTGGGACAGCGTCCCCGGCGACTGGCCGCTGCTGCCGATGATCGGCCGGAGGCAGGCGTCGATCCTCTACACCGTCGGCGAACGGCACCGGGAGCGGGCCGGGATGCTGGTGACCGCGCTGGAGGCCGTCGACCTGTACGAACTGCGCGGATACGCGGAGAAGTTCGCGGACGAGCTGATCGACGGGATCTGCACCGAGGGCAGCGCCGATCTGATCGCCGACTTCGCGATGCTGCTGCCGGTGCGGGTACTGGCCCGTATCTTCGGCTTCTCCGACGAGGAGGGGCCGGGCCTGGTCACCGCCCTCAACGACATGATCGACGGCGGGGAGCGGGCGATCGCCGGCCAGACCCGTCTGTTCACGTCGATGACGGAGCTGGTGGCCTCCCGCAAGGGCGCGCCCGCCGACGACGTGGCGTCCAGGATGCTCGCCGACACCTCGGGCTTCACCGAGGAGGAGATCGTCCAGGACCTGATGGTGATGCTGGCGGCCGGCCACCAGCCGACCGCCGACTGGATCGGCAACTCCCTGCGTCTGATGCTCACCGACAGCCGGTTCGCGGCCTCCCTGTTCGGCGGCCGCAACAGCATCGCCGAGGCGATGAACGAGGTGCTGTGGGAGGACACGCCGTCCCAGGTCGTCGCCGCCCGCTGGGCGTCCCGCGACACCCGGCTCGGCGGGCGCAGGGTCCGCGCCGGCGACATGCTGCTGCTCGGCCTGCAGGGCGCCAACTCCGACCCCCAGGTACGTACCGACGGCTCGGCGCTGACCGGCGGCAACGGCGCCCACTTCTCCTTCGGCCACGGGGAGCACCGCTGCCCGTTCCCGGCGCAGGAGATCGCCGAGGTGATCGCCCGGACCGCCATCGAGGTCGTCCTGGACCGGCTCCCGGACATCGACCTCGCGGTGCCGGCCGCGGACCTGGCCCGCCGCCCGTCGCCGTGGCTGCGCGGACTGTCCGCACTCACGGTCACGTTCACACCCACTCCCGCCCTTGGAGGCTCGCTCGCATGACGGCCGGTACGGACACCACGACGACCGACACCGAACAGACCCGTATCCCGCTCGACCCCTTCGTCGCCGACCTGGAGGGGAGAGCGCCGCGCTGCGGGCCGCCGGGCCGCTGGCCGCGGTGACGCTGCCGGGTGATGTGCCGGTGTGGGCGGTCACGCGCCACGCCGAGGCGAAGAAGCTGCTCATCGACCCGCGCGTGGTGAAGGACATCACCGTGTGGACCGCCTGGCAGCGCGGGGAGATCGCCCCCGACTGGCCGCTGATCGGGCTGGCCAACCCGCCCCGTTCCATGCTCACCGTGGACGGCTCCGACCACCGCCGGCTGCGCACCCTGGTCGCGCAGGCGCTCACCCCGCGGCGGGTGGAGAGCATGCGGGAGCGGATCACGGAGCTGACCGAGGGCCTGCTGGACCAGGTGGCCGCCGCGCCGGGCGACACGGTCGACCTGAAGGCGCTGTTCGCCTACCCGCTGCCGATGTACGTGATCGCCGACCTGATGGGGCTGGCGGAGGAGCGGCTGCCGCGGCTGAAGGAGCTGTTCGAGAAGTTCTTCTCGACGCAGACCCCGCCGGAGGAGGTCGTCGCCACGCTGACCGAGCTGGCCGGGATCATGGCCGAGACGGTCGCGTACAAGCGGGAGCACCCGGGCGACGATCTGACCTCGGCGCTGATCCAGGCGTCGGAGGACGGCGACAGCCTCACCGACCAGGAGATCGTCGCGACACTGCAGCTGATGGTCGCGGCCGGCCACGAGACGACGATCTCCTCATCGTCAACGCGGTGGTCAACCTCTCCCTCCACCCCGGGCAGCGCGACCTCGTGCTGTCCGGCGCGGCGGACTGGCCGGCGGTGGTCGAGGAGACCCTGCGCTACGCCACGCCGACCTCGCACGTGCTGATCCGGTTCGCGACCGAGGACATACCGGTGGGCGACAAGGTCCTGCCGGCCGGGGACGCGCTGATCGTGTCGTACGGCGCGATCGGCCGCGACGAGCAGGCGCACGGGCCGTCGGCGGGCGTCTTCGACATCACCCGCGAGATCTCCCAGCGGCACATCTCCTTCGGCCACGGCCCGCACGTGTGCCCGGGGCGGCGCTGTCCCGCCTGGAGGCGAGCGTGGCCCTGCCGGCCCTGTACGCCCGCTTCCCGAAGCTGGACCTGGCGGTCCCGGCGGCGGAGCTGCGCAACAAGCCGGTGGTCACCCAGAACGACCTGTACGAGCTGCCGGTGCGGCTCGACGGGTGATCGACGCGGATGGCGGACGGACCACCCCGGACCGCCCGCCACCCGCCCGCCACCCGCCCTCCTCCCGTCCCGCCTGCCGTCCTTTCCCGTCTCAGCGGACGGACGATGTTTCGTCGGGGTTTCGCTCAGCCGCTAGGCTCCGTCCGTGGCTGATATCCAGATTCCCGCTGACATCAAGCCCGCCGACGGACGTTTCGGCGCGGGTCCCTCCAAGGTACGGACGGAGGCGCTGGACGCCCTGGCCGCGACCGGCACGTCCCTGCTCGGCACCTCCCACCGCCAGGCCCCGGTGAAGAACCTGGTCGGCAGGGTGCGCGAGGGCGTCCGTGAGCTGTTCCAGCTCCCCGACGGCTACGAGGTGATCCTCGGCAACGGCGGCTCCACCGCGTTCTGGGACGTCGCGACCCACGGACTCATCGAGAACAAGTCGCAGCACCTCAACTTCGGCGAGTTCAGCTCCAAGTTCACCAAGGCCGCGAAGCTCGCCCCGTGGCTCGCCGAGCCCTCCGTCGTCGCCTCCGACCCGGGCACCTACCCGGAGGCGGTCGCCGAAGCCGGCGTGGACGTCTACGCGTTCACCCACAACGAGACCTCCACCGGCGTCGCCATGCCGATCCGGCGCGTCGCCGGCGCCGACGAGGGCTCCCTCGTCCTGGTCGACGCCACGTCCGGCGCGGGCGGCCTCCCGGTCGACATCGCCGAGACGGACGTCTACTACTTCGCCCCGCAGAAGTCCTTCGCCTCCGACGGCGGCCTGTGGATCGGCGTGTTCTCCCCCGCCGCGATCGAGCGCGCCGAGCGGATCCACGCGTCCGGCCGCCATGTCCCGGAGTTCTTCAGCCTGCCCACGGCGATCGACAACTCCCGCAAGAACCAGACGTACAACACCCCGGCGCTGACCACCCTGTTCCTGCTCAACGAGCAGCTGGAGTGGATCAACGGCCAGGGCGGTCTCGCCTGGTCCACGGCCCGTACGAAGGACTCCTCGTCCCGCCTGTACACCTGGGCGGACGAGTCCAAGCACGCCACCCCGTTCGTCACGGACCCGGCGAAGCGCTCGCAGGTCATCGGCACGATCGACTTCTCGGACGAGATCGACGCCGCGGCCGTCGCCAGGACCCTGCGCGCCAACGGCATCGTGGACACCGAGCCCTACCGAAAGCTGGGCCGCAACCAGCTCCGCGTCGCCATGTTCCCGGCGATCGACCCGTCGGACGTCGAGGCCCTGACGAAGTGCGTCGACTACGTCATCGACCAGCTGTGATGCGTCGCGTACGACGCTGAAGGGCGCCCGGCGGGACTTGCCGGGCGCCCCTTCTGCTGGCGTCGGCGCAAGACGGCCGCCCCGGCGAGGAGTCCCGGACGCGGCGGAAGAGGGCGACCGTTGCGGCGTCGTCGAGCCGGCGCCGCGTGCCGGTCTTCGGCGTTCACCGACCCGCCGTCCAGGGCCACGGGGTCGGGTCAGCCGACGGGCACCGGCGCTTCGGTGGCTTTCCGCTTCGTCGGTGTGGGGCGGGTGCCGCGGAGTGTGGTCGCGGCGACCAGCGCCGCGGCGATCAGGGTGACCGCGGTGGCGAGGAACACCGCGGAGTAGCCGTCGGTGAGGGCGGCCGCCCGGTCGCCGCCGGCCGTGACGGACCGTTCGGTGGCGCTGAGGTAGATCGTCGTGAACACCGACAGGCCCACGCAGCCACCGATCTGCATGGCGGAGTTGACCAGCGCGGATGCCGCGCCCGCGTCGTGGGGGCGGACGCCGGTGAGAGCGACGTTCTGGACCGGGATGATCACGAACGCGATTCCGGCGCCCACGACCAGCAGGCCGCCGAAGACCTGGGTCCAGTACCCGCCGTCGGGGGTGATGAGGCTCAGCCACAGCATCCCGGCCGCGGCGATCAGCGGTCCGCCGGTCAACAGCACCCGGGGACCCCAGAGGGCAGCAGTCTGGCGGCCACGGGCGCGGTGACCATGGTGGCGAAGGTCATCGCGAGGGCGGCGAGTCCGGAGGGCAGCGGAGAGAGCCCGAGCACGAGCTGAAGGTGGAACATCAGGTAGAGCGTCATCCCGATGAAGACGGCGCCGATGGCCGCCTGGATCAGGAATGCCCCGGCGCGGACCCGGTCCCGCACGACGCGCAGCGGCAGCAGCGGCTGAGCGACGCGGGACTCGATCCACACGAAGACCGCGAGCAGCACCAGCCCGGCGGCGAGGAAGCCGATGGTGTCCGGCTCGGTCCAACCGGACTCGGCCAGGGTGAACCCGTAGACCAGGGCGGCCAGGCCGAGGGTGACGGTCAGGGTGCCCCAGATGTCGTACGTGTTGTCCCCGTCGACCTGGCTCTCCGACACGCACAGCAGGGCGCCGACCAGGCCGACGACGGCGAAGACGATGTTGACCAGCAGGCACCACCGCCAGTCGGCGTACTCGGTCAGGACGCCGCCCAGCGCCAGGCCCACCGCGGCGCCGGTGCCGGCGACGGTGCCGAAGACCGCGAACGCCGTGCCGCGCTCGCGCCCGGCCGGGAACGTGACCGTCAGCAGCGCGAGCGCCGCCGGCGCCAGCAGCGCCGCGAACAGGCCTTGCAGACCGCGCGCCGCGATCAGTTCCGTCCCGCTCTGTGCGAGACCGCCCCACACGGAGGCAGCTCCGAACCCGAGCATCCCGACCATGTAACTGCGCTTGCGGCCCCAGTAGTCGGCGACGCGTCCGCCCAGCAGCAGCAGCGCGCCGAACGTCAGGACGTAGGCGGTGATGACCCACTGCCGCTCGGTGTCGCTCAGCCCCAGTTCGAGCTGGGCCTGGGGCAGGGCCACGTTGACGATCGTCGCGTCGAGCACGACCACCAGTTGCGTCAGCGCGATCACCGCCAGCGCCCACCATCGGCGCGGGTCGGGAGCTGCGGGTGAGGACGGCAGGCCGGACATGAGGAAACCCTCCGGGGTTCTGTCTGGGAGCGCCGGAGGTTTCAAGCCTCGGACCAGACCACCGGACGGCGGGGCCTGACCGCCTCGGCCGTGGGGCCGAGCAGAACTCCAGTCTAACCACCGGCCTCCGTCCCTCCGGGACCGCCGACCGCCGTGATCCGGTTCACAGGGCGGTGTGGCCACCGCGGTCGTCGCGGCCTCAGGGGCGGTGCGGGCACGGCCCCTGAGGCCGTCCTCACCGGCTGAGCCGCTGGAACCTGCGGACCGCGAGCGGCAGGAAGACCGCCGTCAGGACGAGGGCCACACCCCGCCATCAGCAGCGCGTGCTGTTCCACCCATGAGTCGCCGCCGCCGACCGGGGTGCCGAACAGGTCGCGGGTCGCGGCGGCCGTGGAGGAGACCGGGTTCCAGGAGGCGAGCCAGCCCAGCCAGTCCGGCATCAGCTGGGGTGCGACGAAGATGCTGGAGATCATCGTCAGCGGGAACGCGACCGCGAACAGGCCGCCCGCCGCCTCCGGGTTGGGCACCAGCAGGCCCAGCCACACCCCGATCCAGATCAGCGAGAACCGCAGCCACAGCAGCAGGCCGAACGCCGCGAGGAAGCCCCAGCCGCCGTCCGGGCGCCAGCCCATGGCCAGCGCGGTCAGCATCAGGATGCCCAACTCCGCGCAGGCGACGACCAGATCGGTCGCCCCACGCCCCGCCACCACCGCCGAGGACGCCATCGGCATGGAACGGAACCGGTCGATCACCCCTTGGTGGAGTCGTACACGACGACGGTCGCGGTGTTGATGAACCCGAACGCCATCGTCATCACGAACATGCCCGGCATCAGGAAGTCCTGGTAGTCCCCTCCGCCGGGGACCGTCATCGCGCTGCCGAAGACATAGCCGTAGAGGAGGACGGAGACGATCGGGAAGCCGAGCTGCCAGGCGATGTTGACCGGCTGGCGCGTGTAGTGGGTCAGGCCCCGGCGGACGATGTTCCAGCAGTCGGCGACCGCCCAGTGGGCGCGGCCGCGCGCGGCCGGTGCGGTGGTGCTCATGCCGCGGCCTCCTTCTCCGTACGGTGTCCGGTCAGGCGCAGGAACACGTCGTCGAGGCTGGGCCTGCGCAGCCCCAGGTCCTCGACCCGTACGCCCTCGTCCTGGAGGGTGCGTGCCACCTCGGTCAGCGCGGCCACCCGGTCGGTCACGGGGGCGTGCACCCGCAACTCGGTGTCGTCCGACTCGGGTTCGCCGTCGGTGACCCGGGCGACGACCTTCACCGCGCGCGGGATGTCGGAGCGGTCGGCGACGACGACCTCGATGCGGTCGCCGCCGATGAGGTTCTTCAGCCCGTCCGGGCTGTCGTCGGCGATGGCGCGTCCTTGGTCGATGACGGTGATCCGGGAGGCCAGCCTGTCGGCCTCCTCCAGATACTGCGTGGTCAGCAGCACGGTCGTGCCGTCCGCCACCAACGCCCGTACGGCGTCCCAGACTTCGCCGCGGCTACGGGGTCCAGTCCCGTCGTCGGCTCGTCCAGGAAGAGCACGGCCGGGGCGAGGATCATCGAGGCGGCGAGGTCGAGGCGCCGGCGCATGCCGCCGCTGTAGGCGCCGACGCCCTTGTCGGCGGCGTCGGTCAGGTCGAACCGCGCCAGCAGTTCGACCGCCCGCGCCTTCGCCCGTGCGCCGCCGAGGTGGAACAGCCTGCCGAACATCTCCAGGTTCTGCCGCCCGGTGAGCACCTCGTCCACGGCCGCGTACTGCCCGGTGAGCCCGATCCGCGCCCGTACCTCGCGCGGCCGCCGGGACACGTCGAGCCCGGCCACCGTGGCACGGCCGCCGTCGAGGCGGATCAGCGTCGACAGGATGCGTACGGCGGTGGTCTTGCCGGCGCCGTTCGGTCCGAGCAGTCCGTGCACCGTGCCCTCGCGGACGGCGAGGTCGAAGCCGTCCAGGGCGCGCTTCTCGCCGTAGCGCTTCTCCAGGGCCTCGGCCCGGACCGCGTAACCGTCGTTCATGGGTCCCCCTTCCAATAACTGGGTACACCGTACTCGATCGCGCGTACACCGTACCCAGTTTTGGGGGCGGATCTAGAATTCCCCATGACGAGCGGTTCGGGCGGTACGGAGACCAGTGGCGGCGGCGACATCGGCCGCACCCTCGACCTGCTGTGGGGCACCGGTTCACGGCCCGGCCGGGGTCCGAAGCCGGGGCTGACGCTGGACCGCATCGTGGAGACGGCGATCGGGGTCGCCGACCGGGAGGGGCTCGGCGCGCTGTCGATGCGCCGGATCGCCACGGAACTCGGCACGGGCGCGATGTCCCTGTACCGCTATGTCCCGGGGAAGGCGGAGCTGCTGGACCTGATGCTGGACCGGGTGCAGCGGCCCTCGCAGCACCCCGCGGACCTCGGCGACGGCGGCTGGCGCGCGGCCCTGGAGGCCCTGGGGCACGCCACCCTGGCGCTGTACCGGCGGCATCCGTGGCTGCTGGAGGTCAACCAGTCCCGCCCGGTCCTCGGGCCGAGCGCGCTGGACGGCATGGAGAAGGTGCTCTCCCGGATCAAGCCGATGGGACTGTCGGACCCCGAGCTCCTGTCGGCGATCATCATGATCGACGGCTATGTGGCCGGGGCCGCCCGCACCCAGCTCTACCAGGAGCAGGCCGAACACACCTCCGGGCTGACGGACGCGCAGTTCTGGGAGGCGCAGCGGCCGGCCCTGGAGAAGGCCATGCTCAGCGGGCGCTATCCCGTACTGGCAGGCCTCTCCGAGGACACCTTCGGCTCCGACTTCGACCACTTCGAGTTCGGGCTGCGGCGCATCCTGGACGGCCTCGAGGTGTTCGTCGCCGCCCGGCGGGCCTCGGAGTAGGAAAACGCCGGTCAGCGGCCGCGGCGCAGTCGCCTCACGCCGAACAGGAGCGCGACGAAGGCGCCCACGGCGACCAGGGCGCCGACCTTGACGGTGCCGCCCTCGCCGTTCGCCGCCGTGCTCTTCCCGGCGCCCGCGCGGGCGCCCTCGCCTCCGCCGTCCCCGCCGGGTACGTCCCGGGCCTCCACCGGGCTCTCGGTGCCCTCGCTGCCGTACATCAGGCGGGAGCCGTCGGCGGAGTAGGTGACGGACTCGCCCTGTCCCTGGAGCGGGACGCTCAGCCGGCCCTCGCGTTTCGGCTCGCCGTCGTTCCAGGAGTAGTGGATGCCGCCGAAGTAGCCGCGTACGGCGAGCTGCCGGCCGTCCGGGGAGAGCGCGGCGTCGGTGGCCCACAGCTCGATGGGGGCGACCGGGCGGAACACGTTGCTGCCGGAGGCCGACAGTTCGGCGGGCCCTTCGTACAGGTGCCCGCCCTCCTCCTTCTTGTCGATGAGGTAGACCCGCCCGGTCTTCGGGTGCACGATCATCGACTCGGCGTCCCGGGGCCCGTCGGAGTACTTCACGACGTACTGCGTGGCCCGCACGGTCGCGTCCTCGAGCTGCTTCGGCTCGGGCAGTTCGTAGATCCACACGTACGGCCAGGTGCCGCCGAGGTTGTCGCCGATGTCCCCGACGTAGATCTTTCCGCCGGGGCCGATGGAGATGGCCTCGACGTCGCGCGGGGTGCCGATGCCGGTGAGGGTGAGGCGGGCGACGGTCTCGCCGGTCGCGCTGTCGACGGCGTAGAGGTAGGGGCCGTCGTCGCTGTCGTTGTGGGTCCAGTAGACGCCGGGGTGGAGTCGGGACGCGGCGAGCCCGCTGGACTCGGTGATGCGCGCGTCCTTGATCGTGAACCCGTCGTTCCCCTCGGAGGCGGAGGCGGCGGGCAGGGCGAGCGCGCCCACGACGAGGGTCGCGGCGATCAGGGCGAAGGGTCGGCGCATGTGCCAAGAGTGCCACTGATCAAGGCACTTCAGGGCAGGTGTCCGGACTCACATCGCGGCGGTCCGGCCGATCGTCCATGATGATCGGGTGCTCAGGTTCATGCCCGTAGGTGACTCCATGACGATCGGGAGCGCGGGTGAACACACCTGGCGCTACCGGCTGTGGCAGCACCTGTGCACGGCGTACGGCGGCCCCTTCACGCTGGTCGGCCCGCGTGAGACGCTCCACGACCCGGGGACGGACGCCCCCACGTCGTACGCGTACGCCGATCCGGACTTCCCCCGCGCCCATCTGGCCGGCTGGGGCGAGGGCTGGCAGCACATGACCCCGCTGATCGGCGACGCCGTGCGCTCCTGCCGGGCGGATGTGGTGCTGGTGTCGCTGGGCCTGATCGACCTGGGCTTCTACACGAACGCGGAACAGACGGCGGACAACGTCCGCGCGTTCGTCGCCGAGGCGAGGGCGGCCAGGCCGCGTGTCCGGGTGGCCGTGATGCCGGTGATCCGGAACATCCGGGTGGAGGCGGACGCGACCTTCGCCGGTCAGGTCGCCGACTTCAACGATCTCCTGGCGAAGACGGTCGCCGACCTCGACGCCCCCGCCTCCCCCCTCCTCCTGGTCCCGCCCCCGCCGTCGTACGACTTCCACACGGACACCTACGACGGCACCCACCCCAACGAAACCGGCGAACACAAGATCGCGGGCGCCTTCGCGGAGGCGATGTGGCGGGAGTGGGACCTGGGCGGTCCGTACGAGGCGGCGTAGCCGCCGGGGCAGCTTCTGGCACATGCGCCGCCCGGCCCCGTGTCCCCCTCACCGTGCGTATCGTTGTACCGCGCGGCCGCGCTCGTCCGTGGGCGGCCGGGGAGGAGCGCCACGATGACCGTCCTTGACGACAGGATCGCGATGGCCGAGAGCGACAACACGCGTTGGCTCGACGAGATGTTCGAGCGACTCGAGAAGATGCCCGTCCCCGAGGGATACAAGGTTGAAATCGTCGGGGGGCTGTCTGCATGTCGCCGCAACGGAACGCGCACTGGCAGATCATTTTTCTGATCATCAAAGTGCTCATGGGACGCTTCGGCGCGGACGTGCAACTGGTGTCAGATGTCCGCATCGACTTCCCCGGCCATTGGAACGGGCTTGCCCCGGACGTGGCGAAACTGCGTGACGGCGCGAAAACCGACTCGAAGGGGCGCTGGCAGCCCGCCGATGTGGAGTTCATCGCGGAGGTCATCTCCAAGGACACCGGCCACAAGGACTACGGCCCCAAGAAGACCGCATACGCGCTCGCCGAGGTCCCTGTCTACCTGATCATCGACCCCTACCAGGGCAAGTGCCTGCTGTTCACCCAGCCCAAGGAAGGCGACTACCTCAGCGAAACGTCCGTCACCTTCGGCGGTGAAGTCGACATGACGACCACGCCTCTCGGCTTCACCCTCAAGACAGACGAGTTCCCCGCCACTGAGGGCGCCGCCGAGCCCAGGCGTCTCCGCTTGCATAGAGCGCACTCCAAGCCGTTGGCTTGGTGAACATGAGGTACACGCAGCTCGGACGTACGGGACTCAAGGTCAGCCGGCTCGTCCTCGGGACGATGAACTTCGGTCCGCAGACCGACGAGGCCGACAGCCACACCATCATGGACGCCGCGCTGGACGCGGGACTGAACTTCTTCGACACCGCCAATGTCTACGGCTGGGGCGACAACAAGGGCCGCACCGAGAGCATCATCGGCAGCTGGTTCGCCAAGGGCGGGGAGCGCCGCGACAAGGTGGTCCTCGCGACCAAGGTGTACGGGAACATGGCCGCCGACGGCGAGGCCTGGCCCAACCACGACAAGCTGTCGGCCGTGAACATCCGGCGGGCCGTGGACGCCAGCCTGAAGCGGCTCGGAACCGACTACATCGACGTCTACCAGTTCCACCACGTCGACCGGAACACACCGTTCGAGGAGATCTGGCAGGCGATCGACGTCCTGATCCAGCAGGGCAAGATCCTCTACACCGGCTCCTCGAACTTCCCCGGCTACAAGATCGCCCAGGCCAACGAGACCGCCGCCCGGCGCGGCGGCACCATCGGCCTGGTGAGCGAGCAGTGCCTCTACAACCTCGCCGAGCGCCGCGCCGAGATGGAGGTCGTCCCGGCCGCGCGGGAGTACGGCCTCGGGGTCATCCCGTGGTCGCCGCTGCACGGCGGGCTGCTGGGCGGTGTGATCAGGAAGGAGGTCCAGGGCGGCCGTCGCGCCTCCGGACGGGCCGCCGACACACTGGCCGACCCCACGTCCCGCGCGCAGATCCAGGCGTACGAGGACCTGCTCGACAAGCACGGCGTCGAGCCGGGCGAGACCGCGCTGGCCTGGCTGCTCACCCGGCCGGGTGTGACCGGGCCGATCGTCGGCCCGCGTACGGCCGAGCAGCTCGCGTCCGCGCTGCGGGCGGTCGAGCTGGAGCTGAGCGAGGAACTGCTGACCGCACTGGACGAGATCTTCCCGGGCCCGGGCCCGTCACCGGAGGCCTTCGCCTGGTAGCGGCACGCACGGGGGCGGCGGCGGTGTACGCCGGTCCGGCGGATCAGGTCGGATCAGGTCGGTGGAGACCGGCGGCGCCGCGCGGCTCGGGTGAGCGGGGTCGGGCGTGCGTGCCGGACCCCGCGTCCGCGGCATGATCCGCCGGCCGGGTTCTCAATTGCCCAGCGCGGCCGCCAGCGCCACCACGAGGAACATCAGTACGAGCACACCGGCCATGATCCGGTTACGGGTCTTCGGGTCCACGCCATCGAGCCTAACCGGCCGCGCCCAGTGACCGGCGCGCGACCGCCTCGTAACGGGGCTGCTCGCCGGGCACTCCGGACGTCGGCAGGCGGCTGCGCACCAGCACCAGCTCGTCCACGGTCCAGGTCCGGCTGCGGAAGGCGTCCAGAACCTCAAGGTACGGGCGTACGTCGACGGCGTCCCGGCTGCGGGCCAGCGTGAGGTGCGGCGTGTACCGACGGTGCTCGTCCATCGGCACGCCCGCCTTCCGCCCGGCCGCCTCCGCCCGCCCGGCCAGCAGCCGCATCGCGCTCAGCTCCCCTCCGCCCCGGCCCACAGCGCCCGGCCCCGCCCGAACCGGCCACCGCCCCGCACCGCCAGCCGGAACGCCCCGGTCCGCGCGGCGGCCCGCCCCAGCCGCTCGGTCAGCTCCGGTACGACGTCGTCATCGACCTCGCCGTAGAAGGCGAGGGTGAAGTGCCAATCAGCGGCTCCGCCGCGGGGCCACCCTCCCGCCCGGTCCACCGCATCCCGTCCGCGCCGGGCAGCCTACGCAACCGCGCCACCTCGACGGCGAGCTCCTGAACCACATCCCTGGGCGGCAGCACGGCGGCGAAGAGTCTCATGGGACCAGTCTGCCTGGGCGCACCCGTGTCACCCCATTGGTCGTTCTGCAGCGCGACCGCACTCGTCCGGAGCGCTGGACGGAGAGGATTGTGATGACCGGGACGGCCGACGACGGGCCACTGACACTCGACGCGATGTTCGAATGGCTGGAGGGCGTGGTCCCCGAGGGGTACAAGTCCGAGATCGTAGGAGGGCACATCTTCCTGACGCCCCAGCGCGACACCCACTGGGACATCACCATCGGCATCCTCGAGCAACTGCGCCCCAAGTATCCGCTCAAGCGCCTGCGGTCAGACGTCCGCATGGACTACCCCGGCCGTCTCAACGGCTTCGCCTCCGACGTGGTGGCCCTCGCCGAGGAACCCGGACGACGCGCCGAGTTCGTCGCCGAAGTGATCTCCCGGGAGACGGCCGGCAACGACTACGGCCCCAAGAAGGGCGCGTACGCCGCCGCCGGCGTCCCCGTGTACCTGATCGTCGATCCGTACACCGGCGAGTGGCACCTGCACACCCTGCCGCATGAGGGCGGGTACCACGGCTACGTCCGCTTCGGCTTCGGCACGGTGATCGATCTGACCGGCACGGCCGTCGGCCTCGTCATCAGGACCGACGAGTTCCCCGCTACGCCACCGGCGTCAGCGCCTCCTGACGCTCGCGTGGTACGAACCGCAGCCGTGGGGCGCCCCCGTGCCAGCCCACCGAGAGGCGCAGGCCGCCGGCCCTGGCGAGGATCAGGCCGATGACGGCCGCCGCGGTCATCGCCACCGCGCCGCCGGCCGCGAAGCCGACGCGGGCGCCGTAGGTGTCGGTGACCCAGCCGACGATGGGCGCGCCAACCGGGGCGCCGCCGAGGAAGACCATCATGTAGAGGGCCATCACCCGGCCGCGTACGGCCGGGTCCGTGGACATCTGGATGCTGGTGTTCGTCGTGACGTTGACCGTCATGGAGAACAGGCCCAGCGGGATCATCAGCAGGGCGAACATCCACAGCCGCGGTGCCGTGGAGGCGAGGATCTCCAGCCCGCCGAAGGCCAGCGCGGCCAGGATCAGCAGCCGCAGCCGGGCCGTGCCGCGCCGGGCGGCGAGCAGGGCGCCGGCGACGGAGCCGACCGCCATCAGGGTGTTGAACATGCTGTAGACGCCCGCGCCCCCGTGGAAGACGTCGTCGGCGAAGGCCGAGAGGTAGACGGGGAAGTTGAAGGCGAACGTGCCGATGAAGCCGACCAGGACGATCGGCCAGATCAGCTCGGGCCGCCCGGTGACATAGCGCAGGCCCTCCCGCAGTTGCCCCTTGCCGCGCGGGGCGCGCTCCACGGCGTGCAGCTCACGGGCGCGCATCATCATCAGGCCGGTCAGCGGGGCGATGAAGGACAGCCCGTTGAGCAGGAACGCCCAGCCGGTGCCGACGCCGGTGATCAGCAGACCCGCGACGGCGGGGCCGACCAGGCGGGCGGACTGGAAGTTCGCGGAGTTCAGGCTGACCGCGTTCTGGAGCCGGCCGGGGCCGACGAGTTCCGCGACGAAGGACTGGCGGGCCGGGTTGTCGACGACGGTCGCGAGACCGAGGGCGAAGGCGGCGACGTAGATGTGCCAGACCTCGACCCGTCCGGTCAGGGTGAGGACGGCGAGCGCCAGGGCGGTGAAGGCCATCGCGACCTGCGTGACGAGCAGCGTGGGCCGCTTGGGCAGGCGGTCGACGAGGACACCGCCGTAGAGGCCGAAGAGGAGCATCGGCAGGAACTGGAGGGCCGTGGTGATGCCGACGGCGGCCGAGGAGCCGGTGAGGCTGAGCACCAGCCAGTCCTGGGAGATGCGCTGCATCCAGGTGCCGATGTTGGAGACGACCTGTCCGAGGAAGAACAGGCGGTAGTTCCTGATCCGCAGCGAGGAGAACATGGAGTTCCTGCGGGCGGAGGGTTCGGGGGCGGGCAGGGTGTCGTGGGGGTCAGGTGCGGGGGCGGAAGCTGCTCCGGATCCCGTACTCAAAGGGGTTCGCCTCCTGGCTGCTGCTGTGCTCGGTGCTCAGATGTGTGCGAGTTTCTCCAGCACGGGGGCGGCGGCGCGGAGTTTCGCCCACTCGTCCTCGTCGAGGTTCTCGACCAGTGATGCCAGGAACGCGTTCCGCCTGCGGCGGCTCTCCTCGAGCATCGCCTCGGCCCGCTCGGTCTGCGTGACGACCTTCTGGCGCCGGTCGTCGGGGTGCGGTTCGAGGCGGACCAGTCCCTTGGCCTCCAGCAGGGCCACGATGCGCGTCATCGACGGCGGCTGGACATGCTCCTTGCGGGCGAGTTCGCCAGGGGTGGCGCTGCCGCAGCGGGCCAGGGTGCCGAGCACCGACATCTCGGTGGGGCTGAGCGACTCGTCGACACGCTGGTGCTTGAGCCGACGGGACAGCCGCATCACGGCGGATCGAAGGGCGTTCACGGCGGCTGCGTCGTCGCCATGGCTGAAGTCCGGCATGTTCTTTAGCGTAACTCATTACTCTCGCTAAAGACCACTCGTGGCGCACGGTCCCGCCGTGACTCCCGCCACCGTCACGCCCTATCACTCGTATGAGTGATCCATCCGCGAATCGTGGCGCACCACACCGGGTTGTGCAGCGACCCTCATGCGCATGGGGACTGAAGTGTTCAGCCTGCGGATAGACCACGAACTGCTCGAACGGCTCCGGGAGCACGCCGCCAAACGCGGCATGAGCGTCCAGGACTATGTCGTCCGGACGCTCATGCGCGATGACTTCGACCAGCGGTTCCAGACCGCCGTCGAGGAGACGGAGAGGTTCTACGGGGTCACCTGAGCCCCGCGGGTCAGCTCCCCCGCGGGTCAGCTCCCCCGCGGGTCAGCTCCCCCGCGGGTCAGGTCAGGCCCAGCGCCGGCATCAGGTAGTAAAAGGCGAACACGGCCGCCACCACGTACATCGCCGACGGGACCTCCCGGCCCCGGCCGGCGGCGAGCCGCAGCACGGCGAAGGCGATGAAGCCCATGCCGATGCCGTTGGTGATCGAGTAGGTGAACGGCATCATCAGCATGGTCACGAACGCCGGGATGGCGATCGTGTAGTCCGCCCAGTCGATCTCCTTGACCGAGCCCGCCATGATCAGGAAGCCCACCGCGACCAGCGCCGGGGTCGCCGCCTGGGACGGGACCATGGTGGCGACGGGCGTGAGGAACAGCGCCAGGGTGAACAGCCCGCCGGTGACGACGTTGGCGAAGCCGGTCCGCGCGCCCTCGCCGACACCGGCCGTGGACTCCACGAACGCGGTGGTGGCCGAGGAGGAGCTGGCACCGCCGGCGGCGACCGCGACACCGTCGATGAACAGGACCTTGTTGATGCCGGGCATCTGGCCCTGCGCGTCGGTCAGCTTGGCCTCGTCGGAGACGCCCATGATCGTGCCCATCGCGTCGAAGAAGCACGACAGCAGCACGGTGAAGACGAACAGGACACCGGTCAGCACACCGACCTTGCCGAAGCCGCCGAACAGGCTGACCTCGCCGATCAGCCCGAAGTCGGGGGTGGCGACCGGGTTGCCGGGCCAGGTCGGCGTCGTCAGGCCCCAGGACGGGATGTCCGCCACCGCGTTGATGATCATCGCGACGGCCGTCATCGCGACGATCGAGATGAGGATCGCGCCGGGCACCTTGCGCACGATCAGCGCCAGCGTGAGCAGCGCGCCGAGGATGAAGACGAGGACGGGCCAGCCGGTCAGATGGCCGCCGGTGCCGAGCTGAAGCGGGACGGTGGTCTGGGCGACGTCCGGGATACGGGTGACGAAGCCGGAGTCGACCAGGCCGATCAGCATGATGAACAGGCCGATACCGATGGCGATGGCCTTGCGCAGCCCGTGCGGCACGGCGTTCATCACGCGCTCGCGCAAGCCCGTGGCGACCAGCAGCATGACGACGAAACCGGCCAGCACCACCATGCCCATGGCGTCCGGCCACGACATGCGCGGCGCGAGCTGCAGCGCGACGACGGAGTTCACGCCGAGACCGGCGGCGAGCGCGATCGGGACGTTGCCGATGACGCCCATGAGCAGCGTGGTGAACGCGGCGGTCAGGGCGGTCGCGGTGACCAGCTGGCCGTTGTCGAGCTGATGGCCGTACATGTCCTTCGCGCTGCCCAGGATGATCGGGTTCAGCACGATGATGTACGCCATCGCGAAGAAGGTGGCGAAGCCGCCGCGGATCTCCCGCGGCAGGGTGCTGCCGCGCTCGCTGATCCGGAAGTAGCGGTCCAGGGCGCCGGACGCGACACCGGACCCCGGCTGCTCGGGGGTGGGGGCCTTGGTGGGGGCCGACGGGGACATGCGGGGACCTCATCACCGGCGGGCCTCCCCGACGCCCTTTGGTGTTTTCTACGAAGATAAACGGCCAGAGACAAACGGATTCAGTATGAACATATAACGCCGTCCCCGCTATCTCCGCGCGTAGACGCGCGTGGCAGCGTGCGGCACCCGTCACGTGCGCGGTCCCGTCACGTCCGCGGGCCCCCTCACGTACACGGTCCCCTCACGTACACGGTCCCCGTCACATGCGCGGCCCTCGTCACGTGCGCGGTCCCCGTCACAGGCGCGGCCCTCGTAAGCTGTCCGCATGGCCGGGCTTATTTCGGGTTCCCCGAGCACGAGGCGCCGGAGCCCCTGGAGGGCCCCGTGGTCGCCACCATCGTCGGCGGCACGATCATCTGGTTCGCGCTGTTCCTGGTGCAGCTGCCGTTCTACGGCTGGTTCGACGACCACGGCCACACCTGGTGGCTGTGGACCTGCCTGGCCGGCGGCGGGCTCGGCTTCATCGGCATCTGGTACGTCCGCAGGCGCGACGCCGCGATCAAGCGGGCGGAGGCGGCGGAGGCGGCACGCGTGCCGGGACAGTCCGCGGCCCCGTCGGCCGACTGACCCCAACAGCCCTCCGTACCACGGTCGTACGCCGTACGCCCATGGCACTACGGCCCTCCCGCGGCCGTCCTCCCCAGGTCGGATCTTGTGCCCATCGGGTGGGTGAAGCGCCGAGTCCGCACGTAACGTCGAAGGCATGACGCATCTCGAGGCGGGCGACCGGATCGATGCCGTACAGCCCGCCAGGGTCACCTCGCCGGTGACCGGGCTGACCTCGGCGGAAGTGGCCGAACGGGTCGCGGGCGGGAAGATCAACGACGTACCGGTACGCAGCAGCCGGTCCCTCGCCGAGATCGTCCGGGCGAACGTGTTCACCCGGTTCAACGCGATCATCGGCGTGCTCTGGGTGATCATGCTGGCGGTCGCGCCGATCCAGGACAGCCTGTTCGGCTTCGTGATCCTCGCCAACACCGGGATCGGGATCGTCCAGGAGTGGCGGGCGAAGAAGACCCTCGACTCCCTCGCCGTGATCGGCGAGGTACGGCCCACGGTGCGCCGGGACGGGACGGCGGCGGAGATCGCCACCTCCCAGATCGTGCTGGACGACCTGATCGAGATCGGGCCGGGCGACAAGGCCGTCGTCGACGGAGTGTGCGTCGAGGCGGACGGTCTGGAGATCGACGAGTCGCTGCTGACCGGCGAGGCCGATCCGGTGGTGAAGCAGCCCGGTGACCGGATCATGTCCGGCAGCTTCGTCGTCGCGGGCGGCGGCTCCTTCCAGGCGACCCGGGTGGGGCGCGAGGCGTACGCGGCGCAGCTCGCCGAGGAGGCGTCCCGGTTCACCCTGGTCCACTCGGAGCTGCGGAGCGGGATCTCCACGATCCTCAAGTACGTGACGTGGATGATGATCCCGACCGCGATCGGTCTGATCATCAGCCAGCTGGTGGTCAAGGACAACGAGCTGAAGGACTCGATCGCCCGCACGGTCGGCGGGATCGTGCCGATGGTGCCTGAGGGGCTGGTGCTGCTCACGTCCGTCGCCTTCGCGATCGGCGTGATCCGGCTGGGCCGCAAGCAGTGCCTGGTGCAGGAGCTGCCCGCGATCGAGGGGCTGGCCCGCGTGGACACGGTGTGCCTGGACAAGACGGGCACGCTCACCGAGGGCGGCATGGACGTCACCGAGCTGCGGGTGCTCGGGGACGGCGACGAGGCGTATCTGCGCAGGGTGCTGGGCGAGCTCGGCTCGGCGGACCCCGCCCGAACGCCTCGCTGAAGGCGATCATCGACGCCTACCCGGACACCACGGACTGGCGCCTCACCGACACCCTGCCCTTCTCCTCCGCCCGCAAGTACAGCGGCGCGACGTTCGACGAGGGCGCGGGCGGGGAGGCCGTGACCTGGCTGCTGGGGGCGCCGGACGTGCTGCTGGAGCCGCGGGACCCGGCGCTGGCCGAGACCGTCCGGATGAACGAGCAGGGGCTGCGGGTCCTGCTGCTCGCCCGGGTCCGCGACGGCATGGACGTCGACGACCCCGAGGCCGCGAAGGGCGTACGGCCGGCCGCGCTGGTGGTGCTGGAGCAGCGGCTGCGCCCGGACGCGGCGGACACCCTGCGCTACTTCGCCGAGCAGGACGTCCGGGCCAAGGTGATCTCCGGGGACAACGCGGTGTCGGTCGGCGCGGTCGCCGCCAAGCTGGGCCTGTCCGGTACGGCGGTGGACGCGCGCGGGCTGCCCGCGGACCGAGACGCCATGGCCGGGGCGATGGACGAGGGCACGGTGTTCGGGCGGGTCACCCCGCAGCAGAAGCGGAACATGGTGGGCGCGCTCCAGTCGAAGGGCCGTACGGTCGCGATGACCGGGGACGGGGTGAACGACGTACTGGCGCTGAAGGACGCGGACATCGGTGTGGCGATGGGCTCCGGTTCGAGGCCACGCGCGCGGTCGCGCAGATCGTGCTGCTGAACAACAGCTTCGCCACGCTGCCGTCGGTGGTGGCGGAGGGGCGCCGGGTGATCGGCAACATCACCCGGGTCGCGACGCTGTTCCTGGTGAAGACGGTGTACTCGGTGCTGCTGGCGGTGCTGGTGGTGATCTCGCAGGTGGAATACCCGTTCCTGCCGCGCCATCTGACACTGCTGTCGACGCTCACCATCGGGGTCCCGGCGTTCTTCCTCGCCCTCGCGCCGAACAAGGAGCGGGCGCGGCCGCATTTCGTCCGGCGGGTGATGCGGTACGCGATCCCGGGCGGGGTGCTGGCGGCGCTGGCGACGTTCGCGACGTACCTGCTGGCGCGGGAGCACTACACGGGGGCGGGGTCGCTGGAGGCGGAGACGAGCGCGGCGACGCTGACGCTGTTCCTGATCTCGATCTGGGTGCTGGCGATCATCGCCCGGCCGTACACGTGGTGGCGTCTCGGTCTGGTGGCGGCGATGGGCGGGGCGTTCGTGGTGGTGCTGGTGGTGCCGTGGCTCCAGCACTTCTTCGCGCTGAAGCTGGTGGGCATGACCATGCCGTGGACAGCGGCCGGTATCGCGGTCGTCGCGGCGGGCCTGCTGGAACTGCTGTGGCGGCGGGTGGACCGGCGGTCCCCGGAATGTGATCGCGTGATGAAGACGACGCCCGGGCAGCTCGACGTTTTACCCGCGAAGTAAGCGACCATGGAGTCCCCGACCCAAGCGATCGGAGACGACAGACCTGATGAAGCAGCGCGGAACGAAGACCGACAACTCGCAGTCCCGGTCGCGGAGAAGCGAACTGGCGGCCCAATTGTCCGCGCCCGTGAGGGCCTTCATGGCGACCGAGGCAGGCAGTGCCGGACTGCTGCTGATCGCCGTGGCAGTTGCCCTTTTTGGGCAAATTCACCCTGGTCGGAGGCGTACACATCCCTATGGGGGACTGAGGCGTCCGTCACACTTGGTGACGCCCGGCTGTCGATGGACCTGGGCCACTGGGTCAACGACGGACTGATGGCCCTCTTCTTCTTCGTCATCGGTCTCGAAGTGCGCCACGAGCTCTCGGTGGGCTCGCTGAAAGAGCGCCGCAAGGTCGTGATCCCGGGCCTCGCCGGGATCGGCGGCATGCTCGTGCCCATCGTGCTGTACCTGGCGATCGCGCCGGGAGGTGAGGCCGCCAAGGCCTGGGGTGTCGTGATCGGCACCGACACGGCGTTCATGCTGGGCGCCCTCGCCGTGGTGGGCCCCCGGTTCGTCACCCAGCTACGGGTCTTCCTGCTCGCCATCACCGTGATCGACGACATCGTGGCCGTCACCGTGATCGGCGTGGTCTACTCCGGCAGCATCAACGTGCCGGAGCTGATCGCCGCGCTGCTCCTCGGCGTGATCCTGTCCGCGCTGACCCGCTTCGGGGTCTGGCGGTCCGCACCGTACGTGCTGATCGTCCTCGTGATGTGGCTCGCCACCCTCAACGCCGGCCTCCACGCCTCCATCGCCGGCATGCTCGGCGGTCTGCTCATCCCGGCCCGCAAGCCCTCCCGCGAGGGGTGGAGCAGGCCGCGCGGCTCTTCCGCGCCTTCCGCCAGTCGCCCCGCGCGGACGTCGGCAAGACCGCCCGCAGGGGCCTTCAGCAGGCCGTCTCCGTCAACGAGCGGCTCCAGACGGTCCTGCACCCCTGGTCCAGCTATGTCATCGTGCCCGTGTTCGCGCTGGCCAACGCCGGTGTCGACCTGCGCGACGGGGTTCTGACCAACGCCCTGGGCTCCGCCCTCACCTGGGCCGTGGTCGTGGGCCTCGTCGCCGGAAAGGTCATCGGCATCTGGGGCGGCGCCGCCTTCGGTACCCGGTTCGGCCTCGGCAGGCTCCCGACCGGGGTGGCACCCGGCCACGTCCTGGGCGGCGGCGCGCTGTCCGGACTCGGGTTCACCGTCTCCCTGCTGATCGTCGGACTCGCCTTCCAGGATCCGGTCGCCCGCGCGCAGGCGACGGTCGGCGTGCTGCTCGCGGCCGTGCTCGCCACCCTCGTCGGCTGGCTGGTCTTCCACCTGGCCGCCGTGCTGAAGGGCCAGACGGACGCCGATCTGCCCCGCTACCTGGACCAGCCGGTCGACCCGGAGCGGGACCACATCCTCGGCCCGGCGGACGCGCCCTGACCCTGGTCGAGTACGGCGACTTCGAGTGCCCTTCTGCGCCCGCGCCACCGGCGTCACCAAGGAACTGCGGCAGCGTTTCGGCGACCGGTTCCGCTATGTGTTCCGGCACCTGCCGCTGCCCGACGTGCACCCGCACGCCGAACTCGCGGCGCGGGCGGCCGTGGCCGCCGGCAACCAGGGGGCTTCTGGGAGATGCACGACCTGCTCTACGCGCACCAGGACGAACTCGAGTACGAGGACACGGCGGGGTACGCGTCCGAGCTCGGCCTCGACGTCGAGAAGTTCCTCCGGGATCTCGAAACCGACGAGACGGCCGAGCGGGTCCGTGCGGACGCGGCCAGTGCCGAGGCCAGCGGAGTCCGCGGCGCACCGACGTTCTTCATCGGCAACCGCAGGCACACGGGCCCGTACGACGCGGAGACCCTGGCCCGTGCGCTGGAGGCCTCCGGCGAGGAGTCCTCGGGGGCGACACGGGTGCGGGCGGAGTAGCCGGACCCACGGGGTGTTGGCGCCGGTGCCGGTGCCGGGCGGGGGCGTCCGCCGCCGGACCCGCCGGGTGTTGGCGCCGGTACCGGTGCCGGGCGGAGGGCGTCCGCCGCCGGACCCGCCGGGTGTTGGCACCGGTGCTGGCGCCGGGCGGAGGGCGTCCGCGCGGGCCGGCGCCTACGGGCGGGGCCGGAAACCCGGTCCCAGCCGCAGGCGGCCGAGGGCCGACCGACCAGTCCCCGGCCATAGGCGGCCCGGGGACGGAAGCCCGGACCCGCGCCCGGCGGCATCACCCCGCCCCTCGCGAGATGCTGTTGGCGAATCCAGTCACCGCTCGGTGATGGGAGCGTTTCTCCAAGCGTGACGCCGCCTGCGCGGTACTTCTCCGGGAGAAACGCTCCCATCGTGATGCGGAGTGGGTGCCTGGCGGTCGCCCGGCGGATTCGCCAAGAACGTCCCTCGCGAGGGCGGGGTCCGCCGCTGGGCCGGGGATGGTCCGCCGCTGGGCCCGGACGGTCAGTCGTCGGGCCCCGGGAGGGTCAGTCGAACCAGCGGTCCCGGGCCAGTTCGTCCGTGCGGGACGAATCCTCCAGCAGCGCCGCCACCTCGAAGCGGCGCGGCCACTGGCCGGCCGCCCAGGCGAGCCCCGCCGCCACGCCCTCCAGCGTCGCCGCGTGCGGAATCCCGTCGTCCGTCAGCCGCCAGTCGATCTCCACGCCGTCCACGACGAGTTCCTCGTGCTCGACGTACACGGCCGGGGTCCGCGACCCCAGCAGCACCCGCACCGGTTCCGGTACGTCGTGCTCCGCGCCCTCGGAGTCCACCTCCCCGGTGACGGACTCGCTCAGCCGCCGCACCTGGAACAGCTCCGCCAGCTCGGCGGCCCGCGCCGGCCGGACCGGCAGCAGCGGCACACCGGAGGTGAACGGCAGCAGGTCGGGCGAGTCGACGACCACCGCGTCCGCCGCGTCCACCACCTCCACCCGCCCGTCGACCACGGCCCGCAGATCGTCCGGCAGGGTCACCCGCTCGGGGTCCAGCTCGGCCAGCGCGCTGTAGAGCGCGTGGAGCTGGGCCCCGTGACCGGCCGTCCGGCGTCGGCGAGCCGGTCCAGCAGTTCCGCCGCACCGCCCGGTTCGTCCAGCAGCGCGGCCACCGACGTCCGTACGCCCAGCGCCCGCAGCACCTGCTCGTCCTCGAACCCGCTGGCGTCGGCCTCGTCGTACAGGCCGCGCAGCAGCGGGTCGCCGCCGGCCGCGCGCAGTCCGGCGGGGCGCCGCCCGCCGATCACCGGGTGCCCGCGCAGCCACCACGCGGTGTACGGCCGTACGACCTCGTGGGTGCCGTCGTGCAGCAGGATGCGGACCGGCTGGACGAGCGCGTCGCGCAGCGGGGACGGGACAGCAGGGCGAGGGCCTCGGGCCACCGGTCGTCGTCCACGAGGTCGAGGTCGCGCACGGCGACGATCTCGGTGGCGACGGGCGGGACGGGGCTGTCCGGGAAGCGGTCTAGGACGTCCTCGCTCCACACGTCCACGGCGTCCAGCAGACCCGCGTCGTCCGGCTCGGCGAAGTCCCCTTCGCGGGGTCCAGCTCGTCCGGGTCGAGGACGACGTCGGTGGCGCGGATCAGCGCGAAGCCGACCAGCACCCCGCAGGCGGCGAGCGGCTGTTCGCCCCACCTGCCGGCCAGTTCGCCGTCCACGGCGGCGAGTTCGCCCTCGCGCATGACCTGGGCGAACGGCCCGCCGGGGAAGACGAGTTCGCAGGCCGGGGAGAGTCCGCCGTCCTCGTCGGGGAGGGCGAGCGCGCCCAGCCAGGGCTCGTCACCGGGTTCGAGCCCCGCGTCGCGCACCAGCGCGAGCACGGTGTCGGCGAGTTCCTCGGCGTCCGGGGTGTCCTCCTCCCAGTTCAGCCCGCCCTCGTCGTCCAGCGAGGCGGCGACGGCGGCCCGCACCTGGGGGTGGTGAGGACGGCGCGCGGGGTGGCGGGGAGCGCGCCGAGCTTCTCCAGCAGGGGTGGGCGGCGTCCGGGTGGGCGACCTTCAGCCCGAGCCGGGCCAGCGTCTCGGGGTCGATCCGGGCGGCCTCCGTGCCGGGCAGCAGCACCTGCCGGGGCCCGATCGTCGTCCGGCCGTCGGCCAGCGGCACCGGCAGCCCCGACAGCCGGTCGGGGTCGACCCCGGCGAGGCTGTCGTACAGCCGCCGCCACCAGTCGGGGGACTTCTCCAGACCGGCCAGCCGGTCGATCGCGTCGGTGAGCGGCACCCGGGCGACCCCAGCGTGCGCAGCTCGGCCCGGCGTTCGAGCCCGGCGGGCAGCAGGGTGGGCAGGACCTCGGCCAGTACCCGTACGGTGTCGGCGCCCGCGCTCTCGACGACCTCGGCGTCCCGGGGCCGCAGGGACTCGGGCAGTTCGGAGTCGTCCTCGTGCTCCAGGGCGGGCGGCAGGAAGGACGTACGCGGCAGCCGTTCGAGGATGGCCTGGCGCAGGGCGCCGTCCAGTTCGCCCTTGCCGAGCGGGCCGGGCACGAGGTCGATGATGCCGGCGGTCACCGGGCGCCAGTCGGCGAGGAGCCCGGTGTAGGTGTCGGCGGCGCGCTGTACGAGGAAGTCGGTGAGCGGGCCGGGGGCGGCGTGCCGGCGGGTGGAGTCCAGCGGGAGGGACGCGATGAGGAGGGCGGGCACGCCGAGGGGCTCGTCGCTCGGGGTGGGCGCGTGGACGACGGCGCTGGTGCGGGGCCGGGCGGGGTGCCGTCCGAGTCCACGGGGACGGCCCAGGTGACCGACCAGTACGGCCGAAGCCGTTCCTCGACCGGCCGGTCGGCGAGCAGGTCCGGGGTGAGCGGGCCGTGCGCGGCGGCGGTGCGCCAGCGGGTGGTGCCGTCCCTGGAGTCCTCGACGACGGTGAGTCCGTCCTCCGTGCGGCGGCTCACCGTGCGGGGCTCGGCGTCCCCGGTCTCGACGACGACCTCTTCCAGGCCGGGCAGGGCGAGCAGCAGGGCGTCGTCGACGGCGTTCAGCAGCCGCTCGGCGAGGTCGGCGGCGGCGGTGTCCCGCAGGGGCAGGATGACGGCGGTGTCGTACGGGCCGGGCGCGGTGCCCTCGGCGGCGAACGGGAGCCGCAGCAGCGGTACGTGCCCGTCCCGGCGGCGGACCTCGTCGCCCAGGCCGGGACTGTGCCGGGCGGTGTCGCCCGCGAGCTCCCGCGCCTCGGCCAGGGACCAGCGGATGCCGCCGTGCCGGCCGACGACGGCGGGCTCGTCGGTGACGGCGAGCACGGCGGCGAATCCGACGCCGAACCGTCCCACGGCCCGGTCCGGGGCGTCCCGCTTGGCGGAGGCCCGCAGCGTGGACAGCGACTCGACACCGGCCGCGTCCAGGGGTGCGCCGGTGTTCGCGGCGACGAGGACGCCCTCGCGCAGGGTGAGCCGCAGCCGGCCCGGTACGCCGGCCCGGGCGGCGGCGTCGGCGGCGTTCTGCGCCAGCTCGACGACGAGACGGTCCCGGTAGCCGCCGAGGACGAGGTCCTCCTCCGCGTTGGCGTCCTCCCGGAAGCGGGCGGGGCTGGTGGCCCAGGCGTCCAGGACTCCGCGTCGCAGACGTGCCGTACCGAACGGATCGGCTCCCTCGGCTGCGGGCCGCACGAACTTGCTCACGTTCATCTCTCCTCATCGGCCCTCATCGGCGTGAGGTCGAAGGTACCGCCCCGCGACACCCCGGGGACGCGGTGTCCATGTCCCGCCGCACCCTGTGGATGATCAGCACTGTGCTGCTCGAGTCGCTGTCCGTCGCCGCCCTGGCCGTGGTGCTGGTGTGTGCCGTCGTCCGTCCCTTCCGCTGGCCGGAGGCGGCGTTCGCGGTGCCCGCGGCCGGCCTCGTGGTCGCGACCGGCGCGGTCCCGCTGGACGCGGTACGGGAGGAGGCCGCCCGGCTCGGGCCGGTGATCGGTTTCCTCGCGGCCGTACTGGTGCTGGCGAAGCTCTGTGACGACGAGGGCCTCTTCCGCGCCTGCGGCGTCTGGATGGCCCGCTGGTCCCGCCACCGGCCGCGCAGGCTCCTCGGTGCCGTGTTCGCGCTCGCCTCGCTGATCACCGCGGCGCTCAGCCTGGACGCCACCGTGGTCCTGCTGACGCCGGTGGTGTTCGCCACCGCCACCCGCATGGGCGCCCGCCCGGCACCCCATGTCTACGCCGGCGCGCATCTGTCGAACACGGCGTCGCTGCTGCTGCCGGTGTCCAATCTGACGAACCTGCTCGCGTTCGCGGCGACGGGTCTGAGCTTCACGCGTTTCGCGGCGCTGATGCTGCTGCCGTGGCTGGTGGCGATCGCCGTGGAGTACGCCGTCTTCCGCCGCTTCTTCGCCGCCGACCTGGACGCGCCGCCGACCGCGCCGCAGGTGCCGGAGCAGCCGCCCGAGCTGCCGCTCTTCGCCCTGGTGACGGTGGCCGCCACGCTCGCCGGGTTCGCCGTGACGTCCGCGCTCGGCGTGAACCCGGCGTGGGCGGCGGCGGCCGGCGCGACCGTGATGGCCGTACGCGCCCTGTCCCGCCGCCACACCACCCCGGCGGCGATCCTCCGCTCGGCCGACCTGCCGTTCCTCGCGTTCGTCCTCGCCCTGGGCGTGGTCGTACGGGCGGTCCTGGACCACGGCCTCGACGACGCGCTCGGCGCGGTCCTCCCTGACGGCACGACCCTCCCGGCCCTGCTGGGCATCGCCGCCCTGGCCGCCGTGCTCGCCAACCTGATCAACAACCTGCCGGCGGTCCTCGCCCTCGCTCCGCTGGCCGCGCCGTCCGGCCCCGGCGCGGTCCTCGCGGTGCTGCTCGGCGTCAACATCGGCCCGAACCTCACCTACGCGGGCTCCCTGGCCACCCTCCTGTGGCGCCGTATCGCCCACCACCACGCCCACGAGGTCAGCCTCAAGCGCTTCACGCTGCTGGGCCTGGCCACCGTCCCGGCGGCGCTGGTGGCGTCGACGGTGGCGCTGTGGGTGTCGCTGGAGCTGCTGGGCGGCTGATTCCACCGGAATCCCGGAGACCCAGGCCACATCGGGGCGGGGCGCCCGGTGACAAGCGGCACAGGCCGAACGGGGGCCACTACCCGCAATAGTGGAAAAGCGAAGGCACAGAAAGCCGACATTTGGCGCATAAGGTCGACCGATCGGCTTGAAATGGGGCTTTCGTCCCGACTGCGCCCGTCCGTCAAGAGACGTGGATCTCACTCCCGAAGTACGACGTTTCGTCGTAGGTCACACCTTTGCGGCTTTTGCCCGGGGGCGGTTACCACTGGAACAGCCAGCGCGGCACGGACTCGTTCCGCGGATGGCATTCCCCGCCCCCTCCCCCACGAGGTTTTCGATGTTCGAGCGCGTCACGTCCCGTTTCCCCGTACGTCCGTCACCCGCACCCGCGCGGCCGTCCTGGTCGCCGGCCTGGGCTCCACGGTCGTCCTGGGAGCCGGGGTCGCGGTCGCCGCCGCCGAGAACTCGGCCGTGTCCGGCAGCGCCACCGCTGTCCAGGCGCAGGCCGCCGCTCAGGCCGAGGCCGCGAAGACGCAGGCCGCGAAGGCTCAGGCCGCCAAGGCCACCAAGGCCGCCGCCGCCAAGAAGCAGGCGTCCTGGGTCTCCCCGGTCAAGAGCTACACGCTTTCCGCGAGCTACGCCGCGAACGGCGGCATGTGGGCCTCCAAGCACTCCGGCCAGGACTACGCCGTCCCGACCGGCACCCCGGTCGTCTCCGTCCACGGCGGCACCGTCGTCAAGGCCGGCGGCAACGGCGCCGGCGACGGCCCCGCGTACGGCAACGCCGTCGTCATCAAGCACAGCAACGGCAAGTACTCCCAGTACGCCCACCTGTCCTCGGTGCACGTGAAGGCCGGCCAGATCGTCAAGACCGGCCAGCAGATCGCCCTGTCCGGCAACACCGGCAACTCCAGCGGCCCCCACCTGCACTTCGAGATCCGCACCACCCCGAACTACGGCTCCGCCATCAACCCGGCGACCTTCCTCCGCGCCAACGGCGTCAACCTCTGACCCAGGCTCCTGGCCCACCCACGCGACCCCGAGAACGGCTCCACGCCGCTCTCGGGGTCGCCCTCGATTCAGCCCCGGGACGCGTACGGAACGAAGGACGCCCACGTGTCCGGGGTGAAGGTGATGCGGGGGCCCGTGACGTCCTTGGAGTCGCGGACGTGGACGGTTCCGGGGTGGCGGCGAGTTCGACGCAGGACTCGCCGTCGGTACCGCCGCTATGGCTGCTCTTGAACCACGCCAGTTCGGAGGCGTCCCCGGTGGATGCCTTGCGAATCATGTTTCTCCCAGCAGATGCTCGAGGAAGGCCAGCGGACCAGACGCTGTGCTCAGCCTTCGGAGGCGTACGGGACGAAACGCGCCCACGTGTCCGGGGTGAAGGTGATGCGGGGGCCGGTGACGTCCTTGGAGTCGCGGACGTGGACGGTGCCGGGGTGAGAGCCAATTCGACGCAGGAGTTGCCGTCGGTGCCATCGCTGTAGCTGCTCTTGAACCACGTCGGCTCAAGTGCGTCACTGGCGGGGATTTCGCGGATCATGTTTCTCCCAGCAGTAGTTGCTCAATGAAGGCCAGCGACTCCCGGGGAGAGAGCGCCTGCGCCCGGATGGTGCCATACCGCAGCTCCAGGACGCGCAGTTGCCTCGGATCGAAGGTCGGGCGCCCGCTGAACGCACCGTCGGAGCGCCCAACTGCCGTGCCGTCCGCGAATTTAAGTACCTCGATCCTGCCGTCCACTCCGGGGTGCGCATCGGTCTTGGTCGGCATCACCTGAAGCGTGACGTTGTGCAAGCGCCCCACCTCAAGCAGGCGTTCGAGCTGCTGTCGCCACACCATTGTGCCTCCGACCTCTCTCTGCAGCGTCGCCTCTTCCAGGACGAAACTGAGAGAAGGGGCCGGGTCCCGCTGGAAGAGAGACCTTCGTTCCATGCGAGCGGCCACCATCCGCTCCACGTCATCGGGGGCATAAGGCGGCTGTGCCGCCTGGAAAAGGGCTCGTGCGTGGTCGGGCGTCTGGAGCAACCCACTGATGCTGTTGCACACGTACACCCCCATTTCAACTGCCCGCCCCTCCAGCTTGGCCATGGCCCGAACGGTCTTCGGGTACCGGACCTTCTTCACGTCCTCCCAGGTCGCCGCGATGAGGCCGCCCGCGTTCAGGGTCTCGTCCGCCTTGTCCAGGAACTCCTGGCGGGGGATCCGCTTGCCGCCCTCGATCTTGTAGACCATGTCCTCGCCGTACCCGACGATCCGCCCGAACTCGGCGGCCCGCATCCCCGCCGCCTCGCGCCGCAGCTTCAGCTGCCGACCCACGGTCGTGATGACCGCGACACCCCACTCGTCGTCCGGGTCCACCTCCCAACCGGGCTCGTCCGCCTCTTCCCTGAGCCGACCCGCCTCCGCCTCGACCGCCGTCATACCGCACCTCTCCCTCGACCTCGTCCGTGACGCACCCGGCGTCCTGCCCGTACCAACCGCCGGAACAGCCCCGACAGCACCGGACAACCACCGGACAGTGACCGTACGCATGCACTGAGTCACCAACCAAGGTAGGCGAATCCGGCCATCTTGGGAGATGTGAATCAGCAAACCGCCGAACCGGCCGTCCCCGTCCGCAACTTCACCGCGCTGCTCTCCCCACGCCACGCGGCGCCCACCAAGCCCGGCGACTGGGAGCAGGCCAACTGCGTTCCTGGGGGCTGCCCGTGGACCCCGCCCGCCAGATCATCGCGGAACTGGCCGCCAACGCGGCGACCCACGGTCGCGTCGCGGGACGAGACTTCCGGCTCACGCTCTACGTGGCCGCCGACACCCTCCGTATCGAGGTCACCGACACCCGCGGCGAACGCCTCCCCGACCCGCAACCGGCCTCCCCGACGCCGAGTCCGGCCGGGGCCTGCTGCTGGTCGAAGCGCTCGCCGACCGCTGGGGCGTAACCGAGGACCGCTTCCCGCGCAAGACCGTCTGGGCCGAACTGCGGTTCCCCTCCGACTGAGCGCCGGGTAGCCCCATCGGCCGGCGATTGGCGCGTTTCTCCAATGCGAGGAGCGCCAAAGCCGAGGCGAGCCGGCCATTTCGTTGGAGATCCGCTCCACTGCCTCACCTAAACCGGGCGGGTACGGATGTGCCCGCATCGGAGCTCACCCGGTATCCCCCGCCGTTCGACAGGTGGCTGACGGGAATTCACGTCGCGTGAGGGGTTGCCACTTTGGAAGGATTGTTCAACGATCCTACAGAGAGGGCGTATTGTCGAGAGGGAGACGGGATGGGGGATTTACGCGAAGGGGTACGGATCGGCACATGGCTCGTGTGCGGGGTCGTCGGACTGGCGGTCCTGTACGTGGTCGGCGCGTTCGCCTTCGGGAGTGCCGGATGGATCACCGCGCCGTTCCGGGGCGAGGTCGATGAGCGGGAGCGGACCGTCGGGTCCGGCGCGTTCCGGCTGACGACCTACGAGGAGTTCTTCGACCTGTGCGAGGCCGTGCAGAACGCGGAAGGGACCATCCAGGTGCTCCAGCAGGAGCGGGGGCGGCGTCGGAGGCCCGCAGGACCCAGATCGACCAGTCGATCACCGCCCTCAGGGCGACGCGGATCGAGTCCGTCAACGACTACAACTCGAAGGCCGCCCAGGAGCACCGCGCGCCCTTCCGTGACAAGGACCTGCCGTACCGGCTCGACG
The DNA here is from genome assembly GCA_042850305.1 of Streptomyces haneummycinicus. Taxonomy (GTDB): domain Bacteria; phylum Actinomycetota; class Actinomycetes; order Streptomycetales; family Streptomycetaceae; genus Streptomyces; species Streptomyces haneummycinicus. The sequence goes on from AP035768.1 coordinate 7,265,935, forward strand.
CCGCCGCCGAGAAGACGGCCTGCACCGACTGATCCCGGGAAGGGGATAACCGACCATGCGCAGGATCGCCCGCATCTGTCCGACAGCCGTCCCGGTGCTCGCCCTGGGCCTCGGCCTGGCCTCCTGTACCAGCGACTCCAGCCAGGACAAGGAGAACAGGGCCAAGCAGGACGGCTACGACCGGCTCGTGGCACGGCAGCCCGCCGGCCGCATGGAGTACTCGCCGACCCGTGAGGCCATCAACCAGTGGGTCGAGACCTGGGGCAAGCCCGGCAAACTGTCGTACGTCTACATCCAGAACGCCAAGGGCGAGTACGGGTACTTCGTCATGAAGGGCCTGCCCGTGCCCCGCTGCAAGATGCTCACCCCGACCGAGCGGATGGAGAGCACGTCCAGCGGCGTGGCGGTCCTGCCGCAGCCCGGCATGGACGGCACCTACTCGGCGGGCTCCATGTGCCACGCGTACTACGGCTTCGACGCCACGACCGGCGCGTACATGGAGTTCACCGTCGGCACGAACCAGTCGTTCTTCCTCTTCGACAAGCCCATGGCGATGCCGGAGTACGCCGACGCCAGGCAGCTGGGCCCGACCTCGATGAAGGACGTCGGGGAGCGGCGCTGAGCCGCGCCCCGTCCGTCACGGCGTGACGTGGTCCGTCGCGCCGTGGTCGGCGAGGCGGAGGCTGAGGCGGCACTCGTCCTCGATCTCCACCAGCACCCGCCTGCCCCAGTGCGCGGTGAGCCGGTTCGCGACGTCGACCAGCCGCCGGCGGTCCTCCGGTGTGTACGCCGGGTAGCGTGCCCGGCCCCGGTCCGCGATCTCGTTGCCGAGCTCGCTGAACAGGACCGCCCGGAAGCGCCGCTCCTCCTCGTCGGTCAGGGGCGTGGCCCCCGGCTCCTCGGCGGGCAGCAGGCGGACGGCGTAGAGGTCCCGGATCACCGTGCCGCCCCGGGCTGCGTTACGCGTGCCCCGGCTCCGCCGAGGGGTGTCGTCCTGCGGGGCCGGGTGGAGGGGGAAGGGTCGACGCGGGTCTCGTCGATGACCGGCGGGGGCGGCTGCGGGGCCTTCGGCATGACCGCGGCCTCCGAGTGGCCGCCGCAGCCGTACGCCAGGGAGACGACACGGCCGTCGGCCGGGGAGAACTCGTTGGCGCACACACCGAACGCCTGGCCCAGGGAGCCGCCGATCGGGGTGAGGAAGCCGCAGGAGACGCAGGAGGCGGGGGCCGCCTGTGCCATCGGGGTCTTCGCGCCGAAGTCGTCCTCCCAGCGGTCGGCGGCGGTGTGCAGGCCGTAGCGGGACAGGACGCGGGCGCGGCGCATGCCGAGTTCCTCGGCGACCGCCGCGATCGTGCCGCGGGCCGGGGCCATCGCCAGGTGGGCCGGGGTGCCGAGCGTGAGTTCGGCGTCCTCCGCCTCCACCAGGTCGGCCATCTCGTGCGACACGGCGGAACTCGGCGGCGGCTCCTCCTCGCCGCTGAAGCCGGGCTCCAGGCGCAGATCCTCGGCATCGGTGGGCAGGAGATCGCCGGGGCCCATGTCGCCGGGGCGGAGCCGCTCGCTCCATGGCACCCACTCGGGTGCCAGGACCGCGTCCGGGCCGGGCAGCAGCACCGCCTCGTCGATCGTGACGATCTTGGCGCGGGAGGCGCGTGCGACGGTCACGGCCCAGCGCCAGCCGCGGTAGCCGGGCTCGCGGCAGCCGAAGAAATGGGTGACGACCCGGTCGCCCTCGGAGATCAGCCCCTCGTGCTCGCCCACGACCCCGGGCGCGGCGGCCTCCTCGGCTGCGGTGCGCGCGAGGTCGACCGCCTCGGCGCACGGACGGTCGGGGTGCGGCTTCGCGTTGTCGCTGCGCTCACAGGTATCGCTTCTCTCCTACGCCGTCTCACGAGTGCGCCACTCCCCAGCGCGGGGGGCGGACGGAGCGGACAGTGTGACCGCGTCGACGTCCGCGCCGCGACGTGCTCGGGCGCGCCTCCATCCATTCTGCGGGATGGCTGAGATACGCACGCTACCTGTTCCCGTGCGCTGGGCCTACACCGACGGTTGTTCCACCGCTCCCGCGCGCCGGTTTCGGGGCCCCGGGGGCGCTTTTGGCCTTGCCGGGTCGCGGGTCCGGCACCGCTGACGTGCACCGGCCCGATCCGTACGACACCCCGGGCATTGCGCCGTACAGCGGGAACCGCGGCACCGTCCCAGGCGATAGGGCACTACACACCGGCTTGTCGGGGCACTATGACGTCGTGGCTACCGCGAGGACACCCCAGGGCGCCACCGGGACCGGTGGGCCGAAAGAGGGCAAGGGCAGCGGCCGGCGCTTCGGCACGAGCCGGGCGCGCGGCCCGTTCCGCGCGGTCGGGCGCGCCCTGCGCCTGCCGGTGACCGGCACCGCGCGGGGCATCCGCCGGGCGACCCACGCGCACGGCGCCGGGGAGTCCGGGCTCGGCAAACTGATCGAGCTGCATGGCGTGAACGGCGCCGGCGATGTCATGATCACGGTCGCGCTGGCGTCCACCGTGTTCTTCTCCGTGCCGACGGACGAGGCGCGCGGCCGTGTCGCCCTCTACCTCGCCATCACGATGGCCCCCTTCACCCTGCTCGCCCCCGTCGTCGGCCCGCTCCTCGACCGCCTCCCGCACGGCCGCCGCGCCGCCATGGCCGGCGCGATGCTGGCGCGGGCGCTGCTCGCGCTGGTGCTGTCCGGCGTGGTCGTCACCGGCGGGCTCCAGCTGTATCCGGCCGCCCTGGGCGTACTGGTCGCCTCGAAGGCGTACGGGGTGGTCCGCAGCGCGGTCGTGCCACGGCTGTTGCCGCCCGCGTTCTCCCTGGTGAAGGCGAACTCCCGGGTCACCCTCGGCGGGCTCCTGGCGACCGGGATCGCCGCGCCGATCGGTGTGGGCCTTCAGCAGATCGGGCCGCGCTGGCCGCTCTACGGGGCGTTCACGCTCTTCGTGGCGGGGATGCTGCTGTCGTTCCGGCTGCCACCGAAGGTGGACTCCGCGAAGGGCGAGGACGTGGCCCTGCTCGCCGCAGACGAACGGCATCTGCACGGCCCGCACCGCAAGTCCCAGGACAAGCGGCCCGGACTGCGCACGGTCGGCCCGGCCGTCACCCACGCGCTCGGCGCCAACGCCTCCATCCGCTGCCTCACCGGCTTCCTGATCTTCTTCCTCGCCTTCCTGCTGCGCGAGCACCCGATGACCGGTCAGAGCGCGGCGGTGTCCCTGGGCATAGTGGGTGTGGCGGCGGGCGCGGGTAACGCGCTCGGTACGGCGGTCGGGGCGTGGCTGAGGTCCCGCGCCCCCGAGATCATCATCGTGACGGTGGTGGCGTGCGTCGTGACGGCGGCGATCTTCGCCGCCGCGTTCTTCGGGGCGGTGGTGGTGGCCTGCCTCGCCGCGGTCGCCGGGTTCGCGCAGGCACTGGCGAAGCTGTCGCTGGACGCGCTGATCCAGCGGGACGTGCCCGAGCAGGTCCGCACATCGGCGTTCGCGCGCTCGGAGACGCTGCTCCAGATGTCGTGGGTGCTGGGCGGCGCGGTCGGCATCGCGATGCCCTCATCGGCCCGCTGGGTCTGACCGTGGGCGCGGCGATCGTCGCCACGGGCTGGCTGACCACGGTCCGGGGCCTGATCCGCTCGTCCCGCCAGGGAAACGCGGGACGGACGCGAGTGGCGTAACGCTCCGGCCACGCCGTACCCCACGTGGGGAGAGGGGCGGGCCTGCCCGATAACCTTCCGCCATGACCACGTTGCCCCGCGGCGCAGCCGCCCCGAGTCACCGCGCTGTGCGACGCCGCCGGGCCGTCGCCGTCGCCGGCGCCGTGTCCGCCGGACTTCTCGTCCTGGCCGCCTGTGACAAGCCGACGCCGATCGCCACCATCACGGTGGGCACCGACTCGGTGAGCTCGGAGGCCACCTGCGGCGGCGAGGGCAAGGCCCTGAACACCGAGGCGCTCAACAAGTGCCTCCAGGACAAGGGCATCGACGAGATCAGCGTCGACCCCACCAAGGCCGTCCGCTTCGGCGTGGACCCGGACATCGCCGACAACGGCTGGACCATCCTGCTGAACGGTCAGCCGCTGGTCGAGTCCAGCAAGAAGACCTACCAGGAGATCCCGGGCAGCGTCTTCTTCAACGCCCAGTACGGCGCCCAGGGCGACTCGACCCTCGTGTCGATCAAGGAGGGCGAGGCGGCCGCGACGGGTCTGTGGTCCTTCCGGCTGAAGAAGTCGGACGACTGATCACGTCACCGGCACGCGTTCTCGTGGCCACCGCGGTCCCCGTCGAGCGGGACGCGGTGACCCAGGCGTTCCCCGGGGACGCCGAGCGGGTGCGCCTGCCCGGGGTGAACCTGGTCCGCACGGGCGGCGGGTGCGATCTGCTGGCCGCCGGCGTCGGCCCCGCCGCGGCCGCCGCCTCCACGGCCGCCGCGCTGACCGCCGCCGCGCTCGGCGGCACCCTTACGGTCTCGTCGTCTGCGCCGGTATCGGCGGGGCTTCCTGCCCGAGGCGCCGGTCGGCTCGCTCGTCGTCTCCGGCACGATCGCCGCGGCCGACCTCGGCGCCGAGACCGCGGACGGCTTCCTCCCCGTCACCGAACTGGGCTTCGGGCACATCGCCCACCACCCGCCGAAGTCCCTCGTGCGGGAGGCCGTCCGGGTGACGGGCGCCCGCCGGGGCACCGTCCTGACCGTCTCCACCGTCACCGGCACCGCCGCCCGCGCCGCCGCACTGCGCGCCCGGCACCCGGACGCCCTCGCGGAGGGCATGGAGGGCTTCGGCGTGGCGGAGGCGGCCGTCGCCCAGGGCCTTCCCGTGCTGGAGGTGCGGGCGGTGTCGAACCCCGTCGGCCCGCGCGACCGCGCCGCCTGGCGCATCGGCGACGCCCTGAGCGCCCTCACCGAGGGCTTCGGGAAGCTCGCGCCCGTCCTGGAGAGTTGGAATCAGCATGACCACCCCGATGACCACGCCTGAGCAGCCGCTGCGGATCGCCTACTCCCCTGCCCGAACGACACCTTCGTCTTCGACGCCCTCGCCCACGGCCGTGTCCCCGGCGCGCCCGCCGTCGACGTCACCTTCGCCGACATCGACATCACCAACGGCATGGCCGAGCGCGGCGAGCTGGATGTGCTGAAGGTGTCGTACGCCGTGCTGCCGTACGTCCTCGACTCGTACGCGCTGCTGCCCTGCGGGGGCGCGCTGGGGCGGGGCTGCGGGCCGCTGGTGCTGACCCGCGAGGCCGGGGCGGACCTCACCGGCCGTACGGTCGCCGTGCCGAGCGAGCGGTCGACGGCGTATCTGCTGTTCCGGCTGTGGGCGGCCGAGATCGTCCCCGGCGGGGTGGGCGAGATCGTGGTGATGCCGTTCCACGAGATCATGCCCGCCGTACGGGACGGCAAGGTGGACGCGGGGCTCGTCATCCACGAGGCACGCTTCACCTATCCGGAGTACGGCCTGCACAAGCTCGCCGACATGGGTGAGCACTGGGAGCGGACCACGGGGCTGCCGATCCCGCTGGGCGCGATCATCGCGAAGCGGTCGCTGGGCGAGAAGACGCTGACCGGGCTCGCCGACGCCATCCGCACATCGGTACGGATGGCGTGGGACGAGCCCGAGGTGCCGCGTCCGTACGTCATGGAGCACGCCCAGGAGATGGACCCGGCCGTCGCCGACCAGCACATCGGGCTGTACGTCAACGAGTTCACGGCCGGTCTCGGCGAGGACGGCTACGCGGCCGTACGGGGGCTGCTGACGCGCGCGGCGGCCGAGGGGCTGGTACCGGCCCTCGGCCCGGACGCGCTGCGGTTTCCCTGACCTCTCACACGTCGAGCTGGTCGGCGACCGCGCGGAGCAGGCCGGCGATCTTCTTGCCGGCCGCCCGCTCGGGGTAGCGGCCCCGCTCCAGGGACGGGGTGATGTTCTCCAGCAGGGTCGTCAGGTCCTGGACGATGGAGGCCAGCTCGTCGGGCTTCTTGCGCTGGGCCGCCGCGACCGACGGGGTCGGGTCGAGAATGGTCAGGGAGAGGGCCTGGTCGCCGCGCTGTCCGGCGACCACACCGAACTCGACGCGCTGGCCCGGCTTGAGGGCCTCGACTCCGGCGGGGAGGACCGAGGAATGCACGAAGACGTCGCCGCCGTCGTCACGGGAGAGAAAGCCGAAGCCCTTCTCACTGCTATACCACTTGACCTTGCCGGTGGGCACGTCTGTCCTCGTCCTCGTACTCGTCGGGAATACTGCTCTGGAAAACGGCTCTTGATAGCACTCGGGCGGGCCCGATGACCCGCCGCTACCAAGGCTAATGGTCATCAGGCAGGTGACAAGACGTCACCCGGTTGTTCCTTCGCGCAGGGAACTACCCTGGTGCGGTGCGTGACAAAACCCAAGTGAATTCCAGCGCGCCCGGTGACGGTCTGGTCCGTACCGGTGCCATCGTCTTCTTCCTCGGTGCCGTGGCCACACTGGTCACAGTGGCCCCGCTGTTCCTCGGTACGACGCCCTTTCCGACGTACATGTTCGGCTTGAGCATGCTCATGGCCGTCGGATTCGTGGTGGCGGGGGCAGGAGTACTGCGTTCCGTCGCGGAGGGGCGGAGGCAGGCCCGGGCGGGACAGATTTCCGGTCAGTCGCCGCGGTAACGGGCCGAAAACCATTGCGGGAATTCCGTCAAGCCGGTGAGGACCACGTCCGCGCCGGCCTCGCGGAGTGCCTCCGTGCCGTACGGGCCCGTCGCGACGGCGACGGACAGCGCGTCGGCGGCCCGCGCGCCGCGTATGTCGCCCAGATGGTCGCCGACGTAGACGGTGGCGCCGTGCTCGCGCAGCGCCAGCGCCTTCTGCTCGGCCCACAGGTCACCGATCACCGCGTCCGGCTCGATGCCGAGGTGGGCGAGGTGCAGCTTGGCGTTGGGCTCGTACTTGGCGGTGACGACGATCGCGCGCCCGCCGGCCTCGCGTACCGCGGCTATCGCCTCGCGGGCGCCCGGGAGGGCGGGGTGGGGGTGATGGCGTACGCCGGGTAGAGCTCCCGGTACAGGTCCGCCATCTCGTCGATCAGCTCGGCCGGGAACCAGTTGCCCAGCTCGTCCGTGAGCGGGGGCCGAGACGGCTGACAGCGAGGTCGGCGTCGATGTACGCGCCGGTGCGGGCTGCCAGGGCGAGGTAGCAGGCGCGAATGCCGGGGCGGGAGTCGATGAGGGTCATGTCCAGGTCGAAGCCGACGGTGGGCGGGGTGCTGATGGCCATACCGGCCATTGTCACCCACCCCCTCCCCGCAACTGCGGGCAGTCGTGCCGCTGGGGCGGCACGGGTGGGCGCAGCGGCGCCTGGCCGGCGCCGTGAGCGCTCGCCCGGCCCGGGGAGTTGATCGCCCCCGCCGCCCCTTCCCGTTCCCGTCCCCGGGGGCGCTGCCCCCGGACCCCGCTCCTCAAACGCCGGAGAGGCTAAGAAAGCGGAGGGGCTGAGAAACCGGAGGGGCTGGGGTCAGCGGTCGCGTTGGGAGCGCCAGATCAGGAATGCCGCCGTGCCCAGGGCCGCCGCGCGGATGACCCACGGCCACGTTTCCGTCATCGCCGCGTTCATCTGGCCCTCCGGGACGGACGCGCCCCAGCGGCCCTGGGCCCGCCCCCAGAGCCACAGCCCGCCGCCCGCGAGGGCCAGGCCGGGGATGACGGCCACCGCCCATTTGATCTCCGCCTGGGTCAGGCGGCGGGAGGCGTAGACGATGAGCCAGCCCAGCACCAGGGCCCGCCAGTCGATCACGATCCCGACGATCAGCAGCACGGCCGCGAGCAGGAGCAGCGGGTTGCTCCAGCGCCGGGAGGAGGCGCAGCAGGCGGCGGCGCAGGGGGTCGTGGGGGTTCCTCCTCGGTGGGAGGGGACGGCTTCGGCGCCGGGTCCCGCTCCGCCGCCGGGGGCTGCTTCAGAAGTTCGGGGATCTCGACCCTCCGACGAAACCCGGCACGTCGTCCCCGGCCCCGAACGGACTGCTGTCCACCCGCCACCAGTCGGGCTGCGTCGAACTGTCGCCGAGTTCGTCCATCCCGGCCCGGTGCGGCGGCGACGGCGACGGCGACGGCGACGGAACGTCGACCGGGCGGGGGCGCGGCGCCTTCTTCTCCCGCTGCACCGGCACCGCGGCGCCCCGCGGTACCGGCTCGTCCCCGGATGGGGACTCCACCGCCGCCACGACGTCCGTCGGCGTGCCGAGGCGGGTGATGATGCGGCGGACCGCCGCGGGCGAGTCGACCACCGCCTTCGCCCTGCGCCGGTCGATCTCGTCGCGCAGTTCGGCGACCAGCCGCATCCGTGCCGCCGACGGCAACTGCCGCTGCTGGGCCACGTCGCCGACGCGGCCCAGATACTCGTAGACGACCTGGTCGCTCTCGATTCCCACGAAGTCCCCTCCGGGACGGATGCGCCTCGACACCGTCGCCCGACGTTACCAACTCCCGGCACGCCACGGACGTATCCACCCGCTAACGTGAGGCGGATGAGCACCGAGGAGAAGCCCGCGGCGGCCCCCGATCCCTCGCCGAGGCACTCCGGGGACGGGACGACGCGGCCCTGGCGGCGCTGCTGCGCAGCCGGCCGGACCTCATCACGCCCGTGCCGACCGATCTCACCCAGCTCGCCACCCGGGCCGGCACCCGTGCCTCGGTCGTCCGGGCGCTGGAGCGGCTGGACCGGTTCGCGCTGCAGACGGCGCAGGCGCTGGCCGTGGCCGGGGAGCCGGCGTCGTACGAGGAGCTGCTCGGGCTGCTGGCGGGTGACGACGGCGACCCGGTGGTCGCCGCCGCGCTGCCGCACACGCTCGGTGTGCTGCGCGAGCAGGCGCTGGTGTGGGGCGGCGACGACCGGCTGCGGCTGATCCGGACCGCCTGGGAGCTGCTGTCGCCGTCGCCGCAGCATCCGTCGCCGACCGGCCTCGGCCCGACGGTGCGGGAGGCGACGGCGGGGATGTCGCCGGGGCGGATCCAGGAGATCGTGGCGACGGCGGGGCTGGCGTCCACGCATGACTCGGTGTCCGCGGTGACGGCGCTGTCCGCCCTGTTCAGTGACCCGGAGCGGATGTCCGCGCTGCTCGACGAGGCGCCGGCCGAGTCCGTGGCGGTGCTGGAGCGGCTGGTGTGGGGCCGCCGTACGGGCAGGTGACGGCCGATCCGGCGGCGCGGCTGCGCTGGCTGCTGGACCGGGGCTGCTGCTGCCGACGGCGCCGGGGACGGTGGTCCTGCCGCGTGAGGTGGCGCTGCGGCTGCGGGCGGGGCGGGCGCACCGGGCGCCGGAGCCGTCGCCGCCGCCGGTGGAGGCGACGGCCGCGCACCCCCGCAGGTGGTGGACGCGACGGCGGCGGGGCAGGCGTACACGGCGCTGGCGACCGTCGAGGAGCTGCTGAAGGACTGGCACGAGGGCGGTCCGGCGGTGCTGCGGGCGGGCGGGCTGAGCGTGCGGGATCTGAAGCGGACCGCGGTCGCCCTGGACACGTCCGAGCCGACGGCCGCGTTCTGGGTCGAACTGGCCTACGCGGCCGGGCTGCTGGCGTCCGACGGGGAGGCCGACGAGCGGTACGCGGCGACGCCGGCGTACGACGAGTGGCGCGAGGCGCCGGCCGCCGAGCGGTGGGCGACGCTGGCCGGGGCGTGGCTGGCGGCGACCCGGACGGCGGGGCTGGTGGGCGGGCGGGACGCGAAGGACCGCACGCTGTCGGCGCTGGGTCCGGGCCTGGACCGTTCGGCGGCCCCGGAGGTACGGCACCGGGTGCTGACGCTGCTGGCCGGGCTGCCGGAGGGGCCGCCCCGTCCGCCGAGTCGGTGCTGGCCCGGCTGCGCTGGGAGCGGCCGCCGAGGGAGGGTGACGAGCTGCGGGCGCGGATCGCGCGGTGGACGCTCACCGAGGCGGAGATGCTCGGGGTGACCGGGCGTGGCGCGCTGTCCACGCAGGGGCGGGCGCTGATCGGCGCGCCCCCGGCCCGGCGTACGGAGGCGGCGCCCGAGGGGCCGGGCGACAAGCTGCCCGTGCACCACAGGCCGGCCCCGCCGGCGCCCGCGCTGTCCCCCGCCGAGCGGGGTGCGGCCGGTGCGGCCGCCGCCCGGCTGCTGGCGCCGCTGCTGCCCGAACCGCTGGACCATGTGCTGCTGCAGGCCGATCTGACGGCGGTGGCGCCGGGTCCGCTGGAGCGGCCGCTCGCCGACATGCTGGGGGTTCTCGCGGACGTGGAGTCGAAGGGTGGCGCGACCGTCTACCGGTTCACGCCCGGTTCGGTACGGCGTGCCCTGGACGCCGGCCGGGCCGCCTCCGACCTGCACGCGTTCCTCGCCGCGCACTCCCGTACGCCGGTGCCGCAGCCGCTCGCGTATCTCATCGACGACGTCGCCCGCAGGCACGGGCATCTGCGGGTGGGCGCGGCGTCGGCGTATGTGCGCTGCGACGACGACGCCGTGCTCAGCGAGATCCTCGCCGACAAGCGGGCGGCGGGGCTGGGGCTGCGGCGGCTGGCTCCGACGGTGCTGGCGGCACGGGCCGATCCCGCGGGGCTGCTGGAGGGGCTGCGGGCGATGGGGTTCGCGCCGGCCGCCGAGTCGGCGGAGGGTGATGTGGTGATCGCCCGCGCCGACGCCCACCGCACCCCGCCGCGCACCCTCCCGCGCCGGTGCCGGACGGGCCGCCGGTCCCCGACGACACCCTGCTCACGGCGGCGCTGCGCGCCATCCGCGCCGGTGACCTCGCCTCCACCGCGCCACGCAAACCGTCCGCGGGGAGGGCTCCGGCGGGGAGCTGCCCTGTACGTCCGCGGCGGAGACCCTGGCCACCATGCAGGCCGCCGTGCTCACGGGCGAGGCGCTGTGGATCGGCTACGTCAACGCCGAGGGCGGCGCCAGCCAGCGCGTCATCGCCCCGGTGCGGGTCGAGGGCGGCTTCGTCACGGCGTACGACCACACGGCGGACGAGGTACGGACGTATCCGCTGCACCGGATCACGGGGGTCGCGGAGCTGGCGGACGACGACGGCTGAACCGTCGGGGCGGCTTCGGCGCGGGCGGCCTGGTGAAAGGCTCACGCCGCCCGCGTCGAGGCGGTCCGGCCCGCTCGGGACCGGCTTGGTTAACAGGCTCACGCCGCCCGCGCCGAAGCCGCCCCGCCCGCCCGGGACCACTGGCGCGCGCGATCAGGCAAACTGGACGTTTGGCCGTGCAGTGCCGTGCCGAGCCCGTCGCAGAAAGGCAGCCGCGCGTGAATGGTCCGCTCATCGTCCAGTCCGACAAGACTCTGCTTCTCGAGGTCGATCACGAGCAGGCCGACGACTGCCGTCGTGTCATCGCGCCGTTCGCCGAGCTGGAGCGGGCGCCCGAGCACATCCACACCTACCGGGTGACCCTGCTCGGCCTGTGGAACGCGCGGGCGGCCGGACACGACGCTGAGCAGGTCGTCGACGCGCTGGTGCAGTACAGCCGCTACCCGGTGCCGCACGCGTTGCTCGTCGACATCGCCGACACCATGGACCGCTACGGCCGGCTCAGCCTGGTCAAGCACCCGGCGCACGGGCTCGTCCTCACCAGCACCGACCGGCCGGTCCTTGAGGAGGTGCTGCGCTCCAAGCGGATCGCCCCGCTCGTCGGCGCCCGGATCGACCCGGACACGGTGCTCGTGCACCCTCGGAGCGCGGGCAGATCAAGCAGACGCTGCTCAAGCTGGGCTGGCCGGCCGAGGACCTCGCCGGGTACGTGGACGGTGAGGCGCACCCCATCGAGCTGGTCGAGGACGGGTGGGCGCTGCGCCCGTACCAGAAGCAGGCCGTGGAGAACTTCTGGCACGGCGGCTCCGGTGTGGTCGTCCTGCCGTGCGGCGCGGGCAAGACTCTGGTCGGCGCCGGTTCGATGGCGCAGGCGAAGTCGACGACGCTGATCCTGGTCACCAACACCGTCTCGGCCCGGCAGTGGAAGCACGAGCTGGTGAAGCGGACGTCGCTGACCGAGGACGAGATCGGCGAGTACAGCGGGACGCGCAAGGAGATCCGCCCCGTCACCATCGCCACGTACCAGGTGCTGACGACGAAGCGGAAGGGCGTCTACCCCCATCTGGAGCTGTTCGACTCCGGGACTGGGGCCTGATCCTCTACGACGAGGTGCATCTGCTGCCCGCGCCCGTCTTCAAGTTCACCGCCGATCTCCAGGCCCGGCGGCGGCTCGGCCTGACCGCGACCCTCGTACGGGAGGACGGGCGGGAGTCGGACGTGTTCTCGCTGATCGGCCCGAAGCGGTTCGACGCGCCGTGGAAGGAGATCGAGGCGCAGGGCTACATCGCCCCGGCCGACTGTGTGGAGGTCCGGGTCAGCCTCACCGAATCGGAGCGGCTGGCGTACGCGACGGCCGAGCAGGAGGAGAAGTACCGCTTCTGTTCGACGACGGCGACCAAGCAGAAGGTGACGGAGGCGATCGTCCGGCGGTTCGCGGGGCAGCAGATCCTCGTCATCGGGCAGTACATCGACCAGCTGGACGAGCTGGGCGAGCATCTGGACGCGCCGGTGATCAAGGGGAGACGTCGAACGCCCAGCGGGAGAAGCTGTTCGACGCGTTCCGGCGGGGCGAGATCAGCGTCCTGGTGGTCTCCAAGGTCGCGAACTTCTCCATCGACCTGCCGGAGGCGACGGTCGCCGTCCAGGTGTCGGGCACCTTCGGGTCCCGGCAGGAGGAGGCGCAGCGGCTCGGCCGGGTGCTGCGGCCGAAGGCGGACGGGCACAAGGCCCACTTCTACTCGGTGGTCGCCCGCGACACCATCGACCAGGACTTCGCGGCGCACCGCCAGCGGTTCCTGGCGGAGCAGGGTACGCCTACCGGATCATGGACGCGGACGAGCTGCTGACCGACGGCTGACCCGCGTTCAGCCCTCGGGCAGGGTGAACACCAGCATCAGGACGAACAGCCAGGGCAGCAGGGACAGGACCGCGAGCCAGATCCGCGGCACCGACCAGCGGCGGGTCCAGGGCAGCAGCCAGGAGGCGAGCCAGGCCCCCGCCGCGAGGATGCCCCGAAGAACAGGGTCCCGAAGATCACGCTGAGGGTGGTCGTCAGCGCCTGCGAGCAGTCGTCGGGGCCGCAGCTGTCGGTCGCCATGACGGACAGCCCGCCGAGCAGCAACGCCGCGGGTGCCAGCAGCGCCCCGAGCGCGGTGACGACGGCGGGCGCCACCCAGGCGCGGGGGTCCCGGTCGGCCCGGTACCGCTGGACCGGGGCGCGGGGGCGATCGCGTGGTAGTGGCTCATACGGTCAGTGAAGCGGGCCGGCGGTGGCCGGCGCACCGGCGCGGGTACTCAACCGGGGGCGTGTGCGTGTACTCAGACGAGGGCGGCGCACTCCGTGTCGGAGTGCGCCGCCCTCGTCGTGGGGCTACCGCTTCGGGTCCTGCTGGAACTTGGCGGTGGCCCAGAAGTAGCCGAGGACCGCGAGGCCCACGCACCAGGCCACGGCCAGCAAGCCGTTGTGGCCGATCTCCGTGCCGAGCAGCAGCCCGCGCAGGGTCTCGATGGCCGGGGTGAAGGGCTGGTACTCGGCGATGGGACGGAACCAGCCCGGCATCCCGTCGACCGGGACGAAGGCGCTGGACAGCAGCGGGAGCAGGATCAGCGGCAGCGCGTTGTTGCTGGCCGCTTCGGCGTTCGGGCTGATCAGGCCCATGCCGACGGCGATCCAGGTGAGCGCCAGGGCGAACAGGACGAGCAGTCCGAACGCCGCGAGCCACTCCAGGGCGGTGGCGTCCGTGGAGCGGAAGCCGATGGCCACGCCGACGGCGCCGACGAGAATCACGCTGGCGACCGACTGCAGCACGCTGCCGATGACGTGTCCGACGAGCACGGAGCCCCGGTGGATCGCCATGGTGCGGAAGCGGGCGATGATGCCCTCGTTCATGTCCATGGAGACGGAGACGGCGGTGCCGATCGTGGTGGAGCCGATGGTCATCAACAGCAGGCCCGGCACGATGTAGGCGATGTAGGCGGACCGGCCGCCCGCCCCGTCACCGAGGCCGGCGCTCATCACGTCGCCGAAGATGTAGACGAAGAGCAGCAGCAGCATGACCGGCGTGAGCAGCAGGTTCAGGGTGAGCGACGGGTAGCGCCGGGCGTGCAGGAGATTGCGGCGCAGCATCGTGGACGAGTCGCGCACGGCGAGGGCGAGGTTGCTCATCGGACGGCCTCCTTGGGCTGGGCGGGGACGGCGGCGCCGCCGGTCAGGGCGAAGAAGACGTCGTCGAGGTCGGGGTGTGCACGGTCAGTTCGTCCGCCTCCACGCCGGCGGAGTCGAGGGCGTCGAGGACGGCGCGCAGTTCGCGCTGGCTGCCGTCGCCGGGGATCCGCAGGGTGAGGGCGTCGTCGTCCCGCGTGACCTCGCGCAGGGCGGAGGCGGCCTTCCGGTACGCGGCCGGGTCGGTGAAGCGGAGCCGGACGTGTCCGCCGGGGACGATCCGCTTGAGCTCGTCGGCGGTGCCCTCGGCGGCGATCGTGCCGTCGTGCAGTACGGCGATGCGGTGGGCGAGTTCGTCGGCCTCCTCCAGGTACTGGGTGGTGAGGAAGACGGTGACGCCGCCCGTGACCAGTTCCCGGATGATCTGCCACATGGTGTGACGGGAGCGGGGGTCGAGGCCGGTGGTCGGCTCGTCGAGGAAGATGATCCGCGGGCCGCCGACCAGGGTCATGGCGATGTCGAGGCGGCGCTTCATACCGCCGGAGTAGGTGGAGGCGGGCTTGCTCGCGGCCTCCGCCAGGTCGAACCGCTCCAGCAGTCCGGCGCTCACCCGCCTGCCCTCCCGCTTGGAGAGGTGGTGCAGGTCCGCCATCAGGAGCATGTTCTCCTCGCCGGTGATCAGTCCGTCGACGGCGGAGAACTGGCCGGTGACGCCGATCGTGGCGCGTACGGCCTGGGGGTCGGCGGCGAGGTCGTGCCCGCCGACCCGCAGTTCACCGGCGTCCGCGGTGACGAGCGTGGAGAGGATCTTGACGACGGTGGTCTTGCCCGCGCCGTTCGGGCCGAGCAGGGAGAAGATCGTGCCTTCGGGGACGGCCAGGTCGATGCCGTCGAGCACGGCCTTGTCGCCGTAGGACTTGCGCAGCCCGTTCGCCGCGATGGCCAAGCCGGTCATGGGAGTTCTCCTTCGGAGGGTCACAGGCTGCGGGCGGTGATGTCGCCGTAGGCGGTGGTCGCGTGCACGGTCAGGTCGGCGGTGCCGGTGTTCTCGAGCGCGTTGTGGACCCGGCCGTGGCCGGTGCCGGTGTCGAGGGCGGCGGAGACTCCGCGGGCGGCGCCGATGGAGATGTCGCCGTGCTCGGTGCGCAGGGTGACCTTGCCGCGTACGGCCTCGGTGACGCGGATGTCGCCCTTCTGGGTGCTGATCTCCGCCGGGCCGGCCAGCCGGCCGACCGTGACGTCGCCGGCGAGGACGGCGAGGCGGGCGCTCGCCGCCTCGTCGACCTTGACCGGACCGAGCGCGCCCTCGAAGGCGATGTCGCCGAGCCGGCCGACGCCCCGGAACTCGGCGCCGCCGGTCTTCGCCTCGAGGTGGGAGCCGGTGGGCAGCTGGACGGTGATCTCGACGGATCCGGACGGGCCGAGGAGCTGGTTCTTCGCGGGCGGCGCCCCGATCCGCAGGACACCCGCGCCGTACTCGACACGGGTCCGCTCCGCCGCCTTGGTGTCGCGGCTCTTCGTGGCGTCCGCGGGCAGGACCTCGACCACGGTGTCGGCCCGGTCGGCGGCGATGAGGCGGATACGGCCGGCGGGGATGTCGAGGGTGACCGAGACGGGGTGGGGGTGTCGAATCGCATGGTGCGCTCCCTTGAGGTGCCGTTGTTTCTGACACCGGAAACGCTACGTTGCGTTCACGATTAGAGCAACGCATTCATTGCATGGGAAAATTGTTATTGCAGCTCACAGTAGAAATATCGTTGCAACGATCTGGAAGGCAACGCAACACACCTAGGCGCATTCGTTGCAATGGATTGAAAATGAACGCTATACTGACGGCTTCACGCACCCTGAAGGAGACCGCGTTGCCCGGAGGCAGGCTCACTCAGCAGGAACGTCAGCAGATCGCCCTGGGGCTGGCCGACGGCCTCGCCTACGCGGAGATCGCCCGGCGTCTCGACCGCCCGACCTCGACGGTCACGCGGGAGGTGATACGCAACGGTGGCCCCACCGCCTACCGGGCGGACCTCGCCCACCGCGCCACCGAACGCCGGGCGCACCGGCGCAAGCGGGCGGCGCTCCGGGGGCGAATGCGCCGGTGGACCAGCACGGACGGGACCCGGAGGCCGTGCGCGAGTACGAGGAGACGCTCACCACCGTCTTCATCGCGTCGGGCACGCCCAGGATGATGGCCAGGGTCATGGCCTGTCTGACCCTCACCGACAGCGGCAGCCTCACCGCCGCCGAACTCGCCCAGCGCCTCGATGTCAGCCCGGCGTCGGTCTCCAAGGCGGTCGCGTTCCTGGAGAGCCAGGGGCTCGTCCGCCGGGAACGCCCGGAAGGACGCCGTGAGCGCTACGTCGTCGACGACGACATCTGGCACCAGTCGATGATGGCCAGCGCCCTGTCCACCGCCCAGGTCGCCGAGACCTCACGGCAGGGCGTCGACGTCATGGGGCGCGGCACACCGGCCGCGACACGGCTGGAGAACGTCGCCCGCTACCTCGACTTCATCTCGGAGGCGATCACCCGCGCGGCCGAGCAGGCCCGCGAGGTCCTGTACACGAAGCCGGAGCAGGAACAGCTCTAGCGGGGGTGCCGCCTACCTGCGTCGGACGCCCGCCTCCTCGCCGTACTCGCCGAGCACGACCACGTCGAAGGCGGCGCCGAGGAACACCTTGACGGCGCGCAGGGCGTCACCGAGGCGGTGCGGATGGCTGCCTCGCACCGGGGTCGCGCCGGCCGGGCGGACCGGCGGTGCGGGGTGGATGGTTGCTGCGCTCATGTATCCATGGTCGCGCTTCGGCCCCGGTACGGGTATCGGCCCAGGAGACCGATTCCCGGTCCCCCGGGTACGCCTCCGGAACGACTCGTAGCCCTCAGGCAGGACGGGCCGCCCCCTAGGGGAACGGCCCGACCGGGGACGCCGAGCGGCTCGCGCTGCTCGCCCCGCTGACCACGGGACCGGCGCGACGGCCGGCCGACGCGCCCGGCGCGCGGGACGGCGGACGGTTCGCCCCGCGCCGGCTGAGCGGCGCGGCCACGGGCCTGGTCCACCCCGTCCGGCGCGGAAACCGTTTGGACCGTGCCGGTTCCGCGTCCTAGAATCTCCGCTCTCTCCCGCCTCCCCTCATGGAGCGCCGCCGTCCGGACGGAAACCGGACGGTAAGTCCGCAGCATCCTCGGCCGCAGTTCCCCCGGAGGCACCCCCATGTCCGCGTCCACCCCGGCAGACCAACCCGCAGACGGTCCGGCGAACACCCTCGCGGACGACCCGCTGGCCCGCGAACGCTCCCACCTCGCCGCCTCCCGTTCGGCGCTGCGCGGCATGCGCGAGGACGTCGAGGCCCTCGACATCAGCGACGTCACCGCGAACTGGGTCAACGCGGCCGTGCTCGGGCACCAGATCGAGGAGCGGATCAAGGCGCTGGCCGACCTCAGCGACACCCCGCTGTTCTTCGGCCGCCTCGACTATCTGCACGCTCCCGGCGCGGCACGGGCCGAAGGAGCCGAGGGGAGCGCTTCTACATCGGGCGCCGGCATGTGCACGACGCCGACGGCGATCCGATGGTGATCGACTGGCGTGCGCCGGTGTCGCAGCCGTTCTACCGGGCGTCCAGGAAGGACCCGCTGGACATCGCGCTGCGCCGCCGCTTCGGCTACACGGGTGGCGACCTCACCGCGTACGAGGACGAGCACCTGTCCGACCCGGCCGAGGCAGTGACCACGAGCAAGCTGCTCCAGCGGGAGATCGAGCGTCCGCGTGTCGGCCCGATGCGGGACATCGTCGCGACGATCCAGCCCGAGCAGGACGAGATCGTACGGTCCGGGCTGTCCGGCAGCGTGTGCGTACAGGGGGTCCGGGGACCGGGAAGACGGCCGTCGGTCTGCACCGGGTCGCCTATCTCCTCTACGCCCACCGTGACCGGCTGGCCCGCACGGGCACGCTGGTCGTCGGGCCGAACCGTTCGTTCCTGCACTACATCGAGCAGGTGCTGCCCGCGCTGGGCGAGCTGTCGGTGGCGCAGGCCACGGTGGACGACCTGGTGGCGCATGTGGAGGTGCGCGGCACTGACGACGCGCCGGCGGCGGTCGTCAAGGGCGACGCCCGGATGGCGGAGGTGCTGCGCAGGGCCCTCTACGCACACGTCACGATGCCCACCGAGCCGGTGGTGGTCGTACGAGGTTCACGCCGCTGGCGGGTTCCGGCGTACGAACTGGAGGAGCTCGTGCGCCAGTTGCTCGACCGCGACATCCGCTACGGCGCCGCCCGCGACGCCCTGCCGCAGCGCGTCGCGCATGCCGTGCTGGTGCGGATGGAGCGGGCCGGGGAGGCGCCGGACGACCGTGTGCAGGACGCGGTGGCCCGCAACAGCGCGGTGAAGGCGGCGGTGAAGACGGTCTGGCCGGCCGTCGACCCGGCGAAGCTGGTGCTGCGGCTGCTGGGCGACCCGGAGTTCCTGGCCGAGCACGCGGACGGCCTGCTCGACGAGCAGGAGCAGAAGACGATCCTGTGGACGAAGCCCGCCCGCTCGGTGAAGTCGGTGAAGTGGTCGGCGGCGGACGCGGTACTGATCGACGAGGCGACGGACCTGATCCAGCGCACGCACTCCCTCGGGCATGTGGTGCTCGACGAGGCACAGGACCTCTCCCCATGCAGTACCGGGCGGTGGGCCGGCGCTGTACGACCGGTTCGGCGACCGTCCTCGGCGACCTGGCACAGGGCACCACCCCGTGGGCGACCCGCAGTTGGGAGGAGGCGCTGACCCACCTGGGCAAACAGGACGCGGTGATCGAGGAGTTGACGGCCGGTTTCCGCGTCCCGACGGACGTCATCACCTACGCCTCCCGCCTCCTCCCGCACATCGCGCCGGGGCTGACGCCGGTCGCGTCGATCCGGGAGAACCCGGGCTTCTTCGAGGTCCGCGGGGCCGGGGGACGGACGACGTGCTCTCCGCGTGCCGCGAACTCCTGTGCAACGAGGGCTCGGTGGCCCTGATCGCGGCGGACACCCGCATCCCGGAACTGGCGAAGGCACTGACGGCGGCAGGCATCACCTACATCGCCCCCGGCGAGGAGACGACCCTGTCGGACCGTCTCACCCTGGTCCCGGCCTCCCTGGCCAAGGGCCTGGAGTACGACTACGTGGTCCTCGACGAACCCCGCACCATCGTCAACGCGGAACCCGACGAACGCACCGGCCTACGCCGCCTCTACGTCTCCCTGACCCGAGCGGTCTCGGGCCTGATCGTCACCCACACAACCCCACTCCCCCACCAACTCACCTGACCACACCCGTCCGCCCATCCGCCCCACCCCCGCTCCCGCGGGCAATCGTGCCGCAGGGCGATGGGGGTACCTCCCGCTCGAGCGAAGTCGAGAGTGGGGGAGGGTGGGCGCGACAGCACCCCGCAAGCGCCGGGCCGCGCAACCCACCCCCGCCCAACCCACACACCGGGCCACCACCCAACCCCGACCGCACGGGTGGGCGCGACAGCACCCCGCAGGCGCCGGGCCGCGCAAACACCCCCGCCCCACCCCGACACCGGGCACCCACCCAACCCCACCGCACGGGTGGGCGCGACGGCACCCCGCAAGCGCCGGGCCGCGCAAACACCCCCGCCCAGCCCCGACACCGAGCAGCCCCGACCCCCGCCAAAACAAGGAGCCCCGCTCAACCCCCAGCGCGCGCCGCCGCTCCGCGACAGCCTCCGCCGACACGGGCCCGCCCCACCCCCGGGACGAGCCGCGCCGCCGATGTGGAACGCGTCGATCCCCGCATCCAGCAGCCCCGGCACATGATCCAACCGCAGCCCGCCCCCACCAGCATCTGCTGCTCATAGCCGGGCTCCCCGCCGCCGCGCCTCCGCGAGCAACGTCGGCAGGCCGGCGTCCACCCCGTCGGCCGAGCCGGCCGTGAGGTACGTGTCCAGGCCGGGGACGTCGGCGAGCCGCTTGCGCAGGGCGTCCCGGTCGGCGACCCGGTCGACGGCCCGGTGGAACGTCCACCGGCACCCCTCCAGCTCCCGGACGACCCGCTCCACCGCGCCCAGGTCCACCCCGCCGTCCGGACCGAGGAACCCGAGCACGAACTCCTCCGCCCCCACCCCGCGCATCGCGCGCGCCGCCTCCGCCAGCCGCTCGGTATCGCCCGCCGCGAACCCGTCCGCCAGCCGCAGCATCACCCGCACCGGAATGTCCACGGCCGCGCGGATGCCCGCGACCGTGGACGCGGCCGGGGTCAGCCCGTCCGCCGCCATGTCGGTGACCAGCTCGAGGCGGTCCGCCCCTCCGGCCTGGGCGGCGACCGCGTCCTCGACGTCGAGGGCGATCACCTCCAGGACTGCACGCTTGCTCATGGGACCCCATTCGTCGGGCTCGGGCGGCTCAGGACAGGACAGGCCTGCCCACTACAGGTCTAGTCCAATCTCAGACTACGCCCGCCCCCGCACCGGGGCCCCCGGCCCCTCCGGTCAGCCCCGAACGGTCAGCCCCCGAAGATGTTCAGTTCCGCCGCCTCGACCCCGGCCAGCTCGTACCCGGCCCCGTCCACCGGCCGGCCCGCGTACAGCCGTACGAGTGTCGGACCGTCGCCGATGTAGCGCGCCGGGGGCCGCTCCCCGGAGGGGTCGCCGAGCCGCAGCGGTTCGTCGGCGTCGTCGAGGTCGGCGTGCAGCGGCGGACATCCGTCGCGGCGGGTCACCTGCCCCAGCAGGGCGAGCGCGTACGGCAGCCCCGCGCCCGCGTACGCCCCCGGCTCCCCGAGCGCGTCCCGTACGTCCCCGGCGTGCACCCACTCCCCCAGCGCGAGCCGGTCCAGCTTCCCGCCCGCCCCGGCGATCAGCGGCCCGGCCTCGGTCATCCCGTGCTCCAGCTCGTCGAGGACCCGGGCGTCCGTCCACCCGGCCCGCTCGGCGATGTCCCGCTCATTGCTCTCGGGCGAGAACACCCCGTCCTCGTACCGCCGCTCCAGGACCCGGGCGAACGCCGCCGAGCAGTGCGCCAGCACATCCCGCACGGTCCACCCCGGACACGCCGCCACCGGCAGCGCGAAGTCCCCGCCGGGCCTCCCCCGCAGCAACGGGATCAGCGCGTCCCGCTCGACGGCCAGCAGCCGGCCGGGCAGCTCGGGGTCTCGTACGTTCCGCACATCCGCAGGAGTCGTCATGCCGCCCACGCTGGTGGCGGACGGCACCGGGTGAGGAGAATGAGGCCATGGCCGACACCGACGCCCTGCGTTCCCGTTTCGCCCGTGCTCTGGAAGGCGCCCGCGGGGCCGGGGGCGGGCCGGATCCGCTGCCGTACGCCGAGGCACTGCTGCGCCGCTGGTCCGAGCCCCAGCGGCGCTACCACACGCTCACCCACCTCACCGCCGTCCTCGACCACGTCGACACGCTCGCGGAGCACGCGGACGACCCGGACGTCGTACGGCTGGCCGCCTGGTTCCACGACGCCGTGTATCTGCCGGAGCGGTCGGAGAACGAGGAACGCTCCGCCCGCCTCGCCGAGCGTGCCCTCCCCGAGGCCGGGGTGTCCGCGGAGAGGACCGCCGAGGCGGCCCGGCTGGTGCGGCTCACCGTCACGCACGATCCGGGCGACGGCGACCGGGACGGTCAGGTGCTGTGCGACGCCGACCTGGCGATCCTCGCCGCGCCGCCGTCGTCGTACGCGGCCTACACCGCCGCCGTCCGCGCGGAGTACCACTTCGTGCCGGACGAGGCGTTCCGGGCGGGCCGCGCCGACGTCCTGCGCCAACTCCTCGCCCTGCCCCGCCTGTTCCGTACGCCGTACGGGAGGAGCACTGGGAGGCCACCGCCCGCCGCAACGTGCGCGGCGAGCTGGAAATGCTGTCGCCCCCGGCGCCGCCGCCGACCTAGCCTGCGGGGCATGCATGACTTCGGAGCGGAACAGGTGGAGGAAGCCGTCGCGGACTGCGTGGCGGTACTCGGGGCGGTCACCGACCGGGACTGGAGGCAGGTGAGGGCCGGGCGGCTGGAGTGGGACTGCCGCAGGACGGCGGCGCACATCGCGAGCGATCTCATCGCGTACGCGGGACAGATCGCCGGGCGCACCCAGGGCGCGTACACGCCCTTCGAGATCAACCTCGACGGCCGGGAGGGCGGCCTGGACCCCGCCGACAACGCCGGCTGCCTCCAGGTGATCACCGCGACCGGCGCCCTGCTCGCCGCCGCCGTCCGCACCACGCCGCGCGCGGTCCGCGCCTTCCACCCGTTCCCCTTCCGGCACGCGAGCCGGGAGGGGTTCGCCACGATGGGCGTCGCCGAGGTGCTGCTGCACACGCACGACATCGCCGAGGGGACCGGCATCCCCTACGCACCGCGGGCCGAGCTGGCGTCGTTCGTGCTCACCCGGATCTTCCCGCAGGTCGAACCGGGCCCCACCCCGTGGGAGACCCTGCTGTGGGCCACCGGGCGCGGCGAGCTGCCGGGCCGGGAGCCCGTCACCCGCTGGCACTGGACCAACAACCCGGTGCTGCGGTCCGAGCGGCTCCTGCTGGAGGGGTCACCCCGCGGTCGCGGCCGAACTGGCCCTCGCCGGCGACGGCGGCCACCACTGGGTGGACTCGGGGCCGTTCGAGGGCACGCGCGAGGGCGCCGGGATGCTGGTCAGGCAGTACGAGGAGGGCGCCTTCCACCCCGAGTGGGCGATGTACGTCCTGGTCCGGCGCGCGGACGACCGCGCGGTGGGCGCGATGGGCTTCCACGGCGTCCCGGACGGGGACGGCAGTGTGGAGATCGGCTACGACCTCGCCGTGGACGCCCGCGGCAACGGCTACGCCACCGAGGCGCTGCGGACCCTGTCGGCGTGGGCGCTCACCCAGGACGGCGTACGCAAGGTCGGCGCCGTCGTCGACGAGGGAACGTGCCCTCGCAGAAGGTCGTCACCCGGGCCGGATTCACCGAGGTGTCCCGGCGGGAGGGGCAGATCTCCTACGAACTCCGCGGCTGAGCCGAGCCCTTGCGGCGCCGCAGCCCGCCCCGTGCAGCAGCCGAACCACCTCGCGGCTGCTGACCTCGACCGCCCCGGCGTCCACCGCGTCGGTGTACCGGAGCTGGGGGATGTCGTAGTGGTCGCGTTCGAAGGCGCGGCGGGGGACGCCCATACGGTCGGCGAAGGCGTGCAGTTCGTCGTAGGAGAGGTCGCTGACGAGGTGGGACCAGAGCCGGCCGTGGCCCGGCCAGACGGGCGGGTCGATGTACACGGTCACGAGGCGTCCGCACCGCCCAGCCCGCCGACGGCGGCGACCTTCACGCCCGCCTTGTGGCACACCCAGTGCGGGTCGGGGCCGAGTTCCGGCTCGACCTCCAGCGCGTGCGGGTCGCCGGTGCCGCACACCGGGCACAGCGGCCAGCGCCCGTACCGCTCCAGCAGGGCGTCCTGGACGTCCTGGGCGACCAGACCGGCGAGGAAGTCCGCCCCGTCCGGCCACTGCTCCACCCACCAGCGCCGGTGCGTGACGGACTCCTCGACCAGGGACACCACGTCCGCCTCGGCGACCTCGCGCGCGAGCAGATCCGCGAGCACGAGGGCGCGCGCGGCGTGCAAGGCTTGTTCCAGGGGCTGACCGGGTGAGGTCCGGGAGCGCCAGGTTCGACGTGGGGGTCCATGCCCCTATTGTGCGCACTCTTGACCGGACACCCGTGCCGAAAATATCTTTCATGATGTGACCCGTGACGTGAAGGAAATTTTCGGGAGCGGTCCCGCCGCGTCCCCCGCCCCTCCCGCGCCCGCCGCCCTGGCGGCCAAGGTCCGTACGCTGGCTCCGTCGATGACCCGTTCCATGCAGCGGGTCGCCGAGGCCGTCGCCGACGACCCGGCCGGCTGCGCGGCCCTCACGGTCACCGGACTCGCCGGGCTCACCGGCACCAGCGAGGCCACCGTCGTACGCACCGCCCGGCTGCTCGGCTATCCCGGCTACCGGGATCTGCGGCTGGCCCTGGCCGGGCTCGCCGCCCAGCAGCAGTCGGGGCGCGCGCCCGCCATCACCACCGACATCGCGGTGGACGACCCGATAGCCGACGTGGTGGCCAAGCTCGCCTACGACGAGCAGCAGACCCTCGCGGACACGGCGGCCGGGCTGGACACCGTGCAGCTCGCGGCGGCCGTGACCGCGCTGGCCGGCGCCCGCCGCACGGATGTGTACGGCGTCGGCGCGTCCGGGCTCGTCGCCCAGGACCTCACCCAGAAGCTGTTGCGGATAGGCCTGCTGGCGCACGCCCACAGCGACCCGCACCTCGCCGTCACCAACGCGGTGCAGCTGCGGCCGGGCGACGTGGCGATCGCCGTCACGCACTCCGGCTCGACCGGCGATGTCATCGAACCGCTCCGGGCGGCGTTCGAGCGGGGGCGACGACGGTGGCGGTCACCGGCCGCCCGGACGGCCCCGTCACCCAGTACGCCGACCATGTCCTGACCACGTCCACGGCCCGCGAGAGCGAACTGCGGCCGGCGGCGATGTCGTCCCGGACGGGGCAGTTGCTGGTGGTGGACTGTCTGTTCGTGGGCGTGGCGCAGCGGACGTACGAGGCGGCGGCGCCGGCGCTCGCGGCCTCCTACGAGGCGCTGGCGCATCGGCACCGCGCCGTGCGCAAAGGGCCGTAGAGGCTGATCACCGTGGTCGACCGCGTCGACCGCGGGCGGTCCGTGGCCGCTCGCGCCCACGCGGCGGAGCCGCGAATCGCCAGAGCCCCGCGCCCCTGAGTGTGCTGCCCGATCCCGGACCGGAAAGATCCCCATGAATCTCACCCCCACCATCACGACCTCCGCGCCCAGCTGGAGACGCTGACCACCGAGGCGTACCGGCCCGAGCTGGCCGACGTCGACCGGTTGCCGACGCTCGACATCGCCCGGCTGATGAACGGCGAGGATGCCGGGGTGGCGGGGGCCGTGAGCGAGCAGGTGCCCGCGATCGCCGCCGCCGTCGACGCCGCGGCCGAGCGGATGGCGCGGGGCGGGCGGCTGATCTACGCCGGGGCCGGTACGGCCGGGCGGCTGGGGTGCTGGACGCCTCCGAGTGTCCGCCCACGTTCAACACGGATCCGGCGAGGGTCGTCGGGCTGATCGCGGGCGGCCCGGACGCCGTGGTCACGTCGGTGGAGGGGCCGAGGACTCGCGGGAGCTGGCCGAGTCCGACCTGGCGGCGCTGGCGCTGACCGCCGACGACACGGTGGTCGGCGTCTCGGCGTCCGGCCGTACGCCGTACGCGGTCGGCGCGGTCGCGTACGCCCGTGCGCGCGGCGCCCTCACCGTGGGCCTGGCCTGCAACCGGGACAGCGCGCTGGCGGCGGCGGCCGAGCACGGCATCGAGGTGGTCGTCGGGCCGGAGTTCCTCACCGGCTCCACCCGCCTGAAGGCCGGTACGGCACAGAAGCTGGTGCTGAACATGCTGTCGACGATCACGATGATCCGGCTGGGGAAGACGTACGGGAACCTGATGGTCGACGTACGGGCCTCCAACGAGAAGCTGCGTGCCCGCTCCCGCCGTATCGTCGCCCAGGCGACGGGCGCGGACGACGACGTCATCGAGCGGGCCCTGACCGCCACGGACGGCGAGGTCAAGCACGCGATCCTGGTCATCCTGGCGGACGTCGACGGCCCCACGGCCACCCGTCTTCTCAGGGAGACGGACGGCCATCTGCGGGCGGCGCTCGCCAGGGCGCGGGAGTAGCGGGGTTGTGTGGGCGGATACTGGAGAGCACCCGACCCGGAGACGAACCATGAATCACGCGCAGCTCACCGCCCTGGGCCGCGCCCTGCGCGTGCTCGGGGAGCACGGCGAGGCGTTGTCCGCCGACACCCCGGACGCCCGGCTGCACGAAGTGAAGGACGATCTGCGGCGGGCGCTCGACCTGCTGGAGGAGAGCGTCAACACGGCGGCGCCCACCACGCGCTGCGCCGAGCACCCGACGGGCCCGGTCGACAAGAGCGCCCCCGACCTGTGCCTGCTCTGTGAGACCCGGCGCCGCACGGCCCGCCGCGCCGAGTTCAACGGCCCGGCCCCCAGCACCGCCCGACCGACCCCGCCCCGTCCCGCTACGGAGTACGGGAGGACCGCCCGCAGCCCCAGCAACGCTGGCTCCCGGAACTCTGGAACGGCCAGTCGTGGCAACTCTGCGGCACCCCCGCCGGGACCGCCGCGAGGCGGAACTCTTCATCGCGGCCCAGAGCCGCGCCCCCGGGCGGCGATGGCCTACCGCCTCGTCCACGAGTTCACGGACTACGAGGTCCTGCGAGTGTGGGGAGCCCCGGTAAGAACGGACCTGGAAACCCCCTAGCCCCCTGGGGGCGCGGGGAACTGCGCAAAACGGGGGTCGCGAAACGGGGGTCTGGGGGCAGCGCCCCAGGGACGGGAAGGAAGGGGCGGCGGGGGCGAAAAACCCACCCCGCCACCCCGGCCGCCGCCTTACACCTTGCCCACTCCCACGGCCTCCGCCGCACCCCGGCCCCGGCGGCCTCCGCCGCCTCGACCCGCCGTCGCGGAATGAACGCCGCGATGACGAACCCCAGCAGCGCCGCCCCGGCCCCCAGCGCGAGCACCGTCCGGAACGCCCCTCCGACGGCAGCGCGAACCCCCGAACGCGGTGGTCATCTGAGCCAGCACCACACCGGCCACCGCACTGGCGACGGACGTACCGATGGACCGCATCAGCGTGTTGAGCGCGTTCGCCGCCCCCGTCTCGGAGGCCGGCACCGCCCCCATGATCAACGTAGGCATCGCCCCGTAGGTGAACCCGATGCCCGCGCCGATGACACACGACGCCAGCACGAAGTGCCAGACCTCGCTCATCAGCACGACGTTCAGCCCGTATCCCGCGGCCACGATCAGCGCGCCGATCATCAGCGTCACCTTCGGCCCCCTGGCCCGCGACACCAGCGCGGACACCGGCGCCAGCGCCATCATCACCAGACCGGACGGCGCCATCACGAGGCCCGCCGTGAGCAGCGACTGCCCCAGCCCGTACCCGGTCTCCTCCGGGAGCTGCAGCACCTGCGGGATGACGAGGGACATGGAGAACATCGCGAACCCGATGGCGATGGACGCGAGGTTGGTGATCAGGACCTGCGGCCGGGCGGTGGTGCGCAGATCCACCAGCGGCTGGTCGGTGCGCAGTTCGAAGAAGCCCCAGCCCACCAGGATGACGACGGCCGCGGCGAACAGAGCGAGCGTGGTGCCGCTCGACCACCCCAGTCACCGCCCTTGGAGATGGCCAGCAGCAGACAGATCAGACCGGCCGCCATCCCCACCGATCCGGGCAGGTCGAACCGTCCCCGGTCCGCACCTTGGACTCCGGTACGAGGGAGGCCACCGCGACCAGCGCGACGACACCCAGCCCGGCCGAGATCCAGAAGAGCATGTGCCAGTCGAAGTTGTCGGCGATGAGCGCGGCGATGGGCAGCCCGAGCGCGCCGCCGACACCGAGCGAGGCGCTGATCATCGCGGTGGCGGAGCCCAGTTTCTCGGCGGGCAGTTCGTCGCGCAGGATGCTGATGCCGAGCGGGATCACACCGGACGACAGGCCCTGGAGGGCGCGGCCGACGATCATCGGGACGAGGGTGTCGCTGAGTCCGGCGACGACGGAGCCGACGACCAGCATGCCCATGCTGACCAGCAGCATGCGGCGCTTGCCGTACATGTCGCCGAGCCGGCCCATGACGGGGGTGGCGACGGCGGCGGCGAGCAGGGTGGCGGTGATGGCCCAGGCGGTGTCCGCGGCGGAGGCGTTCAGGTACTGCGGCAGTTGCCCCACGATCGGGATGACCAGGGTCTGCATCAGCGAGACGACGATGCCGCCGAAGGCCAGTACGGGCACCACGGCGCCGGTCCTGGGCGGCGCGGCGGTGCCGGGCGTGGGCGAACGGTCGAGTGCGTCGGACATGAAGGAGGTCTCCGTCGGGACTCAGGCCAATACTTGACTCAGGCAACTTTAAGGCGATTGATTGACTTAAGCAAATTAATATCGAATGACGCGCGGATGGCGCCCCCGCGTCCGGAGGCGCCATCCGCACCGGCCTCAGCTCAGCGTCTTGAGCGCCGAGCCCTCGTACGGCATCAGCTCGTCGAAGCGCCCGGCCAGCACCTTGGCCGCCCAGTCCGGGTCCTGGAGCAGCGCGCGGCCCACGGCGACGAGGTCGAACTCGTCGCGCTCCATCCGGTCGAGCAGGTTGTCGATGCTGCCGAGTGCGGCGCCATGCCCCTGGAAGGCCCGGAGGAACTCGCCGTCCAGCCCGACGGAGCCGACGGTGATGCTGGGCTTCCCGGTCAGCTTCTTCGTCCAGCCGGCCAGGTTGAGGTCGGAGTCCTCGAACTCCGGGAGCCAGTAGCGCCGCGTGGACGCGTGGAAGGCGTCGGCACCGGCCTCGGCGAGCGGGGCGAGGATGGCCTCCAGCTCCTGGGGCGTCTCGGCGAGCCGGGCGTCGTAGGCGTCCTGCTTCCACTGCGAGTAGCGGAAGACGACCGGGAACTCCGGCGACACGGCGGCGCGCACCGCGGCCACGATCTCCGCCGCGAACCGGGCGCGGGCGACCGGGTCACCGCCGTAGGCGTCGGTACGGCGGTTGGTGCCGGACCACAGGAACTGGTCGACGAGGTAGCCGTGGGCGCCGTGCAGCTCCACACCGTCGAAGCCGATCCGCTCGGCGTCGGCGGCGGCCTGCGCGAACGCGCCGATCACGGCGTCGATGTCGGTCTGCGTCATCGCCCGGCCCTTGCCCTCGGTGCCGTCCGTCCGCACCCCGGACGGACCGACCGCCGGAGCGTCCGGATACGGCGCCTGCCCCTGCTCGCGGACCATGCCGATGTGCCAGAGCTGCGGCACGATCGTGCCGCCCGCCGCGTGCACCGCCTCGGCGACCTTCGCCCACCCCGCGAGCTGCTCCTCCCCGTGGAACCGCGGCACCCGGTCGCTCTGCCCGGCCGACTCGTGCCCGACGTACGTGCCCTCGGTGACGATCAGCCCGACACCGGCGGCGGCCCGGCGCGCGTAGTACGACACCACGTCGTCCCCGGGCACCCCGCCCGGCGAGAACATCCGGGTCATCGGCGCCATGGCGATGCGGTTGGGAACGGTCAGACCGTTGATGGTGACGGGCCGGGACAGAATCCCTGCGGCTCGCGCGCTGGCGTCCGGAGAGGTGACGGTCACGTGGGGGCTCCTCTGTTTCGAATACCGGTCAGTATGTGTACATGCATTAAATGCGTCTACGGCACCAACGGGGAAGCGGGGAGGAGCATTCCCGTCACCCCCAAGACGTGACCCCGCTCACGAAACGGCGGCATGGCCGGCGCCCAACCCGGCACCGCGGCCGGTGGTTTCACGGTGAGTGGACGGCAAGGAGGCGATCTCTCGGACGAGCCGACCTGGACGCCCTTGACCTCAAGTCCAGTTGAGTTTCTACGGTCGGTCTCGTCGACCGACTCGGACAGCGACAGGGGTTCCGGCCATGGAGTACTCGCACAGCGACACCGACCTGATCAAGCAGCCCATCGGCTACTGGAGTTGGGCGGCCTACAACGCCGTCGTCACCCGCATCCGGGCCTCGCTCGCGGGGATCGGCACCACCCAGCCGCAGTGGTGGGTCCTCGCACAGGTCGCGAGGGCCGACACCGTCAAGACCCGTGACGAGGTGTCCCGCCTGCTCCGGAACTATCTCGACACCGGCCCGGAGACCATGGAGTCGGAGATCGACTCGATCATCGCCCACGGCTGGATCACCGAGGACGCCGAGGGACGCCTGGGCATCACGGCCGAGGGCAGGGCGTTCTACGACAAGGCCGCGGCCCTGCAGAACGAGCTCTGGGCGGAACGGCACGCGGGTATCTCGGATGACGAGTACCTGACCACCCTCAAGGTGTTGCAGCGGTTCATCCACAACACGGGCGGGCGGGCTTGGCACCACTAGGTCCTGTCGTGCCCATGGCGGGCAGGTAAAGCGGTGGGCACACGCCCGAGGGCGGCACCCCTGTCGGAACAGGGGATGCCGCCCTCGGTCGTACGGCGGACGGGTCCGATCCTCGGGAGGATCAGAAGTCCATGTCACCGCCCGGCATGCCGCCGCCGGCCGGGGCCGACGCCTTCTCCGGCTTGTCGGCGATGACGGCCTCGGTGGTGAGGAAGAGCGCGGCGATGGAGGCGGCGTTCTGCAGCGCGGAACGGGTCACCTTCGCCGGGTCGATGATGCCCTCGGCGATCATGTCGACGTACTCGCCGGTCGCGGCGTTCAGGCCGTGGCCGACCGTGAGGTTGCGGACCTTCTCCACCACGACGCCGCCCTCGAGACCACCGTTGACGGCGATCTGCTTCAGCGGGGCCTCCAGGGCGAGCTTCACGGCGTTGGCGCCGGTCGCCTCGTCACCCTCGAGCTCCAGCTTCTCGAAGACCTGGGAGGCCTGCAGCAGGGCCACGCCACCACCGGCGACGATGCCCTCCTCGACGGCCGCCTTGGCGTTGCGCACGGCGTCCTCGATGCGGTGCTTGCGCTCCTTGAGCTCCACCTCGGTGGCGGCACCGGCCTTGATGACCGCGACACCGCCGGCGAGCTTCGCCAGGCGCTCCTGGAGCTTCTCGCGGTCGTAGTCCGAGTCGCTGTTCTCGATCTCGGCGCGGATCTGGTTCACGCGGCCCTGGACCTGGTCGGCCGAGCCGGCACCGTCGACGATGGTGGTCTCGTCCTTGGTGATGACGACCTTGCGGGCCTTGCCCAGCAGGTCGAGCGTCGCGTTCTCCAGCTTGAGGCCGACCTCCTCGGAGATGACCTCGCCGCCCGTGAGGATGGCGATGTCGCCGAGCATGGCCTTGCGGCGGTCACCGAAGCCCGGGGCCTTGACGGCGACGGACTTGAAGGTGCCGCGGATCTTGTTGACGACCAGGGTCGACAGGGCCTCGCCCTCGACGTCCTCGGCGATGATCAGCAGCGGCTTGCCGCCCTGCATGACCTTCTCCAGGAGCGGGAGCAGGTCCTTGACGTTGGAGATCTTGGAGTTCGCGATCAGGATGTACGGGTCGTCGAGGACGGCCTCCATACGCTCCATGTCGGTGGCGAAGTACGCCGAGATGTAGCCCTTGTCGAAGCGCATACCCTCGGTGAGCTCCAGCTCCAGACCGAAGGTCTGGGACTCCTCGACGGTGATGACGCCTTCCTTGCCGACCTTGTCCATGGCCTCGGCGATGAGCTCGCCGATCTGGGTGTCGGCGGCGGAGATGGAGGCCGTGGAGGCGATCTGCTCCTTGGTCTCGACGTCCTTCGCCTGCTCGAGCAGCGCACCGGAGACGGCCTCGACGGCCTTCTCGATACCGCGCTTGAGGGCCATCGGGTTGGCGCCGGCGGCTACGTTGCGCAGGCCCTCCTTGACCAGGGCCTGGGCGAGAACGGTCGCGGTGGTCGTACCGTCGCCGGCGACGTCGTCCG
The DNA here is from genome assembly GCA_042850305.1 of Streptomyces haneummycinicus. Classification (GTDB taxonomy): domain Bacteria; phylum Actinomycetota; class Actinomycetes; order Streptomycetales; family Streptomycetaceae; genus Streptomyces; species Streptomyces haneummycinicus. Next base: position 7,297,532 of record AP035768.1, read on the forward strand.
TCTTCTTGGCGACTTCCTTGACCAGCTCGGCGCCGATCTTCTCGTACGGGTCCTCGAGCTCGATCTCCTTGGCGATGGACACACCATCGTTGGTGATCGTGGGGGCGCCCCACTTCTTCTCGAGGACGACGTTGCGGCCCTTGGGGCCGAGCGTCACCTTGACGGCGTCCGCGAGCTGGTTCATGCCGCGCTCGAGGCCGCGCCGCGCCTCCTCGTCGAACGCGATGATCTTGGCCATGTGAAGTGGTCCCTCCAGGACTGGGGGTGATTCCTTCGGACCGCGCCCGCGCCCGCGACGGACGGCTCGCCGGCCTAGTGGTTCCTTGCCCCACACGGCCTGCGGGCCTCACCGACCCGGTCCTTACGTTGTCACTCTCACCTTCAGAGTGCTAACGCCAATGATTAGCACTCGACCCATGCGAGTGCAAGCGCCTATGGGTAGTACAGGGACACGCTCAGCCGCCCGCGAACACCGGCGCACGCCCCGCGCGGGCACGCCGCGGGCACGGCGCGGACAGGCAGCGGGCCGGGAACGGGCCAGGCAGCAGGCCGGGGAGCGGGCACCGCGCGGGCACGGTGAAGGGCCCGCACCCCGGAGGATGCGGGCCCTTCACCGGCAGAAGATTCTTTCGGCTGATAGCGCGTTCAGGCGCTGAGACGAACCATGTCGGCCTGCGGGCCCTTCTGACCCTGCGAGATCTCGAACTCGACCCGCTGGCCTTCTTCGAGGGTGCGGTAGCCGTCCATCTGGATCGCGCTGTAGTGGACGAAAACATCCGCACCACCGTCGACCGCGATGAAGCCGTACCCCTTCTCCGCGTTGAACCACTTGACGGTGCCCTGAGCCATGCCTAACTCCCCTATTACTGGCCCTTGCACGGATCCGCACTTCGCGGATCCGGGTCAGACCTCACCCCCAACGGTTGGGGGCGTGCGCCGGAACGCGTCGACCGCGGCTGAATGTATCTGCCCAACTGCCCTCTGCAACAGGTCAATCGGACGAGAAATCTGGACGACGCCGATCAGAAATGTGGCGAGAATTCGCCTGATTTCAGGGCAACTCGGGCCGGACAATCGGCGCAAACGCCGCGCAAGGTGCCCGCACTTTGGCTACATCCAGTCGGGCTCACGGCAGAAATGAAGGGGGCTCGGATCAATGGATCGGGAGCGCGTTCCCCGACTCTACCGCGCTCAATCCCATGGAATTGCCCCTCCGCTTCTCTCACGGAGGGGGCAAAGTCCCAAACGCTCGGTCACCGTCATTACCGAGGGTAATGATCAGCCTCCGGCCACCGCCGGAATGATCGAGATGCCGGCCCCGTCCGGGGTGACCGTCTCCAGTCCCTGCTCGAACCGCACGTCGTCGTCATTGACGTACACGTTCACGAACCGCCGCAACTTTCCCTGGTCATCCAGCACCCGGGCGGCGATCCCGGTGTGGTTCTTCTCCAGATCCGAGATGACCTCCCCAGGGTGGCCCCCTCGGCACTCACTTCGGCCTGCCCACCGGTGTAGGTACGCAGGATGGTGGGGATTCGGACAGTAACGCTCACAGCAAAACCTCCGGTCAGGTGACTTACCCAGGGGCGCGGGGCTGTATCGATATGCGGCTACCGCCGCGTGGGCGCGATCAGTCCCCGCCGACCCGCGGACGAAGACGACGAAAAGGGCCGCTAGGGCTTGTCCGGCGGATCAAGTCGGAGGAAGCCAGCGGTGCCTTTGCAGCCCAGGTGAGCGGGGTCTGGTGCGTGCAGCTGCAAGGCGGAGGAGGGCGACAGGGCGGAGCCCTGGCAACCGACGACAACGCCGCAGGTGGGCGTGCCAGACCCCGCGTCTCCGGCATGATCCGCCGGACAGGCCCTAGGCCAGTCCGGCTTCACGGAACGACTCGAGACTCGGCCGGATCGTCGCCGTGAGCCCCGTCCCCGCCACCGCGTCCAGCGTCTTCAGACCATCACCCGTGTTGAGCACGACGGTGGTCAAGGACGGGTCGAGAGCACCGCTCTCCAGGAGCTTCTTGGTGACCCCCACGGTCACGCCCCCGCCGTCTCCGCGAAGATCCCTCCGAACGCGCCAGCAGCCGGATCGCCTCGACGATCTGCTCGTCGTTCACGTCCTCCACCGCCCCGCCCGTACGGCGGGCGATGTCCAGGACGTACGGCCCGTCCGCCGGATTGCCGATCGCCAGCGACTTGGCGATCGTGTCCGGCTTCTGCGGACGTACGACGTCGTGCCCCGCCTTGTAGGCGGTGGAGACCGGCGAGCATCCCTCGGCCTGCGCGCCGAAGATCCTGTACGGCTTGTCCTCGACCAGACCGAGCCCGATCAGCTCCTGCAGCCCCTTGTCGATCTTCGTGAGCTGCGAGCCGGACGCGATCGGGATGACGATCTGATCGGGCAGCTCCCAGCCGAGCTGCTCGCAGATCTCGTACGCGAGGGTCTTGGAGCCCTCCGCGTAGTACGGCCGCAGGTTGACGTTGACGAAGCCCCAGCCCTCGCCGGCCGGGTCGCCGATCAGCTCGGAGCAGAAACGGTTCACGTCGTCGTAGTTGCCTTCGATGCCGACGAGTTCACCGCCGTAGACGGCGGCCATGACGACCTTGCCCTGCTCCAGGTCGTGCGGGATGAACACACAGGACCGGAAGCCGGCACGGGCGGCGGCGGCACCGACGGCGCCGGCGAGGTTGCCGGTGGAGGAGCAGGAGAGGGTGGTGAAGCCGAAGGCGCGGGCGGCCTCGATGGCCTGGGCGACGACGCGGTCCTTGAACGAGTGCGTCGGGTTGCCGGAGTCGTCCTTGACGAACAGCTTGCCGGGGTCGACACCCAGCTCACGGGCGAGGTTGTCGGCCTGGACGAGCTTGGTCCAGCCGGGGTTGATGTTCGGCTTGCCCGCCACGTCCGCCGGGACGGGCAGCAGCGGCGCGTAGCGCCAGATGTTCGCGGGTCCCGCTTCGATCCGCTTGCGCAGCTCCTCGGTGCCGTAGGCCGAGAAGTCGTAGGCGATCTCCAGCGGGCCGAAACACTCCTCGCAGGCGAAGACCGGGCCGAGCGGGACGCGGTGGCCGCACTCGCGGCAGGAGAGCGCCGCTGCGGGGCCCAGGTCGACCGCGGATTCGGTGGTGCTTGCAACAGTCTGCACAGCCATGGAGGCGAGGCCCTTTCTCCTCATCTTCCTCACGACGCATCTCGCCGTGAGACGGATTTGGCACCTTCCCTAGCCGGGAGCCTCGCCACGTTCTGTGTGACAAGAGCCGGCTGGAGGGTTGCCGGGGCTTCATCGGGCCGTATCCCTCTGCCCCTCTGGATGAGCGGTGTTCAGTTGTTGTTCACGCGGTGACCCCGGCATGCGGTGGTCACTGGCGTTGTTCAAGACTGTAACCGACGGCCTGCAGGGTGAAGAGAGCCCGTCCGAACCGCGAGACGGATCACAGGCCAGTGAGGAGCCCGGGAGCGTGCTGGAAGAAGTCGAACACTGGCTGATCGACCGCTCCTGGTCCGTGGCCGACCGCCCGCTCCACCGGATCCTGGCGGCGAAACGGGCCACGGGGCAGACGGTGAGCGTGGTGCTGCCCGCGCTCGACGAGGAGGCGACGGTCGGCGACATCGTGTCGGTGCTCCGGCACGACCTGGTGCTCCAGGTTCCGCTGGTCGACGAGGTCGTGGTGGTCGACTCGGGATCGACGGACCGTACGGCCGAGGCGGCCGCGGCGGCGGGCGCGACCGTGGTGCACCGGGACGCGATCCTGCCCCGGATCCCCGCGGTGCCCGGCAAGGGCGAGGTGCTGTGGCGGTCGCTGCTCGCCACCCGGGGCGACATCGTGTGCTTCGTCGACGCGGACCTGCGGGAGTTCTCCTCCGACTTCGTCTCCGGCATCGTCGGCCCGCTGCTCACCGAACCGGACGTACACCTGGTCAAGGCCATGTACGACCGTCCGCTCGGCTCGGCGGCCGGTCAGGGCGGCCGGGTCACCGAGCTGATGGCACGCCCGCTGCTGAACATGCACTGGCCCCAGCTCGCCGGTTTCGTCCAGCCGCTCGGCGGCGAGTACGCGGCCCGCCGGAGCCTCCTCGAACAGCTGCCGTTCCCGGTCGGGTACGGCGTCGAGCTGGGCATGCTGGTCGACGCGCTGCACCTGGTGGGCCTGGACGCGCTCGCCCAGGTCGACGTCGGTGTCCGCAAGCACCGCCACCAGGACGGCCAGGCCCTCGGCCGGATGGCCGCCGCGATCTACCGCACCGCCCAGCTGCGACTGGCCCGCGGCCATCTGATCCGGCCGTCCCTGACCCAGTTCGAGCGGACGGGCGACAACTTCGAGCCCCGCACGTACTCGGTCGACACGGAGGAACGGCCGCCGATGACCGAGATCGCGGAATACCAGGCCCGCAGGGTCGCCTGATCCCGTATACGGCCGAAGTGCGCGTTTGAGGCCCCTGGGGCCGGGCTAGGTTGAGGCTTATGGCTGTCACGCAGGGTGCTCAGGTGCTGGTCGCGTCGAATCGCGGGCCCGTCTCGTACACGGTGGAGGACGACGGGTCGCTGCGCGCCAAACGGGGCGGCGGGGGCTGGTGTCGGGGCTCTCGGCCATCGGGCCGGACGCGGGGGCGCTGTGGGTGTGCTCGGCGCTGTCCGACGGCGACCGGGAGGCGGTGCGGCGCGGGGCCGGCGAGGACGGCGTACGGATGCTGGACATCCCGGCGGACGTGCACGCGGACGCGTACAACGGGATCGCGAACTCGGTGCTGTGGTTCGTCCACCACATGCTGTACCAGACGCCGCTGGAGCCGGTCTTCGACGCGGAGTTCCGCAGGCAGTGGGCGTCGTACGAGGCCTACAACCGGGCGTTCGCCGAGGCGCTGGCACAGGAGTCGGCGCCGGGCGCGGCGGTCCTGGTCCAGGACTACCACCTGACGCTGGTCCCCGGGATGCTCCGCGAGCTCCGCCCGGACCTGCGCATCGCGCACTTCTCGCACACCCCGTGGGCGCCGCCGGAGTACTTCCGCATGCTGCCCGACGACATCGCCGGGCAGGTACTGCGGGGCATGCTGGGCGCCGACCGGCTCGGCTTCCTCACCCACCGCTGGGCGGACGCGTTCACGGAGTGCTGCGAACGGTTCGCGGGCGGGCTCGGGAACACGCAGGTCGGGGTGCACGGCCTCGGCGCCGACGCGGACTTCCTGCGGGCCCGGTCCCACGAGGCGGACGTCGAGGAGCGGATCGTGGCGCTCCGGGAGGAGATCGGCGAGGGCCGCCGGACGATCGTACGGGTCGACCGGACCGAGCTCTCGAAGAACATCGTCCGCGGTCTGCTGGCCTACCGGCAGCTTCTGGACGACCGCCCCGAATGGCGCGAACGCGTCGTGCACATCGCCTTCGCCTACCCCTCCCGGCAGGATCTCGCCGTGTACCGCGACTACACCGCCGAGGTGGCGCGGGTCGCGGAGGAGATCAACGAGCGGTACGGCACCGAGGGCTGGCGGCCCGTCCTGCTGCACCTCGAGGACGACTTCGCGCGCTCGCTGGCCGCCTACCGGCTGGCGGACGTGGCGCTGGTCAACCCCGTGCGCGACGGCATGAACCTGGTCGCCAAGGAGGTCCCGGTGGTCTCCGACGCGGGGTGCGCGCTGGTGCTGTCGCGGGAGGCGGGCGCGCACGAGGAGCTGGGCGAGGACGCGCTCACGGTCAATCCGTACGACGTCGTCGAGACCGCCGACGCCCTGCACGAGGCGCTGACGATGGGCCCGGAGGAACGGGCCGAACGCGCGAAACGCCTGACGGAGGCGGCGACCGCGCTGCCCCCGCGCGCTGGTTCCTGGAGCAGCTGGAAGCACTGCGGGAGACCGGCGGGCGTGGGTAGGTTGGGACCCATGGGCAGCCCCGCTGACTCCACACCGGTGCCCGCCACGCGGGCGGGGCGGGACGGACTGGACGCGTTCCTCTCCCGGCCGGACCGGGCGCTGATCGGGCTCGACTTCGACGGGACGCTCGCGCCGATCGTGGCCGACCCGGAGCAGGCCCGCGCGCACCCGGACGCGGTGCCGGCGCTCGCCGCGCTCGCGCCGAAGGTGGCGGCGGTCGCGGTCGTCACCGGCCGGCCGGCCGACGTCGCGGTCCGCAACGGCGGCTTCGCGGGCGTGCCGGGCCTCGAGCACCTGGTCGTCCTCGGCCATTACGGCGCCGAACGCTGGGACGCCGTCACGGACACGGTCACCGCGCCCGCCCCGCACCCCGGGGTCGCCGCGGTCCGCGCGGAACTGCCGGGGCTGCTGGACCGGGCCGGGGCGGGGCAGGGCACATGGGTCGAGGAGAAGGGCGGCCGCGCGGTGGCGGTCCACACCCGCCGGGCCGCCGATCCGCAGGCCACGTTCGAGGCCTTGCGCCCGCCGCTCACCGATCTGGCGGCGCGGCACGGTCTGATCGTCGAGCCCGGCCGCCTGGTCCTGGAACTCCGCCCGCCCGGCATGGACAAGGGCGTCGCCCTGCGGGACTACGCGCGGGACATCGGCGCGCGGTCGGTGCTGTACGCGGGCGACGACCTGGGCGACCTGCCCGCGTTCGCGGCGGTCGGCGAACTCCGCTCGGCCGGCGTCCCCGGCCTGCTGGTGTGCAGCGGCAGCGACGAGGTCCCGGAACTGAGAGACCGGTCCGACCTGGTGGTCGACGGCCCGGCGGGGGTGGTGCGGTTGCTGCGCTCGCTGGCGGACCGACTGCCCTGACGGTCTCCCCGCCCCTTCCCGCCGGGAGCGGGGTCCGGGGCGGGTCAGCGTTCCGTGCGGCGGGATTCGCGTACGCGGCGGAGGCGGTTGACCGTGACCGGGTCGTGGGCGAGGGCTCGGGGTCGTTCAGGAGGGCGTTGAGGAGTTGGTAGTAGCGGACGGGGGCCAGGCCCAGTTCCTCGCGGATGGCGCGTTCCTTGACGCCGGGGCCTGCGAAGCTCCGGCGTTCCAGGGCCAGGATGTCCTGTTCGCGCTGGGCGAGTCCCCCGTCTCCCGTGTCCATGCCCCGCAGGCTACCTCGCCGCTTCCGCGCGCGTCGCCGTCGCCTGGAGGCCGCCGAGGACGCCCGCGGGGCTGCCGTTCGGGGCGACGGCCTTGCCGATCTGCTGCTTCACCGCCGCGTTGACCGCGGCCCAGGAGGTGTTGCCGACCGGGTAGAACTCCGAGGTCGCCAGCTGGTCGAGGAACGGCTTGAGGTCCTTGTCCTGGTCGGACTCGGCCATCGTCCGGGACGCGGAGACGGTGGCCGGGAGCAGGTTGTACTCGCGGGAGAAGGCGAGCACGTTGTCCTCGCTGTAGACGAAGTCGAGGAAGTCGCCGATCTGGTCGCGGTTGCCGTTCTCCTTGAAGGCCATCATCCAGTCGGCGACCCCGAGCGTGGCCGGGCTCTCGCCCTCGGCGCCCGGCGTCGGCACCATGCCGAACTTCACGCCCTTCGCCTTCGCCGTCTCCATCAGCGAGGGATGCCCGTTGAGCATGCCGACCTGCCCGGCGGCGAACGCCTCGAACGCGTCGGCCCGGTCCAGCTTGCCGGGGGCGACCGGGCCGGTCAGGCCCTTGCCGACCAGTTCGTTCTTGAGCCAGCCGAAGGTCTCGACGTTCGCCGCGGAGTCGATGCTGTAGGTGCCGGTGATGTCGGTGTAGCCGCCTTCGCCGCCGAGCATCCACTGCATGCTCTCGGCCTGCGCCTCCTCCGGGCCGAGCGGCAGCGCGTACGGGTACTTCACGCCCTCCTCCTTGAGCGCCTCGGCGTTCGCGGCGAGCTCGTCCCAGGTCTTCGGCGGGGTGATGCCGGCCTGGTCGAACAGGGTCTGGTTGTAGAACAGCACGCGCGTGGAGGAGGCGAACGGCATGCCGTACTGCACGCTGCTGACCTCGCCCGCGCTGGTCAGCTGGGAGAGGAAGTCCGCCTGGACGGGGATGGAGAGCAGGTCGCCGGCCTTGTAGAGCCGCCCCTCGGCCGCGTAGTCGGCGTAGGCGCCGATCTGCGCCATGTCGGGCGCCTCGCCCGCGTCGACCATCTCCTTGACCTTGCGGTCGACGTCGTTCCAGGAGTAGACGTCCACGTCGATCTTCACATCGGGGTGCTCGGACTCGTACCGGTCGACCAGGTCCTTCCAGTACTTCTTGGAGCTGTTGGACTCGCTGTCGCCGTAGTCGGCGGCGACCAGCTTCAGCGTCACGTCGGATGATCCGCCGCCGAGACCGCATCCGCCGAGGACCCCGTCAGCCCCAGTGCGGACACCACCGCGATCGTCCTTGTCCTGACCCGCCGCTGCACGTGCTCTACCCCTGCCCCGGCGCTGATGCGCCATCAGAAAACATTTCGATAATCGGAATAAGGTCTACACCACGTGAGTGGACTAGACCTCTTGAGGGTCGCCGGTCCACACTGTCACCTGTGAGACACGTCATCGCCCTCGATGTGGGCGGCACCGGGATGAAGGCCGCGCTGGTCGGGGCCGACGGCGAGCTGCTGCACCGGGCCCGCCGGGCCACCGGCCGCGACCGCGGCCCGGACGCGGTCGTCGCGGACATCCTCGGCTTCGCCGCCGACCTGCGCGCCCACGGCATACGGCACTGCGGCGAACCCGCGTCCGCCGCCGGCGTCGCCGTCCCCGGCATCGTCGACGAGTTCGAGGGCGTCGCCGTCTACGCGGCCAACCTCGGCTGGCGCGACGTCCGCTGCGCGCGCTGCTCACCGAACGGCTCGGCGTCCCCGTCGCCCTCGGCCACGACGTCCGCACCGGTGGTCTCGCCGAGGGCCGGATCGGCGCCGGCCGCGGCGCGGACCGGTTCCTGTTCGTGCCGCTGGGCACCGGCATCGCGGGCGCCATCGGCATCGACGGCCGGGTGGAGGCGGGAGCGCACGGCTTCGCGGGCGAGATCGGCCATATCGTCGTACGGCATCAGGGTGCCGTCTGTCCCTGCGGTCAGCGCGGCTGTCTGGAGCGGTACGCGTCCGCCGCCGCGGTCAGCGAGGCCTGGGCCGACGTCTGCGGCAACCCGGGCGCGGACGCGGCGGACTGCGCCAAGGCCGTCGAATCCGGTGACGTACGGGCCCGGCGGGTGTGGCAGGACGCGGTGGACGCGCTCGCCGACGGGCTGGTCACGGCGCTCACCTTGCTCGACCCCAGGACGCTCATCATCGGTGGCGGGCTCGCCGAGGCGGGGAAACCTTGTTCACACCCTGCGGGAGGCCGTCCGGCGGCGGGTCACCTTCCAGAAGCTGCCGTCCCTGGTCCCCGCGGCCCTCGGGGACTCCGCCGGATGCCTGGGCGCGGGGCTCCTCGCCCTGGACCTGCTCACCGACACCACTGACCCCTCGTCTCCTTCGGAGGTAACCACCTGATGGCCCCCACCAAGGTTCTGACCGGCGCCCGGGTGGTGCTTCCCACCGGGACCGTGGACGACGGCCGCGTGATCGTCGAGGGCACACGGATCGCGGACACGGCGCCCGAACGGGCGGAGACGGTCGATCTCGGCGGCCACTGGGTGGTCCCCGGCTTCGTCGACCTCCACAACCACGGCGGCGGCGGCGCCTCCTTCACCGGCGGCACCGCCGAGGACGTCCTCCAGGGCGTCCACACCCACCGACTGCACGGCACCACCACGGTCGTCGCCTCCGCCGTCACCGGCGACCTGGACTTCCTCGCCCGGCACGCCGGGATGCTGGCCGAGCTGGCCCAGCAGGGCGAGATCGCCGGCATCCACTTCGAGGGCCCCTTCATCTCCCCTGCCGCAAGGGCGCGCACGACGAGGGGCTGCTGCGCGACCCCGACCCGGCCGAGGTCCGCAAGCTGGTCGACGCGGCGCACGGACACGCGCGCATGATGACCCTGGCGACCGAGCTGCCCGGCGGCCTGGACTCCGTCCGGCTGCTCGCGGAGCAGGGCGTGATCGCCGCCGTCGGGCACACGGACGCCACGTACGAGCAGACGCTGCAGGCCGTCGACGCGGGGGCGACGGTCGCCACGCACCTGTTCAACGCGATGCCGCCGCTCGGCCACCGCTCCCCGGCCCGATCACCGCGCTGCTGGAGGACGAGCGGGTCACCGTCGAGCTGATCAACGACGGCACCCATCTGCACCCGGCCGCCCTCCAGCTCGCCTTCCACCACGCGGGCGCGGGCCGGGTCGCCTTCATCACCGACGCGATGGACGCGGCCGGCTTCGGCGACGGCCGCTACATGCTCGGCCCGCTGGAGGTCGAGGTCGCGGACGGGGTGGCCCGGCTGGTGGAGGGCGGCTCGATCGCCGGCTCCACGCTCACCCTGGACCGCGCCTTCAAGCGGGCGGTCACCGTGGACGGGCTGTCCGTCGGGGACGTCGTACGGGCGATCTCCGCCAACCCGGCCCGGCTGCTCGGCCTGGACGACCGCATCGGCTCCCTGGAGCCCGGGAAGGACGCCGACCTGGTGGTGCTGGACGCCGGGTTCGAGCTGGTGGGCGTGATGCGCCGGGGCGCATGGGTGGTCCGTCCCCAACTGGGCTGATCCGTCCCGCCGTCGGGGGACGGCGGCCGGTCCGGGGGTGGGCCGACCGCCGTCCCTTTGGCATGATCGTGACCACGGTCCTACGAGCATGCGCAGGTAAAGGGAGGTCGGCCCGGTGATACTCACGGTCACCCTGAACACGGCACTCGACATCACCTATCGCGTGCCGTCCCTGCGGCCGGGCGCCTCGCACCGGGTCTCCGAGGTGACGGAGAGCCCCGGCGGCAAGGGCGTCAACGTCGCCAGGGTGCTCGCCGCCCTCGGCCACGAGGTGACGGTCACCGGGTTCTCGGGCGGCACGACGGGCCGGACCCTGCGCGACCGGCTCACCGAGGTCCCGCGCCTCACGGACGCGCTCGTCCCGGTCTCCGGCACGACCCGGCGCACCGTCGCCGTCGTCGACGGACGCACCGGCGACACCACCCAGCTCAACGAACCCGGCCCGACGATCACCCACGCCGAATGGTCCGCCTTCCAGGAGGTCTACGAGGATCTCCTCGCCTCCGCCACGGCGGTGGCCCTGTGCGGCAGCCTGCCCCCGGGCGTTCCCGTGGGCGCGTACGCGGGTCTGCTCCGCACGGCACGCGCGGCGGGGGTGCCGACCCTGCTCGACACCAGCGGCTCGGCGCTGCGCCGCGGGGTGGCGGGCCGTCCCGACATCCTCAAGCCGAACGCCGAGGAGCTGGCCGAACTCACCGGCTCCCACGAGCCGTCGCGCGCCACCCAGGACGCCCGCCGGCGCGGCGCGGGCACGGTGGTCGCCTCGCTGGGCCCGATGGGCCTCCTCGCGGTCACCCCGGAGGGCCGCTGGCGCGCGACCCCGCCGACCCGCCTCGCCGGCAACCCGACGGGCGCCGGCGACTCGGCCGTCGCGGGCCTGCTGTCCGCACTGGTCGAACACCGCCCCTGGCCGGACCGCCTGATCCGCGCGGTCGCCCTGTCGACGGCGACGGTCCTGTCCCCGACCGCCGGCGACTTCGACCGCACGGCCTACGAGGAACTGCTGACGGGGGTCACGGTGACACGGGAGACGAGCGCGGCCTAGGGCCGGCCTGGGACCGGCCTGGGACCGGCCTGGGCCAGGTCAGTTCGTGACCCGGCCCTTCTTCAGCCACATCTGGTCCAGCAGGACGTCGCACTTGTCGCCGTCGGCGCAGGAGACCGAGATGGTGTTGGTGCCCTTGTTGAGGGCGGGCCAGGAGTAGGTCTTGGTCCAGCCCTTGGAGAGGTCGCCGTCCTTGGCCTGGGCGTAGTTGCGCATGTTGATCTTGGTGCCGAACTCCTTGCCGTTGACCGTGAGCGTCATCGACTGGTCCTCGCCGGCGGTGCTGTAGCGCATGAAGACGGTGTAGTCGCCGTCCTCCGGGATGCCGTCGACGGTCCAGGTGACCGAGTTCCCCGGCTGGTTGAGGTTGGCCACGTAGACGCCGCCGTCGGACTGCGCGCCCTCGACGTCCGAGGCGGTGGCGGCCTGGCCGCCGAGCCGCAGCGCCTTCGCGTCGATGGTGGGCAGCTCCGCCGCCTCCTTGTCGCCGTCGTCGCCCTTGCTCGCCGACGGCTTGGGCTCGCCGGTGTCCTGGGACTGGGTCGGGGTGGAGCCGGCCTGGTTGTCGCCCTTGTCATCGTCGCCGTCGTCGCCGAACATGGCGATGCCGATGCCGATGACGACCGCGGCGACGACCGCGATCGCGCCGATGAGCAGGCCCTTGGTGTTCGGGCCGCGGCCCCGGCCGCCTCCGCCGTGCGACGACTGGGTGCCGGATGCCCCGCCGGGCAGCGTCTCCGGGGCGGCGTAGTGCGCGCTCGGCTGGCCGTAGACGCCCTGCTGCGGCGGTGCCTGCGGGGCGGCGCCCGGTGCGCCGTACTGGCGGGTCCCGACCGGCCGTACCCGGTTGACCGAGTTCGGGTAGCCGTAGCCGCCCCCGGACGGTGGCTGGGCGCCGTTGGCCTGCCCGTCGGCGTAGAGGTAGCCGAACGGGTCGTCGTCCTCCGGCGTGCTCGCGCCGTTGTTGCCGGCCGTCATCCCTTGGTGCTCCTAGCTGCGGATCGGGTGCAGAGTGAGGGGTGGAGCTAGCGAGCCTACCTGCTTCTCATGACCCGAACGGGTGACTCCGCACGCATCGATGGACTGACCTGCGGTTCATCCGGCACGGCGATGTTGTTTGGGACGAGATCGTTTCTCGACGTACATCCGTTCGTCGGCGGACTTCAATACTTCGTCCGCCGTCATCCCGCAGTGCGCCCACCCGATGCCGAAGCTGGCGCCGACCCTGACGGCCCGTCCCTCGGCCCGGATGGGCTGGATGATCTCGTTGCGCAGCCGTACGGCGAGGTCCTGGGCGTCGGCCCGGCCGAGACCGTCGGCGAGGATCACGAACTCGTCGCCGCCGAGCCGGGCGACGGTGTCGCCGTCCCGTACGCCGTTGCCGAGCCGGCGGGCGACCTCGATGAGTACGGCGTCGCCCGCGTTGTGCCCGAACCGGTCGTTGATCGACTTGAAGCCGTCGAGGTCGCAGAAGAGCACCGCGAGGCCCTTGGCGCCGTCGTCGGACTCGTCGGCGGGGGCGACCATGTGCTCATGGGGGTCGAAGCCGTCGTACTTCTCGGCGCCCGGCGGGAAGTCGAAGTCGTGGCCCCGGTCGAAGGCGGGCGGGCTGTAGGCGTCGAAGGAGTCCACGGAGTCGAAGGACTCGAAGGGTTCCATGGAGTCGACGGTGGCGGGCAGCACGTGCTGCGGCGACTGCCGGCACAGACGGGCCGACAGCCGGGAGCGCAGCTCGGCGGAGTTCGGCAGTCCGGTGAGCGAGTCGTGGGAGGCGCGGTGGGCGAGCTGGAGCTCGCGGCGCTTGCGCTCCTCTATGTCCTCGACGTGGGTGAGGAGGAAACGCGGCCCGTCGGCGGCGTCGGCGACCACGCTGTTGCGCAGGGAGACCCAGACGTAGGTGCTGTCGCGGCGGCACAGGCGCAGCTCGGCCCGGCCGCCCTCGGCGGAGGTGCGGAGCAGGGTGCCTATGTCCTCGGGGTGGACGAGGTCGGAGAAGGCGTAGCGGCGCATCGCGGAGGCGGGGCGGCCGAGGAGACGGCACAGGGCGTCGTTGGTGCGCAGGATGCGGCCGTGCTGGTCGCCGCCCATCTCGGCGATGGCCATGCCGGAGGGCGCGTACTCGAAGGCCTGCCGGAAGCTCTCCTCGCTGGCCCGCAGCGCCTGCTGCTCGCGCTCCAGGCGGACCAGGGCGCGCTGCATATTGGCACGCAGACGCGCGTTGCTGATCGCGATGGCGGCCTGGAAGGCGTACATCTGCAGGGCCTCGCGGCCCCAGGCGCCGGGCCGGCGGCCGTTGCGCGGGCGGTCCACGGACAGGATGCCGACCAGTTCGCCGGAGGTGCCGCCGCCCTGCGGGCCGGGGGCGTACATCGGGGCGAAGAGCCGGTCCGAGGGTGCCACTCGTCCTCGAAGCGGGGCGCGGGCCCGTCGGTGTACCACTGCGGTACGTCGTCGTCGTCGAGGACCCAGCCCTCGGTGTGCGGTATGAACACCAGGTCGCCCCAGCGCTCGCCCATGCGCAGCCGGCGGTCCCAGGACTCGCGGGAGCCGGTCCGGCCGGTGATGAGGGCCTCGGCCGCGGAGTTCCCGGCCAGGGCGGCGACGACGAGATCACCGTCGGGGCGTACGAGGTTGACGCACGCGAGTTCGTAGTTGAGGGCGTCCACGACGCCGTCGGCGACCGTCTGCAGGGTGTCCGCGAGACTGCGGGCCGTGTTCATGTCGGCCATCGCCGAGTGGAGTTGCCGCAGTGACGCAAGGCGGACGTAGGGTTCCGACTCGGTCTCCATCCTCGTCCTCCTCCCGAGACCTCGCAGCGAATCAAGCGTTCTCTTCGGCGTATCGTCCCAGCAGTTTCCCCGGCCACTGAATCACAGCGCGCTGCTCACTCGGTACACAGGGTCAACAATTATTGCCCCTTGTGACTCAAGTCACAACCAAACGTGAACAATTGCGTGGTCTTTCCGCACTTTACGGGTGTGCTTACCGAACGCAGTTTTTGTGGTGCTTGTGGATGGACCGTGCCCGTCTCGGGCGTTGGTCCTAGGTCCCGTCTCGGGCCGGGGTCCGATGCGGTGCCTGTGGAGCGGACATTAGCGTTTCCGGCGTGCCGAACACTTCCGCCCCGTCCACGATCACCGTTGTGCCCGCCGCCCGGCATGCTGAGGGGTGAGCAACGACGAGTTCCGTGCCGCCCTGTCCCGGCTGGCCGCCGGCGTGGTCCTGGTGACCGCGCTGGAGCCGCCGCTGGACCCCGACGACCCCTCGGCGCCGGCCGGCGAGGACGTCGGCATGACGGCCACCGCGTTCATGTCGGTCTCGCTGGACCCGCCGCTGGTGCTGGTCAGTCTGCGCAACGGCTCCCGCATGGACGAACTCCTCGACGAACAGCCCCTGTGGGCGGTGTCCGTGCTCTCCGAGAGCCAGCGCCACATCGCGGGCCGCTTCGCGATGAAGGGGCGGGTCAGCGACCGCCTGCTCTTCGCGGACATCCCGTACCGGCGTGGCGAACACAGTGGCTCGCCCCTGGTCGACGGAGCGCTGGCCACACTGGAATGCCGCACGGAACGACGCGTCCCGGCCGGAGACCACACCCTGGTCATCGGACACGTCCTGACCGCCGACATCCCGAGCGCGGCGGGCGGCCCCCTCACCTATTTCCGCGGCCGTTACCGCCAGTTGGGCTGACCGCATTGCACTCGCAGCCGAAATCCCTTTTCCCTAACGGGATTTCACCCCGCCCCCACAAATTCACCGCACGGGATCGCGCCGGGGGCGGAGTACGGCGTGCCGCGTACGGCGCGCGGCATCCTCGGCAGCCGACGGAAGCACCACACCCTGAAGGGGCGCGGGGAACTGCGCGCCCAACCACAACGAGCCCGCACCCGCCAAAGACGCGAACGCCGCGGCGAGAGTCCCGGGGCCACACCCCGACCGGGAGCACCACACCCCCAAGGGGCGCGGGGAACTGCGCGCCCAACCACAACACACCCGCACCCGCCAAAGACACGACCCCACCCCCGCAAGGGGCGCCGCCCCCACCCTCCAAGAGGCCCGGGGACACCCCCTGAAGGGGCGCGGGGAACTGCGCGCCCAGCCACAACGAGCCCGCACCCACCAAAGCCGCGAACCCACCCCGCAGGGGCGCCGCGCCCACCCATACGGGGCCCGGGGACACCCCCCGAGGGGCCTGGGGTCACACCCCGAGGGGAACGGGGTCACACCCCAAGGGGGCCGGCGGGGTCACCCCAGTCCCGCGCGTTACGCCCCCGCTTGGTCTCCGACCGCTGCTTCTTCTCCCGCAGCCGCCGCTCGTTGATCCCCCGCGGAATCCGCGTAGCCCGCCGCGGCTTCGGCGGCGGCCCACTCGCCTCCGCGAGCAGCGCGGCCATCCGCACCGCCGCCGTCTCCCGATTGCGCCACTGCGACCGGTGCTCCGAAGCGCGAACAGTGATCACCCCACCGTTCAGCCGCCCCGCCAACCGCTCCAGCGCCCGCTGCTTCCACACCTCCGGCAGCGACTCCGTACGCGCGAGATCGAAACGCAGTTCGACCTGTGAGTCGCTCGTGTTCACATGCTGCCCGCCCGGCCCGGACGACCGCGAGAAACGCCACATCAGCTCGGCCTCGGGCAGGGAGACGGAGCCGCGGATGACATAGGGACCGGACATGAGGTACAGGTTCCCCTCCTGACCCGGTCACGTCATCCGAATATTCGGATCCCGGTAAAGAAAGTAAAGCGACCTGGAACCTCGCGCACCCCTCTCCGCGTTCAAGGGGTAGCTGTAGCTTCTAGGCCGTACGTAGCCGTACGCACACGAGGGAAGGGACTCCCAACAATGGCTGTAAGCCTGTCCAAGGGTGGCAACGTCTCGCTCACCAAGGAGGCTCCGGGCCTGACCGCCGTCACCGTGGGCCTCGGCTGGGACGTCCGCACCACCACCGGCACGGACTTCGACCTCGACGCCTCGGCGATCGCGGTCAACACGCAGGGCAAGGTCTACTCGGACGGCCACTTCGTGTTCTTCAACAACAAGCAGACCCCGGACAACACCATCGTCCACACCGGTGACAACCGCACCGGCGAGGGCGCCGGCGACGACGAGGCGATCAACGTCAACCTCGCCGCCCTCCCCGCCGACATCGAGAAGATCGTCTTCCCGGTGTCGATCTACGACGCCGAGAACCGCAGCCAGAACTTCGGCCAGGTGCGCAACGCCTACATCCGCATCGTCAACCAGGCCGGCGGCGCCGAGATCGCCCGCTACGACCTGTCGGAGGACGCCGCCACCGAGACCGCCATGGTCTTCGGCGAGCTGTACCGCAACGGCGCCGAGTGGAAGTTCCGCGCCGTCGGCCAGGGCTACGCCTCGGGCCTCGTGGGCATCGCCCAGGACTTCGGTGTGAACGTCTGACGGTCGCCCCGCACCCGTACCGGAGCCCCGATCCCGCCAGGGCGAGGGGCTCCGGCGCGCCTGGTCAGGGCCGCTCCGGCCGCCCCCGGCCGTACAGCCACTCCTCCCAGATCCCGGCGAAGTCCTTGTCGGGCGCCGACTCCTCCACGTACGCCGTGAAGTCGCCGGTGTCCGCGTTGCCGTGCCGGTGCCGCTCCGCCCAGCCCCGCAGCAGCGCCCGGAAGGCGTCGTCGCCCACCGTCCGCCGGATCTTGTGCAGGACCATCGCGCCGCGCCAGTACACGGGGTGGCGGAGAGGTGCGCCGCGTCCGGCGGCGCGGCGGGCGGGAAGGACCAGAGCGCCTCATTGGTCCCCGCGTCCGGAAAGTACCCGCCGGCGTACAGCGCGTCGAAGGTCCGCTGCGCGCTGGCGCCGCCGTGCTCCTCCTCCCACAGCCACTCCGCGTACGTGGCGAAGCCCTCGTTCAGCCACATGTCCCGCCAGGTGCGCGGGGTGACGGAATCGCCGTACCACTGGTGGGCGATCTCGTGGACCAGCAGCCCGATACCGGGGGCGCCGGGGAAGACGGGCCGGTTCTGCGTCTCCAGCGCGTACCCGGCGTCCCCGGGCCGCTCCACGATCGCGCCCGTGGAGGAGAACGGGTACGGCCCGAAGGCCTTCTCCGCCCAGGCCACCACCTCGGGAAGCCGCGCCAGTACCGCACGGCTCGCCGCCGCCTGCTCCGGGTCGACGGCCGTGAACACGGGCAGCCCGCCGTCGGTCACCGTGCGCCGCACCTCGTACCTGCCGATGGCCAGCGTCGCGAGATAGCTCGCCATCGGCTCACCGGTACGCCAGCGGTACGTCGTACGGCTCCCTCGCGCTCCTCGTCGGCCGGCTCCCCGTTGGACACCACCCGCAGCCCCTTCGGCACGGTCACCGCCACGGTGTACGTCGCCTTGTCGGAGGGGTGGTGGTTGCCCGGGAACCACGCCATCGACCCCACCGGCTCCCCAGCGCCAGCGCCCCGTCGGCGGTGCGCAGCCAGCCCTCCTCGGAGCCGTCCGGGTCGGTGACGGTCTCCGGGGCTCCGGCGTAGCGGACGGTCACCCGGAAGGCGCCGTCCACGGCCTCGCGCGGGCGGACGGTCAGTTCCTGCCCGTCCCGGCTCCAGCGGGCGGGGTCGCCGTCGACGGCGACCTCCTCGACGTCCAGTCCCTCGAGGTCGAGGTTCAGCGCGGGCAGTTCCCGCGTCGCGCGGGCGGTGATCGTCGCGGTGCCGGTGAGGCGGTGCGTGCCGGGGTCGTAGGCGAGGTCGAGGGCGTAGTGACGGACGTCGTAACCGCCGTTGCCGGCTTTCGGGAAGTACGGGTCACCCGCGCCGGAGCCGCCGGCCGGGGCCCCGGAACCGCTCCCGCAGGCGGCCACGGACACCGCGAGCAGGACGGCGACGGCACCGCGGGACCAGGGGTGGTGAATGCGCACTCCGGGATCCTATGAGGGCCGGCCCGCCGGAGCGTGACACCATCACCCCCGTGCTCGACATCGGCTATGCCCTCTCCAACCGCTTCCCCGACCCCCGCAGACCGACTACCGCCGCGCGGACGTCCACGCCCTGCGGCACGACCTCTTCTGCGGAGACGTCTACCTCGCCGACACCACCTCGGACCGCGAACTGTCCACAGCCTGGGGATGGGTGCCGGTCCTCGACTTCGCCTGGGCCCTGTGCGACATCGTCGAGCACGTCGACCGGGACCCCGCAGGCTCCCGCGCCTCCCGCCCCCAGCACGCGGAACTGGACTTCACCGAATCCACCGACCGCCTGCTCTTCGAGCGCCGCTTCGGCTGGGTCGACATCGAGGCCGACTGGCAGGAGGCCGACGAACCCCGCTGACCTTCTCCCACACGGAACTCCGCCGCGAAGCACGCGACTTCCTCCACGACCTCCTCGCCGACCTCACCGACCTCCACGACGACCTCGCCGAGAACCCCGCCATCTGGACCCTCCAGGCCCGCTTCCCCCGACTGCCGTAGCCCCCTCAGCCCTCGACCCTGATCCCCAGCTCCCCCGCCAGCACCGGCGCCAGGTCCAGGAGCTGGGACGTGCTGATCACCGCACCCGACAGCCGCTCCACCCCCTCGAAATCTCCAGCGAGACGGCACCCCGCAGATCCACGTCCTTCAGCGTCGCCCCCGACAGATCCGCCCCTTCAGCGCGCAGTCCACGAACTCCACCCGCTCCAGCCGGGCCCCGCCGAAGTCCGGCTCGACCAGGACACAGCCCTCGAAGACGACATCCTTGAGACGGGCCGACCGCAGATTCAGGAAGTCGAGCTTGCCGCCGCGGACCAGCACCCGCTCCAGCACCGCCCCGTGCAACTGCGCCCCGCCCAGCCGCGCCTCGGTCACCTCCACATCCCGCAGCGTCGCCTCGGCGAGATCGGTGCCCACCCCCGCACCCCCGCCAGCACCGAGTCCAGCACCCGCACCCGGGACAACCGCGTCCCGTCCAGCGCGCACCCCGTCAGCAGGCAGTCCATGAAACGCGCCCCGCCGCCGTCCTGCCCCGCGAGATCCGCCTCCGGAAACTCCAGCCCGTCGTAATCCCCGTCCGGCTCCAGCCCACCCCCTCGAACCGCTCCAGCGCGGGCAGCCGCAGCTCAGGACGCCGCGCCCCTTCACTCCCGGACCGCCCACCGCTCTCCTCGCCATGACCCCATGCTGCACCCACCCACTGACAATCCCCCGACCTGCGCGAACTCCCCGCATGTCACATTCCCGCGCCCCCTCGTCGTATCCCCAAAGCCGGAAGGCGACCCCGACCGAGGAGACCCCAGTCATGCACCGCATCACCGTCGTCGGCGGCGGCTTCGCCGGACTCACCGCCGCCATCACCGCCGCCGAGGCAGGCGCCAAGGTCACCGTCCACGAGGCCCACCACACCCTCGGCGGCCGCGCCCGCACCGCCGGGCACACCTACCGCACCAACGAGGGACCCCACGCCCTCTACAACGGCGGCCCCCACTGGACCTGGCTCCGGCAGCGCGGCCTCATCGGCCCCCTCGCCCCGCTCCCGCCCCTGGAAGCCGCCCGGCTCCGCCTCCGCCACCGCGGCACACTGCGCCGCACCCCGCCCCTCGCCCTGCTGAGACTGTCCCGCCGCAGCGCCGCCGGGGCACCCGCCGACACCGACTTCCTCACCTGGGCCACCCGGATCGCCGGCGAGGACGGCGCACGGGCCGCCGCCCACTACGCGGCGGTCGCCGTCTTCCACCACGACCCGGGCTCACTGTCCGCCGCCTTCGTACAGGAGCGCCTGCGCCGCGCCACCAGACTGCCCCCGGAAGCGCACTACCCGCGCGGCGGCTGGGGCGGACTCATCGACCGGATGGCCGCCCGCGCGTGGAACCTCGGCGTACGCGTGGAAACCCTCTCCCGCGTCGACACCCTGCCCACCGGCACCCCCGTCGTCATCGCCACCTCCCTCGACTCCGCCCGCCGCCTCCTCGGCGACCCCGCCCTCACCTGGCCCAGCGGCCGCACCGTCCTGGTCGACCTCGCCGTACGCACTCGGCGCACAGACGCCTTCGCCGTCTCCGACCTCGACACCCCCGGCTGGCTGGAACGGTTCACCGCCCAGGACCGCACCCTCGCCCCCGCCGGCCAACAACTGATCCAGGGCCAGATCCCCATCGCCCCCGGCCAGTCCAAGGCGGACGGCACCGCCCGCGCGGACGAACTCCTCGACCTTGCCTTCGAAGGCTGGCGCTCACGCGTCACCTGGCGACGCGACGCCGTGGCGAACGGCCGCACCGGCGCCGTCGACCCGCCCGGCACCACCTGGCGCGACCGCCCCGCCATCGACCGCGGCGACGGCCGCTACCTCGCCGGCGACCAGGTCGCCGCACCCGGCGTCCTCTCCGAGGTCTCCTTCAACAGCGCCCTCACCGCCGTCTCCCTCGCCCTCGGCCGGAACACACTTGACCTCAAGCACGCTTGAGGCCGAAAGGTGGAAGCCACAGCGGCACCCGACACCACCCCCGGGGAGACTCCACATGCACGCCATCCGCCTCCACGCCTTCGGCCCCGCCGAGAACCTCACCCACGAGGAGGTCGACGACCCGCAGCCGGGCCCCGGACAGATCCGTATCGCCGTCCGCGCGGCCGGCGTCCACCTCCTCGACACGGCCCTCCGGGAGGGCGCACAAGGCCCCGCCCCGGCCCCCGCCACCCTTCCGACCATCCCCGGCCGCGAAGTCGCCGGAATCGTCGACGCACTCGGCGACGGCGCCCCCGAGGACCTGCTCGGCGCCCGCGTCGTCGCCCACCTCGGCTTCGCCCCGGCGGCTACGCCGAACTCGCCGTCACCGACACCGGCCGCCTGCACCGCATCCCCGCACGCCTCGACTTCGCCGGAGCCGTCGCCATGATCGGCACCGGCCGTACGACGATGGGAATCGTCCAGTTCGCCGAACCCGGCCCCGGCGACGTGGTCGTCGTCCCCGCGGCCGCCGGCGGCATCGGCACCCTCCTCGTGCAGTACGCCAAGAACGCAGGCGCCACCGTCATCGGCCTCGCCGGCGGCCCCGGGAAGACCACACGCGTGACAGCGAATGGCGCCGACCACGCCATCGACTACACCGCCCCCGACTGGCCCGGACACCTCGCCGCCCACCACGGCAGGGTCACCATCGTCTACGACGGCGTCGGCGGCGACGTCGCCCGCGCGGCGGTCGCCCTGCTCGCCCCGCAGGGCCGGCACATCGTCTTCGGCTGGACCTCCCAGGGCATCAGCGGCGACAGCCCGTACGTCGTCGAAGGCACCACCGTCAACGTCCTCGGCCCCGAGATGCTGCGCAGAGCAGGCGGCCCCAACCCCGTCCGCACCCTCGAACAACGCGCCCTCGCCCAAGCCGCCGAAGGCCACCTCACCCCGGCCGTCCACCGCTTCCCGCTCGCCCAGGCCGCCGCAGCCCACCGCGCCCTGGAAAACAGGGCCACGACCGGAAAAGTCGTACTGGAGCCGTAGCCGACACCACTACCGTGCGTGAAGTGATCGACATCCCCGCGGAACTCGCCGCCACTCAGGAGAAGTACAACAAAGAGGCCGGGCGCGCCTTCATCGCCGCCCTCCCCGACCTCACCACGACCTTCCTCGACCGCTGGCGGCTGCGCGTCGCCGGGTCGCCCATGCACGGCGTGAGCGCCCTGGTCCTCCCCGTCACCCGCGCGGACGGCACCCAGGCGGTACTCAAACTCCAGATCCGCGACCACGAGAGCGAAGGCGAACCGATCGCCCTGCGCCTGTGGAACGGCGACGGAGCCGTCCGCCTCCTCGACCACGACGAACCCACCGGCACCATGCTCCTGGAACGCCTCGACGCCTCCCGGATGCTCTCCCACCAGGACGACACCCACGAAGCCGTCCTGGTCATCGCCCGCCTCCTCGCCCACCTCCACACCACCCCGGCCCCCGCGGACATGCGCCGCCTCGGCGACATCACACGCGCCATGCTGGAACGCACCCCGCCGCCCTGGCCCGCATCCCGGACCCGGCCGCCCGCCGCCTCGTCGCCGACTGCGCCGCCGCCGTGCGCGAGGTCGCCGACGAACCCGGCGACCGCCTCCTCCACTGGGACCTGCACTTCGACAACGTCCTGGCCGCCGACCGCGCCCCTGGCTCGCCATCGACCCCAAGCCCCTCGCCGGCGACCCCGCCTTCGACCTCTGGCCCGCCCTGAACAACCGCTTCGACCCGGCGGACATCATCTGGCGCTTCGACGCGATGACCGACGTCCTCGGCCTGGACCGCACGCGCGCACGCGCGTGGACATACGGGCGGCTGCTGCAGAACTGCCTGTGGGAGGTCGAGGACGGCCGCCCGCTGGACGAGGAGGACCTGGAAACCGCCCGTCGGCTGCGTGGCCGTAGAACATGAAAAACCCCAGGTCAAAGCTGACCTGGGGTTTCCCTGAGCCCCTGTCGGATTCGAACCGACGACCTACGCATTACAAGTGCGTTGCTCTGGCCGGACTGAGCTAAGGAGGCATGGCGCGCTGCAACAGCGGACGCGCGGGGCTGCTCCACTGTACACAGAGCGCCTTCCACGCAGCCACGAAGTTCCCCGTACCGCAGACCGCAGATCACTTTTGACCCGGCTCAGAGCTTCCTGCTTGACCGCCCCCTGCCCCGGTCACCCCGTGGGGCGAGAGTTTCCGTGAAATTCACAGCCCCGGAACTACTGACAAGCAGGTGAACGGCAGGTACCGTCCTGTGCCAGTTCACTCGTGTGGACCAACACCACAACGGTGCATCCGTCGTGGCAACACCTTCCTACTCGGATCGTCCGGCACGTTCCTGCCGGTAGAAGGGGACCATTCACCATGGCCACTGTCACGTTCGACAAGGCGACCCGGGTCTACCCCGGCTCCACCAAGCCCGCCGTCGACGCCCTCGAGATCGACATCGCGGACGGCGAGTTCCTCGTCCTGGTCGGCCCGTCCGGTTGCGGCAAGTCCACCTCGCTCCGCATGCTCGCGGGGCTCGAGGACGTCAACGGCGGCGCCATCCGCATCGGTGACCGCGACGTCACGCACCTGCCGCCGAAGGACCGGGACATCGCCATGGTGTTCCAGAACTACGCGCTCTACCCGCACATGACGGTCGCCGACAACATGGGCTTCGCGCTCAAGATCGCCGGCGTCAACAAGGCGGAGATCCGGCAGAAGGTCGAGGAGGCCGCGAAGATCCTCGACCTGACCGAGTACCTGGACCGCAAGCCGAAGGCGCTCTCCGGTGGTCAGCGCCAGCGTGTCGCGATGGGCCGCGCCATCGTGCGTGAGCCGCAGGTGTTCCTCATGGACGAGCCGCTGTCCAACCTGGACGCCAAGCTCCGGGTGTCCACGCGTACGCAGATCGCCTCGCTGCAGCGCCGTCTCGGCATCACCACGGTCTACGTCACCCACGACCAGGTCGAGGCCCTCACCATGGGTGACCGTGTCGCGGTCCTCAAGGACGGTCTGCTCCAGCAGGTCGACACCCCGCGCAACATGTACGACAAGCCCGCGAACCTGTTCGTCGCCGGCTTCATCGGCTCCCCGGCGATGAACCTGGTCGAGGTCCCGGTCGCCGACGGCGGTGTGAAGTTCGGCAACACGGTGGTGCCCGTGCAGCGTGACGCGCTCTCCGCGACCAGCGACAAGACCGTCACCGTGGGCGTGCGCCCCGAGCACTTCGACGTGGGCGGCGCCGACGCCGACAAGGGTCTCGCGGTCACCGTGAACGTCGTCGAGGAGCTCGGCTCCGACGCGTTCGTGTACGGCACCGCCCAGGTCGGCGGCGAGTCGAAGGACATCGTCGTCCGCGTCGGCGGCCGTGAGGTCCCGGAGAAGGGCAGCCAGCTGCACGTCGTGCCGCGCGCGGGTGAGACCCACGTGTTCTCGACGTCGACCGGTGCGCGCCTGTCCGACTGACGCCGTTTTCGCGAAGGGCCCCGCAGCGCGCTGCGGGGCCCTTCGCGTTGTCGACAAATACCCCGACATCACGGCTATTTCGACCCTGTACGTCAACACGTCCGCCGGAGTACGAGGTTCCGCGTCACCCGTAACGGTGACGGAATGTTTTCTTGTCGCTACCGGGCGCTACCCTCACACGCGTGAAGCACTCCACTAACCGTCAGACGCGTCGCGGCCGGGGCCCCGCCCGCCGGATCGGCCGCTCCTCGCCTTCGTCCTCCCCGTCGTCCTGGTGCTCTCCGGGACTCTCGCGGTCGCGGGGTCAACTGGTCGGGGAGCCCGTCGAGCCCCGTCCTCGCCGCCTCGGACACCTCCGCCTCCGGTGCGTCCTCGCGTGCCGGTGAGCGTGCGCCACAGCATGTGCTGCGGGACATGCTGCTGGTGGAGATGCAGGAGAAGGACCCGGGGGTGGCACTCACCCACCTCCAACAGGCCGTGAACGACCGCCCGTCGCTGGCGAAGCACTGCACGTCCATCGCCCGCGCCCTCGGCAAGGCGGCGGTCCGCGTCTACGGCCCCACCAAGGCGCAGTCCTACGCCCGCCCGGTCTGCGACACCTCCTTCGCCTCAGGCATCACCACACCCAACCGCTGACCCCCACCCCCGCCGCACCGCACCGCGCCCACCCACACCCCCGACATCCACCCTCAGCACTCCGCACTCCGCGGGCAGTCGTGCCGCTGGGGCGGCACGGGTGGGCGCGACGGCACCCCGCCGACGCCGGGCTGCGCAAACACCCCCGGCCACCCCACCGTGCAGCACCCCGCAAGCGCCGGGCCGCGCTCCCACCCCCGCCCAGCACCGACGCGGGGAGCCCGCACAGCCCCGGACCGCGCCAACGCCCCCGGCCCACCCCCGCCCGGGGCACCCGCACACCACCCCCAACCCCCGCAAGCGCCGCGTAAAGTGCGGGCATGACCGATCCGCGCGCCGTCACCCGCCCCGCCCAAGCCGTAGTCCTGGCCGGAGGCCAGGGAACCCGGCTGCGCCCGTACACCGACGACCGCCCCAAGCCGATGGTCGAGATCCCCGGCACGGGAACCCCGATCATCGGCCACCAGCTCACCTGGCTCGCCGAGGAGGGCGTGACCGACGTCGTGGTCTCCTGCGGCCACCTCGCCGAGGTGCTGCAGAAGTGGCTGGAGACCGCGGACCTCCCCTCTCGGTCACCACGGTCGTCGAGACGGAACCCCTCGGCCGCGGCGGCGGCCTGAAGTACGCCGCAGCCCACCTTCCGCACCCGGACCGCCCCTGGTACGCCACCAACGGCGACATCTGGACCCGTTTCTCGCTGCGCGACATGGCCGACTTCCACACCGAGCGCGACGCCGTGGCGACGCTCGCGCTGGCCCGCCCGCGCATCCCGTGGGGCGCGGTGCGCACCGACGGCTTCGGGCACATCACGGACTTCATCGAGGCGCCCCGTCGACCTTCGAGATCAACGCGGGTGTGTACGTCTTCTCCCCGAGTTCGCCGGCCTCCTCCCGGAGCGCGGCGACCACGAGCGCACCACGTTCCCGCATCTCGCGCGCGAGCGGCGGCTGGCCGGTTTCCCGATCCCGCAGGGCTCCTACTGGCGGGCGATCGACACCGTGAAGGACCTGACGGAGGCCGCGAAGGAACTCTCGGCCCAGGGCCGCCAGATGTAACCGACCCACAGAGCCACGGCACACCGCCTTACGACGACGGGGTCCCGCACGCCATCCGTGCGGGACCCCGTCGTCGTATGCGGGGTAGGCCCTGTCGTCACATTCCCGCCTGCCGCGCGACGCCATGCACGCTCCCCCGCTGCCTCAAGGGCGCGGGAGGTGCCCCCACTCGCCGCACCGGTCCCTGAGCCAAGTACGTCCAGTACGAGGCTCAGGGCTCGGCACTCCCCAGCCGTCGGCCGGGGGACCCCCAGAGCACGCACCTGACGCCGCGCGGCTCGCCCTTCGGGCGGACGCCGGGAATGTGACGACAGGACCTAGCCCAGAAGCCCGCCCACCAGCCCCGGCTCACCCGACGAGCCGCCGCTGCCGCCGCTCGGGCTGCCGGAGGCGCCGCCGCCCGAGGTCGGCCCGGAGGTGGTGCTCGGGGCCTGGTCGACCGGGGTGGACTGCTGGGGCGGGGCCTCGCCGCTGCTGCCCTGGGTCTGGCCGGGCGCGCCGGTGGTGGCCGCTCCGGCGCCCTGGGTCGCGCCGGGGCTGGTGGTCCCGGCGGACGGGCTCGTCGTACCCGAGGTGGCGTCCTGGGTGGGCGAGGTGGAGGCGGACGGGGTCCGCTTCTCCTTCGGGCGTTCGCCGGAGTCGTCCGGCAGCGGGGAGCCGGGCAGTTCGTTGCGCGGGGCCTCGCCGGGTCCGGGGACGACGACCCGGTCGGTGTCGCGCACGGCGCCGCCGAGGAGTGAGCCGACGAGCATGCTGAGTCCGCAGACGACGAGCGCGACGAGGGCGCCGCGCCGCAGGACGTATCCGCGCAGGTCCCAGATGTCGGCGCGGGGGCCGAGCCGGCGCCAGGCCCCGCCGGCGAGGCGGCCGTCGACGGAGTAGACGGGGGCGCCCGCGATGATCAGCGGTGACCAGGCGGCGAGGTAGATGATGTCGGGCGTCTCGTAGGCGGGGACGCTCTTCCAGCTGACGGTGAGCAGCAGGGCCGCGGAGAGGGTCGCCCCGACGGCGGCGGCGACGCGCTGCCAGCAGCCGAGGATGGTGAGGACCCCGACGACGATCTGGGCGAAGGCGATGGCCAGTCCGGAGCCGATGGGGTGTTCGAGGGCGAACTGGCGCAGCGGCTCGGCGACTTCCCACGGGTGCAGGGTGTGCAGCCACTTGACCATGGAGCCGCGCGGGCCGCCGTCGAAGTAGAGGGGTCGCACAGCTTGCCCATGCCGGCGTAGACGGAGATGCCGCCGAGGAAGACACGCAGGGGAGCAGGACGACGCCGAGGTTCATCCGGCGGCCGGGGTAGTAGGCGTGCCGGGCCGGGTCGTCGCCGCCGTGCCGCCTGCCGCGCCGGCCGGTTCCTCCGCCTCGTCGTCGTAGGAGTCGTAGGAGTCGTACGAGTCGCTGGAGTCGGTGGAGTCGTAGGGCCCGTAGGAGTCGTACGCCGGATCGTCCGGCCCGGCGTACGCGGGCTCGTCGTAGGCGCTGCCGACCGGCCGCATCGGGGGCAGCAGGGGTCCGTCGGCCGGGCCGCGCTGGGCGCCGACGAGGGGGTTTCGAGGGTCTGGGTGACGGGGTCGTCGTAGCCGGTGCCGGGGTGCGGGACGAGCCGGGTGGCGCCGGAGTCGGCGTGGCGGACGCCCTCGTGCCGTACGGCCTGGAGGAGCCGGTGGGCGCCGGTGTCGTCGGGCGCGGACCGGCCGCTCCAGACGACGGGCCGGCGGCGGGCGGCCTGGCCGGGCGTGCCCACGGTGGTGACGACGGGGATGCGGGCGGTGTCCTCGGCGGCGCTCATGTGCCGTGCGATCCGCGGCGACGCGGCACGCCGCGCCGAGACGCCCAGCTGTACGCGGAAGCTGGCGTGATTGACGATGACCTGCGCCGGATCGCTCGGCACCTTCACCATGCTCAGCGCGGGAGCGTCGTCGAGTCCCGACGAGCGGTCCCCCGTGGGTGTGCGGGGTGTTCTGGTGTCCACACTCATCTAACCGAGTGACATGCCGTTAGGACACTGCCTTGACCCGGCGGATGTGTCCGGACCGCGTCAAGCCGGTCCGGACCGTCCGGAACACTCCATACGGGTGAACCGGCCGAACACCCGTTCAGGCGCGTCGGCGTGCCGCCTCGTACAGCACGATGCCCGCCGCCACACCGGCGTTGAGCGACTCCGCGCCGCCCGGCATCGGGATCCGCACCCGGTGGTCGCAGGTCTCGCCGACCAGCCGGGACAGTCCCTTGCCCTCGCTGCCGACCACGATGACGACCGGGCCGCCGAGCGCGGCCAGCTCGCCGATCTCGGTCTCCCCGTCGGCGGCCAGGCCGACGATCGTGATGCCGGCCTTCTTGTACGCCTCCAGGGCGCGCGTCAGGTTGGTGGCGCGGGCGACGGGCGTACGGGCGGCCGCACCGGCGGAGGTCTTCCAGGCACCGGCGGTCATACCGGCGGCCCGCCGCTCGGGCACGACGACGCCGTGGCCGCCGAACGCGGAGACGGAGCGGACGACCGCGCCGAGGTTGCGCGGGTCGGTGACCCCGTCGAGGGCGACGATCAGCGGGTCCTCGCCCTCGTCGTGGGCACCGGCGACGAGGTCCTCGGGGTGCGCGTACTCGTACGGCGGGACCTGGAGCACCAGGCCCTGGTGGTTCAGGCCGTTGGTCATCCGGTCGAGCTCGGGACGCGGGGCCTCCATGAGGTTGATGCCGCCGCGCTCGGCCGCGAGCTGGAGCGCCTCGCGCACCCGCTCGTCGTTGTCGATGAACTGCTGGACGTACAGCGTGGACGCGGGTACGCCCTCGCGCAGCGCCTCGACGACCGGGTTGCGGCCGACGACGAGTTCCGAGGCCGAGCGGCCGCCGCCGCGCCGCTGCTGCGGGCGTCCGCCCTGGGCGCGGCGGACCTTCGCCTGGGCGGCGCGCTGCTTGGCGTGCCCTTGCGCATCTCGGCGGGCGGCGTCGGGCCCTTGCCTTCCAGGCCCCGGCGTCGCTGGCCGCCACTGCCGACCTGCGCGCCCTTCTTGCCGGACATGCGGCGGTTGTTCGCGGCCATGAGGTATCCGTCTCCGTTGTGTCGTGGGTGGTGCTTCGTGTCTGCGTCCGTGAGGTGTGCCTATGAAGTGTGCCGCCCGGAGGCCCGGACGGCACAGTCGATCTTCAGGCACCGTGGCCGGGGGCCTCAGCGGGGCCGAGGCCGTCGTGGCCGGAGGGGTCAGCGGGGGCCGAGGCTCCAGCGCGGTCCCTGCGGGCCGTCCTCGATGACCAGGCCGGACTGGTTGAGCTGGTCGCGGAGGGCGTCCGCGGTGGGCCAGTCCTTGCGGACCCGGGCGGCCTCGCGCTGGTCGAGGACCATGCGTACGAGGGTGTCGACCACGCCGTGGAGGTCGTCGCCGCGGTCGCTCTCGCCGGCCCAGTGCGGGTCCAGCGGGTCGAGGCCGAGCACACCGAGCATGGCGCGGACCTCGGCGAGGCGGGCGACGGCCTCCTCCTTGTCGTCGGCGGCCAGCGCGCTGTTGCCCTGCCGGACGGTGGTGTGCACGACGGCGAGCGCCTGCGGGACGCCCAGGTCGTCGTCCATCGCCTCGGCGAACGCGGGCGGCACCTCGGGGCGGGCTCGACGACTCCGCCGGCCTTCTCCACCACGCGCTGCACGAAGCCCTCGATCCGCGCGAACGCGGACTCGGCCTCGCGCAGGGCCTCCTCGCTGTACTCGATCATCGACCGGTAGTGCGGGGTGCCGAGGTAGTAGCGGAGCACGATGGGGCGCCAGCGCTTGACCATCTCGGAGACCAGGACGCTGTTGCCGAGCGACTTCGACATCTTCTCGCCGCTCATGGTGACCCACGCGTTGTGCACCCAGTAGCGGGCGAACTCGTCGCCGTACGCCTTGGCCTGGGCGATCTCGTTCTCGTGGTGCGGGAAGATCAGGTCGAGGCCGCCGCCGTGGATGTCGAAGGCGCTGCCGAGGTACTTGTGCGCCATCGCCGAGCACTCGAGGTGCCAGCCGGGGCGGCCGCGGCCCCACGGGGTCTCCCAGCTGGGCTCGCCGGACTTGGCCGCCTTCCACATCGCGAAGTCGCGCGGGTCCCGCTTGCCGGTCTCGCCCTCGGCGGACGGCTGGAGCAGGTTGTCGAGTTCCTGGTTGGACAGCTTCAGGTACCCGGGGAACGAGGTGACGGCGAAGTACACGTTGCCGTCGGCCTCGTAGGCGTGGCCGCGCTCGATGAGGCCGCGCATCATCTCGACCATCTCGGTGATGTGGCCGGTGGCGCGCGGCTCGTAGGTCGGGGGCAGGCAGCCGAGGGCCTGGTAGCCGTCGGTGAAGGCGCGCTCGTTGTCGTAGCCGATGGACCACCAGGGGCGGTGCTGTTCGGCGGACTTGGCGATGATCTTGTCGTCGATGTCGGTGACGTTGCGGATGAACGTCACCGACAGTCCGCGGTACTCGAACCAGCGGCGCATGATGTCGAAGTTCAGGCCCGAGCGGATGTGGCCGATGTGCGGGGCGGCCTGCACGGTGGCACCGCAGAGGTAGATCGAGACACAGCCCGGCTGGAGCGGGGTGAAGTCACGGATCTGCCGGGCGCTGGTGTCGTACAGGCGAATAGTCACGGGACCAGGGTAGTAGGCGTCGGGGTGTGCGGTGCGCCTCTGCCGGTTTCGACGGCGTATGTCACGCGCGGGCCCGCGGGGGCCGGTCGCGCGGCGCCCCGCGCCCCTTGCGTGAAGGCGGTCACCGTTCCTCGACGACCAGGGCTGTCGCCACCGCCATCAGGCCCTCGTCCCTTCCGGGAAGCCCAGGCCGTCGGTGGTCGCGCCCGAGACCGAGACGGGGCGCCCGCCGCCTCGGAGAGCAGCTTCTGCGCCTCCTCCCGGCGGGTGCCGATCTTCGGGCGGGGGCCTACGACCTGGACGGCGATGTTGCCGACGCGGTAGCCGGCGGCGCGGACGATGCGGGCGGCCTCGGTGAGGAGGGTGACGCCGGACGCGCCGGACCATTCGGGGCGGCCGGTGCCGAAGTGCTGTCCGAGGTCGCCGAGGCCGGCGGCGGAGAAGAGGGCGTTGCAGGCGGCGTGGGCGACGACGTCCGCGTCGGAGTGGCCGGCGAGTCCGGGCCCCGCGCCCTCCCATTTCAGGCCGGCGCACCAGAGTTCGCGGCCGTCCTCGAAGGCGTGGATGTCGGTGCCGACGCCGACACGGGGCAGGGGTACGGCTGCTCAGAAGCCATCGTTGAGCCTCCTGCGGGCGAGGACCGCCTCGGCGAGTACGAGGTCGAGGGGGCGGGTGACCTTGAAGGCCTCCTCGTGTCCGGGGACGGTGACGACGGTGAGGCCGAGCTGTTCGACCATGCTCGCGTCGTCGGTGACGTCGTCGGTCACCGTCTCGTGGGCGCGTACGAGGGTGGCGCGGTCGAAGCCCTGCGGGGTCTGCACGGCGCGCAGCAGTGAGCGGTCGGGGGTGGCGACCACGGGTTCCGGTTCGCCGGGGGCGGCGGGCTCGACCTGCTTGACGGTGTCGGCGAGGGGCAGCGCGGGGACGACGGCCGGCGCGCCGTGGCGTACGGCCTCGATGACGGTGTCGACGGTGTCCACGGGGACGAGCGGGCGGGCGGCGTCGTGCACCAGGACGATGTCGTAGCCGGGCGGGAGCGCGTCCAGGCCGAGTTTCACGGACTCCTGGCGGCTCTCACCGCCGGGGACGACGAGGACGTCGGTGCGGTCGGGCAGGGCGTGCGCGTCGAGCAGCGACCTGACCTCGGGTGCGCCGTCGGGCGGGGCCACGACGACGACCAGGGAGACGGCACGGGAGTCGGCCATGGCGTGGACGGCGTGGATGAGCATGGGCATGCCGCCCAGCGCGCGGAGTGCCTTGGGGGCGCCCGGGCCGAGGCGTACACCACGGCCGGCGGCCGGGATCACGGCCGCTGTGCGGCTGGTCGTGGGGCCGGATGCGGGGCCGGATGCGGGGGTCGGCGACGACGGGGAGCGGATCGGCAGACATCGGTTCCTGTCAGGTTTGTGTGCTCGGCCTACGTGGGTATGGCCTGGGCGTACCCCCTGCTCCCGGAGCGGGGAGTGCCGGGCGTTCCGCCTTGACCAGCCCCTTCCGTGATTCTGGTCGAGTCGACCGCCCGGGCCCGGCACGCCGGAGCGGGGGACATGGGTCGTGACACGTTCCCCGGTGAGGCGCAGGTGCAGCCTACGAAAGGTGTCCGGGTACGAACATGCCGCAGCGCCCGGCGACATCCATGACGTCATCGGGCACCGCGGCATTTCGATGTGCTGAGTTTCGATGTGCTGAGCGTTGTGCGTACCGGGCGCTGTGCGTACCGAGTGCGCTGAGCGACTCAGAAATCTCAGGACTCAGGAATCTCAGGAGGCGAGAACCTCGTCGAGCAGGGCCTCCGCCTTGTCCTCGTTGGTGTTCTCCGCGAGGGCGAGCTCGCTGACCAGGATCTGACGCGCCTTCGCGAGCATGCGCTTCTCACCGGCGGAGAGTCCGCGCTCGCGCTCACGACGCCACAGGTCACGCACGACTTCCGCGACCTTGATGACATCGCCCGAAGCGAGCTTCTCCAGGTTTGCCTTGTAACGACGGGACCAGTTCGTGGGCTCCTCGGCATAGGGAGCGCGCAGCACCTCGAAGACCCGGTCCAGCCCGTCCTGACCGACCACATCACGTACGCCGACGAACTCCGCATTGTCCGCTGGCACACGTACCGTCAGGTCGCCCTGGGCGACCTTCAGCACCAAGTAGGTCTTGTCCACGCCTTTGATCTGGCGAGTTTCGATAGCCTCGATCAGCGCGGCCCCGTGATGGGGATAGACCACGGTGTCGCCAACCTTGAACGTCATGTGACAGGTACCCCTTCCGTGGCTATCCAGAGTAACACGGATACGGCGTGTTCTGAATGGCGTTTTCGCAGGTCAGGGCCATTCTCGGGGCTTGACAACAGCAACAGGAACGTGCTTCGGACGGGTAGCGGAAGCAGGTATTCGCAGGTCGGAGCGGCTCTTCGGCGCGAGCGAAACGCGTACGTTACACGCATCCGGAGCGCGGCACGAGCGGTTGAACATCCCCATATGTCCGGTTCCAAGTGGTCGAGTTCCGCTACTCCGTTCGGTGTGCGGAGCCGGGTTCCGGTCGAATCCGGAATTGATCACGGGTGTGAGGATGAGCGCCCGGTGATCAATTCCCCGGCCCTCCACTCATTCCTTCACGGGAAATACGCGGCCACTATGGGAATGGCGCGGGACCGCGGTGCCAAAGTGACTCGAGTGACGGGAGAGTCACCTGCGACCGGGGTGCGCCGGTCGCGCCGTCCAGGGGCATCGCGGGGCGTCTCGGGAGGGTCGGGTGCGGCAGTGCGGGGACGGCTCGGTAACCTGAGGCCGCTGACAGACACTTAGGGCGGCTTTAACCGGTCGCCACACGCTCGAGTCAAAGAGGAGTTGCCGCCGCCGTGAGCAGCAGCCTTCGACGCGGTGCTCTCGCCGCCGCCGCCATCGCGTTCTCGATCGCCTCGCTCTCCGCGTGCGCGGCCGGCCACAACGCCCAGTCCCTGCAGGTCCAGCCGGACAACGCGGCGACGACCGTCGGTGACATCAAGATCCAGAACGCTGTGGTCATCACCCAGCCGGACCTGGAGTCGACCGGCCCGGCCGTCGTCTCCGCCACGCTCTTCAACTCGGGTGACACCGACCAGACCCTGGACTCGGTCACCCTCCCCGGCACCGGCAAGACCGCCGCGCTGACCCCCGCGGAGGGCGGCAGCCTCACGGTCCCGGCCGGCGGCTCGCTGATCCTCGGCGGCAAGGGCAACGCGGCCGCCGTGCTGCCCAGCAGCCGTGAGTCCGTCCGGGACGGCAACGCGCAGAAGGTGACCTTCGCCTTCAGCGAGACCGGTGACGTGAGCCTGCGCGCGTTCGTCGTTCCGGCCGAGTCCTTCTACGAGGAGTGGGGCCCGAGCGACGTCCCGGCCGCCCCCGGCGCCTCCACGGAGCCGTCGGCGGAGTCCTCGGACAAGCCGGCGGACAAGCCGGGCGACACCCCGGAGAACCGGGAGACCGACCCCGCGACGGAGACCGACCCGGAGTCGGGCACCCCGACGGACGCGGCCTCGGCCAGCACCCAGCCCAACGACTGACCCCACACCCTCGAAGGGCGGAACCCCACGGGGTCCCGCCCTTCAGCCCGCCCCGCCGTAACTACGGCGCGACCGCATCACGCCCCCGCCATCACTGCGGGCAACCGCGCCACGCCCCGCCGTCACTGCGGTTCCTCGCCGTAACTGCGGGCAACTGCGCAACACCCCGCCGCAACACCCCGCCGTAATTGCGGGCAATCGTGCCGCTGGGGCGGCACGGGTGGGCGCGGCGGCACCACGCAAACGCCGGGCCGCGCAACACCCCCGCCCCGCCCCGACGCCGCCGCACGGACAAGCGCCGGCACAGGCACGTCACCGACCCAAGCGGCACGCGCAAGCACCGGCACCGGCACCGCCCACCCCCACAGGCTCACGGCTCGAACTTGTACCCCAGCCCCCGCACGGTCACCAGATACCGCGGCGCCCCCGGATCCGGCTCGATCTTCGCCCGAAGCCGCTTCACATGGACATCCAGCGTCTTGGTGTCACCGACATAGTCGGCCCCCACACCCGGTCGATGAGCTGCATACGCGTCAGCACCCGCCCCGCGTTCCGCAGCAGCATCTCCAGCAGATCGAACTCCTTCAGCGGCAGATCGACCTTCGTCCCGCTCACGGTCACCACATGCCGGTCGACATCCATCCGCACCGGCCCCGCCTCCAGCGCGGCAGGAGCGACCTCCTCGGGCTCCCCGCGCCGCCGCAGCACCGCGCGGATACGGGCGACCAGCTCCCGCGAGGAGAACGGCTTGGTGACGTAGTCGTCGGCCCCTATCTCCAGCCCGACCACCTTGTCGATCTCGCTGTCCTTGGCGGTCACCATGATGACGGGGACGTTGGAACGGCCGCGCAACTGGCGGCAGACCTCGGTGCCCGGCAGTCCGGGCAGCATCAGGTCGAGGAGGACGAGGTCGGCGCCGTTGCGCTCGAACTCGTCGAGTCCGTCGGGCCCGGTGGTCGCGACGGCGACCTCGAAGCCCTCCTTGCGGAGCATGTACGACAGGGCGTCGGAGAAGGACTCCTCGTCCTCGACGACGAGCACACGGGTCACGGAAGGACCTCCGGGGAGGGAAGCGTTTCGTACGCGGATGGATCGGGAGAGTGGGGGAATCATGGGACGCCCGTCCGGCCTCATCGTCGAAGCCCTGGGTGTCGTCCCGGTGGGACATCTTGTGGGCGCGGCCGCGGGCCGCGCCGGCCTCCGGCAGCCGCAGGGTGAAGGTGGAGCCCTGGTTCTCGGCGCTCCACACCGTGACCTCCCCGCCGTGCGAGGCGGCCACGTGTTTCACGATCGCGAGGCCGAGCCCCGTACCGCCGGTGGCGCGGGAGCGGGCCGGGTCGACGCGGTAGAAGCGCTCGAAGACGCGCTCCTTGTCCTTCTCCGAGATGCCGATGCCCTGGTCGGTCACCGCTATCTCGATCAGGTCCCCGCCGGGCTGTACGACCGTACGGGCCGCGATGCCCACGCGGGTGCGGGCGGGTGAGTAGTTGACCGCGTTCTCGACGAGGTTGCCGAGCGCGGCGGCGAGCTGGCCGCGGTTGCCCCAGACATGCAGGTCGGCGGTGCCTCCCGCGGCCATGGTGATCTCCTTGGCGCCGGCCTGGTGCCGGCAGCGGTCGATGGCCTCGGCGACGAGTTCGTCGACGCGGACGGGTTCCGCGTCCTCCAGCGGGTCGTCGTTCTGCACCCGGGAGAGGTCGATGAGTTCCTGCACGAGGTTGGTCAGCCGGGTCGCCTCGATCTGCATCCGTCCGGCGAACCGTTCCACCGCCTCCGGGTCGTCGGCGGCGTCCATCACGGCCTCGGACAGGAGTGAGAGCGCGCCGACGGGGGTCTTGAGCTCGTGGTTGACGTTGGCGACGAAGTCGCGTCGTACGGCTTCTATGCGGCGGGCCTCGGTGAGGTCCTCGACGAGCAGCAGGACGAGCCGGGAGCCGAGCGGCGCCACCCGCGCGGACACCGCGAGGGCCTCGCCGCGCCCGGTCCCCCGGCGGGGCAGGTCCAGCTCGACCTGGCGTATCTCGCCGTCGCGCCGGGTGTCACGTGCCATCTGCATCATGGGTTCCACGGCGAGTTTGCCGCCGCGGACCAGTCCGAGGGCGTACGCGGCGGAGCTGGCCTTGACCACGCCGTCGGCCTCGTCGAGGACGACGGCGGACGAGCGCAGCACGGACAGGACGGTGTCCACACCCGGCGGAAGCACCGGGTCCGTGTGCAGCGAGGTGCGCGTGGGGCGCCGCTGTTCGCGCTCGCTGATGCGGAACGCCAGCATGGCGATGACACCGGTGAGCACTCCGGCGATCGCTGCCACTGCGGCGACTGCCGCGTTCACGTCCATGCGTCCAGGTTAGGCATGACGCGGGCGGTGCCCACAGCCGTCGGAGTGCGAGCTCGAACACTCGTCGCCCAGAGTTCACCTTGGAGCCAGGGATGGTTCATTTGAGGGGGCGGATTCGGACGCGTACGGGACGCACCGTGGGAGCGTGGGGAGGAGACCCGGCCCCTGAAGCCCGGACAGTGACGCACGAGAGGAACCCTGATGCGGGACGCGTACCACGAGGAACTTGATTCGATCGGCGACGGTCTGGTGGAGATGGCCCGGCTGGTCGGATCGGCGATCGGACGCGCCACGACGGCCATCCTCGACGCCGATCTGAAGCTGGCGGAGGCCGTCATCGAGGCCGACCAGAAGGTCGACGAGCTGCAGCACGACCTGGAGGCGCGGGCCATCGCCCTGCTGGCGCGCCAGCAGCCGGTGGCGACCGACCTGCGCATAGTCGTCACGTCGCTGCGGATGTCGGCCGACCTGGAGCGGTCGGGCGACCTGGCCCAGCATGTGGCGAAGCTGGCCCGGCTGCGTTACCCGGAGCGGGGGGTGCCGCACGATCTGCACGCCACGATCCTGGAGATGGGCCAGCTCGCGCAGCGCCTGATGGCGAAGGCGGCCGAGGTGATCATCACCAAGGACGTCGATCTGGCACTGCAGCTCGAGCAGGACGACGACGCGATGGACCTGCTGCACCGGACCCTGTTCCAGCACCTGATGGACGACCGGTGGAAGCACGGCATCGAGACGGCCGTCGATGTCACGCTGCTGGGCCGTTACTACGAGCGGTTCGCCGACCACGCGGTCTCGGTCGCGAAGCGGGTGGTGTACCTGGTCACCGGTGAGCACGCGGACGAGATCCAGCCGGAGATCCAGACGGTGCCGGGGGCGGAGGGGGCCTGACCAGGGGCGTGCCCCCGCGCGGGGAAATCGGCCAGGGCGCGGAAGAGCCTCAATGCGCCGTTGATGCGCCCGGCGGGCCGGGCGTCCAATGGTCAGAGGTGTGCACAGGCACAGCCCCGAGGAGGGACCCATGGCCGATTCCCCGAGCACGACGCCCGACCCCGCGGCGGAGCGCGAGACCGAGCAGCCGGCGGAGATCAGGGGCCTCACGCTGATCGCCGCCTGCGGCTGCGGCTCGGGCTGCGGCTGCGGCTGCCAGTCGGGCAGCGCCTGCCAGTGCGGCTGACGCAGTGACGCGGCCTGCGACCGGCCGAGAACCCCGGCGCCCACGACGGGCGCCGGGGTTCTCGGCCTACGGCTTGACGGCCGCCGCCTTCTCCCCCACCACGGCCTCGCCCACGCTTTCCTGCCCCTCCACCACGGCCTCGCCCACCTTCTCCTTCCCTCCACCACGGCCTCGCCCGCCTTCTCCTTCCCCTCCACCACGGCCTCGCCCGCCTTCTCCTTCCCTCCTCCGGAAGGCGCCACATCAGCAGCCCGTAGCCGAGACCGGCGATCGTGCCGACGACGGCGCACATCCCCCACAGCCACGCGGCGCCCCAGTGGTCGATGACGAAGCCGGACATCAGCGGGGCGACGAGGAGGCGACGGCCCAGGACATGGTGTACATGCCCTGGTAGCGCCCGCGCCCGTGCACCGGGGAGAGCCGGACCACGAGTCCGGTCTGGGTCGGCGCGTTGACGATCTCGGCCAGCGTCCACACGCACACGGTGAGGGCGAAGGCGCCGACCGACCCGGCGAAGGCGGTGAGGCCGAAGCCGTATCCGGCGAGCAGCGAGGAGATCACCAGCAGCCGTCCGGGGTCGCGGTGTTCGATGAACCGGGTGACGGGAATCTGCAGGACGACGATCAGTACGCCGTTGACGGCGAGGGCCGTCCCGAAGTCCGCGGGTGTGAACCCGGCCTCCCCCATGGCGATCGGCAGCGCGAGGTAGCCCTGCTGGAAGACGAGGGCGATGAGGAAGGACAGTCCGACGACGACCATGTACCGGCCGTCGCGCAGCACGGTCCGGAAAGAGACGGTGCCGGCCGCGGCGCCCGGGGTCTCCTCCTTCGGCCGGGACTCGGGCAGCTTCACGTAGACGAGCACGGCGCAGGCCAGGGTCATGCCCCCTCGATCAGGAAGCCGGCGAGATAGCTGTACTCGGCGATGAACCCGGCCCCCGCGGCGGAGACGGCGAAGCCGAGGTTGATGGCCCAGTAGTTGAGGGAGAAGGCCCGGATACGGTCCTCGGGCCGCACGATGTCGGCCATCATCGCCTGCACGGCCGGCCGGGAGGCGTTGGATGCCATGCCGACGAGGAAGGCGACGGCGGCGATGGCCACCGGGTGCTGCATGAACCCGAGCAGGGCCACGGAGACGGCGGTGGCCGTCTGCGCGATCAGCATCGTGGGCCGCCGCCCCAGCCGGTCGGTCATCACCCCGGCCCCCAGCGACGCGATCACCCCGCCGAGCCCGAGCAGCGCGGCGACAAGACCGGCGTACGAGGCGGAGTAGCCGCGGTCGAGGGTCAGGTACAGCGCCATGAAGGTGGCGACGAAGCCCCGAGCCGGTTGACGAGGGTGCTGATCCACAGCCACCAGAATGCGCGGGGAAGCCCCGACACGGACTCGCGTGCGGCACGTCGCACTCCGGCGACCGACATGGAACCCCCGTATGTAAGTGTCTGAAGCGGCAGGCACAACTTACAAACGCGTGCTTCGGGGGCTACTCAATTAACAGATCCAGTCAACCGTCCGCCCACCGGGCAGGGCGAGCGGCTCCCGCGGGCCGTGGATTACGCTCGGAGCCATGGCCGACGCACCGTACAAGCTGATCCTCCTCCGCCACGGCGAGAGCGAGTGGAACGAGAAGAACCTGTTCACCGGCTGGGTGGACGTCAACCTCACCGCGAAGGGCGAGAAGGAGGCGACGCGCGGCGGCGAGCTGCTCAAGGACGCCGGCCTGCTGCCCGACGTACTCCACACCTCCTCCAGAAGCGCGCGATCCGCACCGCGCAGCTCGCGCTGGAGTCCGCCGACCGCCTGTGGATCCCGGTGAACCGCAGCTGGCGCCTGAACGAGCGTCACTACGGCGCCCTCCAGGGCAAGGACAAGGCGCAGACCCTCGCCGAGTTCGGCGAGGAGCAGTTCATGCTGTGGCGCCGCTCCTACGACACCCCGCCGCCCCGCTCGCCAACGACGCCGAGTACTCCCAGTTCACCGACCCGCGCTACGCGACCCTCCCGCCGGAGGTGCGCCCGCAGACGGAGTGCCTGAAGGACGTCGTCGTCCGGATGCTCCCGTACTGGTTCGACGCGATCGTCCCCGACCTCCTCACCGGCCGCACGGTCCTGGTCGCCGCCCACGGCAACAGCCTGCGCGCCCTGGTCAAGCACCTCGACGGCATCTCGGACGCCGACATCGCGAGCCTGAACATCCCCACGGGCATCCCCTC
Source organism: Streptomyces haneummycinicus (assembly GCA_042850305.1). GTDB lineage: Bacteria > Actinomycetota > Actinomycetes > Streptomycetales > Streptomycetaceae > Streptomyces > Streptomyces haneummycinicus. The sequence continues at coordinate 7,337,483 of AP035768.1, forward strand.
TACTACGAACTCAACGCCGACTTCACCCCGGTCACCCCGGCGGCAAGTACCTCGACCCGGAAGCCGCGGCGGCGGCGATCGAGGCGGTCAAGAACCAGGGCAAGAAGAAGTAAGCGGTACTGATCAAGCCCCCTGCCTGCGGGTTTCCCGTGGGCAGGGGGCTTGTGGAGTCGGGGCGGATCGAACTCCGGAAGCGGGTCTCGCAGGTTCGCATCCTGCCGGGGCACCCGGCAAGGACCCCGGACCGATCACGGTCCGGGGTCTTTGCCTGTGGGTCTGGCATGCCCTCAGCCTGCGGCCTTGGCGATGATGCGACCCATCTCCTCTTGGCCAAAGGCCCGCAGCGTCGTGGTACGGACGCTTCCCACTCCACCGAGCTGCAGAAGCGCCGCGGTGGCGGTTTCGTCGTCGGGCGCCTCGACAACAGCCACGAGATCGTACGAGCCGACGGTCCAGTAGATGTTCAGGAGCTCAGCCCCGAGCTTCTGTACTGCTGAGGCGAAGGCCTCGGCGCGCTTCGCGGTGTCCTTGTAGTTTCGGATCCCTTGATCAGTCCAGTTCAGCAACGTGACATACGTCGGCATGGCCCTTCACCTTCATGAGGCGACACATCACTGGGCCAATCCTGGGCATACCCTTCGAAACATGCACAAGGTGCGCAGCCGAATGAACTCGCACGAGGGCGGGGCGCAACCTCCCGCGTATGACTGCGTCGCGCAACAACGCGTTCAGTGATCCCACACATCCGGGCCGCCCTCACGCCACCCGATCAGCCCGGACTGCCGCACCCAGTCATCGTCGACCTCCTTCTCCAGGCCCGCGAAGTGCAGGAACTCTTCGATGGGCTCGACGCTGACAATGGCGCCGGCCTGACGCTGAGCCGGGAGGGGCACGGCGTGATGCGCCAGCTGCGTGGTGGCCCCGTAGCCTGACGGATCCTGGCCCGAATGCCCCAGGGAGCACTTCCAGCCGATAACGTCGGGACGAGGAAGTCGCGCCTGACGCCTGCCAGGTTCTGCGGGAAACCACGGGGAAACCGGGGTACCGAAGCGGCGGTCAGCCAGGACGCCAACGCGCTTCGCCGCACGTCAGCAAGGCAACCGAGGCCAGAGCACACGAGCTTCCCACGCTCAGGCGGCACAGGCACGCAGCACCGTCCTACGCCCCGTAGCTCTCCCGCAGCTTGCGGCACCGGCCACAACCACCGCTACCTCTCGTCCTCAGCGGAGGTGATCACCCGTGGGCGGACGCTCTCAGCGGGAGCGAGTCAAGTGGTTCTTCCCGACCGGAGCTGAGAAAGGGCCTGTGCCACCGGCAAGTCGTACTGGTCGGAGAGGATCGCAGAGACCATGATCTCGGCTTCAGCTGTGAGCTGGTCGCCGACTCCATGGGCGTGTGCGAGCGCGTGGGAGACCCCTGCGAGAGCACGAGCGGCCTTCTGGTAGCTGGCGAAGGCCATCTTCAGGGCGGAAGCGGAACCGATGGCCTCGCCTGCCCGGCGCACATCCAGCGAGGAGTTCACGAACAGCGACTCCACCAGGTCGACGGCGGGGCCGGCCCCTGCGAGATAGAGCCGTGCCGTACGCCCTTCACCTGGCGGCGGACCGACGACGGCACCGTCGACGACCTCGGAGCCAAGACGGATCTCCTCCGCGATGCGCTGCACGCGCTGCGGACTGATGGCATTGATATCGACGTACACCCCAGCGAATGCGTGCGCAGCCACGGCCGCTGCCACCTCCTCCGCCGCCTGTGGAGGGCAGACCGAGATAACGACGACGCTACGGGACAACGCTTCCGCAAACGAGTCGCAGGCCGTGGCGCCGGCCTCCTCGCGCGTCGCCACGTGTTCTCGCTTCGGCCCTTGGAAACCCACAGCACGTCGTGGCCGCCGTCGACAAGCTCGGCGGTGACCGCCGCGCCCATGGACCCCGGGTGCAAGACGGTCACGACGGTCACTGGCTGCCTCCGGCGAAATGCGACGTGGTGTGCTCCTCACCAACATGATCCGCTGCCGTAGAGCAGCAACGGCGGAGGACTCGGCACCTGGCTCGGACGGGCCGGTCGCCAGTAATGCAAAAGTTCCCCTACTTCGTGTTTGGCCCCTAACGGCGAACCAGGGAACCCGGCTGTGGCAGCCCTGTCCCGGCAGCTCGTCTCACGCGGAAGCCGCGTCATGGGTACCGTGCCGGAAACGAACTCTGTACGGACAGACCGGCGATCGCGCCGGATCGTCCGGCGGCCGGGAGGTGTCCTGATGCTGGAGGAAGCCGAGGAAATCGGCAAGCGCGTTCGCAGGGCGAGGCTGCGGTTGGGCATGCCGCAGGCCGACTTGGCGACGGCCCTGGGAAAGTCGCAGGGCTGGGTCTCGAAGATGGAACGTGGCCTGATCGAGCTGGACCGGGTCGGGCTGCTCAACCAGGTGGCCGCGGAGCTGCACGTCCATCCGAACGACCTGATCGGGCGCCCGTACAGCAGCTCCCCGACGACAACCAGTGGCAGGTTGCCGCCTCGTCGATCCTGCGCGAGCTGCGCCGCTACGACCTCGTCCCCGTCTTCGACGGGGCTCCGCGGCCCGCATCACAGCTGTGGCGTGAGGTGACCCGGCTGCACCGCCTGCGGGACACCGCTTCCAACGTGGCGATTCTCCGGGTTCTCCCGGACCTGTTCCGCGAGGCGCGCGCCTTGGCGGAGGAGTCGGAGGGGCACGAACGAGAGGAGGCGTATGCCATCTACGCCGTGTGCTGCAAGTTCGCACACACTGCCGCCCACTCGCTCGGGCACCCCGAACTGGTCGCCATGGCCTGCGAGCGGGCCGCGTGGTCAGCCAGGTTGTCGGGAGATCCGGTGCTGCCTGCCGTCGCCGACTGGATGAGGGTCTGGGACATGTGGGCGACGGCTGACTGGGCCGACGCTCTGACGCTCTCGGACAAGGCGATCACCTCGGTGGAGCAGGAGTACGACCGTGGCGAGCCGCTGGCCGTGCGAGCCTGGGGCACCCTGCAGCTACGGGCTGCGGTCTCTGCCGCCCGAGCCGGCCGCGCCTTGGAGGCCGAGGACCGGATCGGACACGCGAAGGCTGCTGCCGAGCGCATGGACGCGTATGTCGGGGCACCGGTGTACGACCGGCATTCGCTGACGTTCTCCGCCGGGAACGTGCAGATCCACGCGATCAGCGTGGCCATGGAGATGGGCAAGCAGGGCAAGGCGCTGGAGATAAACCGCCGTACCAACCCTGCACTGGTCGGGTCACTGCCCAACTCCCGTCAGGGTCACCACCACATGGACGTCGCGCGCGCCTGGCTGTGGGACGGGAACCGAGGAAAGGCCCTGGCCGAACTGGAGACAGCCGAGCGGATCGCGCCCCAGCTCGTACGGAACCACCCCATCGCACGTTCGACGCTTCGCAGCATCGTCTACGCGGAACGAGCAGCCACGCGGGAGAAGCTGCGGCGCATGTCCGACCGCTTTCACCTGGACGGATAGGGGGCGTATTCCTCCGGCTCATATTCGAGGGTTGCCCTGACCCTAACTTCAGGGCATGACGCGACGACGTTCTCCCCACCTCCCATCCCAGGGAGCCGGGTTAGGTACCGCAGCTCCCTTCATTCCCCGGCTCGGGGACCTCGCCACCGACAGCGCCCGCGAGGACCGTGTGGGTGTCGTGGTCGCCCTCCCTGGTAAGGGCTCCGCCACGACCTACCACCTGCGCCCTCCCGGGGCGGGACCCAGTGGTCCGCGCCCGCCGACGGGACGACGCTCAGGCCCGTGCCAGTGAAGGCCACCCACGCCACGCTGCTGGCCGGCCGAGACGCGGTCTACGACCCGAGGGCCCAGCAAGGCTCGGTCCCCGTCGAATTCCACTTCGATGACGGCTCGACCCTCGATGGCGCGCTCATCCTCACCTCTGCTGAGCTGGAGCGGTTGTACGCGCAGACCAGCCGCCTCCTTGACGCACACGAGCGCGCTCTCGGCGGCATCTCGTGACCGGGGCTCGGCGCCGCCATGCCCGAAACGGCGCGTCCAGAACCGCACGGTCCGACCACGGAGGCCGAATCGCGCTCACGTTCCTGGCCGTCACCGGCCTGGTCGGCCCGGCCTGGGCACTGCGTGAGCACGCTGGCCCGCTCCTCGGAAGCGGTGGCCACCGGCCCTCCGCCGCCGCACCGGACGCGAACCTACTCTCCGACCGCTGAGGCCGTTCCCGGCACCGAGACTGCGCTCGGCGCCGGAGCCTCCCACGCTGCTCTCTCGTTGAGCGGCGCTGGAGAACCGTCCCGCTCAGCGCGGCTTCGGGGCTGCCCGAAGCGGGACGGCCTGCACCTCGTCAGCCATCTGGAACAGCCACGCGTGATTCCCCAGGGAGGGATCGTGGACATCCCGTACATCGTCATCGACCAGCTCGTCCCCGACCAACAGCAGGTCTGGAAGACGTACTTCGGCGACGCCGACCGTCCCCGCAACGTCGAGGAAGGCATCTGGCGCCGCACCCAGGAGAGGGCCACCGCCGGCCAGTCCGGCTGGGCGGCCTCCGACGACGCACGGCGGCGGATCATCCACTACCGCTACCGGTACGGCCTGGTGCCCACCACGGCTGCGCCGGCCATCGGCTTGACCGACCTGTACCTCTATCACTCCGCATCCGCACCGGCCGACGAGATCGAAGCGCACCACGACGCCCTGTGGGATTCGCTAGCCACTGGCGGCTGGAAGGAGGCTCCCGGTGGATTCTTATGGACACGGCGGGATCTGAAGTGCCGGATCACCGAGCACGACGTCCACCCCCAGGACGCCGCTGCGGGCCGCACCCTCCCAGCCGGCTACCGGAGCCTGGACGTGCAGATCGCCTCTGTTTCCTACGCGCCGCCGCCCGCTGTCCGGCAACTGCCATGGAACGTGCTCTCCACCGGAATCCGGTTCAAAGACCGCCCCGGCACGCCGACCCGCGTGCCGGACCTATCCGTCCTCGCGGACATGCGACCGTTCCAGGTGGAGATCGGATGCGGTACGTCTGTAGAAGCGGGGATCCCGCCCCTGCACCGGCTCCACGAGATCTACCGGGTCACCGACCGCCAGGGCCACGAGCCGCGGGAGCACCGCTTCACCCTCTCGCCGACAGCGGACACACTCCTCCATGAGGTGCTGACGGAGCCGGAGGAGAAGACGGCGGAATTCGTGGAGATGTTCCGTGCCTGTTTCCTGGCCGAGCCGACCCCGGCCATGTGGGCACTGAAGGAACTGAAGGACGCCGGGCACCTCGTCGGTCCGGTCATCACCAACAACTTCGACGTGCTCGCCGCGCGCGCCGGGCTCGACGAGTGCTTCATGCGCCGCTACGACCAGGCCGTCCCTGACGTCGAGTGGGTCGACGGTGCCAAGGCCCTCCTCGTCATCGGCTTGCACGCCGACCGACGCAAGGTCCAGGCTCGCGCCCGTGCCCGCGGCATGCAGATCGTCTACCTGGATCCGGAGGGCTTCTGGCACGACGGCCAGTTCATGCCATACCCGCTGGAAGGGCCCCAGGACGGTGACTTGGTGTGCCGGGCAACCGCCGCTGAGGCGCTGCCCGCACTCGTCAATCTCCTGAACCAGCAAGCCGGTTGATTTACCTGCATGAAGAGGGCTGCGCCGGGTGGTAACGCTAGCGTGACGCACCCGGCCAGCCCGGACTCGTCGGGCAGGCGACAACAGGGAAGGAGCGTCGACCCCATGCGCGTATCCGTCATCGGTTGTGGTCACCTGGGCATCCCCCACGCCGCTGCCATGGCCGAGATCGGCCACGAGGTCCTCGGCGTGGACCTGGACCAGGCGAAGATCGACCGCCTCAACGCCGGCGAGTGCCCCATCTACGAGGGCGACCTGCCCGAACTCCTCAGCACCCACACCGCCACTGGACGGCTGCGGTTCACCACCAGCCTCGAAGATGCGGCCGAGTTCGCCGACGTCCACTTCCTCGCCGTGGGCACGCCGATCGACGCGGACGGACGGAGCTACGACACCGGGCAGGTCTTCGGCGCCGCCCGCGCCCTCGCCCCGCACCTGACCTGCCCGACCGTCATCATCGGCAAGTCAACGGTCACCGTCGGCACCTCCCGCGACCTCGCCGCTCTGCTCGCCCGTCTCTCCCCGGCCGGTGAGAATGTGGAGGTCGTCTGGAACCCGGAGTTCCTCCGCGAGGGCCACGCAATCGACGACACCCTGCGACCAGACCGAATCGTCGTCGGCGTCCCCTCGGCCCGCGCGGAGGACGCTGTACGCCAGGTCTACGCACCTCTCCTGGCGAACGGGGTCCCACTGTTCGTGACCGACCCCGCCACCGCCGAACTCATCAAGGGCGCCGCCAACGCCTACCTCGGCATGAAGATCTCCTTCATCAACGGCGTCGCCGACATGTGTACCGCCGCCGGAGCCGACGTCCAGCAGCTCACCGAGGCTATCGGCCTGGACCCCGTATCGGCCGCGGCGGCCTCAACGCCGGCCCCGGCTACGGCGGCGGCTGCCTCCCGAAGGACGTCCGCGCCTTCACCGCCTCTGCCCGCACCCTCGGAGCCGCCGAAGCAGCAACCCTTCTGCGAGCAGCCGAGGAGGTCAACGAGTCCCGACCCACCGCCGCGCTGAGGCTCATCGAGCAGACACTCGGCCGACCCGTCGACGACGTACGCATCACCGTCTGGGGCGCTTCCTTCAAGGCCGGAACCGACGACGTCCGCGAATCCCCGGCCCTGGCGATCGCCGCCCTCATGCACCAGCGCGGCGCGACCGTCACCGTCCACGACCCTCACGCCGTGCCCACAGCGCTGCGCCGCCAACCCGAACTCGACTACGCCGACACCCTCGACGCCTCCGTCCAGGACGCCGAACTGATCGTCCTGGCCACGGAATGGCCGCACTTCCGCGAGGCCGACCCCAAAGCCCTCGCCCCGCTGGTCGCGGACCCGATCCTCGTCGACCTCCGCAACCTCATCGACGCCAACGCCTGGCGCATGGCCGGATGGACCGTACGCCAGCTCGGACGACCCGCACAGGAATAACCGAACCCATCGACCGGAGGTCCGACGTGGACACCCTGTGGGACAACATCGAGAAGCTCTCCGCCGTCTGCCGTGCGGCTGGCGCCCATCTGCCCGACGAGGAGCTCAAGAGCCTCCAGGTCGGCAAGGTCGCCGAAGAAGCCGGCGAGGCCATGCACGCCCTCCACGGCCTGAAGGGCCTCACCACCTGCGGCGACGATCACACCTGGTCCGAGGTCCAGAACGACCTCGTCGGCGCCGTCATCGCCGCCCTCCTGGCCATGCACTACATCGACCCCACCGGCGCCCACGCCACCTTCGACGAGATCCTCCACCGCCGCACACGCAGAGGCCGCGAGGCCGCCACATCTGCATCTTCCTGACAGCCTCGGACCCGCCGTTGGCCACACCCGCCAGGTGCGGCCAACGGCCGAGTGCGAGCACGAGCCACGCCGGGCACCTTCGGAAGAACAAGGCGGCTTGCCACATGTGGCTCGGAGCGAATGACCGCCGCGCCCTTCGGGGCACCCTGGCTGCTGATTGAGATGTGCGCGCCTTGTGCGGTCGCTGTTTACGGAGCAGACAGCGGGGTGTTCCTCGGGCCGACGGAATTCCGTGCGGTGCAAGGAGGGGCGAGTGAGTGAGCCACGGGCCCGTGCATGGGCCGGCATCGATGCAGGCAAGAGCCACCACTGGGCGGCGGTGGTCGACGAAACCGGGACGACACTGTGGTCGAAGCAGGTCGACAACGACGAGTCGGCCATCCTGACCGCACTCGGTGAGATCCTCGACCCTGCGGACGAGGTCCACTGGGCCGTGGACATCTCCGGAACATCCTCCGCGCTGCTGCTGGCTCTGCTCGCGGCCCACGGCCAGCAGGCCGTCTGCGTGACCGGCCGCACGGTCGATCGCACGTCCGGCGCCTACCCGTGGCTAAGCAAAGACCGACGCCCGTGACGCCTATGTCATCGCCGAGACCGCACGTCACCGCAGCGACTTCGCCACCATCGACGTGCCCGCCCAGCTGGCCGCCGATCTCGCGCTGCTGACCGCTCACCGGTCGGATCTGGTGGCCGACCGGGTGCGGATGACCAACCGGCTTCGTGACGTACTGACCGGCGTCTTCCCCGCCCTGGAGCGCTCCTTCGACTATTCCAACCACAAGGGCGCACTGGTACTGCTGACCGGCTACCAGACCCCGGCCGCGATCCGCGGCCGGGCCCGGCTGACGGCCTGGCTGGCAAACCGCAGCTTACGAAGCGCCGACGCGGTGACCGCGACCGCGCTGGAGGCCGCTCAGGCCCAGCAGACCGCCCTCCCCGGCAAGGACGTCGCTGCGCAAATCATCGCCGATCTGGCGACCCAGATTCTCGCCCTGGACGACCGACTCAACCGGATCGGCCGGCAGATCCGCGACACTTTCCGCCGCCATCCGCAAGCGGAGAGATCATCGAGTCAATGCCCGGCATAGGACCGGTCCTCGGCGCCGAGTTCGTCGTGGCGGCCGGAGACCTCTCGGCCTACGCCGACGCCGGCCATCTCGCTTCCGCAGCCGGACTCATGCCTGTCCCCCGCGACTTGGGCCGCCGAACCGGCAACCTGCACCGGCCCAAGCGCTACAGCCGCCGCCTGCGACGGGTCTTCTACATGTCCGCGCAGACCAACATCATCCGCGAAGGGCCGAACCGGGACTTCTACCTCAAGAAACGCGCTGAAGGACTCAAGCACGTCCAGGCCGTCATCGCCCTGGCCCGCCGACGCGCCAGCGTCCTGTGGGCACTGCTGCGCGACAACCAAGTCTTCACCTCCGCCCCGCCAACCCAGCCAGCGTCCGTGCCGCGCTCATCGTAGTCAGCCCCTGATGCGAAGGAAGGGGGATGTAGTGCCTTAAGCGACTCGACGCACAAACAGGGTTCTACTTCTCGAAGAAGCTTCGGAAGATCAAGTCGAACTCACATTCATCAGCAGGGACATCTTGCGCAAGGGCAGATCTGATCGCGCTAGCCGTTCGATACTCGTCACAGAAGCTCTGGGCAGCCGTCAGCTTATCCCCTGAAATCGAGTCGGGGTAGTAGTCTTCAATTGCACCCCGCTCAAGTACATAGATCTTCTCGTTACGCAAAGACGAGATAAGATCTTGCTTTGCCTCAGAGATATCACCAGAGGGAGGGTACTTAACGAGAATCGTCCGCATGTCACGAGTCACAGCACGGGTGAAAAAATCTTCCACCTTCTTCAGAAGGTCGGGCCATTCGCATTTCCCTCCGCGAAAAGATCGCCAAACTGCTTCGCATCCCTCCAAAGCTCTTTCATAGCAGGAGCATCGCGCAGCCTGCGGGCTTGGTTGTTGGAGATTTCATCCGCCTCTGCACCGCTGGTGGCGATATCCTCACCAACCAATTGCATGAGATGACGCTGCTTGTTCAGCGAAGCCTCGCTGGCACCCAACTTGCCAAAGCCCTCCGCGATGGCGTCAAGATCCGCAAGAACAGCTACCGAGACACCAAATCGCTCAAAGAACTCTCGATATCTTGCAATGCTCGCCTTTCCGTTAACGCGCGCGATGGCGACAGACTGCTTATCGAAATCCCAATCCGCATTCAGCATTCGAGCGATATGCGGAATCAGGATGTGATCGCTGTCCCCTTCAACGAGAAGCACTTTGTCAGAGAAGAAAGCCGCATCATTGTTCTCTTGGCGAATCATTTGGAACTGATCTTTCGCCTTAAGGTGGGAAAGATCTACAGGGTATGCGATGGCAGTCGGAGGGGTTGTGCTCCGATTCTTTGCAATCTTTACGAAGGTGCCCGTCGCTTGAGGACTATAGAACGCGGTGGAATGGGTGCTGACGAGGACATGATTGTCCTGTGCGAAAATACGCAGCGCCTCGAAAAGTTGGCGCTGAGCGCGCGGGTGCAGGAAGAGCTCAGGCTCTTCAAATAGGAGAAGGTAAGGTCTCGGCTTAACCTCCGTGGAGTCTCCACGAACGGTAGTTCGCAACTCTGCATAGGATCGCAGAATGGCGAACGTCACAGACCTGCGGAGGCCATCCCCTTGCTTTTGAATGCCCCACGGACTCCGTCATCGACTGTAATAGTCGCACTTGACAGAATACTCTTAAGATCAGGAGGAGGAATTTCAATACTCACCGAGGCGTCAGGAAAGGCCGCCTGTAGGTTTCCTTGCACCAGGGACTCGATCTGACGAACTTCGTCAAGACGTTTATCGGCCAAACTGCCGTCAGGCATAACTTCGGCATTGAGGTAACTACGCAGCTGTCCAAATAGGGTGTCGATATCGGACAATTGAGGCTTGATCTGCTCGAATAGAATCCCTAGAAGTTTCCCAAACGAAGAACTTTCGGATGTTTTGAGATCGTCGGAGAGCTCCTTCACCGCCGGGATGTAGATTACCTCAGGCAGGAGGGCTTGGATGGATTTATCCATCCCCGTCACCAGATCAACATCACCCTTAGTTCGCTCAGCAGGCGAGAGATTAGCCGACAGCTCAGCAATCGCCTCCCTCACCTCCTTCTGTGTCGGCTTCGGTGATAGTTTTTCGCGAAGTTCAGGAAATGCGTAAATCGCACCCTGTCGCAGTTCCTCTCCACGCTTACCCGCCACGAGTTCTTGAACAGAAGAGGGCCAATAGCGCCTATCTGATGGAACATCGTCAACTTGCTTTAGGACGCCCTTGCCAGGAGCGGCGTAAGCTCGCGAAAGCGTCAGCCTTCCGCCTTCGGCTACCTTCTCAATGCGACCTCTATGTTCCTCAGCAAGCCGCGCAAGGTCTTCGTCTTTGATCTCTTCGAATGTGACCTCGATGCGCAAGGGAATACGCGCATCATAGAAGTCTGTATCTTTCAGGGTGGGGCCACTGAAGAAGATATCCAAAGCTTGCAAGATGGAGGATTTTCCTGCGTTGTTCTCGCCAATGATGCAGCCAAATTGAGAGACTGGAATCTGAAGATCTCGAAGTCCGCGATAATTCTGGACATGTACATGCGAGATCCGCATCGTTGTGCCTCTCATGGATCATGGGCACCAGGCCCGAGGGTGCCCTGGTTCGTGAGATAACCAGCGTAGGTCTACGAGGCTCATGTGGGTGTTGTTTTTCCCGAGTTGACCGACCCTGCTGTCAGCTCCCCTACTCCTACAGGGCTTTGGCGAAGGCGAGGCCCCAGACAACACGCCCCGCCGACGAGGCTTCTGCGGGCGCGCTGCTGCCCAGATCAGGGCTCCACTCGACGAGGCCACGGCCCGGCCAGTGGCCAGGTCAGCGCCCTAGCAGCTCGGCACCGTCGTCTCGGGTCGGCCGTCGCGGCTTGCTCTAGTCGACGGCGCAAGCCAGCAGCGTGGCTGACGCCGGTGGGGGTGCTGCGAGGCACACGCGCGCCTGCTCGGCTGGCGCACCCGCCGTCGTGGCTGGCTTTCGTGGGCTGAGGTTCGTGCCACTGCCGTGCCAGATGCAGCGGTCAGCCACGGTCAACGAGGGTTTCTGGCGGTTGAGTTGCGGGGCATCTCGCCAGGCATCGAAGCCGCAGGTCACCGGCCCTACGCCCCACCCTCTCTCCTAAAGCGGGTGTCGAGAGCCGAACCTCAGCCGACTACCAACGGCCATCAGAAACCTTCCGACCAGCCATTGATTCTCGATGGACCTTCAGCCAGTGGTTCGGGACGAAGAGGCGCGCGGCCGGCGCTGGCAGGTCTCACTCTTGGCCATCGACGAAGCCCGGCCGTCGGTTAGGTCCCGGGCTGTTCCCGGGCCGCCCCCAGACAGAACCGGGGATGCAGCTGCACTACAGAGCTGGGCACCTCGGATGCCGACCGCGCGCCCGTGACCCTAGCCGTAGCCACTGACAACGGGCTGCTCATGAGAAGCCAGTGGGCGTCAGCGCCGGGCCGTCTCTGGGCCGTCCGAGGTTGCTCGACAGTGGCCAATGACGACCAACGACGACCACCAGGCGCACGAGCCCGCCGCCTCTGAGCAGGGAAAACCCAGCTCATCAAGATCCCCGGCAAGTCCCAGGGCAAGAAGAAGTAGCCCGAACGCTGTAAGCCCCTACCTGCGACTTCTTCGCGAGTAGGGGGCTTATGGCTGTCCTGGGCCGTCAGGAGTGGCGGTCCCGCCACCACTCGTACGCACCGGGTGACGTCTCGACCACCTCACGGGGTAGACCTCACGCACCCTGGTGAGAAGGTCGCGCTGCTGGGCGGCCCAGGTCGGCGGTGGTGCGAACAGCGGGAGAGTGACCGTGATTCCGGTCGGCCGGCCACGATCTCTTCAGCTCACATGACGCCGGACGGTGGCAGTCGGGGTCGACCGGTCGGCTCCGGTGATCGCTCTCCCCTCGGCCCCGGGCCGAGCGCGCGGGGCCGAGCGCGCGGGCTGGCCGTTGCGGAGGGCTGCGGCGGCTCGGGGCCGGACGGCGGCGCCGCGGGCGCGGATGTTGCTGTCGGGGATGGTCCGAAGGCCGGCTTCGGTCCTGAGCGGGGCCGTGCGGCGGTCAGCCGGGGGATCGGGTGGGAGGAGTGCTTCCGGCTGCTTTCACGACTGGGGCGCGGCGGGGCACGCTTCGTCCGGGCGCGTCATCGTCCATCCGTCCCCGAGCACCTCGAGGTCGCTGGGCAGTGCGGCATCACGGGCGGTGTCGCCGTCGGCTTCCGTGTCGGCTCGGGAGGCGGCGGTGGGGAGCGGCGGAGCCGCGTGGTGCATCGTGCACGTCAGCTGGAGCATGGCCAGACGGCTGAGCGGGACCGTCTGGCCGGGGAGCCGGACGTAGAGGGCGCCGTAGTCGCCGATCGCCAGCTGTGGCGCGTCCGTCACTCGGGGCAGCTCCGTGGTGGCCGTCGCGGCCTCGTTCTCGGTCGGCCCCTCGAACAGCAGACGTACGACGGCCCCGAGGTTCTCGGCGTCGTCGGCCCGGCGGGGTAGGGCGTCAGCTCCCCGTCGCGCAGGAAGAAGAGGGAGACGGTGGCGGGCGACGGTGCCGGGTCGGGGGATCATGCCGCTCGCCGGCGCACCGGCCTCGATGACACCGGACGGGGGAACGCCGCACGCCGTGAGCGCGACAGCGGCCGTGAGCCCGGACAGCAGCGCTGCCGTCCGCGAGCCCCTCACCGGGTGCCCCCGCCGACGCCGGCATCGGTGCCGTCGTCGTGCAGCGGGAGCTCGACCGTGAACACCGCGCCGCCCCCGGGCTGGTTCGCCGCCCGGACGCGCCCCCGTGCAGGCGCACGTTCTCCGCCGTGATGGCCAGCCCCAGTCCGCTGCTCTCGCTCCTGGTCCGTGAGGTGCCCGCCTTGTAGAACCGCTCGAAGATGTGCGGCATGGCCTCCTCGGCGATGCCCGGCCCGCTGTCGGTCACCCGGATGACCGCCCACGCCGTGCCCTGCCCTTCCTCCCGCACCTCCATGGTCAGTCGCACAGGCGGCTCCCCGTGCCGCAACGCGTTGCCGACCAGGTTGGCCGTCACCACGTCGAGCCTGCGCGGATCGACGCGCCCGCGGAGCACACCCGGACCGGGCAGCAGCATCTCCACCTGTCCCCGCCGCCACCGGGAGGCGACGGTGCGCCGTACGGACTCGGCCAGGTCGATCTCGTCCCGGTTGAGTTCGGCCACCCCCGCGTCGAAGCGGGAGATCTCCATCAGGTCGTTCACCAGTCCGCTCAATCGTTTCGTTCCCTCGCTGATGAGCCGCAGCGCTTCACCGGTCTCCCTTCCCCTCCAGGTCCAGCACGTCGGTGACCATCGACATCGCCGCCAGCGGTGTGCGCAGTTCGTGGGAGACGTCCGCCACGAAGCGGCGGCCCTGGGCCTCCAGGCGACGCAGCTCCCTTACGGTTCGCTCCAGTTCGGCCGCCATCTCGTTGAAGGAGTGGGAGAGATCGGCCAGTTCGTCGGAGCCGGTGGCGTCCAGCCGTACGTCGAGGTGCCCCGCGGCCATCCGGCGCGTCGCCCGGCGCAGCGCCCGTACGGGACGCAGTACGCCGCTCGCCGCGAGCAGCGCCAGGACGACGGCGAGGCACAGGGCCACCAGGGTGGCCCGCTCGATGCCCCGGACCATGGCCTCGACGTACCCCGCTTCGGTGGTCTGCGGGACCTCCAGGTACATCACGAGCCCGGACAGCCTGGGCTCCGTGCCCTCGCCCGAGTACATGACGGGCATGCCGACGACGAGACGAGGCTTCCCGTCGACGTTCATCCGCTGGAACACCGCGGCACGCCGCTCCCGGACGGACCGGAGCAGTTCGCGGCTCGGCTCGACGAAACCGGCGCTCGGCGCGTAGGCGCGGCGGCCCCGTACGTGGCCATGACCCGCCAGCCCGACGAACGGTTCGCGTACAGCACCTGGTCCACCGCGGACTGGAGATTTGCCTGGTCAGGGGCCGGGGGATGTAGCGCGCGACGCCGTCGACACTCGTACGGAACCGGTTGATGACGGAGTCCTGGCTCTGCTGGAGCACCCCGTGCGCGCCTCCCGGAAGGCGAGGGCCCCGGTGCCCAGGAGCTGGCCACGGCCACCAGGACGAAGGAGGTCAACAGGCGGGGGCGCAGGCCGCGCAGGGGGAGCGGGACGCGCGCCAGGGCCGCCCGGAGGAACCGCCGGGGGCCGGCACCCGGTACGACGGCGGGGGCCCCGGGCAGGGTTCCCCGCGCCCCGGTGGTCCTCCGGGTCCGCGCGGACGTCCGGTCGCTCATGAGGTGCCGAAGCGGTAACCGAACCCGCGTACGGTCTGTACGTAACGGGGACTCCTGCCCTCGTCGAGCTTGTAGCGCAGTCGCTTCACGCAGGCGTCCACGAGCCGTATGTCGCCGTGGTAGCTGTGTTCCCAGACCGCTTCCAGCAGTTGCTGGCGGCTGAACACCTGGCCGGGCGAAGCCGACAGGGTCAGCAGCAGCCGCAGTTCGGAGGGGCGAGGGCGACGGGTTCGCCGCGGTGCGTCACCACGAGCCCGGCGCGGTCGACGACCAGCTCGCCGTGCGTCTCCGTCCGGGGACGGGTACCGTCCGGCAGCGAGGCGTCCTGTCTGCGCAGTACGGCCCGTATGCGGGCGTCGAGCACCCGGGCCTGCACGGGCTTCACCACGTAGTCGTCCGCACCGGCTTCCAGTCCCACGATCACGTCGATGTCGTCGCCCCGAGCCGTCACCACGATGATCGGCACCTGGTCGCGGTCCCTGATCCGGCGGCACACGTCCAGGCCGGACATGCCGGGCAGCATGAGGTCGAGCACGACGACGTCCGGCCGGAACGGACGGAGCTGTTCCAGCCCTTCCTCGCCCGTTTCCACGGCGAGGACCTCATGCCCCTGGTGCCGCAGGCCCAGGCGGACGGCCCGACGGACATCGTGGTCGTCTTCGACGATCAGGACCCGTGGCATTACGGCAGTGTAAGCAGACCGGACGAGGCGACCGTCCCGGGTGAGGCCCCTCCCCGACCGCCGTTACACAACGATCACACGGGCCGGGGAACACGGGACGTCGTTACCCTTCCGTGACATCGCCGGCTCATCGCGATCATCTGGAAGCACCAGATTGACCTGCCATGCACGCGGCACGACAGCGGCGATCCGCACCTCCCACCGGCAGCACCCCGGCCGCTCACCGGGCCGGCCGCCGACGGCGGTCCTCCCGTCGCCGGGGACGGCCGCGCCGCCGGAAACGGAACCTGCTAATCGGCCTGCTGGTGGTCGTCGGCCTGCTGGGCTCGGCGGCGGCGTACGTCCTGGGAGGCGCGCGGAGCGACGCGTCGAGCGGTGCCCCCCACCCTGGGCGCACACAGGCCGCCCCCGCCCCCGCTCCCACCCCGACACCCACGCCCACACCCACACCCACGCCCACGCCCACGCCGTCCTCCTCCCCCTCACGCTCCCCCTCCACCTCTCCCTCCCCCTCCGCGAGCCGGACCGAGATCGACGTCCCCCCGGCGGGCAGCGGGACGTTCGTCACCGCGCGGGCCGGTGGGGAGACGGTGGGCAGCGGTTCCCGCCCGGTGCGCTACGTCGTGGAGGTGGAGACCGGCCTCGACGTCTCACCCGCCCAGGCGGCGGACGAGATCGCCGGGATACTCGCCGCCCCGCGGGGCTGGACCCGCGACCCGGACAACGCGTTCCAGCTGGTGAGCGCGGGAGCACCGCACGACATCACGATCAGGATCGCGACCCCGGCGACGGCGGACTCCCTGTGCTGGGCGGGCATCCAGCAGGACACCGGAGGCGAGTACAACTGCGAGGTTCCCGGAGGGGTGGTGGTGAACCTCAAGCGCTGGGTCAAGGGCTCGCCCACCTTCGACGGGCCGATCCACGACTACCGGGCGCTGATCATCAACCACGAGATGGGGCACTTCCTCGGTCACACGCACATGACCTGCGGGGGCGCGGGGCAACCGGCCCCCGTGATGATGCAGCAGATCAAGGGCCTGCACGGATGCGTCGCCAACGCCTGGCCCTACGACGAGAACGGCGACCTCGTCACCGGACCGCCCGCATGACCGGCGCAGCCGGTCCTGGACAAGGCTCAACTCCCGGTCCGGGCAAGGGCGCTGGCGGAAGGGAGAACCGTCCACAGCCAATGCCGTCAAGAGTGGGCGCGTCCCGGGCGGCGAAACCAGGTCGACGTAGGTCAGTGCGGTGGCCGATCATGCGTTCATGCCTCTGCGAGAGACCCTTGTCCGAGTCGACGCGGACCTGGCCGCCGGCCGGGTTCCCGTCGCGCGTCAGCGTCTGCGTGGTCTCGTCTCGTCCTTCCCGCACGACCTGACGCTCCGCCGCCGTCTGGCCGAGGTGTACCGGCTCTACGGCGATGCCGCCGAGGCCGGACGCTGGATGTACCTCGAAGAGGACCGGAAGGCGGAGGAGACCGCTGCCTTCGAGGCGCGGTACGGGTCTCCCGGGTGGCGGATGAAGGCCCTCGCCTGGCAGGGGCCCGAGGCGAAGGCGGCCACCGCTTTCGCGGCGGGGCAGTTGGCCGCGGTGCGGACCGCCTGCGCCGAGGAGTTGGGGCACCCCGTCGACTGGGACGAGCCCGCCTCCTACCGGGACGGCCTGGACGGGGAGTACGACGCGCCCGCCGGGCCGTGGACGGTCGGCGGTGTGCTGGCGGGCGTCGGCTGCCTGGTGGCGGTCCTGGTGTTCCTCGCGATCTGGGTGATCGGACTCGTCGCCCTCTTCGACTGACTCGGGTCACCGGGCGGCTCCGGGGCCGGCCCTCCGTGGACGGGGCACCCTGGTCGTCCCGTCCCGGGACCACGCGGGGCGGACCGGGTCTGGGCTAGCCTCGTGGCAGGCCACCCGTGGAGGATGTGTTCATGCCCGGTTACGACAGTTCGAGGTCTCGGCTGCGGTTGGCCGATCGTCATGTGCGGGTGATCACCCGTCTCGCCGGGGAGAGACGCCGAGCCCTGAGCTGTTCCCGTCGCTCGGGGAGCTTCAGGAACTCGGGCTGGTCGGCGAGGAGGGGAACTCTCGCCACTGCTGCGGGAGTTGGTGGAGGCCCTTGCCGCTCCCGTACTCACCATCAGCGTCGAGATCACCGGCGAGGCCGGTCCCGTGCACCACGGTGTCGTGGTCGGGGCGGACACGGTGATCGCGCACGAGGGCTGGCCGGGTGACGAGGAGTCGGAGTACATCCCCGTCGAGCCCAGCACCCTGGTCTTCGAGCTCGCCCGCATGGTGCATCTGCGGCGCGGCGGCGAGGAGCAGCCGGCGGCGGACCGTGTCGTGTCGACCGTGAAGGCGCTGGACGCCGCCTTCGCGGGGCTGGACACCGCGTCCGGCGATGCCGGCCAGGACCGGGACACGGTGCACAAGGCCGTCACCGGCGCCGGTACCTCCGGGAGTCGGCGGACACCCTGACGGAGCTGATCCTCGCCCTGAACTCGTACTGGCGTGTCACCGTCGCCTGGGACGGCGAGCACGACGGCGGGCACGCGCCGATGTTCCGCAGCCTCGCGGTCTGGGACTGCGGCTCCCGGGGCTACTGGATCCGTGAGCAGCCGCAGGAGCCGATCCTGCCCGGCCAGGTCACACCGGACAGCCCGCTGGAGCTGGTGCGGTCGGACGCCGGGGAGGTCTGGCGGAAGCTGACCGGTCTGATCCCGGAGAAGGCGGAGCTGGGCTCGCACTGAAAAAGGCCGGCTGCTCCCTAATATGCCTCGTCCGAGAAGCGCTGCATCAGTGCGAAGGAGTCGACAGTGCTGCGCCAGCCAGGGTGAGGACGTCGGTGTCCACCTCCTCCAGCACGATGGCGATGGCGAGGTCCACGGTGTCCACCGGGCCGGTGGCCGTGCCGGCTCTGTAGGTCGTGGCTGGCGGAACATGACGGCCGGGTCCGATCGAAACCTTGGCGCCCTCCTCGTCAAGACGCTTACGCTGCCCAAGTCCTCGACAGCGTAGACATACTCACGTTCCTCGTATCCAATACGCAGCACTCGATCCTGCTTACGCAAAGCCCGAAAGTTGAATTGCAAGTCCGCGCGCCGACCGGCCAGGGTCAGCTCCGCTTTGAACAGGGAGGGCCTTCCGGACCGACGTTTCCCCGGAAAACCGTCTCCGGAAAGTCGGGACCGCTCAGCCGAGCGGTGTCCATTCCCTTGTCGATGGTTCGGTACAGCGGGCAACGCTCGACAACGACGGAGCCAAAGTGCCCCACGTCTCCCTTGACACCTGCAGTGGGCAGCTGCTTCTTCGGCGTGACCTTGTACGGCAACAACTCGAACTTCAGGGTTTCACTGCTCGCGTCCATGGTGGCAAACGCTCTCATCTCTTGTGTGTGCTAATCGAACGGGTTGAGCGCGCTGCCCAGCTTCTTGGCGCCGTCGGCGATCTCGTTGCCAAGGTCGCTCGCCTTGTCGCCCACCCACTCGGCGGCCTTGTCGGCGCCCTCCGTGATGTCGTCCCAGTGCTCGACGACCTTCAGGCCCCCGTAGACCAGGCCGGTGCCCACGGCGAGGCCGATCGTGATGGGGTTGGGGGCGACCATCGCCGCGGTGAGGAGGCGTTGAAGCCGACCTCGGCGTAGTTGGCCAGGTAGCCGGCCTTGCTCTTCTCCCACTCCTTGGCGTGGTCCATGGTGGCGATGTTGGCGACGGAGAACGCGGTGGCGCCTGCCGAGCCGACGATGCCGGCTCCGCGCCAGAGTCCGGCGGTCTTCGCCGCCGCGCTGAACCCGCCGGCCTTGCCGACCGTCCACAGGCTGGCCTGCCCCGCGCGGGTGACCGCCTGCCCGGAATGGGTCACTCCGCCGTACAGGCGGGCCATGTCGTCGGACCCGGCGAAGAAGTTGATGGCCTGGTTGGGGGTGAGGCCAAGGATCTTGGCGTTCATGAAGCCGCGCCCGCGCAGCGCGTCCCAGCCGCCGCCCCAGCGGTCGCCCAGGAAGCCCGAGCTGAAGGGCACGTTGGCGACCCGTTGGTACCGCGGGCTGCGGGAGGCCATGTTGCCGAGCTGGCCGGGAAGCCAGCTGCCGGGGGCGGACAGCGAGCGGATCGGCGGGTTGTAGCTGCCGAGTCTGGTGCCCGCCCAGCGCAGGATGGGGTTGCTGCCGGCCGCGGTCCAGCGTGCCGCGAGGGCGTCCTTCATCGGGCCGAGCCGGCCCGTCTTCACCGCGTTGCCCAGCAGGATCTTGGTGCCCGAGAAGCCGCTCGCCAGTGAGACCTGGCCCGCGGCCACCACGTTGAACGCGTCGCTGCCGAACTTGATCATCTCGGTGAGGGTCTCTTCGTGCGGCTCCAGGGCCGGGATCTTCGCCAGCGCGTGCGCCTCGAGCCGTGCGACCCAGTCGCCGAGCTTCTCGCCCGGCTGTCGTGCCAGATCCTTGGCGTTCGGATCGCCGCTCGCCGCCACCGAGTTGGCGAGCAGCAGGGTCTCGGGTTTGATCCCCTCGCCCTGGTAAGCCTCCAGGTCCTTCGCCGTGAAGCCGGCCCACAGCAGCCCGGCCAGCGGGTCGCCGTTCTCCAGCCGCAGGAGGACCGCGCGTTTGCGCAGGTCCTTCGCCTCGTCACGGGTCCAGGAGCGCATCGGCTTCAGCGGCGCCAACGGCCCGCTCACGCCCAGCCCGGCCGCTCGGGTGAAGGCCTCGTCGAGGCGGTCCTCCACGCCACCGCGCCCGTCCAGGAGTTTCGCCAACTGCTCCAGATCCTCGGGATTCGCCCCCGAAACGACATGACCGCCCCGTCCCTCGACAACCGGCCTGGCCTTGGCCGCTCGCGGCTCAGGATAGGCCGTCGGGCCATCCCACGGCTGTCGCGAACGCATCACGTACGGCGTGGCTGCCGAATTGAACGGACGGTTTGCCGAGTCGGCAAGTCCGCTCGGGATTTCGAGGCGGGCGTCCGCATCATCGGCGTAGGAACACCGCATCCCAGGGAGGGCGCATGCATCGCGACGCCGCGGAGATCACGCACCGGATGGTGCCCTCGCCCGCCGGGCGGGTCCATCTCGTGGAGCAGGGGCCGGGCCGCTGGTGCTGCTCGTGCACGGGTTTCCGGAGTTCTGGTACTCGTGGCGGCATCAGCTGCCCGTACTCGCGGCGGCGGGGTATCGCGCGGTCGCGATCGATGTGCGCGGGTACGGCCGCTCGTCCCGGCCGGCAGCGACGGAGGCGTACCGGATGCTCGACCTGGTGGAGGACAACGTCGCCGTCGTACGCGCCCTCGGCGAGGAGTCCGCGGTCGTCGTCGGGCACGACTGGGGGCGGCGATCGCCGCCGGCTCCGCGCTGGTCCGGCCGGACGTGTTCCGCGCGGTGGGGCTGCTGAGCGTTCCGTACACCCCGCCCGGCGGGCCCCGGCCCACCGACGTCTTCGCCGGGATGGGCGGGGACGAGGAGTTCTACGTCTCGTACTTCCAGGAGCCGGGCCGTGCCGAGGCGGAGATCGAGCCGGATGTACGGGGCTGGCTCGCGGGGTGTTACGCGGCGCTGTCCGCCGGCACCATGCCCGCGCCCGGCGCCCCCGATCCGCACTTCGTCGCCGAGGGCGGGACACTGCGCGACCGGTTCCCGAAGGACAGGCTGCCCGGCTGGCTGAGCGAGCGGGATCTCGACGTGTACGCCGGGGAGTTCGAGCGGACGGGGCTCACCGCGGCGCTCAACCGCTACCGGAACATGGACCGCGACTGGGAGGACCTCGCGGGCTTCGACGGTGCTCCCTCACCCAGCCGTCCCTGTTCGCCGGCGGCGGCCTGGACGCCTCCACGGTCTGGGGGCCGACTCGATCGAGGCGTACCCGGTCACCCTGCCGGGACTGGTCTCCTCGCACCTCCTCGACGGCTGCGGCCACTGGATCCAGCAGGAGCGCCCCGACGACGTCAACCGGATCCTCGTCGACTGGCTGGCCGCGCTCTGACGGCTTGGCGGCCCGTGCGCCGGGTATCCACAGGGCGGGGTGGACACCATGAGAGGACCGCGCGGGACCGCGCTCACCGCGTCGGCGCTGCTGGGCGCGCTGCTGCTGGCGGGCTGTGCCAAGCCCGACCGTACGGAGATCGTCACCTGGACCGACGAGCACGGCCGGGCCTGTACGGGCGTGGCCGTGATCGACTCCGAGGACGGTGACCGTGAGATGACGAGCATCGACTGCGACTACCCGCCGGAGGGCAGGCAGCCGGGCCGCGCGACCTCGGCCCCGCTGGCCGGCTGAGAGGCTTACTGGATGGGGTGCCGGCCCTCGTCCCCCGTGGCCGGCGGTCTCGCCGCGGGAGGCGCCGGCCGCGTCCCGCGCCGATCACGGGTGCATCCGCGCGCCCTTGAGGATCTTGTCCACCGCGTTCTTCGGGCCGTGGACCGCGAGGCCCACCAGGTCCAGGTCCGCCGTGGGCACGGCGCGTACCGCTGCCCGGTTGGCCTCGTCGTGGCCGGTGGTGAAGAGGTCCGAGGTGAAGACCGCTCGGGGAGGGAGCGGGTGAGGGTGCGGGTGTGGGCCGACCGCAGGACCTCCTTCGGGCCCTGGAAGACCAGGACCGGCTGGCGGAACATCGGCAGGTACGGCACCGCGTCCGCGTCCGCGTAGGCTTCCCCGATCAGCTCGGGAAGCTCGGTGCCCAGGCCGCTGACCAGGAACGCGGTGGCGTTGAGGCGCTGCCAGGGTTCCAGGTCCTCGCGCAGCAGTACGGCGATCTTCGTGTCGAAGCGAGTGCTCATGGGAGGAGACTGCCGACCGGGTCGCGGGCGCGTCTTGTACGTTCTTTGCATGGCCACACAGGCGAGCGTCTCCGCCTGGCGGCCCCGTGTTCCGGGTGTCGTCGAGGTGTTCCACGCCCGTTTCACCGAGTACGCCTATCCGATGCACGTCCACGACGCGTGGACGCTGCTCATCGTGGACGACGGCGCCGTACGGTACGACCTCGACCGGCACGAACACGGCACCCCGCACGACACCGTGTCCCTGCTGCCGCCGCATGTCCCGCACAACGGGGCTCCCGCCACCGCCGGCGGTTTCCGCAAGCGGGTGCTGTATCTCGACGGGAGTCATCTCGCCGACGGTCTCATCGGGGCCGCCGTCGACCGGCCCGATCTGCGCGATCCGCTGCTGCGGCGGCGCGTCGGACAGGTGCACTCCGCGCTCGTGGGGCCGGGGGACGAGCTGGAGGCGGAGAGCAGGCTGACGCTGGTCGGGGAGCGGCTGCGGGAACATCTGCGGTCCCGGGAAGCCGTCGGCGTACCCCGGCGGGATCCCGTACTGGCGCGGCGGCTGCGGGAGTTGCTCGACGAGCGGATCGTGGAGGGCGTCGCCCTGGCGGAGGCGGGCGGGACGCTGTCGGCCCATCCGGCGCATCTGGTACGGGCGTTCAGCGGGGCGTACGGCATCGCGCCGCACCAGTATCTGATGTCGCGGCGGGTCGGCCGCGCCCGGCGGCTGCTGCTGGAGGGGCGGTCACCGAGCGAGGTCGCCGTCGCGACCGGGTTCTACGACCAGGCGCATCTCACCCGGCACTTCCGCAAGTTGGTGGGGGTCACACCGGGTCGGTACCGGGCGACGGGCGCCGCAGCAGGTGGGTGAACGCGTCCAGGTTGCGGGTGGACTCGCCGCGTGCGACGCGCCAGTCGTACTCCTTGCGGATCGCGGAGGCGAAACCGAGTTCCAGGAGGGTGTTGAAGCTGCCGTCGGCGGCCTCCAGGACCTGGCCGAGGAGGCGGTCGAGTTCGTCGGCGGTGACGGCGGAGAGCGGCAGGCGGCCGGTGACGTAGATGTCGCCGAGCGGGTCGACGGCGTAACTCACGCCGAAGAGCTTGAGGTTGCGCTCCAGGAGCCAGCGGTGGACGGCCGCCTCGTTCTCGTCGGGGTGGCGGACGACGAAGGCGTTCAGGGAGAGCGTGTGCCGGCCGGCGATGAGGGACACGGTGGTGGAGAGCTTGCGGGTGCCGGGGAGTTTCACGACGTAGCTGCCGGGCGCGGGACTCTCCCACTCCAGTTCGGCGTCCCGCAGGACGCCCTCGATGACCTGCGCCGCCTCCGCTGCCTTGTCAGCCATGCTGGGAGCGTACGTGACGGCGGTGGGCCTGGGTCGCGGCCGTGTAGACGTCGGCCGTGGCCGCGGCGGCGGTGTCCCAGCCGAAGGACTGGGCGTGCCGGGCGGCGGCCTCGCCCATGCGGGCGGCGAGGTGCGGGTGGTCGGCGAAGTCGCGCAGCACGCGCGCGTACGCGTCGGGGTCGTGGCCCTGGACCAGGAATCCGGTGTGCCCGTCCCGTACGGCGACGGGGAGGCCGCCGACCGCGGCCGCGAGGACGGGGTGCCGGCGGCCTGCGCCTCTATGGCGACCAGGCCGAAGGACTCGCTGTAGGACGGCATGACGAGCACGGACGCCGCGCGGAACCAGTCCGCGAGCTGTTCCTGCCCGACGGGCGGCCGGAACCGTACGACGTCGGCGATGCCGAGCCGCGCGGCGAGTTTCTGCAGTCCTTCCGGTTTGGCGAGGCCGCTGCCGCTGGGGCCGCCGACGATGGGGACGCACAGGCGGGAGCGCAGTTCGGGGCGTTCGCCGAGGAGGGCGGCCACCGCGCGCAGGAGCACGTCGGGGGCCTTGAGGGGCTGGATGCGGCCGGCGAAGAGGGGATCAGGGCGTCGGGGGGCAGTCCGAGGCGGGCCCGCGCGGCGGCGCGGCCGTCGGCCGGGCGGAAGCGGGACAGGTTGACGCCGGGGTGGACGACGGCGACCTTGCCGGGGTCGGCGGCGTAGTGCCGTACGAGTTCGCCGGCCTCTTCGGCGGTGTTGGCGATCAGCCGGTCGGCGGCGTCGACGATCTGGGTCTCGCCGATGACGCGGGCGGCGGGCTCGGGGTGTCGCCGACGGCGAGGTTGGCGTTCTTGACCTTGGCCATGGTGTGCATGGCGTGTACGAGGGGACGCCCCAGCGCTGGGCGGCGAGCCAGCCGACGTGGCCGGAGAGCCAGTAGTGCGAGTGGACCAGGTCGTAGTGGCCGGGGCGGTGGCCGGCCCAGGCCTGCATCACGCCGTGGGTGAAGGCGCACAGCTGGGCGGGCAGCTCCTCCTTGGCGAGGCCTTCGTAGGGGCCCGCGTCGATGTGCCGGACGAGGACGCCGGGGGCGAGTTCGACGGTGGGCGGGACGGCGGCGGTGGTCGCGCGCGTGAAGATCTCGACCTCGATGTTGATCGCGGCGAGGCGCTGCGCGAGTTCGACGATGTAGACGTTCATGCCGCCCGCGTCGCCGGTGCCCGGCTGGTGGAGCGGGAGGTGTGCACGGAGAGCATCGCCACGCGGCGCGGTTTGCGGTGCAGTCGCAGCCGGGCGGGCGCGGCGGGGGAACGACGTCCGAGCCTCGCGATGTACTGGCTCACGTGGCGTTCCTCCTCGCTGCGGGCATGACTGACGGAGGGGTGCGGCCCTCCGCGGGGTCAACGCCGGAAGCGTCCGTTCCCATTTCCGGACGGCGTCCCCGGTTTCGGCTTTTGCCGAATCATTACCGGCGGTCGCTCAACCGTTCGAGTGTGGGTCGCGTCACCCCCATCGGCGACGGCTCCGGATACCCGCATACTCGTCCCTATGACTGCCCGCGCCGCCTCCAGCCCCGTCGGCACGGTGACGCGCGGGACCACGAACCCCAACCGGCTGCGCCGTATGGACCGCTGGATCGCCGCCACGCACGGCGCGGAGCTGCGCCGCGCGGCCGAACCCGTCGCGGTCGACCTCGGCTACGGGGCGGCGCCCTGGACGGCGGTCGAGCTGCTGCACCGGCTGCGGACCGTCGCACCCCGCACCCACGTGACCGGCGTCGAGATCGAACCGGCCCGGGTCGCGGCGGCACGGCCGTACGAGCGCGAGGGCTGGCCTTCCGGCACGGCGGCTTCGAGCTCCCGGTGGCCGGGCGGCCGGTGCTGGTGCGCGCGGCGAACGTGCTGCGCCAGTACGACGAGGCCGAGGTGGCCGCCGTATGGGCGCGGCTGTGCGGGCGGCTCGCCCTCGGCGGGCTGCTGGTCGAGGGGACCTGCGACGAGATCGGGCGCCGGCACGTATGGGTCGCCCTCGGTCCGCAGGGCCCGCGCACCGTCACCTTCGCGACCCGGCTGGGCTCGCTGGAACGCCCCTCCGACCTGGCGGAACGCCTGCCGAAGGCGCTCATCCACCGCAACGTCCCGGGCGAGCCGGCGCACGCCTTCCTGCGCGACTTCGACCGCGCGTGGGCGAGCGCGGCGCCCTATGCCTCGTACGGCGCACGGCAGCGGTGGATCCGGGCGGTACGGGATCTCGCGGCCGCGGGCTGGCCGGTGACGGACGGGCCGGCCCGCTGGCGGCAGGGGAAGTGACGGTGCGGTGGG
Source organism: Streptomyces haneummycinicus (assembly GCA_042850305.1). GTDB lineage: Bacteria > Actinomycetota > Actinomycetes > Streptomycetales > Streptomycetaceae > Streptomyces > Streptomyces haneummycinicus. The sequence goes on from AP035768.1 coordinate 7,363,267, forward strand.
AGGCGTTGGCGCCTCGGGGGTGACGCGGTGGAGACCCCGGTTGCCGCCGGCGCGGGCGTCTGAGCCGAGGGCGAGGACGCTCTCGGCGCCCTCCGGTGAACCTCTCCTGACAGGCCGGGACATCGGGAACGATCTCCTTGAGTCGTTCGTCACACTGACGGGATGATCGCTGTGCCGGGGAATGCCGGGAAGGGCCGGAAGGAAGTACTCCCCTGTCGTTTCGCGCGCCGGCATGGCAGCATCCCCGGGTGACGGGATGTTACTGACGGTTAATCAACGGGGAGTGCCTCATGGGACCAGGCAAGCGCGGGTTGCTCACAGCGGCCGTAACCGTGGTCTGCGCGGTCACCGTACTGGCGCTGCCCGGCACGGCGTTCGCGGCTCCCGCTCCCCGCCGCCCCGGGCACGACCGCGAGCGTCACCGTGGTCGACGAGCGGGACACGGCGCTCGAGGCCGTACGCGAGAAGCTCGAGAAGCTCTACCGCGAGGCGGCCGCCGCCACCGACGAGTACAACGCCGCCGAGGAGAAGGCGCGGCAGCAGTCCGCCCAGATCGTCGCGCTGGCGAAGAAGATCGTCGAGGGCCGGGAGAAGCTTGACGAGCTGAAGACCCGCGCGGGCGCCGCGGCCGCCGCCCAGTACCGCGGGGCGGGCTTCCGCCCGAGGCCCGGCTGCTGCTGAGCGACGACCCGCAGGAGTTCCTCGACGGCTTCGGCCGGGTCCGCCAGGGCCAGCGCGCGGCCAATGGACTGCTCGGGGAACTGACGCGTACCCAGGAGGACCTGGAGCAGTACGCGCAGGACGCCGAAGGGCAGATGAAGAAGCTGGAGTCGGGCCGCGAGGCCAAGGCCACGGCACAGCGGAAGATCGAGAAGCGGATCGCGGAGGCCGAGAAGCTCGAGTCCGCGCTGGCGAAGGACGAGAAGGAGCGCCTGGCCCGGCTGGAGCGGCAGGCCGCCGACGCGGCGCAGGCCTCCTGGCTGGGCTCCGGCATCCTCGACGACATCAGGGGCGAGGCGACGCGGCAGGGCGGGAAGGCCGTCGCGTACGCCACCGCGCAGATCGGCAAGCCGTACCAGTGGGGCGCCGAGGGGCCGAAGACGTACGACTGCTCCGGACTGACCTCGCAGGCCTGGATCTCGGCCGGCCGGGGCATCCCGCGGACCTCGCAGGAGCAGTGGAAGCGGCTGAAGCACGTCGCCGTCGAGGACATGCGCCCCGGTGACCTGGTCATCTACTTCGACGACGCCAGCCATGTGGGGATGTACGTCGGCGACGGCACCATCGTGCACGCCCCGCGCCCGGGGCGGACGGTGACGCTCGCGGGGGCCGGATCGATGCCGATCCTCGGGGTGGTACGGCCGGACGCGTAGGCGAAAGGGAGGGTTCGTACCCCTGGCCGGGCCCCCAACTGCCCGGTGACATGCGCCACGTGACCCATCGCACGTCGATCTTGCCGCCAAACCCCGTACGGACGTGACGTTCGTCATTCCCCCGCCCGCACGGCCTGTCCAACTGCGGTAGCAAACGCGGCATATGACAGCGGCCGATGGCGGAACCGGAGGGTTCACGCCATTCCGCTGCGGCGCCGTCACCCGCTATGGTCCCCGTTCGAAGGGGCGTCCTTCGCTCGCACACGGAGGTGGGAGCGGGGCACAGGGCCCATGGCCGTCGCCCCCACCGTGCCCTCGGGGGAGGGAAGGAACCCGGAACAATGCCCGCACCCGTACCGCGGCAGAGAGCGATCCCGGCCGCGGAAGGTGGTCAGGCGCCGGCCGCTTCACCGAACGGCGGCTCCGCCCAGGACTCCCCGGAGACCGCGGCGCCGGCCCCCGCGCGGCGGACCCGTCCGAGCACACCACGGACCGTGCCGGCACGGTGCCGGGCGGGTCCGGGACGGCCGCCGCGCACCCCACCCTCACCGTGCTGCTGATCGAGGACGACCCCGGCGGGTCGTCGATCGTGCCGGAGCCGGTCGACCAGTCCGGCAGGCCGATCCGCGTCCGCACCGCCCGCAACCTCACCGAGGCCGAGCGGCTGCTGACCGACGACGTGCACTGCATCCTGCTGGACCTCGCGCTGCCCGCGCCGGGCCGGGCGGGCGACGGCGCCGACGAGCTGGCCGTGCTCAAGCACGTCCTGGAGCTCGCGCCCCGGCACGCCGTACTCGCCCTCACCGGCGCCGACGACACCGAGCGCGGCGCGGAGGCGGTCCGGGTGGGCGCCCAGGACTATCTCGTCCGCGACGAGCTCGACGGCCGGCTGCTGAGCCGGGCGATCCGGTACGCGGTGGAGCGCAAGCGCTCCGACTCCGCCGAGCGGCGCCTCGCGGAGGGCCGCGTGCGCGCCCAGGAGAACCGCCGGCTGGAACGGGGTCTGCTGCCGACCCCGCTGCTGGACGGCTCCCCGCTGCGGTTCGCCGCCCGCTACCGCCCCGGCCGCTCCCGCGCCCTGCTCGGCGGTGACTTCTACGACGTCGTCCGCACCCCGGACGGCACCGTGCACGCCATGATCGGCGACGTCTGCGGGCACGGCCCGGACGAGGCCGCCCTCGGTGTGGAGCTGCGCATCGCCTGGCGCGCGCTGACCCTCGCGGGCCTCTGCGGGGACCAGCTCCTCGGCACCCTGCAGGAGGTGCTGGAGCACGAGCGGTCCGACGACGAGATCTTCGCGACGCTGTGCGCGGTGGACATCGCGCCGGACGGCCGCCGGGCCGGCCTGTGCCTGGCCGGCCACCCGTCACCGCTGTTCGTCCGCCCGGACGTGCCCGCGCGCCTGCTGCCGTACGACAACAACGGCCCGGCGCTCGGCCTGCTGCCCGGGCCCGCTGGCCGCGGACGCAGGTGGAGCTGGGCGCCGAGTGGAGCCTGATGCTCTACACCGACGGTCTGATCGAGGGCCGGGTCGGCGACACCGGGGAGCGGCTCGGCCAGGACGGCATGGTGGAGATGATCCGCCGCCGGCTCTCCGAGGGGCTGCGCGGGGAGGATCTGCTGCGCACCGCCGTCAACGAGGTCCGGGACCTCAACGGCGGCGAGCTGACGGACGACGTGGCGGTCCTGCTGCTGGACCGGGCGGTGTGAGGACGCTCTCGCCTCAGCGGCCGCCGTTGTACGGGCCGTAGGGGCCGTCGCTGCTGGAGCCCCTGCTGGGGCGTCCGCCGCCGGAGAGGCCGCGCAGCGCCGGACGGACGTCGACCATGTACACGATGGTCGCGATCAGTCCGATGACCGGCAGGAACGACATAATGTCGAAGATCAGGTTCACCACGAAGGCGACGGCCAGGATGATCAGCCAGAACGGCTTGGTCTGCTTGTCGGCGGCGCGGTAGGCGTCCTCACGGCGCGTCGCGGCGTCGAACAGCGCGAAGCCGCTGAACACGATCAGGGCCAGGCTCAGCAGCCACATGAACCCGGCGAAACCCTGCATCAGCACTACGTCCACCACCCGACTCGGCTCGTCCACTACGCCGTCACCGTACCCGCATACCCCGGCCGGCTACCCGGACAACGGGCCGGGCACCACGAGAGTGCCCGGCCCGCCGTCCCGCTTCTACTTCGCGGGCGGAGTCGGCTTCTTCGCGGTGTTCTTGCGCGCCGGGGCCTTCTTGGGGGCGGCGGGCTTCTTCACCGCGGCCTCGGCGGGCCTGTCGTCCTTGACCTCGACGGGCTCGACCGGCTTGACCGGCTCCGGACGGGGCGCGGGCTTGGGCTCGGCCGCGGGCTCGACGGCCACGGCGATGTCCTCGATGCCCTCGGCGGCGTCGCCGCGCCAGGTCTTCACGGCCTGCTCACCGTGCTCGGCGACCTTCTCGTAGGCCTCCCGGGCCTTGACCGCGTACTCGGCGGCGATACCCACCCCGCGCAGCGCGAGGTCCTGGGCGTTCTCACCGAGCTTCTTCAGGTCGGTGTCGAGCGAGCCGACGAGCTCGCCGACCTTGCTCTGCAGCTGCTCCTGCGTCTCCCGGACCCGGACGGTCGCCCGCTCCTGGACCGCCTTGGGGTCGGTGTTGCGCACGGCCTCGATACGGGCCGGGGCCTCGGTGCGCAGCTGCTCCACCAGGGCGGGCACCTTCTTGGCCTGCTGCAGCGCCAGGTCGGCGGTGCCGGCGGCGAAGTAGAGCAGGGTCGGGTCGCTGAAGGTCTTGCGCAGGTCGTCGGTGATGGCCATGGTGAGGGTCCTCCCGGATCGGTTCTTTCGGCTGGGGGTTCTCTGTGATCCGCGGCGGGCGGCCGGTGCCCTGGTCCGGCTCAGCCGGCCGTCCGCTGCGGCTCGCTGTCACTGTCGTCGGCGTCGTCGGCCGGGACGGGCGTCGCCTCACCGTCCTCGTCGACCGCAAACCCGTTCTCCTTGCGGAACGACTCGTAGATCTGGAGCAGTACGTTCTTCTGCCGCTCGGTCAGCGTGGGGTCGGCGAGGATGACGGCCCGCGTCTCGACCTCGTCGCGGTCGCGCTCGGCGTCGAGGATGCCCGCGCGGACGTACAGCGTCTCGGCGGAGATCCGCAGCGCCTTGGCGACCTGCTGCAACACCTCCGCGCTCGGCTTGCGCAGCCCGCGCTCGATCTGGCTGAGATACGGATTCGACACCCCGGCCGCATCGGCGAGCTGCCGCAGCGACAACTGCGCGTTGCGCCGCTGCTCGCGCAGATACTCACCGAGATTCCCGACGTTGAGCGAGGCCATGACTCCACCCTGCCCCACCGCGCTAACTATTGCAAGCACCTGCTTGCAATAGTGCGCCACGACGTCCGCGCGTGTGTGTCACTGAGCACGATGGGATGCCGTGAGCACCGGACATCTGCCGGGAACGACTCAGCGCCCTGCGCCCCCGCGCCCGGAGCGCATCGCGAGTCCCCGCCCCGAAAGCCACGGAACGGTGTGGAAACGCGGTGGAGTCCTATCGCACGGCTTGCGGGCAGCCGGTTTCGGCGGGCTGGTCGTGCAGGTAGCGGGACTGTTCCGGAGGGGTGAGTGTCCTGTTGACGGCCTCGCAGACGGTGCGGATCGCGTGGGCCGGGTCGGGCAGGTCGACGTTCCACAGTTCGACGGAGCCGCCCGTGCCGATGGCCACGAGGCGTCCGTCCGGGCTGAACGCCACTGTCGTGGGCGAGCGGGACGGCAGGGTGAGTCTGAGCTGGCCGCTGGCCAGGTCCCACAACTGGACCGCTCTCGCGGTGCCTGCGGCCAGGGTGCGTCCATCGGAGCCGAAGGCCAGCGACGCCACCTCGTCCCCGGCACGGAAACTGTCCTGGAGCCGACCGGTGCGCACATCCCAGGTCCTCACGAGTCCCCTGCCGCCGCTCGCGGAAGCCAGGGTGTGCCCGTCCGGGCTGAACGCGAGGGACAGCGGGCTGCCGGTACTCGACTCGATGGTGCGCCGGGTACGGCCGGTCGCGGCGTCGAGCAGAGTGACCTGTTCGGCGTCGGCTCCGATGTACGCGACGGCGAGGGTGCGGCCGTCCGGGGTGAACGCCAGCGCCCTGACGGGCCGGCCGCGGGGGCGTCGGCGGTGTGCGACGCGCCGGTCGGCAGGTGCAGGATCCGCACCGACCCTTCCGGGCCGACGACGGCGAGCCGGGTCCCGTCGGGGCTGAAGACCGCCGCGTCGACGGCGCCCGGGGCACGGCTGTGGCGGAGGCTGCCCGTGGCGACATCCCGGACCTCGATCACCCCGTTCGCGGTGACCCCGGCAGCCAGAGCGCGCCCCGTCGGACTGAACCCCACAGCCTGGGGGCGGTACACCATGACGGGCAACGGCTCTTCAGCCTGGGGGCGGTACACCATGACGGGCAGCCGCTCTTCCCGGAGAGCCGGGTCGGTGCCGAGCGCCAGCGTGGCTTCGCGATCTCCGGTCCTGACCTCCCAGAGCTCCGCCGCCCCAGGGCCGGGCCCTTGGCGACCCGTGGCCAGCGTGCGCCCGTCCTGGCTGAACGCCATGTCGGCGATGTACGTGCCGGCTTGCCCCGGCAGCGTGGTCCGCGGGCGATCAGCGGACAGGCGGTGCACGCGGACGGTGGGGTCCCCGTTGCTGCTGGTCACCAGAGTGCGGCCGTCCGCGCTGAGGGCCACGTCCATGTACCCGCGCCCATGATGACCAGCCGTCACCATGGCCCGTGCCGTGCCGGAGTCGGTGTCCAGCAGCCGCACGGTGTCCCCGGGGCCCGGGGCGGCGAGGGTCCGCCCGTCCGGGGCGAAGTCCACCTCGTTCAGATCACCCGCACCGCCCCTGATGGTGTGCCGGACGCTGCCGGTGGTCGTCTCCCGCAGTTGCACCGAGCCGTCGGTGAGGACACCCGCGTAGGTCCGGCCGTCCGGGCTGAACACCACCGCCTCGCCCCCGATCCGGCCGTCGTGGACGTTCCGGGTGCGGCCGGTGGCCACGTCCCACACCCGCACCCGTCCGCCGAAACTCACCGCGGCGACGGTACGTCCGTCCGGGCCGAAGGCGACCGCCTGCGGGCTGGGGTGGCTGGTGAAGCTGTGCCGCCCGAGGCCGGTGGCCACGTCCCACACCCGTACCGCCGCCAGGGAGGAGACGGCCACGGTACGACCGTCAGGGCTGAAGTCCATCCCGCGTATCGAGCCGTCGGGGACGGCGAACGTTCTGATTTTCCTACCGGTGACCGGATCCCACAGGTCCAGCGTCCCGCCGCCGTCACCGGCGACAGCGAGGGTGCTTCCGTCGGGGCTGAACGCCAGGACCTCCCTGATCTTGTCGCCGGTGAACGTGTGCCGGATCCGGCCCTCGGGCACGTCCCATATCCGTACCGTGCCGTCGCTCTGGGTGGCGAGGGTGTGTCCGTCCGGGGTGAGGGCGATGGACTGCACGGGTCTGGTGCCGCTGATCAGAGTCCTGCGCAGCGGTAGCGCGGCGGCGGCATACAGGGCGGCGGTGGCCTCGCGGGTCGGGCTCGTACGGTAGGCGTGGACGGCGAGCAGTGCGGCGAGGTCGGGGTCGGAATCCAGCAGTGCGCCGGACTGGGCGGCCAGTTGCCGGGACTGGGCCAGGTGCTGGGCGGTGACCGCGCTCCGCCACTGCGACACGGCGAGCCCGGCGGCGACGAGGGCGAGACACAGGGCGGTGGTGACCCCGGCCAGCACCAGCCGGTAACGGCGGCGCCCCTTCCGTTCGTTGTCCCGGCCGGCGGCGAGGAAGACGCGCTCCAGGTCGGTCAGATCCTCGCGCGGTGCGCCACCGAAGTGTTCCCGTGCCGCGGCGAGCCGGCTTCCCTGTACAGGGCTCCGTCCTCGCGGCCGAGTTCCTGCCAAGCGTGGGCCGCCTCCGTCAGGTTCCGGTGCACGCGCAGGCGTTCGCGGTCCTCCTCGATCCACCCGCGCAGCCGGGGCCAGGAAGTGATCAGGGCCTCGTGCGCCAGGTCGATCGTGTCGCCGTCCAGGGTGAGCAGCCGCGCCCGGGCAAGCGCCTCCAGCACCTGGGCGGTGTCCTTCCGGCCGGTGCCGGGCAGTTCCGCGCGCCCGACGGGACGGCGGGTGTCGGGAGTGCCGTCACCGGGGGCGATCAGCCGCAGCAGCACCCGGCGAGCGGCTGCGGCCTGGTCCGCGGTGAACCGGCTGTAGACCTCCTCGGCGGTCCTGGCGATCGCGCCGGCCAGGCATCCGGCCGCCTCGTAGCCCGCCATGGTCAGGGTCTTGCCGCGGCGGCGGCGCCAGGTCTCCAGCAGCGCGTGGGACAGCAGCGGCAGCCCGCCCGGTGTGCCGGCGACCTCCTCGACCAGCCGGGCCGTCAGGGCACGTTCCACGGTCAGTCCGGCGGCGGTGGCCGGTTTGACGACGGCGTCGCGCAGTTCGGCCGGGCTCATCGCCCCGGCCAGCAGGTTGGCGTCGCGCAGCGCGTCGGCCAGGTCGCGGTGCTCGGCGCAGCGGCCGTAGAAGTCGCCGCGCACCGCCAGCAGCACCCGTAAGCGGCTCTCGGGCTGCCGGGCGGCCAGCAACAGGTCGATGAAACGGGCCCGCTCGACGGCGTCGCGGCAGAGGGTGAAGACCTCCTCGAACTGATCGACGATCACGAACGTGTCCGCCCCGGCACCGCCGTCGCCGGGGACCGCGGGGGTGAGGAGGGGCGCGTGGGTGCGGGCCGGGTGTTCGCCCGGGGTCAGGATGCGGATCGCGGCCGGTCGCGGGGCGGGCTCCCGCCCCTGCTGGAGGGCGGGTATCAGGCCGGCCCTCAGCAGGGAGGACTTGCCGCTGCCGGAGGGGCCGAAGACCGCTGAGAACCGCCGCCGGCCCAGCAGTTCGACCAGGTCGGCGGTGAGCCGTTCCCGGCCGAAGAACAGGGCGCTGTCGGCGGGTTCGAACCGTGCCAGCCCCCGGTACGGCGGCGGTGATCCGTCGTCGTCGCGAGCGCCGTCACCGGCGGACTCCTCCACCGCTTCCTTCCAGCGGGCCTCCCACCGCGCCGCGTCGCCGTCGCAGGCGCGCACATAGGCCAGGAGCACCGGCAGCGTCGGCAACTGCTCGCCCCCGCCGCCTGCGACAGCGTGGTGACCGAGTAGCCCGCCCGCTGGGCCAGCGCCCGGTAGGTGATCCCGCCGGCCTCCGCCCGCAGCCCGCGCAGCTCGAACGCGAACCGCTGCACCGGCCCCGCCGCCGGATCCACCGGCACCTCACGACGACCCGCCACGCCCTGCCCCCTCCTGCCGCTTCCGCCATCGGAGCGGGCAGTCGGCCCACGCGCCTCCATGGCACCGGACGGCTCGCGCGCCCCCGCCATTGTCCGGCCGCCGGAACGGTACTGCCGAACAATTCTCCGGCCGCTGGACTCGGTGAGGCGAGCGGCCCGCCGCCGAGCGTCGGCGGCCCGCGGGACACGCCCGCCACGTGCGATCCGCACTTCACCGAAGAGGACTCCGCCCCCGCATGGAAGCACCGAACCCCTTGCCTTCTGTCACCACACGGCCGCTGAAGACGATCCCGGCGCCCGGCTCCTCGCGGTTGGGCTGGCTCGACGCGCTGCGCGGCGCCGCCGCCCTCGTCGTGGTGTTCGACCACTCGTCGTACACCTTCATGGCGGACTTCCGCCTGGAGCTGATGCCGCAGTTCAACACCAGCCGCTACGGCATCATGGTGTTCTTCCTGGTGAGCGGCTACATCATCCCCGCGTCGCTGGAACGCCGGGGCTGCGTCCGGACGTTCTGGATCGGGCGGATCTTCCGTGTGTACCCGCTGTGGGCGGCCGTCGTCACGGCGCTTCTCGCCGTCCACCTCCTGGGTATCGCGGAGGTACGGGACTTCGGCCCGCAGACCGTCGTGACGGTGGCCGTCGCCCACGCCACCATGCTCCAGGAGCTACTGGGGACACCCAGTCTTCTGCTCGTCCTGTGGACGCTCTCGTACGAGATGGCCTTCTATCTGCTGGTCGTCGCTCTCTTCACGGTCCGTCTGCACCAGCGGTCGGCAGCGGTCGCCGTCCTCCTGGCCGTACTCGCCGCCGCGAGCGCGGCGGCGGGGTTCGTACCGCCGCCCTCCGCCCTGTCCGGCATGGTCGGCACCGCCCCGCTGATCGCGTGCGCCTCGGTCGCCATGGGGGTCGCCATCTGCTGCGCGAGCGCCGGGACACCCGTGCTGCGGGTGTTCGGTGGCCTGCTGGGCGGCGTGCTGGCGCTCGTCCTGGTCCCGTTCAACGGCACGGTCCCGCTCTGGGAGGGCCTGGTGCTCCTGGCCGTGATGTTCCTCGGCACCGCCGTCCACCATGCCGAGAACGGCCGGAGCGGCTGGCGGTACGCGGCGGGCACCGCCGTCGTGGTGGCCGTCTGCGCGGTGGGGAGTGCGTACCGGTACGGCGACGGGGATCACTTCACCCGGCGCGGCTGGATCACGGCCTTCCTGCTGGCCGTGCTGACCTTCGGCGCCGGGCTGGCCCTGCGCCGGCGTCGTGCGCCGCGTCCGCTGACCTGGCTGGGCACCATCAGCTACTCGGTCTACCTGGTGCATCCGGTGCTGCTGGCGGTGATCGACGGCACGATCGGCCGGCGGCGGCAGGACAGTGCCGTGCTCGAAGCGGCGTTCTTCGCCGTGCTGCTGCCCTTGTGCGTGCTGGCCCACCGTTACGTCGAAGTGCCGGGCCGGGCATGGGGCCGCAGGCTGGCCCACCGTAGGCGCACACGGTGACGAGCGCCCGCGCCGCGCCGCCTTGACGGCTCCTCGCTGACGCGTGTGTCCGCGGTGGGGAGGGCGACGCCACGACCTCCCTGACGCTAGCGTGGGCGCATGATCGTATGGATCAACGGAACTCATGGGGCGGGGAAGACGACGACCGCCGCGCTGGTGCGGGGGTTGCTTCCGGATGCCCGGGTGCTCGACGCCGAGAAGGTGGGCGAGACGCTGATGGACATCTCGCCGGGCCTGCCCGAGACGGGCAACTTCCAGCACTGGCCGCCCTGGCGGCCGCTCGTCGTCGAGACCGCGCGGCAGGTGCTCGACTACACCGGCGGCACCCTGGTGATGCCCATGACCGTACTGGTCGAGGAGTACTGGCGCGAGATCAGCGCGGGCCTCGACCGGTACGGCATCCCCGTACGCCACTTCGTCCTGCACGCCGACCGGGAGACCCTGCGCGGCCGTATCGCGGGTGACACCGTCATGGGCCCCGACTCCCCGTTCCGCCTCGCCCACCTGGAGCCGTACGCGGAGGCGGCCCGTACGTGGCTGCACGCCGAGGCCGAGGTCGTCGACACCACCCGCCTCACCCCGCCGAGACCGCCCTGCGGATCGCGGAGGCCGTCAAGGGCTGAACGCCCTTTGTCAGTGGCGTCGGCGAGGATGCCGGGTATGACTCCGCCCACCGGTACCGCCAAGGCCGACCTCCGCTTCTACCTCCAGTCCGCCCGTGACGCCCTGCTCTGGAAGCTCGACGGGCTGTCCGAGTACGACGTCCGGCGGCCGATGACGCCGACCGGGACCAATCTCCTCGGGCTGGTGAAGCATGTGGCGGGCGTCGAACTGGGCTATCTGGGCGACACCTTCGGGCGGCTGTCCGGTGAGGCGATGCCCTGGCTCGCGGACGCCGCCGAGACCAACGGGGACATGTGGGCCACCGCCGGGGAGTCGCGGGAGGACATCACCGGCCTGTACCGGCGGGCGTGGGCGCACGCGGACGCGACGATCGAGGCGCTGCCGCTGGACACGACCGGCAGGGTGCCGTGGTGGCCGGACGGCAAGGACGAACTGACGCTGCACCACGCCGTGGTCCGGGTCGTCGCCGACACCCAGCGGCACGCCGGGCACGCCGACATCCTCCGCGAACTCATGGACGGCGCGGCGGGGATGAGCGAGGACAGCACCAGCCTGCCGTCGCACGACCCGGCGTGGTGGGCGGCCTACCGGGACCGGCTGGAGCGCGTCGCCCGGGAGGCCTGACCGGCCCGCCCCGGCAGCCGGTCACGGCCCTTCACCCTGCCGCGCGGGCCCACTCCCCGAGCACCGGTACGCATTTCTCGGCGAAGTACTCGTAATCCTCCGCCGTGTTGTAGACGTGCGCGGACAGCCGTACGTAGCCCACGCCGCCGAAGCTGGTGAACGCCGCCTCCACGCCCAGTTCCGCCGGGGCCCGGTCGCGCAGGGCGTCGGCGGCGAGGCGGCTGTCGGCGAGGCCGTCCGGCAGCCGCACCAGCCGCATGCCGGGGACGGGCATGCCGACGTCGACGGAGGCGTCCGTCCCGGTCAGCGCGGCGAGCGCGTCACCCACGACCCGCGCACCGTAGGCGGCCAGTTCGTCCATGTAGCGGCGGGCCGCCGCCCAGCCCCAGGCCGCGTCGACGAAGTCGAGGGCCGCCGGTGCGGCCAGCGGGCCGGTCGCGTCGACCGTGCCCTGCTGGTCGAAGCGTTCGGGGTACGGATCACCGGCACCCCACGAGTCGATCAGCGGGTACAGCCCGTCCCGCAGCGGGCCGCGCGCCACCAGGGCCGCGGTACCGCGCGGGGCGCAGCCCCACTTGTGCAGATTGCCCGTCCAGAAGTCGCAGTCCAGCCCCTCCAGCGGCGCGGCGATCAGGCCGGGCGCGTGCGCGCCGTCCACGAGCAGCGGGATGCCGCGCCGCCGCAGCTCCGCGCCGATCCGCTCCACCGGCAGCCGGCGGGCGGTCGCCGAGGTGATCTGGTCGAGGACGACGAGCCCGGTGTCCGCGCCAACCTCGGCCAGCACCGCCTCGTACGCCTCCTCCGCACCGGCGTCCAGCGGCACCCCGGCCGTGCGTACCCGGCCGCCCCAGCGGCGGGCCAGCCGTTCGGCGCCCAATGTGACGGCGCCGTAGCCGTGGTCGGTGACGACGATCTCCCCGCCGCCCCGGCGCTCCAGATTGGCGTACACGACGCTCGCGCCGGCGCTCGCGTTCGGCACCAGGGCGAGGTCACCGGCGTCCGCGCCGAGGAAGGCGGCGAGTTCGGCGCGGACCGCCGCGAGCCGTTCCGGCAGCTCGGGGAACCACACCACGGGGGCGCTCTCCATCCGCTCCCGCGCCTCCCGCTGCCGCTCCTGGGCGGCCAGCGGTACGGCGCCGAAGGAGCCGTGGTTGAGATGGCGCAGGGCGGGGTCCAGCGTCCAGGCCCGCGCGGCCGGCCGGCCGTCGGGCAGCAGCAGGGGGCGGGGCGCGGCGGTGACCTCGGACTCGCTCACATGACTCCCATCCGCGAGGGGAACATCGGGGTGCCCATTCGACACCACCCGCCGGGCCGCCCCTTTCCCGGGGCACAGGTCACCGCCGTACGCACAAAAAAAGTGCGTACTTGGCAGGGCTGGGAGCTGTACCGGGAGCACCGGCCCGTCCTCGCGGCGCTCGGCGGCACCCACACCCACCTCGGGGAGCACGTCGGCCGGGCGGCGGCCTACGACATCGCCTGCGGTCTCGTCTCAGGAGTCAGGAGAGTGTCAGGTCCGACGTGATGGTTTCCCAGAGGGCGTCGAACCACTTCTGGGATTCCTCCACGAACGCCCGCTCCCGCCGGCCGTCCCGCTTGACGAAGGAGAACAGGAGGGACTGGGAGCCCAGGGCGTCGTACATCTCCAGGGTCCGGCTCTCCCACTCCTCCTCGCGCCGGGTCAGCATGTAGTAACCGATCAGCGCCTCCTCGCCGTTGAGCAGATACAGCTTCACCGGCGGGGTGAAGGGGAGCGCCCGGAAGGAGACGCGTACGTCGATGCCGTGGGTGGCGCGCAGCGCGAGGAGGTTGTGGCGCAGCACCCGGGCCTGGGCGTTGCGCATGGCCAGCCACCGCTCGTGGACGGGGTCGTCGTCGTTGTTCTCCCGCCCGTCGACCGGGACCGGGAAGGCCAGGTTGATCTCGCGGGAGGGCAGCAGGAGGCGGAGGTCGACCGACTCGGGGCGGATGCGGCCCTCGTGGATGTGCCGGACGGGTTCGCTCAGTGCCAGCATCAGGCTCTCGGCGGTCAGGCAGACCGCGTCGACGCGCACCTGGGCCGGGGCGAACGCCTCCGTGAGCCGGGGCGCGAGGCCCACCATCGTCGGCTGGGGCTCCTCGCGGGCGGGGGGCGGTGCGGCGATCCGGGGCGGGCTGCCCTTGCCGTGATTGCTGAGCAGCCCGTCCTCCCGGAGGGCGTGCAGGGCCTGGCGAACGGTGCCGCGCTCCACGCCGAACTCCTCGGCCAGCTCCGCCTGGGTGGGCAGCCGGTCGCCGGCCTTGAGCCGGCCGGTCCGGATGCGTTCGCGCAGGGTGTCGGCGATCTCCTGGGGCGAGACTCTGCCGCTGCCGTTCACTGCCACGTTCTCCTCGGTCACGACCAAAAGCTACAACTTTGATCCATCTGGCGGGAGTTGTTTGAAAGTTGTTTGTGAGTACTGGCCAAGTGGGGACAACTCAGGGATAGTTGGTCGCCAACTCCAGTAAGTTGGTCGATCGACGGTTCCACCGCCCCGCCGCGTGCCCGAAGGAGGAACGTCCCATGCCCGTCCTCGCTCTCGTCTCCGCCGTCCTGGTCATCACCGTCGAACAGCTCGTCCAGTGGCAGTACGGCGCGGCCGGCGTCGTCGGCCTGCTCCTGCTCACCCTGGGCATCCGCGCGGGCCGGCCGGGGATCAGCTCCGCCGGAGCGGTGCTGCTCGCCCTGCTGGTGACGAGACCGGCCCTGTGAGCGGCCCTCGCGCGGGAGATGCCGGCCGGTGAACGGCCGCCGCGCGGGAGACGTCAGCCTGTGAGCGGCCCTCGCGCGGGAGACGTCAGCCTGTGAGCGGCCCTCGCGCGGAAGACGTCAGCCTGTGAGCGGCCCTCGCGCGGGAGACGTCAGCCGGTGAGCACCAGCTCCGAACTGATCGTCTCCCACAGCGCGTCGAACCACAGCCGGGACTCCCTCACGAACGCGGTGTCCCGCGGGCCAGGCCCTGCTCGAAGGTGAACAGCAGGGACCGGATGCCCTGGGCGTCGTACATCTCCAGGTACTCCTGGTCGATCCGCGCCTTGCCGCGCGCCAGCGTGTAGTAGGCGAACAGCGCCTCCCTGCCGTTGAGCAGATACAGCTTCACCGGCGGGGTGAAGGGAGCGCCCGGAAGGTGACCCGTACGTCGATGCCGTGGGTGGCGCGCAGGGCGAGCAGGTTGTGGCGGAGCACCTGCCCCTGGGCGTTGCGCTGGGCCAGCCACCGCTCGTGGACCGGGCCCCCGGCGCCGTCGGACCTCTCGACCGGCACCGGGAAGGCGAGGTCGATGTTCCGGCCGGGCAGCAGGACCCGCAGATCGACCTTGGCCGGTTTCAGCCGCCCGGAGTGGATCTGCCGCAGCGGCTCGCCGATGGCGAGGGTGAGCGAGATGGAGGTCAGACAGACGGCGTCGATCTCGACGTGCTCGGCCCCGAAGGCGGCGGCGACCCGGGCGCGAGGCCCACCGTGGTGGGCAGCGGGGTGCGGCGGGGCCGGTCAGCGCCCCGCCGGAGTCGGCGGCGACGGTCGCCGGGGCGCCCTTGGAGACGTTCGTGAGCAGCCGCTCGGACCGCAGGATGCGCAGCGCCTGGCGCACCGCGGGGCGCTCCACACCGAACTCGGCGGCCAGCTGGGCCTGGGTGGGCATGCGCTGGCCCGGCCGCAGCACCCGGGTCCTGATCCGGGCGCGCAGCTCGTCGGCCACCTCGCGATGGGTCGGCTGCGGCCGCTGGGGCTTCTTCCGACCATCGGCGGAGGCGGGTTCCGGGTCCACAGCCAAACACTACAACTTCCCGCCATCTTCAGGCAGTTCGGCGAAGGGTGGTTATAGGACTCTTCCAAGTGGCTATAACTGAGGAGAAGTTGGCTGCCAACTCGTACAACCTGGTTGATACCCCTCGGGGGTTGGCCATCAGGCGACGGGTGGGGGCCGCGAACACCTAGGGGATCGCCATGCCGCTCATCGCCATCGTCCTCGCAGCGCTGGCCATCGGGTTCGAGCAACTCGTCCAGTGGAAGTACGGACCGATGGGAATCATCGCCTTCGTCGCCCTCACCGTGGGCATCAAGGCACGCAACACCCTGGTCGGCGGCATCGGCGCGGTCATCCTCGTGATGCTGCTCGCCCAGTCCGGCTGACAGCACACCGTACGGACCGCCGGCCGGGTTCCCTTCCGGAGGGAGCCGGGAGCCCTGCCGACGGGTACCACCCGCACGACAACCACAACTGAACAGCTCGCTACGGATGAGAACCCACCCGTCACCGGCGGAAGGAGGCAGGCGGCTCGGGCGCGAGAGCGACCGCGCTCAGAACAGGTCCGGGCACCACGGTCGCCTGGAAGTACGCAGCAGGGCGTCGGCCTGACGGGCGGCGCCCGCTCGTTCTTCCCGGACCCGGCCGAGCGCAGCCAGCCGCACCGCCGACTCGTCACCGAGCCACAGCACGGCCAACTCGGCGACGTCCAGGGACAGATCGGCGGCCTCCCGGGTCGGCACACAGCCCCCGGTCCCGTCCGCCGAAGCCTCCAGCCGGTAACGCCCCCGGCCGGCCCCGTCCGGTCGGCCACCTCCAGCACCAGCGACCCCGCGCCCTCGTACGTCCGCGCCTCCAGGGCCCGTACGACGTCCAGGATCCGCACCCACAGCCAGTCCGCCTGCGTGGTCACGGCGGCCGCGCGCGGGTCCGGCAGGAAGTGCGGGAGCAGATCGTCCGGCGCCCGCCAGCCGCTCTTCACCCGCACCACCCAGTCCATGGAGCACAGGTACAGCCACAGCGCGCGCTCGGCGGCCGGGGTCACCCCGGTCAGCCACTTCACCCGGGCCGTGTTCAGCGGCTGCTTGGCGTCGGTCCACTCGTCGTCGACGGTGTAGGCGGCCATGCCCTCCACCTCACCGGCGGCCGAGCGGTACACCACGTAGCACGGCTCCTTGAAGGTCGGCCAGAAGCGCACCGCCCCGGTCGTCACCCGCCACCACAGCTCGTCCCGGCTGACCGCGCCCGGCAGTGTACGGCGCAGCCGCTCATGCAGCTCGGGGCCCAGCTTGCGGACGTCCTCCGCGTCCACCAGGTCGACCCGGCCGCCGTCCTCCAGGCCCGCCCGGCGCGGGTCGAGACCGGTGCGCGGCACATCGATCGTCCACTCGGCCGCCGAGGTGGCCGGGCCGAAGCCGTACCGTCCGTAGATCGGGTACTCGGCCGCGATCAGCGTCGCCACGACGTCCCCGCGCTCCCTCGCCCCGGCGAGGTCCCGCTCCATCATGCGGCTCAGCAGCCCGCGCCGGCGGTGGGTGGCGGTCACGGTGACGTTGCTGACGGCGTCAGCGGGCACGGTCGCCCCGCCGACCACCGTCAGCTCCTGCGCGAACGAACGGAACGTCGCCACGCACCGCCCGCCGTCGAAGGCCCCGACCGACCGGCCGGGCGTGAACTGCGCCCGGCGCGCCTCCAGGATCTCCTCGGACAGGCTGGGCTCCCGCAGGAACCCGACGTTCATCGCCCGCTGCCAGTCGGCGAACTCGGACTCGGTGATCGGACGTACGTCGATGTCGGCGCGGGAGGTCATGGCCTCACGGTAGGTCGGCCCCGCGCCGGGTGTCGAAGAGGTTTTCCCGTCACCGTCCTCAGACGAGGAGGTCGTCGACCTGCGCCTCTCCGTCCCGGTACCGGCGCGCGATCTCCGCGCCGCACTCGTCCGCCGTACGCTGCAGCCGCTGCCGCCGCCGGGACACCTGCTGCTCGTACCGCACCAGCCGCCCCATCGCCGTGTTCAGCTCCCCGTCGGTGCGGGCGTCCAGGTCGGACAGCTCCACCTCGGCGAGCATCTCGGCCGCCAGCCGCCGGTACTCCTCGCTCTGCGGCGTCCCCAGCGTGACATGCCGGGCGGAGGAGCGGTGCCGGGCCGGGGTGTCCCGCAGGATCTCCCCAGCCGCTCGACCACGGACACCTGCGCGGGCGCGACGAGCGACGGCGTCTCCCGCGGCAGCCGCCGGGCCAGCTCCGCCCGCAGGATGTCGATCCGCCCCTGCAGCAGCCGCCGCACATAACTCAGGTCGGTCTCGTCGCGCTGCGCGTCCCGGCGCACCTCCCGCAGTTCGGTCAGGCCGAGCACGAACAGGTCGTGCACCGCCCGGTCCTCGGGCAGCACCGGACTGTCCGTGCGCTGTGTGGGCGGCCGGCCGAACTCCCGCTCCCCGGTGCCCGACTGGGTCGACGCGACAGCCCCGCGCGGCTGTCCGATTCCCGGTGTGCTCATATGCCTCAACCGTCCCCTCGACCGGCATGTGCCAGCATCGTGCCACCCCAAGCGGTCCCATTGTGAGCGAGTGCCCCCGATCCGCCCCAGATGGGCGGTAAGGAGTAAAATAGCCCGACCGGGGCCCCTCGTGGGCCGCCGTCGGCCGTCTGTTCCCCGACCGGCATGATGGTCGTATGCGAGCAGTGGTACAGCGGGTCGACGGCGCGAGCGTGGTCGTGGACGGCGAGACGGTGGGGGCCATCGAGGGCGAGGGACTGTGCGTCCTCGTCGGCGTCACCCACGAGGACACCAAGGAGAAGGCGGCGCAGCTCGCCCGCAAGCTCTGGTCGGTCCGGATGCTCCAGGACGAGAAGTCCTGCGGCGACATCGGCGCCCCGCTGCTGGTGATCAGCCAGTTCACCCTTTACGGCGACGCCCGCAAGGGCCGTCGCCCCACCTGGCACGCCGCCGCGCCCGGCGATCTCGCCGAGCCGCTGGTCGACGAGGTGGTCACCCGGCTGCGCGAGCTGGGCGCGACGGTGGCGACGGGCCGCTTCGGAGCGAAGATGCGGGTGTCGCTGACCAACGACGGCCCGTTCACCGTACTGCTGGAGATCTGAGCCCCGCTGCTCAGGGAGATCCGAACCGTACGGCTCAGGGCTCGACGACGGTCTCCTGGGCCGCCGCGGTGTCCCCGGCGAGCAGCCGGGCGTCCACCGGCACGTTCCGCTTCACCAGCGCCAGCGCGACGGGGCCGAGCTCGTGGTGGCGTACGGACGTGGTGATGAAGCCGATCTTCCGCCCTTCCGGACCGTCGTCGGCGAGCCGGATCTCGGTCCCGGCCGGCGACAGATGGACCTCGCTGCCGTCCAGGTGCAGGAAGACGAGGCGGCGCGGCGGCTTCCCCAGGTTCTGCACCCGGGCGACCGTCTCCTGGCCCCGGTAGCAGCCCTTCTGCAGGTGCACGGCGGTGCCGATCAGGCCCAGCTCGTGCGGGATGGTGCGGTGGTCGGTCTCGAAGCCGACCCGCGGCCGGTGCTGCTCGACCCGCAGCGCCTCGTACGCGAGGATCCCCGCGGCCGGCCCGGTCTTCCCGGCGTACGACTCAAGATCGGCGCGCGGCAGGAACAGATCCCGCCCGTACGGCATCTCGCGGACGACGACGCCCTCGGGCACCTCCGCGATGGACCCGGCCGGCAGATGCACGACGGCGATGTCGGCGGTGCGGTCGGCGACCTCGACCCGGTAGAAGAACTTCATGGACTCCAGGTAGGCGATCAGCGCCTCCTGGCTGCCGGGCTCCACATGCGCCCAGACCGTCTCCCCGTCGTCGACCAGGTAGAGCGCGTGCTCGATGTGGCCGTTGGCGGAAAGTATCAGCGCCTCGGTGGCCCGGTTCGGCGGGAGGTCGGTGAGGTGCTGGGTGAGCAGCAGATGCAGCCAGGTCAGCCGGTCGGAGCCGGACACGGTGACGACCCCGCG
The DNA here is from genome assembly GCA_042850305.1 of Streptomyces haneummycinicus. Lineage (GTDB taxonomy): Bacteria > Actinomycetota > Actinomycetes > Streptomycetales > Streptomycetaceae > Streptomyces > Streptomyces haneummycinicus. The sequence continues at coordinate 7,382,370 of AP035768.1, forward strand.
GTGGGACAGGTCGACGAAACCGGAACCGTCGGCGAGGCGCGCTGCTCGCGGAACAGGTCGCCGTAGTGGGCGGCCACGCCTTCGTCCACGCCCTCGGCGGGGACGGCGCCGTGCAGGGTCAGCAGGGGCTCTTCATATGCCTAGCCTACGACTCGGTAGTTGAACTCTTCAGGTCGCAGTCCTCGCACCGCCCGAAGATCGCGAAGTGCTTCATGTCGGTGTCGAACCCGAACTGCTCGCGCAGCTTCGCCATGAACTCGGCGGCCACGGACACATCCGCCTCGATCACGTTCGTGCAGTCCCGGCAGACCAGGTGGATGTGGTGGTGCCGGTCTGCGAGGTGGTACGTCGGCGCCCCGTGCCCGAGGTGGGCATGGCTGACCAGGCCCAGCTCCTCGAGGAGCTCCAGGGTGCGGTACACGGTGGAAATGTTGACCCCCGACGCCGTCTTCCGCACTTCGCAGAGGATGTCGTCGGGGGTCGCGTGTTCGAGGGTGTCCACGGCTTCGAGCACGAGCTGCCGTTGCGGGGTCAGCCGGTAGCCGCGCTGCCTGAGGTCGCTCTTCCAGTCGGTGCTCACCACACCCCAGAGTCTAGGGCCTGCCCGGCGGAGCAGGCCGAAGGAAATCGACGGCTCCTCGCAGCCCAGATGTGCGTTGCCAGACCCCGCGTCTCCGGCATGATCCGCCGGGCAGGCCCTGAGGACTACTTGAAGAAAGCGATGCCGTCGTCGGGCATGTCGTCGGGCAGGGCCTTGGCCCAGCGCTCGACCTCCTCGGGGGTGACGACCTTCTTCAGGTGCGCCGACATGTAGGGGCGCAGCTCGACCTCGGGGGTCTGCTTCTCGCCGACCCACATCAGGTCGCTCTTGACGTAGCCGTACAGCCGCTTGCCGCCGGTGTAGGGGCCCGAGGCGGCCGTGCGCGCCACCGCGTCCGTGACCAGGTCGATCTGCGGCTTCCGGTCGGCCAGCTCGCCGTACCAGATCTCGATGACGCCGTTGTCGCGGGTCATCGTCACCTCGACCTTGCGGTCCGCGTCGATGCGCCAGAAGCCGTGCTCGGACTCCAGCGGGCGGACCTTGTTGCCGTCGCCGTCCAGCACCCAGGTGTGGGAGGCGTACTCCAGGAAGTCCCGGCCGTCATGGCGGAAGGTGACCTCCTGGCCGAAGTTGCACTTCTCGGCGCCCGGGAAGTCGTGCACGCCCGCGCCGGCCCAGTCGCCGAGCAGGAAGGCGAGCGGGACGAGGTCCTTGTGCAGGTCGGACGGGATCTCGATCATGAGCGGTACTTCCTGGCGTCGGTGATCAGCGCTGGCCCTGGTACAGCTTCTTCACGGTCAGTCCGGCGAAGGCGAGAACGCCGACGCAGACCAGGACCAGGAGAAGTTCGAAGAAGAGTGTCACGGGGTGCTCCTTGAGCGGGGTGCGGTGGTGTCCACAGGGCCGGGCCCCAGCTTACGCGGCCGGGGCCCGGCCCTGTCGGCCGAGGTCCGCCGGGGTCTACCCCAGCAGCTGGCTCTGCAGTACGACCGTCTGCCGGAACGGCACGGCGTGCGCGGTGCCCTCGCGGGACTGCACCACCAGGGCGAGTACGTCACCGGCGGCGAGGTAGGCGTAACGCTCCTGCTCCTCGCCGTACGGCTTGGCCTCGACATAGGGGTGCGCTGGACACCCGGGACCGCGATCCTCTCCGAGAAGCCCTTGTCGAAGCCCATGCTCTCGGTGCCCCGCACGGAGTAGACCGGGTCGGCGTACGAGAAGTACGGGTTGAAGAAGGTGTCCTCCACCATGGCCGCGGTGTCGAACCGCAGCAGGTAGACACGGGTCCGGGTGCCGTCCCCGGTGGTCCAGCCGCGTGCCGCGATGTGCCGGAGTCCGGCGTCGGTGAGCTGCTGCCGGAACTCGTCCCGGTCCTCCTTCTCGCCGTACTCCTCCAGGAAGTCGTCCGTCGCGAGCCAGCCGTCCTCGCCGCGCAGCGCCCTGTCCTCCTCCGCCCCCTTCGGGGCGGGCAGCAGCAGGGCGCGCAGATCGGCGTGGTGGGTGCCGGCCGGGTTGGACTCGGCCGCGGGCCCTGGACGGCCGGCGGGCAGCGGCGGCTTGGTCAGCCGCGGGTAGTCCCACCGTCCGTCGGACTCCGTCGCGAGTCCGGGTACGTCCGTACGCTCCATCCGGGTGATCCCGTACGCCGTGCCCGCGCCGGCCACGGCGAAGACCACGACGGCGGCGGTCCAGCGCAGCGCGGTACGCAGCACGCGGCGGTCCTTGCGCGCGGGCGGGGGTTCGGGCGGTGCGGTGGGCTCCGGCGGTGCGGTGGGCTCCGGCGGTGCGGTGGGCTCGGGTGCGGGTTCGGGTGCGGTGGGGGAGTCCTCGGCCTCGGGGAGGTTCTGCTGCTCGCTCATACGGCCTTCCCGGGTTCGTCGATACGGTCGAGCTGCTGACCGAACAGCGTGGCGACGCTCTTGGTGTCGAGCGGCTTGCCGCCCGCGGCCGTGAGGCTGACCAGGACGTCCCCGACGTAGGCGGAGCACTCCATCGAGTCGATCCCGGCCTCCTCGTCCTCGGGCGGCAGGAAGCACTTGGCGTTCTTGTGGCCCTTGATCTTCGGGCCCTCGCGGAAGATGTCGAGGGCCTCGATGAGGCCGTCCTGGTACGTCGCGAGGTCCCGCACGGCCTCCCGGTCCTTCATCCGGGTCAGCACGATGCCCACGGTGTAGACGTCTATCGGGCTGTAGACGCTGGTCGATCCGCTGGTGTAGCTGCGCATCGCCATCCCCTGCACGCGCCAGCTGTCGATCTCCTTCTCCAGCTCCTTGCGTTCGGAGCGCGGGAGATCGCTGAGCGCCCTCTTGTGCAGTGCGGCGGCCCCGGCCCCGTCAAACTGCTCGTCCGAGCCGAACTCGGAGAGGTCCGGTCCCGGGAGCAGGTTGTCGTACCCGTACGGCACGAGCATTCCGGCCAGCCCCCGCGCCTCGGGCTGCTCCGCCTCGGCGGCGGACGCCTCGGGCAGTTTCCAGCGGGGTGCGCCGGGGGCGCGGTCCGCGCCGTTCACGGTCACGACCGTGTACCCCACTCCGGCAATCACGGCCCCGGCCAGCAGTACGGACCCGGCGACGGCGGCGATCCGCCCCCATCGCAAGGGCCGCTTCGCGGCGGGCTCGACGGCCGGTGCGGGGGTCTGCTCCTGCGGCCGGGTCTCTGTCTCGCTCACAGCCGCTCCATCTGCCGCTCGGCCAGATCCATGATCATTTTCTTGGGGACGGGCTTGTCCCCGTACACCCAGATCTCCACGGCGATGTCCCCACGCCAGATGTGCGCCTCCGCGCCGTACACGGGCTCGTAGCCGGACTCCGGGTCGGGGCTGTGGTGGACGTACACCCGGCCTTCCCCGGTGCCGGGCACCAGCCAGCTGTCGGTGTCGTCCTCGTCGTCCGCCCAGTACTGGCTGTTGTCGACGGTCTCGGCGGCGGCCAGGGTCTCCTCCTGGCGGAACTGGATGAGCCGGATCTCCACGTTGTGGTCGTTGCCGGACCAGCCGGTGACGGCGGCGCGGCGGAACCCGTCCATGACCAGCCCCCCGAAGACGTCCCCGGACTCCTCGTAGTACCCGGCGAACTCGGCGAGCTCCATCCAGCCGTCATTGCCCATCGGCCAGTCGGGCTCCTGGGCCCCGCGCGGTTTCTTGATCAGCAGCTTGCGCAGATCACCGTCGGTCCTCACCCGCCGGTCCTGATCGGCCGGCAACGGCTCGGGCGCCTCCCCCTTCGCCTGCGGCAGTACGGGCTGCGACAGCGGGGGCAGCCCGGTGGGCTCCCGGTCGGCCTGCACGAGGTACCCGGCACAGACACCGGCGACCACACCGAGCACGGCGGCGACGGCGACGAGCACGCCGGTCCGCCCGCGCGCCCGCTTCGGGGACGCGCCGGGGGTGCCGGGAACCTCCGGTCCCTCCCCGGCGACGACCGGCCCCACGCCCACCGGATTCCCCGGCGCCTCTCCCCGGACGGCTCGGGCACATGGCCCGCCGGGACCTGCGGGGCCGCACCCCCGTCGGGAGCGTGTCCGGAGATACCTCCGGGGACACGGCCACCGGCTCATCGGCAGCCAGGGCGCGCTGCGGCTCGCCCACGGGGGCCGCCGAGGCGTGACCCTCCAGGGTCTCCGGAGTCGAGGCGCCCGGCATGTCACCCGTCGGCGCCTCCGCGGCCGGGGCTGCCGGTGCTCCGGGAACCCCGTCCGCCGGTGCCTCCGGAGTCCGTGCGGCCGGTGCTTCCGGGGACGGGACCGCCGGGGTCTCCGGAGACGGGGTGGCCGGGGTAGCCCCTGTAGGGGCGGCGGGGGTGGTGTGGCCGGTGGTCTGTCGGCTGGTTCTTCGGGTTGTTCCAAGGCTTCCCCACAGAAGGTGAAGCGCGTATTCCAGCTACGCGCGCACAGAAGACCCACCGGAACCGAACGAAGTTGTGGCGATCATGATTACGATTCGGTCATGGCGAAGAAGCTCGTGATCAAAGTGACCGCAGGGACCGACGCACGCGAGCGCTGCTCGCAGGCGTTCACGGTGGCGGCGGTGGCCGCGGCCAGCGGGGTCGAGGTCTCCCTCTGGCTCACCGGCGAGTCCGCGTGGTTCGCCCTGCCGGGCCGCGCCGCCGAGTTCGAACTGGAGCACTCCGCCCCGCTGTCCGACCTGCTGGACTCGATCCTGGCGGGCGGCCGGGTCACCCTGTGCACCCAGTGCGCGGCCCGCCGCGACATCACGGAGAAGGACGTCGTCGAGGGCGTACGGATCGCCGGCGCGCAGGTCTTCGTACAGGAGTCCCTGGCGGACGACACCCAGGCACTCGTCTACTGAGCCCGCCGGCCCGGGACCCGCTCACCGGGGCCGCTTCTGCCGTCCAGTTCGTCCCACCACTCGTCGGACTTGGGGTCGCCGGACGGGTCGTCCCACCAGCGGTCCTCCGGTCCGCGCCGGTTGGCGACCATCGCGGCGACCGGCGGGATGACCATCGCCGCCAGGCACATGCCCACGGCCGCCGGCACCGACCACAGCCGCACCACGCCCCAGGCCAGGACGAACAGTCCGATACAGGTGCCCATCATGGCGAAGTAGACGTGCCGCCTGCGCGCGTACATACGTCCAGCGTAGGTCCGGGCACGCCGAAGGGCCGCTCCCCGGGCGTCCAACCCGTGGGGTGCGGCCCCTCAGCCGTTCCCGTCCTCAGACCGCGATCGCGACCTCGGCCAGACCGCCCTGCTGGGCGACGACCGTGCGGTCGGCGGTACCTCCGGGCACCAGGGCGCGGAGGGTCCAGGTGCCCTCCGCCGCGTAGAAGCGGAACTGTCCGGTGGCGGAGGTCGGAACCTCCGCGGTGAACTCTCCGGTCGAGTCCAGCAGACGGACGTAGCCCGTCACCGGCTCCCCGCCACGGGTCACCTGACCCTGGATCGTGGTCTCACCGGGCTTGATCGTCGAGGCGTCCGGGCCGCCGGCCTTCGCACCGCACATGTCTTACTCCTGAAGGGGGTCTGGAAGGGTCGGTCGGGGAGGGACTACTTGCCGTCGCCGAGCTCGATCGGCACGCCGACGAGGGAGCCGTACTCGGTCCAGGAGCCGTCGTAGTTCTTGACGTTCTCCACGCCGAGCAGCTCGTGCAGGACGAACCAGGACAGCGCGGAGCGCTCACCGATGCGGCACAGGGCGATGGTGTCCTTGGCGAGGTCGATCTGCTCGTCCTCGTAGAGCGCCTTGAGCTCGTCGTCGGACTTGAACGTGCCGTCGTCGTTGGCGTTCTTGGACCACGGGATGTTGCGGGAGCTCGGCACGTGGCCGGGGCGCTGCGACTGCTCCTGCGGCAGGTGGGCCGGGGCGAGCAGCTTGCCGGAGAACTCGTCGGGGGAGCGCACGTCGACGATGTTCTGCGTGCCGATGGCGTCCACGACCTCGTCGCGGAAGGCGCGGATGGACAGGTCCTGGGGCTTGGCCCGGTACTCGGTCTTCGGGCGCTCCGGCACCTCGTCGCCGGGGACCAGCTCGCGGGCGTCGAGCTCCCACTTCTTGCGGCCGCCGTCGAGGAGCTTGACGCTGTCGTGGCCGTACAGCTTGAAGTACCAGTAGGCGTACGAGGCGAACCAGTTGTTGTTGCCGCCGTAGAGGACGACGGTGTGGTCGTTGCCGATGCCCTTGTCGGACAGGAGCTTCTCGAAGCCGGCCTGGTCGACGAAGTCACGGCGGACCGGGTCCTGGAGGTCCTTGGTCCAGTCGATCCGGATGGCGTTCCTGATGTGGTTCTTCTCGTAGGCGGACGTGTCCTCGTCCACCTCGACGAGAGCGATGGTCGGGTCGTCCAGGTGCTCCTGGACCCAGTCGGCGTCGACCAGGACGTCGCTGCGGCTCATGCTTCTTCTCCTCCGGGGCAGTTACGGCGGGGCGTGCGGGTGAGAGGGTGCGCGGCCGCGGTGGGGCCGGCGCACGGATGCCCTCAGCGGGGCGGTGCGGGGATGCGGACGCGGCGACGCGTCCGCTTCAGAAAGTGCGACAGAGCATGGCGGCGACACGGCACAGGTCCACTGCCCGCCGCTTCGTGAGATCCGCCTGTCCCCTCGACCGGAGGACGCTCGTCTGACACTGCATGGTGCCGATCGTAAGGACGGACAGGCGGCCGTGTCACCGGTGTGTCATATTGCGAGACGCGATCGTCCGTTATGTGAGATCACATGCCCCGGAAGTCGTCGTTCCCCCGCCCGCCCCGGCGGCCCGGCGCCACGCCACTTACCCTGCGGACACCGGTGTCTCGCCTGTCGGACACCACCCCGGGCAGATCACGCCGAACCATCCCTTACCCGGCCAGACGGACGTCGGAACCCTTCACCGTGATCTCCACGCCGTCCCGCGCCGCCTCGACCTTGTCCAGACGGATGCCGCCGGGCAGTCCGTCGATCCCCTGCTCGAAGTCGGTGATGTCCCGCACGCCGGACTCGACGATCCGCACCCCGCCGAACTCGGGGACCGCGTCCGCCTTCACCCGTACCGTGTCGCCGTCCACGACCGTCACCGAGCTGAGCACGGCGACCGGCTGGGGCAGCTTGGTGCCGAGCACGGTGGCCTCGACCGCTACCTTGATCTTCCCGTTCCCGCCGTCGGACAGGCCGACGACGCGGGCGGTGACGCCCGGGGCCACCCGGGTCGGCGCCGACTTCGCGGTCTTCAGCAGCTCGCCGTAGGCGATGGTGGCCGTGCCGGTGGCGCTGTCGGCGACGGCGGAACCGAAGTCGCTGGAGAAGTCGACGCCGTGCAGGTCGGCGCGCAGGCCGGCGATGCGGATCTTCTCGGCGCCGCCGCCGGTGCCGGCCTCGTAGTCCTCGATGCCGACCTCCACCTCGTCGAGGGTGCCGCCGGCGAACTGGGTGAGGAAGGGGAAGCCCTTGATGGACACGTCGGGGGTGGTGGCGAGGTTCTCGGTCGCTCTCAGGCGGTCGGCGGCCTCGCCCTCGACGATGTTGACCGCTATGCGGTCGATGATGACGAAGATGCCGGCGAGTATCGCCAGGACGACGAGCAGTATTCGCAGTGCGCGCATGCGGTGGCCCCCACCAGGCGGTCTCTCGACGACGTCGTTTCGCGAGCGTAGCGCCGGGAGGGGCGGGCACCGGGGATTGTGGATCAGTTGTGACAGGGGGCACGTCACCCCTGTCGTGGGCGCGGTCAGCCCGTCAGGCGGGGCACGATCCAGACCGCCGGGGCCGCGGCAGCGAGCGGCAGGGCCACGCCCGCCGTGAAGTGCACGAAGCGGGACGGGTAGTCGTAGCTCGCCACCCGGTGGCCGATCAGGGCGCAGAGTGCCGCGCCCGCGCCCAGCAGGGCCCCGTCGGAACCGTCGAGCGCGAAACCCGCCCCGCCGCGGCCGCCGACGCGACCAGCACGGACACCGGTGTCGGCAACGGCAGCGCGCGGACCACGATCCCCGCCGCGACGGCCACCGTGCCCACGGTCACCGCGGACGCGTCCGCCGCCAGATATCCGCCCGCCATGACCGCCAGCGCCGCCGCGACGACCGTGGCCGTGAGGCCGTACATCCGCTCGTCGGGATCCGCGTGCGACCGCAGCTGGAGCACCAGCGACAGCAGCACCCACACGCCCAGCGTGCCCAGGATCGCCGCGGGCGACCGGTCCGAGACCAGCAGCGCCGCGTCCGCGGCCAGCGCGCCCAGGAAGCCGAGCGCGATCCCCTGCCGGGCCGGCCACATCCCGTTCAGCCGGAACCAGCCCGCCGCCGTCAGCCCCTGCAGCAGCACCAACGGCACCAGCAGCGCGTACGTCCCCAGCGCCGCCCCGCCCGCCAGCAGCAGCCCCAGCACCGCGGTGAGCGCGGCGGGCTGGATACCGGGCTCGATGATCGGCGACCGCCCCTCGGCGCGCGCCCGCTGGGCGGCCGTGAGCCGGGAGTCACCGCCCAGCGTGGCCGGCCCGTACCCGCCGGCGGCGGCCACCGGAGCGGGAGCCGGAGGCGGAGGCACCGGAGCCTCGGCCAGCGGCGGCTGCGTCTGCGTGTCCCAGGTCTGCCCCTGCCACTGCTGCGCGTACTGCTGATCCGCGTGCGGCTGGGCATACCCCTGAGCCTGCTGCGGCGCCTGATACGGGTCGTACGCCCCGTACGGCTGGTTCGTCATCGCTCACCCTCCTGCGAACGGCGGAAGCACCTCGACCGTGCCGCCGTCGGCCAGCCGTACCGTCTCATGCGGGCGCTTGCCCACGGGATCACCGTCGACGAGGAACGAGCACCGCAGCAGTACGCGGGTGAGCTCGCCGGGATGCCGCCCGCGCACGGTGTCGAGCGCCTCGGCGAGCGTGGCCGCCTCGTACGGCTCCTCGGCCGCCCCGGCCGCGGCCTTGGCTGCGGCCCAGTACCGCACCGTGACCTTTGCCATCTGCAGATCCTCAATCGGTTGACGGTGAACACCGTCAGGCTAGCCCGCCCGGCCCGCCGCCCAGTCCCCGATCCGCCCCAACAACGCGTCGGGCGCCGCGTTCTCGGCATGCCCCATGCCGGGCTCGACCCACAGTTCGCCGTGCTCCCCGGCAGCCGCCGCCAGCATCCGCGGATGGTCGAGCGGGAAGTACCCGTCCGCGTCCCCGTGCACGATCAGCAGCGGTGTCGGCGCGATCCGCGGCACCGCCTCGACCGGCGACAGCGGCACCGGGTCCCAGCGCCGGTGATGGATCCGCGTCCGCAGCCCGTACCGCCCGACGAGCCGCCCGGAGGGCCGGGTGATCAGCCAGTGCAGCCGTCGCATGGGGACGGTCCCCGGTAGAACCAGCGCGCGGGCGCGCTCACCGAGACGACGGCGCCGACCCCGGTGTCCGGGCCGGTCGCGGCGTGCCGCAGCACGACGGAGCCGCCCATGGAGAACCCCACCGTGGCCACCCGCGCGTACCCCAGCTCACGTGCCCACGCGACCACCGCGGCGAGGTCGAGCACCTCCCGGTCCCCGACGGTCGACCGCCCGCCCGACGCCCCGTGCCCCCGGAAGGAGAACGTGACGACGGCCCCGTACCGCGCGAACGCCCGCGCCACCCGCCGTATGTGCGGCCGGTCCGCGTCCCCGGTAAACCCGTGCGCGATCACGAACACGAGATCACCGGAGGAATCCGCGCCGGTTCCGGGTTCGTACACGGAATCGATCGCCACACCGTCCGCGGTACGCAAGAACGTCCGCAGGGGCGTACCGGGCCGCGTCGCACCACCCGTCCGGGAATACGGACGAGCGGCGGAATGACCGAGGGAACGCGCCACATGACCTGCCGGACCGGTGCTCATGTCGGCTATTCTGCTGCGAAGAGGACTCGGGCAGTGAAGCCCCCGGGTCCTTTTGTGCTTTCGGAAGCGTTGTATACGAAGCGGGAAACCGCCGACGTACGGGCCGTCGGACGCACGAAGCAATGCCGTAAACTCCCCACTGCCCTGACGGGCGTGGGAGGTGCCCCATCGCAGGGAGGAACCAGACGTTATGGGCGAGCGAACCGTGCACGAGCGAACGACGACGACCCGGGCCGGTGGGGTGCGATGAGCTCTCTGCTGCTGCTGACCAACGCGCTCCAGCCCTCGACGGAGGTGCTCCCCGCTCTCGGCCTGCTGCTGCACAGCGTGCGGGTGGCGCCCGCGGAGGGTCCGGCGCTCATCGACACCCCCGGCGCCGACGTCATCCTGGTCGACGGCCGCCGCGACCTCCCCCAGGTCCGCAGCCTCTGTCAGCTGCTGCGCTCCACCGGCCCCGGCTGCCCGCTCGTCCTGGTCGTGACGGAGGGCGGGCTCGCCGCCGTCACCGCGGACTGGGGCATCGACGACGTACTCCTCGACACCGCCGGCCCGGCCGAGGTGGAGGCGCGGCTGCGTCTGGCCACGGGACGTCAGCAGATCGTGAACGACGACTCCCCGATGGAGATCCGCAACGGCGATCTGTCGGTCGACGAGGCGACGTACTCCGCGAAACTCAAGGGCAGGGTCCTCGATCTGACCTTCAAGGAATTCGAACTGCTCAAATATCTCGCGCAACATCCCGGCCGGGTCTTCACGCGCGCCCAGTTGCTGCAGGAGGTCTGGGGCTACGACTACTTCGGCGGCACCCGCACGGTCGACGTCCATGTCCGGCGGCTGCGCGCCAAGCTCGGCCCCGAGCACGAGTCGCTGATCGGCACGGTCCGCAACGTCGGTTATCGCTTCGTCACTCCGGAGAAGCCGGAGAAAGCCGAGAAGGCCGAGAAGGCGGCGAAAGCCGGCAGGCCGCCGGGCGTCCCGGCGGACACCAGGACCGTGGGAAGGGCGAACAGCGCGGAAGCCGCCTCATCCAAGGCGTGATACTCCCTGCCCGCACCGGGTATATCCGCGTAGACTCCGCGCGTGGCCAAGGTAACCAGGGATGATGTGGCGCGACTGGCGGGTACGTCGACCGCCGTCGTCAGTTATGTCATCAACAACGGACCCCGGCCGGTCGCCCCGGCCACGCGCGAGCGCGTTCTCGCCGCGATCAAGGAGCTGGGGTACCGGCCGGACCGGGTCGCGCAGGCGATGGCCTCGCGGCGCACGGATCTCATAGGGCTGATCATCCCGGACGCCCGTCAGCCGTTCTTCGGCGAGATGGCGCACGCGGTGGAGCAGGCCGCCTCCGAGCGCGGGAAGATGGTGCTGGTCGGCAACACCGACTACATCGCCGAGCGCGAGGTCCACTATCTGCGGGCGTTCCTCGGGATGCGGGTCTCCGGTCTGATCCTGGTCAGCCACGCGCTCAACGACCAGGCCGCCGCCGAGATCGACGCCTGGGACGCCCGGGTCGTCCTGCTGCACGAGCGGCCGGAGGCGATCGACGACGTCGCCGTCGTCACCGACGACCTGGGCGGCGCCCAGCTCGCCGTGCGCCATCTGCTGGAACACGGGAACGCGTATGTGGCCTGTGTCGGCGGCACCGCGGACACCCCGCCGTCGGCGACCCGGTCTCGGACCACGTCGAGGGCTGGCGGCGCGCGATGGAGGAGGCCGGCATCCCGACGGAGGGCCGCCTCTTCGAGGCCCCGTACAACCGCTACGACGCCTACCGGGTCGGCCTGGGCATCCTGTCCGGCCCGGACCGCCCGCCGGCCGTCTTCTGCTCCACCGACGACCAGGCGATCGGCATCCTGCGCGCCGCGCGTGAGCTGCGCATCGATGTGCCGGGGAGCTGGCGGTCGCCGGGTTCGACGACATCAAGGAGGCGGCGCTCGCGGACCCGCCGCTGACCACGGTCGCCTCCGACCGTTCGGCGATGGCCCGCTCGGCGGTCGACCTCGTCCTGGACGACGGCGTACGGGTGGCGGGCTCCCGCCGGGAGCGGCTGAAGGTGTACCCGTCCCGTCTGGTGCTGCGCCAGTCCTGCGGCTGCGCGTAACCGCGACCGCGCCTCGGCGGGCGGCCTTCGCATCGGGCGGCAGCAGCCTTCGCATCGGGCCGGCGGGATGGCTTCGCATCGGGCCGGCGGCGGCCTTCGTATCGGGCCGGCGGGATGGCTTCGCATCAGGCCGGCGGCGGCCTTCGTATCGGGTCGGCGGGTGGCCTTTATATCGGGCATACGAGGTTCTGTCGGGCTTCTCAGCACACACTCAGGATGTTCTCATCGTCGGGCGCGAGGCTCGGTGTCATGACCGAGAGCCCTCGCCCGAGCGGCGAGCACGAGAGCCCTCGCCCGAGCGGCGAGCACGAGAGCCCCGACCAGGTGAACCCCGAGTGGCCGCCTCCGCCGGCGTACGCACCGCCGGCACCCGGGCAGGCCTCGCACGCTCCGCACGGCGCACGGCGAAAGCGGACCCGTGGCCCGGGGTCCTGCTCGCCGCCGTGGCGATCGTCGCGGCGACCGTGGGCGGCGGCACCGCCTACGGCATCCAGGAGCTGACCGGCAACGACACGGTGGCCGCCGGTTCCAGCAGCACCCACGTCGTACCGTCGAGCCAGAAGGGCACGGTGTCCGGCGTCGCGAAGGCGGTCACTCCGAGCATCGTCGAGATCAACGCGGCCTCGAACGCCGGCTCCTCCACCGGCTCCGGTGTGATCATCACGTCGGATGGCGAGATCATCACCAACAACCACGTCGTGGCCGGGGCGTCCTCGGTCGAGGTGCGCACCAGCGACGGCAAGACCTACACCGCGGAGGTCGTCGGCACCGACAGCGGGAAGGACCTCGCGCTGATCAAGCTGCGGGACGCCTCCGGCATGCCGACCGCGACCCTCGGCGACTCCGACGGGGTGCGGGTCGGCGACCAGGTCGTGGCGATCGGCTCCCCGAGGGCCTGACCAACACGGTGACCAGCGGCATCGTCTCCGCCCTCGACCGTGATGTCACGGTGTCGACGGACGAGAGCCAGGGACAGCGGCAGGGGCAGCAGGGCGGCGGCTGGCCGTTCGAGTACGGCGGCCGGCAGTTCAACGGCGACACGGGCGGCTCGACGACCACGTACAAGGCGCTCCAGACCGACGCGTCCCTGAACCCGGGCAACTCCGGCGGCGCGCTGATCGACATGAACGGCGCCGTCATCGGCATCAACTCCGCCATGTTCTCGGCGAGCGGCAGCGGCTCGTCGTCGGCCGACGCCGGCAGTGTGGGCCTGGGGTTCGCCATCCCGGTCAACACGGTGAAGTCGGATCTTCCGGCGCTGCGCTCCGGGGCGATGAACTGACGAACCGCCCGGCAGCCGTGCGACGCTGAAAGCCCCGACACCGCGGCAAGCCGCCGAGAGCCCGTGAGGAACCCCGAACCGATGAGCCCCGCAGAAGGCGACCGTGACACCCGGCGCATCCTGATCGTCGACGACGAGCCGGCGGTGCGTGAAGCGCTCCAGCGCAGCCTGGCCTTCGAGGGGTACGGCACCGAGGTCGCCGTCGACGGCGCGGACGCCCTGGAGAAGGCGGCGGCGTACCGGCCGGACCTGTTCGTCCTGGACATCCAGATGCCCCGGATGGACGGGCTGACCGCCGCCCGCCGGGTCCGCGCCGCCGGCGACACCACACCCATCCTGATGCTGACCGCCCGGGACACCGTCGGCGACCGGGTGACCGGACTGGACGCGGGGGCGGACGACTACCTGGTCAAGCCGTTCGAGCTGGACGAGCTGTTCGCCCGCATCCGCGCGCTGCTGCGCCGCAGCTCGTACGCGGCGGCGCTGGCCGCCTCCGCCGAGTCGGACGACGTCCTCTCCTTCGCCGACCTGCGCATGGACCTGTCCACCCGCGAGGTCACCCGCGGTACGCGGCGGGTGGAGCTGACCCGTACGGAGTTCACGCTCCTCGAGATGTTCATGGCGCACCCGCGCCAGGTGCTCACGCGTGAGCAGATCCTGAAGGCGGTCTGGGGTTTCGACTTCGAGCCGTCGTCCAACTCGCTCGACGTGTACGTCATGTATCTGCGCCGCAAGACCGAGGCGGGCGGCGAGCCGCGCCTGGTGCACACGGTGCGGGGGTGGGGTACGCGCTGCGGCAGGGCGGCGCGGAGTGAGCGGGCTGGCCCGCCGGGTCCGCGCGCTGCCCATCCGGGCGCGGCTGTCGCTGCTGGTGGCGGCGGCGGTGGCGTTCGCGGTGGCGGCGGTGGCGGTGGCCTGCTGGTTCGTGGTGAAGAGCGTACTGGTGAACTCGCTGGACGACGCCCTGAAGGCGAACCGGATGGACGGGCAGCAGGTGAGCAAGTATCTCAACCTGCGCACCGGTCTGTGCGCTCACGACCCCGTCACCCACGAGGAGAACCCCTTCGGCTCGTCCGTCCAGCTCGTGGACAGCAAGGGCGGCAGCTGTCTCATCATCGGCACGGAGGAGGTTCCGCTCACGGACGCCGACCGTGCCGTCGCCGAGGGCGCCTCCACCGACGCGCTGCACCAGGCGAAGGGGCCGACGGCGGGCAGTACCGCGTCTTCACCTACACCGTGCCCGGCCTGCGGGACGTCGCCGTCTCCGCCGCACGGCCGCTGAGCGAGGTGAACAGCTCGCTCAGCAACCTGGCGCTGGTGCTGGTGTTCGTCGCGGGCGCGGGAGTCGTGGGCGCGTCCGCCGCGGGCCTCTGGGTGGCCCGGACCGCCCTGCGTCCCGTGGACAGACTCACCGAGGCCGTCGAGCACATCGCCCGCACCGAGGACCTGGCCGTCCGCATCCCCGTGGAGGGCGAGTCCGAGGACGAGATCGCCCGGCTCTCCCGCTCCTTCAACTCGATGACGTCCTCCCTCGCCAGCTCCCGCGATCTCCAGCAGCAGCTCATCGCGGACGCCGGCCACGAGCTGCGCACCCCGCTCACCTCCCTGCGGACCAACATCGAACTCCTCACCCGCAGCGAGGAGATCGGCCGCCCGATCCCGGAGGCCGACCGCAAGGCGCTGCTCGCCTCCGTGAAGGCGCAGATGACGGAACTCGCCGCGCTCATCGGCGATCTGCAGGAGCTGTCCCGCCCGGACACCGGCCAGCACGCGGGCCGGGCAGGGATCGTCGCCTGGCACGACGTGGTCGAGTCGGCGCTGCGCCGCGCCCGGCTGCGCGGCCCGGAGCTGACCGTCACGGCGGACGTACACCCCTGGTACGTACGGGCGGAGCCCTCCGCGCTGGAGCGGGCGGTGGTCAACATCCTGGACAACGCGGTGAAGTTCAGCCCGGCCGGCGCCACCGTCGACGTACGCCTCACCGACGGGGTCCTCACCGTCCGCGATCACGGTCCCGGTATCCCCGCCGACGAACTCCCGTACGTCTTCGACCGGTTCTGGCGCTCGCCCAGTGCCCGCGCGCTGCCCGGCTCGGGTCTCGGCCTGTCCATCGTGGCCCGTACGGTGCAGCAGGCGGGCGGCGAGGTGTCCCTGACCCGGGCGGACGGCGGCGGCACGACGGCCACGGTCCGCCTGCCGGGCGCCCCGACTCCGCCACCCGAGGTGCCGTAGGTCCTGACCGAAAGGGGCGGCAACCTTTCCGTGCCGGGTGGCGACCGATCGGCGTCCCTCCCCCACACGGAACGGATCGCCGCATGAGCGAGCACCGCACCAGGGCCCCCACGGCCGGGGCCGCAGGCTTCTGATCACCGGCCTCCCCTCGCCCTCACCACCGCAGGACTCCTGGTCCACGGCGTCGGCCCGGCCCCCAGCAGGCGTCCGCCGCGACGGCGGCCGCCCCCGCCTGGGCCACCGCGACGGCCGACGGCTTCGCCTCCGTCAACACGCTCGGCCAGAACGGCACGTACGGCGGCCGGGACGGCCAGATCGTCACCGTACGCACGCAGGCCGACCTGGAGAAGTACGCGACGGCCGCCGAGCCGTACGTCATCGTCGTGGCCGCGGCGATCACGATGAGCCCGGTCGGCAAGGAGATCAAGGTCGCCTCCGACAAGACGATCGTGGGGTCCGGCACGTCCGGTCACATCGTCGGCGGCGGCTTCTTCCTCGGCGAGGGCGTGCACAACGTGATCATCCGCAATCTGACCATCCGGGACGCCTACCAGGGCATCTGGAACGACAAGGACCACGACTACGACGCGGTCCAGATGGACGGCGCCCACCATGTCTGGATCGACCACAACGACCTGCGGAACATGGCGGACGGGCTGATCGACGTCCGCAAGGACAGCACCAACGTGACCGTGTCCTGGAACGAACTGAGCAACAACAACAAGACGTTCGGCATCGGCTGGACCGAGAACCTCGTCACGGACATCACGGTCCACCACAACTGGTTCCGCGAGACCGAGCAGCGCAACCCTCCACGGACAACTGCGCCCACGCGCACCTCTACAACAACTTCCTCGAGGACGTCCCGAACACCAGCATCAACTCGTCGTACGGCAACTACTCGCGGGGCTCCACGAGGATGGTCCTGGAGAACAGCTACTTCCAGGGCATGAAGAACCCGGTCATCAAGGACGCGACAGCGACGATCGTCCAGCGCGGCAACGTCTTCTCGGGCACGTCGGGCCGCAACGAGAGCGGCGGTACGGCGTTCGACCCGAAGGCCTACTACGCGTACACCCCGGACAGCGCGGCGAACGTCCCGTCGCTCCTCAAGTCGGGGACGGGCCCGAGCAGTTCCATCGGTACGACGGCGGCGGCCTCGGCGAAGGCGGCGGCGGCCACGACGCTCACGGTCGCCAAGGACGGTTCGGGCCAGTACAGCACCGTCGCGGCGGCGGTGAACGCGGTCCCCGCGAACAACGCCTCGCGCGTGGTGATCTCCATCAAGCCGGGCACGTACCGCGAGACGGTCAAGGTCCCGTCCAACAAGCCGCACATCACCTTCCAGGGATCGGGCGGCAGCCGCAAGGACACGGTGATCGTCCACAACAACGCGGCCGGCACGCAGAAGCCCGACGGCTCGGGCACGTACGGCACTTCGGGCAGCGCCACGGTCGCCGTCGAGGCCGACGACTTCCAGGCCCGCAACCTCACCATCGCCAACGACTTCAACGAGGGCGCCAACCAGTCCTCTCCGGCCACCAGGCGGTCGCCCTGCGCACGGCGGCCGACAAGGTCTTCCTGGACAGCGTGATCGTCGAGGGCGACCAGGACACGCTCCTGCTGGACACGGCCGCGAAGGACAGGCTCGGCCGGGTCTACGTCACCAACTCCTATGTCGTCGGGAACGTCGACTTCATCTTCGGCCGGGCCACCGCGGTGATCGACCGCTCCGTCATCACCCTGAAGAAGCGCTGGGACGGCTCCTCCGCCGGCTACATCACGGCCCCGAGCACGGCGGCGAACCGCAAGGGCATCCTCATCGCCAACTCGACGGTCAACGGCGACGTCTCCGACCGCACCTTCTACCTCGGCCGCCCCTGGCACGCGGGCGGCGACGCCTCCTCGACCCGCAGACCACGGTCCGCGACACCAGCCTCAGCGCGGCCGTCCGCACCACCCCTGGACCGACATGAGCGGCTTCTCCTGGAAGGACGACCGCTTCGCGGAATACCGGAACACCGGCTCCGGCTCGGGCTCCGCCAACAGCAACCGCCCCCACCTCACGGACGCCCAGGCGGCCGACCAGGAGATCCCCGACTGGCTGGCAGGCTGGACCCCGACAGCGTCCTGACCCCCACCCGGCCCCACGCCCGCGGCGCGGGCCACCCGTTTTCCTACCGCCGGTAGGATGGGCCGCATGAGTGGTAGCAAGAAGTACTCCATCAGTCTGCCGGAGGACCTCGCCGAAGCCGTGCGCTCACATGTCGGCCCCGGCGGGTTCTCCGCTTACGTGGCCGAAGCCCTCGAGCAGCGGGTCGCCATGGACAAGCTCCGCGAGATCGTCGCCGACTTCGGAACCGACGACGACGCGCTCACCCGCGAGGAGGTCGAGGCCGCTCGCGCACTGCTGCGTCACGACCACCGGCAGTCCGGCGGGGCGGCCGCCGCCTGATGCCCGGTACGCTCCTGCTCGACAACGATGCCCTCTCGAAGCTCTACCGCAAGGACCGCTCCGTCATGGCCTTCGTACAGGCCGCGTCGGAGGAAGGTGTCCGCGTGGGCACCAGCGCCATGACCACGCTCGAGGCCGACTACGAACGTATCCACCCCGCCCGCATCAAGTGGGTCCTGTCCCGCGTGGACGTTCATGACGTCACCAGAGCGGTCACGGACCACGCCGCAACCCTCCTGCGCACCCACCACCTCCACGGCCACAAGTACGCCATCGACGCCACCCTGGCCGCCATCGCCCGCACGGCACCCCGGCCGGTCACCGTGCTCACCTCGGACCCCGAGGACCTGGCCCTCCTCTGCGGCCCCGCCACAGAGGTGCTCAAGGTGTGAACCGCTCCCCGCGGGTGAGCCGTGCGGGGCGGTGGGCTCGCGCCGGGGTACCGCCCCCGCGTCGGAATGCCGGGCCGGGGTGTCCGCGGCCGGGTCAGACGAGCTGGAAGAAGAGGGTGTCCTGGCTGTACCAGCTGATGTTCTCCGTGGCGTACTCCCACTCCCGGTGCTCGGTGTCGAGTGCGTCGGCCAGTTCGCCGATCTCGTGGCTGAAGTCCGGGTTCAGCCGGTCCAGGACGGCACGGTAGGCGTCGGCGGCCGGCTTGGCCCTGTCGAGCGGCAGGTGTCCGACGGCCGGGTAGCCGTCCACCGAGTACGGGACGAAGGGAAACCGTCCGGCAGTCCCCCGTAGAGGTACCGGTGGGGCAGCAGGTCGGCGGGGACTCCGAGGCTGCTCAGTTCGTCGTCCACCAGGCCGAAGAACGTGGACGGCTTGGAGTAGGTGCCCAGTTGGGCCGGGTCCGACGCGTTGTGGTCGATGATGTGCTGGAGAGCGGCCTGGTAGGCGTTGCCCGCACACTCGGCCGTCGAATCGGCGCGCCCCGCCAGGAGGTGGTCGAGGGCGTCGGGGACGGACAGCCCCCAGTCGACACCCTGGTCGTCGAGGCTGTCCTGACGGGTCTGGGCGGCCTCGCGTATTCCGCCGAGCCGCCGGTGCTGCACCACCGTCAGATGCCCCATGCCGCCCAGGTAGGCGAGGATGTCGGCCTTGTCGGCGGTGGAGTAGGCGATGTTGTGACTCATGGACGTCATCGTGCCAAGCGGCACCGGCGTCCGGTGCCCGTACGAACCGATTCGATCACATCATCCGACAGGGGCGTGTGGCAGGCTTCCCCATGTCGACACCACCTGACGGGCTGCCCGTCTACCGCGTACTGACCGGGCCCGACGACGTCTCGTTCTGCCATCGGGTGAGCGAGGCGCTCGCGGCGGGGTACCGCCTGCACGAAGGGCCCGCCGTGACGTTCGACGGAGAGCGGGTGATCGTCGCCCAGGCGGTGGTGTGGGGCAGCCTGGGGAAGTGAGACGTACGGCGGGGCCGGTACGGGGTCACGAACCACCTCGTACCGGCCCCGCCGTCGGCTATCGCACGATCGTGACGCGGTCCGCCTTCGGCGGGGTGATCGGGTTCGCCGGGGACGAGTTGGCCGTCAGGTACTGCTCCAGGGCCTTCAGGTCGTCCTCGCCGACCAGGTCGCCGGTGCCCAGGCCCAGGGTCGGGAAGCCGTCGCCGCCGCCCGCGAGGAAGTTGTTGGTCGCGACACGGTAGGTGGCGTCCGGGTCGATCGGAGAGCCGTCGAGCTCGATCGACTCCGTGACCACGCGGTCCGCGCCGGTCTTCGTCAGGTCCAGGGTCCAGGTCAGGCCCGCGGAGATCTGGAGGATCTTGGGGGCGGCCTCGTTCGCGCCGCTGACCTGCTCCTTCAGCACCTGGACGAGCTGCGCTCCGGTGAAGTCCTGGAGGTTGACCGTGTTGGCGAACGGCTGGACGGTGAAGCCCTCCGCGAAGGTCACCACACCGTCGCCCTCCCCGCCGCCGGCCGCGTAGGTGAGGGAGGCGCGGATGCCGCCGGGGTTCATCAGCGCCAGGTCGGTCTCCGCGTCCAGCGTGCGGCCGTACGCGAGCTGCGCGTCGGCGATGAGGTCACCGAGCGGGGACTCGGTGCCGTCCTTCACGATGTCGCCGGAGATGTAGCCGATCGGGCGGTTGCCGATGGGCGCGGCGAGGGTGTTCCACTTCTCGATCAGCCGGGTCATGTCGGGCGCCCTGGGGACGTCCCGGGTCACCACGTGGTTCGCGGACTTCACGGCCGTACGGGCGATGTCACCGGTGGCACGGTCGTAGGTCAGCGTGGTGTCGGTGTAGAGGCGGCCGAAGGACGCGGCCGAGGTGACCATCCGGGGCTTGCCCGCCGGGTCGGGGATGGTGCACACGTACGCGTTGTGGGTGTGGCCGGTGACCAGCGCGTCCACCTGTGGCGAGACGTTCCTGGCGATGTCCGCGATCGGGCCGGAGACGCCGTCGCCGGCGCCCGGGGCGTCGCAGTCGTAGTTGTACGAGGACGAGGCCGGGAAGCCGCCCTCGTGGATCAGCGCGACGATCGACTTCACGCCCTGGCGCTGGAGCTCCTTGGCGTACTTGTTGATCGTCTCGACCTCGTCCTTGAAGGCGAGGCCCTTCACGCCCTCCGCCGAGACGATGTCCGGGGTGCCCTCCAGGGTCACGCCGATGAAGCCGACCTTGACGCCCTGCTTCTTCCACACCCAGTAGGGCTTGAGGAGGGGCTTCCTGGTCTTCTCGTCCAGGACGTTCGCCGCCAGGTACGGGAAGTCGGCGCCCTTGAACCGCTTGTCGGTGTAGCAGCCCTCGGTCGGGTGGCAGCCGCCGTTCTGCAGGCGGCCGAGTTCCTTCGCGCCCTCGTCGAACTCGTGGTTGCCGACGCTCGTCACGTCGAGGCCGAGCTTGTTCAGCGCCTCGATCGCGGGCTCGTCGTGGAAGAGCCCCGAGATGAGCGGGGACGCGCCCACCATGTCGCCGCCGGCGGCGGTGATGGAGTAGCGGTTGCCCTCGCGCGCCTGGCGCAGATGGGTGGCGAGGTACTCCACACCGCCCGCGTCGATGGTCTTCGTCGTGCCGTCGGGCTGGAGTTCGCTCACCCGGCCGGAGGAGCCGGCCGGCGGCTCCAGGTTGCCGTGCAGGTCGTTGAAGGACAGCAACTGCACGTCCTGGTAGCGGCCGTGGTGACCGTGGGACGTGTCGCTCCCGCCGCCGCGGTTCTCGCCGGCGTTCGCCGACCCGGGCAGGGCGGCGGCGGCCAGCGCGCCCACGGTGAGGACACCGGCGGCGGTCGCGAGAAGACGGTGGGTACGGCGGCTGCGGCGCCGGTGGTGCGCCGGGGATGTGGCTGGCATGCGCCCCCTGAGGGTCCGAGTGGGTACCGGCGCAGCCTAGGGTCAACGCGCGTAGCGCGACAGGGTCTTCCAGGTTACGGCCTGGTTTATCTTTCGCTGACACCGCTGCCGTCCGTTTTGCGCCCGCCCCTTTACGCTCATACGCATGACCAGCGACGACTTCGCACGGCCCGGACGCCCCCGTTCGCTCGAGACGTATGCCGCACTCGAGCCCGACCAGACCGAGGCGGTGCTCACCCTGCTCGCCGACGCCGCCCGGACCGACGGACAGCAGGCGGTGTCCGAGCAGGGGCGGTTGCAGCTGCGCGGCGGGAAACGGGACGGGGTCTCGCATCTGCTGCTCTCCGTCGGCGACGAACTCGTCGGATACGCCCAACTGGAGGACACCGACCCGGTGGAGCCGCCGGCCGCCGAACTGGCCGTGCACCCCTCGCACCGGGGCAACGGGCACGGGCGGGCGCTGGGTTCGGCGCTGCTCGCCGCCTCCGGGAAGCGGCTGCGGGTGTGGGCGCACGGCGGCCACTCCGCCGCCCGGCATCTGGCGCAGGTCCTCGGGCTGACGCTGTTCCGGGAACTGCGGCAGATGCGGCGGCCGTTGGAGGGGCTCGCGCTGCCCGACCCGGTGCTGCCGGAGGGCGTGACCGTGCGCACCTTCGTGCCCGGTGCGGACGACGCCGCGTGGCTCGCGCTGAACGCCGCCGCCTTCGCCCACCACCCCGAGCAGGGCTCGCTCACCCAGCGCGACCTCGACGACCGCAAGGCCGAGGAGTGGTTCGACCCCGAGGGCTTCTTCCTCGCCGAGCGGGACGGCCGCCTCGTCGGCTTCCACTGGACCAAGGCGCACGCGGCGGAGCGGCTGGGCGAGGTGTACGTCCTCGGGGTGAGCCCCGGTGCGCAGGGCGGTGGCCTCGGCAGGTCCTCACCACGATCGGGCTGCGGCACCTGGCGGCGCGGGGCCTGCCGACGGCGATGCTCTACGTCGACGCCGACAACGAGGCGGCGGTGAAGGTCTACGAACGCCTGGGCTTCGTCACCCACGAGACGGACCTGATGTACCGAACGGAAACCTGACCGGCCCGGTCACCGGGTCACGAGGCGGGCGGCCTCCGGCATGTGCCGGGGTGCCGCCCGCCTTCGCGTTGACATTCCGGCCACCCTTGCACCACCCTTTCACTACTCAATTAGTGAAAGGGTGGTGCCGAGGTGGTCGACTACCGCATCGACCGGCACAGCGGCGTAGCCACCTACGTCCAGATCGTGCAGCAGACGAAGCAGGCCCTGCGCCTGGGGCTGCTGGAACCCGGCGACAAGCTGCCCACGGCCCGCGAGGTCGTCGAAGCCACCGCCGTGAACCCCAACACCGTGCTGAAGGCCTACCGCGAACTGGAACGCGAGGGCCTGGTGGAGGCCCGGCGCGGTCTCGGCACCTTCGTACGGCGTTCCCTGGGCGCCGCCCCCGCCGACTCCCGCTGCGCGCGGAGCTGGAGCAGTGGGCGGCGCGGGCCCGTGAGAGCGGGCTGGAGCGGGAGGACGTCGCCGCGCTCTTCACCGCCGTACTCGAAACGCACTTCGCACATTCGACGACCCCAAAGGGAGAACCGTCATGACCGTCCCGGCCATCGAGACAGACGCGCTCGGCAGGCGTTACGGGCGGCGCGCCGCCTGGGCGCTGCGCGACTGTTCCTTCCGGCTTCCCGCCGGCCGTGTCTGCGCCATCGTCGGCCCCAACGGCGCCGGCAAGTCCACGCTGATGGCGATCACCGTCGGGCTGCTCGCCCACACCGAGGGCACGATCGCCGTCCTCGGCACCGACCCGGCGTCGGCCCGTTCCCGGGTCGGTTTCGTCGACCAGGACAAGCCGCTGTACCGGCAGCTCACCGTCGCCGAGACGCTGCGCATGGGCGCCGACCTGAACCCGAGCCGCTGGGACGCGGACGCCGCCGAGCGGATCGTGGACGGCGGCGATCTGGACCGGGGCAAGCGCATAGGCTCCCTCTCCGGCGGCCAGCGCACCCGGGTGGCCCTCGCCCTCGCCCTCGCCAAGCGGCCCGAACTGCTGCTCCTGGACGAGCCGATGGCCGACCTCGACCCGCTGGCCCGGCGCGAGCTGATGGGCTTACTGCTGGGGCAGGCCGCCGAGCACGGCACGACGATCGTGCTGTCCTCGCACGTCGTCTCCGAGCTCGAGGACTCCTGCGACCATCTGCTGCTGCTCGGCGGCGGCCGGGTCCGTCTGGCCGGCGAGATCGACGACCTGCTGGCCGCGCACTCCCGGGTCTCCGTCCCCGCGGACACGGACCTGTTCCCGCACGACGTGATCGAGTCCCGCACCACAGGACGGCAGCTCAGCGCGCTCGTCCGCCCGGCTGTCCCGCTGCCCGCCGACTGGCGCGCCGGCCCGCCGACGCTCGAGGAACTCGTCCTGTCCTATCTGCGCAACCCCGAGGCCCGCGCCGCTCAGCACACCACGGAGGCCGCCGCATGACCGCCGCCCTGACCACCCAGGCCCTGTCCGCCACCGGCCGCTCCGCGCCCCGCCAGCTGCGCTGGCTGCTGCGGCTGCACCGCCCGGCCCTGATCGCCTGCGTTGCTCTCACCGTGCTGCTCGGCGCGGCACTGCTGTGGCTCGCCGGCCCGGTCACCGACTCTGCGGCGGCGGCCCTGAAGGAGTTCAGCGCCTGCGACTACACCCCGCCCTGCTCCTACGACCGGGGCGCGGTCGACCTCCACACGAACCTGTACACCTACACGACGTTCGCCGTGCTCATCGTGCCGTTCCTGTTCGCCGCCTGGGCCGGCGGCTCGCTGATCGGCCGCGAGATGGAGTCCGGCACGGCCCACTTCGCCTGGACCCAGGGCGTCTCCCCGGCCCGCTGGCTGGTCTCCCGGCTCGCCTTCCCGGCGGCGCTGACCATCACGGTGACCGGTCTGACGGGCTGGCTGCACCGCAGGGCGTGGGCGGCGGGCAAGCATCTCCAGACCAGCAAACCGTGGGACGACGCCCTCACCTTCTACGCCAACGGCACCTTCCCGGTGGCCCTCGCCCTGACCGGGCTGGCCGTCGGCGTCCTCGCGGGGCTCGTGCTGCGCCGCGCCCTGACCGCGCTCGCCACGGCCGTCGCCACGATCGGAGTGCTGTGGGCGGCCGTCCACACCGCCCTGCCGAGTCTGTGGCCCTCGGTCACCAGGGTCACCAGCCTTGAGAAGGGCCTGGAGGGGAGGGCATCTGGATCAGCGAGGGCATCCTGACCGCCGACGGAGAGCGGCTGTCCTCTCCCTGCTACAGCAGCGGGCTGCCCAGCTGCCGGGCGGCCATGGAGGACATGGGCGCCGTGAAGAACTTCCGGGTCTACCACCCCGAGAGCCACTACTGGCCCCTCCAGCTGGTCGCCTCCGGCATCCTGCTGGTCATCGCCGTCCTGGTGACGGTCGCCGCGTTCCAGCTCCTGCGCCGCCGCACCGGCCGGACCAAGGTCTGAACGCCCGCACGGCCTGACCGGCGTGCCCGTAACCCCGCCCACGGGGACCATACGGGCACGCCGCACCGCGTTCGGCCAGACGGGCGTGTCCACACACCACCCCTTCCGGTGCGCGGACCGGGTGCGGGACGGGTGCGGAGCGATACCAATCCGCCGCAGCCTGCGGGCAGTCGTGCCGCTGGGGCGGCACGGGTGGGCGCTGGGGGTACCCCTCTGGGGGAGGCACCTCGTCGGCGCACCCTGCGGGCAGTCGTGCCGCTGGGGCGGCACGGGTGGGCGCTGGGGGTACCCCCTCTGGGGGAGGCACCTCGTCGGCGCACCCTGCGGGCAGTCGTACCGCTGGGGCGGCACGGGTGGGCGCTGGGGGTACCCCTCTGGGGGAGGCACCTCGTCGGCGCACCCTGCGGGCAGTCGTACCGCTGGGGCGGCACGGGTGGGCGCTGGGGTACCCCCTCTGGGGGAGGCACCTCGTCGGCGCCGAGCAGCGCAACCCACGCCCGCGTGCCTGCCCCGCACCGCCCGCCCGCGTGCCTCGCACCGCCCCGCCCGGCCGACACGCCCGCCCGCGTGCCTCGCACCGCCCCGCCCGGCCGACACGCCCGCCCGCGTGCCTCGCACCGCCCCGCCCGGCCGACACGGCCACACGCACCACCCGGCCAGCTCGGCCACACGCACCACCCGGCCGGCACGGCCACACGCCCCGCCCGGCCGGCACGGCCACACCCCGCCCCGGCCGACACGGCCAAACACCCGCCCGCAGGGCATCAAGGCGCGCGCCCCCACCGGAAGGCGCCGCGCACCCGGAGCCGCCCCTCGATATCCCGCACGTCATGTCGCCGTAACCATCGATTCAGACAGGCTTGCGACGCTCGGCCAATGCATCCCGCCGCGCCAGAGCCTTCGCCGCTCCGAAGGGTGAACGGGAGGATCGGGGACGCCCCAGGGCCACCACCGCTCCCACCCGGAATTTCCGACGCGCCCGCGACGACCCTGGCGCGGAACAATGGGGGCATGAGCCAGCCCAACGCCCAGGCACAGGTACAGCACCCGCAGCCCTCCGTGGGCTCCATCGCCGCCCACCGGCCGCACACCGTGGCCGGAGTGGTCTCCGACCTGGAACCCGACATCGACGCGGATCTCGACGGCTACGAGGAGTCTCCGGCCGACGGCGCCACCCCGCTCCCGCAGGGCCGTTTCCTCGACCGGGAACGCAGCTGGCTCGCGTTCAACGAACGCGTCCTCGAACTCGCCGAGGACCCCGCCACCCCGCTGCTGGAGCGCGCCAACTTCCTCGCGATCTTCGCCAGCAACCTGGACGAGTTCTTCATGGTCCGCGTGGCCGGCCTGAAGCGCCGTATCGCCACCGGTGTCGCCACCCGCTCCGCCTCCGGCCTCCAGCCGCGCGAGGTACTGGAGATGATCTGGGCCCGCTCGCGCGAGCTGATGGCCCGGCACGCCGCCTGCTACCACGAGGACGTCGCCCCCGCACTCGCGGAGGAGGGCATCCACCTCGTCCGCTGGAACGAGCTGACGGAGAAGGAGCAGGCCCGCCTGTTCACCCTCTTCCGGCACCAGATCTTCCCGGTCCTCACCCCGCTCGCGGTCGACCCCGCGCACCCTTCCCGTACATCTCCGGCCTGTCCCTGAACCTGGCCGTGGTCGTACGCAACCCCGTCACCGGGCACAAGCACTTCGCCCGGGTCAAGGTGCCGCCGCTGCTGTCGCGCTTCCTGGAGAGCTCTCCCGGCCGGTACGTCCCCATCGAGGACGTCATCGCCGCGCATCTGGAGGAGCTGTTCCCGGGGATGGAGGTGCTGGAGCACCACGCCTTCCGGCTCACCCGCAACGAGGACCTCGAGGTCGAGGAGGACGACGCGGAGAACCTGCTCCAGGCGCTGGAGAAGGAGCTCATGCGGCGCCGCTTCGGGCCGCCGGTGCGCCTGGAGGTCGAGGAGTCCATCGACCGCGAGGTGCTGGACCTGCTGGTGCGGGAGCTGAAGATCGGTGAGGCGGAGGTGTACCCGCTGCCGGGTCCGCTCGACCTGACCGGCCTGTTCCGTATCCACGGCCTGGACCGGCCGGAGCTGAAGTACCCGAAGTTCATCGCCGGCACGCACCGGGACCTGGCGGAGGTCGAGTCCGCCTCGCAGCCCGACGTCTTCGCCGCGCTGCGCAGCCGGGACGTGCTGCTGCACCACCCGTACGACTCGTTCTCCACGTCGGTGCAGGCGTTCCTCCAGCAGGCGGCCGAGGACCCCGACGTGCTGGCCATCAAGCAGACGCTGTACCGCACCTCGGGCGACTCCCCCATAGTCGACGCGCTGATCGACGCCGCCGAGGCCGGCAAGCAGGTGCTGGTCCTGGTCGAGATCAAGGCGCGGTTCGACGAGCACGCGAACATCAAGTGGGCGCGCAAGCTGGAGGAGGCCGGCTGCCACGTCGTGTACGGCCTGGTCGGCCTGAAGACGCACTGCAAGCTGTCGCTGGTGGTCCGTCAGGAGGGCGAGACGCTACGGCGGTACAGCCACGTCGGCACCGGCAACTACCACCCGAAGACGGCCCGCCTCTACGAGGACCTCGGGCTGCTCACCGCCGACCCGCAGGTCGGCGCGGACCTCTCCGACCTGTTCAACCGGCTCTCCGGCTACTCCCGCCGTGAGACCTACCGGCGCCTGCTGGTCGCCCCCAAGTCCCTGCGGGACGGCCTGGTCTCCCGCATCGACAAGGAGGCCCAGCACCACCGCGCCGGGCGTCCCGCGTACGTCCGCATCAAGGTCAACTCGATGGTCGACGAGGCCGTCATCGACGCCTGCTACCGCGCGTCGCAGGCGGGCGTCCCGGTGGACATCTGGGTGCGCGGCATCTGCGCGATACGGCCGGGCGTGGCGGGCCTGTCGGAGAACGTCCGGGTACGGTCCGTCCTCGGCCGCTTCCTCGAACACTCGCGGGTGTTCGCCTTCGGCAACGGCGGCGAGCCCGAGGTGTGGTTCGGCAGCGCGGACATGATGCACCGCAACCTCGACCGCC
The DNA here is from genome assembly GCA_042850305.1 of Streptomyces haneummycinicus. Classification (GTDB taxonomy): domain Bacteria; phylum Actinomycetota; class Actinomycetes; order Streptomycetales; family Streptomycetaceae; genus Streptomyces; species Streptomyces haneummycinicus. The sequence continues at coordinate 7,410,061 of AP035768.1, forward strand.
GGATAGAGGCGCTGGTACGGGTCACCGACCCGGCCCACCGGGCGGCTCTGAGCCGGCTGCTGGAGACCGGCATGTCGGACACCACCCAGTCCTGGCACCTCGCCGCGGACGGCGAGTGGACCCGGCACGCGACGGACACGGACGGCCAGCCCCTGCGCAACGTCCAGGAGATGCTCATTGACGCCCGGAGGCGCCGGCGTGGCACAGCGACACCTTGATCCGACGGCCGGTCCCGTACCGGCGGACGCCCTGGCCTGCTATCTGCGGGCCCGGGCGACCGAGTTCCTCCGAGCGCTGCGCCTGCACCGGGAGACCGGCGCGGGCGCGGCCGCGTCGGAGGACTCCGTCGAGGCGGCGCGCGCGCTGCGCCGCGCGGCCCGGCGGATCAGCGCCAGCCTGCACACGTTCCAGCCGGTGCTGGACCGTGACTGGTCGGAGGCGATGCGCCCCGAACTGGCCTGGGTCTCGGGCATCCTCGCCCAGGAACACGCCTGCGCGACCCGCCTGGACCAACTCCTCCTGGCCCTCCACCGCCTCTCCGGAGCCCCCTGCTCCCCCACCCTCCCCACCCTCCCCACCCCGCGGACACCACGCGCCCGCAGCCCGCGAGCACCACCCGCCCGCAGCCTGCGGACACCACACGTCCGCAGGCGGGCACCACCCGTGCCCAGGCCACGGACACCACGCGCCCGCAGCCCCCGGGCACCGCACCCCCGCAGCCCGCGGGCAGTCGTGCCGCTGGGGCGGCACGGATGGGCGCTGGGGGTACCCCTCTGGGGGAGGCACCCCGACAACCCCGAGCAGCGCCACCGCACCCCCGCAGCCCGCGGGCAATCGTGCCGCTGGGGCGGCACGAGTGGGCGCTGGGGGTACCCCTCTGGGGGAGGCACCCCGACAACCCCAAGCAGCGCCACCACACCCCCGCAGCCCGCGGGCAATCGTGCCGCTGAGGCGGCACGGGTGAGCGCAGGCGGCACCCCGACAACCCCAAGCAGCGCCACCCCACCCCCGCAGCCCGCGGGCAATCGTGCCGCTGAGGCGGCACGGGTGAGCGCAGGCGGCACCCCGACAACCCCGAGCAGCGCCACCCCACCCCCGCAGCCCGCGGGCAGTCGTGCCGCTGGGGCGGCACGGGTGGGCGCGGGCGGCACCCCTCCAGCGGGGCGAGCGTCATCCCACCCCCACCGATCCCGGCACCTCCGGCAACAGGGGTGCAACCCGCACCCTCGCCAGAATCGCCAACGGCACCGGCACCGGCACCGGCACCCGCACCGGCATCCCCACCCCCGACCGCGGCAACCTCACCGTAGGCGCCGCCAAGGCCGGCGCCCTCCTGGACCGCCAGCTCACCCTGGCGAGAACCCGGGCCCACTCCACCGCCCTCCAGGCCCTGGGCTCCTCCCGCTTCCACGCGGTCGCCGACAAGGTCGCCGTACTGGCCAGCGAGGTCCCCCTCGCACCCGCGGCCACCACCACCGACCTCCGCCCCTCGCGGACGCCACCCGCACCCGCCTCACCGACGCCGTGGCCGCGCTCCCCTCCTCACCGCGGGCAGCCCGTACAACGCCGAGGCCCTGATCCACGGCCTGTCCCCGGACCCCGCGCCCCACCCCCAGGACGCCCCTGGCACCAGGTCCGCCTTCTGCTGCGCCTGCACCGCTACGCCCTGGAGGTCTGCCAGGACGCCGCCCCGGCCAAGGGCCTCCTCGCCGCCGGTGAGGCACTGGACCGGCACCGCGACGCCTCCGAGGCCGCGGCCGCCGCCGCGCAGGCGGCCCGGACCCCGCGGATCACCCCGGCCACGGCGTACGCTCTGGGCGTGCTCCACGCCGATCAGCGGCACGAGGTGGAGGCCGCTCGGTACGCGTTCCAGCGCTCCTGGCAGACGGAAGCCCTCGGCGCGTCATAGGAGGCCCCCGGTGACCACCCCGGTACCGCGAAGCACCGCACCCTGGTGATCCAGGCAGCCGGCTGTGTCCTGTGGCGCCGCTCCCCGTGACCGGCGCCCTGGAACTCTGCCTGGTCCACCGTCCGAAGTACGACGACTGGTCCTGGCCCAAGGGCAAGCTGAAGCGCGGCGAGGACCCGCTGGCCGGCGCCCTGCGCGAGGTCGCCGAGGAGACCGGCCACTCCGCCGTCCCCGCCACCGAGCTGCCCAGCGCGCACTATCTGGCGAACGGCCGGCCCAAACGGGTCCGCTACTGGGCGGCCGAGGCCGTCTCCGGCACGTTCGCGCCGAACGACGAGGTCGACCGGATCCTCTGGCTCCCGCCGGACGCCGCCCGCCGCCACCTCACCGAACCCCGGGACGCCGACCTCGTGGACGCCCTGCTGGCGGCCTTCCGCCCGGCCCCGTGAATGCCGTTCCCGCCCGGTACCTCTCCGTGTCCTCGACGTGAGCGTTCCGTGACCTCACCGCACCGTCCTCAGGGGTTCACCCGCCGTTCATGTACGCCAATCGGCTGCTTCACCTGTTCTGCCTAATTTCGGCCTTACGCGATGCGGATCGCCCGAAGAACCGGGTGACCGTGTCACCCGCACTTCGCACGCCGCCGAATTTCAGGACGGCGGCCACTGGAAGGAACTCAAGTGAAGCTTCAGCGCAAGACCCGGCGGGCCCTCGCTCTCGGTGCTCTCGCCGTCTCCGGCGCCCTGGCCCTCACGGCGTGCGGCTCCGACGACACCGGCAACGGCAACGGCGGCGACGCGTCCGCCAGCGCGCAGGCCGGCAACGTCAAGTGCGAAGACGCCAAGGGCCAGCTCCAGGCCTCCGGCTCCTCCGCTCAGAAGAACGCGATCGACGCCTGGGTCAAGCAGTACGTCGCCGCCTGCAAGGGCGTGCAGATCAACTACAACCCGACCGGTTCGGGCGCCGGCATCACGGCCTTCACCCAGGGCCAGACCGCGTTCGCCGGTTCGGACTCCGCGCTGAAGCCCGAGGAGATCGAGGCCTCGAAGAAGATCTGCTCCGGCGGTCAGGGCATCGACCTGCCGATGGTCGGCGGCCCGATCGCGATCGGCTTCAACGTCACCGGCGTCGACACCCTGGTCCTGGACGCCCCGACCCTCGCCCAGATCTTCGACAACAAGATCACCAACTGGAACGACGAGGCGATCGCGAAGCTCAACCCCGACGCCAAGCTCCCCGACCAGAAGATCCAGGCGTTCCACCGCTCGGACGAGTCCGGCACCACGGACAACTTCACCAAGTACCTGAAGGCCGCCGCGCCCGACGACTGGAAGTACGAGGGCGGCAAGTCCTGGGAGGCCAAGGGCGGCCAGTCCGCGCAGGGCTCCTCCGGCCTCGCCCAGCAGGTCAAGCAGACCCCCGGCTCCATCTCGTACTTCGAGCTGTCCTACGCCAAGGACGGCGTGAAGACGGTCGACATCAAGACCGAGGCCGCCGAGCCGGTCAAGGCCACCGTCGACAACGCCACCGCCGCGATCGGCGCCGCGAAGGTCGTCGGCACCGGCAGCGACCTGGCGCTGGAGCTGGACTACACCCCGCAGGCCGACGGCGCCTACCCGCTGGTCCTCGTCACGTACGAGATCGTCTGCGACAAGGGCAACAAGGCCGACACCCTGCCGGCCACCAAGTCCTTCCTGAACTACATCGCCTCGGAGGACGGCCAGGGCCTGCTGGCGGACGCCGGCTACGCCCCGATGCCCACCGAGATCATCACCAAGGTCCGCGAGACGATCTCGAACCTCGCCTGACCCAGTGTGCGGCCCATCCCCGGACGGGGTGGGCCGCACCGTCCAGTGCACCGCCAACAGGAGCCCCGGCCGTCCGGACGGCTCCGACCGAGCCGCCCGACCCGGCGGTTCCGCAGACCGGAGAACCCGATGGACACCACCACACAGCAGACAACCGCTCCCCCGTACCCGGACCCGCCGCGCCCGCCGGCAAGGGCACCGGGCGCGGTGCGACCCGCCCCGGTGACCGGATCTTCCTCGGGCTCTCCCGCGGATCCGGCATCTTCGTCCTCGTCCTCATGGCCGCGATCGCGACCTTCCTGACGTACCGCGCCTCGCTGGCCATCAGCAAGGACGAGGCCAACTTCTTCACGTCGTTCGAGTGGAACCCGACGGGCGTCCCGCCGGAGTTCGGCATCGCGGTCCTGGCCTTCGGCACCATCGTGTCGTCGGTCATCGCCATGGCCATCGCCGTGCCGGTCTCGGTCGGCATCGCCCTGTTCATCACGCACTACGCGCCGCGCCGCCTCGGCGGCCTCATCGCGTACGTGATCGACCTGCTCGCCGCCGTCCCGTCCATCGTGTACGGCCTGTGGGGCGCCCTCGTCCTGGTGCCGCACATGGACGGCCTCTACGGCTGGCTCGACGACTACCTCGGCTGGACCGGCCTCTTCGCCTGGGACGGCGGGCCGGCGCGGTCGCTGCTCACCGTCGGCATCCTGCTCGCCCTGATGATCCTCCCGATCATCACCAACGTCAGCCGCGAGGTGTTCCGCCAGGTCCCGCGGACGCACGAGGAGGCGGCCCTGGCCCTCGGCGCCACGCGCTGGGAGGTCATCCGCATGTCGGTGCTGCCGTTCGGCCGCTCCGGCGTCATCTCCGCGTCGATGCTGGGCCTCGGCCGCGCGCTCGGCGAGACGATGGCCGTGGCCATGGTGCTCTCGCCGTCCTTCGACATCACCGCCAGCCTGCTGGACCCGGGCGGCGGCACGTTCGCCCAGAACATCGCCAGCAAGTTCAACGAGGCCACCGTGATGGGCCAGGACGCGCTGATCGCCTCCGGCATGGTGCTCTTCGTGATCACGCTGGTGGTCAACGGCGGTGCCCGTCTGATCATCGCCCGCCGCAAGGAGTACTCGGGGGCCAACGCATGAGCCACGCAACCCCTTCCCCCAAGCGCGACTCGCTGCGCGGCGCGACCCTGCCCAAGTGGTTCGCCTGGGCGGTCGCCGCGGGCTCCCTCGTCCTCGGTTACGGCATCAGCGCCGCGGCCGGCCTGGACAGCGACATCCAGTGGGCGCTGATCGCCGCCGTCCTCTTCGTCGTCGGCTCCTACGCCCTCTCCGCGAAGATCGAGGGCAGCCGCCAGGCCAAGGACCGCACCGCGACCAGCCTGGTCTGGGTCGCCTTCCTGCTGGCCGTGATACCGCTCGCCTCCCTGCTGTGGGAGACCGCCGAGCGCGGTGTGAAGGTCCTCGACGGCTACTTCCTCACCCACTCGATGGGCGTGGTCGCCGACGCCGAGCCCGGCGGCGGCATCTACCACGCCATCCTCGGCACCCTGGAGCAGGTCGGCCTCGCCACCCTGGTCTCCGTGCCGATCGGTGTGCTGACCGCGATCTACCTGGTCGAGTACGGGCGCGGCAAGCTCGCCAAGGCCGTCACGTTCTTCGTCGACGTGATGACGGGCATCCCGTCGATCGTCGCGGGTCTGTTCATCCTGAGCCTGTGGGTCCTCATCCTGAAGATGGGCCCGTCCGGCTTCGCCGGTTCGCTGGCCCTGTCGATCCTGATGATCCCGGTCGTGGTCCGCTCCACGGAGGAGATGCTCAAGCTCGTCCCGAACGAGCTGCGCGAGGCGTCCCTGGCGCTCGGCGTGCCGAAGTGGCGCACGATCCTGAAGGTGGTCCTGCCGACGTCGGTCGGCGGCATCATCACGGGCGTGATGCTCGCGATCGCCCGCATCACCGGTGAGACGGCGCCCGTGCTGCTCCTGGTCTGGGGTACGGACTTCATCAACGCCAACCCGTTCCAGGACCCGCAGGAATCACTGCCGATGTACATCTATCTGCAGTGGGCCAACAGCGGTGGCTCCGGCGCGGCGTTCGACCGTGCCTGGGCGGCGGCCCTGACGCTCATCGCGTTCATCATGATCCTCAACCTCGTGGCCCGCGGCATCGCCCGCTGGAAGGCCCCGCGGTGACAATCTGCGGCTCCGCCGCGCGGCCAGTCGCTATGGCCTCCCAGACCCGAAAGAAGAAGTGATCACCATGGCCAAGCGCATCGACGTCAGCGGCCTCAACGCCTACTACGGCTCCTTCCTGGCCATCGAGGACATCTCGATGACCGTCGAGCCCGCTCCGTGACGGCCTTCATCGGCCCGTCCGGCTGCGGCAAGTCCACCTTCCTGCGCACGCTCAACCGCATGCACGAGGTCACGCCCGGCGGCCGCGTCGACGGCAAGGTCATGCTGGACGACGAGAACCTGTACGGCGCCGGCATCGACCCGGTGGCGGTACGCCGTGAGGTCGGCATGGTCTTCCAGCGCCCGAACCCGTTCCCCACGATGTCGGTGTACGACAACGTGGCGGCGGGCCTGCGGCTGAACGGCAAGTACAAGAAGTCCCAGCTGGACGACGTCGTCGAGAAGTCCCTCAGGGGCGCGAACCTCTGGAACGAGGTGAAGGACCGCCTCAACAAGCCCGGCTCGGGCCTGTCCGGTGGTCAGCAGCAGCGGCTGTGCATCGCGCGGGCGATCGCGGTGGAGCCGAAGGTCCTGCTCATGGACGAGCCCTGCTCGGCCCTGGACCCGATCTCCACGCTCGCGATCGAGGACCTGATCGGTGAGCTGAAGGAGCGCTTCACGATCGTCATCGTGACGCACAACATGCAGCAGGCGGCGCGCGTCTCCGACCGCACGGCCTTCTTCAACCTGGCGGCCGTCGGCCAGCCCGGCAAGCTGATCGAGCTCGACGACACGGAGCGCATCTTCTCCAACCCGTCGGTCCAGGCCACGGAGGACTACATCTCCGGCCGCTTCGGCTGACCCACGATCCCCTCGCGGTGCTGCATGGCGGTGCCACCGCGAGGCCAGGGCCCGCCCCCTCCAAGGGGGCGGGCCCTTCTCCACCCCACACCGTCCACCCGACCCGCACCCTTCCTCCCGCTCAACTGCGGCCACCCGCACCCTTCCTCCCGCTCAACTGCGGCCACCCGCACCCTTCCTCCCGCTCAACTGCGGCCACCCGCACCCTTCCTGCCGCTCAACTGCGGGCACCCGCACCCTTCCTGCCGCTCAACTGCGGGCAGTCGTGCCGCTGGGGCGGCACGGGTGGGCGCAGCGGCACCCCTTCCAGCGGGGCGAGCGCACACCCACCCCCGCCCAGCAGGAACCCGGGGTGACTGTTCAGCGGGGGACGTCGCGCAGCCCGGCGCCAACGGGGCGCCGTCGCGCCCACCCGTGCCGCCCTGCGGCACGCCTGCCCGCGGAGCGGCGGATCTGCACGGGCGCGCGGATCGGCGAAGGGCGCGGAGTCGCGGGCGCGGAGTCGCGAAGACGCCCGAGTCGCGGGCGCGGAGTCGCGAAGACGCCCGAGTCGCGGGCGCGGAGTCGCGAAGACGCCCGAGTCGCGGGCGCGGAGTCGCGAAGACGCCGGAGTCGCGAAGACCCGGGGCCACCGGAGTCGCGAAGACGCCGGAGTCGCGAAGACCCGGGGCCACCGGAGACGCGGGGCCTCCGGGTCGCCAGGGTCGCGAAGACCCGGGAACGCGAAAACACCGGAAACGCGAAGACGCCGGGGTCTCAAAGACACCCGGCGTCAACGCCCGCCCCAACAGCTACAGCACAGCCAGATTGATCAGCCCGAACGACAACGCCGCCACCGCCGCCGCCGCCGGCATCGTGATGAACCAGCCAAGAACGATGTTCTTGGCCACCCCCACCGCACCGCGTTGACCCGCTTCGTCGCCCCCACACCCATGATCGCCGAAGTGATCACATGCGTAGTGGAAATCGGCGCGTGAAACAGAAACGCCGACCCGAACATGATCGACGCCCCCGTCGTCTCCGCGGCGAACCCCTGAGGCGGATCAAGCTCGATGATCTTCCGCCCCAGCGTCCGCATGATCCGCCAGCCCCCGCGTACGTCCCCGCGGACAGCATCAACGCACAAGCGATCTTCACCCACACCGGAATCGGATCGCCGTAGTCCTCGACATCCGCGATGACCAGCGCCATCACCACGATGCCCATGGTCTTCTGCGCGTCCTGGAGACCGTGCCCCAGGGCCATCCCCGCGGCGGAGACGGTCTGCGCGATCCGGAACCCGCGCTTCGCCTTGTGCGGATTGGCCCGCCGGAACATCCACAGGATGGCCGTCATCACCAGATAACCGGCCAGCAGCCCCACGATCGGCGACACGAACATGGGAATGACGATCTTGTCGACCACCCCGTGCCAGTACACGGCAGTCCCCCGGCGAGCGCCGCCCCGACCATGCCCCCGAACAGCGCGTGCGACGACGAGGACGGCAAGCCGAAGTACCAGGTGATGAGGTTCCAGACGATCGCCCCGACCAGCGCGGCGAAGAGGATCCCCATCCCCTTCGACCCCTCGGGCGTCTGGATCACCCCTCGCTGACGGTTTTGGCGACCCCGGACCCCATGAACGCGCCGGCGAGGTTCATCACGGCCGCCATCGCCAGCGCCGCCCGGGGCGTGAGCGCCCGCGTGGACACGGACGTGGCGATCGCGTTCGCCGAGTCGTGGAAGCCGTTCGTGTAGGTGAAGAAGAGCGCGACGCCGATGGTCAGCACCAGAGCAAAGGTGTCCATGAACAGCTCAGGACTCCTTGACGGCGATGGTCTCCACCGTGTTCGCCACGTGCTCGAAGGCGTCGGCCGCTTCCTCCAGCACGTCGACGACCTGCTTGAGCTTCAGTACCTCGATCGCGTCGTACTTGCCGTTGAAGAGGTGGGCCAGCAGCTTGCGGTGGATCTGGTCGGCCTGGTTCTCCAGCCGGTTGACCTCGATCCAGTACTCGGTGAGGTTCTCCATGGTGCGCAGGTGCGGCATGGCCTCGGCGGTGAGTTCGGCCGCGCGCGCCAGGACCTCGATCTGCTGCTCGACGCCTTTGGGCAGTTCCTCGATGTTGTAGAGGACGACCAGGTCGACGGCCTCCTCCATGAAGTCCATGATGTCGTCGAGGGAGGACGCGAGGGCGTAGATGTCCTCACGGTCGAACGGCGTGATGAACGAGGAGTTCAACTGGTGGAAGATCGCATGCGTCGCGTCGTCACCCGCGTGTTCCGCTGCCCGCATACGCTCTGCGATCTCAGCCCGGGCGGAGGGTCCGCCCCGAGCAGTTCCATCAGGAGTTTCGAGCCCGTGACGATGTTGTCCGCGGACGCGGCGAACATGTCGTAGAAGCTCGTCTCCCTGGGGGTCAGACGAAAGCGCACGTGGGGTCCTCGGTATGCATCGGTTTCGGTCAGGCTGATGCTAGGCGCATCACCCAGCCACAGCTATCGGGCCGCCCACCAGTGTCGCCCATCGGACAGAGTGATGAGTACGGGGGCGGTCCGGGGCCTGTTTCCGGCCGTAGCGCCTGCCATCGGCCAAGAGGCCTATACCCAGCAAAGTTCGCTACCATATACCCACCAGGGGTATATGTCGCCCCCAGTGCACCAGGAGGACGCGATGACGGACACCACAGACGCCGCGGCCATCGTGACCGACCACGACCGCGGCATCCACGGCTACCACCACCAGAAACAGGAGCACCTCAAACGTCTGCGCCGTATCGAGGGCCAGATCCGCGGCCTGCAGCGGATGGTCGACGAGGACGTGTACTGCATCGACATACTCACCCAGGTGTCCGCCTCCACGAAGGCGCTGCAGTCGTTCGCGCTGCAACTGCTGGAGGAGCACCTGCGCCACTGCGTCGCGGACGCGGCCGTCAAGGGCGGCGACGAGATCGACGCGAAGGTCAAGGAAGCGACGCAGGCCATCGCCCGCATGCTCCGCACCTGACCGCCCCGCCTCAGCCTCAGCCGCAGCCGCCGGCGGACTCGGCCCGTGTCTCGGCCACCCTGAGCACCTCGTCGATGCTCTCCAGGCTGAGCCGGTCCTCGGCATTGGAGGCGGCGATGATCAGTTCGCCGCAGAGTTCGATCTCGGCGAGCGCCACGTGGTCCTGAACCGGGACCGTCCCACCGCCGAGCGGTGCCACGCGCCTCACCTCACTCTGTCGTCACCGACCTCCTAGAGTAGGGAGCGCCCGACACCCCGCGCATGGCACGGAAGGGCTAGTTCAGGCCGGTCACTCCTCGGCGATCCGCCCGGCGTAGATGTCGTCCCCGGCGGGCAGCCGTACGTCGGCGGGGACCCCGAAGTCGTACAGCAGCGTGGTCGAGGCGACCGCGACGGGCGCCTCCTGCCGGCCGTTGACGAAGCTGAACCGGTGCCGGAGCTTGCGGATCCGCCCGTCGTCGTCGAGGTAGACGTCGAACGGCACCCGCGCGGTGGCGAAGCCGGCCGCCGCCGCGCCGAGCGACTCCTGGTTGGCGCCGGACGCCTCCCGCGAGGCCTGCCGCAGATCGGCGGTCCCCGGTAGTGGCGTACCTTCGCCCCGGCGACCTCGGTCCGCCCGACGAACGTCGCCGCCCGTGTCCCGCGCAGCACCTCGGCGGCGGCGTACGGGTCGGTGGCCCCGCCGGTGACGAGGTTCCCGTCGGACAGCGTCCCGGTGTCCACCCGCACCCACTTGTCGGCGGGCACGCCGGCCCCCGGTTCTTCATGAACAGCGCGCCGGGAGCGAGCAGTTCGGTGATGGGCCGCCGTACGGTCCCCCGGCGGGATCCTGCGGCAGCATCACCTTCAGCCGGCCGAGCCGCTTCCGGTAGTCGTAGACCCCTTCGCCCCGGATGGTGACCCGGGTCCCGCCGGTCGCCATCTCCAGGGAGGTGGTCGCCTTGGAACTCCCGGCGAGGACGAGCGCGTCGGCGGCCGTCCGCAGCACCCGCACCGGATCCCCGGCGGGCGTCCCCGCGGTCGCGGCACCACTGCTCCCACAGCCCCCGAGGCAGCACAGCACCCCGAATCCAGCCATCACGCCGCGCATCCGAGCCATGTCAGGGTTAACGACCGGTAATGGCCCCCGTCACGCCGACCCCCAGGCGTTAACGTGGTCGACGTGCCGCAAGAGGACAATCCCCCACCCCACAGCACCACCACCACAGAACAGGGCCCCTTCTGCACGGCCCGCTGCACCTGCGGCTGGCGAGGCCCAGCCCGCCGAGCCAGAAGCCAAGCCAGAAAAGACGCCCAAACCCACACCAACCCCTAAACCCCCACCCACCCAACTACGGCCACCTCCACCGCCGTAGCTGCGGGCAATCGTGCCGCCGGGGCGGCACGGGTGGGCGCAGCGGCACCCCCATCCAGCGGGGCAAGCACACACCCACCCCCGCCCCCGCCGCCGTAACTGCGGGCAATCGTGCCGCTGGGGCGGCACGGGTGGGCGCAGCGGCACCCCCATCCAGCGGGGCAAGCACACACCCACCCCCGCCTCCACCGCCGTAACTGCGGGCAATCGTGCCGCCGGGGCGGCACGGGTGGGCACAGCGGCACCCCCATCCAGCGGGGCAAGCACACACCCACCCCCGCCCAGCAGTCACCCGGGGTGACTGTCCAGCGGGGAAAGTCCCACAGCCCCGCGTCAGCCCCGCCCCACCCCTTCCGACCACGCCCGCACAAACCGCTCATGCGCAGGCACAGGCACAGGCACACCCCCGAAACAGCCGCCCCCACCCGAGGACCCTTCACAGCAGCAAGCTCCCCCGAACCGCACGATGCCGCTCGACACTCCACCCGTTCCACCGCCGCACCGCCCGATCCCCCGGCCGCCCCAACGCCCGCGTCTGCAACCACAGAGCCGCCGCATCCCGCCCAACCCCCAGCACCGAAGCCACCTCACCCACCAGCCCCGGCACACTGAACAGCGGATTCGCCTCATACTGTCCCGCCGGCACCGGCGTATGGAGCGACCGGTCCGCGAGAACGCGCAGCGCGTCCCTCAGCTCATCGGAAATCCCGACCAGCCCCCGATCAACGCACGAGCCCCTCCGCAGCCGGATCCCCCACCGGCCGCTCGGCAAGCGCCCAGATCACGGCAGTGACAGCATCCCGAGCCGCCTCACCGTCCAGCGGCTCCTCCACCCGTCCGCTGAGCAGCGCGTCGGCCCACACCGCCGACAGCCCATGCTCCTTGGCCAGCGCGGCAGCATGGCTGCCGTCATCGACGTACGGCGTGCTCCCGAGGCGCGACGACCACACCCCGCCATCCGCTCCGCGGCCGCGGTCACCCCACCGGGCGCCCACAGCTCCGCGGGATCGTCGGGCAGCGCGACGGCGAGCACCGCCGCACGTCCGCCATGCTCCAGCTTCCCCAGCAGTTCGTAGTACGCGTACGCAGTGGCCCGATCCGCCCGGTACGGCTTCGCGCGAAGGGCCTTGTGGTCCGCGTTCTGCCCCTCGCTGCCCACGATCCCGTCGAGAACCAGCGCCGCGACCGCCCGCGGCACCCCGGTACGCCACCGGAACAGCTCCACCGCCTCGTCGGACACCACGACCGGCCCGTGCCGCTCCAGCAGGGACAGCAACCGGGGTATGCGAACGGCGTCATCCCGGCCGACGGTGTGCTCCCGGCAATCCTCCGCCCCGGCGGGCGGCGCGTCCCCGGCACGCTGGACGAAGAAGGAGACCCCCAGTTCCCTGATGCGAGGCCACCACTCCCCCGCCGCACGCAGCGCAGCCGGCCCCTCCTCCGGCGCATACCCGGTACGCCAGCGGCTCCCCGGCTCCGCGAACGGCTGCCGGCTCCAGACCTCGAGCAGCGCCCCGATCGCCTTCCGCCGCTCCTCCGGGGTGCCGGCGACGACGGCCCGCCACGCCACGGCGTCGATGTTCCCGACCAGCCCGGTCCATTCAGGCACCGGCCCGGGGAGAGCGAGCAGCCGCGCCTCGTCGTCGATCTCACCGCGCAGATGACGCCCGTCGGCGGCGATGGAGGTCAGCAGCGCGGGCCGGGGCTGCACGTCCGGCCGCCGGTACGGACTGCGGGGGTACGACAGCCCGTCCAGCGCCGCGACGAGCACGGTGTCCGGCACCGGCTCCGGCAGCTCGACGACCGGCCCGGCCCGCATCACGGCCACCCGGTGCGACAACTCCGCCGCCGGCGCAGCACATCGGCGGCGAGCCGCACCGCACGCGCCACCCCAGGCGGACGGTCGGCTCGGCCACCCCGGCGAGCTCGTCCTCACCCCGGACGACAGCAGCGCGCGTACGGCCGTGTCGGTGACGCCACGCAGCGCCCGGGACGAGGACGCGTCACGAGGAGTGAGGAAGTGCCAGTACGCGGGCGGCGGCACCGGCCCGGCCTCGTCGCCGAGGGTGGCGCGGATCGGCGTGTGGTCACGTCTGCCGTCGAACCCCGGACCTGCCAGAGCAGGGAGTTGTCGACGGCGGAGTGACAGCGGACGGTGGTGCCACCGGCGACGACGGTGTCCTCGCCGCCGGAGGGCAGGGCGAGGATGCCCCACGGCCGACGGCCCCAGGTGCGGGTGCGGTACGAGGCGCTGCGCCCGTCGATGGACTCCAGCACGAACTCGCGAGGTGAGTAACCGGAGTACGGCGTGGTGTGCAGCACCCGGCAGCCGGTGAGCCGGCCGTCCTGTCCGAGCGGCGACGGCGGTGCGCCGGGCGGCAGTTCGGCGAGGATGCGGTGGTCGAGGAAGGGCGCCTTGCCGTCCGGGCAGGTCTCGGGGGCGTGGAACGCGGGCAGCGTACGGTCGCCGGTGGGTTCGCCGGTGGCCGGGTCCAGGCGTTCCCATCCGCCGCGGCGCTCGGCGAACACCGCGGCGCTCCAGTAGTCCCGGCCGTCGTACATCTGGTAGTCGCGTCCGTACGTACCGGGGCCTCCGCCGGGACGCAGGACCATCTCCCCGTTGAAGCGGCCGCCGCCGTCCGGGGTGCGGAACTGGTAGCCGAGTCCGCCCTGGACGCTGCCTCCGTAGGGCGACAGCCCGTAGGCGTATTCCGGCCCGAGCGTGTCGGAGGGGCTGCCCGACCAGTAGGCCCCGCCGGTGTCGTCTCCTTCCCCTTCCAGGCGACGAGGAACTGGCCGCCCACCCAGTGCACGGAGTGCGGTCCGGCATCGTCCGGAAGCCGCAGGGTGTACGCGTCGACCTGGCCGGCGTGGTCGACGGCGACGGCGCGGCTGTCGCCGTACACGGTGAGCACCGGCCAGGTGCAGGTGACGTACACCTTCTCGTCCGGCCGGAACTCGGTGAGGGCCCGGTCCAGCGCGGGCCAGCCCAGTTCCTCCGGCAGGCCGGCGCGCAGGGCGCGGGCGAGGGGCCGGTGAGGTCCAGCGCGTCGAGCGCCTCCTCGATGCCGTCCAGGGCGATGGCGGTGGGGCGGTCGAGGAGTTCGCGCAGTTCGTCGACGGCCTCGTCGGCGGCGGCGAGTCCGCCGCCGCGCAGCGCGTCGAGCAGCTTCTCGATCCGGGCGCGCACCTCGGCGGCGATCTCCGGTGTGTCCGGGAGCCGGCTGATCGCCGTACCGCCGCCGGGGCGCAGCCCGTCGTGGACGGTGCCCTCCAGGCGTGGCCCGAAGACGGGGTCGGCGGCGAGCGCTCTCAGGTCGCGCCGGGAGGCCTCGCCCCAGAACTCCAGCCGGACCCCGGCACCGGAGTCGTGGACCGGTATGCCCTCGGCCAGGCAGAGGTCGAGCAGGTCGGCGTCCAGGTGCTGCCACCGGTACCGGTCCTCGTGCAGCCGGACCGGGGCGCCGTCCGCCTTCAGCCGCGGGGCGAACCGGGTGACCAGGTCGAGGAGTTCGGCGGGCATCGCCTGCCGGGTCACTCCGCCGCCGGCGACGGTGCGGTGCGCGTACCGGGACGCGTACCGGCGCAGCCACTCACCGAGTCCGCCCTCCGGGCTGATCCGGCCGGCCGCGGCGGCGTCCGCGGCACCGCAGTCCATGAGCAGCCGCAGCCACGCGGCCGCGTCGTTCTTCGACTCGGGGAACAGGTCGAGGAGCGCGGTGGCGCGACCGTCGGACGGTGGATGGGCGGCGAGCGGTCCGCGCGCCGCGTCGAGCAGCCGGTCCGGTACGGCCTTGCCGTGGGCCGCCGCGAGCACCTCGCCCAGCAGCCGGGCCTCCTCCTCGACGCCGAGCCCGGCGGAGCGCGCGGAGTCCCGGATCCGGCGGGCGAGATCGGACGGAAGCTCACCGGGCGAGGCGGACCATACGGTCAGCAGCGCCGTGAACTCCTGATGCGTCAGCCAGGCTTGTGCGGCGCCGAGTTCGGTGGCGGGAAGCGCCCCGTACCGGGCGAACAGCATGAGGTTGGCCTGCCGCCAGCCGGGGTCGACGGGCAGCGAGTGGGTGCGCTCGGCATCCCGGGCCTTCGCGTAGGCGCGAGCGGCGGACCGCCGGTGCACTTCCAGCAACCAGTGCCCGACGGTGTCCCAGAACCAGGGCAGATGCTCCCCGGGCAGCCCCCAGGCGACCCGCTCCGCCTCCCCCACGAACCGGCCGGGCTTCTCCCAGGCGCGCACCTTCCCCCGGGCGACCCGCTGCATCGCTTCCCGCGCCCCGGCCTCCACCTCGGCCCCCTGGGCACGAGCCCACTCGACATACGCCTCGGACCCCCGAGACACCGGCACCAACCCGTTTCCCCCACCACGACTCATCCCCCCACCCTGCCACCCCCACTGACACCCACCCCCAGCTACGGCCACCCCGCCGCCTCACTGCGGCCACCCCTGCCGCCTCGCTGCGGCCACCCCTGCCGCCTCGCTGCGGCCACCCCGCCGCCTCACTGCGGCCACCCCTGCCGCTCAACTGCGGGCAATCGTGCCGCTGGGGCGGCACGGGTGGGCGCAGCGGCACCCCATCCAGCGGGGCGAGCGCACACCCGCCCCAGCGCGGCTAGCCGCAGAAACGACCGCCTCGATCAGGCCGCAAGGTCCCGCTCGTCCGCCCCCGCAGCCCCCCGCCGCGCGTCCCCCGACGCGACCCGCCCCCGCGAGACCCGGGGCCGCGCGGACACCAGCCACCCACCCCGAGGCGACCGCTCCACCGCCCGCATCAGCGGCGTCAGCAAAGCCATGGCCAGCGGAGACAGCAGCAACGCCACCGAAGTCCCCAGCGCCAGCCCACCCACGACATCAGTCGGATAGTGCACGCCCATGTACACCCGGATGAACCCGCCCAGCAGCCCCAGCACCAGCCCGACGAGCCCCAGACGCCGGTTGACCAGGAACAGTCCCACCGCCAGCGCCATGCACAGCGTCGCGTGATCGCTCACGAAGGAGTAATCGTCCTTCCCGTCGACCAGGACCTCGAGCCCTTCATGGTCGAGGAACGGCCGCCGCCTCTCCACAAACCCCCGGATCGGCACATTCACCAGCACGGCGACGCCCGCCGCGAGCGGCGCCCACACCAGGGCCGCGACCGCCGGCGCGGCCTCTTCGCCGCCCCGCCGCCTGACACCCCACCAGCACCACACCAGCATCCCGAGCAGCGCGAACAGCAGTCCGAACTCCCCGACGAACTCCATGAGGTGGTCCAGCCACGGCGGTGCGGCCTTCGCCAGGCCGTTGATGTCGTACAGCAGGTCGACGTCGGGGTTCGACCCGGATTCGGCGAGTCCAGCCATGTCGCTGCGGCCCCTTCGTCATATCTTCCGGCGCACCGTTCGCACGCCTCTCCTGCCACCCCCGTGGTTTGCAGATCCGCTCGTCCGCTCGGCTACGTCAACAGGAACGCACGGTCCCCATTGATACGTTCCACACTCCACCGAATGATCACGCAGACGTTATCGAAGAGAGACGCATCTCAGCAGTTCAGGGGGGCGGTTGGCGCTCCCCTTACACAGTGGTGGGGAGCGCTTTCGCGCCATCTTCGGTGACGCGTGTGGCACCAAAGTAGTCAGGAGTGTCGACGGGGTCGAATCGGATCACCGCATTGGTCCGCGGCGCGTCGATCATGTACCCGCCTCCGACATAAATGCCCACATGCCGGATGGCGCGGGAATTGGTGAGGTCGTCCGAGAAGAACACCAGATCACCCGGAAGCAGCTCCTCCCGGCTGGGATGCGGCCCCGCGTTGTACTGGTCGTTCGCCACCCGCGGCAGCGTGATCCCGACACTCTCGTACGCGGCCTTGGTCAACCCGGAGCAGTCGAACCGTCCGCCCTGCTCAGGCGTACCGTTACCGCCCCACAGATACAGCGTACCCAGCTTCGACTGCGCGTACGAGATCGCCCCGGCAGCCTGCCTGGACGGATCCACCCGCCCCACGGGCGCGGCAAAGCTCTCCTCCAGCGCCCGAATCCGCTTGACGTAGTTCTGCGTCTCCTTGTACGGCGGAACGCCCCCGTACTTGATCACCGCGTACGCCCCGGCGTTGTACGAGGCCAGCATGTTTTCGGTCAGATCCCCGCCGACGTCCTTCACGTACGACGCCAGCGAGCAGTCGTACATCGCCGCCGACGGAATCGCGTCCGCCGGGTCCCATACGTCGCGGTCCCCGTCCCCGTCCCCGTCGATCCCGTGCGTGGCCCACGTACCGGGGATGAACTGGGCGATACCCTGCGCCGCCGCGTGGCTCTGCGCCTTCGGGTTGAACCCGCTCTCCTGGTAGAGCTGCGCGGCGAGCAGCGCCGGGTTGATGGCCGGGCAGGAATTGCCCCACTTCTGCACGAGCGCCTGGTACGCGGCGGGCACGCTCCCTTGGCCAGCGACTTGGACGTCCCGCCGATCCCGTTGGCGAGGTTCCCGGCGATGACGTAGACCCCGACGACGAGCAGCATCACGAAGGCGAGCCCGGAACTGACGGCGATCCCCGCCGCGACCCACGCCTTACTCACCGTCAACCGCCCCTCGCCGTACGGCAGTCCCCGCCGCCCGTCAGTGTAGGGGCGGCGACCCTCTTCGACATGATCACGCGTGACTTTGGCGCGGTTGCTACGGGCGCGCGTCCGACCGCGTCGGGCCGCGCCAGCCGCACTCCGCCCACAGCACCTTTCCGCCGCCCGGTTCGCCCAGCAGGGAGGTACCCCAGGCGTCGGCGTACGCCCGTACGAGGCCCAGGCCGCGTCCGCCCTCCGAGGCCCCGTGCGGCATGGCCCCGTGGACGAAGCCGGCGCCCAGGCCGGAGGGGACCGTCGGGTCCTTGTCCCACACGCCCACCCGGAGCTGGCCGGACTCCGTCGGGCGGATGTGGAGGGCGTACGGGCCACCGGTGTGCAGATGGGCGTTGGTCAGCAGCTCCGACGCGAGCAGCTCGGCCGTGGGGGTGAGTTCGCCGAGGTCGTAAGCGGACAGTACGGATCGCAGGGTCGAACGGGCGATCCCCGGCGAGCGTGCGTCCCGCGCGAGGTGGAGGGTGTAGGACCAGGTCGGGGATACGGTGGACATGGAAGTCTCCGATCAGTGAGGTCAGTTGGGTGCGTGCGAACAGGGGCCCAGTGGCGGTACCGAACCGTCGATCGGTGCACTTCTGGGCGGGGCACCTACTCGTAAGGTAGGGAAAGTTCTTAGACGGAGCCAGGAAAGAACTGAATCTGCACTCGTGTGGGTGACAGAAGAGGCAGGAGTCGCGCGTGAGAAGCAACCCGACGGGCCGTCAACTCCGTCTGGGTGCCGAGCTGCGCAAACTACGTGAGCGAGCCGGCCTGACGTCGACACAGGCCAGTCGACTACTCGGCGTACAGCAGAACCAGATCAGCAACATGGAAGCCGGGCGGGCCGGTGTGAGCCCCGAGCGGGTCCGCACCCTGGCGTGCCACTACGAGTGCGGCGACAGAGCCCTCGTGGACGCGCTGTGCGCCATGACCGCCGAGCGGGACAGGGGCTGGTGGGAGGAATACCGGGAACTTCTGCCCGCCACACTGTTGGACCTGGCCGAGGTCGAGAACCACGCAGAGCAGCTGCGCGCAGCCGTCGCCGTACACATCCCCGGCCTCCTGCAGACCGCCGAGTACAGTCGCGCGATCTTCCGCCAGGACGTCCCGGAGATGTCACCTCCGGACGTCGAGCACCGGGTCTCGTTCCGCATCAAACGGCAGGCCGTGATCTATCGGGACAGTCCGACGCCACATCTGGCCGTCATTCATGAAGCGGCCCTACGTATGCAGTTCGGTGGCCCCGCCGTCACTCGGCCGCAGCTCGAACACCTGCTGAACATGAGCGAGCGCAAGCACATCACCGTCCGGGTGCTCACCTTCGACACCGGCGTGCTTCCTGGCTCGGGCCAGTCCTTCTACTACTCGGCGGGGCCCGTGTCGCAGCTCGACACCGTTCATCTCGACCAGTCCCACGGCCCCGTCTTCCTCGACTCCGAGGCCCAGCTCGACAAGTACCGGGTCCTTCTCAGCCGTATGGAGACCCGCGCACTCCCGCCTGCCAAGTCGCGGGACCTCATCCACAAGATCGCGCAGGAACTGTGAGGAAGGTCGACATGAAGCAGCCCGTCTGGCAGAAGTCCTCGTACTGCGCTCAGGGCGACTCCTGCGTCCACGTTGCCGCCACCCCCGCCGCGATTCACATAACCGAGTCCGCCGACCCCAGCGGAGCCGTCCTCACCACCACCCCCGACGCGTTCCGCACCCTTCTCCGCTCCCTCAAAGCAGAGCCGCGCCGCGACCACCGGTCCCCGCCCTCACCGTGACGACCGCCGACGACCGCAGCGTCCGCGTCCACGCCCCCGGCGCTCCCACCGTCACCACCGACCGCCGCCGCTGGGACGCCTTCGTGCTCGGCGTCCAAGCCGGCGAGTTCGACCACTTCGTGGCGTAGCGTCACCAAGAACGTTACTCAGCGTGATACACAGAGTGACGATACGACTCTTCCCCCATCGGAGCGCGCCCTTCGCGGTGACCGGCGCGCGCCGGTGGCAAGCTATTCGTACGAAACCCGCCAACGGATGACGCCAAGTCGACATGCGACGGCGTCATTTTCGGCGACAATGAGGCCTGACCTCTGCACGACCGCAGAGGGTGCGGAACTACCCATAAAGGGGCGGTGACTTACATGTTCTTCGCGGCCGACGAGGGAGACATCAACACCATTATCGGCGGGATCGCCCCGGACTGGGGGCCCTTCGGCAGCCTGGGCAACGAGGCCAAGATCATGATCGAAGTGGTCATGGCGGTCGCGATTCTCCTCTGCCTGGGCATCGCCATCTGGGGTGCGGCCAAACAGCGCATCGGCGCAACCGCGTTGAGGGACACGTTCAGCGCCGAACAGGGCAAGGGCCTGATCATCGCGGGCCTGACGGGCGTCTTCATCATCGGCTCACTCGGCACGCTGTTCACCATCGTGTACGGCATGGCCGTGTAGCGCCGCTCCTCCTCTTCCGACCGGGCACGCCCGGCACCCTCCATCCCACCCGCCCGTCGTGCCCACCGGCTGAGGTTGCGTTTCCCTGATGTCCAGTCACCACACCCCGCCCGCGCAGGCCCCGGCACGGCTACCTTCGTACATGGAACACACGGAGCACGAGCTGTTTCCGCACGACGCTGAGGGGCGTACGCGGTATGAGTCTCGGAGACGACACAGGCCAGACCCGCACCCGCATGCCGGAACGGGACGGCGACCCGTACGGCGGCTCGCGCAGAGGGGCCGTTCGTCGTCGCGCAGCCTGGTGACGGTGGTCGGTGTGGTGGTCCTGCTGATCGCGGCGATCGCCTTCGCGAACCGTGGAGGCGGGGATTCCGCCGCGGACGACGGCGGTGGCGGCGGCTCGGGCGACTCCCGAAGGCGTCGTCGACGGCGGCGTCGGGAAAGAAGCCGGTGGACGGCAAGGCGGCCGGCATCCCGTCGGGCTTCGCCCACGACAAGCAGGGGCGGAGAGCGCGGCGGCGAACTACTCCGTCGCGCTGGGCTCCGCCGAGATGTTCGACAAGGAGCGCCGGCAAGAGATCGTCACCGCTGTCTACACCCCGGATGCCGCCGCAGCCCGGCAGGCGGACCTGGACAAGGCGTACTCGAGCACGGAGTTCCTGGCCAATATCGGCCTCGACAAGAACGGCCAGGCACCCAGCGGGCAGACCTTCGTCTCCCGGGTGATCCCCGTGGGCACCAAGGCGACGGCTTCCAATGCGAGCGACGCCTCCGTCGAGGTCTGGTACACGTCGCTGTTCGGTCTGTCCGGTGAGGGGTCGACCAACCCGGTGACCGAGAGCTGGTACACCACGACGTACCAGCTGAAGTGGGTCAGCAACGACTGGAAAGTCACCGACTTCCAGCAGAAGGACGGTCCTGTCCCGGTCGGGCGCGACCAGAAGGCCTCCACCGCCGACGACATGACGAAGGCTGTCGAGGAGTACGGAGGGTTCACGTATGCGCGCTAACCGCCGCTTCCTCAAGTTCACGGCCGCCGTCGCCGCTGTGCAGACCACAGTGGTGCTGTTCGCCACGCGAGCCGTCGCCGACCCGTCGCCGACACCGACGCCCACCCCGTCGGGCAGCAACGACCCCTGCGACCTCATCCGTGGCCCCGCCAAGGACTACTGCGAACGAGGCGAAAGCGGCGGTTCCGACCGCTCCTCCACCCTCAACGACCCCACCACCACCCTCGACCCCCTCGCCTCCCTCGCCAAGGGCTGTGCCGACGCCGCTTCCTACACCGTCAAGCAGCTCAGCAAAGCCGTGGAGGAGACGGCGAACGTCGACTTCACGAACGACCAGTTCCGGAAGCAGTACGCCATCGTCTTCGCGGCGTCCGCGATCCTCACGCTCGTCCTCTGGCTGCTCGCGGTCACCAAGCGGGCCGTGCGAGGTGTGCCCTTCACCACCGCCCTCTCCGAGGCGATCGGCTTCCTGTGGCTGACCGTGCTCGCCTCCGCGTTCACCCCGTTGATCCTCTACACGGTCGTCTCGGCGACGGACGGCGTCAGCGAGGTGCTGGCGAAGGCGACCGGCAGTCAGACGGACATCTTCTTCGGCTCGTTCGCCGAGGCGCTCGAAAAGGGCGACGCCATAGGCGGCGGCCCGATCATGCTGATCGTCGTATCGCTGGTGTCGATCCTCGCCGCGGGTGTCCTCTGGCTGGAGCTCGTCATCCGCGCCGCCCTGCTGTACGTCGGCGCCCTCCTCGGCACGGTCGTCTACGCGGGCCTCGTCGACAAGAACCTGTGGGGCCACGTCCGCCGCTGGGCGGGCATCATGATCGCCGTGATCCTGGTGAAGCCCGTGATCGTGATCGTGCTCGGCCTCGCCGGGGCGCTGTCCGCCGAAGACGGGCCCAACGCGTTCTCCGCCGTGGTCTCCGGACTGTCGATCATCCTGCTCGCCATCTTCGCCAGCGCGATGATCTACCGCTTCGTCCCCGGATTCGGCGACGAGATCGCCGGCTCCCGCAACAACCGCATCATGCAGGGCGCCGAGAGCAAGGCCGCCGCCGTGATCAGTTCCCCGGCGACCCTGGTCTCGCAGGGCATCAAGACCCACAGCACCCGCGCGGACAACAACGGCGGAGGCGGCGGGGCCCGCCCTCCAACCTCGCCTCCGGCGGAGTCGCCGCCCACAGCTCGCGCCCGACGAGCGGCGGCGGCGGCGCCCCGCACCGCGCGCCGGCAGCCCGGTGAACTCCCCCATGCCGGCAACACCCGCAACAGCAGCACCAACAGCACGGGAGGTGATGGGCGTTGACGACCGAGACCCACGTGTCCCACGCGATCGCGCCCCGCCGTACGTATCTGATCGGCCGCGCCCGGCCGAACGCGATCGTCGGCCGTAATCGCGAGACCGGAGAGATCGCGCTGATCGTCATCGGCGCGTTCCTCGGCATGATGTGCGGGCTCCTCGTCCCCGTCCTGTCCGTACGGATCGTGCTCCTCGCCGGCCTGCCCATGCTGGCCCTGTCCGCCGTGTACGTGCCCTACAAGGGCCGCACCTTCTATAAGTGGTTCGAAATCAACCGCAGCTTCAAGCGCACCGTGCGCCGCAACACCACGTACCGCTCCGGCGCCGTCGAGGCGGGCACCCGCCTGGACGGACGCGAGGTGGAGATCGGGTCGCCGCCCGGCATCGGGCGGATCACCTGGCTCGCCGCCCCTTCGGCCCCGACGAGATCGCCGTACTGCTGCACGCGGACCGCAAGACCGTCACCGCCGCCATCGAGATCGAGGGACCGGGCGTCGGCCTGCGCGACTCCGAGGACCAGGAAGCCCTCGTCGACCGCTTCGGCACCCTGCTCAAGCACGTCGCCAACGGCGACGGCTTCGTCACCCGCATCCAGATGCTCGCCCGCACCCTGCCCGCCGACCCGGACGCCCACGCCAAGGACGTCGCCGTCCGCGGCGACGACAGGTCACCGGGATGGCTGCGGCAGTCGTACGAACAGCTCCAGTCGATGGTGTCGACCAGCAGCGAGCAGCACCGCGCCTACCTCGTCGCCTGCATGCACTACAACCGCGAACTCGCGTCCGAGGCCCACACCATGGCCCGCGCGATGCGCAGCCAGGGCGGCGGCAAGGTGAACCGGGACGCGGGGCTCGCCGTCGTCATGGCCCGTGAGCTGACCGACATCTGCTCCCGGCTCCAGGAGGCCGACATCCGCGTACGGCAGCCGCTCGGCCAGAGCAGACTGTCCTCGCTGATCCACTCCATGTACGACCCGGACCACCAGATCGACCACATCCAGGCGATGTCGCAGCGCAACGCCTGGCCGGCCGAGCTGGACGCCATGGAGCCCACGTACCTCCAGGCCAAGACCCGCGAGTCCTCGACCCGCGCCCCTGGTGCCACGCCACGGCGTGGATCAAGGAGTGGCCGATGACCCCGGTGGGCGTCAACTTCCTGGCCCCGCTGCTCGTCCACACCCCGGACGTGATCCGTACGGTCGCCGTCACCATGGACCTCGAACCCACCGAGGTCGCCATCGAGCGCATGCTGACGGAGAAGACCAACGACGAGGCGGAGGCGTCCCGCGCCGCCAAGATGAACCGCACCGTCGACCCGCGCGACATCGCCGCCCACGGCCGCCTCGACCAGCGCGGCGAGGACCTCGCCAGCGGCGCGGCCGGCGTCAACCTGGTCGGCTACATCACCGTCTCCTCCCGCAATCCCGAGGCCCTGGCCCGCGACAAGCGGACCATACGGGCGTCGGCCGGAAAGTCGTACCTGAAGGTGGAGTGGTGCGACCGCGAGCACCACCGCGCGTTCGTGAACACACTCCCGTTCGCCACCGGCATTCGAAGGTAGGGGCTGAGCCGCTATGCGGGATCCGCTGTCCGTCGTCACCGACGCCTTCACGTCCTTCCTGTTCGGGAAGGTCGAGACGACACGGCTGCCGGTGCGTACGTCCACGGGCCAGGCCCAGGCGGTCTACCTGCCGACCGCCGCGCCCGGCCTCGGCGACTCCGGCGTCATCATCGGCCGCGAGGTCTACTCCGGCAAGGGCTACATCTACGACCCCTTCCAGCTCTACGGCCAGCAGCTCCCCGCCCCGCACTGGCTGGTCCTCGGCGAGTCGGGCAACGGCAAGTCGGCCCTGGAGAAGACGTACGTCCTGCGCCAGCTGCGCTTCCGCGACCGGCAGGTCGTCGTCCTGGACGCGCAGGGCGAGGACGGCGTCGGCGAGTGGAACCTCGTCGCGCGGGAGCTGGGCATCACGCCCATCCGGCTGGACCCGATGGCCGCCCTGGACCACGGCATCCGGCTCAACCCCTCGACCCGTCCATCACGACGACCGGCCAGCTCGCCCTGCTGCGGACCATCATCGAGGTCGCGATGGGCCACGGCCTGGACGAGCGCTCCGGCTTCGCCCTCAAGGTCGCGCACGCCTACGTCAACGAGACCGTCCTCGAACGCCAGCCGGTCCTCTCCGACATCGTCGAACGACTCCGCCACCCGGAACCCGAGTCCGCGGAGGCGATGAACGTCGCCATAGACGACGTACGGGCCTGGGGACTGGACGTCGCCCTGGTGCTGGACCGGCTGGTCGACGGTGACCTGCGGGGCATGTTCGACGGGCCGACGACCGTCGGCATCGACCTCGACGCACCGCTGATCGTGTTCGACCTGTCCCACATCGACCGCAACTCCATCGCCATGCCGATCCTGATGGCGATCGTGGGTGTGTGGCTGGAGCACACCTGGATCCGCCCCGACCGGAAGAAGCGCATCTTCCTGGTCGAGGAGGCCTGGCACATCATCAACAGCCCCTTCGTGGCGCAGCTGTTCCAGCGGCTGCTGAAGTTCGGGCGGCGGCTCGGCCTGTCGTTCGTCGCGGTCGTCCACCATCTGTCCGACGTGGTGGACGGGGCGGCGGCGAAGGAGGCGGCGGCCATCCTGAAGATGGCGTCGACCCGGACCATCTACGCTCAGAAGGCGGACGAGGCGAGGGCGACGGGGCGGGTGCTCGGCCTGCCCAGGTGGGCGGTGGAGATCATCCCGACGCTGACACCCGGTATCGCGGTGTGGGACGTCAACGGCAATGTGCAGGTGGTCAAACATCTGGTCACGGAGAGCGAACGCCCGCTTGTCTTCACCGACCGCGCGATGACCGAGTCGTCCGCCGACCTCTCGGACGACGCCCTGCGCGCCGCCGAGCTGGAGGCGGAGGAGCGGGCGGCGGCCTTCATGGAGCAACACGTCGGCGACTCCGAATCGACGGTGGCGTAGGGGGCGACGCGCGTGAGACCGGACGATCGGCGTGAGCAGGGCGGCATCCCGGACGGGCTGCTGGTCGGCATCCTCGCGTTCCTGCTCGGCATGACCACGATGGTGTGGACGGCCACCGGCCTCGCGGGCGTCTTCGCCCACGGCCACTGGCCACCCGGCATCACCTTCACCCGCACCCCCCTGGCGATGCGCCACCTGGTCGCCGAACCCCACAACCTCCCGGGCGCCTGGCCGGACACCCCGCCCACGGCGCTGTCGGGCTACGGCCTCTTCTGGGGCCTGTTCATCGGCCAGCTGATGATCCTCACGGTCCTGGCGGTCTTCGTGATGGGCACGCTGGCCCGCTGGAGGGCACTACGGTCCCGCCACCGGACGGACCGGAAGCCGACAGTACGACAGGGGCAACCGGAAGCGGCACCGGCACCGGAGCCGCTGCCCGGACCGGAGCCGAAGCAGCTCCACGAGGTACCCACCCCGAGGGAGCCCGAGAAGCGGACTCCGGTGCCGGAAGAACCCGTACGGACACCTGTGGCCGACGGTGAAGGTGAACGGGTGAGCGGATGGGAAACCCCCCGCACCGAAGGCACGGGGCTCCACACCGCGGGGCTCCACCACGGCCCCCCGGCCACCGCGGGGCTCCGCTACGGCCCCCCTGCCACCCGCCACACCGCCGCCGCCCAGGCCGTACGCGACGCCGAGGGCCCCGCCCTCGTCCTCACCTCCAACCCCGCCCTCTGGCACGACACCAAGGACGCCCGCGCCAAACTCGGCCCCACCCACCTCTACGACCCCACCCACCTGTGTGACACCCCGGCCCGCCTCCACTGGTCACCCACGGCCGGCTGTGAGGACAAGGACACGGCCAAAGCCAGGGCGGTCGCGCTGCTCAGCCCCGTACGCCCCACCTCCCGGCTCGACCAGGCAGTCGCCGACACCGCGGAAACCCTGCTCCGCAGCTACGTCCACGCCGCCGCCGTGGACGGCCGTACGATCCGCCACGTCCACCGCTGGTCCCAGGGCATCCAGGTGCACGACGCCGTACGCGTCCTCCGCACCAGCCCCAAGGCCGCCCCCGGCTCCGCCGGCGAACTCGAGGCGGCGCTCACCGCGCACCCCGAACGCCGGGACATGGCCCAGCAGCTGACGACCCGTGCCCTGGCCGCCCTCTCCACGGTCAACGTCCGTGAAGCCTGCACTCCCAACCGAACTGATGCCCTCGCCCTGGATTCCTTCGTCCACGAAGGGGGCACGCTTTACGTCGTGGGCGAATCCATCGAGGACCCCCGCACCAGCCCGGGCGCGATGCCCCTGCTGACGGCCCTCGCCTCGCACGTGGTCGAGCACGGCCGGCGCATGGCCGCACGGTCATCCTCCGGTCGGCTCGACCCACCACTCACCCTCGTCCTCGACGACGTGGCCGCCGTGGCCCCGCTCCCCCAGCTCCCCGGCCTGCTCGCCACCGGCACGGACCTCGGCCTGCCCACGCTGGCCCTGCTCCGCTCCCGCGAACAGGCCAGAGCCCGCTGGCCCCACACCGAACTACCCGTCTGAGCCCACGGCTACGGCCGCTCGACCACCATCTCCAGCTCGTCCGGCTCGTCCTCCCGGGGCACGGTCACCCCGCTCTCCACGAACCCGGCCTTGCGGTAGAAGCCCAGCGCCCGCGTGTTCTCCGGGTGCACCACGAGCCGCACCCGCTCCACCCCACACCCCCACGCCCACTCCAGCGCCGCGTCGAACAGCGCCTTCGTCAGTCCGTTCCCCCGATACCCGGGCGCCACGTACACCCCCACCAGCTGCCCCTGCCGCCGCTCCACGGCCAGCCCGGCCCAGTCGGTCGTCCCAGGCTCCTCTATCAGCACGGCGACATTCCCGACCCAGCTCCCGTCCGGCGTCTCGGCGATGAACTGCCGCGCCCCGTTCGCCGTACGCTCCTGCCACCAGGCATCAGGCCGGGCCGCGGCCTGCTCATAGGTGTCCATGTAGGCGAGATGCGCGACCGGATCCCGCAGCGCGACGAGCCGCAGCTCCTTCGCCGCCCGCCACTCCTCCGCCCGCGCCGCCCGGATCACACACTCCCCGAAAGTCACCACTCGCGCCGTCATGGCGGCCACCGTAGTACCGGGGTACCCCCGTCCTCATCCGAATACCGCCCCCGGTCCGACGCCCCCGCCCCCGCGCGGACGAACATCGAAGCATGATCACGGCACAGGACCTCACCAAACGCTACGGCGACCGGACCGTCGTCACCGGTCTGTCCTTCACCGTCCGCCCCGGCAACGCCTCCGCCCTCGACACCGTCGCCGGCACCCCTCTCCCGGCGTCTCACTGCTCGCCCTGTGCCTGTGGGCGTTCGGCACGGTGGCGGTCGCGGCGGTGCTGCTGAAGCGAAGGGACGTCTGAGTGCCGCGCGGAAACTCCCGGACGAACGCGAGCCGGTGACCGAGGATGATCCCGTGACCGAACAGCAGACCGAGGACGCCCACGACACGGGCGTCCTCGCCCCCACCGGACGGTCGCAGCGGATACTGCGGGCCGTCCACCTTTTCGACGGACGCAAGCCGTACGTGTGGGACGTCTCCGTCACCCTGTTCTGGGTGACCGCCGCGCTGACGGACTACGCGAGCAGCGGCTGGCGCAGCGTCGCCCAGAACCTGGACGTGCCGGACTGGCTGCTGATCACCCTCAGCCTCGGCTTCACGGTCCCGCTCCTGTGGCGCCGCCGCCACCCCATGGCGGTGCTCCTGGCCACGGCACCCTTCGCCCTGCTCAACAGCTGGTCGGGAGCCATCCTCCAGGCGCATCTCGCCCAGCTCATCCCGGTGTTCAGCCTGTCCGTGCACCAGCCGCTGAAGCGGCTGGTCCCGGCGGCGCTGATCGTCGTCCTGCCGCTGATCCCGGGCGCCCTGCGCCACCCGCTCGCCGCCTGGGACGCCGCCATGGGCCCGGCGGTCTGGGGCTTCGCCCTCACGGCACTGCTCGGCATGGCGATCCGCTCCCGCAAGGAGCACCTGGCCTCCCTGGAGGACCGCGCGCGCCGCCTGGAGATCGAACGCGACCAGCAGGCCCAGCTCGCGGCCGTCGCCGAACGCGCCCGCATCGCCCGCGAGATGCACGACATCATCGGCCACAACCTCTCCGTCATCACCGGCCTCGCGGACGGCGGCAAGTACGCGGCCGGCAAGTCCCCGGAACGCGCCGCCCAGGCCCTGGACGCCATCGCCACCACCAGCCGCCAGGCCCTCGGCGAACTCCGCCGCCTCCTGGACGTCCTGCGCAACGAGGAACCCCGCCCCGCGGAACTGGCACCCCAGCCCGCCCTCACCGACCTGGACCTGCTCATCGACGGCGTCCGCACCGCGGGCCTCCCCGTCCAGGCCACCGTCGAGGGCCGGGCCACACTCTCCCGGGCCGCCAGCTCACCGTCTACCGCGTCATCCAGGAAGCCCTCACCAACACCCTCAAGCACGCCGGCCCCGACGCCTCCTCGACGATCCGTATCATCTACGGCGACCAGGGCTCCGTCACCGCCACGGTCACGGACACGGGGGCCGCACGGACGGCCGCCGCCCCCACCGACGGCCGCGGCCTCCCCGGCATGCGGGAACGCACCGCCCTGTACGACGGCATACTCGAGGCCGGCCCCCGCCCGCACCCCGAGCGGGGCTGGCGCGTCCATCTGCGACTCCCGGAGGATTCCCCGCGGTGACCACCGTTCTCATCGCCGACGACCAGCCCCTCCAGCGCTTCGGCTTCCGCATGCTCCTGGAGAGCCAGGACGACCTGACGGTCCTGGGCGAGGCCGCGAACGGCACCGAAGCGATCCGGATGACGGCCGAACTGCATCCCGACGTGGTCCTGATGGACATCCGCATGCCCGGCCTGGACGGCATCGAGGCGACCCGCCGCATCGTCGCCACCGGGGACCGCACCCGCGTCCTCATCCTCACCACGTTCGACCTGGACGCATACGCCTACGCCGGCCTGCGCGCGGGTGCCTCCGGCTTCCTCGTCAAGGACGCCCAGCCCGAGGAGCTCCTCTCCGGCATCCGCAATGTGGCCACCGGGGACGCCGTCGTCGCGCCCAGCCTGACCCGCCGCCTCCTCGACGCCTACGCCCAGCACCTGCCGACGGCCGCCCCGGACCCCGCCATGACCGATACCCCGCACACCGATCCCCGCCTGAACTCCCTCACCGAACGCGAACGCGAGATCCTCACGGTCATCGGCATGGGCTGGACCAACACGGAAATCTGCGCCCGCCTGCACCTGGCCGAGTCCACGGTGAAAACCCACGTGGGCCGCATCCTCGCGAAGACCGGCTCCCGGGACCGTATTCAGGCGGTCATTCTGGCGTACGACACAAAACTGGTGGAGCCGTCCTGAAACGCAGAAAGCCCCCGTGCCAATGGCACGGGGGCTTTCTATAAGAATTGTTCGGCGGCGTCCTACTCTCCCACAGGGTCCCCCCTGCAGTACCATCGGCGCTGTAAGGCTTAGCTTCCGGGTTCGGAATGTAACCGGGCGTTTCCCCTACGCTATGACCACCGAAACACTATGAAACAATCAACCGCACCACACCGTGACCTGGCATGGGGTTGTTCGTGGTTTCAGAACCAACACAGTGGACGCGAGCAACTGAGGACAAGCCCTCGGCCTATTAGTACCGGTCAACTCCACACGTTACCGTGCTTCCATATCCGGCCTATCAACCCAGTCGTCTACTGGGAGCCTTACCCTCTCTAGGAGGTGGGAGTCCTCATCTCGAAGCAGGCTTCCCGCTTAGATGCTTTCAGCGGTTATCCTTTCCGAACGTAGCCAACCAGCCATGCCCTTGGCAGGACAACTGGCACACCAGAGGTTCGTCCGTCCCGGTCCTCTCGTACTAGGGACAGCCCTTCTCAAGACTCCTGCGCGCGCAGCGGATAGGGACCGAACTGTCTCACGACGTTCTAAACCCAGCTCGCGTACCGCTTTAATGGGCGAACAGCCCAACCCTTGGGACCGACTCCAGCCCCAGGATGCGACGAGCCGACATCGAGGTGCCAAACCATCCCGTCGATATGGACTCTTGGGGAAGATCAGCCTGTTATCCCCGGGGTACCTTTTATCCGTTGAGCGACGGCGCTTCCACAAGCCACCGCCGGATCACTAGTCCCGACTTTCGTCCCTGCTCGACCCGTCGGTCTCACAGTCAAGCTCCCTTGTGCACTTACACTCAACACCTGATTGCCAACCAGGCTGAGGGAACCTTTGGGCGCCTCCGTTACTCTTTAGGAGGCAACCGCCCCAGTTAAACTACCCATCAGACACTGTCCCTGATCCGGATCACGGACCCAGGTTAGACATCCAGCACGACCAGACTGGTATTTCAACGACGACTCCCACCGAACTGGCGTCCGATGATCAAAGTCTCCCAGCTATCCTACACAAGCCGAACCGAACACCAATATCAAACTGTAGTAAAGGTCCCGGGGTCTTTCCGTCCTGCTGCGCGAAACGAGCATCTTTACTCGTAGTGCAATTTCACCGGGCCTATGGTTGAGACAGTCGAGAAGTCGTTACGCCATTCGTGCAGGTCGGAACTTACCCGACAAGGAATTTCGCTACCTTAGGATGGTTATAGTTACCACCGCCGTTTACTGGCGCTTAAGTTCTCAGCTTCGCCCCACCGAAATGGAGCTAACCGGTCCCCTTAACGTTCCAGCACCGGGCAGGCGTCAGTCCGTATACATCGCCTTACGGCTTCGCACGGACCTGTGTTTTTAGTAAACAGTCGCTTCTCGCTGGTCTCTGCGGCCACCCCCAGCTCAAGGAGTAAATCCTCTCACCAGTGATGGCCCCCCTTCTCCCGAAGTTACGGGGGCATTTTGCCGAGTTCCTTAACCATAGTTCACCCGAACGCCTCGGTATTCTCTACCTGACCACCTGAGTCGGTTTAGGGTACGGGCCGCCATGAAACTCGCTAGAGGCTTTTCTCGACAGCATAGGATCATCCACTTCACCACAATCGGCTCGGCATCAGGTCTCAGACTATTGCCAGGCGGATTTACCTACCTGACGTCCTACACCCTTACCCCGGGACAACCACCGCCCGGGATGGACTACCTTCCTGCGTCACCCCATCACTCACCTACTACCAGCTCGGGTCACCGGCTCCACCACTCCGACCTCGTCCGAAGACTCAGCCGGCGGCTTCACGGGCTTAGCATCACTGGATTCAATGTTTGACGCTTCACAGCGGGTACCGGAATATCAACCGGTTATCCATCGACTACGCCTGTCGGCCTCGCCTTAGGTCCCGACTTACCCTGGGCAGATCAGCTTGACCCAGGAACCCTTAGTCAATCGGCGCACACGTTTCTCACGTGTGTATCGCTACTCATGCCTGCATTCTCACTCGTGAACCGTCCACAACTCGCTTCCGCGGCTGCTTCACCCGGCACACGACGCTCCCCTACCCATCCACACAGGCGTTGGCCCTATTGTGTGAATGACACGACTTCGGCGGTACGCTTGAGCCCCGCTACATTGTCGGCGCGGAATCACTAGACCAGTGAGCTATTACGCACTCTTTCAAGGGTGGCTGCTTCTAAGCCAACCTCCTGGTTGTCTGTGCGACTCCACATCCTTTCCCACTTAGCGTACGCTTAGGGGCCTTAGTCGATGCTCTGGGCTGTTTCCCTCTCGACCATGGAGCTTATCCCCCACAGTCTCACTGCCGCGCTCTCACTTACCGGCATTCGGAGTTTGGCTAAGGTCAGTAACCCGGTAGGGCCCATCGCCTATCCAGTGCTCTACCTCCGGTAAGAAACACACGACGCTGCACCTAAATGCATTTCGGGGAGAACCAGCTATCACGGAGTTTGATTGGCCTTTCACCCCTAACCACAGGTCATCCCCCAGGTTTTCAACCCTGGTGGGTTCGGTCCTCCACGAAGTCTTACCTCCGCTTCAACCTGCCCATGGCTAGATCACTCCGCTTCGGGTCTTGAGCGTGCTACTGAAACGCCCTGTTCGGACTCGCTTTCGCTACGGCTTCCCCACCCGGGTTAACCTCGCAACACACCGCAAACTCGCAGGCTCATTCTTCAAAAGGCACGCAGTCACGAGACACCAGCAAGCTGATGTCCGACGCTCCCACGGCTTGTAGGCACACGGTTTCAGGTACTATTTCACTCCGCTCCCGCGGTACTTTTCACCATTCCCTCACGGTACTATCCGCTATCGGTCACCAGGGAATATTTAGGCTTAGCGGGTGGTCCCGCCAGATTCACACGGGATTTCTCGGGCCCCGTGCTACTTGGGTGTCTCTCAAACGAGCCGTTGACGTTTCGACTACGGGGGTCTTACCCTCTACGCCGGACCTTTCGCATGTCCTTCGCCTACATCAACGGTTTCTGACTCGTCCCACGGCCGGCAGACCGTAGAAGAGAGATCCCACAACCCCGTATGCGCAACCCCTGCCGGGTCTCACACGCATACGGTTTGGCCTCATCCGGTTTCGCTCGCCACTACTCCCGGAATCACGGTTGTTTTCTCTTCCTGCGGGTACTGAGATGTTTCACTTCCCCGCGTTCCCTCCACTTGCCCTATGTGTTCAGACAAGGGTGACAGCCCATGACGACTGCCGGGTTTCCCCATTCGGAAACCCCCGGATCAAAGCCTGGTTGACGACTCCCGGGGACTATCGTGGCCTCCCACGTCCTTCATCGGTTCCTGGTGCCAAGGCATCCACCGTGCGCCCTTAAAAACTTGGCCACAGATGCTCGCGTCCACTGTGCAGTTCTCAAACAACGACCAACCACCCGTCACAACCCACCGAAGCAGATTTTTACCGGGGCCGGCACTGAAGGCAGCCATACGGCCGTACCCTCAGATACCCAACAGCGTGCCCGGCCCGTTCCCGCCCGGTGATCATGCGTTCCACGCTCCGAGGAGCAGTACTGGCAGCCACCGGCCCGAGATCCGGACCGAATAGTCAACGTTCCACCCATGAGCAACCAGCATCAGACATTCGCTGATGTACTGGCCTCTGACCTCGTCCCGAAGGACTCGGTAAGAAGTGCTCCTTAGAAAGGAGGTGATCCAGCCGCACCTTCCGGTACGGCTACCTTGTTACGACTTCGTCCCAATCGCCAGTCCCACCTTCGACAGCTCCCTCCCACAAGGGGTTGGGCCACCGGCTTCGGGTGTTACCGACTTTCGTGACGTGACGGGCGGTGTGTACAAGGCCCGGGAACGTATTCACCGCAGCAATGCTGATCTGCGATTACTAGCGACTCCGACTTCATGGGGTCGAGTTGCAGACCCCAATCCGAACTGAGACCGGCTTTTTGAGATTCGCTCCACCTCACGGTATCGCAGCTCATTGTACCGGCCATTGTAGCACGTGTGCAGCCCAAGACATAAGGGGCATGATGACTTGACGTCGTCCCCACCTTCCTCCGAGTTGACCCCGGCGGTCTCCCGTGAGTCCCCAGCACCACAAGGGCCTGCTGGCAACACGGGACAAGGGTTGCGCTCGTTGCGGGAC
This sequence comes from Streptomyces haneummycinicus, assembly GCA_042850305.1. Lineage (GTDB taxonomy): Bacteria > Actinomycetota > Actinomycetes > Streptomycetales > Streptomycetaceae > Streptomyces > Streptomyces haneummycinicus. Next base: position 7,443,991 of record AP035768.1, read on the forward strand.
TTAACCCAACATCTCACGACACGAGCTGACGACAGCCATGCACCACCTGTACACCGACCACAAGGGGCGCCTGTCTCCAGACGTTTCCGGTGTATGTCAAGCCTTGGTAAGGTTCTTCGCGTTGCGTCGAATTAAGCCACATGCTCCGCCGCTTGTGCGGGCCCCCGTCAATTCCTTTGAGTTTTAGCCTTGCGGCCGTACTCCCCAGGCGGGGCACTTAATGCGTTAGCTGCGGCACGGACGACGTGGAATGTCGCCCACACCTAGTGCCCACCGTTTACGGCGTGGACTACCAGGGTATCTAATCCTGTTCGCTCCCCACGCTTTCGCTCCTCAGCGTCAGTATCGGCCCAGAGATCCGCCTTCGCCACCGGTGTTCCTCCTGATATCTGCGCATTTCACCGCTACACCAGGAATTCCGATCTCCCCTACCGAACTCTAGCCTGCCCGTATCGACTGCAGACCCGGGGTTAAGCCCCGGGCTTTCACAACCGACGTGACAAGCCGCCTACGAGCTCTTTACGCCCAATAATTCCGGACAACGCTCGCGCCCTACGTATTACCGCGGCTGCTGGCACGTAGTTAGCCGGCGCTTCTTCTGCAGGTACCGTCACTTTCGCTTCTTCCCTGCTGAAAGAGGTTTACAACCCGAAGGCCGTCATCCCTCACGCGGCGTCGCTGCATCAGGCTTTCGCCCATTGTGCAATATTCCCCACTGCTGCCTCCCGTAGGAGTCTGGGCCGTGTCTCAGTCCCAGTGTGGCCGGTCGCCCTCTCAGGCCGGCTACCCGTCGTCGCCTTGGTGAGCCATTACCTCACCAACAAGCTGATAGGCCGCGGGCTCATCCTGCACCGCCGGAGCTTTCGAACCTCGCAGATGCCTGCGAGGGTCAGTATCCGGTATTAGACCCCGTTTCCAGGGCTTGTCCCAGAGTGCAGGGCAGATTGCCCACGTGTTACTCACCCGTTCGCCACTAATCCCCACCGAAGTGGTTCATCGTTCGACTTGCATGTGTTAAGCACGCCGCCAGCGTTCGTCCTGAGCCAGGATCAAACTCTCCGTGAATGTTTTCCCGTAATCGGGATGAACACCACGAGAGCGGTGCGAGAGGAGGAATAGTCCCCTCGCACACAGCGTCCTCGCTGTGTTTTTCAAAGGAACCTCGACCATCCGAAACCGGATGGACGGGGTATCAACATATCTGGCGTTGACTTTTGGCACGCTGTTGAGTTCTCAAGGAACGGACGCTTCCTTTGTACTCACCCTCTCGGGCTTTCCTCCGGGCGCTTCCCTTCGTTCTTGCGTTTCCGACTCTATCAGATCTTTCCGATCCGATTTCCTCGGTGCTTTCCAGGTTCTCGCTTTCGCGTTTCCCTTTCCGGCGGTTCCGACTCTATCAGATCCTTTCGGGCCTGATTCCCAGTCAGCGGGGTTTGTCTTTCGGGCTGTTGGGCCCTTCCGACGTTTCAAACCTTAGCGGACTCTCTCCGTGTTTCCCAAGTCGGGAGGTGGAATTCGAATTCAGGCATGCCGAAATCGTTCCCACAGGGAGGTCGTGCTGAGGTTTTGATTGCCGCTGATGCGGCGGAAGGTGCTGCCGATGAACCGTAGCGGCTCCGTGGCAACTCGAAGAACTCTACGGATCGGGCAGGTGGCTGTCAACCGCCCCTGCCCAAGATCTTTCAGTCCAGGTCGCTGAGACGTCCGCCGGCGTCCGGCTGAGCGTGCTCCACCCGGCGCAGCAGGCGGGTGAGGACCTCACCGAGGGTCGCCCGCTCGTCCTGGTCGAGGTCCTGGAGGAGGTCACCCTCGAAGACGGTGGCGAGGCGCATCGCCTCCAGCCACTTCTCCCGCCCGGTGTCCGTCAGCTCCACGATCACGCGGACCCGGTTGGTCTCGTCCCGCTCCCGGTCGACCAGCCCCTCGGCGACCATGCGGTCGATCCGGTGGGTCATGGCGGCCGGCGTCAGCCCCAGGCGCTTCGCGAGGTCGCTGGGACCCATGCGATAGGGAGCGCCGGAGAGGACGAGCGCCTTGAGGATCTCCCAGTCGGCGTTGGTGATGCCCACCTCGGCGGTCTGGCGGCCGTAAGCGACGTTCATGCGGCGGTTCAGCCGGGACAGCGCGTTGACGATCTTCTCGACCTGGGGGTCGAGGCCCTGGAACTCGCGCTGGTACGCGGCGATCTGCTCTTCGAGTGTCGGCTCGCCGAGGCCGTCCGAGGTATCGCCCATGGCCGCAGTATGACACGCCCTCCCTTGCCTTGAAGTCCTTCGCTGTGTACTCTTCAACATCGAACTTTAGCTTCTAAGTCTTCACTCCTAACTGCTTGAAGAGAGGTGAACGTGACCAGGGAGATGGGCGCGGCCATGCGCCGGATCCACGTGGGCAACGCACTCAGCGCTTTCGGGCTGGGCTTCACGGTTCCTTATCTGTACGTCTACGTGGCGCAGGTACGAGGGCTGGGGGCCATGACGGCGGGACTGGTACTCGCCGTCTTCGCCGTGGCCGCGCTGATCGTGCTGCCGTTCGCCGGACGGGCGATCGTCCGGCGCGGCCCGCTTCCGGTGCTCCTCGTCGCCCTGGTCACAGCCGCGGTCGGGGCGCTGAGCCTCGGTCTGTCGAGCAGTGCGGCGACCGTGCTGGTCTCCGCCTCGACGCTGGGCGCGGGACAGGCCGTGATGCAGCCGGCGCTCGCGACGATGATCGTGGACTGCTCGACCATGGAGAACCGCTCGCGCGCGTTCGCCACGCAGTTCTTCCTTCAGAACCTCGGGCTCGGCGTCGGCGGTCTCATCGGCGGTCACCTCGTCGACCCCACGAAAGCGGGCTCCTTCGTCCTCCTCTTCGCGATCGAGGCGGCGATGTTCCTGCTGCTGGTCGTGGTGATGGCGACCGTGCGGATGCCGCGCGCGCCGCGTGTCGACGGTGCTCAGGCGTCGGCGAAGGGCAGCTGGAAGCAGCTCATGGGCAACCGGGCCATGGTGCAGCTCTGCGTGCTGGGCTTCGTCCTGTTCTTCGCCTGCTACGGGCAGTTCGAGTCGGGACTGAGCGCGTACGGCGTCGAGGCGGCGGGAATCTCCACGTCGGCGCTGGGGACGGCGCTCGCGGCGAACACGCTGGTGATCGTGATCGCGCAGTTCGCGGTGCTGCGGTTCGTGGAGCGGCGCAAGCGCTCGCGCGTGATCGCGTCCGTGGGGCTGATCTGGGCCGTGGCGTGGGCCGTGGCCGGGTACGCGGGGCTGGGGAACGGCAGCCAGGCGATGGCGACCGCCGCGTTCATCTCCACGTACGCACTGTTCGGGCTCGGTGAGTCGCTGCTGTCGCCGACGCTCGCGCCGCTGGTCGCCGATCTCGCGCCGGCCGGGTTGGCGGGGCAGTACAACTCGGCGTTCGCCCTGGTGAAGCAGCTCGCGCTGGCCGTGGGGCCGGCCGTGGGCGGGCCGCTGGGCGCCTCGCTCCACGGTCCGTACATCGTGATCTTCCTGCTGGTCTCGCTGGGCATCACGGTGCTGGCGGTACGGCTCGGACGGCAGCTCACGGAGGTGCAGAACCAGCCGTCGCTGGCGCGCAGCCGTGTGGTGGTGCAAGCGGACCCGGCGGCGGAGCAGGCTCCGGCGCACGCCTGAGCCGCCCTCGTACCACCCCGCTCTACGCACCGGTGGGCTTCGGCAGGAGGAACTCGCACCAGACGGCCTTGCCGCCGCCCGGGGTGCGTCTGCTGCCCCAGTGGGAAGCGATCGTCGCGACGATGGCGATGCCGCGGCCGGACTCGTCGCCGGGTTCGGCGCGGCGGCGCCTCGGCAGATGGTCGTCGCCGTCGGTGACCTCGATGATCAGACGGCGGTCGGTGCGGCGCAGGCGCAGCCGCATGGGCGGTGTGCCGTGCTGGAGGGAGTTGGCGACGAGCTCACTGGCGGCCAGGACACCCAGGTCGTGCAGCTCGGTGGGGAAGCGCCAGCTGGTCAGGACGCCGGAGGCGAAGGCACGCGCGCGGGGGCCGCCTCGATGCCGCCGAGCAGTTCCAGCGCGGCGTTTCGGAACAGTTCGCTCTCCGCGCCCTTGCGGGCGGGGTGCTGCAGGACCAGTACGGCGACGTCGTCGTCGTGCTCCGGGGTGACGCCGGCGGAGCGGACCAGGCGGTCGCAGACGACCTGGGGGCTGCCGGTGGCTCCGGCCAGGGCGCGCTCCAGGGCGGCGATGCCCTCGTCCAGGTCCTCGTTCCTCCGCTCGACCAGGCCGTCCGTGTAGAGGACGGCGGTGGAGCCGGGGCCGAGGGGACGGAGCCGGACGCGTGCATGTAACCGCCGGTGCCGAGCGGGGGCCGGTCGGTTCGTCGGCGCGCCGGACGGTGCCGTTCTCGTCGCGGACGAGGATGGGCAGGTGGCCGGCCGAGGCGTACACCAGGCGGCCCTCGTTGGGATCGTGGATGGCGTAGACGCAGGTGGCGATCTGGTTGGCGTCGATCTCCATGGCGAGGACGTCGAGCAGCTGGAGAATCTCGTGCGGCGGGAGGTCGAGCCGCGCGTAGGCCCGTACGGCCGTACGGAGCTGGCCCATGACGGCCGCCGCGCGGACCCCCGTCCCATGACGTCGCCGATGACAAGGGCGGTGCGGCCGCCGCCGAGGGTGATCACGTCGTACCAGTCGCCGCCGACCGCGGCCTCGGTGCCGCCGGGGTGGTAGGTGGCGGCGACGCGCAGGTCGTCGGGCTCCTCCAGTTCCTGGGGAGGAGGGAGCGCTGGAGGGTGACGGCGGTCTCGCGCTGGCGGCGTTCGCTCGCGCGGAGGCGTTCGGCTGCCTCGGCGTGGTCGGTGACGTCGGTGGCGAAGACGAGGACTCCGCGGCCCTCCGCTTCGGAGACCGGGGTGCAGGTGAAGGTGTAGGAGCGGCCGTCGGGGGCCTTGCGGGACTTCACGGTGCGGGGTTTGCCGCTGCGCAGGACCTGGTCGAGGAGGGGAGCAGGCCGATCGCCTCCAGCTCGGGGAGTGCTCCCCGCGCGGGGACGCCGACCGGGCGGGTGCCGAAAGCCGCCGCGTAGGCGTCGTTGACGTAGGCGAGGCGGTGGTCGGGGCCGTGGAGCAGGGCGACGAGGAGGGGACGTGGTCCAGGACCTCGCGCGCTCCGAGCTCGTCGACGCCGGGCACGGGCCGGACGTCGTCGGTGAGCTGTTCGGCGCGGGCCGCGGGCACGGAGCCCTCTCCCCGCCGGTCCGGGGAGACCGCCTGTTCGTTCCGCGCTGCGGCGCGGCGCTGCGTTCCGGGGAGCCGGGCGCTCCAGCGCGTGAAGTTCACGAATCCTTGCCTCGTGTAGTTGTCGTCGGCCGTGATCCGGGACCGGCCGGGGCCCCGGGGCCGCACCGGGGTGGGCGAGGGCCCGCCCGCGGTGGTGGACCAGTTCTGGCAGGGTGCCGGCCGGGCCGACATCCGTCAGACGCCGGTCCGGCCGCAGTAGTTCCTGAGTCCGGTCAGGACGACCCCTTCGGGTTGTCCGGGGGTCTTGGGAACGCTTTCCCCGGCCGCCAGTTCGAACTCCGCGCGGGGGTGTTCGAGTGAGCCCAGGGAGACGATCTCCCGTTTGAAGAGCCCGGCAAGCGTCCACTCGGCCGCCACGCGTGCCTTGCGGTTGAAGGTGGGCACGCGGCTGAGGTGGTAGGTCCGGTGCATGAACCAGGCGGGGTAGCCCTTGAGTCTGCGCCCGTAGACCTGCGCGACCCCTTGTGTAGGCCCAAGGAGGCGACGGAGCCGGCGTACTTGTTGGCGTACGTCTCCAGGGGTTCACCGCGCAGGGAGCGGACGACGTTGTCGCCGAGGACCCTCGCCTGGCGGAGCGCGTGCTGCGCGTTGGGGGCGCACTCCCGCGCGGGCTCCCCGGCGGTGGCGTCGGGGACGGAGGCGGCGTCGCCCGCGGCCCACGCGTGCGGTGCGCCGTCCACGGTCAGCTCGGCGGTGCACCTGAGCCGCCCCCGCTCGTTCAGCGGCAGGTCGGTGGCGGCGAGCAGGGGTGCGGTTTGACGCCGGCGGTCCAGACGACCGTACGCGTGGGGAAGCGCGATCCGTCGCTGAGCACGGCGACCCGGTCGGCGCAGGACTCCAGCCGTGTCTCCAGGCGTACGTCGATGTTGCGGCGGCGCAGTTCGGTGACGGTGTACCGGCCCATCTCCTCGCCGACCTCGGGCAGGATCCGCGCGGAGGCCTCGACGAGGATCCACTTCATGTCCTCGGGGCGGATGTTGTGGTAGTACCGCGTGGCGTAGCGGGCCATGTCCTCCAGCTCGCCGAGCGCTTCCACGCCCGCGTAGCCGCCGCCGACGAAGACGAAGGTGAGGGCGGCGTCGCGGAGGGCGGGGTCGCGGGTGGAGGAGGCGATGTCCATCTGTTCGAGGACGTGGTTGCGCAGGCCGATGGCCTCCTCCACGGTCCTGAAGCCGATGGCGTGTTCGGCGAGACCCGGGATGGGCAGGGTGCGCGAGACGGAGCCGGGCGCGAGCACCAGTTCGTCGTACGGGATCCGCCGGCCGCCGGTGCCCTCCTCGCCGGTGGCGAGTGTGCTGATGGTGGCGGTGCGTTCGGCGTGGTCGATGCCGGTGGCCTCGCCGATGACGACATGGCACCGGTCGAGGACACGACGCAGCGGTACGACGACATGGCGAGGGGAAATGGCACCGGCGGCGGCTTCGGGGAGGAAGGGCTGGTACGTCATGTACGGATCCGGGGAGACGACCGTGATCTCGGCCTCCCCCGCCCGAGTTCCCGTTTCAGCCTCCGCTGCAGGCGCAGGGCGGTGTACATCCCGACGTAGCCGCCGCCGACAACGAGAATGCGCGCACGTTCCTTCACCATCCCATGACGCACCCGGCGCTTGCGTTTGTCCACAGCCCCGACGAATTGTGTGACCGGAGGGCCGGCGCGTCCCGGGTTGGCCGATTCACCGACCCCGCATCGATTTCCACAGGTCAGCGACGGTATACCTGCCTCCGGTCCGGGGTACATTCAGGACGTTCGCGACCCGTACTCCGATCGAGGGGCGCTCCGTGCGGAACCTGCCCCTTCTGAATTGACCCCCGCTCAACTATGTTCGTCTGTCGACGGGGTGGAGAAGAATGCGCCCATCGGGCTCGCGACGGGCGGGACCGAACACGCAGGGCCTGTTCCACACGCCCCGGGCAGCAATAGCGGGGAGAGTCTCCGGGGGAGACGTCATTACCGGGGAATACATATGCATGTTCAGGACTCTCATTGGTCTTCCGCTCTGGCGAACGGCGCGACGATGAGCGCGCCGGCGGGCGGCGGACGCCCGGACGGGGCACGTACGACACCCCTGCGGGTGGACGCCCAGCGCAATCTCGAGCACGTGCTGCGTGCCGCGCGGGAGGTGTTCGGCGAGCTGGGCTACGGCGCTCCGATGGAGGACGTGGCACGGCGGGCGCGGGTCGGTGTGGGCACGGTGTACCGGCGGTTCCCGAGCAAGGACGTACTGGTACGGCGGATAGCCGAGGAGGAGACCTCCCGGCTGACCGAGCAGGCGCGGGCGGCGCTGGGGCAGGAGGACGAGCCGTGGTCGGCGCTGTCCCGGTTCCTGCGGACGTCGGTCGCCTCCGGCGCGGGGCGGCTGCTGCCGCCGCAGGTGCTGCGGGTGGGGGTGGCGGAGGAACATCCGCTGCTGCCGCAGCAGCGGACGCAGGCGTCGGGGGAGCTGCGGCTGGTGGGGGATGACGCGGGGGCCTCCGAGCTGCTGTCTGTCGTGGGGCAGTTGGTGGATCGGGCGCGCGGTGCGGGGGCGTTGCGGGCGGATGTGTCGGTGTCCGATGTGCTGTTGGTGATCGCTACGGCGGCGCCGTCGTTGCCGGATGCGGTGCAGCAGGCTGCGGCGTCTTCGCGGTTGCTGGACATCCTGCTGGAGGGGCTCCGCTCTCGGCCGGCGTAGGGGGCGCCGCGTTTGGTGTGGGCCGGGGGCGTCGGCTCGGTTGCCCGGCGCTTGCGGCGTGCCCCGCGCTGCTGCGGGCGAGGTTGGCTCTGACAGCCCGGCGCTTGCGGTGTGCCCCGCGTCGGTGTGGGCGAGGCCGGTCTCACAGCCCGGCGCTTGCGGGTGCGCGGCGTTGGGGTGGGGCGGGAGGTGTTCGCGCGGCCCGGCGCTTGCGGGGAGCCGTCGCGCCCACCCGTGCCGCCCCAGCGGCACGACTGCCCGCGGAGTGCGGGGGCGTGCGGCACGACTGCCCGCGGGGAGGGCGGAGACATGCGGCACGGTGCACGCGGAGGGCGGAGACATGCGGCACGGTGCACGCGGAGGGCGGAGACGTGCGGCACGGTGCACGCGCGGAGGGCGGAGACGTGCGGCACGGTGCACGCGCGGAGGGCGGAGACGTGCGGCACGGAGGGGGTGGCGCGGTCGTGTCAGGGTGAGGGGGACGCCTTCGACCCGGCATTGGCCCCACCCACCCACCACGCTTGGGCACCGGAGGGGGCGTGGCGCCGCGGGCTGTGTCAGCGGGGGCCGGCTGCGCCGGCGCCCAGGGCGCCGCGTTGGGGGGCGATGCCGCCCGGGACCGCTCGGGCGCGGGCCGGGGTGCCGGTCCAGCAGGTGCCCCGGCGGGCCAGCAGGCGGCGGAGCCAGAGCTCCAGGGCGACCAGGTCCGCCAGGCCGTCCAGCGGCAGCGGTTCGCCCTGCGCCGCGCTCCGCAGCGCCTTGCGCACCACGCGCGCCTCCACCAGCCCCGCCTCCGCCAGCAGCGGCGTGTCGAACAGCGCCACCAGCGAGTCCGCCGCCACCCGCAGCCCCGTCCGGGCCGCCCCCGCCGGACCGCCGCCGGAGGCGCCCTGCGCACCCCACCCCGGAGGCAGCTCCCGCACCCCGCCCCTCCAGCACCGACCGCAGGATCGACGCCCGCGCCCCCGGCTGCACCCGCAGTGCCTCCGGCAGCGCACGGCACGCGCGTACGACCTGGTTGTCGAGGAACGGCGCGTGCAGCCGCTGCGACCGGATCTCGGCCGCCTGCTCCAGCACCCGCAGATCCGCCGCGTACCGGGTCAGCGCCGCGCGCGCCCGGAAGTCACCGGGCCGCTGTCCGGGCCCCACCTCGGAGCGCCGCGTCGACGCCTGAAGACGAACCGATACTTCAGCCAGCGCCTCCCCGTCAGCCAGCGCGCCGCCGGCCCGGGTCTGCCCCAGGTGAGCGCGGCCAGCGAGGCGTCCGCCGCGCCCCGGGCCCGTCGTCGTCCAGCCGCCGCTGCAACAGCCGCTCGGCGAGCGACTCGAGGCCCGTCCGGTACGGCGTACGCGCCAGCCGCCGAGCGGCCCCGTACACGCGCGCGGGCACCATCACGGACCCGTCGGCCTTCGCCAGCGCGGCGACGGGCCGCACCAGATGCCGGCGCTTGCGGTCCATCAGCAGGTCGGCGAGGCGCGCCGGATGCGCGTCGAGGACCTGCTTCGCACCGTACCCGGTGAAGTGGTCCGCGCTGCCCGCCGCCAGCCGCGCCCGGTGGCGCGCGGCGGACACCAGTGAGGGCCCGGGTTCGTCGGTCAGCGGCCCCTCGAGGTCGACGTACGGAAGCGTCGGCTCCTCACCGGCGACCACCACATGGTGCAGCCGCGGGTTCGCGGCGAGTGCCCCCGCCCGCGCCAGTTCGTCGTCGTCCCGGCCGCCGCCGGACCCGCCGACGAGGTCGTTGAAGGTGACGGCGAGCAGCCGCTCCCCGCCCCGGTCCCGTGTCCGAGGACGGTCCCCGGCCGGCCGGGCAGCCCCGCCGCCAGCAGCGCCAGTGCCCCGGACGCCGGCCCGCCGGACAGATCGGCCCCGATGCCCGGCACGGGCGTGCCCCAGGCGGCCCGCCGCTCGGCGGGCCCCATCCCCGGTACGGGACCGGGGTCGATCCCGGTGCCGGGCACGTGGCGGGGCGCGGCCAGCCGGGTGCGTACGGCCTCGACCAGGGCGTCCCGCACGGCGTCCACGGCATGGTCGGGGTCGGCGGGCGGCGCGGCGACGGCGAGCGAGGCGACGGGCTCGTACCCGGCGATCTCGCGCGCCCCCGCGCGCAGGATCAGCGAATGTCCCGGCGGAACGCGTTTCACGCCGTCGTACGGGGTGGAGTCGTACAGCGCGGCCGGTACGTCGGGGGCGGCGAGCAGCGCGGCGAGGTGGCCGAAGTCGAGGTTGGCCTCGATGAGGTCGGCGAGCGGCAGCGCGGCGGTCGCGTACGCCGTACCGCCGGCCCACGGCGTGTGGAACACCGGCCGGGCACCGGCGAGATCGCCGCAGACGGTGACGCGGCGGCCCACCTGCACGACCGCCGTGTAGCTCCCCGGCCAGGCGGTCAGATGCCGCAGTGCGCCGCCCCGCGCGGCGAACAGCGCGACGCGCAGTTGTTCGTCGGAGGCGCCGCAGGTGCCGAGGACGGCGATCCGGGTCTGCTCGTCGGCCGCGACGACGCGGACCTCGTCGGGGCGCCAGTCACCGACCGCCCACAGCGGGTCGGGGTCGCCCCACAGCAGCTGGGATCCCACGGGGTGCACGGTCTCGCCGTCCATCCCGGTGGCGCCGGCGGAGCCGCTGGGGCCGAACCCCATCGCTCCGGCGGCGGTGCTGCTCCATCCCACCAACCACCGCATCGCCGCCTCCACACGCTGTGGACAACCAGTGCACCGTACGAACCGGTTCCCCATGCTGCCATGAAGGAGGCGCTCAGTAGGGGTGCCGGAGCCGTATGCGCTCCGTCGGACGCGCCCCGGCGGAGTGTGTCCGCCCCGCCCCGGACAGGCGCCCGCCGGACGGCGGTCACCGTAGCGGCGCCGTACATCCGGCCATTGCCGCGCGACGCGAATGCGCCCCTGTACGCGCCCCCATAACCCTCAACGCGCCGTCAACCACCAGGGTAGAAGCGGGAATTAGCCGGGAAGGGCCTGGGTTGATTTTCAGCCAATTCGAAGCGGTGAGACCTTTCTCGAACACGCTCCGTACAGGCTTTCCGCACCGTTCGGCGGTCGTGCGGTCCGGGAGACGGAGTACGCCTCCCGGACCGTTCCGCCGCCCGCGGGGATGAAGGCGGCGGTGTCCCCCAGCCCACTGGATCCAGTACAGCGGGCCGACCCACGCACCGCCCATGGAACCGCTCCCGGGATGGCCGGAGAAGAGCGCACACACGGGCGCACGGCCACACAACGGGAGCACGCCGCAACTGCGCGTATCGGAGCCGCACTTCAGTACGGACCACAATCCCGCCATCCGGAAGAATGCCCCTTAACGCTTGGGATGCGGCGAACTACGCTGGGTTTACGAATGCCGCATGGTTATGCCAGCGCGGCAGCCGTCTGTGTCGAGGGGTGGCGCATGTCCAGGGAGCAACGCGGGCCGAACGAAAAGCTCGGCACCGTTCTCGCCCTCGCGGGAATCTCCAACGCAGGCCTCGCGCGGCGCGTCAACGACCTTGGCGCACAGCGAGGACTGACACTTCGCTACGACAAGACGTCGGTGGCGCGCTGGGTGTCGAAGGGCATGGTGCCGCAAGGCGCGGCCCCGCACCTGATCGCGGCCGCCATCGGCCAGAAGCTGGGCCGTCCGGTGCCGCTGCACGAGATCGGGCTGGCGGACGCGGACCCGGCGCCCGAGGTGGGCCTCGCCTTCCCGCGTGACGTCGGACAGGCGGTGCGCTCCGCCACGGAGCTGTACCGGCTGGATCTGGCGGGGCGCAGAGCCGGCTCCGGCGGCATCTGGCAGTCGCTCGCGGGCTCGTTCGCGGTCAGCGCGTACGCCACACCCGCCTCGCGCTGGCTGATAACCCCGGCCGACAGTTCGGTGGCGCGTGAGGCGAATCCCGTCGACGGCTCCGGCGCCCCGCTGAAAGTCGGCCACAGCGATGTGCGGAAGCTGCGGGAGGCCGCCGAGGACGCCCGGCGCTGGGACTCCAAGTACGGCGGCGGGGACTGGCGTTCGTCGATGGTCCCCGAATGCCTCCGGGTCGAGGCGGCCCCGCTGCTGCTCGGCTCGTACGCGGACGACGTGGGCCGCTCCCTCTTCGGCGCGGCGGCCGAACTCACCCGGCTGGCCGGCTGGATGGCCTTCGACACCGGCCAGCAGGAGGCCGCCCAGCGCTACTACATCCAGGCCCTGCGGCTGGCCCGCGCGGCGGCCGACGTCCCCTGGGCGGCTATGTGCTCGCCTCGATGTCCCTCCAGGCGACCTACCGGGGCTTCGGCGACGAGGGCGTGGACCTCGCGCAGGCCGCGCTGGAGCGCAACCGGGGCCTGGCCACCGCCCGCACGCTGAGCTTCTTCCGCCTCGTCGAGGCCCGGGCGCACGCACGCGCGGGGACGCCCAGGCGGCCGGCACCGCCCTGAAGTCGGCGGAGAGCTGGCTGGAACGTTCCCGTCCCGGTGACAGCGACCCGTCCTGGCTCGGCTTCTACTCCTACGACCGTTTCGCCGCCGACGCCGCCGAGTGCTACCGCGATCTGAAGGCGCCCCGCCAGGTCCGCCGCTTCACCGAGCAGGCGCTGTCGAAGCCGACGGAGGAGTTCGTGCGCTCGCACGGACTGCGGCTGGTCGTCTCGGCCGTCGCCGAGCTGGAGTCGGGCAACCTGGACGCCGCCTGCGAGCAGGGCGTCCGCGCGGTGGAGGTCGCGGGCCGTATCTCGTCCGCCCGCACCACGGAGTACGTGAAGGACCTCCTGCACCGTCTGGAGCCCTACGGCGACGAGCCCCGCGTGGTGGAGCTGCGCGAGCGCGCCCGCCCGCTGCTGATGACGACGGCCTGAGCCGGGCCGGCGAAACGAACCGCCTCCCGGGTTTGAACGCGTTGTCAGTGGCGCAGTGCACTATCGGACGCGGGAGGTGGTGCGAGTGGTGACCGGGCGGTCGTACGACTGCGACGTGCTGGTGATCGGCGGCGGCATCGTCGGCCTGTCGACGGCGTACGCGCTCACGCGTGCCGCGCCGGGCACGCGGGTCACGGTGCTGGAGAAGGAGCCGGGACCGGCCCGCCACCAGACGGGCCGCAACAGCGGCGTCATCCACAGCGGCGTCTACTACCGCCCCGGCTCGCTGAAGGCGCGGTACGCGGTGTCGGGCGCGGCGGAGATGGTCAAGTTCTGCGCGGAGTACGACATCCCGCACGCGGTGACGGGCAAGCTGATCGTCGCCACGACCCGCGAGGAGCTGCCCCGGCTGCACGCCCTGGTCCAGCGCGGCCGGGAGAACGGCATAGCGGTCCGCGAGCTGTGCGGGGCGCAGATCGCGGAGTACGAGCCGGAGGTCGAGGGCCTGGCGGCCATCCACGTCGGCACCACCGGCATCTGCGACTACACGGCGGTCGCCGGGCGGCTCGCGGAGGCCGCGCGGGCGGCGGGCGCGGAGATCCGCTACGGGGCCCGGGTGACACGGGTCGACCGCCGCCCCGACCGGGGAGTCGCCGTCCTGACGGCCACGGGCGAGGTCGTACGCGGGCGGACGCTGGTGAACTGCGCGGGGCTGCACTGCGACGAGATCGCCCGGGACACCGGCGACGAGCCCGGCGCGCGGATCGTGCCGTTCCGCGGCGAGTACTACGAGCTGGCCCGGCCGGAACTCGTCCGCGGTCTGGTCTATCCGGTGCCCGACCCGGCGTTCCCGTTCCTCGGCGTACACCTCACCCGGGGCATCGACGGGGGCGTCCACGTCGGCCCCAACGCGGTCCCGGCGCTGGCCCGCGAGGGCTACGACTGGCGCACGGTGCGCCCGCGCGAGCTGGGGGCGACGCTCGCCTGGCCGGGCTCCTGGCAGCTCGCCCGCCGCCACTGGCGCTACGGCACCGGTGAACTGCACCGCTCACTGTCCAAACAGGCTTTCACCCGCGCCGTGCGCCGGTTGCTGCCCGCCGTCCGTGAGGACGACCTGATCCCCGCCCCGGCGGGCGTCCGCGCCCAGGCCGTCCTCCGGGACGGCGCCCTGGTGGACGACTTCCTGATCCAGGAGACCCCCGCGCGGTCCACGTCCTGAACGCCCCTCCCCGGCGGCGACGGCGTCCCTGCCGATCGGCCGCGAGGTGGCCCGGCGGGTCCTGACCGCGCTGGAGGCAGCCCGCCGCTGACCCGCCCCGGTCCGCCGGGCCCCCGCCCACCCGGGCAGGGGCGGCCGCGACCGCGCCGGGTACCCGGCCGCGCACCGCACACCGCCGCGGCCGGCCGGCCCCTGCGGGACGGCACCGCACCCGGCGAACGCCGTCCCCGCCGGCCCCGGCCGGTCGCACCCGGGGTCCGCTCCCGAGGGCCACCCCGCGCTGCCCGTAAAATCGGAGGCACTGTGTCTGACACCGTTGATGCCTCCGAAGTCCTTCAGTCCGCCCCCGGCCAGGACGCGCCGCACCCGCCCGGGGTGTCCGTCCGGCATACCCGGGCCAAGGGCGAGCCCAGGTTCCCGGACGGGCCGAAGGCCGATCCCGCCGGGTCGCACTTCGAGCGGCGGATCCGGAGTTTCCAGCCCCGTCGCAGCCGGGTGACCGCCGGGCAGGCGGACGCGCTGCAGCGGCTCTGGCCCGCCTGGGGCTTCGACATCGACGGCAGCCGGGTCCTCGGCCTCGCCGAGTTCTTCGGCAACGGCAAACCCGTCGTCCTGGAGATCGGCTTCGGCATGGGCGAGGCCACCGCGGCGATGGCCGGCGCCGACCCGGGCACCAACATCCTCGCCGTGGACGTCCACACCCCGGCCAGGGCAATCTCCTCAACCTCGCCGACCAGCACGGGCTGACCAACGTACGGGTCGGCAACGGGGACGCGATCATCCTGCTGCGCGAGATGCTCGCCCCGACTCCCTCGGCGGGCTGCGCGTCTACTTCCCCGACCCGTGGCCGAAGAAGCGGCACCACAAGCGGCGGCTGATCCAGCCGGAGTTCCTCGACCTCGCCGCGACCCGGCTCGCACCGGGTGCGGTGCTGCACTGCGCCACCGACTGGGAGCCGTACGCGGAGCAGATGCTGGAGGTGCTCACCGCGCACCCCGGATTCGAGAACACGCAGGCCGACGGCGGTTTCGCGCCGCGTCCCGGGTTCCGGCCGCTCACCCGTTTCGAGGGGCAGGGACTGGAGAAGGGTCATGTCGTGAACGACCTGCTGTTCCGCCGCGTATCGCCGCACGAGCGGGCAGCAGACCGAACCTGATCCAGCCCGCCCCCGCCTCGTTAGGGGTCGATCCCGTGACCGCCAGCCCTCCTCCGTACCCGCCGCCTCCCGGCGCCGCTCCGGGCGGAGCGCCACGGCGTGCGCACTGGTGGCGGCGGCCCTGGGTGCGGTACGGCGCGCTGATCACGCTGCTCACCCTGTCCGGGCTGGTCATCCTGGCGCTGGTCAGGGAGCAGACCGGGACGCAGGGGTTCCTCGTCGGGCTCGGTCTCGCCGTCCTGCCGGTGCCGCTGCTCCTCGCCGCCTTCCGCTGGCTGGACCGGGTCGATCCGGCCCCTGGCGGAATCTGCTGTTCTCGTTCGCCTGGGGTGCCTGCGCGGCGGCGCTGATAGCGATCGTCGCGAACAGCTTCGCCACCCGGTGGATAGCGACGGCCACCGCCGACCCGACCGGCGCGGACACCCTGGGCGCGACCGTCATAGCGCCGGTGGTGGAGGAGTCCGCGAAGGCCGCGGCCGTCCTGCTGGTGTTCCTGTTCCGCAGACGCGACTTCACCGGCATCCTCGACGGCGTGGTGATAGCCGGGGTCACCGCCACCGGCTTCGCGTTCACCGAGAACATCCTCTACCTCGGTACCGCCTTCGGCACCGACCAGCTCACCGGCGACAGCGGCATCGCCTCGATCACCGCCGCGACCTTCTTCGTGCGCATCGTGATGTCGCCGTTCGCGCACCCTGTTCACCGTGCTCACCGGCATCGGCTTCGGCGTCGCCGCGCTCTCCCCGGACCGTCAGCGGATCCGGCGCGTCCTCCTGCCGCTCGCCGGACTGCTGCTCGCGATGGGCATGCACGCCCTGTGGAACGGCTCCACCACACTCGGCCAGTACGGCTTCATCGCGGTGTACGCGGCGTTCATGGTGCCGGTGTTCGGGCTGCTGACCTGGCTGGTGGTGTGGACGCGCCAGCGTGAGCTGCGGACCGTACGGGCGGAACTGCCCGCGTACGTGGCCGCCGGGTGGCTGAATCCGGCCGAGCCGTTCGCGCTGGGCTCGATGCGGGCGCGGCGCCTGGCCCGTGGGTACGCGCGCCAGTACGGCGGCCGGGCGGCGGCGCGGTCGATGGCCGAGTACGAGGCGTACGCGACGTCACTGGCGTTCCTGCGGCACCGGGGCGGCTCGGGCGGGCGGACACGGACTTCGTCACCCGGGAACGGCAGTTGCTGCTGGAGCTGTGGCACCGCCGGTCGGCGGCCCACCCCGCCCTGGAGCACGCGGCCCGCGTCAGCGCGCCCCGGGTGCCGGTCGCGGCGGCGCCGTGGGCGGTGCACGGCGGATACGGGGGCTACGGGGGCTACGGCGCTCACAGCGGCCACGGGCACCCGCAGACGCCGTACAGCCACCAGCCGTACGGTCATCCGTACCCCGGCCGCGATCCGAACCCCTACCGCTCCTGACCGCCGGACCGCCCCCGGAAACACCTCACCGGCGGCCCTGACGTCGTCGGGACTGCCGGTGTTCGGGGTGTCGGCGGAGGCCGGGCGGGTCAGACGCTGAGGCCCATGCTCTGCAGCCAGGCCAGCGGGTCGATGCCGGAGGTGGAGCCGCCGGGGTGGACCTCGAGGTGGAGGTGGGCGCCGGTGACGTTGCCGGTGGCGCCGACGCGGCCGATCACATCGCCGGTGTTGACCTGCTGGCCGACGCTGACGCTGATGGAGGACTGGTGGGCGTACCAGATCTCGGTGCCGTCGTCGAGGGTCAGCACGGTCTTGTAGCCGTAGGAGCCGTCATAGCCGGCGGAGGTGATCGTGCCGGTGTGGACGGCCTTGAGCAGCGTGCCCGTGGGGGCGGCGAAGTCCAGGCCCGTGTGGTAGCCGGAGGACCAGTAGGCGCCCGCCTGGCCGAAGGTCGAGGAAAGGGTGTACGAGGAGGTCGGCAGCGCGTACTGCTTGGCCAGCTCGGCGAGGCGCTCGGCCTCGGCCTTCTTCGCGGCCTCCTCCGCCGCCTCCTTCTTGGCGGCGGCGGCCTTGTCCTTGGCCTCCTGCTCCGCCTTGGCGGCGGCGTCGGCGGCCTGCTTCTCGGCGGCGGCGACGGCCTCGGCGGCGGCCTTGGCCTCCGCCTGGTCCTGCTGCTGCTCGACCTGCGCCATGATCCGGGCGCGCAGTGCCTCACCGGCGTCGGCGGCGCCCTGCTCGGTGTCGGCGTCGGTCATGCCGATGCTGCTGAGGGGGTGGACGAACCCTGGGGCGTTTCCTCCTCGGAGAGGAGGAACCCACGTTGGGAAGGTCGGGCATGGAGATCGAGACCGGCGGCTTGCCGGGCGCGGCGCTGGCGATGCCGCCGGCACCGACCGCGGCTATGACGCCGACGCCGAGAACGGTGGAGCTGCGGGCGAGTCCTCCGCCGCGCTGCTTGGAGACGCGGTGGCGGCCACGTACGGGACGGAGGAGTCCGCGGTGGGGTTCCACTCCTCGAAGGGGCCCTCGTCGGTGCGGCCCGCGCCGTAGGCGAAGGTGTCGCTCGGTTTGAACGGGGCCTCGGGGGCGGGCGGGTTGGACGCCACGTGGGCGCGCTCCTTCCTTCCGTCTCCGCCTACCGGGTTAGCTGACGGGTTCGGAGCGGGAAGGTCTCCTACGCGCGTATACGCGTCGTGTTGCCACGACGGTATGGACGCGATTCACCCCATGGTGGTGGTTCCCCGGTTCCCTTGCGGGATTCGGCGCGTGCGCACGGAGCCGACTTCTGTGACGGCTGGGACGACCGCGCTGCGTTATCGAACGTTAATAGACGTGGGGGCACTATTCCAAGCCGTTCCTCTTGATCATTAACGAAGTTCGGACGGACTTAAGCGCCACGGACGGGCAAAAACGGGCGAGTTGACCGCGCTTCAGACGGCGGGTTCTTTCTGATGATCCGTCAGCCTTCACGCGTTGCGGGACGGACCGCTCACGGTGAGTGAAGACGGGTACGGAAAACACCGAAGGCCGGAATCCTCAAGGATTCCGGCCTTCGGCCTTCAGTAGCGGGGACAGGATTTGAACCTGCGACCTCTGGGTTATGAGCCCAGCGAGCTACCGAGCTGCTCCACCCCGCGTCGTTGAAACCAGTGTACGCCATCAGCGGGACATGGCGCACACCCATTACCGGCGGCCCGGTCTCAGCCCCCGAGCAGATGACCGTTCGGTGCCTTGGCGCGGTCCTCGTGCTCCGGCAGGACGACGACGGTGGCGCCCCCGGCCTCCAGTACGCCGCTGCCGTCGGCACCCGTCACGAAGGTGTCCGGCTCGCGCCAGGCCGTGACCACCCGCCGCACCCCCGCGTCCAGGATCAGCCCGGCACAGGGCGCCGGCCGGGACGCGCGGCGGGCGCAGGGCTCCAGGCTGGAGTACAGGGTGGCGCCGGCGAGCCGGGGGTCCGTGGGGTCGGCCTTGGCGAGCGCGGCCTCCTCCGCGTGCGCCAGCGGGTCGGCGCCCTCCCGGGAGTGGCCGCGCGCCAGCTCCGTGCCGTCGGCGGCGACCACGACCGCGCCCACGCTGAACGCCGTCCGCGAGGGCGGGCATGCGGCGGCCAGTTCGCAGGCGAGGGCCAGCCAGTGGTGGTCGGCGGCGGTGGGCAGCGGGCCGGTGCCGGGGGCGGTGGGTTCGTAGCGCGTCAGGACGACGTCGCCGATCGGGCGGGTCTCCACCAGCCGCAGCCGGCCGCCCTGGTAGGAGCCGGGGTTGAAGAGCCGGGGGCCTTCGCGTCGCCGACGAACAGCGGGGCGAGGACCAGTTGGAGCTCGTCGGCCAGCCCCTGGGTGAGGAGCTGGGTGTGGATCGTGCCACCGCCCTCGACCATGAGCCGCCGCACCCCGCGCTCGGCGTGCAGATGCTCCAGGAGGCGCCGCCAGTCGAGCTCGCCGCCGAGCGGGACGACGTCGGCGGCGATCCCGAGGGCGTGGGCCCGCTCGGCGCCCTTGTCGGTGGTGTAGAGGACCTTCTCGCCGCCGGTGTGCCAGAACCGGGCCGCCGGGTCCAGCTCGCCGGAGCCGCTGACGGTGACCTTGAGCGGGTACTCGGCCCGCCCCTCGGCGAGGCGGGCGGCCCGCCGCTCGGGCGAGTTGACCAGCAGCCGGGGGTTGTCGGCGCGGATCGTGCCGGCGCCGATCAGGATGGCGTCGACACCGGCCCGTACCTCGTCGACCCGGTCGAAGTCGGCGGGGAGGACAGCAGCAGCCGGTCGGGGCCGGTGTCGTCGAGGTAGCCGTCGAGGGAGACGGCGGCGGACAGCAGGACGTACGGGTGGGGCATCGGCGCACTCCGGGGTGGGGCAGGGGTGGGGGACCAGTCTGCCGGTCAGGGCTCGATCAGCCCCACGCGGATGGCGTACCGGGTCAGTTCCAGGCGGTCCTTGAGGCCGAGTTTGGCCAGGATGTTGGCACGGTGCCGCTCCACGGTCTTGGGGCTGATGACGAGGAGACCGGCGATCTGCTGCGAGGTGTGGCCCTCGGCGACCAGCTTGAGGATCTCCTCCTCGCGGTCGGTGATCGCCTTGGCCGGCATGCTGCGGCCCTCGCGCGCGAGGTCGAGGTACTTGTGGATGAGGGCGTTGACGGCGCCGGGGTAGAGGAACGGCTCGCCGCGCATGGTGGCGTGGCAGGCCTCGACGAGGTCGCGGTCGGCGACGGACTTGAGGACGTAGCCGGAGGCGCCGGCGGCGAGGGCCTCGAAGAAGAACTGCTCGTTGTCGTACATCGTCAGGATGAGGATGCGGGTCCCCGGCAGTTCCCGGGAGAGTTCACGGGCCGCCTGGAGACCGGTGCTGCGGGGCATCGCGATGTCGAGGATGGCCAGATCGGGGCGGTGCTCACGGGCCTGTTCGAGGGCTTCGGAGCCGTCGGCGGCCTCGGCGACGACGGTCAGATCCGGTTCGCCGTCCAGGATGAGGCGAACCCCCGGCGGACCAGCGCGTGGTCGTCGGCGAGCAGGATGCGGGTGGGGGCCGGGTCGGTCATGTCTGGGCGTTTCCGGTCGGGGGCGTCGGTCTCACGGGGGCGGCGGGGCGTGCGCGGGGGCGGAATCCCGTACGGGTCCGGGGGCGGAGTCCCGCACGGGTCCCGGCGCGGAGTCCCGCACGGATCCGGGGCGGAATCCCGCACGGGTCCCGGCGCGGAGTCCCGCACGGATCCGGGGCGGAATCCCGCACGGGTCCCGGCGCGGAATCCCGCACGGATCCGGGGCGCAATCCCGCACGGGTCCCGGCGCGGAATCCCGCACGGATCCGGGGGCGCAATCCCGCACGGGTCCCGGCGCGGAATCCCGCACGGGCGCGGTCTCCCGCAGGGGGACGAGGGCGTGGGCGGGGAAGCGGGCGGGGACGGGGACGGCCAGACGTACCTCGGTGCCGCCGCCGTCGGCGCGGTCCACGGTCAGGCGGGCGCCGACGAGCAGCGCGCGCTCCCGCATCCCGCGGATACCGGCGCCCTCCGGGGTGGCGCAGGTGCCGCGGCCGTCGTCACGGACCCGGAGTTCGACACCCCGGGCGTACGGCTGAGGGCGAGCTCGGCGCGGCGGGCCCCGGCGTGGCGGGCGGTGTTGGTGAGGCCCTCCTGGGCCACCCGGTAGATCACCAGCTCCGACTCCCGGTCCAGCTCGGGCAGGTCCGCGGCGAGGCTGTGCCGGACGCTCAGGCCGGGCCCGCCGTACTCGGTGGCGAGGGCCTTGAGCGCGCTGCCCAGCCCCAGCTCGTCCAGCACGCCGGGGCGCAGCCGGCGGGCGATGCGCCGGATCTCGTCGAGGCTCGCGCGGGTGGTCTCCTGCGTCTGCCGCAGTTCCTCGGCGAGGGCGGGCGGCGCGTGGTCGGCGGCACGCTTGAGCTGGAGCAGTACGGCGGTGAGGGACTGGCCGACCTCGTCGTGCAGCTCCCGCGCGACGCGCCGGCGCTCGGACTCCTGCGCGGACAGGGCGCGGGCGCTGCTGGTGGCGCGCTCGTCCTCGAGCCGGTCGAGCATGGTGTTGTACGTGGTGATCAGCTCGGCGATCTCGCCGCGTCCGCCGACCGCCGGGCGGTGTCCCAGGTGGAGCAGGTCGGTCGTGTTCATGGCGCGGGTCAGGCGCTGCAGCAGGGCGAGGCCCACGCGCACCAGCAGGGCGTTGGCGACGAGCATGGCGGCCAGCCCGACCGTGAGGACGGCGGCCTCGGTGAGCAGGACCGGTGTGGACACCGTGACGGGTCCCAGCAGCAGGGCCGTGGCCACGATCAGCACGACCGCGTTCAGCAGGAAGATCCGCCAGAACAGAGGCACCCCGTACCGCCTCCTCGTCATCGGCCGCTCGCCACGGGCCGGCTCCCGCGTGAGGGAACCGACGGCCCGCGGACCGGGGCGCGGCGCGGGCCGTCACCCCTAGCCTGTGCTCCGGACGGGCGGCGCGCCATCGGTGACAGTCCCCATTTTCTCCCCGGATCCCCTGGCCGCGCACGGCCCGTGTAAGGGTGCCCCCGGGGAAGATGGGGCCCGCGACCGATGGCCGCGGGGGTGGCGGCGGGCGAGGCTGGACGTGCCGTGCCGGGTGGGTGATGACGTCGGCGCAGGGGCAAACTCCCTTGTACCGGGCCGAGTTCGCGGCAAGCCGACGGTTCACCCTACGTCCTCGGGTCCAAGGAGTGTGACCGTGGGCGGTGTCACCGGGCGGCCGCCCCCTGGGAAGGAGGAGCCGTGCCCCAGTCCGACGACGAGCGCCGGGTCGACCTCGCCACTCGTCTCGACCACGAGGACCGCCGTTTCGACCGCTCACTCTCCGAAGGCAGCCCACCGCTGCTCGCGCCTGCCCCGTCGCGTCGGCTCCCGCGGCCGGGCGACCACATCGGCCCGACGCGGCGTCCGGCCCGCCCCCGCGAGTACCGCCGTACGGGCGCCTGGTGTGCGCTGGTGATCGGCGTGATCATGCTCGCGGCGGGGATCATCGTCCCCGACGGCCTGCTGATCGCGGCGGGCCTGGTGCTCTCCGGGATCGCCGTCCAGTTGCTCGACCCGAACCGCGACGAACGGCCCGTGAAATGACGCGGCGCCCGGAGCGGCTGTGGCCGTTCCGGGCGCCGCGTGGCAGGCCGGCGGCGGGATGCCGGTCCTGCGAGAGGTAGGCCCTGTGGGACTCGAACCCACAACCAATGGATTAAAAGTCCACTGCTCTGCCAATTGAGCTAAGGGCCCCAGGCGATGTTGCCCCCACGAGCATAGCCGGACGTGGCCGTGAGTCCGATCGGGTATCGGGCAGACGGGTCGGAAGGTGTCCGCGCGCGACGCGGAAGGGCCCGCACGACAGGTGTCGTGCGGGCCCTTCCGTTCGGCCGGTTGAGGCCGTGTCAGCTGTTGCGCTTCCAGCGCGGCTTGTCGTCGCGGCGGGCGAAGGAGCCGCCACCGCTGCGGTGCTCGTCACGACGGCCGTACGGACGGTCGTGGAGGCGGAACCGGTGCCGGAACCGGAGCGGAAGCCCGGACGGTCGCCCTGGCGGTCGCGGTTGAACGGGCGGTCGCTGCCCCGGTGGCCGCCGCGGTCGTCCCGGCGGAAGCCGCCGCGGTCACCGCTCTCACCGCGGTCACGGTTGAAGCCGCCGCGGTCGTCACGACGCTCGAACGAACGACCACCACGGTCGTCGCGACGCTCGTCACGACGGAAACCGCCACGGTCGTCACGACGCTCACCACGGTCACGGTTGAAACCGCCCCGGTCGTCACGACGCTCGAACGAACGACCACCACGGTCGTCGCGACGCTCGTCACGACGGAAACCGCCACGGTCGTCACGACGCTCACCACGGTCACGGTTGAAACCGCCCCGGTCGTCACGACGCTCGAACGAACGACCACCACGGTCGTCACGACGCTCGTCACGACGGAAACCGCCACGGTCGTCACGACGCTCACCACGGTCACGGTTGAAACCGCCCCGGTCGTCACGACGCTCGCGCCGCTCGTACGGTGCCGACGTCTCCGTACGCTCCACGCGCTCGGTCCGCTCGACCTCCCGCGCGGTCGGCTGCTCGGGCAGCGTGACCTCGGCCGCGGCCTCGGCCGCGTCGGCGATCACCGTCTCGACGTCCTCGCCACGCTCGCGCGCGACCCGGGCCAGCAGACGGTCCGACTCGTCGCGCAGCTCGGAGGCGCGGCGCTGGGCGCGCTCCAGCTCCTTGGTGAGCTGGGCGACCTCGCGCTCGGCCTGCTGGGCCGCGTTGCCCGCGGACTCGGCCTGGACCTCGGTCATGGACCGGGCGCCGGTGATCTCGGCGACCTCCGGGTCGAAGGCGGCGCCGCCCTGGATGATGTGCCGGCCGGCGTCGACGCCCGCGTCCTCCATGAGGCGGAAGATCTGGCGGCGCTGGTGCGGCAGCGACAGGGAGACGACGGTGCCGGTGCGGCCCGCACGGGCCGTACGGCCGGCGCGGTGCAGGTAGTCCTTGTGGTCGCCGGCCGGGTCCACGTTGAGGACCAGGTCGATGCCGTCGACGTGGATGCCGCGCGCGGCGACGTCGGTGGCGACCAGGACGTTGACGTAGCCGTCCTTGAAGTCGGCCAGGGTGCGGGTGCGCGCGCCCTGGGTCATGCCGCCGTGCAGCGCGTCCGCCTTCACACCGGCGTCGCGGAGCTGCTCGGCGACGCGGTCGGCGCCGAGCTGGGTGCGGACGAAGATGATGGTGCGGCCCTTGCGGGAGGCGATGGCCGCGGTGACCGGCGCCTTGTCCTTGGGCTTCACGACGAGGATGTGGTGCGACATGGTCGTCACCGCGCCCTGCGCCGCGTCGACCTCGTGGCTGACCGGGTTCTTCAGGTACCGGTCGACGAGGGTCTTGATCTCGTTCTCCATGGTGGCGGAGAACAGCATCCGCTGGCCGCCGGCCGGGACCTGGTCGAGCAGCTCGGTGACCTCGGGCAGGAAGCCCAGGTCGGACATCTGGTCGGCCTCGTCGAGGACCGCGATCCGCACGTTCTCCAGGGAGCAGGCGCCGCGGTTGATGATGTCGCGCAGCCGGCCGGGCGTGGCGACGAGGATGTCGACGCCGCGCTCGAGGGCGTAGATCTGGTTGCCCATCGAGGTGCCGCCGCAGACGACCTTCATCTTCAGGCCGACGACGTCGCCGTACGGCTGGAGCGCGTCGGCGACCTGCATGGCGAGCTCACGCGTGGGCGTCAGGATGATGGCGCGCGGCTTGTGCTTCTCGGTGCGGCCGCCGGCCAGCGTGGCCAGGGTCGGCAGACCGAAGGAGAGGGTCTTGCCGGAGCCGGTGCGGCCGCGGCCGAGGATGTCCTTCCCGGCCAGGGCGTCCGGGATGGTCGCGGCCTGGATGGGGAAGGGGCTGGTCACGCCGTTCTGCGCGAGCTTGCGCACGACGCCCTCGGGGAGGCCGAGGTCGGCGAAGGTCATCTCGGGGGCCGCCACCTCGGTGGTGACGTCGAGGTCGGTGTCCGCCGTGTTCTCGGTGCTCTCGAGGTTCTCGGTGTTCTCGATGTTCTCGATGTTCTCGGGCACGACGACGTGATCAGTACTGGCGATGGGCATACGAATGCGAAACCTTCCGGAGTCTCTTCGGCACGCGCCCGTCAACTCCGTGAATCGCGATTCGCAATAACGACCGCCTCGATGCGGTCCACCACGGTAAGGGAGAGTACGCGCCACACGGCGCGCTCTGCAGTGGCGCCGGGCAAATAGGATCAAACGATCTGCCACCATACGCACCCGGGACCCTTGAAGGCAAACCGGCTGGTGAGCGGGGGTTCGACGGGTGGGGAACGGCTCAGGCGGGTGCCCCCGCTTCCGGTGCCGGCTCCCGCTGCTCCAACTGGGGTTCGGGCGGCTGATGGGCCGACGAGGACGGCTCGGGCGGGACCGGGGTGGGTGTGGCCGACGGCTCGGGCGGGGCCGGGGTGGGATCCGCGTCGGGGGTCCGCGTGGGCTCCGGGGCGACGGGCCGGTCGCCGGGGGTCGGTCCGGCGGGACCGCCGGGTCCGCCGTCGTCCGGCGCGGTCCCGCTCGCCCCCGGTGACGGCGACGCCTCGGCCGAATCCGTCTTCCCCGCCCTGCCCTTCTTCGCCCTGTCCCCGTGCCCCTCGGCCTCGCGGGCCCCGCGCGCGCCGTCGGCCTCCGGGGCGCCGTAGCCGGGCCCGTCACCCGGCACCGCCCTGCCGCCGTCCCCCGCCTCACCCCCGGGACTCCCCGCGGAGTGCGACGGCCCCGCGGGCCCGCCCGCTCCGTCGTCACCCACACTCATGCAGCCCGCGGCAGCGGCGACGGCCACGGCCGTGGCGGCCAGGCGGACGGGTACGTACAAGCGGCGCACGGGCCACCTCCGTTTGGAGTACAGGGTCAACCACCCCAACTCCCGCCACCCGCAAGAAGACACGCGTACGGCTCACCCGTAGCCGAGAGCGTGCAGGCGGGCGTCGTCGATGCCGAAGTGGTGGGCGATCTCGTGCACCACCGTGATCTCCGTCTCCGCGACGACGTCCTCCCGGGACTCGCACATCCGCAGCGTCGGCCCCCGGTAGATCGTGATGCGGTCCGGCAGCACGCCCGCGTACCACTCACCGCGTTCCGTCAGCGGGGTCCCCTCGTACAGCCCGAGCAGCTCCGGGTCGTCCGTCGGCGGCTCGTCCTCCACGAACACCGCGACGTTGTCCATCAGCCGCGTCAGCTCCGGCGGGATCCGGTCCAGCGCCTCGGCGACCAGCTCCTCGAACATCTCACGCGTCATCTCCAGCACACAGCCATTGTCGGGTACGAACCGTCCGTACGAGGTGCGCGCGGCCCCGCATATCCGGCCGCCGACTTGGGCATACGGGATCAATGGTCCGCGCCCCTCCTCCGTCCCGAACGCCCTCCACCGCCTCGCACGGGTCCCGCGGGCCCTGGTCCCCGCCGGACCGCCCCAGGGGGCCGGTCCCGGCCCTTCGCCGCGCCCCTGGGCGCGTGCGGCCGGCCTGGTCGCCGTGGTCGTGCTCGGCGCCTGGCTCGGCCTGCTCGTCGTCGGCGATGTGCGGGTCCCCGTGGGCCCCATGAACACCACCATGACCCTGCGCCCCTCCCTCACCGGCGGCACGAAGATCAACGTGTCCCCGCTGGGCGCGCTCCAGCTCGACAGCCACATCGCGCCCGTCCGCCTGGACGTCAACGTCGACCAGCTCGACCCCGAGCGTTCCCAGGCCCTCGTCGACCACCCCGAGCGCCTCTCCGGCCTCCAGGACGAGGTCGCCGACGACATCGCCCGCGGCACCGCCGACCTCGCCGTGCGCTCCTGCGTCGCCGTCGTCACCGGCGCCACCGCCCTCGGCCTGCTCGTCTACCGCCGGCCCCGCCGCGCCCTCGCCGCCGGCGGCCTCGCCCTCGGACTGCTGGCCGCGTCCGGCGGCACGGCGTACGCCACCTGGAACCCCGACTCCGTCCTGGAGCCCAAGTTCTCCGGGCTGCTCTCCTCCGCCCCGTCCCTGGTCGGCGACGCGCGCAGCATCGTCACCGAGTTCGACGTCTACCAGCAGGAGTTGGCCCGCCTGGTCACCAATGTGACCAAGCTCTACGACGCCACCTCCACCCTCCCGACCTACCAGCCCGACCCGACGACCCTCCGCGTGCTGCACGTCTCCGACATCCACCTCAACCCGGCCAGCTGGAAGATCATCGCCTCGCTGGTGAAGCAGTACCGGGTGGATGTGATCGTCGACTCCGGCGACACGATGGACCACGGGAGCGCCGCCGAGAACGGCTTCCTGGACCCCATCGAGAACCTGGGCGCGCCCTACGTCTGGGTCCGCGGCAACCACGACTCGCTCGTCACCCAGCGCTATCTCGAAGGCCTGAAGAACGTCCACGTCCTCGACGACGGCAGGGCGAAGACGGTGGCCGGCCTGCGCTTCGCCGGTATCGGGGACCCGCAGTTCACCCCCGACCGCTCGAAGACGAACGGGGCCGAGCAGTCCCAGGAGCTGGCCGGTGCCCGGCTCGCCTCCGCCCTGCGCGACCAGCGGACCGCCGGTACCCCGGTGGACGTGGCGATCGCTCATGAACCGTCCGCCGCGCGCGAGGTCGACGGGACGGTGCCGCTGGTCCTGGCCGGCCATGTCCACCACGAGAAGACGGAGGTCATGGAGTACGGCACCCGGCTGCGCATCGAGGGCTCCACCGGCGGCAGCGGTCTGCGCGCCATCGAGGGCAAGTACCCGGACCCGATCGAGACGTCGATCCTCTACTTCGACCGCGACACCCGGCGGCTGCAGGCCTGGGACGCCATCGAGCTGGGCGGCCTCGGCCTGACCACGGCGGAGGTGAGCCGGCACCTCCCGGAGGAGAACCAGCCGGGCGCCACCCCGTCGCCGACGGGCGGGACTTCCTCACCGTCGAGTAGCGCCCCGCCCCCTCGATGACCCGCGATTTTTCAGTTTGGTCGCGCCCCGGAAGCCGTAGTACAGTCTGGTCGTGCCCAAGGGCAGCGGTCAGGGCTTGACCGTCCCGAACCCCTTACGGGGCCAGGGAGAAGCGGAACCTTTCAGGGGAAGCGGAGTCACATGCTTCTCACGTCTCCCAGCGCGGGGACGCTTGGCGAAGCAGCGCGCTGGGTCGGCCCTCATCGTCTAGTGGCCCAGGACGCCGCCCTTTCAAGGCGGTAGCACGGGTTCGAATCCCGTTGGGGGCACGCACCACCCTGTGCGACACTGTCGTACGACACGCTTGGTCCTGTGGAGCAGTTTGGAGTGCTCGCCACCCTGTCAAGGTGGAGGCCGCGGGTTCAAATCCCGTCAGGACCGCTGATGTTTCACGTGAAACATCGCGGCTGGGTAGCTCAGTTGGTACGAGCGATCGCCTGAAAAGCGATAGGTCGCCGGTTCGACCCCGGCCCCAGCCACAGCAAAGGCCCCGATCTTCGATCGGGGCCTTGCTGTGTGCTCTCCACACGCGCCCCAGTACCCCGGCAAAATCATTGGCCGCGAATTTTCGCGGGATGAGATCCTGGAGTCCGTATGTCTACGCACTCTGCCCCCGCCTTCGGCCTTCTCGCCTCCCGCCTCACCGAGCTGTCGCTGCGCGACGCGCACCGGCTCGGGCGCAGGCTGGAAGGCGCACGCAAGATCCGTAAGCCCGAGGCCCGCGCCGCCGTGCTCGCCGAGATCGAGGCGGAGGTCGCCGGGTCCGAGGAGCGGATGGCCGGCCGGCGCTCCCGGGTGCCCGCGATCACCTATCCCGAGCAGCTTCCGGTCAGCCAGCGGAAGGACGCGATCGCCGAGGCGATCCGTGATCACCAGGTGGTGATCGTCGCGGGTGAGACCGGGTCCGGCAAGACCACCCAGATCCCGAAGATCTGCATGGAGCTGGGCCGGGGCGTCCGGGGCATGATCGGGCACACCCAGCCCCGCCGGATCGCCGCGCGCACGGTCGCGGAGCGGGTGGCGGAGGAGCTGGACACCCCGCTGGGCGAGGCCGTCGGCTGGAAGGTCCGCTTCACCGACCAGGTGAACCCGGACGCCACCTTCGTCAAGCTGATGACGGACGGCATCCTCCTCGCGGAGATCCAGACCGACCGCGAGCTGCGCGCCTACGACACGATCATCATCGACGAGGCCCATGAGCGGTCCCTCAACATCGACTTCCTGCTCGGCTATCTCGCGCAACTGCTGCCGAAGCGGCCGGACCTCAAGGTCGTCATCACGTCCGCGACCATCGACCCGGAGCGGTTCTCCCGGCATTTCGGGGACGCGCCGATCATCGAGGTCAGCGGGCGGACGTATCCCGTGGAGGTGCGCTACCGGCCGCTCCTCGAGGAGGACTCCGACGACGCCGACCGGGACCAGATCACCGCGATCACGGACGCCGTCGAGGAGCTGATGGCGGAGGGACCCGGCGACATCCTGGTGTTCCTCTCCGGTGAACGGGAGATCCGGGACACGGCGGACGCGCTGACGAAGAAGCGGTACCGGTCGACCGAGGTACTGCCGCTGTACGCCCGGCTGTCGCACGCCGAACAGCACCGGGTGTTCCAGCAGCACGGCGGCCGCCGGATCGTGCTGGCGACCAACGTCGCCGAGACCTCGCTGACCGTGCCGGGCATCAAGTACGTCATCGACCCGGGCTTCGCCCGTATCTCCCGCTACAGCCATCGCACCAAGGTGCAGCGGCTGCCGATCGAGCCGGTGTCGCAGGCCAGCGCCAACCAGCGCAAGGGCCGCTGCGGCCGTACCTCGGACGGCATCTGCGTCCGGCTGTACAGCGAGGACGACTTCCTGACCCGTCCGGAGTTCACGGACGCGGAGATCCTGCGCACCAACCTCGCCTCGGTCATCCTGCAGATGACGGCGGCCGGCCTGGGCGAGATCGAGAAGTTCCTTTCATCGACCCGCCGGACCACCGCAACATCCGCGACGGTGTGCAGCTGCTCCAGGAACTGAACGCGCTCGACATGGCGGAGAAGGACCCGCGCAAGCGGCTCACCCAGACCGGGCGGAAGCTGGCCCAGCTACCGGTGGACCCGCGGCTGGCCCGCATGGTGCTGGAGGCGGACAAGAACGGCTGTGTCCGTGAGGTCATGGTCATCGCCGCCGCCCTGTCGATCCAGGACCCCGGGAGCGGCCGGCCGACAAGCAGACCCAGGCCGATCAGCAGCACGCCCGCTTCCGGGACGAGTCCAGCGACTTCCTCGCCTACCTCAACCTGTGGCGGTACGTCCGCGAGCAGCAGAAGGAGCGCGGTTCGTCGTCGTTCCGCCGGATGTGCAAGCAGGAGTATCTGAACTTCCTGCGCATCCGCGAATGGCAGGACATCTACACACAGCTGCGCACGGTCGCCAAGCAGATGGGCATCCACCTCAACGAGGAGGACGCGGCGGACGACCATGTCCACCTCTCCCTGCTGGCCGGTCTGCTGTCGCACATCGGCATGAAGGACGTGAAGGAGTCCAAGGACTCGGGCGCGACGGGCCGCAAGGACGGCGGGCGCAACGAGTATCTGGGCGCGCGGAACGCCAAGTTCGCCCTCTTCCCGGGGTCGGCGCTGTTCAAGAAGCCGCCGCGGTTCGTGATGTCGGCCGAACTGGTGGAGACGTCCCGGCTGTGGGCGCGGGTCAACGCGAAGATCGAACCGGAGTGGGTGGAACCGCTCGCGGAACACCTGCTCAAGCGCACCTACAGCGAGCCGCACTGGGAGAAGGACCAGGCGGCCGTGATGGCGTACGAGAAGGTCACGCTGTACGGCGTGCCGATCGTGGCGCAGCGCAAGGTGAACTACGGCCGGATCGACCCGGAGATCTCCCGGGAGCTTTTCATCCGCAACGCGCTGGTCGAGGGCGACTGGCGCACGCACCACAAGTTCTACGCCGACAACCGCAGGCTGCTGACCGAGGTCGAGGAGCTGGAGCATCGCGCCCGGCGCCGGGACATCATGGTCGACGACGAGACGCTGTACGACTTCTACGACCAGCGGATCCCCGAACACGTGGTGTCGGGGGCGCACTTCGACTCGTGGTGGAAGCACAAGCGGCACGATCAGCCGGACTTCCTCGACTTCGAGCGGGAGATGCTGATCCGTGAGTCGGCGGAGGCGGTCACCAAGGCCGACTACCCGGACTCGTGGCGGCAGGGACAGCTGAAGTTCCGGGTGACGTACCAGTTCGAGCCGGGCGCGGACGCGGACGGTGTGACGGTCCACGTGCCGCTCCAGGTGCTGAACCAGGTGACGGACGAGGGCTTCGACTGGCAGATCCCCGGTCTGCGCGAGGAGGTCGTCACCGAGCTGATCCGTTCGCTGCCCAAGCCGATCCGGCGGAACTACGTGCCGGCGCCGAACTTCGCGAAGGCGTTCCTGGAGCGGGCGGTGCCCTTGCAGGAGCCGCTGACCGTGACGATGGCGCGTGAGCTGAAGCGGATGGTCGGTGTGCCGTTCGAGGCGGAGGACTTCGACTGGTCCCGGGTCCCGGAGCACCTGCGGGTGACGTTCCGGATCGTCGACGAGCGGCGCCGCAAGGTCGCCGAGGACAAGGATCTGGAGGCGCTCAAGCTCCGGCTGCGGCCGAAGGCCCGCCAGGCGCTGTCCCAGGCGGCCGCCGCCACGGCACAGCGCCAGGGTGGCGAGTCCCTGGAACGCAAGGGGCTGACGGACTGGACGATCGGCTCACTGACCCGGGTGTTCGAGACACGCCGGGCCGGACAGCCGGTGAAGGCGTATCCGGCGCTGGTCGACGACGGCGACACGGTGTCCGTGCGGCTGTTCGACACCGAGGCCGAGCAGGCGGAGGCGATGTGGAAGGGCACCCGCCGGCTGATCCTGCTGTCGATCCCGGTGAACCCCGCGAAGTTCGCATCCGAGAAGCTGACGAACCCGCAGAAGCTGGCGCTGTCCGCGAATCCGCACGGTTCGGTGCAGGCGCTGTTCGACGACTGCGCGATGGCGGCGGCGGACCGGCTGATCGCCGACTTCGGCGGTCCGGTGTGGGACGAGGAGTCCTACCGGAAGCTGTACGACAAGGTCCGCGCGGAGATAGTCGACACGACGGTCCGCGCGGTGGGCCAGGTCCAGCAGGTGCTGGCGGCGTGGCAGGCCTGTGAACGCCGGCTGAAGGGCGTACGGAGCCCCGCGCTGCTCCCGAACCTCCAGGACGTACGGGGGCAGCTCGACGCGCTCGTACGGCCCGGGTTCGTGACGGAGGCGGGGCTGCGGCGGCTGCCGGACCTGATGCGCTATCTGGTGGCCGCGGACCGGCGCCTGCAGCAGATGCCGGCGAACGTGCAGCGGGACACCACGCGCATGGCGAAGGTCCACGAGATGCGGGACGAGTACGCGTGGCTGCTGGAGCAGTTGCCGCAGGGGCGGCCGGTGCCTCAGCAGGTGCGGGACATCCGCTGGATGGTCGAGGAGCTGCGGGTCAGCTATTTCGCCCACGCGCTCGGTACCGCTTACCCGGTGTCGGACAAGCGGATCGTGAAGGCGATCGACGCGGCGGTACCGTAACCGCGCCCGTACGCAGGGTGAGTTCGACCAGCGGGCTCCACCTCCTGTACAGTCCTTCTCGCAGCGCAACGCAGGAATCGCACTGCGAAACCTGGTCCTGTGGAGCAGTTTGGAGTGCTCGCCACCCTGTCAAGGTGGAGGCCGCGGGTTCAAATCCCGTCAGGACCGCAGTTTTTGAAGGCCCGCGCCCATTAAGGGATGCGGGCCTTCTGCGTGGAACGCCCGCATCCGAGGCCGCGCCCGCGGCGAAGCCGCGAACAAGCACAGCAAATCCCGTCAGGACCGCACCTGACCGACGGCCCGCGCCCGCCATGGGACGCGGGCCTTCTGCAGGAAACGCCCCACCAGGGGAAGGTCCGCACTCTTACGCGCGGCGTCGTCCGTGCGACCGCTCCCGGGCCACAGCCGTGACCAGCCGTACCGCCCGGTACGGGCGCCCCGGCTCCGCCCCGAAGGGCCTCACCCCCGGCACGCGCCCGTGTGTGCCGCCTCGCGCCGCCTTGACGCGGCTCCCGTGCCTCGGTACTCCAGAAGCAGGGCACCGCCGCGTGTGCCCCCGGAGGTGGCGTATGGCGGCAACGGCCAGGCACGAGACGCGAGCGCTGCTCCGGGCGCATCTGTCGGCCGCCTCGTCGTACGGCCATCTCACCCGGCACTGCCCGATCTGCCGTCACCTCCTGCGGATGGCGACGGAGGCTCCCCCGCCAGCCCGGGAACAACCCGGCGCCGACGCGGGTTCCCTCTAGCGCATATGCCGGACGCTCAACAAGCCGACTGGTATGTGACGGGTGTCACCGCATGAGTTTCGGGAAGTGCTGCACTTACCCCTCTCCTACAACAAGTCAATTTAATATGTGCAATTGCACCACTCGGAGAGGTCCCCGCACGCCGGCACACAGGTGATCCCCCACCCCTCCCCAGAGTCCGACAAGGCCGCTCACAGAGCCCGCACTCGGGGCCCGCAGAGGCCGGGCCGAACCCCCAACCGCGCACAAAAAAGATCGCACTGGACCCGGCGGAGTCCAGTGCGATCGACGACGCACCCTTGTTCAGTTGCCTGTGAAGCCCTGATCGGCTTGGGCGAGGGGCCTGTTGGGGCAGTCCCCGCGTCGCTTGGAGCCAAGTTCCCGGACGTCCCGACTGATGGGGGACCAGCCGGTTATGCCCGGTTCATGCGGTGGTTCAGGCCTCGCTGCGCTGCTGCGGGATGCCCGCGAGCAGTGCGCGGACCTCCGCCTCGCGGTAGCGGCGGTGCCCGCCGAGCGTGCGGATCGACGTGAGCTTGCCTGCCTTCGCCCAGCGCGTGACCGTCTTCGGGTCGACGCGGAACATGGTGGCAACCTCAGCCGGGGTCAGCAGCGGCTCGGCATCAGGGGTGCGAGCGGTCATGAGCGGCCTCCTCGGGAGAACCGAACCTTCTCGGTTCTTTCCTCTAAATTCTGCACCTTGACCCGCGTTGCCCGAAATGGCGGACGCGAGTCGAGTCGGTTATAGGACGAACGGCTTGTCCTCGGCACTACAACTACACCATCTGTCCAGCCACGTCGGCCAAACCGATGGAATTGCCCTCCCAGGTGTTCATCAGCCGCGGAAGCCGATGGACCATGCCATAGCGGACAGTCACGCCAGTGTGACGATCAGTCACACCGGCGTTCAGGAGTCACCAGACCCCCAAAGCTCGTCATGCTCGCAATCCTGAGATTCCGCCCATAGTCGAGCACATCAGGACGGAGGAGTCCTCCCCGGACTCCTTGTCCTATTTTGGCATGAGGAGGGGCAAGGGGCGCAAGGGCCCCGTACGTGCGGTCCGTCACGCTTGACACGCTTGGGACATAAGCCCGGATCGGCGGACTACGTCCACTCCCGGCGCCGTACTGACGGAACCTCAGAACACCTCAGGGCGAAGACGAAACCCCATGAACGCCGATTGGTCAAACGTCAGTTCGCCGAACGCAGGTTCCGAACCGACCGCCAGCGCTCCACGAGACGCCCGTACGCGGCCCCGGCGCCCTCCTCGTCGCCCCGGCGCAGCGCGGCGATCCCCTCGGCCACGTCCGCCGCCGAGTGGTCCCCTCGAGCGCTCCGTCCGGCAGCGCGTGCACCAGTCCGCCGTAGTCCAGTTCGACCAGCGCCCGCGGATGGAACTCCTCCAGCCAGCGCCCGACGTCCACGAGGCCGTCGATCAGCGGGTTCTCGTCCATGGCGTCCCGCAGCGCCCGCAGCCCCGGGCCACCCGCCGCCGGGCCTGGACCATGGGGTCCGGTAGCGCAGGACGGGCGCCTCGGCCGCGGAGCGCCCGACGTACTCCCGCTCGTCGTCGGCGAACAGCACGAACCAGTTGATCGGCACCTGCCAGGTGGCGGTGCGGATCCACGGCCGGGCGTCCGGATGGCCGGCCAGCCAGCGCTCGTAGTCCTGGGTGGCCTGGTGCCGTACGACCGGGGGCAGGAGCGCGTCCAGGACCGGCAGCGGAAAGTCCTCGGCGAGCTCGCCCAGGGCCTGCCAGCCGCGCAGCCGGGTGCGCCAGGGGCAGACACGGACCACCCCGTCGGACTCCAGTACGAACGCGTCGTCGCTCTCGTGCGCCGGCACCGGAGCCGGCGGGGTGGCCGCGAGGCCGGCCAGGGCCCGGCGGATCTCGTCCTGGCTGGAGGGGCGGTCGGGGCGGCGCGCGTAACGGGCCCAGTGGCCGCGCTCCGGTTCCGGGAAGGCGGCCAGCGGTTCGTACACGCGCAGATAGGTCGCGTAGGGGACCATCACCGAGGACACCTTGGGCACGCCTGCTCCCTCCCCGCGGACCGCCGGGAAAACCTGCCCGGCCTCCGCCCGGACGGGTGGCGAACTCGGACAAACCGTCACACAGCGGTACTCCACTGGGAGGTGATCCGCGACACGGTGCCCCCGTCGCGCGCACAAGGATCTACTCTCGTGCCACAGCCCCCGCCACCTCTACGGGGGCGGATCCCACCCGCCGCTATTACTCAGGAGTCACCACAGTGACCGACGTATCTGACGGCGTCCTGCACACCCTGTTCCGCTCGGACCAGGGAGGCCATGAGCAAGTCGTGCTCTGCCAGGACCGCGCCACCGGCCTCAAGGCCGTCATCGCCCTCCACTCCACCGCGCTGGGCCCCGCACTCGGCGGTACGCGCTTCTACCCGTACGCCTCCGAGGAGGAGGCCGTCGCCGACGCGCTGAACCTCGCGCGCGGAATGTCGTACAAGAACGCCATGGCCGGGCTCGGCCACGGCGGCGGCAAGGCCGTGATCATCGGTGACCCGGAGCTGATCAAGAGCGAGGAGCTGCTGCTGGCCTACGGCCGGTTCGTGGCCTCGCTCGGCGGGCGGTACGTCACCGCGTGCGACGTCGGCACGTACGTCGCCGACATGGACGTCGTGGCCCGCGAGTGCCGCTGGACCACCGGCCGCTCCCCGAGAACGGCGGCGCGGGCGACTCCTCCGTGCTCACCTCCTTCGGCGTCTACCAGGGCATGCGGGCCGCCGCCCAGCACCTGTGGGGCGACCCGTCGCTGCGTGACCGCAAGGTCGGTGTCGCGGGCGTCGGCAAGGTCGGCCACCACCTGGTGGAGCACCTGCGGGCCGAGGGCGCCCAGGTCGTGATCACCGATGTGCGCGAGGACGCCGTACAGCGCGTTCTCGACCGGCACCCCGAGGGTGTCTCGGCCGTCGCCGACACCGAGACGCTGATCCGCACCGAGGGCCTGGACATCTACGCCCCGTGCGCGCTCGGCGGGGCGCTGAACGACGACAGCGTGCCGGTGCTGACCGCCAAGGTCGTCCGTGGCGCCGCCAACAACCAGCTCGCCCACCCGGGGTGGAGAAGGACCTCGCCGACCGCGGGATCCTCTACGCGCCCGACTACGTGGTGAACGCCGGCGGTGTCATCCAGGTCGCCGACGAGCTGCACGGATTCGACTTCGACCGGTGCAAGGCGAAGGCGTCCGAGATCTTCGACACCACGCTCGCCATATTCGCACGTGCGAAGGAGGACGGGATTCCGCCGGCCGCCGCGGCCGACCGGATCGCCGAGCAGCGGATGGCGGAGGCACGCCCGGTGCGATGACACGCGCGGGGGCGGCCCGGCCTCGGGACGCCTTCGTACGTGTGAGCGGTACCCGCCGGGGGGCAGTTGGAGAGAACTCTCACTTCTCCCGGCGGGTCGACCGTGGGTAAGTGCTTAAAATCGCGGTTGACCAGCGAGAACAGGGTGTCTCGGCGGTCTCGGGCGTGGGCCTGTCATGCGGGCGACGTACCGTATGGGCGCGGGCTCAGGTACCGTGGGAGCCCTACGGACCGGACTCTCCGCGGAGAGTCCGTTCTGGACCATGAACGCGTGTCAAGACTCTGGGGCCGTCGAGCCCCGTCGTTGAGGGGGTCGAGCCATGGGGCGCGGCCGGGCCAAGGCCAAGCAGACGAAGGTCGCCCGCCAGCTGAAGTACAACAGCGGTGGGACTGACCTCTCACGCCTGGCTGAGGAGCTGGGCGCATCGCCATCGAACCAGCCACCGAACGGTGAGCATTTCGAGGACGATGAGCAAGACGACGATCTGTACGCACGGTACGCCGACCTCTATGAGGACGACGACGAGGACGAGGACGGTCCGTCCTCCCAACACCGTCGCGGCGCTTGACCCTGCGTGGATCACAGCCCGGTCGGTGACTTCGGTCACCGACCGGGTTTAGTGCTGCCTCCGTGGGCCGGGTCGCCCGGTGTGCTGCCCGCACACGCGACGCGCGGGCAGCACACCTTCGTTCACTTCGCGTAGTCACCGACGAGGGTCGCACCCGTGGTGTGCTCGCCGCGGTCGGTGATCTCACCGGCGACCCAGGCGTCCACGTCACGGTCGGCCAGCGTCGTCAGCGCCACGTCCACGGACTCCTGGGGCACGATCGCGATCATGCCGACGCCCATGTTCAGCGTCTTCTCCAGTTCCAGCCGCTCGACCGAACCGGTCCGGCCCACCAGGTCGAACACCGGTCCGGGCGCCCAGGTGGAGCGGTCCACGGTCGCGTGCAGTCCGTCGGGGATCACCCGCGCGAGGTTGGCCCCGAGGCCGCCGCCGGTGACATGGCTGAAGGCGTGCACCTCGGCGGTGCGCATCAGCGCCAGACAGTCCAGCGAGTAGATCCTGGTGGGCTCCAGGAGCTCCTCGCCGAGGGTGCGGCCCAGCTCGTCGATCCGGCCGTCCAGGGCGAGCCCGGCCCGGTCCAGCAGCACGTGCCGGACGAGGGAGTAGCCGTTCGAGTGCAGGCCGGAGGAGGCCATGGCGATCACCACGTCACCCGCGCGGATGCGGTCCGGGCCGAGCAGCCGGTCGGCCTCCACGGCGCCCGTACCGGCGCCGGCGACATCGAAGTCGTCCGGACCCAGCAGACCGGGGTGTTCGGCCGTCTCGCCGCCGATCAGGGCGCATCCGGCCAGCACACAGCCCTCCGCGATGCCCTTGACGATCGCGGCGACACGCTCGGGGTGGACCTTGCCGACACAGATGTAGTCGGTCATGAAGAGCGGCTCGGCGCCGCACACCACGATGTCGTCCATCACCATGGCGACCAGGTCGTGGCCGATGGTGTCGTAGACGCCCATCCGCCGCGCGATGTCGACCTTGGTACCGACACCGTCGGTGGCGGAGGCGAGCAGGGGACGCTCGTACTTCTTCAGCGCCGAGGCGTCGAAGAGGCCGGCGAATCCGCCGAGGCCGCCGAGGACCTCGGGGCGCCGGGTCTTCTTCACCCATTCCTTCATCAGCTCGACCGCGCGGTCGCCCGCTTCGATGTCGACGCCCGCCGCTGCGTAGCTGGCACCAGTGTTCTGGGACATGACTGTGAGAGCTTTCTGTCGTCCGTCAGGGCTTACGGGCGGCGGATCGCGTCGACCGCGGCCGGGGCGGCGGTGCCGGCGGCCAGCTCTGTCTCCAGGAGCTGCTTGCCGAGGAGCTCGGGGTCGGGCAGCTCCATCGGGTACTCGCCGTCGAAGCAGGCGCGGCACAGGTTCGGCTTGGCGATGGCGGTCGCCTCGATCATGCCGTCGAGGGAGATGTACGCCAGCGAGTCGGCGCCCAGCGAGGTGCCGATCTCGTCGATCGACATGCCGTTGGCGATGAGCTCCGCGCGGGTGGCGAAGTCGATGCCGAAGAAGCAGGGCCACTTCACGGGCGGCGAGGAGATCCGGATGTGGACCTCGGCGGCGCCCGCCTCGCGGAGCATCCGGACCAGGGCGCGCTGGGTGTTGCCGCGCACGATCGAGTCGTCGACGACGACCAGGCGCTTGCCCTTGATGACTTCCTTGAGCGGGTTGAGCTTCAGCCGGATGCCGAGCTGGCGGATGGTCTGCGACGGCTGGATGAACGTACGTCCGACGTAGGCGTTCTTGACCAGGCCGGCGCCGAAGGGGATGCCGGACGCCTCCGCGTAGCCGATGGCGGCGGGGTGCCGGATTCCGGGGTCGGTATGACCAGGTCGGCTTCGGCCGGGGCCTCCGCGGCCAGTTTGCGGCCCATCTCGACGCGCGAGAGGTACACGTTCCGGCCGGCGATGTCGGTGTCCGGGCGGGCCAGGTACACGTACTCGAAGACACAGCCCTTGGGCTTCGCATCCGCGAATCGGGAGGTGCGCAGTCCGTTCTCGTCGATGGCGACGAACTCGCCCGGCTCGATCTCGCGCACGAAGCTCGCGCCGCAGATGTCGAGGGCGGCGGACTCGGAGGCGATGACCCAGCCGCGCTCCAGGCGGCCGAGGACCAGCGGGCGGATGCCCTGCGGGTCACGGGCGGCGTAGAGGGTGTTCTCGTCCATGAAGACGAGGCTGAAGGCGCCCTGGACCTTCGGGAGGACCACGTGCGCGGCCTGCTCCACGGTCACCGGCTCGCCGTCGGCGGCGCGCTGGCCGGCCAGCAGGGCGGTGATCAGGTCGGTGTCGTTGGTGGCCGCCACCTTGGGGGCGCGGCCGTTCTCCTTGGGGAGTTCGGCGACCAGTTCGGCGAGCTGCGCCGTGTTGACCAGGTTGCCGTTGTGGCCGAGCGCGATGGATCCGTGCGCGGTGGCGCGGAACGTCGGCTGGGCGTTCTCCCACACGGAGGCGCCGGTGGTCGAGTAGCGGGCGTGTCCGACCGCGATATGACCCTGGAGCGAACCGAGAGAGGTCTCGTCGAAGACCTGGGACACGAGGCCCATGTCCTTGAAGACGAGGATCTGGGAGCCGTTACTGACCGCGATTCCCGCGGATTCCTGGCCCCGATGCTGGAGGGCGTAGAGCCCGAAGTACGTGAGCTTGGCGACCTCTTCGCCCGGAGCCCAGACACCGAAGACGCCGCAAGCGTCCTGGGGGCCCTTCTCGCCGGGGAGCAGGTCGTGGTTGAGTCGTCCGTCACCACGTGGCACGCCTCCGAGTGTAGGCGAGGCCGGGCGCTGGTCCGAATGCGGGATACGGCCCCGGCGGCGGATCAGGGCTGTGCGACGGCCCGGACACTCGTGCCGTTTTGGCTGGTCAGCGTGAGGGTCTGGCCTTCGATGCGGTAGTCCACGGTGCCGCCGAACAGTTTCGTCAGCGCCTTCTCGCCGTCCATGAGTGAGTCTTCGCACACCATTCGGGTCAGGGACGGCACGCCGAGGGTGATATGGCCGTCGCGCACGGTGGCGTCGGCGTTCACCTGGTTGCAGCCGAGGCGGCCGGCGACGGTGCCGTCCCTCCTGTCGAAGGTGAGGTGGGCGCGGTGCTCGAGGGCGGGGTGGTGACGGTCCACTCGGTGCCGTACAGCGGGGTGTCCTCGGCCCTGGTCAGGCGGACGGTGTCACCGGACGCGGTGGTGAGGGTGAGGCGGCCGTCGTGCGCGTCGGTCCGGAGAGCGCCGTCGCCGAGGGTCTCGGCGAGGGTGCGTTCGAGGTCCATGATCTGCGCGTGGCAGGCCCGCAGGGTGGTCTCCCGGTCGCCGAACCGGACGCGGTCGCCTTCGACGACGGCCCGGCCCTTGAACAGGTTGCATCCGTAGCTGCCCTCGGCGCCGCCCTCGTCGTCCAGGGTGAGGTTCGCTCCGCCGGGGGCGCGGTGGGTGGTGCCGTCCACGGTGACGCTGTCGACGGTCCAGCGGACACCGGTGACCGGTTCCTTCGCCCGCGCGGTGCCGCTGCCGGCCCCCGCCTGCTCGCCGCCGCAGGCAGCCGCGAGCGGGACGACGAGCGCGGCGACGGCCGTCAGGGTCATGCGCTGCTGCTGCTTCTGCCTGTACATGTCGATTCGACGGGGGCGGGGCGCGGGTGGTTCCTCCCGCCCGGGAGCTCAGGCCAGCAGCGGCAGATACGGTCCCAGGTCCGCCCGCTCCCCGCTCGCGCTCACCTTGGCGCCGGCCACCGCGTCGTGCCACGCCGTACGGCCGGCGGCCAGCCGCGCCCAGGTCAGCGGGTCGGTCTCGACGACGTTCGGCGGGGTGCCCCAGGTGTGCCTCGGCCCTTCCACGCACTGCACGACCGCGTACGGCGGGATCCGCACCTCCGTCGAGCCGCCGGGTGCCTTCGCGGCGAGCGCGTCGGCGAGCAGCCGGGTGCAGGCGGCGAGGGCCTGACGGTCGTACGGGATGTCGAGGCCGGGGACGGCGGCGTTCAGGTCGTCGGTGTGGACGACGAGCTCGACGGTGCGGGTGACGAGGTAGTCGGCCAGGGGCAGCGCGCCCGCGCCTGTGGGGAGCAGCCGGCTGCCGGGGTGGGTGTCGAGGCGGTCGGTGAAGCGCCGCTCGACCTCGTCGAGGTGGGCGCCGAGGCCGGGGTGCTCGGCCGCGAGCCGTCGGGCGGTCGCGGCGATGGAGTCCGCGTGCGCGCCGATGGCGAACGGCCAGTCGACCAGCCGGCCGTCCTGCCGCGCGGGCTCCGGCTCGCCGAGCAG
This sequence comes from Streptomyces haneummycinicus, assembly GCA_042850305.1. Classification (GTDB taxonomy): domain Bacteria; phylum Actinomycetota; class Actinomycetes; order Streptomycetales; family Streptomycetaceae; genus Streptomyces; species Streptomyces haneummycinicus. The sequence goes on from AP035768.1 coordinate 7,484,924, forward strand.
CCGGTCCACGGCGGTCAGCGCCATCCCGATGTGCGCCACCAGTTCCCGCACGGTCCAGTCCCCGAGCCGGGTCGGCAGCGCGAGCTGCTCGGGGTGAGGCCGCGTACGGCCTCCCGTACGTTCCCGAACTGCGCGAGCACGGCGGCACGGGTCTTGACGGCGTCGTAGGAACGGGCGCGCTTCTTGGCCGGTGGCATGACGGCAGCCTATGCGGGCGCCTCCGGCACCGGCCCGGGTACGGCGGCCCCGGTCGACGGCGCGGCAGCAGTCCGCCCGGCCGGGGCCCGCCGAGCCCCGGTCGACGGCGCCGATCGGGTGGCCGGCACCGTCCACGCCTCCGGCACCGGACCCGGCACGGCGGCCCCGGCCGGCGGCGCGGCAGCAGTCCGCCCGGCCGGGGCCCGCCGAGCCCCGGCCGACGGCGCCGATCGGGTGGCCGGCACCGTCCACGCCTCCGGCACCGGACCCGGCACGGCGGCCCCGGCCGGCGGCGCGGCAGCAGTCCGCCCGGCCGGGGCCCGCCGAGCCCGGCCGACGGCGCCGATCGGGTGGCAGGCAGCGTCTCCGGGCCAGGTCACGGCCCCGTCCGGCGGACAGGGGCGGAGCCGCGGACGCGGGGAGCCGAGGGCGGGCCGCCGGCCTCGCGCGGTCCGGCCGGCGACAGCGCGCCCTCCGGCTCCCCGGCCGCCGGCCCGAACGCCCGGGGCGCTGCCTCTCCACGCCCCGGCCCCCGCCCGGCAACCGGGCAAGGGCCGCACCCACCCGAGGCCGCTCCACGTACGCGGCCCCCGACCGGAGGACCGGTCGGGGGCCGCGTCTGTAACGAGCCGAGGGTCAGGCCAGCAGGGCCGGGATCGTCGCCTCGTGGGTCTCGCGCAGGTCGGTCAGGGAGGGTGAACTCGCCCTGGACCTCGACTGTGTCTCCGTCGATCACGCCGATGCGGGTGGCCGGGAGGCCCCGGGCACCGCACATGTCGTTGAAGCGAACCTCCTCCGAGCGCGGGACGGCGACGATCGCGCGGCCCGCCGACTCCGAGAAGAGGAAGGTGAACGCGTCCAGGCCGTCCGGGACGACCAGCCGCGCGCCCTTCTGCCCCAGCAGCGCCGACTCGACGACCGCCTGGATCAGACCGCCGTCGGACAGGTCGTGCGCGGAGTCGATCATGCCGTCGCGGGAGGCGGAGATCAGGATCTCGCCGAGCAGCCGCTCACGCTCCAGGTCGACCTTCGGGGGCAGGCCGCCGAGGTGGTCGTGGATGACCTGGGACCAGGCCGAGCCGCCGAACTCCTCACGCGTGTCGCCCAGCAGGTACAGCAGCTGGCCGTCCTCCTGGAAGGCGACCGGCGTACGCCGGGCCACGTCGTCGATGACGCCCAGCACCGCCACCACCGGGGTCGGGTGGATGGCCGTCTCGCCCGTCTGGTTGTACAGGGAGACGTTGCCGCCCGTGACCGGGGTGCCGAGCTGCTGACAACCGTCCGCCAGACCGCGTACGGCCTCCGCGAACTGCCACATGACCGCCGGGTCCTCCGGCGAGCCGAAGTTCAGGCAGTCGGAGACGGCCAGCGGCTTCGCGCCGGTCGTCGCCACGTTGCGGTACGCCTCCGCCAGCGCGAGCTGCGCGCCCGTGTACGGGTCGAGCTTGGCGTAGCGGCCGTTGCCGTCGGTGGCGATGGCGACGCCGAGACCGGTCTTCTCGTCCACGCGGATCATGCCCGCGTCCTCGGGCTGGGCGAGGACGGTGTTGCCCTGCACGAAGTGGTCGTACTGCTGGGTGATCCACTGCTTGGAGGCCTGGTTGGGCGAGCCGACCAGCTGGAGGACCTGGTCCCTCAGCTCGTCGGACGTCCGCGGCCGGGGCAGCTTGTTCGCGTCGTCCGCCTGGAGCGCGTCCTGCCAGGACGGGCGGGCGTACGGGCGCTCGTAGACCGGGCCGTCGTGGGCGACCGTGCGCGGGTCGACGTCGACGATCTTGCCGCCGTGCCAGAAGATCTCCAGCCGGTCGCCGTCGGTGACCTCACCGATGACGGTGGCGATGACGTCCCACTTCTCGCAGATCTCGAGGAAGCGGTCGACCTTCTCCGGCTCGACGACCGCGCACATGCGCTCCTGCGACTCGCTCATGAGGATCTCCTCGGGCGAGAGCGTGGAGTCGCGCAGCGGTACGTCGTCGAGGACGACGCGCATGCCGCCGGAGCCGTTCGAGGCCAGCTCGGACGTGGCGCAGGACAGGCCGGCCGCGCCGAGGTCCTGGATGCCGACGACCAGCTTCTCCTGGAAGGCCTCCAGGGTGCACTCGATGAGGAGCTTCTCCTGGAAGGGGTCGCCGACCTGGACGGCGGGACGCTTGGAGGGCTTCGCGTCGTCGAAGGTCTCGGAGGCGAGGATCGAGGCGCCGCCGATGCCGTCGCCGCCGGTGCGGGCGCCGTACAGGATGACCTTGTTGCCGGGCCCGGACGCCTTCGCGAGGTGGATGTCCTCGTGCCGCATGACGCCGATGGCACCCGCGTTGACCAGCGGGTTGCCCTGGTAGCAGGCGTCGAAGACGACCTCGCCGCCGATGTTGGGCAGGCCCAGGCAGTTGCCGTAGCCGCCGATGCCGGCGACGACGCCCGGCAGGACGCGCTTGGTGTCGGGGTGGTCGGCCGCGCCGAAGCGCAGCGGGTCCACGACGGCGACCGGGCGGGCGCCCATGGCGATGATGTCGCGGACGATGCCACCCACGCCCGTGGCCGCGCCCTGGTAGGGCTCGACGTAGGAGGGGTGGTTGTGCGACTCGACCTTGAAGGTGACCGCGTAGCCCTGGCCGACGTCGACGACACCGGCGTTCTCGCCGATGCCGACGAGCATCGCGTCGGACTCGAGGGCCTTCTCGCCGAACTGGCGCAGATGCACCTTGCTGCTCTTGTACGAGCAGTGCTCGGACCACATGACGGAGTACATGGCGAGCTCGGCGCCGGTCGGGCGGCGGCCGAGGATCTCCACCACCCGCTCGTACTCGTCCCGCTTCAGGCCCAGCTCGGCCCAGGGCAGCTCGACGTCGGGGTCGCGGCCGCGTGCTCGACCGTGTCCAGAGGCGTCCGGCTCATGCGTTGACCAGCTTCTTGAGAATCGAGGTGAAGAACGGCAGGCCGTCGGTACGGCCCGTACCGATCAGCGACTCGACGGCGTGCTCGGGGTGCGGCATGAGGCCGACGACGTTGCCCGCCGCGTTGGTGATGCCGGCGATGTCGTTGAGCGAGCCGTTGGGGTTGACGTCCAGGTAGCGGAAGGCGACCCGGCCCTCGGCCTCCAGCTCGTCCAGCGTCCGCCGGTCGGCCACATAGCGGCCGTCCATGTTCTTCAGCGGGATGTGGATCTCCTGGCCGGCCGTGTAGTCGGCGGTCCAGGCGGTGTCCGCGTTCTCCACCCGCAGCTTCTGGTCGCGGCAGATGAAGTGCAGGTGGTCGTTGCCCAGCATGCCGCCGGGGAGCAGGTGCGCCTCGGTGAGGATCTGGAAGCCGTTGCAGATGCCGAGCACCGGCAGGCCCGCCCTGGCCTGGTCGATGACCGTGTCCATCACCGGCGAGAAGCGCGCGATGGCGCCCGCGCGCAGATAGTCGCCGTACGAGAAACCACCGCAGAGCACCACGGCGTCGACCTGCTTGAGGTCCTTGTCCTTGTGCCAGAGGGCGACGGGTTCGGCGCCGGCGACGCGGATCGCGCGCTGCGTGTCCCGGTCGTCGAGACTGCCGGGGAAAGTGACGACGCCAATACGAGCGGTCACTTCGCGGCCTCCGCGACTTCCTCGACCCGTACGGTGAAGTCCTCGATCACGGTGTTGGCGAGGAAGGATTCCGCAAGATCGTGGATACGGGCGAGCGCGGCCTCGTCGACCGGCCCGTCAACTTCCAGTTCGAATCGCTTTCCCTGGCGGACGTCCGAGATCCCTTCGAAACCCAGGCGCGGCAGTGCGCGCTGCACCGCCTGGCCCTGGGGGTCGAGGATCTCCGGCTTGAGCATGACGTCGACTACGACGCGTGCCACTGGCACTCCCGGTGTGTGGTGCTGAGCAGGTTCCTTCAGACTACCCGCACAAAATTTCTACGCGAGTAGAGTTGGAGGAATCTACGTGAGCGCGATCACGATCAGGCGCCGCGGGGAGACGTCCGGGAAAAGATCCGGGAAAGATCTCCGTTCGCCCGCACATCGCTATTGCGCCCCGGACACGCGGACAGATTTAGTCGGGCTTCACATTGCAATGCCGAGCACTGTACAAATGAATTGTCATTAGCAGATACTTTGCCCGATTACAGGCGGACAGCCGACATCTCGACGATGTCCCGGCACGTCATCACGGACGTCCGGACGAGAGGTGTCGCATGAAGGGACCGATATTCGTGGCGCAGAAGGTCGTGGTCACTCTCTTTGACGACATCGACGGCTCGGAAGCGGCGGAAACGATCGCCTTCGGACTGGACGGCAAGTCGTACGAGATCGACCTCAATGAAACCAATGCCAGGAAACTGCGTACGGCGCTCGAGCCCTACGTGGACGCCGGCCGCAAGCGGTCGCGCTCCGGCAAGGCGTACCGGCAGACGGAGATCGCCCCGGACCCGGCCGCGGTCCGCGCCTGGGCCCAGGCGCACAAGATGGACGTTCCCGCGCGCGGGCGAATCCCCAAGAAGGTCTACGAGGCGTTCGCCGCCGCGCGGTGAGCTCTGCGGCGATGCGGCCGCGCGCGAGACGGCCGCGCGGTGCGCCGGCCGGGGTAGACCGTTCGGGTGACCCGTCCCGACGGCCGGTCACCCGTCCCTCGCGGCAACCGACTTGCGCAGCACCCCGCTGATCAGCTAGAGTCTGGAGCACGCCGAGGGGCGAGGCCGAAAAGCCGAAGCCCCGAAGTGCATGCGGGTGTAGTTCAGTAGTAGAACATCCCCTTCCAGGGGAAGGCGCAGTGTGCGATCCCTGTCACCCGCTCTGCACAGCCGTACCGGCCCCTTCGGGGTCCCCCTATGGGGGTGGATCAGGTAGGCTGGTGCCCGCGCCGATCGGTGAGAGCCGGTCGGGAGCAATGCGGACGTAGCTCAGTTGGTAGAGCGCAACCTTGCCAAGGTTGAGGTCGCGAGTTCGAGCCTCGTCGTCCGCTCCAGATCAAGACCCCGGTCATCGACCGGGGTCTTTGTCGTACGGATCCCCTCCGGCGTCCGTCTGACATTTGTCATGCCCGGTGATGACAGCCCGCACTGCCGGACCGCTCCCGCCGCCGGAATGCTCGAAGCATGGAAGCGAACGAACACGAACACGTGATTGAGGTCACCGGCCTGCGACGTGTCTACGGGGGCGGGTTCGAAGCGGTCCGCGGGATCGACTTCTCGGTACGGCGCGGCGAGATCTTCGCCCTGCTCGGCACCAACGGCGCGGGCAAGACCTCCACCGTCGAACTCCTCGAAGGGCTCGCCGCCCCCGCCGGCGGACAGGTCCGGATCCTCGGCCACGACCCGCACACCGAGCGGGCCGCCGTCCGGCCCCGCACCGGCGTGATGCTCCAGGAAGGGGCTTCCCTCCGAGTTGACCGTCGCCGAGACCGCCCGCATGTGGGCCGGCTGCGTCAGTGGTGCCCGCCCCGAGGCGGAGGTACTGGCGCTGGTCGGCCTGGAGGCGAAGGCCGGCGTCCGGGTGAAGCAGCTGTCCGGCGGCCAGCGGCGCCGGCTGGACCTGGCGCTCGCCCTGCTCGGCGACCCCGAGGTGCTCTTCCTCGACGAGCCCACCACCGGACTCGACGCCGAAGGCCGCCGCGACACCTGGGACTTGGTGAGCGCCCTGCGCGACCGCGGTACGACGGTCCTGCTCACCACGCACTACATGGAAGAGGCCGAGAACCTCGCCGACCGGCTCGCGATCATGCACGAGGGCCGCATCGCCGTCACCGGCACCCCGGCCGAGGTGACCGCCACCGAACCGTCCCGGATCACCTTCGAACTCCCCGACGGCTACCTCGTGGGCGACCTGCCGCCCCTGGCCGCGCTGGGCGTGAGCGACCACGCCGTCGACGGCCGGATGGTCCGGCTGCGCACCCGCGAGCTGCAGCGCGCCGCCACCGGACTGCTGACGTGGGCACAGGACACCGGGGTGGAACTGCGCAGGCTGGATGTGCGCTCGGCATCCCTCGAGGAGGCGTTCCTCCAGATCGCCAAGGACACGTCGACCGCCATGGCGACGAAGAAGGAGTACGCGGCATGAGCACGGCCATGACCACACCGGTGAGCCGGATGACCGCGCTCGCCCGCGCCGAACTGACGCTGCTGGGCCGCAGCAAGGGCACCCTCGTCGCCGCCCTGTTCGTGCCGCTCGTCCTGCCGCTCAGCGTGCGGTCGGCCGCCCAGAACATGGACCTCGCCGAGGTGGGACTGACCCCGGCACCGTCGTCCTGCCGGCCGCCGTCGGCTTCTCCCTGCTGTTCGCCGTGTACTCCGCCCTCGTCGGCGTCTACGTCGTCCGCCGCGAGGAACTGGTGCTCAAGCGGCTGCGCACCGGTGAGCTGCGGGACGCCGAGATCCTCGCCGGGTCCGCGCTGCCGTCCGTCCTCATCGGACTGACGCAGTGCCTGGCACTGATCACGGCCTGCGTCGCGCTGCTGGACATGCCCGCACCGTCCGCACCGCATCTGGCCGTCCTGGGCCTGCTGTTCGGAATCGCGATCTGCGCGGGGCTCGCGGCCGCCACCGCCGGGTACACCCGCACCGCCGAGAGCGCCCAGGTCACGCCGATGCCGCTGCTGCTCATCTCGATGATGGGCTCCGGCATGTTCGTCCCGCTGGACTTCCTCCCCGACCGGCTCGCCTCCGTCTGCGAGCTGCTGCCGCTGACCCCGTCGTCACCCTGGTACGCGGCGGCTGGACCGGCGGCCTGTCCGGGGCCGAGACCCTGGCCGCCCTCGCGACGGCGGTGGCCTGGACCCTGCTGGCGGTGTTTGCTGTACGGCGGTGGTTCCGCTGGGAACCCCGACGCTGACGTACGCGAGGGCAGGGAGCGGGAGCGGATGAGCAGGCCGGGCGGCTGGTGGCGGCGCAAGAGCACACCGGCGAAGGTCGAGACGTACACGAGGTGGTCGTTCCACTTCATCTGTCTCAGTGAGGTGACCGCGATCGGGCTCGCGGCCTTCTCCCAGGCGGGAGGGCGGCTCGCCGTCGTCCTGCTGCTCCTGGTCACGATGCACGCGGCCATGGGCATGAGGGTCGTCTCCCGGGCCGTGGACTGGACCCGCGGCCGGCGCCCCCAGCCCGTACGGCTGCTGTGGACGTACGGCGTCCTGAGCACGGCGCTCGCGGTCGCCGCCGTCGGCATCGCCGAGCACGGCCCCCGGGCAACGGCGTCGACGGCGCCGCGGGCTCGGTCTTCGGGGGCGCGCTCAGCTTCGGCGGGGGCCTGATCGCGCTCGGGATGCGCGACCGGCGGCGCGTCCTCGCCCTCGTCGGCGGGTTCGGGGCCGGAGCGGGCCTCCTGTCCTTGCCGCTGGGCGCGCCCGGGGTCGTCGCGCTGGGGACGGCCGCGTTCGTGCTGGCCGGCGCCGGCTTCATCGCCTTCACCGCGGTCTTCTCCGTCTGGCTGCTCAACGCCGTCTTCGCCCTCGACGAGGCACGCGAGACCCGCGCCCGGCTGGCCGTCGCCGAGGAGCGGCTGCGGTTCGGGCGGGACCTGCACGACGTACTGGGACGGAACCTCGCCGTGATCGCGCTCAAGAGCGAGCTCGCCGTGCAACTGGCACGGCGCGAGCGGCCCGAGGCGGTGGAGCAGATGATCGAGGTGCAGCGCATCGCCCACGACTCCCAGCGGGAGGTGCGCGATGTGGTGCGCGGCTACCGGGAGGTCGACCTGGAGGCCGAACTCAGCGGCGCGCGGGGAGTGCTGAGGGCGGCCGGGATCGACTGCGAGGTCACCGGCGACACGGCCGGACTGCCCGGTGAGGTGCAGTCGGCCCTCGGCTGGGTCGTCCGGGAGGCGACCACCAACGTGCTGCGGCACGGGGACGCCAAGAAGTGCACCGTGTCGGTGCGGAGACCGGAGGGGCGTGTGGTGCTGACGGTGTCGAACGACGGGGCGGTGGCTCCGTCCGGCAAGGGCGGCTCGGGACTCGCGGGGCTGCGCGAGCGGCTGGCGGCGGTGGGCGGCACGCTGAACGCCGGGCTCGCCGGACAGAGCGTGTTCCTGCTGGTCGCGGAGGTCCCGCTGACGGCACAGACGGCCGAGGCGGCGCTGGAGGTGGCGTCGTGACGGACGTCGTCCGGGTGCTGCTCGCCGACGACGAGCATCTGATCCGGGGCGCGCTGGCCGCCCTGCTGTCCCTGGAGGACGACCTCCTCGTGGTCGCCGAGGCGGCCTCCGGACCGGAGGCGCTGGCGATGGCGCGGGCGCACGTCCCCGATATCGCCGTACTGGATCTGCAGATGCCCGGCGCCGACGGTGTGAAGGTCGCCACATCGCTGCGGACGGAGCTGCCCGGCTGCCGGGTGCTGATCGTCACCGGTCACGGCCGGCCCGGCCATCTGAAACGGGCGCTCACGGCCGGAGTGCGCGGTTTCGTGCCCAAGACCGTCAGCGCCCGGCAGCTCGCCGAGATCATCCGTACCCTGCACGCGGGAAACCGGTACGTCGACCCCGAGTTGGCCGCCGACGCGATCGCCGCCGGTGACTCGCCGCTGACCGCCCGCGAGGCCGAGGTACTGGAGCTCGCGGCGGACGGCGCGCCCGTCGCGGAGATCGCGGAGCGGGCCGCGCTGTCCCAGGGGACCGTGCGGAACTACCTCTCCTCCGCCGTCTCCAAGCTCGGCGCGGAGAACCGTCATACCGCGGTTCGGCTCGCGCAGGAGCGGGTTGGGTATAGTGGTTCTCGCGCCACGGCGCATGCGAACGTAGCTCAGTTGGTAGAGCGCAACCTTGCCAAGGTTGAGGTCGCGAGTTCGAACCTCGTCGTTCGCTCCATGGAAGGCCCCGGTCGGTTCGACCGGGGCCTTCGTCGTGCGCTCAGCTCCAGGTGGTGCCGGTGAGGCGCTCGTAGGCCTCCACGTACTTGGCGCGGGTCGCGTCCACGATCTGCCGCGGCAGCGGCGGCGGGGCTGCTCGCTCTCACGGTCCCAGCCCGACTCGGCGGAGGTCAGCCAGTCGCGTACGAACTGCTTGTCGTACGAAGGCTGTGCGCGGCCCGGCTCCCACTCCTCGGCCGGCCAGAAGCGGGAGGAGTCGGGGGTGAGCACCTCGTCCGCGAGGACCAGGGTGTCGCCGTCGAAGCCGAACTCGAACTTGGTGTCGGCGAGGATGATGCCCCGGTCGCGGGCGATGTCCCGGGCGCGGGAGTAGGCGGCGAGGGTGGCCTGGCGCAACTGGGTGGCGGTCTCCGCGCCGACCTGGCGGGCGACCTCCTCGTAGGAGACGTTCTCGTCGTGCTCGCCGACGGCGGCCTTGGTGGCCGGGGTGAAGATCGGGGCGGGCAGTTCGGAGCCGTCGACCAGGCCCTCGGGGAGGGCGAGGCCGCACACCGTACGGGTCTCCTGGTACTCGGCGAGGCCCGAACCGGTGAGGTAGCCGCGGGCCACGCACTCCACCGGGACCATGGTCAGCGACTTGCAGATCAGGGTGCGGCCCGCCCAGTCGTCGGGGGCGCCGGCCGGGAGGTCGGTGCTCAGGACATGGCTGGGAAGCAGGTCGGCGAGCTGGTCGAACCACCACAGGGAGAGCTGGGTGAGGACCCGGCCCTTGTCGGGGATCTCGGTCGGCAGCACCCAGTCGTAGGCGGACACCCGGTCGCTGGCGACCATCACGAGGTCGCCCGCCTCACTCCGGTACAGCTCGCGCACCTTGCCGGTGTGCAGATGCGCCAGGCCCGGAACCTGGATCGGCTCGGGCTTTTCTACGAATCCGGACACGGTTCCTCCGCGTGGTTCTGTACAGGTACGTCGATTCTCCCGTATGCGCGGACGGTTCTCCGTACGGGGTGGCCGCGTGCCCGGTCAGTCGCGTTTGCAGATGCGGTCGAGGAGGTTGGCGGTGGCGCGCTGGACACGGGGTCGGTGTGGCCCGGACGGTCCAGGGCGGGGGACCAGGCGAAGGTGCCGGAGGCGAAGACCCAGGCGCCGGAGGGGCCCGGTAGAGGGACGTCTCCTGGTGGCGGCGGGCGCCCTGGCGGTCGGCGTACGGGGAGTGGGCGAGCAGCACGCGCTCCTCGTGCGGGGGCAGCGGGGTGCGCGGGTAGTAGCGGTCGGCCTCGGCGGCGACCAGGCCCTCGATGCCGTCGCCCTCCTGGGCTCCGGTCGACTCCCACATCCAGTGGCCGGCGTTGCGGACGATCAGCGGATACGGCCGCGGGACGGGGCCGGCGTACTGGATGCCGAGGAGTTGCTGCTCGGCCCGGTCCTGTTCGCGCCACAGGGCCGGCTTGCCCGGGCCCTGGCGTTTGCGGCAGGTCAGCAGGCGGGCGCGGCCGGACGGGGAGGGGCCAGCTCGACCTGCCAGTACAGGGTGTTGGCGGAGAGGAAGACGAGGGACGTGCCGTGTTCCCGGGCGCGCTCCACGGCGGTGCGCATCGGCGCCGACCAGTACTCGTCGTGGCCGGGGAAGATCACGCCCCGGTAGCCGGCGGGGTCGGTCCGGCCGGCGTGCAGGTCGCGGGCGTTGGCGTAGGCGAGGTCGTAGCCGTAGCGCTCGGCCCAGCGGATGACGTCGTAGGCGTGGCCGACGTGCAGCGGGAGGCCGGCGCCCGCGAAGGGGCGGTCGAAGGAGACGGTGGTGGCGGCGTCGGACTCGCCGAGCAGCCGGCCCTGCTCGTCCCAGGCGTGGTAGAGGCTCGCGCCGGTGCGGCCGTCCTCCGGGTACAGGTTGTACGCCTGCCAGGTGACGTCGGGCAGTACGAGGAGGAGGTCCGCGGGGCGGGTGTCGCGGACGGTGAACGGGATGTGCGAGCGGTAGCCGTCGGCGGTGGTGAGGACGGCGACGTACGCGCCGGCGTTCCAGTACGACGGGACCGGTAACCGCCAGGACAGCCACCAGTGGTGGCAGGAGACGGTGCGGTCGGCGGTGAGCGGGGCGGGCTGCACCAGGCCGGACAGGCGCGGACTGGAGGTGATCTTCGTGGCGCCCTCGCCGTTGTAGTGGCCGATGCGGTAGACGTCCACGTCGAACGGCTGGGGCGGGTCCACGGTGACGCGGAAGTCGATGGAGTCCCCCGGGGCGACCGCGCCGGCGGAGCTGAAACCTTTGATCTGGCGGTGTACGTCGTCGGCGGCGCGGGGTCCGGCGGAACCGGAGCGGCGGGGGCGGGGATGCCGGGCCCGCCCTGCCCCGGGAGGCGGCGGGCGACGGGCTGCTCCGGGTCCGTCTCCACGTACCAGGGGACGACCTGGCCGGTGTCGCCGAAGTACGTCTCGCTGCCGCGCAGCCAGGGAGGGGCCCCTGCCCGAAGGGATCGTTCACGGCGTGGGCGAGTGCCCCCGACTCCCAGCGGCGGATCCGCTCCGCACTCATGGGCGCCCCTCCCTCGAGCTATGTGCTTGTCGTATGTCACTCGCTCATGCCCGTAGGCACGAACGATCCCAGCACATCACATTACGCACGCACTCCGTCACCGTTCGTCTTCGATTGACCGAAAGTGGAAGGGGGTGTTCCGGGGCGTGGGGCTCCGGGGGCTGAGGGTCTGGGGGTGCGGAGTTCCGGGGCCGCGGGGCTGTGGGGCTTTGGGGTTGTGGGGCTTTGGTTGGGGCTGCGGGGCTCGGGGGCTGCGGGGCTCGGGGGCTTGAGGGCTTGAGGGCTTCGGGACTCGGGGGCTTGAGGGCTTGACGGCTTCGGGACTCGGGGGCTTGAGGGCTTCGGAGCTCGGGGGCTGCGGGGCTCGGGGGCTTGAGGGCTTCGGGGCTTGAGGGCTTCGGGGCTGCGGGCTGCGGGGCTTTGGGGCTGCGGGGCTTTGGGGCTGCGGGGATCAGACGAGGCGTACGGGCTTCTCGGGGCGAATGCCCTGTCGGGTCAGCCACTGTCGGAGGGGGAGGGGTCGCCGTCCTCGATGAGGGTGAGGACCTGGGGGGACAGGTCCGTGGCCCGTCCGCCGCCGAGGAGGAGTGTGGGGCCGTCGAGCCAGTCGAGCCCAGGGGCGGCACCCGCGGTGTCCATCGCCGCGCAGCAGACCATCGCCGTGATGTGGTCGGCGAGCAGCTCACGGGCGGTGCGCGGGGGCTGGAGCGGGAAGAGGGGCAGCGCGTGCGCGTCCCGCGGCGGGGCGGCGCCCTGCGGACCGGAGACCGCGGCGGTCTCCTCCCGGGCCACCTCGGCACCGAGCCGGGCGGCGAGGGCGGCGCTGCGGGGGTGGTGGGGGTCGGGTCCTCGTCGTCGTCCGCATCCGCGTCTGTCGGCGCGAGCGGCGAGGGGGCGCCGGTGGAGCTGGGCCGGGTGGGTGCCGCCGGGCCCTCGCCCGCACCCGAATCCCCGGCGGAGAGCGCCGAAGGGGTGACAGCGGTGCCGGGCCGGGTGGGGTACGCCGGTTTCTCTCCGGCCTCCGCCGACGAGGGCGCCGGGGTGGTCAGGTGGGCCAGGATCCGGGAGAGGGACGGGGCGTCGCCGGGGGCCGGGGGACGTGGAGGGCGTCCAGGACGCGGTGCAGGCGGGCCGCGTCGGTGCGCCACTTGCGGTCGACGACCTCCTCCGGATAGTCGCCCCAGTGGACCGGGGACCATTCCGGCCCGGTCTCCGCGGGCCCGCCGTGGAAGAGGCGGGCGGCGAGGAGCGAGGTGGCCTCGTCCATCGTGCCGGGCTCTTCCAGCAGGTCGCAGGCGGGACGCTCGCCGAGGCGGGAGGCGAAGCCCTCCGCCAGCCGGTCCCGGCGGGACAGCTCGGTCAGCGCCGCCACCACTCCCGCGTTGAGCCGCGAGGGCCAGCGGCCCATCCGCCAGGCGGGCAGCGCGACCCGGGTGAGCAGCCGGTCCCAGCCCGCGTAGGCCAGACCCACCTGTTCCTGGGCGACGATCCGCTGCCCGTGGTCCACAGCCTGTGCGCGCGCGGCCGCCGCCGCGGCGACCCCGCGCTCCATCTCGGCGGCGTGCCCCCGGCAGCCGCGCAGCAGCAGCCGGGTCACCCAGCCGACGCCCGCGAGCACCCCGCGGACCACGGTCGGCCGGCCCGGCGCCGACGTCACGGCCACCGCCGCGTCCAGCCCTCGCACGAAGCGCCGGGCGGCGGCTATGTCCGGGTGCGCCGACGGTCCCGTACCGGCGACGACCGGGGCGAGGACCGCGCGCAGCTCGCCCACCCGCATCCACCACAGGAACGGTGAGCCGATCACCAGCACGGGCGCGACCGCCCTGACCCGGGCGGGGCGGCCCGCACCGGCTATGTCGCCGTGCTCCTCGGCGGGCGGCGGGCGGCGCCCGTGCGCCGGGTGGGTGCGGTCCTCCAGCCAGCTGTCGCAGTCCGGGGTGAGCGCTATCGCGGAAGGGGCGGGAACGCCGAGCCGGTCGGCGAGGTCACGCACCATCCGGTACAGGTCCGGGGCCGCGTCCTCGGCGACCGGGACCGTGGGGCTCATGGCGGGCCGGGCCCGCGCTATGACCAGGGCGACCCCGCCGCGGCGAGCAGCACGAGCACCGCGACCGGGACGAGCAGCCGGCGGGCGAGGTCCCAGGCGCCGCCCGGCAGATGCCCGGTGGACCCGCCGACGAGGAGGACCACGGCGCCGGCGGCCGGCAGCAGCGCGACGGCCAGTGCCCGGCTGCGGATCCGCAGTACCGCCAGCGCGTGCGCCCGCGCGGACCGCGCGCCCGTCTCCGCTCCCGTTCCGCTTCCGCTCATGGCCCGACCTCACCCCTCACGGCAGTCCTGACGCTGTCCCGGCGCTGTCCACTCCCCACTGTGGCACCCGCCACTGACATCGCAATGCCGGTGGGCCAAGTGCCGGAACACTTGCGCGGCACCATAGTTGGGGCTCAGGTCCCCGTCAGCCGGATGGCGCATCGCTCACCCGATGGAATGGCTTTGGGGAAAGGTGGGCGACGGATGGCACGGGTCGGGCCCCGGATCCTGAGACGGATCCGGGGCCCGCGGGGTTCATCGACACCGTGCGTCCGGGCTCACGCCTCGCGCGCCGCCTTCGCGGCGATGTCCGTACGGTGCTGGGAGCCGTCGAGGCGGATGCGGGCGACCGCGCGGTAGGCGCGGTCGCGGGCCTCGGTGAGGTCCTTGCCGGTCGCCGTGACGGACAGCACGCGTCCGCCCGCGCTGACGACCGCGTCACCGTCCCGCTTGGTCCCCGCGTGCAGGACGTACGCGTGCGGGGCGTCCTCGGCGGCGACCTCGTCCAGACCGGTGATCGGGTCGCCGGTGCGGGGCGGGCCGGGGTAGTTGTGGGAGGCGACGACCACGGTGACCGCGGCCTCGTCGCTCCAGCGCGTCGGCTCCAGATGGGCGAGGTTGCCGGTGGCGGCGGCCATCAGCACGCCACCCAGCGGGGTCTTCAGCCGGGCCAGGACCACCTGGGTCTCGGGGTCGCCGAAGCGGGCGTTGAACTCGATCACGCGGACACCGCGCGAGGTGATCGCCAGACCGGCGTAGAGCAGTCCGGAGAAGGGGTGCCCCGGCGCCGCAGCTCGTCCACGGTCGGCTGGAGCACCGTCTCCATGACCTCGTCGACCAGCTTCGGGTCCGCCCACGGCAGCGGGGAGTACGCCCCCATGCCGCCGGTGTTCGGGCCCGCGTCGCCGTCCAGCGCCCGCTTGAAGTCCTGGGCGGGCTGGAGCGGTACGACCGTCTCGCCGTCGGTGATCGCGAAGAGGAGACCTCGGGGCCGTCGAGGAACTCCTCGATGACCACTCGCTCACAGCCGCCGGCGTGCGCGCGGGCCGCCTCGATGTCGTCGGTGACGACGACGCCCTTGCCGGCCGCGAGCCCGTCGTCCTTGACGACGTAGGGGCGCCGAACGCGCTGAGGGCCGCCTCGGCCTCCTCCGCCGTCGTACAGACGTAGCTGCGGGCGGTGGGCACGCCGGCCCCCGCCATGACGTCCTTGGCGAACGCCTTGGAGCCCTCCAGCCGCGCGGCCTCCTTGGACGGGCCGAAGACCGGGATGCCCGCTTCGCGCACGGCGTCGGCGACACCGGCGACGAGGGGCGCCTCCGGGCCGACCACCACGAGGTCCGCGCCGAGCCGCGCGGCCAGCGCGGTCACGGCGGCGCCGTCGAGGGCGTCGACCTGGTGCAGCTCGGCGACCTCGGCGATCCCGGCGTTACCGGGGCGCAGTACAGCGCCGTGACGTCGGGGTCGAGGGACAGGCTGTGGCACAGGGCGTGTTCGCGGGCGCCGCTGCCGATGACGAGGACCTTCACGGGGTCAGCCTAACGGGAGACGGCCGCTTCGCCTTGTGCGGGCTTCCGAAGGGAGGGGCGGACCCCGTTCGTACGATCCTCCACATCCCTATTCGTTGGTGAGCTCCTCGACGACCGTCGCGCCCAGCTCGCGGACGAGGAGTTCCTGCCCGGAGAGGGCGGACTCGTCCAGGTCGGGGTCGTCGTCCTCGGGGACGTCGTCCTCCGGCGAGACGGGGGCGGCGGCTCCGGGGCGGCCGGGCGGGGTGCCGGGGCGGGCGTGGGTGCGGAGGGGGCGCTCGCGGGCTGGGCGGGCGCCGCAGCAGGGGCGCCCGGCTGGGGGCGGAGGGCCGCTCGCCGTATCCGCCGCCACCGCCGTATCCGCCACCGCCGCCGTAGCCGCCACCGGGCGGGCCGGCCGGGGCGGGTGCCCCCATGCCTCCTCCGCCGCCGCCACCGGACGGGTCGACGACGGCCTCGATCTTCCAGTGCACGTTGAACTGCTCGGCCAGCGCCTGCCGCAGCACGTCCTCGCTGCCGCTGCCGGCGAAGTTGTCCCGCGCGCCCGCGTTCACGAAGCCGATCTGCAGGGTCGTGCCGTCGAAGCCGGTCACCTGGGCGTTCTGGCTGAGCAGGATCCAGGTGAAGCGACGCCGGTTCTTGACCGTCTCCAGGATGTTCGGCCAGAGCATGCGGGGGTCGGGCCCGCCGCCACCGCCCGGGGACGGCGCGGGGGCCGCCTGCGGGGCCGGTGTGGGTGCGGGTGCGGGGGCGGAAGCAGCGGCCGGGGCCGGGGCCGCGGGAGGCCGGCCGCCGCCCGTAGGGGCGGCCGTGGGCCAGCCGCCCGGCCGGCGGCCGGCGCCGCCACCGGCGGAGGCGGCGGTGGGCCAGGCGCCGGGAGCGCCGGAGGGCGCCGGGGCGGGCGCGGGGGCTGCTGCTGAGGGGGCGCGGGCGGTGCAGGCGGCGCGGGCGCAGGCGCGGGAGTGGGTTCGGGTGCCGGACCCGGACCCGGCCCCCGCACCGCGGCGCGGGCGGCGGCAGGCCCGCCCCCGGCTCCACGGAACCCTGCGCGGGCGCTCCGGCATGGGCCTCCGGCCCGGGGACGTACCCCACGGCGGGCATACCGGCACCGGTGCCCGCGGAGAAGTTCACCCCGCGCTCGATCCGGTCCAGCCGGGCCATGACCGAGCGCTCGTCGCCGTACGCGGCGGGCAGCAGCACGCGCGCGCAGATCAGCTCGAGCTGAAGGCGCGGCGAGTTGGCGCCGCGCATCTCGGTCAGCCCCTCGTTGACGAGGTCGGCGGCGCGGCTGAGCTCGGCGGCGCCGAAGGTGCCGGCCTGTGCCTGCATCCGCTCGATGACGTCGGCGGGGGCGTCGATGAGCCCCTTCTCGCCGGCGTCGGGCACGGCGGCGAGGATGACGAGGTCCCGCAGCCGCTCCAGGAGGTCGGTAACGAACCGCCGCGGATCGTTGCCCCCTCGATCACGCGGTCGACGACCTCGAAGGCGGCGGCGCCGTCACCGGTCGCGAAGGCCTCGACGACGGAGTCCAGCAGCGAGCCGTCCGTGTAGCCGAGCAGGGAGGTGGCCATGGCGTAGGTCACACCCTCCGCCCCGGCGCCGGCGAGCAGCTGGTCCATGACGGACATCGAGTCACGCACGGAACCGCCGCCGGCCCGCACGACGAGCGGCAGCACGCCCTCGTCGACGGGGATGTCCTCCTGGCCGCACACCTCGCCGAGGTACTCCCGCAGCGTGCCGGGCGGCACCAGCCGGAACGGGTAGTGGTGCGTACGCGACCGGATGGTCCCGATGACCTTCTCGGGCTCGGTGGTGGCGAAGATGAACTTCAGATGCTCGGGCGGCTCCTCGACGACCTTGAGCAGCGCGTTGAAGCCCGCCGACGTGACCATGTGGGCCTCGTCGATGATGTAGATCTTGTAGCGGCTGCTCGCCGGCCCGAAGAACGCCTTCTCGCGCAGGTCACGGGCGTCGTCCACACCACCGTGCGACGCGGCGTCGATCTCGATGACGTCGATCGAACCCGGCCCGTTGCGCGCGAGGTCCTGGCAGGACTGGCACTGCCCGCACGGCGTCGGCGTGGGGCCCTGCTCACAGTTCAGACAGCGGGCCAAAATCCGCGCGCTGGTGGTCTTGCCGCAACCGCGCGGACCGCTGAACAGGTACGCGTGATTGACCCGGTTGTTCCGCAACGCCTGCTGCAACGGGTCGGTGACATGCTCCTGCCCGATGACCTCGGCGAACGACTCCGGGCGATAACGGCGGTACAGCGCGAGAGACGACACGCATACGAGGTTATAGGCGCGCACTGACAACCCGCCCCGACGCCCGTGAACACAAGCGCCCCCACGCACCCGCCAGAGCCGACCTACCCTTGCTGCCTTCCGGCCCTGGGGAGTTCAGTCAGATAGCGCCGCGTGAGGGGCTACGCAGAGGCTACCCCATGTCGCGGGCCCGGAACGAGTTCGCGAGCACTCCTCTCGGTCATGTAATGTTCCCACCGGAGGATTCGCCTAGTGGCCTAGGGCGCACGCTTGGAAAGCGTGTTGGGGGCAACCCCTCACGAGTTCGAATCTCGTATCCTCCGCCAGTGCCTCACCGGGCACTAACGTCGAAGGGCCCCACCGCTTGCGGTGGGGCCCTTCGACGTTGTCCGTCTCCGACGGGCCGGGCGACCTCGCGGAGCATGGTCCCGGTCACATGCGTGTGACCGAGCGCGCGTCCGGGTCCGCTTCCCCGGGCTTCCTCCCATGATTGGCGTGTGCATCACAGCCGTGCCCACCCCGGGGCGCCCCACGGGCCTGACGTGCCGCCCTACCAGGTAGTCCTGGCTGAGACCGATTGGGATTCGCTTCAAACGGCTTTCGGGACGGGTGGGGACCTTCCCGGGGTTCTGGCACGGCTGTTGGAGCCCGATCCCGGGGTTCAGGTCTCCGCTCTGTCGGAGCTGGGTGAGCTGGTCGGCCACCAGAGCACCGTCTACGAGGCCACCGCCCCCGTCGCCCTGTATGTCGCCGGCATCCTCACCCACCCGGCGGCCATGACCCTCCGGCCCTATCGCGACGTCCCCGTGCGCGCGGCACTGCTGAACTGGCTGGCTTCCACGGCCTACGACGCCTCCGACGAGGTGGTCGGCCGCACGGAGCGGTACTTCCCCGGCTTCCTCACCCCCGGCACCACCGTGGCGGCCTTCCGGGACCTGCGCCCGATGCTCTACCGGGCCGTCGCGCCCTTCCTCCGGGACAGCCACGAGGACGTGCGCGAAGCCGCCGCCGTCGCCGCGCTCATCCTCGCCGAACACCCCGCGCTCGCCGAGCACCGCGATCACCTCGCCGTACACGCGCGCGCCGTCCTGGACACCAGCGGCCACGCCCCCAACCGGCGCGTTGCCCACCAGGCACTCGAAGCCTGGGGCCACCACGTCCCCGACCCCGGACCTTTCCCGGAGGAGCCCTGGGACCGGGGGCCGCACAGCGATGGCCGCGGCGATCTCGAACCTCCCTTCTGACGGGGTGGCCATACGAGCGGGGCGGGCGCTGTCGGCGGCCCGAGCAGTCGCCGCCGGACCCGGGTCGCGGCAGGTGGCAGACTCCCGTCTGCCGGCCGGGGCGAGGGGCGTCCGGGGGCGTGAAGGGAGACCTGTGCGCGGGCGGGTGCATGACGTGGTGTGGGGGACGGTGCGGGTGGTGCTGGCCGTCGTACTGCTGGGGGTGGCCTGGCAGTTGGGGCGGTCGGCGGAGCGTGAGCGCTCCGCCGACCTCGATTTCCCGCGCCTGGGGATACAGGACGTCCAGGCGCGGGACACCGACGGTCTGAAGGTGTGCGGGGACCGGTACCGGGAGCCGTTCTGTCTGCGGGCGGAGCAGGTGGCGGTGGACGACGTGCTGCGCAAGGTGAGGAAGAAACTCGGGGCCCGCTACCGGTTCGAGTTCGGCCGCTCCGACGGGCGCACGCTGCCCCTGGAACTGGACGTCCCCCACCAGGACCTGGACTTCGTCGAAGCCGCCGGCAAGGACGGCACGGCGACCCTGTACTGGTGGCGCGATTCGGTACGGCTGCTGGAGGTGTCGGCGGGCGGTGAACAGCGGACGCTGTACACCGAGCACGCCCCGGGCCGGGAGTTCGTAGCCCCCGCCGCATTCGGGGCGGCCCTCGGCGGGCTGGGCGCGGCGTTCCTGTGGGCGGGGCTGTGGCGGATCGTGCGCGGCGGCGCCTCCCGGCTGAACTGGCCGTGGCAGACGACGGTGCCGGGGTGACCTTCACCCTGGCGGGACTGGGCGGGGCCGTCGGCGCGCTGTTCGCCGTCCGCTCGCCCTGGACGATGGCGTGGACCGCGGGTGCCGTCGGTGCGGTGAGCGCGGTGGGCATGGCCTTCTGGGCGTACCGGCTGATGCGGCGCACGCTGCCGGCGCTGGAGCGGATGGAGCCCGTCGCGCCGGAAACCGAGCACCACTTCCCGGGCACCGTGTGGGGACCGGGCCCGTGGCAGTTGCTGGCGATGGGGTGGCTGCGCACCGGCCCGGACGGCATCGCCGCCGTACCCGGCCCGCCGACGGGCACCGGCACCGGCGCCGTCGGGGCCCGGCTCTTCCCGGGCCGCTGCGCCTGGTCCGGGTGCGCCCACCGCACCGGGACGACCCGCTGCGCCTGCGCTTCGGCCGCTTCCGGCAGACGGACCGCAGGGAGAAGGTACAGCTCGAGCTCGTCGCCGAGTGCGAGACCCTGGACGGTCCGGACCCCGGCACACGCGTCCTGATCGGCGCGAGCGGCACGGACCTCCCCACCTGCTCGGCGCCCTGCGGTCGCCCGTGGAGTCCGGCCGGACCCCGGACGGGGTGGGGCGCGGGGCCTCGTAGCGGCCGGGGCAGGGAGGGTCGCTGGCCGGGTCTCCCGGGGTCGTGTCCACATCGTTGAGGCAGAAGACGTCGACGTCTTCTGCCTCACGCGAGGCGGTCCGGGCGGCGGCGCGTGTCCGGGTGCGCCGCGGTGATCAGCGGGTGATCCGTACCTGGCGGGTCTCGCTCACCTGGTCCACTTCGGAGACCCGGATCGTCATCTTCATCGTCCAGGTGCCTTCGAGGGGAGGTTGAGGTCGCTGGTGGCCCAGTAGCCGCCCCGGTCGGTGAGCTTCGCGTCGATGGGGCCGATGTCCTTCGCCCCGAGGGTGAAGGAGATACGGAGTTCCGGGACGAAGCTCAGCGCGCCGAGGGGTCGAAGACCACCGCCTGGATGCCGTTCTCGCCGACCCGGCCCGGGTCCATCGTGAGCTGGACGGTGCCCCGGCCGCCGGGGTGCCCGCGTCGTAGGGGATCGTGAACGCCTCCGCGCCGGGGAGACCGGCCACCTGCGGCTCGGGGGCCTTGGCCGCCTCGGCCTCCGCGCGGGCGGGGAGGGTGCCGGTCAGCACGGTGGTGACCAGGAGCACGAGCACCGCGACGACGACCTCGGCCAGTACGGAGCGGCGCAGGGCACGGCGGTGACGGTCCTCCGGCGTGTCCGGGCCGTGACGGTCCTCCGACGCGTCCGAGCCGTCGCGGTCCTCCGGGGCGTTCCGGCCGTTACGGTCCTCCGCTGCGTCCGGTCCGTCGGGGTCCACCGTGGCGTCCGGTCCGTCGCGGTCCACCGTGGCGTCCGGCGCCGCGGGTACGGTCCCCGTCACCGACGGGGTGCCGGGCGCACCCACGAGCGCCGGTACACGTTCCCTGGCCTCCGCCCGGACCGTCGCCGGCCGGGCCAGCAGGGCCGTCCAGCGGCGGGACATCGCCGCCGCCAGCAGCAGGAAGAACGTCGCCGCGAGCTTGACCGTCAGGGTCTGGCCGTACGTCGTCTCCAGCAGCGCCTTCCAGGAGCCGAGGCCGCGCCAGGACTGGTATACGCCGGTGACCACGAGGACGGTCACGGAGGCGAAGGCCAGCCGGGAAAAGCGGGTGACCGTGGCGAGGGGCGGCGGGGTTGTCGCGCGGTGCAGGGTGAGGAGCAGGGCGGTCAGACCTCCGAGCCAGCAGGCCATCGCCAGCAGATGGAGCACGGACGACGTCATGGCCAGCGGTACCTGGATTCCGGCGGAGGCGTGCTCGGCCGCCGCCCAGGTCAGGGCCAGGGCGAGGGAGAAGGCCGCGCCGGCCGCCAGCCGGGTCCGGGGCTGCTGCGCCGCAGGAGCGGTACGAGCAGGGCCACCGCGAGGAGCAGGGCGACGCGGGTGAGCAGGGCGAGGCCCGGCCGGCCGGTGAGGGCGCCGGTGAACGCGTCCAGGTCGAGGGCGGTGGCGGGTGAGGTGCCCTTCTCGTACGGGGCGCGCAGGACGAGGAGGGCGGCCGTGGCCGTCAGCAGGGTCCACCAACCGATGAGCAGGGGCGCCCGCAGCGGGGCGGTGTCCGGCGGGCGGCACAGCGCCGCGAAGGCGGCCGCGCCGATGAGCAGCGCGGCGGCGGTGTACGCGAGATAGCGGCCGGTGTCGTAGAGGCTCTTGGTGACCGGATGTTCGGTGTGGTCCGCCGGTGCCGCGGGCGGGGTGGGCGAGGGTTTGCCGATGGAGAAGCTGAAGGCGCCGGAGACCGGGTGGCTGTCGGCGGAGATCACCCGCCAGGCGACCGTGTAGGTGCCGTCGGCGAGGCCGCCGGGCAGCTTGGCGCGGGCGGTGTCGGAGGCGTCGTCCGCGTGCTGCGGTTCGCCGAGGTGGATACGGCGGTTGTCGGGGCTGTAGACGCGGAAGGAGTCCTCCATCAGGCCGACGGACTCCGTGAAGGTCAGGGTGATGTGCGTGGGCGCGGACTTGAGGACGCTTCCTTCCTCGGGGTCGGCGCCGCGGAGGGCGGCGTGGGCGCCGGCCGGGGCCGCGCTGCCGAGGAGGAGCAGGACCAGCAGGGCGCCCAGCAGCACCAGCCCTTGAAGTCGCCGGGGTCCGCGGGCGCTCCGGATTCCGTGCCGTCCGCCATCGCCCGCCGCCCCGCTCCCGCGTCGCTCCACGTCCTACCCGCCTCCAGGCCATCCGGCTAAACCTCAGATACGGACGGCGGGCGTGGTCTGCTCACCGGTTCACCAGGTGGGCCGGGCCAGGACCCCGCCGTCGACCACGAGGTCGTGTCCGGTCACCCAGGAGGCGAGCGGGGAGGCGAGGAACACGCAGGCGTCGCCGATGTCCTCCGGGCGGCCGAGCCGGCCCACGGCGGTCGCCCGCCGCCAGCGCCGTACGCCCTCCGGCCAGGCCTCTTCCAGGCCCTCGCGGTCGATCAGGCCGGGCGAGACGGTGTTGACGCGTACACCCCAGGGGCCGTACTCCTGGGCCGCCGAACGGGCGTGCGTGACGACCGCCGCCTTCGACGCGCCGTAGTGCGCGTGGGCGGGGCGGGGTGGTGTGCCTCGACCGAGGCGATGTGGGTGACCGTGCCGCCGCCCTGGTCCCGCATGAGCCGGGCCGCGGCCTGGGTGCAGGCGAAGACGCTGGTCAGGTTGGTGTCCACGACCGTGCGCCATTCGGCGGCCGTCATCGCGGCGAGGTCCCGGACCGGCTGGACGCCGGCGTTGTTGACGAGGGCGGTCAGCCGGCCGCCGCCCCACTCGGCCGCCTGTGCCACCACGCGGTGGCAGGCGTCCTCGTCGGTGAGGTCGGCCCGCAGCACGACCGCGCGGCCGCCCGACTCCCGGATCCGGCCGGCGGTCTCCCGCGCGGACTCCGTCGCCGTACGGCAGTGCAGTGCGACGGCCGCGCCCTCCTCGGCGAACCGCAGCGCGATGCCCCGCCCGATGCCGCCGCCCGCGCCCGTGACCAGGGCGGTCTGCCCGTCGAGCAGTCCTTCCCGGCTCATGGGCGGCAGAGTTCCCCGATGAGCGTCGCCCGTTCGGGGTAACGCGCCGTCAATTCCGCCGCGTCGCCGTGCTCGTAGACCTCGAAGGTGAATCCGGGCGCCATGGTGCAGCCGAACAGCGTCCACGCGCCGCCCGCCGCCACCCGCGCGCCCATCCAGGTGCCCGCCGGGACGGTGAGCTGGACGTGGTGGCCGCCGGGGACGTCCGCGCCGAGCACGGGCGTACGGCTGCTGCCGTCGGGGGCGAGAAGGAGCAACTGGAGCGGGTCGCCGAGGTGGTAGTGCCAGATCTCGTCGGACGGCAGCCGGTGCAGGGCGGAGAAGTCGCCGGGGTCGCCGGTGAGCAGGGCGACGATGGCGGTGCCCTCGGGGCGGCCGTCGGGGCGTGCGGGACCGGCCCAGGTCTGCCGGAACCGGCCGCCCTCGCGGGGAGCGGCTCCAGTCCGTAGTGGGCGACGAGGTCGTCGGGGTCACCTCGCGAAGGCTACCTCGCGCGTGAGGAAGGCGAGCTGAGCCTTCTTCTCGGGCAGATACACGTCCGGGAGGTCGATCTCCGGGAGCACGACCACGGGGCCGGCGGAGAATCCCTGCCGAAGGAAACGGGCGACGGCCTTCTCGTTGGCCACGTCCGGGTCGACCACCACACGCGTGCGGTCCAGTCCCACCAGGACGTATGCGGTGATGACGCCCAGCACGGCGGCGGTCCAGCCGGGTCGCGCGCGGTCCGCGGGGGCGAGCAGCAGATGGATGCCGATGTCGCCCGGTTCGACCGGATAGCAGTCGCCCACACGGTCGGCGCCCGGTTCATACGTCTGGAGCAGCGCGGCGGGCGTGCCGTCCTTGAGGACGAGATGGGCGTGGTGGGTGTCGAGGGTGGCCATGTGGGCGTAGATCCCGGCGACCTGGCGCTCGGTCAGGCCGTTCATGCCCCAGAAGACGGCGCGTTCCCCGCTCACCCAGCGGTGCAGCAGGGGCGCGTCGGCGGCCGGGTCCAGCGGCAGGACGCGTACGGTGCCGAAACCGTCGACCGCCTGTTCGTGCACGGCCGTTCGGGAGGCGTACGGGTCAGACATCGGTCTCCTTCGTGAGCCGCGCCCAGTCGGTGACGACCGGGGCCAGGTCGCCGGCGAGCCACAGGGGCAGCTGGTCGCGGTGGTGGGGTGAGCCGGGTACGCCGGAGGCGCCCAGCGGCACCACCCAGCGGCTGTTCTCGCGGTCGGCGAGATCCCAGACGTAGCGGGCGGCGGGGCCCCGCGCGGCGAGGTCGGTGAGACCGGGCACGGAGGAGGTGCACAGCACGCAGTCGTGGTCGCCGGAGAGGCCGGGTTCGTCGTACGGCGTGGCCGGCGGCAGCGCGCGCCAGGGGCGAGGCGGTGGGTGTCGCCCCAGGTGCCGGCGGGCGGCCGGGCGGCCACCTCCTCCAGTGCCTCGCGGACGATCGCCGGGCGGTCGACGCCGAACAGTTCCCCGGCGCCGAGGAGATGCTCGAGGGCGTACCCGACCCGGGGCAGGAGCGCGAGCCAGGGGCGGAAGACCTCGGGATAAGCGGGCGGTTTGGCCACCGCGGCAAGCCCGGGATCCGCCGCGATCCGCCGCACGACGGCACCGCGCACGGCCGCGAACACGGCCGCGTCGGTGCTGCCGGCGTCCATCCGCCGGTCCCAGCGCAGCAGCCGGTCGCGCAGGGCGGCGGCGGGGGCGGTGAGGGGCGGGGCGCCCGCGGCGACGCCGGAGTCGTGCGGGACATCGGCGGCCCCGGCCGCCTCCGGGGCGCCGGCGCCGGTCATGGGCGGGGGTCCAGCGCGGCGGGAGAGCCGGGCGGGGACTGATCGGTGCCCGCAAGGCCGGGGGCGGCCGAGGCGTCGGCCGCGTGCCCTCTCCTCGCCGGGGCGGCGCCGGTCATGGGCGGGGGTCCAGCGCGGCGACGAGGTCCAGGAGCGGGGTCGCCGAGGCCAGGTGGGTGTCCGTGTGGATGGCGGACATGTCGGCCGGGGACCAGCGGGTGCGGCCTGCGAGCAGTGCGGTGATGCGGTCGGCGCGGTGCGGCGGGGCGAACTCGACGCCCAGCGGGGCCGACGGGCCGCGCTGGTTCGCCATCACGGCGACGCCCTCGGTCAGTCCCGCGCGCGGCGGCTCGTGCCAGCCCCGCCACGCGTACCCGGGCTCCCACGCCGGCACCACGCGCGTGCCGTTGGCCCCGGCGCGGACCGGGACCCGGCCTGCCACCCGGTGCAGGGTGCCGCCCTCGGTGTCGGCGGCCATGACCACGTTGACCGGCTCCACCCACCGGTCGACGGCCCGGTCCACGTCGGCGGTCCGGCGGGCCCTCAGCAGCGGCAGCAGGGCACCGAAACCGAGGTCGCCGGTGACGCGGGGCGGGTAGCGCAGGGCGACGGCGAGCGGGGCTCGCCGGGCTCGGGCACGCCGTCGTCCAGGCCCTCGGGGCCGCCGATGACGACGGGGCCCCGACCGGTCTCGATGACCTCGACCTCGACCGACTCCTCGCCCGCCACCTCGACGGTCTCGGTGTGCCGGGCGGCACGGTGCCACGTCCCGTCCGGGCCGAGCGCCTCCACCCCGGCGCCGGTGCGCCGCAGCCGCTCGCGGTAGAGGTCCTGGTAGTCGGCCATGGCGTTGGTGATGGCCCAGGCGACGGTGCCGGTGTGGCCGAAGTGGGCGATGCCGGGGACGCCGGGCACGGCGATGCCGACGACGTCGAACTCCGGGCAGGACAGGCGGATCTGCTGGTAGACGCCGGGGTCCTCGATGAAGCGGTGCGGGTCCCCGGCGACGACCGCGTGCCCGGTGACGGTGCGCTCCCCGGCGACCAGCCAGCCGTTGCTGCCCGAGGTGCCGGGACCGTCGGCGGCGAACAGGCCGACGGCGTCCGCTCCGAGCCGCGCGGAGACGTGCTCGCGCCAGAGCTTGGCGGGGAACCCGGCGAACAGGATGTGCGCGGCGAGCCACACCGCGAGCGGCGTCCAGGGCTCCCAACGGCCGGGACGCAGACCCGTACGGGCGAACTCGGGGGCGGCCCCGGACGCCGGGAGCGCGTCGGCGGCGGCCAGGGTCTCGTTCACGCCGGTCACGTAGGACCGTATCCACTCCGCCGTCTCCGGGTCCGTGCGCCGCAGTTCGGTCCAGCAGCGTCGGGCCGTGTCGGCCAGGCGGGCGCGGCGGGCGAAGCGGTCCCAGGGGAGGGCCTCGGGGCCGAGGAAGGACGCCGAGGTGCCCTGCGCGCGGTGCCGTTCGACCTCGAGCTGCCAGGCCCGGTCGAGCGCGGTGACCCGGCCCTGGGCGTGCGCGAGTTCGTGCACGCTCCCCGCGCGGAGATGGGGGATGCCCCAGGGGTCCCGGAAGATCTCGCCACCCACTGCACCCTCACTTCATTAGGTTAGGCTCGCCTAAGTTGAACCGTGACGGAATCGTACGTGAAGGGTGAGAAGACGATGGCGCAGGGGCGGGGTTGGGAGGGCGCGGTCCTCAAGCTGTTCCGCGCGAAGGACTTCACGTTCACCGTGACCGGCACGGAGGACGTCACCGCCGGCTACCGGCGGCTGCGCCTCACCGACGGCGGGATGCTGGCGGCGACCGGCGTCCACCCCACGATGTGGGTACGGCTGTGGTTCGACAACGCGGGCAAGCCGCACCAGCGGGCGTACACCCTGGTCGACCCCGACCCGGTGGCCGGCACCTTCGGCCTGGAGTTCGCGCTGCACGAGGGTGCGCCAGCGACTGGGCCAGGGCGGCGAATCCCGGCGACACCGTCGAGGCGACCGTGCAGGGCACGGGGTTCGAGGAGCCCGCCCCGGCCCCCTCCGCGTCTTCGTGATCGGCGACCCCGCCTCGCTGCCGGCCGTCAACTCCCTGCTCGGAGCGCTGGGGTCCGCCCCGGCGACCGTGTGGTTCGAGGGCACCCTCGACGGACTGCCCTGGCGGGCCGGCCCGGACCGGCACGAGGTGCGCGAGGTGCCCCGGTCGGGCACGGCGCTGGTCGAGCGGGTACGGGCCGACCTCCCGCGCTGCTGGCGTCCACCCCGGACCCGTACGTCTGGATCGCCTGCGACACCGCGACCACCCGCGCGCTGTCGGCGTACGTACGCAAGGAGCTCGGCGTCCCGAAGCAGCGGGTGCACGCGCTGGGGTACTGGCGCGCGAGCTGAGCCGGGACGCGCGATCATCGGGGCATGGACGTCACCCTTCACCTCGCCCAGGCCCCCGACGCCGACGCGCTGCTGGGCCGAAGCCCGCTCGCCGCGCTGACCGGAATGCTGCTGGACCAGCAGATCCCGATGGAGTGGGCGTTCAAGGGGCCGGACACGATCGCCCGGCGGCTCGGCGCGGACGATCTGGACGCGCGGGAGATCGCCGCGTACGACCCCGACGCGTTCGCCGCGCTGCTCTCCGAAAAACCGGCCGTGCACCGCTATCCGGGTTCGATGGCGGGCCGTATCCAGCAGCTGTGCCAGTACCTCGTCGAGCATTACGACGGTGACGCCGAGGCCGTCTGGCGGGGCGTCACCGACGGCAAGGAGCTGCGCGGCCGGCTGGAGGCGCTGCCCGGCTTCGGCAAGCAGAAGGCCCAGATCTTCCTCGCCCTGCTGGGCAAGCAGCTCGGCGTACGGCCCACCGGCTGGCGGGAGGCGGCGGGCGCGTACGGCGAGGAGGATTCCTTCCGCTCCGTCGCCGACATCACCGGACCCGAGTCGCTGGCCAGGGTGCGGGCGCACAAGCAGGAGCTGAAGGCGGCGGCGAAGGCCGCCAAGAAGTCAGGCGCGTGACGCCCGCACCCTGGTGACGGTGACCTGACCGTGATCAGTCATATCAGCCCACCATCCCGTTTCCTCCCGTATTCGGTGGCCTTTTCCGGCGCCGCACTGCGCCGCCATGGCTGCGCCCGGAACGCGTTGACCGGTAGGCTTTCCGTGTGATCTTCAAGCGCATCGGAAACGGCCGGCCGTACCCCGACCACGGCCGGGAAAGCACCCGGTCGTGGGCGGACGTCGCGCCGCGCCCGGTCCGCCTCGATCAGCTCGTGACGACCAAGCAACAGCTCGACCTCGAGACCCTCCTCGCCGAGGACTCGACCTTCTACGGCGATCTGTTCGCGCATGTCGTCAAGTGGCGGGGCGACCTGTATCTGGAGGACGGGCTGCACCGCGCGGTGCGGGCCGCGCTCCAGCAGCGCCAAGTGCTGCACGCCCGCGTGCTGGAGCTGGACTGACGCCCCTTCCGGCGACCGGCGGGGGCCGCGATCTGACCCTTTCGGGGTGGAGTGCACCCAGTCGGATGATCATCTGGTAGGCAGAGCCGCCCGGGCGCACTACGCTGCGTTCATGAGCATGCTCACTCCACCCGGCATGGGCGGCCAGTACCGCATCACGGGTGACAAGTACCCGCGGATGCGCCGGCCCCGGCGACGCGGCAGGCTCGTCGTCCTGACCGTCGCCTCCGTCGCCGTACTCGGCGTGGGCGGCTGGGGCACTCTCCAGCTCATCGACGTGTTCACCGGCGGCGGCGACTCCGCCTCCGCGGTCGGCACCAAGGCGGCGTGCGCCGACAAGGCGAGCCGCAAGGCCGCGCCGAAGGTGCTTCCCCAGCCGGGGACGATCACGGTCAACGTCTTCAACGCCACGACGCGCGGCGGGCTCGCCCAGAAGACCGCCGACGAGCTGAAGAAGCGCGGCTTCAAGATCGGCGAGGTCGCCAACGCGACGCAGCAGTACGACAAGAAGGTCAAGGGCAGCGGTGTGCTGCTCGGGCCGGCCGCCGCCCTCGACACCTCGCTGCCGGTGCTCGGCGCCCAGCTCGCCGGTGCCGAACGCCGTACCGAACCGGCCCGTAAGGGGACCGAGGTCGATCTGATCATCGGCGACAAGTTCCAGGCCCTGACGGGGAAGGCGGACGCCGACCGGGCCCTGGCCGTACTGGCCGAGCCCGAGCCGACGCCCGCCTCGAAGAAGAACTGCTGAAGGGGTGGGGCCGGGTCCTACTCGGCCGCCCCGTACATCCGGTCGCCCGCGTCGCCGAGGCCCGGCACGATGTAGCCCTGCTCGTTGAGCCGCTCGTCGACCGACGCCGTCACGACCGTCACCGGCGTGCCGGCCAGCTCGCGCTCCATGATCTCGACGCCCTCGGGCGCGGCCAGCAGCACCACGGCGGTCACATCGTCCGCGCCGCGCTTGATGAGTTCCTGGATCGCCGCGACCAGCGTGCCGCCGGTGGCGAGCATCGGGTCCAGGACGTAGACCTGGCGCCCGGAGAGGTCCTCCGGCATCCGGGTGGCGTACGTCGAGGCCTGCAGCGTCTCCTCGTTGCGGATCATGCCGAGGAAGCCCACTTCGGCGGTCGGCAGCAGCCGGACCATGCCGTCCAGCATGCCGAGACCGGCCCGCAGGATCGGCACCACCAGCGGGCGCGGGTGGGAGAGCTTGACGCCCGTGGTCCGCTCGACAGGCGTCTGGATGTCGACCTGTTCGGTGCGCACGTCGCGCGTGGCCTCGTACGCGAGCAGGGTGACCAGCTCGTCGGCGAGACGGCGGAAGGTGGCGGAGTCGGTGCGCTGGTCGCGCAGCGTGGTGAGCTTGTGGGCGACCAAGGGGTGGTCGACGACGTGGAGACGCATGGCGTCAACAGTAACCGGGCCCGGCCGGCCCGGTGTCCCCGCACAGGGCAAGCGGCGGCGCGGGCCCTTCACTCGTTCACTGGCGTCAAACGGCCTGTCCGGGGAAAGCGGAAGGCACGGACTGGGGTGGTGAGCCAATGCCTGAGCAGGAACGGAACAACCGGGACGATCCGTCACCGCACGGGAAACCCGGACGGACGCGCGGGTCCACGTCCGAGCGGACACGCGGGTCCACATCCGGGCGGACACGCGGGTCGGCATCCGGGCGGACGCGCGAGTCGGCGCCCGGGCCCACGCGCGGGTCAGCGCCCGGGCCCACGCACGGATCTACGTCCGGGCCCACGCGCGAGTCGGCGCCCGAGGCGGCGCCCGGGTCCACGCACGGGACAGCATCCGGGTCCACGCGCGGGGCAGCATCCCCCAGGACGCGCGGGTCGGCATCCGGGCGGACGCACGGATCTACGTCCGGGCCCACGCGCGAGTCGGCGCCCGAGGCGGCGCCCGGGTCCACGCGCGGGGCAGCATCCGGGTCCACGCGCGGGGCAGCATCCCCCAGGACGCGCGGGTCGGCATCCGGGCGGACGCACGGATCTACGTCCGGGCCCACGCGCGAGTCGGCGCCCGAGGCGGCGCCCGGGTCCATGCACGGGGCGGCATCCGCCCGTACGCGCGAGTCGGCCCCCGGGCGGACACGCGGATCTACGTCCGGGCCCACGCGCGAGTCGGCGCCCGAGGCGGCGCCCGGGTCCACGCACGGGACAGCATCCGGGTCCACGCGCGGGGCGGCATCCGAATCGGCGTCCGGTGCGACGCCCGAGGCGGAGGCGGAGGCGGATCGACGACGACGCCGCGCCCGCTTCCTCCGCGAACTCGCCGAGGCCCGAGAACTCCGTGACCGGGTCCAGCCCCGCCGGGCCAAGGCCGCCCGCCTGCGCCACGCCATGCGCATGCGCACATTTCGCTGGTAGGGAAACCCGGCAGGAAGGCCCCAGGACCGCGGCGGAAGACACGCCGACCACGCGGAAAGGCACCCTGCCCTCGGCGAGAACACCCTCAACACGCGCAGAGGGCAACCCACCCGCAGGGAGAGAGCACCTCCCCACGCAGGAAACACCCGGCCGCCGCATGGCGTACCCCGGCTGCGGGAAAGGGCGGCCCGGTCGGCGGAGAAGGCGCCGCGCCACGCGGAAAAGTGGCCTGGCCACTGGCAAGTGGTGATCCGATCGCCCGGAAAGACGCGGCCGCCACGCGGGGCGGCAACCCGACCGCCTGAGAAACGCGCCGCCGCGCGGGAAGGCGGCCCGCCCTCGGGGAGACCCTCCCTCGGCCCCGGGGAAGATCTCGTCACGCGTGCGTGAGGGGCGAAGTGGGCGTGTGGGGAAGGGTGGTGGGCCCGGTACGGGACGTCGCGGCGGGGGCCGCGTACGATCCGCACGTGGCGGTGGCGAGTGCGCTGGTGGGTCCTTCGTGGGCGCACTCGGTGGACTGCGATCAAAACTGCGGACACAGGGTGCCGAAGACGTCCCCTGACGGCCGGGTTTCTGCCACGATTCCGAGTGGACGGGGCCCGGGGAACCGACTCCCGCCCGCGACACCTCCGCCGGGGGAACCCCAACCGGCACACCTATGACCAGTGGGAGAGTCACGGTGTACTTCGCCGCACTGCTCGCGCGCACCGAAGACGGGTGGGAAGCGAGCGACACGGAGCTCGACGATGTGGAAACCCTGTCGGATCTGGCCGACCTGGCCCGGGAAGCCTCTCCGGACGAGGACACGGTGCTCGTGCTGATCGAGAAGGAGGACGGCTGGTTCGGCGTCGTCCGCGTGGACGGGGAGGAGGATCCCCGGGTCTACGTGTCCGACGCCGCAGCCGCCGCCCGCAGCAGCTACGGCGAGATCCTCCTCACCGACGAACTGCTCGGCCGCGCGCCCGGGGACGACAGCGCCGACCTGGACGCCCTCGACCTCGACGGTACGGAGGACGGGGAACCGGACGACGAGGCCGCCGACGACGGCGCCCCGTCCACCGGCTCCGCCGACGCCGTACCGCGCGGACCGGTCGGTGACCCGCGGATCCTGGACGATCTGGGCGTCACCGAGAAGGAACTGCGTTCGCTGACCGAGGACGCCGTCAACGAGATCGCCGACGCCCTGGGCGCCTCGGAGGTCCTGGAGACCGTCCGCTGACCGCGCCGGACCCGGTACGCGACCCGTGGCGGACGGCGATGCGGCTCGCCCTGGAACAGGCCGGAGAGGCCGTCCGGGGCGGGGACGTGCCCGTCGGCGCCGTCGTGCTCGCCCCGGACGGCAACACCGTACTGGCCACCGCCCACAACGAACGCGAGGCCGGCGGCGACCCCACCGCGCACGCGGAGGTGCTCGCCGTCCGGCGGGCCGCCGCGCGGCTCGGGGAGTGGCGGCTGGCCGGCTGCACCCTGGTGGTGACGCTGGAGCCGTGCACGATGTGCGCGGGAGCGGTCCAGCAGTCACGGGTCGACCGGCTGGTCTACGGCGCCCGGGACGAGAAGGCGGGCGCGGTCGGCTCGCAGTGGGACCTCGTCCGCGACCGGCGCCTCAACCACCGGCCCGAAGTGATCGAGGGCGTGCTCGCCGAGGAGTGCGCCGGCCTGCTCACGGAGTTCTTCCGGAACCGCTGAATACGGATTTCAAAGCATGCCCCGCCGTGCTGTAAGGTCTCCCTCGGTAGCGTGTCCGAGCGGCCGAAGGAGCTCGCCTCGAAAGCGAGTGTGGCGCAAGTCACCGAGGGTTCAAATCCCTCCGCTACCGCTGGTGAAGGGCCTCGTCGTCAGACGGGGCCCTTCGTGCGATCATGGGCCCGCTCGACGCACGTGTGACGTGAGCGCACATCAGTGACTGGGGAGGGCCGCGATGGCGGTGAACGCGAAGAAGATCGCCGTCTACGTCCTGGTGGTCTTCGCGCTGTATCTGATCATCACGGACCCGGCCAAGGCCGCCGACTACGTCCAGATAGGGTTCGAGGGCATCTCGGACGCCGCGAAGGCGGTCGGTGACTTCATGACCTGGCTGGCCAACGGAGGTAAGTGATGATCCGCCACCTGGTGCTCTTCCGGCTGAACGAGGGCGTCGGACGCGACGACCCGAGGGTCGTGGCGGGCGAGGAGGCGTTCCGTTCACTGGACGGGAAGATCCCGGAGATCCGCTTCTGGGAGTGCGCCTGGAACATCAGCGACCGCCCCATCGCCTACGACTTCGCCATCAACTCCGCGTTCGAGGACGCCGACGCGCTGCGCCGCTACGTCGAGCACCCGGACCATCAGGCGGGTGTCGGACTGTGGCGCGAGTTCGCCACGTGGGTGATCGCCGACTACGAGTTCTGACGTTTCGTCGCCTCCCGGGCCCTCCGCCGTGACGGCGGGGGCTTTTTCACGTCGTACAGACACGTTTGCCGCTCAACACGGAATATGCGGTGCTTGCACACAGTGAGTCAGTCTTGTGATGCTATGACCGCTTTTGACGGATGAGTTGACGGACGATGTGAGCGATGACGAGGTGGCGTTGACCGTGCCGGCCAGTACTGCGCCGCCCCAGGACGAGGTGTCGCCCGACGCGGTCCAGGCAACGGCCTCGACCCAGCCCTCCCGGACCAGCCCTCTCCCGTCCCCTCCCCGAGCGCCGACGAGCAGGTGAGCCCGGCCAAGCGGCGCGGCGCCGACACCCGCGCCCTGACGCAACTGCTCTTCGGCCAGCTCAAGGAGCTGGAGCCGGGTACGCCGGAGCACGCCCGCGTGCGCGCGGCGCTCATCGAGGCCAATCTGCCCCTGGTGCGCTACGCCGCCGCCCGCTTCCGCTCCCGCAACGAGCCGATGGAGGACGTCGTCCAGGTCGGCACCATCGGGCTGATCAACGCCATCGACCGCTTCGACCCGGACCGGGGCGTGCAGTTCCCGACGTTCGCGATGCCGACGGTGGTCGGCGAGATCAAGCGGTACTTCCGGGACAACGTCCGCACCGTCCACGTACCGCGCCGGCTGCACGAACTGTGGGTGCAGGTCAACAGCGCGACCGAGGACCTGACGACCGCGTTCGGGCGCTCCCCGTCGACCGCCGAGATCGCCCAGCGGCTGCGCATCTCCGAGGAGGAGGTGCTGTCCTGCATCGAGGCGGGCCGGTCGTACCACGCCACCTCCCTGGAGGCCGCGCAGGAGGGCGACGGGATGCCCGGACTGCTGGACCGGCTCGGCTACGAGGATCCCGCCCTGGACGGCGTCGAGCACCGTGATCTCGTACGCCATCTGCTCGTTCAGCTCCCCGAGCGGGAGCAGCGCATCCTGCTGCTGCGTTACTACAGCAATCTCACCCAGTCGCAGATCAGTGCGGAACTGGGCGTCTCGCAGATGCACGTGTCCCGGCTACTGGCGCGTAGCTTCCAGCGGTTGCGGTCCGCAAACAGGATCGACGCGTAGCCGGAAAGAGCGAATCACCCAAGGGTGTAGTTCCCTGCACTTCTGGCCCGAAAGACCGTCAGACCCCTTGTTTCCAGGGCCGATTCGCGTCTGGGATGTCGACATGTCACTACAGCGCGTTGCCGACATGTGACATTCTGCGGGAAGCGCGTTTGCCGGAGCCTCGGCGCCGGTATTCCAGGTGATGGCTGCGTTCTCCAAACGGGGGCGTCCGCCGCGACCGTCCCGCGACCCAAAGGGGTGGCATGTCCGCAGAACAGGGCAGCTCGAAGGTGCTCACGCTCGCGGAGAGCGAGAAAGCTCCCCATGCTCTCGACGCACTCGGCCCCATCGACGAAGGCCCGGCCACACCGGCTCCGGAGATTCCGGACACGGCGGCCCTCGACACCCGCACCCTGTCCCGTTCCCTGTTCCTGCGGCTCGCCGCGCTCGACGAGGACAGCCCGGAGCGGGCCTATGTCCGGGACACCCTGATCGAGCTCAACCTGCCGCTGGTGCGGTACGCGGCGGCGCGGTTCCGCTCGCGCAACGAGCCGATGGAGGACATCGTCCAGGTCGGCACGATCGGGCTGATCAAGGCGATCGACCGCTTCGACTGCGAACGGGGCGTGGAGTTCCCGACGTTCGCGATGCCGACGGTGGTCGGCGAGATCAAGCGGTTCTTCCGTGACACGTCGTGGTCGGTGCGGGTGCCGCGCCGGCTGCAGGAGCTGCGCCTGGCGCTGACGAAGGCCAGCGACGAGCTCTCCCAGAAGCTGGACCGCTCGCCCACGGTCACCGAACTCGCCGCCGTGCTGGGCGTGTCCGAGGAGGACGTCGTCGACGGCCTCGCGGTGGGCAACGCGTACACGGCGTCCTCGCTGGACTCCCCGCGCCCGAGGACGACGGGGGTGAGGGCTCGCTGGCGGACCGCCTCGGCTACGAGGACACGGCGCTGGAGGGTGTGGAGTACCGGGAGTCGCTGAAGCCGCTGCTGGCGAAGCTGCCGCCTCGGGAGCGGCGGATCATCATGCTGCGGTTCTTCGCGAACATGACGCAGTCGCAGATCGGGGAGGAGGTCGGCATCTCGCAGATGCATGTGTCCCGGCTGTTGACGAGGACGCTGGCGCAGTTGCGGGAAGGGCTGATCTCGGACTGACGGTTCCCCTGCGGGGGCGTCGGGGTTGGTCGCGCGGGTCCCTGCGGGTGCGTGGGGGTTATCGCGCAGTTCCCCGCGCCCCTAGAGGGGTGCGTCCCCACCGTGCGTGCGTGGCTGCCGGTGCGTGGGGGTTGATCGCGCAGTTCCCCGCGCCCCTGAGGGGTGCGTCCCCGCCCGGCGTGTGTGGCTGCCGGTGTGTGGGGGTCTTCGCGCAGTTCCCCGCGCCCCTAAAGGGGTGCGTCCCCGCCGTGCGTGTGTGGCTGCCGGTGTGTGAGGGCTGGTCGCGCCGTTCCCCGCGCCCCTGGAGGGCGCGGGTTGCGGGTTGTCCGTTGTTACTTCAGGGCGAGCCAGGCTACCGCCGCGACGATCGCCACCGCTGCGATGATGCCGATGATCAGGCCGATGCGGGGGCCGCCGCCGCTCGTGGTGGCGGGCTGACGGGCCTGGGGTTCCTCGTCGACGAAGGCGCGGAACATCTGGGTGCTGCCGGCGGGGTCGTGGTTGCCCTGCGGGCCCGGGGTGTTAGCCATGTCCCGAGACCCTAGCGAATGCCCGGTGAGGCGCCCAAGTGGGGGCGCCCATCAGGGAAATCGCCCCGGTCGGGCGCCACCGCGGACGGCACCCGGCAAGGGGACCGCCCGAGCCAGGAGCCACCGCGAGCGACGGATACGCCCTGGCCTGCGTGTTTACTTTCGTGATTACTTGCCTTTGCCAAGTTTTTGAGCCGGAACCCGCCTTTTTGTTTGCCTGCGGCAACCATCCATTCCTATCGTTGCCCTAAGCAATCAATAGGACGGGGTGTCATGGCCGAGCGGGCGCGGTACGAGGAGCTGGTGCGGCAGTTCAGCGCGTTCGGGGCCGTCAAGCGGGAGATGAACCGGATCATGCCGGCCGACTGCCACAGCGGCTCCGCCGCCGTGCTGACGCTGCTCGGCCGCCACGGCGACATGCGCATGAGCAGGCTCGCCGAGCTGCTGTCCGTGGACATCTCGGTCACCAGCCGCCACGCCGCGTATCTCGCCGAGCGGGGCTGGATCGAACGCTTCCCGGATCCCGCCGACAAACGGTCCCGCATCCTGCACCTCACCCCCGCCGGCCGGACCCAGCTCGACGAGCTGTTCCGGCGGTCCACCCAGCTCCTCGCGGAACGCCTGGACGACTGGACCGACGACGAGGTCGGCCGGCTCACCCAGCTGATGACCCGGCTCAGGGACAGCTTCGGTGACGGCCGCGCGAACCCCGGCCGACGGCCCCCGCCCCCGCCCCCGCTCCCGCTCCCGCACAGACCACCCGTACACCCGCAAGCACTTAAGAGAAGGAAGTCCATGGCAACGACCACACCAGCCGGTGTGCGGGCTCATGCCAAGCACGGGGAGGTTCCTCCACAGACGCTCCGATGACGCATCGGCAGATCATGGAGGCACTGTCCGGGCTGCTGCTCGGCATGTTCGCCGCCATCCTGTCGTCGACCATCGTCACCAACGCGCTGCCCGAGATCGTGGGCGACCTCGGCGGCGGCCAGAGCGCCTACACCTGGGTCGTCACCGCCTCGCTGCTGACGATGACCGCCTCCACTCCCCTGTGGGGCAAGCTCGCCGATCTGTTCAGCAAGAAGGTCCTGGTCCAGATAGGCCTGATCGTCTTCGTCCTCGGCTCCGTCGTGGCCGGTATGGCGCAGAACCCGGCGATGCTGATCAGCGCGCGTGCCATCCAGGGTCTGGGCGCCGGCGGTCTGTCCGCCCTGGCGCAGATCATCATGGCCGCGATGATCTCCCCGCGTGAGCGCGGGCGCTACTCCGGCTACCTGGGCGCGACCTTCGCCGTCGCGACCGTCGGCGGCCCGCTGCTCGGCGGCGTGATCACCGACACCAGCTGGCTCGGCTGGCGCTGGTGCCTCTACGTCGGTGTGCCGTT
The DNA here is from genome assembly GCA_042850305.1 of Streptomyces haneummycinicus. Lineage (GTDB taxonomy): Bacteria > Actinomycetota > Actinomycetes > Streptomycetales > Streptomycetaceae > Streptomyces > Streptomyces haneummycinicus. Next base: position 7,522,186 of record AP035768.1, read on the forward strand.
CGCGCTCATCGCGCTGATCGTGCTGCAGAAGACGCTGCACCTGCCGGTGACCCGGCGCAAGGTCAAGGTCGACTGGGCGGGCGCCTTCTTCGTCACCGCGGCCGTCTGCCTGCTGCTGGTCTGGGTCACCTTCGCCGACGACAAGTACTCCTGGCTGTCCTGGCAGTCCGCCGCCATGGTTGGCGGCGCGATCGCCCTGACGCTGGTCTTCCTCCTCGTCGAGACGAAGGCGGCGGAGCCGATCATCCCGCTGCGGCTGTTCCGCAACCGCACCATCACCCTGGCCTCGCTGGCCTCGCTGTTCGTCGGTATCGCGATGTTCGCGGGCACCGTCTACTTCAGCCAGTACTTCCAGCTGGCCCGGGACAAGTCCCCGACGATGTCGGGCGTCATGACCATCCCGATGATCGGCGGCCTGTTCGTGTCGTCCACGGCCTCAGGAATGATCATCACCAGGACCGGCAAGTGGAAGAACTGGCTGCTGGCCGGCGGTGTACTGCTGACGGCGGGCGTGGGCCTGCTCGGCACCATGCGCTACGACACCCCGTACTGGCACATCGCCATCTTCATGGCGCTGATGGGTCTCGGCGTCGGCATGATGATGCAGAACCTCGTGCTGTGCACGCAGAACCAGGTGGCCCCGAGCGATCTGGGCGCCGCGTCCTCCGTGGTGACGTTCTTCCGGTCGCTCGGCGGCGCGGTGGGCGTCTCGGTGCTCGGCTCGGTCATGTCGTCCCGGATCAGCGGGTACGCCGCCGACACCATCGGCACGCTCAGCCCGCAGGAGCAGGCGGCGGCCGCCGAGGCCGCCGGCAACGGCACCATCCCCGACATGGACCGGCTGCCCGAGCACATCCGCACCTGGCTGGAGAGCGCCTACGGGCACGGCATCGCCGACATCTTCCTGTACGTCGCACCGGTCGCCCTGCTCGCCTTCCTGGTGACCCTGTTCATCAAGGAGGTCCCGCTGCGGACCTCGGGCGCGCTGGCCCAGGCGGCGGAGGCCACGGCCGAGGCCGCCCCGCCGGTGCCCCGGCCCCCGCCGAGGCCACACGGGTCCCCGAGGAGCCGGTTCCGGCCGCCGCGCTGACGGCCGTGACGGCCCCGTCGGCCGCCACGGAAGCCGCCACGGACACCTCGGACACCCAGCCCGCGGCCACCCAGCGGCCCGCCGCCGTCGCCACGGCGGCCGCCGCACCCGATGAGCCGGAAACGCCCGCCTCCCCCGCATCCCGGTGCGCGGTTCCGTACGCGGCGCCGACGGTACGCCCGTGCCGCAGGCCGCCGTCACGCTGATCTCGCCGGGCGGGCGCCGGCTCGGCCGGTCCGTGGCGCGGGCGGACGGCGCCTACGCGGTGGACGCGCCCGGGGCCGGGTCGTACGTCCTGATCGCCGCCGCCGACGGCCACCAGCCGCAGGCGTCCACCGTCGTGGTGAACGGCGAACCGGTCGCCCACGACATCGCACTCGCCCACCCCGGCGACTAGGCCCGGTCCGGCCCTGCGAAACCCCGGCCTGTGGCGGGCGGCGCGTTCTGTAGCGGAGTCGCGTCGCCTGCCACGGGCCGGTCGGTTCACGACCCCTTTGTACGCATGTTCAGGGAGGGAACGGGATGCCACTGACCGCGAGAATCCGTACCGCCTGGCCTACCCCTGCACCGGGGCCGATCCGGCAGGCGGCACCCGGGCGGCCTTCCGCGCCACCGCCGAACCGCGGCGCGAGGACTTCACGATGAAGTACGACCAGGCCGTCCGGACCGGCATCGCGGCCGTCGGCGCGACCCTCCGGGTGGAGCTGGACGTCCAGGCCGTACAGGGGAGTCGCCGCCCGCCGTATGAGCGCCCGTCAGGAGGTGCTGTGCGGGTCGACGATACGGCGGGCGAGGTCACGCAGTTTGACGTTCTCCCGCTGCGAGGCCCGCACCAGACTGTCGAAGGCACCGGCCGCGTCGATGTCCAGACGCTCCATCAGGATCCCGGTGGCCTGGCCGATCAGGTCCCGGGTGCGCATGGCCTCGTTGAGCTGCTCGCGCACGGTCGCGGAGTCGAGGGCGATCCCGACGTGCGCGGTGAACAGCCGGCCCACCCGCAGCGCGGCCTCGTCGAAGGCGCGCGGCTTGCGCGCGTAGGCGGTGAGCACGGTCAGCCGGCGGCGGTCGGCCCGCAGCCGCAGCGACAGCACGGAACGCAGGCCCAGCGCGGACAGCGCGGTGTCCCCGTCACCGTTCTCACTGTCCTCGACCTCGACCACGGGGAGGTCCACAGACGGTGCCAGTACGGCTGCTGCCCGGCCCCCGGATCACCGTCCGCCTCGGCGGTGCGTACGACGTCGTCGGTCCAGGCCAGACTGGAGCGCCGGTTGCCGCGCTCGATCACGGAGATGCCCGCGTGGTCGGCGCCGGGCACGAGATCCACGGCGAGCCGGACCGCGGCGTCGAGGGTGCCGTCGGGGTGGATGTCTCGTGCAAGCGCTGTGCCGCCGACGTGAGCGCCTCGGCCAGGTCCAACCCAGCCGGGAAACGGGGCAAATCAGAAAACCGGGACGCAGCCACCACGAACCTCTTCGGCATGCACGGCACCACGGCCGTGCGCAGGAGAGCTCCGCAGCACATTCCCGACTGCGAGCAAAGGACGCACAGAACTCTAGCCGTTCGATTGCGGTGAGGTGACGCCCGGACCTGCGGTGTCGGCACCCGGCCCGGTCACCTCCCGGTCCGCTTCCGCCGGTGCCCTCCCGCGTGGTGCAATGGGCGGACGGGTCAGGAAGCGGCCTTGCCGGAACACCGGACGAACGTCTGCCAGGTGAACGCCGTGACCTTCCTGCCCAACCCCTCCGACCCCGCACATCCCCCGGGCACGCGCTACTCCGGTTCCCGTCGGAGATCGACTTCTCCAACGCCCGGGACCTGCTCGGCGTCATCCTCGCCGGGGTCCGTACGGCCGCCCGTCCCCGCGTCCTGGTCCTCGACCTCTCCACGACCCTGTTCATGGACTCCCAGGGCGTCCGCCTGATCAACGACGTACGCCGTCTGCTGCTCCCCGGGACCCGGGTGTACGTGGTGGCCCGCCCGGACAGCGTGGCCGGCCGCGTACTCGAACTGACCGGCCTGCGCCGCGACGTGCCCGTGTACGACAACCTCCCGGAAGCGCTTGCCGCTTAGGGCCTGTCCGGCGGATCATGCGGGAGACGCGGGCTCTGGCACGCGCACCCGAGCTGCGGAGGCACCGCCGGTTTCCTCCGACTTGATCCGCCGGACAGACCTTAGGCTGCCCGCATGGCACCCGACATCGCGACGAACACCCGTGTCTCCCTCGACGAACTGCTGGACTTCGTACGGCCCCGGCACCGGGCGATCCTGCTGACCCGGCGCGGCGACGGCGGACCCCAGGGCTCGCCGCTGACCTGCGGGGTCGACGACTCGGGGCGGATCGTGGTCTCCACGTACCCCGAGCGCGCCAAGACCCGCAACGCCAAGAGGGACACCCGGGTGAGCCTGATCGTCCTGAGCGACGAGTGGAACGGGCCCTGGGTCCAGATCGACGGCACCGCCGAGGTCGTGGACGCGCCCGAGTCCGTGGAGCCGCTGGTGGAGTACTACCGGAACATCGCCGGTGAGCACCCGGACTGGGACGAGTACCGCGCCGCCATGGTCAAGCAGGGCAAGTCGATCATCCGGATCACTCCGGAGCGCTGGGGTCCGGTGGCGACCGGCGGATTCCCGGCGCGGCTCGCCGAAGGAGACTGAGCCTCGGGCGCGGTCAGACGACCGCGGCCTTGATCAGGTAGCCGGCGCCGCGCCGGGTGTGGATCATCGGCTCCCGGCCCGCGTCGATCTTCCGGCGCAGATACGAGATGTACAGCTCGACCACGTTGGCCTGGCCGCCGAAGTCGTACGACCAGACCCGGTCCAGGATCTGGGCCTTGCTGAGCACGCGCCGGGGGTTGCGCATGAGGAAGCGCAGCAGCTCGAACTCGGTGGCGGTGAGGTGGATGCCGTCGCCGCCGCGGGTGACCTCGTGGCTGTCCTCGTCGAGGGTGAGGTCGCCGACGACCAGCGTCGACCCGGAGCGGCGGTCGGTGGCGCCGGAGCGGCGAATCAGCCCGCGCAGCCGGGCGACGACCTCCTCCAGGCTGAACGGCTTGGTGACGTAGTCGTCCCCGCCGGCGGTCAGTCCGGCGATACGGTCCGCGACGGTGTCCTTGGCGGTGAGGAACAGGACGGGCACGTCCGGGTGCTCGCGGCGCAGCCGGCCGAGGATCGCCAGGCCGTCCATGTCCGGCAGCATCATGTCCAGGACGACGGCGTCGGGCCGGAACTCACGCGCGGCGCGGAGGGCGCCCTGGCCGTCGCCCGCACTGCGGATCTGCCAGCCCTCGTAGCGCAGGGCCATGGACAGCAGCTCGGTGATCGACTGCTCGTCGTCCACCACCAGCACGCGGACGGGGCTCCCGTCCGGCCTCAGCAGTTCGGTGCGCCCCCGGGGCGAGATCGTGGTCATACCGCAGACGATGTCGGGGACCTCTGAGAGCACCCTTTCGGGAACCTGTGTTTTACCTGAGAAACGCACGGGGGCCGCGCAGGGGTCCGCGCAGCGGGGCGACTCGGTGCGGCGGCGCGGTCCCGGCGGCGCGGTCCCGGCGGCGCGATTCCGGCTCCGGGGCCGGGTCCTGTCTCACGGTCCCGCTCCGGGTCCGGCGTCGGGCCGACGCCCGGCGGTTCGGGTCGGTCCCGCACACCAGGTGCGGGGTTGGCGTCGGTCCGACTGCCCGTTGGCTCGGGTGGGTGTGGCAGTCGGGTTCGGGTCCGGCCCGGGAGAGCCGAGTTCGAGCCCGGGAGAGCCGAGTTCGAGCCCGGGCTGCCCGCCTTCGGTCAGCCGGGCAGCCCGAAGAGCCGGGCGCCGTTGTCGTGGCACACCGCCCGCAGCCAGGTGTCCCCGAGGTCCAGCCGCCGCAGCGCGCGGAGCTGGTGGAGGTAGGGGTAGGGGATGTTGGGGAAGTCGGTGCCGAGCAGGATCCGGTCGCCGAGGGCGGCCAGCCGGGGCAGGGCCCGCCCGGGGAACGGGGCCAGGCGTTCGCTGAAGTCGGTGAACGCCATGGTGGTGTCCAGCCGCACCTCCGCGTACCGCTCGGCGAGGTCGAGGAAGTCCTCGTACTCGGGCATGCCGAGGTGCGCGACGATCAGCCGCAGCCGGGGTGCCGGGCCAGGACGCGGGCGATCGGCTCGGGGCCGGTGTGCTTGCCGGGCGCGGGACCGGACCCGCAGTGGATCACCACCGGGACGCCTGCCTCGGCGAGCAGCCCCAGGCGGCGTCCAGCGACATGTCGGCCGGGTCGTACGCGCCCACCTGCACATGGGCCTTGAAGACGCGGGCGCCCGCGTCGACGGCCTCCCGCACGTACTCCGCGACGCCGGGCTCGGGGAAGAGGGTGGAGGTGTGCAGGCAGTCGGGGTGCGGGCGGCGAAGCCGGCCGCCCAGCCGTTGAGCCAGCGTGCCATGCCCGGCTTGTGCGGGTAGATCATGGCGGTGAAGGCCCGCACGCCGAACCGCCGTAGCAGCGCGGCCCGTTCGTCCTCCTCCGCACGGTAGGTGATGGGCCATTCGACGCCGCCGGTCAGCGGTCCGAGCGCGTCGAAGTAGGCCCACACCTTGCGCAGCACCCGCTCCGGCATGAAGTGCGTGTGCACGTCGACGAGCCCGGGCAGCCCGAGACCCTCCCAGAAGTGCCGTATGTCGTCGGCCTCGGTACGCGGGCCGGGGTGAGCGCTCATACCGCCCACGATCACCCGCGCCCCGGGGCGAGGTCCAGAGGGCGCCGGTTCGGAACGGCCCGCCCGGACCGGCACCGTGAACTCCCGTCACCGGTCACCCGCGACCGCGTCCCGGGTCCAGCGGACACCGGGTCAGAAAAGCCCGTCCTGCGCGGCCGCCGTACGGTCCCTGACGGCTCGGACCGGCATCGTGAACTCCTCCGCCGCCCGGGAGAAGTCCCCATCCGGTGAGCAGCCGGGTGTCCAGAACCAGGACGCCCCTCGCCGTCGCCAGATGCAGATCGGGACCGGCGGCCGCCACCAGCTCCCCGCTCACCACGCCCCCGGCGACCAGCTCGCGCACCTCCCCACGGCGGCCGGCACCCCTTCAGTCCGAACGCCTCGACATGATCGACGGGGTGGAACGGCTCCCGGGCGAGCGACTCCGGCCAGCCGCCGAGGGCGACCGCCCGCGCGTGCAGACCGGCCATCTCCGCCGCCCGTTCCCCTCTCCGTCCGGCAGGACCGCCCGGACCGCCCGCTTGTCGGCGTACGGAATCCGGTCGGGCACGCGGAGAGCCGCGCGCAGCAGTTCCTCGGTGCGCCGTGCCGCCATCAGCGGGCCCGTCCCCAGCCAGCTGAAGCAGACCGCCCCCTGCTCCAGCAGCCGCGCCGGCCCCGCCGCACGGCGGTGATCCCGACCTTGGTCATGCCGGGCCCGAACCAGGCCAGGTAGACGTGGTAGGGCCGCGGATCGTCCGCGAGCGTGTCGGCGGCCACCGAGTGCGCCCGGTCCAGCCGGGCGCACTCCTCGCAGCGCGCCCCCGTGCTCCGCGCCGGGACCGCCGCCCCCAGCGGACACGCGTTCCCCTCGCCCCCACGCATGTCCGCACTCCCCTTCCGCGACTCCGAAGGCCACCCGTTTCCCCAGGTCAGCGCGGAACTCCGGCCGCCCTCCCACGCCAGCGCGGGGCCGTCGGCCGGCCACCGCAGCCCCGAGCATCTCCATGCCTGTGCCATCTCTGACGAGAGTAGGGGGCACCACTGACAACGCCCGCTGCCCGCCCACAGCCGAGGTGCCGAGTGCGGACCGGAGTGCCAACCTGATGGAGACACTGCCGGGGGCAGCCCGAAAGGTCGATCACATGGCGAGCAATGTGAGTGGTACCCGCCACCACCAGGCCGGGTGGGAGGCGAGGAGTTCCTGGGCGACCGGCTGGACGGCGGCCGCGGCGATCCTGATGACCTTCGGCGGCATCATGGCGATCTTCCAGGGCATCGCCGCCATCGCCGAGGACGACGTCTTCGTCGCCACCCGGAACTTCACCTACGAGTTCAGCCTGACCGGCTGGGGCTGGATCCATCTGGCCCTCGGTGCCCTGGTGACCGCCGCCGGTATCGCCGTGTTCAGGGGAGCCGGCTGGGCGCGCGTGGTGGGTGTCGCTCTGGCCGGGCTCAGCATGATCGCCAACTTCGTGTGGCTGCCGTACGCACCGGTGTGGGCGATCGTCCTCCTGATCATCGACGGCTTCATCATCTGGGCCCTGTGCGCACCGCGCCGCGAGACCCCGAGTACCGGGCCTAGAGCGCGCGTCCGCCGCGTGGAGCGCCGTCTGGCCGTGGCTGGCCGAGGCGGCGGGCGTGGCGGCGATGGTCACCGCCTACTTCCTTCTGCCCCTGGACCGTCTGGGCCCGCGCCGCCCGGTGCTGAGCTGGTTCCTGTTCGGCGTCGCCCTGACGCTGATCGCGCTCCTGCTGCTGCGGCAGGTCGTCCACGTCCTGCTCGGGGTGCGGGACGTCCGCCCGGGACTGGTCATCCCGCTGCTGATGAGCCTGTCCATCCTGGTCTTCGCGACCGCCTACCAGGCCCTGGCCCAGCGCCCCGGCGAGCTCCACGGCATCGCCACCCGCCTGGACTCCTCTACTTCACGGTGGTCACCCTCGCCACCGTAGGCTACGGCGACATCACCCCGCGCGGTCAGTCGGCCCGGCTGGTCACCATCCTGCAGATCCTCTACAGCTTCATCTTCCTCACGGCGGCGGCCACCGCCCTGACCAACCACCTCCGCACGGAGCTGCGGCGCCACGAGAGCCCGCACCGTCCGGAGTGACACCCACATCGCCGTTCATTGTGAGCTGCGTCACACTGGAAGGAGCGGGGGCGGACCCCGTACCGCACCTTCCCGAGGGGTGTCCTCTCATGAGCGCCACAGCGGCAACCACGTTCGACAGCCTGCGCGAGGCCCTGCGAGGGCGGGTGGTCACGCCGCAGGACACGGATTACGACGAGGTCCGCAGCATCTACAACGCCATGATCGACCGGCGCCCGGCCGCCATCGCCCGGTGCGCGGGCGCGGCGGACGTACGGACCACCCTCGCCTTCGCCCGGGAGACCGGGATCGACCTGGCCGTCCGCGGGGGCGGGCACAGCGGTCCCGGGCTGTGCCTGGTCGACGGCGGGCTCACCCTCGACCTGTCCCCGATGCGCTGGGTGCGGGTCGACCCGGAGACGGAGACCGCGCAGGTGGGCGGGGGCGCCGAGCTGGCCGACCTGGACCACGAGACACACGCCTTCGGCCTCGGCGTACCGGCCGGGATCATGTCGACCACGGGCGTCGGCGGTCTCACGCTGGGCGGCGGGCACGGCCATCTGACCCGCGCGTACGGCCTGACGATCGACAGCCTGATCGCCGCCGACGTCGTCCTGGCCGACGGCACCCTCGTCACCGCCACCGACAAGGAACACCCGGACCTGCTGTGGGCGCTGCGGGGCGGCGGCGGCAACTTCGGCGTGGTCACGTCGTTCACCTTCCGGCTGCGGCCGGTGCACACGGTCGGGGTCGCCGTGACCGTGTGGCCGGTCGACCGCACGGCGGAGGTGCTGCGCTGGTACCGGGAGTTCCTGCCCGCCGCGCCCGAGAGCCTCAACGGGTTCTTCGCGGTGCTGACCGTGCCGCCCGGCCCGCCCTTCCCGGAGCCGATCCACGGACAGAAGATGTGCGCCGTCATCTGGTGCTACACCGGCGACCCGGAGCCCGGCCGGCTGGAGGACGTCCTGTCCGTGGTCAACGAACCGGCCCCGCCGGCCTTCCACTTCACCACGCCGATGCCGTACCCCGCCCTGCAGACCCTGTTCGACGGGCTGATGCCCAAGGGTTTGCAGTGGTACTGGCGCGGCGACTTCTTCGACGGCATCCCGGACGACGCCGTCGCCGTGCACGAGCGGTACGCCCACACCCTGCCCACCCCTCTCGACAATGCACCTCTACCCCGTGGACGGGGCCGCCCACCGGGTCGCCCCCGGCGACACGGCCTGGGCCTACCGGGACGCCGTCTGGTCCGGCGTCATCGCCGGCATCGACCCCGACCCCGCCAACGCCGACCGCATCCGCCAGTGGTGCGTCGACTACTGGACCGCCCTGCACCCGCACTCCATGGGCGGCTCGTACGTCAACTTCCTCGGCGAGTCCGAGGGCCCCGAACGCGTCCGCTCCACCTACCGGGACAACTACGACCGCCTGACCACGATCAAACACGCCTACGACCCGGACAACTTCTTCCACGCCACCCAGAACATCCCCCGTCGGCGGCCTGACCGAGGATGCGGGATCGGCGTCCGCTCACGACGGGCGTCATATCGCGAATGGGCGGCGCGTTTCCCGATGATCCCGACGAGGAGTCGGAGGGAAGCACCGGGCGATTGATGCGGCATCCTGGCCACACTGCTGTCACCCGCCGACGTCAAAGGCCCCGTCCGGAGAACCCGGCGGGGCCTTTGACTGTGTGCACTCGGCAGGATTCGAACCTGCAACCTTCTGATCCGTAGTCAGATGCTCTATCCGTTAAGCTACGAGTGCTTGTTTCTTCAGTTTTCTCGCCGCTTACCGGTCCTTTCGGCCCGCTCGCGGCGACAGGAAGAACATTACATGACTGCCGCCGCCATGTGAAATCCGTTTGGCTCACCCCTTGCGACCTGCGCGAACGCCGAAATCGGCGGGGTGGGAACGACGAAGCCCCGGTCGCGGGGACCGGGGCTTCGTGACAGTGCGGAGGCGGAGGGATTTGAACCCTCGATGGAGCGTAAACCCCAAACCGCATTAGCAGTGCGGCGCCATAGACCGGACTAGGCGACGCCTCCATGCACAGGTCGCACAGACTTTCCGCGCATGAGCGCGTGCGAGTCGGTGCGTGCCGATGATGACACAACCGCGTGGGCTGTCACCAATCGGCACCCACGGTACTAGGCGGGGAGCCCCCAGGGCAAAGCACTTCCCGCCGTCGCGCCGGCGTGGCGCAACGTCCCGCGCGGTGGCGCGTTGGTCAGGTCATGTTCCGGTTCATGACACACCTCCGCGCGGCCGCCGCCGTATACGTCGCCGCCCTTGTCCCCCTGTCCGCCGCGCCCGCGGTGGCGTACGCCCAGGACGTGCCCCCGCGCGGGGACCGTCTCACCGTCGCCGTGCGCGGCGCGGGCGACGGGGCGGACGGGACGTACGAGGTGCGGTGCCGGCCCGGTGGCGGCAGCCATCCCGATCCCGCCGGGGCCTGCGCGGCCGTCGAGCGGAACACCCGGTGGGGGCGGGACGCCTTCGCCCCGGCCCCGCGCGACGCCGTCTGCACCCTGCGGTACGGGGGCCCGCCACCGCCCGGGTCACCGGCACGTGGGCCGGCCGTCCCGTCGACGCGACGTACGACCGTACGAACGGATGTGACATCGACCGCTGGGACCGGCTGGTGCCGCTGCTGCCCGAAACGCGCTCCGCGCGGGGCGTCCGAGGGGCGTGCGGCAGCGAGTCGGGGCACAGGGGGCGTAAAGGTACAGCGAAGGTTTCGGCCGTGTCGGCGCAGGCTGTCAGGGGTCCGGAACGCACCGGGCGTCACACCGCCGTCACTTCCTGACGCGATGTGCATCCCATCCCGCGTCGCGCGTGCGATCCCAACGCTTAGAATCCCTCGCGTGACACGTTGCGGGCAGGTTGGCAAGATGGCCCGAGCGGTCGGCACGTCGCGGTAACAGGGAGGAAGCGTCTCGTGAGCAGCAGGCCATCCCGAGGCGCTGCTCGCCTCGCAGCCATACTGGACGCGCTTCCCGACGCCCTGGTGCTGGTCAACGCCAACGGGACCGTCGTCAACGCCAACACCATCGCCCTCGAGGCCTTCGAGACCCCGGGCACCGCGCTGGTCGGCCGGGGCTGCTGGATCTGCTGCCGGAGTTCGACAGCAAGCTCATCCCGGGGTCCATGCGGCGGCCCGACCACGTCGACCCCCACGCGCGCACCAAGCCCACGCGGATGGTCGCCCGGCGCACCGACGGCACCGAGTTCCCCGTCGAGGTCACCAGCGCGAATCTGGAGACCGGCCAGCAGGCGTACGACCATGACGGCTACACCGGCGACGAACTGCTGATGCTCGTCGTCCGCGACCTGTCCGGCACCGTCGACACCGAGGCCGAGCTCGCCCGGTCGCAGCGGCAGACCGAGATGATCCTGCGCGCCGCCTCCGAGGGCGTCGTCGGCACGGACACCGACGGGCGTATCGTCCTGGTCAACCCGGCCGCCGCCCAGATACTGGGCTACCGCGCGGGCGAACTCGGCGGGCGCGAACTGCACACGCTCGTGCTGCACTCGCGCGCCGACGGCGCCCCTTCCCGTACGGCGAGTCCCCGCTCGCCGACACCCTGCGCCCGGACGCAAGCACCGGGTGCGCGGACAGGTGCTGTACGCCAAGAACGGCGACCAGGTGCCGGTCGACCTGACGACCGCGCCGGTGCGCGACGGCGACCAGCTCGTCGGCGCCGTCATGACCTTCGCCGACCGGCGCCCCTTCGACTCGCTCGCCGAAGAGAAGGAGGAGGCCGGGCGCAAGCACGCCGAGGAGCTGGAGCGGCTCGCCGAGGACCACGCCTCCGAACTCACCGCCCTGCGCCAGAGCCACGTCGCCGAGCTGGAGGAGCTGGCCGAGCGGCACGTCGAGGAGCTCGCCGCGAACGAGGAGCGGTACGCCGCGCTCGGCGAGCGGGAGAAGGACCGCTACGAGGCCCTCGCCGCCCGGCACGACCAGTTGCTCACCCTGCTCGGCCGCTCGCTGCGCGGCCCGCTCGACGAACTGCGCCGCGAGCTGTCCGCGCTGGCCGCCGACGACGCCGGACAGCTGTGGCCCGAGGCCAACCAGGTGCTCCACCACCTGTCGGCCGGCTACGCCCGCATCACCACCCTGATCGACAACGTCCTCGGCTACCAGCGGCTCGACACCGGTGGCGAACACGTCGCCCGTACGAAGGTGATGCTCGACGCCGTCGTCACCGCCGGGGTCGACGGGGCCGTGGAACTCATCGGGCCCGGCCGGGTGCAGTTCGCCGTGCACGCGCCGCCCATCGAGGCCGAGGTCGACCCGCGGCTGCTCGCGACCGCCCTCGCGCATCTGGTCGCCGACGTCGCGGGCGTCGACGCGACCGGCAACACGCCGGTGTCTGCGGGCGGTTACCTGGACAACACGGTCGTGGTCGCGGCCGCGCAGCGCGGCGAGGTCGTACGCATCGAGGTGCGCGGACCGTACGGCGGCGGCGACCCGGTGCACGAGCCGATCGTGCGCGGGATCGTCCGGGCGCACGGCGGGGTGCTGCAGACGCACGAGGTGCCCGGGATGAGCGGCAGCGCGTTCGTCCTCGAGGTGCCGATCGGGGGCGGGGCGGGGTCCGTGCCGGCCGCCGAGGTGGCGATCGTGGCCACGGAGCCCGCTGTCGCCGAGCCGGCCTCCGGTGGCGGGCGGCGACGGGCGCGGCGCGCTTCCGTGGACGCCTTCCTGGAGAGCGAGGTGCCGGGCGCGGACGACGGCTCCGGTACGGAGTCCGCTCCCACCGGCCGCCGCAGGCGCCGCGCTGCCGCTGCCGCCGACGAGCCCGCGCCCGCGCCCGCGCCCGCGCCCAGCGGTACCGGGCGGCGGCGTGGCCGGCCGGCCGAGGACGCGCCGGCCGCGGTGGGCGCCGAGATCGAACTCGCCGGGGCCGCCGGGGTGTCCGAGGGTGCCGTCGTCACCGCCGCCGAGCACGCGGCGGGGGCCGCCGCCTCGAACACGGGGCTGGGCGGGACCGTACCGCCGCAGGGCATGCCCGCACCGTCCGGGCTCCGGGCCCGGAGCGGGTCCGACGAACAGCATGCGCTGCCACCGGCGTTGCCCGCGCCGTCCGGCGGGGACGCGGCGGACGGCATGGCCGGGGCCGAGGTCGCGGTGCACGTGCCGGCGCAGGACGCGGGGCGGCGCCGGCGCGCGCTGGCCGCCGCCACCGAGCGGGCGGCGGCGCAGGAGGCCGCGCCCCGTACGGTGTTCGCTCTGCCGCCTGCCGAGGCGGACCAGGAGCAGCAGGCCGGACCGGCGGCGGAGGCCGCCGGGGCGGCCGGGCACGCGGGTGCGGACGAAGGGCGTCATGACGCCGTTCCGCACGACCAGGCCGACGAACACACCCCGCCGCAGCCGCATCCCACCAGCGCGCCGACGGGCCGCCGTCGGCGGGCTGTCGCCCAGCCGGCGGAGGGCGCCCCCGTCGTGCCCGCTCAGGGTGCCGTTCCGGCCGCCCAGGCGGCGAACGTCCAGGCTCCGGGGGCTCCGGCGCCGTGGGGAGCCGCGGCTCCGCAGGCGGTTCCGGCCGTGGCCGGGACGGGGGTTCCGGTTCCGGCGCAGGGGGACACGCGCACCAGGCGGGTGCCGTCCCGCCGCAGGGGGCGCCGGTCGCTCCGCAGGGTGCGGGGTGCGGTCGCTCGGGGCGCCGGTCGCTCCACAGGGCGCGGCAGTGCAGTCGCTCGGGGCGCCGGTCGCGCCGCAAGGCGCGGCAGTGCAGTCGCTCGGGGCGCCGGTCGCGCCGCAAGGCGCGGCAGTGCAGTCGCTCGGGGCGCCGGTCGCTCCACAGGGTGCCGCCGTACCGCCGCAGGGAGTACCGGTCGCGCCGCAAGGCGCCACCGCCCAGCCGCAGGCCGCCGCCGTACCGCCGCAAGGGTGCCGGTCGCTCCGGCTCCGCAGCACGGAATGCCCGTCGCGCCGCCGGCCGCCGCCGTACCGCCACAAGCGGTACCGGTCGCTCCGGCTCCGCAGCAGGGAGCGCCCATCGCGCCGCAGGGTGCTGCCGTACCGCCGCAAGGTGCCGCTGTACCGCCCCCGCCGCGCCCCACGCCCCTCAGAGCACCGCGCTGCCGCCGCAGGCGGTGCCCGTCGCGCCCCAGAGCGTGCCCGCGCAGCCGTCCGCCGAGGCCCAGCCCCTGCCCCCGCGCAGCCGCTTCCCGAGGAGGCCGCGCACGCCGAAAGCTCTCCCGCCACGCAGCAGTGGCCCGTCGACAGTGACACCTCCGACACCGGTACCGCCGTACCGGTACCGACGCCCGCCGCCGGGACTCCGCTGCTGCCGGAGGGCGCGCCGGTGCGGCGGGTCGCACAGCCGTTGCCGGCGGAAACCTCGGCTCCGGTCGATCCGAACTCCACCCAGGGACGGGCGATCAGCGTGCGGACGCTGGGGCAGGGCGTGCCGTTCACCCGGCAGGCCGCCCAGGTGCAGCAGCCGCTGCCTTCGGCCACCCCGCCCCCGCACCAGCCGGGCGGTGGCGGCCGCCGCCGCAAGCTCGGTACGCGTCCCGACCCGGCCGCGGGCGGTGAGCAGGGCGCGCGCCCGCACCCGGCGGCCGAGCCCGTCCCCGCGAACGCCCAGGCGCAGACCCGGCGCACGCCGACTACCGAGGGCACCGGACGTTCGTACGCGATAGGGGCGCCCGACGCGGACGCCGCCGAGGGCCCCGAGCCGCTGGACGGTCCGGGCGGGGCCGTCGAGGTGGCGGACCCGCCGCGTCCGCAGCCGATGGACGACGAACTGCCGCCGGAGCCGCTGGACAACCCGCGCCGGCTGCTGGTGTGGCCCGCGCCGGACGTCACCACACAGCAGGCGCTCAGCGACCGCGGCTACCGGCCGGTGATCGTGCACTCGCGCGAGGAGGTCGACGCGCAGATCGCGGCGTTCCCCGCCGCGCTGTTCGTGGACCCGCTGACCGGGCCGATCACCCGTACGGCCCTGCAGTCGCTGCGGCAGGCGGCGGTGGCGGCCGAGGTGCCGGTGCTGGTCACGGCCGGGCTCGGACAGGCCTCGCGCGATGCCGCGTACGGCGCCGACCCCGCCGTACTGCTGAAGGCGCTCGCGCCGCGCGACAGCGAACAGCACCCCCGCGCGTGCTGCTCGTCGAGGAGCACGCGGAGATCGCGCTCGCGCTGACCGGGACCCTGGAACGCCGCGGGATGCAGGTCGCGCGGGCGGCGAGCGACGCCGACGCGGTGGCGCTGGCGGGGCACTTCCGGCCGAACCTGGTGGTGATGGACCTGATGCAGGTGCACCGGCGCCAGGGGAGCGGCCGGGATCATCGACTGGCTGCGGGCGAACGGGCAGCTCAACCGCACCCCGCTCGTCGTCTACACGGCCGCCGTCGACCAGGCGGACCTGCCCCGGCTGGCGTCCGGCGAGACGGTGCTGTTCCTGGCGGAGCGGTCCACCACCGACGAGGTGCAGGACAGGATCGTCGACCTGCTGTCGCGGATCGGGACCAACTGACGGGCGCGGTCAGCGGGCGACCAGGCGGCGGGCCGCCTCCTTCACCGAGGCGCGCAGGCGCGTGCGGTCGCCGCTGTCCTCGCCGACCAGGATGCGGCGCATCTGCGGGACGACGGCCGCCCAGTTGGCCAGCGCGGTCAGCAGGAACAGCAGGTCGCCGGCCGGGATGGCGTCGGTGACGACGCCCCGGTCCTGGCCGTCCTTCAGCAGGGCGACCTTGCGGACGTAGTGTTCCTGGCGCTCGCCCTCGTGCGGCAGTTCGTCGGTGCCGTACTCCAGGCCCTCCCAGAAGAGCAGGCGCAGCAGCTCGGGGTGGGCGGCGTGGTAGTCCATCAGCCGGTCGATCCAGCCGTCGATGTCGTCGGGGTCGACGGGGACGGATTCGGCGAGGTCCAGCATCTTGCGTTCGAGAACGATCGCGAACAGCTCCGCCTTGTTGCCGAAATAGGCGTAGATGAGCTGTTTGTTGGCCTTCGCCTCGGCCGCGATGCGGTCGATGCGGGCGCCGGCGATGCCGTGGCGGGCGAACTCGGTGACCGCCGACTCGAAGATCCGGGCCTTGGTGGCCTCGGGGTCCCTGACTCCCATACGGGACAGGGTAGCGCGGCAAGTAACCAACTGTTTGGTTGACGCGGAATCGAACCGAGTCGCAGACTGTTCCCCGATCAGTCAACCAACCGGTTAGTTGTTAGAGCAGGCTCGAAGGGGTACCCCGCTCATGTCCTCAGCGCCGCCCAGCGCCACCACCGGCCGACAGGGCCGCAGGCCACCGGCCGCCACTCCGGAGCCGGGTCCGTCCCGCGGTTCCGGCGCGTTCCTCACCCTCATCGCCGTGTGCACCGCGGTCACGGCCGCCAACATCTATCTCGCCGCGCCCTCCTCTCCCTGATCGCCCGCGACTTCGGCTCCACGCCGTCCGCCGTGGCCTGGATCGCCTCGGTCGCCCAGCTCGGCTACGCCGTCGGGCTGCTGTTCTTCGCCCCGCTCGGCGACACCGTCGACCGGCGCCGGCTGGTCACCACGCTCACCCTGGTCACCACCGCCGCGCTGGTCGCCAGTGCCCTCGCGCCCGGCACGGGTGCGCTGGCCGTCGCCGTCTTCGTCGCCTCGGCGGGAACCGTCGTCCCGCAGCTCCTCGTCCCGCTGGTCGCCGAACGCGCCCCGCCGCGCGTCGCGCCCGCCATGTCGCCGCCGTGATCGCCGGACTGTTCACCGGCATCGTCGCGGCCCGGGTGCTCGGCGGGCTCGCCGGGCAGGCCTTCGGCTGGCGGTGGGTGTTCGCGGGCGCGGCCCTGCTCACGCTCGCGCTCGGCGTCGCCACCGCCCTCGTCCTGCCGTCCGAGCGGCGGCACCGCGACGGCCCGCTGTTCGGCGGGATCGCCGCCCTGCCCGGACTGCTGCGCAGCTCGCCCGGCCTGTGGCGGGCGTCGGTGCGCCAGGCGGGGATGTTCGGCGCGTGGAGCGCCCTGTGGACCTCGCTCGCACTGCTGCTGACGGGCCCGGCCTACGACCTGTCCACGGCCACCGCCGGACTGTTCGGCCTCTTCGGGCTCGCGGCGAGCGCGGTGGCTCCGCTGGCGGGCGGGCTCGTCGACCGGTTCGGCGCCGCCATGGTCGTACGGGGGCGTATCTGCTCGCGGCCGGGTCCGTGCCGCTGTTCTGGCTGGGCGGACAGGTCATCTGGGCGCTGTTCGTCGCCGCGGTCGCGATCCACGCGGCCCTGGTCGCCTCCCACGTCGCCAACCAGACCCTCGCCCTGACCACCACCTCCAGCCCGGCCGTCGCCAACACGGCCTACGTCGTCTCCGGTTTCGCCGGCGGCGCCACCGCCTCCGCCCTCGCGGGCACCGCCTTCAGCCACGTCGGCTGGGGCGGGGTATCGGCGGTCGCGGCGGTCTGGCTGGCGCTGGGGTGGGGGAGCACGGCGATACGACGGTGAACGGCGTCGCGTACGCGCCGGGAGGCGGGGCAGTTGCCGTCGCCTCCCGGCGGGTGGGCGGAGTCGGGCCGTGTACGTGGGTGTCGGAGCGTTGTCGCTTACGCGGGGGTTCAGGTGCTGTGTCGCTTACGTGGGTGTCAGGCGCCGTGTCGCGTACGCCGACGTCAGGGCCGTGTCGCGTACGCCGGTGCCGACCACCGTGTCGCGTACGCCGGCGCCCGAGCCGTACCGCAGACGCCGGTGCCGGTGCCTGACCGCGTACGCCGACGTCAGGACCGTGTCGCGTACGCCGGCGTCCGAGCCGTACCGCAGACGCCGGTGCCGGGGCCGGACCGCGTACGCCGACGTCAGGACCGTGCCGCGTACGCCGGTGCCGACCACCGTGTCGCGTACGCCGGGGTCCGAGCCGTACCGCGTGCGTCCGTGTCAGAGCCGGGTGATGTCCAGCTCCCCTCGGCGTACTGCCTGCGCAGCACCTTCTTGTCGAACTTGCCGACGCTGGTCTTCGGGACCGACGCGATCACCGACCAACGCTCCGGGAGCTGCCACTTCGCGATCCTCCCCTTCTCCTGGAGGAAGGCGCGCAGGGTGGTGAAGTCGGCGGTGGAGCCCTCCTTGAGAACGACGGTGGCCAGCGGGCGCTCGCCCCACTTGTCGTCGGGGACGGCGACGACGGCGGCCTCGGCGACGTCCGGGTGGGCCATCAGCGCGTTCTCCAGCTCGACCGAGGAGATCCACTCGCCACCGGACTTGATGACGTCCTTGGCTCGGTCGGTGAGGGTGAGGAAGCCGTCGGGCGAGATCGTGCCCACGTCGCCGGTCTTCAGCCAGCCGTCCTCGCTGAACTTGTCCGCCGGGCGCAGCGGCTCGGCGCCCGGGCCGTCGTAGTAGGCGCCCGCGATCCAGTTGCCGCGTACCTCCAGCTCGCCCGCGGACTCGCCGTCCCAGGGAGACGCTCGCCGCCGGGGCCGGTGAGGCGGGCCTCGACGCCGGCCGGGAAGCGGCCCTGGGTGAGCCGGTAGGCGAACTCCTCCGGGGTGCCCACGGCGTGGGCCGGCGGGCGGGCGATGGTGCCGAGCGGGGAGGTCTCCGTCATGCCCCAGGCGTGACAGACCCGCATGCCCAGCGCGTCGAACGCCTCCATCAGGGAGGGCGGACAGGCGGAACCGCCGATGGTGACCTGGGTGAGGGAGGAGACGTCCCGGGGCCTGGCGGTCAGCTCGGCGAGCAGGCCCTGCCAGATGGTGGGGACGGCGGCGGCGTGGGTCGGCTTCTCGCCCTCGATCATCTCGGCGAGCGGGGCCGGCTGCAGGAAGCGGTCCGGCATCAGCATGTTGACGCCGGTCATGAAGGTGGCGTGCGGCAGGCCCCAGGCGTTGACGTGGAACTGGGGGACCACCACCAGCGAGTTGTCCTGGTCGGTCAGGCCCATCGACTGCGTCATGTTGACCTGCATGGAGTGCAGGTAGATGGAACGGTGGCTGTAGACGACGCCCTTGGGGTCGCCGGTGGTGCCGGAGGTGTAGCACATGGCGGCGGCGGCACGCTCGTCCAGCTGCGGCCAGTCGTAGGCGACGGGCTGTCCGGCGAGCAGTTCCTCGTATTCGTGCACCCGCGCGGTGGCGTCCGCCAGTGCGGAACGGTCGCCGGGGCCGGAGACGACCACGTGCTCGACGGTCTTCAGATGCGGCAGCAGCAGGGCGAGCAGGGGATGAGCGAACCGTTGACGATGATCACCCGGTCGGCGGCGTGGTTGACGATCCACGCGAGCTGCTCGGCCGGCAGGCGGAGGTTCAGGGTGTGGAGGACGGCCCCCATGGAGGGGATCGCGAAGTACGCCTCGACATGCTCGGCGTTGTTCCACATGAGGGTGGCGACCCGGTCGTCGCCGGTGACACCGAGGTCGTCGCGCAGGGCGTGGGCCAGCTGGGCCGCACGGGCGCCGATCTCCGCGTAGGAGCGGCGGTGCGGTTCACTCTCGCCGGTCCAGGTGGTCACCTGTGAGGTGCCGTGGATCGTCGACCCGTGGGTCAGGATCCTCGAGATCAGCAGCGGTACGTCCTGCATGGTGCTCAGCACGGCGTCCTCCTGGGCGACATTGCCAGCGCGGCGGTACGGGTTGCGCTGATTCTGCGCACATACCGCGCGGTATGTCACTAGGCGGGCGGATGATCGATCACCGCCGTGCCGTGGAGCCGGTGCGTTTCAGCAGCGGACGAGGCCCAGTTCGGCGTCCTCGCGAAGCTTGCCGAGCGCTCGCGACACGGCCGACTTCACCGTACCCACCGAGACGCCGAGCACCTCGGCCGTCTGCACCTCGCTGAGGTCCTCGTAGTACCGCAGGACGACCATCGCCCGCTGCCGCGCGGGCAGCCGCATGATGGCCCGCCACATCGCGTCGCGCAACGCCTGCTGCTCGGCCGGGTCGCCGCCGGTGGGCACCAGGTCGGGCTCGGGCAGTTCGTCGCAGGCGAACTCGTCGACCCTGCGCTTGCGCCACTGCGACGTCCGGGTGTTCAGCAGGGCCCTGCGCACATAGCCGTCGAGCGCGCGGTGGTCCTCTATGCGCTCCCAGGCGACGTACGTCTTGGCGAGGGCCGTCTGCAGGAGGTCCTCCGCGTCGCTCGGGTTCCCGGTCAGGGACCGGGCGGTACGCAGGAGCACCGGCTGGCGGGCCCTCATGTACGACGAGAACGACGGGTACCGGAGGTTCTGGGTCCGGGTCTGCGTCACGGTCGCCAGTGCGGCGGCTTTCGAAGCGCTGGTGCAGACGGGTGTGGTCATGGCTCAACGCTAGGAGCGGGTGCCGCCCGGCGGATCGCCCGCAGGTCCCGAAGCCACGTCCCCTCAGGTTGTAGGGGTGGGGCGGGCTGCACCTCCTGAAGGTGGACGAGCGGGTGAGGGGTACTGCGGGTCGACCCCTGAGGGCCGGCTCCGGAAACGCCCGCGCGGGGTTGCTGTGGAACGCCTGCGCGGGGCTACTTCGGAACGCTTACGCGCAGCCGCGGCGGAACGCCCGCGCGGGCCGCCATGGGACCGCCCCTGACCGGTCACACCGGGAACACCCGCCGGCGACCACCACAGCAACACCCACGCCGAGCCACAGCGGGAACGCCCACGCGGGACCGCCACGAGACCACCCATGACCGGTCACACCGGGAACACCCGCCGGCGACCACCACAGCAACACCCACGAGATACCCGCAGAAGCACCGTGCCGGGCCGCCCCGGAAGCCCTCGCGAGGGACCCCCTGGGAAAACGCCCGCGCGGCAGCGCCGAAGCACTGCCGCGCGAACGCCTCCCCCATGCCCCCCATGGCGCCCTGCGACCCCCACCGGTCAGGGCGCCTGCCTCACTACCACAGCGGGCTGAAGCTGACCGCCACGTTGTCGTTGCCCTGGTTGACGGCCGTGAAGGCGGAGCCGCTGACCTGGGCGCTGTTGCTCTGGTTCGTGGCGCCGGAGCCGGTGGCCTGCTGCTGCGAGGTCGCCGAGTTGCCGAAGTTGTCGCCGCCGACACCGCTGCCGAGGACGCCGGCGTCGGAGCTGGTGGCCGTCGCGATCGATCCGTCGTCCGCCAGGACGCCGTTGTCCGCCGCCGCGACGCCGGTGAAGAGGGCGGCCGCGAGCGGAAGGGCGGAGACGGCGGCGATGACGCGGGCGGTACGGATGCTTGCCATGTTGTGTTCCCTCCAGAACAAGGACGCACCGGCTCATGACCGCCTGTGCGTGGAATTCGGCTGTCACCAGGAAGTTGGCCCCCGCCCCGGTGCTGTGCACGACGTCGCGAGATCAGTGCTGCCCAGGCGATCCCCGGCGAACCACCCTGGACGCCCCCTTCGCACGCAAGCGTGACGACAACGGGATAAACCCTTGCACGCCCCCGAATTCCCACCCCTCCCGGACGGGACTGGCACGTGCCCGCCCCCGCAAGGGGTGAAGCGTTCCGCCACCTTCCGGCAACCGCCGACAACCGCTCCCGCCCCCGCGCGCCGCCCGCACTCCCCTTCCCTTCTTCGAACGCATGTACGAAAATAGACCCATGGCCACCACCGACCGGCAGGCCACGACGCTGGCCCTCGCACACGCCCTGTCAGCCGCCGAACGCGGCCTGGCCGTCATCCCCCTGTCCCGGACCAAGCTCCCGGCCCTGCGCTCACCCCACCGCGACCCCCGGAGCCGGCGGGCCCGCCCTGCCACGGTGAGTGCGGCCGCTACGGCCATGGCGTCCACGACGCCTCCACCGACCCCGCCCGGATCCGCGCCCTGTTCGCCGCCGCACCCCGCGCCACCGGCTACGGCATCGCCTGCGGACTGCCCCCGCACCACCTCATCGGCGTCGACCTGGACACCAAGACCGGCACGGACGCCTCCGCCGCCCTGAGCGAACTGACGCTGCGTCATCTGTTCACGATCCCCGCCACGGTGGTCGTCCTCACGCCGAGCGGCGGCCGCCATCTGTGGCTGAGCGGCCCGCCGGACGTCGTCGTCCCCAACTCCGCGGGCCGCCTCGCCCCCGGCATCGACATCCGGGGTGCCGGCGGCTATCTCGTCGGCCCCGGTTCCCGTACGGACCACGGCACGTACGCCACCGCCCCCGGCACGGCGCACCTGCCCCCGGCCCCCTGCCCGCCCGCGCTCCTGCGCCTGCTCCTCCCGCCGCCCCGCGCGCACCACCCGGCTCCCCCATCGGCCGGCGGACACGGCAAGGGCCTGGTCCAGTTCGTCCTCGCGGCGCATGAGGGGCAGCGCAACACCCGCCTGTTCTGGGCGGCCTGCCGAGCCTACGAGGACGGCATCGGCCCCGATCTGGTGGACCCCCTGGTCACCGCCGCCGTCAGCACGGGCCTGACCGAACGAGAAGCCCGCGCGACGATCGCGTCGGCCGCCCGCGTGACAGCCCACCGCCCCTGAAATTCGAAAGCCCCGAATGCGCCATCGCCCTAAGGTGCCGACCATGGCACTCGCCCGCATCGTCCTGACCTCCGGCCGCACGGTCGACCTCTCCGCACTCCATATGTCGTCGACCTACGGCGGCCTGCTCGAGGGCTACCCCTGCAAGCTCCTCAACGACCGGCGGATCGACGCTCTGGTGCGCAGGGCCGGCCGCTCCTTCCCGGGCGCCCCGGTCCACTTGATCCCGCCCCCGCGCGAGTACCCCGACCAGTACGCGGGCGCCTTCGGCCCGGTGGAGGTGCTGCCCTCCGTCGCCTGTGTGGGCAGCTTCCACGCGGAGGCCCTCGACCCGTCCCACGAGCGCGCCCTGTACCGCTCCCACCTCACCGTCGTCTGGTTCCAGGCCACCCCGTGCGTCCCGTCGGGCCACGACGCGGAACCCGGCCTCCTGGACGTGCCCTGGGACGCCCTGGCGACGGATGAGGAACTCTGACCCCTGCCGCCCCACAGAGAGGGCCCCGCATGCCCACCTCCCTGCTGCGCTTCCAGTTCGAGCTGACCTGGTCCCTCTTCGAATACCACCTGGAACGCCTGGAACCGGACGACTTCCTGTGGGAGCCCACGCCCCACTGCTGGACCGTGCGCCGGTCGCCCGGCGGAGCCTGGGTCCCCGACTGGGCGGAGACCGAACCCGACCCGGTGCCCGTGCCCACCATCGCCTGGGTCACCTGGCACATCGGCTGGTGGTGGAGCGTGACGACGGACCACGCGCGGGGACGCCTCCCCGCGAACGGACCGACGTCGTCTGGCCCGGCGAGGGCACGGCGACGGTGGACTGGCTGCGCGCCCTGCGCGAGGAATGGCTCACGGTCGTCGACGGCCTCACCGAGGCGGACCTGAGCGCGACCGCGCCGTTCCCCTGGCCGAACGACCCGGCCCACACCAAGGCGCACATGGTCGCCTGGGTGAACACCGAACTGATGAAGAACGTGGCGGAGATCGGCCAGCTGCGCCTGCTGCGCGCGGTGTCCTGAAACCGCTCCGCGGTGCTCAGCCGGCCTCCGGTTCCGCGTACGCGAAGTCGTAGGTCCCCCAGTCGGCGAGGGTGCGGTAACCGAGCCGCTGGTAGAGGGCGTTACTGGTGGGGTTGGACAGGTCGGCGAACAGCACGACGTCCCGCGCGCCGGTGGCCAGCGCGGCCCGGCTCACCTCGGCCGCCACGGCGGCCGCGTAACCACGGCCCCGCAGCTCGGCCGGGGTGTACACGATGTCCACCTGGATCTGTCCGCCGATCAGCGGGTTCATGCCGGCGACGGAGACGGGTGTGCCGTCGAGGGTCTCCCAGAGCGTGTACCGCTTGTCGGCGTACCGGGTACTGCTCCACGTCCCGGCGTTCACGGTGACGTCCTCCCCGACGGCCTTGGCGAACTCACCGCACCAGAAAGCGGCTTCGTCGAGATCCCCTCGCCCAGCACACGGGCCCGCCCCGCCGGCGGCGGCTCGGGCGGGGTGAGCGTGCCGAGCCGGTACAGCCGCAGCCGCGGGTCCCGGACCTTCGGCGTCGCACCGGTGTGCCGCCCCCAGGCTTCGGCGAACACGGCGGCGCTGTCATGGTCCGCGCTGACGGCGGGCAGCTCGGGCAGCACCCCGGCCAGCCTGGCGGCGAGGCTGTCGGCCTGCCCGGCGGTCAGCGGGGTGAAACTCACCCCGCGCGGCGGCAGCCGATAGAACATGGCCCGCGCCTCACCCGCCGACTCCAGCACCCCGAAGAGCGGAGTCCCGCACCCGAACGCCGCCGCTCCCCGCGTACGCACCCTCTCGGCCCAGGTCAGCGCCATGACATGCATCCCGGGCCGCGACCGCAGAAACCCCCGGCACGGTCAAGAAGGTCGTCGACGTCTTCGGTGAGATACCAGTCATCCGCGCGCATGCCTCATTCTGTCCCACCACCCCGACCGACATGTCCCTGTCACCCCGCCACCGAAAGAAACCCGCCGCACACGTGCGCCACCGTTCCCCCGAAGGCACCCCTGACTCGCGTGCCCCTTGCGTGCCCCTTCGAACGGGAAACCGCGGGGAACAGCGGGGGCCACAGGGCCGGACATGAGAACGGCCCCCGACCGGATACCGGGTCAGGGGCCGTTCTCATTGCTCTCAGCGCGGAGGCGGTGGGATTTGAACCCACGGTGACATCGCTGCCACGACGGTTTTCAAGACCGTTCCCTTCGGCCGCTCGGGCACGCCTCCCGCGCCTGCCGGTGATCGGCGGCGCGGGGACCAGGGTAGCGGGTGCGGGGTGCGCGAGTGCGGTCAGCTGTCGCCCACGCGGGAGCCCAGGGTGAGTTCCGTGGTGCGCTCCTTGCCGCCGCGCTCGTAGGTGATCGTGACCTCGTCGCCCGGCTTGTGCGTCCAGATCTCGCCGATCAGGGTCGGGCCGGAGTCGATGACCCGGTCGTCGAGCTTGATGATGACGTCGCCGGGCCGCAGCCCTGCCTTGTCGGCGGGGCCGCCCGGGTCCACCGGCTCGGAGCCGCCCGCGCCCTGCTCGGTGATCTTCGCGCCGCCGGTCGAGTCCTCCAGGGAGACGGACGCGCCGATCTTGGCGTACACCGGCTTGCCCGTCTTGATCAGTTCCTGGGCGACGTACTTGGCCTGGTTGATCGGGATGGCGAAGCCCAGGCCGATCGAGCCGGCCTGGCCCGTGCCGAAGCCGCCGTTGCTGGTGGACTGGATCGCGGAGTTGATGCCGATCACGTTGCCCTTGGCGTCGAGCAGCGGGCCGCCGGAGTTGCCCGGGTTGATGGACGCGTCGGTCTGCAGGGCGCTCATGTACGAGGCCTGGCTGCCGGAACCGTCGCTGGAGGCGACCGGGCGGTTCTTCGCGCTGATGATGCCCGTCGTCACCGTGTTCGACAGGCCGAAGGGCGCGCCGATCGCGATCGTCGAGTCGCCGACCGCCACGTCGTCGGAGTTGCCGAGGGTGAGCGGCTTCAGGTCGGAGGGGCGTTGTTCAGCTTGATGACCGCCACGTCGTAGCCCTGGGCGTGGCCGACCACCTCGGCGCCGTACTTCTTGCCGTTCGGGAAGGTCGCCGAGACCTTGCCGCCGTCGACGGCGTCCGCCACCACGTGGTTGTTGGTGACGATGTGGCCCTGGGTGTCGAAGACGAAACCGGTGCCGGTGCCGCCCTCGCCGTTGCTGCTCTCGGCCTCGATCGTGACCGTGCTGGGCAGCGCCTTGGCGGCGACGCCGGCGACCGTGCCCGGGTCGCGCTTCACGTTGCCGCCACTGGTGGACGCGGAGACGGTCGTCGAGCCGTCGGTGTCGTTCTCCTTGGCCAGCGTGTAGCCGAGACCACCGCCCAGGCCGCCCGCGACCAGCGCGGCCAACAGGACCGCGGCGACCATACGGCCGCGCCCGCCGCCGTTCTTCGGCGCGGGCTGCTGGTACGAGGAGCCCCAACCGCCGCCCCCGCCGTGCCCGCCACCCCCGTACGCCGGCGGCGGCGGCCAGGAGGCGTCGGGAGAGGAGGCGGGGGAGGAGTGGGTTCCTGGCCGCCGTGGGTGCCGTGCGGGCGGTCCCAGCCGTGCTCGCCCACCGGGGGCTGAGGTGTGGTGCCGTATCCGTGAGGGGCGCCCTGCGCGACGGGGCCCGGTTCCGGGGCCGGCTGCCCCTGGTGCGCCGAAGCAGCGGGAGCGTCCACCGGCGCGGGCGGCGGTGCCGACGGGGCAGGGGTACCGCGGTGCCCTCGTTCTCGGTGCTCACAGCTTCTCTCCTCGGTCCACGGCTGGTGTTCTCGGGTCGCACTCGGTCACGCTCGTTCACGCCCGTCCACGAGCCGGCGCGATACAGCTGTACATGTCTCTTTGTATGACGACAGCTTTTCCCACAGGCCGTCAGGGCACCATAAGCCGTTCCTGTGGGTCCGGGGCCATTCTTTATATAGGGCATTACTCACATAAGGCTCGCCACTCGATGCCTCCGACCGGACGGCGACGCCGTTCACACGACTCCGCGCGAACGTCCGCCCGCGCGCGATGGCACCATGACGCGGTGACCCACGCACGACAGCACCTGCCCCAGGTCGTCGCACACCGCGGAGCCTCCGAGGACGCCCCCGAGCACACCCTGGCCGCGTACCGCAAAGCGATCGAGGACGGTGCGGACGCGCTCGAATGCGATGTGCGCCTGACCGCCGACGGTCACCTCGTGTGCGTGCACGACCGTCGCGTCAACCGTACGTCCAACGGCCGCGGTGCCGTGTCGGCGCTCGAGCTCTCCGATCTGGCCGCCCTGGACTTCGGCTCCTGGAAGAGCCGCGACGCCGCCGGGGGCCGCGCGTGGAGGAACCCGACTGGGAGCACCGCCCGGAGGACCGGGAGGCCACCTCCGTCCTCACGCTGGAGCGACTGCTGGGGCTGGTCTCCGACGCCGGGCGCCGGGTCGAGCTGGCGATCGAGACGAAGCACCCCACGCGGTGGGCGGGTCAGGTCGAGGAGCGGCTGCTGCTCCTGCTCCAGCGGTTCGGCCTCGGCGCGCCCGCCACCGCGGAGGACTCCCCGGTGCGTGTGATGAGCTTCTCCGCGCGGTCGCTGCACCGCGTGCGCGCCGCCTCGCCGACGCTGCCCACGGTTCACCTGGCGCAGTTCGTCACACCGCGGCTGCGCGACGGGAGGCTGCCCGCCGGTGTGCGGATCGCGGGGCCCTCGATCCGCATCGTGCGCAGCCACCCCGCGTACATCGAGCGCCTCAAGCAGGCCGACCACCAGGTGCACGTGTGGACCGTGAACGAGCCGGAGGACGTGGACCTCTGTGTGCGTCTCGGCGTGGACGCCGTCATCACCAACCGTCCCCGCGCGGTGCTCGATCAGCTCGGCCGCTGACGGCGCGGCGCACCACCCGCCCCGCCCGTCCCACGCGTAGGGCGCACCAGGTCTTGACCCGGCGCCCGGAACCGGCGCATCCTCACCTCTCGGCCACTGCGACGAGATCCAGCCACATGGCTACGGGGTGTGCTCCGGCGCGTTCGGTGCGTGTTCGGCCGTTTCGAGTGCGTCATCGCCCGGGAATCGGCCGGTTTCCGGTTCGGGCCCATGGGGCATCCACACCGTGGCGTGGGGCGAAGGAGGTCTCGGGGGTGGCGTTTGTGGTGGCACAGGAGGTGCCCACGTCGTCGTGCATGGCCGTGCCCCATGGCCCTGCCGGCGTGGGGAAGGCGCGACGCCGGATGCGTACGCAGCTGAGCGACGGCGGGGTGGCGGACTCGGTCATCGACGACGCCGTACTGATCCTGTCCGAGTTGCTGAGCAACGCGTGCAAGCACGGCCGGCCGCTCGGTGACGCGCTGGCCGGGGACGGGGACGTACGGGCGGCGTGGCAGGTGGATCCGCGCGGAAGGCTCCTCGTCGAGGTCACGGACGGGGCGGCCCGACCCGCCCGGCGCCGGCCACCCCGTCGGTCACGGCGCACGGCGGCCGCGGGCTGAACATCATCACGGCGCTGGCCGACGACTGGGGTGTACGTGACGAGGTGCCGGGCGAGGTCACGGTGTGGGTGGTCGTCCACGACGACGTGTACGACCCGGACGCCGGGGCCGCCGGGCACCGGCGCGAGGACTTCGCCGCGCGCGTGACGGCTCCGTCCGTCTCCCGTGTGCCCGGTCTGGACTTCGGGGACGTCTTCGACGACGTGGGCTGAGGGCGGGTCCGCTTCGGTGTGGTCGCCGTGTCCACAGGTCGGCACGTCGTCCACAGGTTCCGGCCGGCCGCGGCGTGAACGGCTAGGCTCGCGCCCGTACGAGACGAGCCGTAACCGGGAGACACCCACGATGGCCAAGAAGCGACCCCAGACGAAGGCCAAGCGCCCGCAGCTCACGGACGGGCAGATCCCGGTCGTCGGCGCACGCGAGCCCTGCCCGTGCGGCAGCGGCCGCCGCTACAAGGCCTGCCACGGCCGCGAGGCCGCCCACGCCGTGACCGAGCTGGTGCACCGCCCCTTCGAGGGCCTGCCGGGCGAGTGCGACTGGGTGGCGCTGCGCGAGCTGGTGCCGGCCGCCACCGTCGAGCTGAAGCTCAAGGAGGACCTGCCCGAGGGCGTCCCGTCGGTCACGCTGGCCACGGTGCTGCCGATGGCCTGGCCCGCCCTGCGCCGCGACGACGGTTCGGTCCTGCTCGGCCTGCAGAACGACACCTCCTCCGGCGACATCAGCCGCGACCTCGCCGACACCCTGCGGCGCGCGCTGACCGCCGGCCCGGGTACGCCGGTGCAGTCCCGTCGCGCCCCGCCGACGGTGTCCGACTGCAGGATCTGCTCGACCCCGAGGGCGCTTTCGAGCCGGTCGTGCACAGCGGCTTCGAGTTCTGGGTCCCGGACCCGGAGAACGCCACGCCGGACGTCACCGCCTCCCTGGAGCGGGCCAACGCCGCGGCCATCCCGACCGTGAAGCTGACGGGCGTGGACTCGGCGTACTGGTGCGAGACGCCCGAGAAGAACCATCTGCGGTGGGTCATGCCGTACCCCGAGGAGCAGCTTCTGGACGCTCTCGCGCGGCTGCACGCGGCGGGACGCTCCTCCTCGGCGAGGGCACCCGTCTCGTGGGTTCCTTCCGCGCTCACGGCCTCACCGTGCCGGTGTGGGACCTGCCGAGCGCGGTCGGTGCCGAGGACGTGGAGAAGCCGGCGGCCGAGTTCGCCGAGCGGCTCGCCGCCGCGCTGGCCACGGACGCGCCGCTGACCGCCGACGAGCGACGCGCACGCGGCGGGCTGACGAACCGCCAGGTCACGCTCAGCTGAGAAGAGGGTTCCGCGACGGGTTCCGCCGGCTCCCCGGCCGGCGGAACCGGCCTGTCGCGCACCACCGGTGCCACGCGTAACTCCCGTCGCGGACAAGCCAGTCGGTGACCGGAAACGCCGAGATCGAATTTGCGAACCGCCGATCTCTTGTTACCGTTCCCATAGCCCGGTTGCTGGTGCATCCCCGTCGCCAGCAACCGGGTCTTTGCGTGCCCCCGCCGTTCACAGAACGCGATCGACCGCCAACTGACCGTCGCCGTGGGCGAGTTGCTCCGGAAGCGCGGCGGCGGAGAGCCCCGGGGCCACGCGCCGACATCGTGTCGCCGCCAGGCACGCGGGGGCGTCGGCTCCGTACGGGCCCGGCGCACCCCGAGCCCCTTCAACGCCCACGGACGCGCCTCGACGGCCGTATATCGCCGTGCGCTTCAGGCCGTACGGCCGCCGCGCGCAGACGTGAACCCCGCCGACACCGGCGGGGTTCGATGACGCGAGGCCCCATACGTCGCGCGGAGGCCTACAGCTCCGGCGCGCTCACGCCTGTACGGGTCAGGGCGTCGACCACGGCGTCCACCACCGCCTCCACATCCGGCACCCAGGGCGAGGCCGAGCCGGGCAGCGGTGCGCGCTCCCAGCCGATCCCGCCCCGCGCGGTCTGCGACGGGGGCAGCGCGATGTAGCCGCCCTCGCCGTGGAAGCGGAGGGAGCCGGGGACGAAGTCCTTGGCGTACAGCAGCTCGCCCAGCTGTTCCATGGAGTACGGCCGCACCAGGATCGACCAGCGGTCCGGCGAGGCGACGACCGGTCCGAGCCGCATGCCGCGCCGGTCGAGCGCGGTGAGGGCGCGGGCGGCCGCCGGCGCGGGCAGGGACACCGCGCAGGGCGCGCTGCCTCCGGTGGCCAGCACGATCGGCGCCGTCGGCCGGTTGCCCCACCACCAGCGCACCATGCGCGCGTCGGTCGTGGCGGCGAGGAGACCGGGGTCGAACGGATGGGCACCCGGCACCGTGCACTCGGGGTCGGGGCAGGCACAGCGGGACCGGTCCTGCGGGTCCACCGCCACGCCCGGGAGTACGGGCCACTGCCAGTCCGAGGCGAAGGTCAGGGCCGCGCCGATCAGATCGGGCCCTTCGTCGCCGCGCCGGGACGAAGCCTGCGTCGCCTTCCGAGGATCTCGCGCATGAGCGCTCGTTCCTTTCCGTTGCACGCCTGGCAACACCGTGGGTCCAGATCACGTCATGTGTCGATCACTTCACTGTGCGTACCTGTTGGCGCATCACACCCCGCGCCAGGCAGGGGAACCCCTAGGGGCCGAGCATGGGCTGCCTCCGCGGCCATTCCACCCATACTGCGTGTATCAGAAGTACGGGCGTGGCGTGGGGGTGGCGAAGTCTGGCGTTTACCGTCGCGCGTGTTTCTCTCCGCCTCCGCCACGGGAGGATGGGGCACGGTCGTCGGTGGTTAAGACGCCCGGGTCCGTCGCCAGGTTCCCGGGCGGTTCCCACCACCCCTGGCCTTCTCCGAGTACGTACCCATCACGACCGCTGTGACGCTCCGTCGAGCAGGGCCAGTCGACCGCAATAAGCCTCCCCTGAGGCAGTTTCAAGCCAACTTCACATTTCGGCAAGAGGTCTGCCGGGAGTCCCCTCCAGCCTCATGGACACCAGGAATCCCAGCAGGACAATGCTGGACATCTCCTCACGAGTACGTGTACATGTGGAGACACTGCCGGCGACGCAGAATGACATGGGGGTTTGCGATGCTTTTGAGCAGTACGTACCGGTCGGAAAGCCGGACGCCATGAACGCCCCGCACCCTCCGAAAGTGGCCGGAATCGATTCAACGGTTCCCTCACCCGCACACACTGTCGCGCCCGTCGCGAGTACCTCTCCCGCCCCTGCGGCAAACTCCCGGCACGCGCCGGGCGCGCTGCTCCAGGACCGTCTCGCCGGCTGGGTCTTCGACCTCACGACCCTGCACGAGCTCACCGAACGCCTGGCGCGCGCGGACACGCTCGACGAGGCGCTCCGGGAACTGCTCCGCGCGGGAGCCGCCCTGGTGGGCGCGCGGCGCGGCCTCGTCGCCCTGGAACCCGCCGACGGTCTCGGCCCGGCCACCACCGTCGGCCTGGGACTGGCCCGCGCGGATCTCGGCCACCTGGAGACGGTGCCGCGCGGCTCACTGCCGTACGGCAGGATCCTCGACGGGCTGCCCGGTGGCGACGACGGCGTCGCCGAGCCCGATCTGTTCGCGGAGAAGGGGCTCGACCCCGGCACCGCGAGGTCGCCGCCCGCCTCGGCTACGCCGCCAGCTTCACCCTCCCCTCGGCGCCGGGACCGCCGGACGCCTGGGCGCCGCGGTGTGGCTCTACGACGAGCCGGCCGAGCCGTCGCAGCGGCAGCGCCATCTCCTCGGCCTGTACGTCCGCCACGCCGCCGAGTATCTGGCGCGGCTCCTGGAGCTCGAGCGCACGCGTGTGCGTATGGCCACGATGGCGGAGGAACTGCTGCCCTCCCGTCTCCCCGGGTCCCGGGCGTCCAGCTCGCCGCGCGGCACCGCACGTCCCCGCGCGGGGGCGGCGACTGGTACGACGCGCTGCCGCTGCCGGACGCCGCGCTCGGGCTCGCCGTGGGCTCCGTCACCGGGGCGGGGCCCAGCGCGGTCGCCGCGATGGGGCGGCTGCGGGCGTCGCTGCGCGCGTACGCCGTGATGGAGGGTGAGGATCCCGTCGCCGTCCTGTCCGACCTGGAGCTGCTGCTCCGGCTCACCGAACCGGCCCGGTCGGCCACCGCCCTGTTCGGCTACTGCGAACCCGCGCTGCGCAGGATCACGCTGGCCGGCGCCGGGCACAGTCCGCCGCTGCTGCTCGGCGAGCACCGTACCGAGTTCGTCGAGACGTCGGTCTCCGCCCTCTGGGCATGCTGGCCTGCTGGGAGGCGCCCAGTGTGGAGGTCCAGGCGGAGCCGGGGAGACGGTGCTGATGTACACCGACGGGCTGCTGCACCGCACCGGCGATCCGACCGACCGCGCTTTCGCCCGGCTGCACGCGGCCGCGGCGGGTGTTCCCAGGGCCCTGCGCCACGACCCCGGCGCCGTCGCCGACCACGTCCTGCGCGCGGTGCTGCCCGACGGGGCGGACTCGGCACAGTCCAGGGAGGACGTCGTCCTGCTGGCCGCGCGGTTCGAGTAGCCGCGCCCGTCCTCTCCGCTACCGGTCCGTGACCCGTTCGGCCGATTCCGTACGACCGTACGATGGGGGTGGTCCAGTGCCGTATCAAGGAGGATGACCGTGGCGGAGGAGCTGCCGGAGACCCCGGACACTGCCGAAGAGGAGCCCGTCAAGCAGCGCAAGAACGGCCTGTACCCGGGCGTGTCCGACGAGCTGGCCGAGAGTATGAAGAGCGGCTGGGCCGACACCGAACTGCACGATCTGCGGCCGATCCCGCAGACCGCCGAGACCGCCGCCCGCCGCGCGGCGCTCTCCGCCCGCTTCCCGGGCGAGCGTCTCGTGGTCCCCGCGGGCAACCTGAGGACGCGGTCGAACGACACGGAGTACGCCTTCCGCGCGTCCGTCGAGTACGCGTACCTCACCGGCAACCAGACCGAGGACGGCGTCCTCGTCCTGGAGCCCACGGCCGGCGGCCACAAGGAGACGATCTACCTCCTGCCCCGCTCCGACCGTGAGAACGGCGAGTTCTGGCTGGACGGGCAGGGCGAGCTGTGGGTCGGCCGCCGGCACTCCTCACCGAGGCGGAGCGGCTCTACGGCATCCCCGCCTCCGACGTCCGCGAGCTGGCCGGCGCGCTGTGCGAGGCCACCGGCCCGGTGCGGGTCGTACGCGGGTACGACGCCGGGATCGAGGCGGCGCTGACCGACAAGGTCACCGCCGAACGCGACGAGGAGCTGCGGGTCTTCCTCTCCGAGGCGCGGCTGGTCAAGGACGACTTCGAGATCGGCGAGCTGCAGAAGGCCGTCGACTCCACCGTGCGCGGTTTCGAGGACGTCGTGAAGGTCCTCGACAAGGCCGAGGCGACCTCCGAGCGCTACATCGAGGGAACGTTCTTCCTTCGCGCCCGCGTGGAGGGCAACGACGTCGGCTACGGCTCCATCTGCGCCGCCGGCCCGCACGCGTGCACGCTGCACTGGGTGCGCAACGACGGCCCGGTCCGCTCCGGCGACCTGCTGCTCCTCGACGCGGGCGTGGAGACGCACACGTACTACACCGCGGACGTCACGCGCACGCTGCCGATCAGCGGCACGTACAGCGAGCTGCAGAAGAAGATCTACGACGCCGTGTACGACGCCCAGGAGGCCGGTATCGCGGCGGTGCGGCCGGGCGCCAAGTACCGCGACTTCCACGACGCCGCCCAGCGCGTGCTGGCCGAACGGCTCGTCGAGTGGGGCCTGGTCGAGGGCCCGGTGGAGCGGGTGCTGGAGCTGGGTCTGCAGCGCCGCTGGACGCTGCACGGCACCGGTCACATGCTCGGCATGGACGTCCACGACTGCGCCGCCGCGCGGACCGAGACGTACGTCGACGGCACGCTGGAGCCCGGCATGGTGCTCACCGTCGAGCCGGGTCTGTACTTCCAGGCCGACGATCTGACCGTGCCCGAGGAATACCGGGGCATCGGCGTCCGCATCGAGGACGACATCCTCGTCACCGCGGACGGCAACCGGAACCTGTCCGACGGGCTGCCCCGGCGGTCGGACGACGTCGAGGCGTGGATGGCGGGCCTCAAGGGCTGACGCCTACGAGAACGGAGGCCGGGTGCACACGTGTGCCCGGCCTGCGCTACACCGCGACGAGCGGGGCGTCCTCGCGCCACTTGAGGATCTTGTCGAAGCTGACCACCGTGCCGCCCCGGCCCGGCTTGTTGCCGATGTGGACGTGGTCGGCGAGTTCCTGGATGAGACACAGGCCCCGCCCGTGCTCCGCGTCGGCCGGCGCCTGCCGGGGCGGTTCCCGGTGACTCCGGGAAAGCCCGGACCGGTGTCGGCGACCTCGATGCGGCACTTCTCGCCGTCGAGGTAGGCGGTCACCCGGTACGCCTCCGACAGGGCGCCCCGCGCGGTGTCCCCGCCGTGCTCCACGGCGTTCGCGCAGGCCTCGCTGAGGGCGACGGAGAGGTCGTAGGAGATGTCGGGGTCGACGCCCGCGGTCTCCATGGTGCCGAGCAGCAGGCGCCGGGCGAGCGGCACGCTGGCGGCATCGCGCCGCAGATGGAGTGACCACCAGATGCTCATGCTCCAGCCTCCTGGCTGCGGCTCGACATACCGTTACGTATTGCCCTGAGTGCCCGTCGGTAAGCGTGCATTGGACGTGACACCGCCCATATGGCGGGTGTGTCGTGCGCCCGATCGGTGTATGTAGGGCTCTCTGTCGCAGATGTGATCTTCCGGTCGTACCGCATCTTGCGGACCTGCCGTACGGCGACCGGCGGACCGGTGCGATGATGAGCGCGCCATGACTGCCCCCCACCCGCGCACGGCGCGCTCCGGACACGGACTCCGGATCCTGCGGGCCGCGGTGTTCGCCGCGGTCTGCGTCGTGCTGGCCGGGGCGGGCCACACCGTCGCCTCCTGCGCCGCCGTCCCCCTGTGGACGCTGGGTGCGGGATTCCTCGGGGCGGTCGCGGTCGCGGTGCCGCTCGCCGGACGGGCGAGATCGCTGCCGGTGATCGCGGCGCTCCTGGCGGGCGGTCAGACGGCCCTGCACACGCTTTTCGGCCTGGGGCAGCACGGTATGCCCGCCCCGGGTCCGTCGTCCGCGCTCGCCGACGCGGCACTGATCGAACGGGCCGCGCGGCTGCTGTGCGGCCCCGCCGCGGCGGCGATCAGCCCTGCGGAGGCCGAACGCGTCCTCACCGACGCCCGGATCCACCACACCGGGGCCGCCGCCTACGCGGAGACCGCCGCGGTCGTCCCGGCGTCACTGCTGCCGTCGCTGGGGATGCTGCTCGGCCATGTCCTCGCCGCGCTCGCCGCGGGATGGCTGCTGCGCCGCGGTGATCTGGCGCTGCTGCGGCTGGCCGAACTGTCGGCGCACGGCGTCGCCGAGGGCGCCCTCGTACGGTCGCTGCGCGCGGCGCTCATCCTGGTGCGTGCCCTGCGCGCCGGGCTCCCGGGAGCACCGGAGGGGCCCCGCGCATGCCGCGCACCGCGCTGCTCGCACCGCCCCTGCCCCGTACCCCGCACTCCAGCACACGGTGATCCGCCGGGGCCCGCCGGCCGCCGGCACCGCATTCGCTCTCGCCGCCTGACGCGCCGCTCCGGGTTCCACCACGGAGAGGGGCGCCGGTGTGCGGCGCGCGTGTGCGGCCTTTTCCGTGTGCTCCCGGCCGTGCTCCATGGAGGCCGTCCGGCGGCACACGCGGCACATCCCTCACCGTCAAAAACCCATCGAACCGGAGTGCTTCTGCCATGAAGGCTTCCCGTATCGCCGCCGCCACCGCTGTCGCCGGTGTCGCCGTTCTCGCCGTGTCCACCCCTCCTTCGCGCACGTGAGCGTGCAGCCGGAGGGCACGGCCGCCAAGGGCGGCTACGCGGTCGTCGGCTTCAAGGTCCCCAACGAGCGGGACAACGCCTCGACCACCAAGCTCGAGATCACGTTCCCCACGGACCACCCGCTGGCGTCCGTGATGCCGCAGCCTGTCGACGGCTGGGACGTCAAGGTCACCAAGGCCAAGCTGGACAAGCCGCTCGAGATGCACGGCAAGAAGATCGACGAGGCGGTCTCCAAGGTCACCTGGACCGCCAAGGGCGACGGGATCGAGCCCGGCTTCTTCCAGAAGTTCCCGGTCTCCGTCGGCACGCTGCCCGAGGACGCCGACGAACTCGTCTTCAAGGCCCTGCAGACGTACTCCAACAAGGAGGTCGTCCGCTGGATCGAGGTGCCGCAGGAGGGCCAGGAGGAGCCGGAGCACCCGGCGCCCGTGCTCGCCCTGTCCGAGGCCACCGAGGACGGTCACTCGCACGGCGCCGCCGGTGACAAGGACGCCAAGGACGCCAAGGACACGGCGGGCGCCGAGAACGCCTCCGCCAAGACCTCCGCCTCCGCCGAGGGCGACTCCGGCGGTACGGACACCACCGCCCGCGTCCTGGGCATCGTCGGCATCGTGGTCGGTGCCGCGGGCGTCGCCTACGGCGTACTCGCCGGTCGTCGGCGCACCACCGCCTGACACCTCTCTCCGCTCGACGGCGCGCACCGGGCCGCTCACGGCCCCGTGGCCGGTTCCGGTGCGCGCCGGAGCACTCACCTCTCAGGACCCTTCATGCGCAACAAGACCTTCGCGGCGGCGGCCCTGCTCGCCGTCGCCTCCTCACCCTCTCCGCCTGCGGCAGCGGGAACGGCGACAACGGCACGCCCGTCGCCGTGGTGTCCGAGGCGGCCGGCTCCCAGAAGGCGGCCACCGTCCTCGACAAGCCGTTCGAGAAGCCCGACCTCGTGCTCACCGACACCCAGGGCAAGAAGTACGACCTCCGCGCGGAGACCGCCGGCAAACCCACGCTGATCTACTTCGGCTACACGCACTGCCCCGACGTCTGCCCGCTGACGATGAACAACCTCGCCGTCGCGAAGAAGCAGCTGCCCCAGGACCAGCAGGACGAACTGCGGATCGTGTTCGTCACCACCGACCCCGAACGCGACACGTCCGCCGCCCTGGGCACCTGGCTCAAGGGCATCGACTCCCAGGTCGTCGGCCTGACCGGCGACTTCGACACCATCCAGGCCGGGGCGCGCACCCTCGGCATCTCCATCAACCCGCCGCGCAAGGACGACAACGGCAAGACCGTCTCCGACCACGGCACCCAGGTCATCGCCTTCTCGCCGAAGACCGACGGCGGATACGTCCTCTACGGCGAGGACGCCACCGTCGACGACTACACCAAGGACCTCCCCGAGCTCATCAAGGGCGAGAACCCGTGAGGCGCCCGGCAGTGGCGGCCCTCGTCGCCGCCGGAGCGCTCACCCTGGCCGGCTGCGGCGGCTCCGGCAGCGGTGCGGCGGAACTGTCCGTCGGCTCCGCGTACATGCCGCAGCCGGTGTCCGACATGGCCGCCGGTTTCCTCACCATCACCAACGACGGCGACACGGCGGACCGGCTCACGTCGGTCCGCAGCGACGCCGCCGGCCAGGTCACCGTTCACCGCACCGTCGACGGGGCCATGCGGGAGGCCGAGTCCTCGACATCCCGGCGCACGGCAGCCTGGTGCTGGAGAGCGGCGGAAACCATCTGATGTTCGAGCAGTTGAAGCGCAAGCCCGAGGAAGGCCAGAAGGTCTCCGTCGAGCTGGCCTTCGACCGGTCCGACCCCGTCACGGTCGAGATCCCGGTCAAATCGGCCACCTATTCCCCGAAGACCGGACACTGAGGGAGACACCCCTGTGACCCAGACCATCGCCCCCCGCGTGCGGACCCTGGTGCTGCTGCTCCTGGCCGTCACCGGCGCGCTCCTCGCCGGAGCCGCTCCCGCCTCCGCGCACGCCGCGCTGACCGGCAGCGACCCCGGGCAGGGGGCGGTGGTCGACACGGCGCCCACCCAGGTCTCGCTGACCTTCTCCGAGCAGATCGCGGTGAGTGACGACGCGGTGCGCGTCCTCGACCCCAAGGGCAAGCGGATCGACAAGGGCGAACCGGCCAACCCCGGCGGCACGACGTACACCGTCCAACTGCTCAGCGGACTGCCCGACGGCACGTACACCGTCGCCTACCAGGTGGTCTCCGCGGACAGCCACCCCGTCGCCGGTGCCTTCACCTTCTCCATCGGCGCCCCCTCCGAGACCACCGTCTCGGTCTCCGCGCAGGCCTCCGACGACGGCCTGATCGGCTGGCTCTACGGCTTCGGCCGCTACGTGTCCTACGCCGGCTTCGTCGTCATGGCCGGCGGGGCCGCCTTCGTGCTCGCCTGCTGGGGGCGCGGTGCCGGTGTGCGGGCGGTCCAGCGGCTGGTCGTCTCCGGATGGATGGCGCTCACCGGCGCCACACTCGCGCTGCTGCTCCTGCGTGGCTCCTACACCACGTCCGGGAAGGTCGGCGACGTCTTTGACCTGTCGCTGCTCGGGGATGTGCTCCAGACGAAGACCGGTGCGGCGCTGGTGTCCCGGCTGCTGCTGCTCGCCGCGGCGGCCCTGTTCATCGCCGTGCTGTTCGGCGCCTACGACAAGCGGGAGGACGAGGAGAAGCGGGACCTGACCTTCGGGCTGGCGATCGGCGGGACGGTCGTGGCGGCCGGCATCGCCGCGAGCTGGGCCATGTCGGAGCACGCCTCCCAGGGGCTCCAGCCGGGTATCGCCATGCCCGTCGACGTGCTCCATCTGCTCGCCGTCGCCGCCTGGCTCGGCGGACTCACCGCCCTGCTCGTCGCCCTCTACCGGGCGCCCGCCGACACCCCGATCGGCCAGGACGCCGTCCAGCGGTTCTCGCGGCTCGCCTTCGGCAGCGTGGTGACACTGGTCGTCACCGGCGTCTACCAGAGCTGGCGGCAGCTCGGCTCCTGGTCGGCCTTCACCGACACCCGGTACGGGCAACTGCTGCTCGCCAAGATCGTCCTGGTGGCGCTCATGGTCGCGGCCGCATCCGTCTCCCGCCGCTGGACGGCACGGCTGGCCGGGACACCGGCGACGGTGACGCACGACCGGGAGAGGCAGACGGCGGCCGCCGGGGCGGGGCCGGGTCCGCCGAGTCCGGCAAGGGCGGGGCCGGGGGCGACTTGGGGACGGTCGGGGCCGGGGAGACCGCGACCGGAGAGAACGAGACCGGGAAGACTGAGTCCGGGAAGGCCAAGTCCGGGACGGGCGGGAACCGTACGACCGAGGCAGGCGAAAGCGACTCCGGGACCGCCGCACCGGGCGAGGCCGACTCCGGGACCGCCGCACCGGGCGAGGCCGACTCCGGGGCCGCCGAGACCGGCGCCGGGTCCGGGTCCGGGTCCGGGTCGGGCAAGGGTGTTGCCGGGACCGTCAGGTCCGAGAAGGGCGCTCGCGCCGCTCAGCTCGCGCGGCAGCGGGCCGCGGTGGAGAGCGCCCGGCAGAAGCGACTGCGGGACGCCGACACCGACCGTTTCAATCTGCGCCGCTCCGTACTCGCGGAAGCGGGCATAGCCGTGGTCCTGCTCGCCGTCACCACCGTACTGACCCAGACCGAGCCCGGACGTACGGAGCAGGACGCCAAGGCGGCCACCTCCACGTCGTCCTCCTCGGTCCCCTCGACGGGCCAGGGCACCGGCGCCGTGACGCTGAACATGTCCTTCGACACCGGCAGCGAGAAGGGCAAGGGCGTCGTCACGGTCGACCTCGACCCCGCCCGGGTCGGCGACAACACCATGCACGTCTATGTGGAGGGCACGGACGGCCGGCCCTTCGACGTCCCCGAGGTGAAGATCTCCTCACCCTGGACGCCAAGGACATCGGGCCGCTGCCCGTCGCCCCCGACCGCATCACCACCGGACACTGGTCGGCGAGCGGCGTACAGATCCCCATGACGGGCGACTGGACGGTCGAGGTGACCGTGCGAACCTCCGACATCGACCAGGTGACCGTCTCGAAGAACGCGAAGATCGGCTGAACCACCATGCCCGACCAGTCCATTTCGCAGGTCCGGACCCCGAACCGCCCCAGGAGGAGCAAGGGGACCGGGCCGCCGCCCACGGCATCTCCCGACGCCGGCTGCTCGGCACGGCCGGTGCCACCGGGCTCGTCCTCGGGGCGGCCGGCGGGGCCGTGGGATATGCGTCGGCGCCCGCGGGTGCCACCCCTGGCCTCGGTCGGCGACAGCCAGGTCCTGTTTCACGTGAAACATCAGCCCGGCATCACCCAGCCGCTCCATGCCCGCGGTCATCTCATCGCCTTCGACCTCGCCCCCGGCGCGGGACGCAAGGAGGCGGCCGCCCTGCTGCGGCGTTGGTCGGACACCGCCCGCCGGCTGATGGCGGGCGAGCCCAGCGCGCAGGACGACACCGGGTGGCCGACGACGCCGGCCCCTCCTCCCTGACCCTCACCTTCGGCTTCGGCCACAGCTTCTTCGCCCGCACCGGCCTGGAGAAGCAGCGCCCGGTCGCCCTCGACCCGCTGCCCGACTTCTCCTCCGACCACCTCGACAAAGCCCGCAGCAACGGCGACCTGTGGGTACAGATCGGCGCCGACGACGCCCTCGTGGCCTTCCACGCCCTGCGCGCCGTCCAGAGGGACGCCGGGTCGGCGGCCAGGGTGCGCTGGCAGATGAACGGCTTCAACCGCTCACCCGGCGCCACCGCCCACCCCATGACCGCCCGCAATCTGATGGGCCAGGTCGACGGCACCCGCAACCCCGAGCCCGCGGACTCCGATTTCGACCAGCGGATCTTCGTGCCCGAGCAGGGCGAGCCCGCCTGGATGGCGAACGGCTCCTACGCCGTCGTACGCCGTATCCGCATGCTGCTGGACGACTGGGAGAAGCTGTCGGTCAAGGAGCAGGAGGGCGTCATGGGGCGGCGCAAGTCCGACGGGGCACCGCTGTCCGGCGGGAGCGAGACGTCCGACATGGACCTGGAGAAGACCGATTCCCAGGGCAACCTGGTCGTCCCCTTCAACGCCCACGCGCGGATCACCCGGCCCGATCAGAACGG
This sequence comes from Streptomyces haneummycinicus, assembly GCA_042850305.1. Classification (GTDB taxonomy): domain Bacteria; phylum Actinomycetota; class Actinomycetes; order Streptomycetales; family Streptomycetaceae; genus Streptomyces; species Streptomyces haneummycinicus. The sequence goes on from AP035768.1 coordinate 7,562,741, forward strand.
CGGCGCGGCCATGCTCCGCCGTCCGTTCTCGTACCACGACGGGATCGGCAAGGACGGGGTACCGGACGCGGGTCTGCTGTTCATCTGCTGGCAGGCAGATCCGCTGCGCGGTTTCGTGCCGGTGCAGCGCAAGCTCGACCGGGGCGACGCCCTCACGCCGTACGTCCGCCATGAGTCGAGCGGGCTGTTCGCGGTGCCGGGCGGCGCGGCGGAGGGCGAGTATGTGGGCCAGCGACTGCTGGAGGGTGAGAACCGCCCCGGCTCACCCCTGAGGGGCGCATCGGGAAATGCCGTCGCCGGGGCCCATTAGGGTGAGGTCATGCCAGCGAGCTATGCGTATCTCGGCCCAGAGGGCACCTTCACCGAAGTCGCCCTGCGCACGCTTCCCGAGGCGGCCACCCGTGAGCTGATCCCGTACGTGTCCGTGCAGTCCGCGCTCGACGCGGTGCGCGTCGGCGAGGCCGAGGCCGCGTTCGTCCCCATCGAGAACTCGGTCGAGGGCGGTATCACCACCACCCTCGACGAACTCGTCGCGGGCACCCCGCTGATGATCTACCGCGAGGTGCTGCTGTCGATCACCTTCGCGCTGCTCGTCCGTCCGGGCACCAAGCTGTCGGACATCAAGACGGTCTCCGCCCACCCGGCTGCCCAGCCGCAGGTCCGCAACTGGCTGAAGACGCATCTCCCGGACGTCGCCTGGGAGTCGGCCGCCTCCAACGCGGACGGCGCGCGACTGGTCCAGGAGGGCCGGTACGACGCCGCCTTCGCCGGTGAGTTCGCGGCCGCCCGGTACGGCCTGGAGGCACTGGAGACGGGGATCCACGACGCGGAGAACGCCCAGACCCGCTTCGTCCTGGTGGGCCGCCCCGCGCGGCCCGCCGCTCCCACGGGCACCGACAAGACCTCCGTGGTGCTGTGGCAGCGCGACAACCACCCCGGCGGCCTGCGCGACCTGCTGGGCGAGTTCGCCACGCGCGGCATCAACCTGATGCTGCTCCAGTCCCGGCCGACCGGCGCCGGGATCGGCAACTACTGCTTCTGCGTCGACGCCGAGGGCCATATCTCGGACCGCCGGATGGCCGAGGCGCTGATGGGACTCAAGCGGGTCTGTCTGCAGGTGCGTTTCCTCGGCTCGTACCCGCGCGCGGATGTACGTCCGGGGAGGTGCGGCCGCCGTTCCCCGGGACGTCGGACGAGGAGTTCGCGGGGGCCGCGGACTGGGTCGGCCGGTGCCAGGACGGGCGGTTCTGACGGACCCCGGGGCCTCTTTGGGCGCCTGCGAGCCGGTCCTACCTGCTGATTTTCGTTGTCCACAGGAGTTATCCACAGGTCCGCTTCTCTACCTGGGGACAAGTCGACACCGAAGCGGCATTCGGTCGACAAATCGCCCCTCGGGCCATGATCCCTTTCATCGTCCCGCGCTTCACCCTTCGTCCACCCTTTTCCTTTGGTCAACCCTTTGGGGTGAGCTGTTTCCACTCAAAAGTGGGGATGAGGAAGTTTGTCCTGGGAATCCTCGACGGTGATCAGGCATTTCGGAGTGATCGATTCCGGCATCCACAGATCTTCCCCACACCCTGTGGATAACCTCCCCGAGAAGGTGAATGCCTGTGGACAACCGAAGCCCAAGTTCCGCCCGCCGCAAGGAAGTCAGGTCAACCGGCAGCCCGCGAACCGACCCGTTCCGGGGAAGTGCCGCATTCATTGACCCTGATGAACACATTGCGCATTCACCCCATAACGGAACGTGTGGCATGACACCGCAATAGTGAGTCGTGAGGCGTCACCCCGCACCGGTAGCCTTGACCGTGTGATTGACCTTCGCCTGCTTCGTGAGGACCCCGACCGTGTGCGCGCTTCGCAGCGCGCCCGTGGAGAGGACGTCGCGCTCGTCGACGCCCTCCTGTCTGCCGACGAGCGGCGCAGGTCGTCCGGCGTCCGCTTCGACGAGCTGCGCGCCGAGCAGAAGTCGCTCGGCAAGCTCGTCCCCAAGGCGGCCGGCGACGAGAAGGCCGAGCTGCTGAAGCGGGCCGGCCAGCTCGCCGCCGACGTCAAGGCGGCCGACGCCGACCGCGACGCCGCCGCGACGGAGACCCAGGACCTCCTGCTCAGGCTGAGCAACCTCGTCCACCCCGACGTCCCCGTCGGCGGCGAGGAGGACTTCGTCACGCTGGAGACGCACGGCGACATCCGCGACTTCGACACCGAGGGCTTCGCGCCCAGGGACCACCTGGAACTCGGCCAGCTCCTCGGCGCCATCGACGTCGAGCGGGGCGCCAAGGTCTCGGGCTCCCGCTTCTACTTCCTGACCGGCGTCGGCGCGCTGCTCGAGCTCGCCCTGGTGAACGCGGCGATGGCGCAGGCCACGGCTGCCGGCTTCACGCCGATGCTGACCCCGCGCTGGTGCGCCCCCAGTCGATGGCGGGCACCGGATTCCTCGGCCAGGCGGCCCAGGACGTCTACCACCTCGAGAAGGACGACCTCTACCTGGTCGGCACGTCCGAGGTGGCGCTGGCCGCCTACCACATGGACGAGATCCTGGACGCCGACCGGCTGCCGCTGCGGTACGCGGGCTTCTCGCCCTGCTTCCGCCGCGAGGCCGGCTCGCACGGCAAGGACACCCGGGGCATCTTCCGCGTGCACCAGTTCGACAAGGTCGAGATGTTCTCGTACGTCGCCCCGGAGGACTCACAGGCGGAGCACCAGCGGCTGCTGGAGTGGGAGAAGCAGTGGCTGACGTCGCTGGAGCTGCCGTTCCGCGTGATCGACGTCGCCTCGGGCGATCTGGGCTCCTCGGCCGCGCGTAAGTACGACTGCGAGGCCTGGATCCCGACCCAGGGCAAGTACCGCGAGCTGACCTCGACCTCGGACTGCACCGAGTACCAGTCGCGCCGGCTGTCGATCCGTGTCCGTGAGGACAAGAAGGTGCGCCCGCTGGCCACGCTCAACGGCACGCTGTGCGCCGTACCGCGCACGATCGTCGCGATCCTGGAGAACCACCAGCAGGCCGACGGCTCCGTGCGCGTGCCCAAGGTGCTGCGTCCGTACCTGGGCGGCCGGGAGATCCTGGAGCCGGTCAGCAAGTGAGCACCCTCTTTCCCTACCGGCTCATCGCCACGGACCTCGACGGCACGCTGCTGCGGGAGGACCATTCGGTCTCCCGCCGCAGCCGTGACGCGCTCGCCGCGGCCACCGCGGCGGGCGCCGCGCACATCGTCGTCACCGGCCGTGCGGTGCCCTGGACCCGCCCGATACTCGAGGACCTCGGCTACGAGGGCTCGCCGTCTGCGGCCAGGGCGCGCAGGTGTACGACGCCGGCGCCGGCCGTCTGCTGACATCGGTGACCCTGGACCGGCAGCTGGCCGGAGTGGCGCTGGCCAAGATCGAGGCGGAGGTCGGCACGCTGTACCTGGCGGCCAGCCGTGACGGTCTGGACGGCGATGTGCTGGTCGGCCCCGGGTACGAGGTCAAGGGCGCACTGCCGGCGACACCGTTCACGGACGCGTCCGACCTGTGGGCGGCGCCGCTGAACAAGGTGTACATCCAGCACCCGCGGCTGACCTCGGACGAACTCGCCGAGGCGGCCACCCGGGTCGCGGGCGGGTTCGTCACCGTCACCATGGCGGGCGAGGGGATCGTCGAACTGCTCCCGCTCGGCCTGTCGAAGGCCACCGGCCTGTCGCTGGCCGCGCGCCGGCTGGGCGTGAAGGCCGCCGAGACGATCGCCTTCGGCGACATGCCCAACGACATCCCGATGTTCGCATGGTCCGCCCACGGCGTAGCCATGGCCAACGCCCATGAGGACCTGAAGGCGGTGGCCGACGGGATGACCGCCTCCAACGAGGAGGACGGCATCGCGCAGACCCTGGAAGCCCTTCTGCCGTAGGCCCCCCAGAGCTCCGGGCCGCGCGACCCCACCCTCGTCCCGACAACGCGGGGAAGGGCGGCCCACGCGACACGGATGCGCGTGCTCGAAGCGGCCGCCCCGGACAGCTTCCCTTACGGGCGAACTCGACGGAGCGGCGGAAACGGCTCCGAAGCCCGCCCCGGGCTGCCCTGACGGGAACGGGACATGCCGTGCATGGGCACCCCCGTCCCTCCCGGCAATCGGCGCCGGACTTTCCCGGCGATGCGGACACGACCACTCTGCCCGCCGGAAAAGACCGACGCCACCGAATAACCCGGCGAGGACCGCCTACTCCTCGCCGGCCAGCGTCAGCGACCGCAGCTTCTGTCCCGCGTACCAGGTGGCCAGCACGGTCACCCCGGCCAACAGCACCGTCGCCGTCGTCAGACCCACGTCCGAGGTGACCAGATCACCGTCGGACACCTTCTGTGCCACCGCCAGCGCCCACTGCTGAACGCTCAGCGTGCGGGCGCCCGGCACCAGGGAGCCGAACAGCGCCTCCCAGACCAGCGCGTAGACCAGCCCGAACACCACCGCGTGCCGCGAGACGGTGCCCAGCAGCAGGAAGAGCGCCGCATACGCGATCGAGGCGACCAGCGCGGCCACGGTGTAGGCGACGGCGATCTGCTGGCCGTTGCCGTTCAGGATGAAGCCCGCGATCAGGGTCGGCACCGCCGAGAACACCATGGTGACGGCGATCGCGACGATCAGCTTGGTGCAGATGATGGTCGGCCGTTTGATCGGCTTGGACAGCAGATACACCACCGAGCCGTCGTCGATCTCGGGACCGATGGCCCCGGTTCCGGCGATGACACCGATGATCGGCACCATGGGGGCGAGCGCGAGCCCGCCGAGGATGTCGGCCGCGGTCTGGTCGTCGGCGCCGGAGAGGAAGCGCACGGCCAGGGAGACCGCGATCAGCAGCAGCGGCAGGGCGCCCAGGATGAGGGCCCGGCGACGGCCGAGCAGGGCCCGGTAGGTGAGCCGGGCGACTGTGGGGTCGTACATCTTTCGGCCTCCTACGCCGCGACGAGATACGAGAAGACGGACTCGAGGGACTCGTCGGACGGCGAGACCGTGAGCAGCCGGATGCCGTGTTCCTTGGCGACCTTCGGCAGCAGGGCGGTGAAGCGGCCGAAGTCGACGGCCTGGATGAGCAGGGCGCCCTCGGCCTGGTCGACCTCGATGCCGGACGTCGACGGGTCGGCGATCAGCGCGGCGGCGAGCGTGCGGTCGTCGGTGGAGCGCACCAGATAGCGGTGCGGGCGGTCCGTCATCAGGCGGCGGATCCGGCGGAAGTCACCGCTGGCCGCGTGCCGGCCGGCGACGACGACCTCGATGTGCCAGGCGAGTTGTTCGACCTCTTCGAGGATGTGGGAGGAGAACAGCACGGTGCGGCCCTCGTCGCCCATGCGCCGCAGCAGGTCCATCAGCTGCATGCGCTGGCGCGGGTCCATGCCGTTGAACGGCTCGTCGAGGAGGAGCAGCGACGGCTCGTGGACCAGCGCGGACGCCATCTTCACGCGCTGCCGCATGCCCTTGGAGTACGTGGCGATCTTGCGGTCCTGCGCGTACTCCATCTCGACCGTGGCGAGCGCCTTCTGTGCCGCCTTGGCTCCCAGACCATGGAGTTCGGCGTTGGCGAGGACGAACTCACGCCCGGTCAGGAAGTCGTACGACGCCTCGCGTTCGGGAACGATGCCGATGTGCTTGTAGATGGCCTCGTTGCGCCACACCTGCTGTCCGTCGAGGGTGACGGTGCCGGTGGAGGGGCGAGGAAGCCACCCATCATGTTGATGAGGGTGGACTTCCCGGCTCCGTTGGGGCCGAGCAGGCCGGTGACGCCGGGGCCGATGGTCATGGTGATGTCGTTCACGGCGACCACGTTGCCGAACCAGCGGGAGACGTGGTCGATGGAGAGTGTGGTCACAGTCCCACCTTCCGGTAGCGGCGGGTCAGAAGGCCGTAGCAGGCGGCGATCAGGCCGAGGGTGAACAGGACGTAGACGACGCCTTCGGCGTTGCTCGGGCCCACCCCGCCCGGGAAGGCGGAGGTCGCGCCCAGGAAGGCGGACTGCACGCCGTCAATGAGGGTGACCGGCGAGAACAGGCCGATCCAGGCGATGCCGTCGCCGCTGTTCTGGACCTCCGCGATCGCCTGGAGGGTGGAGACGGCGCCGTAGGAGATGGTCAGTACGGCGATGACGGCCGCGATGCCGAAGCCGCGGCGCGGGGTGACGGCGGCGATGACCAGGCCGAGGCCGGCGAAGAGCAGCGAGAGCAGTGCCACGGAGACGAGTCCCTGTGCGAATCCCTTGGTCTGGTCGGTGAAGTCGAGCTTGGCCAGCAGGGCGCCGACGTACAGCACCAGCAGGGGCGCGGCGGTGAGGATGAACAGGGCCGAGGCCAGCGCGGCGTACTTGGCGCGGACGTAGTCGGCGGTCTCGATGGGCCGCGAGAAGTACAGCGGTACGGTCTTGAAGCGCAGGTCGCGCGAGACGGACTGGGGTGCCTGCGAGGCGACGTACAGGCTGATGACGGCCTGCATGACGATCGCGTAGCGGGTGTAGTCGACGGGCAGGTCCTTGGCCTTGGTGGCGACGGCGACGGCCACCATGATGGCGGCCGGCAGGCACATCACCACGAACAACAGCATCGGCAGCACCTTGGACTTCACCGAGCGGCCGAGGCCGTAGGCGCCGCGCAGGGACTGCGAGTACAGCGAGAGCCTGGCGTAGGAGCGGCCGAGGCGCGGGCCGTCGTAGGAGCGGTAGCCGATGTTGTGGATACGGGTGTCACCCGTCCCGGTGGCCGGTGTCCGCATGGACTGCTCAGTTGCCATGGCCGACCGCCTCCTTCCGCTGCTCGCCGGTGTTCCGGTCACTGTTCTCGTCGCTGTCCTTGAAGACCTCGGCGATGTGGTGCCGGCGCTGTTCCATGCGCACCAAGCCGAGGCCGAGGTCCGCGATGACGTCCCGGACCAGGTCGTAGGTGTCATCGCCCTGCGTGGTGAGCAGCAGGATGTGTCCGGCGCCCGGCAGGCCGCTGCCGTCCTCGACGGTCACCCCGCGCGCGTGGAGCGCGTCGCGCACCGCGCGGGTGCCGTCCGGGTGCTCGTCGGTGTCGGTGACCTCGATCGCGAGGGTCGTGGTCATCTGGGTGAAGTCCGTGGTGGAGCTGGAACGCAGCAGCTTGCCGCCGTCGACCACGACGACGTGGTCGCAGGTGCGCTCCAGTTCGCCCAGCAGGTGGGAGGTGACCAGGACCGAGATGCCGAAGTCGGTGTGGATACGGCGGATCAGGCCCAGCATCTCGTCGCGGCCGACCGGGTCGAGGCCGTTGGTGGGCTCGTCCAGGAAGACCAGCTCGGGGTCGTGGACCAGGGCCTGCGCGAGCTTCACGCGCTGCTTCATGCCGGTGGAGTAGCCGCCCATGGGGCGGTAGCGCTCCTCGTACAGGCCGACATGGCGCAGGGTGTCCGCGGTGCGCTCCCGCGCGGCGGTGGGCGGCAGGCCCGACATGCGCGCCATGTGGACGACGAACTCGGTGGCCGAGACGTCCGGCGGAAGGCAGTCGTGCTCCGGCATGTAGCCGACCCGTTCGCGGATGGCGGCGCCCTTCGTGGCGACATCGAGGCCGAGCACTTCGGCGCGGCCCTCGGTGGCGGGGGACAGACCCAGAAGGATCTTGATCAGTGTGGACTTGCCGGCTCCATTGGCTCCGACGAGTCCGGTCACACCGGGCCCGACATCCACGGAGAGCCGGTCAAGAGCGGTCACCCGGGGAACCGCTTGCTCAGGCTTTCGGTCGCGATCACAGTCACATCCACGAAGGTAGTGACCCGCGTCTCTCCGGTCGTCAGACCGGAGAGCCGTCTTGGGGTCCCCTGGAGTCGTACGGGCCCGTAGGGGAATCGCCGCCGCGGGAGTTATCCACAGCCGGGACACCCGCTATTGACGCCGGGGACGACCGGCTGCGAGATTCGCCGGTGTCACATTACGGACACGTAGCGCAGTCATGACCACAGGGGTGACGGCTTGTCGGGGACGGTGTGGGCGAAGGCCAGGGAGCGCCGGGTGCGCACGGGCGGGGTCGAGCTGTGTGTCGCGGAGCTGGGGGAGACCGGGCGGCCGACGGTCGTGCTGGTGCACGGCTACCCGGACAGCAAGGAGGTGTGGTCCGAGGTGGCGTCCCGGCTCGCCGAGCGGTTCCACGTCGTGGCGTACGACGTCCGTGGCCACGGCCGGTCCACGGCGCCGAGCCGCTGCGCGGCGGGTTCACCCTGGAGAAGCTGACCGACGACTTCCTGGCGGTCGCCGACGCGGTCAGCCCGGACCGGCCGGTGCATCTGGTGGGGCACGACTGGGGCTCGGTGCAGGCCTGGGAGTTCGTCACGGTGGGGCGCGCCGCGGGGCGGATCGCCTCCTTCACATCGATGTCGGGGCCGTCGCTGGACCACTTCGGGCACTGGATCGGCGCCCGTCTCGAAGCGGCCTACCCCGCGCCGGGTCGGCCAGTTGCTGGGTCAGGGCGCCAAGTCCTGGTACGTGTATCTGCTGCACACGCCGGTGCTGCCCGAGCTGGCCTGGCGCGGCCCGCTCGGCCGGCACTGGCCGCGCGTCCTGGAGCGCCTCGAGAAGGTGCCCGGCGCCCGCGGCTACCCTGCCCCGTCCCTGCCGTCGGACGCGGCCCACGGCGCCTGGCTCTACCGGGACAATGTGCGCTCCCGGCTGCGCCGCCCCCGCGCGGACGCCCACGCGCACGCGCCCGTGCAGCTCATCACACCGCTGGACGACGCGTTCCTCTCCGAGCGGCTCTACGAGGGCCTGGAGCGGTGGGCGCCGCGGCTGACCCGGCGGACACTGCCGGCCGGGCACTGGATACCGCGCACCCGCCCGGACCTGCTGGCGTCGTGGATCGGCGAGTTCGTGACGTCCGTGGAGGGCGGCACGTCGGAGGTGACGGCTGCCGGCCCGTACGCCGAACGCTTCGGCGGGCAGCTGGTCCTGGTCACGGGGGCGGGCAGCGGCATCGGGCGGGCGACCGCGCTGGCATTCGCGGACGCGGGCGCGCGCGTGCTGGCCGTGGACCGGGACGCAGAGGCCGCGGCCCGTACCGCGGATCAGGCCCGTGAGCGCGGCGCGGCCGCCGCCTGGTCGGAGACGGCGGACGTCTCCGACGGGCAGGCCATGGAGAAGCTCGCCGAGCGGGTCACCGCCGAGTACGGCGTCGTGGACGTGCTGGTGAACAACGCGGGCATCGGGCTGGGCGGTTCCTTCTTCGACACCACCCTCAGGAGTGGAAGGAGGTCCTCGACGTCAATCTGTGGGGAGTGATCCACGGCTGCCGGTCGTTCGGGCGGCGGATGGCCGAGCGCGGACAGGGCGGCCACATCGTCAACGTGGCCTCGGCGGCGGCGTTCCAGCCGTCCAGGGCGCTGCCCGCGTACAGCACGTCGAAGGCGGCGGTGCTGATGCTGAGCGAGTGCCTGCGGGCGGAGCTCGCGGACCGGGACATCGGCGTGACGGCGATCTGCCCGGGGTTCGTCAACACCTCCATCACCTCCACCGCGCGCTTCGCGGGCGTGGACGCCGAGGGGAGCGGCGGTTGCGGAAGCGGGCGGCGCGCCTGTACGGGCTACGGAACTATCCGCCGGAGAAGGTCGCGGCCGCGGTTCTGCGGGCGGTGGCACGCGACAAGGCGGTGGTACCGGTCACGCCGGAGGCGCGGACGGCGTATGCGCTGGCGCGGTGGATGCCGGGGGCGCTGCGGAGGATCGCGCGGGTGAAGCCACCGATGTGAACAACCCCTGTGCGCAGCCTAGTTGTCCACAGCAGACGCCCATCAGCCTGTGGATAACCCTATGTGACTGTGGATCAAACCTCCGCGGCTAAATAAATCGCGTGACACGCGTCTCTCCCGGCACTCTGAAGGGATGGACGAAAGACGCACCGTGAAGGTGTCGAAGTACCTTTCCAAGCACCTGCGCCATCAGCCCGCGAGAATCGGCCTCACCCTCGACGAGGGCGGCTGGGTCGAGATCGAGACGCTGATCGCCGCGGCGGCCGCGCACGGCTTCCGGTTCACCCGGGAGGAACTGGACCACGTCGTCGCCACCAACGACAAACGGCGCTTCGCCGTCGAGGGCACACGGATCCGCGCCAGTCAGGGCCACAGCGTCGAGGTCGACCTCGGACTGCCCGCGGCCACCCCGCCGCCGTTTCTGTACCACGGCACCGTCGCCGGGAACCTGGAGGCGATCCGCGCCGAAGGGCTGCGGCCCATGCACCGGCACGCTGTGCATCTCTCCGCCGACCGTGAGACGGCGACCCGTGTCGGGCCCGCCGGGGCCGTCCCGTGGTGCTCTCCGTGGACGCCGCCGCCATGCACCGCGACGGGCACGTCTTCCAGGTGAGCGCGAACGGCGTATGGCTGACCCGGGCGGTACCACACCGGTATCTGCGCTTTCCCGGGAACCGCTGAAGGCCCCATGATCGGCGGTATGGACCACCTGCACAGCACTGAGGCCGCCGTCACCGCGCTCCGGGCACTCGCCGACACCTACGAGCGCGAGATCGACGTCACCCACGACATCGGCGCGGACCAGACCTCGCGCCGCACCGCGTCGGGCATCGGTGTCACCACCGACCCGGACGGCTCCTTCCCCACGAGGCCTACGTCGAGTTCGGCGGCCTGCCCCGCGTGAGCGTGCGGCTCTATCCCGAGGACGACGCGCTGATCGACGTCGAGGGCGTGGAGTGTCCCGACGTTCCCCGCGACGACGTACCCGCCTTCCTGCGCTCCCTGTTCGACGAACTGGCCTACGTCAAGGCACGGCGCTTCCCCCGGGCTACTTCCTGATCGTGCCGATGCCGGGAGGCCGCACCCACAAGGAGTTCATCCCGATGCTCGTCCTCACCCCGTGGCTGAGCAGGCGCGTGCGGTGACGGGCGCGGTGATGGACGCGGTGACGGGCGTGCCCCGGGGCGAATGTTTCACGTGAAACGCCCTGGGGCGCATAGGCTCGATGCCATGAGCCTGCGTCTGAGCACCGTGATCCTCCCCTATCGCCGCTGGCACGAAGGCAGCCGTTCGGCGTGGGTGCGCGCCGAGGAACTCGGCTTCCACACCGGGTACACCTACGACCATCTGTCCTGGCGCACCTTCCGGGACGGGCCCTGGTTCGGCGCCGTACCGACCCTGACCGCCGCCGCGGGCGTCACCGAGCGGATGCGGCTGGGCACCCTTGTGACCTCGCCGAACTTCCGGCATCCGGTGACCCTCGCCAAGGAGCTCATCTCCCTCGACGACATCTCCGGCGGGCGGGTCACGCTGGGGATCGGCGCGGGCGGCACCGGCTTCGACGCCACGGCACTCGGCCAGGAGCCGTGGACGCCCCGCGAGCGCGCCGACCGCTTCGCCGAGTTCGTCCCCCTGCTCGACCGGCTGCTCACCGAGGACTCGGTGTCGTACGAGGGCGACTTCTACGCGGCGCACGAGGCACGCGATATTCCGGGCTGTGTACAGCGGCCCCGGCTGCCGTTCGCCGTGGCGGCCACCGGGCCGCGCGGGCTGCGGCTCACGGCCCGTCACGGTCAGGCCTGGGTGACGACGGGCGACCCCCGGCTGTTCGAGAACGGCACGCCCGAGCAGTCGGTTCAGGCCATTCGCGGCCAGGCGGAGAAGCTGGCCGACGCCTGTGCCGAGCTCGGCCGGGACGTGACCGAGCTGGACAAGATCCTGCTGACCGGGTTCACCCCTGACCGGGGCCGGCCGCTGGAGTCCCTGGACGCGTTCGTCGACTTCGCGGGCCGCCACGCCGCACTGGGATTCACCGAGATCGTGATCCACTGGCCGATCCCGGACTCGGACTTCGCCGCCGACCAGAAGGTCTTCGAACGGATCGCCATGGAGGCACCGGCGCAGCTGCGGTGATCCGGGCGGGCGAGCTGCGGCGGGGCCGCCGGTGACGACGGTAACCACTCAGATGTGCGGGGCCTCGCACGGCCGTGCGGGCATATGCGGGACAATGGCCGGGTGACCTCAGCGACCCGAGAGCCCCAGACCCAGGCAGCCGCCACTCCTGTGCGGCTCATCGCCACCGACCTCGACGGCACCCTGCTGCGCGACGACAAGTCGGTGTCCCCGCGCACCGTCGCCGCGCTCGCCGCGGCGGAGGAGGCGGGTGTCGAGGTCTTCTTCGTCACCGGCCGCCCGGCCCGCTGGATGGACGTGGTCAGCGACCATGTCCACGGTCACGGCCTCGCCATCTGCGGCAACGGCGCGGCCGTCGTCGACCTGCACGGCGGCCCCGGCGCGCACCGCTTCGTGAAGGTGCGCGAGCTGCCCCGGAAGAACGCCCTGGACGCCGTACGGCTGCTGCGCGACGCCGCCCCCGGCACCGTGTACGCCGTCGAGCAGACCTTCGGCTTCAACCAGGAGCCGGCGTACCCGAAGCTGCACATGGAGGTCCCCGACACCCTCGCCCCCGCCGAGGACCTGCTGGCGCCGGACTCCCACACCGCCGGCGAGCCGGTGCTCAAGATCCTCGCCCACCACCCCGACCTCGACCCCGACGCCTTCCTCACCCTGGCCCGGATCGCCATCGGCGACCGTGCGAACGTCACCCGCTCCAGCCCCAGCGCCCTGCTGGAGATCAGCGGCCCCGGCGTGTCCAAGGCGAGCACGCTCGCCCTGTGCTGCGCCGAGCGCGGCATCTCCCACGAGGAGGTCGTCGCCTTCGGCGACATGCCGAACGACGTCGAGATGCTGACCTGGGCCGGCCGTTCCTACGCGATGGGCAACGCCCATCCGGACGTGTTGGCCGCCGCCTCGGGCCGCACGGTCGCCAACAACGACGACGGGGTGGCCGTGGTCATCGAGCGGCTGCTGGACGAACGCCGGTAGCTCACAGCGTCACCCCGCGCCCCGCCAGCCACGGCACCGGATCGACCGCCGACCCCATCTCCGGGGTGACCCGCACCTCGAAGTGCAGATGCGGGCCCGTGGAGTTTCCGCTGGTGCCGGACTGGCCGATCCACTGACCGGGCGACACCCGGTCGCCCTGGTCGACGGCGACCGCGGCCAGATGCGCGTACTGGGTGTAGTAGCCGCCCGCGTGCCGGACCACGATCTCGATGCCGAAGGCGCCCCCGCAGGACACCTTCACCACCTCCCCGGTGCCCACGGCCCGCACCGGCGTGCCAATCGGCACCGCCAAGTCCTGCCCGGTGTGCCGGTTCGCCCACCGGGCACCCCGCTGCCGTAGGAGGCCGACAGTTCGTATGTCTCGACCGGTGCCACCCAGCGGCTGCTGAACCGTGTCTCCGGCTGGTCGAGACGGACCGCGCCGCGGCAGGCGCCGGCCGCGACCGAGGCGTCGGCCTGCCCCTGGAGCCTCCAGCGGGCCGTTTCGAGTTTCCGCTCGATGCCCTGCCGCAGGGTGGCGAGTTCCGTGTTCCGCGTCTCCAGCCTCCGCCACGCCGCCGCGGCCTTCGCCTCGTCGCGGGCGAGCCGGGTCTCGGCGCGCTCGCTCCTGCCGACGGCCTGGTCGAGCGCCACCTTGGCCTGCCGCACCACCCGCTGACCGCGCATCAGCTCCTCCGGGTCGTCGGCGAGGAGCATGTGCGCGGTGAGCGGCAGTCCGCCGCCGTCCCGGTACTGGGAGCTCGCGATCCGGCCCAGGTCCTGGTGCAGGCGGGCCAGTTCCCGCCGCTCGCGGTCGAGCCGCCGCTCCAGCTTCCGCGCCGCGGACCGCTGCCGCTCCGCCTCGAGCCGGCCCGCCTCGTACCGCGTCGTCGCCGACTCCGCTTCGGCGTAGAGCCGCGCCACTTCCGCGCTGATGCCGGTTACGGAGCCGTGGCCGGGGCGTAGGAGCCGTCGCCGTCGGCGGGCCGGGCAGCCAGTACGGCGAGCGCGCAGAGTGACACGGCGACGAGCAGCGGATGGCGGCGGGTGAAGCGCATGACTGCGATCCTGGCCCCGCCCCCGGCCACGGTCCTGTTCACGTCGTACACATGGGGACCACCCGCCCCGTACGGACCAGCGGTACCGCCGAACGGCGGCCCGTGTTCCCTTGCTTGACGCCGAATCAGCCCGCCACCAGGAGACCGGTCTGTTCCTCCCGGCGGGCCATCGCCCGCAACGGGCCCGGTACGGCCGCGAGTTCCGCGTACGGCCCGCGCTGCACGATCCGTCCCTCGTCCAGCACCACGACCTCGTCCACGGACTCGAGACCGGCCAGCCGGTGGGTGATGAGCAGCGTCGTACGGCCCTCGGTGGCGGCCAGCAGGTCGGCGGTGAGGGCGTCGGCGGTCGGCAGGTCGAGGTGTTCGGCGGGCTCGTCCAGGACCAGCACGGGAAAGTCCGCGAGCAGCGCGCGGGCGAGCGCCAGCCGCTGCCGCTGTCCGCCGGACAGCCGTGCCCCGTGCTCGCCGACGAGCGTGTCGAGCCCCTCGGGCAGGCTGTCGGCCCACTCCAGCAGCCGGGCCCGGCCGAGCGCGTCCCGCAGTTCGTCCTCTCCGGCGTCCTTCCTGGCGAGCAGCAGGTTCTCCCGCACCGAGGAGTTGAAGAGGTGCGCGTCCTGCGCGCACAGTCCGACCAGCCGCCGTACGTCGTCGCCGTCCAGGGCGTGGGCGTCCACCCCCGCCAGCGTGTACGAACCCGAGCCGGCGTCCAGGAACCGCAGCAGCGTCTGCGCAAGCGTCGTCTTCCCGGAGCCCGACGGGCCGACCACCGCGATCCGGCGGCCCCGCTCCAGCGTCAGGTCAAGGCCGGCGAGCGCGTCCCGGTCCTGACCGGGGTGCCGGGCGGTCAGCGCCTTGACCACGAGCGGGAACGGCGAGGCGGGAGCGTCCAGGGGGTCTCCGGTTCGCGCACGGGCACCGGGGCGTCCAGGACCTCGTACACGCGCTCGGCGCTGCGGCGCACCCGCTGCCGGTACTGCACGGCGAGCGGCATCCCGAGGACGGCTTCGAACGCGGCCAGCGGGGTGAGGATCACCACGGCGAGGGCCACCCCGTCCAGCCGGCCGGCGGCCACGGCCTGCACGCCGACGAGCGCGGCGGCTGCGGCGGTCAGGCCGGAGATCAGCGCGGTGAGCCCGTCGCCGAGCGCGGTGGCGGTGGCGGCGCGTGACGCGATGCGGGTGAGCGTGCCGTCGGCCCGCCGCGCCTCGGCGGTCCGCGCGGGCAGGGCGCCGGCGACGGTCAGTTCGGCGGTGCCGGTGAGCAGATCGGTGACGCGGGTGGCGAGGACGCCGCGCGCCGGGGCCAGCCTGCCTTCCGCCCGCCGGGCCACGGCACCGGTCAGCAGGGGCACTCCGGCGCCCGCCGCGAGCAGTCCGGCGGCGAGCACGGCCCCGGCCTCGGGGAGCAGCCAGGCGGTGAAGCCGACGGACAGGGCGGAGACGGCGACGGCGGCACCGGCGGGCAGCAGCCAGCGCAGCCAGTAGTCCTGGAGCGCGTCCACGTCGGAGACCAGCCGGGACAGCAGATCGCCCCGGCGGGTGCCGCGCAGTCCGGCGGGGGCCAGCCGCTCGAGGCGCCGGTAGACCGCGACCCGGGTGTCGGCCAGCATGCGCAGCACGGCGTCGTGCGATACGAGCCGCTCGGCGTAGCGGAACACGGCCCGCCCGATGCCGAAGGCGCGGGTCGCCGTGACGGCCACCATCAGATACATCACGGGCGGCTGCTGCGAGGCCCGGGAGATGAGCCATCCCGAGGTCGCCATGAGTCCGACCGCGCTGCCCAGGGCGAGGGTGCCGAGCAGCAGCGCGAGGGTGATCCGCCCCGCCGGGCGCCGGACAGGGCGCGGACGCGGACGAGGACACCGCCCTGGACCGGTCCCCCATGCCCGTGCTCGACGGGTCCGCCGTCCGGTACGGGGTGCACCGCGCCGGCCGTCGCCGTGCCGGTCTCCCGGCGCGGCGCCTCCTCCTGGCCGGTGGGGGCCGGTTCGGTGAGCCGCACGACCTGGTCGGCGACGGCCAGCAGCGCCGGCCGGTGCACCACGAGCAGGACGGTCCGCCCGGCCGCCAGCCGCCGTACCGCGGCCACGACGCCGGCCTCGGTGGCCCCGTCCAGCGCGGCCGTGGGCTCGTCGAGCAGCAGGACGGGCCGGTCCGCGAGGAACGCGCGGGCGAGCGCGAGCCGCTGCCGCTGTCCGGCCGACAGCCCCGTCCCGTCCTCGCCGAGCACGGTCCGGGCGCCGTCGGGCAGCGCGTCCACGAACTCCAGCGCCCCGGCGTCCCGCAGGGCACGCCGTACGGCGTCGTCGTCGGCGTCGGGGCGGGCCAGCCGTACGTTCTCCGTGATCGTCCCGGCGTACAGCCGGGGGCGCTGCGGTACCCAGGCGACGCGGTCGTGCCACTGGGCGAGGTCGAGTCCGGCGAGATCGGCTCCCCGATCCGCACCCGGCCCCCGGTGGGCCGGACGAACCCGAGCAGCGCGTTCAGCAGGGTCGACTTGCCGGAGCCGCTCGGTCCGACGAGCGCGACGGTCTCCCCGGGCGCGACGGTGAAGGACACGTCCCGCACCGCATCCGCCGACCGGCCGGGGTAACGGACCGTCACGTCCTCGAAGGCGAGGTCACCCGTCGGCACCTCTCCCGTTCCCGCGGCCGGCACGGGGGTCTCCAGCACCGAGAAGATGTCCTCCGCCGCCCCGAGGCCCTCCGCGGCCGCGTGGTACTGGGCGCCGACCTGCCGCAGCGGCAGATAGGCCTCGGGTGCCAGGATCAGGATGAGCAGGCCGGTGTAGAGGTCCATCTCGCCGTACACGAGCCGCATGCCGATCGTCACGGCGACCAGTGCCACCGAGAGTGTGGCGAGCAGTTCCAGCGCGAAGGAGGAGATGAAGGCGATCCGCAGCGTCCGCATGGTCGCCCGCCGGTAGTCGTCGGTGATCCGCCGGATCGACTCCGCCTGCGCCTTGGCCCGTCCGAAGACCTTCAGCGTGGGCAGTCCGGCGACGACGTCGAGGAAGTGGCCGGACAGCCGGGAGAGCACCATCCACTGACGGTCCATCCGGGACTGGGTGGCCCAGCCGATCAGCACCATGAAGAGCGGGATGAGCGGCAGGGTGCCCACGATGATCGCCGCGGAGACCCACCTCGGTGACGATCCGCGCCAGCACCGCCACCGGGACGACCACCGCAAGGCCCAGCTGGGGAAGGTAGCGGAGAAGTAGCCGTCCAGGGCGTCGACCCCACGCGTGGCCAGCGCGACCAGCGATCCGGTGCGCTGTCCGTCCAGCCAGCCCGGTCCCAGCGCCGTGGCCCGTTCCAGCAGCCGTTCCCGCAGCTCCGACTTGACCGCGGCGCTCGCCCGGTGGGCCGCCAGCTCGGTCAGCCAGCCGACGAGTCCGCGGCCGGCGGCCACGACGACGAGCAGCAGCAGGGAGTGCCGAGCGCGCCGGCGGACAGCCCGTCCTCGAAGGCGCCCACCACGATCTCGGCGATGAGCATGGCCTGGGCGATGACCAGCGCCGCCCCGAGGACCCCCATGCCGACGACCGCCACCAGGAAGCCACGGGTGGCACGGGCGTAGCGGAACAGGCGCGGGTCGATCGGTTTCACGTGAAACACACCCTCAGTGCACGGGGTCGGCGATGTGCTGGGTGCCGATGCGCTTGCGGAACACCCAGTAGGTCCAGCCCTGGTAGAGCAGCACCACCGGTGTGGCGATCAGCGCGAGCCAGGTCATGATCTTCAGGGTGTAGGGGCTGGACGAGGCGTTGGTGACGGTCAGGCTCCAGTCCGCGTCGAGCGTGGACGGCATGACGTTGGGAAACAGCGTCAGGAAGAGCATCGTCACGGCGGCCACGATGGTGACGCCGGACAGGGCGAAGGCCCAGCCCTCACGTCCCGCCTGGTTCGCCAGCAGGGCGACGACCAGCGCGGCGACCGCCACCACCAGGGCGACCAGGCTGGTGCCGTCGCCGCCGTCGGCCTGGGTCCACAGCAGGAACACCAGCGCCAGTACGGCCGTGACGAGGCCGACGCGCAGGGCCAGCCGCCGCGCACGCTCCCGGATCTCGCCGACCGTCTTCAGCGCGGCAAACACGGTGCCGTGGAAGGTGAACAGCGTCAGGGTGACCAGGCCGCCCAGCAGGGCGTACGGGTTGAGCAGGTCCCAGACGCTGCCCACGTACTCGAAGTCGGCGTCGATCTTCACGCCGCGAACGATGTTCCCGAAGGCCACACCCCACAGGAACGCGGGGAGCAGCGAGGTCCAGAAGATCGCCGTCTCCCAGTTGCGCTGCCAGTTCTCCTCCGGCCGCTTCGCCCGGTACTCGAAGGCGACCCCGCGGATGATCAGGCAGATCAGGATGACCAGCAGCGGGAGGTAGAAGCCGGAGAAGAGCGTGGCGTACCACTCGGGGAAGGCGGCGAAGGTCGCGCCGCCGGCCGTGAGCAGCCACACCTCGTTGCCGTCCCAGACGGGACCGATGGTGTTGATCAGCACCCGCTTCTCGGCCCGGTCGCGGGCGAGCAGCTTGGTGAGGACGCCGATCCCGAAGTCGAAGCCCTCCAGGAAGAAGTAACCGATCCACAGGACGGCGATGAGGACGAACCAGACATTGTGCAGTTCCATGACTGTGGCTCCCTCGGCCTAGTACGAGAAGGCCATCGGCTTGTCGGCGTCACGGGGATCGCCGCCGAGCTTCGTGGGCGGGTTGAGGTCGGCCTCGGTCAGCTCGGGCGGGCCTGCCTTGACGTACTTGGCGAGCAGCTTGACCTCGATGACGGCCAGGACGGCGTAGAGCAGCGTGAAGACACTCATCGAAATGATGACCTCGGCCTGGGACACCCCGGGTGAGACCGCGTGCCGGGTCTGCAGCACGCCGTAGACGACCCAGGGCTGCCGGCCCATCTCGGTGAAGATCCAGCCCCAGGCGTTGGCGATCAGCGGGAACGCCATGGTCCAGAGCGCCAGGAGCCAGTACAGCCGGGTGAGCCTCGCGCCCAGCGGCTTCTTCAGGAGCACCAGGTGCGGCACCTCGTCCTCTCCCGTGCGCAGGGCGGCGGGCAGCAGGAACCTCTTCCGCGTGAGCCAGAGTCCCGCCAGGGCGAGCGACAGGGACGCCATGCCGAAGCCGATCATCCAGCGGAAGCTCCAGTAGGCGACGGGGACGATGGGCCGGTAGTCACCGGGCCCGAACTCCTCCTGAAGGGCCTCGTTGGTGTCGTTGATTCCGGGCACGTGCGACTCGAAGTCGCCGTGGGCGAGGAAGGACAGCAGCCCGGGGATCTCCAGCGCGACCTCGTTGTGCCCCTTGTCGACGTCCCCGTACGCGAACACGGAGAACGGTGCCGGGCCCTCGCCGTCCCACAGCGCCTCCGCCGCGGCCATCTTCATCGGCTGCTGCTCGTACATGACCTTGCCGAGGGTGTCCCCGCTGACCGCGGTAAGCAGCCCGCCGACCGCCATGGTGACCAGGCCGAGCCGGAGCGACGTCCGCATCACGGTGATGTGCTTCTTGCGCATCAGGTGGAAGGCCGCGATGCCCACCACGAAGGCGCCGCCCGTCAGGAAGGCCGCCGCGAAGCTGTGGAAGACCTGGTTGAGCGTGGTGTTCTGGGTGAGCACCAGCCAGAAGTCGGTGAGCTCGGCGCGGCCCTTCTCCTCGTTGATCCGGTAGCCGACCGGGTGCTGCATCCAGGAGTTGGCCGCGAGGATGAACCAGGCGGACAGCAGTGTGCCGAGCGAGACCATCCAGATGCAGGCCAGGTGGATCTTCTTGGGCAGCTTGTCCCAGCCGAAGATCCACAGGCCGATGAAGGTGGACTCGAAGAAGAAGGCGATCAGGGCCTCGAAGGCGAGCGGGGCTCCGAAGACGTCACCGACGAACCGCGAGTAGTCGGACCAGTTCATGCCGAACTGGAACTCCTGCACGATGCCGGTGACCACACCCATCGCGATGTTGATCAGGAAGAGCTTGCCCCAGAACTTCGTCGCCCTGAGGTACTTCTCCTTCTCCGTGCGCACCCAGGCGGTCTGCAGCCCGGCGGTGAGGGCGGCGAGCGAGATCGTCAGGGGAACGAAGAGGAAGTGGTAGACGGTGGTGATACCGAACTGCCATCGCGCCAGGGTCTCCGGCGCCAGAGCCAGATCCACGTCGTCACTCCTAACCTCGCCGTGATCGCGGCGGCCGCTTGATCCCGCTTCGCCCCTCGCCTGCCGGAGAGAAACGGGATGCGCTTGTGAACGCGTTCACATTCACAAGCAATTATGACCTATCGCTTTTCCGACAGGGAAGGGGGTCCCCTGTGACGTCAACCCCTGTGCACGGATCTTCCCGGAAAAACACGGGCGGCCGACGGATACCCGTCGGCCGCCTGGACGTCTGCGCTGGTCAGAGCCCCTTGCGGAACCCTTCCGTCACCTTCAGGAAGATGTCGTTCGCCTCGGTCTCGCCGATCGTCACCCGCACACCCTCCCCGGGGAACGGCCGGACGACCACACCCGCCTGCTCGCACGCCTGCGCGAACGGCACCGTGCGCTCCCCAGCCGCAGCCACACGAAGTTGGCCTGGGTCTCGGGCACCGTCCAGCCCTGGTCCCGCAGCGCGTCCGTCACCCGGTTGCGCTCACACACCAGCGAGCCGACCCGGCCGATCAGCTCGTCCTCGGCGCGCAACGAGGCGATCGCCGCGTCCTGCGCGATCTGGCTCACACCGAACGGCACCGCCGTCTTGCGCAGCGCCGCCGCCACCGGCTCGTGGGCGATGGCGAAGCCGACCCGCAGCCCCGCCAGGCCGTACGCCTTGGAGAAGGTCCGCAGGACGCAGACGTTGGGCCGCTGCCGGTAGAGCTCGACACCGTCCGGCACCTCGGTGTCCCGGATGAACTCGCGGTAGGCCTCGTCGAGCACCACCAGGACGTCGCTCGGCACCCGGTCGAGGAAACGCTCCAGCTCGGCCCGGCGCACCACCGTGCCGGTCGGGTTGTTGGGGTTGCAGACGAAAATGAGCCGGGTGCGGTCGGTGATCGCCTCGGCCATCGCGTCGAGGTCGTGCACATCGCCGGGAGTCAGCGGCACCTGGACGGGCGTGGCCCCGCTGATCCGCGTGATGATCGGGTAGGCCTCGAAGGACCGCCAGGCGTAGATCACCTCGTCGCCCGGGCCCGCGGTGGCCTGCAGCAGTTGCTGGGCGACGCCGACCGAGCCGGTGCCGGTGGCCACGTGGGAGGCCGGCACCGCGAAGCGCTCGGAGAGCTCGGCCATCAGGGCCGTACAGGCCATGTCCGGGTAGCGGTTGAAGGAGGACGCCGAGGCCGTCACGGCCTCCATCACGCCCGGCAGCGGCGGATAGGGTTCTCGTTGGAGGACAGCTTGTACGCCACCGGTCCGCCGGCCGCCGCCGGCTTGCCCGGCTTGTACGTGGGGATCCCTCCAGCTCGGCGCGCAGCTTGGGGCTCGTCTCGCTCACCGCAGTCCTCCTCGCGAAGACCGGCGGCACCCGTGTCCGCCGCCGACATCCAATACTGCTCACCTTATGAGGATTCGGCGCCGCTGCGTAGAGAAGGGGCCGCTGAGCACGAGAGCGGCGGGTACCGGCGCCCGCCTCGTCCGTTACCTCGGAAACAGGGACAACTTCTCCCGAAGGTGTACGAAGGGCGTGCGCCCCAGGGGCGCGCCGCACATATATCTATGCGCCGGTGGCTTGCGCCATGGCGCGCGTCCCCGTGAAGGTGAGTTGAGACCTCTTCGCAACATCGCACCCAGGCCAGGCCCGCATGCGTCGACACGTCAGTTCCTAGCATTGGAACGTTCAACCTCCTTGACTTCCAAGGCAATTGAGCTTTGATGATCTTGCAGAAACGTGCCTGTCAACGCATGCATATGCGTCCGCCCTACCCCACCGCATGAGCCCTACTATCGGCTCGCCATGACAGCAGCAGGGAAGCACCAGGTGAGCCGCGCGGAAACCTCACGCCGAGGCAGCAGGCCGGGACGAGCGGGCATCAGGGACGTGGCCGCCGCCGCCGGAGTCTCCATCACGACCGTCTCCGATGCCCTCAACGGCAAGGGCAGGCTCCCGGACGCCACCCGGCGCCACGTCCGCGAGGTGGCCGACAGACTGGGGTACCGCCCTCTGCCGCCGCCCGCACACTGCGCACCGGGAAGTCCGGACTCATCGGCCTGACCGTGACGACGTACGGGGATGAACCTTTCACCTTCACCGAGTTCGCGTACTTCGCCGAGATGGCGCGCGCCGCGACCTCCGCCGCGCTCGCCCGCGGCTACGCGCTCGTGATCCTCCCCGCGACCTCCCGCCACGATGTGTGGTCCAACGTCGCCCTGGACGGCACGGTCGTCATCGACCCCTCCGACCAGGATCCGGTCGTCACCGAACTCGTCCGCCAGGGCTTACCGGTCGTCTCCGACGGCCGCCCGGCCGGCTCGCTGCCGGTCACCGCCTGGGTGGACAACGACCACGAGGCCGCCGTCATGGGCATCCTCGACCATCTCGCCGACGCCGGCGCCCGCCGCATCGGCCTGCTCACCGGCACCACGACCGACACGTACACCCACCTGTCGACCACCGCGTATCTGCGCTGGTGCGAGCGCGTGGGCCAGGACCCGGTCTACGAGGCCTACCCGGCACACGATCCGTGCGCGGGCGCCGTCGCCGCCGACCGGCTGCTCGCCCGGCCCGACCGCCCCGACGCCGTCTACGGCCTGTTCGATCCGAACGGCACCGATCTGCTCGCCGCCGCCCGCCGCTACGGCCTGCGCGTCCCGGACGACCTGCTGCTCGTCTGCTGCAGCGAGTCCACGGTCTACGCCAACACGGAACCGCCGGTCACCACCCTCTCCCTGAAGCCGCGCCGTATCGGTACGGCGGTGATCCAGCTGCTCATCGACGCCATCGAGGGGGTCGACTCGGACCAGCCGGTGGAGCAGGTCATACCCACGGAGCTGATCGTGCGCACCTCCTCACAACGCCGTCCACCCCGCACGACGGTCAGCCCACCGAGGTCACCGAAGGGGTCGTGAGGCGGGGGCACCTGGGGGCTTCTGGAGGCGAGGGGTCGGCGGGCGGGGCGTAGGTGGCTTCCGGACGCCAAGGCTCGGGCGATGGAGACGTCGAGGTACCGGCCGTCGGGACGTGGGGGTCGGTGGTCGGGGCCCAGGGATACCGGGCGCCGGAGCGTGAGAAGCCGGCGGGACGGATCGTGGGCCATCGTGGGCCGAGGCGCGGCCCGGAGCGTGGATCCTCCGCTTCCGGAGGGGGAGGCGGCGGTTCCGCGGCCGGTTCGCGGAGGCGGTGTCCCGGAGGCGGGGCACCGCCTCCGGGGCCGGAAACGGAGGAGCCCCGTCCGTACCTCCGCGGAAACGGAGGAGCCCCCGTCCGGCCCTTCGCCGAAAACAGGCCGTCCCCCGGATCACGGCGGGCAGGTCACCGGCGGGCTGCACCCGGCGGCGACGGCCCCGGAGGCGGACGAAGACCGTCTCAAACGGGACGAATGCCGCGAGGAACCGGGGTCTCGCTCCGATTCACCACCCCTGGGTCATCACACGGCGCGATCCGCATTCCTATGATGGGCCCACACACCGCGGGCCGCTGCGACCAGGCAGTCCGACGCGGTGCGGAGGCGGCGCGATGGTGGAGGGGTCGATGACTCAGGGGCCGGTCAGGGACCCGAGGTGGAGCGCACGGCGACAGTGCGCGACTTCCGGGTGCCCGCGTACGTCCACGAGACCGGTCCGTACGCCCAGAGCACGCACCCCGGTGACGTGGCCCCGCCCGGTGAGGAGCCCTACCCCGACGGATATACACCGACCCAGCGGGATCTCCCCGTCATCAATCGGGGTGACACTGTTCAGGTGACCGTCGACCCCGCGTCCGTCCCCGCTACGCAGCCCGCCACCGGCCAGGGCCCGCTGTACGTGGTCGGTGACGTCCACGGCTACCTCGACGAACTGGTGGCCGCCCTCCAGGAGCAGGGTCTCCTCGACGCGGCGGGCCAGTGGTGCGCCGGCACCGCGCGGCTGTGGTTCCTCGGCGACTTCACCGACCGCGGCCCGGACGGCATCGGCGTCATCGACCTCGTGATGCGGCTGTCCGCCGAGGCCGCCGCCGCCGGCGGCTACTGCAAGGCCCTCATGGGCAACCACGAACTGCTGCTGCTCGGCGCCAAGCGGTTCGGCGACACCCCGTCAACTCCGGCGCGGGCACCGCCACCTTCCAGGCGGCCTGGCTGCTCAACGGCGGCCAGAAGACCGACATGGACCGCCTCCAGGACCACCACCTGCAGTGGATGGCCCGCCTCGACGCCGTCGAGGCGGTCGACGGCCACCTCCTGCTGCACTCCGACACCACCGCCTACCTGGATTACGGCCGCTCCATCGAAGAGGTCAACGACACCGTCCGCGAGACGATCACCCGTAACGACGCCGACGAGGTCTGGGACCTGTTCCGCAAGTTCACCAAGCGGTTCTCCTTCCGCGACGAAGGCGGCGCCGACGCGGTGCGCTCCCTGCTGGATACGTACGGCGGCACCCGGGTCGTTCACGGCCACAGCCCGATTCCGTATCTGCTGGGCGAAGTCGGTTCCGAGGAGGGCGAGGACGACAGGGGCCCCGTGGTCACCGGACCTCATGTCTACGCCGACGGACTGGCCATCGCGATGGACGGCGGGGTCACCATGGCCGGAAAACTGCTGGTCCAGCAACTGCCGCTGGACGCCTGAGCGTTCCCCGGGCCGTGATCCGGCGGCCCGGAACCTCATTTCGCGGCAGGCAATTTCGGTAAATCCTCTGTCACCGCGCGCCGTCACCGCTCTACCATCGGCTTATCCGTAGCAGGCTCCCTCCGTTTCTGCCCGACGGCTCGTCAGCATGCCGAGTCCCAAGCCCTACGGAGCATCGGGGATGCACATGAACAGCGTTCCGCAGCACCTGCTGAACGAGGACCGCCAGGATTACGAGCGGATTCTCGATGAGGCGCTGCGCTCCGCAGCACACCACCCGGAACCGGCCGCGGCAGGACAGCGGCTCAACTCGGAACAACTGCGCACGATGGCGCTGGGCGCCACCGCGATCATCACCACGGCCGCGGCGACCGAGTACCAGCACTATGTGAAGGTCCGCGAGGAACTGCGCCGCCCACCGGCGCCGTCCACCCCGTCCGTCCGTGAGTCCGGCGTCACCGAGCCGGGGACGAACGCGGTGGGGCTCGCCGCCACCATGGGCGAGGTCGCCGAGACCGCCGGGGCCGGCGCCGTCGCCGTCGTCGCCGTCCTGGCTCCCGTCCTGGCCGGGACGGCGGCCGCGATCTTCCTGCTCGTCGGCTACCTCCTGCGGATGCTCGACCCGCGGGCCGCGTTCGCCCGGACGATGCTCACCACGGGGTGGGTGTTCGGCGCGGTGACCGCGGTCGCCATCCTCGTCGCCGGCGCGGGTCTGCTGCTCACGGCGCTGCGCAACAAGCCGTCGGCGCTCGGCGGGCTGTACCCGGAAACCGACGAGGAGCTCACCCGGGCCAGGGAGGCCTGGCACGAGGCCCTGCTGGAGCGGGGCATCCTGCCGTTCCTGCGGACGTCCTCTCCGACCCGGCCACGGCCGCCGCGCTGCAGCACACGGCACCGCCCGCGCGGTCCGGCCGTATGCCGCATCTCGGGTACGGCAGGCCGGGTTTCTCCAGCCCGCAGGAGGGATCGGTCCGTGGCACCCGGCCGAGCTACTCCAGCCCGGACTACTCAAGCCCGGACTTCGGCGGGCCGGAGCACCGGCCGGAGTAGCGAGTGGACAGGCCGGGGGCGGACCGGGATGCGGTTTCAGAGAATCCCCGCCCGTCCCGCGGCCGTGATCCACTGCGGGAACTCGGACAGCAGACGGTCGTACAGCTCCGCGTCCGGCACGGTGCTGATGTCGTCGACGGCGAAGAACCCCACGTTGTCGACGCGGCGCCCCGGCAGGGTGTCGAAGCGCTCCAGCATGCCGTAGTCGGACTTGCCCAGCCCCACGAACTGCCAGAAGACGGGTTCCTCCACCGCTTCGCGGAGCTCGCGCTCGATGTCCTTGTTGCGGTAGACGCCACCGTCGGAGAAGAACAGGACGAGGGTCGGTGCGGACGCGGGCTGGTCCCGGACGAAGGCGCGCACCTCCGCGATGACCTTCTGCTCCTCGTTCTGGATGCCCACGTCCCGCATGTCGACCTGGCTGGGCTCCAGCCCCTTCTTCCGTCCGCGCCGGAAGAGGCCCACCTCGCCCACGCGCACATGCAGCCGCAGCCACTCGGGAAGCTCCCCGAGCCGCAGGTCGGGCAGCCGGGCCGGGTTCGAGGCGAAGGTCCAGGCCTGCATCTCCCCGTCGTCGTCCAGTTGCGCCGCGACCGCCGCCATCCGCTCGACGACGTCGGCCACGACTCCCTGGAGTACAGGAAGGACATGGATCCGGAGGCGTCGAGTACGAGGATGACGCGCGCGGTGACCCCGGCGGCCCCGTGCTTGCGCAGACTGACGGCCACCTGCTCCTTGCGCAGCGACAACCGCTTGCGCATGTCGACGGGCAACCGCTCCTCACCCTTGGTGAGCGGCGAGGTGCCCGGCCGGGGCCCGGCGGGCGGCGCGGGGGTGGACGGCGCTGCGGGAGGGACGGGGGAAGCGGAGGGGTCGGTGCTGGCGGAGGCGTGGTGGCCGGTGCGGGCGGGGGCGTGGCGGCCGGTTCGGGAGGAGGCGTGGCGGCCGGTGAGGCCGCGGGCGTGGCCGTGGGCGTGGCCGTGTCGTCCACGGAGATACCGAAGTCCGTGGCCAGCCCCGCGAGCCCGGAGGCGTACCCCTGCCCCACCGCCCGGAACTTCCAGGCCCCCTGCCGCCGGTACAGCTCGCCGCCGATGAAGGCGGTCTCCGTCCCGGCCGCCATGGCGAACCGGGCCAGCTCGCTCCCCGACCCGGCGTCGAGCACCCTGAGCAGCAGCCCCGGCACCTGCCCGAACGTCCCGCCGTCCGCCGACGCGCACAGCACGATCCGCTCGACCGCCGCCTCCACCGCGCCCAGGTCCACCCGCACGGTGTCGGTCGTCTCCCGGCGCCGCCCCGTTTCCCGAGATGCGTCACGGCGTCGGACGCGTGACGTGGCTGGTTGTAGAAGACGAAGTCCCCGTCGTCCCGCACCCGCCCGGCCTCCGTGAGGAGCAGCGCCGAGGCGTCGACGTCGGGCACACCGGCCCCGGCCGCCCAGGCGAGCTCGACGCGCACCACGCGTGCCTCTACGGGTCGATTGGACCCCTTGCTCATCGGACTCGCTGTCATGGGGCCAGTCTGCCCACCCGCCCCGGCGAAGGGGAGGGCGGCGGGCCGGCCCTCCCGTCCGCCGGCACTCCCGGCGGAACCGTCAGTCCGCGATCGGCAGATACACGCGGTTGCCCGCCGCCGCGAACTCCTCCGACTTCCGCGCCATCCCTCCTCGATCTCCGCCCGGCTTCCGCCGTGCTCACGGCGGATGTCCTGGGATATCTTCATCGAACAGAATTTCGGGCCACACATCGAGCAGAAGTGCGCCGTCTTGGCGGGTTCCGCCGGCAGGGTCGCGTCGTGGAACGCGCGTGCCGTGTCCGGGTCGAGAGCCAGGTTGAACTGGTCCTCCCACCGGAACTCGAAGCGGGCGTCGGACAGCGCGTCGTCCCACTCCTGGGCGCCCGGGTGGCCCTTGGCGAGGTCGGCGGCATGGGCGGCGATCTTGTAGGTGATCACGCCGGTCTTGACGTCGTCACGGTCGGGCAGGCCCAGATGCTCCTTGGGCGTGACGTAGCAGAGCATGGCCGTGCCCCACCAGGCGATCATCGCGGCACCGATGCCGGACGTGATGTGGTCGTACGCGGGCGCGACGTCCGTCGTCAGCGGGCCGAGCGTATAGAACGGGGCTTCATCGCAGATCTCCTGCTGAAGGTCGATGTTCTCCTTGATCTTGTGCATCGGGACATGTCCCGGGCCCTCGATCATGGTCTGCACGTGGAAACGCTTCGCGATCGTGTTGAGTTCCCCGAGGGTGCGCAGCTCCGCGAACTGCGCCTCGTCGTTGGCGTCCGCGATGGAGCCCGGCCGCAGCCCGTCGCCGAGCGAGTAGGTGACGTCGTACGCGGCGAGGATCTCGCAGAGTTCCTCGAAGTTCTCGTACAGGAACGACTCCTGTGGTGCGCCAGGCACCAGGCGGCCATGATGGAGCCGCCCCGGGAGACGATGCCGGTCTTGCGGTTCGCGGTGAGCGGTACGTACGCGAGGCGCACGCCCGCGTGGACCGTCATGTAGTCCACGCCCTGCTCGGCCTGCTCGATGACCGTGTCCTTGTAGATCTCCCAGGTCAGCTCCTCGGCCCGGCCGTCGACCTTCTCCAGGGCCTGGTAGAGCGGCACGGTGCCGATGGGGACGGGGAGTTGCGCAGCACCCACTCGCGGGTGGTGTGGATGTTCCGGCCGGTGGAGAGGTCCATGACCGTGTCGGCGCCCCAGCGGGTCGCCCAGGTCATCTTCTCGACCTCCTCCTCGATGGAGGACGTCACCGCCGAGTTGCCGATGTTGGCGTTGACCTTCACCAGGAACCGCTTACCGATGATCATCGGTTCGGTCTCCGGGTGGTTGACGTTGGCCGGCAGCACCGCCCGGCCCGCCGCGATCTCCTCCCGGACCACCTCGGGCGCGACGTTCTCCCGGATCGCCACGTACTCCATCTCGGGCGTGATCTCGCCCCGGCGCGCGTACGCCAGCTGTGTGACCGCCCGGCCTTCCCTGCCCCGGCGTGGCAGGCGCGGCCGGCCCGGGAACACGGCGTCCAGGTTGCGCAGTCCCCGCGCGGGGCGGTGTGCTTGATCCCGTCGTCCTCGGGACGGACGGGACGGCCCGCGTACTCCTCGGTGTCGCCGCGGGCGATGATCCAGTTCTCCCGGACGGGGGCCAGGCCCCGGCGGACATCGGTGTCGACGAGTGGATCGGTGTACGGGCCCGAGGTGTCGTACAGCGTGACCGACTGCCCGTTGGTGAGGTGCACCTGGCGGACCGGCACCCGCAGGTCGGGGCGGGTGCCCTCGACATACGCCTTGTGCCAGCCGATGGACTTCCCGGCCTCCGCGGTCTCCTCCCGGTCGGAGTTCTGCGTGGAGGCAGGCGTGCGTGCGTCCTTGTTGGTCATGAGACCTATCTCCCTACGCCGGCATTACCCGGTAACAGGTTCGGCGGTCGACGCAGCGGTTTCCGTCTGCCGACGTTCCGTGTGAAACATCACTCAGCCTGGGGTGACGTTTCATGTGAAACATCGCTGGGACGGAGGTCAGCGCCCTCTCAGCCCGGTGCTCCGAGCTCCCGCGTGTACAAAAGCGCCTCCACGCTAGCGTCCTTTCTGGCGCGGTGAACAGAGGGCCTCACCCCGTTCTTGCGATGATCGGGCGGTGACGCCCACTCAACCTCCTCCGTTTCCGCCCCCGAACCATCGCGCCCGCCCGGTGCCGCGGACGGTGCTTGTCACGGCCACGTGCACGGCCAAGCTCACGGACACGGGCACGGACACAGCCATGGGCACGGCCCGGCGGCGCCCGTCTCCCGGCACCTGCGCAAGGTCATCGCGGCGATCCTGATCCCGTTCGCCGCGGCGGTACTGATCGGACTCGCCGTGCTGTGGCCGGGCGGGGCCCCGGCGCACGAGCGCACCGGTGTCGGCTTCGACCGGCAGACTCAGCACGCCACGGTCACCAAGGTGGTCGAGCTGAGCTGCCAGTCCGTGAACGGCTCCGCGGGCGTCCCGACCGGCGACACCTCCACCGCCGAGGGCTCCTCCGCCCAGCAGCAGGAGGGCGGCGCCTGCAAGAAGGCGACGATCCGGGTCGACACCGGCGACGACAAGGGCCGTACGTTCAACGAGATCGTGCAGCCGGACCAGTCCCGGCAGCTGAGCGAGGGCCAGAAGGTCGTTGTGGCCTACGAGCCCTCCGCGCCGCAGGACCTCCAGTACTCGGTCACCGACGTGGACCGGCGCTTCCCGATGGCGCTGCTCGCGGGCATCTTCGCGCTCGCCGTCGTGGCCGTGGGACGGCTGCGCGGGGTCATGGCGCTGGTGGCGCTGGCGATCAGTTTCATGGTGCTCAACTTCTTCATCCTGCCCGCGATCCTGCAGGGGTCGAACCCGCTGGTCGTGGCGGTGGTGGGGGCGAGCGCGATGATGCTGATCGCGCTGTACCTCTGTCACGGGCTGTCGGCGAGAACCTCGGTGGCGGTGCTCGGCACGCTGATCTCGCTGCTGCTGATCGGCATCCTGGGCTCGGTGTTCATCGGCTGGGCCGCGCTGACCGGCAACACCGACGACAACACCGGCCTGATCCACGGGCTGTATCCGGAGATCGACATGAGCGGCCTGCTGCTGGCCGGCGTCATCATCGGTTCGCTCGGTGTCCTCGACGATGTGACGGTCACGCAGACATCCGCGGTCTGGGAGCTGCACGAGGCCAACCCGTCGACGGGCTGGCGGGGCTGTACCGCGCGGGCATCCGGATCGGCCGCGACCACATCGCGTCGGTGGTCAACACGCTGGTCCTCGCCTATGCCGGTGCCGCGCTGCCGCTCCTGCTGCTGTTCTCCATCGCGCAGAGCAGCGTGGGGACGGTCGCCAACAGTGAGCTGGTCGCGGAGGAGATCGTGCGCACCCTCATCGGCTCCATCGGCCTGGTGGCCTCGGTGCCGGTGACCACGGCACTGGCCGCGCTGGTCGTCTCGGCCGACCGCCCGGCGGCTCAGGCACGGACTCAGGGCCACGGGCAGGCCCAGGAGCATGCCCAGGTGCCCGGGCAGGGACCGGAGGCCCGCCCGGCGGGGCGCGGCGGGCGGGGCCGACGCCGTAAGCACTGACGGCCCGCGGGGCGGGCGGAACGCGCTGAAGCGTTCCGCCACCCGGTCGGCGTAACGCTTCAGCCGGCGCTCTGCTCCGCGAGGATCCGGTCCAGGGCGTCGTCGAGATGGGCGTCGAAGTCGGCGAGCGCCCCTCCTGGCCCAGCGGCACCAGCTTGTCGGTGCGGTCGAGGAAGGCCACGAGCGGGGCCGTCGATGAACGGAACAGCGCCTGATCGGCGCCCACCTGAAGCCGGATCAGCACCTCGCCCAGCGCGTCGGGGTCGACGGGCGAGACGCGTACATCGCCCTCCCCGCACGGCCTGCCGACGCCGTCGATCAGCAGCTCCCTGCCGAACGCCCAGGTCACGGGGGCGTCCCCGGGCAAATGGAAGGTCAGCCGTACGGCGTAGGGATCACAGGTGTCGTAGCGGAGCTCCACCGGGATGCGGAAGGACAGCTCCTCCGACACGAGAAAACTCATCATGACCTCTGCCTGTACGGATTCGCGCATCGCCTACCCCGTCATTCGCCGCGGACTGGCCGGGCATGGATCCTGACACCAAAGGGAATCTTGCTGAAAGTACACAGCAGATCACAAGGAGTGATTTTTCAGATACTGATAGACAGCGTGAGCGATCCGATGTGGTGCCCCATCTCGGCCTGAAGTCGCTGGGCCGCGGGGGCGAGCCGGTCGGCCTGATGGGCGGGCAGCGAGATGGCCACCGCCGCGGCCATGGAGCCGATGGAGACGGGGATCGCCGCGCAGACCGTGCCCAGCGCGTACTCCTGACGCTCCACCACCGGTTCCGTGCGCCGCAGGCGTTCCAGGCGTCTGAGCAGACTGTGGTCGTCCCGCACGGTGTACGGGGTGACGGGCCGCACGGGATGACGGCTGAGGTGGTCGCGGCGGGCGTCGTCGTCGAGCTGCGCCAGGAGGCACTGTCCGATGGCGTGGGCGTGCCCGGTCTCCCGGAAGTCGGCCCACTCCTCCACCGCGGGACTGCCGGGGGTGTCGGAGACGCAGACGACGTCGATCTCGCCCTCGCGGTACACGGCGTAATACACAGGGGCGCCCGTCGCGTCCCGCCAGTGGGCCAGGGTGTCGGCCACGGTGCTGCGACGTTTCTGCTCGGCTCCGCCGCTGCTCAGCCGCGCTGCCGCCTCCCCAGGAAGAAAAGCCCCTTGTCGCGGCGCAGATAGCCCTCGTGCACCAGGGTGCGCAGCAGGTGGTACGTGGTGGGGAGCGCCAGCCCGGTCTCGCGGGCCAGTTGTTTCGCGGGAGCCCCGTAGTCGTGCCCGGCGACGGTCTCCAGCAGGCGCACGGCCCGCTGCACGGAACCGATGAGCGTCGTGGTGGAGGCCGGTGCGGTGGGCGCCGGCGAGCGGGGCTGCGGAGGGACCGCGGTCAGCTGTGCGGAGCCGGTGCCAGTCGTGGCCAAAGGTCACTCCCGTAGCGCGAGGGGCAGCCCGTGCGAAGAACACGGGTGGGGGTCGCCGCCCGCGGGGAAGTCGTCCCCGCGTCGAATTCCGGACTCTAACGGGCTGTCACCGCACGTGGACGGCCCGCTGGGAAACTTCCCCGCCCGAGGGAACCGACGACCCCGTCACGGCCCCACCGGCCCCCGCGGCTCACCAGTCGCCGCGCGACGAGGAGCTCGACGTGAACTTGCGTACGACGTAGATCAGTCCGCCGACCAGCGCCACGAAGACCAGCACCTGGAAGAGCAGTTTGATCACGAAGCCGACCACGCTCGCTATCAGCCCGCCGAACACGACCAGGGCGATGACCGGCACCGCGATCCACTTCACCCACCACGGAAGTCCCGCGAAGATCTCTCGCATCGCCCTTGTCCTTACCTCTCCGCCCGCCGAGTGCCGGGTCGCGTCAATGATGTCCTGCACACGATGCTAGGGCGGCAGGTGCCCCGGTGGAGGCCCGCGGCCCCTTGTCCTCCCCTGACCGTCCCCTAGGGAACCCCGAGGGCGCTCCTCAGCTCTCAGGGGAGAGAACACCACCAGAACCCGCAGGTCCTCGCTGATGTGGTGGAACTTGTGCGCCACTCCGGCCGGTACGTACACGACGCTGCCGCGTGCCACCTGGGTCGTCTCCATGCCGACCGTGATCGACGCGCGGCCGCTGACGACGAAGTACACCTCGTCCTGGCTGTGCGGCTGCTGCGGGTCCTGGACACCGGCGTCCAGGGCGTAGAGGCCGACCGACATGTTCCGCTCGCGCAGGAACTGCAGGTATGCCCCGTCGTTGGCGGCCCGCTCCGCCTCCAGTTCGTCCAGCCGGAATGCCTTCATCCCTAGTCCCGCCCCTACCTCACTGCCCGAGCCCGATCATGTCTGCCACGATCAGACACATGATGAATTTCCTAGTCAAGACGATCGCCAACGCGGGCGCCCTGGCGGTCGCGGTGTGGCTGCTCGACAAGATCACCCTGACCGGTGACAGCACCGGCAAGGAGATCGGCACGCTGCTCCTGGTCGCGCTGATCTTCGGATTGGTGAACTTCCTGGTCAAGCCATTGGTGAAGCTTCTCAGCCTTCCCCTGCTCATCCTGACGCTCGGACTGTTCACCCTGGTGGTGAACGCGCTGATGCTGCTGCTCACCTCCTGGCTCGCCGACCAGCTCGATCTGAGCTTCCACGTGGAGGGCTTCTGGACGGCCGTCCTCGGCGGTCTGATCATCTCCGTGGTCTCCTGGGCGCTCAACGTCGTCCTGCCCGACGGGGACTGAAGCCGATGACCTACCGCGTCTGCTTCGTCTGCACCGGCAACATCTGCCGTTCCCCGATGGCCGAGTCCGTCTTCCGCGCGCGGGTGGCCGAGGCCGGCCTCGACGGCCTGGTCGAGGTGGACAGTGCCGGTACGGGCGGCTGGCACGAGGGCGCGGGCGCCGATCCCCGCACGGTGACCGTCCTGCGGGAGAACGGCTATGGGACCGGCCACGCCGCCCGGCGTTTCGAGCCGGACTGGTTCGCCCGCCTCGATCTCGTCATCGCTCTCGATTCCGGCCATCTCCGGGCACTGCGCCGTCTCGCGCCCACGGAGCAGGACGCGGACAAGGTGCGTCTGCTGCGGTCCTACGATCCGGCAGCCGGCGACGATCTCGATGTGCCGGACCCCTACTACGGGGGCGCGGAGGGTTTCGACGCATGTCTTGAGATGGTGGAGGCGGCGAGCACCGGTCTGCTCGCCGCCGTGCGCGAGCGGGTGGAAGGGCAGGCGGCATGAACGATGCGACGACGGGCGCGAACCAGGGGCGGGCACTGCCGGACGGGGCGGGTGACGGCACGCGGGCGGTGCGGGCCGGGCTCCCGAGCCGGTCAAGCACGAGCCGACCCTGCCCGGACCGGTCTTCGCCGCCCACTTCCACCTGCCGGGCGACCCCACCGGCCCGTACACCTACGGCCGGGACGAGAACCCGACCTGGACACTGCTGGAACGGGCCATCGGGGAGCTGGAGGCGCCCGGCCGGGACGACGTCGAGGCACTGGTGTTCGCCTCGGGCATGGCCGCGGTCTCCTCGGTGCTCTTCTCGCAGCTGCGTGCCGGGGACGCCGTCGTCCTCCCGGACGACGGCTACCAGGCCCTCCCCTGGTACGGGCCCAGCTGGAGGCGTACGGCATCGAGGTGCGGACCGCGCCGACGGGCGGCGACGCACAGCTCGGCGTCCTCGACGGCGCGAAACTGCTGTGGATCGAGACGCCCTCGAACCCGGGTCTTGACGTGTGCGACGTCCGGCGGCTCGCCGAGGCGGCGCACGCGCGTGGCGCCCTGGTCGCCGTGGACAACACGCTCGCCACGCCGCTCGGCCAGCGTCCGCTCGAGCTCGGCGCCGACTTCGCGGTGGCCAGCGGCACCAAGCAGCTCACCGGGCACGGCGACGTACTCCTGGGATACGTCACCGGGCGCAGCGGCGAGGCCATGGCCGCCGTGCGGCGCTGGCGCAAGATCGTCGGGGCCATCCCCGGTCCCATGGAGGCCTGGCTCGCGCACCGCTCGATCGCCACGCTCCACCTGCGCGTCGACCGGCAGAACGCCACCGCGCTGGCGCTCGCGCGGGCGCTGCGGGAACGGTCCGACGTCACCGGGCTGCGCTATCCGGGGCTGCCCGACGACCCCTCCCACAGGATCGCCTCGCGACAGATGCGGCGTTACGGCTGCGTGGTCTCCTTCGCGCTGCCCACGCGCGCGCGTGCGGACCGTTTCCTCGACGCGCTGCGGCTGGTGGACGACGCGACGAGCTTCGGCGGCGTACGGTCCACGGCGGAGCGGCGCGGGCGCTGGGGCGGGGACGCGGTGCCGGAGGGCTTCGTCCGCTTCTCCGTGGGCGCCGAGGACCCCGAGGACCTGATCGCGGACGTCCTGCGTGCCCTGGACGATCCGGCCGGCTGACCGGCCGCTCCGGGCCGGGCCGCCGGACGCGCGGCGCGTGCGGCGGACGGTCCGAGCCTCCCCTCGTGGCTCGGACCGTCCTCGGTTCTGCGCGCGAAGAACCGCGCGACCAAGGCTAGTTGACTCAGTGTCAGTGTCCAATCACCGTAGCGACAGCAACCTATCGACTTATTTATAGTTGACCGCGTCCGGGCCGTAGCGGGGGCTGACGAGAGAGGTGTGCCGTGGATCTGGCCTTGCTGCGGACCTTTGTGACCGTGCACCGGGCCGGCTCCTTCACCCGTGCCGCCGCGCTGCTCGGCCTCTCCCAGCCCGCCGTCACCTCGCAGATAAGGACGCTGGAGCGGCAGTTGGGCCGCCCCTGTTCCTGCGACAGGCGCGTGGGGTGACACCGACGACCATCGGGGACGAGCTCGCCCACAAGGCGGCGCCGCACCTCGACGCCCTGGCGGAGATCACCGAGT
This sequence comes from Streptomyces haneummycinicus, assembly GCA_042850305.1. Lineage (GTDB taxonomy): Bacteria > Actinomycetota > Actinomycetes > Streptomycetales > Streptomycetaceae > Streptomyces > Streptomyces haneummycinicus. Next base: position 7,598,338 of record AP035768.1, read on the forward strand.
CCGGACTGGAGGAGGACTCCTCCCTGCGGACGCTGCATCTGGCCGGACCCCGGAGTTCACCGCCGAGCGGGCGCTGCCGGCGCTCACGGAGCTGGCCGGCGAGGACGGCCAGGGCTTCGCCCTGCGCGCTTCCTTCGGCACCGCCGAGGAGGCCCTAGAAGGGCTGGCCGCCGGACACCATGATCTGGCCATCAGCACGGTCCGCCCGCGCGGCGCGCTGCTCTCGGCGACCGCGCTCTGCGACGAGGAACACGTCCTGGTCGCCGCTGCTTCTTGGGCCGAGCGGATCGGCCCCGGCCCGCTCCGCCGCACGGGCCCCTCGGCTCTGGAGTACGTCCCGGTGGTCGAGGTGCACGAGTCCCTGCCCTTCGTCGCCCGTTACTGGGCCTCCGTGTTCGACTCCGCCCCAACGCCCCGGGCACGGTCGTCGTCCCCGATCTGCGCGCGGTACTGGCCTGTGCCGCCGCGGGCGCGGGGCTGGCGGTTCTGCCCCGCTATCTGTGCGCGGCCGCCCTGGCGCGGGGCGACGTGGTGGCACTGCACGAACCGACGGTGCCCCCGCTGCGCACCTACTTCCTGGCGGTCCGCACCGGCACGCTGGCGATGCCGCACATCGCGCGGGCCCACGACTGGCTGGAGCGGGCGGCCGTCGACTGGTGCTGACGCGCCGGATCCGCCTCCACAAAGCAGTCCGGTACCCGGTGCGATGTTTCACGTGGAACCAGCCGGGCCACATTCCCACCATGACCGTCCGACCCGTGGTCAAGCGCACCGCCCGAGCCGTTCTGCTGGACGGCGAGAACCTGATCCTGATCAAGCGCACCAAACCCGGCGTGGATCCCTACTGGGTCACCCCGGCGGCGGGGTCGAGCCGGAGGACTCCACCGTCGTCGACGCCCTGCACCGCGAGGTGTACGAGGAGCTGGGTGCCAAGATCAGCGATGTCGTGCCGTGTTTCGTCGACACCGTGGAGCACATCGGTGAGGACGGCGGCGCCACCGGCGTGAAGGTGCAGCACTTCTTCGTATGCCGTCTGGAATCCATGGATCTGTCCCTGCGGCACGGCCCGGAGGTCGACGAACCCGCCGGTGAGTACGAGATCGTCCGCGTACCGTTCACCCGCGTCGGGATCGCCTCCGTCCACCTCGTACCGCTGTCACTGCGGCACTACCTGGACGGCAATATCGAGGGCGTACGCGCCATGCACGCCCCCGACCTGGGGTGAGGTCCGGAAGCTACGCGGCTCGCACCAGTTCGTAGGCTTCCCAGAGGTCCCGCCCCGTGTAGGAGTGGGTGGCGAGGCCGGTCAGATGCCGGTCCGCGTTGACCGCGACGGAGACCGGCACCACGCCGAACAGGTCCTTGTCCGACATCGAGTCGCCATAGGCGACACAGTCCGCGCGGGTCACCCCGAACTCCGCGCACAGACGGTCGGCGATCCCCACCTTGGCCGCCGCGCTGAGAGCGCCCGCCGGGTCCACGGGCTCCGTGAACGGCACGGCGGGAAAACGTGAGCCGTAGGCCGCGTGAGCGCCCCAGCCCGTGAGCCGCTCCACGAAGAAGGACGGCGACAAGGAGACCACGGCGCAGTAGTCACCTCTCCGCGTCAACTCCGCCCAGACGTCACGGATACGGGTCAGCCAGGGCGCCGCTTCGAACGCGGCCGCCACATGGACCTCCGTGAGACCCGCCCAGAGCGTGTGCACCTGGACGGCGTACTCGGGCGGCCCGATCAGACCAGCCGAGATCGCCCGGTCGAGAGCGATGGCCTCCGCTTCCAGCCCCAGTTGCCGTGAGATCTCCACGGGTGCCGTACTGCCATGGAGCAGCGTGCCGTCGAGATCGAAGAGATGAAGCCTCGCCATGAGCGATGAGGGTAGCGAGCCCCGCTCACCGCGTCTTCCGACGGAAGGAGCCGGCCACGCACCGTTCGCACATGTTTCACGTGAAACATGTGCACCCGGGTCCACATGCCGCCGTCGGTCGCGGCATGGCCAAAGGTCGCACGGGTCTCCCGAAACAGGTGGACGCGGAAGCTCCCGTCGGACAGCCTGACCTGCGTGCCGACACCTTCCCTTGCTTCTCTGCCCATCCGCCGTCTGACGCTCCGCGATCTCACCGCCTGCGCCGACTTGTCCGAGGACCGGGGTGGCCACGGGAGGAGCACAAGTGGGGCCTCCTCCTTGCAGCCGGGAAGGGTTACGGCATCGACGATCCCGAGGGTGGTCTGGTCACCGCCTGTGTCGTCACCGAGTACGGGCCGCGGGAGCGGCCGGCCCTCGCGGCCATCGGCATGGTTCTGGTCGCCGAGCGGCACGCCCGCCGGGGTGTGGGGCGCCGCCTGATGCGTCACATCGTCTCCGCGATGGGCACCACCCCCTCGCCCTGCACGCGACCCCTCGGCCGGCCGCTCTACGAGGAACTCGGCTTCAAGGTCATCGGCCGTGCGGAGATGCTGCGGGGCCACTTCGTGCCCGCGGGATACCGGCCGGGGAGCGTCACCACCCGGGCCGCGACCGGGGAGGACCTCCCCGCGATCGTCCGGCTCGACGAGGAGGTGTTCGGTGCCGACCGCACACATCGTCACCCGCCTGCCCGCCTTCTCCGATCAGTTGCGTGTCGCCGAGGAGAACGGACTGATCACCGGTTACGCGGCCGCCTGGCCCAACATGGACACCCATGTCGTGGGCCCGCTGATCGCTCGTGACACCGCGACGGCGCAGGCGCTGCTCGCCTCCCTCGCCGCCGGCACCGGCCGGCCGCTGCGCACCGACATCGATGTGCGGCACGGGGAACTGCTGAACTGGGCGAAGGACCACGGGCTGGCGTCCGTCGCGTCGAACGCGGTCATGACGTACGGGATCACCGAGCTGCCCGGGGACTGGAGCCGGCGGTTCGCTCCGGTGACGGTCGCCGCGGCCTGACGCCCGCACGACGATGCCGGCCCCGGAACTCCGGGGCCGGCATCGTCGTGTCCGGTGGGCGCCGTCGTCAGGCGAGGGTCTCCACGGCGGCCGTGGCGAAGCCGTGGTCCTGCGCGGGGCGCCGCCGCCGACGCCGATCGCGCCGATCAGCCGGCCGTCACGGCGGACGGGCACGCCCCCGGCGATGAACAGCAGCGGCCGGTCGAGTGCGGTGGGCAGGGTGTGGAAGAGGCCGCCGGGCTGCACGGCGTCCACGAGGTCGGCGGTGGGCGCGTTCAGCTGGAGCGCGGTGTACGCCTTGCGGGTACTGGTCTCACCGGAGATCAGCACGGCGCGGTCGTCCCTGCGGAAGGCGAGCAGGTGGCCTCCGGCGTCGAGGACGGTGACGCTCACCGTGACACCGGCCGCCTCGGCGGCCTGGCGTGCGGCGGCGATCAGGTCTTCGGCGTCCGCGGTGGAGAGCGGGGCGACAGCGGTGGTGGTGCTCATGGGGTGGTTCTCCTTGTGGTCGGGAGTGGAGTCGGGGGAATCGGTGGGTGCGGGAACGGCCCTGGCCCCGCACCCGCCGGTCGGGGTGGTCAGCGGGAGACGGCGGCCGGCCGCTCGGCGGGCACGGAGCCGGTGGCCGGAAGGGCCGACGCGGTGTCGCGGCGCTCGAGAGCGGCCGAGACGAAGGCCAGCACCAGGGCGCTCGCGGCGAGGACGGCACCGACCCAGTTGGGTGCGGTGTAGCCGAGGCCGGCCCCGATCACGAGGCCGCCGAGCCAGGCGGCCAGCGCGTTGCCGAGGTTGAAGGCGCCGATGTTCAGGGCCGAGGCCAAGGTGGGGGCGCCGTGTGCCTGGTCGAGGACGCGCTTTGCAGCGGCGGCACGGTGGCGAATCCCAGGGCGCCGATGAGCACGATGGTGACGGCGGCGGCGACCTTGTTGTGGGCGGTGAGGGTGAAGAGGGCGAGGACCACGGCGAGGGCGCCCAGGGAGAGGTACAGCAGGGGCATCAGGGCGCGGTCCGCGTACCTGCCGCCGATGAGGTTGCCACCGACCATGCCGAGGCCGAACAGGACCAGCAGCCAGGTGACGGAGCCGTCGCCGAAGCCGGTGACCTGCGTCATCATCGGCGCGATGTAGGTGATGGCCGCGAAGACGCCGCCGAACCCGAGGACGGTCATCGCCATGGCGAGGAGGACCTGGGCGTTCTTCAGGGCGGCCAGTTCATGCCGCAGCCGCACGCCCTCGGCCTTGGGCATGTCGGGGACGAGCGCGGCGACACCGGCCAGTCCGACGACACCGAGGGCGGCGACGATGCCGAAGGTGACGCGCCAGCCGACGGACTGGCCGACGAGCGTGCCGAGCGGGACGCCGACGACGTTGGCGACCGTCAGTCCGGTGAACATCAGGGCGATGGCTCCGGCCTTTTTGTCCGGGGCCACCAGGTCGGCCGCGACGACGGAGCCGATACCGAAGAAGGCGCCGTGGGCCAGTGAGGCGACCACGCGTCCGGCCAGCATGAGACCGAAGGTCGGGGCCAGTGCGGAGAGCAGGTTTCCGACGATGAACAGTCCCATCAGCACCATCAGCATCCGCTTGCGGGAGACCTTGGTGCCGAGCACGGTCATCAGGGGCGCCGAACATGACGCCCAGCGCATAGCCGGTCACCAGGTAGCCGGCCGTGGGGATGGAGACTCCGAAGTCACCCGCGACCTCGGGCAGCAAACCCATGATCACGAATTCCGTGGTTCCGATCCCGAAGGCCCCGATCGCGAGGGCCAGAAGCGCGAGAGGCATGGGGGACAGACCTTCCCAGAAGATTGCAGGAGCGCTTTACGAGCCCTCACATTAGTTGCATACGCGGGCTATTTGCAAACGCAGTCTATTGCGGGCGTGCTCTACCCTGGGGTCAGCAGCTCCTGGACGGAGGAAAAGGCCCATGACAGCCACGGATCCCGCACTCACCGCTCTGGCCCAGGGCTGGTGCGCACTCTCCCTGCTGCACGGGAGGATCGAGGCCCACACCGAGCGCGCCCTACAGTCCGGGCACGACCTGAGCGTGCGGGAGTACTCCTCCTCGACGTACTGTCCCGGCAGCACGACGGCGAGGGGGCCACCTGCAGATGAAGCAGGTCGCCGACGCGGTCGTGCTCAGCCAGAGCGCCACCACCCGCCTGGTCACCCGGCTCGAGGACCGCGGGCTACTGGAGCGGTACCTGTGCCCCACCGACCGCCGGGGCATCTACACCAATGTCACCGAGGCCGGTCTCAAACTCCTGGACGCGGCACGGCCCACCAATGACTCCGCCCTGCGCGAGGCCCTGAACGCGGCGGCGGAGAACCCCGATCTCGCTCCCTGGTCCGGGCCGTGGAGACGCTGAAGGCGCCGCCGGTGCCCGCGTAGGGTGCCGCCATGAAGGATCTGCAGATACGGGCCGCGGTCACCGACGACGTCCCCGCCATCGTCGGCATGCTCGCGGACGACCCCTGGGCGCACAGCGCGAATCACCCGACGACCTCGCCCTGTATCTGACCGCCCTGGAGCGGCTCGGCGCCGACCCTAACCAGCATCTGGTCGTGGCGGTCCGCGACGGTCGCGTCGTCGGCACGCTGCAGCTCACGATCGTTCCCGGGCTCTCCGCCGCGGCGCAACCCGGTCGATCATCGAAGCGGTCCGCATCCACGCGGACGAACGCGGCAGCGGCCTGGGGAGCCGACTCATCGAATGGGCGATCGACGTGTCCCGTCGCGAGGGCTGCCAACTGGTCCAGCTGACCTCCGACACGACCCGCACCGATGCCCACCGCTTCTATGAGCGGCTCGGCTTCACTGCCTCTCACGTGGGCTTCAAACTGCCGCTGTGACCCGAGGAACGGGGCTCTGTTTCACGTGAAACAGAGCCCGGTCACTCCGTGACGCGAGCGGGAGCTATCCGATACCCCGCCATCCCTCCGGGTCCACCCCGCCCGGCACCGGAGCCGCCTCGTCGTACGGCTGACGCGTGAACACGAACGAGCCCAGGTCGAGGTGGCTCAACGACCCGTCCGGCCGCCGTACGGGCGTCAGCGGCTCTCCGGCGTAGTAGCCCTCCAGGCCCACCCAGGTGCCGTCTCCTCCGGCCGGAAGCGCGAGCGCCGGCCGTTGCCGGTGAGGGGCTCGAGCGAGACGAGACCGTCGGCCGAGAGCCGGAGCACGAACGCGGACGTCCCCCAGTACCACTGCCCCACCAGCTCCAGTACCGCCGGATCCAGCTCGCGCAGCGGCTTCCAGGGCGCCGGGAGAAGCGGCTCCGCCTCGGCGACGATCCGGACGAGATCGGCGGCCACCGTGAACGGCGCCGGGCCGGAGGTGCAGTTGGCCAGGACCACCGCGCTCACCTCGTCCGCCACGCTGATCGTGAGGCAGGCGAGGAACCCCGGCAGTGATCCCGTATGCCCGACGAGGGCGCGTCCGTGCTGGTGACGGAGCTCCATGCCCAGGCAGTACGCATAGCCGCTCGCCACGTCCGCCGCCTCGGCCGGCGCCGCCGGAGTCCTCATCTCCCGCAACGACCCGGCGCTCAGCACCCGGTCGTCCCCTCGGCCAGGAAGGCCGCGAAGCGCGCCAGGTCACCCGCCGTCGACCACAGCTGTCCGGCGGGCGCCATCACCCCGAGGTCCTCCAGAGGCTCAGGCAGCATCACGTCGGCCCACGGATGCACCGCCCAGCCACCCGCATACGGCGCCTCCGCACGTACGGTCGTACGACGCAGTCCCAGAGGTTCGAGTACCTCGCGCCGGAGCACCTCTTCCCACGGCGCGCCGCGCAGCTTCTCGACCAGGGCGCCGAGCACCGCGTATCCGGGATTCGAGTAGTGGAACCGCCGCCCGACAGGGTGTGCCGGCGGCCGCTCGCCCAGTACGTCGGCGAGGCCGGGACGCAGGGAGCCGGGGGTCCTCTCCCACCAGGGGCCGGGTGTCTCGGCGGCCAGTCCGCCGCTGTGCGCCAGCAGTTCGGCGACGGTCGCCTCGCCCACACCCGTGCCCGGCAGGTGATTCTCCAGCGGGTCGGCGAGATCGAGCACTCCCTCGTCGCGCAGCCGGAGCACCAGAACGGCCGTGAAGGTCTTGGTGATCGAACCGATCCGGTACTGCACGTTCTCGTCCGGAGCGTGGCCCTCCACCGAGGTCCGTGCCCCCGTCCACACGGCTTTGCCGCCCCGCACCACCGCCGCGACGAGCGACGGTGCCCGCCCTTCGCTCTGGGCGAGGGCGATCCGGTGCAGCAACGCCCGCCGTGTGCCGGGCAGCAGTTCGTCCTGAGGTGTCGTCATGCCCCCCAGTTCACCAGGAACAGGGGGCTCGTCTCCCCGTCAGTCGAGACAGAACTCGTTGCCCTCGACGTCCCGCATCACGATGCACGACTCGTTGAAGCCGTCGGCACGCAGCACTCGCACGCGCTCCGCCCCGAGCGCGACCAGTCGCGCGCATTCGGCCTCGAGTGCGGCGAGGCGCTCCTCACCCACGAGCCCGGTACCGGCCCGCACGTCGAGATGCACCCGGTTCTTGACGACCTTGTCCTCGGGAACACGCTGGAAGAACAGCCTGGGACCCGCACCGGTGGGATCCACGCAGGCGAACGCGGAACCCTGACGCTCCGTCGGCAGCGAGCGGTCGAACTCCTCCCACGTGTCGAACCCCTTCGGCGGAGGCGGCACGACGTACCCCAGCACCTCGCACCAGAAGCGAGCGACGCGCTCGGGGACAGCGCAGTCGAAGGTGATCTGGACCTGCTTGATCGACGCCATCGGGCCACCCTAATCGCGCGAGCGCTCCACGCGCTCCCTAATATGGGTTCTCCGCTCCCGTTTCCTACGCTGAGGCTGTGACCTGGGCGTTCTTCGGTTGTCACACCGCGTCGGGCCACTGCGGTCTCGGGTTCTTGGCACTTCCTCGGCGATTCGGGCCAGCGCCATTCAGGCGGCACGGTCGTGATCGGCCATGACGTCCTCGATGATGCGGCGGTTGACGACGGCTCGCTCCTCGTTGGTGTCGATGTCCTCGGCCAGGCCGATCAGTGCCTTCCACAGCGCCCAGCCGCGGGCCCGCGCCCAGGTCGCGGGAGCCTGATCCACCACCCGACGGAAAGTCTCCCGGCTGTCGCCGGAGAACATCGTCCACGCCATCACCAGATCGCAGGCGGGATCACCGACGCCCGAGGTCCCGAAGTCGAGGACGGCGGCGAGCCTGACGTCCCGGACCAGCAGGTTCCCGCTCGCGATGTCGCCGTGGAACCACACCGGCGGCCCGTGCCAGGTGGCCTCGAGAGCCGCCTCCCACACGGCCGCTGCCCGCACGGTGTCGATGTGCCCGTCCACGACGGCAAGGGAACGACGGGTCTCGTCGTCGTAGTGCCCCGGCCACGCACCCCGATAGAAACAGTGAGCACCCGCCCCCGGCCCGTCCGTGGCATCGATGCGCTGCAGGGCACAGATGAAGTCGGCCACCGGGGCGGCGAATCCGGACACGTCGCCGATTCGGTCGAGGCTCGAGGCCTCGCCTTCCAGCCAGCCGCGGATCGACCAGTTGAACGGGTATCCCTCGCCCGGCACTCCTTCGCCAAAGGCCGGGGAACGGGGAGGGGCAACAGCGGGGCGAGCATCGGAAGCCAGCGGTGTTCCTTGTCGATCGCCGGGGCATAGGCCTCGGCGGTCGGAAGACGCACGGTCATCTCGTCACCCAGGCGGTAGGTGCGGTTGTCCCACCCGTCGACCTCGACCGTCGCAACGGGGAGGTCGGCCCACTGCGGGAACTGGGAGGCGACCAGCCGTTTCACCAACCCCGCGTGGATACCGGCGCGACCGTCGACGTGCAGACTCTCGACCATCCGAGGATGGTGACGAGCGTTCCCCGGCGGAGCAAGCGTTTTTGAGGATTCGAACGGTCTCAGTGCCAGTCTCGCAATGGCTGCATCGATGTCATCCCTGCGCAGCCGACTCCGAATGCTGAAGCCGAGTCCGGGACCCTGCGGAGACGCCGGTCAGGTTTGTGCCATGTCCACGAAGCGCGAGTAGTGCCCCTGGAAGGCGACCGTGATCGTCGCCGTCGGGCCGTTTCGGTGCTTGGCCACGATCAGGTCCGCCTCTCCCGCACGCGGGGACTCCTTCTCGTAGGCGTCCTCACGGTGCAGCAGGATGACCATGTCGGCATCCTGCTCGATGGAGCCGGACTCACGCAGGTCGGAGACCATCGGCTTCTTGTCGGTGCGCTGCTCGGGGCCACGGTTCAGCTGGGAGAGCGCGATCACCGGGATCTCCAGCTCCTTGGCGAGCAGCTTGAGGTTACGGGACATGTCCGAGACCTCCTGCTGGCGGCTCTCGGCGCGTTTGGATCCACCGGCCTGCATCAGCTGGAGATAGTCGATGATGACCAGCTTCAGATCGTTGCGCTGCTTCAGGCGGCGGCACTTGGCGCGGATCTCCATCATCGACAGGTTCGGGGAGTCGTCGATGTAGAGCGGTGCCGCCGAAACGTCCGGCATCCGGCGCGCCAGGCGGGTCCAGTCCTCGTCGGTCATCGTGCCGGAGCGCATATGGTGCAGGGCGACCCGGGCTTCGGCGGACAGCAGGCGCATCGCGATCTCGTTGCGCCCCATCTCGAGCGAGAAGATGACGCTCGGCAGGTTGTTCTTGATGGACGCGGCCCGCGCGAAGTCCAGGGCAAGCGTCGACTTGCCCATCGCGGGACGCGCGGCAATGACGATCATCTGCCCCGGGTGCAGGCCGTTGGTGAGCGAGTCGAAGTCGGTGAACCCGGTGGGCACCCCGGTCATCTCGCCGCTGCGGGAGCCGATCGCCTCGATCTCGTCGAGCGCGCCCTCCATGATGTCGCCGAGCGGAAGGTAGTCCTCGCTGGTGCGCTGTTCGGTGACCGCGTAGATCTCCGCCTGCGCGCGGTTGACGATCTCGTCGACGTCGTCGTCGGCCGCGTATCCCATCTGGGTGATGCGCGTACCGGCCTCGACCAGGCGCCGCAGCACCGCGCGCTCGTGCACGATCTCCGCGTAATAGGCCGCGTTGGCCGCCGTGGGCACCGTCTGGACGAGGGTGTGCAGATACGAGGCCCCGCCGACCTTGTTGATCTCGCCGCGCTTGGTCAGCTCCGCGGCGATGGTGATCGGGTCGGCCGGCTCGCCCTTGGCGTAGACGTCGAGAATGGCCGTGTAGACGGTCTCATGGGCCGGCTTGTAGAAGTCGTGGCCCTTGAGGATCTCGACGACATCGGCGATGGCGTCCTTGGACAGCAGCATGCCGCCGAGCACCGACTGCTCGGCCTCCAGGTCCTGGGGCGGCACCCTCTCGAACGCGGAACCCCGCCGTCCCACGTGCCGTTGTCCCTGCCGCGGTCGTGCTGCTCATCCCGGCCTCTGCCCCGGTCCTCGCGGCGGCGGGAGGCGGGCAGACGATCACTGGGTCCGCTGTCGGCCCACGGGTCGTCCAAGGGCTCGGAAATGCTCACCGAGCCACCTCCTCCCGTCCGCCGGAACGGACCTCGCCATGCCTCTCTGTTCTACGGCACGGCACTGACAAATAAGGCACTGGACTCCATTTGCCGCACAACGGATTTGTGGTGTTTTTGAAACCGGCAGACGGAGCAAGCGCCGCACCACCGTAGGCCCGTCGGCACCGTCAGCCAATCTGGTTATCCACAGGCCATGTGGACGACGGGCCCAATGCTGTGGAGAACTCCCCGAAACCTGTGCACGAGCCGGTGGACAGCCCTGTGAAAAAGCCCGCTCCTGTTCCGCGAGTAGGGCCGTGACCTGCACATTCATCGTCCACCGGCTGTGCAGAAGAAAAAGTTGCCCAGTCGGATCAAGATCGCTTCCCAGGGTGTACGCAAGCCCACACCCAGAGCCACAGAGTAAGGGTCTCCAACCCTTTGCATCTCTTACCTGTGGACGATTAGATTGGTGCACATGACACAGGCCCCCGCGCGGCCCGGAGCCGCGAGACGGCGGCATGACCGCGAGATCGTCATGCTGGCAGTCCCCGCCTTCGGCGCGCTCGTCGCCGAGCCACTCTTCGTCATGGCCGACAGCGCCATCGTCGGCCATCTGGGCACGGCACAACTGGCCGGTCTCGGCATCGCGTCGGCCCTCCTGATGACCGCCGTGAGCGTCTTCGTCTTCCTGGCCTACGCCACCACGGCCGCCGTCGCCCGGCGGGTCGGAGCCGGCGATCTCCCAGCGGCCATCCGGCAGGGCATGGACGGAATCTGGCTGGCGCTGCTGCTCGGTGGCGCCGTCATCGCTGTCGTCCTGCCCACGGCGCCCGCCCTGGTGGACCTCTTCGGCGCCTCCGACACAGCGGCCCCCTATGCGGTCACCTATCTGCGGATCTCCACGCTCGGCATACCGGCCATGCTCGTCGTGCTCGCCGCGACCGGTGTCCTGCGCGGGCTGCAGAACACCAGGACGCCGCTCTACGTCGCCATCGCCGGCTTCGTCGCCAACGGTGTGCTCAATGTGGCGCTGGTCTACGGCGCCGGCTTCGGGATCGCCGGTTCCGCGTGGGGCACCGTCATCGCCCAGTGCGGCATGGCAGCGGTCTATCTGGTCGTGGTACTGCGTGGGGCACGCAAACACGGGGCGTCGCTGCGCCCGGACGCCGCCGGGATCAGGGCTTCGGCCCAGGCCGGCGTTCCCCTGCTGGTCCGCACCCTCTCGCTCCGGGCGATCCTGATGATCGCGACGGCCATCGCCGCCCGTCTCGGCGACTCCGACATCGCGGCCCACCAGATCATCCTCTCCCTGTGGAGCCTGCTCGCCTTCGCCCTGGACGCCATCGCCATCGCCGGGCAGGCCATCATCGGACGCTACCTGGGCGCCGGCGACACCCAGGGGCGCGTGAGGCGTGCCGCCGTATGGTCGAGTGGGGTGTCGCGGTCGGTGTCGTCCTCGGGGGACTGGTGGTGCTCGCCCGGCCGGTGTTCCTCCCCTGTTCACCAGCGACGCGACGGTCACGGACGCCGCACTTCCCGCGCTGGTGCTGGTGGCGCTGTCCCAGCCGATCTGCGGCGTCGTCTTCGTCCTGGACGGGGTGCTGATGGGTGCCGGTGACGGACCGTACCTGGCCTGGGCGATGCTGCTGACCCTCGCGGTGTTCACTCCCGTCGCCCTCCTGGTGCCCGCACTCGGGGGCGGACTCACCGCACTGTGGGCCACGATGACGCTCATGATGACCGTACGCATGCTGACCCTGTGGCTGCGCACCCGCTCCGGCCGCTGGATCGTCACGGGCGCCGCCCGCTGACCGTTTCACGTGAAACACAGCGATGGGGGCCGCACCCCGAAGGATGCGGCCCCCATGCTCACTGCTTCCGTGCACGCGGCATTCAGCCGGCGACGACCTCGATGCTGACCTTGGCGGCCACCTCGGGGTGCAGACGCACGGACGTCTCGTGGGCGCCCAGCGTCTTGATCGCCGAGCCCAGCTCGATGCGGCGCTTGTCGACCTCGGGACCACCGGCAGCCTTGATCGCGGAGGCGATGTCGGCCGGGGTGACGGAACCGAAGAGACGACCGGCGTCGCCGGAGCGGACGGCCAGGCGGACCTTGACGCCCTCGAGCTGGGCCTTCACCTGGTTGGCCTGCTCGATGGTCTGGATCTCGTGGATCTTGCGCGCACGACGGATCTGCGCGACGTCCTTCTCGCCACCCTTGGTCCAGCGGATCGCGAGCTTCCGCGGAACCAGGTAGTTGCGAGCGTAACCGTCCTTGACGTCGACGACGTCGCCCGCGGCACCGAGGCCGGAGACCTCGTGGGTGAGGATGATCTTCATGAGTCGGTCACCCTTCCCTTATCGCGCGGTGGAGGTGTAGGGCAGCAGCGCCATCTCACGGCTGTTCTTGACGGCCGTGGCGACGTCACGCTGGTGCTGCGTGCAGTTGCCGGTCACGCGGCGGGCACGGATCTTGCCGCGGTCGGAAATGAACTTCCGCAGCATGTTCGTGTCCTTGTAGTCCACGTACGTGACCTTGTCCTTGCAGAATGCGCAGACCTTCTTCTTAGGCTTGCGCACAGGCGGCTTCGCCATGATGTTTCTCCTGTGTGATCAAGAAGTGTGGGTACGGCCCGCCCTAGAAGGGGCTCGTCCGAGTAGCCGCCGCCGCTGTTGCCGCCGGAGCCACCGCCCCAGCCGCCGCCACCGCCGCCCTGCTGGCCGCCGGCGGGAGCGCCGGTCGCCCACGGGTCGTCGGCGGGAGCGCCGCCGCCCTGCTGGCCGCCACCGGGGCCGCCGCCCCAGCCGCCGCCACCCTGGCCGCCTCCGCCACCGCCGCCGTAACCGCCCTGGCCACCGCGGCCGGTGGTCTTGGTGACCTTGGCCGTGGCGCTGCGCAGGCTGGCGCCGACTTCCTCGACGTCCAGCTCGTAGACCGTGCGCTTGACGCCCTCACGGTCCTCGTAGGACCGCTGCTTCAGCCGGCCCTGCACAATGACGCGCATGCCTCGCTGGAGCGACTCGGCGACGTTCTCCGCCGCCTGACGCCAGACCGAGCAGGTCAGGAACAGGCTCTCGCCGTCCTTCCACTCGTTGGTCTGACGGTCGAAGGTGCGGGGAGTGGACGCGACACGGAACTTCGCGACGGCCGCACCGGACGGGGTGAAGCGCAGCTCGGGGTCGTCGACAAGATTGCCGACGACCGTGATGACGGTCTCGCCTGCCATGGGGAACCTCTCGGCGGGTTTGCTGCTGGCTGCTTGTGCTGCTACTCGAGTCCCGGAATCAGCTGAGCTGAAGAGCTCAGTGGTTCTCGGGGCGGAGGACCTTGGTCCGGAGGACCGACTCGTTCAGGTTCATCTGGCGGTCGAGCTCCTTGACGACCGCAGGCTCGGCCTGCAGGTCGATGACCGAGTAGATGCCCTCGGGCTTCTTCTTGATCTCGTACGAGAGACGACGACGGCCCCAGGTGTCGATCTTCTCGACCTTTCCGCCGCCGTCACGGACGACAGACAGGAAGTTCTCGATCAGCGGGGAGACAGCGCGCTCCTCGGTGTCGGGGTCGAGGATGACCATCACTTCGTAGTGACGCATGTGGAACCCACCTCCTTTGGACTCAGCGGCCACGGTCGTTCCGTGGCAGGAGGGTCGTGATGCGTTGTGCAACGACGTCTGTCAGTTAAACAGCCACCACTGACAGTCGAAGCCGGGCGGCGGTTATCCCAGACCGGCCGGGACGGACCGTGGCCCTTCCCCGACCTGTGTTGGCTCTGTCCGGACAGACACCGGTGCAGACGGTACAGAGTACCCGCACAGCCGCTTGCGGTTGAAATCCGGCTGTGTGGACAGTCAATCTGTACACATCGGGTGTGTATGGCGCTACGATCCGACGCCCTTCGCAGGAGGTGCCCCATGGCACAGGCATTGCGACCCAACACCGCCGGAGGCCTCTTCGCCACGGACGGCAAGCCCCACCCCTCCAGGACGCCCTTCTCGCGGTGACCCTGGTGCTGGGCATCACGGCCTTCATCACGGCGATGTTCCACCATCTGCACCTGCTGAGTTCCTGGACAGGGCTGGTGGGCATCCTCACCGGGGCGTACGGCCAGTGGATCTCGGTGACGACCCGCGAGCGCTTCGGCCTGATCGTGGGCCTCGGCGCCTCGGCGGTGGGGTTCTTCCTGGGTATGGCGCACGGGGGCCTCTTCGGCGGGCTCTGACCGACGCCGGCACCCCTTTCCGAACATCGTCGAACGCCCCGGCCGGCGCAGGGCCGGGGCGAAGGACCCGTGTGCCCAACCGGGGCGCCCCCACGGCGCAGTAGGCTTCGCGCGAGAGCCGGAGCCCCTGACCCCATGGGGACACACCAGCCCGAGGAGCGCCCCGAATGAGCCTGACCCTGAGGACCATCAGCCGAGAGCAGCATCTGGCCTACATCCAGAGCCTGCCGTCGGCGAGTCACATGCAGGTTCCGGCCTGGTCTGACGTCAAGGCCGAATGGCGCTCGGAGAGCCTCGGATGGTTCGACGACCGGACCAGTGAGATGGTCGGCGCCGGTCTCGTCCTCTACCGGCAGCTGCCCAAGATCAAGCGCTACCTCGCCTATCTGCCCGAGGGCCCGGTGATCAACTGGTTCGCGCCGAATCTGCAGGAGTGGATCGAGCCGATGCTCGCCCATCTGAAGCAGCAGGGCGCGTTCTCGGTGAAGATGGGTCCGCCGGTGATCATCCGGCGCTGGGAGGCCGTGACCATCAAGAAGGGCATCCAGGACCAGGACGTGAAGCGTCTGCGCGACCTGGAGGCCGACTTCATCGAGCCCCGCGCCTTCGAGGTCGCCGACAAGCTGCGCCGCATGGGCTGGCAGCAGGGTGAGGACGGCGGTGCCGGCTTCGGTGACGTCCAGCCCCGCTACGTCTACCAGGTCCCGCTGGCCAACCGCGCCCTGGAAGAGGTGCACAAGAACTTCAACCAGCTCTGGCGCCGCAACATCAAGAAGGCGGAAAAGGCCGGCGTCGAGGTCGTCCAGGGCGGTTACGAGGATCTGGCCGAGTGGCAGCGGCTGTACGAGATCACGGCGGTGCGCGACCACTTCCGGCCCCGCCCGCTGTCGTACTTCCAGCGCATGTGGTCGGCCCTCAACACCGAGGACCCCAACCGCATGCGGCTGTACTTCGCCCGGCACAACGGCGTGAACCTGTCCGCGGCGACGATGCTGATCGTCGGCGGGCACGTCTGGTATTCCTACGGCGCGTCGGACAACATCGGCCGGGAGGTCCGGCCCTCGAACGCGATGCAGTGGCGCATGCTGCGCGACGCCTACGCGCTCGGTGCCACCGTCTACGACCTGCGCGGCATCTCCGACTCGCTGGACGAGACCGACCACCTCTTCGGTCTGATCCAGTTCAAGGTGGGCACCGGCGGCCAGGCCGCCGAATACCTCGGCGAGTGGGACTTCCCGCTGAACAAGCTGCTCCACAAGGCGCTCGACATCTACATGTCGCGCCGCTGACCGCTCCTTCGCCACTCGGGCGACTCCGTTCGCTCCCATACCTTTGATACACCGCAGCCACGAGAAAGGTTCCAGGTCCGGCCATGGCGCTCACGCTCTACGTCGACACCGCGCGCTGGCGGGCGCATCACAAGCACGTGCAGGAGCAGTTCCCGGGACTGGTCCCGGTCTGCAAGGGCAACGGCTACGGCTTCGGCCACGAGCGCCTCGCCGAGGAGGCGACCTGGCTGGGCTCGGACGTCCTCGCGGTCGGCACGACGTACGAGGCCGCCCGGGTCAAGGACTGGTTCGGCGGTGATCTGCTGGTGCTGACGCCCTACCGGCGCGGCGAGGAGCCGGTGCCGCTCCCGGACCGGGTCATCCGCTCGGTTTCGTCGGTCGACGGTGTGTACGGCCTGGTCGGCGCCCGGGTGGTCATCGAGGTGATGTCCTCGATGAAGCGGCACGGCATCAGCGAGCAGGATCTGCCCCAGCTGCACTCCGCGATAGAGAACGTCCGGCTGGAGGGCTTCGCCATCCACCTGCCGCTGGACCGCACCGACGGCTCGGACGCCGTCGAGGAGGTCATCGGCTGGATGGACCGTCTGCGGGCGGCCCGCCTCCCGCTGCACACGATGTTCGTGAGCCACCTCAAGGCCGATGAACTCGCCCGGCTGCAGCAGCAGTTCCCGCAGACCCGGTTCCGGGCCCGGATCGGCACCCGGCTCTGGCTGGGGGACCACGAGGCCACCGAGTACCGGGGCGCGGTGCTGGACGTCACCCGCGTCGCCAAGGGGGACCGCTTCGGCTACCGGCAGCAGAAGGCCGCCTCCGACGGCTATCTGGTGGTCGTGGCGGGAGGCACGTCGCACGGTGTGGGCCTGGAGGCCCCGAAGGCCCTGCACGGGGTCATGCCGCGCGCCAAGGGTGTCGCCCGCGCCGGTCTCGCCACGGTCAACCGGAACCTTTCGCCGTTCGTCTGGGGCGGGAAGCAGCGCTGGTTCGCGGAGCCGCCGCACATGCAGGTGTCGATCCTCTTCGTGCCCGCGGACGCGCCCGAACCGCAGGTGGGGGAGGAACTGGTGGCGCATCTCCGGCACACCACCACACAGTTCGACCGGATCGTCGACCGCTGACGGATCGTCGGCGCCGACGGAAGAAGGCCGTACACGGGAGAACCGTGTACGGCCTTCGACGTGCCGGACGGCACACCTTTCAGTTGTGTTCGCTCAGAGCGAACCGCCGGTGGTACCGGTCCTGCCCCATTCGACCGTCGGCCCCTCGAAGTGGACCGCGTGCTGCGCCGGACGGGCCGCGGGCCCGAGCACGAACACGTCCTCGGCCCCGTCCAGCACCCCGCCCGAGGGGTCGTCGTCGCCGGACCGGCGCACCGGGTCCCGGTCCGGCATCAGGATGTCCCGCAGGACCAGGACGCACAGGTAGAGCGTCCCCAGCAGATGCGCGCCGATGGCCCAGTGGTAGCCGTCGGTGGGCAGTCCCTTGTGGGCGTCCCCGCCGGTCGTGTACGCGAGGTGCATCCAGATGGCCAGGAAGTACACCACCTCGCAGGCCTGCCACACCAGGAAGTCACGCCACTTGGGGCGGGCGAGGACCGCCAGCGGCACCAGCCACAGGACGTACTGCGGCGAGTAGACCTTGTTGGTGAGGATGAACGCGGCGACGATCAGGAAGGCGAGCTGGGCGAAGCGGGGCCGGCGGGGAGCCATGAGGACGAGGGCCGCGACACCCGCGCAGCACAGCAGCACCAGCGACGAGGCGAAGGTGTTGACCGTTTCGGTGCTCAGCGGGTCGTCCGAGTTCTGCGCCAGGATCAGCCAGAAGGATCCGAAGTCCACGGGTCGCTCGTGGCTGAACGCGTAGAACTTCGACCAACCGTCGAACGCGAAGAGCATCACGGGCCCGTTGACGAGGAACCAGGCGACGGCCGCGCCGCCGAGGGCCGTGCCGTACTCCCGCCATCGTCCCGCGCGCCAGCACAGCGCCAGCAGCGGCACGAGCAACAGCCCGGGGTAGAACTTGGCGGCCGTGGCGAGCCCGAGGAGCACGCCGAAGGCCAGAGGACGCTCCCGGGACCACATCAGCATCGCGGCGGCCGTCAGAGCGACCGCCAGCAGGTCCCAGTTGATGGTCGCGGTCAGTGCGAAGGCCGGCGCCATCGCGACCAGCAGGCCGTCCCAGGGCCGCCGCGCATGCGTCCGGGTCACGCAGACGGCGATGACGGCCGCGCACGCCATGAGCATCCCGGCATTGGTCATCCAGTACCACTGCTCCTGGTCCTGGAGGGTGCCGCTGCCGGGGGTGAGCCAGGCGGCCACCTCCATGAACAGGCCGGTCAGCACGGGGTACTCGAGGTACTCCATGTCCCCGGGAATCCGGTCGAAGTACGGCACCAGTCCGTCGACGAAGCCTCGCCCCTGGTAGAGGTGCGGGATGTCCGAGTAACACGCATGCGTGTACTGAGAGGTGGCGCCGAAGAACCAGCCGCCGTTGTAGCAGGGCGCCTTCTGCACCAGACCGAGGGCGAACATCCCGATCGCCACGAGCGCGATCACCCGCACCGGTGTCCACCAGGACCTCCCGGTCAGAGCACGCCGCCCGAGCGGGCCGCCGATCAGCTCACTGCCGGCCGCGGCGACCCGGTCCTCCTCGGTCGGACGCACCGGATCCGGCTCGTGGACGCTCGCTCGCGTCGATTCTCCACTGGGCATGCCGCACATCCTGCCGTACATGGCCGGGGGAATGCCGAGGGCCGCCGCACCCGCGGGTGCGGCGGCCCGTGTTTCACGTGAAACACCCAATCCGGGCGATACGACAGCTAACCGAAGATGCCGCCGTTGTTTCCGTTCCCTCTGTTGCCCCCGGGTCAGCGCTCTCCGTGGGATCGGGAGAGCTGGTCGCCCCTCCGTCCGTACCCCGGCGTCCGTACCTCCGACGTCCGAGCCACCCGTGTCGTCCTCGTCGTCATCGCACCTGAAGTCGAGCGGCCGGCACGTGCTGGTCTCCGTGGGCGGAGCCGGGATGGTCTCGGTCTCCGTGGGCGACGGAGGTGCCGAAGGAGTCTCCTCCTTCTCCTCCTCGGTCTCCGTGACGGTCGGAGTCGGGGCTGGTACGCCGATCCCGTCCGCGATCGCGCCGATCTTCTCGGCTTCGGGGAAGCCGGGGTCCTCCTTGCCCTTCAGCGCGGCCTTCATGTACTCGGTCCAGATCTCGGTGGGGATGTCACCACCGTGGATCGAGTCCTTGCCCGCCGTGCCGTTCATCGAGAGCAGCTTGTGGCTCTTGGGGTCCTCACGGAACATCGCGACCGAGGTGGCCAGCTGCTGGGTGTAGCCGACCCACCAGGCGGACTTGTTCTCGTCCGTCGTACCCGTCTTGCCGGCGGCAGCGCGCCCCAGGCCCTTGGCGTGGTAGCCGGTACCGTTCTCGATCACGTTCTCGAGGGTGGCGGTGACGTTGTGGGCGACGTTCTCCGGCATTCCCAGCTTGACCCGCGGCTTCTCGAAGCCGGGCAGCTCCACACCCTTGTGCTTGACGGCGGTCACCGAGTACGGGTCGGCCTGCTTACCGGATGCCGCGAACGTCGCGTAGGCGTCGGCCATGCGGATGGCGCTGGGGGTCGACGTACCCAGGGCGAACGACGCGTTGAGGTCCGCGAGGCTGTCCTTGAGGATGCCGGACTTCTCGGCGACGCTCGCCACGTTCTTCATCCCCACGTCCATGCCGAGCTGCACGAAGGGTGTGTTGACGGACTGCTCCATCGCCTTGTGCAAGGTGATGAAACCCCACGGGAAGTCGCTCTCGTTCTCCTGGAAGAAGGGCGTGTTGTCCTTCTTGAGGACGTAGGAGCCGTCGTTGTTCCTGACCTTCAGGTGGTCGTCACCGTTGTACTTGCTCTGCGGTGAGACACCTTCACCATTGGTCTTGTACGTGCCGTGTTGCATCGCGGCGGCCAGCACGAACGGCTTCCACGTCGAACCGACGGGGATACCCGAGGTGTCCGCGTTGTTGTTGAAGTGCCCGTTCTCGAAGCCGGCACCGCCGTAGAGGGCGACGATCGCGCCGTCGTTGGGCTTCACCGACGCCGCGCCGAACTGGACGTGCTTGTCCCGCTCCCGCTTGGGGTCGATGTGCTCCTTCTCGACCTTCTTGACGGCCGCGGCCAGAGCGTCGACCTTGCTCTTCTCGAAGGTCGTGTAGATCTGGTAGCCGCCTTGGTCGAACTGCGCCTCACTGATGTCGGGGAGTTCTTCAGCACATAGCGCTTCGCCGTATCGACGAGATAGCTGACCTGGCCGGTCATGCCCTTGATCGCCTTACGGCCCTGGGGCTCGGGGTACTTCTTGATCGCTTCCTGGTACTTGGCGTCCGAGAGGTGCTCGTCCGCGTGCATCTGCTCCAGGATCCAGCCCCAGCGCTCCTCGGACCGCTCACGGTTCTTCTCAGGTGTGGCGGTGGAGTCGAGGCTCGGGTTGCCGGCGGGGTCGTAGTACGTCGGACCCTTGAGCAGCGCGGCCAGGAAGGCGCACTCGCTGGGCGTGAGCTTGACCGCGTCCTTGCCGTAGTAGGTCTGGGCGGCGGCCTGGATGCCGTAGGCGCCACGACCGTAGTACGAGGTGTTCAGGTAGCCCTGGAGGATGTCCTTCTTGGTGAGCTTGGTGCCCACCTTGATCGAGATGAACATCTCCTTGAACTTCCGGGAGACCGTCTGCTCCTGGGTCAGGTAGGTGTTCTTCACGAACTGCTGGGTGATCGTCGAACCACCCTGCGTGTCCCCGCCTGTGGCCATGTTGCCGAGAGCCCGCGCGATACCCATGGGGTCGATGCCCGAGTCCTGGTAGAAGCTCTTGTTCTCGGCCGAGATCACCGCCCACTGCATGGCTTCGGGGATCCGGTCGATCGTGACGTTCTGACGGTTCTGGCCGCTGCCGGTGGCGACCATCTGGGTTCCGTCTTCCCAGTAGTAGACGTTGTTCTCCGACCGCGCGAGAGCGTTCTCCTCACTGGGCACGCTCACCATGGCGTACCCGAACCCCGCCACGGCCACCAGGCTGCCGAGGAACCCGACACACAGCCCGGAGACGAGCTTCCAGGACGGCGTCCAGCGGCGCCAGCCGTCCTTGCCATAGCGCGGATAATCGATGATCCGCTTTCTGTCAGGAGGGGCTGCGCGCCCCCGCCCCTGCCGGGACCCGCGGCGCCGGCCCTGCGGCCCCCACTTCTCTGTTCCGCGCGGCGCGCCTCGGCGCGGCTGCCGTACGTACGGTCCTCGCCCCCGAGTCGCGGGATTCCGACCCATAGGAATCGGACGCAGACCCGGTGGCGCCTCGCGGTGCCGCGCGGCGGCCGGAGGACGAACCGGACTGGCCGCGTCGGGCCGCGGCACGTCCGCCTCCTGCGGCTGCTGCGGTTTGCGACGGTGCTCGCTCATCGAACGACTACTCCTCGGGCAGGCGCACCCTTGCGCGCCTGGAAACGGCGGCTGGTTTCCGGTCCCCCGAAGTACGGATGCGGCGCTTCCCGCATTCACCCGTACCGCACCAGGGGCCATGACGTCCCCTGACGTCACTCGGTTCCCGGTGGTGTGCATGGCGCACAGACTACGCACCGCCAAAACCCGCCGAGCACAGAAGTTCAGCTCAAATCAGGCAACTTGCTCATGATGAACCGGCGATGTGATCCCGTTCACTCTCTCCCTCTTGTCGCGCGCGGAAGGTCGTTCTATCGTCGTGATGTATCGAGTCGATACATCAGCTCGGCATAAGGGCGGCGACGAGCCGCACATCAGGCCGTCACGGCACAACCGCGGCAGAGAGGAGGCGACGATGAGCCGGCGTTCCGGGATCCTCGAGTTCGCCGTACTCGGCCTGCTCCGCGAATCCCCGATGCACGGCTATGAGCTGCGTAAGCGACTCAATACGTCACTGGGTGTGTTCCGTGCGTTCAGCTACGGGACGCTCTACCCCTGCCTCAAGACGCTGCTGGCCAACGGCTGGTTGATCGAGGAACCGGGGAACACCAGCGAGGACGCCCTCGCCGCTCCGCTCACGGGGCGCCGAGCCAAGATCGTCTACCGGTTGACGGCGGAGGGTAAGGACCACTTCGAGCAGCTGCTCTCCCAGACGGGCCCGGACGCGTACGAGGACGAGACCTTCGCCGCGCGGTTCGCCTTCTTCGGGCAGACGTCGCGTGACGTGCGGATGCGCGTGCTCGAGGGCCGCCGCAGCCGGCTGGAGGAGCGCCTCGAGAAGATGCGCGCCTCCCTGGCCCGGACCCGGGAGCGCCTCGACGACTACACGCTCGAGCTCCAGCGCCACGGAATGGAGTCCGTGGAGCGCGAAGTGCGCTGGCTGAACGAGCTCATCGAGAGCGAGCGGGCCGGGCGGGACCTGAAGAGGCCCGCTCTCGGGGGACCGCTCAGCAGGACACCACATCTGGAGCGTCGGGCGATCTGCCCCGGCCGGGGACGACCCCCGGCCGGATTCGCCCGGCGACACCGCCACGTGAGACCCGTCGAAGGGCCTCACTCGTACACACAGGGAGCAACCGGAATGGGTTCGGTTCGCGTAGCCATCGTCGGCGTGGGCAACTGCGCCGCGTCGCTGGTGCAGGGCGTCGAGTACTACAAGGACGCCGACCCGGCGTCCAAGGTACCGGGCCTGATGCATGTCCAGTTCGGCGACTACCACGTCCGCGACGTCGAGTTCGTCGCCGCCTTCGACATCGACGCCAAGAAGGTGGGCCTGGACCTCGCCGACGCCATCGGCGCCTCCGAGAACAACACCATCAAGATCTGCGACGTGCCGAACAGCGGCGTCCAGGTCCAGCGCGGCCACACCCTCGACGGTCTCGGCAAGTACTACCGGGAGACCATCGAGGAGTCGCCCGAGGCCCCGGTCGACGTCGTCCAGGTCCTCAAGGACAAGCAGGTCGACGTCCTCGTCTGCTACCTGCCCGTCGGCTCCGAGGACGCGGCGAAGTTCTACGCCCAGTGCGCCATCGACGCCAAGGTCGCCTTCGTCAACGCCCTCCCGGTCTTCATCGCCGGCACCAAGGAGTGGGCGGACAAGTTCACCGAGGCGGGCGTCCCGATCGTCGGTGACGACATCAAGTCCCAGGTCGGCGCCACCATCACGCACCGCGTCATGGCGAAGCTGTTCGAGGACCGGGGCGTCGTCCTGGACCGCACGATGCAGCTGAACGTCGGCGGCAACATGGACTTCAAGAACATGCTCGAGCGCGACCGCCTCGAGTCCAAGAAGATCTCCAAGACGCAGGCCGTCACCTCGCAGATCCCCGACCGGGACCTCGGCGAGAAGAACGTCCACATCGGCCCGTCCGACTACGTGGCCTGGCTGGACGACCGCAAGTGGGCCTACGTCCGCCTGGAGGGCCGTGCGTTCGGTGACGTCCCGCTGAGCCTGGAGTACAAGCTCGAGGTCTGGGACTCCCCGAACTCCGCCGGTGTCATCATCGACGCCCTGCGTGCCGCGAAGATCGCCAAGGACCGGGGCATCGGTGGCCCGATCCTGTCGGCGTCCTCGTACTTCATGAAGTCCCCGCCGGTGCAGTACTTCGACGACGAGGCCCGTGCGAACGTCGAGAAGTTCATCGAGGGTCAGTCCGAGCGCTAAGACTCCCCTTGCGGGCAGTTGGGGTCTCCGGGTCGTACGACCCGGAGACCCTCTTCCTATGTGAGGCTGTGCCCCATGGCCGTCGTCCGTGACCTGCGCGTTCTGCTGCGCCTCCAGGGCTTCAGACGCCTGCTCACCGTCCGGCTGCTCTCCCAGGGCGCCGACGGTGTCTTCCAGGTCGCGCTCGCCTCCTACGTGGTGTTCTCCCCGAGAAGCAGACGTCGGCCACGTCGATCGCCTCCGCGATGGCGGTCCTGCTCCTCCCGTACTCCGTGGTCGGCCCCTTCGCCGGGGTCCTCCTGGACCGCTGGCGCCGCCGTCAGGTCTTCCTGTACGGCAATCTGCTGCGTGCCCTGATGGCCTCGGTGACCGCTCTCCTGATCCTCGGCAAGGTGCCCGACTGGCTCCTGTTCGCCGCGGCCCTGTGCGTCACGGGCGTCAACCGTTTCGTTCTCGCCGGGCTGTCCGCCGCACTGCCGCGCGTGGTGGACACCGAGCGGCTGGTCGTCGCGAACTCCCTGTCCCCGACAGCCGGCACACTCGCCGCGACGGCGGGCGGCGGCCTCGCCTTCGTCGTCCGTCTGGTCCTCGCCGACTCCGACGCGGCCGTGGTGCTCGTGGGCGCCCTGCTGTATCTGTGCGCGGCCGTGGCGTCCCTCCGGATGGCGAAGGAACTGCTCGGCCCCGACCGCGCGTTGGTACGTCCCCGGCTGGCCACGGCGCTCCATGGCACCGCTCGCGGCCTGGCGGCGGGCGTACGGCACCTTGCCGCGCCCCGGCGCAGGAAGGCCGCCTGGGCGCTGACGGCGATGTCGCTCATGCGGTTCTGCTACGGCGCGATGCTCGTCATGCTGCTGATGCTCTGCCGGTACTCCCTGACGTCGACCACCGACGAGGGACTCGCCCTGCTGGGGCTGGCGTTGGGTGTGTCCGGCGCCGGTTTCTTCGCCGCGGCGGTACTGACCCCCTGGGCCGCGGGACGGCTCGGGCCCGGCCGCTGGATCGTCGTGTGCGCCGCGGCGGCTGCGCTGCTGGAGCCGGCGTTCGGTCTGCCCTTCGCCTCCGGTCCTTTGCTGGCCGGGGCGTTCGTCCTGGGCCTGACCACCCAGGGCGCCAAGATCGCCACGGACACCATCGTCCAGGCCGCTGTCGACGACGACTTCCGCGGCCGCATCTTCTCCCTGTACGACGTCCTGTTCAACGTGGCCTTCGTCGGCGCTGCGGGAGTGGCCGCCCTGATGCTCCCGCCGGACGGCCGATCAGTCCCGCTGGTGGTAACAATCGCCGTTATATACGGGGCGGTAGCTACGGCTATGGCCCGTTTTGAGCGCCAGTAAGTGTCACATCAACGCCACAGAGTTTTATTGGGCTACAGAGTTGTCAGTGCGGGCCGGTAGCTTACGTGCGTCTTATCAACGCGGCTTTCGCGCCACGCACCCATGTTCTAGGGGATCCCAAGTGACCACTCCGCCGCCCCAGGGCAATCCGTTCGCCCAGGGCCAGCAGCAGCCCCACGGCCAGCCCCAGGGCCAGGCGCCCCAGGGAGGCTTCCCGCAGCAGGCGGGCCAGCCCGGATTCCCCCGCCCGGTGCTCCCGTTCCGCCGCAGCAGGGCCGCAAGCTCAGCTTCAAGACGATCAAGAACATAGTCATCGTGCTGATCGTCGCCGGTGTGGCCATAGGTGGCTGGATCGCCAGCAGGGACGACGCCAACACCGCCGCCGTCGGCGACTGCATGCACCGCGGCAGCACGGACGACAACGACCCGGACCTCGAGGTCGTCGACTGCGGTGACTCGAAGGCGCAGTACACCGTGCTCGCCAAGATCGAGGGCGACCACTCCGGACTGACGGCGCAGAACAAGTGCGAGGCCGAAGCCAAGGACTTCCAGTACGTGTACACGGAGACCAACGGCAGCAAGAGCTTCCTTCTCTGCCTGAAGGACAAGTAGGACAGACGTGAGGGGTGATGTTTCACGTGAAACACCACCCCTCACGCATCGTCGCGGGGCCATGTTTCACGTGAAACATGGCCCCGTTCCGCGCCCTCAGCCCTGCCGGCCAGCCCACCACTCCTTGAGGGCGGCCACCGCCGCGTCGTACCCCATCGGGCCGTTCTCCAGCCGGAGCTCCAGCAGGTGCTTGTACGCCTGCCCCACCGCAGGCCCCGGCTTGACCCCGAGGATCTCCATGATCTGGTTGCCGTCGAGGTCCGGGCGGATGGAGTCCAGCTCCTCCTGCTCCTGGAGCTGGGAGATGCGCTCCTCCAGGCCGTCGTACGCACGGGAGAGTGCCGCGGCCTTGCGCCGGTTGCGCGTGGTGCAGTCCGAACGGGTCAGCTTGTGGAGCCGGCCGAGAAGCGGTCCGGCGTCACGGACATAGCGGCGGACCGCGGAGTCCGTCCACTCCCCGTGCCGTAGCCGTGGAAGCGCAGATGCAGCTCGACGAGACGGGAAACGTCCTTCACCAGCTCGTTGGAGTACTTGAGCGCCGTCATGCGCTTCTTCGTCATCTTCGCCCCGACCATTTCATGGTGGTGGAACGAGACCCGGCCGTCCTTCTCGAAGCGGCGCGTACGCGGCTTGCCGATGTCGTGCAGCAGGGCGGCCAGGCGAAGGGTCAGATCGGGGCCGTCCTCCTCCAGTGCCATCGCCTGCTCCACGACGATCAGCGTGTGGTCGTAGACGTCCTTGTGCCGATGGTGCTCGTCCCGCTCCAGATGCAGGGCCGGCAGCTCGGGCAGCACATACTCGGCGATACCGGTGTCCACGAGCAGAGACAGGCCCTTGCGCGGGTGTGCGGAGAGGATCAGCTTGTTCAGCTCGTCCCGCACACGCTCGGCGGAGACGATCTCGATGCGCCCCGCCATCTCCTTCATCGCGGTGACGACCTCGGGTGCCACCTCGAAGTCGAGCTGGGCGGCGAAACGGGCGGCCCGCATCATCCGCAGCGGATCGTCCGAGAAGGACTCCTCGGGCGTGCCCGGGGTGCGCAGCACCCTGGCGGCCAGGTCGGCGCGGCCACCGTGCGGGTCGATGAACCGCTTCTCCGGGAGCGCCACGGCCATGGCGTTCACCGTGAAGTCGCGGCGGACCAGATCCTCCTCGATGGAGTCGCCGTACGACACCTCCGGCTTGCGGGAGGTGCGGTCGTACGCCTCCGAGCGATAGGTGGTCACCTCGATCTGGAAGTTCCGGTCGGTGTCCCCGACCCGGGCTTCCTTCTGAGCGCCGACCGTGCCGAAGGCGATCCCGACATCCCACACGGCGTCCGCCCAGGGGCGGATGATCTTCAGTACGTCCTGCGGGCGGGCGTCGGTCGTGAAGTCCAGATCATTGCCGAGGCGGCCGAGCAGCGCGTCCCGCACCGAGCCGCCCACCAGGGCCAGCGAGAACCCGGCCTCCTCGAATCGGCGGGCGAGGTCGTCGGCGACAGGGGCGACCCGCAGCAGTTCACTCACGGCGCGGTCCTGCGCCTGGCTCAGGGCACTGGTCTCTTCGTTGGCGTTCGGCACAACAAAGAGAGTACGTGGCCCGAACGACGGGCAGCGCCCTCATTCCCCGTACGCGGACACCCCCGTCGATACACGGACAAGGCCGCCTCTCCTGATCTTGGGGACCGGTCCGCGGCACTTCCTCCCAGCGGGCATCGTTACCATGCGTGGACGCACAATCCAACGACCACTGACGAAGACGAGGGACGGGCGAGCGCGTGGCCGAGCCGGCAGACTTCCAGGGGACGACTCCCTCACCTGCCCGCCGCCGGCTGCGGCGCACGGGAGCCCTGCTCGCCGGAGCACCACTGCTGGCCGGGCTCGTCCAGCTGACCGCCGCGTCCCCGCGGACGCCGCCGGGACGGATGTGTCGCAGGCCCCGCCGACACGGGCTCGGTCGCCGTCTCCGTCGACACCCTTACCCCCGGCACTCCCACCGAGGGCGACACGGTCACCGTGTCCGGAACGGTGACCAACAAGGGCAAGCGGATCGTCACCGACGCCCACGTGGGGCTGAGCGTGGGACCGCTGCTGAACACCCGCTCCGGCATCGACAGCGTCGCCAGGAACAGCACCGACATACAGAGCGCTGTCGGCCCGGACGCCGGCGACAAGTACACCGAGAAGTTCGACAAGCTCACCCCGGGCATCTCACAGCCCTTCACCCTCTCTGTTCCGGTGAACAAGCTGGATCTCGGACAGGACGGCGTCTACGAGCTGGCCGTGGTGCTCTCTGGGCAGACCTCCGCCCAGCCGTGGGAGCAGCCTCTCGGTGTCCAGCGGACGTTCCTGCCGTGGAAGCCCGACGAGGCCGACACGAAGACGAAGACGACGTTCATGTGGCCGCTGATCTCCACCGTCCACATGACGGCGGAGACGGGCTCGGACGAACAGCAGACACCGCTCTTCCACGACGACGCTCTCGCCGAGGAGATCTCGCCGGGCGGCCGGCTGGACCGGATGGTGGCACTCGGCAAGGGTCTCGACGTCACCTGGGTGATCGATCCGGACCTGCTGGCGTCCGTCGAGGCGATGACCGACCGTTACCAGGTGACCGGCGAGGGTGACGAGACCGTCGTCGGCGGCCATCAGGAGGTCGCCAAGCGCTGGCTCACCGAGGTGCAGCAGGCCGTGGCGGACAAGGAGGTCGTCGCGCTGCCGTTCGGCGACCCCGACCTGGCCTCCCTCGCCCACAACGGCACGTCCGTCACCGGTTCGCTGAGCCACCTCAAGGAGGCCACCGACGTCGCCTCCAGCACCGTGGAGGCCATCCTCCACGTCGAGCCCACCACGGACTTCGTCTGGCCGGTCGACGGCGCCGTCGACCCGTCCATCGTCAAGGTCGCCACCTCCGCCGGGGCCGACAAGCTGATCGCCCGCAGCGACACCTTCGAGGAGACCGGCGGCCTGTCGTACACCCCTCCGCGGCCCGGCCCATCGGCGGCGGCACCACGGCCGTCGTCGCGGACGCGCGGCTGTCCACCGCGTTCCAGGGCGACATGACCAAGGCGTCCGGCTCCACGCTCGCGGTGCAGCGCTTCCTGGCCCAGAGCCTGACGCTCGGCCTCCAGACGGGGAAGCAGCGCACCGCCGTCGTCGCGCCGCAGCGCACCCCGTCGGCGAGCCAGGCCCAGACGATGGCCGAGGCCCTGACGGCCCTCCAGGACGGCACCTGGTCCGAGGCGCAGAACCTCACCTCCGCCGCCAAGGCCCAGCCGGACCCGGCCGCCACCACCCAGGTCCCCTCCGCCTCCGCCTACCCCTCGTCCCTGCGCAAGCAGAAGCTGCCGCGGGCGACGTTCGAGCAGATCGGGCGGACCCAGTCGAAGCTCGACAGGTTCCAGGTGGTCCTCTCCGACCCGTCCCGGGTGGTGACACCGTTCGGACGCGCCCTGAACCGGGGGATGTCCGTGTCGTGGCGGGGCCGCCCGTCGGAGGCGGCGATCTACCGGAGCGGCGTCGAGGCCTATCTCGACACGCTCACCGGCCAGGTCAGGCTGATCGACAAGTCGGAGACGAAGCTCTCCGGCCGCAGTGCCACCATCCCCGTGACGGTCCAGAACAACCTCGTGCAGGGCGTCGAGCACCTGATGCTCCGGCTCACCTCGACCAACCCGACCCGTCTCGAGATCGACGGGGACGCCTACGAGGAACAGCCCGTCACGGTCTCCGGCGGCCACAGCCAGTCGGTGAAGTTCACCACGTCCGCCAACGCCAACGGACGTGCGACGGTGGTCGCCCAGCTGTACACACAGGACGGCGAGAGGTACGGCGAGCCGGTGACCTTCGACGTGAAGGTCACCGAGATCACCGCGACGGTGATGCTGGTCATCGGCGGCGGCGTGCTGTTGCTCGTCCTCGCCGGCTTCCGGATGTACACCCAGCGCAAGCGGGCGGCTGCCCGCCGGACGGAAGAGCGGGACGAGGAGACGGGCGAGGACGCCAAGAACGCCGACGCCCCGCAGAACCCGCACGCCGCCGAGGAGCGTCTCCCCGAGGAGCCCGAGGCGGAGCCGCGGGCGGACGGCCCGGAGCAGCCGAGTGACCCGGCGCCGGACACCGCACCGGAAAGCGCAGACCCGTCCGGCACGGGTGAGAGTGGACCGTTGAGGATGTCGTGGCCGTGGGCCCGGATCGATGAGGTGGGGTAACCATGAACGCGCCGTACGACGGTGACCGCGGCCATGCCGCGGACAACTCGGGCCACCCCGAGTCGGACCCGCCCGCGGGTCCGCCGCCCGGGCACGACCAGGTGCCGCAGCCGCCCGCCGACATGTACGTGCAGGACGCCTACGCCCCCGATCCCTACCGCGCACAGGATCTCGCCGCCCAGGACCCGGTCGCCGAGGCGCTCTACGACCGCGCCGCCCACCCGCCGCCCCTCCGGGCACCTACCCGCCCCAGCAGCCGCTGTACGGGCAGCCGCCCCAGTCGCCGTACGCCCCCGACCCAGGTGTGTGGGCCCCGACGCCCGCCCCGGAACCGGACGGCCCGTCGCAGTACCTGCCGTACGGCGATGATCCGCGCACCACACAGTTCGTGGGCGTGGACGACCTGGTCGGACAGGCCGGCGGCCAGCGCCAGGAGCCGGACGCCTTCGCCCATCTGTTCCGCGATCAGCAGCAGAGCGGTACCTTCCCCGACCGGCAGCAGGGCGTCGGACAGCCGGCCCCTGCGCCGGTGAGCGGCGGGCCGTCCTACGCGTCGGTGCCCGGGCCGGCGTCCTCGACGCCCGGCCACTACGCCGGCGCCACTCCGCCTCCCATCGCCGAGGCTCCCGCGCCCGAACCGGCTCCCGCCGCTCCGAAGAAGGGCGGCCGGGCCGGGGGCTGCTGAAGTCGAGCGCCGTGATGGCGGCGGGCACGATGGTGTCCCGCCTCACGGGATTCGTCCGCTCCGCGATGATCGTCTCGGCACTCGGTCTCGCCCTGCTGGGCGAATCGTTCCAGATCGCCTACCAGTTGCCGACGATGATCTACATTCTCACCGTCGGCGGCGGCCTCAACTCGGTCTTCGTGCCCCAGCTCGTGCGGTCGATGAAGGACGACGAGGACGGAGGCGAGGCATACGCCAACCGTCTGCTGACCCTGGTGATGGTGGCCCTGGCCGCGCTCACGGCCCTCGCGTGGCTGGCCGCACCGCTGCTGGTGAGCGCCCTGTCCGTCTCGGTCGCCAACGATCCCGCGGCCAACGACGTCGCCGTCACCTTCACCCGCTTCTTCCTGCCCTCGATCTTCTTCATGGGCGTTCACGTGGTGATGGGTCAGATCCTCAACGCGCGCGGCCGGTTCGGCGCGATGATGTGGACCCCGGTCCTGAACAACATCGTCATCATCGTCACGCTCGGCACCTTCATCTGGGTCTACGGCACCGCCGCGGACTCGAAGATGAAGGTCACGAACATCCCGCCGGAGGGGTTGCGGCTGCTCGGCGTCGGCGTCCTGCTGGGACTCGTGGTCCAGGCGCTGGCGATGGTTCCGTACCTGCGCGAGACCGGCTTCCGCATCCGCCCGCGCTTCGACTGGAAGGGCCACGGCCTCGGCAAGGCGGCCATGCTCGCCAAGTGGACCATCCTGTTCGTCCTCGCCAACCAGGCGGGCGCGCTGGTGGTCACCCAGCTGGCCACGGCGTCGGTCAAGGGCACGAACATCGCCGGCACGGGCTTCAGCGCCTACTCCAACGCCCAGCTGATCTGGGGCCTGCCCCAGGCCATCATCACCGTCTCCCTGATGGCGGCCCTGCTGCCCCGTATCTCGCGCTCGGCAGCCGAGGACGACGGCGGCGCGGTCCGTGACGACATCTCCCAGGGGCTGCGCACCACGGCCGTGGCGATCGTGCCGATCGCCTTCGGCTTCCTCTCGCTCGGCATCCCGATGTGCACGCTGATCTTCGGCTCCTCGGGTATCGATGCCTCCACCAACATGGGCTACATGCTGATGGCCTTCGGCCTCGGCCTGATCCCCTACTCCGTGCAGTACGTCGTCCTGCGCGCCTTCTACGCGTACGAGGACACCCGTACCCCTTCTACAACACGGTCATCGTGGCCGCGGGCAACGCGGTCGCCTCGGCGATCTGCTACCTCGTGCTTCCGGCCCGCTGGGCCGTGGTGGGCATGGCCGCCTCGTACGGCCTCTCCTACATCATCGGTGTGGGTGTCGCGTGGCGCCGGCTGCGCAACCGGCTGGGCGGGGACCTGGACGGCGCCCGGGTGCTGCGGACCTACGCCCGGCTGTGCATCGCCTCCGTTCCCGCCGCGCTGCTCAGCGGCGCGTCCTGCTACGGCATCATTCAGACGCTCGGTCAGGGCATTCTGGGCTCGTTCGCGGCGCTGCTGGCCGGTGGGGCCGTACTGTTCGGAGTGTTCTTCGTGGCCGCCCGCCGGATGCGGATCGAGGAAGTCAACTCATTGGTCGGTATGGTGCGCGGACGCCTTGGACGCTGAAGCACGGGGTAGGCGCACAACCATCGTTCGCCACCGCGTGTCGTGCATAGCGGCGGACTGTGGGCACAATTGGTCTCGGCGTCGAACGGCGCGCGACGGAAGCCGGCCGGCGCGCATGGGATGGGGAGGCAGGGAACGACGGTGGCCGAACGGAGCACAGCTGCCGTCGACGTGGCAGACAACAGCGGCGAACAACCGCTGACCGCACAGGCGGACCAGTCCACGGCCGACGGGGTGGCCCAGAACCGGGAGCGGGACACGGACAGCGACGAGGCACAGGAGGGCATCGGGGCCGACGGCCCCGCGAAGACCTCGCCACCCGAACTGCACAGTGGTGACAAGCTCGCCAGGCGTTACCGCCTCGAGGAGTGCGTCACCCGTCTGGACGGGTTCAGCAGTTGGCGTGCCGTGGACGAGAAACTCCGCCGCGCCGTCGGCGTGCACATCCTGCCCGCGGACCACGCGCGTGCGCGGTCCGTCCTGGCCGCGGCACGCTCCTCCGCCCTGCTGGGTGACCCGCGATTCGTCCAGGTCCTGGACGCCGTGGA
Source organism: Streptomyces haneummycinicus (assembly GCA_042850305.1). GTDB lineage: Bacteria > Actinomycetota > Actinomycetes > Streptomycetales > Streptomycetaceae > Streptomyces > Streptomyces haneummycinicus. Next base: position 7,630,850 of record AP035768.1, read on the forward strand.
GGAGAACGACGTCGTGTACGTCGTGCACGAGTGGCTCCCCGACGCCACCGAACTGACCGCGCTTCTCGCGGCCGGCCCTCTGGAGGTGTACGACGCCTACCAGATGGTCAGTCAGATCTCCGGTGCCATGGCCGCGGCGCACCGCGAGGGCCTCGCCCATCTCCGCCTGAACCCCAATGCCGTCCTGCGCACCTCCACCGGCCAGTGGCGCATCCGCGGCCTCGCGGTGAACGCCGCGCTGCGCGGCATCAGCTCGGACAGTCCGCAGCGCACCGACACCGAGTCCATCGGCGCCCTCCTGTACGCGGCACTGACCCAGCGCTGGCCGTACGAGAGCGACGCCTACGGCATGTCCGGGCTGCCGAAGGACATCGGGCTGATTCCGCCCGACCAGGTACGTGCCGGTGTCCACCGCGGCCTGTCCGAGCTCGCCATGCGCGCGCTCGTCAACAACGGCGCCACGGCCTCGCGTCACGAGTCGGCGTGCACCACGCCTGAGGAACTGGTGAAGGCGATCGGCGAGATGCCCCGCATCCGCCCGCCGGAGCCCGCGTTCACCACTCCTCCGGAGTATCAGCGCACGACTTACCAGCAGGGCACGTACGGCCGCCCGGCGCCGCACCCCGGTGTCACGCAGCCGGTGCCGACGCCGCCTCCTCCGCTGCAGAGCCGTACGGGCAAGGCGCTGAAGTGGGCCGTCTCGGCCCTGCTGATCGCCGCCCTGGGCCTGGGCAGCTGGCAGCTCGCGGACGCGCTCCTGGAGCAGGACAAGCAGTCCGACGACACCAACCAGACCCAGACGACGGACACGGACGACAAGAACGAGCCGAAGCCCGAGCCGCCCAAGCCGATCGGCATCCAGGGAGCACAGGAGTACGTGGCCGGGGGCGATGCCCAGCACCCGAACGACGTGGGCCTGACCTACGACGACAGCACCACGACGGGCTGGCGGACCAACAGCTACACCGATGGTCCGGAGATAGTGATCAAACCCGGAGTCGGCATCGTCTACGACCTCGGCTCCGAGAAGGAGGTGTCGGCCGCGACGCTCTCCCTGCGCTACGGCGGCAACCACACCACCGTCAAGCTGTACGCCACCGATTCGCTGGGCTCGTCCACACCGTTGAGCTCGATGAAGCAGCTGGGTGAGACGAAGACGAGCAACACGTCCGCGAAGGTGACGGTCGACAAGCCGGTGAAGAGCCGCTACGTGCTGGTGTGGCTGACGGCGATGCCGTACTCCGGCCAGGATTCCGTCAACTACAGCCAGCCCGGCTACAAGCAGGCCATCACCGACATCAAGATCCTCGGCTGACAGCGCACGGCATCCCAGGGGAGGGGTCGGATGGCAGACGGCGGCAGCTACGGCGACGTCAGTGATCAGGACCTCCTCGCCCGCCATGTGGAGGGCGATCCCGACGCCTTCGGTGAGCTCGTGCGGCGGCACCGTGACCGGCTGTGGGCCGTGGCCCTGCGGACGCTCGGCGACCGCGAGGAAGCCGCCGACGCTGTCCAGGACGCCCTGGTCTCCGCCTACCGGGCCGCCCACACGTTCCGGAGGCAGTCGGCCGTCACGACGTGGCTGCACCGGATCACGGTGAACGCCTGCCTGGACCGCGCCCGCAAGGCGGCCTCCCGGAAGACCGCGCCCGTGGATGACACGGAGCGGCTGGAGCAGCTGCTGGAGCCCGCCGAGTCCGCCTCCGCGCCTGCGGAGCGCAATGATCTGCACCGCCAGCTCATCGAAGCCATGGGCACCCTCCCGCCCGATCAACGGGCCGCACTCGTGCTCGTGGACATGCAGGGCTATCCGGTCGCCGAAGCCGCCCGCATCCTCGACGTGCCCACCGGCACGGTGAAGAGCCGCTGTGCCCGAGGCAGAGCCAGACTTCTGCCCCTGCTCACCCATCTGCGGCCGGACGGCACCGCCGAGAGCAGGAAACAGGGGAGGGACGGAACCGGACGCAAGGGCCGCCCGTCCCACCCGCAGCGGGTCGACACCACAAGGGCCCGCCTGACCCAGGATCGAACGACCCGGCCGCGGTGAAGGGAGGAGGTGGGCGAGCGTGACGTCGACGACAGACAGGGCGGAGCACCCGGACGTCGCGGAGATCTCCGACCTCACCGAGGGACTCCTCCCGACCGACCGGAGCGCCGACGTACGCCGTCATCTGGACGAGTGCCCGCTCTGTGCGGACGTCCAGGCATCGCTCGAGGAGATCCGGGATCTGCTCGGCACGGTGCCGGGTCCGACGCGGATGCCCGCGGAGGTGGCGAGCCGTATCGATGCCGCACTGGCCGCGGAGGCCCTGCCGCACGCCACGGCGCCGGAGAACGAAGCCGTGGAGGAGCCCGCCGGCGCTTCTCCCGGGTCCTCCGACGGCGAGCGCGCGTCTGTTTCACGTGAAACATCGCCGCTTCAGGACCGGCCGTCCGGGCAACCCCGCTCCTCCACGACCGGGCCGGGCCGCAAGGGCCGCGTCCGAGGGGACGCCGTCGGGCCGCCGTGCTGGGGACCGTGTTCACGGTCGCCGCTCTGGGGCTCGGATCGGTGGTGCTGTCCTCCATGGACGACGGCACCGGGCCGGACGAGGGCACCCGGACCACCGCTTCGGACACCTTCTCCGAGACCAAGCTCAAGAAGCAGGTCGACAATCTCCTCGCACAGAGCCAAGGCAACGTAAAGGGCTCCAGCACCGAGCACACCTTCGGGTCGCAGCCGGACCCCGGCGGCGTCAATCCCAGGGTCCTCAAGGGACCCGCCGTGCCCAAGTGCGTCAGCGACGGCATCGGGCGCAACGACCTGGCGCTCGCCACGGAGAACGGAGTCTTCAGAGGCAAGGAGGCGATGCTCGTCGTGCTTCCCGATGTGTCGGACGCCACCCGCGTGACCGCGTACATCGTCGAGGCGACCTGTGTGGAGAACCCGTCCGCGGCCGCCACGGCAAAGGTTCTGCTGACGCATTCCTACCCACGCTCCTGACGTACGGCCCACACGCCCCTGACGGCCGACGCTTCGTCCGCGTCCTCCGTGGTATCCCGTACGTATGCCCTCTCCGTGCTGACAGCGGGCTGTGTCCGTGTGCCCGGGCACGGCGGGAATGTACGCCCCTTAGGATCCGTTGGGTGGGGTGAGAGCTCCGAAGAGAGCTCCCACCGGTCGACAGACGCAGTCCAGAGACGAGGAATCAAGCCGTGAGCGACGTCCGTAACGTGATCATCATCGGTTCGGGGCCCGCCGGCTACACGGCGGCGCTCTACACCGCCCGTGCGTCGCTGAAGCCCCTGGTGTTCGAGGGCGCCGTCACCGCCGGTGGTGCGCTGATGAACACCACCGACGTCGAGAACTTCCCTGGCTTCCAGGACGGCATCATGGGCCCCGAGCTCATGGACAACATGCGCGCCCAGGCGGAGCGCTTCGGTGCCGAGCTCATCCCGGACGACGTGGTCGCCGTCGATCTGACCGGTGAGATCAAGACCGTCACGGACACCGCCGGAACGGTTCACAAGGCGAAGTCCGTCATCGTCACCACCGGCTCGCAGCACCGCAAGCTCGGCCTGCCCAACGAGGACGCGCTCTCCGGCCGCGGCGTCTCGTGGTGTGCCACCTGTGACGGCTTCTTCTTCAAGGACCACGACATCGCCGTGATCGGTGGTGGCGACACCGCGATGGAGGAAGCCACCTTCCTCTCCCGCTTCGCGAAGTCCGTGACGGTCGTCCACCGCCGTGACACCCTGCGCGCCTCCAAGGCGATGCAGGAGCGTGCCCTCGCCGACCCGAAGATCTCTTTCGTCTGGGACAGCGAGATCGCCGAAGTCCAGGGCGACCAGAAGCTCTCGGGCCTGAAGCTGCGCAACGTCAAGACCGGCGAGCTCTCGGACCTGCCGGTGACCGGCCTGTTCATCGCGATCGGCCACGACCCGCGCACCGAGCTCTTCAAGGGCCAGCTGGAGCTGGACGAGGAGGGCTACCTGAAGGTCGAGGCGCCCTCGACGCGTACCAACGTCACCGGTGTCTTCGGCGCCGGCGACGTCGTCGACCACACCTATCGCCAGGCGATCACCGCGGCCGGTACGGGCTGTTCCGCCGCCCTCGACGCAGAGCGCTTCCTCGCCTCTCTCACGGACGACGAGAAGGCCGAGCCCGAGAAGACCGCTGTCTGACTCCGCCCACCCCACGCACCAACCAGTTAAGGAGCCCGCTGTGGCCGGCACCCTGAAGCATGTGACCGACGAGTCCTTCGAGCAGGACGTCCTCAAGAGCGACAAGCCCGTCCTGGTGGACTTCTGGGCCGCCTGGTGCGGCCCCTGCCGCCAGATCGCCCCGTCCCTCGAGGCCATCGCCGCCGAGTACGGCGACAAGATCGAGATCGTCAAGCTGAACATCGACGAGAACCCCGGTACGGCCGCCAAGTACGGCGTCATGTCCATCCCGACCCTGAACGTCTATCAGGGGGCGAGGTCGCCAAGACCATCGTCGGCGCCAAGCCGAAGGCCGCGATCGTCCGCGACCTCGAGGAGTTCATCAGCGTCGCCAAGTGACAGCTGACCGCCTCTTCGGCGGCACATGTTTCACGTGAAACGCGAAGGGCCGGCCCTTGAGGGCCGGCCCCTTCGCATGAGGGTGGTGCTGCACCAGGCAGCCTCACAGCGGTCTCAGTGCCGGTTCCTTCTGAACGGCTCCCAGCAGCCGGTCCAGCGCCATCTCGACGTCTTCCTTCCAGGAGAGCGTCGTCCTCAGCTCCAGTCTCAGCCGGGGGTGAGTGGGGTGCTGTCGGACCGTCTTGAAGCCCACGGCCAGCAGATGCTCGGCGGGCAGAACGCAGGCGGGCTCCTTCCAACGGACGTCGCCGAACGCCTCGATCGCCTTGAAGCCCCGGCGCAGCAGATCCTTGGCCACCGTCTGCACCATCACCCGCCCCAGTCCCTGCCCCTGGTACCCCGGCATGATGAACGCCGTCATCAGCTGCACCGCATCGGGCGATACGGGGCTGGTGGGGAACGCCGTGGAGCGTGGCACGTAAGCGGGCGGCGCGTAGAGGACGAACCCCATGGGGACGTCATCGACGTAGACGACTCTTCCGCAGGATCCCCAGTCCAGGAGGACGGCCGAGATCCACGACTCCTTCTCTTCCGCCGCGGTGCCCGCGCTTACCGCTGCTTCGCCGCTGACGGGGTCGAGTTCCCAGAAGACACACGAGCGGCAACGCTGGGGAGGTCCGGAAGGTTGTCCAGCGTGAGCGGTACGAGCCGACGGCCCATGAAGGCTGTTCCTCGCTTCCTTCGCCCGCTGCCTCACGGGCGGCTGTCAGAGCGCTCCGTTCCCTGAGCAGGCTGCCGATGAAGCCGCTGACGGCGCCCACCCCCAGCCCCGCGCTCACCAGGCCGGTGCGGCTGGTCATTCGCATGGCCCCTGCCTCGCTCTCGGAGGTGCTGCCGGGTGGATACGCCATATCCGAACGCATCGTATCCATGAAGCGATTCCATCGATACCGCCAGAAAGCAAAGGGCGAACCGTGTTCCGGTACACACCGGACACGGTCCGCCCTGCTCGTTCATCGGCCACTCTGCGGTACCCGGCGAAGCGTCAGTCCTCCGCCTCGACGGAGTCGTCGTCCACCAGACTCTTCTGGAGTACGGGTCCCTCTCCAGGCGCGAGGCTGCCAAGAATGCGCTCCAGGTCCTCCATGGAGGCGAACTCGACGGTGATCTTGCCCTTCTTCTGCCCCAGGTCGACCTTCACCCGTGTCTCGAAGCGATCCGAGAGACGCGTCGCCAGATCAGTCAGGGCCGGGGAGACAAGAGCCCCGGCGCGCGGACCCTTGGACCGCTGGGCCTTCTGGGGCCCTGAACCCATCAGCATCACGATCTCTTCGACCGCCCGCACCGACAGCCCTTCGGCCACGATCCGGTGGGCCAGCCGGTCCTGCTCCTCGGGGTCCTCCACGGGCAGCAGGGCACGTGCGTGTCCGGCGGACAGCACACCGGCGGCCAGCCGACGCTGAACGGTGGCAGGAAGCTTCAGCAGACGCAGCGTGTTGGACACCTGCGGCCGGGACCGGCCGATCCGATCCGCCAGCTGGTCCTGTGTGCAGTTGAAGTCCTTCAGCAACTGGTCGTAGGCCGCGGCCTCTTCCAGCGGATTCAGCTGGGCCCGGTGCAGGTTCTCCAGCAGCGCGTCCAGAAGAAGCTTCTCGTCCTCCGTGGCCCGCACGACCGCCGGGATCACCTCGAGTCCCGCCTTATGGCAGGCCCGCCACCTCCGTTCACCCATGATGAGCTCATAGCTCTCAGGACCCACCTGCCGTACGACAACCGGCTGGAGGAGACCTACCTCCTTGATGGAGGTGATGAGCTCGGACAGGGCGTCCTCGTCGAACACCTCACGTGGCTGGCGCGGGTTCGGCGTAATGGAATCGAGGGGGATCTCGGCGAAGTGGGCGCCCATGGGCGGCGCGGGCACGGCCGGGGGACGTGCGCCGAAGTCTCATCCGTTTCACGTGAAACGGTCGACAGGGTGGCCAAGTGCGCGGGAGCCACCGCTCGCTCGTTGGGCGGTGCCGGCACCGCCGCAGGAGACGTGGAAACAGCGCCGCTCATCGTCGGCGGCGTCACCGACTTCTCTGTCGGGGCAGCGGGGATCAGTGCGCCGAGACCACGACCCAACCCCTCCGTCGCTCACTCACTGGACGCCCTCCACCATGCTCGGATCGTTCTGCTGTAGGCCGAGGTGGGCCTGCGATCCGTCATAGCTGACGCCGGCACCCCTCAGCGCGATCTCTCGTGCCGCCTCGAAGTAGGAGAGGGCACCGCTCGATCCAGGATCGTAGGTCAGCACCGTCTGCCCGTAGCTCGGCGCCTCCGAGATACGGACGGAGCGGGGAATGCTCGTCCGCAGTACCTCGTCGCCGAAGTGAGTGCGCACCTCGTCCGCGACCTGGGACGCGAGCCGCGTCCGGCCGTCGTACATGGTGAGCAGGATCGTCGACACGTGCAGGGTGGGGTTGAGGTGTCCCCGTACCAGGTCGACATTGCGGAGCAGTTGCCCCAGTCCTTCCAGTGCGTAGTACTCGCACTGGATCGGGATCAGGACCTCCTGGCCGGCCACCATCGCGTTCACGGTCAGCAGGCCCAGCGAGGGCGGACAGTCGATGAGGATGTAGTCCAGCGGCTGCTCATACGCCTGGATCGCCCGCTGAAGCCGGCTTTCGCGCGCCACCAGCGACACCAACTCGATCTCCGCACCGGCGAGATCGATGGTGGCGGGCGCACAGAAGAGTCCCTCGACATCGGGGACCGGCTGGACGACCTCGGCAAGCGGCTTGCTCTCCACCAGGACGTCGTAGATGGAGGGGACCTCGGCGTGGTGGTCGATACCCAGCGCCGTGGACGCGTTGCCCTGGGGATCGAGGTCGACCACCAGAACGCGGCTGCCGTGCAGAGCGAGCGACGCGGCAAGGTTGACGGTGGTCGTCGTCTTGCCGACTCCGCCCTTCTGGTTGGCGACCACGATGAAGCGGGTCTGCTCGGGCCGTGGAGGCCCTCACCGGCTCGCCCCAGAGCCTCCACCGCCAGTTGGGCAGCACGACCGATGGGAGTGTCGTCCATCGGAGGCGGCGTTTCACGTGAAACATCCGCTCCCATGGACTCGGTACGGGGACCGGGGACCGGATCGGTCATCGGTCCCGCGATGTTGGCGTCGGACCGCAAGGATTCACTCTCCTCGACTTCAGGCTCGCTATGAACAGAGCCTCCCATGCCTTCGGGGTCATGAACCAGTGAGCCCTGACGTTCTGTGGAGAATTCCACTTCTGTGGACAACTCGGTTACCCCTGAGGGGGACGATGGTCCGCCGTGAACGGGATCCTCTCCGAGAGATCCGAGAGGCTTCCGGTCACGGGGTTCGGCCGCAGCGCGGCCCCGACTGATGATGCCGTGCAGCAGTGAGCGACGTTTCACGTGAAACACGATGCACAGCAGCCGAGGTCGCACTGCCGCGACACTCCGTCATGCGTAGGTTTGGCAGCTTGTGTGGAGTACGCCCGGCCCTCAGGACGGAGCACACCGCACCGAAAAGAGCACCGCCGACTCGGCCGGGTCCGCTGTCAGCGCCGGCGCCGGACTCGTCCCGTGCGGGCGGCCTTCGCACGCTTCGCCGCGAACCGCACTCCGCCCGGGCTCTCCCCGACCTCCACCCGTACCACCGTGGACATCGGGTCCACGACGCCTTCACCCACATGCACGATCGATGTCTCCACGGCGCCGAGCTTGCTCAGTGCCGCCGCCGCGCTCTTCAGCTCTTCCTCGGCGGTGTCGCCCTTGAGGGCCAGCATCTCGCCGTAGGGCCGCAGCAGGGGAATGCCCCACGTGGCGAGACGGTCGAGCGGAGCCACGGCCCGAGCGGTCACCACATGCACCGGAGTGATCTTGCCCATGACCTCTTCGGCCCGGCCGCGTACGACCGTCACATGGTCCAGGCCGAGCAGTTCCACGACCTCGCTCAGGAAGTTGGTGCGCCGGAGCAAAGGCTCCAGAAGTGTGATCTTGAGGTCGTCACGGACCAGCGCCAGGGGAATGCCGGGCAGACCGGCACCGGAGCCCACATCGCACACGGTGACGCCCTCGGGCACGACCTCCGAGAGCACCGCACAGTTCAGCAGATGCCGCTCCCAGAGGCGGGGCACTTCACGCGGCCCGATCAAGCCGCGCTGCACGCCCGCCTCGGCGAGCAGCTCCGCGTAACGGACCGCGTCGGTGAAGCGATCACCGAACACCTCGCGCGCCTGCTCGGGCGCGGGGAAGCTCCGCTGCCTCGGTCACGGGGAACCGTCCTTCCGTACCGTGCCGACATCGGGCGCCGACACCAGAACCACAGAACTATCAGGCTGAAAATTCGGCCCCGTCTGCGCAACAGACGGGGCCGATGAAACCAAGAGCCGATCAGGCGGGAAGCACGACGACGAAGCGCTGCGGTCCTCGCCCTCCGACTCACTGCGCAGGCCGGCCGCCTTGACCGCGTCGTGCACGACCTTCCGCTCGAAGGGCGTCATCGCGTCCAGCTTCACGGCCTGACCGCTGCTCTTCGCCTCGGCCGCGGCCTTGGCGCCCAGCTCGGACAGCTCGGTCCGCTTCTTGGCCCGGTAGCCGGCGATGTCGAGCATGAGGCGGCTGCGGTCCCCGGTCTCCCGGTGGACGGCCAGACGTGTGAGCTCCTGGAGCGCCTCCAGTACCTCACCGTCGCGGCCCACCAGCTTCTGCAGGTCACGGCCGCCCGCGTCGCTGATGATCGAGACGGAGGCGCGGTCGGCCTCGACGTCCATGTCGATGTCACCGTCGAGGTCGGCGATGTCGAGCAGACCCTCCAGGTAGTCCGCCGCGATCTCGCCCTCCTGCTCCAGGCGGGTCAGGGTGTCTGCACCCTCGGCGGCGGCGGAGGTGGTGGTGCCTTCCGTCACGGGATGGACTCCTTCTTACTTCTTGGACGGGGACTTGGGCCGCTGCGGACCCTTGCGCTGACCGGACTGGGCCTTGCTGCGGGTACTGCCGGTGGACTTGGTGTCGTCCTTCTTGGCAGGGGCGGCCGGCTTGGCGTCCTCGCGGTCGTCGGACTTGGTCAGCGAGGTGGGCTCACCGGCGGCCTTGGCCGTGCCGGTCTGACGCTGGGACTTGGACTGCCGCTTGGGCTGCTGCCGCTTGGCGGCTGCCGCGATGATCGGCGTACCGTCCTCGGACTGAGCGGCGACCGCACTCTCGCCCTTGATCACCATGCCGTCGGTCTGAGCCGCCAGCCCGGCCTTGTTCAGACCGTTGATGAACTTGCGCTCGTGCTCGTTGCGGTCCCGGCCCTTGGCGACGATCGCCTTGACGATCGCCCGCTCACGACGGTTGCGGGTCTTGCCGTGACGGGTGAGGTGCTTGGTGAGGCGCTCCAGGTAGGCGGCCTGCGCCTTGGAACCCGGCGTGGGGTTGTTGTGGATGACGTACATCTGCTGGCCCATGGTCCACACGTTGGTGGTCAGCCAGTAGACGAGGACACCGACGGGGAAGTTGATGCCGAAGACGGCGAAGATGACGGGGAAGACGTACATCAGCATCTTCTGCTGCTGCATGAACGGCGTCTTCACCGTGGTGTCGACGTTCTTCGTCATCAGCTGGCGCTGCGTGTAGAACTGCGACAGCGACATCAGAACGATCATGATCGCCGTGACGACACGGACATCGGTCAGCGAGGAGTTGAGGGCCTCGACCTTATCCGCGCTGTCCGTGAACTTCGCCGCGAGCGGGGCACCGAAGATGTGGGCCTTCTGCGCGCTCTCCAGCAGACGGTCGTTGATCACCCCGACGGTGTCACCCGACGCGATGCCGTTGAGCACGTGATACAGGGCGAAGAAGAACGGCGACTGAGCCAGGATGGGCAGGCACGAGGAGAGCGGGTTGGTGCCCGTCTCCTTGTACAGCTTCATCATCTCTTCGGACTGGCGCTGCCGGTCGTTCTTGTAGCGCTCCTGGATCTTCTTCATCTCCGGCTGGAGCGTCTGCATCGCGCGGGTCGCCTTGATCTGCTTCACGAAGAGCGGGATCAGGCAGATACGGATCAGAATCACCAGGGACACGATGGACAGGCCCCAGGCCCAGCCGGTGTCAGGGCCGAAGATGGCGCCGTACACGCTGTGGAACTGGACGATGACCCAGGAGACAGGTGTAGTGATGAAGCTGAAGAGGCTGGCAATCGTGTCCACTAATCATGCTCCTTGGGCATGGGACGGGGTCTCTGCGGCCGGGCTCGAAGAACTCGGCGGGCCTGTGGGAGAGGTCCGCCCTTCGGTGGCCGGTTCGGCGGCGGAGGTCCCGCCCTTGCGTGCACGCCAGGCGTCACGCAGCATTTCGTGCCACCGCGGGCGCTTGCGCGGTGGGACATGGTCCACACCGCCCAGCGACCACGGATTGCAGCGCAGGATGCGCCAGGCCGTGAGTGCTGTGCCCTTGACGGCACCGTGCCGGTCGATGGCCGTGTAGCCGTAGTGGGAACACGACGGGTAGTACTTGCACACCGGCCCCAGCAGGGGGCTGATCGTCCACTGATAGATCTTGATCAGCGCCAGTAGCGGATACTTCATCGCGCGCCCCTCCCAGCAGCCGCCGCAGGGCGGTGTCCAGGTCTCGGGCCAGTTCTGCATGGTCGGCGTCACCCGCACCGGGCAGCGCTCGTACGACTACCAGGCTACCGGGGGCAACAGGCCGACTCGCTCGCGCATCAGATGGCGAAGCCTGCGCTTCACCTTGTTGCGCACCACCGCTCCACCCACTGCCTTGCTCACGACGAAACCCGCACGCGACAGGGGAGCGCTCTCCCCAGGCGCATGCGGGTTCGTGGCACCGCTACGAAGGTGGACGACGAGATGCCGGCTTCCTGCCCGGCGTCCTCGTCGTACCGCGGTCGCGAAGTCCTCGCGCCGCCTCAGCCGGTTCTCGGTGGGCAGCACGATGTCATGACCTGACCGGGATCAGGCGGACAGACGGGTGCGACCCTTGCTACGGCGGGACGCGAGAATCGCGCGGCCGGCACGGGTGCGCATACGCAGCCGGAAGCCGTGGGTCTTGGCGCGGCGACGGTTGTTCGGCTGGAAGGTGCGCTTGCTCACTCGGGGGCTCCAGAAAGAATCGGGTTTTGCGGGGTGCCGTCCTGGCTGTCACCGTGCGCCCACGAGTAGCTCGCGTTACGCCCGAGTGCACCGCTGACCGATCATCTTGCGCGATCTGTGCCCATCGGAGGCAGGCGGCAGCAGCCATCGACAACTCGACTTGGTTACGGTACGCGCGGCTGCGCCATTCGGTCAAACCGGCGACGACCGGGAGACACTTGTCCACAGGCTGGGGACAACGACTTGAACCGTACCCGTCGCGCTGACTACCGTGAACTGGACTCCGATTCGTTCCCTTGACCCTCCACCACCCGATTTACATCCCGATCCGTCCTTCGCATCACACGATCGAGGGACCCCGTGAGAGAGCGTGCCCTGTGGCTGACGTACCTGCCGATCTTGCCGCAGTGTGGCCACGCGTACTCGAGCAACTCCTCGGAGAAGGCCGCGGTCAGGGAGTCGAGGGCAAGGACGAGCACTGGATCCGGCGCTGCCAGCCGCTGGCACTCGTCGCGGACACCGCCCTGCTCGCGGTACCCAACGAGTTCGCGAAGGGCGTACTCGAAGGCCGTCTCGCCCCTGTCGTCAGCGAGACCCTGAGCCGCGAGTGCGGCCGTCCGATCCGTATCGCGATCACCGTCGACGACACCGTCGGCGAGCACTCGCCCCTCCGGCGCCCCGCCCGCAGCCGCGCTACGAGGAGCCCGAGCTGCCGGGCGGCCGGCCCGAGCACCTCGAGCGGCCGGACCGGCAGGAGCGCGAGCCCTACGACGGGTACGACGGCTACGAGGATACGGCCGCCGCCGCGACCAGCAGCAGGGCCCCGCCGGCGATCAGCTCCCCACCGCCCGCCCCGCCTACCCGGCCGAGTACCAGCGCCCGGAGCCCGGCGCCTGGCCCCGGCCGTCGCAGGACGACTACGGCTGGCAGCAGCAGCGCTTCGGCTT
>AP035769.1:0-91672 GCA_042850305.1 Streptomyces haneummycinicus
CCGCGGTGATCGCGGTCAGGTCGTCGGGTGACGGACGGCGGAGAGACCGGTGCCCACCCCGATGGTGTGGCACCGGCCGGCGCCGGTCCGCCTCAGAGCAGCCGCAGAGCGGCCACGGCCGCGGTCGCGGTCCACATGGCGCACAGGTAGGTGCACAGGCAGCGGACCAGCACCGGGTGGTCGCGGTACATGTGCTTCAGGGCGGCGAAGCCCGTCCTGCCGTTTGATTGCGCTCGGAAGCCGAAGAACGAGACGGTCACCGCCGACACCTGCACCGCGCGGTTCTCGCTCTGGTCCTGCTCCTGGTCCAGAAGCATGTCCATGAGGGTGCAGGGCTCGAAGTCCTGCCGCAGGGGGCGCTTCGCCCGGATGCGGCGCAGGTACGGGAAGTCAGGCATGGCGGTTCGCTCTCTCGGTTGTTTCGGCGGATGAGGCGGCGGGCGCGGTACCCGCCGGCGCTGACCGTCCGACGACCCGGGCGCAAGGCACCGGGCCGCCGGACGGGATCTAGGCCGCGACGCTCGCCGTCGCGAGATCGGCCAGGTCCACGGGGGTGCAGCCGTGCAGAGTCACGACATCCCGGGCGGCGAGAGTCCACCGGAGTGCGGGGTCCTCGAACGCGACGTCGGTGAGGCCGTTGCTGCTCTTCGTCGGGACCGGCCGAAGGGTTCGCGGGTCGTAGACGATCCCGGCGACCCCCACGGCTCTGCCCGTTCCACCAGGGCAGCGGTGTGTCCCTTGACCAGGTGCGGGCAAGCCCCGGCGGCCTCGACGGCGCACGCCAGGCACACGGGAGGGTGTCCGTCACATCACCGTCGCGGATCGGGCGCCCTCCGACCTCGCGCCCGATGAAGAGGTGCTTTCCGCCCCACCGGCGGAACTCGTCGTTGTCGAACGTGGAGGTCGCACAGACCATGCAGAGCATGTGGGACATGGCCTGTCGCTGGCGCAGAGGGTGGATGTCCGCCAAGCGGGGCTTGCCCCTTCCCGCAGCAGTGGCCACCGCACCCAGAGGGTGCCGTCCCGTCGGTCCGCGCCGCTGACCTCGTCGGCGTAACCGATTCCCTGCTCGCCGTCCGGACCGACCCGCTTGATCAGCTTGCTCGGCAGCGTCTCCTCCTCGCCCCACGGCGCGACGAAGGGGACGTGGAGACCGTGCCAGCGGAACTGAGTGGTGGTCATGCCGCCACTCCCGCGAGCACAGGCCGGTGTGGCGCGATGACCTGCCCGTCGGGCAGCAGGCTCCCGGTGTCGAAGACGATGGTCCCGTTGCACAGCAGCGTCCAGCCCAGCAGGTAGTCCCGGCCGATCACCCTGGCGTGCTCACGGTCCGACTCTTGCGCTGCCGGGCAGGGAGGGTTGTGCGGACACATAGCGCTCGTCTCCTCGGTGGTCTGTGTTGGTGCAGGCGTCCGCTGGTCGCTCTGGTTCACGCGACCTGCTTGATCGCTCGCGTGGCGGTGAGCCGTTCCAGGAGGTCGTTCGCGACGGCGCCCACCAGCCGCAGATGGAGAACGCGGTCCCGGAAGGCCCCCGGCAGGTCGACGGTCTGAAGACCGGCGGCCCGCTCGGCGAGCCGCAGCACCTCGGCGTCCCTGCTCTCCGCCGCAATAGCGATGGCGACCAGTCGCTCCAGGTCGTTACGCAGGTGACCGTGAATCTCCTCGACCTTGTCCTCCTTGGGAGGCTGCGGGTCGAGCGCGTCCCCAATGTCGTCCAGGATCTCGGGGAGCGTGCGCATCCTTCGCAGGGCCGCCGCCAGCAGAGCCAGCTTCTCGGCGCTGACCGAGGGAGCGTGAACCGCGTACGTCGACTGCATCAGCAGCTCCCTATCGCGTAGGCGTGCCGCCCCGGCTCGGGATACGGGGGTTGGCCCTGCCAGGGCGGCACGGGGGCGCCGATAAGGCGCCCGGGGTCCGCGCCGGACGGCGTGCTCGCCGGTCCGGCGCGGTGGCTGTGGTGGTCGGTGCGCGCTCCGCGAGAGCGCGGCCGGCCGGAGACTCGGTCATCGGACATCGCCCGTCGCCTCGATCGCGGCCCAGACCCTGAGCCCCGGCCCCGCTTCCGTGGCGCCCCACCGGCTGGCCAACCGGCGCACCAGGTCGAGCCCACGGCCGTGCTCGTCCCACAGGTCGGCGGTCTCCTCCGAGATCGCGCGGAGCGGTCTGACGGGCCGGGGACCGCTGTCACGGACGGCCACCTCGACTTCGCCGTCCCGCCGCAGCAGTTCGAGCTCGATGCTGGATGACCTGGTGTGCCGCACCGCGTTGGTCGTGATCTCAGACGCCAGCAGGACGGCCGTATCGACGGTGTCCTCCGGCATCCGCCAAGAGCACAGGGCCTCGCGGACGTGGTGACGGGCGCGGGCCGGGGCCTGGTCGTCGCCGTCGAAGGCGTACTGGTGCGGCTGGGGCTGTTCGACGTTCGGCTCGGCGGCACCGTCGGCTGTCACGACGCGCCCCCTGCGCTCCTCAGGCACCCGTCGTGGGCTCGTACGTCCCACCAGAGCGTGTCGCCGTCCGGGCTGACTGTGCACGCGCGGCCGGCGGAACGCAGTTCCCGGCCCGGCATCTGGCAGCACAGGCAGGAAGCGCCCTGAAGCACGCGTAAGACCTGAGAGCTCACAGGGATCTCGAACCGGCGGCAGATCGCCGTCGCATCGGCGGGACCGCGTTCACCATCTGGGATCGGTGCTGCCGCCTGCGGAACTGTCTCGTTCATCATCGAGGGCTTCCTCCCGGCTCGGCGAGTCGCTGCGCTCCACGCGTCCACGCGCCGCGACCGGCTGGACGTGATCACCAGCCGTAATGAGCCCGTCACCCTAGAATGGCCTCAGAAGATTCTCTGTGCAACTTCAATGGGAAGATTCACCGAAGTTTCTGACGGGCGGAGGGTCACAGTGGACGGACCGATTACTCCTGGGCCCCGCCGTGCGGCAGGATGGAGCCGTGTACGCAGGCGGAGACTGAGCTTGGCGTTTAACATCGCAGGTCACTCGACCTGCTGAGATCCCCGGGAACCGGCGGCACATGACGCGGCCGTTCTTCACGCTTCGAGATGTCGAGTAACGAAGCACGAGAGAACGGCCGCTGTGTATGAGTCTCCCCGCCGAGGCGCCCGCAGGCGAGGCATTGGGCGTGTTGTCCCGCTTTCGGGTCGACTTCTACGACTGCCTGTATAGCCGCGCGGACGCGCTCTTCGAGCTCACCGACGCGGTGCTGTGCGCGGACGGGCCGGTGAAAACCCTGGTCGAACTGTCGCTGGCGGCCGAGCACCGGCGCGGGCACGGCACCCTGTACGCCGCGTTGGACCGGGGCTGGCTGGAACCGATGCGGTTGCGCCGCACGCTGGCCGGGCTGCCGCTGCCGAGGGCGGCCGACGGGCGCATCGTGCTGGCGGTGGACGTCAGCAACTGGCTCCGCCCGGACGCTCCGACCAGCGACGAGCGGCTGTTCTGCCATGTATACGGACGCGGCGACCGCAGCTCGGACCAGCTGGTGCCCGGCTGGCCCTACTCCTTCGTCGCGGCCCTGGAGTCCGGCCGCACCTCCTGGGTCGCTCTGCTGGACGCCGTACGGCTCGGGCCGGCGGACGACGCGACCACTGTCACAGCCGCCCAACTGCGCGATGTCATCGAGCGGTTGATGAGCGCAGGCCACTGGGCACCGGGCGATCCGGACATCGTGATCGTGATGGACTCCGGCTACGACGTCGCCTACCTGACCCACGCTCTCGCCGACCTGCCCGTCGTGCTGGTCGGACGGCTGCGCTCGGACCGGGTCATGCTCCGTGACCCCGGCCCTGCCCGGTCGGGCCCCCGAGGCGGGCGTCCCCGCCGGCATGGCGGCGTCCTCACGTTCAAGAAGCCCGACAGCTGGCACGAGCCGGATGTCACAACCGCCACGGACACCACCCGCTACGGCACGGCCACCGCGACGGCCTGGGACCGGATGCACCCCGGCTCACCCATCGCGGCCCCTGGCTGGCCCACGCCAAGGAAGAACTCCCCATCCTGCACGGCACGTTGATCCGCCTGAAGGTCGAGCGCCTGCCCGGCGACCGCGACCCGAAACCGGTCTGGCTGTGGTCCTCGGCCACCGCTGCCGCACCGGCGGACGTGGACCGCTGGTGGCAGGTGTTCCTGCGCAGATTCGACCTGGAGCACACCTTCCGGCTGATGAAGCAGACCCTGGGCTGGACCGCCCCGAAGGTCCGCCACGCGGACACCGCCGACCTGTGGACCTGGCTGATCATCGCCGCCCACACTCAGCTCCGTCTGGCCCGGCCGCTCGCCGAGGACCTGCGCCGCCCCTGGGAACGGCCTGCCGCACCGCGTCGGCTCACCCCGGCCCGGGTGCGGCGGGGGTTTCGCAACGTCCGCGCGACCACGGCCCGTCCGGCGGCCGCACCGAAACCGTCCCGGCCGGGGCCGGGACGGCCTGCAGGCTCGAAGAACAGACACCGGGCCAGGCACCACGACGTCGGCAAGACCGTCAAACGCGCCGAATCGATCAAGGAACACCAAGCCCAGCGATGTTAAACGCCAAGCTGAGGGAGGTGCCGGTATGGCGAGAGCACAAGGACCCATGGTCAAGCGACGCCAGATAGGGCGTGAGCTTCAGGCGCTCCGTGAAACTTCTGGACTGACGATCGAAGAGGCGGGCGCCGCAATCGGCCGGTCGGACTCAACGATCAGCCGAATCGAGAACGGCAAACGCGACGTCCAGCTCATCGAGCTGAAGGGACTCCTGGAGGCGTACGACGCCCCGGCCGAAACCCGCGAGCACCTGCTGACCATGCACAGCGCCTCGCCAGAAGCGTCGTGGTGGACGAACTTCGAGCTGCCGCCGAACCTGGACACGTACATCGCCCTCGAAGCCGAGGCCGCCGCGCTGAGGGTGTTCGCCCTCGCCTCGGTTCACAGCCTCCTCCGCACCGAGGACTACGCGCGGGCGGTTCTGCGCGGCACAAGCCCGTCGGCGCCGGCGGACGAGATCGAGACCCTGGTCAAGTTCCACATGCAGCGGCAGCAGGTACTCACCCGCGAGTCACCTTTGGACCTGGTCGTGATCCTTGACGAAGCGTGCCTGTGGCGCCAGATCGGCGGGATCGACTGCCAGCGCGAGCAACTGAAGCACCTCATCGACCAGGCCGAGCAGGTCCCGAACATCACGGTGCAGGTACTCCCCTACAGCAAGGGCGCCCACACGGCACTTACCGGCGCCTTCACCATCCTCGACTTTCCCGACCCCACGGAGCCCGCAGTGGTCTACGTGGACAGCCCCGGCGGGAACTTGTACCTCCAGAAGGCCAAGGACACCCGGCGGTTTGACCAGTCCCACAGTCGACTGCGCGGCATGGCGCTCGATGAAGCCGAGTCGGCGCGGTTCATGAAGACCGTGCTGAAGGAGATGGAATGACCACGAACTCTGACCTCAGCAACGCCCAGTGGCGGAAGGCATCTCTCTCCGAAAGCGCCCAGGGGTGCGTTGAGGTCGCCTTCCTCACCAACGGCCAGGTCGCGGTACGCGACAGCAAGGACGTGTCCAAGCCCGCCCACCTCTACCCCAAGTCGACGTGGACCGACTTCCTGGATCACCTGCGCGGCCTGCTGCCGGCTGAGGCGTCCCGGATCTCGATCGACATCACCGCGGACTCGGCAGTGCTCAGCGATCGGCAGGCGACCGCCGGGGCGCCGCACGTATACACCCACCGCGAGTGGCTGTTCTTCCTCGACGGCGTACTGAAGCGGGAACCCCAGCTCGTCGGCGCGTGACATCACGGAACGGGCCCGGCAGACCATGTGTCTGCCGGGCCCGTTCCGTTTATGCCGCGAAACGATCAGCTCATGAGGGGAAGTCGCATGAGCGAGCCAGCACTGTGAGCCCGGCCAGGATGACCAGTCCGTACAGGACCTGGCGGCCGGTGATCGACTGACCGCCGCTCTGCTCGGGTCCGTCCTCGCCGTCGGGGATGCCCCCGAAGTGGGCCTGCTGACGGTGGGCTTCGCGTACAGCCGTCTCCCCTCCGGGCCGATCGGGAAGCGGGTGCGGCAGGCGCCGCACTTCCAGTACGCCACGGGGACGCTCTCCTCTCACGGGCCGCCCACCGGCGGGCGGCTGCTGATGCGGGAATCGAGCCTAGAACCTGCGCGGGACGGCAGGTAGCCCGCCTACCGAATCGGTAGGCGGGCAGTAGGCGGCGGGTAGTTATTGCAGGTCAGAGGGATGACCTACCGGTAGTAGGCGGACCAGGTTCGACCCCTGGGCCGGCAGGGGAGTGAAGCCCTGGGGAAGGTCAGCGGAGTGCACACCGGGCCGATTACGGGTGGCCCCGTTCTTGTCCGATGCGGGGGCCTTCACGCCGTCCCGGACGGGGATCTGGTGGGTCGCCAGGAGGGCCCTCACTCGGCCGATTTCGGACCGCATGTCACCCCCTCGGGGAGGCTTCCCAGGGCCAGTTCACGGAGGTGCACGGCGGTGCCATTCCCCCGGGTTCGGATGCTCTCGCGCACCCACGCGTAGACCTTGATTCGCTCCGCTGCGGCGGCCTCTTCGGGGGACGGTTCCGCCACTTCCCCACTCCCCTGATCCTCTTCGTGATCTTCGCGGGGTCCGTCTCCGCGACTCCCCGTCCGTGCTCTCTTCGCGATCTTCCTTTTCGTGATCTTCGTGGGCCCCGGCGACCGCTCCGACGATCCAGGCGATGACCACGAAGATGATCACGAAACCGCCCGCTCCTCGCATCAGGTCCACCGGGTGGTCGACCGCCCAGTCCCCTACCGCCGCCGCCAGCTTCCCCACGGCCGGTACTGCCGTGTTGACCAGGAACATGCCCCCATTCCGATGAGCACCACGCCGCCGATCAGGAGGTCACCGGTGCTGGTCCCGGACTTCGCGGGCGCCTTCTTACCCCCGTCGACTTCTTCGCCGGGGACTTCCCGCCGCGCCGCTTGGGCTTCGCGGAACGCTCGGCGGCGCCACCGGCCGCCGCCTTCGGAGCCGACTTCGCGCCCCTCCCCTTTCGTACCTGGCCGATGACCAGGACCCAGCCCCGGCGTGTCAGGGTCCAGGTCGCGCGGAGGATGATCACCGCCCCCGCGCGTACGGCGACCAGGCCAGCGCGGTCGAACGCGTGATACTCCGACAGGTCCGGACGGGTCATGGCACGGCCGGGCACCCGGGAGGCGTCTGCCTCACTCTCCAGGGACTCGATGATCTGGCCCCACCACGCCCGAAGGCGTGACGGCTGCTCCGCCGCCACGCCCTCGCCGTCCACCAGCTCAACGTCGTCCGCCACGCCCTCGTCCTCGTCGCCCGGGTCGGGCTTGACCAGGTCCACAGCCATCAGGCGACCACCGTTCCGGTCAGGTTGCTGATCAGGCTCGTGAGCGTGTCGAAGATGCCACCGGCCGCCGTGAACATGCTGGGCAGCATCAAGGCGAACAGGCCGTTGCGGAACTTCGACGGCTTCAGGCCGTAGATCAGGATGCACATCAGGAGGGCGACCGCACCGGCTCCAAAGTTGCCCGCGGTCCCGAAGGAGGTCTGGATCGCCTGGGACAGGCCGCCACTCATGTCTGCGACGAAGCTGAAGGTCTCCCCGCCCTGGGCATAGAGCTGGCCGGTGATGAACGCGGCCACGATCACGCCCTCGTGGGACAACTTGATCTTCCACTGGCCCCGCGCGCCGACGATCAGGAACGCGGTCATCACCACGGCGCCGCCGGTGAAACCGATCGCTCCGAAAATCTGGCCCATGTCTGTGATCTGCTCTCTCGGTTAGTTCGTGCCGTACAGGAGGAATGCGACGGTGGCCGTGGCGGCGGGAACGTGGGCGGCCCAGACCACGCCCTTCCAGGGCCACTTGTCGCCGTAGTGGCCGACCCAGCCACGGACCACGCGATAGGCGATCTGGAGCCCCAGCGCGACGCCGCCGCCGACGACCCACGCGGGCCGGGCCATCTGCAGGGCCGTGATCAGGCCCAGCGAAGAGACGAAGACGACGCCGCCCAGCCTCGACCGCATGGCCAGGCCCAAGACCCCGGCGCCCAGGGCGCAACCGGCCACGGGTGTGGCGTACTGGCCGGCGTGGACCATCAGGTCCGTGACCCAGTCGTCCAGGTGCAGACTCCAGCCCGCGGCGTACGCGGTGCCGGCGAAGACGACCTGGCGGCCCCGGGGTTGTTGATCAGGCCGCCGCCCTTCGTGGTGCCAGCGACGACCGGACCGGCGTTCTTGACCGCGGCCGCGAAGCGGCCGCCCATCGTCGCGGCCGGTGCCGGGGCCTCGTCGGTGCCCGCCTCCTCGCCGTCGTCGTCCTGGGCGGCCCGGCCCTTCTTCGGCTCGGGCGTCACGTCCCGGTCGTCGCCGTCCTCGTCGTAGGCGTCGTCCTCCTCGACTACCGGCTGGGCCGGGGCGGCGGGGCGGCCTTCGCCGGGGGCGGTGCGACCGCCGGAGCGGGGACGTTGCCGGTGAAGGTGTCCTGGTCCGCGGCGTCGTCCTTATAGACGTCGTTCCACCAGTCCTTCGCCGGGGCGGCCGGGGCGGGCGCCTCAACCGGGGCGGGCTGCGGGACCGGGGCGGGCTGCGGGACCGGGGCGGGTGCAGCGACGACCGGCGCCGTGTCGGCGTCGGCGTCGGCGTCCGGGCCGACCAGGTCCAGGTCGACGTCGGGCATGGTCGCCGCAGCGTCGGGCTCCGGGTCCGGCTCGGTGGAGGGTGCCGGGATCGTCGGGGTGGTCGACGTCGCCAGGACGTCGTCCAGGTCCGCGAGGAAGTCGGTCACGTCGCGGACACCTGCCTCGGACACCTGCGTCTCCGAGTCGGTGTTCGTCGTCATCGGGCCAGCCACCCCCACTTCCGGATGGCGTCGGTCATCAGCTGCCGGATGCGGAGTTCGTCCGCCCCGGGCAGGGCCGGGCTGTTCGTCGCCGTCGGCTGATGCCGGACGAAGCCAGCGGGGAGGTCCAGAGCGCGGGCGTCCGCGTACGGCGTCCAGGAACGCGCGGACGGGTAGTACGTGCGGGTCGAGACGTGGCAGGACAGGGTCGCGGACCGGGCACGGGCGGCGCGTCCACGGTGGTGGTGAAGCAGCGTCACAGTTGGCTCCAAACGGCGAGGACCGCCACGACGGTGCTGACCGTCACGGCGTCCTTGGCGATTCGGACCTTCCTGCTCTTCGGCCGGTACAGGTGGGTCGCGGCGAGCGCGACCACGGCGGCGCCGAGCACAAGGTCAAACACGGCTTGTCCTTCGGGAGGGCGGCGCCCCAGCCGCGACGAAGGGTCGCGGCCGGTGGCGCTGCGGGTGGGGGCCCCGCCTGTGCCGTGGTGCTGTTCAGCGCCAGGCACGCGAGTGGCGCTCAGCAGTCAGGGACGACGCTTCTGCGGGACCATCGGGTCGCCCTGGCGGAGGCGGCCGTCGGTCCGGCCGGCGCCCGGCACCGGGATGCCCGGCTGCCCCGTCCGCAGGTAGCCGTTCGAAGGCGTGCTGGTCTTCTTCTCTGCCATGATGTGAGTCCTGTTCCATGCGTTGGGATAGGGACTCGGGGCGGCCCATCTGCTTGGCGGTAGGGGTCGCTCCGAGGTGCATCCGGCCTCGTTGGTGCTCAGCACCGGCGGGGCCGTTGTCGCGTAAGGCGACTCCGCAGCAAGCGCGTTGGCGTCCTGCGGTACCTCCAGTAAACGCCAACCTCCACAGGAGGTCAATCAAGTTCCACAGGAGATTTTAAAATCTCCTCGGGAGATTGAGTGATCTGCTGCGGAGCCTTACCCTCAGCTCATGACACAGCACCCGTCCGCCACCCCGGAGTTCCGCAGCGTCGCTCAGCGACTGCGGGACGCCGTGACGGGCGGCACGTACGAACCCGGCTCCCGGCTGCCCGCCGCCGCCGAACTGGCCGAGCACCTGGGGTGCACCCGCTCCGCAGTAGAGCGGGCCGTCCGGGTCGCCGCCGCCGAGGGCCTGGTGACCACACGCAAGGGGTCAGGGGCCTACGTCTCCCGTCTCCTGCAGCGGATCACCCGGCGGACGGACGGCCTGCTCCGCTCCGTCCCCGACGGCGAAGCGGAAGGCCCGGACGACGCGCTCGAAGCGGAGCTGCGCGCACTCGGACTCGTCGCCCGCCATTTCCCCGACGTCCGCACGGAGCGGGCACCGCAGGACCTGGCCGCTCCGCTCGGCCTGAAGCGGCAGGGGCAGGTCCTCGTCCGCGAGACGCGGACGTTCGCCGTGGCGCCCGGCTCCGCGCCCGCCGATCCCGGCACCCCGTCCAGCTCGCGATCACGTACCTGCCGCTCGACATCGCGCGGCACACCGACCTGGAGCGCCCAGACCTCGGCCCCGGGGCGTACAAGGCCTTCTGGTCGAGCTCGGGCACCGGCCCACGGACTTCTCCGAGACCGTCGACGTCCGCCCGCCGCACGAGCACGAAGCGACCGCGCTGGAGATCGACGCGGACAACAGGGTCATCCAACTGACCCGCACCGCCGCCACCGCCGACCGGACCGTGGCGGTCACCGTCAGCGTGCTCCCCGCACACCTGTGGTCGCTCTCCTACCGGTGGACGACCGCCTCCTGACGCCCCGCTCCCCGACCGGCCCGGCTGGCGCGTCGAGCTACCGGGTAGGTCGGTAGGTTCGCAGGTCAGAGGCCACCTACCGGCCAACTACCTACCGCCTACCAGCGGCTGCCGCCGCTCAATCCGGAGACGCTGAAAGGACGCTGAGCGGCCTCTCAGGAGGACCCTGGAATCCGGGGCCGGACGGGGCTGACACAGCCTCAGCGGGCCTCCAGGCACCTTCCAGCCCGCCGCGGCAGGCAGCAGAACGGGGCTGGCCGGACCTCTTCCAGGTCCGGCCAGCCCCCACTTGCGTGCGTCAGGTCCCCACCAGCGTCTTGCCCTTCGGGTCAAGCTGGTCCAGGTCCGCGATCGGGCGGCCGAAGGTGTCCAACAGCTTGCCCTTCTTCGCATCCTTCGCCGCCTTGGCGGGCGCGTCCGCCTTCTTCGCCGCCTCGGCCTGCTGCGCGGCCTCCCACCGCTCCATCGCTTCCTGCATGTAGGTGCGAGCCGTCCCCTGCGAGGTGAGCCCCAGTTCCGCCTGCACCTGGTACGCGACGTCTGTGCGGGTGCGCGGGGTCACTGCCGGACCGAGCAGACGCGGTTCGCCCTGCTCGCACAGCTCGTGCACCCGCTCGATGAAGCGCTGCTTCAGCGATCCCTTGTTCAGCGGCGCCAGCGGCTTCATCGCCTCCCTCGGCTTCGGCGTCCGCGGCTGCTCCGTCGACTGCTCGGCCGGCGCGGGCTGCTTCGGCTCCGCCTGCTTCGCTTCGAGCTGGGCCCGCAGCTGCTCCGCCTTTTCCCGCTCGGCGGTCACCGCCCGCTCCGCCTCGGCCCGCTCCGCTTCGAGCTTCCGCTTCGCCTCGGCCCGCTCCGCCTCCAGCCGCTCGGCCGCTTCGCGCTCGGCCCGCTCGATCGCTTCGCGCTTCGCCTGCTCCGCTTCCGCGCGAAGCTGCTCGGCCTGCTCGCGAAGCTGACGTGCCGCTTCGGTGCGAAGCTGCTCCAGCTCTCCGCTCCACCGCTCCCGCTCCATGCGGACCTGCTCGGCGTTCTGCTGCTTGAAGCGCTCCGCCTGCTCCTGGAGCTGCCGCTTCGCCTCCTCACGAAACTGTTCGACCTGCTCGCTCCACCGCTTCGCCTCGCGCTCGGCTCGCTGCTCGGTGGTCTCCCGCTCTGCTCGACGGTCCTCGGCTTCACGCGCCGCGCTCTGCTCGACGGCTTCACGGATCAGCCGGACCTGCTCGGCCGCTTCACGCTTAGCCGCTTCACGATCCGTCTGCGCTGCCTCGACCTGCTCGCGAAGCTGCCGGACCATCTCCTCGAAGCGCTCGCGCTCCGTCTCCCGCTCCGCGTTGAGCCGCGTACGCTCCTCCCGCTCCGCTTCCAGAACGGCAACAGCCGCGTCCCGCTCCTGCTGGGCCTTCCGCTCCGCGGCCCGCAGTTCGTCCTGCACCTCGGCCTTCTGCTCCTCCAACTTCTGCTTGACCTTCTGCTGCAGCGCGGGGAGCGAGACGACGGTGTCCACCACGCTGTCGACGTCGCCGTAGTTGAGCCGTCCCAGCTGTCCGGCCTGCATGTGCCCCATCGTCCGCCGCACGACCGCGAGAGCCTGCTCCACGTCGACCGGGGCGTCCGCACGGTCCAGCGCGACCGCCGCGTCAGCGGTCAGCCGGTCGACCTTGCGGTCCGCCAGCGACTTCCTCCAGCCGAACCGGAACTGGCGGTCGGCTCGCGTCTGGGCTCGGGCCAGGTCGATCACCGCGCGGGCCGCACGCTGGGCCAGCAGCCGGCGAGAGGTCTCGCTGGTCGTGGAAGCGGCGTCCAGGCCCAGCCACGCGAACAGGGCGATCCAGGTCCGGCGCCACAGCAGAACGACCAGCCGGAGGGTCCGGGCCGGACGCCGTCCTCCTCCTCGGCCTTGGCCAGCTCGGCGATCCGCAGGTCCAGCCCGTGTTCCAGCAGCTTGACCGACACCACGGGGACACCGGCCAGGGCCACCTTCGCCCACAGACCGCCGCCCTCGGGAGCGTGCGCCCAGTTCGCGGCGGCCGAGAGACCCACCAGGCCCCATGCCATCCGCCGGGACCGGATCATGCCCTCGGTCCACCGCGGGACCTCCTGGGCGGCCAGGGCCCGCGCCAGGCCCAGCATGAGGCCGATCTCAGCACCGTCGAAGATCGCGATGAAGAAGATCCGCAGCACCATCGGCAGTCCGGCGGTGTCCTCGGCGAACCCGTACAGGCCATACATGCTGACCGTCATGCCGCAGATGCCGACGATGGTCCGCCAGCGGTCGTCAATCATCGCCATGACGCGGGCCCGGGCCTCGCTGTCATCATCCCGGCGGGCCTTCTCAACCGCCCGCGTCACCGCCCGGCCCGCCAGTCGCAGGGCCAGGACCAGCAAAGCCAGGCTCGCCACGCCCGCGGCCACCCCACCGAGCGCCACCGTCCATGGCGGCACCCCCAGGGACTCGGCCGCGGCGTGGACACGGGGAAGCACGTTCACGCCTGCACCTCCGAAGCCTGAACAGCGGAAGGTGCACGTCCACCCGACCACGGGGGATACTGAAGTACGACATCAGAGCCTCATCTCTCTGGTGTGAGCCCCCGGGATGCCCGCCTCCACAAGCTGAGGCACCCCGGGGGCTCGTGCTTATGCCGCAAGTACACCCCTTGCGACACCCTTAATTATGCCTTATTCGAAGATCTTTGTCAAGCCCTTTCCCAAGGGTCCTCTATGGCGAGTTGGGGCAGCCTGCCCTATCGGGGCCACCCCAACTCGTATCCGTCCTCACGATGACTGACGAGCCTAGCCGTCGCGATCGAACGCACACCCGACCTGCTGATTCCGTCAGTTGACGCGCTCCAGTCGGACCGGGATGTCGAAATAGGCGCCTAGCGCGATCCGCGCCAAGACGGACTGTTTGAGGTTGTGCTTCTTCGCCACGGCCTGAAGCGTCGGCATCCACTTCATCGACACGGAATACTGCAGTCGCGAGTTGGCCGGTTCAACCTTCTTCGGTCGGCCTGGGCCACGCTCTATGATCTCCAGCCCCGGGAAGAGACCACCCTCGTGAACGGGCCCGCGGGCTTCGGCGATGAGTTCAGGCAGCCGGTCCGCGCACTGTGCCACCGCGGTCAGAATGATGACCTCTGCCGACTTGCCGGTCTGCTGCATGTCCTTGACCTTGACCGCGATGGAACTCGGCACGTAGGTCTGGAGAGTGACCTTGCCGGTTGCCGATCCTTGGTACTCGGACTCGTCGTAGTCCGTAGCAGCATCGGCCTCCGCCTCAGCACGAGCGGCTTCCTCCGCCTCCCGCTTCTCCTGGGCCTCCGCCTCAGCACGAGCGGCTTCCTCCGCCTCCCGCTTCTCCTGGGCCTCCGCCTCAGCACGAGCGGCTTCCTCCGCCTCCCGCTTCTCCTGGGCCTCCGCCTCAGCACGAGCGGCTTCCTCCGCCTCCCGCTTCTCCTCGGCCTCCGCCTCAGCACGAGCGGCTTCCTCCGCCTCCCGCTTCTCCTCGGCGGACTGATCACTCCTGCCGTTGCCGACGAATGCGG
This sequence comes from Streptomyces haneummycinicus, assembly GCA_042850305.1. Lineage (GTDB taxonomy): Bacteria > Actinomycetota > Actinomycetes > Streptomycetales > Streptomycetaceae > Streptomyces > Streptomyces haneummycinicus. The sequence continues at coordinate 14,124 of AP035769.1, forward strand.
CTGGCACAGGCGCCCCAGGCGGCGAAGCGGCCACAGACGGACTGCCAGCCGCAGCAACGCGAGACCCGCGTCGACGTCCCAGGCCACCCACTTCAGGTTTTGGCGGTGCCACCGGGCCGCTCGGCTTGTACGTCTCTGTCATGCGGCCAGAGCCTCCTCCCGCTCGACCTGGGTCACCCGCTCAACGATCTCGACGACCAGGTCCTCGTAGTCACGGCCGACCTCTTCAGCGCGTTCCGTGGGGAGCACCGTTCCAGTTTCCCCGCGCTTTTTCTGCCACCACTTGATGCCGTCGGAGGCTTCGGCGATCTCGTACGAGAGTTGGCCCCTGTCCTTGCAGTTCACCGCGACACCTTCCGCGTCCCGAATGACCGCCTGAAAAACGGGGGCGTCCGAGCCGGCCTCGGTCAACAGTGCCTGGATTCGCTCGCGGGCCTGGACCCACATACCGACCGGCCTCTTCTCCTTGGTCTTCCTGTCGGTGTAGTACCGGTGCACGAAGCCGAAGAGGACCGCGCCCAGCAGCTCCAAGTCCGGGTTGAGGTGAGCGGTCTCCTCGAAGCGGTGCGACACGCCACCAAGGCCATCGATTGATGAGCTATCGCCAGTAGAGACCGGGGCCAGCACCCATCTTGCGGCGCACAGGGCCAGCAGCTGAGCCTCCTTGGTAACCGGCGGGCAGTCGATCACGATCCAGCTGTACTCGCGGGACAGTTTGGCGAGCATCACGGCAAGGCTGAGATTGGCCGCCTGACCGTGCCTGCTCTGCATGGTCACCATCTGGAACAGGATCTGCTCCAGCTGTCTGCCGCTCGGCACCACGTCAAGGTGGGGGCGCACGTCACGGATGATCTTGGGCAGGTCGCCGAACTGAAGGGCGATGGCCAGGGATTTGCCGTCGTCGTTGAGTGGGTGTCCCTTGGCACCCAGGTCGTGCAGCGTGTTGCCCTGGGCATCGACTTCGAGAAGCAGAACGCGTCCGGCGGGCTGTCCCTCCGCGGCCTTGGCTGCCTCCCCTCAGCAAGCAGGCCGGCCGTGTGGGACGCGATGCTCGTCTTGCCCTGCCCGCCCTTGCCGTTGAATACCGCGACGCAACGCGTCAGGAAGGGGCGAAGCGACTCCACGAACTGGTTCAGCACCTGCGGCGGAGTCGAGGGCGTGAACGGCTCCAGCGAGAGGTCAGGAAGCGCGAGTTCATCCACGGTCATCAGTGCGGGTTCCCCTCCGAACGATCGACGGGCGCCGTGTGGCGCTCGATGGCGGACTCCGCCTTGAGCCAACGAGCAGTTCACGGCCCTGGCGTAGAGACGGGACCGCAGCCTACCCGAGGGGCTGCCTGCCGAGTGGGTCCCCGCTACGGCGGAGGCGGGTTCTGTTGGTCGTCGGCCTGGTGTTCCGCTTAGGGGAGCTGCTGTTCCACTCTATGTGTGAATCGTGGATGGTTCTGCAGAATGAGCGATCTATTGACCTGTTGGCTGTTCGATAGTGGGTTCTTAAACGTGCCCTGGGTAGGAGACCAGCAATCGGACAGTTTTTAGTTCTTTCATTAGCTTTCAGGGCAAGACTCGTACAAGCCTCTAAACGCATCTCTACTTCAGAACTACCTCTCAACTCGCCTATAGCAATAGGGACCAACCTAACTACGAGCCTGAGGTGAGATCAAAGGTTTGATCTATGAATAGACCGCTAGCTGAGTCTATCCATAGACCTATGAAAGAGACTACTGAAGTCTGCTGAAAAGGGTTGCCTAACCACTGATGGCACAACTAGCCAGGAGGCTGCACAAGAGACTTCAGGACCACTGAACACGAGACTAGGGTAGAGACTTATACAGGTCTGCGACCTGCACCAATGGGTCATCTATCCAACACTGTAGAGCCGATGAACTGAACGGATACGAGGCAGATTCCGTCCAGAATCACTCACTGCAACGAACTTCTAACGAGTCCTCAAATTCTCCAGATATAGCCCGACACATGGGCATAGACGACGCGGCGGCAGGTCTCTCCTGCCGCCATGCCGCCAACATTCCTTGCGTATCTGACCTAAGGTTGCCGCGCTTTACGCACGTACCGGAGCATTCATTAGCACGCCAGTGAATGCGATTCCGTCACTCAACGCAGCACGATGGGGACGACACCCGCAACCATGTGACCCATTTTGATAGCTCTCCCGTAGGCCGCCAGCGGGGGAGTCACGGAGTGCAAGACAGAGTGTTCAAGACGTCCCATCATGAGGGTGACTTCACCTGTCTCCTCGGCGAGCATCCGCCAGGCAGGCGGGACGTACATGTCGCCGTCCTCCAGGTGGACCCGTGTGTTGGACCGGACGTGCACGCTCGTGCCCGGCCCGATGACTGCCTGCCACCCGGCACTTCGGGGTGCGGGCTTGCCGAGTGAGGGGACGTGGTGGAGCCCTTCCGCCACCAGGTGACGGACCACAGGGTCATACGGTGGCTGGTCTCCCTCCTCGACCGTGACCTCCTCCTCATAGGCGAGCAACAGCGCTGGCCTGGTCCCGTGCGGGGACGGTAGCCCCAGCACCCGGGGGATCAGATCGACCGCGCCGGCGAGGACCAGGTCTCCAGGGCCGTACTCCCGGACCTGGGAGTCCGCACAGCGATGGTGTGCGACCCCCAGGTGGGAGAGGCCGGGACTCCGTCGCAGAACAACGACGGCAGGCTCCTGCCTGGCATCGCCAGCGGTGCCGCACTCGACGCACTCGAACTTGGTGATACGACTCTGGAACTCCGCGGCCTTCTGCAGGCCAACCTGGTCAATGACGTCGGAGGCGATGGTGACGCTGGTGGTCAAGTGATCATCCCTCCGGGTTCTGGCGTGCGCTGCGGACGATGTGGGACCAGGTCCCCGCCGTGCCGCCGTACTGGCGGGCGAGGTCACCAGCGAGCTGAGCGGTCGGAGTGTCGGGGCTCGCCTTCAGCGCGGCCCGGGCCTGGTCCAGGCGGGGGTCGCCGTCGTACGGGAAGCGGCGGGTGGTTTTGGACGTGCCGGCGGGGCGTCCTCCGCCCCCGCGCTCGCGGAGCTCGCCGTACTTCCAGATATCTCCGCGCCTGTACCAGCGCTTCACGCGACCACCGCTAGGGCTGGGTTCCACCCTGATCGGCTCGGGCCAGTGCTTCGGCGGCCTGACGGGGTACTTCGTGATGCTGGTGGGCTCCATGTGCAGGACTCGGGCGGCCTCTGCGAGCGTGATCTCGTCCTCGGCGTTCCCGCTTCGGTCGATCTCTGTACGCCATGCCTGGTTGGCCTTGTACTCCGCGTACCAGGCGTCCCAGGTCTTGGTGTTCCAGTACATGGTGTTCCCCACCGTCTTCTCCGGCAGGGGTGACCGTTGTTCTCGCGCTCCCTGTAGAGCAGTTCGAGCGTGCTGCGCGCCAGGCCCGTCCGTTCCTGAAGGTCCTCCCGGGTCTCCAGCCCTGCCGTGCCCGTGAGTTCCTTGTACCAACGGCGCCACTCCGTGGCGTCCCACATCAGTTCCCGGCCTGGGGCATCGACCGGCGCGGGGTGTCCGTTGGCCTCCCGCTCGCGGTACAGCTTCTCCAGGTGGGTGACGCTGAGGTCGTGCTTCTCCGCCAGCTCCCTCCTAGTCAGTACCCGGCGCCCGTTGAGCATGGCCATGAGGGTGTCCTCCGTGATGTGTTCGTCCCGCGGCGGGGCTTCAGTCGTCATTGCTCGCCTCCTGGTCGCGGGCGTGCTTGTCGTGACCGGCGGCGCGAGGCAGGAGTACCACGCCGGACTCCGTGAGACCGTGCTCGACCTCCGGCTCGTCGTCCTCGTCGGTGTCGGCCGGCTCCTGGCCAGCGGTGTGCTTCCACTGCATCACCCCGGACTCGATCGGCCTGGTGATGGTGTCGATGTCGCGGTCCTGGATGGTCGTCGCCCAGTCCAGGGCCCCCGCAGCATTCTCGTCCGCGAGCAGGATGAACCATCCCGCGTCACCGGGGAGGGGACCGTCCTCGATGCGATAGAGCACCTGGTGGTCGGCTCCGGCCGTGTTGTCGGCGTGGAGGGTGATCAGGTCGTCAAGCGCGGGAGCCGTGTTGAGCTCCGCGTCGTTTACCATCATGCGTAGATGCCTCTTCCTGGATATGGGCTTGTTGAAGGGCCTGGGGCCAGGGGAGCGTCAGGGCGGTCAGCACTACTGCCATTGAGCTGACCGCCCGCCCCTTCTCCCGCGTTTCCGCGGCAGCGCCGGACATAAAACCTTCCGACTTCACTAATCGTGCCTTACTCGGTCACTGCATGTCCAGTCGTTCGGCACATCGGCCGGCTGGAACGTGAACGGGCCGCGTTCGCACCGCAACCCCTGAAGTCATCCCTAATTCTGCCCTGTTCCGACCGGTGCGGCAACCCGTAAAACACCAGGTCATCGGGCCTTTGGGTCGGCCTGAAACCGTCTCGTTGACTGACGTTCCGTTCATGCAAAGGGGACCGCCTCCGGCGGGGCCCTCACTCCCAAGGGGCGGGGGCTCCGTCGCCGTGTGCGGGCCGGGGAGTGGCTGGGGTGTGGGGGTGGCCGGGGGCTCCCCTCGGCCGGTCGGTCACCCGGAGGGCTGCCGGAACCCGGCGGGGCCGCCAGGCCGAGCCGCTTCGCGGTCGCGCGAGCGCGAGCCTGGCACCCCCACCGGAACCCGGGTACGGGCGAGCCTGCCCGACCGACCGAGGGAGCCCCCGCCCACCGGGCGGAGCCGTGGCGGACGCCGCCCCGCGAGGTTCAGGCCGGCGCGACACGGCACCGGGTCAGATACGTCTCGACCATGCCCTCTCGGACCGCGTTGCGCACAACCCGGCCGGTGACACGGAGCCGCTGCCCCTCCTCGGGGAACGGCTTGGTCATCGAGTCCCACGCGTACAGGCGTCCGGCGCCGTCGGCGAGACGGACGCGGCGGCGCTCGCCCCACTGGCTCGTGAGCAGGCTGACCTCGGTGACCGTGGCCGTGATCGACTCACGGTCCTCCGCAGTCAGCCGCCGCTGGGCCTCACGTAGGTACATCGGGACCGCGGACACCACCAGACCGATGTCCGCCGGTGCCAGGTCCTGTTCGACGGCGCGGGCCAGTTTGCGGCGGTAGCCGCTCGCGGCCGCGTCACCGTGCAGACACCAGTCCCGGACCGCGGCGGCCGTGGCATCGACGTTTCCGGCGGCCCGCAGGTGTTCGTGCAGCTGGTCCACGGCCTCCCGGCCGGCGCCGCCCAGCAGCAGGGCGCGAACCTGCTCGGCGGTCGTCCACCCGCCGCCGCGCTTCACGTACCCGGCTTGGACGGTCAGGGCGACGGCGTACTCCAGGACCTGGTCGACGTGGAGCCGCAGATCCGGCGGCACTTCGCCGGGCTCGTACGGCTCGGCTGTCAGGCAGCAGCGAAGCAGGTTCCACAGGTCGCGCAGGACGGTGACGGGCAGGTTCGCGTACGGGCCCGCGCACGTCGTGCCTAGCTGCATCGTGCTGCCGTCCTCGTGCCGAAGGAGGTAGCTGGTCAGGGCTCCGCGTTCCCCGCAGGCGTCGCAGTGCGCGATCCGGTCGGCGGCTTCGTCCTCGAACGGCGGGAGCGCGGTCACGGTGCTGCCCGCCGCCCCGTCGTGCTCGACCTGGGCGATGACGGTCCACCCCTGGAACTGCAGGAGGGGAACGTCACGGTGACGTCCTGGACGGCGACGGCGCCGATGGGGACGCCGTTGACGTCGGGCCACGGCATCGGCTCGACGGGTCCGCGGGTGAGGTGGCATCCGGTCAGTCCGTGGGCCCGGGTCTGCCGGTCTGCCTGCTCGATCGCCTCGCGCAGGGCGGGGAGCTGATCGTTTCGGACGGGGAAGGTCAGGGATGTTCTGGTCATGCGTTCTCCATAGGGGCGACACGGCCCGGCCGTGCGAGACGGCCGGGCCGGCGCGATGGGTCAGTGTCGGTGGACCGGTTCGGCCCGTCCCCGGGGTCACACCTTCGAGCATTGCTAATTCTGCCTTATGCACTGAGCGGGGTCAACGCCGTTCCCCCTGTTCCGGGGCTACATCGTCAGGGTGCAGGTGTCACATCCGCCGGTGGCGTGCAGCAGCAGGGCGGACCCGGTGCGGGCCTTGGACTCGTACGTCGGCGGCCGCCGGAGGGCGGCGTGCACGTCCCGTTCCATGCGCTCGAAGTCGGCGTTCTCCTCGACGCGGACGCCCGGGTCGAGGGCGTCCGGGCGGCGGGACTGCTCGATCAGCTCGGCCATCGTGATGTTGGGGTTGAAGGGGACCTGGCGGACCCGCTCGACCAGCGCGCACAGCTCGGCAAGCCGGGGCCGGCGGGCGACGCCCAGCAGCAAATCGCGGTGGCTGGCCAGCGTGCAGGTCGAGCAGGAACAGCGGCTGGAACCCCGGCGGTCCCCGGCGCCGGGGTGGGAGTCGTAGCACCAGTGGTACGGCACCTCCTCCGCGAGGGTCCACGCCCACACGTCGGCGGTGCTCACCTGGTGGGCGGGCAGCCACTCGTCCACCACCCGGTGGGAGTTCTCGGTCGTGCGGCGCCACACCTGCCGGTTGCGTCGGTCGCGGCTCTCCTCCGCCCTCAGGCCGAGGACGTTGGCGAACATCAGCGGCCCCTGGACCTCCTTGCGCAGGACGCGGACCTGCGGGGTGAACGCGCCGAACACCATCTTCGTCTTCCACGGTCCGGTGCAGGTGCGGGCCTGACCCAGCCAGGGCCAATCCCCCGCTCGGCGATGAACGTGAGCAGATCGAAGGGGACCGTGCGGCCGTCGACCTGCCGGGTGCGGCGGACCTCGATGTGCCGCTCCGGCGGGACGCCGAGAATCTGGCTGTGCTGGGCGGCGAGCTCGCTCGCGCTGGGCCACCGCACCCCGTCCACAGTGACGGCGGGCCACTCCATCGGGCCCAGGCTGGCGTGGGCGGTCCAGACGCGGTCGGCGACCCCGGCCCGGCGGGCGGCGTCCATCGCCCTGGCGCCCGCGATCACGCCGTCCTTCCCGCCGGACAGGTTGATCACGATGCGGTGCCGGGTCGCGGCGAAAGCGACCGGATCGGTGTAACTCATCTTGCTCTCCTCGGTGTTAGGCGGGCTCCGGCAGTTCCGGAGCCCGCGGGGTGGTTCAGGCGATGAGGGTCACGCCGCCGACGGTCTTGGCCCGGCGGATCAGCGGCTTTCCGCCCGTGAGGCGTGGGGGTTCGGGCGCGGGCAGCGGACGGAGCGGGTTCCAGCGGGTGCCGACGTCCCCGGTGTGCCGGGTCCACGCCGCCTCAAAGTGCTTCCGCTGCTTGTCGCGTACTCCGGCCGGCGCCGCGACGGCGAAGGCGGCGGCCGCCGGGAACCCGCCGTCGGCGGTGAGGTAGTGGGCCCTCTGAATGCCCGATGTCTCCCCGCGCTCCAGGGCGAGCCCGTGGCGGGCGGCGAACTGCCGGATCAGTTGCTCGGCGGTGCGACGGTCGCCTTCCCACACGGTCCGCACCGACCGCCAGGCGGGCCCTTCTTCGCCGGTCCCCGGCATTCGCGGTGCCCGGGGCACCACGGCTCGAAGTCCCCGGCGGGGTGGTCGGCCCGGCACTGCTCGGTCCGCGGCTGTCGGCACCACCACTTCGGTGACCGGCAGGACCGGCCGTGATGGGTGCGGCAGTCCGGCGTACGGGCCGCGTAGTAGATCCTCCGCACCTCGTAGATCGCGTACGGGGCCTGGTCCAACGACTCCTCGAAAGCCGAGAGCACGGGGTGGTTGCGGCCGTCCTCCGTGAGCCTGCGGTACAGGCTGTCCGTCCCGTACAGGCTGGAGCGCTCGTTGAGCGCCATCGCGACGTGCTCCATCCGCAGGACGTCCGCGGCGATGTGCGGGTGGTCCTGCAGACGCGCCTCGTGGGCCTCCTGCTCGCGCACACGCCGCTGAAGGGGCACTGCGAGCAGTACGACTTCTTCACCGGCTCTCCGAGCCGTTCCAGGACGAACCTCTCGACGTCCGCACGGGCCTGACGGGCCAGGATCAGGGGATAGAACGGCTCGCAGATGGTCCGGCCCGCGGCCCGGTTGTGCTCGCGCTGGATGCGGCTGTCCTTCTCCGCACGCTTCAGCTCGCCGTAGTGGTAGCCGATCACCCGGCGGTAGCTCGCGCCGCCGAACTCGGCCGCAGTCCACTGGTCCAGCACCCATCCCTTGAAACGGATGCTGCACGTCCTACGGCCATTGGCGATCTGAGGGACGGTTCCGGCCTCCCGGAGCTCGTCGCTCAGACGCCACGGGCCCCGCGCGAAGATCCGCCGGGGAGACCGGCTGTCGTCCAGGACGACCACGCCGTCCGCGTCCTGGCGGCCGGCGCGGGCCACCTGCACCAGCCGGACCCCCGCCCGGCGCAGGCGGGGCAGGACCAGCCGGTCGACGTAGTCCAGGGTGTCCGGCCATTCGTCTCCGGTGACCGCGTGAACCACGATCAGGTCGGAGAGGTCAGGGGCCAGACCGTACCGCTCGGGGTGGTCCAGGAACTCGATCAGGATGGCCGTGCTGTCGGCTCCGAGTCCGTAGCTCAGCACGGTCATCCCGGAGGACCGGCCGAACGTGGTCCGTTCCGAGGGCTCGGGCAGGTCAAAGAGGGCTGCGGGCAGGGCAGTTACAGGCACGGAGAACTGAATCCTCGGGTCGGGTGGCTTCGCGCCGGCGGACGGCGGCGGTCACGGCGGGCGGCTCGATCGCCGCCCTGTGGCCGGGGGCACGGACGTGGGCCCGTGCCCCCGGTTCAGGTCAGCCCTTCTGCGGAGGCTTGACGATGTCCCGCATCACCGCGGCGCGGGTCGGCGCCGCCGGGCAGGGACCGAGCAGCCGGGTCAGGTGACCGCGCAGGGCCTCGATGTCACCGGCCTTGCGGGCGCTGTCGGCCTCGTCCAGCAGGCCGGTCACCGCCTCGCGGTCGGTCGGGTGCCCGGTCTCGCACGGGCACTGGGTGGGGCGCTTGCCCACCAGCTCCGCCACGCGGGCGGCCTGCTCCTCGAAGGGGCCGTGCACCCTCGTGACGCCACGCGGGACGCGGCGTCGGGTCGCCGTTTCGCCCGCGCAGGTGGCTCCACCAGCGGTTCCCGACCCAGCCGCAGATCAGGTCTTCCATCTCGAACGGGTTGTCCGACCCGGGGTAGCCGTGCTTGGGGCTCCACGCGATTTCATCGAGCCGCCCCAGGCAGATGCCCGCGCTCAGGATGTTCCGCCGCGTAGGCGCCATCCGCGGGTGCAGCCACGGGACGATGCCCTCGGGCGCCATGTCACCGGCCTGTTCCGTCTGGGGAGGGCGGCGCCGGACTGGGTGACGGTGTCCAGGTGGGCGGCGGCCTTGTCGCGGTCCTCGTGCTGGCTCTCCTCGACCTGGCCCAGCACGCGCGCGTGCCAGTCGCCGTGCCAGCGGTGGATGTGACCGATCAGCTTCCCGTCGACCGTGACGGGGTACCGGCCGTCCGGGGTCCGGTCGCCAATGCGGTACCGCTTCTCCGGGGTGTCGGGGGCGTCGTTCGTCGCCATGTCGTTGTCTCCCTGCGTTGAAGGTTCGGGGCGGGCTTCTGCCAAAGCCCTTGCGGGGTGGGCCCGCCCGGCTGCCACCGGACGGGCCCCCGGAGTCCTACCGGCGGCGGTGCTTCAGCAGCGCGCTCAGGCTCGGGGCGGACGGCCGCGCGTTCTGCGGGTGCCACCCTCCCGGAGGAAGGCGACGGGCCGGTTCTCGCAGTTGCGCACGATGACCAGGTCCGGGCTCGTCGCGACGGTCTCACCACGGCGGGCGGCGCGGACCAGGAGGTCGCGCACCTCGTAGCGGTCGGCGCTCTCGGGCGCGGCTCCGGCGGAGCGGCTGAACAGCGGGCTGCTCACCCAGCGGTCCGCGAGGGGATGCTGCGGGCCTCCGCGAGGGTGGGGTGTGGTGGTCGAGCATCCCGGCGGGGACCGGGACGATCGTGGTGACCACGGTGCCGTCCTCGGCGTCGAGCAGTCGGACCAGCTCCGAGTCCGGGGACTGACGGACGGTCAGCTTGTCCGTCACGTCGGCCGCCCGGACGGTCCACCACGTCTCGTTGACGTCGGCGGCGGTCGTCACCAGCCGGGGCGCCCCTCGGTCCACACGTAGGTGGTGGACAGGTAGAGGGCGAATCCGCCGATCTCGCGCGGGGTCTCGGTCTCCAGCTCTGCGTACATCGTTGCTCCCGTGTTGAAGGTTCGGGTTGTCGGGGAGGACTGCCATCCCCTTCCGACATCACTAATCATGCCTTATTTGGGGGTGGAAGTCCAGCCCTGGAGACCCTCCAAACGAGTGATCTGCATCACACATTTTCGCAGGTCAGGGGCGGTTTCCGCCCTCTCCGGGGGCCTTGCCCGGCGGCCCGCCACGGCTCCGCCCGGCGGGCGGGGCTCCCTCGGTCGGTCGGGCAGCTCCGCCCGACCGCCGGTTCTGTGGGGGTGCCAGGCTCGCGAAGCGACCGCGAAGCGGCTCGGCCTGGCGCCCCCGCAGGTTCGGTGGTAGCCCGAAGGGTGCCCGTCCGGCCGAGGGGAGCCCCCGCCCGCCCTCACCCCAGCTACCACCGGACCTCAACTCGCCATGCACCCCGGCCCCTTGGGAGTAAGGGCCCTCGCCGGAGGCGGTCCTTTCCCTTCGCCACCTGGTGGTGACCGACGGCGGCACTGATCGGCGCGGACGGTCTCGGCGGTCCGCGTCAGCGGACCCGAACGGGAACAGCCGCCCCGCCAGGGGCGCCCGTTCGGCCCGACGAAGGAGGGCCTGGTCCGCGCCAGCGGACCCCGGCCGCCACGCGGCCGCCGGCCCCGAAGGGGCCGAACAAGAGGTGCCGCGCCGCCAGGCGCGTCCACGGCCCGGTGCCGACGGCACCGGCCGACGAAGGAGGCCGGGGCCGGCGAGCACGCACCGGGCCACCAACACCGCCGCCCCGCCAGGGGCGTCCGCTACCGCCGCGACGACGCCCCGCCCCGGTCGGCTCGGGCGGGGCGGGGCGGCGCCGTGGCGGTCAGCCGGTGAAGGCGGCCCACTCCATGCCGCCCCTGGCGTACTTGAGACCGGCGCGCACGCGGAACGCCTCGTCGTCCGTGATCGCGCGGGTGATGCCCTGTTCGCTCAGGAAGGCGTCGATGGCCTCCAGCGGCTCTTCCGAATACCGGAAGTTGTCGGTGGTGCCGTGGGTCGCGGCGAGCTCTCCCGCCTTCCAGAGCTGGACGGAGTAGGTCCGGCGGTCCGGGTCGAAGATCGGCCGCAGCTCGGCGTCCTCGCCGTCGAGCTCGACCCGCCGCAGCTCCTCGAACAGCTCGTTGCGGCGCTTGTCGCAGTCCTCGGGGCTCCACCCCTCGACGTAGACCCCGGACCGCTGGACGGGGTACTCCACCAGGGGGCTGATGCTGCCGTAGCCCCACGGGAAATCGGCCTGCCGGAAGTTCACCCGGTAGCGGTCCCATTCCGTGCCACCCGGCACACGGCCGCACCACATGGCACCGACACGGACACCGGCCTGGTGCTTGTACTGGTACAGGTGATCACCGGGCTGCACGTCGGCACCCTTCACCGTGAACGCCTTCAGGCGCGGGATCAGCCGGTACACCTCGGTCTCGTCCGCTGCGGTCCTCATCATGATCTCCTCTGTCGAAGGTGCGGGGGGCCCGCCGTGGCGGGCCCGGCGGGCGGGGTGGTGTCAGGACCCGAACACCGTGTCGATGGCGTTCAGGAAGTGGAACGCGCACGCCCGGCGTCGGGCGGGGCGGCGGTCGGCGGGGTCCCGCTTGATCCACGGGTCCGCCTCGATCGCGACGGGGGCGGGCTGAGTGCAGCGGGGGTGGTCGCAGCGGCCCGGCCGTCCGGCCTTGGCCAGGTCGATGACCCGGTACGGATCGGCCAGCGTGACGTCGAATCCGAACGCGCTGCTGCGCATCGCCGCTTCGTAGGCGGCGCGCTTCGCGGCCTCGGCGCGGGCCTTCTCCGCTGCGGCGGCCTCCTGGGCGGCGATGGCTTCCGCCAGCGTCTGGGCGGACGGGGAGGGGCTGCCCGCCACCGTGTGGGCCTTCAGGACTTCCCTGCGGCGGCTGGCCAGCGTCTCGTCGTCCTCCCAGGGCTCGCGGACGGGCAGCACGCGACCGTGCATCCAGTTCCACCGGTCGACCATGTAGTTCAGGGCGATCTGCGGGGTGCGGACCTCGGCGACGAACTCCAGGTCGTGCAGAACGACGTCGTCCCACCATTCGGTGTGCGTCCGGCGGCCGTCGTTGAAGAAGGCTCCGAGAAAGGCGTCCGTGTCGGCGAAGTAGACGTTGGCGGCCACGATGTTGCCGTGGTAGCCGTCCTCCTGGAGGGCTTCCACCAACCAGTCGTAGTGCCGGAGTTCGGCGGTGTGCATCGGGACCACGGTCAGGGGGACGTCGCGGCCCTCCGCGACCCGGGGGCCGTTGCGGTGAAAGGAGACGACTCCGCCGGTGCGGTAGAGGGTGCTGGTGGTCATGTCGTCTCCCTGGTGTTGAAGGTTCGGGCCTGTCGTCCGGGGCTGCCATCCCCTTCCGACATCACTAATTCTGCCTTATTCGAGTGCCTGAGTCCACCTGGAACAGCCCTCCGAACGGGTGACCTGCATCACATCTTTCCGCAGGTCAGCGGCGGTTTCCGCCCCCACCCGCGCGGGCCTTCCCGGCGGCCTCCGCCACAACTCCGCCCGGTGGGCGGGGGCTCCCCTCGGTCGGTCGGGCAGCTCCGCCCGACCGCCGGTTCTGCGGGGGGTGCCAGGCTCGCGAAGCGACCGCGAAGCGGCTCGGCCTGGCACCCCCCGCAGGTTCGGTGGTAGCCCGAAGGGTGACCGTCCGGCCGAGGGGAGCCCCCGCCCACCCCCCAACCCCAGCCACTCCCCGGCCCGCACACAACGACGGAGCCCCCACCCCCTTGGGAGTAAGGGCCCGCCGGAGGCGTCCATCTTCTCCACCACAACCGCGTGCTGCCCGGACTCCGCCCGGCCGGCGCGGACGTCCCGGCGGTCCGCGCGAGCGGACCCGAACGGGAACAGCCGCCCGCCAGGGGCGCCCGTTCGGCCCGACGAAGGAGGGCCCGGCCCGCCCCGCGGGCCCGGCCCCGAAGGGGCCCAACAGGCCGTCGCGCCGCCAGGCGCGTCCACGGCCCGGTGCCGACGGCACCGGCCGACGAAGGAGGCCGGGGCCGGCGAGCACGCACCGGGCCACCAACACCGCCGCCCCGCCAGGGGCGTCCGCTACCGCCGCCGCACAGCACGACGCGGCCCGCCCCGGCCGGCTCGGCGGGGGACGGGCCGCGTCGCGCGGCGGGTGCTACTCGGCGGCGGACGCCTCGACCGTCACGCAGCAGGTGAGCGGGACGCCGTGGAGGTCGTAGTTCGTGACGCCGGGGGCGACGAAGAACTTGCGGCTCCCGCTGTAGCGCAGGACGGCCGTGCTGTCCGCGTCGAGCGTCACGGTGGCACGCGGCTTGCCGCGCCGGGGCGGTCGACCTCGGCGACGATGCCCTTCAGGCCGTTGAGGTACGCGGGGAGAGCTTGGCGAGCTGGACCGTCGCCCCCTTCGTCACCGTGGCGGCGGCGACGGTCTCGGCCTTGCGGCGGTCGGCCGCGCGCCGGGTGTTGACGGCCTCGATGATGTGGTCCAGCGCCGCGTCATCGGCGTCGCCGACGATGAAGGCGGTCATCTGCTCAAGGGTGGTCATGTGAACTCCTGTGTTGAAGGTTCGGGGTTGGACCGGGGAGAGCTGCCTCTCTCCCCGGCGGGTCATGCGGTGCTGCTGGCGAGTCGGCTGACTGCCTCCTGGAAGGTCTCGGCGGAGAACATGACGTCGGGCCACTGGACGGACACCTCGCGGCCGTCGCTGTACTCGATCCCCACGCCAGGGAGTCGCCTTCGGCGGCCGGACCGGCGACCTGGGCGGACTCCCATCCGGCGAAGCGGCGGCGGGGGTCTCGGGCGTCCGGCACCCACTTGCGGACCCTGACGGGCAGACCGGCCACGGCGGTTGCGATTCGGGCCGCTTCGTCTGCGTATGACATGCAGTCTCCCGGTGTTGAAGGTTCGGGCTGTTGCCGGGAAGGGCTGCCATCCCCTCCCGACACCGCTAATTCTGCCTTATCTGGGATGCTGCGTCAACGCTGTGACGTGCGTGTTCCTAGATTCCCCACCACACGCGCTGCTCGTCAATCAACAGCTCGACCGGCAGGACTCCCGCACCGTTGAGTGCGACCGGTGCCACCTCGTCCCGGTCGACGGACAGGCGCATCCGGGCTTCGCCGTCGGGGTCCAGGACAAGGTACGCGGATACGTGCACCCCGACCAGCGTGATCATGGGGACTTCTCCGGCGCCGTCCCGTTCCGGCGCGTGCACGGGGTGGACGCGGGATTCCGCGTGCAGTCGCTCGACGTCCTCTTGCCGCACGGTTACGCCTCCTGCACGATCTCGTCCGCCTTGTATCCGGCCGGCTTGCCCATGCCGGGCCAGACGACCATGGCCAGCCGGTCGCCGGTGAAGGGGTCGGTGCCGTACCCGGTGACGGTTCCGAGGATCAAGGGAAGCGTGCGGTGCCGCACGGTGCTGGTTCGGGGTGGGCCTCCTCGATGGCGGGGGCCGGGGTCTGGGCTGCTTCGGTGTTCACGTCTACCTCTCGGGGATGGGGGCCGGTGCCGAGCGGCACCGGCCCGGCGGGCGGTCAGGCGTCGGCGCGGTCGCGGCCGAACGTGTGGCGGGTGCCGTCGCAGCAGGGGCAGGCGTCGCCGATCAGCTCCGCGAGGCTGCGACCCACCGTGATCGCTCGGACGGCGCTGGCCTTGACGGGCGGGTTCTTCGGATCGGCGGTGATCCACCCGGCGGACGGCGGGACCAGGAGGGGCCCGGCGGCACGCGGAGGATGCGGGCGGCGACGTGGGAGGCGGCTGCCGCTTCGGCCTCGACCTGCTCGGGGTCGACTCCGGCCGTGGACTCGATGGCGGTCCGGGCGACCTTCAGCAGCAGGGCCCGGGATGCGTCCTCCGGGTCGATCGCCTCGGCGGGCACCCCGTTGATCAGGAAGGCGCGGTGGTCACCCTGGGCGGTCAGGGCGGCGATCAGCCGGTTGCGGACCACCTGCGCGGGACTGCCGGAGATCGGAGGGGCGTGACCGGCGGGCCGTCGGTCTGCGAGATGTCGAAGACCGCGTTCGAGACCCACCCGCGCGCCGGTGCCTCGTCCTGGGGCTCGGAGTCCTCCGGCGTCGACGCCTCGTCCTCCCGCCGCCCCCGCATGGGCCCCCAGATCCGGATGCCCTCCTCACCCTTGCGGACCTGCCGCCCCTCGTCCTTCCACGCCCGGTAGCCGAGTACGCGCGTCGCCTCCGGGGCCTGGAGGCCGATGGCGATGGCGTTGACGGCTCCGCGGTGGTTCAGATGGACGGCTCCGGCCCGCATGACCGCCGCCCACACGTCGCGCCGTCCCATAGCGGCGTATCCGGCCTGGAGAAGGTCTGCCAGTTCGGCCGTGCGCCGCTTGCCGAGTTCTCGCCGGGCGTCCGGCGCGAGCTTCCTGTACCCCATCGGGCTGTCCTTTTCGTGTTGAAGGTTCGGGCCTGTCGTCCGGGGCTGCCACCCCTTCCGACATCACTAATTCTGCCTTATTTAGGGGCCTGAGTCCACCCTGAAAGGGGGTCTGAGCGAGTGATCCGCATCACATGTTTTCGCAGTTCAGGGGCGGTTTCCGTCCTCTCCGGGCGGGCCTTGCCCGGCGGCCCGCCACCGCTCCGCCCGGCGGGCGGGGCTCCCCTCGGTTGGCCGGGCAGCTCCGCCCGACCGCCGGTTCTGTGGGGGTGCCAGGCTCGCGAAGCGACCGCGAAGCGGCTCGGCCTGGCACCCCCACAGGTTCGGTGGTAGCCCGAAGGGTGACCGGTCGGCCGAGGGAGCCCCCGCCCACCCCTACACCTCAGCCACCTACCGGGCCGCACGCGGCACACCGCCCCCGCACCCCTTGGGCAGGCCCGGCGCCCGCCGGAGGCATTGGCGTTCGCCTCGACCGACGACCCGGTGCTGCCCGGCTGCAGCGCTGACCGGAGCGGACAGACCGGCGGTCCGCGCCAGCGGACCCGGGACAAGGCCGCCGCCCCGCCAGGGGTCCGCTTCGGCCCGACGAAGGAGGGCCTGGTCCGCCCCGCGGACCCCGGCCGCCGCGCGGCCGCCGGCCCCGAAGGGGCCCAACAGGTCGTCGCGCCGTCAGGCGCGTCCACGGCCCGGTGCCGACGGCACCGGCCGACGAAGGAGGCCGGGGCCGGCGAGCACGCACCGGGCCACCAACACCGCCACGCCGCCAGGCGTGTCCGCTACCGCCGCGACGGCGCCCCGCCCCGGCCGGCTCGGCGGGGGCGGGGCGGCGTCTCAGAACAGGGCCGCTTCCTCGTACCCGTACGTGGTCGCCGTCGGCTTGGGCGCGGGCACGGCGGCTCGGGGGTGGACACGAAGCGCGGGGCGGGGACCGGCAACAGGCCCTCTTCCGCGTCCTCGAAGTCCGCGAACACCACCTCTGCGCGCGGGCTGACGCCTCGCCATCCGTCCTCGTAGGCGGACGTGTCGATGCCCACGCGGGAGCAGAGGGTGAATCCGGTCTCCCGGTGGAAGCGCTCGTATGCGGTGCTGCGCTGCTCCTCGTAGCTGTGGACTCCCGCGATCTTGAACGGCGCGGACATCTGCGGCACGAGGAACACCCCTTCCGCGCGAGGGTCGACGCGATGTCCATGACGTGGAACTCGAAGTTCGGGCCTCGGTACCTCGGCCCGTTCCCGCTCCGCTCCACACGGCCGAAGGGAGGGTTGGCCACCGCGTAGTCGAACCGCCCCAGCGTCTTCGGGTCCAGGGTGAAGACGTCCGCGCAGATCCAATGCGCCTCGGGCACGACCTTCCGTCCCACCTCGACGTATGCCGGGTTCTTCTCGACACACACCACCTCGCGCGGAGGCCTCCCCTCGAACCTCCTGTGCCACTTGTCCTGCACGGCCCACGCCAGACGGCCGATCCCCGCGCACAGGTCGATGACCCGCTCCCCGTTCACCTCCAGCCGGAGGTCGAGCGCCAGATCCTCCGGGGTGAAGAACGCTCCGTCCAGGGAGTTGCTGGTCGTGCTGGACTCCTGCCAGTGGTCGAGCACGGTTTCGCGCTCCTCCTCCGTCAAGTCGCGGTTCAGCTTGACCAGCCGCGACGCCTCGCGGTGCAGTCGCTCTTGCTCCTTGGTCAGCTTCGCCATCACGCTCTCCCTGGTGTTGAAGGTTCGGGGTTCGTCGTCCGGGGCTGCCATCCCCTTCTGACATCACTAATTCTGCCTTATTCGGGGGGCCGGGTCCACCTGAAACAGGGGTCTCGGGGGGTGATCTGGATCACACATTTCCGCAGGTCAGGGGCGGTTCCCGCCCCACCGGCGGCGGCCTCGCCGGGCGGCGTCCGCCACGGCTCCGCCCGGTGGGCGGGGGCTCCCCTCGGTCGGTCGGGCAGGCTCGCCCGTACCCGGGTTCCGGCGGGGCCGCCAGGCTCGCGGAGCGACCGCGAAGCGGCCCGGCCTGGCGGCCCCGCCGGGTTCCGGGTAGCCCTCCGGGTGACCGACCGGCCGAGGGGAGCCCCCGGCCACCCCCACACCCCAGCCACCCACGGCCCGCACACGGCGACGGAGCCCCCGCCCCCTTGGGAGTAAGGGCCCCCGCCGGAGGTGACGCCATCCACCCGCCCCGGGCTGCGCCCTAGACTGCTGTCGGTGAGCCAACAGACACGCAACGTACCGCAGTTGATCGCCCAGCCCACCGTGTTCCCTGTCGGTGAGGCACCGATGGCGGCAGTCGTTCTATCTCCCTACGGGGGTGCCGGCCAGACCGAGATCGACGCCTTCCCCGCGTACGCCTCCCTCGTCCCGCTCACCAGCGTGGCCCCTGCGGACGGGGGGCCGTGGCACTTCTGGCAAGACACGGCTGGCGTCGTCGTCCTGGCGCTCAACAAGCCCGGACACGAACGCCTAGGGGCGGTGCACGTCGTGTTGGAGCTGCCCGATCCCCCGGCGGTGTGGTGGGATCTGGCCCGCCGCCGCGCGCAGATGGCCGTGGCCTGGTTCCCCCACCTGCGCCATCCCACCGGCCCCGAGATGTTGGCTGCCCTGAGCGCACGGGCCGGGTGGATGGCCTCCGCCCGGTGGGTGCCGCCCGTGGAACTGCTGTAGACCGCCCCGCGTGCCGACAGGCCAGGCCGCGCAGCGGGCTCCGCCGCCGCGGAGCGGGGGCGCCCTTCGCCGTCGTCGCGGAGCGACGACACCCCACGCGAAGCGTGCACTGCAGACCGGTCCAGCGCAGCGGACCACCCCGTGCGGCACGGAGTACCGCACCTCGGCGCGAAGCGCCGACACTGCCACGCGCCCGCGGAGCGGGCCGCACCGCTCTGCCGATGCCGGAGGCATCCGAACGTCGCCCGCCGGAGGCGGTCCTCCTGCACTCCACCTCGACCAAGTGCACCCCGGACTCTGCCTCGGGCGGCGCGGTCGGTCCCGGCGGTCCGCGCCAGCGGACCTGAACGGGAACAGCCGCCCCGCCAGGGGCGCCCGTTTGGCCCGACGAAGGAGGGCCCGGTCCGCTCCAGCGGACCCCGGCCGCCGCGCGGCCGCCGGCCCCGAAGGGGCCCAACAGGCCGTCGCGCCGCCAGGCGCGTCCACGGCCCGGTGCCGACGGCACCGGCCGACGAAGGAGGCCGGGGCCGGCGAGCACGCACCGGGCCACCAACACCGCCACGCCGCCAGGCGTGTCCGCTACCGCGCCGCGTACGGCGGCGCTGCCCGTGAGGACGACGCTGCCGTACGCGGGCCGGGGGAGCCCCTCCCGGCCCTGCGGTCACTTCGAGTCGAGCTGTTCCTGTCCCGTCTCCTTCGCCTTCTCGGCGGAGACCTTCGCCGTGTGCTCGGTGCCGTCGTACTCCTGGCCGTCGATGATGGCCTGTTCGATCGGTGAGGCCGAGTGGCCCAACTGCACGAGCATGGAGAGGTACGCGCCGATCCGCTTCCGCGTGTGGCTGCTCAGACCCTGACGGTCCGTGCGCCAGGGCCGGTTGTCCTTGTGGCCGGTCGTCTTCTCGTACGACGCGACGCAGGCCATGAAGGGGAACAGTGCCAGGCGGCGGGCGTCGGCCTTCGCCAGGATCTCGGCCGTCATCGTGTTCGCCCGGGAGGCGTCCGCGATGCCGAGCCATTCCCGGACCAGGCGGGTTCCGTCCTCGCTGGTGATGTCACCGATGCCGAGATCGTCGCCGCGCAGGGTCGATTCCGCGACGAACCGCGCCATGATCACCTGCGCGTCGCGCGGGAACGTCTTGCGGGTCATCCAGGTGTTCAGCCACTCACGGCGGGCTGCGGTCGCGGCCTTGTAGTGCTTGTTCCCCTGGATGATGCGCTGGCGGGCCTCCTTGTCCTCCGCCTTGGTGGTCGCCGTGGTGCTGCCGGGCGGCTGGTAGACGGCGTGGTCGTACAGGGCGGGCTTCAGGCAGTACGTCACCCAGTGGGAGCCGTACTGCGCCGGGGCCACGACGTGCCCCCGGCACGCCTTGTGCTCCTCCTCGCTGATCGTCTTCGCCCCGTCGTGGGTCCGCAGTTCGTGAATCCGGGTCGCGCTGTCCGGCAGGGCCTCGTACTCGTCAATGACGGTCAGCCCGGCGGCGACGAACTCGGCCCGCTCCTTGGCCAGCCGCGCCGTCTCCTCCCGGTCGTCGCGGAGCCTGCGCAGACGGTAGGAGAAGTTCCCGCCCTGCGCCGCCTCGGTCAGCTCCTTCAGGGCCTCCGGGTCGTCCTCGAACTCGGCCAGCGCTTCGAGCTGGTCGAGCGTCCAGGCGTACTGAATGGCCTGGGCCGCCTCCATCGTCTTGGCCGCGCGTCCCACCTGCACGGCGGTCTTCACGTCCTTCTGCGTCCACCCGGTCTCGGTCGCGATGGCCTTGACCCCGGCCCCCAGCTCGCTCGCCTGGAAGAGGGCGGCGGCCTTCTCCCGCGTGTTCAGGCCCACCCGCTGTTCGGCGGTGGTGACCATGTCCACGTACTGCCCGGCCTCGTCCTCGGCCCGGCTGTCGTCGATCACGACGGGGACGGTCTCCCACTTGTCCTCGATCATGACCAGCAGACGGCGGTGACCGTCGATCACCTTGTACGTGCCGTCTGCCTGCGGGGTCACCAGCAGCGGCGTCCGCAGCCTCTTGCGGAGGCTCCGGCGGAACCGGTCGGTCACGGCCAGGTCCTCACGGACGTTGCCGGGGTGGGCGGTGAGCTGGGAAAGCGGGACGTCCTCGAATCGGAAGGTGGTCGGGATGGTCTGCTCGACGGTCTCGGTCGTCACGTCGTTGTCCTTGGTGTTGAAGGTTTAGGGCCTGTCGTCCGGGGCTGCCATCCCCTTCCGACATCACTAATTCTGCCTTATTTGCGGGTCCGGGTCCACTGGAATAGGGGTTTCGGCGGGTGATCTGGATCACACATTTCCGCAGGTCAGGGGCGGTTCCCGCCCCACCGGCGGCGGCCTCGCCGGGCGGCGTCCGCCACGGCTCCCCCGGTGGGCGGGGGCTCCCTCGGTCGGTCGGGCAGGCTCGCCCGTACCCGGGTTCCGGCGGGGCCGCCAGGCTCGCGCTCGCGCGACCGCGAAGCGGCCCGGCCTGGCGGCCCCGCCGGGTTCCGGGTAGCCCTCCGGGTGACCGACCGGCCGAGGGGAGACCCCGGCCACCCCCACACCCCAGCCACCCACGGCCCGCACACGGTGACGGAGCCCCCGCCCCTTGGGAGTAAGGGCCCCGCCGGAGGCGGTCCTTCTTCTCCATCACGACTGAGTGCTTCCGGCGGCGTCGCTGGGTGCCGATGGGTCCGGCCGGCTCGCGCAGCGGGCCCCGCCGCCGCGAAGCGGGGGCGCCCTTCGCCGTCGTCGCGAAGCGGGGGCGCCCTTCGCCGTCGTCGCGAAGCGGGGCGCCCTTCGCCGTCGTCGCGAAGCGACGACACCCCACGCGAAGCGTGCACTGCAGACCGGTCCAGCGCAGCGGACCACCCCGTGCGGCGCGGAGCACCGCACCGCGGCGCGAAGCGCCGACACTGCCACGGCCCGCGGAGCGGCCGCAACGCTGCCGATGCCGGAGGCACCGGCACCGTCCGCCGGAGGCGGACCTCCTGACGACGACCAGGTGCAGCCCGGCGACGACACCGGTCGGCGGGAACGGGTCCGGCGGTCCGCGCCAGCGGACCCAGGACAAGGTCGTCGCCCCGCCAGGGGCGTCCGCTTCGGCCCGACGAAGGAGGGCCTGGTCCGCCCCGCGGACCCCGGCCGCCGCGCGGCCGCCGGCCCCGAAGGGGACGAACAAGAGGTGCCGCGCCGCCAGGCGCGTCCACGGCCCGGTGCCGACGGCACCGGCCGACGAAGGAGGCCGGGGCCGGCGAGCACGCACCGGGCCACCAACACCGCCACGCCGCCAGGCGTGTCCGCTACCGCCGCGGCGGCGCCGCCCGCCCCGGCCGGCTCGGGCGGGGCGGGGCGGGGCGGGTGTCCGGACAGAAAGCTCAGCTCTGCTGGCTGGCCGCGACCTCCATCTGAAGGAGCACCCAGTCCGGGCCACCCTTGGCGTAAACGAGACCGGCGTAAACCACGACCGCCTCGTCACCGGTCACTGCGCGAACGCCCTGCTTAGCCAGAAAAGCGTCGAGCGATTCCAGCGGCTCGTCCGGGTAGCGGAAGGCGTCGGTCAAACCGTGGATGCCGGACGGCTCCCCACCCTTCCAGAGCTGGACACTGAAGGTGCGGAGCACGGGATCGAAGACCGGTCGAAGTTCAGCGTTCGCACCATCGAGCGCGATGCGGGTGAGGTCAAGGGCGTTGAGATCCACTTTGGCTCTCTTCGGTTGAAGGTTCGGGGTTCGTCGTCCGGGGCTGCCACCCCTTCCGACATCACTAATTATGCCTTATTTAGGGGGCCGGGTCCACCTGAAATAGGGGTTTCGGCGGGTGATCTGGATCACACATTTCCGCAGGTCAGGGGCGGTTCCCGCCCCACCGGCGGCGGCCTCGCCGGGCGGCGTCCGCCACGGCTCCCCCGGTGGGCGGGGGCTCCCTCGGTCGGTCGGGCAGGCTCGCCCGTACCCGGGTTCCGGCGGGGCCGCCAGGCTCGCGCTCGCGCGACCGCGAAGCGGCCCGGCCTGGCGGCCCCGCCGGGTTCCGGGTAGCCCTCCGGGTGACCGACCGGCCGAGGGAGACCCCGGCCGCCTCCACACCCCAGCCACCCACCGGGCCCCAACTCGCCCCGCGCCCCCGCCCCTTGGGAGTAAGGGCCCCCGCCGGAGGCGGTCCTGTCGGCCCACATAGCGGGCCCCGCCCCGCGGAGCGGGGCGTCCCTCCCGTCGTTGCGGAGCGACGGCACCCGCGCGAAGCGTGCACCTGCAGACCGGTCCAGCGCAGCGGACCACCCCTGTGCGGCGCGGAGCACCGCACCTCGGCGCGCGCCGACACTGCCGCGGATCGCGGAGCGAACCGCACCGCTGCCGATACCGCGGTGACCAGGTGCTGCCCGGCGGCGGCACCGGTCGGCGCGGACGGTCTCGGCGGTCCGCGCCAGCGGACCCGAACGGGAACAGCCGCCCCGCCAGGGGCGCCCGTTCGGCCCGACGAAGGAGGGCCTGGTCCGCCCCGCGGACCCCGGCCGCCGCGCGGCCGCCGGCCCCGAAGGGGCCCAACAGGTCGTCGCGCCGTCAGGCGCGTCCACGGCCCGGTGCCGACGGCACCGGCCGACGAAGGAGGCCGGGGCCGGCGAGCACGCACCGGGCCACCAACACCGCCACGCCGCCAGGCGTGTCCGCTACCGCCGCGACGGCGCCGCCCCGCCTCGCGTGAACGAGGGGGCGGCGCCGGGCTTCTCGGCGGGGTGTTCAGCTCGCCGGGCTCTGCGGCGCGGATGCGGCTGCGACCGGCTCCGTGTCCTCCCGTTCGGTGATCTTGGCGCGGACTTCCCGAAGCGGATTCCGGTCCGGCCGCCGAGTCGCATGAACCCGGCCTTCTCCAGGACCTCGTCCACCCCTGCCAGACGGCGGCGGAGGCGGGGCCCTCGTTGAACTTCACGCCCTCGGGCGCGTCGATGAAGACGGCCGGGATGTCCTCGCGCACGGTGCCCCGGCCGTTCGCGTAGACCATGCGGGCCTGCCTCGACCCGTAGGCGGCGGTGACGATGACCATCTTCGGCCCGCTCGTGCGCTTCTTCGCCTTCGGCTTGGCCGGGGCGTCCTTGGGAGCGTCCTGCTCCACCGGTACGGCGGCGCGGTCGCAGTACGACCAGTGACCCGGGGTGCAGGTGGCCGGGGCCTCCGGGCTCCCGAACCCCTTGCCCCACGTCCGGCCGCAGCGCGGGCACTGCTTGCCCTCGTGCTCACCGGCCGCCGCGGCGTGCTCCCGGATCACCTCCAGCGCGCCGGTCCAGTCCTTGCCCACACCGACAGCCGTACCGCTCGCGCTGACGGTGCGAACCTCAAAACGCAGGTCCGTGACCTCCCGCCCGGTGACCACCCGCACCCGGTACACCCGCCCGCACGCGCTGGTGAAACTCCACTCGCGTTCGGGCAGCTTCAGCAGCTGCTCGCCCTCGGCCAGCAGGTCCCGCAGACGCTCGGGGATATCGGCGGACCCCTCTACCTCCGCCGGGGCCTGGTCCTGGTCCCCGGTGCTGGTGGCGGTCACGCCGTCCATGAGCGCCTTGGCGTCGGCGATGCTGGGCGTACGGTCACGCTCCAGATAGCGCGCCATGTCTCCGGCGCTCATGCGCGTCTTGACGTCGGAGTAGTCCACCGGCTGCCTGCCGACGCGCCCGTCCTCGAAGGTCGCATCTGCGGCGGTCATGACTGTCTTCGGAGCAAGGCGGAGGTTCCACGCCACCGTGAGCGTCTTCTTGTTGACCCGCAGCACCTCGTACCACGATCCGCGGGAGCGCACGAAATCGCCCTTGGTGAAGTCGTCGGCCCCCACACCTTGAACCCCTCGGCCTCCGCCTTGGCCACGATCGACCGCCAGTAACCGACTTCCTCGGTGAGCTCGTCGCGCCGCCGCGAGAGCTCGCCCACGACGGCCGGCGAGAGCCGCACGGAATAGCCGTTGTTGGACTCCCCGCGCTGCCAGCGGATGACCCCGCGCAAGTCCGCTTCCTTGGTCTCGATCCGGCGCAGGGTCCGGGCCGGGTCCTTCCGGTGCTCCGCGTACGCGCCGGACGACTCCGCCCGCTGGGCCCAGTGCTTGGCGCGCTCTCCTCGTCAATGGACTTCCGCATGGCGTTGTCCATCCGGGCATGGTCCCGCCGGGCGCGTCCTTCGCTGTGGTGCCCAACCAGGATCGGCTGCCCCATGTAAAAGCGCTCGCCGATCTGCTTCGACCGCGCGTAAGCGGCATCGGACGATGCGGTGGCGCGGCTGGCCCGGTCCTCGAACCGTTCGGTCCGGCTCTCGGCCCGCTCCTCGCGGTCGGCCTCGGCGTCCGCGAACGCGCGGCGCTCGTCCTCGTTGACGACGACGCACACGGTGAAGCCCAGTTCGCGAATCGCCTTCGCCGCCGGGTCGATCTTGTACCGGTCCGCCGACCTGTCCCGGGAGTGGTTGAGACCCAGGCATCCGAGCGAACGGAAGAACCGCCACCCATGCGGGCGGATCGCCTCAAAGATCCCGTCTCCCTTCCGCGAGCCCTCCAGAAGGGTGCCGTCGGCGCGGGTGTGGGTGATCACGACATCCGCCTTCTCGGGCGGGCAGTCGCCCTCCCACGGCGGCGGCGGGAAGGTCGCGGCCACGCACGCGGGGCACACCCGGGCGAGTTCGCCGCCGGAGTACAGCAGGGTTTCCTCGTGCCCGCACGCGGAGCACTCGCCGTCTCCGGCGAAGGTAAGCGTTACGGACCGGTACCGGTTGTCCACCGGCGTGTTCTCGACCTGATCGGTTGTCACGGTCGCTCCCTGGTGTTGAAGGTTCGGGGTTCGTCGTCCGGGGCTGCCATCCCCTTCCGACATCACTAATTATGCCTTATTCAGGGGGCCGGGTCCACCTGAAACAGGGGTCTCGGGGGTGATCTGGATCACACATTTCCGCAGGTCAGGGGCGGTTCCCGCCCCACCGGCGGCGGCCTCGCCGGGCGGCGTCCGCCACGGCTCCGCCCGGTGGGCGGGGGCTCCCTCGGTCGGTCGGGCAGGCTCGCCCGTACCCGGGTTCCGGCGGGGCCGCCAGGCTCGCGGAGCGACCGCGAAGCGGCCCGGCCTGGCGGCCCCGCCGGGTTCCGGGTAGCCCTCCGGGTGACCGACCGGCCGAGGGAGACCCCGGCCACCCCTCCACCCCAGCCACCCACCGGGCCCCAACTCGCCCCGCGCCCCCGCCCCTTGGGAGTAAGGGCCCCGCCGGAGGCGGTCCTTCTCCACCACGACCAGGTGCACCCCGGACTCCACCTCGGCTGGCGCGCTCGGTCCCGGCGGTCCGCGCCAGCGGACCCGAACGGGCGGCCCGCCGCCAGGCGGTCCGTTCGGCCCGACGAAGGAGGGCCTGGTCCGCGCCAGCGGACCCCGGCCGCCACGCGGCCGCCGGCCCCGAAGGGGCCGAACAAGAGGTGCCGCGCCGCCAGGCGCGTCCACGGCCCGGTGCCGACGGCACCGGCCGACGAAGGAGGCCGGGGCCGGCGAGCACGCACCGGGCCACCAACACCGCCACGCCGCCAGGCGTGTCCGCTACCGCCGCGGCGGCGCCGCCCCGCCTCGCGTGACCGAGGGGGCGGCGGGGATGCTGCTATCGGGTCGGCTCGGCGGTCCACGTTCCGCATCCGGTCTTGTCGCGGCGATAGCGTCGCCACCCGTGGCCCGGAGTGTGATCCGTCCGGAAGTGGCCACAGTCCGCACACGGGGCCCCGAAGTCGCCGGGCTCGGCCACGGGTTCGGCGGCCCACTCCTGGGGCCCGACCACGGAAATCCCCCTGATGCGAAGCGGACGCCCCCACCGGGCATGAGGTGAGCCCATCCGCTGGGCCAGTCGATCGGCCCTTCGCGGCGGCAGACCTCAATGGCTCCGAGCATGGCGTGACGGCTCCACAGGTAGCTTCCGCCGTCGGGGGAGTGATCCGGTAGCCGGGAGCGGTGACCTGCCTTTCTGGGTCGTGGATGAGCACTCCCGCCGCCGGGTCCGGTTCGAAGCGCCGGACGGAGTGCCTGGGCGACTGCCGGTATCGGATCACTCCGTCTTCAGTGACGGTCGCCTCGCTGACGACCAGTCCCCAAAGGCTGCTGTGCAGGAAGTTGCGTACCCCTTGCCCGCTTCTCGGCGGGGTCCGTAGGCAACGGGCGCCGGGGGCCATTCGCCGCCGCTCTCGTCGGCCCTCTCGTAGTACACGTGAATGGGCATGTCACTGAGCACGACGTGCGGGAAGGGAGGGCCCTCGTACCACTGGGGCACGGGGGTGATGCGGATCTTGGCTCCGGGGAGCTTCTGCCCTGCCTGGATTTCGCCGTTGCCGC
The DNA here is from genome assembly GCA_042850305.1 of Streptomyces haneummycinicus. GTDB lineage: Bacteria > Actinomycetota > Actinomycetes > Streptomycetales > Streptomycetaceae > Streptomyces > Streptomyces haneummycinicus. The sequence continues at coordinate 40,609 of AP035769.1, forward strand.
TCTGATGCCGCTGCTGGTCTGCGGTGTCCACGGGGGAGCTCCTTCTCTCGTGAAGTGTTCGGGGTGTGGGCGGGGGCGTCGCCCCCGCCCGGCCGCGAATGGTCAGATCACGCCAATGGCCAGAAGCCACGACGGCGAGCCGTGCTCACAGGTGCCGTCCGGCTCCACCCAGCACCCGTCGCGGGCTTCGGCTCCGCCGTCGGACATCCAGCTCTGCATCTGCTCGATGGACGGCATCCCCGCGCCATCCCCGCGCTCGGGCTCCTGGTCCTCCTTCACCTCGCGGGAGACGATCAGCGCCTGTCCCGACAGGTCGAAGGTGGTCATGTCCTCCGCCCACCACGGGGCGCCGCTGACCTGGAACGTCCGGTGCGTGACGTCCTTCAGGCCGTGCTTGCTCAGCTCCAGCACTCGGTCCGTCCAGCCCGTGACGCTCGGGTAAGCGCGGGCGTCGCTCAGCAGACAGGCGATCTTGTCGCCCACCTGCACGTCCTTCGTGTCGATCCATTCGGTCTTGACGGTCACGGTCGCTCCCTGGTGTTGAAGGTTCGGGGTTCGTCGTCCGGGGCTGCCATCCCCTTCCGACATCACTAATTCTGCCTTATTTGCGGGTCCGGGTCCACCTGAAACAGGGGTCTCGGGGGTGATCTGGATCACACATTTCCGCAGGTCAGGGGCGGTTCCCGCCCCACCGGCGGCGGCCTCGCCGGGCGGCGTCCGCCACGGCTCCGCCCGGTGGGCGGGGCTCCCCTCGGTCGGTCGGGCAGGCTCGCCCGTACCCGGGTTCCGGCGGGGCCGCCAGGCTCGCGGAGCGACCGCGAAGCGGCCCGGCCTGGCGGCCCCGCCGGGTTCCGGGTAGCCCTCCGGGTGACCGACCGGCCGAGGGAGACCCCGGCCACCCCTCCACCCCAGCCACCCACGGCCCGCACACGGTGACGGAGCCCCCGCCCCTTGGGAGTAAGGGCCCCCGCCGGAGGCGCATCCGGCTCGCCCCGATCCATTTCATTTCACTGCACCGTAATGCAATGCAATTGAACTCCCCACCGGCGTACGCGCTCGATGTCCGCGCCGATCTGCACCCCGGACTCCGCCTCGGCCGGCGCGGACGGTCCCGGCGGTCCGCGCGAGCGGACCCGAAGGGGAACAGCCGCCCCGCCAGGGGCGCCCGTTCGGCCCGACGAAGGAGGGCCCGGTCCGCCCCGCGGACCCCGGCCGCCGCGCGGCCGCCGGCCCCGAAGGGGACGAACAAGAGGTGCCGCGCCGCCAGGCGCGTCCACGGCCCGGTGCCGACGGCACCGGCCGACGAAGGAGGCCGGGGCCGGCGAGCACGCACCGGGCCACCAACACCACCGCCCCGCCAGGGGCGTCCGTTCGGCCCGACGAAGGAGGGCCTGGTCCGCGTCAGCGGGCCCCGGCCGCCGCGCGGCCACCGGCCCCGAAGGGCCGAACAAGAGGTGCCGCGCCGCCAGGCGCGTCCGCTACCGCCGCCGTGCGGTCCCCGGCTCGGACCGGGGACCGCACGGCGCGGGTCAGCTCCGGCGGCGGTCCAGCATCTTCAGGACCACGCCCAGCGTGCCGACCACGACGAGTGCGGGGATGAGGTGCTGAATCAGCCACCACACGCCGTCAAGGCCGATCGCGCCCCCACGAACAGGGCACCGATGCCGACGACGATGGCCAGTCCGTACCGGCTTCCGTCGTTCTGGCGGGCGTTGTGGTTGTTGTTCCGGGGCATTGCGTGGCTCCTCGTTGAAGGTTCGGGGGCCGGGAGGGGCTGCCACCCCTCCCGGCGGGGCTCGGCTAGCGGCGGACGGGTTCCAGGTTCTGGGGCATCCCGTGGTTGGCCACGAACTGCATGACGCCCTTGGGGAGTGCATGACGACCGGGGGCTCACCCCGCTTGATCACGGCGATCCAGCCGAAGGAACGGCGCTCGGCGGCGTGCAGGTATCCGCGCTGCTGGAGTCCGAGCAGTGCCTTAGTGGCCTGCAAGTTCTCCTGCGCCTGCTCGGCGGTGGTGGGGGTGTTCCGCATCGCGTCTCCCGGTGTTGAAGGTTCGGGCCGGTGTCGGGAGGGGCTGCCATCCCCTCCCGACATCCCTAATTCTGCCTTATCTAGGGGTGCGGGTCCAGCCTCTCGCGTCCCCCGTTCGAGTGACGTGGGTCACACGAGGTTGCGGGCCTGGAGCACTCCGACGAACTGGCGGGCGACGGTGGCGACCTGGGCGCGCGGGCGGCGGACGGCCTGGAGCCCCAACAGGCGCTGTCCGCCGCGCTGGATGACGTACGGCTCACCAACCGCCGGGATCGCAAGGGCAATGAGCCCTTCCGCCGTGTCGACGCGCACAACGGGCCCGTTGGTGACCGGGTCGATGCCGTGCCCGACGATGACGGCCGGAACGCCGTGCTCCTTGGTCAGCTCCTCGCTGATCGCGCGGGCCTCGATGATGGCGGACGCCGTGGCGGCGTCGATGTCGGCGGGCTTCGCGGCGGGCCACTCGGGGGCGACGGTCTCGGGCTTGACGGGCTGAGTGCTCATGCTGTGCGTCCTTGCGGTGTTGAAGGTTCGGGGCTCGTCCGGGGCGGGCTGCCATCCCGCCCCGGACGGTGGGGCTCGTGCGGTTGCTTACTCGGTGTCGAGCGCCCGGCGGTGCAGCTCGGCGTACGCGAGCGACTGACGCGCCCGGCTGAGCCGCTTCCGCCGGTCGTCCGGGGCGTACGCGTCCAGCTCGCCCCGCGCGATGGCGTCGACCATCCACAGCGGGAGGATGCCGAACGCGATACGCGCGGCCTCGTGCAGCTCGGCGAGCGTCGCGACCTGGGTGATCTCCTCCGGGGTCGGAAGGGGTTCTCCCGCAGGCACGGGCCGGTAAGACCGGTCTCCATGTGGCACGTCATGCAGACGCGGGCGACGTTGAACAGGTCGTGAACGATCACGCCGTCCACCAGAACGGCGTCGTAGGCGTCCACGATCCAGTGCTTCGCGGTGCCGGTCTCGGTGTTCACGCGGTCTCCCTGGTGTTGAAGGTTCGGGCCTGTCGTCCGGGGCTGCCATCCCCTTCCGACATCACTAATTCTGCCTTATTCGAGTGCCTGAGTCCACCTGGAACAGCCCTCCGAACGGGTGACCTGCATCACATCTTTCCGCAGGTCAGCGGCGGTTTCCGCCCCACCCGCGCGGGCCTTCCCGGCGGCCTCCGCCACAACTCCGCCCGGTGGGCGGGGCTCCCTCGGTCGGTCGGGCAGCTCCGCCCGACCGCCGGTACTGCGGGGGTGCCAGGCTCGCGAAGCGACCGCGAAGCGGCTCGGCCTGGCACCCCCGCAGGTTCGGTGGTAGCCCGAAGGGTGACCGTCCGGCCGAGGGAGCCCCCGCCCACCCCCAACCCCAGCCACTCCCCGGCCCGCACACAACGACGGAGCCCCCACCCCCTTGGGAGTAAGGGCCCGCCGGAGGCAGAAAATCGTGAACCTCAGCCCCTCGTCAGAACGGGTCGCTGGCTGGCTTCGGCGTTGCTGGGGACGGGCTCGGCGTGGGCCTGGGCACGATGACCGGAGTTTCCTCCGCGGGCGCCTTTGCCGCGTCATCGCCGGTTTCCACGGTCTCCTTCTCGTCCGCCTCGACCGGTTCCTCCTCGACCTCCGGAGGCTCCTCCTCCCAGCCCTCGAACTCGGCGCCATCCTCCGGCGCGCTCTCCGGGATTACCTCGACGGCCTCGACGTCCTTGCGGGCCGGCGGCGACGCAGGGGAAGTTCCTTCGTGAGGTCGACCGGCGGTTGCTGCTCCAGCACCTCGTCCGGCTCGGCCTCCGGCACCGGGTACCGCGGGGCAAGGGCCATCTGCACCGTCTGGGAAGAGTCCTCCGGGTGACCGATGGCGACGATGGCCTCGCCGACACCCAGTTCCCGAAGCTGGTTCGGGTGGACCTTGAAACGGTCGACCTGGCGCAGGGAGCCGACTCCGGACCCGGCCGTGGTCGAGCCGAGAACTCCGATGTCCTCCTGGACCTGAAGCGTCTCCTCCCACCCCTCGTACGTCCCCAGCAATTCGGAGACCTGTTCCGCGGACGCTTTGGTGCGGTGGAGGATCAGCACGTCCGCGTTGGTGAGCACGGCCGCCAGGAAGGCGTCGGACACGTCGGCCAGGTCCGCCAGGTCCTGGGTGCACACGAACAGACCGCCGCCGGCGGCGCGCAACCGCTGGAACAAACCCGTCATCGTCGATCCGCCGAGTCCGCTGAACTCATCGACGCCCGCGATGAACAGTCCGCCGTTCTCTCCGAAGTTCTCCGCCAGCAGCCGGTCTCCGACCGACCCGAGGTCGGTGAGAAACAGGTTGCCGATCTGCCGCGCCGCCTTCGCGTCGGTGTTCGCCGCGAGAGAGAACAGGACGATGTCGCCGCGCTTGACCGACTCGTAGAGGTCGACACCGTCCTGGGTCTCGATCAGGACGCGGCCGGCGTCGCCCGACACCAGGTTCCGGATGCGGGTGGCCAGGCCCGGGATCGAGCGCTTCAGGTCCTTCGCCTCGGTGTTGAGGTAGTTCAGGTAGTCGCCCAGTTCCTTCTGCAGCCGCGGCGAGAAGTGGTTCGTCCGGGAGCCGAGAGACTTCAGGGTCAGCAGACGGGCCAGGTCGGGGAGGTCGCGGCGCCAGGCCCTCGTCGTCCCGTCGGGGAACAACTCGGTGACGCCTCCGCGAACCAGGTCGTCCAGGGCCCGGACGGCGTACAGCAGGAACTCTTCAGCGGCCTCTCGGTGGTGCGGCTCGGAGAACCCGCCGCCGGCCACCTGGTCCAGGCACTCCACGATCCGGCTGCGGATCTGCTCGGCGGAACCGTGGCGGATGGGGTTGTACGTCGTGCCCGCTCCCGTGACCGTGACCAGTTTGAACCGGCGCCCCGCGTGATGCGCTCCTCCGGCCATCGCCTCGATCAGCATGGGGTCCGCCTTCATGTCGGCGAACAGAAACCCGATGCCCAGGGGCCGCGCGTGCGGACTGACGACCAGTTCGTACACCAGCTGCTCGATCGTGCGGGACTTTCCGTAGCCGGATGCTCCCGGGATGAATCCGTGGCGCCTCATCGCACGGCCGCTGATCTCGCACGCGTCGCCGGTCATCTTGTCGACGCCCAGCCGGATACGCAGGTCGTCCAAACTCTGCGCCGGGGGACGGTCATCGTTCTGCGCGAGCTCCCGCAGCTTCGCCTCGATCCGCTTCTGCGGCACCGGGTCCTTCACCGTCCGCCACGCAGCCGTGAACTTCGCTCGCCGGATGAGCCAGGCTCCGCCGATCCCGGCCGCGACGGTCACGCTGAACGGAATCTGGTTGCCCACCCAGCTCGCCCAGTTCTCCTGGGCCAGTTCTGCCAGAGCGGCCCGGTTCGGGCTGTCCCAGATCGCCGTACCCAGTTCGCGGTACGGCACCAGGTACCACCGGAAGAAGCCGATCAGCGCACCGACGACTACGGCACCCCACCCGGTCCAGCACACCCAGTGCCGGGCCCGCGGCGGGAAGCGGCGGCCGGCCGCGACCAGGACCAGCACGAGAATCGCCGCGACCGGGTTCAGGACGGCCAGGATCACCCCTGCCGCCCTCGCCACGGCCTCACCGGAGTTTGGGTTGATGGGCTGCGAACCCTGCCACTTCGTCGTAGGTCCGCCTGCGATGTTCCCTCGTGCTCGCTGGCTCCGTGGCGTACTCACTCTGCTCCCCGTTCTTCTACATCCCAGACGCGGACAAAGATCTTCTGTCCCCGCCCCAGCTCGACGGCGGAAGCGTTCGCTTCCTCCGCGGCCTGCTCCACGTTCTTCAGCAGTTTGGGAAAGGCCCAGTACATGGCGTAACTGATGTGATCGGCGTTGACGTACAGCAGCATGTTCCTCACGAGACGCGGACGCGCCTTCTGGGTTCGCTCCAGCTCGTGGGCCCACACGGTTCCGTCCGGACGTAGACCCACCAGGTCCGGGTAACGGCGGCCGCGCCCGTTCTCCCCGGTCGACACCGCATAGGTGGGCTCCGTGCTCGCGTACTGGTTCGGGGTATCGCGAGCACGGATCTCCCGCTCGGTCACCAGCTCATCGTCCGGCCTGATGCTGCTGATGTACTGAGCCAGATCGACCACGGCCAGGTCGTGGTTGTACTCCTTGATATTCGGCGTCACTGCGTTCCCAGGAATGTTCAGCAGTTCCGTCGCAGACTTCGTCAGCCAGAACACCTGAGCGCGCCGTCCGGGAAGCTGGCCGGCTGACAGCAGACCCATCGACGTCAGCGCTCGGAGCCTCCGGTACACCACCTGACGAGACGGCAGAACTCCGCCGTCTCCCGTGAACTGCCGCGTGACCTGCTCTGCCGTTACGCCGAACCACCGGCCGATCCACTCCAGAACCGGCACGTCCCGCTCGGTAAGCCGCCAGTTCTTACCCTTGGGCACCACCACTTCGCGGACTACAACCTCCACGACAACCAACTCCCACCGTGACTTACGAACGCGCGCCGTGCGGCACACGGCAAAACTCTGAGGTTCAAACCGGCCTCGCCCGCCCGCAGGGGCCGAGGAACGAGGCCCCTGCCGTGGTGGCCGACGTAGGAGGCCACCACCAGATCAAGCAGCCGACCCCGCCAGGGGTCGACCAAGGTCCGGCGCCCTGGTGGCAGACCAAAGGCCCCCGGGGCCGACGTCTGCCGCCAGGTGAACGCCGCCGGACCACCAAACGCCGCCCGAAGGGCGCCCACTTCAGTAACCTCGCCCCACTCCGACGGAAACTCTCCGACTCGCCCAGCCACCCACCACGGGGCGAACTCGACAGCTCGCCGCCGACGGAAGCAAGCGAACCAACACCCTCAAGACGCGGAACTCGCCACCGGTGGACAGGTTGCATCACGACGGCACAGATCAGAGCCGATCACCGTTCGCACACCGACCCACCTCCTGGCGGCACCCTCCCGACGAACCCACCGCCCCCGCCGGAGCAAGTACCCCCACCGGTTTCAAGTTTCGCTGCCGATCCCCGCCCAGTAACTCACCAGCGAAAACTTGCAGATACCACTCCTCCGTACCACCCACCGGCCCACCCTAGTTCTTAAAATCTTCTCTCTCTCCTCTTGTCTTTCGTCTTTGTCTTTCTCTTTTGTCCTTGTCTTTGTCCTTCGTCTTTGTCTTTCACTCTCTCTCACTCACTCTCACTCTCCTCCTCTCAGTTCCTCTTCTACCTCCACCACACTCAACCTGTGCTCCCCCACCCCCTCTGATCTGAACCCACGTGCTGCATCCTGACCACCCACTTCCTGAGGGACGATGGGAGTGGGTGGTCAGGATGCAGCACGTGGAAAGGGCAGGTCAGAGGGGGTGGAGAGCACCTTGTCACACCCTGTTTTACACATGGTTTTACACCCTGCGGCAAACTCTGAGTTTGCTGGCAGGGTTCGCGCTGCCGAACTGGCGGGCGGCTACCCGGCGATACTCACCTAGGCGGCAGCTCCCCACTTCGCCATGTACCGGCGCTCGCGCAACTCGGTGACCCGGGCCTTCTGCTGGGCCTGCGTCAGCTCACGGAAACGGGCCTTCCACTCGTCTCGACGGGTCTTCCTCTCCTCTGCGGGCAAACTCGCCCACCACTGCTCGCGACGGCTCTGGTCGGCCGCTGCACGCCTCTGGAGGGCCTTCTCCTTCTGCTCCTGCCAACGGCGCTGCAACTTCTCCCTCGTGGCCTCCCATGCCCGCGCGAACGCACTCCGCTCGCGCTCGATCCGTGCTGCCGTTGCTGCCTTCCGCTGAGTCATGGACCGCAGTTCCCGCACCGCCTGGCCCGTGAGCTCCCAGCCCTTCCGTCCGGCCTGGGCAATGCGGAGCGTCCTCAGCACCTGGAGGCCGGTCTCCACGTTCGTCAGCTGGGCCCGGGTCGGTGAGGGGTGGGGGTGTAGCCGCTGAGGGTGTAGAGCTGCGTGACGGTGAGGGGCCGGGGTGGAGGGCCAGGGTCGTAGCGAGGCTGAACCAGGACCGGCTGCGGGGGCGGGGGAGTGACTACAGGGTGGTTCAGAAGTTTCAGCACGGAAGTCCAGGGCGAGCAGGTTCAGGCTGAACTCGTGCGACGCCTTGGGGCCCATGCTCTGGTCGTACGTCCGGGTCCGGATGAGGACTCCGTCCTCCACGAACGCCTCCAGGGCGTCCCGGATCGTGTTCCGGGACTTCCCCGTGTCGTTCTCCAGATCCCGTTCCGGCAGCGGCCGGCAGGCCAGCCCCTGACGCGCCATGCGGTCCCCGATAGCCGCGAGGATGTGTTCCCTGCTGTGCCGGGTGGCGGTGGTCCAGTTCGGCCAGTGGAGTTTCCGTACGCCTGCCAGAAGCGGGCCTGTGACCTTCTTCCAGCGCTCGGACGCTGATTTCCCTGTGCGGCTGTTCCGGTGGTCGTCCACGTACTCGACGGCCGCGTTCCAGCAGTGCTTCACCCACCAGCGGTGGCCGCGCTTGCGGGCGCGGTGGAAACCGAGGTGCGCGGGGTCGCTGACTACCTGCCATGCGGCGTCGGCGTCGAACCCCGCAATGATGAGGCGGGCGGTAGAGAGCAGTTCGCTCAGGGACCGGTCCACCCAGTAATCGGGGCCGGGCTTACGAAGACGCTCCCAGAACTCCCCTCCGGAATCGTGGAGATACGACGCTGCCAGGGAGTTGCCGGAACTTCCTTTCGCAGAGTTGTGACCGGCCGGGTGTACTGGGGCATGTTCATGGCCCACGACGGCAGCGTGTTGGAAGCCCCCTCCACGAACTCGGGGAGGTCGACGCGGCCGCTCTTGCGGTGCGGTGCGGAGAGCGGGCGGAGGGTACGGCGCCAGTCGATCTGGCGGGCCGTGGCGCCCCAGTGAGCGCGGACGGTCTCCACCGTGGTCTTGAACTCGGCGCGGGCGGCCTGGGTGCGGAAACACGCGATCAGGTGCCAGCGGCCGGCGCCGCCGCCGGAGCGTCGGGTCACGAACCAGCCGTCCAGTTCCCTGGCGCGGCTGGTGAGGTGTTCGAGCGCGCTGGTGCTCCAGTCGTCGTCGTCACCGTCGATGTCGACGGCGACCGCGCTTTCCCGGAGGGTGGCGACGTAGGAGGCTGCGCGGCCGGTACGGACGAACTCGGCGGCCTCGCTGAGGAACTTCAGCGGCCGGTCGGTGGCCACCTTCGAGTTTCCGCTGTCGATGCAGAAGACGGGGGCGGCGAACAGGAGGTCGTCCAGCAGCAGGGCGGCCACGCGGGCTCGCTCTGCTGCGCTCTCGGTGTTGTCCTCCGTCTGCTGCCGGGGCAGCGTCGGAGTGCTGGGAAGGGGGAACAGCGGCTCAGTGGCCGCGGCCCTGTGCGTGCGGGGCTCGGCGGTGGGTACTCCCGTGAACGGCGCGCGTGACACACCGCTTTCGGGCAAGGAGGTGCCGGCCCGGGGACCTGTGGCTATGATGGTCTCCAGAACTGAACGACATCAGGCAGCACAAAGCCCGCATCGGGCGATGTCGCCGAAGTCGATGGAAGAGGCCCTGGTCAGCTCACTGGCGACCAAACCGATCGCTGACAGTGCCTCGGGATTCAGTTTTCGTATGGCCCCGCGGGTCAGTCCCCGGGGCGTGTATCAGTTACGTCGATATGCCCCCATGGCGACTACCCCGAGGGAGGGGTGCGTCCTGAGCCGGGTTGGACGGGCGCTGTGCACCCTCGATCCCCTCGATCTCCTTCTTCACCATCTCGGCCGTGCGCTTCCAGTCCAGCGGCACGTCGCCACGCAGCACCAGGTGCTCCACGACGGCGCCGATGAGTCCGGCGGCGGCCAGGCGGGGTGAATCTCCCGCAGCTTGGGGATCAGGGCCTCCGCCACCACGGGCGGCAGGTTGACGGTGATCCGCCAGTTCTCGCCGGAGGCAGGGTCATAGCTCGACTCACGGTTGGTGAGCATCCGCTTGTTCCCAGTCCCGGCCATGATCCGTATCTTGCCATCTCCGACCCCTTCCGTGCATCACGAATCACGCGTGTCGGAGCACTTTTCAAGCCCGTCCCGCCCTGCTCACAGGGGAATGTCTGGTCTTATCCCTGTTCATGTCGGCTTGCCGTTGGTGGAGTCCGGGCGTCAACGAGGCACGGGGGATGTCCGCCCCGGGGGTGACGGCTCGTCACCCCCGCTCTGCAGAAGCGTTAGACAGGATGTCGGCTCTTGCGGCGGCGCTGTGGGCTGCCCGCAGACGTGCGACGGCCGAAACGTACGACGGCCCCCTCGGTGCGGACCGAAGGGACCGGGATGGTGAGACTCGGGCGGCAAACCGTCCGTCAGTTCGCGGAATAGGCCCTCGGAGCGTTCAGCCAAGAACGGTTGGCTGCTCCGGAGTGCCGTGCTTGAGGAGATCAGCGATCAGGTCGGCAAGGCCGACTGGATACACCGTCTCCTTGGTGTTTTGGAGTTCTTGGAGCGTCCACCAGCGGCTGGCCCGGATGTTGTCGATCTGGGTCGCGCGAGCCGGGTCAAGGTCCGAAGCCTCGATGTGAGTGAGGAAGTATTTTTCGACCTGGCGGACCTGGTGGCCGCCCACGGAATGGTCCTGCTGGCGTTCAGCGACCTGAGCGCTCAGGGTGACGTCCGTGGCGCCGAGTTCTTCGCCGAGTTCCCGCAGAACGGCCGTGGGGTAGTCCTCGCCGGGTTCCAGACTGCCGCCGGGGTCGCCCAGAAGCCGCCGTTCTCGTCGTAGGCCAGTAGCAGGACGCGCTGGTGGGAGTCGAGAACGACGGCTCGGGCCGCCTCGCGGAGGGGCAGAGTGTTCATGAGGTTCAGTCTGGCAGGCAGTTCAGTCCCGCTCGACCAGGTAGCCCCCGATGCATACGGCGTCCAGGTCGCACGCCTGGAACGTGGCCAGTGCGTGCGCGGGGGTTTCCACGATGGGTTCCCGGTCGTTGAAACTCGTGTTGAGTACGACCGGGGTTCCGGTGATCTGGTGGAAGTGCTCGATCAGGGATGCGAACGCGGGGGCCGCGCTCGGGTCGACGGTCTGGACACGGGCGGTCCGGTCGACGTGAACCACTCCCGCAATCCTGTCCGCTCGGTCAGCCCTGACCGGCGGTGCCAGCAACATGAAGGGGCTGGGCACGTCGAGCTCGAACCAGTTACGTGCGTGGTCGGCGAGGACGGCCGGCGCGAAGGGACGGAATGGCTCGCGGTGCTTGATGCGGTTGTTCAGTGCCTCCGAACTGGACGTCGTGCGGGGTCGGCAAGGATGCTGCGGCCACCGAGAGCACGGGGCCTAGTTCGCTGCCGCCCTGAAACCAGCCGATGATCCGTCCGTCCGCGATCATCTGCGCGGCCGCGGCTGCGATGTCGCTCTCCCGTCGCCACCGGTACGGCGTCCGTCGACGCTCGGCGAGTCCGGAGCGCGGGTCACGGGTGAGGGCCTGCTCGATCTCGGTGTCCGTGTACGTGCGGCCGAAGTAGTCGTGCGCGAGCGGACGGCGGGAGATCTCGCCAGTCATCTGATGCCATGCGTACAGGGCACACCCGAGTGCCTGCCCCCGGTCGGAGGAGGCTGGCGGCGCGAAGTATCCGCTGACCGTGTCCAGGCGGCGGAGTTTGTCGGCGGCGACGCAGTTGAGGGCGACGCCGCCGGCGAAACACAGGTTGCCCAGGCCGGTGGCGGCGATGGTCTGTTCGGCCAGGGCGCTCAGGGCCTGCTCGGTCTGGGCCTGGACATACGCCGCGGCGTCGGTGCCGCGTGGATCGCCGCCCCGGCTGTCGGGCGGCCCGAAGTCGGCGCCGGTTCGTTCCGCGAGTTCAGCGACGCCGGCGGCGTGGGTGCGGGTGAGGTGGCCGTGGACGGTGGCACCGGTGACGTCGAACAGCGGGGCCCGGTGGGTGCCGGGGTCCCCGTAGGAGGCGAGGGCCATCGTCTTCCCGGCTTCCTGTTCGTGCCACCCGAGCCAGTTCGTGAACGCCTCGTACGTGGCACCGATGCCGCCCGCGCGGGGCCGCTCGGGCGGGTTGCCGCCGAGGCGGTCGATGCCGTCGCGGGTGGCGGCGTAGTAGGTCTCGGTGTCGTGGTTGTTGCCGCCGCCGTCGACCACCAGGACGGTTGCCTCGTCGTACGGGCTGAGGCAGTACGCGGTGTACGCGTGGCTGAGGTGGTGGTCGACGGGGACGATCCGGGCCGGGTCGATGCCGAGGTGGGTCAGGCCGGTCTCGCCGGCGGTGGGCGGATGGTGACCGATGCCGCTGACCGCGATCACGTCCACGTCCTGGAGCTGCACCTGGGCGGCACGCAGGCAGTACAGGAGGGCGGCCTGCCAGCCGGGGCTGTAGCGGGTGCGGTTGAGACGTTCCTCGCTGATGGCGACCATCGTGGTGTCGGTGATGAGGGCGGCGCCGCCGTCGTGGCCGAGGTTGACGCCGACGACGACGGGGGTGTGGGCGGTCATTAGGCGGCCCCTCGGGCGGGTTCGGCCAGCAGGTCCCACAGCCCGGTCTTCCCCGCCCGGTCACGGTGCAGAGCGCCGAGCTGGCAGAGCTGGACCGTGCCGCCGCGGTGGGCGAACGGTTCGGTGAAGGGGTGGCCGAAGGACTCCAGTCCACCGAGCGCGTCGTACACGGGCCGGAACTGGGGGTCCAGTTCCGGGCGGGACTCCGGAGCGGGGGCGGCGGTGAGCCGCGTCGCCATGTTGGTGAGCCCGGCTTCACCGAGGAGTCCGCTGACCTGCGCGAGGACGGTGTCCGGGGTGGCGCCGTCGGTCTTGATGATCACCGGCGGGGTGGGACACAGGGTCGGGGCGATGTCGGTATAGAAGACGTGCAGCCGCTCCAGCAGCCCTTGGTCGAACCACTGCTGCCAGCGTGGCCGCTCGGCCACGTTCCCCGGCGCGTCAGGCTCTCGCTGGGGCTGACCAGGAGGATCGCCGTCAGGACCTGCTCGGGCAGGGCGGCGGCGATGTGGCGGGCGTAGAAGTCGCGGGCGGTGCGGTAGGGAGGCTGTCGTCCGCGCGGGTCGCCCAGCAGTAGGCCAGGGCGCCGAGGTGGTTTCGGTCGGAGATCAGCAGCCGGGTGGCGGGGTCGGCGGCGAGCCGGGCGGCGGCGCGGGCCTTGTCCAGCTCGTGGCGCAGGAACCAGAGGCTGTGTCCGGCGGTGGAGGGGTGGACGGGGGCCCGCAGGCCGGTACTGAGGCGGGCGTTGGGCTCGGTGAACCACAGGCACTCGTCGCCGAGGACGGGCACCATCCGGGCGAGCAAGCTGGTCTTGCCTGCTCCGGGAGGCCCGTCGAGCACGAGTACAGGGGCGTGGGCGGGCATGTCAGTCCTTCCGGGGGTGCGGGCCGGGGCGGCAGATGGCGGCCAGCGCGAGCGCGAGGTCTTCCACCCGTACCGCGAGGGCGGCGCTGGTGGGCAGGTCGGCCGGGTATTGCCCGGCCAGCCGGTCGCTGACGGCCTGCCACATGGCGGCGAACGGGTCCGGGAACCCGCTCTGCTCGCCGCTGGCGGTGGTGACGCGTGTCGTGGCGGCCGACTCGTAGGGGCGGGCGAAGTCCACCGTGGCCGCGTCGGACGGGCCGCTGAAGTGGATCTGTTCCAGGAAGCGGCCGGGCGGGGTGGCGCTGATGACCAGGGTGACGGGCTCGGCGCCCGGCCCGTACAGCAGCGCGTGGAGGGACCGGCCGTCGGCGTCGAGCGTGCACGCGGCCGGCGTGATGCCGGGGGCGGCCAGGACCAGGGCGGTCAGCAGGTGGTAGCCCTGCCACAGCAGCGTCTGGAGCGCGGTCACCTGGTGCGGGCCGGACAGCTGCTCGGGTACCGCCTGGGGCGGGTCGTCCTCGAAGGTGTACGGGCTGAAGCCGGGCGGCAGCAGGCGCCTCCGGGCGGCCTCGTCCACCCCGTCGGCCTTGATCAGCCAGCCGCCCGCCAGGTCGGGGACCGCCGCGAGGGCGGCGTGCAGAGCCGGGTCGTGGGCGCGCATCGCCCCGACTTCCAGCAGCAGCCCCGATTCCTGCGCGCGGTCGGCCAGTTTGCGGGTGCTGGTGACGTCCAGCCCGACCGGCTTCTCGGTGAAGACGTGCGTCTGCGCGTCCAGCGCCGCTTCGATCAGGTCGCCGTGCACACCGGTGAGGATCACCAGCATGTCCGCACCGTCGAGCAGGTCCTTCGTGGTGCCGGCGACGCGGGGCACGGCGAAGCGGGTGGCGGCGGCGCGGGCCCGCGCCGGGTCGCGGTCGGCCAGTGCCGTCACCTCGAAGGCCGGGTGAGAGGTGAGCAGGGGCAGGTGGAGACCGAATGCGGCGGCGCCGCATCCGGCGACGGCCAGTCTCCACGGCCGCGTCTGCAGGCTCATCGGGATGTCTCCTCGGGGTTCCAGCAGATGGTGGCCGCGCGGTGGGAGCGGGCGGCGATCTCGTCCTCGGGCAGGACCCGCAGGACGGGGTTGAACAGCTCCACCGAAGCGGTCCCGGTGTAGCCGACCCGGATGAGCGCGTCGGCGAAGGCGGTCCAGGGGAGGGCGCCGTCACCGGGGAATAGCCGCAGGGCGTCCGTCCAGCCGCGCGGGGGCCGGCATGCGGGATGTCGGCGATCTGCACGTGACCGACCGTGCCCGTGCCGAGTGCCGTGATGTGGTCGGGGTCGGCTCCGGCGACCGCCCAGTGGAAGGAATCGACCAGCACCGCGGCGTTGTCCGTGCCGCTCTCGTGCAGCAGCTCGGCGAGGGCGGGCAGGGTGGCGGCCACCGGGTGGGGTCCGTCGAGTTCGGGAGGCAGTCCGTCCACGACGCTGACCGCCTCCACCGCCAGACGCACGCCGTACTCGGCGGCGGCGTCCGCGAGCCGGACGATCCGCTGGCGCGCGAGGGCCAGGGCGTCGCCCTGGTCGAGCTCGGAGAAGGGGTTGAGGACGGTCGTGGCGACGGGGCAGCCCAGTTCGGCAAACGTCTTCAGCCGCTCGTCCAGGGTCTGAAGGTGCTCGTCGTACGCCGCGGCGTCGACCAGCAGCGGGGCAGGCAGTACGGGACCGGCGGGCAGGATGCCGCTGGCGGCCGCCACGGTCAGCCCGTGCTCGGCCAGCAGGTCGCGCACCCGGGCGGCGCCCAGGGCCTGGGCCTGCTGGATGGACACCTCCACCGCCTCGAACCCGGCGGCCGACGCCAGAGCGAGGAAGCCGGGCAGGTCGACGCCGGACAGGGTGGCCGGGTTCAGGCACGGCCGCAGCGGGGCGGCACTCTCGCGGCGGGCGGTCATGCGGTGGCCAGCTTCCCGGCCAACAGCCGCTCCCGCAGGCCCTCCAGGTCGTCCATCACGGCGGTGAGGACCCGGCGGGCATCGGCGGCCAGGATCGGGTTCGGGCCGGAGGTCTGGACGACGGCCTGCCACGGGTCGGCCAGGTCCCGGCCGGACTGCGAGACGAGTGCGACCGCGCACTCCAGCCCGGTTTCCTCGTGCAGTCGGCGGGCGGCCTCCGTGGCGGCCAGGTTGTAGAGCTTGCCGACGTGGTAAACCGGGTTCTTGCCGGAGACACCTTCGGCCGACCAGGGACGGAGCATCGAGATCAGCCCGTTGGAGCGGTTGCCCCGGCCGACCACGCCCTCGTCGCCGGACTCGATGGATGAGCCGGTGGCGGTCAGGTAGAGCTCGGGCCGCTCGTCGACATCGCGGGTGTTGACGGAGACCTCGACGTCCACGGCCGGAGCGATCCGCGCGGCCGTCTCGATGATCAGCTCCCATGCCTGAGCCCGGCGGGCGATGTAGGTGTCCAGGTCCGGGGTGTGCCGGGCGATCTGCGGCACGCACGCCGTCAGGCGCACGCGGGTGCCGGTGCGCACGACCATCAGCTTGATGTCCGTGCCGAAGTACGGGTGCTCGGCACGGAAGGTCTCGCTGCTCAGGTGCGTCTCGATGCCGCTGGCGAGCTGTTCCCCGATACCGAGGGGGCATAACCGACGCCGGCGGAGGTGTCATTGGAGAACAAGCGGTGCCGCTCGGCGAGGTCGTCCAGGCTCCGCGGGGCGAACCAGCGCTGGCGGGACGCCTCCCGGTCGGCGTTCGCGCCGGTGGTGACCGCTCCGGGGCTGGACGCCTGGGTGAGCCGGGGCCTCACCTGTACCCACCGCTCGGTGTCCAGCAGCGGCAGGGCGGCACCCAGAAACTGCCGCGCCGCCGTGGTGACGATGTCCTCGACGGGGATGCTCTGCTCGCCCAGCGCGGTCGTGATCCGCCCGTTGACCAGGACCTGGATCGGGGCGGTCATCTCGCCGCGTCCGAACGCGACGTCGGCGGCGCCGCCCAGAAGCGCGAGCTTGTCGGTGTTGTGGTGCAGGATGGCGCCGAAGTGGTCCAGGCAGTACACGCTGTAGGCACGGGAGATCGCCTCCGCCATGCCGTCGGCGAGGGTGTCGGGGTGGCCGGAGCCCTTCCGCTCGATCACCTCGACGGCGTTCTCGGCGGCGGCGGGGTACAGTCCTGCGGCCGTGATGACGTCCATCAGCAGCTCTCCTTGGTCATCTGGGCGGACAGTTGGGCGAGCGCGATCGGACGGCGGCCGAGCAGCCGAAGGCGTCCGCGCTCCAGGTGGTAGGCCCCGATGCGGGCCAGGTCGCGGGCCGACTCCACGGCGCGGGAGCGGTCCAGGAAGGTCCATCCGGCGGCCAGCCCGATCACGGCCTGGTGCACGGCCTCGCGCCCGGCCTGGATGGCGGCGGGCTCGACGCGCACGCTCAGGTGCATCCGGGCGACGCACACCCCGTGACCGGCGCCCTGGCGGACGAAGTACCGCAGGGTGGTCTCCGGCCGGTAGACGGGGTGGGAGACGACGGCGGCCGGCTCGATGAGGGTCTGGTGACCGGCCTGGCGGGCGCGGTCCACGAACTCCAGATCCTCGCAGTCCCCGAGCCACCGGCCGCGGCGCCCCAGGTCGGTGCGGAACAGGCCGATGTCGAGCGCCGTCTGACGGTCGAACAGCAGGTTGCAGCCGGTGACCCAGTACGGCCACACCGCCAGCTCGCGGTGGTCGGGCCAGTCCACCGCGCCGTGGCACTCGCGCAGGGCCTTCGTCAGCGCGGTCACTTCGCCGCCGGGATACTCCACGACGGTGCGGCCGCCGACCGCGAACACCTTCTCCTCCTCGATCGCGGTCACCAGGGTCCGCAGCCACTCCGGCTCGGGGGTGATATCCGGATCGGTGATGGCGACGTAGCGGCCCCTAGCCGCGCAGATCCCGCGGTTGCGCCCCGCGCTCAGCCCAGGCGTCGGCTCGTACAGCACCCGGACCGCGAACGGCCAGCCACCATCCCGCACGGCCTTGGCGATCGGGCGGACCGGTCCGGGCAGGTCGTTGTCCACGACCACCGCCTCGAACCGGTCGGCGGGCAGACTCTGGCGGGCCAGGG
Source organism: Streptomyces haneummycinicus (assembly GCA_042850305.1). Lineage (GTDB taxonomy): Bacteria > Actinomycetota > Actinomycetes > Streptomycetales > Streptomycetaceae > Streptomyces > Streptomyces haneummycinicus. The sequence goes on from AP035769.1 coordinate 57,962, forward strand.
CATCCAGCAGGTTCCGCAGACGTGCGGTGTTCCCACGAGCGCTCACCACGACCGACACCAGGGGCGGGTCCAACTCGCCCATCGGCACTCCTTCCTTCACACGGCGTGTTCGGCGGGTCCATGGCACCGCCGAACACCCCGGTCCGGGAAGGCGAATCATGTTGCTGCGCTGTTGCTGAGGCTTCTCCGAACGACTCCCCGGCCACCGGGCGGGTGGCTACTGTGCGGACCGTCAGGAGGACGTTGCGTGAGGAGGACCGCGATGCCCGCCCAGCCGCTCTTACAGCATCCGCTGGCTGCACTGCGCTCCCAACTCGGCCTGACCGCCGGGAAGTACCTGGACCTGCTCGACGACTCACACCACGCACTCGGGTACGGCCGGATGGCCAAGCGCCGAGAGAAGGTCTCCCGCTGGGAGAGCGGCATCAACGCCCCGACGAACCCGCCCGCTACGCGATGGCGCACCTTCACGGCATCCCGCCGGCGGCCGTCACCGAACTCGGCTGGCCCAATTTCCTCCTTCTGGCCTTCCCCGCCGACCGCCCAGTCCTCGACAGCCCCTGGTCCCCTGCGGGTACCGTGGAAGCAGTAGCGGCTATCGCTCGGGGAGGGTCCATGGATCGACGGGGATTCCTGATCTCCAGCGGTGCCACACTGTCCGGCATCGCGGCCAACTGGAGCAACGCGGTCACCGCCCTTCCGCTCCCGCTCGACGCACCCGGACGCCGCCTCGACCCAGAGGTGATGACCCGGCTCGAACAACGGATGGACGATCTGCGGCACCTGGACGACGTCCTCAGCGGCAGCGAACTGCTCCCTGCCGCCACCGAGGAATACCGGCTGCTCAACCGACTCGCCAGCCGCGCGACCTGCGACAGCCGCGTCAGCCGCCGCCTGTTCTCCAACCTCGCCGAAGCCGCGCGGGTCTGCGGATTCCTCCACTTTGATGCTGGTCAGCACGCACAGGCCCAGCGCTTCTACATCACGTCCCTGCGGGCGTCCGCCTCCGCCGGTGACCCCGAAGTCGGCGCCAACACCCTGAACTTCATGGCGATCCAGACCTACACCAAGGGCAACCCGCAGGACGCCGTCAACCTCGTACGGACCGCCCAGGACCGGGTGACGGGATCGACCACACCCCGCGTTCGCGCCCTGCTCCATGCCCGTGCCGGCCGGGCCCTGTCCAAGACCGGAAATCGGAAGGGCTGCGCCAGGGAGTTCGACGCCGCCCGGGACGCGTTCGCCAAAGGCATCCACGATGACGACCCGCCCTGGGCCTACTCGGTCACCGAGGGAGAAATCGAGATGCTGGCAGGCTCCTCGGCCCTCGACCTCGGCGACCCCCGCCGGGCCCTGCACAGTTTCACCGCCGCCCAACAAGCCGAATACAGCGCCGCTGGTCACGTACGCGACGGACTTCTCTACCTCACCAGGACAGCCCGCGCTCACCTCGAACTCGGTGACATCGATGCGGCCTGTGCCACGGCTGCCGAAGCTCTACAGGAGAACAGCAGCGTGAACTCCGCCCGCCCCTCCGACGTTCTCAGCGACCTCCGCGACCAGCTCGCACCGCATCGCGAGGTTCGGGCGGTGCGTGAGTTCCTGAAGATGAGCGCCTGAGCCCGTGTCAGGCGGTCCCCCGCCGGGTGACGACCAGCTGATGGCTCCCGGGGACATCGGCCCGGACGCTCGTGATGAAGCCCCGCCGTCGCAGCACGCGGTCGATCGCGGCGGCCATCGCCGCTTCGGTCTCGTCCTGCAGCTGCACGTCGGGGTGGTCGTCCTCTTCGCGGTCGATGGCGTCGGCAGCCTGCTTCAGCAGCTCTGCGCTGCACGCCCACCCCACGATGACGGCGCCCAGTTCGGGGGACTCCACCACGTCCACGCCTCCACCGGCAGGGCTGGCTTGAACCGACGGGAGGTCGCTCAAGGGCAGGCCCGCCAGCTGCAGCGTGCGGTACACCTCGATCCGCAGGCCCTCGACGTCGTCCACCGCGCTCTCCGCTTCTTCCGGCTCCCGTGTGCCGCTGCCGCGGCCAGGGGGTAACGCTACTGGTCACACGGGTTCCAGGGCACCAGCGCACCGATGCACGACCGTAGGAACCAGCCAACGGCACCCGCGTTTCCTGTTCGGGGCGGGCGGCTGCCCGGTACGGTCTGCCGTATGCCGGACAACGTCCTCACGCCCGCCTTGCTCACCGTCCCGGGCCTGCCCACGCCGTGCTGCCTCGAAGGCCGCGACCTCATGAAGACCTGGGTCACCGTCTATGGCGCCGCCGTGGACTCCGGCAAAGCGGCCCGGGAGGTCTACGAAGCCGAGATCGCGTGGACCACGCACCAACTAGTCGTGCACCGGTTGAACCCGCCTCGGGTGGACGGCTGCCCTAACTGTGTGGAGTGGGCGGCGAACCTGAGGCTGGGGCCGGACGACTCCCGGACCTCGACCACCCCGTAGAGTACGAGGCGGCCGAGCACGCGGTCCGCCATCAGGTCTTCGACCCCTTGGTTCGGCACTTCAGCGGCGGTCGTCACTCTCCCTCTGACCAGGACTTGCGACCATGACATAACCCGCCGCCTGCGATCGGCGGGACTGTGCAACGGCGGCCGGGCTGACCGGCGCCGCCGCGGTGTGCGTCGTCTTCGCGGCCGGCACCCCGAACTCCGCCTTCTTCGCCGTGTGCAGACGAAACGGGCAGCCCTCGACTGGGCTCAGTGGCACTATCGCGAGCCGTGCTTGAGCAACCGCCTCGACCGGGCACCGGAGCTCGCGCGGCAGCGCTATCGCGAGCAGATCGCCGCCCTGGACGCGGCGATTCGGGCGGAGCGGACGATCCCACCTTCGGGCACCACGGCGACCGGCGAGAAGCGGCGGAACACCACGCGAGCTGCCAGTGCCGCCCCGTGCGCACGCTGCGGGCGGCGGGCACCTGGGAGGGGCCGCCGGTCATCTGCGGCGGGTGCAACAAGCCGTTCGTGATGTCGTCCTAAGCCGCGAGACGCAGGGACATCGTCGCGCTCTGCTCCCAGTCCGGGACGCTGTCGACGTACTCCCAGAAGGCTCGGCTTTTGGGTGCGTGACGGGAGTGGATGGCGACCTGGTGCGGTGGCTTCTTGCTGCGCAGGGCGGCCTGGATGAAGCCGCGCCTCATGCTGTGCCCGGTGATGCGGCGGCCCCGCTGCAGAGCACGGCGGAGGCGGAGCCGCCAGCCGGAGAGGATGCTGCTGGCCTCGGCCTCGGTGTCGGCAGCCGCCGCCGCGGCGATCGTCTCCGCGCGGTCCTCCCAGACCTCGGCGACCGCCCGTTCGTCCTCGTCCGTGATGAGCCCGGCCGCGCGGGCAGCCGTCTTGATGATGGTCCGCACGGTCCGGGCGGTGATGCCGCCCTGGCGGTCGGCGTCGTCGTTGCGGCGGCCGGCGGCGTCCGCGCCGATCTTCCCGTGCCGGTCGATCCGTCGGAGGAGGGGGCCGTCGGTGAGCTGTCCGGCGTCGGCGAGGACGTCGAACCACCGTCGCACGGCGGTGACCGGGCACAGCTCCGGTGCGTCCAGGGGCGCTAGGATGCGGACGGTCTCGCCCTCAGCGTCCTGGTCCGCCTTGGACTCCCTGATCTCGACCTCCAGCGCGGGCACTTCGTGGATCTCGCCGGTGTCCTCGTCCGTCAGCTCCACGGTGAGGATACGGATGTCATGGATGTTGAGGGCGGCGGGCTCGCTGCACCGCCCGGCCATCCACCAGTCGAGCAGCAAGGTGACCGCGTCCCGGCCCCGCGCGGGGTGCTCACGTTCAGGGTGGCGACCATCCGGCGCAGGTCTTCCGGGGTCACGCCGTCCGCCTTCAGCGGGCCGGGGCGGACGCCCTCGATCCCCTTCGCCTCGTGCTTGGCGCGTCCCCGGATGACGCCCTCGATCGCCTTCAGTTCCTCGGCGTCCAGCGGCGATCCGTCCAGTGCGCGCATCCCGCGCAGGGTGCCTGACATCGCTTGCAGCGTCTTGACCGGGTGCCCGCGGTCGGCCAGGGCGGCGATGAACGACGCCACGGCGCCGCGCTCGGCGGTGTGCCAGTCGACGTCGCTGCACCACTGCGCGTACTCCTGCCAGCGCCAGGCCCGCGCGTCCCGGCTCGACCGCGGGACGCTCTCCTCGAACCAGCGGGCGGCCGACGCCGACAGGCGCATACCGGTCCTGGTGGTCACCGTCTCCATCTGCCGGGCGACGGGGCGCGACGGTGCGAGAACGATGTCAGTGCTGGTCACAGCAGAGGCCTCCGGGTCTTACTTCCGCTTGCTGCGGGTCGGCGGGAGCGTGGCGCGTACGGCGGCCGCCGCTTCCTGAGCGGACTGGTGGACGGCTTCGGCGCCCGTGCCGGACGCCCGAGTCATTACCTTCAGCGCGTTCAGCAGAGTGGCGACGGGGTCCGGGGCGCTGTCGAGCGGCTGGGCAGTGCGGGGCCGCTGACGCCGCGGCGCTCGGCCTCGGCCTGCAATAGCCGCTGGACCTCCTCGGCCGACCGGTCCGGCTTCTCGGCCTCGTCCCGCTCCGGCATCGCCGCCCCTCCGGTAGTTGTCAGCACCTGTTGTAGGCGTCTGCAAGCGCGCCTTTCTGATTTCCGCTAAGGAGACGGTATCGGAAATCAGACGGCCGGCGAGGGCGGACGACGTCGCCCGGACGGGTACTTCGACTGCCTAACGGTTCTGTGAGAGCGATTCTCCGCTCGCGCCCTCCGTACGCCACTTTCCGGCGCGAGCCCACGGCGGCACCCGGGCTGAAAGAAGAGCGGCAACAAGCGGCGGTGGCGTTCTTCGCTCTATGCCGTTTTCCGGGGACCGGGTTTCACATGTGTAGGGTCCCTACCTTGAAACGTAATGGCGTGCTCAGTACGGCGTGTGTCGCATCACCCCTGATCAGGCCCGGTGTCAATTCAATTTCATTGCGTTTCATTGCATTACATTTCGTTGCATTGCATTGCGATCTTGAAACGGAATGGACTACGCTCCGGAGTCGGAGCGGTACGGCTGCTCCGACGGGAGCCGGTTTTCTGTCGGTGCGACGTGAGACCGTGAGGCCCCGGGCACGGCCGACCGCAAGGGGAGGAATCCGAGGGTGAAAGAGAAACCGCCGCCGTCACCGAGCCCGGCCGCCGTCACGGTGATGGACCCGGACCTGGCGAAGAAGGACCGGGACCTCCTGGAGCGAGCCGAACGGCACCCCGCTCGTACAGCGCCGGGGAGACGAGCGTCTGGTGGGCCACGGCTCCGCGTCTTGTCCGCCCCGGTGCCGGCGTCGCTGCCCTCGCGGGCGGGGCCTGGGCCACTGGGGAAACCGAGTGGTACACACCGGGTGCGCACGATGACCGCGCCACCATGACGGACCTCGTCGGCCGGTCGATGCAGGGCGTCTTCGACACGCTCCATTCGGCACTCGTCTACGCCTGGCCGATCGGTGCCGTGGCCCTCGGTCTGGCGGCCTTCTCGTTCGCGACGGACGCGGCCGTGCACAACAAGTCGGCGCGGCGGCTGGCCGGACTCCGGAGCCGGTGCGTTCGGCCCGCGGACCTGAACGACGACGCCCGCGCCCTCCTCGCCCGTGCTCAGCAGGCGAAGAAGGCTGTACGCACCTCGGCGGTGCACCGCTTCGACCTCATCGACCGGCAGCACAACGAGGTGTCCCTCCTCGTCAGGAGTGGGAGATCGCGGAAGCTCTGCGGGAGTACACCCGGCTGGTGAAGGCCGAGCCCGCACACCCCGAAGGAGGCAAGGTGACGGCGCTGCTCGACACCCGGCGCCGGGCCCTGCGGGCGAGCCTCGACGGGATCACCCGGCGGGTCAACGCCTTGGAGTCGTACGCCGACCAGGTGGCACAAGCGGATGACCGCTACCGCGAACTGCAGCAGATCCAGGCCCTGACCGACGGCAGCGACGACGTCCTCGACTTCCTCGCCCGCACCGCGGGCGATGACCTCGCCGTCGCCGAGATCGAAGGTATGACCGGCAAGGCCGCCGCCGTCGCCGACGCCTTCACCGTGGCGCTCGAATCCGCCAAGGAAGCCGCCGTCATCGCCCTGCCCGCCCGCAAGACCGCCTAGGAAGAAGCAAGCAATGACCGACCAGGCCAGCGAGGACATCACCGTTCGACTCTGCGCGTTCCCGGCCGGCTGTAGCCGTCCGGTGAAGGCGAAGGAACCCGGCAAGTCGGGAGCACCGGCGAAATACTGCGACGATCCGGAGCACACATCGCTGAGGGCGCTGCGGTGGCGTGAGGCCAACGGCAAGGACGCGGGCAAACCCGCGGGGCACGTCGTGCCCGACGATCTGTCCTCGCTGCCCCACAGTGCGGCGCTGGCCGAGGCTCAGGTCACGGAGACCAGCCTCCGGTCCCTGATGACGCAGCTCCTCGAAGTGCTCCCCCAGCACCGGGCGGCGGTCGAAGCCGCGGGCGATCCGGAGCTGGCGAGCGTGCAGGTCGCCAACGCACAGGCGGCCGCCCAGCTCCGAGTCGCTGAGGCGGAGACGAAGTACGGCACCGAGCATGAACTACGTCTTGCTGCCGAGTCGGAGCAAGAGCGCCTTCAGGGGCTCCTCGAAGAGGCCCAAGAGGCGGCGACCGAGGCCGACGAACTCCGTGGTCAGGCCGAGGCCCAGAAGGAAGAGGCGGCGGCCGCCGCCGCCGCGATGCTCGTCCTGGCCGCCCTGTCCGTACGGCACCAGCAGGCTGCCGAGCGGGCGTCCGCCGAGGCCGTCGCCGCAGCGGACCAGCGTGTCGAAGAGGTGCAGGAGAGCACTCGCGCGGAGATCGCGCGGATCACGGACGAGACGAACGGTCAGATCGAAGCGGCCAGGGCGGCGGCTGACGAACGGGTCGAAGAACACCGGGTCCGGTTCGAGAACGACGCCAACGAAAAGATCACCGCCGCCCAGAAGGACGCGAAGGAGAAGGTCGCCGCCGCCCTGAAGGACGTCGAGACCATCGAGCGGACCGCCAGGGAACGCGTTCAAAAGCTCCAGACGGAGACCGCCCGGCACAAGGCGGAGGCGGAAGCCGCGACTGCACGGGTCGCGGAGGCCAAGCAGGAACGGAAGGACCTGATCCAAGAGCACCTGAACGATCGCAACAGCCTGATCGAGCAGCACACCAAGGAACGCGGCGAGCTGGTCAAGCAGCACAACGACGACCGGGACCGCCTGCTCGAACAGCTCCAGGCCAGTCAGAAGTTCGGCGCGGACCAGGCGGCGGCGGCCGAGCGGGTGGAGAAGGCCCGCAAGGCTCTGGAGACCCAGGTCCGTCGCCTGGAGCGACAGGTGAAGTCCCCGCCGGCGGCGGCAAGGGGCCAAGCCGTCCTCGCCTGCGGCGGACGGGCACGGCCGTGATCAGGTCAGCAGCACCGTGGCCGAGGACGAACCGATCCCCGGGCAGTCGCTCATCGTGAACGAACAGGGCCTTCCGGTCCGCGACGGGGAGGGCGACGAGTGACCGCCGACCCTGCGCTGCTGGACGATTTATTCACCCAGGAGATCGACGGCAGGACGGCCCGGTTCGTGCGGCCGGCCGACATCGACCGCCACGACTTCGCGGTGTACGACGGGGACGTGTTCCTCGGGATGCTCTACTCGGACCAGGTCCTCGGGACCGCCGGGTGGCGGCTCGGAGGAGCGGTGAGCGGCACGGCGCCCTGGACGACGCGGTGCGGGCCCTGCGCAGACCGCGATCGTGGCCGCGCGAGCGGGCGCAGGTCGCGGACTGGGCCCGGCGGCTCCTGGCGGACGACTCACTGGCTGCGGTCGATATCGAGACCACCGGCCTGAACGGGGCGTGGGCGGTGCAGATCGCGGCCACCGACAAGAGCGGCACCGTGCTCTTCGACTCGTACGTCAACCCGCAGGCCGGGATCGAGCCGGGCGCCATCGCCGTCCACAAGATCACCCCGGAGAGGGTGGCCGACGCGCCCACCTTCGGAGAGCTGCTGCCCGCCCTCGGTGAGGCTCTGCACGGACGGACGTGCGTGGCCTACAACTTGCCCTTCGACAAGGGGTGTTTGGAACGGGAGCTGGAACGGCACAGTTCGGCACAGGTAGCCGCTCGATGGCTGGGCGAGTGCCGGTGGCACGACGCGATGGAGCCGTACGCCGTCTGGAAGGGCCTGTGGTCGGTCAAGCGGGGCGCTACCGCTCGCAGAAGCTCGGAGGGCCGCACACCGCCGTGGAGGACTGCCGCTTCCTCATGGCGAGGGTGCGGGAAATGGCAAAAGGCCGTGGGTTCGAGTTGTCCGAAGGGGTTCGTAGCCGAACTCGCGGGTGGTGCGTCCGCAACGGTAGCGGGGTGGGCCTGGGTTCGTCCGGGCCTGCCGAACCCGGGGCCAGGCCGTAACCCGTACGAGTGACAGAGGGCTGCGACCGACGCCGCCGCGGTGGGAGACTGCGCCGGTGTCGGGATTCACGCGGGATACCAAGCACTACGGCGACAAGCTCGTGTACGAGGCGCTGGGCACGAAGTGGCGCCGCTACCACGATGGTCATTGCGGGTGCGGGCTGAACTGGGTGACCGAGCACGCCGAGCCGGCCGGGTTCACCGTCGTGCGTGCGGGCAGTGGCTGGGTGGCTCTGACCGGGCCCGGCTTGACCGAGGGTGTGGACGAGTCGGCGCTGACGGCGAACGCGCTGTGGGAGGCGGTCACCGGTAAGCCCGGCGAGGGCTGGGTGGAGACCGTGCGCGTGATGGACCGCAGCGAGGCGGCGGAGAAGAAGCGCAAGGCGGAGAACGACGCTGCGTACGCCGACCGGCGCGAACGCGCCGCGCAGTCGAAGAAGGACCCGGCCACCCCGGCCCAGCTGAAGTACCTGAGCACCCTCGTCGCCAGGGCCGGGCGCGAGCGGTTCGACACCGCGTTCAACAAGGCGGTCAAGGGCACCGGTGTCGCTCCGCGCGGCGCCGAGGAGAAGACGCAGGCGGCTCTGGGGCGGCTGACCAAGGTGGCCGCCCGCAAGCTCATCACCGCGCTGGTCGGCCCCTGACGCTGCCTGATGAGGTGACAGCAGCCGCGTGTTTGTCCTGCGGTTCGTCCGCCTCCGTCTCGCAGCGGTGGACGCCGAAGGGGCCCGGGGTGCCATGGGGAACCCCGGGGACGGGGCTCCCTTCGCACGGTACTGGGGGTCGTAGATCACGGGCGTTCTTCCAGGTCACGAGTGGTCGGGCGGGGCTCGGTCACCGTAGCGGGCCCCGGCGGGGGCGGTCTGGAGCCGGGCCGGGTCCGTCACTTCCTGTCCCCGGCCCGGGGTGTGGGGGTCAGCGGCGGTCGCTGAGGAAGTCGCGGGCGCGTTCGTCGAGTTCGGAGGCGCATCGCAGGCCGCGGGTGCGGAAGCGGGACAGGTCGCGGCGCATGTTGCCCACGGCCTTGCGGGTCCGCCCGGACTGGACGCCGTCCATGTGGTCGATGGCCCGGCCCCAGGTGGCGCACGCCTGCTCGATGCTGCCCTCGGCGGCCTGCATCTCGGCCTGCGCGACCAGGTCGAGGGCGACGATTCGCGGGTAGGTGCCCGGTGGCCGGCTCGTCGCCGCCGCCCCGTACATCGCCGCGGCCCGACGCCGATCGCCGAGCGTCTCGAAGACTTTCGCCGTCCGACTGTGCACGGTGGCGGCGGGCGGCCCCACGACAGGGCCCAGAACGGCACGTCGTCGCCCTTCGCCGAGCTCAGGGCGGTGCGGGCGCGCTCGACCTCCCGCACGGCCTCCTGCCGCTGGCCCGCCTTGGCGAGGGCGTGGGCGTGGGTGACGGCGAACAGTGCCTCGGTCTGGGTGTCGACCCGCCCGTGAACCTTGTCGACGGCGCTCGCGGCCAGGGCCAGGCAGTGCTCGGGCCGGTGCAGCTTCATGCCCTGCTGGGACATGGTCCTCATGACGAATGCGGCATGCCCAGTGATCTGGGACTCGTGGGCCAGGGCGTACGACTGGAGGTAATACCTCTGCGCGAGGCCCTGTTCCCCGCCGTCGTAAGCCCGCCACCCGGCCTGGTGAACACCGACGGCGGCGGCGGACAGCATGTGACGGTGGTCGTCCTCGGAGCTGAACCGGCCCCGGCACAGGGCCGCGACGTCCGACATCAGGTACTGCACGAGAGCGGATCGGCCGTGCTGGCCGCCGTGGCGTTCGTCCATCACCGCGAACATCGCGACCATGTCGCGCACCGCGGCGACGTCGGCGTGCCCGACCCGGGCGCCGGTGCGGGCCTTGGCCGCGCGGGAGGCGATGTCGGTGACGTGTTCCAGTGGCAGGACGGCGGCCGCGACCGAGTACGCGGCGCCGGACAGGAAGCGTCGGCGGTCCAAGTCACCCTCCAGATCGGCATCAGGGCCTCCAGTGGGTCATCACCGAGGGACAGTCCGATGCTGTCATTCTCCCAGCCGGCCGGGACCGGCAGGCCCAGATCCTCCGGGGTCAACGTGCGCCCCAGGCGGCGGGACAGGGCGATGGTCAGGTAGCGGCCGGTCTGCCCCGAGGGCATCGCCCCGGCGATCCAGTGGTCCACCGCCGACTTGTTCGTCCGCAGCGATTCGCCCATCTCGGCCGCGACCTGGCGGACCGCGTGGGCGAGCGCCGCATAGGTCCACCCCGATTCCGCGACGGCGTCCCGCAGTCTGGCGTTCGGTAAGCGCTGGGTCATGACTGCTCCCGTCGGGCCGTATACCTCGTATACCCATCCGTCCTTCCCAACCGTACCGACGAAGGGTCACCGCCGGTTGACTGTCGGTCATGCCCGGCAGCACGGCGGACCGGATTCTTGGGGCCGCCGAACTGCCGGGATAAGCACGGCCGTTCACTGGGCGTCCGCTCCCGGACGCCAGGGACGGGAGACGAAGGAGGATCCGCCATGGAGAACACCACGCAGACCCCGGCCTACCAGGCGCCCATCGTGCTGGACGCCGGCGACGTCGTCGAGGTGACGCTGGGCACCCAGAACTTCGACACCGCCGACGACACCCAGTACAAGAACGCCTGACCTTCGGGTCCGCCGGGCCGGACGGGGTGCACGCCACTTCGTCCGGCCCGGCCCAGGGGCGCCGGGTCCGCCATACCTGTGCTGGGGCACAGACGGGTGGGCCCGGCGCTCTTTTCGGTTCCTGACGAGGCACGACGACGAGTGAAGGAGACGGCGGCGATGCGGTGGAGCGCGGGACGGTACGGAGGCGGAGATGAGGCCAGACGGCCCCGGGGCGGGCACCCGGTGCCCGGCGTCGAGGCGGCATGGACGGCGGGCTGGCCCACCCGGCGGGTGCGGTCGGTGAGTGATGGGCCCGTGTCGCTGGCCGTGATCGGGGACTGCGGGGCCGACGACGACCAGCTCGCCGCGCGGTTCCCGGCGGTACGGGCCGGGCGATGGCGGGAGCTGACCCGGTGGCCCGGCTCGTACCTGGCCGTCGCCCGCAACGGGCCGACGCTGGCCGTGCTCGGTGATCTGGCCGGGCAACACCCGGTGTACTGGCGAAGCCACGGCGGCACGGTGTGGTGGGCAACGTCCGCGCTGGCGCTGGCCGCCCTCGACGGGGCGCCCGTCGACCCCACCGCGCTCGCCGCGCACCTCGCCCTCGCCCAGCCCGACGTCCTTGGGCAGCGCAGCCTCATGCGGTGCGTCAACCGGGTGCCGGGCGGGCACCTGCTGCTGGCCGACCCCACGGGCGCCCGAACGGTGCGGTTCGAGCCGGCCGCGTACGAGAGCGTGGATCTGCCGGTCGCCGCGGCAACGGTACGGGCCGCACTCGGCGAAGCCGTCGCCACCTGCCTCGACGGACGCCCGGTCAGCGCCGACCTGGCCGGACTCGACTCCACCACGCTGGCCTGCCTCGCCGCACAACGCGGCCCGGTCTCCGCCGTGACGTTCGCCGACGAACGCCTGCGCGACGACGACCTCCCGTACGCGACCCGCACCGCCGCGGCGGTGCCGAACCTGGCCCACCACGCGGTGCCCGGCACCGCGCACACCGTCTACTACGACGGCCTGGACGACCTGAGCACACTGCCGTTGACCGATGCGCCCAACGCGTACGCAGTGACCGCCTCGATCAAACGGGCCGTGCTGGACACCGTGGCCGCCCACCACCCGGCCCCCGGTCTGCACCTGACCGGTTCGGCCGGGGACGCAGTGCTGTCCGCCCCTCCTCCTACCTCGCCGACCTGCTGCGGGAAGGGCAGCACCGCCGGGCCTGGTCCCACGCGCTCGGCCACTCCCGACTGCGGCACACCTCCGCCTGGTCAGTGCTCGGGCGGGCCCGCCCCGCCTCCCGTACCGGTCTTGCCGGCGCATGGCGGCAGACAGCCGCCGAACTGCGCGGCCCCGTACGGGAGTGGATGCCGCAGGCGTCCCGTCCGGTGTCATGGACGCCGCTGCTGGCCACGGCCGACTGGATGAGCCCCGACGTCCGCCACCAGCTCGCCGCCGCCCTCGACACCGCCGCCGACCAGTCGGACGACGCGCCCGCACGCCTCGCCGCGTGGTCGGACCGGCAGGACCTGGCCCGTCTCGGCGCCGACACCACCGGCTGGCGTCAGATCGCCGCCGAGCAGTACGGCATCGACCTGGTCGCCCCGTATCTCGACAACGAGGTGATCCGGGCCTGCCAGGCCGTCCCCGCCGACCAACGCGGCGCCCCCGGCCGCTACAAACCGCTGCTGCACACGGCGTTCACCGGCACCGGGGTACTCCCGGACTTCGTGCTCAACCGGACCACGAAAGGCGGCTTCAACGCCCTCGCGTACGCGGGCCTACGGGAGAACGCCCCCGTCCTTCTCGATCTCCTCGGGCCGTCCTCGCGGCTGGCCGCCGCCGGACTGGTCACCGAGAAGCCGGTGGCACGGATGCTGAACCGGGCAGCTGCCGGACAGCCCACCGCCCAGGGCGCCCTGCACCTCTCGGTCGCCGCCGAGGTCTGGCTGCGGCAGCTCGACACCGCCGCCCCGGCCTGGTGGGAGGTGAACTCCCGTGTGGCAGCTGCGTGAGAGCGCCCACCCGGTCCTGACCGACGAGGGCGGCGCGATCCTCGACGAGCGCACGGGCCGCTGGACGCACCTGACCCCGACCGCGTCCGCCGCCGTGATGCTCCTGCTCGCCGGCACCCCCAGGAGGAGGCCGCCGGGCAGTACGCGGAGCGCTACGGCATCCCCACCGGGCAGGCCAGTGCGGACGTCCGTACGGTCGCCGACGCGCTGACCGCGCAAGGCCTCGCCGTCGCGGAACCGGCGTCCCGGCGCCGTAGGTGGGGGTGGTGGCGGTGACGAGCATGGAGGCGTACTCCACCGTCCGCACCGGGACCCTCCCCGAACGCCTGGCCGCGGCCGCCGGTCTCGCGCTGGCCCTGGTTCTGCTGCGGTTGCCCTTCCGCCACACCGTCCGCACCGTGCGCTGGGCCCGGCGGGCAGGCCGCCGGCCGCTCACCCGGAGCGGGCCGCGGCGCTGGTCGAAGCGGTCCGGCACACCGGCCACCTGTGGCCCGGCCGCGCCGCCTGCATGGAGACCTCCCTCGGCGCGGTACTGGCCGCCGCACTCATGGGGCGGCGCCTGAACTGGTGCCTGGGGGCCCGGTTCGCCCCGCCGCCGGTCGAGTACCACGCCTGGGCCGAACTGCCCGGCCACGGCCCGGTCGGCGAATACACCGAAGCGGGCTGGCACCACCACACCGCACTGACCATCTGACCGCGTCCCCGGACGCCGTGTCCTTCACCCGCCCGAAGCAGTTGACCGAATACGTGTACCCGTACCCCTCGAAGGAGTGAGCCGATGTCCGCCGTCGCCCTGGCCGCCAAGACCGTCCCCGAGCGCCACTACACCCACCACGAAGGCCGCGGCGCCACCCCGCACCGCTCCAACCCGGCCGTCATCCACCGCGAACTGTCCACCCTGGGCGTCGAGACGGGCATGAACGTCGTGGAGTTCGGCACCGGCTCCGGCTACTCCGGCGGCCTGCTCGCCGAACTCGTCGGCCCCACCGGCCAGGTGACCAGCCTCGACATCGACACCTACCTGACCCGCTGGGCGGGCCTCATCCACCACCAACGCGGCGTGGACCATGTCCGCTGCCACACGGCCGACGGCACCGACGGATTCCCCGAGCGGGCCCCGTACGACCGGATGGTGGCCTGGTGCACCCCGCCACGGTTGCCCCAGGCGTGGGTGGACCAGGTCGCCGACGGCGGCCTCATCGTCGCCCCGCTGCCGATCGCGGCCGTGCCCAACATGACCGTCGTCGCCAAGATCCACGTCACCGGCGGCAAGCCGACCGTGGAGGAGGTGTTCACCGGCGGGTACATCGAGGCGACCAGCTCACCCAAGGACAACCTCGACCTCCCCGGCCGGTGGGTCGACTGGGAGAACCGCGTCCCCAACCCGTCCTGGATCTCCATCTCCTGGCGCGACGACGACGACCACCTCCACACCGGCGCCCGCACCGCGCTGGACCGGCTGCTGAAGGACGCCCACACCGAGCCGTACGCCGGTGCGGAGATCGACCTGCCGTCCTGGCGTACCTTCGCCGCCACCCGCGGCAACCACCGCCTCACCATGGCCGGCCTGAGCCCGGACCTGTGGGCGATCGGCCACACCACCACCACGACGGCCGCCGTCCTCCAGCAGGACGGCACAATCCTCGCCGACGCCCCCGACTCCCCGTCCCTGACCGTCCTGCGTGACTGGCTGAAGCAGTGGGAAGAGGCCGGGCGCCCCGCCCCCGCCACCTACACCCCGCCCTGGTCCGCACCGACGACGGCTGGGACCTGCGGCTCACCCGGTAACCCTGCCGCTCACGCATGATGCCCGGAACGCTTCCGCGTTCCGGGCATCATCGTCTGTGCAGGCTGACCACGCTCCAGCCAGGCAGCGGTCACATACGTGGCAGCTCTCCGCGCAGGGCCGCGATTCCCCATTCCACATCCGGGGCGCTCATCTGCTGTTCCAGCGTCGCGCGTTCCAGCAGCGCCGCCATGTCGAGGATCTGTCCGTTGATGCGGCGGAGTTCGGCGAGGTTGTCGTCCAGCTCCGCCAGGCCGCTGCGGCGCGTGCCGCTCAGGTTCGGCAGCGCCGCCCAGCGCGCGGACTGAGCCTCGAACAGCGCCAGGTCCTCCTGCTGCTCGGTGTAGACGCGCTTGATCCGGGCGACGTCCGCGTCCGTCAACACTCCCGGTCGGCTCAGCCCCTCCTTCGTCGTCTCCGCGTTCTCCCGCACTTCCCGCTTCCACGCC
The DNA here is from genome assembly GCA_042850305.1 of Streptomyces haneummycinicus. GTDB lineage: Bacteria > Actinomycetota > Actinomycetes > Streptomycetales > Streptomycetaceae > Streptomyces > Streptomyces haneummycinicus. The sequence continues at coordinate 73,177 of AP035769.1, forward strand.
GCCGTATGGCGGAGGAAGAACGAGAGCTTGGAGATCGGGTGATCGATCGGCGTCGGCTGTGTCATCCCACGAAAATAGCGCTGGACTTGTGCCAATGAGGGAAGAACCCCATATTGAGGACGGCGGTCCCGGGCGGGGAACGTCATTCGGCCGCGACGTCGTCGGCCGCGGGCCTCGGCGGCGTTCCCGCGTTGCGGAGGCTGAACCGACGCCTCAGCTCACTGCGAACGACCATGCGTCATGGATAGCGGCGGACCGTCAGGAATCTCGACGGGACATCGGACTCTCCATGCGATCGAGTGAACCCCCGCTCACCAGTACCGCAGGTCAGAAGATGATGGCTTGTGCAGAAAGAGCTGACGGCAGTCCCGACAATGTCCGATCCCCCGGCGGGACGCTGAACCTGCTCAAGAACGGCCCTGCCCCCGCGCTGCGTAGGGGCAGGGCCCTTCCGTCTGCAGGGCAGGTGTGCGGGTCAGTCCAGCTGCATACACACACTCGGCTTTAGGTACCGCTTGTTCACCCACCCGTCCCGGTCGATGGACAGGCCCGACTGCGGCTCGATCGTCGGCTCGACCTTCCACCACGAACCCTGCTTCTTCGACGGGTTGGTCACCGAGTCGCCCTTGCGGAGCAGCCCCACGACTTGTAGTTGGTGCCGGGCCCTGACCGCAGATGCACCGTGCTGGTCACCTCGTACCCGCAGGTGTTAGCCGTCGCCGGCGCAGCCCCAGCAGGTTCGTAGGGTGAGCGTCGCCGCTCCGAGAAGTGCCGTCGTGCTCTTCCTTCGCATGTCCCGCTCAACGTCCCTCAGGTGCGTGCGGCACTGTCCGAACATCCGCACCACCCCGGAGAGTGAACCGCCCGCCGCGGTGGTGGTCGTAGGCAGGTCGCGGGCTGGGCTCGCTTCGCGTGCGGCGCCGTCGGCGGCGAACGCCCGGTGGACAGCAGCAGCGGCTCTGAGTCTCGGGCGGCTGGGTGCCGTGACGACCAAAGAAAGGAAGCGTGGCCGATGCGGGTGGGAGGTGCCGCCGTACGGCCTGGGGGCCGCACGGCTGGGTACCTTCGCCCGCCGGTCCTCGGCTGCGGGTCCTCGGGGGTTCCGTTCTGTGGCCGGGGTTGAAGACCCTGCAAGATGCACGCTTTGCCGGTTGCCGGACACCTGCCCGTGGCACAGTGGTTGCAGCTCAGCGCCGACTACCCCCGTGTCGGTGCTGAGCTCTCCTGATGGTCCTCGTGACCTTCCGGGGCCGTGCCTCGTTGATCTCGGCGAAGGTCATTCCGCGTCGGCTTTCACGCTCGGCGCCGAGCGGTGTCTTCGAAACGGTCGCTGATCGGGTCTGGCCGCGGAAGGGTGTTGAAGACAACGAAGGGCTTCTCCTCCTACCCCGCGGGGGTAGGAGGAGAAGCCCTTCGTTGTCTGTCGTCAGTCCAGGCCGGCGTACGCGATGCTGAGCACCGTGACGGTCTTGGTCTCGGCTCCGACCATCAGCACCACCGCCAGGTCCCCGGCGGCCCACAGCCGCACCACGCCGTCATCGACGTTGCCGTACGGCTCGGTCGCGGTGATGGGATCGGTGAGCGAGTCGAGCAGAAAGCGGGCCAGGCGGTCGCGGGCCCGCTCGGGCAGGCTCCGGTAGACCTCGTGTTGCGTGGGGTCCATGTAGAGCCGGTAGTTCACGCGACCCGCCGCTCGCTGATCAGCTCGGTGACGTCCGTGTACTCCGGCGGCAGAGCGCCGCCGTGCTGACGCTGGTAGTCCAGTACCTCGGGGGCCTTCGCGGCTCCGGCCCGCAGGTCCTCGATGAGCTTCCGCCACCGGGCTCCGAGGGCTTCCAGCTCGCTGAACGGGGTGAGGTTCAGCTGACGCATGAACTCCATCCGCTGGCCCGGCGTCAGGGCGTGAGCGATGGCGTCCGGGGTCCACTCCCCTCGCCAGGATTCGTCGCCTCGCGCATGGTCACCGCCTTCCCGTGGCACGGGGCTCCGGAACGGTCGCCGGGCCCTCGCCCCCAGAGTAGCGGCGGCAAGGGCCCGTGCGGGATACGACGGACAGTCCCGGCGGCTACCGGCCGGTGCCCGGAGGAAGGGCAGGACGGTCCCGGCGCCCGCTCATCGGGCGTCCGCCGCGGCGTTCTCCCCGGCTGGCGGGCTCCTCCCGCTCGACGTGCACGGTGTGCTCCTCGGCGGCCGGCGCCGGGGCGGGAGCGGGGATGACGGTGAAGACGATCCGGTACGCGGGGGCGCCCGGCTCGGACCGCCGGTTCTGCAGACGGCGCGGTTCGTCCACGGCGACCGGCACCGGGTACGCCGCGAGGGCCTTCCTGATCAGGTCTGTGACCTGCTCCTGCTCCTCGACGCTCGCGCCCATGATCCGGACCTCGGCCATCAGCGGGTCACCTCCTGGCGGGCTGCGGCCTCGGGGAGGTGAGCGCGGCCGCGGGCGCGGGACCGCCTCATCAGCTCCTCCCGTACGTACCCGCACCCTTCACCGCAGGGAGTCCCCTGACCGGGGTGACCGGGTCGTCCCCTCTCGCAGGGCCCAGGAGTCATCGACGGCAAGGTGCATCGGACGCTTACCCGCCCGCACGGTGTCGGCCGCGATCAGCTTCTGGTCCTCTCCCGGCCGGCCCGGGACAATCAGGCGCCCGCGGGTCACGTCCCGTACGCGGACCAGTACGCGCTCCCATGGGGAAGCGTCCGCCAGGTCCTCGTCGGAGAGCCCTCCGGCGTACCGCTCCCCCAGCGGGACGGACGGCTTCACCCGGCGGTCCAGCAGCACCTTGCCGGTGGAGGCGTCCACGACGGCGATCTCGATGATCTCGGTCGTCTCGGTGTCGCTGGTCGGCTGCCCGGAGGACCTGGTGCACAGCAGCACCGCCGTGTCCGCCGCAAGGATCTCGCGTGCGTGACGTGCGCGCTGGCCCCATCGGGTGCCGCCGACCGTGATGTCCGCGCGGTAGCGGGCGGCCTGCTGGTCGGCGCGGAGCTCGGCGGCGACCTGCTCGCGCGTCGGACCGTCCTGGTCGTTGCGGGCCCAGTCCAATGCCCACGCGCCAGTGCGGTCGTCGTGGAAGGCCCACACCTCGACCTGGTGCCGGTCGGCGACGGCGGCGGCAAAGGCGTGGATCGCCTCGGCGCGGGTCGTCACCCGGCTGTACTCGCGGAGCGGACTCGGCTCTCCGGGTCGTACCGCGCGGACCTCCTCCCACGGCACACCCGGAAGATCCCGCAGGCCCTCGACGTCGCGGGTCCGGAACAGCGGTACGTCGATCCACCGGCGCTTGCCGACCCGGGCCTCTACGTGGGAAGCCGGGGTGATCCAGCCTGCGGCCACCACGTGCTGCCAGTCGGTGGGGTACCGGATCTCCAGCAGTCCGGCCGCCTCGTCGGCCCGGATCAGCCGGTCCCCCGTCACCTTTTCGCACAGTTCCTCGTCCGCGGCGAGCACGTCCAGGTCCTCGACGGCGAACCGTCCGCCCCTGCCCGCGCTGATCCGCCCGTCCTGGGCGACCTGCTTCAGCTCGGCCACCTTCCACCCCAGACGGCCGGCTGCCTCGTCGGGCGGCAGGCTCACCTCGACCCACGCGGTCCACTCGGCCTCGCTGCGGGCCTTCGCCTCCTGCCGGGCGGCGATCAGCTCGGTCATCAGCGCCTTGGCGTCGTCGGACACCGCGAGGGCCCGCGCGTCGCGTGCCGAGTAGAGGTCCCAGCCCTTGTACTCCCCGACGACGCGCAACTTGGTCTTCTCGGCCAGGGGCGGTACGTCGGCGGCCTCGATCGCGAGCCCGGTCAGCTCGGCCAGCAGCTCGGCCGTGCGCCGGGCGCCGTAGCCTTCGCGGTCCGCGATGCCCTCGCGGATCTCCTCGACCCGCGGTGCGAGGGCGTCGGCTGCCTCGCGCGACCACCCCTTGGACTTGTCGCGGGGTGGGATGAGCCCCAGCTCCAGCGCGCGGGTGACCATCCACGGGTCGATGCCCAGCTCGTCAGCCAACTGCGTTCCGTTGACCACTTTCGGCCGCGCCTTTTCCGCCGCGACCGCTACCTCTTCACCCATCCCTAAAGCCTTCCTTTTTCCGCTTACTCCACCCACGAAATTCCATGAATAGCAGCACCTGACGACGCTTGACAAGCCGAATCAGAAACCGACCATAAAGAGCCCTCGAAAAGGCGCGATGAATACTCTAGGTCGAAATAACGTTATTGGTCAGGAGCCTTTCGCGATTCAGCACCGAAAATATCCTTGGTGGGCCAGTGATCCGAGATCCCCTGCCGGACGATGGCGCCAAAGGTGAGCACATGGGCGCCGAGGGCGGCCCGCCGGTCGCGCTGTTCCTCGGTAAGCCCGCGCAGGTTGCCCAGCCCTTGGCTCAGGATCTCCTCGATCCACGGCTCACTGATCCGCCATGCGGCTGTCCGCGCCTGCCAGACAAGGTCATAGTCGAGCGTGCAGGCGAAGGGAGTCCCGAAGTCCTCCCCGGCCGCTCCGACCCGGGCCACATGCCGGGCAGCGACAGCTCGGCCTTCTCCTCCTCGGTCAGCGGGCGCCAGTCGCGGGCAAGGTCCGGCTGTGCCATGCGGCCGCGGACGCAGGCTTCGACAAGGTGGTCCTCTGTCGGCCACTCTGCTTTACGGCGCAACTCCGCCTCTACGCGAATCTTTTTGCGCTCTCGGGAATCTCTCGCGTGTAGCAGGGATAGGCGACGCCAAGTCTTTTCAGCCAGTCGGTACGACCGGGCGGTACTGCTGATCCGCGTCGCAAGGTCCTCGGACATATGGACGGTGACGCGCAACGTAGCTGCCATACACCCATTAAACCGTCTAGGAAACCCACATGCCAATGGCTCGGAAAACTCCCGGGCCATTGGCATGTTTCGTTCGACTTCCTGGCGAAGCGGCGTTCTATTCCTTCGGGGAAGGGCCTGGTCGGCTGCCTGACCGGCCTGGGCGACCTCGGCCGGCGAGAGGACACGACGCTGCTTGCGCAGGTGGCCGCGAAGGCGCCGGGCCTCGATCACCACCACTCCGTCGAAGATCAAGATGCCGCGACGGCCGACCGGAGCCCCGTGGACGGCGATGATCGGCCGGACGTCGACCGGCAGCCCGTCCAGCGGGCGCCGGAGGGCTGCGGCGGCCTGCCTCGCCTCCCCTGGGCTTTCGCCACCTCGCGGTTCTGAGCGTGGGCGCCGTACCACAGGGTCCCGCCGTCGGGGCTGACGGCGACTCTCGTCCCGCGCGCCTGCCAGTTCTTCGTGTTGATGCAGGCAATCCCCCAGTGCCCGATGGCGAGATGGTCGAGATTCGCGACCTTGCCGAGTGCGCGGTCGTGGAGGATGACCGCGCCCCGACGGGCCAGCGGGGCGAGCATTCGCGCGGTCCGGCGCTCTCCTTCCGCGCCGGACCGCCAGGCCCGTACGTGCTGGGGGCCGTAAGCGTCCCGCACCACGCGAGGACGACGGCGAGGGCGGCGATGTGGCCGAACAGCGGGACACCGATGCCGTGCCAGCCGATCCACCACTCCAGCACCCCGGCGAGGGCGAGTACGGGGCCAGCCCGATGAGGAACCGTCGCCGTGCCGACGCTCTCCAGGACCGGAGGCGCCGCTTGTACACCTGCTGGGCCGACTGGCCCGGTCCCACACGGATCGCCATCCGCTCCCCGTTTCGTGGTGGTGCGTCAGGAGGCTGCGGGCAGCAGCTTCGCCGCCCACTCCTCGGTCGTGGTGATGATGATCGGCTCGACGTCGACATGCCGGAGCACCCGAAGGAGGTCCTGGACGCGCTGCTGGGCCTGGGCGGGGTCGTGGGTCCCGGGGTGCTTGGGGCACTGGGCGACCAGGTGCTTCCAACAGAAATGCGCGTTGCGGGCCAGCCGCAGCGTCTCGTCCCGGGGAGCCTGCTGGTCGTGCCGGAGCCAGGCCGCGCGCATGTGCAGTTCCAGGCTGGTGGTCCACGCCGCCCTGCGCAGTGCCAGGTTGGCCCTGACCGCGACGACGTTCACGGTGTAGGGGTGCGAAGCTCCGTACGCGTCGTCCAGCGCGTCTTCGAGATCCTTGGCCGCGACCTCGGCGGCGGGGAAGTTGTTCGCGACGTCTGCCGACCTCACCGCGTCCAGCATCTCCCGGTACTCGGGAGGCAGGGGTGCCATCCAGTCGACGCCGGGGGCGGCCGGAGGCGGGCCGGGGATGACCGGCTCGCCGGTGGGCGGGGAAGGTGAACGGGGGCGGCTGCGGTCGCGGGAGGCTGCTCGGGAGCTCGGCGTGCTGCAGGCGGGGCCGGCGGCGCCGGGTGAGGTTGTTCGAGCGGCGTCACCTCGCCGTCCCAGTCGACAATCAGGGGCCAGGTGCTGCCGTCCGGCTCCTTGGCGTTGACGCGGACCGGTCGGTCGAGCCGGGCGGCCTTCTCCTGGATGTGCGCGAGGGCGGCGTCCCGCGCGTCCTGGCCGGGGAGGATGTCCATTGGATGCCCGTCGACGCTGGCCTCACCGCTCTCGCGGATCACGATCGTGTAGACCGGGGTAAGGGGACGGCGTCATGGTCGGTCACAACAGGCATCGGGCACTTCCTTACTGCGTATCCGTGTGCAGCCGGTCCGGGTCGGTCCACGTGGCGGCACAGCACCTCTGGATGGCGTCGAGCGCGGGCCCGGCGCCGTAGTACAGAACGGTTCCCGGCCACTCGCGGTCGGGCAGTTCGGTGCTGGTGGCGTTGATCAGGTGCTGAGCGTGGGGGCGATCTCGTCCATCAGCTTGTTGGCCCGGTCCGCGGGTAGCGGGGCGACGGGCCACCGGAGCGTCCAGCACACGGCCACCAGCCACGGGGGCTGGCCGCGAGCTCGTCGGTCGCGCGTACGTCCAGCTCCCCGTGGTGAGGTTGAGCCAGACGAAGCAGGCCGCCTCTTTGGTCAGCTGCTTCGCTGCCTCTTCGTTCAGGGGCCGCCAGGCCACGGAGGGTCGGGTGTGCCCTTCGGATCAGCGACCGGCATAGGGATTCTGGGTCGCGGGCTCGGCGGCGTTTTCCTGTGTGCCCTGCGGCGGGACGCTCGGCCCCGACTCGGCCTGGGCTCGGGCGTACGCCTCGCGGACCTCCCTGGGGATCGGGCCGCGGTCGGGCACGTCGTGCCCGTTCGCCTTGGCCCAGTCGCGCATCTTCTTGGTCTCGGCCGTCGTCTCGGACTTGGGCTTCGTGGCCTTGCGTCCCTTGCGACCGGCGCCCTGCTTCACGCGGGCGACCTTCAGCAGCGGAGCGAGGACTTCGTCGTACTCCGCCAGGTGTTCCGGGTTGAGGTCGATCTCGTACTCCGTCCCCCGCCACATGAAGTCGATCCGCTCGACGCCTTTGATGCTCTCCTCGTCCAGGTCGTCAACCAGGATCAGCCGATCTGCCACACCCGTCTCCTTTGCTCTGTTCTAGATCATCTCAAAAGGCACTGACATGCCACTTCTTATCCGGCGTTGGGGAAGTACGGCGGCGCCCAACCCTGGTACGTAGCCCCCATTTCGACTCAATGTCCGTGGCCGGGACGATCGAGATCCGGCCGGGCTCGCGGATGTCGTTGGAGGCGATCTGCCCGTTGCCGACGTAGAGCGCGACATGCCCCGCCCGGCCATCGGTGCTCCAGAACATGAGGGCGCCCACCGGGGGTTGCGGTCCCGGTTGTGCCGCATGGTGGACGGCATCGCCCAGTAGTGGTCGATGGCGTATCTGGAGCCAGCGGAGGTCCAGCCGTACGACTGGGCAACGAACTTCAGGCACCACTGGTACCACTCCAAGGACCCGCTGTCGGCCTCGCGCTGGGCCCACTTAATGGCGTCGGCGGTGGACCGGGGTTCTTCACCTCGGCGGGCCAGTTGGCATTGCCGTCGTGGAACGCCGTGCCAGGCTTGGCGGGGGTGTCCTGCTGGTCGTCTTCGTTCTCGCACCGCTCGGTGGGCGCCTGGCCGGTCGGCTCCTCGGAGCCGGATGCGTCACCTGACGGCCTGGTCGGCTGGGTGCTCGTGGCCTCGCCGGCGCGGGTGAGGTTGATCCCGGCTTCCTTGGCGATGCGACGGGCTTCGGACTCCTGCCCGGAGTACAGCGTCGGGTGCGCCGACCGCTGGACCTTCTGGGCGGCCTTCCCCATTTCCATGCGCTCCCAGCCGCTTATGTCGGTGAGGCCGGGGGATCGCCGCCGTCCCCGCCGAGGAAGAACATCCTGGCCGCGTAGTGGACGTCCATGATCTGTTCCTTGGTACCCCACCCGGTGCTCGGGCGCTGCTGGAAGACACCCACGCTGTCCTTGTCGCCGTGGTCCAGGTTGAGGAGGGTCGACTCCTGCAGTCCCGTCATGAGGGCGATCAGGGTCGCTCGGCCGGACAGCTTCGCCTTGACCGCCTCCGAGTCGATGATCTTGGCGTTCTCGATCTGCTTGGCGTGAAGCCCGTCGGTGCTGTCGGTGCCCCCTCCATCGCTCTCGCCATCGTTCTCGTACTCAGCATCGGGCAGGCCGGCGCCGCCTGCAGGATGCGGCGGACGCCTGGGAGCTACCGGAGATACCCCCGACGATCCCGAGCCCTATCAGGAAGGCGAAGAAGAGGAGGGACGCCGGGACGACCAGCTTCAGTGCTGCACCTCGACGCGCCACCCCGTGGCCAGCAAGGCGGCCTGGCGCGAATCCACGTCAGACCCCTGCACCCTCGACACGCGCCATTCGTCGTCGTCGCGTGTCATCTCCGCTTGGAAGACATACGTCTTGTCGTACGTCTTGTAGCCGTCGATGACGGCCTTGACGGTGACCTCTCGCCAGGCCCGCAGCGGGGTGTCGATGCCCAGCTCCGGGTCGGCCTTGCCGACCTCGACCGTGGTCACGGTCGACACACCACCGTTGGAGATCAGGTTGTTCCACCAGCGGTCTTCGTTGCCCGCGAGGTTCCGGGACAAGGCGTCGGTCATCCAGGGCGCCGCCCGCTCGACCACGGTCTCGTGCTCCCGGTCGACTGGAGGGTTTCGGGTCATGTAGACCCGGGCCCATCCCTCCGCGGTCTTCTCCGGCGAACTCAGGTCCACCGGCGGCAGGGAGGCGGAGGGCGAGGCCGACGCGGACGGGCTCGGCGGTGAGCTCGCGGTCGTTCCGCCGCCGGCGGGATCGGCGGCGGCGGAGCTCGGTGCGGTGCTGACGCTCCGCTGTCCCTTGTCGTCCCCGGTGATCCACTTCGTGGCGCCGAACCCCACGACCAGGATGACGACGATGATCAGGGCGGCACCGGCGGGGTTCATGGGCTCCTTGGCCCGCTCGTCCTCCAGTACCTGCTTCATCGTCGTCTTGCGGTCGGTCTTCGCCGTCCGGCGAGCCTGGCGGCGGGCACGGCGGCGTTGGCGCCGCTTGCCCTCCTCCTCGGCCTCCGGGACCTCGTACACCTCCCGCAGCAGCTCGCGGAACTCCGCAGGCGTACGCGGCTTCTTGTCGTCGTCGGCCACTTAGTTCCCCCGTTGCGGCGCGTCACGGTCGGCACGGACAGGCCGCGGCCGCGGCCGCGACTGCGGGCCCGGCTGCGGTTCTCCGGCCGGGTGGGACTGGGTCCGGTGGAACCGCCGGGACGGTTCGGTGTCGAGCGGACCACCTTGTGCGGAATCACCTTCGGCGCAGAGGTGCCCGGCTTCGGGCCCTGCCGGAAGGTGTAGCTGGCTCCGCTGTTCTCGGTCCGCAGCGTCGGGGACGGGCGGCTGGCCGCTCCCGCCGCCGGACGGCTCGCGCTGTTGGGCGCGTTCTGGGTCGCCGCCTGGGCGGAGCCGCTTGCGGCAGGCAGAGCCTGGCGGGGCACCGATCCCCCGACCTCGGCCGGGCGGCGGGTACCCTCGACCTCGGCCGGACGGCGAGTACCCGGGACGGCCTTGGCCGGGCCGTCGGCAACCGACCGGCCGCGGGCCGGCGCGGTGGACGACGGCAGTTCGGGACGGCTGGTGAGAGGAGCGACTTCCTTGCGGCTGCCGCTGTTCGGCAGTGCGGCGCCCGCCGTCTGACCGGAGGGCAGCGGCGGCATCGGGCGACGAGCACCGGCCAGGGCGCCCGGGTTGCCGCCCGGCGGAAGCTGCGGGGTCGTCGGCCTGTCAGCGTTGCCGCCGCCTCCACCACCGCTGCGGCGGGGCATCCGGGGCATACGCGGAAGCCGCATCCCGGCAAGTCCGCGGCCGAGTCCCTTGGTGATCCCCCATCCGGCCTTACCCGCCGCGCGGGCGGCGAGCAGTCCGCCGACGGCGGCGGCCGGGCTGGTCAGGCCGGTGACGCCGACGATGGACTCCAGGACGCTGCGGAACTTGAAGGCGACGATGGCTGTGGCGATGCTGATTCCGGCGGCGGCTGCATGGCCGTACTCGCCCATCATCTTGGTGGATGCGGTGGTCACGACCAGGACCGAGCCGAGGGTCATCGTGGCGATGGCGCTCTGCAGGGTGTAGCCGAGGAGGAAGTCGAACCAGCGGACGCCCCACGTCCTGGGCCTTCCTGGGATGATCCACAGGCAGGCGAAGATCACTCCGGACACCAGCATGAGCAGGGCGCCGAGCAGGGACGCGAGACTCGCGAACGCCAGCATCAGGACCAGGGCCGCGAACAGGACCACGCAGATCAGGGCCGGGATGGCGACCATCATGCGGCCGACCGGGTTGTGCCCGTCGACCCAGCTATTCGTGTCGCCGCCGACGTCGTCACCACCGACGTTGTCGGCCATCCACTCCTTGCGCTTCTTCGGGTCGATGCCCTGGTCCAAAACTCCTTCCCCTTCTCCTTGCAGACCTCCAGGCTGCCGAACTGCACCACACACCACGGCGTGACGACGTACGTCCGCCAAACGGCATCGCTCGACTTCCGCAGCATGTTGTCGCGCTCGTTGTCGCCGTAGGTGGTCCCGTGACCTAGGTCGATGGGTTCCTTCGTTCCGTCTCCGAGGCCGGCTGAGGTCGCGTTCATCGCGATGCTGGAGCCCACGTTGCGGGCGCTGTCGATGCCGTTGACCCAGGTCTGCGGAGCCATCAGCAGCGAGATGGAGAAGATCGTCGACACCGCGACCCAACCGAGCTGGCTCAGGCTCGAACCCGCTGCCCGGCGGTGGTTGGCCCATGCCACCAGGGCGCCGATCACCATCGCGGACGGCAGCAGCGTCTGGGTGAGCGTGCTCGCGGCGCCGCCCACGGAGTCGGTGATCGCTTTCTCCAACGGGGGATCGTGGTCACGTTGAAGATCCACTGGACGATGGTGACGGCGGCGGAGCCGACCACGGCGGTGAGGGCCATGCAGATGACCGCCGGGATCTCCAGCATCGGGTCCAGGACGTCCCACATGCCGTAGTCGTCGGTGATCGTGTAGAGGAGGGGTTGCCGTACTCCTCGTACAGGGTCCCCTGTCCCTTCGTGTACGGGATGTCCACAGAAGGCAGAAGGTCACCGATGCCGACCGGGGTGTAGTCCTTCGCCCATGCCGACTGCGCGGTGACCATCAGCGTCACGTAGATCCCCAGGAAGGGGATCAGGACCGTTCGCTTTCGGGGCAGCCGGAAGTTCTGCAGCCGGATCAGCAGCTTCATCACGCTGAAGCGGTACGTCTTCCGCGGTTCGAGACTGATCACGAGGTCATCCCCTCATCAGCGCGTCGCGGACCGGATTGCCGTGGGCCTCGTCCGACTCGGCGATGTCCTCGGACTGGTCGACCAGCCAGGTGTCGCCCTGCTGCACGACGCGTACGGCCTTGCGGCTGGCGGTGGTGGAGTCGGGCCAGGTGACGGTGTACTCGACCAGCACGCCCGTGCCGGCGGGGTGGTCACCGATGGCGGGGACGCTCTGCGGCGCGCTGGCCTTGACCTCCCCGTCTTCGCCCGGTCCGGGCCGGTGGTGCTCGGCTTGGGCTTGCCGCTCACGACAGAGCCGTCCGCCCGGCGAAGCGGCGGGAACTCGTCGGACTCGGTCGGACTCGGCTCGGGGCTCTCGGCCTTGGGGGCGTTGTTGGCGACGCACTCCTTCACGGAGCCGTGCCGATAGCGCTCGGTTCGCAGGCCGCACGCCTTGGCCCAGTCGTCGCGGTTGACGGCGCTCTGGTAGGTCCGGGCGGCCTGGACGGCGGCGGCCGTGGTGTCGGAGCCGCCGCTGTCGCCGGATGCGCCCTTTCCCCGTCATTCTCAGACGAGCATCCGGTGGCGAGAACGGTGACGGCCGCCGCGGCGGCGGTGATGGCTACGGCGCGAACGCTGACGGCCTTCGCGACGGAGACGGTGACGGCGTGCTTCATACCCCTACCCCTGCGGTTCCTTGGTCAGGTCGGCCCCGCCGTTGTCGACCTTCGGTGTCGTGCTCAGCAGTTCCAGCAGCTCGGCCGACGGGACGTCGAACTGGACGGTGGCGGACTGGAATCGGCGGTCGCGCATGATCGCGTGACCGTGACGAATCTCCTGATCGAAGCCGACGCCGATCGCCTGAATCAGCGCCCGGGTATGCTCACCCACGGGCAGGTCGAGCAGGGCCGCGAGCGCGTCCTGCTGCTCGGAGGTCGTGAGCTGGAAGCCGAACATGGTGGTGATCTGCTCGATCAGGCCGGTCAGCTTCGCCAGCGACTCCGGGTCCTGCGTGTCGATGACCAGGGCCGTTTGCAACGCCCGGCCCACCCTGGCGATGTACTGGAGGAAGCTGCTTCCTCCCGCGTCGCGGTCAGGACGTGCACCTCGGGGACCGCGATGGCCTTGCGCAGGCCGCGCAGATCCTTGCGGCCGGCCATCGAGATGCCGAACGCCAACATGCTGTGGACCAGGGCGACGCTGAGCCGCTGGTGCACGGACCAGTCCTCGCGGTCGTCGTCCGGGGCAGGCAGCGAAATCCGGGGATCTGCACCACCCAGATGCCCGGCTCGGACCGCATGAACATGTTGTCGCCGGTCGCCCTGCCCATGAACGGGGCGCCGAGGCCCGTCTGCGCGAGCTCGAACAGGGCCTGACCGGTCTCCCTGGCCAGCTCGTCGGTTGACTCGCGCAGGTATTCGATGACCTTCCACACCCGCGGTTCCCCGGCGGCAATCACCTCGTTGACGGCCGACTGGATCGGCGTCTCGGCGCCGCGCATCCGCAGGTGCTGAGGCAACGCAATGCCCAGCTGTGCGGGGACCTCGGTCTGGGCCCGCTCGGCGCTTTCACCAGTCAGCAGGGTGAACAGGTCAGCGACACCCGCGTACTGAGCGCCGGTCTCCACCAGGTGCGCATTCAAACCGAAGCGGCGGCCGGCCGCGACCAGACCGCCCATGTCGCCCTTGAAGTCGAGCGCCAGAACGAAGCTGCCGCGGAACGCCGCGTCCAGCAGGGACATCATCATCGCGGTCGTCTTTCCGCGCCCGCTTCGGCCGATGAACGCCGTGGTGGTCGCGTCGCCCCTCGCGGAGCCTCCAGTCAGGTCGTTGCGGACCAGGCCGGGGTGGAGCCGGTGAGATAGCCGATCACCGGGCCGGTGTCGTCACCGACGGAGGCCCCGCCCCAGAACCACGATCCGGCGAGTGCGCTCACGGTACGGATGTGGGAGAGGTCGGGCACGCGGACCTTGTCGCCGGGCAGCGTCTCCAGCCAAAGCTCCTTCTGCTCCTCGGTGCCGACGGACACCTCGATGCCCAGACCGCCGTAGTGCGTGGTGACCGCGTCGATCTTCGAGCGCAGGTCCTCCAAGGAGACGTCGCTGGAGACGACCAGCCGGGGGTGGTCCTCCAACAGAGTGACGTCCTCGCGCTTCATATCGCGCGCGAGCTGGGTCATCGTCTCTTCGGTCTCGATGATGTCGGCGGCGGGGGTGGCGGCGGAGTGCTGGGCGGCGGAGTCGCCCTGCTCCTTGGCCAGCTTCCGCGTCTCCTCGGTCAGCTTCAGCGCGTCGCGCCGGTGCAGGACCTTGAAGCGCACGGACGGTTCGGGGTTGACGGGGAGGATCTGAACATCGGGGTCGACGCCGTCCTCGTCGTACTCGGGTACGTACGTGATCTCGCTGACCGTCCGCAGCCACTCCCCGGCCCCGGCGACTCCATCTCTTCGGGGAAGGAGTCCATCGTCAGGACGCTGGTCCAGGCGGCGACTTCGCCCTGGGCGTCCATCACGCGCACGTGGTCCGGGTACGGGACGACGCGGCCGCGGGTGAGTGCGGCCAGCTTCGCCCCGGAGATCACGCCTGCGCTGTTGGGTGTCGGCAGGCTCGTGGCCCGGTGCTGTTCGCGCGCGATCATCCAGGCCAGGACCTCGACCGGGGCGGGCTTGGCCCGCCACGGGGTCGTCTCCAACTGGCGTCCGAGCCGGCGGGCGAGCGCGTCGAGCCGGGCCAGCTCGCGCTGAGGGATGCCGGTCTTCCTGATGCCGAAGGCATCCTGCACGCCGCTGCGGCTGCGGGCCTGCGTCTGTCCCGAGCGCTCTTGGATGCGGACACCCAGCAGCAGCTGACGCTGGGAGAGGGCGAGGTCATCGAGCCGTTCCACCCGGGCGTCCGCCCACGCGGCGAAGTCTCCGGCGGTGAACAGCTCCTCGGCCTCGACGCGGTAGTCCGCCGCGTTCAGCGGGCTCCAGAGTATCCGCAGGTGGCAGTCTTGCCCGGCAAGAATGCGGGCGAGCGCACTGGATGCCTGGTCGTGTTCAGCGTCCCGCGCCGTCTCCGACATCAGGTCGGTGTTGCTGCTGGACAGGACGTACCACGCCTCCGCGTGGGTCTCCGTCACCGTGAGCCCGTCCGCCAGAGCCAGGTATCGCGGCGGCGGCGCCGACCGGTCCCCCGAGACTCCGAGGAACTTTCCGACTGCCTTCGTGATCTTCATCCCCGTGCCCCTCTTTACTGCGGCTTGCTGCCGGTGCGCTTGCGGGCGCGGTACACCGCGTCCGGCCCGTACAACCGGGTCTTGGAGTCGAACGGGACGGCCCGGCCGGCGGTGGGTCGGGGCGCGTCCTTGCCGAGCGCGTTCTCAAAGGCGCCCATGCCGGGCAGCTCGACAAACGCCTCGGCGCGCTCACCGAGCCGGGCACGCAGCGGCATCCACTCGTGCCGCTCGGCCGCGCGGCGCCCGCCGTTGATCACGGGCCGGTGTCCCAGCGTCATGTACCGGACCCACAAGGCCCATTGCGTGAGGTTCCACCGGCGCTCGTTCCTGCGGCTGCGCTGGGCCCCGTAATACGTGATCACTGCCGGGGGCGCGAAGTACAGAGTGAACGTCAGCTGGCTGGGCAGCCCGAACATCATCAGGAGAGAACCGGTCCACAGGACGTAAACGACCACACCCGTGACCAGCATCCGGCGCGAGGGACCTTCTCCCAGGTCCATGCCCAGGATCTCGTGCTGCCGAGTTTCAAGATCAAAGTGGCGCGTGTACGTGTGCCCGATCCTGCTCACGCGCCCGCGACCTTGTTGAAGATCTCCACGAACATGGTCTTCGTGGTCTCGGTGGCGAAGACGAATCCAGCCACCAGGATGCCGGTGATGATGTGACCGATCAGCTCACCCCACTCACGCTTGGCGTAGTGGCCGATCGCCCGGACCACCAGGATGATCAGGAAGATGTTTCCCGCGATCAGGAAGACCCACGTCTTCAGGTCTGCGCCGCTGGTCAGCGCCAGCGTCACCGTGTCGGCAGACATGCCTCGTATCCCCTCGTTTGGTTCCTTCAGGCGGAGTTAGACGGTTCCGCCGTGGACCTCGGCGACCTGCCACCGCTCGGCGGCGGCCGAGGCCACCCGGGTCAGCTCGACCCGGTAGGTCTGCTCCAGCTCGGCGGCGCCGATCTGCCAGCGCACGACGGCGGTCCCGGTGCGGTCACTGCCCTTGCCCTGGTCGACGTTCCAGCTCTGGATGCCCTGGAGTGTCATCCCGTCGGGCAGCGGCGGGACACTCGCGCCCGGGGCGGTCACGCTGTCCGCCTCGCCCTTGGCGTACTCGGTGAAGAACATTTCCACGGTGCTCTGGGTCTGGGCGGAGAGCTCGACATCGCCGTCGACGGCGCTCTGGCCGGTGATGGTCGGGCCGGAGGCGGGAACTCCGACGATGCCCGGCTGGCCGGTGACGACGATCCGGCCGGCGGTGTTCAGGACCGGGACCTCCAGCCCCATCCACTTCCGTTGGGCGGGTGCCGGGTCCTTCTTCTTGTCCTTGGCCGGTTCGCCGGGAACGTTGACCAGCACGGTCACGTGCACCCGGGCGCGCTTGTCGCCGAGCTCCGTCACCGCGCCCGGCTGGGCCAGGAGTACGGTCTGCTGCCCCTTCAAGTTCCAACCCGCGGTGGTGTCCGTGCCCTTGGGCATGTCCCGCGCCAGGGCCTTGGCCCGCTGGTCGGGATCGGCCTCGTCCCAGGTCAGGTACGAGTACGCGAATCGGGCGGCAACCAGTTGGGCGTCCTGCACCGGGTAGGTGGGCCCCTGCTTCACCGCCGGCGGCAGGGCGGGGGCGGGCTGACTGGGCCAGAACCAGGACCTGACCCCGGTGATCACGGCCAGGCCGACCACCACCCACAGCACGATCCGGCCGGTGGCGACCAGCGCCCTGGTGCCGGTCTTCTCCTCCTGCAGCACCCAGGGGGTGGCAGGCGTCCGCGTTTGCTTGGCTTCGGTCGCAACCTGAGTGGAAGTGTGGCCGTTGTGCTCGGCCTTCACACGCTTACCGGCGGCTACCCACTGCGCGGCGCCGGCTGACGGCGCGGTCTGCTGCTGGGGCGGTTCCGCTTGGGGAGATGGTGCTTCCTTGCTCCGGGGCTCCGGGAGGTTGAGAACCTTCCACACGACCGTTTTGAGCGCACTCATCCCCAGACGACCTTCCCCGCGATAGGCCCCAACTGAACTGGACAGTACGCGGATTGGCCACAGTGCGTCAAAAAATTTCGTATGGGTCGCGGTAGAGTGCGGCGCCATGCGCACGGGGGCAGACGGATGGCGTCTGCGGGGATGGCTTGTCGCCGAGTTGCGGCAGGCCCGTGGAATCTCCCAGAAGGTATTGGCAACAGCGGTCGGTTGCTCTCGCAGCGCCGTCGCCATGTGGGAGTCGAAGAATCAGCGGCCCAGTCCACGGCATCTGCTCCGGCTGGCCCGCAGCCTCGACGTCTCCCCCCTTGATCTGGTCGAACTCCTCGATGCTGACTGGACGTTGAGGACACTCCGGCGGTTCCTGGGGTTCACACAGGCACAGGTGGCACAAACGCTGAAAGTCGCCGTCAGCACGTATTGCGACGTCGAGAGAGGGCGCCAGGTCCTGCCTGACAGGTGGGTGCCAATACTCGGATCTCTCTTCAATACTGACGAACACACCGTCAGGAATAGCGCCCCATTGAAAAAGGCGAAGAAGAGATAACCGTTTATCGACAAACCCACAGAATGAGTTGCAATCAGGCGGAACGTTTAGCCGAGTATGCATTCATTAGACCGGAAAGTACGATTTCATGACCGATGAGGCATCGTTCCGCTTTCCCCGCGCTCGCGCCCGACCGCGCCCGGGGTCCGCTCCGTCGGCGATGGAGACAAGGACCGGGGCATGTGCCAACAGCACAACTAAGCCCCGCAGTACGGCAGTTGGCCGCTCTCCGGGGCTTTGCTGGTGCGCAGTGAGGCTATCCGGGGCCGATCTGGCGAAGCCATTGGCCCATCTGTTCGGCGGATGGCCGCGCGGACGCCGGTCGCAGGAGGGCGTACTGCAGAACCTCTTCGAGCTGCGGCCAGTGCGTGATGTGCCCGTGCGGTAGCCGGTTGCGCAGCAGCAGCCCGCGGAGCACGGCCGCCGTGAACCGCGCCGGGTCGACCCCCGCCGCGGCGTAGTCCCGGTGCCATGTGCCTGTCGCCGCCCACCACAGTCCAGCCGCGAGGGCGTACACCTCGTCCGAGGGCTCGGTGACCACCGGTCGCGTCCCCGCCTCGACCCGGTGCATCAGCTCGGGTGACATGAGGTGCAGCAGTCCGCCGAGGAAGGTGTGCGACGGCGCCAGCAACGGGCCCGACGCCCATGTGCAGTCGATGAGACGGACTGCGCCGGACGTGTGGACGGTGTGGTGCGGCTGGAGGTCGCCGTGCACCCACCCCGCCGCGTGCAGGGCTGCGACGGCCTGGCACACGTCGACTGCGGCGGCGAGAGCCGAGGACCGGTCCTCGTCGTGCTGCTGCCGTACGGTCTCGAACCGGCTCCAGGTGGACGCGCCGTTGAGCCACGGGGTGATGAGCCACGCCGATCCTGCCCCTCGGCCTGCCTTTGCTCGCCCGCCGTACGACAGGCCGGGCACCACGGAGTGTGTCTGCTGCAGGACCGCTGTTTCGCGGGCGACGGTGGCGGCCCCTTCACCGGTGCCGACCTTCAGAGCCCACAGTCCGTGCGGCCCGGACACGCGCCAGACGGCCGCGCCCCTGCGGTCCGTCACCTGCTCCCAGTGGGCGGGTTCTCCTGCCAGTGCCTCCGCATCGGCCCGGCCGATCGGCGGCACCTGCGCAACGCGTTGCCCCGGCAGGCTGACGGACTTCGTCCCCTCAACGTCCAGCACGGAAAGGCCCTCCATCT
>AP035770.1:0-90028 GCA_042850305.1 Streptomyces haneummycinicus
TGCTGGCCTGGCGGCTAACTACGGGCCTGACGGCCCGTCAAGGACTGTCGTCGTGCCTGACGGCACGACTGTGTGTCAGGTGAATGTGCTGGCCCTGGCGGGCCAACTTGGCTGGTTGCTGTGGAGTTAGCAGGCCTGACGGCCTGCGCAGCAAAGGATGCGCGTCCCGCCTGGCGGCAGGACAGGAACCGAGCTAAAGCGGCGCCTGTCGGCGCCGGGTGATGTCAAAACTGGGTGGTTGCACAGATATTTGGGTTGCCTGCCTCGACTACGTGCCTGACGGCACGACTGTGTGTCAGGTGAATGTGCTGGCCCTGGCGGGCCAACTTGGCTGGTTGCTGTGGAGTTAGCAGGCCTGACGGCCTGCGCAGCAAAAGGATGCGCGTCCCGCCTGGCGGCAGGACAGGAACCGACTTGTGGGCCTTTCCACCGTTCGAACTGGGCGGTCGTCAGGGTGGTTTCTGCTGGCTGGCGCGGGGATTTGCTGTGTCTGTGTGGTGAGGTGCTGGGAGGCTGGGGTGGTGAGTGGTGAGGGCACGACGCTGATGACGGTCAAGGTGGCTTTGGGTACGCGGGTTGAGCTCCGGGAAGTGGTTGAGAGGCATCGCGAGCTTCGGCGGGCGCTGGCGGGCAGTGCCCAGTGGGATGTGAGGGGCTTGAGTCGGAGCGAGACCGCGGTGGTACGGGCCGGTTGGCGCAGGGAGGTGGCGCGCTTGCGGGATGCGGGTGAGGTGCTGGACACGGTGGATGCGCTTGCCGTCTTTGGGGTGCGTCGCGAGGTGGAGGTTCGGGGTGGTGCAGGGTGTGGCCGGAGGCTGGCGAGGAGGTTGCTGGGATGGGGCGGTGGCCGGGGCCCGGGATGGGGGCTATCCGGAGGCTGTGTCGTTTCGTCTTCCGGCTGGGTTGGCGTGGCAGGTGCGGGCAGGCTGCTGGTCGGTGTCCGCTGAGGCAGTTGCTGCGCTGCGGGACTGGCGTGATCGGTATCCGGGGATTGTCCGGCGGCGGCCGGAGCGTGGTGGTGAAGTGGCGTTGGCGGAGTATGAGCGACTGGCTGATCAGATCGTGACTGTGGGTGATGTGTTGCGGGCCGGTTTGAGGCGGGCACTTGGGTGACCGACGTGTCCTTTAGTTTGTAAACTTCAAATTTGCTGCTCAGATCGCCTTTTGGTGGTTGCTCCCATCTGGGTTGCAGGCTAACTTCGCTTCCTGTGGCTCTGTTACGGACTGTGTGGGTTGGAGGCTCGGGCTTGGGTGTGCTGGCGGAGTATGAGGACTGGGCGCAGGTGCCCTGGTTTCTGTTGTCGAAGACTCAGTTGGCGTCGGGGGATCTTCCCCGGGTGCCTGGGGGCCGGCTGACGCTCGCGTGCGCTCCTACCGTCGGGGGCGGCGGGGCTCGGTGGGGCTGTACCGCGTGGAGGCGAGTCGCCCCACGGCATCGTCCGCTGGGCAGTTGGAGGCTTCTGCTCGGCGGCGCAGGTTGATGGCGCATGTGTGTCAGCAGTGTGGTGCGTGCTGTGATCGCTCTCTGCGGTGCGGGAGGGAGAACGGCTGTGTCCGATGTGCTCGCGGATGCGGGAAGTAGCGGCTTTCCAGGCACGGTTGCGGGAGCGGCGCGGGGAGCTGAGGCATTGGGCTCGGGGGTTCTGGGTGATCCTCTGCTTGCGGTGGTGTGGGTGGAGGCGGTGAGTGGGGTCGGACGGCGTCAGGTCGGGTGCAGCCTGCAGCTGCTGCTGTTGTGAGCGCTGTGGACGGGGACGGGCGCAGGCTGGTGGAGGTGGTGGTGCGGTTCGCTGGGGTGGGTGGTCCTGGCGTTCCCGCGGGTGCGTGTTCGCCGGTTGAGGGTGCGGCCGTGTTGGAGCGGGCTCTGGGTGGGCGGCGGGTGTTGGCATGGACGGAGGCTCAGGTGGCGGTGCTGACAGGCCGGTTGGAGAGGCTGGGGCATCCGCTGCGGGTGGAGGTGATCAGCAGTCGGCCGGGGGCTGGGTGGGACGGGTGGCAGACATCGGTGCGGGACCGTGTGGCGCAGTGGCGCGGGCAGCTGGATCCTGCGACCGGGGTGTTGCTGCCGGCGTGGAGCCCGGGCGGGCGGACCGTCTTCGTCTGCTGCTGGCGCGGATGGCGGAGTGGGATGGCGGTGACGGGTGAGGCAGTTGGGGGCTGGCCTGATAAGGCAGTTGCTGGTCACATGAGGTTACTGGCCGGTTCGTCAGATGACTGTCAGTGGTGGCCTCTACCGTTTGGGGGTGAGTCAGACACAACAGACGGGGCCGGTGTTCTCCGGGCGTGCCAGTGCAGTCCGTACGAGTGAGGTGGTCCTGAGCCTGGTGGCATCCGGGCTGGTTGGCATGCGGGGCTGGGCGGGGTGCGTCAGCTTCAGCACCCGTACCACAGGAGTCTGCAGCTCGGGCTGAACCGGCTGGCCGCCTTGTGTGTTCGGGCGGGCAGGGCCGCCCCGGTCTGCGTGCAGGATCTGGTGGGGTGTGGTGCACCGAGCAGTCGGTGGATGCCTGGCCGCTGGAGTTCGACCCCGACGCACAGGTGCGGGGTGAGCGGCTTCTGATCGGCGGCGAGCCGAGCGAGTTCTGTCTGGAGTGGCAGTTGCCGCCAAGGACGTGGTGTCCGAGGTGCACGAGAGCGCCCTGGTGAAGCACATCAAGGACACCGCTGCCCTGCTGGGGCGGCCGGAGCTGTATGCGCGGTGGCGGTTGTTCGTCACCTCCCACGCGGTGCTGGGGCCGGATGCGTTTTTGGCGGCGAAGAATGCGGTGCTGGATGTACCGCAGTGGGCGACCTGGATGGAAGAGTCGTACGGGCCGGTACCGGTGGAGCTGGCGGTGAGCGGGCGTGTGGCGGTATGTGGAGGGTGCGAGCAGTGGATCGCTCCGCGGGCGGACGGGCTGGTGCGGTGCCGGGTATGGCGGTGCGGGCAGCGGCACGATCTTCCCGGGCCGGTCTGGGTGGAGGCGGAAGGGGCCCGGCGGCTGGAGCCGGAGCTTGTGCGGTTCGTGGCCCTGCCGGGACATCCGGAGTTGGATCTCGCACAGCGGCTGGCCGCACGAGGAGCGCGGGTAGTGCTGTACCCGAAGCTGGACGCGCTGGACCTGGTGGCGTTGTGGCCGGACGGCTACAGCGTCGGGGTGGATGTGAAGGATTGGCACAGTCCTTACCTGCTGGCCAGACGCATCAAGACGTTCCCCCGCTGGGGGCGGGGATCCGTACGCCTACCGCAAGGGGTATCTGGTCGTTCCACACGACCGGCTGCGCAGCAACCGCAGTTACCTGAAGATTCTTGAGCGGCACAGTGCGGCGCTGCGGGCGCAGCCGGAGATCGAGGTGGTCTCCGACCGGGTGCTGGTCGCCTCTTGCCCGGACGTGGGCCCTGTGGGGGAGGTTGTCTGTGGCGCGTGACCGGAGCGGCTGGTACGAGGGGCTGGGGCATCAGCTGCGTCGGACGGCCAAGAGCCGCGGCCTGGGGCGGGTGGATGTGCGGCTGGTGGCGTCGGTGGAACTGGGGCTGTCCGCGCTCGAGGCGTGGGCTGCGGGTGCGGCCGCGGCGGATGCCTGGGCGTTGATGGGCGGTTACGACTTCCGTACGCGCCGACAGCGTGCGGTGGCGATGACGTCGTCGCTGCGGTGGCTGGTGGGTGAGCTGAAGAGCAAGCATGCGTGGAACAAGAGGCTGGAGGCGTACCAGGCGCTGCCGGAGATGTTGCGCCTGTTCGACGTGAAGGACCCGCAGCAGCCCCCGGAGCGGCGGGTGTCGGTGTCGGTGGCTTCCCAGCGCAGCCAGGTGTACGCACAGGCGCTGGCCGTGCTGCCGCAGCATCGTCCCCGGCGAGTGCGCCTGGCCCAGGAGGGTGTGCGATACCGCATGGCCCGCGGGGATGCCGGTGTTGTCATCCCGGAGGGGATGGTGCCGCAGCCGGCACAGCGGCATCGTGCCGGCAGGCGGCGCAAGCCGGTGACCTTGCGCTGGTCGGCACTGAGCGCGACGGCCGATCGCATGGATGCGGTGGACGCGCAGCTGGGTGAGCAGCGCAACTGGCGCCGCCGGATCGACGACCTCTATCTGCTGGTGCGGCAGCAGGACGGCCGGATGCGCGCGTCTAAGAGACTGCCGCTTCAGGATGTGGTGCACGTGGTGGGCATGCCGGCCGTCGGCAAGACCACCCTGATCACCGTCGCGGCCGTGTGGGCAGGCGTCGAGCCGCAGCGGCGGCACACCCTGACGGTGGTCCTCGGGGATGTCGTGGCCGTTTTGGACATGGTCACCGCGCTGTGCCGGTACGGGGTGCGTGCGGCGCCGATCCTGGGAGCGGCCAGCCGGGGTCGGCACCTGCAGCAGGTGCACCGTCCCGTGGACGTGCATGCGCGGGGTCTGGCGTTGCTGGAGGATCCGCGGCTGCGGTGGATCTCCACCTCGTGTGTGTTGCAGGGCGTGGCCGAGCTGACCGAGCCGCTGGCGCTGAAGGACGCGCCCTGCTCGCACCGGCTGCGGCCGTGGAGCAGCGAAGGGGCAGACAGGCAGCAGCGGGAGCCCGCTGTGGGCTGCTCGCTGCTGCCGGTATGCGGGCGGCACGAGGCGGCGCGGGAGCTGGTGGACGCCACCGTGTGGGTGGCCACGCCCGCCAGCCTGATGCATTGCCGGGTGCCCGAGCAGCTGTCGCAGCACGACATGCGGTATCTGGAGCTGGCCTGGCAGCGCAGCGATGCCTTCGTGGTGGACGAGGCCGACCGGGTGCAGATCCAGTGGGACCAGGCGTTCAGCCCCTCGCAGTCGCTGGCCGGCCCGGGTGAGGATGCCTGGCTGGATGAGGTGCGGCCGTTGTTCGAACGGCACATGCGGCATACCCGCGGCCAGCACCTGTTCAGCGAGCCGGTGCGGGACTGGTCCGTGGACATCAGTACCGCGGGGCTGCTGGTGACCCATCTGCGCAGTCTGCTGGCCGAGCACGCCCATGTGCGCGAGTGGCTGAGCCAGGGCTACTTCAACGAGTTGCGGCTGGCGATGCGGCTGGCGAGCGAGATTGCCCGCCGGCCGCGTCCCGTGGCGGAGGGCGAGGCGAAGCGGCGTGGGCAGCCGGCCATGTGGGACTCGGACGAGGAGTGCCGCAAGCGCTGGATGAACGTCTTCGTGGAGTGGCTGGATGCTCCCGCCGGACGCTACCTGGGGGCGGATGCCTCCTGCGCGTTCCTGCGCGATCTGACGGCGCGCGGATATCAGCCACCGGGCCTGGTCACGCAGGACTTGGTGGAGTGGCTGCGCGGGCAGGACGACGTGGTACTGAGCGGGGACCAGGCGCTGGAACGGCTGGCGGTGCGGTTCCAGGTCACCATGATCGTCGCGTTGCTCGCCGAGAAGCTCGCTCTGCTGACCCGTGCCTGCTGGGAAGTGGAGATGGAGACCGGGCTGGAAGCGATGGGCTCCAGCCTCGTGCACCGCCCGCCGGCCGAGTACCTGCCGCTGGTGCCGGAATCGCCCATGGGCAACCTGCTGGGCTTCCAGTACCGCGAGAGTGAGGGCGCGGCGGAGCAGATCGGCACCCTGTCGTTCTTCCGCTGCTCAGGCATCGGTCGCTGGCTGCTGCTCAACCTGCCGCACCTGTACCGGGAAACACACAGCGGGGCGGGCGGTGACGCAGATGCGGGGCCGGCGTGCCTGCTGCTGTCGGCGACCAGCTGGGCGGGGAACTCGCCACGCTACGACGTGCAGGTGCCCGTCGCGGGCATCCTGGCCTCCCGCACCGGTGACAAGGTGCCCCTGCATGAGCGGATCGTGCTGGACTATCTGCCGGTCAAGGCGCAGGCCTCCAGCGGAGCCGCGTACATGGTGCGGGTGTCGGGCCAGCAGGGCCCGGAGCGGATGGAGGCGCTCAGGGAACTGCTGGCCGGGCTGTGCGGCAGACGTCTCGGGCTGCGCGGGCCGCGCAAGAGCCGGCTGGAGGAGATCCGCGACAGCCTGCCCGAGGGGCGCCAGCGTGTCCTGTTGCTGGTGGGCAGCTACCGGGAGGCCGAGGAAGTGCTGCGGCATCTGATCAGGATGCGGCCCGAATGGGCCGATCAGATCCTGCAGATGGTGCCCGACGACGATTCCGGCAGCCATCACTGGAGCGGGCAGACCATCGCCCGCGGCAACGTGCACGCGATGGCCAAGCAGCAGGACGCCTGGATTTTGATCGCGCCTCAGCTGGCCATCGAGCGCGGGCACAACATCCTCAACGACGCCCACGTCGCCGCGCTGGGAGCCGCGTTCTATCTGGTCCGTCCCCACCTGCATCCCGAAGACCTCAGCTATCACGTACAGACGATGAACCGGTGGGCCGTGCAGGAGATCCGCGGCGGCGTGCCGTCAGCCGGCCCCGAGACGGCGCTGGGCGAGCGGGCGGGGATGTTCCGCGAGTTGGGCCGCCGTACCTGGCTCGACCTGCTGGAGGCGTCCTTGCGGTATGCGCTGACCGATGTCGGCTCGGCACAGCGGCGTGCCATGGACTGGACGAACATCGCTCCGCTGAACCAGATCATCGGCCGGATGCTGCGCGGCGGCGCCACGGCGCGTGTGTACTTCTGCGATGCCGCCTTCGACCCCACCCGCGACGACAGCACGCTGGTGGGCATGCTCGACGCCCTCGATGAAGCCCTCGACGGGCCGTACGGGGCAGTCGCCGGACCGCTGTACCAGCCCCTTCGTCAATCCCTGCACACCCTGGTGAGGCAACACCGTGCGCTATGACTTCTTACAGCCCCTCTCCTTTCGTCTGAAGTCCTTCGCCGGCCATGCGCTGGCGCAGTACTGGACGTGTGAGTTCCCTGCGGCCTGGGCGCGGCCGCTGCGTGAGCAGATCTTCAAGCCCACCACGGCCGAGGGTGAGGCGGAGGAGGAAGTGCGGGCCATTCCGCTGTGGGCTGTCAACAGTGCGATCGCCGCGCTGATGCCGCAGGTCCTCACCCATGATGCCCGCGCGCGACGAGGCGAGATGTGGCTGGCATGGTCGGCGGCCGCGGGCGGGAATACCCGGACCGCACCCAGCTGGTGGAGTTCGTCAAGGGCGGTCTGATGGCCGCCGCGATGCACCGCAACCAGCTGGCCGAGCGGCGCTCGCGCAGGCAGGTCATCGACATCACCGCGCTGGCCCGCATCCTGGAGGACTTCCGCGGCGAGGACCTCCACTTCACCCGTAAGACCCTGAACCTCGGGCTGGGTGATGAGCCGGAGAGTTCCGACTACACGCTGGTGCCGCACGCGCTGGCCGCGCACCTGTGCACGAGTGGCTGGAAGGTCGTCCACGGCAAGGCTGACGCACCGGATGCCGGCATGGATGTAGACGAGGCCGGCCGTGACCTCCGGGCCGCTCAACAGGAGGACGAGGAGGCTGAGTCCGGGGCAGTGGCCGAGGCGGTGCACACGTCGTCGTGGCGGCGTACGGCTGCCCGCGACGGGGCGGAGCTGGTGTCCTGGCCGCCGCATGTGTACGAGAGTTCGAACGGTGTGCGTTACCCGTGGTCCTACACGTTGCGGCTGTCGGTACAGACCAGGGGCTTGGAAACGGCGGCGCAGCCGCGGCTGCACGTGCGGGTCGGGATGCGCCGGTGGGCCCGGTACAACGTCTTCGATCCGAAGCGGAACATCGGCGTGCATCTTTTGTCCCCCTCCCCCTGGTCGGATGCCAGGAGCCCGTTCGGGCTCGCTTCGATGGCCTGGCATCCCGGCCCGGCCGGAAAGAAGCAGGGCTTCATGGGGTGGGCCGACGACTTGGTGCCCACACTGTCGCGTCTGGGTTCCTTCCCGTTTCTGCCCGATCCCGCTGAGGTGGCCCGTGACCCGCTGGCCTTCCTCGAGCCAGGGCCTGACGGTGAGGGCCGCCAAAGGCCTCCCGTCGCGGGTGTCCCCTACCGGCCCGGGCTGGGAAAAAACACCGGGCACGCGGTCGGCGACGGTATCTCCGCCAAGGACAAGTGGCGCATCTTCAGCCAGCTGGTGCCCGCCCTAGCGGACTTCGCGGAGGTGGACGCCCCGTGTGAACGCGTCCCGATCCCGTCCCGCACTCGGCCTGCTGCCGCGGATCTGCTGCGCATCGACCGGAGCGCGCTGGCCGGGGCTGCAGGGTCGCGGATCGAGATCGTGCTGTGGTGCGACACCACCACCATGCGCGACGAAGCATTGAACGCGGTGGCGTTCGCGCTGGATCTGCCCGTGGACGTAGCCGGCCAGCCCGAACAGGTACAGGCCTGGCGGCAGCGGTTCACCACCGCAGAGCTCGAGGTGCTCCTGCGCGTTGAGCCGGTGGGCCAGATCGCCGACGACCTGGAGCTGGATGCGGACATCAAGCGCCGCAACGACCGTCTCAAGGCTGCTGGCATCAGCCGCCAGCAGCAGGTCAGCCGCGGCCTCGGGCATCCCGAGGCCGGAACGACGGCCCGCTTCGTCCTGGTGGAGATGCGCGGCGCCGACGGTTTCGCATCCGTGGACCACGACCCGAAGATGGTGGTCCGGGCCGGGGCGGCGCTGTGTGAGGCCGTTACCCAGAACCTGCTGCCTCCTCCGCGAGCGAGGAGACGGAGGACGGCCCCAACGACGACGCAGAGCAGCAGGAGAAGGAGTCGGCGAGCAGCCGGCGGGAGCGCACCCGCAGGGCGGTGAGTGACTTGCTGATCCGGCAGACAGGCTTGGTCAGGCCGCCGACCCGACACGGCACCAAAGCCCACGAGTTGACCGACGTGGCCTGCCTGGGCCTGTGGGTAGTGCGCCGCACCGGCGACTTCAAGGCCGTCATGCCGCTGGCTGTGGCCACCGTCCCCGACCGCCCCCACTCCCTGGTACGTATGCCCTACTCCGGCTGGCTTCCCTATCACCGGGCGGCCGTCCAGCTGGCCGGCTGGCACCGGCCGCGCACCTTCGACAAGCCAGAGGTACAGGACTTCTTCGCCGACTGTGTGGCCGAGTCCTGCGACGGCGGCGATCTCGCCCTGTTCACCCTGGCCCAGAACATCCGCTCGCTGTGCCCGGCCCTGACCAATCCGCACCTGGCCGCCGACCGGCTCGCCTTCCATCCCGACCGGCCTCTGGCGGCAGACGCATGCAAGGGACTGCGGCACATCCGGCTGCGGACCAACGTCCGTGACGAGACCGCCCAGCACTTCGCGTTCGGCAAGGGCGGCCCGGACGTGCAGGCGGGTGTGGGCGCAGGGCTGTGGGCAAGCAAGGACAACGACCGGCTGTTCTTCGCCACCGCCGACAAGCCCTCCACCGCCGGGCCGGGCAGTCCGAGCGGCTCCCGGCTTGAGCCGCACTGGGGCAAGGTCAGCAAGGACAAGGAAGGCTGGAAGCGCGACACCTTGAAGGACGTGTGGAATCCGCAACTGCTGGAACTGCTCGTGGCAGTCAAGCAAAGCGACGACTCGCCCGCGGCGTGGGCGGCCCTGGCACACCAACGGCGCTTCGCGGCCGCGCACTTCGCCGACCCTCTGATGCTGCCCATCGAACTGCACCTGGCCCACAAGCTCGGCAGCGTGCTGCTGCCCTCCCACCAGCTCGAGCCGATCCAGCAGTCGGAATCCTCGTGACACCGCCTGCACCCTGAACCGCCCGGCGGGCTGTCGGGCGGTTCAGGCGGCCTTGCCAAGGTCCTGAATACGCGTCAGCAGATCTATCTCGAGGTGCTGTACGCGATCGACCGGGACAACGAGGAGGCCCAGAAGCGGCGTTGGCACGCCACCCGGGAGAGGCAGCCTGCCGAGCAGTGGCGGTGGATCACCTACGGTGTCGATCACCCGGCTGCCGAAGCCACGCCGGTCCAGCAGCAGCTGGGCCAGCGTGAGGTGCTCGATGCGGGCGCCGGTGCCACGCTGGCCGCTCTGCAGCGCAGGGGGCTGATCGAGCTTAGGCGGGTGGCGCAGGACTCACCCGGGGGCCCGGTCTGGCATACCCAGGTCCGCCTCACCCGCAACGGGCGGGCCGCCGGGCGGGCTCTGAGAGAGCCGTCCGACGAGCCGGCTCCCGACCGGTCGCTGCTGCCCGAGTGGCTGCAGGCGGCACTCGAGGCCGTCGCCTCCGCCCACGAGCAGACCCTCGCGAAGATCGACATCGGGCGGGTGGCGGCCCGCCGGCTCGGCCCGCACGGGCACGGCTACCTCGAGGACGCCAGTGCCTGGCAGTACCGTCTCACCCCGGCCGGGCTGGCGTACCTGGCCATGGCGCGGCAACGCTCCTGTGATCCCTCTTCCCCGGAGGAGAGCTGATGGGGGCCTTTCGCGCCGATCGCCGCATCGTGGCTGAGCGGCTGACCGAGATGGTTGGCTACCGGGCGGGACTGGCCATCGCAGAGACCGACATCCTTGACTGTCTGCAACGCCACGGCTATACGCACTTGTATCCACCGGGCGAGACTGGCGTGCGGATGCGCAGCGAGGCCTTTGAGATCATGAATCGCTGCGTTGCGGACTCGTTCGTCCAGCCTGGTGCGCTGCAGGCCATGCGGCCCATCCAGTACCTCCTGCGGGATCGGCTGTATGATAAAGAGTTGGTCTGGCAGGCTCTCGGTTTCATCGATGCAGTGCTCGAGTCGGTCCCGCCGCACCAATTGGAGTCGCTGGATGTTCTGCAAGAACGCGGTGCTCAGCTGCTGGTGACGTCGATGGAGGTTCACGCGCAGGCTACGCGCGCGCTGCTACGGGACACAGCCCGTAGCCTGCATGGGGACGTGCTGGCTGATGCGGTCGACCTGGTGTTCCGCGAGGAGGACTTCAAGAATGCCTCCGACCCGTGGAGACGATGGGTTCGTACCGTCGAATGGAACGATGTCCTGGATCTGGCTGACTTGTTCACCTCGGACTCGGCGACCGCGTCCTACGGGCGGTTTTTCGATCAGCGGTTCGTGACCTATCTGGCCAGCCAGTTTGAGGATCTGGCGGCTATTCACTGGCGGAAGTTCGAAGCGCTGGTGGCGGAGTACTTCCACCGGGCGGGTTTCGAAGTCGAACTCGGTCCCGGTCGCAACGACAACGGGGTGGACATCAGGGTCTGGGAGTCAGGCACCGCGGGCGGGGGCAGAGCCCGCCGCTGATGATCGTGCAGTGCAAGCGGGAACGACTCAAGATCAGCAAGGTGGTGGTCAAGGCCCTGGCCGCCGATGTCGCCTGGGAGCATGCCCGTACGGGCATGCTCGTGGCCACCGTCGACTGGTCTCCCGGTGCCCGGGAAGTGGTTCGCACGCGCAGTTACCCGGTCCAAGAGGTGAACGGCGAAGCTGTGCGCTCCTGGCTGAAGGCCATGCAGAGCAGCGACACCGGGCTGTGGCTGCCCCAGTGACCAGACCAGCGAGGTCTACCCCAGCAGGAGAGCTAGGTCTGGCGTTGCAGGCTGGGGAAACGGTGTATGAGTTCCTGTGCTTCTGCTGCGACCGGTCCGTCACGGCGCGCTGCACGATGCACGAGCGGGGTGATCTCGTGCCTGCGGTTTCTCTTTCTCAGTGCGACGGCCCAGGCTGTGACGGTGCCCGCGGGTAGCTGGCTGATCACTTCGTCGACGACTGCGCCGGCATGTCTGTCGCATGCCTGCACCCATCTGGCGAGGCCTTCGAAGGGGTCGGTGGCTTGTGTGGCCAGTCCTGCTGTGAATCCGGGGCGATTGGCTGCGGCGAGTTCGGCTGCGACCTGCGCGTCGTGGGCGGCGATAGAGTCCAGGAGCTCGGCCGCGGACGCCCAGTGCTGCTGGTGAAGTCCGAGATCCAGCGGCAGGCCGCGGCGCAGAAGCCTGATGGTCATCTCGGGTGTCATGTGGGCGAGGAAGGGATGGATGGCGGTGTACTGGGCTTCGTAGCGTTCGAGGAGGTCCCGGGCCTCTGACGGTCTGTGTTCGTAGAGGACTTCCACCGCGAACAGGTGGTTCGGGGAGGGCGCGGGCAGGCTCTGTTCGTAGTGGGCTGCAAGTACATCGGTGTCGATACGGCTGACGATGGCCTTGGCGGTCGCCGGGTCGGCCTCCCACGCGAACGCGATGAAGTCGTAGAAGTTGTGCCAGGTGTTGTCCGTGCGGGGTCGCGCGAGCGTGTCGGCGAAGTGATCCGGGTCGAGAGCACGCACGAACTGCCGGGCCAGGCGGCGGACTGCCGGGTCCGGCGCTCGTCGGCCCCGTAGGAAGCGGGGGCGAATCCGAGCAGGAACGCCCAGGTGTCGAAGAGATTCTGGGCCTCGATGGGAAGGTCGCGGGAAACCTGTGCGGCGAGATGGGGAATGAGCTGCTCGAACACGGCGAGTGCGAGATCTCGGTTCGTGTAGGTCAGGGTGCGCAGGAGTTGGTCGATGGCGGCGACGTCGGCGGGTGGCGTTGCGGCGAGGGCGTGGAAGGCACTGAGGTCGTAGGCACTGCGGACCTTCTCTATCAGGGGCATCCCGCCGCCTTGCGTGATCCGGTCCAGGGCGTGGGCGGTGGAGTAGATGTGGGGCCAGCCGCCCCGGGGATCAGGCGGGCGAGAGCGTGCGGATCCACATCGGCCAGGAGCTGTTGTGTGAGGAGCTGGTCGTCGTTGGACAGGGCGTTGATCAGGGTGCCGATCGCCCATCCGTTCTCCGGGGTGACGTGGTGCACCCATTCCGCGATTTGGGCGTGGTGCTCCTGATCAGGTCGATGCAGTCGTCCTTGCCTGATGCCATGAGGTGTTCGAGGAGCTGGGCGGCCATGCCCGCCTCGGCGCCAGCGGGGTGGCGAGCGCACGCTCGGCCAGCGTGCAAATGCGGGCGCGGGTGAGGGCGTCGTGGCGGCGAAGAACCCACCACGTTTCCGGTGAGTGGTTACGGCCGATGAGCCACGCGGCGCCGCGCAGCGGTGTGTTCGGCGAGTCCAGGGCGAGACGGAAGAGGGCTGCGGCGGCCTCGCGGTCTGCTTCGGTCTGTTCGTGGGGCAATACAGCCCGAGGTCGTGGCGTTCGGCGGGCCGCAGGGGACGGCGATGCTGGTGGGGTGCGGCCGCCGACTCGATCGGCGGGATCACTACCGGGGGCGGAGGGGCGTACTGGTGTCGCGGCGGATGCAGCATCCAGGTGATCAGGGCCCATGCGGTCCTGAGGTGCGCGCAGCGCAGCACGTTGTCGTTGCAGGTGGCGAGGTGTTTGTCCTGGAGGAGGCCAAGACTTCGGTCGATCCAGCTGCGGTCTCGGCCGAGTGCATGTGCGTAGGGTTCGAGGTCGTCGGCTGTGACACCGGCGTCGACGCTGGCGACCTGCGCGACGGCGAGAGCCAGCAGGAGCAGGTCGGCACGGTCATGGCCGCGCAGGTCGAGCGCGTCACGTTCGGTACGTCGCCAGCCACCGGTGAGTGTGTAGAAGAACTGCCAGGCCGAGTCCGCCCTGGCTGCTTCTGCCAGGCGGTCGAGCAGCGGTTCGTCCCCGATCTGGTCGCCGACGAAGTCGTCCAGCGCGCGGACCTGGGGCAGGATGTCGTGCGCACGTTCGCGCATGGCCCGAGCGAGAGTGCCGACGGCGGCGGGATCGCTGATGCGATACGTGGTGACGCCGCCGCCGACGTGATCCACCGCGACGATCAGCACCAGCTGGTCCTGGGTGGCGGTTTCGGCCAGCTCGCGGATCAGATCCGGGGACAGGTCCTGGGCATCGTCGATCAGCAGAGCCTTGCGGTGCGGGTAGTGGGCGAGGTCGGCCATCCACTGCCCCACACCACGTCTGCGGGCGTCGTCGCGCAGGCGGAGCACTTCGTAGCCGTCTTGGAGGATCTCGCGCAAGGCCTGGTAGGCGGTGATGGACTTGCCGCATCCGCTGTCCCCGTTGAGGACGACGGAGTGACGGCGGCGAAGCGCGTCGACGAGAAGGTCGACTTCCATCAGGCGGGGGCAGGCATCGACGTCGGCCGGGCCCAGGCGCTCTCCGGCCAGTGCAGCGCCAATGTCACGCTTGCCGGTGAACGGGACCGAATACCAGACCGAGGCGGCTTCCTGCTGGCGAACATCGCTGGCCAGGGCAGGCAGGACGCTGTCGGCGGGGCCAGCGATGTCGTCTGTGCCTCCCGCCTCGGGGCCGATGCGGCACACCCGCCATCCCTGGTCGAGCGGCGCGATGAGCTGGTCGACCACCACGCGGTCTCGTTCCGAGTAGCCGACAATGAGCAGGGTGCGCGGGTGGTCTGCGACGAGGCGGCGGATGCGGTCCTCGAGGGCGGGGTGAGGGTGCCGGGCAGGTGGGGAAGCATCCACGGCTGCTCGGGACGGGCGGCATCGCCATGGGGCTTGAACAGGATGCCGGCAGGGATGTCGGCTCCGTACTGGCGCCGGTAGGCGCTTTCCAGGGCGGTGTCCCAGTTGAGGGACACAACGCATTCCATGACACCGGCGTGGATCAGTGCGGCAAGGGCCTCGTGTGCGGCAGACGGCTGCGCGCTGCGAGGGCGGTCCAGGTTGGCCATCTCCTGCTGGAACCGCCGCCAGGCTGGTTCGAAGCTGCCCACTGCGCGCCAAGCTGCGTCCCAGAAAGCGAAGTCGTCTCCCATGAGCTGTTTCGCCGGTGCATCAGGTTTGCCGAGTTCGGCTGCGAGCGCCTGCCGAGCTGCAAGGGCGGCGTCGAGGGCATCCCAGAGCAACGCCGTGAGGCCCGCGCTGGTCGGGTAACGCGCCGAAAGGACAGGCCGGCCCCGACGACGGCGACCACGCCGAGCCCGAGACGGTTGCGCAGCTCGGCAATGCGGTTGGCGACGTCAGTGTTCATCGGCTCATTGTCGGCCATGGCGCTGACAGGGCTGTCCTACGACCGCATGCGGGGGCAATGCGTGTGCCGCGGGACGCTGACTCGGCTTCTGGCAGCGGCACTCAGCAGCCGGTGAGCACGATGGCCGCCCAGATTTCAGGTGCGGCGAACGGGCGCCTGCGTCGGGCCGGAAAACCTGCGCGATGGTATCGGGCGGCCTGTGGGACCGAACCGCGTAGGCCGCTGTGTCCGTGGAAAGCAGCCAGGGCTGGGCGCTCGGCTGCATATCGGCGTGCCGCAGTGGAGGTGAGTCGGATAGCCCTTCACCACCGGACGGACCGCAACGGTCGCCGAAACCTCCACCCGCGTCCTGCTGGGCCTGCTCGGCTGGCGGGCCAGGTCCTCACCAGCAGCCGCCTGCCCTCCCGGCAGGGCCGATCGGTCCGGCTCGCCGACCTGGCCGCCGCGACCGGCGCCCGCACCTATCTGTGCGGGACCGGCGGCATGACCTATCTCGACCCCGCCCCGTTCACCGCCCAGAACGTCGCCGTGGCTCCGTTCCGGCCGCCGACCGCTGGCATCTGGTCCTTCGGCCGCCGCCTCAGTGCCCTGTGGGCTCTCGCGGAACTCGGCCCGGACACCGTGGCCGACCGACTCCAGACCCTCGCCGCCGACCACACGGTCCTGCAGCCCGCCGTCTGACCGCGGCTGCCCCCCGTTATGTTCTTCGCGGTCCTGCAAGAGGGCCGCTGGCCTCCAGGCCCGGCATGACTGTGTCCCCTGTCGAAGGCATGACCTGGGGGTGGTGTCACCGGGCCCGGAAGGTGCCGTCGGAGACGCTGATGAAGGTCCGGCCGCCACCCGGTCCGGCGCAATGCCGGACAGCTCGCGGATGGCAGGTCTGCATAACGTGGATGCGCGCGTACGACACCGACGCCGAGGCCGGCATAGATCAACTCCCCGGGAGGGATGCGGTGTTCAACACCGAAGACGTGGGCGTGTTCCTCGGCCTGGACGTCGGCAAAGCGCCCACCACGGCCACGGACTCACCCCGGCCGGCAAGAAGGTCTTCGACAAGCAGCTGCCCAACAGCGAACCGAAACTGCGGGCCGTCTTCGACAAACTCCGCGACAAGTTCGGCACCGTCCTGGTGATCGTGGACCAGCCCGCCTCCATCGGCGCCCTGCCGCTGACCGTGGCCCGGGACGCGAGCTGCCAGGTCGCCTACCTGCCCGGCCTCGCGATGCGCCGGATCGCCGACCTCTACCCAGGAGAGGCGAAGACCGACGCCAAGGACGCGGCCGTGATCGCGGACGCCGCCCGCACCATGCCGCACACCCTGCGCTCGCTGGACCTCACCGACGAGATCACCGCCGAACTCACGGTCCTGGTCGGCTTCGACCAGGACCTCGCCGCCGAGGCCACCCGCACCTCCAACCGGATCCGCGGCCTGCTCACCCAGTTCCACCCCAGCCTGGAACGCGTCCTCGGCCCCCGCCTGGACCACCAGGCCGTCACCTGGCTCCTGGAGCGCTACGGCTCCCCGGCCGCCCTGCGCAAAGCCGGCCGCCGCAGACTCGTCGACCTGATCCGCCCGAAAGCCCCACGCATGGCCCAGCGGCTGATCGACGACGTCTTCGACGCACTCGACGAGCAGACCGTCGTCGTCCCGGGCACCGGCACCCTCGACCTCGTCATCCCTCCCTGGCCGCGTCCCTGGCCGCCGTCCACACCCAGCGCCGGGCGATGGAAGCCCAGATCAACGCCCTGCTGGAGGCGCACCCTCTTTCCCCGGTCCTGACGTCGATGCCCGGCGTCGGCGTCAGGACCGCCGCCGTCCTGCTGGTCACCGTCGGCGACGGTACCGGCTTCCCCACCGCCGCCCACCTCGCCTCCTACGCCGGACTCGCCCCGGCCACGAAGTCGTCCGGCACCTCGATCCACGGCGAACACGCACCCCGCGGCGGCAACCGGCAACTCAAACGGGCCATGTTCCTCTCCGCCTTCGCCTGCATGAACGCCGACCCAGCCTCCCGCACCTACTACGACCGCCAGCGAGCCCGCGGCAAAACCCACACCCAGGCCCTCCTCCGCCTCGCCCGCCAACGCATCAGCGTCCTGTTCGCCATGCTCCGCGACGGCACCTTCTACGAATCCCGGGCACCGAAGGACGTCGAGCTCGCCGCATGACCCCAGCAACCCCGAAGCACCCCAAACCCGACAGGGGTGCCTTGACGAAAGACATAGAGGCACCCCCTCCGCGAGGAGGAGGGGACGTACCGCTGAACGTCCCAGTCACGTACGACTCGCCGTGCACCATCGCGTACGGGACGTACCTCTGGCACATGCCCTCTTGGCTCCGGGCCGGGAGCCAAGGCAGGCCCGTACGCGGGTGCGGCGTCCCGGACAACAGGCAGCCATAGATTCCGCTTAGGTCCGTTCGCGGAGTCGCAGAGCCATGTCGGCCTCCCGCGCGGTGGCCGCCAGGGCGTGCGCTACTGAGCTGATGGGGATGCGTTCTTGCTCCAGGCGCAGATGCGGCTGGTAGGTGCCCAGGCGCAGATCTTGTTCCAGTTGGGCTTCTGCCGGGGTGAGATGTGCCGGTGGTTCGCTGGTCTGGTGTTTCTCTTCGCCCCAGTGTGCTCGGTGGGCGAGGATGTGTGGCGGTCCATGAGGAGGGATCGGGTGTGCGGGAAATGGCCGCGTACCCGGCTCAGGATGGCGAATCCGTGGGTGTCGATGTCGCCCCAGTACCAAAGATCGATGTCGGCGAGCCAGGGCAGGTGGCGTAGGAGTGAGGCGGCGTAGCCGGAGCCCAAGAGGGCGGTGGTGCCGGGGGTGGGGGCAGGGAGAGGTAAGTGATCTCGTTTTCGAGGACGATGACCGTATGGGTGCCTGGCGGTGCAGTGGTGAGTTCGGTGGTGCGGACGGCGAGTTCGTTGTAGGGGCCCGGTGGGTCGTCGAGGTGGCGCAGGCGTACGTAGGAGGGCTTGCTGAGCAGGCCGTAGCGGGCGGCGAGGTCGTTCTTCGGGGCTTCACGGTGGATGCGGTCGGCGGGGAGGCTGTGGTCGAGGAGTTCTCCGAGGATGCCCTGATGGGCCTCGATGAATTTGGTGTCGACGCCGGGGACATCGATCTGCCGTAGATATACCGGGGCTGCGATGTGGTTGCGGAACCACGCGACAGTGTCGATGAGGCGCTGCCAGTGGGGGCGGCTTTGAGGACCTTCATGGGGTGGGCGGCCATCCACGCGGTGAGAGCCGGGTCGCTGGTGGCTGTGGCGGCGTGGAGGGCGTGGAACAGGTCGGCTTCGGCGGTCGTCTGCAGCAGGGTGACGAGCTGGTGCAGGGTGTCCACCCAGATCCGGATGGGGATCGTGTTCGTCGGGGTGTTGTTGTGTCCGCCGATGGTTTTGGTCTGGATCCGCATGTGGGGGTGGTGGTGCGCTGCCCAGGACTGTGCCCATTCGAGGGCTTTGCTGTAGTGGCGGTTGACGTCGGTGGAGGTGGGGCCTTTGAGGGGGACGGAGATGGGCTCGAATGAGTGGCCTTGTGCGGCTGCGGCCAGGTAGCGGCCGCTATTCCACTTTCGGCGCAGGCTCTCGATGACGTCTTCGGGGCTGGTCCAGTGGCGTGTGGTCATGGCTGGGGCTCCGGTCGGGGAGCCAGCATCTGGGCTGCCTTCATGCGGGCAGCTCGGAACTCTTCGATGGTGAGCGTGTTCAAGCGGGATCGGACGGTGTCGGGGCGGTCCACGTAGCCGACTCGTGTGACGTGCGGCTCGATGACGTGCAGTTTCTGTAGCGGGGTGACCACGAGCAGCTGCAGGCCCAGGCGCTGGAACAGATCGAGTGCGAAGTGCGCGGAGGGGTCGTCGCCCCGTCCGAAGGCTTCGTCGATCACGACGAAGCGGAAGGTCTTGCTGTTGCCCGAGTCGATGCGGAACTGGTAGGCGAGAGAGGCGGCGAGGATGGTGTAGGCGAGTTTTTCTTTCTGTCCGCCTGACTTGCCGCCGGAGTCGGAGTGAACCTCGTGTTCGGTGTCGTCCGCGCGGTTGACTTCGCTGGCGTTGAAGATGAACCAGCGGCGGACATCGGTGACGCGGGCGGTCCAGTCGGCATCGTGGCGGGTGTGCTCGGGGCGTCCTTTGAAGCGGTCGAGGAGTTGTTTGACCTGGAGGAATTTCTCCTCGGTGTAGGTGTCGTCGGGATCGGTGGCCAGGGCGTCGCTGGTGCAGGTGCGCAAGTCCCGGCGGAAGTCGCGGATCTCGACGCTTGGGGTGGGCGCGGCGTTGAGGCGGATGTAGCGGCCGGGGTTGTAGTTGATGGCGGCTAGCGAGGCGTTGATGACCTCGATGCGCTCGCGGATCTGCTGCTCCTGCGCGCTGAGGTGGGCTTGGAAGGAGGCGATGTCGCGGATGACGTTGGTGCGCAGGTACTGCAGGAACTGGGTCTCGAAGCGGGGAGGTCGTCGTCGGTGAGACGGTTGTGCAGTTGCCGGTAGCCGTCCGCTGCTTCGATGCTGCTGTCGAGGTCGGTGGTGAACTGACGGTAGGTGTCCCGGAAGGTCGCCATCTTCGAGGCTGTCTGTGAGGCGGCGCGCCGGTATGCCTCCGTGCGGCTTTCACGGTTCTGCAGAAGCTGCTGTGCGGCAAGGGCCTCTGCGGCGTCCAACTGCTCCAGAAGGTGGTGCACGATGTCGGTCGGAACGGGCAGGAACGCAGTGAGCGCGTCGTAGTGTTCTGTCACGTCGGTGAGGTCGGCACGCTGGAGGAATGCGGTGGTCTTGTCCAGCTGGGCGGCTACGCGTTCGTGTTCGTTGCGGAGACTGCCGAGGTGTTCCTGGCCCGTGTCGAAGTCCTTGGTGCCGTGTGTGATTCCTTCTTCGGCCTCCTGCAGCTCAGTGGTGAGCTTGTCCAGGCCGGCTCCGGTCTCCAGGGTCCGCTTGCGCTGTTGCAGTTCTTCGAGTTCGCCGACGACCGCCTGCCAGTCGATCTCCTGGTGGTTCTCGACGTTCGCGAGGAGGGCGAGAGCATCGCGGATGCCGGACCTGGAGTCCTCCTGCTGCTTGAGGTCGCGGGTGCGGGCGGTGATCTCGGCGCTCTCCTGAGTGAGGCGCTGTGCTTCCTCGAGGAGGGCTGTCAGCTTGGCCTGGTTCGTCCAGCCGAGGACCCAGGAGCGGCGATCGTCGACCCGGGAGGTGTCGTCCTTTTCGTGCCGGCCGCCTCCGTTCTTGATCAGGCCTTGCTGGGTGACGGCCGGGCGGGTGGAGCGGGTGAAGGTGTCCAGGTCGCCCGCGCAGTGGTAGTCGGCCCGGGAGCGCAGCTGGGTGGCGAGCCAGTCGTGGGCCCAGCTGTCCTGGTTGAGTTCCAGTTTGCCCGTCAGGAAGCTGGGGTCCGTGGGCAGTTCTGCCGGCCGGATGTGCGGGCACGCGGTAGTACACGAGTCGCAATCCCAGGTGGCGGCCGTTCACCCAGTTAGAGACGTTCGCGTAGTGGGCTTCGGGGACCAGAAGAGACAGGGCGAAGCCGCGCAGGACGCGTTCGGCGGCTCCGGCCCACTCGGTTTCGCTGTCCTGGACCTGGATGAGTTCACCGGCGAAGGGAAGTTCTTCCGCAGCCATACCGACAGCGGCGGCCAGGTCCCGGCGCAGGTCCAGCAGGCGAGCCGGGATGCTGGAGCGCTGGCTGTGCAGGCTGGTGATCTCCCGCCGGATCGCTTCGGTCGCCGTGGTGTTGGCGTGGCGGGCCACGGCGAGCTCATCGAGTTCCTGGCGGGCTTGCTGTTCGTGCTCGGTGGCCTGTTCACGGGCGAGGCTGATCTGACTGGCCCGTTCGTGGAACGATGCCGGGTCGTTGACCGGTGGCAGGCCCGCCCGCTCGAGCCAGCTTTGGTACTCGCTCGACCGTTTGCGGCGGCGGTCCCGCTCGCGGCCGAGCTCGTCGATCCTGGCCCTCAGTTCCACCAGCCGTTCGCCTCCGGCACCGTCGATGCGGCGCCTGAGCCCCTCCGCGGCCAACCGCAGTCCGTCCAGGTGCTGGGCGCGCTTGCGCTGTTCTTCGGTGAGCTGCCCGATGCGGGTGTGGAGGTCCGAGCCGAGGTGCGTCAGGGCGTCTTCGCGGCGCTGGGCGAAGAAGAGCGGAACGGCGTCGCGGCGCCGGGTCAGGAGCGTGATCTGTGCCTGGATGGCATCGCAGCGATCGCACGCCTCCACGATGGGCGTCAGGTGCTCGATCATCTGACGGGCCCGCACGACCTCGGCGTGACTGGCGGTCAGCGCGTCGAAGTGCGCGACGATCTTGTCGACAGCCGCCTGGGCATCGAAGGGTTCGAGCATGCGTTCACGGACGAAATCGTCGAGGCTTCCGACTGCCTTCATCGACACGGTCTGGTGGAACAGGTCGAGGGCCTGCTCGCTGGGGATTCCGAGGCTGCGGCGCAGCGCCTTCCCGTACGGGGGTAGCTGGTGTAGAGGGTGGCGCCGGTCTGCTTCAGGCGGCGGCGCAGGTCGGTGATGCTGGTGCCGAAGCGTGTGAAGTCGGCTTCGATGAAGAGGGCCGGTCGGCGGTCAGGAAGAAGCGGTCCGGCTGGCTGGTGTTGGCGTCGGGCACCCAGAAGACCTGCGCGAGGGTGACGTGCGTGCCGAGGGTGTAGTTGGTGAAGACGCCGAGGATCACGCTGTGGCTGGTGGCGTCCCGCAGCGCCACCGGGCGGGTGCTGTCGGTGGCTTCGACCCGCTCGTTCTTGTGGTAGCCCAGGACGTAGGAGCGCAGGTCGCGCTCTTTGGCCTCTGCTCCGGCGGCCTTGTTGTAGGCGATCTTGTGGGCGGGGAGCAACAGGGTGGTCATGGCGTCCACCAGGGTGGACTTTCCCGATCCGGCGGCGCCGGTCAGCAGGGCGCTGGCGCCGTCGGTGTTGAAGGACCAGACCGTGCGGTGGAAGGTGCCCCAGTTCAGCACTTCGATCCGCGTGAGTCTGAAGCCCGGGCCGACGGCGTCAGTGGCGTCGGCGGGGACGTGCTGCTGGGGAAGCAGCGGCACCGCGGCGGTGGTCAGGCTCATGCGTCGTCCTTCGGGGCATCGAGGGTGTCGCGGTAAGTGGCGAGAAGGTCGTGGTAGTCGCCGAGCACTTGGGCATCGACCAGGGCTTTGAGATGGCGGCGTACCTCGTACCAGCCGGCTTGCTTGGTGGCTCTGAGGACCTTGAGGTCGCAAAGCTTCTTGATGTGGATCTCGATCTGGTTAACGAGTTGGGCTTCGTTGCTGCGCGGAGGCAGAAAGCCGCGGACCATGTCCACCAGGTCGTCGCGGGACAGCAGCAGCCGGGTGTCGGAGGAGGTGGCGTCGCTGTCCGCGAGTCGGCCGCGCAGGAGCACCAGCATCAGGCTGACGGCGAAGGACAGCCGGTGGCGCGTGATGAGCCGGGGCACGCTGGCACCGTCGTCTCGCGTGTCCGGATCGCGTTGCCGTGCGAATGCGTATCCTTCTGCGGGATCGATGACGAGGTGCAGGCCCAGGACGGCCAGGTAGTCGCCGATGGCGGCCTGATGGGCGAGGATCTGCTCCCAGACGGCGGGGGCGTCGCTCTGGTAGAGCACGCCTGCTTTCAGCAGGTTCACCACGGGCACGGTCAGCGTGTCGCTCACGGCTGCTCCCCTCGGCGGCGGTTTCGCCGTCGTCGTTGCGTACGAAG
Source organism: Streptomyces haneummycinicus (assembly GCA_042850305.1). Classification (GTDB taxonomy): domain Bacteria; phylum Actinomycetota; class Actinomycetes; order Streptomycetales; family Streptomycetaceae; genus Streptomyces; species Streptomyces haneummycinicus. Next base: position 22,378 of record AP035770.1, read on the forward strand.
GTCACCCGCGGAACGGTGGCCGCGGTGCGGCCGGCTGAGCCGACCCTGTCGTAGACGAGCTCCCAGGTGTGGTCCGGATCGATCACGACGTCCAAGCCTGGCCGGGCCAGCTGGAAGTAGGTCAGCAGCTCGGCCAGCCCTTGGGTGAGAGGATGCTGCTCGAGGACGCGGGCCAAGGTCGTCTGTCCGCTGGGGCTCGCGCGGACGGCTGTCATCACCTGCATGGCGAGGACCTCCGGGTCCACGTACACGCCGCCGATGAGTTCCGAGATGTCCAGCTCCGTCGCGTCGTCGAGCGCTTCCTCGACGGTGCTGTCCAGTTCCACCCGTTCGATGGGCATGTACAGCCGCCGTTCCATGGGCAGTACGAGCTCCACCTGGGGAAGCTCCAGTTCCAGGCCCGGCAGATCGTTGCGCCCGTCGAGTTCCGCGATGCGGCGCTGGATGGAGCGCACCAAGTCCTGGACGCGGCGGTTCTCGTCCTGGCCGCGGTCGGCAAGGAAGCGGCGCAGTTGTTCGGTGAGCTGGCGCACCGTGTTCTGGGTGTTCTCGGCAGCCTCCAGCCATGCGAACGGAATCTTCAACAGGTTGCGGTTGGTTTTGCCTTCGAGCTGGGGCAGCAGGTTGACCTGCCCGAGCAGGTCGCGGAGTTCGTCTTGCCGCTGCGGGGACAGCAGGTAGTCGAAGAACGCCTGGAAGCTCCTGCCCTGGTCCGATTCGGTGATTGCCTCGCGGTCCATGAGGAACGTCGCCAGCAGATCGCCCTTGCCGCCTTCTGCCGTGGCGACGTCGTGGCGAAGGCGCCGGTCCAGTTCCCGCAGGTTCGCCTCGACCTCGCGGAAGTCCCGCAGGAGTTCGACCGCGGTGGTCTCGACCTGCTGGTAGCGGTCGAGCAGGGCCAGCGGGGACAGCATGTCGACCTCGCCGGCGCGAAGCTGCGCGATCTGGGTGTCGATCGCGTCGCGTTCGCGGCTCAGCTCATCGATCCGTGCCTGCGGATCGGTTTCGGTCCCGAAGGCAATCTGCCGCAGCAGGGCGACGATCGTGTTGAGCCGGGACTCGGTTCCGATGAAGGAGCGGGTGGGAAGCCCTCGGACCCAGGCAACCGCCTTCTCCAGGGCGCTGGTCGCGTCGAAGTGCGCCTCGTCCTCACCGGGCGGGTAGTACTTGCGCAGCCATCCGTTGGCGGTCCACTCCGTCAGATAGGCCGCGGCCGCCCGAGGGAACGAGCCGGCTCCCCGTTCGTTGAGGTCATACAGCTGGTCGTCCAGACGGGAGGCCAGGACCGCTTCAGGGACGCCTCGGGCGTTCTCATCGACGAACACCGCACCGCAGAATGCCAGCACCAGCGGGGCATGGTCAGCCCGTAACAGCCGCCATGCCGGGTGATCGTGAAGCCCTGCGACATCCTCAAAGTCCACGCGTTCTCCCCCGTTCACACGTATACGAGACGCGGTGTCCGTCTCAGCCGAGGCGGATGAGGACTCACCTTAGAAGGCGGCACTGACAAACACGGCTAAACGAACGAATTATCGAATATCCGGCTTACCCTGCTGCCCGTGCTTGTCTGGCGCCCGCTCACAGGCCGAGCTCGGCAAGGGCCTCCTGCCGCTGGGGACTGAGCGCGGAACGACGGCGTCGCACGTTGCTCAGCCACTGCCCCAGGCGCACGTGGTCGCCGTCGTCGAGGGTCTCGATGTGCCGTTGGGGCACATCGAGGTGGCCTTCCCGCTCGAGGAAGAACCGTGCGGCGGCCAGGCCGCGCCGGAAGGCGCGTTCCCTCGCGGGCAGTTGGCCGCCTGCTTGGGAGCCGGGAGCAGGTACCGGGTCACGTCCCAGTTGGGCGAGGAGAGTGAGCTGCCCGGGGTGCAAGTGGTCGACACGGGCACGCTGAGCCCTGACCCACTCCCCGCGTCCGCCGTACCGGCTTCGTCCGGGCCCTGCGCGCGGCGTGGTAGGCCCGTTGCCAGGCGATCGGCCAGGGCGGGTTCCACCACGGGTCCAAGGCAGTGAGGGCGGCCGCACGTTCTGCGGTGAGGCGGCTGGCGCGGGTGCGCTGGGTCGCCAGCCAGCGCCCGAGGGATAGTCGTCGTGGACCTCGTCGACGGGGCGGCGAGGTGGCCGTGGCGGGCGGCGTAGGCGCTGGCGTGGGCGAGGCCACGGTCGAAGGCCTGCTGGCGGGGATCCCAGATGATGCCGAGGCGTTCCAGGGCCTGGGTGCGTGCTGGGTCGAGGGCGCCGGTGGTGTGCAGGTGGCGCTGCCAGGTCAGCCAGCGGCCCAGTGGGTAGTCAGCGGGGTCCTGATAGTTCTGGGGGACGTCCAGGTGGTGGTGGGCGTGGTGGTATCGGCGGGCCGCGGTCAGGCCGCGGCGCCATTCGGCGCTCTTGGGGGACAGGACCCGTAGGGATAGGGCGAGGGCGACTTCTTCGGCCTGGGCGGGGCGGTCGAAGTGCAGCCATGCCTCGGGATCGTCCGCAGACGTGGTGGGACGGTGCGTGCGGGGTCGGCCAGGCGGGCCTCCAGGCGGTCGTCGTGGGCGCGCAGGGCCTGGATGGTGTGCCACAGCGGGGTGTAGGCGTCGGCGCCGAGGAGGTCGTCGGGGTCTTCGCCCGGGGTGAGGTAGACGGGGACGACGAGGGTGGCCTTCTTGCCGGCACCCGGCTGCTGGCGCAGGGCGCGGCCGACGGCCTGGACGGTGTCGACCGGGCTGTTCTTGGGGTCGGCGAAGACGACGGCGTCGATGGCGGGCACATCGATGCCCTCCCCAGCACGCGTGCGTTGGACAGCACGGCCGGGGCGTGGGGGCCAGCGTGGGAGGCGAACTCCAAGGAGGCGGCGGCGGACCTGGGGGCGTGGCGGCCGCTGATCCAGTCCGCCCACAGTCCCTCGGGGCGCAGGTGGCTGGGCAGGGTGGCGGCGGTGTCGTGCAGGGTGGCGGCAAAGCGCGGGCGTCGGCGACGCGGTGGTGGAAGGTCAGGATGCGGCGCAGCTGGTGGTCGTGGATGGCGCGCAGAGCGGCGACCTGACGGCCGGCTAGGCGCAGTCCGTCGACGCCGGCGCCGGGCCCCGTGGCGAGCCAGTCACGGAGGTCTTCGTCGGTGACGACGGGGACGAGGATCTGGTAGTCGGCGAGCAGACCGAGGTCGATGGCGTCGGAGAGGGTGAGCCGGTAGGCGACGGGGCCGAAGAGTGTTTCGTCGTCCATGGAGGCGACCGACTCCGTGTCGTCGTCCTGGTCGGCGTCCGCGTCCCAGATGCGGGGGTGGCGGTCAGGTAGAGGCGGCGGGCGGCGGGGACCTGGTCGTCGTGGTGGACGGCGGCCCAGGATTTTCCGAGGCGTCCGGCGGTGCGGTGGGCCTCGTCGACGACCACGAGATCCCAGGGGGTAGGCGGTGGTCGTGGTGGGCGGCGGTCACGGCGGGCAGGGAGGCGTAGGTGGCGTACACGGTAACGGGGCCCGGGCCGGCTGCGGTCGTAAGGGCGGAGACTTCTCCTGGGTCCGTGGTGAGGGGCACGTCGGCGCCAAGCGGCTCGTGGTCGAGGGCTTGGCGGGCGGAGCAAACGGCGATGGTGGTGCCTTTGCGTCCTGCGGCACGCCAGGAGCGGATGGTCTGGGACAGCAAATCCAGTGTGGGCAGGAGGACCAGGACCCGGCCGCGGGGGTGATACGGGCGGTGGTGCGGGCGGCGATCAAGGTTTTGCCCGTGCCGCACGCGGCGATCACGCTCGCGCGGGTGTGGGTACGGAGCGTGGTGGCAGTGGCGGCGACGGCTTCTTTTGGTGGGGGCGTAGCTCGATGTCGGGGGCCATGGAGGTGCAGCGCTCCGTGAGGGTCGGCTGGGTGCTCAGGAGGGCGTGGCGAAAGCTCCGCTCTCCTGAGCAGGTTATTCGGCTGCTTCGGTCAGGTGGGCGAGGGTGGAGCCGGTGGGGCCTTTTCGGACGTGGAGGCGCTGGGTGATGCGGCGGCGTAGTTCGGGGATGTGGCTGATGACTCCGACGGTGCGGTCGTGGGCGCGCAGGGAGTCTAGGACGTCGAGAACGTTGTGGAGGGTGTCGTCATCGAGGGTGCCGAAGCCTTCGTCGATGAAGAGGGTGTCCAGGGGTTGCCGCCGGCTTCGTGGGTGACGACGTCGGCCAGGCCGAGGGCGAGGGAGAGGAGGCGAAGAAGGATTCGCCGCCGGAGAGGGTGTCGGTCTTGCGGGGGTGGCCGGTCCAGGAGTCGGTGATTTCCAGGCCGAGGCCGGATCGGGCGCCGTGGGCGGCTTGGTGGTCGGAATGGCGTAGGGCGTAGCGGCCTTCGGACATCAGGTGCAGGCGGGTGTTGGCGGCGGTGACGACCTGTTCGAGGCGGGCGGCCAGGACGTAGGCCTCCAGTTGCATGCGGACGCGGGTGCCGGAGGCGTTGCCGGTGGCGAGGTCGGCGAGGTGGCGGGCGGTGCTGTGGGCGTTCTCGAGTGCCTTCAGGCGCTCGACGACTTCGGCCAGAGCAGTGGTGAGGTCGGTGAGTTCGGTGGTGCGGGACTGGGCGGTGCTGGAGGCTGTGACGGCTTGGGCGTGCTGGTCGTCTGCTGCGGCACGCAGGGCTGCCGCCGTGTCGGTGTCGGCGGCTGGCTGGGCGGCTGCTTCTTGCAGGATGGGGTCGTCGAGGACGGCTTGGTGGGAGGCGCGGGCCTCCCGCCACTTGTTGATCTTTTCCTCGAGGTCGGTCAGGTCCTGCTCGCTGAGCAGGGCCTGTTCGGCTTCGGTGAGCGTGCTGAACCCCTGCGATGTGGCAGCGTCGGTGGCTTCGCTGGTGCGGGTATGCAGCGTCTGGCTGGCGGTGGCTGCGGTGCGGGATGCCTCGGCTGCCTGCTCGAGCTGGTCGGCAGTGCGGGTGAGGTCATCGATGCGGGCAGCGAGGGTGGGGGCGGTGCCGCGGGCGGCGTCGAGTTTCGCGGTGAGTTCTGCGTGCCGCTGGGACAGGTTGTCGTAGTTGGCGTTGCGGTCGGACAGCCCTGCGGTGGCGGTGCTGTCCTGCTGGGTCATGGCAGTGTGTTCGCGGTCGAGCGCAAGGAGTTCCTCCTCGACACTCCCGCGGTCGGCGGCACGTTTGAGGAGTCGGCCAGCTGCTTGGTGAGTGTCTCGTGGTCGGCTTTGAGGCTGGCCAGCGGGGCGTCGCCGGCTTCGCCCGTGGCAGCGGCGGCGCCCTCGCGCAGCTGCTGCAGCTCGGAGACGATCTTGTCGCGCTGCCGTTGGAGGCGCTGGTGGGTCTTCTCGGCGGCTTGTTCGTCCTCGCGCGTGGGATGCCCGTCAGGTGCCTGGGCGGGGTTCGGGTGGGAGCAGGAGCCGCATACCGGGCACGGTGCGCCGTCGGTGAGGTCGGTAGCGAGTTCGGCGGCCATTCCCTCGGTGCGTCGGCGGCGGATGTCGATGTGGGCCTGGGCGGCCTTCTCGGTTTCCTTCTGGGCGGCGGTCAGGCGCTGCTCTGTGGTGGTGATCTGTGCGTGGTGGGTGTCTCGGCGTTCGGCGGCGGCCACGCGATCGCTCAGGCTCTCCAGCTGGGTCTGCTGGCGTCGGCATTCTTCCTCGGCCTCGCGGGCTGTCTCTCGGCGGGTTTCCAGGGCGGCGCGCTGGGTGGTCTCCTTTTCGAGCCAGTCCCGTGCGGTGCGTTGCTGGACGGCGAAGTCCTGCCGCTCGGCGTCGATCCGCTTAAGTTCGGCGGTGAGCTGGTGGAGTCCGGTTTCCTCAGGGAGGAGGGTGTTCAGCACGGCGATGTCGTCGCGGATGTGCTGTCCGGCTGTGGCAAGGTCGACGGCTTGCAGTGCGGCATGCTCGGGGAGTAGCCGGGTGCGAGCGTCGCTTTCACGGCTCTGGGCGCGGGTGTGGTCGGCGCGGGCGGTGCTGAGGGCGTGCAGCAGTGGTGCCAGTTGCTGGGCGCGGCGAGCCTGTTCCCGGCGCCGGGCAAGGGCTTCTTGGTGCGGGGTCTGCTCGTCCAGCCGGTCCAGTTGTTCACGGGCGGTGGCGAAGGTGGTCTGCTGTCGGTGCAGTTCGCGGGCGGCGGCTTCCAGCTTCTGGTGGGCGAGCTGGTTCTTCTTTGCGTTCTCGGCGTCGGCCTGGGCGGTGAGGGCGTCTGCCTGGCTGGCTTGAATGAGGTCGCCTGCCCAGGTCAGGGCAGGGTCGGTTAGTGCGTGCGCGGCGTCGGGGGTGGGGGCGTCGTGCTGGGATTTCAGGTCCGGGCCGGCGGCCTGGTGGATGCGGGCCGCCAGGTGCAGCACCTCGTCGCGGGCGGCATCACGGTTCTTCTGGGTTGTGCGGCTGTGGTCGCTCAGCCAGCGTTCGATGAAGGCGTACCGGTCGGTGTGGAAGAGCTTGCCGAGGAGTTCGCGGCGCTTGCCGGCGTCGGCGTAGAGGAATTTGGTGAACTCGTTTTGGGGCAGGAGAACGACCTGGCAGAACTGGGTGCGGCTCATGCCGAGCAGGTCCTTGATCTCCTTTCCTGTCTCCTGGTGGGACTTGCTGGAGGCTTCCCAGTGGCCCTTTCCCGCGGAGTCGGTGGTCCACCGGCTGAGCCGGGTTTCGGCCTTCTGGAGGGTTTCGCCCCTGCCGTTCTTCTTGGGGCGCATCTGTTGGGGGACGCGGTCGATGAGCATCCGGTGGCCGGAGATGGTGACGTCGAGGGTGACCTGGGTGAGCAGGTCGGCTGGGGCGTGGTGGCTGCGCAGCTCCAGGTTGCGGTCGACTGGGGGTTCGCCGTAGAGGGCGAAGCAGACGGCAGTGAACAGGGTGCTCTTTCCGGCGCCGGTGTCGCCGTGCAGGAGGAACAGGCCGTCGGCGGACAGGGCGTCGAAGTCGACGGTGTGGGTGCCGGCGAAGGGCCCGAAGGCCTGCAGGGTGAGGTGGTGCAGGCGCATCAGACGGTTTCCTTCTGCGTTTCGTTCACGCGGGCGGCGTCGACGGCCTGCTGGAGCAGGGCGTGTTCGTCGGGCGTGGGTGCGCTGCCGCGCAGGTCGGTGATGAAGTCGCAGGCGATGTCGAGTTCGGTGCGGCCTTGGAGGCGTTCGGTGTAGGTGGGGGTGTCGGTGGCCTGGGTGGGGATGAAGGCGCGCTGGTGCTTGAGGCTGAGTGTGGGGGAAGCGGCGGCGCAGCCGGGCCATGGCTTCGAAGGGCAGGGCCGGGTCGGTGAGGGTGACCTCGAGCCAGGCGTCCTTGAGTGTTTCGTGGTCGGGGTGGTTGAGGAGGTCCTCGAGGGCGCCTTGGATGCGTTCCAGGCGGTGGGGGTCGGGCAGGGCAGGCGGGTGACGGTGGGCGCTGTGCCAGGGGTGAGGTTGACCAGGGTGAGGGACTTGGTGTGGCCAGCTTCGGAGAAGGAGTAGGGCAGGGGAGCCGCTGTAGTGGGCGCGGTCGGTGATCTTCTGGGGGCCGTGGAGGTGGCCGAGGGCGACGTAGTCGATGCCGTCGAAGACGTCCGCGCCGACGTGGGCGACACCGCCGACACTGATGTCGCGTTCGCTGGTCGATTCTTCTACTCGGGGTTCTTCGCTCTGGCCGGTGCCGGGGGTGACGAAGGCGTGGGCGAGGACCACGGAGCGGGTCCCGGCCGGCTGGTGGTTGGTGAGATCGGCGTGGACCTTGTTTAGGGCGGCGGTCAGCACCGCGCGGTGGGATGCGGCCTCTGCCTCGAGTTGGGTGCGGACCATGGACGGTTCGAGGTAGGGGATGCCGTACACGGCGACGGGGCCGTCGGCGTCGTTGAGGACGACGGGGACGTCGCAGGTGTCCGGGTCGGTGCGCAGGTGGATGCCGGCGCGGACGAAGAGGCCGGATCCGACGCCGAGGCGGTGGGCCGAGTCGTGGTTGCCGCTGATCATGATGATCGGCACGCCGAGGTCGGCGAGCTGGTGCAGGGCGCGATTGAACAGGCGCACGGCGTCAAGGCTGGGGATGGCACGGTCGTAGATGTCGCCGGCCACGAGGATCGCGTCGATGGCCTCGGTGCGGGCTGTGGCGACCATGTGGTCGAGGAAGGCTTCCTGGGCGGGGATCAGGTCTTCTCCGTGGAACCGGCGGCCCAGGTGCCAGTCCGAAGTGTGCAGAAACCGCATGAGCACAGACAGTAACTAGTGCGTGGAGTGCTGTGGGTGGTTTTCCTGATAAACGGTGTTCCGGAAAGGGTGCGCGGGGTGCATGGGGAACGGTTTCTTCGCCTGCCGCGCCGCGGGCTTGCGGGCTGCTGTGTTACCGGGTGATTGTCAGTGGTAGGCGGCAAGATAGGCGGTGGGGGAAGGAGGATGTGATGTCGTTATCGCGTTCTACCGGTACTGGATCCACCGTTGCACCGAGTGGGTGCCGCTGGTGTGGGATTGAGGCGCGCGGGCATGGCCGGCAGCACGTCGTGGGGTGGGCTGGCATGTCTGGACGGCGCCGACGCTGCAGCAGCGCAAGGAGCGGATGCTGCAGCGGCGCGCCGTGAGGCCGGTCAGGAAGCCAGAGCCCGGAGGTCGCTGAAGGCCTTGGTCAGCTGCGGGGGACGTCTTCGCGGGTTTTGAGGGTGGTGACCAGGCCGTAGAGCATGTCGTCCTTGCCGTCGGGGCTGGTGTGCTCCGCCTGCTCTTTGATCATGGTCAGGACGTGGGCGCTGAACTTGCCGCCGCGGTGTGCGGTGAAGTCCTCGGCGGTCCACTGGACGCCTTCGGGGCGGGTCCAGTGGATGTTGGCGGCTGTGGCCCACTGGGCGTCGGTGAAGAGTTCCTCGAGTTCGTTGTACCCGTCTGCTTCGCCGATCCAGGTGACCTGGGTGTCGAGGTCGAGTCCGGCCTTGATCAGTCTTTCCGTCCTGAAGTGCTTGTTGGTGCGGCTGTCGGCGTCGACCATCAGCATGACGGTGCGGCGGTTCTTGACGAGGTAGCCAGCCAGGTGGAGGGCGCCTTCGTTGTTGCCGCAGGCCCACAGGGCGATGCCCGCCGCCTGGAGGGATAGGCCCTGGGAGAGGCGGAACAGCAGCGGCAGGCACTGCTGTTCCGTGGGGCCCTCGACGGCGAGGAAGCACCGTTCGTGCAGCAGGACGGAGTTGCGCAGTCCCACGGCGGAGGCGATCTGTCCGAGGTGGAAGTCGATCCCTTCGTGGGATTCGTCCGCGAGGCGTTCGACGACGGTGCGGCCGCTGTCGCCGAGGCGGAGGTGGACGACGTCAGCGATGTCGACACCGTCGATGAGGTTCATCGAGTGGGTAGCGACGACGACGCTGACGTGGGGCAGGGCGCACTGTTTGCGGATGATGTCCATGACGGTGCGCTGGTGGCGGTAGTCCAGGTGGGTATCGGGCTCGTCGTAGACGACGATCGTCTGGGTCGGCTCCGCATCGCTCCCTCCCCGCGGCAAGTTCGCTGTTCTCGAGCAGGTTGCTGGTCCACTCCCACACCGCGAGAGCGATCCGGCGGTTGCTGCCCTGTCCGGAGCGGGTGAGGTCCACCGGCTCGCCGTCGGCCTTGGAGACTTCCAGGGGGCGCGCTTGAAGCCGCCCTTGAAGGAGACCTCGGGCTTCACCTGCACGCCCACGAATTCCCGGCAATGCTGGCGGATGTGCCGGCACAGTGAGTCGGCTTCCTTCTCCAGGCGCTGGGTGATCTCCGATTCGATCTCCTTGACCCGGCCCTGGAGCGTTTCGTCCTCCAGGTAGGTTTCGTAGCAACTGCTCAGTGCGGTACGCACCGCGTCATCGGGCCTCTCGTCCTTGCCTCCGAACGGCAGCAGGCGCGGCAGACGCTCCTGGAGTTCCTTGGGCAGCGGCTGCCACTGCTCCACCTGCGGCGCCGTGGCCGCGTAGGCAGTGAGGGCCTGCAACAGGTCGTCTCTGCGAGGGCCGTCCGGGGACACCGATAACTCGGCAGCCAGCTCGGCAAGCTGCCCCTTCAGCAGACGGCTCATGTCGTGGAGCCGGCTGTCGGCCGGCCGGGAACCGAAGTACTGCCACTGGGCCGGCTGCCCCTCTTCGGAAATACGGCGGATCCGGAGCGTCCGCGGCAGGCCGGTAGAGGACTGCTCCATGGCATCGAGGCGGAAGTCCCCTTCGACCGAAGTGCTGGAGCAGCGGCGGCCGCCTGCCGATCCTTCCGCCTGCTCGTAGGTGCGGTCCTCGTCCGTCAGCCGATGGTCGCCCAGCAGGAAGGCCAGCGCCGTCAGTACGGCGCTCTTCCCGCCGTCGTTGTGTCCGGCCAGGATCGTCGGACTGCTGACCGGGATGTCCTCGATGCGGGCCAGGGAGCGGAAGCCGCAGGCAGAAAAACGGGTGAGGTACACAGTCGACGTGCTCCGAATCTCCCTTCCCCGGCCGGTAGGGGTGACGTGCGGTGTTGGACGGGCAGAAAGGACGCTCGAGACGCCAGCGCAGACCGTCATACTAGAGGCATCTCTCACAACAACCGCACGTTTCCCACCTCTTGTACCGACTCGCCGCTCGGACGCCGTTGAAGAGCAGGTGCAGTTTCTTGTTGCCGGTCGTCTCGACGGAGAACGACCGGACGGTCCGTTCGGGGCGCGCTGCTGCACGCTGACGCTGTCCATAGGTGATCAACCGGGGACCTGCACGCCCTACCGGGTGGTATGCGTGGACATCACCGACACCCAGCTATAGGCCGCCAAGCTCCTGGGTGTCGAGGGCCGCTCGGAAGAGGTCCGCGGGGCGCGGCTCGCAGCACTCCAGACGACACTCGTCTTCCGGGAGACCAGCAACCGCTGCCACTGGCAGCAGCGCCGGGTGGGCGACAGCGCTGATCCCTCGAGGGCCCTCGGCGGTCGGGCCGGCAAGTCGCGCAGATCGGCAGTGCGTTGGTGTGCGGGCTGCGACAATGAACAGCTGCTGTTGCAGAGTAGGGGCGGCTGGCGCAGAAGTGACCTGCCCAGCTCGGGAAGGCGGGGTGTGTGAGGGCGTGGTTTGAGCGCATGGCCTCGATTCCCGGGATGACGTTCGGCAGGAGTCCCGGCGTCGTCCGTGGCGGGCTGCCCGAAGCGGGGTGCGCCCGGATGAGTCGTTCGGTAGTGCGATGTGGCCCATCCCCGAGGGACACACCTCTGCGACGCCGGCCAGCCGGCACGTAGCGCATGACGTACACGGCGAGGAGCTGATCGCTCGAGTGTGGGAGGCTCTGGAGCTTCCGGGTTCGGCGATGGACTACCACTTCGTTTTGCAGAACGCAGTCGAGAGGCTGTGGAGCACACGCCGTGCGCACCCTGCGGCACTGGAACTGCTCGAAGTGTTCGCCCTATTGGATCTGGAGCTGATGGAGGCTGCGCCCGAGGCTGTGTCGTTCGAGGACATGGAGGCGGGAAGGTTTGTGCGGGTCACGTCTGTGCCCCGACTGGTCGGTCTGCTGGAGCGCGAGGGTGCCTTCGTCGAGGCGCTCACGGTGGCGAGGCGACTGGTCCGCTTCGGTCAGGGCGAAGACGCAGTGGCGCGGCTGTCGGGGAAGACCGGTGCGCTGGCGGCCGAGACCACGACGGCGGGCGGAGCACGGTGAGCGTCGGGCTGGAACGGCTCGTGCCTGCCGCGTCCTACCTGGAGGAAGCATTCTTGCGGTGGGTCCTCACTCCTGCCGCAGATGCGGCCATCGTGCAGCGGATGCACAGCCAGTACCCGGTCACCGTGCAGGAGCGCACCTACCGGCTGGATTATCTGATCGTGGGCCAGACGTTGCGGCTGGCTGTCGAGCTGGACGGCTTCGCGTTCCACAGCGACCGGGCAGCGTTCACCTACGACCGGCTGCGGCAGAACGACCTGGCCGCCACGGGTCTGACGGTTCTGCGGTTCTCCTACGACGCGGTGCGCACGGACACGGCGCGCTGCGTGGCCCAGTTGCAGGCGATGCTGCGGCGCGATCCGGTGCTCGCTGCGCTGGTGACAGCGGTGCCGGTCATCGAGGTTCCGGACATGGCCGGGAACCCGATGCTTGCCGCCGGCCCGCCCCGCGGCATGGGCGCTTTCGGGCCGGTGCCGGAGAGGTCCTACTTCGACAAGGTGCGGGACCGGGTCGACCGGGGGCCGCTGCGGTCTTGCCAGGACGAGGCGCTGGCCGCGCTGGCGAACTACTACGCCGGCGGCGGCCGGAATGCGGCTGCGGTGATGGCGGTCGGGGCCGGCAAGACGGCCCTGGGCGTGGCGGCGGCGCTGTCGTTCACCCAGCGGCGGGCGCTCGTGGTGACTCCGGGGTCGGTGATCCGCGGCACCTTCGCGTCGGCGCTTGATGCGGGGGCGCCGGGCAATGTGCTGTACGGGCTGGTGGGCGGGCCGATGCTGCCCGGCGTCCGCCCGCCGTCGACGCTGGTGCTAGATGCGGACGGGGAGCAGATCAGCCGGGTCGGCCGCGAGCGGCTGCTGGGCGCGGACATCGTGGTCACGAACTTCCACGCGCTGGGCACGGGGGACATGAGTGGGGACCTGCTGGCGAAGCTGGAGCCGGAGGATGTCGACTTCATCGTGGTCGACGAGGCGCACATCGCGGCCAGCGACTCCTACCAGCGGCTGTTCGCACATTTCCCACAGGCGCGGACGCTGTTGATGTCGGCGTGCTTCACGCGCCTGGACGGCAGGCCGATCGACGCCGATGTCGTCTATCGTTACCGGCTGGTGGACTCCGTCGCGGACGGGGCGGCGAAGAACCTGCGGGTGCACCGGTTCGCTCCCGAGACGGCGTCGACGGTGTATGAGGCGGTGTGGCCGGATGGGCGGCGCGAGCAGGTCGTGGGCCGTGATGCCCTACTGCGTGTGCTGGGGGACGAGCGGAAGCTGGCGCGGATCACCGCGCAGTCCGAGGCGCCGATCCGGCAGGTGATGGCGGTGACCCGGGCATGTCTGGACGTGCAGGCCAAGCTGCTGGCCCCCATCAGGCCGCGGGTGCTGTTCGCGGCGATGGGCCAAGCCCACGCCGAGCAGATCACACGGATCGCTGAGGAACACGGCATCGCCTGCGCCACGCTGCACCACAGCATGCCGGCCTCGGCGATCGCCGCAACACGGCGCCGGTTCGAGTCGGAGGCGGGGACCTCGAGGGCATCGTGCAATTGCGGATGCTCGGCCAGGGCTACGATTTCCCGCCCATCACCGTCGTCGTGCCGTTGCGGCCGTACGGCAGCTTCGGCGAGTTCTACCAGTTCGTCGGCCGCGGCGTCCGCGTCCTGCGCCACCCCGTCTCGCCCTGGCCACCAGTACCTGGACATGGTCTGCCACACAGAGCTCGGCCTGGAGGAGCATCTGGAGGCTCTGTGTGCGGACAACGACATGGACCCTACGGTCCTGCTTGAGGCCCCGCTGATCGACGCCGGCATGCTGGAGAGCGTTCTCGACGGCCGTGCCGGTGCCTCGGACGGGACCGACCCGGCGGGTGGGGGCGGGATGGACGCATTCGTGCTGTACGAGCGGGGCCGGGTCGAGGAACGTGTGATCCACGGCGTGGACCGGGTGGAGGCACGGCGGGCGGAGCGGGAGCGGCAGCTGCTGGCCCAGCGCTACGCCGTCTACGCACAGAGCACCGTCTCCCCGGTCCTTTCGAGCAGTTCGTCGCCTACATGCGGAGGCTGACCGGTGGCACGTGACCCGTCGTACTGGTGGCATCCGGCCACCCAGGCCGACCCCGGAGAAGCCCTCCGCCTGGAGGCGGCGGCCGGGCAGCAGCAGCGGTTCGCTGAGCTCGACGCCCTGGCGGCCAGACTGCTTGGCGCTGCCCTGGCTGGACAGCCGCTGGCCACCGTCACCCCGGCCGGGGACGCCACACCCCTGACAGGGCCGAGGTGACGGCCCTCACCCCAGCAGAAGCAGCCCTGTGTGCCGGCTTCTTCAGCGTCCAGGAACAGCACAAGCGCGGCGCGTGGTACCTGCCGACGAAGCTGTCCGTGAAGGCGGGGGCGGTCAACCTGCCGCATCTGCTGCGTGAACGCCCCGGCCACGCTCTGACACTGGCCGCCGATGAGACCGCCCGGCTCACCGCCGTGGAGGGCGCGGACACCATCCTGCTGTGGGCGCTGCTGGTGCCGCTGTTCGAGACACTACTGCAGCCCGTCCGGCTACGAGCGGCGGGAGACATCTTCCCGCCCACGCAGCAGCAGCGGTTCTGGACGCTGATCGATGAGCGCTACCGGCTCCTGGGCATCAAATGCGGTGCGCTGGAAGCTTTCCGCTTCGGCGGCGCCTGGCCCACGCTGGACCGTACGGGACAGCAGCAGGCCCGCCTGGAGCTGCTGGACACCCTCGCCGCTGCCGACCTCGCGGCACTCGTCGCCCGTCACCGCATCCAGCAGCTCCAGGCCCTGATGGCAGGCTTCGCCAAGAAGGCCAAGGCCGGCACGGCCCTGGCGCGCCGGGTGCTCACCAAAGAACTGCGACCGGTCGTCTCCGCGTACTTCGGCGGCGACTGGCTGGCCGCTCTGGACTACCTCCAGGCTCCTGTCCACCCGGACGAGGAAATCATCACCGCTCTTCCCGAGCCCCGTCTGTACGTGGGCACGTCCGTCCAGACAGCCGATGTGGCTGCCGAGGCGGGCATCGCGGAAGCCGAGGTGCAGGCCATGCTGACCGCCTTCCTCGGCGGGAGCAGTTCCGTGTCCCCGGTGGAGGAGCGGACTGCTGCCCTGCGTCGCTGGTGGGCGGGTTTCGACCGAGCGCATGCCATCCAGTCGCCGGGAATGCCGTCCTTGTGGGGTCTGGTCGATGAGGAACTGATGAGCCTATCGCGGACCGAGCAGGGTTTCACCCTCAGCTGTACCAGCAGTGTCTGCCCGCCGATGTCCTCGAGGAGGTCGGACGGCTGTGGGCGACAGTGACGCTACAGCGGTATCCCGGCCGTATCGTCAGCAATCCGCGGCCGCACCAGATCATGGCCAATGCGCTGGGCCCGGCGGGCGAGTTCTGGCACGGCGTGGGTCTGACCGCCTGGTTCGTGTGCGAAGGACCCTACTCCCGCACCACCCTGGGCCGCGCCGACCGCTACTACAGCAAGTCTTTGGCAGCCCTGCGCGCGGCGGGCTGCCCCGTCGACACGACCTTCTTCCGCGAGCTGAGTGCTGCCGAGCAGGTGCTGGGGCCGGAGGAAGACATCACCGACAGCACAAGCACCACGGTCGAGACCCCATACGGTCAGGTGACCTTCACCTCCAACATGGGCCGCCGCACGCGCCGGAGGGGCTTTGAAGGGGTGCGAGACCTCATCACCCGCTACCGGCGTGCCTGGGCCGAACAGCACCTTGAGACCTACCTGCAGCACCGGTGGCGCTCCGAGCTGGAGAACGTCGCGCACCAGCTCCACCGGCACGTCGCTGCCAAGGGAAGCCGCCCACACTCATCCAGTTCTCCCGGTTCGCCACGGAAGCCGCCAACCACTGGACCGGCGGCGACCTGGGGGCGCTGTACACGGCCATCGGCGAGCCGGCACCGTCCGAGCAGGAACGGCCCGCCCGTCTGGTGACAGGTGACGGCTATGACCTGGCCCGGCGGGTGTACCAGGCGCTGGATGGTAAGCCTCTCGACCACAACCCGTGGTTGAACAGGCCGGAGGAGACCCAGCGGCAGTGGCAGCTCGGCCGGCTGGCCGCCGAAAGCCTGCGCTACCTCCAACTACAGGAAGCTCTCGGGCAGCCACCGACGGCCAAACAGTTCGGGGCCCAGCGTCTGCGCTGGCCCTGGCCCGGCGGGGAAGCCGAAGGCTGGCCTCATCTCCAGCAGGCCCTCGCTACGCTCACCGGCATCAGCCCTCCCTGGACCAAAGCCTCTCCCCGCCGTCAGCTCGACCGTGGTGATCCGCCCTCGGGACGGCGGACGACAGATGCTGGCCAAGGGAGCCAACGCGCCCCTGACAACCGAAGAGGCCACCATCCGCATCACTGCCTCCGGCGTGCCCGTGGACGTGTCCGCGATACTCCTCACCAACGAGGGCAGAGTCCGCAGTGACGACGGCCTGGTCTTCTACAACCACCCCTTCCAAGACGGGGTCCACGTCGACGGCGGCACCGCCACCGCCGAGCTGAGCCTCATCCCGGAATGCATCAGCAGCATCGCCATCATCGTCAGCGTCGATCCCGAGGGCCCGCCCGGCGCAGTCTTCGACCAGAACACCGAGTGGGAGGCACAGATCACCCAGCCTTCCGGCACCTGGCTGTCCTTCATGCCGCCCGTGTTCAGCGGAGGAGAGACGGTAGCCATCGCCGTGGAGCTCTACCGCCGTACGGGCGGCTGGAAAGCCCGCGCAGTCGGGCAGGGCTACGCCAGCGGACTGGCAGGTCTGGCCACCGACTACGGCGTCGATGTGGAGGCTTGAACGGGACGCACAGTGGGTGAGGCGTCATGCTTCACCGCCGCGAGCGATGGCGTGTAGGGGAAATCGAAGGCGGACCGGATGCACTCCACGTCCGCCTTCTGGCAGACGGTCGCTCAAGTCGGCATGAGCTGACCGCACGCCGCAGACAAGGCGTAGGTCCAGCCTGCTCGCCAGGTGGGCTGTCGAATCACGAACCCAGGCACAATCGCTGTTTCGAAGAGAGCGCAGCGCTCTGACGCCTGGCAAGCAGCGGCAGCGCTCCCGTTCTTCCATTGATTGACAGGAAAGCAGGTAGGCGGCGGGTCGTCATGGTCAGGTCTGCTGCCCTGGTGGCCTGCAGTCCAGCACTTTGGCCTGTACGGGAAGCCGATGGGCTGCGGCCTGTTGGTGCTGTTGCTGCTCGATCTGCTCCCGGCTATGAGCCGGGGAGCAGACCGGCCGCCTGCTGGTGTCCCAGATGTCGCAGTCAAAGAATCCGACCAGGAGGACACCGGCCGTGCGGGGTGGCGCAGGTAGCGGGCTACCAGCTGGTCGGTCAGTGCCGTGGGCAGTGTGTGGTTCCAGCACCCCTTGCACTCGATGACGACCGTGACCGGGGCCGGGTCGTCGGGAGCGGTGGCGGCCTGGATGTGGATGTCGGTGCGGCCTCCTCCGCCGACGCCGGGGCGGTTGACTTGCACTTCGCGGTTGAGGATGACGCGCCGGTGTTCAAGCTGCATCTTCAGCAGGCCGGTCACCAGGTCGCTGAAGTCTTCCTCCCACATCGGCCACCAGGAAGAGCTGCCGGCAGCCGAGGCGCTGCGGTTCCACAACAGGGTCGCCAGTCCGTTCGGTGCCGAGAGGGCTTCCTGGACGCTGTCCAGGGCTTCCATGACGACGTCGAGGAGGTGGACCTCATTGCTGATCACGCGCTTCCTGTGATCGTCTGCTAGTCGTCGGAGCTGGTCGGCTGTCAGGGGCTGCAGCTGGCGTTCGGCGGCTTGGCGCATGGTGCGCAGTGCCAGTCGGCGCAGGCGGCGGGTCTGGTGGGGCACGAAGTCTGCCAGGGCGAGGAGCTCGGTGGCTGCGGCCTGGGTGCGCGTGTCTGCCATCAGCTGGAGGAGACTGTCGGCGAGGTCGTGGAGCCGGTCGGTCGTGGTGATGGGGTAGGCAACGCCGGGCTCGTGTTCGGGGCGGGGTTGCTGAAGTTCTTCTCGTTTGTGCAGGCGGCGGTGGAGGTCGGCGAGATCGGCTTCGCTGAGCGCGGCCACGCCGTCGGGCCAGTGGTGCCGAAGGGTGAGGTGTGTGGCAGTACGGCCGATGACCTCGTCACAGAGTTGAGGGGTCTCGTCGAAATGATGACGGATGGTGGGCCACAGCCCGGGCAGAACGTCGAAGGACATCACGATGCGTACGGCCCTGACCCAGCGTTCCTGCTGTTGCGGGTCCCCGTGAGGGCCTGCCTTCACCGCGTCGGTCAGGAGTGTTTGCGCTGGCGTGTGACCGTGGTGGGCCAGTGCGGCCAGGGCTGTGGCCCATGATTCAGCTGTCCGGCCTGGGGCGGTCGCCCAGCGCTGGATGATGCTGCAGGCTGCCGGCAGCGGCAGTTGCGCAAGAGTGCGGACCGCCTCCGCAAGACGATGGGCGTCGAGTACGTCGAGGCATGGTTCCAGTGCGGCATCGAAGGCGGGGCCGGCCTGTTGGGCGCAGTCCCGCAGGAGAGTGTGGCGCTGTGCGGTTTCCTGCGACCGGGGCGTCATCGTGGCCAGAGCCACCGTCCAGCCAGCCCAGCGGATGGCCTGATGGTGGCCGAGGATGGTGTGTGCCTCGTCAGGAGAGACGAATCCCAGGGCCGTCAGTTCCGGTACCTCGGTGACGTCCGGTCCCCAGGGGTCCATGTCCTGGCTGTTCCACGCGGGGACCGTGACGAGCACGTGCAGTGCGGTCCTGGTCACTTCTTCGTGCAGGTCGCTGCCTAGAGCGGGCAGGGATGGCGCTTGGGCGACCGCGGTGAGCAGAGGCTGGGACGTGGGCTGTTGCGGGGGCGTGTGCCGTCGCTGGTGCGGTGCAGGTGCCCAAGAACAGCGAGCCATGCTTCCCGCACTGTGTCCGGGCCCGCTGACTGCGCGGTTCGCAGGGCGGTGCGCAGCGCGTGCTCGTCGAAGGTGTTGCGGCGGCGTTCGTCTTCCTGGCGTTCGCGGCTGCGGCGCTTCCATTCCGGCTCTGGTCCGTCCCACCAGGCCGTGGCCCGTTTCAGGGCATCGTCCGTCTGCCGGGCCTCATCGACGGCCTGGCACAGTGCGGTGTCCTCAGGTCGTGGGCGGTGGCTGATGAGGGGCGTGCCGCGGTACGTGATTCCTGGGACAGGGTGGGCCAAGCGGTGGCCCAGTGCAGGAGATCTTCGTCGGGGAACAAGCCCGTGTCCGGATTCTGATGGGCGAGGTGCAGCACGTGGTCCGGGTCGGCGTGCTGCAGCACGTATGAGGCTAGGCGACGGCGCAGTTCCGGTGCGCTGTGCAGGGCGCTGCTGATGGATTCGAAGGCGGTGCGCGCGTCGGTGCGGTAGGCGAGTTGGCGATCGGCGGCGAGTACCACGAGGGCTTGCCCGGCCCGTTCTTCCAGCAGGGGGCCCGGCTGTGTGGGGGTTTGGCTCAGCTGGGTGATGCAGGTGGCGAGCACCGTGGCCGCGATGGCGGCCTTGGGGCTTTCTCTTTCAGTGCATTGACAGACCAGTCGAGGAGGCTACCGGCCTGACCGGTGATCTTGTCCAGTCTGTCGAGGGTGAGACGCCAGGGCCACTCATCGCGGACGGGCAGCAAGTCGAGGTAGTCGGTGAGGGACAGGTGGTGCGGCCACAGGTGCTCAAGGGCTGCGCCGGCGACGCTGGGCTTGGGATCGGATGCCAGGGTGCGCAGCCGGACTACAGCCGCTGGGTCCTCAGCCTCGTGCAAAACGTCGAGGGCGAAGGCGCGGATCCGGGTGGGTGCGTTTGTCTCCTCTGCAAGGGCCAGCAGGTGTGGGGTCAGGCCGGCAGGCTGGCACTTCCCCGTGATCCACAGGGCGAGGTAGCGATGATCCGGATCTGACTGCGGTGTCAGGAACGGCTGCAGTTGCGGGGCGAGGTCCGGATGGTTCAGCCGGTCGAGTTGGTCCCAGCCGATGCGGTAGGGCTCCTGGTCGGGTACCGACTCGAGTATGGCCCGGGCTGCCCTTCGGCGGTGCTCTGCGGGCAGGGCCTGGAGGTCGGCCAGGAGCAGGATGTACGGATCGTGCCTGAGGAGGTCGTCGAAGAGTGTGTCGTCGACGACGGCCAGGCGGGCGGCTACCTCCTGATGCTCAGGCAGGATGTGGCGGGACTGGCCGGTTCCCGCCCACAGCAGCGCGCCGCGCACGGCCGACTCTACGGCTGTTGCCAGGTATTCAGCGGCCAGGTGTTCCTGCAGGCTTCGGTGGGCGAACACCCATCTGCGCTGGCCCACCGGGGCCAGGAGGCCCGACTCTGTGAGGTGAAGCAGTTCATGCCGGCCGCACGCTGATGCCCCGTCGATTCCTGGCACGTGATCTCCGCACAGGGTATCCAGGTGCAGCTCTCCCAGGCCGGGTCGAGCTCCGTCGGCGAGCGCGGCGTACGGGCCGAACTGCAGAGCGGCCGCGGCCCAGCGGGCCAGGTCAAGGAGATGGTCCACCGAGGGCCGTTCCTGGCGCTGCGAGAAGTTCTGCGGACGGGTCTCGGTGCACAGGGTGCGGCAGGCTTGCGCGAAGGCCTCCGCCACCGTGGTGGGCAGCTCTCGTCCCTCTGTCCGGGCCGCGATGAGGGGAATCAAAGTGGCGGGCTGCTGTGCGAGGGCCTGCAGGCCCCGGCTGAGGACATGCTCCATGAACGCGGCGCCGTCCAGGCCGCTTTTGTCGACGGCATATTGGGCGTCGGCTTGAGTGAGGACGGCCAGTGTCACCATGGCTATCTGTCCCGGCTCCGGCCACAGGTCGCGCAGTCCTCTTTCCAGGTGTTCCGGCCACCGGGTGGTACGGCATGCGATCCGCAGCCGGAGCCGACGCTGTTCCTCTGGAGACAGCGCACGGAGCTGGGTCAGCAGCACCTTGTCGAGCGCTGGGATATCGCTCAGACCCTCGTCCAGACCGTCCAGCAGCACATGATGTGTTCCGTCGCCCTCAGGGTTCAGATGGTGGTGCAGGCGTGTACTTGCGGTTGCCGTGTCATACACGTCCTGCCCGAGATCGATCAGCACCGCAGGGTTGCATCATCGAGCAGGCGGGCGAGTTCCTGCTCGAACGCGACTGACTTGCCGCAGCCCCGCTCCCCAGCACCACCACGACGGGAACGTCCCGCACATCGCCGAAGTACGTCTCTTCGTCCGCACTCGGTTGACGCTCGATCACCTGTCTCTGGTCCAGTCCCTCGGCGGGCAGAGTTTCCAGGACCCGTCGCCATGCGTATCGCATCAAGCCATTATCTCCGACACGCTGCAACGTCGGTGCGGGATCCGGTGGGACAGGTCAGGCGCAGACAGTGGGCCGTGTCGAGGGGTGGCAGTCCCTCTGCCAGTCGCATCATACGCGGAGCGGGTTTCGGACCTTCGGGTGCTGAACCGATGACACGCTCGGGATAGGGCATGGGCGGCCTGAACGCGCCGCGGTGGCCCGTGCATCGCCATGTGGACCAGGCAGGTGCTAAAGGGTCCAGTGCAGGTCTTCTGTATACGGGCAGCCGCGCCATGACTCGAGCACACCGATCATCATCGACTGATCGAGAAGGAGGAAGTTCGGCAACCCGCAGGCCGCAGGCCCGCGCCATCCGGTCGGGCTCGGCCAAACCGTCGCCCCATGCATCGGTGTGTGCTGCGAGATAGATACTCGTCAGTTGCTGCAGCCCCCGGCCTGCGCCGCCTTGGACGGGCGGCCAGCGCGCAGGGCCCAGTCCGCCGCACGGCGCCGGTCGGGGCGCGCTGGAGCCTGACCGAGGAGGCCGGAGTCGAAGAGTTCGGCGATGATCTTGCCGCGGGTGCTCGGGGGCGACGTGCGCAGCCAGTGCACCCGCTCCAGGTCGCGCCAGGGCTCCGGGGCGTCGATGCGGAGGCTGCGCAGCGTGCCTCGGGAGAGGCGGATGTGCAGGCTGTCGTCGACGCGGAGCGCGCATTGCAGGGCGAGGAGACGGGCGGAGGGCGAAGTGTCTCCCGGGAGGGTGGCGGCCAGGTAACTGAGCATGTTGCGGACGCGGGTCTTTTCGTCCGGTTCTCTGGGCCTTCGACGACGCCGGGGCGAGGCGGCACGGGGCGGCGGCGCGAGGGTGGTGTCCGGGACGACGGCTGCCCGGTCCGTGGCCGCGGCGCAGGCAGTGCAGGTGTCGGCGAGTCTCCAGATCCGTCCGCCGTGTTCGCAGGTGAGGAGGAACCGGATGGGGCCGTTACAGCCGCGGTGGCGGGGGTGCCAGCGGCAGCCACGTTCGCGGCATTGGCAGGTACGCAGGTGGGATGGGCGGAGGTCGCCGCGGGCGTGCCGGGCGAGGTGGGCGAGGGCGGCCGAACGAGCGGTGGCGGCGGCGACGCGGCGGCCGGCGTGGGGGCATTGCCGGCAGACGAGGGCGAGGCCGTCGGTGTGCGAGCGCAGTTCGACGGTCCATGCGCCGGACGGCGCCGGGCACGCTGTGCGCAGTCTCATGGGCGCGTATTCCTCCTGTTGGTGCGCGCCGGCCTTCTCCCGGGGTGCGGGGCGGCGGCCACCTTAGTGCAGACCTCTGCCCTACAGGCGACAGGCGCTGCCTGCGGAAATAGGGCAGAGGTCTGCACTGATACAGGGCATGGGTCTGCACCGTCGGATGGACGGGTGACGATCTTGCCGCCCGATCCGGATCTCAATGCGCTGCGGCTGGAACTGGCGCGCCTGCGGGCCGCGCACGGATGGACCTACGACGAGCTCGCGGCCCGCAGCGGCCTGGCCAGGCGTACTCTCATTGAGATCGAGCAGGGCCGCGCCGTCGGCACCCTGAAGACCTGGCACGCCCTTGCCCACGCGCTGGGCACGCCGCTGGACGAACTCTTCAGCACGCTGTGCCGCGGGCATGATCTGCCTGGCCCAATCGACGGCTGACCTACGACCGAGGGGCCGCGGCAGACCACCCGAACCGGCGAGAGCCGTCGAACGCACGCCCGTACATTCGCACACCCGTCTCACCGGATGCGGCCGAGCAGGCGACCGCCCGGCGCCGCCGGCCCTGATGCGGCGTGTCGGCTGGCAGGTTCACCTGCATGCGCTTTGCACCGCCCTTCCAGACCCGGCACCGGGACGGCAGCCCGATCGCCGCGCGCCCGCGCCGTCTGCTGCAGATCTCCCCGACAGCGCCAGCCACCTGGTGCGCCACGGCCAGCGTGACCGGTGCCGTGAGTGCGGCAACCGGATCGAGTGGTACCCCCACAACACGAGCTCAGACCGGCGCCCAATCCGCCTCCATGCCGGCGAACTGCCTACCGCCCGCGTGCCTGCCGCCTGCCGCTGGCACGTCAGCTCCGGTGTCGCCTACCCGGCTGGGGACGGCAGCAGCTGGTGCCGCCTGCCGCATGCTGCCGGCTGCCCCACCCAGGATGAAGACCCGGCCTGTGTCGGCTTGAGCGGGCTGCGCCGAGCTCTGTCGGTGACCACACGCCGCCTGATCGATGCTGGCACTTTACCCCCGCCCCGGCCCGGGCCCCTCTACGCCTGCGGACGCCGGTGCGCGGGTCTGCCGTCCGGCCCGGCCCGTCGTGCAGCTGCTGTACGTGCACTACCTCGCGTCCCGGCCGGTAGAGGAGATCCGGTGTGTCGCCCAGACCCGGCGCCGTGACCGCTGTACCAGCCCGCTCCTCATCCCCCACGCTCTTGCAGGCACGTGGAGGCTGATGCCTGTCACCGCGGCGGGCGGTCAACTGGCGCTGCCCGCCGATGTCATGGCCGTCTATGATCTGAGCTGCCTCCCTTACGCCGAGCAGCTCCGCTGGCGTGCCCAGCGCTGCCCGCAACACGCCGCCGCGCCGGCGGCCGCCGAACTGGCGGTGACCGAGTGGGAACCCTTCGACCCGTTGCGGCACCCCGACCACATCCACACCCGCCTGCCCGTCAGCGTCCGGCGTCCCCGGCCTCACCGCGGCGTGCAGCAGGCGGTCCAGCCGTGACGCTCCACCACGCCGTCGAGATCACGCTGACTAGGCCCGCCACTCGCGGTGATCTCCGGGACGCGCGCCGTGGGATGCTCCTGGCCGCGAGCGCTGATCGCACCCGGTTGCTGACGGTCTACAGCGCCCGACGTCCTGGTGGCGTCCTGCACGCGCTGCGGCGTCATCTGGAGGCACGCCTGCCGGTTGACGTCCTGACCACGCACTACCCGAACCGCCATGGCCAGATCCTGCTCAACGTCGCCCTGCACCAGACCGCTGACGATGCCCTGCGCCAGGCTGCGGCCGTCCTGGGCCAGCGCCCCGAGGACGTGCTGCGGCAGACAGTGGCCGATGCCCTCGCCCGGGACACCCAGCGACGCACCCGGCAGTTGCAGGCTCGGCTCGAGAACCTGCTCGCAGACCACACGCCGGACGAAGTCCTGGTCGGTGTTGCCGACCTCCTGCACGACTGCCGGCACCCTTCCACCCGCACCGCGCTGTGACCTTCCTCGCCCCCGGCGCAGCGGCTACAGCCCCTCTCCCTCCTTCCCCCTCTTGTTTGCGGAGCCCTTGTTGCACACGCCGACCGACGAACAGGCCCACGCCGTCGACGCCTTCCGAGCCGGTCACCATCTCGTCCTGCAGGCCGGCGCCGGGACAGGAAAGACCAGCACGCTCGTCCTGCTCGCCGCCAGCGCCTCTCGCCGCGGCCGCTACCTCGCCTTCAACAAGGACATCGCGCGTGATGCCTCCGGCCGCTTCCCCAGAACGGTGGTGTGCCGGACCGCCCACGCCACCGCCTACGCTGCGCTGGGCCACCGTTTCACCAGCCGGCTCAACAGCCCCCGCCAGCCGGCCTGGAAGGTCGGTCAGGCCCTCGGCATGACCCGGCCGGTCCGCATCGGCGCGCACGAGATCGGTCCCCGGCTGCTCTCCCACACCGTGTTGCGCACCGTGACCCGCTACTGCCACTCCGCCGACCGCGATCTGGCCAACCACCACGTACCCCGTCTGCGCGGCCTGGACAGCTCAGGAGAACACAAGCAACTCGCCGAGTACGTCCTTCCGTTCGCATCAAAGGCCTGGGCCGACCTGCAGCACTCCGACCGCGGCGCAGTCCGCTTCGAACACGACCACTACCTGAAGATGTGGGCTTTGACCGGGCCAAGAATCGAAGCCGACTTCCTCTTCCTCGACGAAGCACAGGACACCAACCCTGTCCTGGAGGAGGTCTTCACCGCCCAGCGCGCGCACGCCCAGCTCGTCATGGTCGGCGACTCCGCCCAGGCCATCTACGGCTGGCGCGGCGCCCGCGACGTGATGGCCGGCTTCGACGCCGCCCCTCGCTTCTGACCCGCTCCTTCCGTTTCGGCCCCTCATCGCCGCGGAAGCCAACCGGTGGCTGACCCTGGCCAACGCCCCCTCCGCCTGACCGGCAGCCACGACCTCGCCACCGAGGTCGGCGCCCTCCCCGCCCTGCCGCGGTGCTGTGCCGGACCAACATCGGCGCCATGGCCGAGGTCCTGCGCCTGCTCTCCGCCGGCCACCGCGTCGCCCTCACCCGCGGCCAGCACCAGCTGACCCAACTCGCCCTCGCTGCCCGCGACCTCCAAAGCAGCCGCCGCACCGCACACCCTGAACTCGTGCTGTTCCCCTCCTGGGGCGAGTTGCAGGACTATGCCGCCCACGACCCCGCCGGACGCGACCTCCAGCCCTTCGTCGACCTCGTCGACAGCCACGGCACCGACACCATCCTGAACGCCGTCCACCAACTCACCGACGAAGCCCACGCCGACGTCACCGTCTCCACCGCCCACAGTGCCAAAGGACGCGAATGGCCCACCGTCCGCATCGGCGACGACTTCCCCCGCCCAAGGACACCGACCAGACGGACGCCCAAGGACGCCCCGTCCCCGAACCCGTCAGCGACACCGACGCCCGCCTCGCCTACGTCGCCGTCACCCGCGCCCGCCAGCACCTCGACCTCGGCGGCCTGGACTGGATCAACAACCACCCGGCGACCCTGGCTACAGCACGGTTGCACTGACCCAGCCTGCTCAAGCCGTGTCGCACCGTGATGAGACAGACAAGCTGCAAGGGTGGCAAGCCCCTGGGGCGCGGCGGCTCAGCGCGGGCGCCAGGTTCGCACTTCCAGGTGCAGGATGTGGGCGTGGGGACGGATGCGTCCGGTCTCGACGAGCCACTGGTGGACGGCGGCGGTGACGTCTCCGCCCGCGGCATCGACCCGGCGGGCGAAGTCGGCTGCGTCGTGGCCGCCGGTCTGGGCGGATCCGTAGGAGCGTTCCTCGGTGTGGTCGGCGCGCTGGATGACATCGCGGCGGATACCGGGCGAGTCGGTGCGGCTGCCGGAAGGGTGGACATAGCCGGTCTTGGCCAGGCGGACGGTGAAGGCCAGACGCAGGCCCTGGCGGGCGGCTTCGGCGATGAGGGGCGCAGCCGGGAGGAGCCGGAGGCGATGGCCTGGGCGCCGACGCGTCCGGTGCCCGAGCCGGTGGGGGTGATCAGGACGGCTTTGCTGCGGACGCGGGCGCGGGTGCCGGCGGCGGTGGTGCGGCGGGTGATGTGGCGGGCTGCGAGAGCGGTCAGTTCGGGCAGGTCGGTGATGCCTGCGCTCTGGACGGCGGCGAGGACCTGCCGCAGGGCTCCGACGAAGGCTGCGCCTTTGTTCTTTGTGTAGAACTGGGAGACCAGGGAGGGTCGCGGTCGATGATGCGGGCGATGTCGCGTTTGGTGAAGCCGACCTGCCGGAGCTGGTCGGCGAGCTGGGCAGCCTCGTTCAACTGACCCGGCCCGGTCGTGCGGGTGCGGGGGCGTGGCGGCATCAGGCCTGTCCCCCGTCCCGGGTGAGGGCGGTGCGTCCGGCATCGCGCAGGGTGAAGTTCCTCCTCGGTGGCGGGTGCAGTGAGCGGGCCGGTGAGCTGTCCTTTGAGGAGGTAGTCGCCGGGCTGATGGTGGTGGGGCCAGTTCTGGAGCTGGGTGAGGTAGAGGGCGTCGGTGCGGAAGGCGACCACGGTGCCGGGCGGTGTGTGCAGGGCGCCAGCGTAGGTGTCGTCGTCGCGGTGGCGCTGGGTGAGCAGGGCGGCGCGCGCTGCGGACCAGATCGCTGCGGCCCATTCGGGGTGGGCGTTGGGGTCGCGGGCGAAGCCGGTGGGTTTCTGCCAGGTGATCAGTTCGTTGTCGAAGCCGATGATTTCGGCGTCTGGCGGTACGTCGCGCTCGGCGCTGCGGGGGTGGTTCCGGTGACCATGCGGGGGCGCTGGGCGAAGGAGCCGATGCCGTACAGCAGGATGGAGCGCACCGCGCGGGAGGCGAGGTGGGCGGCGCGGGCTTGCTGGGCGTCGCCCTGGAAGTGGGCCTGGGCGGAGAGGTTGGTCCAGGTCTCTTTGAGTTTCTTGGCCCAGTCGTCCAGCGGTTTGCCGTCCTCCCACAGGATGCCGTCGAGGATCTCGATCTTCCACGGCTGGATGGGATTGGTCAGGGCGGTGTGGACTTCGGGGCCGCCTGCCCAGGTGGTGAAGGTGGTGCCCGGTTCGGCTGGGTAGTGCCATGCGCGGTCGCCGGGGGCGGGGGCGGGCAGCAGGCCGACGTGGTTCCAGGTATCGGGCACGGTGACCTTCACCTGCCAGTGCCCGCACCCGTACAGGGCGCGCATCTGTTCCTTCTCGCTCCAGGCGGTGAACACGGCGGCGGTGATACGGCGGGGGTGCCGACCGGGGATTTCCAGGTGTGTTTGGCGTAGGCGAAGGTGCGGTCGTACTCGAACAGCCCGGGCAGCTGCTGGGGGACCCGGGGCGGGATGATGAGCTCGTTGCGGCCTTGTCCAGCGGTGGCGTGCAGCAGGCTGCGCAGTTCTTCCGACAGCACGGGGAAGCCCTCAGCGTGCTGGCCTCGGGTGGGGATGGTGCGCGTCCACAGGTCACGGCCGGTCTGGGACGGTGAGCCCATGAGGACCGCATCGTTCCAGTGGCGGCGCAGGGCCTGCCACAGCAGCACGAACGCGTCGCGGACGGTTGCTGGGTCGTCGCCGTCAACGTCGATCCACTCCCCACCGAGCGGATCTCCACATG
Source organism: Streptomyces haneummycinicus (assembly GCA_042850305.1). GTDB lineage: Bacteria > Actinomycetota > Actinomycetes > Streptomycetales > Streptomycetaceae > Streptomyces > Streptomyces haneummycinicus. The sequence continues at coordinate 49,868 of AP035770.1, forward strand.
CTGGTCGCCGTTTTCGCGCTGGTAGCGGCCGACGGGGTTGCGGGCGTGCACGAAGTGCCCGGCCATCCGGTCGCGGCCGCGGCCGGTGTCGGTGCGCCAGCCCGGAGTGGGGGCGTTCAGCCAGGCGGCGACGGCGTCGCGCAGGTAGGGGTAGCGGTCCGCTTGGCGGTGCCAGGGGTCGCCCGCGGTGATGTAGATGCGTTCGACGCCGTCGGGGATGGTGTGGAAGACGGCGGTGAGGACGGCTACGGCCGACCGGTCGGCGAGGTCGAGGTGGTGGGTCTGGTTGCGGTGGACCAGGACGCCGGTGGTGGTGTCCAGGAAGACGGTGGAGCGGGCCTGTTGGGTGAAGTTGGGCCGGGTAGATGCCAGGCCGGGGGTATGGGTGAACCAGGCATCGCCGCTGCCCTCCGGGATGGAGGGCAGCTCCCGCGGGGTGTAGGGAGCGGCGGGCGTCTCCTTGGCCGCGGGTTCGGCCGAGGCATCTGGGGCGTCAGGTCGTGCGGATGCGGTGGTCATCGCGGGGGCGGCGGCCGCTGCCGGCTGAGGCGGGAGCGACGCGGGGGCGGTGGAAGCCTGTGCTGCGGGTGGCTCGGTCACCGGGGACTGGGGGACGTCGTTCGCGGCAAGGTTGTCGGGGGCCAGGCGGGGGCGAGGGCGACGACGTCGGCCACGCCCAGGCCGGCCGCCGGGGCGATCCGCTCTGCCTTCGCCTTCTCGTAGGAGGCCAGCCCGATGATCAGCTTGTCCCGGTCCGCTTCCTGCTTCGCCAGCACGGCTCGGGTCTTTTGATCTGGTCCCGCACGGTGCGCAGGTCGGCGAGCGCGGTGCTGTAGCTCTGTGCGTCCATCGGGCGTTCCTTGTCCGGACCGGTTCAGTCGGCGCTGGTATGGGTGGTGACGTAGGCGACGGCTCCGCCTGAGTGAGAGCTGAGGCGGGTACTCAGCAGCAGTTCGGCGAGCCGCCGGTCGCCGTCGGTGCGGGAGGCGAAGCGGGCGTGCGGGGCGGCGAGGTCGGTGACGTAGCCGGCCAGGCGGGCATCGGGGAAGGCGTGACGGCCCTCGTCGTTCTTCTCCCACCGCTCCAGGCCGGTAAGGACGGCCACGACGTAACCTGCGAGCGTCACGGGCAGCACTCCCCGGCGGCGACACTCGCAGGGTCGCACCGCCACCAGCCACGCAACGCCTTGAGCAAATCCTCGGGCGGGAGGGTGGCAGCGAAGCCGAGCCAGGAGCGCTCCGTCTCTTCCGTCCGCCGGGCCGCATCGACCCGCAGGACGGCAATCTCCGCAGTCGGTACCTGGTCGAGAGGGCCTGCCGCCGCGTCCGCAGGGCCTGGACGACCTCGAGCGGGACCATGACGCGTACGCCACGCCGGGACAGGCCCGGCAGCAGCCCGGCAGAGACGAGGCGACGGAACGTGGTGATCGCGCATCCGAGCTCTTCCGCAGCCTGCCCGGTCGTCAGCAGCACACCAACCCACCTCCATCCCTGATCTGATATCTGATTCGGCATGTAGCATAGGCCGGAAGGCGAAAGGCCGTCAAACTCCGGTCGACGGTGCCGGGCATCAGATCGAGCTGATGCGCGCGGAGGCAGCCGGCCGAGGCACCACGGCTTGATCAGTGCCGGCTTCAGCCCGTCAGAAGTGCTGCGACTGACGGGGCTGCTGCAGACGGGACGTCGAACGCCTTTCGAACTTAGGGTCGGCTCACGTTCGGGCGAGATCTTTTCGGTCGTTTGTTCCCCATGTCGCGGCCGGGATGCAACGCGTGTAGCACGCGGCCATCCCTCTTCCTCCCTGTCGTCGGCTGCGAGTTGAACATCCGCCGCGTCTTGTCGTTCGCAACGATTATGCGCAGCTTAAAGCGCCGTGCCTGCAGGCACGGCGCATGCCGGAATAGCTCGTCTGGAGCAGAAGGCGGGGCAGTGTAGAGGGCGGGTCTGACAATGCATCCGCAACCGGCGCAACGGAAATGGCGCGAAGTTTCGGCTACCGTCTGGTACTGGGCTTGGACGCCTCAGGCTCGGCCAGACAGTGCGTCAGGATGCGTTCATGAGTCTTCCCTCGTCTTTCAGGAAACAGCCAGCGGCGATGCCGCGCGTTCATGCCCCACTTCTGCTTGGCAGCATCGAGCGCCTGGATACGTCCGCCCGGATGCCGCAAACATCGCGGTGATCTGTTCTGGGGTTGCGGTGCCAGGGCCTCTCCCGACCTCGCTCATTCTCGCGGTCTGAGCGCGTCATGACGGCCCGATTAGCCGTCGTAGGCCGGCCCAGGCCCAGGCCGGTCCTTGCCCAACACGTGTTCCAGGCACCTGTCTTGAATTCGAGCGGTGCCTTCCGTCCTGCTTTCCCTTGCAAACTGGAGAGTTGTTCGTGACCTCCCAGCCTTTCTCGGTGCAGGAGCAGTCTGCCCTCGCACCACCGCTGAGCACCGGCCGTCATTCCGCTGACCCGGTGCGCATGATGGCTCGGTTCGTGGATGCGCTCGGAGTCGAGCATGAGGTGCCGTGGCTGGAAGCTGCCGGAGAGCAGGCGCTGGAAGAGTGCCCGCCGATACAGCAGTTTCCAGTACTCAAGGGCCGCCGTACGGCGCCGGGTTGGTGGTGGTCAGCGACTAACCGGCGTTTGGTGCCCTATGGATTCAAGGCCATGCGCACACAGGTCATGATGTTTGACCACGACCCGAGGGTAGTGGCCCTGGCCTGTCGGCCGGTTGAGCTCCTGTGGCATGGCCGGGGCGGGAAAATCATCTCGCACGCACCGCATCTGATGGCGCGTCTGGCAGACGGCAGTGGGCTTCTGGTTGATTGTGCAGGCCGGTCCGGAGCCGGGCGGCGGCTCGTCCGACGTGCTGTGCGCCTCGAGGCTGCGGCCACGGCGGCAGGCTGGCGGTACCGGTTGGTGGGGCCGCCGCCGCGTGTGGTGGAGGCCAACGTGCGCTGGCTGGCGGGTTACCGGCATCCGCGGTGCGCCGGGGCCGGTTGGCTGAGGTAATCGCATGCTTCCGCGCCCCGTTGCCCCTGGTGGCGGGAGTGCGGCTGTTGGGCGATCCGATCGCGGTGTGGCCGGCCGTGTTCCATGCGCTGTGGACTGGCGCGCTGAGTGTGCCGCTGGAGCATGTACTGCACGAGCGTGTGGTCGCGGTTGCTGCGCGAGCGGGGCAGCACGATGAGCTGGCCGATCCTTTCGATAGGTGACGCCCTACGGCACGGCGGCCGGGAGTGGACCGTGGCCGGGATCGAGGGGGCCATGGCGTCCGGTGCGCAGATCTGGCTGGCCGACAAGAACGGGGACGGCTCCTTGGCCGTGTTCGCTCTGTCCGAACTGCTGAGGGACCCGGGCTTCGGCCCGATGGCCTGCCCGCGCCTGCGGGTGCCGCAGGTCGGCCTGTTGTCGACGGTGCCTGAGGGGCAGCAGCAGCGTGCGCTCGATCTGGAGCGGCACGTCCGCGAGGTGGAGACCGGATACCCGAGCCCAAGCAGCAAGGGACGGGTAAAGCAGCAATACGACCCCGCAGTCACAACGCTGGCTCAGCGTGAGCAGGCGAAGGCCGATGAACTGGCTGCACAGGGCTGGCCGCGCGTGAGTCGGGCGACGGTGCGCAGGTGGAGAGCTCGCTACCACGCGGATGGGGTGTGGGGGCTGGTCGTCAAGCGGCGCGGCTGGAGCGGGCCGATCCCCTGGTGGTCGAGGCGCTGCGTGCGCTGCTGCCTGAGGAGGCTTTGCGTTCGCGCTCGCGGGGTGGAAGAAGCGGATGCGGCGGGAGACACAGTGGTGGCTGGATGCACGGCATGGTGAGCAGTCGGTCGAGGTGCCAGCCATGTCCACGTTCAACAAACTCCTCGACGCGGTGGAGGAGTCCCTCGGGTTGCAGGGGACGGTGGCGCAGCGGCGTGCCCGCGCCGCGCGCCCGGCGCCGCCGTTCAAGCCGACCCTGGCACTGCGGCCCGGCGAGATCGTGATGATGGACAGCTCGCCACTGGATGTGCTGGTAGTCCTGGACGACGGCGTGGTGGGGCGGCTGGAGCTCACCACTGCAGTGGATGTGGCCATGCGCGGGCTGTGGGGGTGCTGCGGCCGGCTGGGACCAAGGTGACGGACGTGGCGGTGTTGCTGGCGCAGATGATGACGCCGCTGGTGATGCGTCCGGGTTGGGGCGCGGCGCTGTCGATGGCTGCCTCGGTAGTGCCGCACGAGCGGCTGACCGCTGTGGATGAGCGGCTCAAGGATGCGGCAGCGCGGCCGGTGATCGTGCCCGAGACGGTCGTGGTCGACCAGGGCAAGGTGTTCATCTCCCCGCCACGCGGGCCGCATGCGAGAGCCTCGGGATCTCGCTGCAGCCGGTGCCTCCGGCCAATGGACCGGCCAAGGGCCATGTGGAGAGAGGTTTCGGCTCGATCAACACTGAGTTTTGTCAGTGGCTGCCTGGCTTTACCGGCTCGCGCGTGGGCGAGCGCGGTTCACGCTTGGAGCAGGAGCGGCTGTGGACCGTGTCCGAGCTCCAGGCTCTGTGGGAAGAGTTCCTCGTCCACTGGCACCACCGCCCACACGAGGGCCTGCGACACCCTTGATGCCGAAGAAGGCTCTTACACCCAATCAGATGTGGGCGGCGCTGCTTCCGGTAGCGGGCTATGTGCCGGTGCCGCTGTCGGCGGATGATTTCGTGGAGTTGCTGCCAGTGCGCTGGCAGCCGATCACGGACGCCGGTATCCGCTTCGGCTATCGCACTTACGACGACCCTTGCCTCAACGGCCACCGCGGGCAGGACTCCGGGGTGGCCTCGAAAAGGGCCTGTGGGAGGTGCACTACAACCCCTACGACCCCGTTCGGATCTGGGTCCGGTTGCCGGAAGGGTTTCGCGAGGTGGCGTGGATCCACGCCACGTCGGTCGGTCTGCCGTTCACCCACCACGTGTGGGAACACATCTGCAAGGTGGTCGAACGCACCAGCTCGCGGGAGGAACACGAGGCGGAACTGGCCTTGGCCCTGGATGACTTCCTCAAGCGGGCCGCGCGCAAGGAGAAGCTGTCCGCCGCGGAGCGGCGGGTGGCAGCGAAGTCCCGCGCCTCGGGCGCGGTGGCGGTGCCCGCAGGAGAGCTCAACGTGCTGGACGTGCCCGCACCTTCGTTCGGGTTGGCCGGCGTGTACGCCGAGCCAGACCTCGACGACGACACCGTGCCCGACGCATACGACAGCGGGGACGAGGACGAAGACATCCTCGGCTCCCCTGATGAGGAGTTGGCGGCCGGCCGGTCCACTGTCGGCTGCCACGTCCTGGGTGACATGGACGCGGAGGAGGACCCGTGGCTGCCATAACCACCGCCGCAGACGACGGCTTCTTCGACGACGAGGTTGCTCCCGGTGCGGTCACCAACTGCCTCCTCTGGCAAGCCGAGGTATCCCGCCCGCGCGTGCCCGCGCCCACGGTGGGCGATCCAACCTGGAACCGCAAGCGGCTGTTGGACTACCACTCCGAGTTCGTCACCCTCAAGACCCCGTTCATGGAACAGGCGCTGACCCAGCTCAGGCTGACGCTGCTGGTGAACAACCGGCAGCGGGGCACCGCCAGGCGTGGCCTGATCGTGTCCGGGCCTCCCGGAGCGGGAAAGTCGACCACCCTTGCGGAACTGGGCCGGTCCTTCGAGCTGAGCGAACGACGCCGCCTCGGGGGCCGGGAAGGCTACATGCCCGTGGCGTTCGCTTCCATCCCGCCCACCTGCACGCCCAAGAGCCTGGTCCAAGTCCTGGCCCGGTTCGCCGGTATCCCCGTCCACGAGCGAATGACCGAGAACGCCATCACCAACGCCGTGTGCCACGTGTTGTGCGAGCGGCGCACCCGGCTGGTCTTCCTCGACGATGTCCATCTGCTCAACACCCGCACCCGGCCCGGGGCTGATACCTCCGACCAGGTCAAAACTCTTGCGGAGCGGATACCCGCAACGTTCGTGCTGGCCGGTGTCGATGTGGAGCACTCACCGCTGCTAGCCGGCCCGCGCGGCGCTCAGCTCGCCGCCCGCTGCAAGATCCTGCGCACTCCCCGCTGCTCAACGGCACCCCCGCGCAGAAGGCGGAGTGGCGGGAGCTTCTGCAGGCAATGGACGGGGCGCTGCGGCTGGCCCGGCACCGGCCCGGAACGCTGGTCCGTCATGCCGACTACATCCATCTGCTCACCGGCGGTGTGATGTCCAGTCTCTCCCTTCTGGTGCGGGAGGCCGCGATCCGCTCCATCGTCGACGAAAGCCACGCGGTCACGAAGAAGCTGCTGTCGCAGGTGGTGCTCGACGTTCAGGCCACGAACGCGGCACGTGCCACGCGCAGGCAACGCCACGGCGGGCTAGCTACCTAGCGCGGTGCTGCGGCGTTGGCGCCGCAGCACCGCAGGCTGCTCGTGTTCAAAGGACCGCAACTGCGGCCCCGGCTTCGGGGCTCTCATTTCTGTCTGCCGCAAAGGACCATGCCTGTGCAATCCCCCATCCAGCGCCTGTGCCCGCTCGCCTTGCACCCGTCGCGCAGGAGCTGACCGGCTCCTGGATTCGCAGGATGACCGCCGGATTCGGGCTGTCGGCCCAGGACCTGCTGCGGGCAGTCCTGAACGGTCCGCACGGTCTTCACGTGACGGGCACACCAAAACCGGACTGGAACTGTTCGTCAACGCACCCGCACAGGCAGCTCTGGCCCAGTTCGCCAGCACACCCTGTCCCGGCTCACCGCCCTGCTGCCCAGTCTCGCCGTTTGCCACAGCCGTCTCGAAGATGTCCTGCTCCGGCGGGCCGCCTGGTCCACGCCGGGCACGGCGTGGGTGGCGGCCTGCCCACCATGTACCGGACGGGCCTGGCTGGCGGGGCCCGGCGTGCTGGTGTACCTGGAGCTGCCGGGCATATCTGCCGTCGCCACCGGCGCTGGATTCTCGCACGCGCCGGGAAACCAGCGGGCATTGCACTGCAGAGCCTGCCCGAGATCCTTGCGGCCCACCGGCGTCATGTCGCTCTCGTACGGACGCATCCGCGCGGCGGGGACGTGGTGGCCTTCGCCGCGGCGGTGGTGTGGTCGTGGCAGGTGCAGCGATGGAGATCGGAGACCATCTGGCAGGACCGCGTGCGCCGACTCGCCGCGGTCACGGGGTGCCCGCCGGCGGCCATCGTGCCTCATGCGCTGCTGGCCTATCCGGAAACGATTGCCGTCGCCCGGCTGCTCGGGGACAGCCGCTGGCAGCGGCACCTGCGCGGGAGCTTCGCCACCAGGGGCGCTGCCGCCACCGAGAGGCTGTTCCTCCAAGAGGTTGGCCTCCGCATCGGCAGACCGTGGCTCGCGGACTGGCTGGCTGCCTATAGCCGTGCCCGTGGCCGCGAGGCCGCACGAGCGGATCCGCTTCGGCAGTGGCTACTCACCGTGGCAGACGGCGCCAGCGATGACCGCTTATGGATGGTGGACCAGGCCGTGGCACGGCCTGCCGAGTACAGCGACCGCGCGGCTCTCCTCGGCGACGGCCGTACTCGCGCCTTGTCGGAGCAGGCCAAAGCAGCCTTCTTGACCAGCGGGTGGGAACCCCTCCCCCGCGACGACCAGGAGAGCACCGTACCGGTGACGCCTCCTTCACAGCGGCTTCATCCGCTACCAGCTCGGCGCATGCCGCGCAGCATCGCCGGCCGTGGACCGCCACGAGCGGTTCTTCCCCGCGTTTCCTCGCCCTTTCCTCAACGCTCGCAAGGAGAGACACATCATGCCGCTGATCAGCCCCGAATACGCGGGCCAGTTACTGAAGGAACTGACGAAAGGCTGCCCCGTTCCTGCAGCCCCTGCAGACATGGCCCGCTACGCTTTCCAGACAAGTGACCACGTGCTCATCGGAGACGTCGCCGTCCGCGGCTACAAGCACAAGAACCGGTGGCGGCTGGACGAACGGGACATCCGCAAAGCCGGCGAACGGCTGGCCTCGCTCGCGATCGATCTCGACGATCTGGTCGACGCCCGTCCCCTACCCACCGACCGCGGACGCACGTGGCGTTTACAGATCACGAGCTGGTTCGACCACGTCGCCTACGAGGACCAGACCGCCAACGGCTGCCACTGCGAAGGCCAACAACCATGCGACCGCACCCGCCCCAACCAGCACGGACTGGGGTGCGGTGCAACCTGGGAAGCGGTCGAAGCACGCTACGGCAAGGAGAGCATCGCCTCCACCCGCCCGCTGCCGCTACTGACGTGGTCCGGCACGATCTGGATGGTCCCGCGTGCCTACGCCGCCCTTCTCGACCGGGCCGAGCAAATCGCCGCCCAGTTCGCCGAAAAGGCCGCCCGCTGCAGCCGGTGCGGTGCCCAAGGAGACATCTGGGAATGGCGCTCCTCCAGCACTGCCGGCTACACCACCCTGTGTCCCTCATGCACCAGCGCCGCCGCCCGCCGGTACAAAGGTCATCTGCGGGGCAGGCAGTACAAGTCCCTTCCGAAAAACTCACAACCGGCTGCATTTCTGTGCGTCTTGTGCCCCAGCCCACGGCAGGCCATGTACTGGGACCACTGCCACGAGCACGGCTTCGTCCGCGGTCCGGTATGTGCCAGCTGCAATACGTACGAAGGCGGCGGCTACCGGTTCATCAACCGCCCGGGCGCGGTGCAGCACCTCTTGGAGTGCAACGGCTGCCGTCGTGAAGGTACGGTGCCGCCGCGGCACCAACCGGACGTCGTGCTCCGCACATTCGTGCTCGACCCTCACGATGCATGTAAGCAGCCGCCTCCGTATCCGTGGGGCGCGGTGGAGGGAGACGGGTCGATCCGCTTCCGTCTCCATTGCTGGTGCCCCACGTCGTCCCACCAGTGGGAACAGGTCGTGCCTGCCTCCAAAGTCAGGTCTCTGATAAGTGATTTCGTGGCCAAGGCTCTGGCAGCAGAGACCGATGCCACTGACCAGGAATCCGCCTGACTCCACCGCCGCTCTGCTTCTCCGGTTCCTACGCTTATCCCGGCCTGGGCATCTGCCCCGGCCGGGGTCTGCGAGCAGAGCAAGTGCGCTCTTCATACCGGCCACGCACCGTGCCGTCTTGACCAGTCGGTTCCCGAGGTTGCCGAGCTAGGCCGTAGCGGCCAGGCAGCAAGAGCTGATCGGTTGGAAATCTCTTCTGTGGAGGCGGTCCTGCGGGTGACACCCATTCCAGGGGAAACGACGTGGTCTTTTCTGCACCGGGTGGCGTGCGCCTACCGGCTGCAGGTGACCGACCTGATGGCGTGGTGGCGGTGGGCAAGTCCCGTGCATCAAAGGCGTGGGGTGCGTCCCGACGGTGAGGTATTCCTCGATGCAGTGGCGCAGGGGCAGTTGGCCGGGTGGTGCCGTGTGCCGGCAGGCCATCTCGCGCGGGCGTTGCCGTCCTGGACGGCAGGGCCAGCGGAGCTGGCTGGCCGTGGCGGGGACGGGCAGGGGTGGGCGAGGTGGCGGTCGGGGGCTTCGGAGTGGGGGCCGGTGGTGTTCGGCTGCAGGCTGTGCGCGGCCCGGCGTGGCAGCGGTGGAGCGCCGGTTTGGGCGTACCGACCGCTGTGGCGGCGGCTGTGTGCGCGGCATGGGCGGTGGCTGCTGGAGGTGGGCGAAGGCCATCCGGTCGAGTTCGTTGATGCCGGGGATCTGGTGACGGAGTTGATCCGGGCGCAGCGTCAGTGGGACCGGGTGGAGCGGATAGGGCAGGCGGCCGGCGCGGCGCCTCGTGAGGTGTTTGGGCTAGCGCGTGCGGTGGTGTGCGGGTGGTGGGGGCGGGAGGAGTTCTGGGAGCGGGAAAGGGTGTGGGGGCCGCGTCTAGAGCAGCTGGTGGCTGCTACGCGCGGGTGGTGTCCGGATCCGGCGGGTTGGGGCGTTGAGCAGTGGCGGCTGCTGGTGCGGGACGTGATGACGTTCCCGGAGGTCGTCGCGGTAGCGGAAGCTCTGGTGGACCCGCGGATGCAGCAGCTGGCCGCTGAGAACCGTTCGGGTGCTCTGGTCCGCGGCCGGGGTAGCGGTGAGCGGTTTGCTGCCGCCTTGGGCAAGCGGCTGGGACGGGAGTGGCTGGCTGAACTGGAAGCGCAGGGCCATGGCGGGCCGTTGGCGTCCTGGGCTCACGCGGTGGTCCGTGAGCAGCGCCGCCCGGCGGGGTCGCTGGCGCAGCAGGGGCGGTATGGGCTGTGGTGGGTGCACACCGCGCACCGGCCGGTGGAAGTAGGAATGGGCCTGCGCCGACTGGCATCCCCTCTGAGCGCAGGTCCTGGCGCACGTGGGGTTCGGGTGCGGCAGGACATGGCGAACCGGCGGCGCAGAGAGGCTGGCGGGCAGAGTTGCGGGTGCCGCGGCGGGCCGGGCAAGGCCGGGGCTTGAGCAGCGCCATGCGCAGTTGTTCGCCGAAGGCCTCGAGCAGGCTCGTCTTCATGTGGAGCGGTTCGGGCATCTGGCCGTCGCGCACACCGATGGCCGGGTGCAGGAGGGTTTGATCTGGGGCGGTGGCTGGCCAACCGACGTGCCGATGCGGCGTCGCTGACCATGGAACAGGCGGAGCAGCTTCGACAGCTGGATGCGTGGTGGAACCCGCCCTGGCCCGTGGACTGGCAACGTGCCTGGTACCGGGCCCGCGCCGACGTGCACAAGCAGGGGCCGGTACACGGCGGCGACAACCTGGCCGGGCTGCCGCGCTGGCTTCAGCGGTGGCTGCGCCACCAGTTCACCCATTATGAGCAACTGCACAAGGATCAGCAGGTGTTGCTGGCCGAGCTCGGTCTGACTGCGGTCGAGGTCGAGCGGTTCCACGCCTGGCCCGGACGGCGGCGTCCGACCGCCGAGGGCCTGGCTGTCGCCCGTGCTTTGCCGCCCGTCACGGTCACCTCGCCGTGTCCCGGCCTCTCATCGTTGACGGCTTCGCTCTGGGCATCTGGCTCAGCAATCAGCGTCAACGCCAGCGCAGCCTCGGCCGGCCCACCCGGCTGGGCCACCATCTAACGGCCCTGGACGCATGGTGGAACCCGCCCTGGCCGGTCACCTGGCAGCGTATGTGGTGGGCCTGCCGCTACCACCTGACCGGGCTCCCTGATGGTCTTGAGTGGTGGGCCGCCGCACCGAATGGTGAGCATGCCGCGTCCTGGCTGCGCGAGCAGGGTGCGCGACGACCGCTGCTGCAGCCGCGGCAGCAGTCTCTGGTCGATGAGCTGCTGTCGCTGGTCGGCGAAGTGCCGGTGTGGCAGCCGCGGATCAGCGATGCCGCCTGGCGGACCCTGTCCGCAGTGCTGCCCGCGCCGTCGCACACCGGCGGCCGTCCCCGCAGCGAGCGGCAGATCCTGGAGGCCATCGTCCACATCGCCTGCACCACGCAGGCATGGACGCGTCTTCCCCTTGCTCTCGGCCCCTTCCAGGCCTGCCGACGCCGATTTCTCCGCTGGCGCAACGACGGCACCCTCCAGCTCATCTGCCGCGCTATCCTGCCTGAACAGGACACCATCTGGCAGCAACAGCTGGCCGCCTACATCGACTTGTCTGCATAAAGAGATCCGTAACCGCGTGCGCCAAGGACGTGGTTGTGCGTCCCGATGGCAGGCGCTCCTCGATGCGGTGCCGCCGGAGCATCTGGCACGCGTTGCCGTCCTGGTCGCCGGGCCGGCAGCGCTGGCCGACCAGGACTCACCTGTGCATGGGCGTTCTCGTCACAGGCGGGGTAGGGCGGAGCGGTCCTGGACGGTGATGTGGAGGGTGTGCAGGGGCTGGGTCCTTGTCGGGCGGACGACCTCGAACCAGTCGGTGCCCTCCTGCAGGTGGTGGGAGATGCTGCGGTAGTGGCTCCAACCGAATCCGATGCCGGTCTGCCGTGTGGTGTCGCTGTAGCGGCTGCCGATGACCGGTTCCCCGTGCAGGTAGACGGAGTCGAGGGGGCGGGAGGTGGCTTCGAGATGGGCGAGGACGGCTGCCGCGGCGCGGCGCAGCGGGCTGGTTTCGCTCCAGCGGATGAGTGCCTCGTGGGCTGCGGGATGGGCGGGGTCGGCGTCGGGGAGCTGGAGTTGGCTGATGGTGGCGGCTTTGCTGTCGACGAGTTCGGTGAGGGTGATGCGGACTGGGCGCGGGACCCAGCGGTCGATGCCGTCAAAGGCTTCGATCATGTGGTCGCGTGGGGCCCGGCCTGCCGCGGGGTCGGGGGTGATGGCGGCGAGCCGGGCACGGGCAGCGGCAACGGGTTCGCCCCGGGTCCACAGCAGGGTCAGCTCGAATCCTTCCTCTTCGAGGGTCTTGCGTTCGCCGAAGTGGATCTGCAGGCCGCGGCTGTTGCCCTTCAGCGCGCGCTTCATCGAGGCGGAGGGGTCACGGCCGTAGGACAGGGCGTGAAGGAATTCGGAGGTGAGGCGGTCGTCCCTGCGGTGCTCCACGACGAGGTCGATGTCTGAGGGGTCAGTGCGCCGCGTGCGTAGGAACCGAAGACGAGGATCTCGTCGACGAGGTCCAGCGGCCAGCCTCCTCCTCCAGCCGGTCGAGCATGTCGTTCAGGAGCGTGGTGGCTCGCTCGCGTTTCACGGAAGACCTCCGCTGGTCGATTCGGATGCCGGTGCCTCGGGCTTGTGGTTTCAGCCGGTCTGCCGTGGGATGGCGGGAGCTCGGGAGATGATCGTGCTGAGGGTCCCGGTGTAGGTGGTGCCCAGTTCGGTCACGGTTCCGGGGAAGGGCCCGGGCCGTGGCGCAGGGCGCTGACGTAATTCTCGGGCAGGAGCACACGGTCGCCGACTTCGAGCGTGCCGGGGCCGCTCCAGCGGTATCCGTAGCCGTCGACGGTGACGGCCTGGTCGCCATCGACCTCGAAGCGGCGATTCTTGGCGTCGAGTTCTTCCCGCAGGGTTCGTATCTGGCGCTCGAGGTGTGCGACCTGTGCGGCCTCTGCGCGTTGTCTCCACTCTCTTTCTTGCGCCCGGCCGGTCTCAAGGCCCTGCCGGTATGCCTCCAGGAGGGCTTTTCGTGGTCGGTGGTGTGCAGTTTGCAGGCGAAGCCTGGACCTGAGAACTGCGCACGGCAGGGAGTGCCGGACTTGGTGGGGCGCCCGCAGGGCCGGTGGTGTACCTCTTCGAACACGGGAGTTCCTCACATAGTGGTGAAGTGGCGGCAGGGGTGTGAGGCGGTGGCGTCTTACAGGGTGGTCGGCAGTGAGATCACCGGCTGGGAGATGGCCTGCGGGATGCAGGCGGGAGCGGTGCGGCCCGCCTGGGTGCAGGTCAGGGTGAGGAGTTGGAGGTAGCCGAGGGAGACCGGCCGTCCAGGGAGCTTGCCGGTTGCCTGTTCGAAGCGCTGGAGTGTGGCGGGCTTGACACCCAGGTGGCCGGCGGCGTCGTTGAGATCGAGTCCTGCGGCTTCGCGGGCTTCCCGGAGGGTTTCGGCGTTGTCGTGCCAGACCTGCGGCGCCCTCTGCGGTGTCCCGGGCAACGGCGGCTCGTGCCATGGCAAGGGCGGCCTGGATTCGGTCGGCACGGGGTCCGAGCAGGAACCGGGCCAGCCGGGCAGCGTCGGCCTCGCGGTCGACGCCGTCGCTCCAGGGCTGGGAGGCCTCCTCGTACACGCGGCCTCGGGCCGTGGCGCAGTCCTCGCGCTCACCGGGGCCGGCGCCGTAGGCGCGGTGCCGGTCGCTGGTGCAGGCCAGAGTGCTGTCCTTCGCGAGGTCCATGTCGCGGTCCTCGTCATCGGTCTCGATCCCGTCGATGACCGCCCGGACATGCTGGCGTTCCTGGGGGAAAGGACGTTCGCGAGTGCCTCCGCGGCCGCCTGGGCTTCGGGCCGGCCCGCGGGCTCGAAGCTGCCGCCCCAGGCGTGGGATGCGTCTTCTCCCTCCGCCTTCTGGAAAGCCACGTCGATAGCTTCGAAGGTGTGCGGGCTCCAGGCGTGCATCATCAGGATAATTTCCTGCAAGGCTTGCTGGGCGGCCGAGCCCGTCTCCTGGACGGTACCGCTGTTGTGTCGGCGCTGGGTCCCGCTCATCCAGTCGGTGAAGGCCTCAGGCCGGCGGAAGTAGGACGGTTGTGTGTTCGCGAACCAGCGTGCCGCCCTGACGACGCAGGCGTGCGCGTGCTTGATGGCGGCGTACCAGCCAAACAGCGCCTGGCGATAGTCAGCCACATGCCGGTCCTCAGCAAAGGTGGCGGTCTCCGTGCGGCAGTGCTGCGGGCATTCCGCCGCGCTCACCCGGTACAGGGCGGCACGGGTCTCAGGAAACGTCAGCAGAGCGGCGTTCAGGTGCTCATATTTGGGGCCGCGGTTGCGCCGCTTTTCGAGCCCGTGGTCGAGGAAGACATGGAAGCGGGGACCCTCGCGCCAGTGGGCCGCGGCGCTGCGGACACGGACCTCGCTCTGCCACGCTCCGGTCGCGATGACCTCCCGCAGCGCCGATGCCACGTCCTGGCGCAGTGTCGCGCCCAGTGTGATCAGGACTGGCAGGCACTGGGGTTCGTCCCCCAGCGCGGACATCACCAGATTGACGTCATCGTGACGGTGAAGATGACGCTGGAACACGAACGCCCCCCAATGACGCAGCAGACCCCGGCCTGGCTCCCCGCAGGTGCGTGGAGCGTAGTTCCTTCATCCTGCACCAGGGCTCGGACATCCGGCTCGCGGTTTGCTGAGCTGCCCAACTGAGCGTCATGCGGGAGGGGATTGCCCGTCTTCCTCCCCGCAGCCCGGTACTCCCCTCACGTGCGGCGACTGTCGAGGCAGGCCAAGCCGTGCAGAGACGGCGGCGTGGTTCCCTTCACCGGTCGGTTGTAGGTGGCCAGGCTGTCGGGAGGGCGTGCTCTTCGCCGCTTCCCGTCCAGCGGCCAGTAATAAGCCAGAGTTCGTAGTGCAGGAGCCAGGCCGAGGTCCACGGCAGGATGGTCTGGGAGAGGAGCATGTGATCGTTCCACTCCCCTGGCAGGTATAGGCACAGGTCGCCGCTGGCGTAGACGTGTGGAAGGTCTGTGGCGTCCGGGTGCAGTGCCAGTGGCGGGTCGATGACGCGCACGCGGGGGCTGCCGCGGTGGCGGTAGGCGATCCTGACCGTGTAGCGCCTGCTGACGGGGGTGGGTCGCAGGGTGAGGGTGCAGACGAGTTCACCGCCTCGCAGTGTCGCTTCGGCTGTGGGGATGGCCGCTTTGACGGCGGCTATCTGCCGGGCGAGGTTAATCGCGCGCGTCGGTGTGCTGGCCATGGAAGGTCTGGGGGCGCCTGCGCGGGCCGACGGTGGTGGTGGAGAGCAGTCCCGTGGTGCTCATCCGCTGCTGGGTCGCTGTGTTCCTCATACGGTTCGCGTAGCGGGTGAAGGAGTGCTGGAGGGGGCCGGGGTCGAAGGATTTGGTGAGGTGGGAGTAGACCACGTCCAGGCCTTCGGAGTGCATCCGGGACAGGTTGTCCATGGTCTCCGTGAGCTCGCGGAACCACGTCCTGAAGGCCTGGCGTCGCTCAGGGTATTCGTTCCACTTGTCGGTGAAGTTCTCCTCCTCGTGAGCGGGGTTGGCAACCCACCACTGGCCGTTGTGTCGTTCGATGAAGGCGGGCATGGCGGCGAGCACGTTGCGCAGAGCGGTGAACAGGTCGTCCTCACCGCGGTAGGCGCGGCCAGCGAGGGTGGTGAGGAGGATGGACGGCGGACGGTTGTCGGTGTCGTCGGCGAAGTAGGTCATGCAGTGCCACTTCAGGACCTGTACCAGGCGCTGGAGGGTGCTGCGGATGTGCCAGACGGGTACGTCCGCGATGCTGGCGCGTTTCTCGAGGAGGGAGTGGGAGAGTTCGGAGCGGGTGGCGAACCAGTCGGCGTAGCCGGTCGGGTTGATGGCGATTCGTGGAAACGGCCAGGGTCGCTCCTTGCCTCACTTGGTTGGTTCTTGATGTATGTGGGGAGGTTGGGGAGCGAAGAGCGGGCTTTGATCATCGGTGGTTAAGTTGGGGCCATGACTGGTGACTGGCGGATGGATCGGATCGGGGCTGCTCTGCGAGGTGAGAACCCGACCGTGCTGCGGCGGCTTGAGTCGGGGTTCGCGGTGATCGGCGACGTTCAGTTCTTGCCGGGCTACTCGGTTCTCCTCGTGGACGAGCCAGGTGTTCAGCGGCTGTCTGATCTGCCGAGGGCGAGGCGGCTGTCGTTTCTGTCCGACATGGACCGGCTCGGAGAAGCCGTTGAGCGCGTTTGCCGGCGCCTGGACCCCGACTTCCGCCGGGTCAACCTGGAGATTCTGGGGAACACTGACCCGTTCTTGCATGCCCATGTCTGGCCGCGGTTCGAGTGGGAGCCGGCCGATCTGGTGGGCAAGCCTGTGTGGCTGTATCCGGGCGACCGGTGGAGTGACGAGGAGTTCAGGCTGGGTCCCCAGCATGACGTGCTGCGGGACGGGATCGGGAGCGAACTGGATCGGTTGCGTTCGAGGGGCTGACGGCGTGAGCCCGCCGACCGTAAGGTCGGCGGGCTCGGTGATCAGTGACGGTCAGTGGACGACGGTCACTGAGTCCTTCGCAGCGGAACGATGTCGGGGCTGGCGGTGGGGATGGAAGGGCGGGCGGCTTCGGGGGTCGCGAGAAGCGCGACGATGGTGACCGGCTGCTGGCAGTGGGGGCAGTTGCGGGTCGCGGTCGGTTCCAGCGGGTCACGTTCCGCGGCAACTTGCTGACGCGTGAGGGGCTGGCTGAGAGTCTTGGACGACGGAGGAAGCTCAGGCCACGACGGCAGAGAAGTGGTCTCACCGAGACGACGTGCGCGGTCTTCGTCTCTTGCCTGGTCACGGCGGCGCTCGGCGTCTTTGCGGCAGGCCGGGGAACAGTAGATCTGGCGGGTGGTTTTCAGGGCCTCGAACGGACCGTGGCAGACCAGACAGACACGCCGGTCCCGGATGTCGTCGCTGGTGCGGGCAGCGCCGCGGCACTCCTCCGAGCAGTAGGTCCGTCGGCGGGCGACCGTCGTGGTGAACTCGTTCTCGCAGACCGGACAAGTCTGCCGGGCCGGTCTGCTGTTGCGGTTGGCCACTTTGCAGGTGGGTGAGCAGAAGACCTGTCGGCTGAAGGGGTAGGTCACGGTGAAGACGGTCTCGCAGACCGGGCAGCGACGTGCCATCTCGGATTCGACCTCGGTGGTGTCGGGGGTGTCAGGAGACACGGGCGTTCACCCCGGCTCGGATGGTTTCGGCCTGGCTCTGGTGACCGCGGAGCCGGTAGGAGGGCCCGTCGATGCCGGCGACTGCGGCCCGGTGCAGGAGCCGGTCGAGCATCGCGGCGGCGACCGTGGCGTCGCCGAAAGCGGTCGCCCAGTCGGCGATGCCGACGTTGGTCGTCAGGATCGTGCTTGATTTCAGATATCGCTGGTTGATCACCTGGAACAGGGCGGATGCGCCGTCCTCGGGCAGCGGGAGATAGCCCAGTTCATCGATGATCAGGAGTTTCGGGCCGGCAAAGAAGTTCATGCAGGTCTTCCACCGGCCCTCCAGCGCGGCCTTGTGGCAGCGGGCGGCCAGGTCCGCCGCGGTGGTGAAGTAGACGCGGTTGCCCGCCTCGACCGCCGCCCGACCGAGTGCGACGGACAGCATGGTCTTGCCGACCCCGGGCGGCCCCACGAACAGGACGTTGGAGGCGTCGTCGAGGAAGCGGAGGGTGGCCAGGTCACGGATGAGCTTCTCGTCGACGCCGGGCTGGGCGGCGAAGTCGAAGTCGGACAGGGTCCACGGCTCGGGCAGGCAGGCGAAGCGTTCGCGGGCCGCGAGCCGGCGGGCCTCGGTGGCCTCGACCTCGATCTCCAGCAGCCGTTCCAGCGCGGCGGTCAGCGACATCCGCTCGGTGCGGGCCTGGTCCAGCACCCGGTTCAGTGCCTCGGCGGCGTCGTTGAGTTTGAGATAGGACAGGTGGCCCCGCAGCTGCTGGAAGCGGCGTGCTTCGCTCACCTGCATCGGTGACGTACTCAATCCGCGTTCTCCTCATCGGAGTTGGGGGCGGTCCGCAGCCGGTCGGCCACGGCGGCATAGTGGGACAGGTCGATCACGACCCGTTCGGCCGGATTCCCGGCGGCAGTCCCGCCGCGGAGCCGTTCGGCTTCCGCGAGCGCGGCCTCCGAAGGCGGGCGGCGGACCTTGGTCTTGCAGGGGCCCGGTCGGTGAAGGCGGCCAGCACCGTCCGCTCCAGCGCGATCACGTGTCCGGCGTCGCGGACGGTCTGGCCCGCGCCGTCGACGGCCCGCCGGTGCTGGGCGATCACGGCCCGGCCGGCGGTGACGATGTGGAGGTGGTCCTCGCCGAGCCGGTGCACCAGGCGGATCTGGGCGCCGGGCATGCCGGGCGGCACCGAGTAGTAGTTGCCGCGGAAGGACACCAGGCTCTGCGGGCTGATCGTGCGTTCCACTTCGAGTTCGGCCGGGAACGGCCTGACCGGCAGGTCCAACAGCGGTTCACCTGCAGCCAGTTCGGCGACGGTGACTTTGCTCCCGTCGACTCTGCGGCGGCGTTCGTCCATGCGCAGCGCGAGCTTGTCGACCCCGGACTGGGCCTGCTCAACCGTCAGATGGTCCGGGACCGTCCGCCACCAGCGTTGAGCTGCCGAGTGGTTGGCCTTCTCCACCACGCCTTTGCGGTTCCCGCGCCGTGGCGGGCAGATGTCGACGCCG
Organism: Streptomyces haneummycinicus; assembly: GCA_042850305.1. Taxonomy (GTDB): domain Bacteria; phylum Actinomycetota; class Actinomycetes; order Streptomycetales; family Streptomycetaceae; genus Streptomyces; species Streptomyces haneummycinicus. Next base: position 68,457 of record AP035770.1, read on the forward strand.
GCCCCGTAGTACTTCGCGACGCCTGCGAAGGCTGCGGTGACCTGCCCGCTGGAGGGATAGCAGACGGTGGCCATCCGGTCGAAGCGCCAGCGCCGGGCAGTCCCGCCGAGCTTGCGCATCACCTGGTCCAGGGCGTGGACCAGGTGCGGGAAGTCCTCCGACTCCGCGAGAACCGCCCGCCACCGGCCCGAGTGCGCCAGCGCGCCGACCAGCAGGTGCGCGTGCCCGCCGACCGCCCACTCCTCGGGCGGGTCGGGCAGCTCAAGCCAGTCGAACTGGATCTCTTCGCCCGGTGGATGGGCGATCACCGCGACGTCCCGGCCGGTCGAGGTCTTGCACGGCTCGCAGTGCGGACGCACCTGATAGCGGCGCAGCGCACGGGTGAAGGTGGAGTAGGCGCCCGCATAGCCAAGCGCGGCGACCTCGTCGAACAGCGTGGACGCCCACAGATGTGGATCGTCCGCCAGCCGCTGGCGACAGTAGTCCAGGAACGGCACGAACGCGTCCGGAGACTGACGCCGATAGCCAGGAACCCGCTCGCCGTTCAGATAGGCGCGGATCGTCTTGCGGTCCCGGCCCAAGTGCCGGGCGATGGCCGAGATCGTCCAGCCCTGCCGACGCAGTGCATGAGCATCCACGTCTTCCTCCCTGGTGAGCATCCAGGCCCCCGAACAGGCCGAACTCGAAGCTCACGCAGGCTTTCCAGACGCACCGCTGCCATCCCGACACGCCGATCAAGATCACACAAAGCGCCCAACCCGACCACCCAAAAGGTGGGGAGATCAACAGAGCAGGTTTGCCCCATCCCTGAGCACTATGTGGGGAGATTCAAAGAGCGCCATCAGCGCTCCTTGCTGGCCTACGATGCGCCCACCAACACCGCCCAGGAGAAGCTGTTCTCCATCCATCTCGTCCTGGCCGCCTTGCTGGCCGCACCCGACGCGCGGGGCCGCGTCCTCATCCTCGACGAACTCGGTGACTCACTCGGCGCGGAGCACCGTCGCGAAGTGATCGCCGCACTGCGTGACGCCGCGCTAGAACACGGCATCACCGTGTTGGCCACCTGCCAGGACGGCCTGATGGCGGACGTGGGGCCGATGTGTGGCCAGGTACTGCAGTTCCGCTACTACTCGAAATCCGACCCTTGAACCGGCCCACTGCCATGTACGGATTCGACGCCAACCGGCGCCGCGTCAAGCTCACCTTGAATGATCTCGTGGTCAGCCGATCCTGAACGACGTGTTGCGCATCCGCCAACGGCCGTTGGCCCGACCTCGGCACCCGCAGCCGGAGCACGGCTCTCCTCGTCATCTTCATCCTCCCTCCCTCGTCACCCGTCATCAGTGTCCTCGAAGTCGTACGGCACCTCGGGATGCCCGTGACCGTAGTGCACTGCAACCGGGCTAGATCGACCGGGAGTTCACCGGCCGGGCGCGTGGGCCTCGCTGACGTGTCCACACCTTAGGAGCGCGCACTGACACCCACGGAAACGGTTCGACGGGCACCCGCCAGATCCTCCTCCTGATCACAGATACGCTGAGATCAACCTCCTTGCACCAGGCCAGCCAACCAGCTTGTCACCACCGACCGCGCCCGCAGCCACGCTCTATGACCAAGCGTGCCCGGGCTGTCCACCGCGCTTCCATGGCCGACTACCTCGCCCAGCGCGGTGACCTCGCCACCGAGGCCGGACAGCTGGCCCACCTCTTCTGTGAGCCCACGCTGCAGGAGCAGTTCGACCAGGCCGGACGCAACTACTGCTGGTCCTCGGCATGGAACTGGTCCACCACCCCACCCGCACGCGCTCGGACTCGGTCTGACGGCGGGCCCCGGAAGGGTGTCCCCGCCCAGGGCCCACAGCACGGGTCTTCGGTCAGCTCGTGGGCGGCCGGACTGCTCAGTCTGTGCGGTGTGACCGCGGGAGCCGCCAGGAGAGCGGCGGTCTGCCCAGCAAACGACCGACCTCCCTTCGGCCTGTTCAGCATCGGCGTCGCGCTGTATGGGGAGCACGAGTACCCAGGTGACCTCGGCTTTGCGGGGGTCCCGGCGGTGCTCGTCGACGCGCGCCCGGACGGTGCCGGGACCGCGGCCCGTGGACCCCGTGTAGAGCAGGTCGAACGTTCCCGAACCGAGGAGGTAGACCGCCTTGTACTCGTCGCCTGCGTAGTCGGGTAGTGCCCACAGGGCGATCTTGGCCGGTTGCCGGCGCAGCAGCCGGTCTCCCAGGGCGTCTGCGGCCAGGTCGTAGAACCTACGCAGGAGTGTGCCTGGCAGCAGTGGGGCGATCCCTGGGGAAGCGTCGTCACAGGGTGTCCCCTTCGCCCCGTTCCTCGGGTCGGCTGAGGTTGGCGTCCGCCTCCTTCTGCTCCCGTTCCTGCAAATTCATCTTCAGGCCCTTCAGTCGGAAGGCCACTGTGTCCGCCTGCTCGTGGAGCGCGGCCATCAGCTCCGCGGAGCATGTGATCTTGGAAAGGCTCGCCTTGTGCAGTGTCTGGACGGACGTCTCGGCGGCCCGCAGATGGCTGGGCAGGACCTCCAGCGCCTCGGCCACCGGGTTCGCCTGCTTGGCACGCTCCTGCAGCCTCTTCTGTTCCCGCTTCTCCGCCTGCCCCTTCTCGATGCTGGCCGCGAAGGTGCGGATGTACGCGCTGTCGGCCTCCAAGTCCTCCAGCGGGCTGTACGGGGCCTGTGGGGAGATCCGACGCGGATTGGCGCGTCGGCGTTCATCGAAGGAGGTCACGAACGCCGTGATGTTCTCTTCCAGCTGGGCGGGGCCCCACGGTGAGGCTTGCATCATCTCCAGGACGACCGACACCGGGGCCGTGGTGAAGGCGGCCGGGATGTCCCGCTCCAGCAGGTCCTCGGTCTGACGGCCGGACCCTGTGTCCGTGCGCAGTGCCCCCGTGAACGTCGTGGCGATGGCACCGACCACGAGGAGGAATGCGATGTGGTTGCCGAGCATCGCGTCGCCGGTCTCAATTCGCTTGTCGTCGTTCACGAGCCCCTGGGGCGCGGCGGCTGCTGCCTTGCTGACGGCCTCCGCGGATTCTTTCAGCTGCTCCTTCGTCACCCGGTAGTCCGGCAGGCGGTCCTTTCGGTTCCATACGTGCTTGGGGATAGCATCGCGGGTCCACGCGCGCTGTCCGATCTCAAGTCGGGACTGCTGGTGCTCGTTTCCTTCCAGTGCTTGCGGTCGAGGGACTGCAGGGGCGGCTGATGACGGCTCCGGCCAGCTCGCTGAACTGCTTGGCGTGGCACCGGCTGATCTTCAGTTCGCGGCGCAGGGTCGCGGCGATGTGCGGGCGCCATGTGGGATCGATCAGATCGGCGATGGCCTGGTAGGCCCAGTCGAGGTAGTCCCATCCGCTACGGAGCGGGCCGCGATCCTGCTGGCGCTGGCGCTCGATGAGGGACTGAGGTGCGGCCTGTGTCAAGTCGGACAGCACAGCCTCGTGGATGGTGCGGCGCTTGGAGGTGTGGGAGTGGGCCTGCTGCTGGTGGTGGATCAGGCTGACGACCTCCATCACGAAGCGGTGGACGTCAACATCAGGGGCCGGGCTCCAGAGCTCGACATCGCACTGCAGGGCGCGCCAGCGGGCAGCGGTCTCACCGACGCGCGTGGCGAAGCTGGCCTCGCCCTCACCGCGGGCTCCCTCGGGCTGAGCACGGAGACGGGTCGACTCTTCGCGCAGGTCGCGCAATTCCCCGTTGACTTCACGGGCTTTCTCGCGGATGAGGTCGCCGACACTGTCCTGGGTCATGACCGCGCATACGGCGGGATCCAGGCCCAGGATGGCGAAGGCGGCAGTGGTGCGCGAGATGCCATCCACGGTGAGGAAGCGTCGGGTCTCCTTGCCGTCATGCCGGATCACGAGGGGGACCATGATGATGCGGTCCGAGATGCCCTCGGTGGCGACCATAAAGCGTTTGTCGTTGCGCTCCTGGGTCTGGTCGGTGATGCGGCGGACGGCGACTTCGAGTCTGTCCTGACTGTCGACATTGAGGACGAGCCAGCCGTCCTCACTGCCGAACCTGCCGGCGCTGATGACGAGGTCGTCCAGGTCCGGCAGGGTGTCACCGCTCTGGATCGCCTCGATGAGCTGGTCGTAGAGCGGGTCGGCGGGGGATGCCTCGGCATCGGCCAAGCGCGGCTGCAGAACGAGAGCGCCAGCGAGGGGCTCGACTGGAACATCCGCAGCTCGGCCCTGTCCCCGCTGGGCAGCGTCTTGGGGAACTTGGCGCGTATGTGCTTGGCCGCCTCGGGGCCGAGGGCGGTGGCGGCGACGAGCTCGCCGAGCGGGTCGCCCTTGAACTGCTTGACGAGCGCGGTACGAGCCTGGCCGGTAGGGGCTGAATCGGCTGCAGGCGATCCAGGAGCCTGTACGGGTCGTCGGCGGGTGGCGGGCTGAAGGTCTGTGCCATCGAGGTCCTTCCAGCCGGCTCCGCAGCAAAGGCGGCGGGGGCGGCAGCGGGTACGGGAGTACGCGGCTGCGGCCCCAGGCCTGGATGGCAGGCAGGAGTCCGACAGGAACGACACGATGCCGGAGGCGGTCGGTCGTCTGTTCCCGCTCGGAGCACCGCACACCCGTTCCGGATGCCGGTCTGGCAGCGGAAACGGCTTCACACGCCGGCCGTGACCGAGGCGTGGAGAGCGTGCGGCACTACCCGGGCGGGCAGTCGCATAACTATTGAACCGTCAGAAAGGACCGCCCGAGCCTCCATTCAGGATTTGCCCGGAAAAGTACCGCTGCTGTCTCGTCGCGGCCCCGGGGCCGACCGCGTAAGGGCCAGGACCCTGAGCCGGGTATACGGCGGGGCGCAGCGGCTGTCCGCAGAGGGCACATCGGTCGCGGTCACCGGTGCTGGTCCCTGGGAGCGGGCGGTAACGGGCAGGACAGCGCAGACGCGGGCGCGAGATCCTTGAGCGCATGACGCGGGCACCAGGCAGTCGGGCGGTACGGGATCGGGACTATGTGGCGCGGGTTCGCAGGCACCGGACCAGTGCCCTGCTGCCGCTGATCGCGGGAGCGTCGGCAGCCTATTCGTTGGGGTCGTCGTGGCTGGAGAGCTCGTACCGCAAGTACACGCCGTGGGCGCTGGCTGATGCCGCGCGGGTGTCGCTGGCGTGCGGGAACGAGTACCGCTAGGACGCGAGCGATGCGGATCTGCTGCAGATCTTGGACATGTACGTGCGGCTGGAGGACCACTTCCTGCGCGACACCGACGAGGATGCTCTGGGCCGGTGGCTGCTGCGCGCCTCCGGGAGCAGATGACCTATCAGGAGTCGGTGTTCCAGGGTCTGGCGCGTGCTCGCCGAGGCTCCGTTGTAAGTCCGGCCTCCGCGGCTGTCTGCCGTCCCCACGCAGCACCCGCCCGGCCCGGCGGTGGCTCACCCCGAGATCCGTCGCGACGATCTGCGCGCCGTCCTGGAACAGCTCGCCGCTGTCCGTTCGGACCCGCCTGTTCCTGGTGCGGAAGCGACTGGCCGACACTAAAACTTAGACGATGGCCCTTCCTTCTGCGCCCGTCGAGTGGCCCCGGTCGTTCACTCGCACTGATCACGAGTTCCAAGGTCCGCGTCGGAAGGACCCCTGCCCGTGTGGCAGCGGCAGGCGAACACGTCGCTGCCACTCCGATCGCAGCGACGGCCGGTGGCTGTGGCCAAGTGCCATGCCTCTGCTTGCCGGGGCGCGCACCGGATACATGCACCCCAAGTGTTACGCGGCCGCCAGCAGGGACTGCTCGGAAAAGATCTCACAGGAACACTGGCTGTCGGCGGACGTCCTTCGGGGCATGACGAACGGCAAGACCATCACCGTGCTGGGCATGCCCTGGCAGAAGGGCAGCACTCACCAGCTACCCGTATCTGCTCTGGCCGCGAACATCCTGTGCCAGCGGCACAACAGTGCTCTCTCGCCTCTCGACGTCAGTGCGTCTAGCGCGTTCCGTGTCCTGTGGCACTTTCAGGAAGACCAGCGGCGCGTTCCCGATCCTCATGGTGCCGAGTTCGCCCTCGTCAACGGCGATGAGCTGGAGCGATGGCTCCTCAAACTGCTGTGGGGGCCGTGGCTGCCGGTGCCCTCAGCCACGAAGGAAATCCGGTGCGAGCGTTGCACAGCAGCGCGAGCAAGGAGGCACTGCTGGACTACCTGTTTCGGGACGGAACCTTGCCGGAAGGGTGGGGCCGACGTTCCCCTTCGAGCTGCCCGACTCGATCCAAATTCGCGACCCCACCCTCGACCCGGCCGTATGCCGGGAGGCCGCCCGGTTACAGCCAGCCTTCGGGCGACTCATCAAGGACCCAGACCTCACACCGAAGGCCCGGCAGACGGGGCCTGAGCCAGAGCGACGAGGCGGCACGATGCCGCCCTCGTCGTCGGTCCCTGCCAGCGGACCGTCATTCGCTGGTCTTGCGCGGGTTGGGACGGGGCCCGGTGGCTCCCGGGGCGGGCCGGTTGCTCCGACGACCGGTGGGCGCTGTGTTCTGGCGGCGCTGCCGGTGATTCCAGCGGGCGCGCCACCAGGCCAGCCGGTGGGCGGAGTCCTGGGGAAGACCGACTGGATGGCAGTGACGAGCAGGCCGAGGGCGAAGCAGGTGAAGGCCAGGGCGGTCAGCCACCACGGGGCGCCGATCAGGGCCAGGGCGATGCCGCTGATGCCGGTGGCAGCGGACGAGATCAGCGGTCGGTTCGGGTTGTGCATCGAAGGTCTCCCCTTGAGCGGGCGTACGGGTGCGGTACGCGAGATGTCAGGAATCCGGGCGTTTTTGCTCGGCCTGCATCCAGTTCTACGAGGAGGGTTCTTCGGTGTTGTATCGGTGGGTGTCACACCTGGCGTCGGGCGCTGCGGGCTCTGGGGGCGTAGCGGTCGAACGCGTAGGTCCATGCCTGTTGCATCGACTGCTGTGTGATCAGGGCGCTGCGTGCGTGCGCGACGGTAGCCAGCCACTGCACCAGGTCGGTGGAGGTACCGGCGAGGAACTCGCCGGCCACCGACAGCCCGGGCCACCGCCACGTCGCCTTGTGCACCCGGAACCGTGCACCGGCCGACGGGTCGAGGCGGCTGGCCACGTGCGCGAACTGACGGACATTTCCACGCACTTGTCGTAGGTACTGCAGATCCCCTCGTCGGAGCCGTCATCAGTGAGGAGGTCGATGACCTCATCCATGCTGTTCAGAGTTGCCGCGCGCGCCTCGGCCATGGCGCGTTGGCGTTCCTCGGCGCTGATGAGGCCGAAGTCGTACGCCGGGCCCACGGGGACGTCCAGGGCCAGGCGGAGGTCGGGGTCGTCGTCGGCGTCGAACTGGTGGTTCCAGTCGACGAGCAGGGCCTCGATGTAGCTGAGGACCTGCTCGGGCTTCAGGCCGGTCGCGGGAGCGAGGAGTGCCTCGGCGCCGGGCACGGGATCGAAGCCCGGCCGGTTGGGTTGGCGCTGGAGTGGCCACACGGCCTGTTTGTCGCGGTAGGGAAAGGCCAGGGCGCGGCCCTCGTCCGTCCATGTCGCGTACGGTTGCGGCAGCCGGCCGGTGTGTGGGGTCAGGCGCGACCGCGTGCCAGCCGGGCGGACGGGACAGCACCCAGCCGGGCGGACGGACCACGTAGTCGGCCGTGTCCGTCCGGATGTGGCTGGTGAGCCAGTCCCCGAAGTTGCCCAGACTGACCTGGCGCTCGGCCCGCCATACCGCGCCGCCGCCGCGCCCACTCCAGTCGTAGCTCGTGGTCCCCCGCTGCAGGTAGGCCCGACGGCCCTCGTCGGCGTAGAGGGTGTCCAGGTACAACTCGTTCCAGTCCTCGCCCTCCTCTTGCAGCAGCCGCTCGTTGGCGTCAGCCTGCGGGCCGGTGAGCAGTTCGCGGGCGATATTGGCAGCGACCTGGAAGCGGGCCGGGGAGTGCCAGGCCACGTCCTTCTCGAGGGCCTTCACAACCGCCAGCAGGTGCTGCGCGTCTGTGTCCAGCACGGTTTCGGTTGTCTCGGCTGTCGTTTCGCGCACCACCACGGCCGCCTCCAGGAGAGCGCGCTCCGGACCGGTGCAGAGCCCGGCGGTCGCCAGCCTCCACAGGTTGCGGGCAGCGCGGTGGTGCAGAAGGGAAGCAGCCCGTCCAGGAACTCGTCCGTGAACCGTTCGGCCACCGCGATGGCCGTCACTACGGCGTCGGTCAGTGCACGGCTCTGGTAGTCGCGGAAGGCGCGCTGGTACTGCCCCGGCAGTACCAGCGATACCGCGCGCGCCCGCTCCAGCAGGTCGGCGCTAGCCCGAAGCCGCAGAGGCCGGTCCTGGCGGGGATCCTTTCGCCAGCGGGGCGGCGGCGGATAGCGCAGCACTGTGGAGATGTGCGTCAGCCTGTCGTCGGGATCCTCCTGCTCCTGCCGCTCGACGTGCTCGGTCATCAACCGGCGCACGGTCGCATCCCGCGAGGTGCCCTGCCTGGTCATGGCAGCGGCCAGCGCACCGAAGGCGCAGGGCGGGAGCCGGACGTTGGTCTCTGCGGTCTTCGGGTGGACAGCCACAGCGTGATTATCAGCAGGTCGCCGGCCCCGGCGCGACACACCCGGCCTCTTCACTCCTGCCAGCGGGCCCGAGCCGGGCGCAGGGAAGCGGTCCGAGGGCTGGGGCCGGGGGACGCGGTCCGAGAAGGCTTCCTCCGGCGCCGGGATCGGCACCCTGGAGCTACTCGCCCTGGTCGCGCCGGACCTGCAGTTCGTTGACGCGTGTGCCTCCTCCCACGAGGAGCAGGGCACACGCGTTCCACCAGGCTCCTGCGCATGAGCGGCGGGCACTCGCCTGAAGGCGCAGTGGGTTGGCGTCGTCCGCGGCCGCGACGTCGACGCCGAGGCTCGGCTCGGTACGGCACGGCGCCGGCTCCGGCCGGGGCGTGTGGGCCGGGCCGCCGCTCGGCTGGGCGTTGCGGGTCTGGCGGCAGCCGGTCGCTCCCCTGGACCGGTCCGGGTCGCGTTCGGGGGCGGGGGCGTTGTGGTCGGTCGCCGTCCGGCCTGGGGTAGAGCTCAGTTACCCGCCACGCGCACAGGAGAGTTCACAGCGCGCGGACCGGACAACTTCTCCGGGTGACCTGCCTGTTGACAGAACAGGAAGGAACGGTCCGCTGTCCGCGCGGCACACGGCGTCGCGGGTGGTTGTCAGTGCCGGGTGGGACCATCGTCTGCGTGGACATCGCGGGGCGGGAGCGGTCGTGGCGGTTGAGTGGGAGCGGATCGGACAACCGGCATTCGACCGGATCGTCGAGGCCGTGGTGCACCGCGTGTACGACGCGGCCTCGCGGGTGGAGGCGGTCAACGGACGTGGCGGGGACGACGGGATCGACATCAAGGTCTCCCATGCTTCCCGAATACGGGTGTTCCAGCTGAAGTACTACCCGGACGGATTCCCGACCACGTCGCACAAGGGGCGGCGAGGGTCGATCAAGGCGTCGTTCACGCGGGCCATGAGGGTGCGCCGCAGGAGTGGGTGCTGGTGGTGCCCTGTGTGCTGACGCCGACGGAGCAGGCGTTCGTGCGGTCGCTGGCGGACGGGCTGGCGGTCGAGGTGGAGGTGTGGGACCGGGCGACGCTGGATGATCTGCTGGCGGTCCACGCGGACCTGGAGGCGTCGTTCACCCGGGATCAGCTGTTCGAGGCAGCGAAGGTGTACGGGCAGGAGCGGGCGCTGCTCATGGGCGGTGTGGACGATGTGAGCGCCCGGGTGCGGGCGCTGGGCGGTCAGGCCGACGGACTGGACGACCACTGGACCATCGACTCCGCGCGGCAGGGCGACACGGTGGTGCACACGCTGCGGGGCAAGCACCCGCGGGCCCATGAGGTCTCGCCCGTCATGTTCACTCTGACCGGGATCGGCCCCCTGGCGCCGGAGCAGTCCGAGGCGGTGCGGCACAGCCTGGGGTACGGGCTGGACGAGAAGGTGGTGCTGCCGCGCGGGGCGGTGGAGAAGGTGACGGTCACCGGGCCGGAGTTCCTGGGCAGGGAACTGGAGAACGCCGAGGTGCGGTGGGGTCCGGCGAAAGCGGACCAGCCCGCCGGGGTGGAGGCCGACCTGGTGTTCCTGGACGGCGATCAGATCACCACCTCCTATCCCGGCACGCTGAAGCACCTGGGGCTCGGCAGCGTCGGCCGGTCGGTGCGGATAGAGCTGGCGGGCGGCCGACTTCAGCTGCTGATGCCTGAGAATCCGCAGGCCGCGGCGTCGTTGACGTTCTCGTTCTCGCTGGAGGGGCGGGAGCCGGCGGCCGCCCTGCGGGTGCTGCGCCTGCACCAGCGTATGGCGGCCGGGGAACCTTCGAGGTGCGTACGGGCGCGGGCGCCGTCGGCGGTGGCGAGATCCCGCCCTCGGCCGAGGCGGTGTACCGCGATTTCGCACAGTTGCAGCTGTTTCTCGAGGATCTGGAGGTGGTGCAGCGCCACAGCGAGCAGTACTTCCTGTCCCCGACGAACTCACCCGCGAAGAGCGGATCATGGTGCGCGTCGCGCGTCTCCTCGCCGACGGGCACTGTCTGGTCTGCCCCTTCCTGCCGGAAGTGCGTCTCACCCTCAACGGCCGGGACACCCCCACCGCGCGCGCCCTGCTCGGTGGCGAGGTGCAGCCCCTGCGTCTGCCGTGCGGGGCGTTCCCCGTGCAAATCGCCGGGCGGCGCCTGGAGCTCGGCCCGGTGTTCGTCTCCCACCCTGAGGTCGCCGTCGCAGCGGACAGCCGCGGGCAGACTCTGGCCGCGCTCACCGCCGGACGCGGTGACGGCGTGGAGGTCGGTGTGCGGCCCGTCGGCGGCGGGCGGTTCCGGCTGGTTCTGCAACGCTCCCCGAGCGGCTCCGGGATGACTCCCGTGCCGCTGGGACTGCCCGGCTTCCGTGAACCACACTGACCCGTACGGCAGACAGGGTGCTGCCTGCGCCCGCCCGCCGCGCTCCAGCCCTCGCCGGGCCGCCCTGCGGACGGCGGCGGGGTTCCTCACTCGGTGAAGGACCTCAGCCCTCCGGCTCGCGCGGGACGGTACGGGAGAAGAACTCGTTCGCGGTCTGGCCGTCGAGTTCCCCGTTCGTGGTTGCGGACCGCCGCAGCGCTTCGCCCGTCACCTGAGCGGGGATGCCGAGCTGCTTGTCTGCCTCGCCCATGATCTCGCCGACGTACCACTGGGCCGAGGTCGGGAAGTGCTGGATAAACCAGCTGAGCATCTTCGCCAGGGGAACCGACAGGATGAGGTCGAAGGCCTTGAGCTGGCCGCCCCGGCGCTCGCTGACGCGCAGCGAGGTGGCGAAGTCCTCCAGGACGGCGTGGCGGATGGTCGGCCCCAGGGCGTCGGTCGGGATGATGCGCCTGAGGCTGTCGGCGACCTCGAAGGCCAGTTGGTCGGCCACCTCCCGCACGCTCGGTTCGTTGCGATGGCGCAGGCCCCACCGCTTGCGGATGTCGGGCCGCTTCCACAGGAAGCTGAAGAAGGTCTCGCTGAAGCGGTCTCGGATCTGGGCCGCTCCCGGGCGAGTCGGTGCCGGTCGCCGGCCAACATGGCGTCCTTCAGCCCGTCGGAGGAGCGGTGCCGGGCTTCCGCCCAGTCCTCGGCGACCGGGCGTGACCACTGGGCCCGTCCGCCGACGGTCGCCTGGGGAAGCGGCACGTCGTTCTCGCCCCGGGAGATGTAACCCCGCAGTGTGGAGGCCGTGATGCCGCCCAGTGCGGCCATCTCGGGCACGCCGAGCAGCCGGTCCCCGGTGAGTTCGGGACTGGCCAGGTCGACGACGCACTTCTCCAGCGGCAGGGGATCGTCCTGTTTCTGGTGGTGCTGCGCCCACCGGGTCAGGTGATCGAGCCAGTCCTTGGGCGCCGCGGTGGCCGGGTCGAACGTGGCGACCTTGTGCACGGGTGCGCGGTCCGGGTGGGCGCGGCCGTCGAGCATGTCGTTGGCGTGGACGGTGGCCGTGGCGCGTGCCGTGTAGCGTGCGTAGTCCTCGGTGACCGGGTCCCAGATCTGTCCGGGCCGGTACCAGGCGTCGCCGTCCCACCAGTAGCCGCCGGCCCGGAACAGCAGCGGCGCCCCGACCAGTAGGTGTGCAGGCTGGCAGTGTCCTCGTCGCGCAGCAGGAGCACGGTGCGCCCGTGCTCGGGGTGGTAGCGGACGGCCCAGCCCAGGTGGTGGGCGATCGGGTCGGTGGTGAAGGCCAGCCAGCCCCTCGCGGGAGGTGTCGCACCGGCCCCACATGCCTTCGCCCTTGTTCCGGCCGACTGCCTCGATGGCGTCGGGGCCGTCGTCGAGCGGCAGATGTGAGTCGTCGACGAACGGCAGACCGGGCACCGGGTGGTCCGTCCGCAGCCCGTTGGCGAGCGGACGAATGTCGTAGACCAAGGACTTCCCTTCTCCACGTAGTGCTGTAGTCATCTACAACACTTTCGATGCCCATTGGTACACCACTTGCAAACACGTCGGCACAGCGATTTCAAGTCAACGTTGCGCAGAAGGCGTTGGGGCAGCCTCCGAGCCATGCCGGAGGATCAGAGCACTGCCGTGCAGCCGTTGCCCCATGACTCCTCCCGCCTCCACCTGCTCCGCTCGGGGCGGGCGGGGCAGGCGCGCAGTATGGGTGGCGTCGGCCGGGACCGTGGACGGGGTGCCGGCATGTCAGTGCTTTCTAATGAACTGGCTGCTGTGGGGCCGAGGTCCTGTCTACGGGACGCAGGGGTAGGTGCGTGGACGTTGAGGCGTTCTTCAGCAGCGGGGACGGTTGGGCCATGCCGTGGGTACTCAATGTCGAGCTGATCGAGTCGCTGCGGTTCGGGCCTGCGGCCAGCCGTACCGACCTGGAAGTCGCCATCGCGCTGACCCGGCTGCTGCACGGCGACTTCGTCTCCCACGGCACTGACGGCAAGGGCAGACACCTGGATGACGAAAACGTCCCCGTCGTGATCAAGGCCCACCGCGCCGTCCTGGAACGCCTCGCCCTGAAGCCGCCCACCTGGCCGTTTCGGACTTTCGACGGGCCGCGCGGCTTCGGCACCTACTGGCGCGACAAACATGCAAGGGAGCTGGCAGGCCCGCCGGGACTGCATCGAGCAGATCCTCGGCCCGACCCGCAACGCGCTGGAGGACCTGCAAGAGATGGAGTACGAACGTCGCTTCTCCAAGGGCCCGTCGGGCGCCTTCAAGAACCTGATCTTCGCCGCCGACGGCGCGAAACCTCAGATCGTGCTGCGCGACGCGGTGGACAACGACGTGGAGATCGTCCGCCACGCCGACACCTGCCTGGTGTTCACCGATCCCCTGCCGCCGCACGGTCTCACCTGGCGGCAGATGGTCGCCTGGTGGACGAACAACCACCACCCGGACGCCGACGAGAAGAGTGCCGCCGACGCCCTCTACCGGCGTCTGTACCGGTCACTGGATTCACCGCCCGAACAACTCCTCATGATCACGTACTGTGCTCGCTATGCCGAGGAAGGCGGCTTCGACCTGCCCGCGCTGATCCCCCAGGTCTACCTCCACTACGACCCCTACACACGGCGCAGCGGCAAGCAGTCCGGGGCGCTGTACCGGCAGAGGATGGACTTCCTGCTCCTGGCACCGGACCGCTCGCGCATCGTCATCGAGGTCGACGGGGTTCAACACTACGGCCGCCCCAACCCGCCCGACGAGCAAGGGCGGGTCACCCATACCGCCGCCCCGCAGCTGTATGCGGATATGGCCGCCGAGGACCGCCGGCTGAGGCTGTCCGGATACGAGATCTACCGCTTCGGCGGCTGGGAACTGACCAGCCCGGGCGGTGAACAAGTCCTGACGGACTTCTTCATCGAACTCCTCGCCCGGCATCAGAAGCCGACCCTGTGACCGTCGTCCCGAGACACGAAAGGCCGAGCCAGCGCCCGGCGAGTTCGCCGGGAGGGGTCGGGTGACGAGAGGACCTCGGCCGGAGGCGGCGCGGACTTTCGCTGGGGTGGGCCGGTGGCCGGGGCCGCGGGCAGGAGCTGGCGGGCTGGGCTTGAGCCGTGCAGGGCGCGGTGCCCTCAAGCGGCTCGGGGGTCAGCCGCTTCCACGAACCGGTGTAGGCAGTGCCGCACCCGGTGCAGTGGGCAAGGTAGAGGGCGGAAGCGGGGTGTGGGCGGGCGAGGGCACGACCGGGTGAGTGGTGCCCTCGATGACGGTGGCAAGGCGGGCCACGGGGGCAGACAGGTGCAGGTCGGCGGAGCGGTCTCGGGGCGGCCGGTCATGCGGACTCCGGGGCGGCCGGGGGCGGGAGCGGCAGCCGTCGGGGGCGCGGCCGATCTGGCGGGCGACAGTCTGGATCTCGCTGCTCGCGTAGGCGGTGCGCATGCCGGAGGGGTCATGCCGCCGGCCTGGGCGAGGAGTTCGAACTTGTAGGGGCGGTCTCCGTGGAACTCCCGTCCGTAGGCAAGAAGGTGGCGCATCTCGCGGTCGGCGGCCTCGCGGGCGGCGCGGGCGTTGCCGAGGGCGGAGGCAGAGGGTCTTCGCGCTGGTCGTCGTGCTGCGCTTCCAGGGCGAACGCGTAGTCGGCGCGGGCCTGTTCGGCCTCCGCGAGAGCGTCGGGGTAGCACTCCTCCGGCGTGACGTCACCGGGCTGCGGCAGTCGTCATCACTGCCATCGCTGCGGTGACCGTCCTCGAGCGCCCGGTGGCCGCCGCGCTCGCCCTGGCCGCCTGTCTCCTCGTGGTGCCCGGCCGGGCCCCGCGGGCCGGCCCGTCGACCGGGATCCACGAGCTGGCCGCGCTGCGCGGCATGAAGAGCGACAAGACCTTCCCGCGCATCGCCCGCAAGGCGGGCCAGGAGGGACGGCCCGTCCGCGCCCTGCGCTGGACGCTGGACGGCCAGCTGCCCACCCTCTACACCTTCCTCGCGTTCGCCCGGGGTGCCAGCGCCGGCGAAGAGGAGGCCGAGCGCATCTGGGCCGCAGCCGAACGCGCCGCCGCCCCCCGCCCGGCCCCGGCCCGTGCCGGGCCGGATCAGCTCAGGCACGATCCTGCCAGCCCCGTGACCAGCACAAACCCGTCCACCCGAACCACGCACTACAAAGAAAATCCCACGCCGATCACTACATCCCGAGACGATCACTGAACTTGCACCTCAGAAGCCCTGCAGCATTCAAAGCCCTACGGAAGCCCCAGCTCAGAGGCACACCACACCACAGAAAGAAATCCTGAAACGATCACTAGAACCCCAGATCAACACGTCACGGCCTCTAGTGATCATTAACGGATTTGTCACAGACCCGCCTGCTACTCATCGACGACATCGACCGCGCCTCCCCGCAGCACCTGGCGAACGTGCTGCCCTACTTCGTCTACCTGCGCGACAAGCTGGGCATCTCGCTCGTCTTCTGCGGCACCGGCGCCAGCCACCTCCTGCACCAGGCCCGCATCCTGGCCCAGGACCTGGCCCGGGTCAGCGCGGAGAACCGGGTACGGCTCGCACAGGCGGGCCGCCCGGCGGATCCCGTCTCGCCCTCCCCCACCGCGCTGCTGCCGGTGACGTGGCTGCACCCCTGCCCCTGCCCCTGCCCCTGCCCCTGGGCACCAAGGTCAAGGAGCAGGAGGTATTCCGGCGCGTACTGGCGAGCTTCGAGGCCGACTTGAGCCTGTACCGGCTCGAGGAAAACACCCTCAGCAAACACGCCGCCACACTGCACCAACGCACCGGCGACTACTTCAAAGCCCTCACCTACGTCATCTCCACCGCCGCCGTCATCACGATCCGCAGCGGCAGCGGCAGCGGCAGCGGCAGCGGCAGCGAGAACATCACCATGAAGGAGATCGACGCCGCCACCTCCCAACTCGGGTGACCATCCCGTGCCGCTCCTGCGGACGCCGACAGCAGACCGGGGCGGTGCGTCCGCTGACCCCTGCACACCGCCGCCGACAGCACCGCGGGTCCCGTCTCAGCCGAGCCGGGGAGCGTCCTCCTCGAGGATCTCGAAGACGTCGGGCTCGGGGGTGGCGAGGTCCTCGAGACCGCGGACCCTGTCCCGGAACGCGGTGGCCTTCATCGCCCGCCGGTGGGACTCGGCGTCGGCCCAGCGGGCGGTCTCGACGAAGACCTCGGGGTGGTTGAGCGAACGGTAGAGGGAGTGGCTGAGAAAGCCTGGCTGACTGCTCATGTGCTCGGTGATGCCGCCCAGGATCTTCTGGAAGGCGTCGACGTCGCCGTGGACCGTGAGTCGGTTGATCACTGTGATCACGAGTTGTCTCCTGTCGGGTCGGGGTGAGGAGGGTCGGCCGCGCCGGCGTGCACCCGGCCCGCCGGGTCGGTGTCCGCAACGCGTGCGCGCAGTGCGCGGCGGAGTATCTTGCCGTTCGGGGAACGGGGACGCGGTCCACCACATCGAGGTACTTGATGTGCTGGTAGTAGGGGACCTGGTCGTTGACATGGGCGGTGAGTTCCGCCGGATCGGGCGGCCCGGCGGCCTCGTCGAGCACGACGAAGGCGTGGGCCACCGCACCGCTGAACGGCTCCGGGTGGTCGACCACCGCGCAGTCCCGTACGGCCGGGTGCGTGATGAGAACCTGTTCGATCTCGGTGGGCGACACCAGCCAGTTCTCGTACTTGAAGACATCCTTGATCCGGTCCACCAGGTACAGATAGGCCTCCTCGTCCTGATGGCCGATGTCACCGGTGGAGAACCAGCCGTCGGCATCGACCGCCGGGGCGCTCTCGCCGAGGTAGCCCCGCATGAGCTGTGGTCCGCGGACCTGGACCTCCCCGTTGTGCCCGGCCGGGAGCGGGGCGCGGGTTTCCACGTCCACCACCCGGCAGTCGGTGCCGGGCACCACCGGGCCCACGGAGCCGGGCCCGGGCCGCGCGGGCGGTTCGCCGTGTGTCAGCGGGGAGGTCTCGGCCAGTCCGTATCCCTGGAGGACCGGGATGCCGAAGTGGGCTCTAGCGTGCGGGCCTGGGCCGGCAACAGCGCCGAGCCGCCGGAGAAGACCGCGCTCACCGTGTCCAGCCGCAGGCCCGGCAGCCGCGGGTCGGCCGCCAGGTGCGCCAGCCGTACGGGAAGGCTGTAGAAGTGCGTCGCCCCGTGCCGGTTGGCGGCCTCGATCGCTGCCGCCGGATCGGGCGACGGGCTCAGTACCTGGGTTGCTCCCGCGTACACCGCCGCGTTGAGGTGCATCGGGTGGTAGAGCGGGAGGTGGTTGAGCGTGACCGCGTCGCCGTCCAGGCCGTGGACCGCGGCGATCTGCGCGGCGTTGACCACGAGGTTGCGGTGCGTCAACTGGACGGCCTTGGGTTCCCCGGTGGTCCCACTGGTGAACTGGACACACGCCACCGCGTCCGGACGCAGGACCGGGCCATGTTCGTCGGGCGGTCTCCCGTCGGCGGCCCTGCCGTCGGAAGTCGCCCTTCCACCGAGAGCCCTTCCACCGGAAGTCCCTCGACCGGGAGCCCCTCGGCCTGAGGCCGCGCTGCCGGTCGCGAAGGCGTCGGGTGACAGCACATCGCGCAGGTTCGGCAGCCGCCCGCGCACCTGGGCGATGCGCTCGGCCACCTCGGGCGGCGCCACCGCCACGGTCACCCCGGCAGCGGACAGGACGTGGGCCAGGGCATCGCCCCGCAGGTGCGGGTTGACGAGCGCGACGACGTGGCCCGCGCGGATCGCGCCGTAGTAGACGACCGCGAACGACGGGTCGAGGGAGGCCGCCAGCCCGACGACGGTCGCGCTCCGGCCGGCCGCCCCGGTCAGGGCCCGGGCACAGGAGTCGGCCAGGCCGTCCAGTTCCGCGTACGTCGTCGTCCCCGCGGGCGTGCGCACGGCGACCCGGTCGGGTGCCGCCGCGGCAGCCCGCCGCAGCAGGCCGTCGAGCGGCACCTCCGGCACCCGCGCGAGGTCGAACGCCACGGCCGGAAGAGGCCTGCGGGCCGGCGGGCTGCCGGGCGGCACGGCCCCGCCGGGCGGCATGTCAGGCGTGAGCGGCATGGCCGCGCTCCTCGGCGAACTGCTGGGCGTAGCGCAGGGTCTGCAGGCTGTTGGTGCTCAGCACGCGGCGCAGGTACTTCCTGGCATCGGCGACCGTGGTGCCCTCCCCAGCAGCGGCAGCGCGGACGGTTTGATCGTCGCGGTGTGCCGGGCGTGCGCGACGACACCCTCGGGGTCTCGGTGAACACCCAGTGCCCGGTGTGCCCGTCGAGCAGGGCCGGAAGGCTGATCTGCTTGTAGACGATCTTGTTGCCGGGCAGGCAGACGCGCACGGACCGGGTGGTGTGGTCGCGTCCGTCGGGGGTGTGCGTGTGCATGTCGAAGAACTGGATGTTGGGGGTGTCCTCCGTCATCTCCAGCTTCTCCACGTGCGGGACCCGCTCGGGCCATTTGTCGGCGGCGTACAGGAACTCGTAGACGTCCTCCAGTCGGCCGCCGATGAACAGCGGGTCCTCGAAGGAGATGACCAGGGGCTCCACCTCCTCCCACCGCTCGGCGAGGTCCCGCAGCGAATCGAGCTGACCGGGAGTGCGCGCGTTGACGTCGTCGGTGGTCCGGCGCACCGCCTCGGGGTCGTCGTCGACGGTGAACTCGTGGGTGACGTCCACGGTCGCGGCCCCCTCGCCGTCGGGCTCGAAGCTCCACACCGCCCGCATGCTCGTCAGGGGGGCCTGTGGGTCCACCTGGTCGAGGACGATGCGCAGTCCGTCGCGGTCCAGCCGGCGCCGTGCGTCCCAGGTGTGCACCTCGGTACCGCCGGTCAGCGCCCAGCGACGGATCAGGTCGCCCTCACCGTCGTCGGCCTCCAGGACTTCGGCGTGCAGGCCGGGGCCGAAGTGCTGGGGCCAGTGGTCGAGGTCGGCCATCAGGTCGAAGCAGAGCACGGCGGCCGCCCGGACGGTGATGCGGTGCCGGACGAGGTGCGGCTGCGACATGGTGATTCCTTTCGGAGGAGAACGCGCCGGTGCGCGGCTCGAGGGGCTGCTCGACCTGCAGGGACTGCGGGGAGCAGAACAGGAAGGAGAAGGGAGGGGCCAGGGGAAGGGAGCTGGAGCGGGAGCAGGAGCGGCGGAAGCCGGAGCATCACCGGCCGCCGGACACGTCGATGACGGCGCCGTTGATGTTGCCGTTCACCTCCGCGCAGAGGAACGCGAGCGCGGCGGCCACGTCCTCGGGTGCGCTGAGCCGCCCGCTGGGTGTGCGCTGCCGTTCCCGCTCGCGGATCTCCGCCGGCAGCTCGGTCAGTACTCCTTCGGTGCGGGTCAGGCCGGGGCTGACGACATTGACGTACACCCCGTCGGGCCCGGCGTCCCAGGCCAGGCTGCGGGCGAAGCCGTGCAGTGCGGCCTTGCCCGCCGCGTAGAACTCCTGGCCCGCCGCCCCGTCCCGGGTGAGGTGCGAGGACAGCAGCGCAACCCGGCCCCACTTGCGGGCCCGCATGCCCACGAGGACCAACTGCACCGTGCGGATGGTCTGTTCCAGGTTGTCCCGCAGGAGCGACTGCCAGTCCTCCTCGGGGACGTCCTCAAGATGCAGGCCCGACGGTCGTCGTGGCCCGCGCCGTACCGCGCTGGCGACGAGGATGTCCACTCCGCCCCAGCGGTGTTCGGCGGTCCGCACGGCGGCGGTGACGCCCGCGGGGTCACCCAGGTCGTACGGGACGGCGCAGGCCAGGTCGGCGTCGGCGCCCAGTTCGTCCGCGAGCTTTTGGGCGCGCGCCTGCCCCGAGCGGTAGGTGAGGACCACCCGGGCGCCCTCGGCGGCGAACGCGCGGGCGGTGGCCGTGCCGATGCCCGACGAGGCGCCGGTGATCAGCGCGGTCTTTCCGGCGATACCAAGGTCCATGGTCACGCCCCCGACCGGGCGGACCGCAGACCGCGTACGGCGTCGAGGCGGGGCGAAGGTCCTCCGGGGTGAGGGCGGAGCCGCGCGCGCAGAGGTAGCCGTCCGGCCGGACGAGCAGCCAGCCGTCGGGGGCGCAGCCCAGGTGCCGGCGCACGCCGCCGTCCGGGTCGGGCAGCGGGCGAGGACCTGGTGTGTCGCCGGTGCCCGAGGTATCGCCCGCGTCGGTGAACACCCGCACGGAGAGCCAGTCCGCGTGCGCTGTGTCCGCCTGGGCGGCGGTACGCGCGGCCGCGGCGCCGCCGCCCGCCACGAGCAGGCTGCACCGGGTGTCGCGCAGCTCCGCCAGCAGGGCGTTCCAGCCGGTGCCGAGGGCGTCCCGCGCGGTGACCTGGGTGAGGCGGGTGCCGGCCCGCGGCCCGGTGGCGTCCTGGGGACGGGGGTCGGGGAGGGTCAGGGGCTGTCCGTGTAGTGCAGGGCCAGCGCCGACATGGCGCCGATGATCTGCCGCTCGATCCGGCCCCGCAGGGCCCGCACCGGCGGACGAGCGCGAAGACCAACGGCAGCGCCACGCCCGCCAGGGAGTTCTTCAGTTGGACGAGCCGGGTGGCCTTGCGGGTGGAACCCAACAGGGCTCGGCCGATCGGCACGCGCTCGGCCGAGTAGGAGTCGAGCAGGGTCTGCGGCGCGTGGCCCTGTACGACGAGAGCGAGCTTCCAGGCCAGGTTGTAGGCGTCCTGGACACCGGTGTTGAGGCCCTGCCCGGAGGCGGGGCTGTGCACGTGCGCGGCGTCGCCGGCCAGCACGACACGCCCCTCGCTCATGCTGGTGATCATGCGTTGCTGGATGGTGAAGACCGACACCCAGCTCGGGGTGGACACCTTCACCGGGCGGCCGAGTCCGGCGCGCAGTTTGCGGGCGAACCGTTCGGCCACCTGGTCCGGGTCGCCGCCGTAGGAGGCGTCGGCGGTGTCCAGCAGCCGCCACTTGTTCTCCTCGGGGAACGGGATGGCCATCACCGTCCCCCGGCCGGCCTTGATCCAGTGGATGCTGTTCTGCGGCAGCCCCGCCTCCAGTTCGGCGTCGGCGATCAGCCAGGTCTCGCTGGAGTCGCCCAGGAGCGGCAGCCCCAGGAGTTTGCGGACCGTGCTGTGCCCGCCGTCGCAGCCCACCAGCCGCTCCACCGTGAGGTGTTCCTCGCCGTCCGCCGTGCGCAGGACCGTGTGCACGGCGTCGGCGTCCTGGGTGAAGCCCTCCAGCCGTACTCCCCATTCGACCTTCACGCCGAGTTTCGCGGCGGCCTGCCGCAGCACCTCCTCGGTCGCAGCCTGGTCGATCATCAGGGTCATCGGATAGCGGGTGGGGACCCGGGAGTAGTCGGGGCCCAGGCGCGCCAGCGTGCGGCCGCCCGCGTGCATGGTGAAGCGCTGGATCCTTCGCCCGCGGGACATCAGGTCGTCGATGAGCCCCTGTTGGTCGTACGTCTCCAGGGAGCGCGCGTGAGTGGCCATCGCCCTGCTGGTGACGGCCGGCCCGGAGGCCGCGTCGACCAGGCGTACGCGCAGACCGCGCCGGGCGAGTTCGACAGCGGCGGTCAGGCCGACCGGGCCCGCGCCCGCCACCAGGACCTGGGGAGGGTTCGGCGGCGCCCCGCCGCCGTTGTCGGCTGTCGTCATGACGGTCTCCTCGTCGGGTCGGTGAGCGGGGCCGTGCGGTGGTCGGTGGGGACGGGCATGGGCGGCGGGCCGTCCCGCACGCTTGCCCCGGTCCGCGCCTCGCCGGCGGACCAGGCCGGGAGCAGACCACGCCG